>NZ_JAPVXH010000001.1:0-2707390 GCF_027109175.1 Kosakonia sp. SOY2
CGTAGCGCCGATGGTAGTGTGGGGTCTCCCCATGCGAGAGTAGGGAACTGCCAGGCATTAATTAAGTGAAGAGGCCATCCTGACGGATGGCCTTTTTGCGTTTTTACGCTTCGAACTCACGCCCTGCGATGCCGGATGCCGGATGCTGATTGCCGGTCACCGGTTTTCAGCAGTCCTCTGTGCGTGGCGGAAAAAGCAGCCTGCCTCCGGAGCCAGCGCACAACAGGCGTGACTGCCTGATCAAACAAAGCCTCATGCGAAAGCGCGGGGCTTTTTCAAATTCGCACATGCCTTATTCTGAATTGCTTACCTTGCTAAGTTGAAATGTGATGTGCATCACTTCTGCAATATAACAAATGTGTAACATTTTGATCTTTGCGCTGAGTGGATATGGATATTCACAAGGTTCATATCTCCAAAATCTTTAGCAGGAGTATCAGAAGAATGGCAGAAAGCAGTGTGACAACACGAGACTCGCTCACCAGTAGCGATACCCGACGCAGGGTATGGGCGATCATTGGCGCTTCATCAGGTAACCTGGTGGAGTGGTTTGATTTCTATGTCTACTCCTTTTGCTCCCTCTATTTCGCGCACATCTTTTTCCCCGCAGGCAACACGACAACTCAGTTATTACAAACCGCCGGTGTTTTTGCTGCAGGCTTTCTGATGCGACCGATCGGAGGCTGGTTATTTGGCCGTATCGCTGACAGGCGCGGACGTAAGGCATCGATGCTCATCTCGGTGTGTATGATGTGCCTGGGATCGCTGGTCATCGCCTGCCTGCCCGGTTATGACTCCATCGGTACCTGGGCACCAGCATTATTACTGCTGGCGCGCCTGTTCCAGGGACTATCAGTGGGGGGTGAATATGGCACAAGCGCGACTTATATGAGCGAAGTTGCAGTGGAAGGGCGTAAAGGATTTTACGCATCATTTCAGTATGTCACGTTGATCGGCGGGCAATTACTGGCTCTATTGGTTGTGGTTGTATTACAGCAGGTTCTGAGCGACGAAGATTTACGTGCCTGGGGATGGCGTATTCCGTTTGCGCTCGGTGCCGCACTGGCTATTGTTGCGCTGTGGCTACGCCGACAACTTGATGAAACCTCACGGCAGGAGGTACGGGCCCTGAAAGAAGCGGGATCGCTAACAGGGCTGTGGCGTAATCGCAAGGCTTTCATTATGGTGCTTGGCTTTACGGCTGGCGGCTCACTGGCGTTCTACACCTTTACCACCTATATGCAAAAATATCTGGTAAATACCGCCGGAATGCATGCCAACGTTGCCAGCGTCATTATGACAGTTGCGTTATTTGTCTTTATGCTGATTCAACCCGTTATCGGCGCGCTGTCGGACAAGATAGGCCGCCGTTCCTCAATGTTGCTGTTCGGCGGCCTTGCCACGCTCTGTACTGTCCCGATTCTCAGCGCACTGCACAGTGTCACTTCGCCTTATGCCGCGTTCGCGCTGGTCATGCTGGCATTAGTGATTGTCAGTTTCTACACCTCAATCAGTGGGATCCTGAAAGCCGAGATGTTCCCGGCGCAGGTTCGTGCGCTAGGTGTTGGGTTATCTTATGCCGTGGCGAATGCGCTGTTTGGTGGTTCGGCAGAGTATGTTGCGCTGTCGCTCAAATCGGCCGGTTTTGAGAGCAGCTTTTTCTGGTACGTTACGGTGATGGGCGCATTGGCATTTCTGGTTTCCCTGATGCTGCATCGTAAAGGGAAAGGCATCCGGCTTTAGTGTCTATCTTGCCAGTTGCCACACGGCAAAACCGGTTGTGGCACCGGCAACATCCCATGCGAAATCTTTCCAGCTCCAGCCGCTCCCTGCCGGGCGGCTATCCCATAACTCTTTCGATGCCCCAAGGCTGACAGAAAACATCAGGCCGTATACCGCACTTCGGTCACGGCTGATGCCCTGACGTTGCGCGTATTCATTCCCGGCTGCGGAAAGCATGGCCGAACCAAGAAAATGTTGTGCTTTATCCTGCCCGCTCCAGCTATCGTTCGCCATATGGCTACAGCCTGTCAGCAGCAGTGTTGTTGCCAGCAAGGTGTATTTCATTGGAAGACCTGAAAAAAAGCCCCATCGCAGAGACGGGGCTTAAGGTTAAAGAATGCGGCTAATCAGCTTATCAATGCGGATACGGCGCAGGCGGCGTATCAGCTTACGTACTTTCACCGGGTAATCCGCAATGCTCTGCAAATCGCGGTAATGATTTACCACTGTGGTGTGCGTGCGAATAAGCTCCAGCTCTTTATCGCGCTGTGCGGCCAGCTCATGTTTTGGATCGTGGATGAGCACCGCGTTTTCCAGATCCAGACGCCAGGCGCGCGGGTTCAGGTTGTTCCCGGTGAGCAGGATCCACTCATCGTCGACCCACATTCCTTTCAGGTGGTAACTGTTATCGTCATCTTTCCACAGGCGAACGACAAGTTGGTCGGTATTCACATAATATTGCAGGCGGCTTAAGAAACGACGCAGGTTTATCTCATACAGATAAGGCAACGCGCCAATAATCTTAAACGGCTCATCTTCAGGAATGAAAAAGTCATTGGCCGTCTTATCGCCAACGATGATTTCGACTTTTTTCCCCTCGCGCAGCAATTGAATAATATTGCGTACCAGTACCGCAGGCAGGTTGAAATAGGGTGTACAAATCGTCAGCTTGTGCTCTGCGCACGGCATCAGATGGAAAATCGTCTTATTCAGCAGGCTGGATTTACCCAGACCAACCAGCGGAGTCACTGCCAGCTGTTCGTTATCTGCATCGCCCTGGAAATGGTACGACGCATCGCGCAATTCCTGGCGGAACAGGCGGATATCATTTTTGATTTCCGGGCTTTTAGGACGCAGCGGATCGTCAAGGCGGTTCACGCCACGACCCTGAATCAGATTCTGCTCAACCCAGCCTTGCATGACGTCTGCCATCTGCGGATTGCGGATCAACTGATAACGGTCATAGCGGTATTTATCGTGCTGATGCAGGTAAACATCGTTAAGGCTCGCGCCGCTATACAGCACGCAGTCATCAATAATAAAGCCTTTGAAGTGGAGCACGCCAAGCGCTTCGCGGGTATTAACCGGCACGCCGTAAACGGGAACGACAACGCCAGGGTTTTCCTGCGCCAGACGGCAGTACCAGTCCGCATTGGTATTCGACGCTGCTGCGCCAATACGGCCGCGCTGAGCGCGATGCCAGTCAACGAGGACGCGAACATCCAGCTCCGGGCGCTGGCGTTTTGCTTCATACAGCGCGTTCAGAATTCCTTTCCCGCCATCATCCTGCTCAAGATACAGGGCAATGATATAGATCCGGCGCGTTGCGGTGGCTATCTTCGCAAGCAGCGTCTCCCTGAAATCAGCAGGAGCATAGAAGAACTCTATATCATCAGCTGACTGAGAAATCTTGGGTAATTGGGCAAGGTGTTGTTGATGTTTATTACGCTTAAATTTTGACAACATCACAGTGCGTTTCTTCTCTGTTTATTGAAGGGTCTTCTGTTGCATGCAGACGACATAAGCGGGCAATAATAACACCGAGCCTGCTAAAGTGGTCAACATTTCCAGTACCTTACTCGGGATTACTCTGTCTGTGTCAGATGGAGCGACAAACCGACTATGCCATCTTCCAGTTGGATATCGACATCGAATCCCAGTTTACGCGCCAGTGTCACCATGCCGCGATTGTTGGGCATAGTAATACCATTCAAGCGCTTAAGTCCGTGATCCCGGGTATAACTGATGAGCTTTTCAAGTAAACGTCGTCCGAGCCCGAGCCCTTTCAAATCGGATCGCACCAGCACGGCAAATTCAGCGTCGATATTATCCGGATCGGAAATAGCGCGGGTTACGCCCAAAATCTCTTCGCCCTGATCGGTGCTGCGCACGGCCACGAAGGCCATTTCCCGATCGTAGTCGATCTGCGTCATATTCGCTAAATCATCGTGGGTAAATTCGTTGATCTCGCTAAAGTAGCGATAATAGAGATCTTCTTTTGTCACCCTGGCAATAAATGCCTGCAACTGAGGTTCGTCCTCGGGAAGAATCGGGCGGAACAAGCACTGTTCGCCATTTCTCATCTCAACATGTTCTTCCAGATGCTGCGGATAGGGGCGAATCGCAAGACGCGTCTCACCGTTCCCGGCGCTGGGCGCAATAGACATTGTGACATCCAGCGCCGTGAATTCGCTGCCGGAAGCCAGCAAAGGGTGAATGTCGAGCCGTTCGATTTCCGGGCAATCGACAATCAAATTTGAGACCTGAACTAAAAACTGGCTCAGGCCAGCGATATCCAGCGTGCGTAATGCGCTGCGCCCGCGGATCTTTTTACTTTTGATCGCCTGAATGACCAGGTAGCGCGCCAGATTCATGTTCAGTGGCGGAAGCGCTACAGCGGCTTGATCCTCTGCCCGCCACTCAACGCCGCCTTCACCTAACATGATCAGCGGGCCAAAAACCGGATCGTGTTCTACCACGACACGCAGTTCCTGTGCGCCAGCACGGTTCGCCATGCTCTGCACTTGCAAACCGTGGATGCGCGCCTGCGGCCAGTTCATTTTGACGCGATCGATAATCGCATCAGCAGCCTGCTGCACCTCTTTCGCGGTACGCAGATAAAGCATTACCCCCTGGACTTCCGACTTATGCGGGATATCGGGAGAGCGTAATTTCAGCGCGACCGGGTAGCCAATCTGTTCGGCAATATGCACGGCTTCCGCACTGTCGCTGGCAATCCAGGTCGGCAGCGTTTGCAGCCCCCAGGCGCGTAAAATTGGCTGCACTTCATGGGTATCCAGCGTTGATGCGCCATCGGCCAGTGCCTGTTGCAGAAGGTTGTGTGCTGCGGCGGTATCTGCTGTCAGGCTCACTGAGATCGCTGGCGTTTCACGTAGCTGTTTCTGGTTTCGCCGATATTCCACCATATGCATAAAGGCCGTGATGGTGCCTTCAGGCGTTCGGTAAGTTGGCAACCCGGCTTCGCTGAACAGACGCCGCGCTTCCTGCGAGGAAAACTCTCCGCACCAGTTGGTCAATACGGTAACGTATTTCCCGCGTGGATGTTTTTTCAGTGCGTCAATTAACGCCACCGCGCTTTCGCTGCCGGGCGCTGCGGCGCTGGGCGCGTGGATGACCATCAGCGCATCGTAATCCTGGCTGTCGAGCAGAATATTCAACGCGGCGATGTAACGCTCGCTGCTGGCGTCATCGCGCAAGTCCAGCGGGTTAGCGGGTTCCACATACTCCGGCAGCACGTCGCGCAACTGCGTTATCGTCTCTTCACTCAGTGTGGCCAGCTTACCGTTGCGTGACCACAATTCGTCCAGTGCCAGCGCGGCGGGGGCCGCGCCATTACTGATGATCATCAACCGTTCGCCGCGCAACGGGCGCATATGACTGAGCGTTTCGACGGCGGAAAAAAGTTCATGGGTATCCTGTACCCGCAATAAACCGGCGCGCTGAATTGCCGCATCCCAGGCCGGATCGAGTCCCGCATGGGAATGCAGCAGACGCTGCGCTTCCGGGCTGCGACCGCTTTTTATGACCAGAATCGGTTTATTACGTGATGCGCTACGTGCGGCGGAAACAAAGCGACGGGCGTCACTTAGCTGTTCCAGATAGAGCAGGATAGCGCTGGTTTTACTGTCGCGCGCCAGGAAATCGAGCAGTTCATCAACATCAATATCGAGGCTATCGCCGAGGGCGATGAAATAAGAAAACCCCATTTCCCGCTGCTGCGCCCAGTCGAGGATGGTATTGGAGACGGCGGCAGACTGGGAAATAAACGCCAGTTTGCCGCGTGTAATCGGCACCGGCGAAAAACTGGCGTTAAGGCCTTGCCAGGGGGCGAGCAAGCCCAGGCTGTTCGGGCCAAGCAACCGCATCTGATAGCGGCCAGCGCAGGCCAGCAAATCGGCATGCTGCTCGGGCGGAGCGGAAAGAATAATGCAGGTTTTACACCCCTTTTGGCCGAGCGCCTCAAGCAGCGTCAAATTACGTTTAGCGTGGGTACACAACACCGCAAGATCGGGCGTGAAAGGCAGACTGGCGACATCCGGCCACGCCAGAACACCCTGAACTGCTTTATAGGCGGGCGTTACCGGTAAGACAGGACCGGCGAAACCGCCTGCCAGTAAATTGCGCATCATTAAAAAACCCGCGCGATCCGGCTTCATGGATGCACCCACCACCGCAATCGATCGGGGACGTAATAACGCTTCCAGCCCTCGTTGGCTCATACCGGCCTCCGCAAAAGAGTGACCCGATGATATTAAACGTTTTCTACGGCGTTTGCTGTGATGGTGGATGGATGATGCGGTTTCCCCGCCAGGTAACGCTCGCGGAACAGGGTGAAGTGATCGCTGAGCGCTTGCGCTGCGGTGCTGTCGCCAGCGAGATCCAACAGGGCAATGGCCACTTCCGCCGTGCAGTATTGATCGTCTGCATGCGCTTCCCTTAAACGATAGGCAGACACGCGTGACAGATCGACGGAGATAACCGGTAATGCATCCAGATAGGGACTTTTGCGAAACATTTTACGCGCTTCGGTCCAGGTGCCATCCAGCATAATAAACAGTGGCGGTTTGCCGGCGGCGGGAGCGCTCAACACCTGACGTTCGCTGCCCGCATAAGACGCCGGGAAGACAACCATCGGTTGGTATTCGTCACTGGTACATAAATCAATAAGCGCTTGCGGTGGTTCGGTACGCGACCATTGAAAAGCCTGCGTATCGGGCAGGATATCGGCAATCAAACGCCCGGTGTTACTGGGTTTCATTGGCTCGGTGTCGAACATGACCAGGCAAAAACGGCTATTGGCGCAAGCCGGTTTTAAGGTATCACACAGACAGTTTTTCAGCGGCAGCAAGCAGCGCTGGCAGCGGCGAATACGGTTGCCACGCGCCAGAAACGGGCGCGTCGAGCGGGCAAGGCGCTCAGCACGGAGTTGGAGAACAGCGTTATTGGTCATGAAGGTCGCGCAAGAAAAACGCCATTGTCGCAGAGCTGAAAACGGGGCACAAGATGCGCCCCGAAAGGATTACAGTGATTCGTTAAGCCAGCTGTCGAACGGCGCTTTTGGCATCGCGCCACTTAGCATGTCCACCACTTCGCCATTTTTGAACAGCATAATGGTTGGAATACTGCGAATGCGGAAACGCGCACTGAGCTCGCGCTCGGCTTCGGTGTTAACTTTTACAAAGCGTACTTTACCGCTGCGTTCTTCTGCGACATCTTCGAAAATCGGCGCGAAGTTGCGGCACGGGCCGCACCATGGCGCCCAGAAATCGACAACCACAGGCAGGTCATCTTTCAGCAGCTTATCCAGGGTTTCGCCAGTCGCATTGATTACATCTCCATCGAACAGCTCATGTCCACAGCGCCCACATTTCGCGCCGTCGTTCATTCTTTCTTCAGGAATGCGGTTCAGCGCCTGACAGCTTGCACATACGGTATTCATAACTAACCTCAGGGAAGCGATGGTACAAAGCGGCGTTTCGCCGGTATGTTTCTTCAATGTTACATATTATTGATAAGAAGGTTTTAAACGACAACGCGTTTTATTCAATGAGTACAATAGCCGATAACTTTTGAACGAATTAATGGCTAAGCGCCAGCACATCAGGTAATCTGCGCGCTTCGCGCAGCGCTGGTGGAGAAAAGCATGAACGATGAATTAAAGAATAAAAGCGGCAAGGTCAAAGTGATGTATGTCCGCAGTGATGATGATTCCGATAAACGTGGCTATAACCCGCGCACCGGGAAAGGGCCAGCGCGTAGCGGAACGTCTTCGCGCGGTGGCGATGACCGTCGCACCTCCCGCGATGATAAAGGTCGTGCTGGCCGTGACGACAGAAGTCGTTCTGCTCGCGATGACCGGGGCCGCCCTGCTCGTGATGACAGAAGCCGCCCGCAGCGAGACAATTTCAGTAACCAGAGTGATTCGCCGTGGCGTACCGTTTCCCGTGCGCCGGGCGACGAAACGCCGGAAAAACCGGATCACGGTGGTATTAGCGGTAAAAGTTTTATCGATCCGGAAGTGCTGCGCCGTCAGCGCGCGGAAGAGACGCGCGTCTATGGCGAAAATGCCTGCCAGGCACTGTTCAGCAGCCGTCCTGAATCGATTGTCCGCGCCTGGTTTGTGCAGAGCGTGACCCCGCGTTTTAAAGAAGCTCTGCGCTGGATGGCCGCGAACCGTAAAGCGTATCATGTGGTTGATGAAGACGAACTGGCGAAAGCCTCCGGTACAGAACATCACGGCGGCGTATGCTTCCTGATCAAAAAGCGTAATGGTCTTAGCGTCCAGAAATGGGTGGCGAATGCCGCAGAAGAAGATTGCGTGCTGGCGCTGGAAGATGTGGGCAACCCGCACAACCTCGGCGCAATTATGCGTAGCTGCGCACATTTCGGTGTGAAAGGCGTGGTATTGCAGGATGCGGCAGTGGTTGAATCTGGCGCGGCTGTCCGTACGGCTGAAGGCGGCGCGGAACACGTTCAGCCGATCACCGGCGATAGCTTTGTCGATGCGCTGGAAGAGTTCCGCCAGGCGGGTTACGCGCTGGTGACGACTTCCAGCCACAACGGAACGCCGCTGTTTAAAGCTGAGTTGCCGAAAAAGATGGTGCTGGTGCTGGGTCAGGAGCGTGATGGTTTGTCTGATGTGACGCTGTCTCGTTCAGATTTAAGCGTCTCAATTGAAGGCACCGGCAACGTTGAAAGCCTCAACGTGTCTGTCGCAACCGGTGTGTTGCTGGCAGAGTGGTGGCGTCAAAATAAAGCCTGATAGCGCAACGCCATATGCAATAAAAAATGCCAGCGTAATGCTGGCATTTTTTTATTCTACTCGCTGAAAATCACACCCTGTGGGTATGGTCATCAACACCTTTTGGGCTCTGCTTTATTGCTGTTGGATTTCAATTTCACAAGCCTGGCAGAGGCTTTTTTCAAGTCCTTCCAGGGGGCAATTAACGCCGTCTTTTCTGGAGGCTGATTTTTACTTACTCTCTGCCGGGAGTGTCGGCATCCAGTCGATTGGCGTTTCGCCCTGTTTTTCCAGCCATTGATTCGCCAGGACAAAATGGTTACAGCCGAAAAATCCACGGTGCGCGGAGAGCGGTGACGGATGCGGTGCTTTCAGAACATGATGGCGTTTTGTGTCGATAATCGCCCCTTTTTTCTGTGCGTGCGAACCCCAAAGCAGAAAGACCACGCCTTCGCGGTGCTCATTAATCAGGCTAATCACTTTATCGGTGAAGGTTTCCCAGCCGAGGCTTGCGTGCGAGTGCGCCTGACCGGCGCGTACGGTGAGTACGGTATTAAGTAGCAGCACGCCCTGACGCGCCCAGCTTTCGAGATAACCATGTTGCGGGCGCACAAAACCCGGGATGCTGGCTTCCAGCTCTTTATACATATTCAGCAGAGAAGGGGGAGGTGCAATGCCCGGAAGAACAGAAAACGCCAAACCGTGAGCTTGTCCCGGGCCGTGGTAGGGATCCTGGCCGAGGATCACAACTTTGACATCGCCAAGCTCAGTGAAACGAAAGGCGTTGAACACATCTTTCTGCGGCGGATAGATGGTTATTCCGGACTGACGTTCAGCCGCCACCGTGCTAAGGGTATTAATAAAGTACGGCTGCTGTTTTTCTTCTGCCAGCACATCATGCCATGTTAATGAAGTGGTCATCCCGCTCTCCTGCGAAGTTCGTTCCCCGTAGCTTAACTGCTTATTTCCCCGGAACAAAATTCACTGTCGCCCGTGAACGAAAATCCTAAAAATATTTTTAAAATTTACAAAAATTTTAAGTTGGTGTGACTGGCGTAACTTGATATAAAACAAGTATATTCCCCAATAGCCATTTTTACTGTGTGGTTTTTATTGATTTAAATCAAAGAATGCCGCATGTCGGACTGGTATATAAACAATCAGACAACAATGGTTTTACCAATTGGCCGGAAAGAATCCGGCTAATCAAATAATGTGCCTAAGGGAGGCTATTCATGATTACTGGTATCCAGATTACTAAAGCTGCCAATGACAACCTGCTGAATTCGTTCTGGCTGCTCGATAACGACAAAGGCGAAGCTCGTTGCGTATGTGCCAAAGCGGGTTATGCAGAAGATGAAGTGGTTGCGGTTAGCAAACTCGGCGATATCGAATACCGTGAAATTCCGATGGAAGTGAAACCGGAAGTGCGCGTTGAAGGCGGCCAGCACCTGAACGTTAACGTGCTGCGTCGCGAAACACTGCTTGATGCCGTTGAACACCCGGAAAAATACCCACAGCTGACGATTCGTGTCTCCGGTTATGCTGTGCGTTTTAACTCTCTGACGCCAGAACAGCAGCGCGACGTTATTGCTCGTACCTTTACTGAAAGCCTGTAATTTCAGGCACACATAAAAACGCCGGGATACCCCGGCGTTTTTTTACTCTTCTGTATTTTGCGGCGCAGTACTTGCAGCGCTCGGCTTACGTCGTTTACCAATGTTTTTGGTGTCACGATGGCGTTGCTTCACGCGCGGTTTCTCTTTTTCTTTCTCTTTTTTCTTCTCTGCGCGCTTCGCCAGCACTTTCTTCGACGGTTTGCCTGTCAGCTTTTCACTGGGAGCGCGCGTTTTCGCACGCAATTCATCTATTACGCGCGGCTTCAGCGGCTCTTCAACATAACGGCCAATTTTACCCAGCAGCAGATGATCGTGCGCCTCGACCAGCGAAATCGCGGTGCCTTTACGACCCGCGCGGCCTGTACGACCGATGCGGTGCAGGTAGGTATCGCCGCTGCGCGGCAGATCGAAGTTAAAGACGTGGCTGACATCATCGATATCAATGCCGCGAGCGGCGACATCGGTGGCGACCAGCACATTCACACGACCTTCTGTCAGGCGTTTGATCGCTTCGTTACGCTTCGCCTGTACCATCTCACCTTCGAGATAGCAGTTGTTGATACCCGCTTCACGCAGCCAGTTCGCCAGCTCATGCACACGTTCGCGTTTGCGCACAAACACGATAGAGCGGCTAACTTCAGGTTGCTTGAGCAGATGTACCAGCAGCGCGGTTTTATGGGCGACGTCATCGGCACGGTAGTACCACTGGTGAATTTTCTTGCGCTCACGCGTTGATGGCGTGGCGGAAACTTCGACAGGATCTTCCAGCAGGCGCTCAGCAAAATTTTTAATGGCCTCGCCTTCCAGCGTCGCGGAGAACAGCATGGTCTGCTTACGCCAGCGGGTTTCACCGGCAATATGCTCGATATCTTGTGCGAAGCCCATGTCCAGCATGCGGTCTGCTTCGTCAAGGATCAGCGTTTCTACCGCGCGGCAGTCGAAGTTCTCTTCTTTAATATATTGCAGCAGGCGGCCAGTGGTCGCGACCACGATATCCTGGTTTTCGCTGAACACTTCCGCGTGGTTCATATACGCTACACCGCCGGTAATGGTGGCGATATCCAGATGCGTGTTCGCGGCAAGTTCACGCGCGTGATCGGCAACCTGCATCGCCAGTTCGCGGGTCGGCGTTAGGATCAGGATACGCGGCGGGCCGGATTTTTTACGCGGGAAGTCCAGAAGGTGCTGCAACGCAGGCAGCAGATATGCCGCCGTTTTACCGGTGCCGGTAGGGGCGGAACCGAGGACATCACGCCCTTCAAGCGCAGGCGGAATGGCGGCGGCCTGGATGGCGGTCGGGCGTGTAAAGCCTTTACTCTGGAGCGCGTCCAGCAGGCTGTCGTCAAGTTCGAGTTCGGAAAAAGTCGTTACAGTCATGATCTACCTCTGTGTGGGGCGCCGATTATAGACGTTACGGCTGCAATCTTCATCTGTTGTCTGCTTATTGCTTTTCCGGCGCTTTGCTTTCCCCTATGCTACACCGGTTTCCGAATCGAGGTTGTAAAGATGTCCCAGTCAAAGGCTCAGTTGCGCCGTGACGGCTTCACGTTTAAAGAATTCTTTGTTGCGCACGATCGCTGTGCCATGAAAGTGGGCACCGATGGGGTGATGTTAGGCGCGTGGGCACCAGTTTCCAAAGCGCGGCATGTGCTGGACATTGGTACCGGCAGTGGGCTGCTGGCGCTGATGCTGGCGCAACGCACATCGCCAGAAGTAACAATTGATGCCGTCGAGCTGGATGAGCAAGCTGCGGGGCAGGCGCAGGAAAATGTCCAGGCCTCGCCGTGGGCGGAGCGCATTACCGTACATCAGGCGGATATCTGCCAGTGGAGCACGGAAAACACCGCGCGCTACGATCTGATTGTCAGCAATCCCCCCTATTTTGACGAAGGGGTGCAATGCGCCACGCCAGAGCGCGATAAAGCGCGCTATACCACAACGCTTGATCATCAGTCCTTGCTGGAAATTGGCGCAACGCTGATTACGGAAGAGGGATTTTTCTGCGTCGTTCTGCCGATTGAAATCAGCGAAGCCTTTGTCAGCAAAGCGCAAACGCTGGGCTGGCATCTGCGTTTGCGTACGGATGTGACTGAAACAGAAAGCCGCTTGCCGCATCGGGTCCTGCTGGCTTTCTCACCGCGAGATGGCGAAATGTTTGCCGATCGTCTGGTGATCCGTGGGCCAGATCAGCGTTACTCAGAGAGCTACACTGCGCTGACCCAGGCGTTTTATCTGTTTATGTAGTTTTGTGGCGAGAGCACTGTCGGGCCGGATTCCGGCAGTAAATCGGGGTAATCCAGCGTGAAATGCAACCCGCGGCTCTCTTTGCGCGCCATCGCACAGCGGACAATTAACTCCGCGACTTGCACCAGGTTGCGCAATTCCAGCAGGTTATTCGAAACACGGAAGTTCGCGTAGTATTCATCGATTTCCTGCTGCAACAACGTAATACGGCGCTGCGCCCGTTCAAGGCGTTTAGTGGTGCGCACAATGCCGACGTAATCCCACATAAACAGCCGTAATTCGTGCCAGTTGTGTTGCAGAATCACCCGTTCATCGGCATCGTCCACGCGGCTTTCATCCCATGCTGGCAACGTCGTGACCGCCTGGGCATGCGGTATCCGGTGGGCGATATCTTCCGCTGCAGACCAGCCATAGACCAGGCACTCCAGTAGCGAGTTCGACGCCATGCGGTTTGCTCCGTGCAAACCGCTATAGCTCACTTCCCCAATGGCATACAGCCCGTCGACGTCGGTACGCCCGCGATCGTCAATCATGACGCCGCCGCAGGTGTAATGTGCCGCGGGGACAATCGGAACAGGCTCTTTGGTTAAATCAATGCCAAGCCCGAGCAACTTTTCATAAATCATCGGGAAATGGTGACGGATAAATTCAGCCGGTTTATGGCTGATATCGAGATACATGCAATCGACGCCGAGGCGTTTCATTTCATGATCGATCGCACGGGCGACCACATCGCGTGGCGCTAACTCGCCCCGCGCGTCAAAATCTGGCATGAAACGGGTGCCGTCCGGGCGTTTCAAATGTGCGCCTTCACCGCGTAACGCTTCCGTGAGCAGGAAGTTGCGCGCCTGCGGGTGGAACAGGGCGGTAGGGTGAAATTGATTAAACTCCAGGTTCGCCACCCGACAGCCCGCACGCCAGGCCATGGCGATACCGTCCCCGGAGGCGATATCCGGATTGGTGGTGTACTGATAGACCTTCGAGGCACCACCGGTTGCCAGTACCACGGCTTTTGCCTGGCAGGTTTCCACCTGTTCTTTATTACGGTTCCACACCCACGCGCCCACCACACGGCGCGTTCCGGCCAGGCCAATTTTGTCGGAGATAATCAGATCTACCGCATTGCAGCGCTCAAGCACGCGAATGTTCGGATGGTTAATCGCCTGGGTAACCAGCGTGTTTTCGACCTCTTTGCCGGTCGCGTCGGCGCTATGCAGAATGCGGCGGTGGCTATGCCCGCCTTCGCGCGTGAGGTGGTAACTGGCTTCGCCGTTGGCAGCGACTTCGGTATCAAACAACACGCCTTGATCAATAAGCCACTGGACACACTGGCGCGCGTTGCTGGCGACAAACTCGGCGGCGTGGCGCTCCACAATCCCGGCACCGGCAATCAGCGTGTCTTCCACATGCGATTCGATGCTATCGGTTTCATCAAATACCGCAGCGATACCGCCCTGCGCATAAAATGTCGAACCTTCGCTAATGGGACCCTTGCTTAAAACAATGACCTTATGTTTGTCTGCAAGCCGTAAAGCCACCGAAAGACCGGCCGCGCCGCTGCCGATGACCAGTACATCACAGGAGAGTTCAGGAGTCGTTTTCATGGTTTGTTTAATTTACTAAACAGTGTTTGCGCAGCATAGCACCGTAAGCGGCAATTGATCACTGTTTTTTGTTTCTCTTGTATTAACGGCTAAACATGTCTGCGAGGATGAAAAGAGGTAACCGGAAAAAAAAGCTATTAATAAGCAGTTTGTTAGCGAGGGCGTATTAGAGATGAAAAAAAAGCGGTATTGCGTTACTCTCTGGCGGTCTTAAGGTCTTTTCTTTGAGAAAACACATTGTTCAAAGTTTGCAGACTTATAATGAGTGAGAATGAAAAGTCTGTGGAACGATGCACAAAAACAAAGGCGTAACGGAACTTTATCACATACTGCCCCTCTAACTGGCTGCTTGCTCATATAGTGCAGTATTGGAGTGGCGTTCTGGATACGCGTGGAAATTGGTTTTGGGGAGACTTTACCTCGGATGAGCGAGCAGTTAACGGATCAGGTCCTGGTCGAAAGGGTCCAGAAAGGAGATCAGAAAGCGTTTAACTTACTGGTGGTGCGCTACCAGCATAAAGTGGCGAGTCTGGTTTCCCGTTATGTCCCTTCGGGCGATGTGCCTGATGTCGTACAAGAGTCATTTATAAAAGCCTATCGCGCGCTTGATTCATTCAGGGGGGATAGCGCTTTTTATACCTGGCTGTACCGAATTGCGGTTAATACAGCGAAAAATTACCTGGTTGCCCAAGGGCGCAGGCCGCCATCCAGTGATGTCGACGCAATTGAAGCAGAAAACTTCGAAAGTGGCGGTGCACTGAAAGAAATTTCGAACCCTGAGAACTTAATGTTGTCAGAAGAACTGCGACAAATAGTTTTTCGTACCATTGAGTCACTCCCGGAAGATTTACGTATGGCAATTACGTTGCGGGAGCTGGATGGCCTGAGTTATGAAGAGATTGCGGCCATAATGGATTGTCCGGTAGGTACCGTTCGTTCGCGTATCTTCCGTGCGCGGGAAGCTATTGATAATAAAGTTCAACCGCTTATCAGGCGTTGACGATAGCGGGATACTGAAAAAGGTATTAGGCATGCAGAAAGAACAACTTTCCGCTTTAATGGATGGTGAAACGCTGGATAGTGAGCTGCTCGTTGAGTTGTCTCAGGATCCGGAAATGCAGAAAACCTGGGAGAGCTACCATCTCATCCGCGATTCCATGCGTGGTGATACCGCCGGTCTCCTCCATTTCGATATCTCAGCCCGAGTAATGGCCGCGATTGAGAATGACGCTGTTCAGGCGCCGGCGCCATTGATTCCTGAAGCTCAGCCCGCTCCTCACCAATGGCAGAAAATGCCGTTCTGGCACAAAGTTCGTCCGTGGGCCAGCCAGCTTACCCAGATGGGCGTTGCGGCATGCGTATCGCTTGCTGTAATTGTTGGCGTCCAGCACTATAATGGCTCGGCTGAATCAACCCAACAGCCCGAAGCGCCAGTGTTTAATACGCTGCCGATGATGGGCAAAGCCAGTCCGGTGAGTTTGGGTGTTCCGTCTGATGCGACGGCAAATGCCGGTCAGCAACAGCAGGTGCAGGAACAACGTCGTCGCATTAATGCGATGCTGCAGGATTACGAACTGCAACGCCGTCTGCACTCCGAACAGCTTCAGTTTGAGCAGGCGCAAACACAGCAAGCAGCTGTTCAGGTGCCAGGAAATCAAACTTTAGGAACGCAATCGCAGTAATGAAGCAACTTTGGTGTGCCATGTCTTTTGTGGCTACTGGCTTGTTCTTCTCTGTCAACGCCTCGGCTGATGTTTCGTCCGGGGCGTTGCTGCAGCAAATGAACGTGGCGAGCCAGTCGCTCAACTATGAACTCTCTTTTGTCAGCATCAATAAGCAGGGTGTTGAATCGTTACGCTACCGCCATGTGCGTCTTAACGATCAGCCGCTTGCACAGTTGTTGCAAATGGACGGCCCCCGCCGCGAAGTGGTACAGCGTGGCAATGAGATCAGCTACTTCGAACCGGGCCTTGAGCCTTTCACGCTCAACGGCAACTTCATCGTTGATTCACTGCCGTCGCTGGTTTATACCGACTTCAAACGTCTTTCTCCCTATTACGATTTCATCTCCGTGGGACGCACGCGCATTGCTGACCGGCTGTGCGAAGTGATCCGCGTTGTGGCGCGTGATGGCACCCGTTACAGCTATATTGTGTGGATGGATGAAGAAACCCGCCTGCCGATGCGCGTTGATTTGCTTGATCGTGATGGTGAAACCCTTGAACAGTTCCGCGTTATTGCTGTCACCGTCAACGGCCAGGTGACCAACAGCATGCAAACACTGGCGAAAGCCAGTTTGCCGCCGCTGCTTTCACTTCCGGCTGGCGATAACGTCGTGTTTAACTGGGAACCGGCCTGGTTGCCACAAGGGTTTAGCGAAGTCTCCAGCAGCCGTCGCCAACTGCCAACCATGGATATGCCCGTTGAATCCCGCCTCTATTCCGACGGCTTGTTCAGCTTCTCCGTTAACGTTAACCGTGCTAATCAGAATAGCGCCGATCAGATGCTGCGCACCGGTCGACGTACCGTGAGCACGACGGTTCGTGATAACGCTGAAATCACGGTTGTCGGTGAATTGCCGCCGCAAACCGCAAAACGTATTGCGGACAGTCTCAAATTTAAGGCCGCACAATGATAAAAGAGTGGGCGACCGTCGTTTCCTGGCAAAATGGTAACGCGCTGGTCGAATGTGATGTCAAAGCTTCCTGTAGCAGTTGCGCTTCGCGTGCCGGTTGCGGCAGCCGTGTGCTGAATAAACTCGGTCCGCAAACCACGCATACCATTGCCGTGCCCAGTGCCGAGCCGTTAGTTGCCGGGCAGAAAGTTGAATTAGGCATCGCCGAGAGCAGCCTGCTGGGCTCCGCGGTACTGGTCTATATGTCGCCGCTGGTAGGCCTGTTTGTCATGGGCGCCATTTTCCAGGCGCTCTTCGGCCAGGATCTCGCAGCGCTTTGCGGCGCAGTGCTTGGCGGCGTTGGCGGTTTTTTACTGGCCCGTGGTTTGTCGCCAAAGCTTGCCACGCGCAGCGAATGGCAGCCGGTTATTCTCAGCGTCGGCCTGCCTCCGGATCTTATCCGCGTCGACAACGCATCCGCTGAACGCCAGCCGTAATATCCTCTTTAAGTCTTACGATAATAGCGATACTTTTCTGCCTGGTATCAGCATTTCCCCGCATTGTTGTTGTAGTGTAGAATGCGGCGTTTCAGTACATTGACGTCAGGCGCGTACAGGCCTCTTAGTTACTCGTAAGGCATAAAAACTCACTATATGAAGAATATTCGTAACTTTTCGATCATCGCTCACATCGACCACGGTAAGTCGACGCTGTCTGACCGTATCATCCAGATTTGCGGTGGTCTTTCCGATCGCGAAATGGAAGCCCAGGTTCTTGATTCCATGGATCTTGAACGTGAGCGCGGCATTACCATTAAAGCGCAAAGCGTCACGCTGGATTACAAAGCCAACAATGGCGAAACCTACCAGCTGAACTTTATCGATACCCCCGGTCACGTTGACTTCTCCTACGAGGTTTCCCGTTCGCTCGCCGCCTGCGAAGGCGCACTGCTGGTGGTGGATGCGGGCCAGGGCGTGGAAGCGCAGACGCTGGCAAACTGCTATACCGCCATCGAGATGGATCTGGAAGTCGTACCGGTACTGAATAAGATCGATCTGCCAGCCGCCGATCCTGAGCGTGTTGCAGAAGAAATTGAAGACATTGTTGGCATCGACGCCACCGATGCGGTGCGCTGCTCGGCGAAAACCGGCGTGGGCGTGCCCGATGTGCTGGAACGCCTGGTGCGTGACATTCCGCCGCCGGAAGGCGATCCGGAGGCGCCGTTGCAGGCACTGATCATCGACTCCTGGTTCGATAACTACCTTGGCGTGGTTTCTCTGGTGCGTATCAAAAATGGCACCATGCGCAAAGGCGACAAAATTAAGGTGATGAGTACCGGGCAGGTTTATAACGCCGACCGCCTGGGGATTTTCACGCCGAAACAGGTTGATCGCACCGAACTGAAGTGTGGCGAAGTAGGCTGGCTGGTTTGTGCGATTAAAGACATTCTCGGCGCGCCAGTGGGCGATACCCTGACTTCCTCCCGCAACCCGGCAGATAAAGCGCTGCCAGGCTTTAAGAAGGTCAAACCGCAGGTTTATGCCGGTCTGTTCCCGGTCAGCTCTGACGATTACGAAAACTTCCGCGATGCGCTCGGCAAACTGAGCCTCAACGACGCCTCGTTGTTCTATGAACCGGAAAGCTCCACCGCGTTGGGCTTTGGTTTCCGCTGCGGCTTCCTCGGTCTGCTGCATATGGAGATCATCCAGGAGCGTCTTGAGCGTGAATACGATCTGGATCTGATCACAACCGCACCGACCGTGGTCTACGAAGTGCAGACCACCAATAAAGAAGTGGTTTACGTCGATAGCCCGTCTAAGCTGCCGCCGCTGAACAACATTGACGAACTGCGCGAGCCTATCGCCGAGTGTCACATGCTGCTGCCGCAGGAGTACCTTGGCAACGTTATCACGCTGTGCGTAGAGAAACGTGGTGTGCAGACCAACATGGTTTACCACGGCAACCAGGTTGCGCTGACTTACGAAATTCCGATGGCGGAAGTGGTGCTGGACTTCTTCGATCGTCTGAAGTCAACGTCGCGCGGTTATGCGTCACTCGATTACAACTTCAAGCGTTTCCAGGCCTCTAACATGGTGCGTGTGGACGTGCTGATCAACGGTGAGCGCGTGGATGCGCTGGCGCTGATCACCCATAACGATAACGCCCCGTACCGTGGCCGTGAGCTGGTCGAGAAAATGAAAGAACTGATCCCGCGTCAGCAGTTTGATATCGCGATTCAGGCGGCGATCGGTAACCACATTATTGCCCGTTCGACAGTCAAACAGCTGCGTAAAAACGTGCTGGCGAAATGCTACGGCGGTGACGTGAGCCGTAAGAAAAAGCTGCTGCAGAAACAGAAAGAAGGTAAGAAACGCATGAAGCAGGTCGGCAACGTCGAACTGCCGCAGGAAGCGTTCCTTGCCATTCTGCATGTGGGCAAAGATAGCAAATAATCCTAAGGAGTTGGCATGGCGAACATGTTTGCCCTGATCCTGGTGATCGCGACACTGGTGACGGGTTTTTTATGGTGCCTGGATAAATTTATTTTTGCACCAAAACGCCGGGAACGTCAGGCCGCTGCGCAAGTTGCGACAGGCGATGCGCTTGATGCAAAAACGCTGAAGAAGATCGGTCCGAAGCCTGGCTGGCTGGAAACCGGTGCGTCCGTATTCCCGGTGCTGGCTATTGTGCTGGTGGTGCGTTCGTTTATTTACGAACCGTTCCAGATCCCATCTGGTTCAATGATGCCAACGCTGCTTATCGGTGATTTCATTCTGGTGGAGAAGTTCGCCTATGGAATTAAAGATCCGATCTACCAGAAAACGCTGATTGAAACCGGTCATCCGAAACGTGGTGACATTGCGGTATTTAAATACCCGGACGATCCGCGTCTGGATTACATCAAGCGTGTGGTTGGCGTACCGGGCGATAAAGTGACCTACGATCCGGTGACTAAACAAGTGACCGTGCAGCCGAACTGCAGCTCTGGTCAGGCTTGCGGTAGCGCTTTGCCTATCACTTACAGCAACGTTGAAGAGAGCGATTTTGTGCAGACCTTCGGACGTCGCTCCGGTGGTGAGGCAAGCAGCGGTTTCTTCCAGTTACCGAAAGGCCAGTCCCTGCCGGATGGCGTACGTTTAACCGAGCGTAAAGAGACGCTGGGGGATGTGACGCACCGCATTCTGACCGTGCCTATCGCGCAGGATCAACTGGGGATCTACTATCGTCAGCAGAGCCAGCCGCTGGCTACCTGGATTGTGCCGCCGGGTCATTACTTTATGATGGGCGACAACCGCGATAACAGCGCAGACAGCCGCTACTGGGGCTTTGTGCCGGAAGCGAACCTGGTTGGCCGTGCCACGGCAATCTGGATGAGTTTCGAAAAACAAGAAGGTGAATGGCCGACAGGCGTGCGCCTGAATCGTATCGGCGGAATTCATTAATTAACCAGGGCGCAATCACCGCGATTGCGCCCTTAATTATTTCCAATATTATTCCCACCAGACTAACGACAACCCCGGTCGTTGCGTATAGAATATTCCCCCGAAGTTTAAGGCTGGTTCCCCCGGGCGCCACAGCACACGAAACCGCGTTGGTTTTCTCAGGTCGGTTTCGTGTGCTGCATTGTTGACGCATTTATTTATTGGTATCGCATGAACCCCATCGTAATTAATCGGCTTCAACGGAAGCTGGGCTACACTTTTCAACATCAGGATCTGTTGCAGCAGGCATTAACCCACCGCAGCGCCAGTAGCAAACATAACGAGCGTCTCGAATTTCTCGGTGACTCTATTTTAAGTTATGTGATTGCTAACGCGCTCTATCATCGTTTCCCGCGTGTGGACGAAGGTGATATGAGCCGCATGCGCGCGACGCTGGTGCGTGGAAATACGCTGGCGGAGATTGCCCGCGAATTCGAACTGGGTGAATGTCTGCGCTTAGGACCGGGCGAACTGAAAAGCGGCGGTTTTCGCCGTGAATCCATTCTGGCAGACACCGTTGAGGCGTTAATTGGCGGGGTGTTTCTTGATAGCGATATTCAGACCGTCGAACAATTAATTCTGAGCTGGTATCAAACGCGCCTTGATGAAATCAGTCCTGGCGATAAACAAAAAGATCCGAAAACGCGCCTGCAGGAATTTCTGCAGGGTCGTCATCTGCCGCTGCCGTCTTATCTGGTGGTGCAGGTGCGCGGCGAAGCGCACGATCAGGAATTTACTATCCACTGCCAGGTCAGCGGCCTGAGTGAACCGGTGGTTGGCACAGGTTCCAGCCGTCGCAAGGCGGAGCAGGCTGCCGCCGAACAGGCGCTGAAAAAACTGGAGCTGGAATGAGCGAAGAAAAAACCTATTGCGGATTTATTGCCATCGTCGGACGTCCCAACGTTGGCAAATCCACCTTGTTGAATAATCTGCTTGGGCAGAAGATTTCCATCACCTCTCGTAAGGCGCAGACCACGCGCCACCGCATCGTCGGTATCCATACTGAGGGCGCGTATCAGGCGATTTACGTCGATACCCCAGGCCTGCACATGGAAGAGAAACGTGCCATCAACCGTCTGATGAACAAAGCTGCCAGCAGCTCCATCGGCGACGTTGAACTGGTCATTTTCGTTGTGGAAGGCACCCGCTGGACGCCGGATGACGAAATGGTGCTGAACAAGCTGCGTGACGGCAAAACGCCGGTGATCCTCGCGGTCAACAAAGTGGACAACGTGCAGGAGAAAGCCGATCTGCTGCCGCACCTGCAGTGGCTGGGCAGCCAGATGAATTTCCTCGATATCGTGCCGCTGTCTGCCGAGACCGGTCTGAACGTTGATACCATCGCGGGCATCGTGCGTAAGCATCTGCCGGAAGCGGTGCATCACTTCCCGGAAGATTACGTGACCGACCGCTCACAGCGCTTTATGGCCTCGGAAATCATCCGCGAAAAACTGATGCGTTTCCTCGGTGCGGAACTGCCGTACTCGGTCACCGTGGAGATCGAACAGTTCGTGACCAACGAACGCGGCGGTTACGACATCAACGGGTTGATCCTTGTTGAGCGCGAAGGGCAGAAGAAGATGGTGATTGGCAACAAAGGTGCCAAAATCAAAACCATCGGTATTGAAGCCCGTAAAGATATAGAAGAGATGTTCGAAGCCAAAGTTCACCTGGAACTGTGGGTGAAAGTGAAATCCGGCTGGGCCGACGACGAACGCGCGTTGCGTAGTCTCGGTTACGTAGACGATCTCTAAGAGCCTGCTCTCTATGGCTCCCGGGTTGCAGGCAAACTGCCAGGCTTTGAGTGTTCAGGTGCTTGCCCGAATAAACGCTCTGGATGCGCGGATGAAGCCAGCGCTGCTGCGGCCTGAAAGACGACGAGAATAATATGGAAGGCTGGCAGCGCGCTTTTGTTCTGCATAGTCGCCCGTGGAGCGAAACCAGCCTGATGCTGGACGTCTTCACGGAAGAGTCTGGTCGTGTGCGCCTTGTCGCCAAAGGCGCACGTTCCAAACGTTCTAATCTGAAGGGCGCATTACAGCCTTTTACTCCTCTGCTGGTGCGCTTTGGCGGGCGTGGCGAAGTCAAAACGCTGCGCAGTGCGGAAGCGGTATCGCTGGCACTGCCGCTCAGCGGCATCACGCTCTACAGCGGTCTCTACGTTAACGAACTTATCTCCCGCGTGCTTGAACACGAGACGCGCTTTTCTGAACTGTTTTTTGATTACCTGCACTGTATCCAGGCCCTGGCGGGCGTCACCAGCACGCCGGAACCGGTGTTGCGCCGTTTTGAGCTGGCGCTGCTCGGGCATCTGGGTTATGGCGTTGATTTTCTCCACTGCGCCGGCAGCGGCGAGCCGGTCGATGATGTAATGACTTATCGTTACCGGGAAGAAAAGGGCTTTATTGCCAGTGTCGTGATAGATAACAGCACCTTTACCGGGCGGCATTTACGCGCACTGGCGGAGAGGGAGTTCCCGGATGCCGACACGCTCCGCGCTGCAAAGCGCTTTACCCGTATCGCGTTAAAGCCGTATCTTGGAGGCAAACCGCTGAAAAGCAGGGAGCTGTTCCGGCAGTTCGTGCCAAAAAGATAGCAGAATAACAACCGGACTGACGCGGCGAAGCGCGCGTCAGTGCCTTTGAGAACATTGAGGATTGTCATGGCTGAATTACTGTTGGGCGTCAACATCGATCACATCGCCACACTGCGTAACGCGCGCGGGACGGCCTATCCGGACCCGGTGCAGGCCGCTTTTATCGCCGAGCAAGCAGGCGCTGATGGCATCACGGTGCATTTGCGTGAAGATCGTCGTCATATTACTGACCGCGACGTGCGCATTCTGCGCCAGACTTTGCACACCCGAATGAATCTGGAAATGGCGGTGACCGAAGAGATGCTGGCGATTGCCTGTGAAACCAAACCGCATTTTTGCTGCCTGGTGCCGGAAAAACGCCAGGAAGTCACCACCGAAGGTGGGCTGGATGTGGCCGGGCAACGCGAGAAAATGCGCGACGCCTGCCAGCGTCTGGCGCAGGCGGGCATCCTGGTGTCGTTGTTTATCGATGCTGATGCTGAGCAGATCAAAGCGGCGGCAGAGGTTGGCGCACCGTACATCGAAATTCACACTGGTTGCTACGCGGATGCTAAAAGCGATGCCGATCAGGCAAAAGAGCTCGAACGCATTGCTAAAGCGGCGACCTACGCAGCAAGCCTTGGCCTGAAAGTTAACGCCGGACACGGCCTGACCTATCACAACGTCAAAGCCATTGCCGCGCTGCCGGAAATGCACGAGCTGAACATCGGCCACGCCATTATTGGCCGCGCGGTGATGAGCGGCCTGAAAGAGGCGGTAGCAGAGATGAAACGGTTGATGCTGGAAGCGCGCGCGTAATGGCGATTCTGGGATTAGGTACGGATATCGTCGAGATAGCCCGCATCGAAGCGGTGGTCGCCCGCAGTGGCGATCGCCTGGCTAAACGGGTGCTGAGCGACAACGAGTGGGTGCTGTATCAGGCGCATCAGCAGCCGGTGCGGTTTCTGGCGAAACGCTTTGCGGTCAAAGAAGCGGCGGCAAAAGCCTTAGGCACGGGGATCCGTAACGGGCTGGCGTTTAATCAGTTCGAAGTGTTTAACGATGCGCTGGGCAAACCGAGCCTGCGCCTTTGGGATGAAGCACTGCGGATGGCGGAGCAGATGGGCGTGCGCGCAATGCACGTGACGCTGGCGGATGAACGCCATTACGCCTGCGCGACAGTGATTATCGAGAGCTAAATCTTATCTGCGTGGTGCATCAGGACAAACTTGTCCCACAGCTGTTCTTCAGTTTCCACATGCGCCGGATCTTTGAGGATGGTATTGGGTATCGGGCACACTTTCTGGCAAGTCGGGGTTTCGTAATGGCCGACGCACTCGGTACACCGATCGCTGTTGATTTCATAAATGCTGTCGCCCATCGAAATGGCTTCGTTCGGACATTCCGGTTCGCACATGTCGCAATTGATGCAGCGTTTTGTAATGAGTAAAGCCATTTCAAAGAATTACCGTCAAATCTGGATGCTATCTGGAAACTACTGGATGTTAACCGGCGCACTTTACCACAGAAACCGGATAGCCCCAATCACGATGATCTTTTTGCGCACAAAAGTGGCGCGGGACAATCTTTCTACTCCCTCCTGAGACGTTTTGGCGAATGTTCTTAATCAAACATAAGAAAAGCGTCATTGACCGGAGAATATTTCTGCGCTGAAAATATAAATAACACACGGGCAGAATAGAGTGCGGTGTCTTTTTATTGATTAAGAATGATCACCACGTCTCTGATATATGAATGTTGCTCTATTTTAGCGCGGCCTGGCAGGGATAATTAATAAGGGATTATAATGAAAAGAGCGAAATTATATATCGCATTAATTGCCAGTATCACAAGCGGGCTGGCGAATGCGGCGAATGAGTATATCTATACAACGCCGGTACCGCCTGCGTATGAATCCTCCGCAAACCAGCGTGCGTTGCGGACAAACGACGAGACGTCAACCTATATCAAATGTGTGTATAACATCGATAATCAGGATCAAAGTAATCCTGCCTCATCCTGGATATGGGCACGTGACGGGAGTAACTACCTGAAGCTGCGCGGATATTGGTATAGCACCACGCCGCTGGCAAATATGTTTTATAGCGAATCATCCTACGCAAACCTGGTAAATATCTGCCGGAGCACGTTGAAGGCCAGCAATATTAATGCGCAGACCGTTATTCCTTATGCTTCCGATTACGCGCTCTCCTGGTATTATATGATTTGGCATCAGGGGCAGGCGCAGCCGGCGATACTGTTTGGCAATAATAAAATTGATCGCATGGTCATATTTGGCGATAGCCTTAGCGATACGATTAATGTTTATAACGGCTCATACGGCACGGTTCCAAATCACGCATCGTGGTTTCTTGGTCATTTTTCTAATGGCAAAGTCTGGCACGAATATCTGGCCGGTTCACTTAATTTACCGGGCTATGTATGGGCGACAGCCAATGCGGAAAGCGGTGAGAAACCGTTATTTAACGGTTTTGATAAGCAGCTGGATTCTTTCAGCGCTTATCTGAGTAAAACAGAGAATTATGACATCGCGCAGACCCTGTTTACGGTGCTGTTTGGCGGTAATGATTTTATCACTGGCGCAAAAACGCCGGACGATATCATCGCTACTTACCGCATACAGCTGGCGCGTCTGGCGGCACTGGGAGCGCAGCATATCGCGATATTCAGGCTGCCTGATTTCTCTGTCATTCCTGGTGTCGCTACCTGGACACCAGCGGAAAAAGAGGCGCTAAAAAACAAATCAGAGAAGTTTAACCAGCAGCTGGACCGCCTGCTCGGCGAATTACGCACCGCGTATCCGAAAGCGAATTTTTTCACCGTCAAACTGGATAGCGCATTTAATGATCTGCTCAGTGAAAGCGGTAAATATGGCTTTGTTAATACCAGCGAAACTTGCCTGAATATCTCCGCTTCCGGCATCTCTTACGCCACAGGTGTCGCGGTGAAGCAGGCATGTAAAACGGCGAACGGGGCGTTTGTTTTCTGGGACAATATGCACCCGACCACCAAAACCCATGCTCTGCTCGCAGAAATGATACGCGAGGAGATAGTGCAACATCTGACCAGCGACGGCGAGTAACCGCGCTAAGGCACCTCGTCCGTCAGGACGGGAGGCTACACCAGTTTTTTCACCAGTTCTTCGCTATGGCGAATACGCTCCGGCGCATGCTCAAGATCCTGCTGTACCAGCGCCATAAACAGTAAATCCGTGAGCATCATTTGCGCGCTGGTGGAAGAAATCGCCGCGCTGCGTGTCGCTTGCTCTTCCGCGATGGTGTACAGGCAGTGCGTGGCCCGCTGCTGTAATGCGTTCGGCGTGAAGCCGGTTATGGCGAGGATCTTGCCGCCAACGCGCAGTGTCTCATCGGCCGCCATGTTGATTTCTCGGCGTTCGCCGCTATAAGAGACCGGCAGCAACAGATCGCCCGGCTCCATCGCCTGCACGGTTGCCAGCAGCGCGTGCATATCCTGCTCGACCACGGCGTTAACGCCGATTTTCATCAGTTTCCAGCCAAAATTACGGGCGACCAGCCCGGAAGCGCCGATACCCGTCAGGATAATACGCCGCGCTTCGCGCAGCAGCCGCACGCTCTCCAGCAGTTTCTCCTCGCTGTTAACATCGAGCGAGGCATGCATGGCGCTCTGGTACTCTTTAATCAGCTTTTCGCCCACCACCCGCAGCGGATCATCACCACGGATCTGGTTATGTACCGGCACAGACCACGGATTGCTATTGCTGGCTAACGCTTCGCTGATCGCCAGTTTCATCGCCGGAAAGCCTTTGAAATCCATCTTCTGGGCAAATTTCACCACGCTGGACTGGCTGACGCCTGCTTCGGCGGCCAGCTGTTGCGAACTCAAATGACGGGCGCGATCGGGATTTTCCAGCAGAAATTCCGCCAGCTTTTTATCGCTCTGCGCAAGGCCTGGGTAGCGCTGGCGAATGCGGATTAGACAATTCATAAGATCTCCGGGAGCAAACCCATCCGCGATATTTTGCCGATGAATGAATTTAATATTCCAGTAATAGATTGCGATTATGAATTAAAAATTCTTTTAGCACAAAATATCCCTGAATGGGTTTTGACAGCGATCAAGAGGATCCGCTGAGGCTGCGTTGTTTAACCTTCGGTGAATTATCGAGCAGACGAATTGCCGGAATAAAACTGGCACCTGCGCAGGCAATGACCACCGCGATTGCCGAGGCGATCAGCACGTTGCTGCTACCAAAGTGCGTCGCCAGTGGCCCGGCGGCCAGCTCACCAACCGGAATAGCGATAAATGACCCCATTGCATCGTAGGCATAAACACGCGCCAGCTTCTCTGGCGGAATATGTGTTTGTAATGACTGCGCCCACGCCACACCGAACAGGCCGAAACTGACGCCAGCGAGGAAAAACGCCGCCAGCAACCACGTTGTAGAAACATTTTGGCTGAGGAGATAGATCGGCACCGCGCATACGGCAACCAGCATCACGCCGATAAACAGGTCGCGTCGCGGACGCCAGCGCAGCGCGAGGAATGAACCGACAATCAAGCCCACGCTCTGCGCGGCGACAATCATTCCCCAGCGCGTGCGGCCAAACGAGGTATCGGCAATGATCGGGCCGAGTACCATCACCACGCCGCTGAACGCGGCATTAATAATGGTGAACTGCACGACAATAGCCCACACCCAGGCGCGGCTGATGAACTCTTTCCAGCCATCGCGCAGATCTTGCAGGATATTGCTTTGCGCCGCTGTCTCCTGAATAGCGCCCATGCGAATGGCGAGATAAAGCGGAGCCGAGGCGGCAAAGCCCAGTGCGTCAATCGCCAGCCCCCAGCCAGGCCCGACAGCGCTGGTGAGGATGCCACCGAGCGACGCGCCGACGACCGTTCCGCTATAAATACCAAGCTGGATAAAGGCATTGGCTTCGCGCAGGTTATGCGCTGGCACCGTTTGCGGCACCAGCGCGGACGAAGCCGGCAGCGCGATCCCCGCCGCCGCGCCGTTAATGGTGCCGAGTATCGCGAGGTGCAGCACCGTCGCTGAACCGTCCAGCACCAGCCAGGCGACAACGCCTTGCGAACAGGCGGCGACCAGCGACGACAGCACCAGCACCTGGCTGCGTGAATAGCGATCGGCCAGCACACCGCCGACCAGCAAAAACCCCACGTTAAACAGTGAGCGAGCGGCCACCACAATACCGAGTTCGGTGGCGGAACCGCCAATGTCCAGCACCGCAAAAGCCAGCGCAATGGGGGCAATGCCGTTACCGAGCACCGTCAGCAGACGGGCAAAAAACAGATGGCGAAACGGGGTAAAATGAAAGGCGCGCGTATGTTGTGTTGTCATCAGGATCGCGGTGAAGTAAAGGTTCGGGCCAGTGTAAAGCATCCCGGCCTTGCCAACATAGCCGCTGATTATTACAGGTATCGGTGACCGATTGTTACCGGAAAAGTGAGGGGCTATCTGTTAGGCTATTGAAAGAGCGATCGCCAGAAGGAGAGGCCCGGCGGTCGAAGGTTAACCAACAGAGGACTCCCATTTGGCTAACAGCGAGCGCCGCGTCGTCTTTTTTGATCTGGATGGTACCCTGCATCAGCAGGATATGTTTGGCACGTTTCTGCGTTACGTTTTGCGTCATCAGCCGTTAAATGCGTTGCTGGTGCTGCCTTTGTTGCCGGTGATTGCGGGCGGATTATTACTCAAAGGACGCGCCGCGCGCTGGCCAATGAGCTTGCTGCTGTGGGGCTGTACGTTTGGCCATAGCGAACGGCACCTGAATGCGTTGCAGCAGAAATTTGTCAGCTGGTTTCGTGAGCATGTTACCGCCTTCCCGGTCGTGCAAACGCGGTTAACCAACTATCTGGCGGCGTCCGATGCGGATATCTGGCTGATTACCGGCTCGCCGCAGCCGCTGGTGGAGCAGGTCTATTATGATACCCCGTGGCTCCCGCGCGTTAATCTGATAGCCAGCCAAATCAGCCGCCGCTACGGTGGCTGGGTGCTGACTATGCGCTGTCTCGGTCATGAAAAAGTCGCCCAGCTTGAACGCAAAATCGGTACCCCGTTGCGCCTCTACAGCGGTTACAGCGACAGCAAGCAAGACAACCCGTTGCTCTATTTTTGCCAGCACCGCTGGCGCGTGACGCCGCGTGGCGACTTGCAACAGCTCGAGTAGTGTCGAACCGATAACGGCTGTGTATAATGCGCTCCGCCTGAATTACTGGAGTATCTCGCTTTGTCCATTCCTGAACTGAATCACGACGTCTGGATGCGTCATGCGCTCACGCTGGCGAAACGTGCCTGGGAAGAGGGCGAAGTGCCGGTAGGCGCGGTGCTGGTGCATAACGGTCAGGTGATCGGCGAAGGCTGGAACCGGCCGATTGGCCGCCACGATCCTACCGCGCATGCGGAAATTATGGCGTTGCGCCAGGGTGGGCTGGTGCTGCAAAACTACCGTCTTATTGATACCACTTTATATGTCACGCTGGAGCCATGCGTTATGTGCGCGGGTGCCATGGTGCACAGCCGTATCGGTCAACTGGTTTTTGGTGCGCGGGATGCGAAAACCGGCGCGGCGGGATCGCTGATTGATGTGTTGCACCATCCGGGCATGAACCATCGGGTGGAGATAACCGAAGGCGTGTTACGCGATGAATGTGCCGCGATGCTGAGCGATTTCTTCCGCCAGCGTCGGCTGGAGAAGAAAGCCCTGAAAAAACCGGCTGGCGATCTTACTGCTTTCTAGGGCGTAGTGGCGTTAAGCGCTAGCGGTTAACTTTTAGCGGGTTTTGCACCAGCGCGTCGGACACCAGCAGCGGGTTACGCGGGAAGGCTTCATTAGCGGTTAATGCGCTAAAGGGCAGCACGCCGTAAGCCGGGCGATTTAATTCTTCTGTCGATACCGCCGGGTAACTCCTGGCCAGCTTCACTGCTTTTGCGGCCTCTTTCTCTTTTTCCAGCAAATAACCGACCAGGCTAATTTCATACTTACGAATATTTTCTACATAGGCATAGGCTTCGTGTCCGCGAGCGTAGCCGTACGTCAGCTTGCTGTAGTACTGTTTCTGACTTAATAACGGCAGGCGCTGTTTCACGTCTGCCCAACTGTCCGGGTTGCCTTTGGTTTTCGCCGTTAACGCGCGGGCATCCAGCATGTGCGCGTAGCCCATATTGTAAGCCGCCAGCGCGAACCAGATTTTTTCATCCTGCGGTACGGTGTCCGGCACTTTGCTCATCATGTCCACCAGGTAACGCGCGCCGCCGCTGATGCTTTGCTCGGCGTCAGTGCGATCGCTTAAACCTAAGCTCTGCGCCGTATTACGCGTCAGCATCATCAAGCCGCGAACGCCGGTGGGTGAAGTGGCCTGGGAGTCCCAGTGTGACTCCTGATAAGAGATGGCCGCTAACAGTCGCCAGTCGATCGCCTGGGCGTATTTTTCAAACAGCGGTTGCAGATCCGGCAGCACGCTATCGACGGCGCGTAAAAAGGTACGCGTGTCGACATAGTCAAAATCCTCGCCATGGCCGAGATATTTCTCCTCCAGCCGCGCAAGTGTGCCGTCTTCATTCATATAATTGAAAAAATCGAGCATCGCGGCCGACAGCGTATTATCGTCATCGCGCTTGCTAAACCAGGTGACGGGTTGCTCATCGGTAATATCCAGCGCCACCGCCAGCTCGGGGTGCACGCGCTGGAACAGGCTAATGGCGACCGAATCAGCGACGGTGTAGCTCAGTTTCCCGTCGACCACTTGTTGCAGCAACGCGGTCGTGCCGAGCTTTTCATCCACCGTCCAGCTTAACTCCGGGTACTTCTTCTCTTTTAATTCACGCAGATCGTCCAGGGCGACATGACCGGGAGCGATGGTTAACTGGCTGGCATTAACGGATTCCAGCGTACGGGGGCGGTAGCTGCCCACGCGGTACACCAGTTGCTGAGAAACCGAGTAGTAGACCGGCCCGGTTTGATAGTTCTTCACCCGTTCGCTGTTGTAGACCAACCCGGCGGCGAGCATATCGGCGTCGTCATTATCAAGGTCATCAAACAGTTGGCTGATATTCTGGCGCACCGTGACTTTCAGTTTGACGCCAAGGTAATCGGCGAAATGCTGCGCGAGATCGTAATCCAGCCCATACGTTTTGCCATCAACGGTGTTGTAAGTGAGCGGTGTGGCAACCGTACTGACGCGCAGCTCCCCACGAGCTTTGATCGCCGCGATGCGATTGTCGGCTTTGCCGAACCAGGGGATAGAAGGCCACAGGGCCGCTGCCAGCAGCAGGGTGACAATGCCGATGAGCAGATAATTAATCTTAAATTTTTTCAAGGAGTTAATTCTCTGCGCCGTGCTTTGCCTCAGAAGATTCTCGTGATGATAACAGTAAGGTTTGTCGGTGATTGAGCGGCATTCTGCGCAACAAAACGCCAGTTGGCAACTAATTAGAGCATTCGGCGACAGCTATTGTTAAAAATTGACGGCGATTTTATTTCGACGCAAACGGTTTCGTCGGCGCGCAGGATTCTCTATAATGACGCCCGTTTTCCCCTGGTGCACACTTAAAGCGTCCCCGACGCTTCGTAATCGAAGACGAGAGACTTATGATGGAAATTCTGCGTGGTTCGCCTGCATTGTCCGCTTTCCGTATCAACAAACTGCTGGCACGTTTTCAGGCCGCCAACCTCCCGGTAAGCAACATTTACGCCGAATACGCTCACTTCGCCGATCTCAATGATGGGCTGACAGAAGATGAATACGCGCGGCTCCAGCGCTTGCTGAAATACGGCCCGAGCCTTAGCAGCCATACCCCGACCGGAAAATTACTGCTCGTCACTCCTCGTCCCGGCACCATCTCTCCCTGGTCTTCTAAAGCTACCGATATTGCTCACAACTGCGGCCTCAACAAAATCAATCGCCTTGAGCGCGGCGTCGCCTATTACGTTGACGCAGCCGGGCTGACTGACGCCCAGTGGAACGACGTTGCCGCAGAGCTGCATGACCGCATGATGGAGAGCGTATTCACGTCACAAGCCGACGCCGAACGCCTGTTTGAGCACCATCAGCCTGCGCCGGTACAGAGCGTGGATCTGCTGGGTGAAGGCCGTCAGGCGCTGATTGATGCCAACCTGCGTCTGGGGCTGGCGCTGGCGGAAGACGAAATCGACTATCTGCAAGAGGCGTTTACCCGCCTGGGGCGCAATCCGAACGACATCGAGCTTTATATGTTCGCGCAGGCGAACTCTGAGCACTGCCGCCACAAAATTTTCAACGCCGACTGGGTGATTGATGGCAAGCAGCAGCCGAAGTCGCTGTTCAAAATGATCAAAAACACCTTCGAGCAAACGCCGGATTTCGTGCTGTCGGCCTATAAAGATAATGCCGCAGTGATGGAAGGTTCCGAAGTGGGTCGCTTCTTCGCCGATCGCGGGGAAGGGCGTTACGACTACCATCAGGAACCGGCGCATATTCTGATGAAGGTGGAAACTCACAACCACCCGACGGCGATTTCGCCGTGGCCGGGGGCGGCGACAGGTTCCGGCGGCGAGATCCGCGACGAAGGCGCAACCGGCCGTGGCGCGAAGCCAAAAGCGGGGCTGGTGGGCTTTTCCGTTTCTAACCTGCGTATTCCTGGCTTTGAACAGCCGTGGGAAGAGGATTTCGGTAAACCGGATCGTATCGTTACTGCGCTGGACATTATGACCGACGGCCCGCTGGGCGGCGCGGCGTTCAATAATGAATTTGGTCGTCCGGCGCTGAATGGTTACTTCCGTACTTATGAAGAGAAAGTGAACAGCCACAATGGCGAAGAGCTGCGCGGCTACCACAAACCGATCATGCTGGCGGGCGGCATCGGCAACATCCGTGCCGATCACGTGCAGAAAGGTGAAATCACCGTTGGCGCGAAACTGATCGTGCTGGGCGGTCCGGCGATGAATATCGGTCTGGGCGGCGGCGCGGCCTCTTCAATGGCATCCGGTCAGTCCGACGCGGATCTTGATTTTGCCTCCGTACAGCGTGACAACCCGGAGATGGAACGTCGTTGCCAGGAAGTTATCGACCGCTGCTGGCAGCTGGGTGATGCCAACCCGATCCTCTTTATTCACGACGTTGGCGCGGGCGGCCTTTCTAACGCCATGCCGGAGCTGGTGAGCGACGGCGGTCGCGGCGGTCGTTTCGAGCTGCGCGATATTCTGAGCGATGAGCCGGGAATGAGCCCGCTTGAGATCTGGTGTAACGAATCGCAAGAGCGCTACGTGCTGGCGGTTGCCGCCGATCAACTGGCGCTGTTTGACGAGCTGTGCCGCCGCGAGCGCGCGCCGTACGCGGTGATTGGTGAAGCGACGGAAGCTCAACATCTGACGCTTAACGACAGCCACTTTAACAACCAGCCGATCGATATGCCGCTGGATGTGCTGCTGGGTAAAACGCCGAAGATGACCCGCGATGTCGCGTCTCGTCAGGCGGCTGGCGAAGCGCTGAACGTGCAGGGCATTTCCATTGCCGATGCGGTTAACCGCGTGCTGCACCTGCCGACCGTGGCGGAAAAAACTTTCCTTGTGACCATCGGCGACCGCACGGTGACCGGCATGGTTGCGCGCGATCAGATGGTTGGCCCGTGGCAGATTCCGGTGGCGAACTGTGCAGTCACCACCGCCAGCCTTGATAGCTACTACGGTGAGGCGATGGCGCTGGGCGAACGCGCGCCGGTGGCGCTGCTGGGCTTCGCCGCTTCCGCCCGCCTGGCGGTGGGGGAAGCGCTCACTAACATCGCTGCAACGCAGATTGGCGATATCAAACGTATTAAGCTGTCGGCGAACTGGATGGCCGCCGCCGGGCACCCGGGTGAAGACGCCGGGCTGTATGCCGCAGTGAAAGCGGTGGGTGAAGAGCTTTGTCCGGCGCTCGGTTTAACTATTCCGGTGGGTAAAGACTCCATGTCGATGAAAACCCGCTGGCAGGAAGGCAGCGAGCAGCGCGAAATGACCTCGCCGCTGTCACTGGTGATCACCGCGTTTGCCCGTGTTGAAGATGTTCGCCGCACGGTTACCCCACAGCTTTCCACGGAAGATAACGCCCTGCTGCTGATTGACCTGGGTAATGGCAATAACGCACTGGGCGCCACAGCGCTGGCACAGGTTTACCGCCAGCTTGGGGACAAACCGGCTGATGTGCGTAACGTTGAGCAACTGAAAGGTTTCTTTGATGCTATCCAGGCGCTGGTGGCGGACCGCAAACTGCTGGCCTATCACGATCGCTCCGATGGCGGCCTGCTGGTCACGCTGGCAGAGATGGCCTTTACCGGTCACTGCGGCATCAACGTTGATATCGCGTCTCTGGGCCAGGATCGTCTGGCGGCGTTGTTTAATGAAGAGCTGGGCGCGGTGATTCAGGTGCGCGCGGCCGATCGCGAAGCGGTAGAAAGCGTACTCGCGGCTTATGGTCTGGGGGATAGCGTTCACTATCTCGGTACTGCCGTTGCTGGCGATCGCTTTGTGATTGAAGCTGATGGCCAGGCGGTGTTTAGCGAAAGCCGTACTCAGCTGCGCATGTGGTGGGCGGAAACCACCTGGCAGATGCAGCGCCTGCGTGATAACCCGGAGTGTGCGGATCAGGAGCATCAGGCGAAAGCCAATGACAACGATCCGGGCCTTAACGTGAAGCTCTCTTTTGATATCAACGACGATATCGCTGCACCGTTCATTGCTACCGGTGCGCGGCCGAAAGTGGCTGTGCTGCGTGAGCAGGGCGTCAACTCGCACGTTGAAATGGCGGCTGCATTCCATCGCGCCGGTTTTGATGCCATTGACGTGCATATGAGCGATCTGCTGGCAGGGCGCACTGGCCTTGAGCACTTCCAGGCGCTGGTTGCCTGCGGCGGCTTCTCGTATGGCGATGTGCTGGGTGCAGGTGAGGGTTGGGCGAAATCGATTCTGTTCAACGAGCGTGTGCGTGACGAGTTCGAAACCTTCTTCCACCGCCCGCAGACACTGGCGCTTGGCGTGTGTAACGGTTGCCAGATGATGTCTAACCTGCGTGAACTGATCCCGGGCAGCGAGCTGTGGCCGCGCTTTGTGCGTAACCACTCCGACCGCTTTGAAGCGCGCTTCAGCCTGGTGGAAGTGACGCAAAGCCCGTCGCTGCTGCTGAGCGGTATGGTCGGCTCGCAGATGCCAATCGCCGTTTCCCATGGTGAAGGTCGCGTAGAAGTGCGTGATGGCGCGCATCTGGCGCAGCTGGAAAGCAAAGGACTGGTGGCGTTGCGCTACGTGGATAACACCGGGGTCGTGACGGAAACTTATCCGGCGAACCCGAACGGCTCACCGAACGGCATTACGGCTGTGACCAGCGAAAGCGGGCGCGTAACCATTATGATGCCGCACCCGGAGCGCGTGTTCCGCACCGTTTCCAACTCCTGGCATCCGGAAAACTGGGGCGAAGACAGCCCGTGGATGCGTATCTTCCGCAACGCCCGTAAACAGTTGGGTTAATTTCGTCATCATCAGTAAGCCCTCTTCTTTGTAAGAGGGCTTTTTTTCGTCTGAGCAAAAGTGTCTGCATTTCCCGACATAGGGTATTAAGTTGTGTCTCCAAAAAGAGACATTTAATTTATTGATTATAAATGATTTATTTTTAATGCTATCAGTGTGTTGCTAAATAGCGACAGGTTGTTGAAATGATAAGCACATCACACTTTCATTTTTAAAATATTAAATGATTAAAAATCAATAGCTTTAATTAATTGTTGGCGTGTTGGCACAATACCTGCATAATATTACGCAGTGGCTCATTCACCTCCTTATGTCAGCCCCTTCGGGACGCGCTACATAAACTTCGAATGACGCACTTAAAGGTGCCTGCCGTCCACCTGCTGATAATTGCGTTGCTTTATCAGGCATCGGGCGAAACGTCGAGTTAGGCACCGCCTAATTTCATAACAAAGCCGGGTTAATACCCGGCTTTGTTGTTTCTGGCTTTTGGTAAATCAGTTAGCATCTCCATACCTTTTTTTGCGAGAGAAGTGCATTGAAACGCTGGCCTGTTTTCCCCCGCTCGCTTCGCCAACTGGTCATGATGGCGTTTTTGTTAATCCTGTTGCCGCTGCTGGTGTTAGCCTGGCAGGCGTGGCAAAGCCTGAACGCACTCAGTGCGCAGGCGTTGCAGACTAACCGCACAACGTTGATTGACGCGCGTCGCAGTGAAGCAATGACCAATGCCGCACTGGAAATGGAGCGTAGCTACCGGCAGTACTGTGTGCTGGATGATGCCACCCTGGCGCGCGTGTATCAGAATCAGCGTAAGCGTTATAGCGAAATGCTTGACGCCCACGCGGGCGTGCTCCCTGACGATAAACTTTACCAGGCGTTGCGCCAGGATTTAAACGCGCTCGCCCAGTTGCAATGTAAAAATAGCGGCCCGTCTGCCGAGGCTTCTGCGCAGCTTGAAGCGTTTGCCGCCGCCAATACCGAGATGGTGCAATCGACGCGGGCGGTGGTCTTTTCCCGCGGGCAACAGCTTCAGCTGGAAATTGCCGAACGCGGTCAGTTTTTCGGCTGGCAGGCGCTGGTGTTGTTCCTGGTGAGCTTGGCGCTGGTCCTGCTGTTTACCCGCATGATCATCGGTCCGGTGAAGGGCATCGAGCGGATGATTAATCGCTTGGGCGAGGGGAGAACCCTGGGCCGTAGCGTTGTCTTTAAAGGCCCGCGCGAACTGCGTTATGTTGGGGAACGGATCCTCTGGCTGAGCGAAAGACTCGCCTGGCTTGAATCACAGCGTCATCAATTCTTACGCCATCTTTCCCATGAGCTTAAAACGCCGCTTGCCAGCATGCGCGAAGGTACCGAGTTGCTGGCCGATCAGGTTGTCGGACCGCTGACGATGGAACAGAAAGAGGTGGTGGAGATCCTCGATGCCAGCAGCCGCAATCTGCAAAAACTGATTGAGCAATTGCTGGATTACAACCGCAAGCTGGCGGAGGGTTCGGTAGAGCTGGAAACCGTGGAACTTGCGCCACTGGTAGAAATGGTGATCTCTGCCCACAGTTTGCCGGCGCGAGCTAAAATGATGCATACCGATGTCGCCCTTGATGTGGCGACCTGCCAGGCCGAACCGATGTTGCTGATGAGCGTGCTGGATAATCTTTACTCCAACGCGGTGCACTATGGTGCTGAATCCGGTAACATTTCTCTGCACAGCTATACTGCCAACGCGCGGCTCTGTATCGAAGTGGCAAATACCGGTACGCCGATCCCTGAAACGGAGCGTGAAATGATCTTCGAACCGTTCTTCCAGGGTAGCCACCAGCGAAAAGGGGCGGTGAAAGGCAGCGGGTTGGGGCTAAGCATTGCCAGGGACTGCATTCGCCGTATGCAAGGCGAGCTGCATCTGGTGGCGAGCAGCAAAGCTGATGTCTGTTTCCGTATTGAGCTACCTCTCAATGCGCCGGAAAAATCCACTCAATGAATCTAAATCTGGTGAGTATGTCGCATGTTTTTTCCCGCGTGATTAACGCGGTTACACAGCAAAACGCCTGGCTTCGCGTGTTTCCTTGTCTGCTGCTGGCGGGGTGTGTTGCACAAAAACCGCAAAGCGCGATTCATGACCTCCAGGAAGAACGGCTCCCTGAACATCAACTGGCCGATTTCTTGTCCACAGATTGCGACGATATCTGGTCGCTGTCCGGGCAAAACGTCGACACCAACCCGCTTTACTGGCTGCGCGGTATGGACTGTGCGCAACGTTTATCGCCTGCCGCCGCGCGTGCTGAAGCACGTACCTGGTCTGACGATAACTGGCAGGCCACGTTCAGGCGCGGCATTTTGCTCTCTAACGCCAAAATTTCGCCGCTTGAGCGTCGTGAATACACCGAGCGGCTGGGCGCATTAAGCCCCACGATCCCTGCGCAGGTTCGTCCACTGTTTGAGCTGTGGCGCGATGGTGAAAAAGCCCAATTACAACTGGCGGAAGAGCGCGCCCGTTACGCGAAGTTACAGCAATCCGCGGACAGCGAGCTGGATAGTCTGCGCCAGCAACAACAATTCCTGCGCGAACAACTGGAAACAACTACCCGTAAACTGGAAAACCTCACCGATATCGAACGGCGTCTCTCCACGCGCAATAAACCCGCCGCTACTGACCTGCCGGACAGTTCTCACCCGTCTAAAAGCGACGGCACTCAGGAGGATGTGAAACCATGACCAGCCGTAAACCTGCCCATCTGTTGCTGGTGGATGACGATCCGGGGCTGTTAAAACTGCTGGGGCTGCGCCTCACCAGCGAAGGCTACAGCATCGTCACGGCGGAAAGCGGGCAGGAAGGGTTACGCATTCTCGCGCGGGAAAAGGTCGATTTGGTAATAAGCGATCTGCGCATGGATGAGATGGACGGTATGCAGCTGTTTGCCGAAATCCAGCGCGTACAGCCGGGCATGCCGGTGATTATCCTGACGGCCCACGGCTCGATTCCCGATGCGGTGGCCGCGACCCAGCAGGGCGTGTTCAGCTTTCTGACCAAACCGGTGGACAAAGACGCGCTGTATAAAGCGATTGACGATGCGCTGGAGCACAGCGGTTCGGCGATGGATGACCAGTGGCGTGAAACCATAGTCACTCGTAGCCCGGTAATGCTGCGTCTGCTGGAGCAGGCGCGGATGGTGGCGCAATCTGACGTGAGCGTGCTGATTAACGGCCAGAGCGGTACCGGGAAAGAGGTGCTCGCGCAGGCGATTCATAACGCCAGTCCGCGCAGCAAAAGTGCGTTTATCGCCATTAACTGCGGCGCGTTGCCGGAACAGTTACTGGAATCTGAACTGTTCGGTCATGCGCGCGGTGCGTTTACCGGCGCAGTCAGTAGCCGGGAGGGGCTGTTCCAGGCGGCGGAGGGCGGCACGCTGTTCCTTGATGAGATTGGCGATATGCCAATTCCGTTGCAGGTCAAACTGCTGCGTGTATTGCAGGAGCGCAAAGTGCGCCCGCTTGGCAGTAACCGCGATATCGATATTAATGTGCGCATCATTTCAGCCACGCACCGTGATTTACCGAAAGCGATGGCGCGCGGCGAGTTTCGCGAAGATCTCTACTATCGGCTGAATGTGGTGAGCCTGAAGATCGCGGCGTTAGCTGAGCGTGCGGAAGATATTCCGCTGCTGGCCAATCATTTGCTGAAACAGTCGGCAGAGAGACATAAACCGTTTGTTCGCGCGTTTTCCACCGATGCCATGAAGCGGCTGATGACCGCCGGCTGGCCTGGCAATGTGCGCCAGTTGGTTAACGTCATTGAACAGTGTGTGGCGCTCACCTCATCGCCGGTTATCAGCGATGCGCTGGTGGAGCAGGCGCTGGAAGGGGAAAATACGGCGTTGCCGACCTTTGTTGAGGCGCGTAACCAGTTTGAACTGAACTACCTGCGCAAGCTGCTGCAAATCACTAAGGGTAATGTCACGCATGCCGCGCGCATGGCGGGGCGCAACCGCACCGAGTTTTACAAATTACTCTCCCGCCATGAGCTCGACGCCAACGACTTTAAAGAGTAATGGTGAAATGATTATGGTACTGTGAGCAACCGATTACGATGCAGCAGACTGGCAAGAGCGTGTAAGGAACGACCATGAAAAAGATTGATGCGATTATTAAACCTTTCAAACTGGATGATGTACGTGAAGCGCTGGCTGAAGTCGGCATCACCGGGATGACGGTAACGGAAGTGAAAGGTTTTGGTCGCCAGAAAGGCCACACTGAACTTTACCGTGGCGCGGAGTATATGGTGGATTTTCTGCCGAAGGTGAAGATTGAAATTGTCGTGACTGACGACATCGTTGATACCTGCGTGGACACCATTATCCGTACTGCCCAGACCGGTAAAATCGGCGACGGTAAGATCTTCGTCTTTGATGTCGCACGCGTGGTGCGTATCCGTACCGGCGAAGAAGACGACGCCGCAATCTGATATTTTCCCTCACCCCTCAGGGTGAGGGTGCCTGTTTTACAACACTTTATGCGGGCCAAAGCATTCGTAATGAATGCTCTCTTTGTTCACGCCAAGTGTGACCAGCTGTTGCGCGACAAACTGCATAAAACCGACCGGGCCGCAGAGATAAAACTGCATCGCCGGATCGCTGAACTTCCCTTCCAGCGCGTGCAAATCCATCAACCCTTCACTGTGATAGCGACCGTTGTTCACCTCAGCCGCCGCAGGCTGTTGATACCAGACATGCTGGTAAAAATGGTTCAGCGACGCACCCAGTTTGCTTACTTCATCGGCAAAGGCATGCACCTCGCCATTCATCGCGGCATGGAACCAGTTTACCTGCGCGGCATGTTGCGATTTTGAAAGGCTGTCGAGCATCGCCAGCATCGGTGTTTGACCGACACCCGCGGAGATCAGCGTGACCGGCGTGTTGCTCTGCACATCAATAAAGAAATCCCCGGCAGGCGCTGCAAGATGCACGATATCGCCCACTTTCGCACTGTTATGCAGCCAGTTAGAAACCTGCCCACCCGCTTCGCGTTTTACCGCGATACGGTAGCTTTTGCCGTTGGGCTTGCGGGTCAGTGAATACTGGCGGATCTCCTGATTGGCGAAACCTTCAGGCTTCAGCCAGACACCCAGATATTGCCCCGGCTGATAAGCGGCGACCGGCTGACCGTCGACGGGTTCAAATTCAAAGCTGGTGATAAGTGCGCTCTGCGGTTTTTTCTCTACCAGGCGGAACGGGCGCGTGCCTTGCCAGCCGCCGACTTTTTCAGCGTGTTCGCTGTAGATTTGCGCTTCACGGTTGATAAAGACACCCGCCAGTACGCCGTAGGCTTTTCCCCAGGCGTCTAACACTTCTTGCCCCGGGCTGAACATCTCATCCAGCGTCGCCAGCAGGTGTGTGCCAACAATGTTGTACTGTTCCGGCTGGATCTGGAAGCTGGTGTGCTTCTGGGCGATTTTTTCTACCGCCGGCAGCAGCGCGGCAAGATTATCAATATTGCTGGCGTAAGCGGCAATGGCGTTGAACAGCGCTTCACGCTGATCGCCATTGCGCTGGTTGCTCATATTGAAAATCTCTTTCAGTTCCGGATTGTGAGTGAACATCCGGTCGTAAAAATGAGCGGTGAGTTTTGGGCCGGTAGCCGCCAGCAAGGGAAGAGTGGATTTGACCGTAGCGATGGTTTGGGCGTCGAGCATGATTGCTTCCTTTTTTACAGATTATTTAAAGTTGTATTTTAAATGAATCTTATAGCGCGGCGACCTGGCTTGTAAAGAGCGGACAATGTAAAGGGATTTACATCGTGAATAAGGTGCATCACAAACCTGAAAAGAAATCCGCTTTAACAGGGAAGTGTCTTATCGCTCAAACCCTTGTCTGACGCGGAGCCAATCGTTTGCGTAAAAACCTTTGTCAAGACCTGTTATCAGAATATTAATCAGTTATACTGTGGGCCGTTCCCCAAATTTGGGCCCTCATTTAGAGTTGTTTTGTTAGCTGAGTCAGGAGATGCGGATGTTAAAGCGTGAAATGAACATTGCCGATTATGATGCCGAACTGTGGCAGGCTATGGAGCAGGAAAAAGTACGTCAGGAAGAACACATTGAACTGATCGCCTCCGAAAACTACACCAGCCCGCGTGTAATGCAGGCTCAGGGTTCTCAGCTGACGAACAAATACGCCGAAGGTTATCCGGGCAAACGCTACTACGGCGGTTGCGAGTATGTGGATATCGTTGAGCAACTGGCGATTGATCGCGCGAAAGAACTGTTTGGCGCGGATTACGCTAACGTGCAGCCGCACTCCGGCTCGCAGGCGAATTTCGCGGTCTACACCGCGCTGCTGCAACCGGGCGATACCGTTTTGGGTATGAACCTGGCGCAGGGCGGCCACCTGACTCACGGCTCCCCGGTTAACTTCTCTGGCAAACTGTACAACATCATCCCTTACGGTATTGATGAGTCCGGTAAAATTGACTACGAAGACATGGCGAAGCAGGCGAAAGAGCACAAACCGAAGATGATTATCGGTGGTTTCTCTGCTTACTCCGGTATCGTTGACTGGGCGAAAATGCGTGAAATCGCCGACAGCATCGGTGCTTACCTGTTCGTTGATATGGCACACGTTGCGGGTCTGATTGCCGCAGGCGTTTACCCGAACCCGGTTCCGCATGCGCACGTTGTGACCACCACGACCCACAAAACCCTGGCGGGTCCGCGCGGCGGCCTGATCCTGGCGAAAGGCGGTGACGAAGAGCTGTACAAAAAACTGAACTCCGCTGTTTTCCCAAGCGCGCAGGGCGGCCCGCTGATGCACGTTATCGCGGCAAAAGCGGTGGCACTGAAAGAAGCGATGGAGCCAGAGTTTAAAGTTTACCAGCAGCAGGTTGCCAAAAACGCCAAAGCGATGGTGGAAGTGTTCCTGAACCGTGGCTACAAAGTGGTATCCGGCGGGACTGAAAACCACCTGTTCCTGCTGGATTTGGTGGATAAAAACCTGACCGGTAAAGAAGCGGATGCCGCGCTGGGCCGTGCGAACATCACCGTGAACAAAAACAGCGTGCCGAACGATCCGAAGAGCCCGTTTGTCACTTCCGGTATCCGTATCGGTTCTCCGGCTGTGACTCGCCGCGGCTTCAAAGAAGCGGAAGTAAAAGAGCTGGCTGGCTGGATGTGCGACGTGCTGGACAACATCAATGACGAAGCAGTTATCGAGCGCGTCAAAGGTAAAGTCCTGGATATCTGCGCCCGTTTCCCGGTTTACGCCTAAGTTTATTCCGCTTTGAAAAACCCGCTGCGGCGGGTTTTTTTATGTCTTAGTGCAGCGCGCTATAGCCGTGAATGCCCATATAAACGCCGACGAGCGCGATAAGTGCGCTGGAAAAATAGGGTGCCTTACGCGCCAGCGTGTTAAAGCCGGACCAGCGTTTTGCCGCTTGCTGGACGCTGATTGCCGCGCCAACGCCAACCGCAACCAGTGTGAGTGCAAGCCCGATACTGAAAGAGACCACTAATGTTGCGCCCAGCGTGATGGCTTTTAACTGAATACAGATCAGCAAAATGGTGATCGCCGCAGGGCAGGGGATAAGCCCGCCGGTTAAACCGAATAGCAGGATCTGACCGTTAGTCACCTCGCCGCCGGTAAAACGCCGCTCAATATCCCGTGCATGTGCCCGCTCGTGCGCATCCTGATACTCCTCTTCTTTAGTCACTTTTCGCAGCGACAAGATCGTTGGCTGCGCGGTGACACGAGCTGGTTGTACCGGCTGAAGTACCAGGCTTGGAGCACGGTGCGCGTGGCCGTGGTCATGTTCATGGTGATGATGATGCCCGGCGTGCCACGAACGTTCACCTTGCCAGGTGCGCAGAAACATCCACACCGCCGTACCAAAAATGATCGCCGCAGATACCATTTGCAGCCAGGGTTCAACGGCTTGTGCGGTGAACTGGCTGCTGAGATACATACCCCCGAGCGCAATCAGCCACACCACCACCGTGTGGGATAGCGTGGCGGCGAGACCCAGCATCACGGCCTGTTTAACCGTGCCTTTGATGGCGATGATAAATGCCGCCATCATGGTTTTAGAGTGCCCCGGTTCGAGGCCGTGCAGCGCGCCGAGCAGGATGGCGCTTGGAATAAAAAACCAGGCGTTCCCTTGCTGAAAAAGCGTGGTGAAGTCATTCATGAGAATAATTCTCGGTAAAAATTTGTGCGCTCAAATCTACTCCCCCCCAGTAGTAAATACTACCCCCCAGTAGAAATAAACTCCCCCCCAGTTGATGCATGGTATGCTAAGGTTCGTTTAAGCACGGTCGATTTGAGGTCTGTATGTCGCACACCATCCGGGACAGGAAAAAGCTAAAAGCGCGGGCGAGCAAAATAGAAGGGCAGGTCGCCGCGCTGAAAAAAATGCTCGATGAGCCTCATGAATGCGCCCAGGTTTTGCAACAAATCGCGGCGATCCGCGGCGCAGTAAACGGGTTAATGCGCGAAGTGATCAAAGGCCATCTGACCGATCATATCGTGCATGAGAACGACGAAATTAAGCGTGAAGCGGATCTGGATGTGGTGCTGAGCGTGCTGGATTCTTATATTCGCTAAGCAACGGCGAGCAACCTGAGGGCAGATATTCGCCTGCAAACGTTGGGTAAGCGCATGTGTTGCCAGATTGTTACTTGCCAGTCCTGCTATTTATCGCCAGACTATCGCCTCCATTCAGGAGGAAATCATGGTCTTGCAGTCCACGCGCTGGCTGGCGCTCGCTTATTTCACCTACTTTTTTAGCTACGGCATCTTTTTACCTTTCTGGAGCGTCTGGCTCAAAGGCGTGGGGCTGACCCCCGAAATCATCGGTATGTTGCTCGGCGCAGGTCTTGTCGCCCGCTTCCTTGGCAGCCTTTTCATCGCCCCGCGCGTGAGCGATCCTTCCCGCTTGATTACGGCCCTGCGCTTGCTGGCGCTGGCAACGTTGCTGTTTGCGCTGGCGTTTTATGCCGGAACGCATGTGGCGTGGCTGGCGGTCATAATCATCGGTTTCAACCTCTTCTTTTCACCGCTGGTGCCGCTCACCGATGCGCTGGCGGGCACCTGGCAAAAACAGTTCCCGATGGATTATGGCCGCGTGCGTCTGTGGGGATCGATTGCTTTTGTGATTGGTTCGGCGCTCACCGGCAAGCTGGTGAGCCTGTTTGATTACCAGGCGATTCTGGCGTTGCTGACGCTGGGCGCGGCATCCATGTTGCTCGGTATGTTGCTGCGTCCTTCCATTTTGCCGCAGGGTGAAAATCGCCAGCAGGAGGGCGCAGGCTGGCAGGCGTGGCGGGTATTGATTGCACAGAACTGGCGTTTTCTCGCCTGCGTGTCGCTGCTGCAGGGCGCACATGCGGCTTACTACGGCTTCAGCGCCATTTACTGGCAGTCGGCGGGGTATTCTGCTTCAACGGTCGGGTATCTGTGGTCGTTGGGCGTGGTGGCGGAAGTGGTGATTTTCGCGCTCAGTAACCGTCTGTTCCGCCGCTTCAGCGCACGCGATCTGCTGCTGCTTTCCGCCGTTTGCGGGCTGGTGCGCTGGAGCCTGATGGGCTGGACGACCGAGCTTCCGTGGCTGATTATTGCCCAGATCCTGCACTGCGGCACGTTTACCGTTTGCCATCTTGCCGCCATGCGCTATATCTCAGCGCGGCAGGGCAGCGAAGTCATCCGCTTACAAGCGGTCTATTCAGCGGTCGCGATGGGCGGCAGTATTGCGCTGATGACCATGATCGCCGGTTTTCTGTTTGAACATCTGCATCAGGGGCTGTTTTTTGTCATGGCCGTGCTGGCCATTCCGGCCGTGTTCCTGCGCCCGAACGTCGCCGTGCAGGCCCGCTAGCTTTCCAGCATGTCGCGGATATGCCGCTGTTGTTGCCCGCTCAGCGGACCGTCGGTGTGGATCAGCGGCGGAGAGAACAGCGGCAGCGGCGTTGTATAAGGCGTGATAATTAATGTCACGTCTTTCGGTGCGCCGGCCTTACGAAATTCCGCCAGTGGCAGATATTTAATACTGAGCGGCAGCAGCGTTAATTCGCGCAGTTGCTGCTCAATCTGCTGCTCGCGGGTACTGTCTTCGCCAGTAATCAACACCACCTGTTTCTCATGCATATCGCTGTCCTGCATCAGCCAGGCGCCGAAAATCACCGCCACCAGCCCCGCCTCTTCATCGCTGAAGCGCAAATCATACTCGTCTTCCAGCTCCTGCAAGGCATCGCGGGTGGTTCGCATCAGACGCGGGTAAAGCTGGTTGATCTCTTCGGGCAGGCTGTTATCAATGCCAATACCAAACAAGCTGCGATCCAGCGCCTGGGCAATGTGAATATAGAGCTGGGCACTTAAACCCTGCTCATCGCTGAAACGCAGCCCCGCCAGAGCGTGAAAGCGGGCAATCATCCGGCGGATGGCTTTTTGCAGACGGCGATCCTGGTGTTGCTGGTCACGCAGCGGATCGGGCGTGCGCACCAGCATAAACAGCAGCGACAAAAACAGGTGCTCATTCTGCTGCGGATAGTCGACAACGCGACGCTGCCAGTGGCGCACAATCTCCTGCGCCACCTGATACTCGGCGCGCATTTGCGCCCACTCTTGCTGAACCGGGTTAAATTCCGGGGTATGTCCGTGGTGATGCTGCAGTAAACAATATTGCAAATAGAGACGCAGAAACTGCATATCCCGGCATTCAAAGACGCGCTGCAGCCGGCGCGAACAGAGGTTAATCAACGCCAGCAGATTTGTATCGTCGTATAACGTTCGGGCAATGCCTTGCTGTTTAAGCGCGGTTTTTAACGCCGGGGTAAACTGCTGCGTGATAAATTGCGGGCACAGCCGCAGCGCACGGCGAAGCCAGTGCAACAGGCATAAACGTTGATCGAGTGGAGCGCCCTCAATCCGAAAGCCGCCGTTAGGATGGGGAACGATAGAGAGCCGGTGGTAGCGCTGAATTTCACTTTCCGTTTCAGCGATATCCCGGCGAGCCATGGCGTCGTCCACTCCATTCATAGCGCTGATATGTTCCATGGTGACGTGTTGCCCCGGCAAGGCGAGCATCAAAAGCACCTGGCAGCGGCGCTGCGGACTGGAGAGCGCAGATGGCGGTGTCATTACAGTTGTCATCTGTCAGGTTCCAGTTGGGGTTTTTGATAAGCGTAGTTAAAGGTATGCTCAGCGATAGCGCAGCGGCAGCTCTTTCATTCAGGATTGCCGGGGAGCATCACAGAATTTTTCTCGTGAGGAATACATGCAAGCAGTTAAACAATGCGCCAGTGGCCTGTTTCTCGCGCTTTTATCGTTTTCAGCGACGGCGCATCCGCACAGTTTTATCCGCATGAAAACGCAAGTGTTGATCGACAACGGGCAGTTCACCGGGCTGAAAATGCGCTGGACGATGGATGAGATCACTTCGGCGGATCTGCTGTATGACGCGGGCAATGCAAAACCTGGCGATGAGATCTGGAAAAAACTGGCGGCGGAAGTGATGGCAAACGTGCTGGGGCAACACTATTTCACCGAAGTCTGGCACAACGGGCAGAAAGTGAAGTTTCTTAACCGACCGACGGAATATGGCATGGAACAGGTCGCGCACCAGGCGGTGCTGACGTTTGTTTTGCCGCTCGCCGAACCGCAGGTGCTCAGCGGCCAGCGGTATACTTTTTCCACTTTCGATCCCACCTATTTTGTCGATATGAGTTACGCAAAAGCGAGCGACGCGGCATTGCCTGCCGCCGCACCGCAGGGCTGCAAACTGGCGGTACAAACGCCCAAACCCGGCGAGGAAGTGCTGAATTATGCCCAGTCGCTGGATAAAGCCGATGCGCCGGCAGAAGATATGGAACTCGGTAAACAATTTGCCCAGACGGTGACGCTGACATGTCCGTGATGGTGAGCGCTACGGCGCGAAAACGACGCTTATTGCACTGGTGGCCGCTGGTGCTTTTTATGCTGTGTGCGCTGGCCGCCGCGTTGTGGCTGTGGCAGATCTGGCCGCAGGTGATGGTGAAAAGCGTTATCTGGCAGCGCGATGTGAATATGAAAATGAGCGGCTTACTGAAAGCGGTGGCAGAAAACCCGCGCCAGGCCGGTGGGGCGCTACTGTTGTTCAGTTTTATCTATGGCGTGCTACATGCGCTTGGGCCGGGACATGGCAAAGTGGTGATCACCACCTGGCTTGCCATGCATCCGTCAAAACTGAAACCGGCGATTGGCTTAACGCTGGCCTCTTCTTTGTTGCAGGGGCTGGTGGCCATTGCGCTGGTGGTGGTTGTGCTGAGTATTCTGGCGCTGCCCGCGCGGCAGCTGCATTTGAGCAGTTACTGGCTGGAGAAGGGCAGTTATTTACTGGTAGGTGTGCTGGGAGTGCTTTTGTGCTGGCGAGCGTTGAAAAAGCTGCGTGCGCTTGTACAAACGCCGAAATTCCGCGCCTTTACGCCGCACCATGTGCATCACGAAGGATGCGGTTGCGGTCATCAGCATTTACCCACGGCCTCACAGTTGCAGAGCGGTGATGACTGGCGCGCACGGTTAATGATTATTTTGTCGATGGGGATGCGCCCCTGTTCCGGTGCGATCATGGTGCTGCTGTTCAGTAAAGTGATTGGCGTGTTTAGCTGGGGTGTGGCCTCCGCGCTGGCCATGGCGGTCGGAACGTCGCTGACCATCAGTTCGCTGGCGTTGCTGGTCCATGGTTTTCGCCAACTGGCAGTGAAATTAAGTGGGGATCGTGCGCCGGTATTGTGGCGACAGGTTGGCTGGACCACGCTGGCTCTGGCCGGTGGCGTGTTGTTAATTAGCGCGTCGGTAATAATGTGGGTCAGTGCGTTACCGCCGGGCGGCGGATTACGGCCGTTTTGATAGCACCCGGTGGCGGCGAACCACCGCCGGGTACAGCCAGACTTAGCGTTTCAGCGCGTCGCTCAGCTCTTCACGCATATTCGCCAGCATCGCTTTAACTACGCGCGGGTTACCCGCCACGATGTTGCCGGTCATCATATAGTTGTGACCACCGGTGAAATCGCATACCAGACCGCCAGCTTCACGCACCAGCAGTTCACCGGCGGCGAAATCCCACGGTTTCAGCGCGATTTCGAAGAAACCATCCACGCGGCCAGCGGCAACGTAGGCCAGATCCAGCGCAGCGGAACCCGTGCGGCGGAAGTCCGCGCATTCGGTGAACAGTTTGCCGACGATATTGATGTAGGTGGTGGCGTGCTGTTTGGCTTTGAACGGGAAGCCGGTCGCCAGAATGGTGCCATCCAGATCGCGAGCCGTGCTGCCGCGCAGGCGGTAGCCGTTCAGCTGTGCGCCCTGACCGCGAGTGGCGGTGAACAGTTCGTTACGCATGGGATCGTAAACCACAGCGACTTCTGTGCGGCCTTTGATTCGTACGGCGATGGATACCGCGAAGTGCGGCAGGCGTTTGACAAAGTTGGTGGTGCCATCCAGCGGATCGATAACCCATTGCACATCCTGGTCAGTGCCTTCGTGCTCACCACTCTCTTCGGTGATGATGGTGTGTTGCGGGTAAGATTTGCGGATTGTTTCGATAATCAGCGCTTCGGCTGCTTTATCAATGTTGGTCACGAAATCATTGCTGCCTTTCTGGCTGGTTTCTACGGTGTCCGGAGTTTCGTAGTTTTTGGCAATTAAATTACCCGCCTTGCGCGCAGCACGCACGGCGATGTTCAGCATCGGATGCATCGGTCTCTCTCACTGGATGTTAAAGAACGGAAAACGGCGCATATCATAGCAGCGAATTCGGATTATGTCTTTGCTTTATGATAATATGCGCGAATATTCTTTAGCCGTTGAAAATCTATGCTGCAAAATATTCGAATCGTACTGGTGGAAACCTCCCACACCGGCAACATGGGCTCTGTTGCTCGTGCAATGAAAACAATGGGTTTAACGAATCTCTGGCTGGTGAACCCGCTGGTAAAACCGGATTCACAGGCTATCGCGCTGGCCGCAGGTGCCAGCGATGTGATTGGCAATGCGCAAATCGTCGACACGCTGGATGAAGCGCTCGCCGGTTGCAGCCTGGTTGTTGGCACCAGCGCACGTTCCCGCACGCTGCCGTGGCCGATGCTCGATCCGCGTGAATGCGGGCTGAAAAGCGTTGCCGAAGCGCAACACGCGCCCATCGCGCTGGTGTTTGGTCGCGAACGCGTTGGCCTCACCAATGATGAGCTGCAAAAGTGCCACTACCACGTGGCGATTGCCGCCAACCCGGAATACAGCTCGCTGAACCTGGCGATGGCGGTGCAGGTTATTGCTTATGAAGTGCGCATGGCCTGGCTGGCAGCGCAAGAGAGCACTGCCCCGGCGGTTCATGAAGAGACGCCGTACCCGCTGGTCGATGATCTGGAGCGTTTTTACGGGCATCTGGAGCAAACGCTGCTGGCGACCGGTTTTATTCGTGAAAACCACCCCGGCCAGGTGATGAACAAACTGCGCCGTCTGTTTACCCGCGCGCGCCCGGAAAGTCAGGAGCTTAATATCCTGCGCGGCATCCTGGCGTCGATCGAACAGAAGCATAAAGAGTAATGCGCGAGGCCGGGAAATGGCCTTTTTTCGGCCTAACTCTATGAAAGCACTAAACGACAAATACCTGACTAAAACAGTCAACTAAATAGTTGACCAATTTAGTCGGGAATGTCAGACTTGCGTCTGCTATGCAACATTAACATATTAATAATACACCCCGGGCAGGGGCGAGTTTGAGGCTTGTAAGACATGAGACTGACATCTAAAGGGCGTTATGCCGTGACCGCAATGCTGGACGTTGCACTCAACTCCGAAGCGGGCCCGGTTCCGTTGGCTGATATTTCCGAGCGTCAGGGAATTTCCCTCTCCTACCTGGAGCAGCTGTTCTCCCGTCTGCGTAAAAATGGCTTAGTCGCCAGCGTACGTGGCCCGGGCGGCGGTTATCTGCTGGGTAAAGACGCAAATACCATTGCCGTTGGCGAAGTGATTAGCGCAGTTGACGAATCCGTAGACGCAACCCGCTGCCAGGGTAAAAGCGGCTGCCAGGGTGGTGATAAGTGCCTGACCCATGCGCTGTGGCGCGATCTGAGCGATCGTCTGACCGGTTTCTTAAACAACATCACGCTGGGCGAACTGGTAAACAACCAGGAAATCCTCGATGTGTCCGATCGTCAGCACAGTAACGAATCCCATCGCACCACCCGCGCTCAAGACGCTATCGACGTCAAACTGCGCGCATAATAAAAAACAGAATTCAGAATCGGGCCAGGGCACAAAACAGTGCCCTGTTAACGCGGTCGTACATCCAGCCGGTTGCCTGATTCCTTGCATTAGAGCGATGTACGGAGTTTAAAGAGCAATGAAATTACCGATTTATCTCGATTACTCCGCAACCACGCCGGTGGATCCGCGTGTTGCCGAGAAAATGATGCAGTTTCTGACCCTGGACGGGACCTTTGGTAACCCTGCTTCCCGTTCTCACCGTTTTGGCTGGCAAGCTGAAGAAGCGGTAGATATCGCCCGTAACCAGATTGCAGAACTGGTCGGTGCGGATCCGCGTGAAATCGTCTTCACTTCCGGTGCAACCGAATCCGATAACCTGGCGATCAAAGGTGCAGCCAACTTTTATCAGAAAAAAGGCAAGCACATTATCACCAGCAAAACCGAACACAAAGCCGTGCTGGACACCTGCCGTCAACTGGAGCGCGAAGGCTTCGAAGTGACCTATCTTGCTCCGCAGAGCAACGGCATTATCGACCTGAAAGAGCTGGAAGCGGCGATGCGTGAAGACACCATCCTTGTTTCCATCATGCACGTGAACAACGAAATCGGCGTGGTACAGGATATCGCAGCCATCGGCGAAATGTGCCGTGCCCGCGGCATTATCTACCACGTTGACGCCACCCAGAGCGTGGGCAAACTGCCTATCGACCTGAGCCAGTTGAAAGTGGATCTGATGTCCTTCTCCGGCCATAAAATTTATGGGCCGAAAGGCATCGGTGCGCTCTACGTTCAGCGTAAACCGCGTGTGCGTATCGAAGCGCAGATGCACGGCGGCGGTCATGAGCGCGGTATGCGTTCCGGTACTCTGCCTGTCCACCAGATCGTCGGCATGGGCGAAGCGTACCGCATCGCAAAAGAAGAGATGGCGAGCGAAATGGAACGCCTGCGCGCGCTGCGTAACCGTCTGTGGAACGGCATCAACGACATTGAAGAAGTTTACCTGAACGGCGATCTCGAGCACGGCGCACCGAACATCCTCAACGTCAGCTTTAACTACGTTGAAGGCGAGTCGCTGATCATGGCGCTGAAAGATCTGGCTGTATCCTCCGGCTCTGCCTGCACCTCTGCAAGCCTGGAACCGTCCTACGTGCTGCGCGCACTGGGCATGAATGATGAGCTGGCACACAGCTCGATCCGTTTCTCTTTAGGTCGTTTTACCACCGAAGAAGAAATTGACTACACCATCGCGCTGGTACGTAAATCCATCGGCCGTCTGCGTGAACTTTCTCCGCTGTGGGAAATGTTCAAACAGGGCGTGGATTTGACCACCATCGAATGGGCTCATCATTAATAGTTGCGCAAGCAGGAGAAGAAAAAATGGCTTATAGCGAAAAAGTAATCGATCACTACGAAAACCCGCGCAACGTTGGCTCGTTCGACAACGACGACACGGTTGGTAGCGGCATGGTTGGCGCACCGGCGTGCGGCGACGTGATGAAACTGCAGATCAAAGTTAACGATAAAGGCATTATCGAAGACGCGCGTTTTAAAACTTACGGTTGCGGCTCTGCAATCGCTTCCAGCTCGCTGGTCACCGAATGGGTGAAAGGCAAGTCACTGGACGAAGCGCAGGCGATTAAAAACACCGATATCGCCGAAGAGCTGGAACTGCCGCCGGTGAAAATTCACTGTTCTATCCTGGCGGAAGACGCGATTAAAGCCGCAATTGCGGATTACAAAAGTAAACAAGAAGCGAAATAAGGCGGGAGGTTGTTGTCATGTCCATTAGCCTGAGCGACAGTGCTGCCGCGCGAGTCAATACCTTCCTGGCCAACCGTGGTAAAGGGTTTGGTCTGCGCCTGGGGGTGAGAACCTCCGGCTGTTCTGGTATGGCTTATGTCCTTGAGTTTGTCGATGCGCCGAACGAAGAAGACACGGTGTTTGAAGACAAAGGCGTGAAGGTTGTGGTTGACGGCAAAAGCCTGCAATTCCTCGACGGCACTCAACTGGACTTCGTCAAAGAAGGCCTGAACGAAGGGTTTAAATTCACCAACCCGAACGTTAAAGACGAGTGCGGTTGCGGCGAAAGCTTCAACGTTTAATCGCCACCATCCGATGACCCCACCGCAGCGTCCTGCGCGTGGGGTTTGTTTCGATTGCACACCCGGAATTGTTATGGATTACTTCACCCTCTTTGGGTTGCCGGCCCACTATCCGCTCGATGTTCAGGCGCTGGCGACACGTTTCCAGGATCTGCAACGTCAGTTCCACCCGGATCGCTTCGCAAACCGCCCGCAGGCGGAACAACTGGCTGCCGTCCAGCAATCCGCTACCATTAACCAGGCATGGCAAACGCTGCGCAACCCGCTAACGCGCGCAGAATATTTGCTGTCGCTGCACGGTTTTGATTTAGCCTCCGAGCAACACACGGTGCGCGATACCGCCTTCTTAATGGAACAACTTGAGCTGCGTGAAGAGCTGGACGAGATTGAAAAAGCGCAAGACGCGACCCGTCTGGAAGCATTTCAACAGCGTGTGAAAGAAATGTATGACACCCGCCATCGGCAAATGGTGGAGCAATTAGATAGCCAGACGTGGGACGCGGCGGCGGATACCGTGCGTAAACTGCGTTTTCTCGATAAACTGCGCAGCGCAACAGAACAACTCGAAGAAAAACTGCTCGGTTTTTAATTTTTTGGAAGCACATCATGGCCTTATTACAAATTAGTGAGCCCGGTCTGAGCGCCGCGCCGCACCAGCGTCGTCTGGCGGCGGGTATCGACCTCGGCACCACCAATTCATTGGTTGCCACCGTGCGCAGCGGACAGGCGGAAACGCTGGCCGACAGCGCCGGACGTCACCTGCTCCCTTCGGTGGTTAACTACCAGGCCGACAGCCATGTTGTCGGTTACGATGCGCGCGCCAACGCCGCGCAGGACTCCGTAAACACCATCAGCTCGGTGAAACGCCTGATGGGGCGCAGCCTGGCCGACATTCAGACGCGTTACCCGCACCTGCCGTGGCAGTTCCAGCCGAGCGAAAATGGTCTGCCGATGATTGCCACGCGTGGCGGCCTGGTTAACCCGATTCGCGTCTCTGCGGATATCCTCAAAGCCCTTGCCGCGCGCGCGCAAGAGACGCTTTCCGGCGAGCTGGACGGCGTGGTGATCACTGTTCCTGCCTATTTTGATGACGCACAGCGTCAGGGCACCAAAGATGCGGCGCGTCTGGCGGGCTTGCACGTATTGCGTCTGCTGAACGAACCGACCGCTGCGGCTATCGCCTACGGTCTGGACTCCGGCAAAGAAGGCGTGATTGCGGTTTATGACCTCGGCGGCGGCACCTTTGATATCTCGATTTTGCGCCTGAGCCGTGGCGTTTTCGAAGTGCTGGCGACCGGCGGTGATTCCGCGCTCGGCGGCGACGATTTCGACCATCTGCTGGCGGATTACATTTGCGAACAGGCGGGAATTGCCGATCGCAGCGACGCGCGCCAACAGCGCGAATTGCTGGATGCGGCGATTGCCGCAAAAATCGCCCTCAGCGAGGCCGACAGTGTCACCGTTGAGGTGGCGGGCTGGCAGGGCACCATTGCACGTACCCAGTTTGAAGCGTTGATTTCAACGCTGGTCAAACGCACCTTACTCTCTTGTCGTCGCGCACTGAAAGATTCGGGTGTCGAAGCGCAAGAAGTGCTGGAAGTGGTCATGGTCGGTGGCTCGACGCGCGTGCCGCTGGTGCGCGAGCGGGTCGGCGAGTTCTTTGGTCGCACGCCGTTGACGTCGATTGACCCGGATAAAGTGGTGGCGATTGGCGCGGCAATCCAGGCCGATATTCTGGTTGGCAACAAGCCGGACAGCGAAATGCTGCTGCTGGATGTCATCCCGCTCTCGCTGGGGCTGGAAACAATGGGTGGCTTGGTAGAAAAAGTGATCCCGCGTAACACCACCATTCCGGTGGCGCGCGCGCAGGAGTTCACCACTTTCAAAGATGGCCAGACAGCGATGTCTATCCATGTGATGCAGGGCGAGCGTGAGCTGGTGGCAGACTGCCGTTCACTGGCGCGTTTTGCACTGCGCGGTATCCCGGCGATGCCGGCGGGCGGGGCGCATATTCGCGTCACCTTCCAGGTGGATGCTGACGGTCTGCTCAGCGTAACCGCGATGGAAAAATCCACCGGCGTGGAAGCCTCCATTCAGGTGAAACCGTCGTACGGTCTGACCGATGGCGAAATCGCCGACATGATCAAAGACTCCATGAGTTTCGCCGAGCAGGACGTGAAAGCGCGCATGCTGGCGGAGCAGAAAGTGGAAGCCGCGCGCGTGCTGGAAAGTCTTGCCAGTGCGCTTGCCGCTGACGCCGCGCTGTTAAGCGCCGCAGAGCGTGCGGAGATCGACGACGCAGTCGCGCAGTTACGCGCGGTTGCCGACGGCGATGACACCGACGCGATAGAACAAGCCATTAAAAATGTAGATAAACAAACCCAGGAATTCGCCGCACGCCGTATGGATCAATCCGTACGTACCGCGCTGAAAGGCCATTCCGTCGACGAGGTTTAATATGCCTAAAATTGTTTTTCTGCCTCATCAGGATCTCTGTCCGGATGGCGCAGTTCTGGAAGCTAAGAGCGGTGAAACCATTCTTGATGTCGCCCTGCGCGGCGGGATTGAGATTGAGCATGCCTGCGAAAAATCCTGCGCCTGCACCACTTGCCACTGTGTGGTACGTGAAGGTTTTGACTCGTTGCCGGAAAGCAGCGAGGAGGAAGACGACATGCTGGATAAAGCATGGGGTCTGGAGCCGGAAAGCCGCTTAGGCTGCCAGGCGCGTGTTACCGATGAAGATCTGGTGGTTGAAATTCCGCGTTACACCATCAACCACGCGCGGGAGCACTAATATGGGGCTGAAATGGACCGATAGCCGCGAAATCGGCGAGGCGCTGTACGACAGCCGCCCGGACGTAGATCCGAAAACCGTGCGTTTCACCGATATGCACCAGTGGATCTGCGAGCTGGAAGAGTTTGACGATGATCCGAATGCATCGAATGAAAAAATTCTCGAAGCGATTCTGCTAGTCTGGTTAGACGAAGCATCGTAATCATCAAACGGGCTGCCTTCGGGCGGCCCGTTTTCATGAACAGCCATAAGGATAAAAATAATGACAGAAGCTATGAAAATTACGCTGACAACGCAAAGCGCCGACGCGCGCTGGGGTGAAAAAGCCGCTTACAGCATCAATAACGACGGCATCGCACTGCATCTGACCGGGAAAGATGACTTAGGCCTGATCCAACGCGCCGCGCGTAAAATCGACGGCATGGGCATCAAGCATGTTGCCCTGAGCGGTGAAGGCTGGGATGCGGATCGCAGCTGGGCGTTCTGGGCCGGTTATAAAGGGCCAAAAGGCACGCGCAAAGTCGAATGGGCGCAGCTTAACGACGCAGAGCAAAAAGAGCTGGATAGTCGCCTGCTGGTGATCGACTGGGTGCGCGACACCATCAACGCCCCGGCGGAAGAGTTAGGGCCGGAGCAACTGGCGCAGCGCGCGGTCGATCTGCTGCACAAAGTCGGTGGCGATAACGTCTCGTATCGCATCACCAAAGGGGAAGATCTGCGCGAGCAGAATTATCTCGGTCTGCATACGGTTGGCCGTGGTTCCGAGCGCCCGCCGGTACTGCTGGCGCTGGACTTCAACCCGACCGGTAACCCGGACGCGCCGGTTTATGCCGCGCTGGTGGGCAAAGGCATAACCTTCGATTCCGGCGGTTACAGCATTAAGCCGACTTCCTCAATGGATTCCATGAAATCCGATATGGGCGGCGCGGCGCTGGTGACCGGTGCGCTGGCGTTTGCCATCCATCGCGGGCTGGATAAACGCATCAAACTGTACCTGTGCTGTGCCGATAACCTGATTAGCGGCAACGCCTTCAAACTGGGCGATATCATCCGTTATCGTAACGGTAAAACCGTCGAAATCATGAATACCGATGCGGAAGGGCGTCTGGTGCTGGCCGATGGCCTGATCGACGCTTCTGCGCAGAAACCAGAGCTGATTATTGATGCGGCAACGCTGACCGGTGCGGCGAAAACCGCGCTGGGCAATGATTATCACGCGCTGTTCAGCTTTGACGATGCGCTTGCCGGGCGTCTGCTCAGCAGTGCCAGCGCGGAAAACGAGCCGTTCTGGCGCTTGCCGCTGGCCGAATTCCATCGCAATCAACTGCCGTCTAATTTCGCAGAACTGAACAACACCGCGGGTGGTTCATTCCCGGCAGGGGCGAGCACGGCGGCCGGTTTCCTGTCGCACTTTGTTGAAAACTACCAGCAGGGCTGGCTGCACATCGACTGCTCAGCTACCTATCGTAAAGCGGCGGTTGAGCAGTGGGCCGCAGGGGCAACCGGCCTTGGCGTGCGTACCCTGGCGAATCTGTTAACCGCGAAGTAATCTTTTTTCCTCTCCCGCGAGGGGGAGGAAACTCTCTGGAACCACTATGTCAGAAAGCAAAAACGAATTAGAAACCCTGCTGGAACAGGCCGCGACTGAGCCTGCGTATCGTCCGGCATTTTTCCGCACGCTGCTGGAATCCACGGTTTGGGTGCCAGGCACGGCGGCGGAAGGTGAAGCCATTGTTGAAGACAGCGCGCTCGATTTACAGCACTGGGAAAAAGATGACGGCACATCCGTGATCCCGTTCTTTACCTCGCTGGACGCGCTGCAACAGGCAGTAGAAGAGGAGCAGGCGTTTGTGGTGATGCCCGCGCGTACGCTGTTTGAAATGACGCTCGGCGAGACGCTGTTCCTCAATGCCAGGTTGCCGACCGGCAAAGAGTTCACCCCACGTGAAATCAGCCACCTGGTGGGCGAAGAGGGCAGCCCTCTAAGCCAGCAGGAGGTGCTGGAGGGCGGCACGGCGCTGCTGCTTTCCGACGTGGCTGAACCGCCCGCGCAAATGGTGGATTCACTGACCACGCTGTTTAAAAGCATCAAAACCGTGAAGCGCGCGTTTCTCTGTTCAATCAAAGAGAAGGCCGATGAGCAGCCCAATCTACTGATTGGTATCGAAGCCGAAGGTGATATCGAAGAGATTATTCACGCCGCGGGCAGTGTGGCGACCGATACGCTGCCCGGTGATGAGCCGGTAGATATTTGCCAGGTCGTTGAAGGTGAAAAAGGAATTAGCCATTTTATGATGGCGCATATTACCCCTTTCTACGAACGACGCTGGGGAAGTTTCCTGCGTGACTTTAAGCAAAATCGCATTATTTAATTATCGGGCGGTATGTTATGTACCGCCTTCTATTATTTAAAAAATTGAATTATTAGCCTTTCATTAATAACGTCGTACGGCTTTCGCTGTAAATTCCATAAATTATGTATTAATCCCATACCTGTGATACGGTTCGTTTTTACGTTTCTTTACGGTTACTTTTTATGGACAAAAAAAGCCTGCTGTACTGCTTCGGCGTACCGTTAATTCTTTTCTTCTACGCCTGCTGGCAGAATATCCGTATTAACGAAGTGGATGTTTATCAGGTCACGCAATATGGTTTTGTCGGTCACAGTGTATTTGCCGATATGTCGCGCCAGATCCTCGCCAAAGCCGGTATGTTGTTTTCCCTGTTGGGCTTGATTGCCAGTACCAGCGCGGTAATTCTCTGTATTTTAAGCGTACGGAAAGCCCGTATATCTGCGGAAAAGCTCATTGCTGCGTTTACCCTTTGTCGCAAGTTACTGCCATTTATTATGGTTGGCGTAATGGCGTCGATTGGTTTCGCGCTGGTCTGCGTACTGTTATATGAAGTGTGCTGGATCTACACGCTCGGCAGGGCGAGCGCCTTTAATATCAAACTGGTGATATTTGTTTTGCTGATCATTGGTTCGCTGGTATTTATGGTGCTGAAAAGCCTGTTCTTACTAAAACGCTGCTTTGCGCTGTTTGAGCCACAAGATATGCAGGTTCATGGTGCAGCTGTTTCTGAGGCCGACGCGCCGGAACTGTGGCGCTGGGTCAGAGAATTAGCCCAGCGCGGGCAGGCTATTGTGCCGGATAATATTGTTGTCGGTTTATTTGAGGGTTTTTACGTCACCGCAAGCCCGGTGCAAATTGAAAATGGCGCGCGGTTAACCGGCAACACGCTCTATTTCCCGCTCAGCTACGCCGCGTTTATGAATAAAGACGAAGTGGCTGCCGTGATTGGTCATGAGTTGGGACATTTTTCCGGTAATGACACCGTCTACACCCTGCATTTCGCCGGGCTGTATGCCGGTATGGAAAACAGTCTCGACTACTTTTATCGCGATGTGGCGAGCAGCGGCTGGCTTGAGCGGCTGGCGCTCAACCCGACTATTCATCTCGGCCTCTGGTTTTACCGTCAGTTCCATGAAACGGTCAATGGCTGGAGCCGCGTACGCGAACTGGCGGCGGACGCTGCGGGCGCGCGTACCAGCTCGCCGCAGGCGCTGGCGGCCTCGCTCCTGCGTTTTTCTGCGCTCAATGAACGCTTTAACGCGCCGATGGAGCTGTTCTTTAATCGCAAACTTGAGACGCACGATCTGGTGCACAGCCTGTTTGCTTCGCTGCGTGAGGGCGGACGTTTTGATGTTGCCGCCTCGCTTGAGCAGGAACTGGCGCATCCAACAGACAGCCACCCGCCGACGCGCGTGCGTATCGAGCAACTGAATGTGCCGCTGGATGAAACGCTGCTGGCCAGGGCGTCGCGCCCGGCGGATGAGGCGGATTACCAGTGGATGCGCAGTTTATTCCGTGATGCTTCGGCTTTATCAGCCGCGTTAACCGCTGGCATGGCGAGCAATGTGGAAGCACATTATGACGCTTATCAGGCCGAATTAGAGAATCTGGCAGCACACTCCACGGAAAGCGTCGTTGTCTCGCTGCGTAAGAAAAATTTCTGGCTGTTCCTGGTGCTGTCGGTGCTCTGTGTTGCCGGTGCCGGTTTAGTCCTCACGCTGAGCATCCAGTGGAACGCCACCGCCAATCCCTCAATGGAGAAGATAATTTTTGGGCTGGCCGTTGGCGGGCTGATCTTTGGGCTGGGAAGCTGGACGATGTATACGCGCGTGCGCCAGCCGCTGTTCACACTGACGGCACAAGGCATCGAAAGCTATCAGCTCAGCGCGCCGCTGTTGCTGGCGGAGATTGAAAACATTGATATTCGTAGCGTTAATGACTGGGTATTTATCGATCTCTACTGGCGGGAGGGTTATCAGCCACCTACCTGCACCGTGGGGCGTTTGTTCCGCAATTTTGTTGTTGATCCGAAGAAGCGCAAAGTGGTGATAAGCCTGCCCGGCGGGGTGTTGAAAGGCGCACAGCGGGAAAAAATGCCGATTGAGGAGCTGTATGTCGCGCTTCATGAATACATTCAGACGGCCTGGGCGCGGCGTGAACTGAGCCATTCGTAATGCGCGCATTTGTTGATGCTTGCCGCATAGCGGCAAGCCTTATTGCGTCGCTTCCAGCAGCAACAGATCCATCAGCAGCACCAGATTTGACTCGAACGAGGTGATCCCGGCGGCTTCAGCGGCAAAATGCACCGCTTCGTCGTACAGCGCGAAATGGATATCCGCCATCTCCGCCAGCGGGTTTACCGACGCGCGGGTAAATGCCACCACCGTCATACCGACCGTGCGCGCAATACGCGCTTTATCCAGCACTTGTTCCGTTTCACCGCTGCGGGAGACGGCAATAAACACCTGGTAGCGCGCCGCGTTACTGAGAAAGATATTCCGGCTGTCGCCCGGCCCGGAAATAAACGCCGTCTTGCCCAGCACCTGTAATTTCTTGGTCAGATACTCAGCAAACAGATAGGAAAACCCGGCACCATACAGAAAAAAGCTCTCCTGCTCATGCAGCAGGGCGGCAAAATGCTGCCGTTTTTCCGCGCTCACCCACTGAAACGTGCGCTGATAATTCGCCATAAACTGCGCGAAAGCGGCGGGTAGCTCGGCGGGTTCACTGTGTGGCCCGGTAATGTGCGGCGTGTCTGCCAGCCGCTGTTTGCAGTGCCAGATAAACTCGCTATAGCCACTGAAACCGAGCTTCTGGCACAGGCGAATAATGGTGGCGGTGGAGACAAATGTCGCCTGCGCCAGTTCGCGTACCGTGATGTTCCCCACCAGCAACGGGTGTTCCGTCAGATGCGCAAGAACGCGATATTCCGCGCGGGTCAGCGATTCCCCGCGCGTCAGCAGTGGTGCCAGTCGGTTGTCCATTTACGCCGTTTCGATGGGTAAATCGTCGCGCGCGCCCCATTCACTCCAGGAGCCGTCATACAGCGTCACGTTACTTGCACCAAGCGTTTCCAGTGCAAGGATCACCACCGATGCCGTCACGCCGGAGCCGCAGCTGGCGATAATCGGTTTGTGCAGATCCACACCCTGACGGCGGAAAATCGCCGCCAGCTCATCGGTGGTTTTCAGTTCACCTTCAACGACTAAATCGACCCACGGTACATTCAGCGCGCCGGGGATATGGCCGCGCTTCAGGCCCGCGCGCGGTTCATCCACTTCGCCATTAAAACGCGGAGCAGGGCGTGCATCGACAATTTGTGCCGTGCCTTCGTGGCTCGCCAGCAGCACGTCGGTCAGTTTTTTCACTACGTGAGGGTCGAAATTGGCATTGAAGTCGGACTCCGGCAGCGGCACGTCGCCTTTTTGCAGCGGCAGGGCATCGCGCTGCCAGCCTGCCAGCCCACCGGCCAGAATCGAGACATTTTCCACGCCGTGATTACGTAACATCCACCAGGCGCGCGGGGCAGAGAAGAGATTGCCTTCGTCATACACCACCAGATGTTTATCCTGGCTGATGCCCAGTTCGCGCATCGCCACGGCGAACGCTTCCGGGCGCGTCAGCATATGCGGCAGCGGCGTGGTGTGATCGGAAAGGGCTTCGATATCAAAAAAGACCGCACCGGGAAGGTGCCCGGCGCGGTATTCCGCTCTCATGTCACGATGCTCCTGACCCACTGGCGCCATCCGCGCATCAATCAGCTGGATTTCGGGATCATCGCTGTGCTCTATCAGCCAGTCGGCCGCGACAAAAAACGAGGTGGACATGGTTGTCTCCGTGTCATCAACAGTAACCTGAATTGTTAACGTTTTTTCATGACCCGACAAGCCGACTTCGCTAACGCCGCGAGCGACCTCGTTATTTTTATGCTGGTTTGCCGTTTTCCCATGCTTTTTGCAGCGCTGGCCAGTAGTCACGGTTGGCTTCGATCATCTCATCAAGAATCGCTTTCGCGTGCTGCATGGTCGGTACGGTGCGGTTGAGGGTAAATGCCTGTAGCGCTTTCTCGTAACTGCCTTCAATGGTGGCTTCTACCAGCAGTTGTTCCGACGCCAGTTGTTGCATCAACAAGGTCTGATGAAACAGCGGCACCGCGCCCATCCGCACTGGCTCCGGCCCTTCACTGGTGATATAAGCCGGGACTTCCACCATCGCATCGTAAGGCAGGTTAGCAATCGCCCCTTTGTTTTCCACAATCACCAGGTGACGCTGGCGCAGGTCAAAAGCCAGCGAACAAGCGACATCGACGATAAACGCGCCGTGTACGCCAACATGGAACGCATCCGGCAGAATGCCGGTGCGCTGATATTCCGCCGCGGCGGCAAACAGTTTTTTCTCGCGCCCGTCCATCACTTCATTGGCTCGGGTGTAATCAGCGTTTTGATGCGCAACGATGTCGTTTGGCATCAGGTAATACTGCAAATAGGGGTTCGGCAAAAATTCCGGGAAGTGATCCATGATCGGCTTGATGTTGCGCCAGGTTTTTACCCACGACGGATCCGAGTGTTGCGGATCGGTTTGCGCGGCATCTTCAGTTAACAGACCAAAACGGGCGACGTGCTCGCGCAGCTCCGGCAGCCGGTCTTCACCATCGACCCGCACTTTGGTAAACCAGCCAAAGTGATTCAGACCGAAGTAATCCACCTCCAGTTTGTGGCGATCAACGCCGAGGATCGCGCCCATATTGCGCATTGCCGCCACCGGCATATCACAAATATTCAGCACGCGTGCGTCGGGACGCAGACGGCGCACCCCTTCGGCGACAATCGCTGCCGGGTTCGAGTAGTTAACGATCCAGGCGCTTTTATCGGCGTAACGTTCCACCAGATCTATCAGTTCTACCATTGGCAAAATGGTACGCAGCCCGTAAGCCAGCCCGCCAGGCCCGCAGGTTTCCTGACCCACCACGCCATGGCGCAGCGGGATCTTTTCATCCTGCTCGCGCATTTTGTACTGCCCGACGCGCATCTGCGCGAAGACAAAATGTGCGCCGCGAAACGCCGTTTCCGCATCACGGGTGACGGTAAATTTAATGCTCTGGCTGTGGTCACGGATCACTTTTTCCACCACCGGCGCGATGGTGTTTTGCCGGGTTTCATCGATATCGTAAAGGCGGATTTCCGCCAGCGGAAAATCTTCCAGTCTCACCATCAGGCTTTTGACAATGCCCGGGGTGTAGGTGCTGCCGCCACCGGCGATCGATAAAATAAACGGGGGTTTAATCATTTCTGGACTCCTTTAGAGAAACATCTCAACCGCTTCTCGCATTTTTTTGACATGCAGCCCGTAGACCACCTGAACGTTATTACCTTGTTTAATCACGCCTTTCGCGCCTGTCGCTTTTAGCTGCGGCTCATTAATTACCGCGGTGTCTTTCACCGTGACGCGCAGGCGGGTGTAGCAGTTATCCACCACTTCAATATTGGCGCGCCCGCCCAGCCCTTCGATAATCGCTTCGCCAACTGCGTCGTTATTGCCTTTTGCCTGGTAATCCTGCTTGCTGTAAAGGCGCGTCTCTTCGCTGTCATCCTCACGCCCTGGCGTTTTCATATCGAAGCGCAAAATCAGGAAGCGGAAGATAACGAAGTAGAGGGCGAACATGATGAGCCCGACGAGGATGTACATCGGCCAGTTGGATTTCACGGTGCCGAGCGGCAGGTTGTAGAGAATGAAATCGATAATGCCATTCGCGCCGATGGCGTGAACGCCAAACAGGGAAAACAGCATCATGCCAATGCCGGTCAGTACGGCGTGAACCACAAACAGCAGCGGCGCGACAAACAAGAACGAAAACTCAATCGGTTCGGTCACACCCACCAGCAACGAGGTGAGCGCAGCGGGGATCAAAATGGCTTTTGCTGCGGCTTTGCGTTCCGGTTTCGCGGTGACATACATCGCCAGCGCGGCGGCGGGCAGGCCGAACATTTTACTGATGCCGCGTGCATCCCACACCGCCGTGCTGCTTAATTGCGTAACGCTCGGGCAGGCCATTTCCGCGAAATAGATATTGCGTGCGCCCTGGTAGGTGCTGCCGCAAACATCTGCCGTACCACCTAACTCCGTGTACAGAAACGGTGTGTAAACCAGGTGATGCAGCCCGGTCGGCACCAGAATGCGCTCCAGAAAACCGTACACCGCCACACCAAATGGCCCGGCACCTTTGATCGCCAGCGCCAGCGTGCTGATGCCGTGCTGGGCAAAGGGCCATAACTCACTCATCACCACGCCGAGCACGATGGATACCGGCAGCATAATAATGGCGACAAAACAGTGGCCGGAGTAAATCGCCATCGCGCCGGAAAACTGTACGCCGGAATATTTATCGTACAGATAGCCCGACAGCGCGCCGGTGAGTATGCCAGCGAAAACGCCCATCTCCAGCACCTGCACGCCCAGCACCATGCTTTGCCCGGCGGCTTTCATCTGCGCGGCCGGAGCCAGCGCCCCCTGCATCTGCAGAGTGACATTCATGGCGTTGATGAAAACAATAAACGTCACCAGACCAATTAACGCGGCATAGCCTTTATCCCGCGAAGCCAGCCCGACCGGGATGCCGACAGCAAACACCAGTGCCAGGTTAGCCAGCACGGAGACGGCGGATTTGGCAATGAGCTGACCGACGTTTTGAATAAACGGATGACCAAGAAAGGGTAAATATTCGGCCAGGTTGCCGTTGCCAAAGATATTTCCGAAGGCAATAAACAAACCGACGATGGGCAAAATGAGCACCGGACCAAAGAGGGACTTACCAAAATTTTGTAGGGCATTCACGGCTCTGGACATAATGTTCTCTCTTATTAGAACCGCGCACAAAGGTGCACAGACCGCTTAACGTTAGCAGCCAGTGGTAAGAAATATCCAGCTATCTTATTGTTTTAAAAACAAATGACTCATAAGGTAACATGTTACATTACGGGCTGTGATCGGCTTAACAGCGAGGGTGAAGAACGTTAAGTGCGCTTTGCGAGGCGCTTTCCAGAATTCATCGACGCTTTTGTAATTGTCACGGTTGCGCATAATAATGTGTGAGCCTCTTTCAACAGGTTACTTAACCAGGGATAACGAATGAAACCGCTACGTCTTGCGGCGCTGACTCTTGCGCTCGTCACCACTTTTACGCTCGCGGGCTGCGATGATAACGATAAGCCTAAGGCCGCCAGTGCTCCCGAATCGAAGGCTGCGCCTGCGCCAGAGCAAAAAACACCGGCGGCGATCCCACAGGATAAAGCAAAACTTGCTGAGCTTGCCGCACGCAGCGAAGGCAAACCGTTAACGCTGCTGGATGCCTCAGAAGTGCAGCTTGACGGCGCAGCGACGTTGGTACTGACCTTCTCGGTGCCGCTGGATCCAGACCAGAACTTTGCTTCCGCTGTGCATCTGGTGGATAAAAAAAGTGGCAAAGTGGATGGTGCCTGGGAGCTGGCGCCTAACCTGAAAGAGTTGCGCCTGCGCCATCTCGAACCAAACCGTGAGCTGCTGGTATCGGTCGATAAAGGGTTGCTGGCGCTTAACAAGGCTACGTTCGGTAGCGATTACGAAAAAACAATCACCACCCGCGATGTGCAACCGAGCGTCGGTTTCGCCAGCCGTGGTTCGCTGCTGCCAGGCAAAGTAGTGGACGGGCTGCCGGTGATGGCGCTGAACGTGGACAACGTTGACGTCAATTTTTACCGTGTGAAACCGGAATCGCTGGCCGCGTTTATCAGCCAGTGGGAGTACCGCAGTTCGTTGTCGAACTGGGAATCGGAAACGCTACTGAAAATGGCCGACCTGGTTTATACCGGTCGTTTTGATCTCAACCCAACCCGCAACACGCGTGAAAAACTGCTGTTGCCACTGGGCGGTATTCAGCCGTTACAGCAAACCGGCGTTTACATCGCGGTGATGAACCAGGCCGGACATTACAACTACAGCAATGCCGCCACCCTGTTCACCCTCAGTAACATTGGCCTTTCTGCGCACCGTTACCACAACCGGCTGGATATCTTCACCCAGGGGCTGGAAAACGGCGCTGCGCTCTCCGGCATTGAAGTGATGTTGCTGAACGAGAAAGGGCAAACCCTGGCGCAGGCCACCAGCGATAGCGATGGTCATGCCACGCTCAGCACCGATAAAGAAGCGGCGTTGATCCTCGCGCGCAAAGCGGGTGAAACCACGCTGCTGGATCTGAAATTACCGGCGCTGGATCTCGCCGAGTTCGCCATCGCAGGCGATCCTGGCTACAGCAAACAGTTCTTTATGTTTGGCCCGCGCGATCTCTACCGCCCGGGTGAAACGGTGATCCTTAATGGCCTGTTGCGCGACAGCGACGGCAAGCCGCTGGCAGAGCAGCCGGTAAAACTTGAGGTGGTAAAACCGGACGGGCAGGTGATCCGCACGGTGGTTAGCCAGCCGCAAAACGGGCTGTACCAGTTTACTTACCCGCTGGAAGCCAGCGCGCAAACCGGTATGTGGCATATCCGTGCGAACACTGGGGATAACCTTTCCCGTGAGTGGGGTTTCCACGTTGAAGATTTCATGCCAGAGCGCATGGCGCTGAACATTACGCCGCAGCCAGAGCCTGTTGAGCCCGCCGCAGATGTGGTGTTTAACATTGATGGTCACTATCTGTATGGCGCGCCGGCCAGCGGGAACAGTCTGCAAGGCCAGCTGTTCCTGCGCCCGCTGCGCGAAGCCGTTCCGGCACTGCCGGGCTTCCAGTTTGGCGACATTGCCGAAGAGAATCTAAGCCGCAGCCTGGACGAAGTGCATCTGACGCTGGATAAACAAGGGCAGGGCGAAATCACCACGTCGAGCCAGTGGCAGGATTCGCACTCACCATTGCAGGTGATTTTACAAGCCAGCCTGCTGGAGTCTGGCGGTCGCCCGGTGACACGCCGCGCAGAACAGGCTATCTGGCCCGCGCAAGTGCTGCCGGGCATTCGCCCACAGTTTGCCTCCAAAGCCGTATATGACTATCGCACTGACACCACCGTGAACCAGCCGATAGTCGATGAGGGCAGCAATGCCGCTTTTGACATCGTCTATAGCGATGCCAGTGGCGCGAAAAAAGCGGTCAGCAATTTGCAGGTGCGCTTGATTCGTGAACGCCGCGACTACTTCTGGAACTGGTCGGAAAGCGAAGGCTGGCAATCACAATTCGACCAGAAAGATCTGGTCGAGGGCGAACAAAGCCTGACGCTCAAGGCAGATGAAACTGGAAAAGTCAGTTTCCCGGTGGACTGGGGTTCCTATCGTCTGGAAGTGAAAGGGCCGGATGACACCATCAGTAGCGTGCGCTTCTGGGCCGGTTACAGTTGGCAGGACAACACCGATGGCGCCGGTGCGGCAAGGCCGGATCGGGTGACGATGAAACTGGATAAACCGGCCTACAAACCGGGCGATACCATCAAATTGCACGTCACCGCGCCTGCCGCTGGTAAGGGCTATGCAATGATCGAATCCAGTGAAGGTCCGCTGTGGTGGAAAGAGATCGATGTGCCGGCAGAGGGCGTTGATCTGAGTATTCCTGTCGATCAGAAGTGGCAGCGCCACGATCTCTATATCAGCACGCTGGTGGTGCGCCCTGGCGACAAATCGAAATCCGCCACGCCAAAACGCGCGGTAGGTTTACTGCATCTCCCGATGGGCGATGAGAACCGTCGCCTTGACGTGACGCTCAGTGCGCCGCAAAAAATGCGTCCTAATCAACCGCTGACGGTGAAAGTCAAAGCGGCGGTGAAAAACGGCGCCACGCCAAAACAAGTTAACGTGCTGCTTTCTGCTGTGGACAGCGGCGTGCTGAACATTACCGATTATGTGACGCCGGATCCGTGGCAGGGCTTTTTCGGCCAGAAACGCTACGGTGCGGATATTTACGATATTTATGGTCAGGTGATTGAGGGGCAGGGACGTCTGGCGGCGCTGCGCTTTGGCGGCGATGGCGACGAGCTTAACCGTGGCGGCAAACCGCCGGTCAACCATGTCACCATTATTGCTCAGCAGGCACAGCCGGTAACGCTTGATGAAAATGGTGAAGGGACGGTGAGCTTGCCGATTGGCGATTTCAACGGCGAGCTGCGCGTAATGGCTCAAGCCTGGACGGCGGAAGACTTTGGTAGCACCGAAAGCAAAGTGATTGTGGCCGCGCCAGTGATTGCCGATCTCAATACCCCCCGTTTCCTTGGCAGCGGCGATACCTCGCGCCTGACGCTGGATCTGACTAACCTGACCGATCAACCGCAAACGCTCACTGTCGCGCTGACGGCGAGCGGCCTGCTGGGACTGGAAAGCGGTCAACCGGAGCCGGTTAAGCTCTCTGCCGGCGAGCGCACCACGCTGTTTATTCCGGTGCGTGCGCTGGAGGGATTTGGCGATGGCGAGATTAGTGCGCAAATCAGTGGCCTGACCCTACCGGGTGAAACGTTCGCACCGCAGCAAAAGCAGTGGAAAATCGGTGTACGTCCCCCGTTTGCGGCACAGACTGTCAATAGCGGTGTGATGCTCAATCCGGGCGAGAGCTGGCATACGCCTGGGCAGCATCTTGCCAATATTTCACCGGTGACCTTGCAAGGTCGCTTACTGCTTAGCGGCAAGCCGCCGCTGAATCTGGCGCGCTACATCGAAGAGCTGCGTGCTTATCCGTACGGCTGTCTTGAACAGACCACCAGCGGGCTGTTCCCGTCGCTTTATACCAATGCCGCGCAGTTGAAAGCGCTGGGTATCAAAGGCGACAGCGATGAGCAGCGCCGCGCGGCGGTGGATTTGGGTATCTCCCGCCTGCTGCAGATGCAGCGCGAAGATGGCGGTTTCGCGTTGTGGGATAAGAGCGGGCCGGAGGAGTACTGGTTGACGGCCTACGTCACCGACTTCCTGGTAAGCGCCTCTGCGCAGGGGTATAGCGTGCCTATGGACGCACTGAATAACGCCAATAATCGCCTGCTGCGTTATTTGCAGGATCCGGCGGCTATATCCATTCGCTATAGCGATGACGTTCCGGCAACCAAGTTCGCGGTACAAAGCTATGCCGGTCTGGTGCTGGCGCGCCAGCAGAAAGCACCGTTAGGCGCACTGCGTGAAATCTGGCAACGTCATGAGCAGGCTAAAGCGGCGCTGCCGCTGATGCAGCTGGGTGTGGCGCTAAAACTGATGGGCGATGCGCAGCGCAGCGAACAAGCGTTAGCATTGGGGCTGAAAACGTCTCGCCTGCAGTCCGGGCTCTGGCTGGCGGATTACGGCAGCGAACTGCGTGATAACGCATTGATCCTGGCGCTACTGGAAGAGAACAACCTGCTGCCACAGGAGCAGCCGCGTCTGCTGGCGACGCTCGCCGAGCAGGCTTACGGTCAGCGCTGGTTGTCGACACAGGAGAGCAATGCGCTATTTATGGCCGGGCGTAACCTGCAAAACGCCACTGGCGCGTGGCAGGCACAAACCTCTCTGGATGCCGCGGGGCTCAGTGGCGATCGTCCGCAGAGCCGTAATCTCAGTGCCGATCAACTGGGGGCATTGCAGGTTACCAATAGCGGCAGCACACCGCTATGGTTGCGTCTCGACAGTACCGGTTATCCGGAGCAGGCACCCGCGCCGTCCGGGAAGGTATTAAAAATTGAGCGTACGTTCCTCGGAACCGATGGCCGCAGTAAATCACTTTCGTCACTGAAAAGCGGTGAACTGGTGCTGGTGCGTCTCGACGTGAACGCCAGCCAGAACGTACCGGATGCACTGGTGGTTGATTTACTACCCGCCGGGCTGGAGCTGGAAAACCAGAACCTCGCCGATAGCAGCGCCAGTCTGCAAGATAGCGGCAGTGAAGTGCAGGATCTGCTTAATCGCATGCAACAAGTGGATATTCAGCATATGGAGTTTCGTGATGACCGATTTGTTGCAGCGGTGCCGGTAAACGCAGGGGAGTGGGTCACGCTGGTTTACCTGGCGCGCGCGGTCACGCCAGGCTCTTATCAGGTTCCCGCTCCGCAGGTGGAGTCAATGTATGTTCCGCAGTGGCGGGCAACCGGTGCGACCAGTGGTCCGCTGATTATCGTACCGTAACGTGAGGATCGTACGTCTGATACGCACCCGCTGGCGCTGGCTGGTGGGTGGTCCGCTGCTGTTGGTGTTGGGCGTTATGGCTGCCGACAAGATCTGGCCGCTGCCGCTGAGCGAAGTCGATCCGGCGCGGGTGGTGGTGGCCGAAGACGGTACGCCGCTGTGGCGCTTTGCCGATGCCGATGGTATCTGGCGCTACCCGGTCACTATCGAAGAGGTATCGCCCCACTATCTGCAGGCGCTGATCCAGTATGAGGATCGCTGGTTCTGGGCGCATCCCGGGGTGAATCCCCTGTCGATTGCGCGCGCAGCCTGGCAGGATCTGCGTTCCGGCCATGTCGTTTCCGGTGGCAGCACGCTGACCATGCAGGTTGCTCGCCTGCTCGATCCGCATCCGCGCACCTTCGGCGGCAAGGTACGCCAGCTGTGGCGGGCGCTGCAACTGGAGTGGCACCTCTCAAAACGTGAAATACTCACCCTTTATCTGAACCGCGCCCCGTTTGGCGGCACGCTGCAGGGCGTGGGCGCAGCGAGTTGGGCTTATTTGGGTAAACCGCCTGCGAAACTCAGCTATTCCGAAGCGGCGCTGTTAGCGGTTTTGCCGCAGGCACCCAGCCGTTTACGTCCGGATCGCTGGCCGCAACGTGCGCAGGCCGCGCGCGACAAAGTGCTGGAGCGCATGGTGTCGCAAAAGGTGTGGTCGGCAACGCAGGTGGCGGAGTCCCGCGAGGAGCCGGTCTGGCTGGCGCCGCGTCAGATGCCGCAACTGGCACCGCTATTCGCCCGGCGGATGCTTGGTGAAAGCAAGGCACTGAAAATCACCACCACGCTGAATGCCAACCTGCAACGTCAGCTTGAAGATCTGGCGTTAAATGTGAAAAGCCGCCTGCCGGCGCGCAGCTCGCTGGCGATAATCGTCGTTGACCACACGGATATGAAAGTGCGCGGTTGGGTTGGCTCCGTGGATATCAATGACGACAGCCGTTTCAGCCATGTGGATATGGTTAGCGCCGTTCGTTCGCCGGGCTCGGTGTTAAAACCTTTTATTTATGGCCTCGCGCTGGATGAAGGGCTGATTCATCCGGCCTCACTGTTACAGGATGTGCCGCGCCGGGTGGGCGATTATCGGCCCGGTAATTTTGACAGTGGTTTCCATGGCCCGGTAAGCATGAATGAAGCGCTGGTACGCTCCCTTAATTTACCGGCGGTGCAGGTGCTGGAAGCCTACGGGCCGAAAAAATTTGCCGGAAATCTGCGTAACGTTGGTTTGCCGCTGATTTTGCCGACCGGGGCGGAACCAAATCTGTCGCTCATCCTTGGCGGCGCGGGTGCGCGGCTGGAAGATATTGCGGCTGCTTACACCGCGTTTGCCCGTGAGGGGAAAGCGGGAAGCCTGCGCCTGACCCCCAACGCCCCGCTGATGGAGCGGCGATTGATGTCGCCGGGCGCGGCGTGGATTATTCGCCGCATTCTCGCCGGAGAAGCACAACCGGTGCCCGACGAAGCGTTGCCGCAGGTGGTGCCGCTGGCGTGGAAAACCGGTACCAGTTATGGCTATCGCGACGCCTGGGCGATAGGGATTAATGCCCGCTACGTGATAGGCATCTGGACGGGCCGACCTGACGGCACGCCCGTTGCCGGGCAGTTCGGTTTTGCCAGTGCGGTGCCGTTACTTAACCAGGTCAATAATCTGTTGCAGCCGCGCTCAGCGCTTGAACAGGCGAGACTGCCGCGCGACCCGCGCCCGCAAACGGTCAGCAGCGGCGTCATCTGCTGGCCGGGTGGGCAAAGCCTGCCGCCTGGTGACAGCAATTGTCGCCGTCGACTTACCACCTGGCTGTTGGACGGTAGCCAGCCGCCAACGCTGCTATTGCCGGAGCAGGAAGGCGGGCATGGGATCAATTTCCCGCTCTGGCTGAATAAAGAGGGGCGCAGGGTTGCCGCAGATTGCCCGGAGGCGCAGCAGAAAACATGGATTGCCTGGCCGCTACCGCTGGAGCCGTGGTTACCTGCCGGTGAACGCCGCGCTGCCCGTTTACCAGCGGCGGATAAACGCTGCCCGCCTCGTGACGATAACGCACCGCCGCCACTGTTATTAAGCGGCGTGCGTGAGGGTGCGGTTATCAGACGCATACCCGGCCAGGCGTTTGCCTTGCTGCCGCTACAAAGCAGCGGCGGCGAAGGCAGTCGCTGGTGGTTTTTGAATGGCGAACCGTTAGCCTCGCATAACAACTTATTGAGCCTGAAACTTGATAAAAGCGGGGAGTATCAGTTATTGGTTATGGATGACGCAGGGCAGATTGCGACAGTACAGTTTGCGGTGCAATAACCAATGAAATGGCGCTGTTGGCGGGGAGTGTTGCTAAAAATAGTCTCATTTTAAAAAAATGTTACCTTCATCCATAGGCAACGCCCGTATTGCTCTTTATAATCCGCGCCACACCTATTCAGGGCAACAGAACAACTTACAGAGGTAAACATGGCTATTGAACGTACTTTTTCCATCATTAAACCGAACGCGGTGGCAAAAAACGTTATTGGCAGCATCTTCTCTCGCTTTGAAGCGGCAGGGTTCAAAATTGTCGGCACCAAAATGCTGCACCTGACCGTTGAGCAGGCGCGCGGTTTCTATGCCGAGCACGAAGGTCGCCCGTTCTTTGACGGTCTGGTTGAGTTCATGACTTCCGGCCCGATCGTGGTTTCCGTACTGGAAGGTGAAAACGCGGTGCAGCGTCACCGTGACCTGCTGGGCGCAACCAACCCGGCTAACGCGCTGGCAGGCACGCTGCGTGCTGATTACGCAGACAGCTTCACTGAGAACGGCACCCATGGTTCTGACTCCGTTGAATCCGCTGCGCGTGAAATCGCCTACTTCTTCGCCGAAGGCGAAGTGTGCCCGCGCACTCGTTAATCACTCGTTAAACGTGTAACGAGGTTTACACTTTAATTTGTGAAAAGCCGCGTGCAAACGTGGTATCTGTGCGTCAGAATTTGTACAATGCTGCGCCCCAGGATGAGCCGATGCTTTCCTGGGGCGCTTCTTTTTAACCCTCCACGGGCCACAACGTGTAATAACGAGGCCGGAATACATTATGACTGAACAAATTGTCATGCCTGAGAACGACGCTCTCACGGTGCCAAACAAAGATGCAAAAATTAACCTGCTGGATTTAAACCGTCAGCAGATGCGTGAATTTTTCAAAAACTTAGGCGAAAAACCCTTCCGCGCCGATCAGGTGATGAAGTGGATGTACCACTATTGCAGCGACGACTTTGATGAGATGACCGACATCAACAAAGTGCTGCGCAACAAATTAAAAGAAGTCGCCGAAATTCGTGCGCCGGAAGTGGTGGAAGAACAACGTTCCTCCGACGGCACCATCAAGTGGGCGATTGCCGTGGGCGATCAGCGCGTTGAAACCGTCTACATCCCGGAAGAGGATCGCGCGACGTTGTGCGTCTCTTCCCAGGTAGGTTGCGCGCTGGAGTGCAAATTCTGCTCCACGGCTCAGCAGGGCTTTAACCGTAACCTGCGCGTTTCGGAAATTATCGGCCAGGTGTGGCGCGCGGCGAAAATTATCGGCGCGGCGAAAGTCACCGGCAGCCGCCCCATTACCAACGTGGTGATGATGGGCATGGGCGAGCCGCTGCTCAACCTGACCAACGTCGTTCCGGCGATGGAGATTATGCTGGATGATTTCGGCTTTGGTCTCTCCAAACGTCGCGTAACGCTCTCCACCTCCGGCGTGGTTCCGGCGCTGGATAAACTGGGCGATATGATTGACGTTGCGCTGGCTATCTCTCTGCATGCGCCAAATGACGAAATTCGCGATGAAATTGTACCGATCAACAAAAAGTACAACATCGAAACTTTCCTCGCCGCCGTTCGCCGTTATCTGGAAAAATCCAACGCTAACCAGGGCCGCGTGACCATCGAATATGTGATGTTGGATCACGTCAACGATGGCACTGAACATGCGCACCAGTTGGCGGAGTTGCTGAAAGATACACCGTGCAAGATTAACCTGATCCCATGGAACCCGTTCCCGGGCGCGCCGTATGGCCGCAGCTCTAACAGCCGTATCGATCGCTTCTGTAAAGTGCTGATGAGTTATGGTTTCACCACTATCGTGCGTAAAACGCGTGGCGATGATATCGATGCCGCGTGTGGACAGCTGGCGGGCGATGTGATTGACCGTACCAAACGTACGATGCGTAAGCGTATGCAGGGCGAGCCTATTGAGATCAAGGCACTATAATCATAAGTTGCAGCGCGAAGAATATGCTGCATTTTGTGAAAATGTCGACTATTTGGCCTGTACACATACAGGCCATTAATAATTACGGTGCGTTTCTCCTGACTTTAAGGCAGTATGTAGTGATGGAACAATGGTTTAGCAAAAAGTGCTGAAAGCTGTTCTGTTATGACGAGCCTGACAGTCCTATACTGTGGGCCAGGTTTAACCGACCCGGTTTTTTCGCGGCGCGTGTAGGCATTGCGGTTATGCGCGCCTGAATGTTTAATTTTCACGTACCAGTAGTTGTAGCGAATGAATACTGAAGCCACTCACGACCAAAATGAAGCACAAACCACTGGCGTACGTCTGCGCAACGCCCGTGAACAACTTGGACTCAGCCAGCAAGCGGTTGCAGAGCGCTTGTGCCTGAAGGTCTCCACGGTACGCGATATCGAAGAGGACAGGTCCCCCGCCGATCTGGCTTCGACTTTTGTACGCGGTTACATCCGCTCCTATGCCCGCCTTGTGCACATCCCTGAAGAAGAACTGCTGCCGATTCTTGAAAAACAAGCGCCGGTCAGAGCGGCGAAAGTTGCGCCAATGCAGACTTTTGCTTTAGGCAAACCGCGTAAAAAACGCGGTGGCTGGATGATGAGTTTTATCACCTGGCTGGTGTTTCTGGTCGCAATCGGCCTGACAGGCGCATGGTGGTGGGATAACCACAAAGCGCAGCAGCAAGAGATCACCAACATGGCCGATCAATCTTCTGCGGAATTGAACGCGGGCAACAGCAACGCGCAAAGCGTACCGCTGAATAACGACACGGCTGCAGCAGACCCGGTTGATAATTCCGGCACGCCTGTTGAAGCGCCAGCCCCGTCGGCGACGGCACAAACACCAGCCGCCAGCGCGCCGCAAACCCCTGCTACTACCGCAAACCAGAACACCGTTGTTGCACCGTCGCAGGCGAATGTCGACGCCATGCAGCAGCCTGCCGCTCCAGCGAATACTGCACAGCTCCCGACCAGCCAGGCCGGTGTCGCAGGTGCGCAAGCAGATACTAACGCACTGGTGATGAACTTTACTGCCGATTGCTGGCTGGAAGTGAGCGATGCCACCGGGAAGAAATTATTTAGTGGCTTGCAACGTAAAGACGCCACGCTCAATTTAACCGGTCAGGCGCCATATAAGCTGAAAATTGGCGCGCCGTCAGCCGTTCAGATTCAGTATCAGGGTAAACCTGTCGATCTGAGCCGTTTTATCAGAACTAACCAGGTTGCGCGTCTGACCCTCAATGCCGAACAATCAGCAGCACAGTAACAGACGGGCAACGCGGGAGATTTTTCATGCATAACCAGGCCCCGATTCAGCGTCGGAAATCGAAACGGATTTACGTTGGTAATGTGCCCATTGGCGATGGCGCGCCCATCGCCGTACAGTCCATGACAAACACCCGTACCACGGATGTTGAAGCTACGGTCAATCAAATCAAAGCGCTTGAGCGCGTCGGCGCGGATATCGTCCGCGTCTCCGTCCCGACCATGGACGCGGCGGAAGCATTCAAGTTGATCAAACAGCAAGTGAGTGTCCCGCTGGTTGCGGACATCCATTTTGACTATCGCATTGCGCTGAAAGTCGCCGAATATGGCGTTGACTGCCTGCGCATTAACCCCGGCAATATCGGCAACGAAGAGCGAATTCGCACCGTTGTTGATTGCGCGCGCGATAAAAATATCCCTATTCGCATTGGTGTTAACGCCGGTTCGCTGGAAAAAGATCTGCAGGAAAAGTATGGCGAGCCAACGCCGCAAGCGCTGCTCGAATCCGCCATGCGTCATGTCGATCATCTCGATCGCCTGAATTTCGATCAGTTCAAAGTCAGCGTGAAAGCGTCGGACGTATTCCTCGCTGTTGAATCCTATCGCCTGCTGGCAAAACAGATCGATCAGCCGTTGCATCTTGGCATCACCGAAGCCGGTGGCGCACGTGCAGGTGCGGTCAAATCTGCAATCGGTCTGGGCTTACTGCTTTCAGAAGGCATTGGCGACACGCTGCGTATTTCGCTGGCTGCCGATCCGGTGGAAGAGATCAAAGTCGGTTTTGATATCCTGAAATCGCTGCGCATTCGCTCGCGCGGCATTAACTTTATCGCCTGTCCGACCTGTTCCCGCCAGGAATTTGACGTTATCGGTACGGTCAACGCCCTTGAACAGCGGCTGGAAGATATCATCACGCCGATGGATGTCTCCATTATCGGTTGCGTGGTAAATGGCCCAGGCGAAGCGCTTGTTTCCACGCTGGGTGTGACCGGCGGCAACAAGAAAAGCGGCCTGTACGAAGATGGTGTGCGCAAAGACCGCCTGGATAACAGCGATATGATTAGCCAGCTTGAAGCGCGCATTCGCGCGAAAGCATCAATGCTGGATGAAGCGCGTCGTATCGATGTGCAACAGGTAGAAAAATAAGGTTGCTGGGAAGCGGCAGGCTTCCCGTGTATGATGAACCCGCCCGGCGCGACCCGCAGTTCGTCGCGGCCCTGAGGGTTCATTTTTTGTATTAATAAAGAGAATAAACGTGGCAAAAAATATTCAAGCCATTCGCGGCATGAACGATTATCTGCCTGGCGAAACCGCCATCTGGCAGCGCATTGAAGGCACTTTAAAAAACGTGCTCGGCAGCTACGGTTACAGTGAAATCCGTTTGCCGATTGTAGAGCAGACCCCGCTGTTCAAACGCGCGATCGGTGAAGTGACCGACGTGGTTGAAAAAGAGATGTATACCTTTGACGATCGCAACGGCGACAGCCTGACATTGCGTCCCGAAGGTACCGCGGGCTGCGTACGCGCCGGCATCGAGCATGGTCTGCTGTACAATCAGGAGCAGCGCTTGTGGTACGTTGGGCCGATGTTCCGCTACGAGCGTCCGCAGAAAGGGCGCTACCGTCAGTTCCATCAGCTGGGTGTGGAAGTGTTTGGTCTGCAAGGGCCGGATATCGATGCCGAGCTGATTATGCTGACCGCACGCTGGTGGCGCGAGCTGGGCATTGCTTCGCACGTTGCGCTCGAGCTCAACTCTATTGGCTCTCTTGAAGCGCGCGCGACCTATCGCGATGCGCTGGTGGCTTTCCTTGAGCAGCATAAAGATAAGCTGGACGAGGACTGCCTGCGTCGTATGTATACCAACCCGCTGCGCGTACTGGATACCAAAAACCAGGACATTCAGGCGCTGTTGAACGATGCACCGAAACTGGGTGATTACCTTGATGACGAGTCCCGCGAACACTTCGCAGGTCTTTGCGCATTCCTTGATGCGGCGGGTATCGCTTATACGGTGAACCAGCGTCTGGTGCGCGGTCTGGACTACTACAACCGCACTGTTTTCGAGTGGGTAACCACCAGTCTTGGCGCGCAGGGCACTGTTTGCGCAGGTGGTCGTTATGACGGCCTGGTTGAGCAGCTTGGCGGTCGCGCGACCCCGGCGGTTGGCTTCGCAATGGGTCTTGAACGACTTGTTTTGTTAGTTCAGGCAGTTAATCCGGAATTTAAAGCAGAATCCGTTGTCGATATATACCTGGTGGCGTCTGGCGCCAATACGCAATCCGCTGCTATGCAGTTGGGTGAACAGGTGCGCGATGCGTTACCTGGCGTACGGCTGATGATGAACCACGGCGGCGGCAATTTTAAAAAGCAATTTGCCCGCGCGGACAAGTGGGGCGCTCGCGTCGCACTGGTGCTCGGTGAAACTGAAATTGCCGACGGTAATGTTGTGGTGAAGGATTTACGCTCTGGTGAGCAGAGTACGGTAACGCAGGAGAGCGTTGCGGCGCATTTGCGCACACTACTGGGCTAATCTCCCCGGTGAATTATCGTTAAGGAGAAGGACTGCGTGGAAATTTACGAAAACGAAAACGACCAGGTAGACGCGATTAAGCGCTTCTTTGCCGAGAATGGTAAAGCGCTGGCCGTTGGCGTCGTTTTGGGTATTGGTGCGCTGGTTGGCTGGCGCTACTGGAACGGCCATCAGGCGGACACGGCGAGAGCCTCTTCACAGGCTTATGAAAACGCGGTTGCCGCGCTTTCGGCGGACAAACCAGAGTCGTTCACCGCGGCGGAAAAATTCGCGGCTGACAACAAAAACACCTACGGCGCGCTGGCGTCGCTGGAGCTGGCGCAGCAATACGTTGAAAAGAACGAACTGGATAAAGCCGCCGCTCAGCTGCAGCAAGGGCTGGCTGCGACGAATGATGAAAATCTCAAGTCGATAATCAATGTGCGTCTGGCGCGCATTCAGGTACAGCAAAAGCAACAAGACGCTGCGCTGAAAACGCTGGATGCTGTCAAAGCGGAAAGCTGGTCAGCGATTGTTGCCGATCTGCGTGGCGAAGCACTGCTGAGCAAAGGCGATAAACAAGGTGCGCGCACCGCATGGGAAAACGGCATTAAAAACAATGCTTCTCCTGCGCTGAGTGAAATGATGCAGATGAAAATCAATAATTTGTCCATCTAAGAGGGACCCGATGCAATTGCGTAAATTACTTCTGCCAGGGCTGCTTTCCGTCACGCTTTTGAGCGGCTGTTCCCTGTTTAACAGCGAAGAAGATGTTGTCAAAATGTCCCCGTTGCCGGTGGTTGAAAACCAGTTCACCCCGACCACGTCATGGAGCACCTCCGTGGGCAACGGTATTGGTGACTTCTACTCTAACCTGCATCCGGCTTTTGCTGATGGCGTGGTTTACGCCGCCGATCGTCACGGTGTGGTGAAAGCGGTTAGCATTGAAGATGGACATGAAATTTGGTCGGTTAACCTGGCTGAAAAAGATGGCTGGTTCTCCACTCGCGCTGCACTGCTTTCTGGCGGTGTGACCGTTTCCGGTGGTCATGTTTATGTGGGCAGCGAAAAAGCGCAGGTTTACGCACTGAACACCAGCGATGGTTCGCAGGCGTGGAAAACGAAAGTCGCTGGCGAAGCGCTTTCTCGCCCGGTAGTAAGCGACGGTTTAGTGCTGATCCATACCAGCAACGGTCAGTTGCAGGCGCTGAACGAAAGCGATGGCGCAACCAAATGGACCGTCAACCTCGATATGCCTGCGCTTTCTCTGCGCGGTGAATCCGCTCCGACTACCGCCTTTGGCGCTGCCATTGTCGGCGGTGATAACGGTCGCGTAAGCGCGGTATTGATGCAGCAGGGCCAGATGATTTGGCAGCAGCGCATCTCCCAGGCTAATGGCCCGACAGAGATCGATCGTCTGAGCGATGTCGATACCACGCCGGTTGTTGTTGGCAACGTGGTTTACGCGCTGGCCTATAACGGCAACATGACCGCGCTGGATCTGCGTAGCGGCCAGATTATGTGGAAACGCGAGCTGGGCTCAGTGAGCGATTTCGTGGTTGATGGTAACCGCATCTATATGATCGACCAGAGCGATCGTATTCTGGCGCTGACTACCGACGGTGGCGTAACCCTGTGGACGCAAAGTGACCTGCTGCACCGTAACCTTACCGCTCCGGCGTTGTATAATGGTTACATTGTGACAGGCGATAGCGAAGGCTACGTGCACTGGATTAACGTCGAAGACGGGCGCTTTGTCGCGCAACAGAAAGTCGACAGCTCCGGTTTCCTGACCGAGCCGGTGGTTGCCGGTGGCAAACTGCTGATCCAGGCGAAAGACGGTACAGTGTACGCCCTTTCGCGCTAAGCGCGTCGGGTTTGTCGTTCCTGAAGACGGCTCCTGTTGCAGGAGCCGTTTTCCTGTTTTTAAAACGGCGCGCAATCCGCGACGTTTTGCTAATGAATTTTCTGTAATGAGGCTTTAAACATGGTACCTGTGGTCGCGCTTGTCGGGCGCCCTAACGTTGGAAAATCCACGCTATTTAACCGTTTAACACGCACCCGTGATGCGCTGGTGGCGGATTTCCCGGGTCTGACTCGTGACCGTAAGTACGGTCGTGCTGAAGTTGAAGGCCGCGAATTTATCTGTATCGATACCGGCGGTATTGATGGCACCGAAGACGGCGTGGAAACGCGCATGGCGGAACAGTCGCTGCTGGCGATTGAAGAAGCTGATGTCGTGCTGTTTATGGTCGATGCGCGCGCGGGGCTGATGCCTGCCGATTCGGCCATTGCCAAACACCTGCGTTCACGTGAAAAACCGACCTTCCTGGTGGCGAACAAAACCGACGGTCTGGATCCGGATCAGGCAACGGCCGATTTTTACTCCCTCGGTCTGGGTGAAATCCACGCTATCGCCGCCTCCCACGGGCGCGGTGTGACCAGCTTGCTTGAACATGTGCTGATGCCGTGGATGGACGAGCTCAACCCGCCGGAAGAGGTGGATGAAGACGCCGAATACTGGGCGCAGTTCGAAGCTAACGAAAACGGCGAGAAAGAAGAGCCGGAAGACGATTTCAACCCGCAGGATCTGCCGATCAAACTGGCTATTGTCGGGCGTCCGAACGTCGGTAAGTCCACACTGACTAACCGCATTCTCGGTGAAGAGCGTGTGGTGGTGTATGACATGCCGGGCACCACGCGCGACAGCATCTACATTCCAATGCAGCGCGATGAGCGTGAGTACGTACTTATCGACACCGCTGGTGTGCGTAAACGCGGCAAAATCACCGATGTGGTAGAAAAGTTCTCAGTTATCAAAACGCTGCAGGCTATTGAAGACGCAAACGTCGTGCTGCTGGTTATTGATGCCCGTGAAGGTATCTCCGATCAGGATTTATCGCTGCTCGGCTTTATTCTTAACAGCGGTCGCTCGCTGGTTATCGTCGTCAATAAATGGGACGGTCTGAGCCAGGAAGTGAAAGAGCAGGTGAAAGAGACGCTGGATTACCGCCTGGGCTTTATTGATTTCGCCCGCGTGCACTTTATTTCTGCGCTGCACGGCAGCGGCGTTGGCAACCTGTTTGAATCCGTTCGCGAAGCTTATGACAGCTCCACTCGCCGTGTCAGTACCGCATTGCTGACCCGCATCATGAACATGGCGGCGGAAGATCATCAGCCGCCGCTGGTGCGTGGTCGTCGCGTGAAGCTGAAATATGCCCACGCCGGTGGTTATAACCCGCCGATTGTGGTGATCCACGGCAATCAGGTAAAAGATTTGCCGGATTCTTACAAACGCTATTTGATGAACTATTTCCGCAAATCGCTGGATGTGATGGGTACGCCAATCCGTATTCAGTTCAAAGAAGGGGAAAACCCGTTTGCTGAAAAGCGTAACACCCTGACCCCGAACCAGATGCGTAAACGTAAGCGCCTGATTAAGCACATCAAAAAAAGTAAGTAATCACTTGCTTCAAACCCGCCGCCTGGCGGGTTTTTTGTTTGCCAGAATTGGCTCACCTACAAAATTCAGGTGCTGTTTCAGCCTGTCGATAGCAGTACACTCTTTATAGCTATAAAAACAACGGGTTAATAACTGGCTTCAATAAATAATTTCAAAAGGGATATGAAATGAAGAAGGTTTTACTGTTAATACTGCTGGGCAGTGTAATGACAGGTTGCACACCGCTTCACCCCTCCGGTTGCCATAAAACCACTGCGCTTGGTAGTTGCGACTCAGGGCGCTTTACCGATCAGGATGAGTACGGGAAACAGGCCCGCGCGATAAAAAACGCTATCGAATCACGACTTGCCGATCGCTCTGAATGGAAAGGGAAAAAATGCCGCTTACATATGGAATTTGCCTATGATGGCAAACTGAACAATATCGAGACGAGGGAAGGGAATAGAGCTTACTGTGCAGCGCTGAAAACCGCAGCGCAACGGGCGACATTCCCGGCATTTCCTTCTCAGCGGATTTATCAGGCATTCGAGAGCTCCCGCTTCGTGATGGTGGGCGAATAGCAAACCAAACCTGACGCGGCACTTAACCCGTCTGCAGGCGAGTTTTTTGTCGCCAGCGGTGTATGATAAACCCCGTGAAAAATTAAGGAGCGCCTTATGGAACTTACCTGCCCGACTTGCCATAACCCGCTGCAAGTAGTGGGAACACATGCTCACTGCGACGGCTGCGGCAAAGACATTGAAGTACAAGCACATTGCCCGGAGTGCCACCAGCCTCTGGAAGTGTTAAAAGCCTGTGGCGCGGTGGACTTTTTCTGCCAGCACGGCCACGGGCTGATTTCGAAAAAACGCGTCGAGTTTACGCTGCTCTAAGGTTTGCAAATACAGTCTTCCCCTTCGCGCCACAGTTCGACAAACGACGGTGGCGCTTTGCTTTCCGGGATAAGCAGCAGCACATCCGTTTGCTGGGCGGTCCAGGTGATCTGCAAACGGTAGAAGCGCTGATCGCCGCTGCCCGGAGAGTCCGGCTGGCCTGGTGGCTCAGCGAGCGGGAGCGTCTGGTGCAAGATGTCCACCAGCCGCTGGCGCTGCTCCGCACTGAGCTGGGCGATGACGATTTTTCGCGCGCCGCTCAGTTTAGGAATGTAAGCCAGCCCGCCTTCACGGGCTAACTCGACTACCGCGTCGTCGGTTAATTCGGGTTCGTTCATCATAAAACTCCGACATCTTTCCACGCCTGTTCGATAGCAGCGGCGACTTTCTTGCCGGACCGTTTTTCGCCATGTTTGATGGTGAATTTGGCGAAGGTGGCGAAGTCGGCATTTTGCGCCAGTGACTTATCACACACCGTGTCATACCAGGCGTATCCGGCTTTTTCCCATGCATAGCCACCTATAGCGGTTGCCGCCAGGTAAAATGCCCGGTTAGGAATGCCGGAATTCAGGTGTACGCCGCCGTTATCCTCACGCGTTTTAATAAAATCTTTCATATGCGCAGGCTGCGGATCTTTACCCAGTAACGGATCGTCATAAGCCGTTCCCGGCTTCGACATCGAACGCAGCCCCTTGCCATGAATGCCTTTTGCCAGCAAGCCTTCGCCAATGATCCAGTCCGCCTGATCCGCCGTCTGCTGCTGGTGGTACTGTTTTACCAGCGAACCGAACACATCGGATAATGACTCATTTAATGCGCCAGCTTGTTCAAAATAGATCAGCCCGGCTTCCGTTTCTGTGACGCCGTGGCTCAGTTCATGCGCTACCACGTCAATGGCAATGGTAAAACGGTTGAAGATCTCACCATCACCATCGCCAAACACCATCTGCTGACCATTCCAAAAAGCGTTCTGGTAATCCTTGCCGTAATGCACGGTGCCGCTGAGGATTAGCCCCTGGTTATCCAGCGAGTTGCGCTGATAAACCTGCCAGAAGAAATCATGGGTGACACCCAGGTAGTCGTACGCTTCGGTGACGGCGACATCACCCGTCGGTGGCTGGCCCTCATAGCGTACCTGCTCACCGGGCAATGTCTCTTTTTGCTGAGCGTCATAAATATCGCGTACCAGTTCGCCGGGCGAAGTGACCAGCGGCGCATCGACTTTGCCGTGGCTGTGCGCCATCAACGTTTGTACATGCGTTAAGGTCTGGCGGGCGCAGCGTTGCTGGAGTTCAGAGCCATTGTCGATAATGCGGCGCAGGATATAAGGCGGGATAACACTGTATGGATGACGTGCATTCATGTTGATCTCCTTGATAAAACAAAAAAGAACAACAAAAAGTATAGGTTCGTCTGATTTATTGAGCGCGCTAATTAAGAGGATTTACGTTGGCGCGTTTTTTTCACGGGCGTAACGGCACTGACTTCACTCTCTACCCAGCCGTCGTTCAGCCGCGTGGTCAGTTTGTCGCCCGATTTTACCTGTTTGGTCTGTTTCAGCACTTTGCCGTCGATTGCTGTGGTTACGCTGTAGCCACGCGCCAGCGTTGCCAGCGGGCTGACCGCTTCAAGGTGAGTGATTGCCGTACCAAAACGTTCACGTGTGCCGCTCAGGCGGTCACGAATATTCTGGCTCAGACGATATTCCAGTTGCTGAATGCGGCTTTGCGCCCGGTGAATACGCGGCTGCGGGTTTTGCTGATTCAGACGCTGTACTGTTCGCTGCTGGCGCACGGAAGCGCGTTTTAACTGATTATCCAGCGCGTTATGCATGCGCTGTTGCAGGCGTTCCAGCACAGTTTGCTGGCGCGCCAGACGCAGTTGCGGATGCTGTTGTTGCAGACGATGGTGGACCTGGGCAAAACGGCGACTACGGCCTGCCAGATAGTAATCCATCGACATTTCTAAACGCTGTTGCATCGCCTGAACCTGGCGTAGCAGCTCCAGTTGGTTACGGCTGACAATTTCCGCCGCCGCAGAGGGCGTTGGCGCGCGCAGGTCGGCAACAAAATCGGCAATGGTCACATCGGTTTCATGCCCAACGGCGCTGACTACCGGAATGCGGCTGGCAAAAATCGCCCGCGCCACGCGCTCGTCGTTAAAGCTCCACAAATCTTCCAGCGAACCGCCGCCGCGACCAACAATCAGTACGTCGCACTCTTCGCGGGCGTTAGCCAGCTCAATGGCGCGCACAATCTGCGCGGGCGCATCTTCGCCCTGTACTGCAGTCGGGTAAATCACCACCGGCAGTGACGGGTCGCGGCGTTTCAGTACATGCAGAATATCGTGCAGCGCGGCGCCGGTTTTAGACGTGATAACACCAACGCAATGGGCGGGCGAGGGCAGCGGTTTTTTGAATTGCTGGTCGAACAGCCCTTCGGCCGCAAGCTTAGCTTTAAGTTGCTCATACTTCTGTTGCAGCAAACCTTCACCAGCCGGTTGCATGCTCTCGACAATAATCTGGTATTCGCCGCGCGGTTCATACAGCGTGATATTGGCGCGTACCAGCACTTGCTGGCCGTGCTGCGGGCGAAACGTGACGCGACGGTTGCTGTTGCGGAACATCGCGCAGCGCACCTGGGCGGTATCGTCTTTTAAGGTGAAGTACCAGTGACCGGAAGCGGGCTGGGTAAAGTTGGAGATTTCCCCGCTGATCCACACCTGGCCGAGTTCGCGTTCCAGCAGTAAGCGCACCGACTGATTAAGGCGGCTAACCGTAAAAATTGAGGGGGATTGGAACGACGACATGTGAGCCAGATCAAATTCTAAATCAGCAAGTTATTCGTTCGATAGTAACCCGAAACGAGGGGATGGCAAGTATTTTTCTTAAAAAAGTGTGGATGCAATCGGTTACGCTCTGTATAATGCCACGGCAATATTTAACCCCCCAGGTCAGAGATATTGCCCATGCTACGTATCGCTAAAGAAGCACTGACGTTTGACGACGTCCTCCTCGTTCCCGCTCATTCCACCGTTCTGCCGAATACTGCCGACTTGAGCACGCAGCTCACTAAAACCATTCGCCTGAACATTCCTATGCTCTCTGCGGCGATGGATACCGTGACGGAAGCGCGCCTGGCAATTGCCCTGGCACAGGAAGGCGGCATTGGCTTTATTCACAAAAACATGTCGATTGAGCGCCAGGCGGAAGAAGTTCGCCGCGTGAAGAAACATGAATCCGGCGTGGTTAAAGACCCGCAAACCGTTCTGCCGACCACCACCCTGCGCGAAGTGAAAGAGCTGACCGAACGTAACGGCTTTGCCGGTTACCCGGTTGTGAATGGCGACAACGAGCTGGTTGGCATCATTACCGGTCGTGACGTGCGTTTCGTTACCGACCTGAACCAGCCTGTTAGCGTGTACATGACGCCGAAAGAGCGTCTGGTCACCGTACGTGAAGGTGAATCGCGCGAAGTTGTGTTCGCTAAAATGCACGAAAAACGCGTTGAGAAAGCGCTGGTTGTCGACGAAAGCTTCCACCTGCGCGGCATGATCACCGTTAAAGATTTCCAGAAAGCTGAACGTAAACCAAACGCCTGTAAAGATGAGCAGGGCCAACTGCGCGTTGGCGCCGCGGTTGGCGCAGGTGCGGGCAACGAAGAGCGCGTTGACGCGCTGGTTGCCGCAGGCGTGGACGTGCTGCTGATTGACTCCTCTCACGGTCACTCCGAAGGCGTGCTGCAGCGCATTCGCGAAACCCGTGCTAAATACCCGGATCTGCAAATCATCGGCGGTAACGTCGCAACTGGCGCAGGTGCTCGCGCACTGGCAGAAGCTGGCGTCAGCGCGGTGAAAGTCGGTATCGGCCCTGGCTCCATCTGTACGACGCGTATCGTGACTGGTGTGGGCGTTCCGCAGATCACCGCCGTTTCCGACGCGGTTGAAGCGCTGGAAGGCACCGGTATTCCGGTTATTGCCGATGGCGGTATCCGTTTCTCTGGCGACATCGCCAAAGCCATCGCCGCAGGCGCTGCCGCGGTGATGGTTGGCTCAATGCTTGCCGGGACCGAAGAATCCCCGGGCGAAATCGAACTCTACCAGGGCCGCTCTTACAAATCCTACCGTGGCATGGGCTCGCTGGGCGCGATGTCCAAAGGCTCTTCTGACCGCTACTTCCAGAGCGATAACGCCGCCGACAAACTGGTGCCGGAAGGTATCGAAGGCCGCGTGGCTTACAAAGGCCGCCTGAAAGAGATCATTCACCAGCAGATGGGCGGCCTGCGCTCCTGTATGGGTCTGACCGGCTGTGGTACTATCGACGACCTGCGCACCAAAGCGGAATTCGTGCGCATTAGCGGCGCGGGCATTCAGGAAAGCCACGTTCACGACGTGACCATCACCAAGGAATCCCCGAATTACCGCATGGGTTCTTAATGATTTTCGCGCCCGGTGCTCTCACCGGGCGCTTTCGTAACTTGCCTCGGAAGTAACGTCAATGACGGACAACATTCATAAACATCGTATTCTTATCCTCGATTTTGGTTCTCAGTACACCCAACTGGTTGCGCGCCGCGTGCGTGAACTGGGCGTTTACTGCGAACTGTGGGCGTGGGATGTCACCGAAGCGCAGATCCGCGACTTCAATCCAAGCGGCATCATCCTCTCCGGCGGCCCGGAAAGCACCACTGAAGACAACAGCCCGCGCGCACCGCAATATGTGTTCGAAGCTGGCGTGCCGGTGCTGGGCGTCTGCTACGGCATGCAGACCATGGCGATGCAGCTCGGCGGCCACGTTGAAGGTTCTAACGAGCGTGAATTCGGCTACGCGCAGGTTGAAGTACAGACCGACAGCGCGCTGGTTCGCGGTATTGAAGATTCGCTGACCGCAGAAGGCAAAGTGCTGCTGGACGTGTGGATGAGCCACGGCGACAAAGTGACGGCGATCCCGTCTGACTTCGTCACCGTAGCCAGCACCGAAAGCTGCCCGTTCGCCATCATGGCGAACGAAGAAAAACGCTTCTATGGCGTGCAGTTCCACCCGGAAGTGACCCACACCCGCCAGGGCCTGCGTATGCTGGAGCGCTTTGTGCGCGATATCTGCGAATGTGAAGCGCTGTGGACGCCGGCAAAAATTATCGATGACGCCGTTGAGCGCATCCGTCAGCAGGTTGGCGATGACAAAGTGATCCTCGGCCTCTCCGGCGGCGTGGATTCTTCAGTGACCGCGATGCTGCTGCACCGCGCCATTGGCAAAAACCTGACCTGCGTATTCGTTGATAACGGTCTGCTGCGTCTGAACGAAGCTCAGCAGGTAATGGACATGTTTGGCGACCACTTCGGTCTGAACATTGTTCATGTTGAAGGGGAATCCCGTTTCCTGGCCGCACTGGCCGGTGAGAACGATCCGGAAGCAAAACGTAAGATCATCGGCCGCGTGTTCGTGGAAGTGTTCGACGAAGAAGCACTGAAGCTGGAAGACGTGAAATGGCTGGCGCAGGGCACCATTTACCCGGACGTGATCGAATCCGCTGCTTCGGCAACCGGTAAAGCGCACGTTATTAAATCTCACCACAACGTGGGCGGCCTGCCGAAAGAGATGAAGATGGGGCTGGTTGAACCGCTGCGTGAGCTGTTCAAAGACGAAGTGCGTAAAATTGGTCTGGAACTGGGCCTGCCGTACGACATGCTGTACCGCCATCCGTTCCCGGGGCCGGGCCTCGGTGTTCGCGTGCTGGGCGAAGTGAAGAAAGAGTATTGCGACCTGCTGCGCCGCGCGGATGCGATCTTTATCGAAGAGCTGCATAAAGCCGATCTCTACAACAAAGTGAGCCAGGCTTTCACCGTGTTCCTGCCGGTTCGCTCCGTGGGCGTGATGGGCGACGGTCGTAAATACGACTGGGTTGTTTCTTTGCGTGCAGTAGAAACCATCGACTTTATGACCGCACACTGGGCACATCTGCCGTACGATTTCCTCGGCCGCGTCTCCAACCGCATCATCAACGAAGTGAACGGTATTTCCCGCGTGGTGTATGACATCAGCGGTAAACCGCCAGCTACGATTGAGTGGGAATAAGATTTAGTTCCTGCTGAATATTAGAAATATTAAGCCCGCGAAAGCGGGCTTTTTTGTTTATGGCGTTTTTGCGGAACTTATTGGCAATTAACTCAATATCTTTGTCCCGTTGTGAGGAGGCTTAATAGTATAAGTGCTATCAGGTATTTTTTATATAACCTCTTGTCGATGCTTCATATTTATTTGGTGTGATTGATTAAGAATATAAGCACTCAAATGGAAATTAAGATTATGAAAAGCTCTTTAAACACCGCTTTGATATTTATAAAAATGATTTAATCAGAAAACACAGTTAGAAGTTTAATTTAACGTTTTTATTCCCTTTTTCTTCCTTATAGCGATGGAAAAGCCTCTTCTGTTTCGAATTCCGTGCTTTTAAATTATCAGCCACCTGTACCTGTATTTCTCCTCCTGCGCATAAATTCCTTTTTCTGCCTTCCATTTGATGCCATGAATGTGCGTTTTTTGAACAAATTCGGTTCATCGCCAGGATGAATAGCTATTCCATGAAACGACATATTTGAAACGTTAGTTTGAATAAATTGGTGAATCCTAAGCATATTTTCTTTCTCACAAGTACCTTCTTTCTAACTCTTTGATTCAAATGTGTAATGTGATTTAAATTAAATTTTAACGCCAGATTGCCGATAAGTTGTCTTCGGTATGCTTCTTTCAAAGGGAGCAGAAATTCATGAAATCACCTCAACCCTGGGTAATAAATATGTCAGTTAGGCGTTTTTCATTTCTCGTTTTTAGTCTGTTACTTGGTATTTTTCTCATCAGCTCGGCTTCTAACCTTTGGTCACTTACTCACAGCAACCAGTCGCTGGATAACGTGAACAAAGAGATCAGGGTCGTGTTGTCGGTTATTGACCCGATTAACCATAGCCGCACACTGCGTGTGCGCCTGATGGAAGCCATGATTAACGCCTCCCTGGGCGACAAACAGAAAACGGATGCGTCGCTTGAGAGCGCGAAAGCGGTGATGCAAAAAGCCACCGATGCGTTCAACAACTACAAGGCTGCGCCACCTGTCGAGGGCGAAGAGGCGCTTTCCGCGCCTTACAGCCAGGCCTGGCAAACGTATGTTGATCAAGGGTTGCGACCGTTGATGGACGCCGCGAGCAACAACGACACGGCGCGTTTCAACCAGCTCGTCAGCACCACCATCCCGCAGCTTGATCGTCAGTTTGAAATCACTCTCGATAACCTGCTGGCCTTTCGCGAAAAGTACGCCCAGCGCCTTAACAACGACGCGCAGAATCGCTTCGTGAACAGCATGGTGACCATTGGTGTTTTCGCCTTACTGTTTACCTTGATCATTGTCGCTATCTTTATCCTGCTGCGTCGCCGTGTTCTTTCGCCGCTGGATGCCGCACGTTTGCACTGCCAGAAGATGGCGGCAGGGGAGCTGCACACTCCTGTTGTTTACGGTTCTAAAGACGAGATTGGCGACATGCTCGGTTCGCTGGAGCAAATGCGTCTTGCTCTTCTGGAAATCATTGCTCAGGTGCGTAATTCCAGCCAGAGCGTGGCTCATGCGGCAGAAGAAATCGCTGCCGGTAATACCGATCTCTCGGCCCGTACCGAAGAGCAGGCGGCTTCTCTTGGGCAGACCGCTGCCAGCATGGAACAGCTGACTTCAACGGTTAAGCACACCTCCGAAAACACTCAACAGGCAAATACCCTTGCGACGGCGATGCGCAGCTCCGCGCAGGAAGGGAATACGATTGTTGAAAAAGCAGTGATGTCGATGAAAGAGATCGAATCCAGCGCCGGCAAAATCGACACCATCATTTCCTTAATCGAAGACATTGCTTTCCAGACCAATATCCTGGCACTCAACGCAGCGGTTGAAGCGGCAAGAGCCGGCGAGCAGGGGCGCGGGTTTGCCGTCGTGGCAAGCGAAGTCCGTAATCTGGCGCAGCGTTCGTCACTCGCGGCGAAAGAGATCAAAGAGCTTATTGAGGAATCCGGCCGACAGGTGCTGCTGGGTAGCGAAAGGGTGTCGCAGGCGGGCGAAAGCATGCAACGCATTATCAGCACCGTTAAGCAGGTTTCTGAACTGATGGCGGAAATTGCGCTCTCGACCGGTGAACAGAGTCGCGGTATTGAGCAGATAAACCAGGCTGTTGCGCAGATGGACACGGTAACGCAGCAGAACGCCGCGTTAGTCGAAGAAGCATCTGCAGCAGCGCATTCGCTTAAAGAGCAGTCTCAATTGCTGGAAGAGACGGTAGCCGTTTTTAAACTGAGCTAACGTTTTGTCAAAAAAAACAAGGCAGGTTTATGCCTGCCTTGTTTGCGATTCTTTAATGGTTCGTCGTTACCCGGTTACCCGCTATTCAACGTATTGGTCGACAGTACAGAAGCGCTCATGAAAGGCGCGGACGTGGCCACATCGCTGCTGCTGTTCCAATATAGCGCTGCTCAGTACATCCACTTTTCCACAACGTCATCACCCAGGTGTTCGCGCAGCAGATCTTCGTTATCTTCCTCGCCGTGGGCTTCCAGCAGGCATTTGAACATCAGCATGTCGAGGTACTGCCCCACGTCGGCGAAAACCTGCGTCAACATCGGCGAGCTGTCGTGATCGAAATACCACACTTCGCCGGTTTCCCGGTGAAAGCACCACAAATTGCCGTTGCCCAGGTAGTCGCCAAAGACGATTAACTGATGGACCAGCGCCCATTGCGACGCTGCGTCTGCCGCACTTTCGAGAATGTCATGAATGCCGGGATAAGCCGCTAACAGCGGTTCAATGCTGGCGTATTTCGCGGGCGTGATACTGCACAACCTTTCGGCCAGTTCGAGTGCGCCGAGCGTTTCATGATAACGGCGAAGCAGCGGCGGGAGCGCGCAGCCCAGACGTTGTTCAAGCGCTGCAATCTCTTTGGCGTTAACCGGAGCCACTGGCGCAGGGTTATTCCACTGTTCGCGCCAGGCCTGTACGCAGGCGCGCCACCAGGCCAACCGTGCTGTCTCATCGGTAAATTCTGGCCACGCTAAGGGCGGCAGTTCACTGCTATCTGGATTCATTTTTTTCCCCTGCTGATTTACTCCGGCGGCTCACAGGATCGCTTATATTCGCCATGTGGGCCACTGCCATTAGTGATGGCTTTACGCTATGTTCTTCATCACGTTAAGGTGGTAATTCGTACATATCAACGGTGCTGAACGGGGAGCGCGATGCAGTCAGTAAAGCTAATGGGGGATGGCTATGAGCCGCAGGTCTGGCAGGAAGGCGATAAACTGACATACTCGTTGCCGGTCGATTCCGGGTTTGTCAGCTTCGATTTTCGTTTTGTTATTCGCCAAAGCGATCTGGATGTTCTGCTTGCCGATAATTACCGACGCGCCGTGCTCGAAATCATTGCGCACACCCTGCTTCAGCATTCCACGCTAAAGGGAAATGCCCGTTTCACGCAAAGCGATTTCGATAAACTGCTTGCGGATACGCTCCACGCAACGAACGATTCCCTGCAGACTTTTATTGCGCGCATCAATCGGGAACATCACATTGCAATTGAGCATTATGTGCAAGAGATCCTCACCCGTCGCGCTGTTGCGGATTAAAGCAACGCATGCGCAGTGAAAGCGTCGTGCGCATTGCTCACTGAAGCGCATCGGGCTTTTCTCCTCAGACAACCCCCACTAAATCAGGTAGTTTGCTTCCGGCTTGCGGTGCCGGAGGCGTTATAGTGCTGTTTTATTGCAAAAGGCGTCACAAGCACAAAGAAGGGATTCACATGTCGGGTAGCCAAAAATTCGTTTTACTCCTCCTTGCGTTGGCGTTGTGCTTCGTGGTGGGAACCGGGCTCTATTCCTCGTGGTTTAATGCGGCTTCAGTTGCCGTGTTTATCTGCCTGATGATCTATTTCACGCGCCCGTTGCTGATGCCAGCCGGGTATGGTGCGAACAAGATACGCGCGCTGGTGCTGGTGCTCGGGTTCGGCATCATTGGCAGCGGTTCCAGCGCGTTAAATACGCTGTTACCGACTATCTGGACATTGCCGGTGCTGCAAAATGCTCCTGCGTGGCTGAAGAATATCCAGCTAATCAGCCAGCCTTCGCCGTGGATCCTTGCCAGTGTTGTCATCATCGTTGGTATTGTGTTCTTTTGCCTGCGCGATCGAAGCGTCGGCGGTGGGCATCCGACGCCGCTGAAAAAGGATTTCCCGGAAGATCGTTTTGCACGAAAGCTGGAGGTGTTCTGCAACATGCTGCAGCAGGATCTCACCTCGATTGACGTGAGCAGTAACTGGAGCCCTGAGTACTACACCGAACTGGAAGCCGAGGTTGAGATCCGTAAAGCGAAAGGTCTCGTTTCCCGTAGAAAGATCCTTGGGCTGCAAGACGCGATCCGCAAAGACAGAACCTCACGGTCGTTTTTGATTCTGGGCGCACCGGGTTCCGGCAAGAGCGTGGCGCTGCGCAAACTTGCCAGAGATATGCTGGCGGAGGTTAAAAAGACGCACCGCGTGCCGATTTACATCAACCTGCGCGAGTGGGTACCTGACAGCATTGTCACTGGCGGTCGCAAAGAGTTTTCTGTCGAAGATCTGGAAGCGTTTGTCATTAAAAACCTCGTCCGGCGTGGTGACGCCTACACGCGAGATTTTGTTAATGACTACTTTCACGACCTGTGGCGTACCGGTCGCTTATTTTTTATCTTCGATTCGTTTGATGAGATCTCCGAGTTGCTGGACGCCAGCGAAAACTCGACGGTCATCGATTCGTTGTCCACGGTTATCTCGCGCTTTATTACTACGCAAACGGCCTCACGCGGGGTTTTAGCTTCGCGCGTATTCCGCCAGCCGACGCGTGCGTTTCTGGCGGATAAAGTGCTGGAGATCCGCCCGCTTTCCGAAGCCGGTATTTCAGAAGCGCTGAGTCGGTATCCGCAATTTACTGATCAGGTGCGAAATACGTTATTCAGCCACCGACTGGATCTGATCCCGCTGGTGCGTAACCCGTTTATGATGGCGCTTCTTGGCGAATGGATCGCGGTTAACGAGACATTGCCGATCAATCAGGCTGAGATTTATAAAAACTATATCGACAGCCGGATACAGCTCTGCAAGCAGGAGCTGCGCGATACGGGGATCTCCTCTCGTGAGGTGATCGAGGTTGCGACGGATATCGCGTGGTTTGTTTTTCGCTCCTCGACGTTTGGCCTCGAAGCGCCGGTGAAAGTGATCCGCAGCTATTTCAATTCAGAACACGTGGACACGGTGCTGGAACTCCTGCGTTTTGCCCGTATTGCCAGAGTCACCCCTGGCGATGAGAAGTCGTTTGCGTTTGTGCATCGACGCTTTCTGGAGTATTTCGTCACCACCCGCTTTTTGCAGCAACCTGCGGAAGTGCCGGATTCGCACATTCCTACGGATTCACGCGGTCGCGATGCGCTGGTGCTGTATGCCCAGTTGTGTAGCGAAGCCGAAGCAAAACGGCTGGCGGAACTCTGCTGGGGTGAGATCCAGCACCATTTTGCGGATGCAGGTCAGCGCATTCGCGCTATTCACTGCCTGCGCTTTTTAATCGACGCATTTGGCTCCCGCCGCGAGGTGCTGCAACCGTTCGAAGAGGATCTCTCTGCCTTTGTGATACAGCACGTTAAAACGGGCGATAACATTCTGCTGGCGAAAATTTGCCTGGAAGCGACCGGGCTGCTCTCCGAATCGCGTGCCGCGCCGGTGCTGACCACCGCGATTGCTGGTGAGGATGGCTGGTTACAGGAGACCGCGTTTCGCGCCTGTCGTCATCTGCCGAAAATGAATGATGAGCTGGAAGAGGGGATGAAGAAATACGTGCTGAATATTTCGGAAACCAACTTCTGGCGCGGGCGCAAGAATATCCTGCTGAGCTTATCATTATCCGATGCCTTAAGCGGGGTTTATCGCGTTGCGAAGATGCGTTTATGGAGCATGAAAGCAGCACTTGCCAGCACGTTGTTACTGGCCATTGCACTGCCGTTTATTACCCTTTTCAGCGTGAGTTACGCGATGGCGGTGACCGCACCAATTTTGCTGTTCGGCAAAGCGGGGCGTACGGCGCAAACAGAGAAAGCGAAAAAAACGGGCAGTGATAGTCCCGCTCCGCGCGCTGCTGCGTCATTTATTGATAAGGGTTTTATATCCGGCACCTTTGTACTGTTTCGCGTGATGAGTTTTGTCATCCTGCTGGTGATCAGTATTGCCGGGCTGTTCTCCCCGGCGCTGTCGCTGGCGGCGATACCGTTTTACACCTATAGCGGATACGCCATTTATAACGGCTGGCTGGCCGCCGCGAATGTAGTGTTAGGGTTGATGTTGCTTGATTGGGTGGCAATCTGTCGGTTTGTTCGCAGTAAAATTCATGATTTGCTGAACCCCAAAAAATGGCTGGCGGCGCTGTCGGTTCTTGCGGCATCCGCTGCGGGGGTAGGCATTATTTTCAGCCTCATCCATTATATCTCCCGCTATCCGATGGCGGAGCCGGTCTTTAAGGCCACCTTCTCTGTGCTGATTGCATTGATGGCGGCATACGTGGTGTTCACCTTTATTCAAGCTGTGCGCGGGGGGATTAAAGATCTGCGGAGGCTGCGGAAATTGGCCTTTGGCTCAGTCATTAAACGTGCGCAAATCGCGAAGATCATGGCGGAATGCGTGTCGGATTATGGGCGTTTGCAGTTTGTTCTGCGGCTTGAAAGTGAAGGTATTTCCGCCACTGGTCACTGGCCGGAAGGGTTCAAACTGGCGGTTGGGCTTGGCGAAGCCTACACGGCGCTGGCGCGGCTGGAAGAGCGCTGGTTAAACCTCGACAGATAAGCAACGCGTTTGTGCAATGGGGCGAATACCGTTGCACAGACGAGCGCAAACCCACGCGGTAAAGCGTGTAAGCAAAATCGGATAAACTTTAGCGTCGTGCGGTGGGGTCGATAGTCTGACTGATTTGTTGCGACTGGCTTTTGTCCTGATGGTGGTACCAGGCGCCAATAGAGGAATAGACGAAGCGGCCGAAGAAAAAGATAAAGCTGATAAGAAGTACGATACGGGTCATGCGACTGTCAAATCGATGTCGTTTTCGCATACTGGTTGCCTGACTCACAATGTTTCCTTTAGGAATACCCGATTTACGGGCGACAGCGACATTAATGCACACTCTTTTTGTCAGGTCAATTAAGCCTGGCGCAAAATCACAATGATTAAATTATCACCAGGGATTATATAAGATAAATTAAATATTTACGTGAGCAATGAAAAATGGACGATAATGCGCATTAAGCCGGTAATTAAAGCTGGCTGGCGCGCTTTTTTTGATGCAAATCAATTAACAGATATTGTCCGGAATTAGAATTTCTGTTTGTTAACAAACTGGCACTTCACCGTTGCACAGCACAGTCGGGTCGGATACCTGCCTGAAACACCCGCCAGGATCTGGGTTGGGTAACCGAGCATCTATGACACTTATTCAAAAATATTATCGCCTGAAAGATCAGTGGTGGGCTTTGCCGCTCATCACGCCTGTTATTTTGTACCCACTGTTTAGCCTCGCTAATACATTTACTACCGTTTCTGGTCAGACGGTCATTCTCTATTATCTGCCGATGGCGTTGCTGATCGCCCTGATGATGTTTTATGGCTGGGCGGCGCTGCCGGGCATTGTGCTGGCGCTGATTTGCCATTATTGGCCCGCACCGCCGCTGGAAATGGTCAGTAAAGGCGTGCATTTGCTGCTGCCTGTAATACTTAGCTGGGCCGGTTACCGTATTTTTGTCACTCGCCGCCACCGGGTGGCTTATGGCACGGCATTGCTGGTTTCGCAGCGTATTTTCTGGCAGGTGCTCTGCCCGGCGTCGATTTATCTGATTATTCTTGAGCTGGGCGTCTGGCTGAATCTTTACGATCGGGCAACAAGCGACGGCGGCGCGCTGGCGTGGAATGTGCCGATGCTCATCAATTACCAGGCATTACTGGTCGGGACGATGACCGGCGTGCCGTTTAGCTATTTGTTGATCCGCGTTATTCGCCATCCGCGTTACGCGATGTCGTGGTTATCGCAAATGCGCCACGAGTTTGATCGTAAAGTTACGCGCATTGAGATTGGGGTCTGGTTCGCCGTGGTGATTGGCATTTTGCTGCTGTTACTGATGCCGCTGAATAAAAACAGTTCCATTTTCAGCACCAACTACACGCTTTCACTTCTGTTACCGGTGATGCTTTGGGGATCAATGCGCTACGGCTATCGTTTTATGTCGCTGGTCTGGACACCGCTACTGGTCATCTCTATTCACTTTTTTTACCGTTATTTGCCATGGTTTCCCGCTTACGACGTGCAACTCGCGATCGCCTCATCAAGTTACCTGGTCTTTTCCTTCATCATTCTCGCCATGGCGATGATGGCGACGCGTCAGAGACTGGTGCATGATCGCGCCCGCCGTCTGGCGTTTATCGATCCGGTTGCCAACATGCCCAATCTTCGTGCGTTGAGCCGGGCTATGGCGGATACGCCGTGGTCGGTGCTCTGTTTTCTGCGCGTGCCGGAGCTGGAACTGCTGGGGCGTAACTATGGCGTGCTGCTGCGCATTCAGTATAAACAGCGCATGGCGGACTGGCTCAGGCCGCTGCTGTCGGCGGAAGAGAACGTGTATCAACTTTCCGGGCACGATCTGGCGATCCGCCTGAATGCCCAGTCGCACCAGACACGCATTGAGGAACTGGACGCGCGCATCAAGCAGTTCCGCTTTATCTGGGATGATATGCCGCTGCAGCCGCAGGTGGGGTTAAGTTACTGCTACGTACGTTCACCAGTGAAGCACCTCTATTTACTGCTCGGTGAAATGAGCACCATCGCCGATTTGTCGCTGGCGACCAACCACCCGGAAAATTTGCAAAACCGGGGCGCGGCGAATCTGCAACGCAGCCTGAAAAGCAAAGTGGATATGATGAATCGCCTGCAACTGGCGCTGGAAAAAAATCACTTTATCCTGATGGCTCAGTTAATTCATGGCGTGCGCGGCGATGACTACTACGAGATCCTGCTGCGCATGCGGGAAGAGAACGGCGACAACATCAGCCCGGATGCGTTTTTGCCTGTCGCGTATGAATTCGGCTTGTCGTCGCGCATCGATTTATGGGTGATCGAACATGTGCTGATGTTTATGGCGCAAAACCGCGAAAAACTCCCCGCTCAGCGTTTTTCCATTAACCTCTCTCCGGCCTCAATTTGCCGCACGCAGTTTGCCCAGGAAGTCCGGCGTTTATTGCGCAAATACCGCATCGAAGCCTGGCAGTTAATCTTCGAGATCACCGAAAGCAACTCAATGACCAATCTTCAGCAGGCCAACCAGACGCTGGGGCAACTGCAACAGATGGGGTGCCGGGTGGCGATCGATGATTTTGGCACCGGTTATGCCAGCTATGCGCGGCTGAAAACCGTTAATGCCGACATCCTGAAAATCGATGGCAGTTTTATCCGCAATATTGTCTCGAACAGCCTGGATTATCAGATTGTGGCGTCGATTTGCCATCTGGCACGGATGAAAAAAATGCTGGTGGTGGCAGAGTATGTGGAAAGCGAAGAGATACGCAGCGCAGCAATCGCGCTGGGTATCGACTATTTACAGGGGTATCTGATTGGTAAGCCAGCGCCGCTGGAGACGCTGGTTAACGAGTAGCGAACGGGCGGCTCAGGCCGCCACTTCGGGAGAGTGCTCTTCTTCGATTTTCAGTCGCCAGCCGGTCACGGCTTCCCAGTATTCCTGCTCTTTTTCCAGATCCAGCAACACCAGCGCGTTCTGGCTGAACCAGTCGTGCGGGAAGCTGAGCGTCCAGTGATTAGCATCGGTAGTCAGGCGCAGCGTCGGCGGCGTGGTGGTTGCCTGGCGCTGGTTATTCAGCAGCACGCCAAGCCGTAAGATTTGCACCAGCGGCAAATACTGCTTCTTTTTAAACAGCGTAAAGCGCGGCAAATCATCAAGCTTGATAGCCTTACGGTGGCAGCGCACCAGCGTCGCCATCATCAGCTGTTGCTCCTGATTAAAACCGGGCAGATCGCTGTTTTGCAGAATGTACGCCGAATGGCGGTGCATCCCGCTGTGGTTAATATTAAGCCCTACTTCGTGCAGCATCGCTGCCCATTTCAGCAACGCCGCCAGTTGCGGGTTAGCGAGCTTCGGGTTTTGCTCCAGCCACTGATCGTAAATCTGGGTGGTGGTTTCCAGCACGCGACGCGCCTGCTCGCGGTCGATATTGTACTGGCTGGCGAGGCTCTGCGCGGTGCGGCTGCGAATATCCTGGTGGCGGAAACGACCTTCCATCTCATACAGCACGCCTTCACGCAGCGCGCCGTCGGAAAGGCGCAGCTCGCGGATCGCCAGCGCATCGAACACGCCGCAAAGAATAGCCAGCCCCGGCACAAACACCGCTTTACGCTCTTCGGAAAGGCCTGGCAGGCTCAGTTCGCTGAAACTTTTGTACTTCAGCACTTCGGCGACCAGCTTCTCCAGCCGTTCCGGGGTGATAAAGCCATCTTTCTCGCCGGAGGCGATCAGCACTTCGTGGGCGGCTTTAATGCTACCGGATGCGCCAAGCGCGACATTCCAGCCCTGAATGCGGAACTGCCACGCCAGCGACTCCAGCTTTTGTGTTGCCGCCATGCGCGCGCGGCGGAAGTTTTCGCCGTTAATCGTGCCGCCCATAAAGTACATCTGCGCAAAGCTTACGCAGCCCATACGGCGGCTTTCCACCAGCTTCGGCTCGAAATCTTCACCGATCACCAATTCGGTAGAACCGCCGCCGATATCGATTACCAGCTTGCGACCTTTTTCCGGCTGTGTATGTTCCACGCCCATAAAAATCAGGCGTGCTTCTTCATTGCCCGGAATGATTTCAATCGGGTAGGGGATAACCTTTTCCGCGCGTTTAAGAAATTCTGTGGCGTTCAGTGCCTGGCGCAACGTGTGCGTACCGACAATGCACACGCTTGCCGGATCAAAGCCCTGCAAGCGTTCGGCGAACAGCGACAGGCAAGCCAGCCCGCGCTCCATTGCCTCTTCGCTCAGCATGTTATTGCTGTCCAGACCATCAGCCAGGTGCACGCGCTGTTTCAGGCGGCCGATGATCTGCATTGCGCCGTCGACCACACGCGCAATGACCATATGGAAACTGTTTGAACCCAGATCGACCGCGGCAAATTCCTCCGGTCGTGGCGTCTTTTCTTGTATCGGCATAGGTTAGTCGGGCTGTTCGAGTGATTTGATGTAGTCGTAAATCGCCAGTTGTGCGCGCACTTTACGACGGTTGCCGCGCGGCACATAGCGATTACTCAGTTCTTTATCGATGTACCTGGCTTTCACGGTATCACTTAAAAGCAAATCAATGATATCCAGAACGCGCTGTTTAAGGCGCGGATCGAGCAGCGGTGCGGCCACTTCGATACGGTAATCGATGTTACGTGTCATCCAGTCTGCGGAGGAGAGATAAACGCGTTTATCGCCGCCGTTCTCAAAAATATAGATGCGATCGTGCTCAAGATAACGATCAACGATACTGGTGACACGAATATTTTCGCTGATGCCTTCCAGTTGCGGAATAAGTGAACACATGCCGCGCACCAGCAGGTTCACCGGCACGCCGGAACTGGAGGCGGTATACAGCCTGTCCACCAGCCCTTTATCGACAAGGTTATTCAGCTTCAGCGTAATGCCGGAAGGTTTACCTTCCTGCGCGTTAGCAATCTCCGTATCGATCATATCGTATAACAGGCGGCGCGAGTTCTGCGGCGACACCAGCAAATAATCGAAGCTCACCGGGCGGTAGGGGTTTTCAATAAAGTTGAATACCCGGCGCACTTCATTGGTGATGCGCGCATCGGCCGTGATCAGTGAATAATCCGTATAAAGCCGCGCGGTTTTTTCGTTAAAGTTGCCGGTACCGATGTGCGCATAGCGCACGATCTCTTCCCCTTCCATACGGGAAATGAGGAACAGTTTGGCGTGAATTTTTAAGCCCGGCGCCGAGAAGATCACCTGCACGCCCGCTTCCGTCAGCCGCTTCGCCCAGTGGATGTTGGCTTCCTCATCGAAACGCGCCTGCAACTCCACCACCACGGTGACTTTTTTACCGTTATGCGCGGCGTGGATCATCGAATCGATAATGCGCGAATCTTTCGCCACGCGGTAAATGTTGATTTTGATCGCCAGCACGCTCGGGTCGAACGACGCCTGGCGCAGCAGCTCCAGCACGTGTTCAAAGGTGTGGTACGGATAATAGAGCAGCACATCGCGTTCGCGAATGGCGTCAAAACCGTTGCGGAACTTATCAAACCCAATGTGGCGCAGACGCGGCATCGGTTTGTTGACGAGGTTGGCTTTGCCGACATTCGGAAAACCAATAAAGTCTTTGAAGTTGTGATAACGCCCGCCGGGAATAATGGAGTCATAACGGGAGATAGTCAGCTTTTCACGCAGCATCTCGACCATGGCATCGGGCATATCGCGCTGATAAACAAATCGTACCGGCTCGGCGGTCAGACGCTGTTTCAGGCTGGAGGACATCAGCTCCATCAGGCTCGACTCCATTTCGTGCACCAGGTCATATTCGGCGTCACGGGTCATTTTCATCGAGTAGGCGTTCAGCGCGTCATAATCGAAGAAGCCTTTAAAGATATCATCCAGGCAGTAACGCAGAATGTTATCCAGCAGGATCATCGGTTTGCGACGGCGCGGCGTTTCCGGCGGCAGGTTAACAAAGCGCGGCACTTTATCTGACGGGATCTCCAGCAGCGCGTAGCGGATTTCGTCGCCGCGAATAATCTCTACCGCCAGGTAGGTGTAATCATCTTTTAAGAAGCGTACCAGGTTGGTTTCGCGGTTAATCAGCGTCGGGGTAATGTGCTGGCGCAAATATTGTTTGAAGTAATTGCGCAGCCAGCTCTGCTGGTTTTGCGAAAGCTGACGTTCGTTAATCAGGAAAATTTGATTACGCGCCATCTCCAGCAGCAGGTCGTTGTACAGACTGTCGAACTCCTGATCGGCTTTCAGTACGCGAGACTGGATCTTGCCCAGCAGATGGCGGGAATTCGTGGTAACGCCTTGCTCTTCGCTAATGATTAAGCGGCGTTTCAGTTCAGCAAAACGGACTTTATAAAATTCGTCGAGGTTGTTGGAATAGATCCCCAAAAAACGCATGCGTTCGATAAGCGGGTTACTTTTGTCGGCGGCTTCCTGGAGAACACGTTCATTGAAGCACAACCAGCTTAGTTCTTTTTCGAGATATAACTTTTCCTGACCCATTCCTGTTTACACTCCGGTTCTTGCTCGGGACACGGCAAATCCTTCTCGCTCTCGCGGTGCCCTGACTGACAGGTGAACGTTGCTGGCGTCCCTTCGTATGACACAACTTATTATGGCGAGCTTTGCCGTCAGATGTCCAACTGTGCCAAAAAAGTATGACAGTAATCCGTTTTTCGCATCTAAGGTGATGGAAATAAAGTAACTTTTTCTTTTAGCAGGGGAAGAGGAAAGAAACCCTGCCGCGGCGGGCAGGGTGAAAAGCGATAAATTGCAGTAATTATTCGTCGGCCGCATAGCCTTCAGGCGGTAGGCGCACACCATCCAGCCACGCGCTGTTGCTGTCCATTTTCAGGCGGCCATCAACAAACCAGCTGACCACCAGCGGGTAAATCGCATGTTCCTGTGACTGCACGCGTTCGGTGATCTCTTCTTCCGTATCACCTTCGAACACCGGCACTTTTGCTTGCAAAATCACCGGGCCACCGTCCAGCTCATCGGTAACAAAATGCACGCTGGTACCATGTTCTTCATCACCGTTTTCCAGCACCTGGCGGTGCGTGTGAAGACCGGGATATTTTGGCAACAGGGAAGGGTGGATATTCAGCAGACGTCCGGCGTAATGCGCGACAAACGCCGGGCTGAGGATACGCATATAACCCGCCAGCACCACCACATCCGGGGCGTAGGCGTCGATTTCCTGCATCAGCTCGCGGTCAAACGCATCACGGCTGGCGAACTGATCTGCGCTCAGCGCATGGGCGGGAATATTGGCTTCCCGCGCACGTTCAAGGCCGAACGCGTCGGCCTTATTACTGAATACTGCCCGCAGGGTGCCGTTGATTTTCTTCTGTTTGCAGGCGTCGATAATTGCCTGCAAATTGCTTCCGTTACCGGAAATCAGCACCACGATGTTTTTCATTCAATAACCACACGCTCACTGGAATCGGATGCTTTGATGATACCGATTTTCCACGCCTTTTCACCTTTCGCATTCAGCAGAGTGATGGCTTTATCGGCTTCAGCCGCAGGCAGCGCAATCACCATACCAACGCCGCAGTTAAAGGTGCGGTACATTTCGTGGCGGCTCACGTTACCGGCGTTTTGCAGCCAGTTAAACACGGCCGGCCACTGCCAGGAGGACTCATTGATTACCGCCTGGGTGTTATCCGGCAGTACGCGCGGAATGTTTTCCCAGAAACCGCCGCCGGTCAGGTGGGCGATAGCGTGGACATCGACATTTTCAATCAGCTCCAGCACGGACTTCACATAAATGCGGGTCGGTTCCAGCAGGTGATCGGCCAGCGGTTTGCCTTCCAGTTGCGTAGCCAGCGGATCGGCACCGCTCACTTCGAGCACTTTACGCACCAGCGAATAGCCATTGGAGTGCGGGCCGCTCGAAGCCAGTGCGACCAGCACATCGCCGTCAGCCACTTTCGAGCCGTCGATGATTTCTGATTTTTCTACCACACCGACGCAGAAACCGGCGACATCGTAATCTTCACCGTGGTACATGCCCGGCATTTCCGCCGTTTCGCCGCCAACCAGCGCACAGCCAGATTGCAGGCAGCCTTCGGCGATGCCGTTGATCACGCTGGCGGCAGTATCAACATCCAGCTTGCCGGTGGCGTAATAGTCGAGGAAGAACAGCGGCTCAGCGCCCTGTACCACCAGATCGTTAACGCACATTGCCACCAGATCGATACCGATGGTGTCGTGACGTTTCAGATCCATTGCCAGACGCAGTTTTGTGCCCACGCCGTCAGTGCCGGAAACCAGTACTGGCTCACGATATTTTTGCGGCAGCGCGCACAGCGCACCGAAGCCGCCCAAACCGCCCATCACTTCCGGGCGACGGGTTTTCTTCACCACGCCTTTGATTCGGTCAACCAGAGCATTGCCCGCGTCGATATCAACACCGGCATCTTTATAGCTGAGAGAGGTTTTATCGGTCACTGCTTGGGTCCCCACGCGTTTACTTGCGGTAGAAATAAAATTCGGCGCAATTCTAACAGCCAAGGCAAACGTTTGCGAGTCCATTATTTAAGGGCGCGGCGGATTCTTGCGATATACTCTTTTCCAGTCTGATTGATCGCGATCAAGCGCCTTCCTGTAGCGCAACGGAGAAAAAGCGGTATAATCCGGCGATTTTTTTTGTGGCTGCCACCTGTCAGGGGAAAGGAGAAGAGTATGAAGGTCGTGGAAGTAAAACACCCACTCGTCAAACACAAGCTGGGCCTGATGCGAGAGAACGACATCAGCACCAAACGCTTTCGTGAACTCGCCTCAGAAGTGGGCAGCCTGCTGACCTATGAAGCAACGGCCGATCTGGAAACAGAAAAAGTGACCATCGAAGGCTGGAACGGCCCGGTACAGGTTGATCAAATTAAAGGTAAGAAAATCACCGTAGTGCCGATCCTGCGCGCAGGTCTGGGCATGATGGAAGGCGTGCTGGAGCACGTACCGAGCGCGCGCATCAGCGTAGTGGGTATCTACCGTAATGAAGAGACGCTGGAGCCGGTACCGTACTTCCAGAAACTGGTATCGAACATCGACGAGCGCATGGCGCTGGTTGTTGACCCGATGCTGGCGACCGGTGGTTCGATGATCGCTACCATCGACCTGTTGAAAAATGCCGGTTGCCACAGTATTAAAGTGCTGGTGCTGGTTGCCGCGCCGGAAGGGCTGGCGGCGCTGGAAAAAGCGCACCCGGATGTTGAGCTGTACACCGCGTCGATTGACCAGGGGCTGAATGAGCACGGATACATTATTCCGGGCCTCGGCGACGCCGGCGACAAAATCTTTGGTACGAAGTAACTGATAAGAAATCGAAAGCCGACTTTGATAGTCGGCTTTTTTTTGGAGTTCATAACACTGCCCGCCGTTTTGGACGGGTGGACAACAACAACACTCAGAGGAAAACACTATGACGCGCCGTGCTATCGGGGTAAGTGAAAGACCGCCGCTTTTGCAGACGATCCCGCTTAGTTTACAGCATCTGTTCGCCATGTTCGGCGCAACCGTGCTGGTGCCAATCCTGTTCCACATTAACCCGGCCACCGTGCTGCTGTTCAATGGTGTCGGAACGCTGCTGTATATCTTTATCTGTAAAGGGAAAATTCCGGCCTATTTAGGCTCCAGCTTTGCGTTTATCTCCCCGGTACTGCTGTTGCTGCCGCTGGGCTACGAAGTGGCGCTCGGCGGGTTCATTATGTGCGGCGTGCTGTTCTGCATCGTCTCGTTCATTGTGAAAAAAGCGGGCACCGGCTGGCTGGATGTGATGTTCCCGCCTGCGGCGATGGGCGCAATCGTTGCCGTCATCGGTCTGGAACTGGCGGGTGTGGCGGCGAACATGGCCGGCCTGCTGCCTGCGGAAGGGCAGTCTGCGGATTCCAAAACCGTGATTATCTCGCTGGTGACGCTGGGCGTGACGGTGTTTGGCTCGGTGCTGTTCCGCGGCTTTCTGGCGATTATCCCGATCCTGATTGGCGTGCTTGCGGGTTATGCTCTCTCCTTCGCGATGGGCGTTGTCGATACCACGCCGATTGCTCAGGCACACTGGTTCGCGCTGCCAACGTTTTACACGCCGCGTTTTGAGTGGTTTGCCATTTTCACCATTCTGCCTGCGGCGCTGGTGGTGATTGCCGAGCACGTCGGTCACCTGGTGGTGACGGCGAATATCGTCAAAAAAGATCTGATCCGCGATCCGGGTTTGCACCGCTCCATGTTCGCCAACGGCCTTTCAACCATCATCTCCGGTTTCTTCGGCTCTACGCCGAACACCACCTACGGTGAGAACATCGGCGTGATGGCGATTACCCGCGTCTACAGCACCTGGGTGATTGGCGGCGCGGCGATTATCGCCATTCTGCTCTCCTGCGTCGGTAAACTGGCGGCGGCTATCCAGATTATCCCGGTGCCGGTAATGGGCGGTGTTTCCCTGCTGCTGTATGGGGTAATCGGCGCTTCCGGTATCCGCGTGCTGATCGAATCGAAAGTGGATTACAGCAAAGCGCAAAACCTGATCCTCACCTCCGTGATCCTCATCATCGGCGTTAGCGGCGCGAAAGTGCACATTGGCGCGGCTGAATTGAAAGGCATGGCGCTGGCGACGATCGTTGGTGTGGGTCTGAGCCTGATCTTTAAACTGATTAGCGTACTGCGCCCGGAAGAAGTGGTGCTGGACGCGCCAGAAGATGACGTCGCGAAGTCGTAAACATCGTGCAGAATTGAACCGGGCCTCGCGCCCGGTTCAAACCTTGCAACATTTTGTGATAGACTCACTGCGTTTTTTGTAAGCCTTGTTGAGGTACCTCTGAACACGCCGGCACAGCTCTCCCTGCCATTGTACTTACCCGATGATGAAACCTTTGCGAGTTTCTGGCCGGGTGATAACCCCTCTTTACTGGCGGCACTGCAAAACGTTCTGCGCCAGGCGCACAGCGGATACATCTATTTCTGGTCACGTGAAGGCGCGGGCCGCAGCCATTTGCTGCATGCCGCGTGTGCCGAACTCTCCCAGCGCGGCGATGCCGTAGGCTATGTGCCGCTCGATAAGCGCACCTGGTTTGTACCGGAAGTGCTGGATGGGATGGAGCAACTCTCGCTGGTGTGTATCGACAATATCGAATGCGTCGCCGGTGACGAGCCGTGGGAGATGGCGATTTTCAACCTCTACAATCGCATTCTGGAACAGGGCAAAACCCGCTTGCTGATAACCGGCGACAGACCGCCGCGCCAGCTCAATCTGGGGTTGCCGGATCTGGCCTCAAGGCTGGACTGGGGGCAAATCTACAAGCTGCAACCGCTCTCCGACGAAGACAAATTACAAGCCTTACAGCTGCGGGCGCGGATCCGCGGGTTTGAACTGCCGGAAGACGTGGGGCGGTTTTTGTTAAAGCGGCTGGACAGAGAAATGCGCACGCTGTTCGATACGCTGGATGAGCTGGATCGCGCGTCGATCACCGCCCAGCGCAAGCTGACCATTCCGTTCGTCAAAGAGATCCTCAAACTCTGAACCCTCGCCACGCGGCGAGGGTTTTTTAATGCTACAAAATCTCCAGCACCTTCTCCGGCGGGCGACCGATTCGCGCTTTGCCGTGGCTAACGACAATCGGGCGTTCAAGCAGTTTCGGGTTATCCACCAGCGCCTGCACCAGTTGCGCTTCCGTCAGTGCGCTATCGCTAAGCTGTAATTCTTTATAGAGATCTTCTTTGCTACGCATCAGTTCGCGCGCGCTGGACATACCGAGCATTTTCAGCAGTTTTTGCACCGTCGCCACGTCCGGCGGGGTCTCGAGGTAGAGCACCACTTCTGGCTCAACGCCGTTTTCCTTCAGCAGCGCCAGCGTTTCGCGGCTCTTTGAGCAGCGTGGGTTATGGTAAATCTTCACCGTCTCTGACATCTCTTCTCCTTATTACATTTTCTGGTACGGCTTGAACCGTTGCTGCAACTCGCGTAGCTGGTCAATTCGCGCATCGTAACGCGCCTGTTGCAGGCTGCCGAGTTTCACCTGCGAACTGGCGCTGCTTAGCAAGGTGATCGCCTGATCCAGTTTGCCTACCAGCGCTAACCCTTCGGCACGCGCGGCCAGTTCCTGATCGCGGTTATTCAGTGCCGCTTCGGCCTGCGCCAGTAAATCCCAGCCGTTGACATCCTCTTTATTCGTAAAGGTGTAACGGTTAAGAATGCGCGCGGCTTCCGCAGGCTGACCACCTTCCAGGTAAGCGTTCGCCAGGTTGAGTTGTAGCACCGGGTTAGTTTTCAGTTCGCTGGCACCATTGAGGCGTTTAATGGCGTCCGCGCTTTTGCTCTGTCCTAAATCGATATCGGTCGCCAGGTCGATATACCAGGCATTGTTCGGGCTGGCGTTCAGCAGCGGCTGCAAGATTTTTGCCGCCTCGGCGTAATTTTTCGCTTCCATTGCCTGTAACGCCCGACCATATTGCGCCGCGCGTTGTTCACGCACGTTGCCTTTCGACCAGCCATCCAGCAGGTCACTGGTGAGCTGGTTACGCCCGGAGTTGTACATGCCCAGCGTTCTGGCTTTCGCCATGTAGAACTCTTCGGATGATTGCACCACCACCGGACGCATCTGGTTGGCGCGGTTGCGCGCATCCGACAAGCGGCTTTCCGGCAACGGGTGCGTCAGCAAAATTTCCGGCGGGCGCGTGGAGTAGCGCGACTGATCCAGCAGTTTTTCGAGGAAGGTCGGCATCGCTTGCGGATCAAACCCGGCGCGTTGCAGCACCTGAATACCGATGCGGTCCGCTTCCTGTTCGTTCTGCTGGGTAAAACTGATAAGCCCTTGCTGTGTTCCGGCCAGCGTGCCGGTGAGCGCGCCCATCCCGGCTTGCGGGTTAGCCATCGCCAGCAAAATAGAACCCAGCACGCCCGCCCAGGTCAGCGGCGCGTTGCGTTTTTGGTCTTCCATCGCGCGCGCCAGGTGGCGCTGGGTGACGTGGGAGATTTCGTGCGCCATCACCGAGGCCAGTTGGCTCTCGTTATCCGTATAACGGAACAGCGCGGAGTGCAGCACCACATTGCCACCAAAAAAGGCGAAGGCGTTGATCTCATCGTTATTGACGAGATAGAAGTGGAAAGGGGTTTTGACCGAATCCGCGTGCGCCACCAGACGCATACCGAGGGAATTAATGTACTGCACCAGCAGCGGATCATTAATCAGTGGCGCGCTGCCGCGAAGCTGGCGAACGTAATAGTCGCCCATCTGCATCTCCTGACCAATGGAGAGCGTGCTTCCCGCCGAGGTGCCCATATCCGGCAACGTGCTGTCTATCGAATCAGCCCATGCCGGGGCAACGCTACCTGCACTGAGTGCGGCAATCAGGGTTGCGACCAGCGTTCGTTTCAACTGCCTGAACATAACCTCTTTCCTGTATTTGGGGTGACACACTGTTGACCTGCTTTCGGCGGCGTCGTTCCGGCTCACCGGCCTTCGAGTGTAGCCGCCTTTAGGGATGAAAAACATTGTATTCAGTGGATTGCTATGTTTCCCGCAAAGGATACGAAAAGCGAAGTCTTTTTTGTGACATTTCGATACAATTCCACTCCTTACCCCCGCTCAAGAGGTTCATAAAGGAACGTTATGCTCGAAATGTTAATGCAGTGGTATCGCCGCCGCTTCAGCGATCCGGAGGCGATTGCGCTGCTGGTCATTCTGCTCGCGGGGTTCTGTATTCTCTTCTTCTTCAGCGGCCTTCTTGCGCCGCTGCTGGTAGCGCTGGTGATCGCTTACCTGCTTGAGTGGCCTACCGCACGTCTGCAACGTATCGGCTGTTCGCGTACCTGGGCTGCCACAATAGTTCTGGTGCTGTTTGTCGGCATCCTGCTGGTGATGGCGTTTGTGGTGATGCCGGTTGCCTGGCAGCAGGGGATTTACCTGATCCGTGATATGCCCGGCATGTTAAGCAAACTCTCTGATTTTGCCGCCACCTTACCGCGCCGTTACCCGGCGTTAATGGATGCGGGGATCATCGATGCGATGGCGGAAAACATGCGCTCCCGCATGCTGACAATGGGCGATTCCGTGGTGAAATATTCGCTCGCCTCGCTGGTCGGGTTGCTGACGCTGGCGGTCTATCTGGTGCTGGTGCCGCTGATGGTTTTCTTCCTGGTAAAAGATAAAGAGCAGATGCTCAACGCCGTGCGCCGCGTGCTGCCGCGCAACCGTGGGCTGGCAGGCCAGGTGTGGAAAGAGATGAACCAGCAAATCACCAACTACATCCGTGGCAAAGTGCTGGAGATGATTGTCGTCGGCGTCGCCACCTGGATCGGTTTTATCCTGTTTGGTCTCAACTACTCCCTGCTGCTGGCGGTGCTGGTCGGCTTCTCGGTGCTGATCCCCTATATCGGCGCGTTTGTCGTCACCATTCCGGTGGTTGGCGTGGCGCTGTTCCAGTTCGGTCTTGGCACTGAGTTCTGGAGCTGCTTTGCCGTTTATCTGATTATTCAGGGGCTGGATGGCAACCTGCTGGTGCCGGTGCTGTTCTCCGAAGCGGTTAACCTGCACCCGCTGGTGATCATTTTATCGGTGATTATCTTCGGCGGGCTGTGGGGCTTCTGGGGCGTCTTTTTCGCTATTCCGCTGGCGACGCTGATTCAGGCGGTGATCCACGCCTGGCCGGATTCGCCGCCGGTGTCAGAAGAGTAATCTTGCCGGGCGGTAGCCAGCTTGCCGCCCGGCATTCTCCTCAATGCGTCCCGTTCTGATGACGCAGATAGATAATCCAGTACGTCACCCCCACCAGCACGCCGCCGCCGATAATATTGCCAATCGTCACTGGCAGCAGGTTATCGGTAATCACGTTACTGATGGTCAGCGCCGGGAAGTTATCTGGCGAGCTGTGTACCGCCGTCCAGAAACTCTGTGGTGAAAAGTCACGAATGATCACCGCCAGCGGCAGCAAAAACATGTTGGCGATGCTGTGCTCAAAACCGCTGGCGACAAACATGCCGATTGGCAGCAACATCGCCATGATTTTATCCGTCAACGTATGGCCGGAATAACTCATCCACACCGCCAGACAGACCATTAAATTGCACAGCGTGCCCAGGCACACCGCTTCGATAAAGGTGTGGTGCATTTTATGGTCAGCGGTTTGCAACACATTCAGCCCCCACAAGCCGTTGCTGTTCATGGCCTGGCCGCCAAACCAAATCAACGCCACAAAAAACAGTGCCCCTACGAGGTTGCCGAAATAGACGATCACCCAGTTGGTAAACAGTTGCCGCCAGCTAATCAACCCGCTGGCTTTCGCCATCACCGTCAGCACGGTTGAGGTAAAGAGATCCGCCCCGCAGACCACCACCAGAATCAGCCCGAGGGAAAAACAGACACCGCCCGCCAGCTTCGCCAGCGCGGTCGCAGGCGCAGGCCCGGCGGTAACGGTGATGTAAAACACAAACGCAATCGAGATAAACACGCCCGCAGTAATCGCGAGGAAGAACGACAGCTCTTTTCGTTTGCTGACTTTATACAATCCAGACTGCTCGGCGACTTTTGCCATTTCCGCAGGAAGTCGCAGGTCAAACGCGTTGCCAGTATCCATTTGATTCTCCTGATTCAATGCATAGTAGACACCCGCCGTCTTATGCATAGCGCATACCAGCGACAAACCAGAGAGCGTTAGCGGGTTCACAGAACCCGAAGGGGGTTACAGCACTTCGCGCACGGCGATACCAAGACGTTGCATTCGCGATAACAGCGTGGTGCGTTTCATGCCGAGTTTGGCGGCCGCGCCGCGCGGCCCGGCGACAATGCCGTTGGTTTCGCGCAGCACCTGAATAATTTGCTGGCGTTCCGCTTCGTCATTTTCCGGCGGCTCCGGGCGCATCATCTCCGCCACTTTGGGCAGCGTGAAGGGGAAGGGATCGTGGCTAACCGGCTGCACCATGCTGACGGGCTGGGCGTGCAGATGCAGGTTTAAGGTGTTGTCGCGCGCCAGCAGCACCGCGCGTTCAATGACGTTTTCCAGCTCGCGCACGTTGCCGGGCCACTCATAGCGCATCAGTTGCTGGATGGTGTCGGCGGGAATGGTATCAATGGTGCGATTGAGGCGGCGCGCCAGTTTTTGCGTGAAATAACGTGCCAGCAGCGGAATATCGTCCGGCCGCTCGCGTAGCGGCGGTAGCACCAGCGGAAACACATTCAGGCGGTAAAACAGATCGTTACGGAATTCGCGATCAATCACCATCTGGCGCAGATCGCGGTTGGTGGCGGCAATCACCCGTACGTTAACCGGAATGGTTTTCGTACCGCCGATGCGTTCGATCTCGCGCTCCTGCAACACCCGCAACAGCTTCGGTTGCAGCTCAAGCGGCATATCGCCGATTTCATCGAGGAACAGTGTGCCTTCATCAGCCATCTCAAAGCGCCCGCGATGGGCGTTAATCGCCCCGGTGAAAGCGCCTTTATCGTGACCAAACAGCTCGCTTTCCAGCAGGCTGGCGGGAATGGCGGCACAGTTGATTTTCACCAGCGGTTTGTCTTTGCGCGGGCTCATCTGGTGCAGCGCGCGGGCGATGATCTCCTTGCCGGTGCCGGTTTCACCGAGGATCAGCACCGTACTGTCGCTCAGTGCCACAATATTGACCTGCTGAAGCACGTCGCGCATGGCATCGCTCTGGTAAATGATGTCGCCAAAACTCTGGCTGGAGGCGATTTGCTCGTTCAGTTTGCGGTTTTCGCTGTTCAGATTCTCTTTTAAATGGATCACCTGCCGGTAGGCGTCGGCATTATCGACGGCAATGCCAATTCTGTCGGCAATTTGCTGCAATAATCGACAGTTTTGCTCACTGAAAATCGAGGCGTCCCGGTGCGCCAGCAACAGCACGCCAGGCGCGTGGTGGCTGAAGGTCAGCGGCAAAATAAACACCACGTTTAACCCCTGCATCAATAGCTGTTGCAATACCGGATCGCGCTGCCATAACCCGGCATCCTGCGCCTGGTGCAGCAGCGCACCCTGATTTTCGTTGAGCGCCGCCAGCACCACCGGGCTATCACTGCGCAGCGCAAAGCGCTCGGTTTCCGGCGGGCAGCTGGGAAAGTGGGTGGCATGGCAAATAAGCTGGCGGGAGTGCAGCGTGTCGCGCAGAACCACGCGGACATTATCGATACCGAAAAAGCGGTGAATTTCCTGCGAAACATCGGCGATCAGATCGTCAAGATCCAGATGCGAAAGCACCGAGTTGGTAATGTCCACCAGCACCCGATCATGGTCGCGCTCTTCACGCAGTGTTTCGATCGACTCGCTCAACGCTACCTGAGAAAGTTGTGTTTCCAGCGCCTGGCTTGCCAGCCGCGCCAGCCAGCTAAACATCGTGTTGTCCTGCTCCGTGAACTGGCCGTTATCGGTACGGGCAAAACGCAACTCCAGCGCCTCACTTTGCGCCAGCAGAATAAGGTGCAGCGAACTGTCGCTGACTTTTCCGCCGTATTCACGCTCGCTGGTTTCGACGCTGCCATCATCAAAGCAGCGCCAGAAGTGGGCGTTATTTAAGCGTAATTCGATAAACTGGACGGGGCTGAAAGGCGGCGGTAAAGGGATAAACGCCCGGAGTAACGAAGTGTGAGTATTCTGTTCCAGCAACTGCCGTAAGATCATGGATACGTCGCCCTTAATAGTGAGCGTAAATAGTACATTACCCCTTATTTTTGTAGTGTTACAAGCTTCACGTATAAATCACTGGGGTGACATTTATGTGATGAATCATTCAGCGCAACAGCCGTACCATCAGGTAGATCGCCGGTTCATGCGCCATATCCTGTAAATGTTGCAGCAACTGGCGGCTCCAGCTCCGCCAGGGTTCTTCTGCGGTTTTTGATAACTGCACGCATGTCGGTGCCAGCGTATTCACGTGGCTGGCATCGATGACGATTTCGCCAAAAGTTAATAACCCCTGCATTTTGCGCCTGGCTTCGACGTCGTCGATTAACGTTAGCCAGTGCTGATACTCATCAAGCGGGCATTCGAGCGCCACGTTGAGGCAGTCAATCACCCCAACGTGATGACCAATCGCCAGCGAGTAGTACATCACCTGGCGACTTTTATCTTCCAGTTCGACGCTGTTATCGACAAACTTCTGCCGCAGCATCCAGAACATCACTTTCGCTTGCTGCTCAGACATGGGCACGCTCCAGCTCGTTCATCAGTTGCTGCACGATGGAGGTCAGATGCGGGTCCGCCGCCTGTTGCAGCCAGTTATTTACCCGCAACGTAGCCTGCGCGGGATCGCCTGCGGTTAATAAAGCGAAGAGCTGGTCGGTGATCTCGCGTCCCTGGCGATAACCCGCCAGCTGGCGCGCCAGCCGTTCAAGCGTCACGCGCAATGCCAGTGGCAGTGTCGGCCAGCGTACGCTGGCAATTTCATCTGCCGCTTGTTGATGGTCGACGGCGTGCAGTTTTTGCTCCAGCAAGCCAAGCGCCACCGCGAAACCGTGGATGGTTGCTGCTGGCGTCGGCGGACAGCCGGGGATCCACACATCAATCGGCACAATGGTGTCGCTGCCGCCCCACACGCAGTAGAGATCGTGAAAAATCCCGCCGCCGACGCCGCACGCGCCGTAGGAGATGGCGATTTTATGATCCGGTGCCGATTCCCAGGCGCGCAGGGCAGGCATGCGCATGGCGCGCGTGACCGCGCCGGTAAACAGCAAAATATCCGCGTGGCGCGGCGAAGCCACCACTTTGATGCCAAAGCGTTCCGCGTCAAACAGCGGCGTAATAGCGGCAAAAATTTCGATTTCACACCCGTTGCAGCCGCCGCAATCGACGCGGTAAACGTAGGCAGAACGCTGGATATCGCGCAGCAGTAGCTGTTTCATTTTCTGCGCGGATTCCTCGAGCGGCACCGGCTGGCTGACATGCTGGTTCAGCACTTTCAGGTCGGAACTCATGCTTGCTCCTTCAGGTAATAGTGCACGTTAACGCTGCCGCGATGCTCCAGCGCCGCGCGTCGGCGGCACGCCGGGCAGAGAGAGGCCTGCGCCCGCAGGTTCTCAAGCTGGTGCGGTGCGTTTTGGTTCAGGGCCAGCAGTTCCACCGCCAGCGCCACGGATTTTTCTGGCGCGAACGGCACGCCGCACTCGCTACAGTGCTGCAGGCGGAAGGTGGCGCGCACATACAGATCGGCTTTGTTAGTGACCGCCAGTTCAAACTCTTCCGACAGACGGATCGCCCGCGTCGGGCACACCTCTTCGCAGCGCCCGCAGTAGATGCAGCGGCCGATGAACAGTTGCCAGACGCGGCTGTTCTCCCCGGCATCCGTTTCCAGCGTGAGCGCGTTCGCCGGACAGGCGGTGGTACAGGCGCCGCAAGCGATGCATTGCTGCGGATCCAGTTCCGGTTTGCCGCGAAACCCCGGGCACACCTCCAGCGGTGCGAACGGGTATTTCACCGTCGGCTCGCCCGCTCTGAGAATGGTTTTCAACAATTTCAGCATCGTTTCTTTCCTTACTTCAGCGGCGAGTGGCGACGTTCAATGCCGTAACGTTCGATCTCTTTGTAGGGCACGGTTGTCGATTTACGCTTGCGCACATCCACCAGCGTCACGCGGTCGGTACACGAATAGCAGGGATCGAGGCTGCCGATAATCAGCGGCGCATCGGAAACGGTATTGCCGCGCAGCATATAGCGGAGCACCGGCCAGTTGGCGTAGGTCGCCGCGCGACAGCGCCAGCGGTAAAGTTTCTGGTTGTCGCCGAGCATGCTCCAGTGCACATCTTCACCGCGTGGCGCTTCCACATAACCGAGGGCGAATTTATGCGGCTGATAGCTGAACCCTTCGGTCAGCAGCGGCGTATCCGGCAGGTTATCAAGGGCAAACTCAATCATTGCCAGCGAATCGAACACCTCTTTCACCCGCACCATAACGCGTGAAAAGACGTCGCCATCCGGCCAGGTAAACAGCGTTTTCGGCAGGCTGCCGTAGTCGGCGTACGGATGATCGAAACGTAAATCGCGGGCAAAACCGCTGCCGCGGATCAGCGGCCCGACCGGGCTGAAATCGCGTGCGACCTGGCGGTCAAGAATGCCCACCCCCTGGGTGCGCTGCGCCATGTTGGGCGTGGAGAGCAGCATATCGACCAGTTGCGCCACTTCCGCGCGCATCTCTTTCACCAGTTGAATGGTTTTGACGCGTTGCTCTTTGAGAATGTCGCGGCGGATACCGCCAATCAGATTCAGACCATAGGTTTTGCGCGAACCGGTGAGCAACTCAGCCATGGTCATCGATTTTTCGCGGATGCGGAAAAACTGCATAAAACCGGTATCAAAACCGACAAAGTGGCTGGAAAGACCGATGTTGAGCAGATGGCTGTGCAGCCGTTCCACTTCCAGCAGCACTGAACGGATGGTGTGCGCCCGCTGCGGCACCACAATGCCGAGCGCGTTTTCCACCGAGGTGGTGTAAGCCACGCTGTGGGCAAAGCCGCAAATGCCGCAAACCCTGTCCGACAGGAATGTCACTTCGTTGTAGCCCATGCGGGTTTCCGCCAGCTTCTCCATGCCGCGATGGACATAAAACAAGCGGTAATCGGCATCGACAATCCGTTCACCATCGACAAACAAGCGGAAATGCCCCGGTTCATCCGAAGTGATATGCAGCGGGCCTATCGGCACAATGCGCGCCGAATTGCCGCCATCGTTGATAAAGGTGTAGTTTTCCGTGTCGCTGGTAGGTTCCGGGCGCAGACGGTAATCCATGGTGTCTTTGCGCAGCGGGTGCAGATCGTCCGGCCAGTCATCCGGTAGCACCAGGCGGCGCTGATCCGGCAAACCAACCGGGATCAGACCGTACATATCGCGGATCTCACGTTCGCCCCATACCGCGGCGGGTACGCGCGGCGTCACCGACGGGAACTCGCGCGTGTCGGCATCGACCAGCGCTTTCACCACAATCCAGCACTTTTCCGCACCTTCCATCGACAGCGCGTAGTAGACCGCGTAATGACCATTCAGGGTACGTTCATCGTTGCCGAACAGCACCGGTAACCAGCCGTCATGCTGGTAATAGAGGTAGTGCACGATGTCCGGCAACAGATTGATTTTGACCGTTATAGTGACTTGTTCGAAGGTCTGGCGCTCCTCGTCCAGCACCGCGCCGGGAAACTGCGCCTTCAATGCAGCAAGACAGGCGTTGCCGCGAGGTTGCTGGAGATTCACGCTTGCTAAGTAACTCACTTTCACTCTCCCTGACGATGCGACGGCGTTGCCGATGCGGCGGTGGTATCAAAATTGGCCCACAGCCAGCTAAGCTGGGTGGGATGATCATCATTGTTTTGCTGCACGATGGTGGCAGCGCTGGCCAGTAACCGGCTGACCGGCTGAGGAATATGCGTACCCATCACCAGCATCATCACCAGTAAAATCACCATCGGCGCGGTAGTGAGCCAGCCCAGCTCGCCGGTTGCCACCTGCTGCGGCGGCGTGGCGAACAGCACTTTCGCCACCATGCGCACCAGCCCGCCGAGCACCAGCGTCAGTAACACCAGCAGCAGGATGGTGACGGCGAGATGTTCCGCCGCCAGCCCGGCGGTGACGGTCATAAACTCACTGAGGAAAATATTGAATGGCGGCATACCGCCCAGCGCCAGCGCGCCGCCGCCGAGCAGCACGGCGGTAAACGGCATCACTTTCAGCATCCCGCACACCACATCCATATTGCGGGTGCCGTACTTCAGCAGCACATTGCCGGAGCCGCAGAACAGCAGCGTTTTCGCCAGACTATGATTGAGCGTGTGCAGCAGCGCCGCCAGAATACCAAGCGGGCCGCCGATGCCGAGCGCAACGGCCACCAGCCCCATGTTTTCCACGCTGGAATAAGCCAGCAGGCGTTTCATATCCTGCTGCACCAGAATGAAGAACGCGGCGACGCCCACCGACAGCAGACCAAAAATCAGCAGTAGCCGGTTGGGGAAACTGTCCCCGATGGCATGACAAATAATGATGTAGTAGCGGATCAGCACCAGCAGGGCGCAGTTGAGCAGCACCGCCGAGAGCAGGGCGCTCACCGGGCTCGGCGCTTCGCTGTGCGCGTCCGGCAGCCACGCGTGCATCGGGAACAGCCCGGTTTTAGTACCAAAACCAATCAGCACAAACACAAACGCCAGCACCATCAGCGTCGGGTCGAGCTGGTTGCTCTCTTTCAGCACTTCGGTCCAGAAAATGGCGTGATCAGGCTGCGCCATAAAACTGGCGGCATTGGCGTACACCAGCACCGTACCGAACAGGCCAAACGCCACGCCAACGGTACAGATGATGATGTATTTCCATGCCGCTTCCAGCGACGAGCGCTGCCCGTAAATACCGACCAGAAAAGCGGAACTGAGCGTAGTGGCTTCGATCGCCGCCCACATCACAATCAGGTTATTGCTGGTGACCACCAGCAGCATGGTGAACAGGAACAGGTGAAAAAAACCGTAGTAGTAACAGAGCGTCGGTACGCTGATTTCACCGTGATCAACTTCATGGCGCATATAGCCAATCGAGTAGAGGCCGGTGATAAAACCGATAACGCCCAGCAGCGACAGGAACAGCCCGCTCAGGCTGTCGATATGCAACCAGCGGCTGGCGGCGAAAATTTCCCCTTCGCGCACCGCTTCCGCGACCGTCCACAGGGCGATAACCAGCAGCAGCGCAATCCCCAGCGTATGCACCACCGTAACCAGCGTGCGCGCGGCATTGCCGCTCAGGCGGCAGGCGAAGCACAGCGCAGAAACCAGCAGCGGCGTCAGCAGTAACAACGTGAACATCAAGGTATGGCTCATGGTGTTACCCCTTCAGCGCCGTCAGCGTGTTGACATCCAGCGTGCCGTGGGTGCGCCAGATTTTCCGTGCCAGTAGCACCATCACAATCACCGCGAAAATGGCGTCGGTGGCGATGCCAATCTCCACCAGCTCCGGCGCGCGCCAGGCGAGCAGCGCCAGCACCAGGTGCGAGCCGTTCTCCATCAGGCAGTAGCCGAAGATCTGCCGCAAAATATTGCGCTGGCTGATAATGCACAGCAGCCCAAGCAGGAAGTGACCGAGCGCAACGGCGAGCGCCGGTTTGAGCTGGGCGATCATCGGTAATTGCACCGGGCGCACCACAAACCAGCACAGCAGCACAATTGCCGCCGCCATCAGCACCAGCGTGGCCGGGCCAAACAGCCGTTCTCCAACGCCGGATTGCGCCATCTTGCGAAAGGCGTAGCCCATGATCAGCGGCACCAGCAGCACTTTGGTGAAGAACGCGCTGAACGACCACATCAGCAACTGTTCGGCGTCCAGCAACTGCGACAGGGTAAAAAAGATAGAGACCAGCACCAGCGATTGCAGGGCATACAACCAGCAGGAGACGGAGTAGCGTCTGGCGCAGGTGACCAGCAGCGAGGTGAACATCATCAGCCCCGCCAGGTTGTTAACAAGCAGTGTTCCCGTCATTATCGACTCCCTTATCCAAGCCACGCCGCAGCGATCACGCTTGAGCACAGCGACATCACAATCAGAATCACCAGCACCAGTTTCATCGCGTACGGCAGCGGTGCGGCCTGCGCCACTTCTTCGCTCGGCTCACCTGGCACCACGCGCCCGAACCAGTAAATAAACCAGCCGAAGCTGGCAACGGACTCCACCAGCGCCAGAATCATCACCGCCAGTAAAATCGGGGCGTCATTCGACAGGGCAAACCCGGCGGCGAAGAGAGGGAATTTACTGAAGAAACCGTTAAACGGCGGCACGCCGGTGATCGCCAGCGCGGCAACGCAAAAGCCAATGCCCGCCAGCGGCAATGTCTTCATTACCCCGCGCAAGCGCGGCAACAGACGCGTACCGCAGCTGTAGCTGAGTGCGCCCGCCACGAGGAAAAACAGGCTTTTGGCAAAGGCGTGGTTGAAGATGTAAACAATCCCCGCTTTGAAGGCCAGCGGTGAACCGAAGGTCGACAGCGACAGGGCGAGGAAGATCCATGCCAGTTGCGAGATGGTCGACCAGGCCAGCAGCCGTTTCATATCTTTTTGCGGCAGGTACATCAAAAAGCCGTATACCAGCGTCAGCGTCGCCATGCCGACACCAATCCAGCTGATGGTGTGAGGAATGTGCCCGCCTTCGGCGATTGCGCGGGCAAAAATGTAGACACCCACTTTCACCATTGACGCAGCGTGCAAGTAAGCGCTCACCGGGGTTGGTGCTTCCATCGCATCCGGCAGCCAGGCTTGTAACGGCAACTGGGCGGATTTGCCCCACGCGGCAAACAGAATGCCGCCATACACCAGATAGGCCGCCGGGCCTTGTAGCTGACTGATGGCGCTCAGGGCAAAAGTGTGGGTATGCAAAAACAGCGTGGCCGCCGCCAGATAAAGGCCAAGCGAACCGACGTGCGTAATAAGCAGCGCTTTCATCGCCGCGCGCTGGGATTTTTCGCTCTGGTAATAACTAATCAGCGCCCAGGAACAGCCGCCGGTGATCTCGAAAAACAGCAGTTGCCCGAGCAGCGTGGAGGAGAGCACTAAACCGGACATCGCGCCGATAAACACCAGCAGGAACGCGTAATAACGGTTGCTGCCGTCGTGCGGATGCTCGCGGTTGCTGCGCGTCAGGTAACCGGTCGAATAGAGCGCCACCAGCAGGCCAAGAAACACCACCGCAAACAGGATCAGGGTGCTGATGCGGTCGACTAACAGACCAAACAGCACCACCTGACCCGCCGCCAGCAGCGGCATATCCGCGGTTTCACTGCCTGCCTGGTAAAAGCGCCAGGCCAGCAGCACGGTGGCAAGCGTTGCCAGAAGCGCGAAGAGCGTGGCAAGCTGCGGCGCGGTTTTCCGTGGGCAAAGCGAGACGACCAGCGCGCCGATAAAGGGCAGTAGCAGCGTCGTCAGAGCAAGAGTTTCCATTATTTTTCCGCGCTCCTTACAAACCGGTTAACCAGAGGACATAGGACAGCGCAGCCAGACTGAAGCCGAGCCAGGTCAGGCGGTGCGTCAGCAAAAAGCGCCCGCGCGCCAGCGAGTTTTCCACCACCGAGGCCAGCACAAACACCACCAGCAGTTTCAGCAGCGTGATCACCAGCGACAGCGCCATCGCGCCCACGCTGAGCGTGACGGCATTGCCGAAGGGGAAAAACAGCGCCAGCAACAGCGAGGCCATTACGACCTGTTTCAGACCGACGCCCCATTTCACCAGTGCCAGACCCGCGCCGGAGTATTCGGTCAGTGGACCTTCCTGCAACTCCTGCTCCGCTTCCGCGACGTCGAACGGGATTTTGCCCATCTCAATAAAGCAGGCGAACCCGCAAGCCAGCAGCGCTAAAAAGGTGGCGACCGGTGACATCCAGCCCGCCGCCAGCGTGTTGCTGATGGCGCTGATTTGGGTGGAACCCGCCAGTAACGCCAGCACCAGCAGCGAAAGGATCAGCATCGGCTCCACCAGGATTCCCAGCGTCAGCTCGCGGCTGGCGCCGAGGCCGGAGAAGGGGCTGCCGGTATCCAGCCCGGAAAGGGCAAAGAAGAAACGGAACAGGGCAAAGAGATAAATCAGGGTGATTAAGTCGCCCGCTCCGGCAAACGGCGCGGTACGGATAAACAGCGGCAGCGTCATCGCCACCAGCAGCATGCTGCTGAGCAACACCCACGGCATGGCGCGAAACATCAGGCCGGAGGAAGCCGGTGCGACAGCCTGGCGTTTCAGCAGCTTTTGTAAGTCGCGGTAATCCTGCCAGATCCCCGGCCCTTTTCGGGAGTGCATGCGGGCGCGGATTTGCCGGGAAACCCCGGTAAACAGCGGCGTCAGCGCCAGCAATAGGGCTGCCTGGCAGAGGGCAAATAGCCCGAGTGACCACGCAGATGTCTGTTCTAACATTGTTGTCTCCTCCTCACAGCGCGATCGTCAGCAGCAGGATCACCAGCGCGGCAATCACATACAGGCAGTAGAGCCGGAAATCGCCGCTTTGCAGGTACTGCACCACGCGGGCCACGCGCTGCGTTGCGCTGACCAGCGGGCGAATAATTTTCTCGTCCCAGAACGGCTCTGTGCGCGTTGCCGCCTGCGTAATACCGCCCAGGCTGCGCTGTAAGGGCTGAGCCGGATCGAGCTGTTTACGCAGCTGGTAAAGCGGGCCGAACATCACACGCAGCGGCTGGGTAAAGCTGCCTGCGGAAGGAGCCATGCCTTTTTCCCACGCGTAACCGCAGGCCCAGGCATCGCCGCTGCGGCGAAACGCGCCGCGCGTCTGGTGGTTGAGAAACCACAGCACGCCGGGCAGCAGGGGCAAAAGCAGTAACAGCAGGAACACGGTGGAAGGCGTCAGCATCGCTTGCTGCGCATCTCCGGGGATAAGCGTTGCGCCTTCGGCGGCGGCAAGCATTGCTGGTGGCGTTAAGCTCAGCGCGATATGCATTAATTGCGGGGCCACCCAGCTTGCGCCCACGCCGAGCACGACGCACAGCAGCGCCAGCACGGACATGGCGGCAACCATCGGCCACGGCACTTCGCGTGCCTGATCGGCTTTTTCACTGCGCGCATTGCCGCAAAAACTGACGCCGTAAACTTTCACAAAACACATTGCCGCCAGCGCACCGGTGATCGCCAGCATCACAATGGCAATGGGGCCGGCGAGGCGCGGGATGATGGCGTCAATGCGGGTCAGGGAGAACAACGACTGATAGGTATACCACTCGCTGATAAAGCCGTTCAGCGGCGGCATCGCGGAAATGGCGAGACAGCCCACCAGAAATGCGCCGGCTGTCCACGGCATCCGTTTACCGAGCGCCCCCATTTTTTCCATATCGCGGGTATGCAGACGAAAGATGATTGCGCCTGCGCCCAGAAACAGCAGGCCTTTAAACAGCGCGTGGTTAAGCAGGTGGAACAGCGCGCCGAGCAGGCCGACAGCGGCAATCACCGGTTGATGTAAAGCGATGCCCGCCATGCCGACGCCGACGCCCAGCAAAATGATGCCGATGTTCTCGACGGTGTGCCATGCCAGCAGGCGTTTGATGTCGTGCTCTGCCAGCGCGTAGAGCACGCCAAGCACCGACGACACCGCGCCAAAAGCCAGCACCACTACGCCCCACCATAACGGAATACCGCTGTGACCGAGCAGGTCGATACCGACTTTGATAATGCCGAAGATACCAATTTTCACCATCACGCCCGACATCAGCGCCGAGGCGTGCGATGGTGCAGCCGGGTGGGCGCGCGGCAGCCAACTGTGCAGCGGTAACATCCCGGCTTTGGCGCCAAAACCGAAAAAGGCCAGCAGGAAGACCGCTGACGCGGTGCCCGGTTCAAGTGTGAGCGTGCGGAAACTGGCGAAATCGAGGCTGCCGCTCTGCCGCCACATCAGGAAGAAGGCGATCATAATCAGTACCGACCCGGCGTGGGCGATAAAGAAGTAGAGCATCCCGGCGCGGATCGACTCTTCATCCTGGTCAGTGATAACCAAAAACCACGAGGCGAGGGACATCATTTCAAACAGCACGATGAACCAGAACGCGTTATCCATCACCACCAGACCGACCATTGAGGCGATAAACAGGTTCATAAAAAAGCCCATCGCCCCGGCACCCTTGCCGATGTATTCCCGCACATAGGCCAGTGAATAGAGCCCGCACAGCGTGACCAGTAGTGAGATAACGAGCACCATAAAGGCGCTCAGGTTATCCATGCGCACCACGAAATGGGCGAAATCAAACGGGCCAATGGCCTGAAAACTCAGCGGCACGCCGCCGTGCCATGCGCTCAGGGCGCTGGCGATCCCCAGCACGCCGCCAATCATGGCGGCGATCCCGGCGACGTTGATCGCCAGTTCCTGACTACGGGCAAGCAACAACGACAGGAAGCCTCCGGCGACGTACACCACGATTGACCACATCAATAATTGCAGGGCATCCATTAGCGTTGCTCCGGCGAAGAGGGAAGAGGAGGGAAGGTCACATCGGTTGAACTCAGCGCGGCCAGCTCCCGACGGGCCTTGAGCTGTTTATGCAGTGTGTTTTCCGTTTCCAGATGCAGCGCCTGCGTGGGGCAAGCCCGAACACAGGCAGGGCCTTCGGGCAGAAAGTCGCAGAGATCGCATTTCACTGCGATGGTTTGCACCCCCGCGTTCCAGCGTAAAAAGGGGTGATCGTTGGGTGCACTGCCGGGTACATCGCGCAGTTGTTCTTCGGCAATGTGATGCTCGTAACGGGCGGGAATATTAAGCGGGCGGCTGCCGGCGGGCGTGATCGCCCCGAACGGACACACCAGCCCACACAGTTTGCAGCCAATGCACAGCGTTTCGTTGAGATAAACGGCATCATCCCGAAACGAAATGGCATTAACCGGACACACCTGTTTGCATGGCGCGTCGTCACAGTGGCGGCACAGTATCGGCGCGCTTTTGGTGGGGGTGCGCACGAGTGTCAGCCGGGGATGGTGTTGCAGTCCCTGGCTTTTATGCACATCCGAGCAGGCGGCAAGGCAGGTATTGCATCCTATACACCACTCGGGATCGGCAATCACAAAGCGGTTCATTTCGGCTCCCTGGAATCGAGGTAAAAACATTGAGCCTGCTTTAGCATAACCTGTGCCAAAGTTATAAATGGTTAAATTTCAAGTGGTTGTGAATTTTTGAGGATCAAGGGGCGAACAAAAGTGATGGTCAGCGTAGAGCGAAAATTAACCTGTCGGCACAAGTGTCGACATCAGGGTGGGAAGTGTGATCGCGGTCAACTATTTGCAGGGGAGCGGCAAAGGAAAGGGCGTACCCGATAGGGCCGCCCTGAGAAAAGGTGCGTTGCTGTCAGGCGTTCTCTTTCAGCCAGTTAACCACGATGTCGTGGTGATTGCTGGTTTTGAAGTCATCAAACACATGTTCAACTTTACCGTCAGCATCCACGAGGAAGCTGATACGGTGGATGCCGTCGTAGGTTTTACCCATAAAGGTTTTTTCACCCCAGACGCCAAACTGCTCGCAGACCTGGTGGTCTTCATCAGAGAGCAGCGTAAAGTTGAGCAGCTCTTTTTCGGCAAAGCGGGAAAGTTTCTCTGGTTTGTCGGTGCTGATACCCAGCACTTCCACACCCGCTTTCTTTAACTCATCCATGTTATCGCGCAGGCCACAGGCCTGGACAGTACAGCCTGGTGTCATGGCTTTCGGGTAGAAATAGACCAGAACACGCTGTCCCTGGAAGTCGGCCAAATTTACTTGTTCACCGTCTTGATCGGGCAAGCTAAATTTCGGTGCGATATCACCGGCTTTCAGTGGATTCATTACTTAACTCCATCCTGTTCATCATGCTGGGAATAGTTGACGATGTTTATACTGCCTTGCGCGTTCAATTCTGTACATAGGGCTTTGAACGCCTGCTCAATATTTGACGCGTCCTGTGACGCGGGGCTATGAGCGGTTATCTGGATAAATAACGTTGGCGCAACGGTAAGATTACCGGGCTGTGTACGGGAGACTAACTCCGCAATATTCATTTCGTGTGCGTCGAAAAGCGCAGTGAAACGCTCAATCAGGTGGGGCGAATCGGGGACTTCAACCTGCACCCACACGGTGGCTGGCATATCAGGACGCGGACGGGCATCGGTACGTTTCATCACAATCAGCAAATCCAGCTCGGCGCCTTTCAGCGGCAACGTCGATTCGATAAGGGTGATGGCGTTCCACGAACCCGATAGCAGCATTATAAACGTGAACTCTTCCCCCAGCATCGCCAGACGGCTGTCTTCGATATTACAGCCGCAGCTGCTGACGTGGCGTGTGATCGTGTTCACAATGCCAGGCCGGTCGGCCCCCAGCGCAGTGATAACCAAAAAGTGTTGTGATGAGGTTGTCAAACCTGAGCTTCCTGTCAAACATGAGGTAATCATAAGGAAAGCATAAAAAAAACCGGCATACAACCGCCACAGAGCCTCAGGTCTCTTGCTTTTCTGACGGCACCGCACGTACCATTGAGAATCTTGTTCGCACAGAGGATGGCCCATGTTCACGGGAAGTATTGTCGCGCTTATCACGCCGATGGATTCGCAAGGTAAAGTCTGCCGGTCAAGCCTGAAAAAACTGATTGATTACCATGTCGCCAACGGAACCACGGCGATCGTTTCGGTAGGGACTACCGGTGAATCCGCCACGCTGAGCCATGATGAACATGCCGACGTGGTGAAGATGACGGTTGAACTGGCCGACGGGCGCATCCCTGTGATTGCCGGGACAGGCGCGAACGCTACCGCAGAAGCCATCAGCCTGACCCAGTGTTTCAACGACAGCGGTGTGGTGGGTTGCCTGACCGTTACGCCTTACTACAACCGCCCGACTCAGGAAGGGCTGTTCCAGCATTTTAAAGCCATCGCCGAACATACTGACCTGCCGCAAATTCTGTATAATGTGCCGTCGCGTACCGGCTGCGATATGCTGCCGGAAACCGTGGGTCGCCTGGCGAAAATTAAAAATATTATCGGTATTAAGGAAGCGACCGGGAACTTAAGTCGTGTTCACCAGATCAAAGAGCTGGTTTCAGACGACTTTATTCTGCTGAGCGGCGACGATGCCACCGCGCTGGACTTTATGCAGCTCGGCGGTGATGGTGTGATTTCCGTGACCAGCAACGTGGCGGCGCGTGATATGGCTGACATGTGCAAACTGGCGGCCGAGGGGAATTACGCCGAAGCACGCGTGATCAACCAGCGTTTGATGCCGTTACACAACAAACTATTTGTCGAACCCAATCCGATCCCAGTCAAATGGGCATGTATGGAGTTGGGGCTTGTAGCAACCGACACGCTGCGTCTGCCGATGACGCCCATCACCGACCACGGTCGTGACGTTGTCCGCACTGCGCTTAAGCATGCCGGTCTGCTGTAAAGTTTAGGGAGATTTGATGGCTTACTCAGTACAGAAGTCGCGCCTGGCGAAGGTAGCGGGTGTTTCACTTGTGATGTTGCTCGCCGCCTGTAGTTCCGATTCACGTTATAAGCGTCAGGTTAGCGGTGACGAATCCTATCTGGATGCGGCTCCGCTTGCTGAACTTCACGCGCCCGCAGGGATGATCCTCCCGGTGCAAAACGGTGATTACACCATTCCTGTTGCTAACGGCAGTGGCGCTGTAGGTAAAGCGCTGGACATTCGTCCGCCAGCTCAGCCGCTGGCGCTGGTGAGCGGTGCGCGCACCCAGTTTACCGGTGACACCGCGACGCTGATGGTCGAAAACGGCCGCAACAGCACGCTGTGGCCGCAGGTCGTCAGCATTCTTCAGGGGAAAAACTACAGCATCGACAAACGTGACGATGCTACGCAAACCCTGACCACCGGTTGGGTTGACTGGAACCGTCTGGATGAAGATCAGCAGTATCGTGGTCGTTATCAAATCTCGGTGAAACCGCAGGGTTACCAGCAGGCGGTTGTCGTCAAGCTGGTGAATCTGGAACAGGCGGGCAAACCGGTTGCGGACGCCGCGTCGCTGCAGCGTTACAGCACCGAAATGCTGAACGTTATCTCCTCCGGTCTGGATAAAACCGCAACTGACGCGCAGAACGCGGCGGAAAACCGCAGCGTCTCTACGCTGAATGTCCAGAGCGCTGCCGATGATACCGGTCTGCCGATGCTGGTGGTGCGTGGTCCGTTTAACGTGGTGTGGCAGCGTCTGCCGTCCGTGCTGGAAAAAGTGGGCATGAAAGTGACCGACAGCACCCGCTCAACGGGCAGCATTGCCGTGACCTACAAGCCGCTGTCTGACAGCAGCTGGCAGGAGCTGGGCGCGCGCGATCCGGGTCTGGCCTCCGGCGACTATAAACTGCAGGTCGGCGATCTGGATAACCGCAGCAGCCTCCAGTTCATCGATCCGAAAGGTCACACGCTGACACAATCGCAGAACGACGCGTTAGTCGCAGCCTTCCAGGCGGCGTTTAACCGATAATCCTCAGGGCCGGATCTTCCGGCCTTTTTTTATTATGGTGACGCAAACGTGTGCGTCAGCGTAAAATAGCCAAATTAGCCTTGTAATCACACCTGGAGTAATGAAGATGCAAAAGCAAGCTGAGTTGTATCGCGGCAAAGCGAAGACCGTGTACAGTACGGAAAACCCGGACCTGTTGGTGCTCGAATTCCGTAACGATACGTCAGCAGGGGATGGCGCGCGCATTGAACAGTTCGATCGTAAGGGCATGGTGAACAACAAGTTCAACCATTTCATTATGACCAAGCTGCAAGAAGCGGGTATCCCGACCCAGATGGAAGCGCTGCTTTCAGATACCGAATGTCTGGTGAAAAAACTGGATATGGTGCCGGTAGAGTGCGTGATTCGTAACCGTGCGGCAGGCTCGCTGGTGAAACGTCTGGGCATTGAAGAGGGCATTGAGCTGAATCCGCCGCTGTTCGATATGTTCCTCAAAAACGATGCGATGCACGATCCGATGGTGAACGAATCCTACTGCGAAACCTTCGGCTGGGTGAATAAAGAAAATCTGGCGCGCATGAAAGAGCTGACCTACAAAGCCAACGACGTGCTGAGCAAACTGTTTGATGATGCTGGTTTGATCCTCGTTGATTTCAAACTGGAATTTGGCCTGTTTAAAGGTGAAGTGGTACTCGGCGACGAGTTCTCCCCGGACGGCAGCCGCCTGTGGGACAAAGAGACGCTGGATAAAATGGACAAAGACCGTTTCCGTCAGAGCCTTGGCGGCCTGATTGAAGCCTATGAAGCCGTGGCGCACCGTCTTGGCGTGAAACTGGACTGATTTTCACCCCGTCTGACCTCCGGAGGGTGCCTGCATCCTCCGGATTTCCTCACTTTTTTCCTGTGCTAATCCTTCCCTCTGCGCCTACGATCATATATACACTGAGTCCATCATTGGGATAGTGAGGTAGTTATGCGCTGGCAAGGCCGTCGAGAGAGTGACAACGTAGAAGACCGACGTAATGAGTCGGGTGGGCCGTCGATGCGCGGGCCGGGGTTTCGTTTACCGGGTGGCAAGGGTGGGATAATCCTACTGTTTGTGGTGATCGTCGCGAGCTATTACGGTGTTGATCTCACCAGTTTACTGACCGGGCAACCGGTTAGCCCACCCACGCAACAACAGCGCGCCGCGAACCCGCACGAGGATGAGTCTGCGCATTTTACCCGCGTCATTTTCGCCACTACCGAAGAGACCTGGGGCCAGCTGTTTGAAAAAATGGGGCGACATTATCAGCAGCCGACGCTGGTGATGTACCGTGGCAGCACCCATACCGGTTGCGGTACCGGGCAATCCATCATGGGGCCGTTTTACTGCCCGGCAGACAGCAAAATTTATATCGATCTCTCTTTTTACGATGAGATGAAAAACAAGCTCGGCGCGGGCGGTGATTTCGCTCAGGGCTACGTGATTGCCCATGAAGTCGGTCATCACGTGCAAAAACTTCTGGGAACGGAAGCTAAAGTGCGCGGCCTGCAACAAAACGCCACGCAACAGCAGGCAAATGCCTTGTCGGTACGCATGGAGTTGCAGGCAGATTGCTATGCAGGCGTCTGGGGGCACAGCATGGAGCAGCAGGGCGTGCTGGAACCGGGCGATGTCGAAGAGGCGTTAAACGCTGCGCAAGCCATTGGTGATGACCGCTTACAGCAGCGCAGCCAGGGCGTCGTATTCCCGGATAGCTTTACGCATGGCACCTCGACACAGCGTTACACCTGGTTCAAACGCGGAATGGACAGCGGCGATCCGGCGCAGTGCAATACATTCAGCGGGCAGCTGTAATCACCTCGTGATGCAACAACTGATTGAACTGAGCGCCCGCATGGCGCAGGAAGGGATCCGTCGCTTGCTGGTCATTGCCGGTCAGCCTGTGTGGAGTGAAGCGCAGGCGAGCACACTGCGCGACTCCCTTCCCGGCGACTGGCTGTGGGTGGGTGAAAACAGCGGCTGGCCACAACACATTCAACCCCGTGCATTAACCACCCTGCTCGGACGGGAATTCCGTCATGCGGTGTTCGATGCGCGTGAAGGATTTGATGTCGCCGCGTTCGCCGCGCTTGGCGGGACGCTCACGACCGGTAGCTGGCTGGTGTTACTCACTCCGCCGTTCGCGCTGTGGCCGCAGCAGCCGGATGCAGACAGCCTGCGCTGGAGCGACACCGCCGAGCCGATCCCAACCCCGGTTTTTGTTGATCACTTTTGCCGTACGCTTCGTAATGATCCACAAACCGTGGTGTGGCAGCAAACATCCCCTTTTTCTCTTCCGGACTTTTTTCCCCTGGCTGCCCGGGCTGAATGGTACGCGGCAACCGGTGCACCCGAGCGCGAGCAGGCGCAGATCCTCGCGCAACTTCAGCACATGCCACCAGGTGTCGCGGTGGTAACGGCACCGCGCGGGCGAGGAAAATCAGCGCTGTCAGGGATGCATATTGCCCGCATATCTGAGCCTGTCACGGTTACCGCACCTGCGCGCGCCGCCACCGATGTGCTGGCGCACTACGCCGGGGAGCGGTTCAACTTTATCGCCCCGGATGCGTTACTCCAGCAAATAACGGCGCAGGGAGCGCAGCCCGGCTGGCTGGTGGTCGATGAAGCCGCCGCCATGCCTGGCCCGCTGCTGCATGCGCTGGTTTCTGCTTTCCCCCGTGTATTGCTCACCACCACTGTTCAGGGTTATGAAGGCACCGGGCAGGGTTTTTTGCTGAAGTTCTGCGCTGGGTTTCCGCAGTTACGCCATTACACGCTCTCCACGCCGCTGCGCTGGGCGCCGGGCTGCCCGCTGGAGCAGGTGATTAGCGCTCTGTTGTTGTTTGACGATGAATCTGTCGCGGAACCGCCGACAGGTGACATCACCATGCAACCGCTACCGGCGCAGGCCTGGCGAGAGGCACCGGCGATCCCGGCGGCGATTTATCGTCTGCTGGCGAGCGCCCATTACCGCACGTCACCGCTCGATCTGCGACGCATGATGGATGCGCCAGGGCAGCATTTCTGGCAGGCTTGCCGGGCAAAAACGACCGTTGCCGCGCTCTGGCTGGTGGAAGAGGGTGGGTTAAGTGCCGGGCTTAGCCAGGCGGTGTGGGCGGGTTTTCGTCGCCCGCGTGGTAACCTGGTCGCGCAATCGCTGGCCGCGCACGGTGGTAGCCCGCTGGCGGCAACCCTGCGCGGGCGGCGCATCAGCCGCATTGCTGTGCATCCTTTTTGCCAGCGGACAGGGATTGGCAGTGCGCTCATCGCCCATGCGCGGGCGCAAACAACGGCGTGTGATTACCTCTCCGTCAGTTTTGGCTATACGCCAGAGTTATGGCGCTTCTGGCAGCGCTGCGGTTTTTCACTGGTGCGCCTTGGCAGCCATCGCGAAGCGAGCAGCGGCTGTTTTACCGCCATGGCGATACTCCCGCTGACGGCGGCTGGCGAAGCCTTGCGGGTGCGGGAACAGACCCGACTGGCGCGCGATCTGCCCTGGCTTGCCGACTGGCGCGAGGAAACGTTATCTCTGCCTGTTGTCCAGTCGACTACGCTTAGTGAAGAGGACTGGCTGGAGCTGGCCGGTTTTGCTTTCGCACATCGACCATTTTCGGCGGCTTTTGGCGCGTTATGTCGTCTGCTGGCGCAAACGCATTTGCCTTTGTCGGCATTGCGAGGGCGGGTAAGCGATGGCGAAAGCGAACAGGCGTTATGTCAGCGTTTATCGCTGAGCGGGCGTAAAGCGCTGCTGTTATCTCAGCGCCAGGAGTGTGAACAGGCGCTCTTTAACCTGGATGCTGATCGCGCGCTCAATCTGAAAACACAGGTGCAGAAACTGCAATTTTTTTAACTAACTCATTCAGTTAAATGGCATGGTCATTATGGCTCCCGGGCGTAAACTGCACTCAATGATTTAAGGAGACAACCATGAAACATGACCATTTCGTTGTACAAAGTCCGCCATCCCCGGCAAAACAATTACTGCTGTTGTTTCATGGCGTTGGCGATAACCCGGTCTCCATGGGACAAATCGGCAGCTGGTTTGCACCGCACTTTCCCGATGCGCTGATCGTCAGTATTGGCGGTGTGGAAGCCTGCGGTGCACCACCGGCCCGCCAGTGGTTTTCCGTGGCAGGCGTGACGGAAGAAAATCGTCAGCAACGTATCGACGTTGTAATGCCGCAATTTATTGACATTGTGCGCTGCTGGCAGCAGCAAAGCGGTGTAAACGCATTAGCCACGGCGCTGATTGGCTTTTCGCAGGGGGCGATTATGGCGCTGGAAGGGCTGAAGGCGCAGCCGGATCTGGCCTCGCGTGTCATTGCTTTCAACGGGCGTTATGCCACGCTGCCGCAGGCGGTTTCCACGACACAAACCATTCACCTGATTCACGGCGGTGAAGACCGGGTTATCGATCTGGCCTGGGCGGTGAAGGCCCAGGAAGCGGTGCAAACGTTAGGCGGCGATATCACGCTGGATATTGTCGATGATTTGGGCCATGCCATTGATGATCGCAGTATTGAGCTGGCGCTCAAACATTTGCGCTACACCGTGCCGAAGCACTATTTCGATGAAGCGTTAAGCGGTGGCAAGCCGAATGACGACAATATTGTCGAATTTTTATGAGTAAAAAAATTCACCCCCGAAAGGGGGTGAATAATGTGAGGCTTACTTTTTCGGCTGATCCTGCTTCGGCCAGTCGTCGTCATCGTCCCACTTGTCGTTGAAATCACGATGCGGCGGCAGATCCGGTTTGTTAGCGAGGAATTTTTTGTGATCGACCCGGCTCAGGTCTTTGATCACATTAATCAGTACGCCAAGTAAAAACACCAGCACCAGAATCCACCAATATTTTGCCAGCCAGTCCATGTCATCCTCCAGGCCATCAGGCGATGAGTTGTTCCATAATGCGTTGATACATACGGGCAAGCAGTTGCAAATCCGCCGCGTTCACACATTCGTTGATCTTGTGAATGGTGGCGTTCACCGGCCCGAGTTCAACCACTTGCGCGCCCATACGCGCGATAAAACGGCCATCTGACGTGCCGCCAGTGGTTAACAACTGCGGTTTGATCTCATTATAGTGCTCAATAGCATTGACCACCGCATCCACCAGCTTGCCGCGCCCTGTCAGGAAAGGCTGCCCGGAAACCCACCACTCCACGCTGTAACGCAACTGATGTTTATCCAGCAGCGCCTGCACATGAGCTTTGATCATTTCGTCGGTCAGCTCGGTACTAAAGCGGAAGTTGAACTGCACAAACAGATCGCCAGGGATAACGTTGTTGCTACCGGTTCCGGCTTTGATATTGGCAATCTGCATGCTGGTCGGCGGGAAGTATTCGTTGCCGTGATCCCACTGGATCGCCACCAGCTCATTGAGCATTGGCGCGGCGCGGTGCACCGGGTTATCCGCCAGGTGCGGATAGGCAACGTGACCCTGAACACCGTGAATCGTCAGATTGCAGGTCATTGAACCACGGCGACCGTTTTTTACCACATCGCCCACCACTTCCGTACTGGAAGGCTCGCCGACCAGGCAGTAATCCAGCCGTTCGTTACGCGCCATCAGTGCGTCGACCACTTTGACAGTGCCGTTGGTGGCGCTGGCCTCTTCGTCAGAGGTGATGAGAAACGCCAGACGGCCTTTATGCTGCGGATGCTGCGCGACAAAACGCTCGGCGGCGACGACCATCGCCGCCAGCGAACCTTTCATGTCTGCCGCGCCGCGGCCAAACAGCATGCCGTCACGGATGGTCGGTTCAAAAGGCGGATTGATCCAGCGGTCCGCATCGCCAGCCGGCACCACATCCGTATGGCCAGCGAAGGCCAGCGTTTCGCCTTGCCCGCGCCATGCCCAGAAGTTTTGCGTGTCGCCAAAATCCATCGGCTCAATGGTAAAACCGATAGCGCGCAGACGTTCAATCATCAGCGCCTGGCATCCTGCGTCATTGGGGCTCAGAGAAGGGCGACGAATAAGCTGCTGTGTCAGCTCAATAACCGGGCACGACATAAACTACACCTCGTTGATAAACTTCTCATAACTGGATTCATTGAAACCCAGCAGCATAGGCTTACCCGGCGCGCAGAGCAATGGGCGTTTGATAATTGCAGGCATTTCAAGCATCAACGCGATGGCGGCATCATCACTGGTGATGGTTGCGCGCTGGGCTTCATCCAGCTTACGCCAGGTGGTGCCACGGGTGTTTAACAGCGCTTCCCGGCCGAGTTCATCAACAAATGTACGCAGTAAATCTGCATGAATACCGTCTGCGCGATAATCGTGGAAACGGTATTCCACCCGCTGCGCTTCGAGCCAGCGGCGCGCTTTTTTGATGGTGTCGCAGTTTTTGATGCCGTACATGGTGATCATGGTGAATCCTTTTGTCTCATTTTTGGTTATTTGTGCAAGAAATTAGAATAACGGATTTTAATTTGCCTGTGATTAGTCTGATAAGCAAATTTCAGCGGATATAACCCCTCTGTTCCAGTTTGAATAAACTTTCAGGTGTTGCGCATACCATGCCAGTGGTTAAAAAACGGAAACCATATTGTTGATAAAATCCGGTCTTTTCCGGTACGGAATAAATAAAGGTTTTACCGAACGGTAATAATGTTCTGACAATGTCAGACATTAGCTGTTTTCCATAACCGCGGCCCTGCATTTCTGGCGCGACCACAATATCCGCAACATAGCTGGCCCATGTCAGATCGCTGATAGCACGCGCCGTGGCGACCAGTTCCCCGTTATGGTAGCCGAACCAGCAGAAGGTGCTGTTGCGCCACGCTTGCTCGACCTGTAGCGGGTCGCGCTGATTAAGGCCGCCTGCGGCAATAAGCGCCGTTAACGCCAGCCAGTCCACCTCTTCAATTGCTGATTTATCGAACAATGTGATCGTCATTTCATTTGGCCCTAAAGTTTTTATGGAATATTGCCGTTATTCACAGTAAATGACATGACATCGGCTCATAGTTATCGCAAGCATTAAAAGTACCCCGCTAATAGCGATTGAAGCAATTGATTAACGTCTCTTCAATGTTGTTACGGGTTTGAGTAGAATTGCCAAAATAATAAGAGAGGTAGTTATGATTGAACATGAACTGGGGAACTGGAAAGACTTTATCGAAGGCATGCTTCGTAAATAATTTCCTGATCAACGATTAAGCAGTGACGGCTTAATAAATAACAATGTGCACCGACACATGAAAAAGGCGACCAGCAGGTCGCCTTTTTGTTATGCAGAAATTACTGCGTGCGCGCTTTCAGCGGGAAACGGCGGCGCACCAGCACGAAGAACAGCGGCACGAAGAAAATCGCCAGCACGGTGGCGGAAATCATCCCGCCCATCACACCGGTACCCACCGCATGCTGGCTGCCGGAGCCCGCACCGGTGCTGGTTGCCATTGGCAGCACACCGAAAACGAACGCCAGCGAGGTCATGAGGATCGGCCGCAAACGCTGACGGCAAGCATGCAGCGTGGAGACCAGCAGATCTTCGCCTTTCGCATTCATGTCGTTGGCAAATTCGACGATGAGTATCGCGTTTTTCGCCGACAGGCCTATGACCGTCAACAACCCGACCTGGAAGTAGACATCGTTTTCCAGCCCGCGCATCCAGGTTGCCAGCAACGCGCCAATCACGCCAAGCGGTACCACCAGCATCACCGAGAACGGCACAGACCAGCTCTCATACAGCGCCGCGAGGCACAGGAACACGACCAACAGGGAAACCGCATATAACGCTGGTGCCTGCGCGCCGGAGAGACGCTCCTGGTAAGACATCGCGGTCCATTCGAGGCCAAAACCGGTAGGCAACTGGCTAACCAGTTTCTCCATCACATCCATCGCCGTACCGGTGCTGACGCCGGGGGCGGATTCGCCAACAATCTCGACTGCGGCATAACCGTTGTAGCGCTCCAGGCGTGGCGAGCCGGTTTCCCAGCGCGAAGTGGCAAACGCGGAGAACGGTACCATTCCACCGCTGCTATTTCGCACATACCACAGGTTGATATCGTCCGGCAGCATGCGGTATTTCGCCGCAGCCTGTACGTAGACCTTTTTCACGCGGCCGCGATCCATAAAGTCATTCACGTAGCTGGAGCCCCAGGCGGTTTTCAGCGTGTTGTTAATATCATCAATCGACACGCCGAGCGCCTGCGCTTTGCGCTGATCGATATCGATTTGCAACTGTGCGCTGTCATCAAGACCGTTGTGGCGAACGCGGGTCAGCGCCGGATCTTTCGCCGCCATCTCAATCAGACGATCGCGGGCGGCCATCAGCGCGTCGTGGCCTGCACCGGCGTGATCCTGCAGCTCCATATCAAAACCGGCCGAACTCCCCATACCACTGATAGCGGGCGGGCTGCTGGCGAAAACGCGGGCTTCACTAATACGGCTAAACGCTTTGGTGGCACGTTCGATAATGGCAAACGCGCTACCGCTGTTCGGGTCGCGGGCTTCCCAGTCTTTCAGGCGGATAAACAAACGCGCCACGTTCTGCCCGTTACCACCGGGGCCAGAGCCGACGGTGGCAAACACCGATTCAACATTCGCTTTCTCGTGGGTGAAGAAATAGTCTTCGACTTTCTGCACCACTTTCAGCGTCTGCTGTTGCGTAGCCCCGCTCGGCAACTGCACGGATGTGGTAAACATGCCCCGGTCTTCCAGCGGCAGAAACGACGTTGGCAGACGCAGGAACAGCAGTACCATGCCGCCAATCAGCAACATATAGAGCAAAATCCAGCGCAGGCTGCGGTGCAGGATTTTACCGACGGCGGTTTCATAACGATCGGCATTACGGTTGAAAATGCGGTTAAAGGCGCCGAAAAAGCCTTTCTGCCCGTGCAGTTCCCCTTTATGCAGCGGCTTGAGCAACGTGGCGCATAACGCCGGTGTGAGGATCATCGCCACCAGCACAGAAAGCACCATCGCCGAAACAATGGTGATGGAAAACTGGCGATAAATCGCGCCGGTGGTGCCGCCAAAGAACGCCATCGGTACAAATACCGCCGACAGCACCATCGCAATCCCCACCAGCGCGCCCTGGATTTGCCCCATCGATTTGCGTGTCGCTTCCCTGGGCGACAGCCCTTCTTCGGTCATGATGCGCTCGACGTTTTCCACCACCACAATCGCATCATCCACCAGCAGACCGATGGCGAGCACCATGGCGAACATGGTCAGGGTGTTGATGCTGTAGCCGAATGCGTAGAGCACGGCGAATGTGCCAAGCAGCACGACCGGCACGGCGATAGTGGGGATCAGCGTGGCGCGGAAATTTTGCAGGAACAGGTACATCACCAGAAACACCAGCGCGATAGCTTCGAGCAGGGTTTTCACTACATCGATAATCGAGGCTTTAACAAACGAGGTGGTTTCGTAAGCGACTTTATATTCCAGACCGTGCGGGAAAAAGGAGGCCAGTTCGTTTAAACGGTTAATCACCCGCTCTGCCGTTGCCATTTCGTTAGCGCCGGAGGCCAGTTTCACCCCCAGCCCGGAAGCGGGGTTACCGTTAAAACGGCTCAGGTAGTCATATTTCTCTGCGCCCAGTTCCACCGTCGCCACGTCACCAAGACGCACTTCCGAGCCGTCCTGATTCACGCGCAGCGTAATATTGCGAAACTGCTCCGGCGTTTGTAAAAGCGACTGCGCGTTGATAGTGGCGTTTAACGCCTGGCGATCAACAGAAGGCGTTCCGCCAAGTTGCCCGACGGCAATTTGCGCGTTCTGCGACGAAATGGCGCTGGTGACGTCCGAGGCGGTGAGCTGGTAACTGTTGAGCTTCGCAGGATCGAGCCAGATACGCATTGAATATTGCGAACCGTAGGCGTCAATATCGCCAACGCCGTTTACGCGGCTAATCGGATCCTGAATATTACTCGCCACATAGTCGGAGATATCTTGCTTATCCATCGACCCGTCGGTGGAGACAAACGCGATGGTTAAGATGTTGGTATCACCGGTTTTACGCACCGTGACGCCCTGGTTTTGCACGGCTTGCGGAAGTTTACGCATCGCCGATTGCAGCTGGTTTTGTACCTGCTGTACGGCCTCATCAGGATCGGTACCGGCGCTGAAATTGAGGGTGACCGTCGCCTGCCCGGTGGCGCTGCTTTGCGAGGACATATACATTAAATTATCGAGGCCGGTCATATTCTGCTCGATAACCTGCGTAACGGTATTTTCCAGGGTTTGCGCCGATGCGCCAGGGTAGTTAGCGGTAATGCGGACGTTAGGCGGGGCTAAATCGGGATATTGTTCGACGGGTAAAGAAATAATGGCAAGTGTCCCCGTAAGACAGATCAGGATCGCCAGCACCCACGCGAAAATGGGGCGATCAATAAAAAAATTCGCCATCAGAAATAAAACCTCATATTGCTGCGCATCGTTATAGTGACATTGCTTGCATCAATGTAGCGGCAATGCAGAAACCAATCGTGGAGAAAAAAAGGAGAAAATGTAAATTATCATGCCCGATTAAGGCATAACTATGCATAACGAAACTTAAGCGAAATTTCCTCCTGTACAAAATCAATTTACTTTAAATTCTTTACAGTTATTGACGCTCCGCGCTGGCCGGTAACGGAAAACGAAACTGCACTTGCGTGCCGCTGCCCGGCGGTGAGACGATTTCCAGCACGCCGCCAAGGCGCTCAGCGCGCTCGCGCATGATCGTCAACCCGTAATGCCCGGCGGGCTCCTGCGTACTGTTCATACCGATGCCGTTATCACGAATGTAGACCGAGTGCAGCCCGTCAGGATCGGTCACACAACTGACGGTAATTTCGCTGGCCTGCGCGTGTTTAATCGCGTTGATGACCGCTTCGCGCACAATTTGTAAGACGTTCATTTGCTGTTGCGCATCCAGCGCCTGGGTGGGTAAACGGCAATCCAGATTTAGCTTCGCGCTGGTCTGGCTTTGCAAGACATCCAGCGCTTCACGCAGCGCGGCGGGTAGCGAGCTTTGCTGTAAAGAGAGGCGGAACGTGGTGAGCAGCTCACGTAACTGCTGCCAGGCGTTGTTCAGACCGCGCGAAAAGTCGTCGATAATCAAATGTGCCGGGGCGTTATCGTCCGGCACCGAGCGTTTAAGCAGCGCCAGTTGGATACGCAAATAGGAGAGCATCTGCGCCAGTGAATCGTGCAGCTCGCGGGCGATGGTGGCGCGTTCTTCCATCAGCATTAATTGCTGGTAATGTTTCTGCGCCTGGTTGATATAGAGCCCGCGTCCAAGAATGGTGGCGATATTGCACATCAGCGGCGCGGAGAGCGGCTGCTGGTGGCTTTGCCAGCGCAGCTCGCCCAGTACGTTCTCCTGCATATTTACCGGCAAGCTGTTCACCGGCAGTGCGGGGTCAAGCTCCCCTTGCTGGATCCGCCAGTTGTCATCGACAACCAGCTCCAGGAAGCAGGCGGCCTGATGATCGTAGACGATCTGCAACACGTGGTGCAGACAGAGGGCATCTATCTGGCTGGTATTGAGCGCCTGTGAGCACTGGTACATTACCTCCAGGCGGCTGTTAGCTTCATGCAGATCGCGGGTTTTTTCCGCCACCGACGTTTCCAGCGAGCGGTAGAGTTTAAACAGTTGCCCGGACATACTGTCGAACGTTGAAGCCAGTAACCCCAGTTCGTTATCCAGTTTGTTATCGAGGGGCAGCAAGGAAAATTGCCCCTGCTGGATATGCTGGCAGGTGGCGACCAGGTTATTAAGCGGTTTGACGACCCGCTGGCGAATACGGCGCAGCGTAAAAAACACCAGCGTGAAAATCCCTGCTGCGCCCAGCAGCGAAATAGCGACCACCAGCATCATCTTGCGTTCGGCATAGTGCTGGAGCGCCAACACGAACAAATCAATTTGCCCGACATAAGCCTGAATATTTTGCTCGTACCACTGCTGGTCGCCCTGAATCAGATGTTTTTCCATCTGGCGCCAGTTTTCGTGCAATTGCCCATAACGTTGCTGCACTTCCTGCGGAACGTACCAGTGGTTCAGGGTTTGTAATACGGGAGAGTTCAGCGTCTGCTGGTAAATCTGGCGGTGGGGTTGTAGCTCGGCGGTCTGTTTTTGCAGTTCGTAACCAAGACGGTAACTCTGCATGCGCAGTGACCCGGCAATATTAATGGCTTGCGCGTCATCAAGGCTGCTGGCAAGCGTGACGAGCGCCACCCCGGTGGAGAGCAGCGACAGTAAAACAAGAGAGAAAAAGGCTCTGGCCAGGCTTCCTGAAACAGGTTTTTTGACTATCACTGCAGCGCTTCCCAATCCTGATGTTACGTACAGGAAACATCGGCCTGAACGTCCATCGAATGAAATAATTTTTCAGGAATCCTGAAATAAATTGATCTGCTACAAGCTCGTGACAAATAGATAACCTTTCTGGGCAATTGAACATTGCCTGTGTCGTGCTGCCCCGGTAAATACAATGCTCATATAAAAAATAAGGTTTATTAAACCAGAAAAGAAGGGTGCCATGAATCGTTTTATTATGGCGAATAGCCAGCAATGTATAGGATGTCGTGCCTGCGAAGTCGCGTGTGTGATGGCGCACAATAATGAGCAACATGTGTTAAGCGCCGACCATTTTCACCCACGGATCACCGTGATTAAACATCAGCAGCACCGCAGCGCGGTGACCTGCCACCACTGTGAAGCTGCGCCCTGTGCCCGCAGTTGTCCGAATGGCGCAATCAGCCGCGTTGATGAGGCGATTCAGGTCAATCAACAAAAGTGCATTGGCTGTAAATCCTGCGTGGTGGCTTGCCCGTTTGGCACCATGCAGGTGCTTGTCACGCCAACTGGTGACGGGCTGGTAAAAGCCACCGCGCACAAATGCGATCTCTGCCAGGGCAGAGCGGAAGGGCCGGCCTGTGCGCAGAATTGCCCGGCCGATGCGCTGCAACTGGTGAACAGCGATGCGTTGGCGGGGCTTGCGAAATCACGCCGTCTGCGTACTGCCAGCCATGAGGCGCAGCCATGGCACTGTGTTGCGGCGCTGACTCCCGCCTTTAACGACCGCAAAGTGCGGCAGATGCGTAAAACGCCGCCGCGCGGTGAGCCAGATAAATTGTCACTGGCGGCGCGTAAAAGCGGTTTTGATGAAATCTATCTGCCGTTTCGCGCCGATCAGGCCAGTCGTGAAGCGGAGCGCTGCCTGAAGTGCGGCGACCACAGCATTTGCGAATGGACCTGCCCGCTGCATAACCATATTCCGCAGTGGATCGAGCGGGTAAAAGAGGGCGATATTGCGGCTGCGGTCGAACTTTCGCATCAAACCAACTGCTTACCGGAGATCACCGGTCGCGTCTGCCCGCAAGACCGGCTGTGCGAAGGGGCATGTACGGTACGCGATGAGTATGGCGCGGTCACGATCGGCAATATTGAGCGCTATATCTCCGATCAGGCGCTGGCGCAGGGCTGGAAACCTGATTTACAGCAGGTTGCGGTAGTGGATAAGCGCATCGCGATTATCGGTGCTGGTCCGGCGGGCCTCGCCTGTGCGGATGTGCTTGCTCGTCATGGCGTGAGCGCCACGGTGTTCGATCGCCACCCGGAAATCGGCGGCTTGCTTACCTTTGGCATTCCCGCTTTTAAACTGGATAAATCGCTGCTGGCGCGGCGTCGTGAAATTTTCAGCGCGATGGGCATCCGCTTTGAACTCAATTGCGAAATTGGCAAAGACATCGCGCTGGATACGTTACTCAGCGATTACGACGCGGTGTTTGTGGGTGTTGGCACCTACCGTTCCATGAAAGCCGGGTTGCCAAATGAGGACGCTCCGGGCGTTTATGATGCGCTGCCGTTCCTGATTGCCAACACCCGCCAGTTAATGGGGCTGCCGGATAGCGCCGACGAGCCGTTTATCAACACCAGGGGGCGCAATGTCGTGGTGCTTGGCGGCGGCGATACGGCAATGGACTGTGTCCGTACCGCACTGCGCCATGGCGCGAGCAAAGTGACCTGCGCCTACCGTCGCGACGAAGCCAACATGCCCGGCTCGAAGAAAGAGGTGAAAAATGCGCGGGATGAAGGGGCTGAGTTTGAGTTCAACGTCCAGCCGGTCAATCTTGAGCTGGATAAGAGCGGCAAAGTTTGCGGCATTCGCTTGCTGCGCACACAGCTCGGCGAGCCGGATGCCAAAGGCCGCCGCCGTCCGGTGCCGATTGAAGGCAGTGAGTTTGTTATGCCTGCCGATGCGGTGATCATGGCGTTTGGTTTCAACCCGCATTCAATGCCGTGGCTGGAGCGCCACGGTGTGCGCGTTGATGACTGGGGGCGCATTGCCGCCAGTGTCGAAAGCCAGTATCGCTACCAGACCAGTAATCCGAAAATTTTTGCCGGGGGCGATGCGGTACGCGGTGCCGATCTGGTGGTGACCGCGATGGCGGAAGGACGCCACGCCGCGCAGGGCATGATGGACTGGTTGGGCGTCAAAGCACCAGGGCAGCATTAAGGTGTTTGCCATAAAACAGGCTTCACGGCGTCACACTTCGCAGCGTAGTATTACGCAAAGTTGTTAGCGCTCTGGAGCCTGTATGTCGCTGAAAATTGAAGTTATCAAAGATAAAATCCTCTCTGAAAATTATTTTGTCCTGCGCAATATCACCTACGATTTGACCCGTCAGGACGGTGAAGTGGTGCGTCATAAACGTGAAGTTTATGACCGCGGCAATGGCGCCACTATCCTGCTGTATAACCGCGAAAAGCAGAGTGTGGTGCTGATCCGCCAGTTCCGGATTGCCACCTGGGTAAATGGCAACGTGGACGGTCGCCTGATTGAAGCCTGCGCCGGGTTACTGGATGACGATGAGCCGGAAGTGTGCATTCGTAAGGAAGCGATTGAGGAGACGGGGTACGAAGTTGGCGAAGTGCGCAAAGTCTTTGAGTTGTATATGTCACCGGGCGGGGTAACGGAAATTGTCCACTTCTTCATTGCGGAATATAACGATGCGCAGCGCGCTAATAACGGCGGGGGAGTGGAAGATGAAGATATCGAAGTGCTGGAGTTACCTTTCCGGCAGGCCTTAGCGATGGTCGCCAACGGTGAGATCCGTGATGGCAAAGCGGTGATTTTGCTGCAATATTTGCAAACATCTGGCCTAATGGACTGAAATTTATAAGGTTATCAGCTTCGCTTTCAGATGAAGCTATCCGACAAATCCGATTGAGCAAGCCTACCGGGAAATAGAATATACGCAGGTTCTGCGTCTATTCTTCCGGGGTTGTGCCAGCCATGCGTTACCGCAGCGTTTTGACTTTGCTCTTCGGCCTTCTGGCCGCACCGTGGCTGTGCGCTGCGCCCGCGCAACAAACCTTTTCCGACTGGCAGGTCACCTGTAATAACCAGAACTTTTGCGTGGCACGCAATATTGGCGAGCATCAGGGGCTGGTAATGACGCTGGAGCGCAGCGCCGGCGCGCGTGCCGATGCGACGCTGCGTATCGACTATGGCGGCATCGACGCGCCTGTTACCAAAGAACCGCCGATTGCCGGGCGCTTACTGTTTGACGGCCAGCCGCTGGTGCTGGCTGGCGAGCGCTGGCAAATCACGCCGTGGCATCTGGTGACGGATAACACTGATGCCATCACTTCGTTTCTAAAAAACATTCAGGAAGGCCAGGCGCTTACCCTGCGAGGCAGCAAGGGCGAGGTTTCTCTGGTCGGGCTGAAAGCGGCGCTGCTGTTTATTGATGCGCTGCAAAAACGTGTCGGCAGCGAAACGGCATGGATTAAAAAGGGCGATAGCCCGTCGTTAAGCGTCCCGCCCGCACCCGCGTTGAAAAAGGTAGCCACGGCCAACGTTGCGCCAGCTCCGCTGACGCACCAGGAACTGAACGATTTGCTGGATTACGGCACCTGGCGAATGAACAACAGCCAGTGTTCGCTGGATCCGATGCGCCGCCAGGTGCGTGTGAGCGCGTTAACCGATGATAAAGCGTTGCTGTTGATCGACTGTGAAGCGGGTGCGTATAACATGGTCGAACGCGCTTGGCTGGTATCACGGGAAAAACCATTTGCCGCGCGGCTGGTGCGCCTGATGCTGCCTTTCACGCCGGATAACGGTAACGATGAAATGGAGCTGATGAATGCGGCATTTGATGAGAAAACCCGCGAACTCACCACGCTCTCCAAAGGCCGCAGCCTGGCGGATTGCGGCGTGTCGAGCCGCTGGCGTTTTGACGGCCAGCGCTTTCGCCTGGTGCGTTACGCGCAGGAGCCCTCCTGCGATAGCTGGCACGGCCCCGATGCGTGGCCAACGCTGTGGGTGACGCGCTAACCCTTCGCTGACATAATCCCTTGCGGATATTTATATCGGGAAGGGAATAATGAAACGCTTTTACCCACAATGGCTTGCGGCCTGCGTGCTCTTTTTTGCCGTTCTGCCTGCACAGGCTGAACTGACCTCAGCGGATAAACAGAGCATCACCCAGCTTGTTGATGTCTGGAATAGCCATCTGAATGGCAATGCCCGGGCAACCGGCAGCGATCTCTATGCGGCTCAGGTCGAATGGTTTGGCCAGCATCTTGAGCGCGACGAGGTCCTGCGCCGCCAGCAAGCGTTCACCTCTCACTCACCACACTATGCGCAGCGCATTATCACCACGCTTGATATCGCCGAAGATGAGGCGGGCCAGGTTCAGGTCGGGTTTGTTAAACAAGCCGGGCTCGATGAAAAACAGGTAAAAAACTACCCGGCGCAGCTTACCTTCAGCAAACAGTCTGCGGGCTGGCGCATTAGCGGCGAAACCGATTTGCTCACCCGCTTCAATCAAAAAGAGGCATCGGTGCAGGGGCTGTTGACCAAAGGCAAGTTTGACGGCAACAGCAAAGATGTCGTGTGGGTGAACGCGCGCGACCCCAAAACCGGTGGCAGTTGCGATGAAGAGGGTGACTGTGAATGTAAGCTCTGGAGCAGCAACCCGGCTGTACAACCTGCGGTGGTGCCGCAGTGCATTGGTGGCGGGGTGGAAACGCTGTCGCAGCTCGATGATAGCGGGCGCGATCGGGTCGTTGTTTTCCCGCAATGGTGGACCAGCGCCTGGCGAGTGGTTTATGTCTTTGATATCCAGCAAGGGCAATGGACGAAAGCGCTGCCTTCATTTCCCATCAACATCAATGTTCAGGAAGACGATGACGCCACAACGCTGGTGAAACGCGATACGCAGCACAACGGCAATGTGCTGGTGAAAAAAGCGCTGTGGGATGAAAAGCAGGAAGATATCGTGACGCCGCAGGAGAGCGAGCCGTTGCTGGTGGTGAAATAAAAATGGCGCGCCAGCCATTTATGCTGGCGCGCTCACGCTTATTTTTTCAGTACCGCTTTGGCTTTCGCCACCACGTTTTCGACCGTGAAGCCGAAGTAGGGGAACAGCTTCTCGGCAGGTGCCGATTCCCCGTAACCGGTCATACCGACAATCGCCCCTTTCAGGCCGACATATTTGTACCAGTAATCGGCGATCCCGGCTTCAACCGCCACGCGTGCACTCACATCCGATGGCAGCACATATTCACGCCAGGCTTCATCCTGCGCGTCGAAAATATCGGTCGACGGCAGCGATACCACGCGCACTTTATGGCCTTCGTTAGTCAGTTGCTCCGCCGCGTTGACGGTGATCTCCATCTCCGAGCCGGTCGCAATCAGGATCACATCCGGCGTGCCGTCGCAATCTTTCAGGATATAACCGCCACGGCTGATGGCCTGCACCTGCTCCGGGGTTCGCTCCATTTGCGTGAGGTTCTGGCGCGAGAGGATCAACGCTGTCGGGCCATGATGTCGCTCGATCGCCAGCTTCCAGCCGACTGCCGCTTCTACCTGGTCGCACGGACGCCAGGTGCTGAAGTTCGGCGTTAAGCGCAGGCTGGCGAGTTGTTCAACCGCCTGGTGCGTTGGGCCGTCTTCCCCTAAGCCAATCGAATCGTGGGTGTAAACCATGATCTGCCGGGCTTTCATCAACGCCGCCATACGCGCCGCGTTGCGGGCATATTCAACGAACATCAAAAAGGTGGCGGTATAAGGCACAAAACCACCGTGGTGCGCGATGCCGTTGGCAATGGCCGTCATACCAAACTCACGCACGCCGTAGTGAATGTAATTCCCGGCGGGGTCCTCTTTCAGCGAGGTGGAACCGGACCAGATGGTGAGGTTGCTGGGCGCGAGGTCGGCGGAACCGCCAAGCAGTTCCGGCAGGATTGGCCCATAGCTGTTGAGCGTGTTCTGCGAGGCTTTACGGGTGGCGATTTTCGCCGGGTTGGCCTGCAGCTTATTGATCCAGTCGGTGGTGGTTTTTTCCCAGCTTTCCGGCAGTTCACCGCTCATACGGCGTTTAAATTCAGCTGCCAGATCCGGGTACTCTTTAGCCCAGGCCGCCAGTTTCTCATTCCATTCATGCTGATGTTTCGCCCCGCGTTCGCGGGCATCCCACGCCTGGTAAATCTCTTTCGGGATTTCAAAAGCCGGGTATTTCCAGCCGAGTTTTTGCCGGGTGAGCGCCACTTCTTCTTCACCAAGCGCCGCGCCGTGCGACTCCTCTTTCCCGGCTTTGTTCGGCGAGCCAAAACCAATCACCGTGCGGCAGATAATCAGTGACGGCTTATCTTTCACGCTTTGTGCTTCTTCAATCGCTTTTTTCACCGCCTCGGGTGAATGCCCGTCGATATCGCCAATCACATGCCAGTTATAGGCTTCGAAGCGTTTGGCGGTGTCATCGGTAAACCAGCCCTCAGTCTCGCCATCAATGGAGATGCCGTTGTGATCGTAAAAGCCGATCAGTTTGCCGAGTCCGAGCGTGCCCGCCAGCGAACAGACTTCATGGGAAATGCCTTCCATCAGGCAGCCATCGCCCATAAACACATAGGTGTAGTGGTCAACAATGTCATGCCCCGGCCGGTTGAATTGCGCGGCCAGCGTACGTTCGGCAATCGCCAGCCCGACGGCGTTCGCCAGCCCCTGCCCGAGCGGGCCGGTGGTGGTTTCCACGCCCGGCGTATAGCCGATCTCCGGGTGGCCCGGGGTTTTGGAGTGGAGCTGGCGGAAGTTTTTTAGCTCTTCAAGCGGCAGGTCATAACCGCTGAGGTGCAGCAGGCTGTACAGCAGCATTGAGGCATGACCGTTAGAGAGGATAAAGCGGTCGCGATCGTACCAGGTGGGGTCCGCCGGGTTGTGGCGCAGAAAATCATTCCACAGCACTTCGGCAATATCCGCCATCCCCATCGGGGCGCCAGGGTGGCCAGAATTGGCTTTTTGCACCGCGTCCATACTCAGGGCGCGAACGGCGTTTGCAAGCTCTCTACGGGACATAATTCACTCCATGGCAAAGGTTAAAGTTTAGCGGCGAGCAGATCTTCAAGGCTGCGCTGATCAACGGCGAACTGACGGATCCCGTCGGCCAGTTTATCGACGGCCATCGGATCCTGGTTATGCTCCCAACGGAATTCAGCTTCTGTTAACGGTTCCGGGCGATGGAAGGTTTGGCGCGATGGCACCAGTTTGCGCTCAACAATGCCTTCCTGTGCCTGTAGCTCTTTCAGCAGCGCCGGAGAGATAGTCAGGCGGTCACAGCCCGCCAGCGCGAGGATCTGCTCAGTGCGGCGGAAGCTTGCGCCCATCACGATGGTTTCATAGCGATGTTGTTTGTAGTAGTCGTAGATATTGCGCACCGACTTCACGCCGGGATCTTCATCCACCACATACGGGTCGAGCGGTTTGCGATCGTTATACCAGTCGTAAATACGGCCAACGAAAGGCGAAATCAAAAATACACCCGCTTCGGCACAGGCGCGCGCCTGGGCAAACGAGAACAGCAGCGTCAGGTTGCAGTTGATCCCCTCTTTTTCCAGCTCTTCTGCCGCGCGGATCCCCTCCCAGGTTGACGCCAGTTTGATCAAAATGCGTGACTTGTCGATGCCCTGATCTTTATACAGCGCCACCAGCTGGCGCGCTTTGGCGATGCTCTTCTCTTTGTCGTAAGAGAGGCGGGCGTCAACCTCGGTGGAGACGCGTCCCGGGATGCTTTTCAGAATTTCCGCACCAAAATTGACCGCCAGTTTGTCGCTGGCTTCTGCCACTTGCTGCTCCTGGGTTTTACCACGCGCTTTGCCGTAGGCAATGGCATCGTCAATCAGATGCGAGAAGTGCGCCAGCCCGGCCGCCTTCAGCAGCAGGGAAGGGTTGGTGGTGGCATCTTCCGGCTGATAGTGGCGAATGGATTCGATGTCGCCGCTGTCGGCCACCACGGTAGTGAATTGTTTGAGGCCGTCTAAGTGATTCATGAAAAATAACTCCTTTAAAAGCAATGGATTACTGGAGTGCTTTCTGTCGCACTTTTGTGAGGATGAGAGGTGCATAACAAAAAAGCATAGCAGACGCGCCCGGGCCCTGCGTTTTGCGGCACGTAACAAAGTTGCGATAAATTGATAACAATTTTGTTTATGTCATGGCGAGATTTTGGCTATGTTCAAAGTTTATGCGGGCGACAGAGGCCATACTATGCGGCGCATTGGGATAGACATCGCACGTTTCACTCTGAAAACAACGTGAAAGGAACCTCAAATGGACGACCAACTAAAACAAAGTGCCCTCGATTTTCACGAATTCCCCCGTCCGGGGAAGATTCAGGTCTCCCCGACAAAACCGCTGGCAACACAGCGCGATCTGGCACTGGCCTACTCTCCTGGCGTCGCCGCGCCTTGTCTTGAGATCGAAAAAGACCCGCTGGCAGCCTACAAATACACCGCGCGCGGCAATCTGGTCGCCGTGGTATCCAACGGTACTGCGGTACTCGGCCTTGGCAATATCGGCGCACTGGCCGGTAAACCCGTGATGGAAGGCAAAGGCGTACTGTTCAAAAAATTCGCCGGAATCGATGTGTTTGATATCGAAGTGGATGAACACGATCCGGACAAACTGATTGATGTTGTAGCCGCGCTGGAACCGACCTTTGGCGGCATTAACCTGGAAGACATCAAAGCGCCGGAGTGCTTCTACATTGAAGCGAAGCTGCGCGAACGCATGAATATTCCGGTATTCCACGACGATCAGCACGGTACGGCGATTATCAGCACCGCCGCTATTCTCAACGGCCTGCGCGTGGTCGAGAAGAACCTCTCCGATGTGCGCATGGTGGTTTCCGGCGCGGGCGCAGCGGCGATTGCCTGTATGAACCTGCTGGTGGCGCTTGGCATGCAGAAACACAACATTGTGGTCTGCGACTCAAAAGGCGTTATCTACAAAGGCCGCGAACCGAATATGGCGGAAACCAAAGCCGCTTATGCCGTTGACGATGACGGCAAACGCACGCTGGCGGATGTGGTTGCCGGTTCGGACATCTTCCTTGGCTGTTCCGGGCCGAAAGTGCTGACCCCGGAAATGGTGAAAGGTATGGCGCGCCAGCCGCTGATCCTCGCGCTGGCGAACCCGGAACCGGAAATTCTGCCGGATCTGGCGAAAGCGGTGCGCCCGGACGCCATTATCTGCACCGGCCGTTCTGATTACCCCAACCAGGTAAACAACGTTCTTTGCTTCCCGTTTATTTTCCGTGGCGCGCTGGATGTCGGCGCAACGGCAATTAACGAAGAGATGAAGCTGGCGGCAGTTAACGCTATCGCGGAACTGGCGCATGCTGAGCAGAGCGAAGTGGTGGCTTCAGCCTATGGCGACCAGGATCTCAGCTTTGGCCCGGATTACCTGATCCCGAAACCGTTTGATCCGCGCCTGATTGTCAAAATCGCGCCTGCGGTGGCAAAAGCCGCCATGGATTCCGGCGTGGCGACGCGACCTATCGCTGATTTCGATGCTTATGTCGATAAGCTCACTGAATTTGTCTACAAAACCAATCTGTTTATGAAGCCGATCTTCTCGCAGGCGCGTAACGCACCGAAACGCGTAGTGCTGGCAGAAGGTGAGGAGCCGCGCGTACTGCATGCCACGCAGGAACTGGTGACGTTAGGGCTGGCAAAACCGATTCTGATTGGCCGTCCGAGCGTCATTGAGATGCGTATTCAGAAACTCGGTTTGCAAATCCGCCCGGATGTGGATTTTGAAATCGTCAATAACGAGTCCGATCCGCGCTTTAAAGAGTACTGGATGGAGTACTTCAACATCATGAAACGTCGCGGCGTGACGCAGGAGCAGGCGCAGCGCGCGGTGATCGGTAACACCACCATTATTGGCGCGATCATGGTGCATCGTGGCGAAGCGGACGCGCTGATTTGTGGCACCATCGGTGATTATCACGAGCATTTCAGTGTGCTGCAGCCGATCTTCGGCTACCGCGAGAATGTCCATGTCGCAGGCGCGATGAACGCTTTATTGTTGCCAAGCGGCAACACCTTTATCGCCGATACTTACGTCAATGAGGATCCCAGCGCGGAAGAGCTGGCGGAGATCACCATTCTGGCGGCGGAAACGGTACGCCGTTTCGGCATTGAACCGCGCGTGGCGCTGCTTTCGCATTCGCAGTTTGGTTCATCGAACGCGCCTGCGGCGGTGAAAATGCGCGATACGTTAGCGCTGGTGCGTGAACGCGCGCCGGAGTTAATGATTGATGGCGAAATGCACGGTGACGCGGCGCTGGATGAGAGTATCCGCCATGAACGTATGCCGGATAGCCCGCTGAAAGGGGCGGCGAATATCCTGATTATGCCAAACGTAGAAGCGGCGCGAATCAGCTACAACCTGCTGCGCGTGTCCAGTTCGGAAGGGGTGACCGTAGGGCCGGTGCTGATGGGCGTGGCGAAACCGGTCCATGTGCTGACACCGATAGCCTCGGTGCGGCGTATCGTCAATATGGTTGCACTGGCGGTGGTGGAGGCGCAAACGCAGCCGCTGTAATGTTTGTGTCTGCGAACCGTCGATAATCGGATTGTCGCTTGTTGGGTTGTTTTTGAAGGAAGCCGCTCGCTCTTTCTGTCCGGGCGACATTCAATCGCGATGGGTTGCGTTCCGCTGAAATCGGCGAACCGAAGAGTGAGTGACAAGGTCTGGACGCCATGGATGGCGGCCTGAAGCGAATCGAGCCACGGACAAAATTGCCGGGGCCATGTTGAACAGCGCTTGCGCTGACTCCGAAGGGGCAAGTAATCGCGAGTCGAGCTGACCGCAGGCACGCACTCGGGAAGTGAGCGTAGTGCAAAGCACCGATTTATCGCGCAGACGCGGGCATTGAAAAGGGGAGCGCGGCAGCTCCCCTTTTCCCGTTCACATGTAGCGATGTTTCAGAAACTGTGGAACATCTGTGCACGGAACAATACCTCATCAGCGACATATCCGTTGAACAGCGCACCTCATCCGGCTTGAGATTAAAGAAATTACACCCAGTCTCTGACTTTTATAAACTCGCTGAGGGCGGCTTCCGGGCTGCCTTCGGCGGGCTGATAATTGTATTCCCAGCGCGCCAGCGGCGGCATCGACATCAGAATGGATTCAGTGCGCCCGCCGGTTTGTAAGCCAAACAGGGTGCCGCGATCCCACACCAGATTGAACTCCACATACCGGCCGCGACGGTAAAGCTGGAAGTCGCGCTCGCGCTCGCCATAAGGCGTGGCTTTGCGGCGTTCAACAATCGGCAAATAAGCATTGAGATAGCCATTACCCACCGCCTGCATAAAAGCGAAGCAGTGATCGAAATCCGGCGTGTTGAGATCGTCGAAAAACAACCCGCCAATGCCGCGCTGTTCATCACGGTGTTTAAGGTAGAAGTAATCGTCACACCACTTTTTATAGCGTGGATATACCTCTTCGCCGAACGGCAAACAGATATCGCGCGCTGTGCGGTGCCAGTGGCGAGCATCCTCTTCAAAACCGTAGTAGGGCGTTAAATCAAAGCCGCCGCCAAACCACCACACCGGTTCCGCACCGGGTTTTTCGGCGATAAAAAAGCGCACATTGGCATGGCTGGTGGGTACATACGGATTACGCGGATGAACCACCAGCGAAACGCCCATCGCTTCGAAACTGCGACCCGCCAGTTCCGGGCGATGCGCGGTGGCCGAAGCGGGCATTGCGTCGCCGTGAACGTGCGAAAAATTGACGCCCGCCTGTTCAAACACGCTGCCATCACGCAGCACACGGCTGCGCCCACCGCCACCTGCCGCACGCGTCCACGCATCTTCAATAAATGCGCCGCCATCAAGGGCGCTCAGCTGGTCACAGATCTTGTCCTGCAAATTTAGCAGGGCGTTTTTAACCGGGTGGATATCAGGCGTGGTCATCCGCGTCTCTTCGTGTGGGCTTTATGATTATCAAACCAGCTAAAATAGCTGAGTACACCGTCGGCAATGGCGCTGGCGATTTTCTGGCGAAACGCCGCCGTGCCGAGCAGCTTCTCTTCTGCCGGGTTGGTGATAAACGAGGTTTCCACCAGCACGGACGGTATCGAAGGCGATTTTAGCACCACAAATGCCGCCTGTTCTGTGTTGCGGCTATGCAGGCGGTGTACCGGTTTGATCTGCTTGAGAATATGCGAGCCGAGCGTCAGGCTGTTTTTAATGGTGTCAGTTTGCACCAAATCGAACAGCACTTGCTGGAGCAGGTGATCTTTGTCTCTGGCTTTTTTCCCGGCCAGATCGTCGGCGGCGTTTTCTTTGTCCGACAGGTATTTCGCCATCGCGCTACTGGCGCCGCGATTAGAAAGCGCAAACACCGACGCGCCCGCAGCGCTTGGGTTGGTGAAGCCGTCGGCGTGGATCGACATAAACAGATCGGCACCGTGCTGGTGGGCAATCTCTACGCGATCATAAAGCGGAATAAATTTATCGCCGGTGCGCGTCAGGCGCGCATCAATTCCCTGCGCACGCAACTGGGCGCGGACGTTTTTGGCGATCGCCAGCACCACGTGTTTTTCTTGCGAACCGTTATGACCAATCGCGCCGGTATCAATACCGCCGTGGCCCGGATCAAGCATCACAATGCGTTTCGCGCCGGCTTTCCTGGCTTTCGGTTTACTGTGCCCGGTCGTGGTTTTAAGTGGTGTCTCGTCCTTTGCGATAGCGCGAGACATGCCCGTTAATGTCAGGGCGGCCAGGCCTGCTTTCAGCACCTGACGACGCGAGGTAAGTGTTTTTAAAGGTTTAAAGGTGCTCATACGCCTGAATTGTCTTATTCGTGGTCCCTGGTGTTATATCGTATCGTGTTTACCGTTACGACTATCCGTGCGAACTAATGTTTTACTTTTCATTTCAATACGTGACAGAGTGACATTATGCCAAATTTCAGTGCTGAAGATGCCGGATATTGGCGACAGAGGCGCTTAGGGCCATAATCTACGTTTACACAGCTGAAAATGACGGGGAATACCATGGAGATACGCGTTTTTCGCCAGGAAGATTTCGAAGAAGTGATCACCTTGTGGGAGCGTTGTGAGCTGTTGCGACCATGGAACGATCCGGAAATGGATATTGAACGCAAAGTGAATCACGATGTGAGTCTGTTTCTGGTCGCCGAAGTCGGCGGGGAAGTGGTCGGCACGGTGATGGGCGGTTATGACGGTCATCGCGGATCGGCTTATTACCTTGGCGTTCATCCTGAGTTTCGCGGGCGCGGCATCGCTAACGCCTTGTTGAGCCGGCTGGAGAAAAAGCTGATTGCCCGCGGCTGCCCGAAAATCAACCTGATGGTGCGGGAAGATAACGAGATGGTTATCGGCATGTATGAGCGCCTCGGTTATGAACATATGGATTCGGCCAGTCTGGGCAAGCGTTTGATTGAAGATGAAGAGTACTGAGATTTATCCCGCCGATTACGACAGTCATGGCCGTCTGAAACTCCCTTTTCTGTTCTGGTGCGTGTTGCTGCTACAGGCACGCACCTGGGTGCTGTTTGTTATTGCGGGGGCATCGCGCGGGCAAGGCGACGCATTGCTCGCATTGTTTTACCCCGATCATGATGATTTCTGGCTGGGCTTGCTGCCAGGTATTCCTGCGGCATTGACCTTTTTACTGAGCGGCCGCCGCGATCATTTTCCCCGCCTGTGGCGCGCACTCTACCCGCTGGTATTGCTGGTGCAACTGGCGCTGCTGGTATGGCAACCCTGCCGCTGGTTTACCGGCGAGGCGCTCTCCGGGATTGGGCTGTTTCTGGTTATCGCCGATCTGTTTGCGCTGTGGTGGCTTGCGACAAACCGGCGTCTTCGGGCCTGTTTTTCCCTTGCTCAACATTAAGCGGCACTTTTTTCTCTTCCGGGACTCCAACAGGCGTTCAATGAATAAAAGGAATGAAGCATGAAATCCCTGCGTACACTTATTTGCGTTCTGCCGCTGGCGTTAACCGGCTGCTCGACGCTGGCTTCCGTCAACTGGTCGGCGGCCTATCCGTGGAACTGGTTTGGTTCATCTGTCGAGGTGAGCGACAACGGCGTTGGTAACATCACCGCCAGCACGCCACTAAACGAGCAGGCAATTCAGGACGCACTGGGTGGCGATTACCACCTGCGTAGCGGCATGAAGACGGAAAAAGGCAGTATCGTTCGTTATTTTGAGGCGCTAAAAGATGACAAACTGGCGCTGGTGGTGAACGGAGAAAACGGCGCGGTCAGCCGTATTGATGTGCTCGATAATAGTATCGCCACGGATAAAGGGGTAAAAATCGGCGCGCCGTTCAATTCGCTGTTTGATAAAGCTTTCGGTAACTGTGTGAAAGGTGCGGGCGATGACAGCGCGGGCGTAGAGTGTAAAGCGCCGGGTAGCCAGCATATCAGCTATGTGTTTACCGGCCAGTGGAGCGGCCCGGAAGGGTTGATGCCATCCGATGATGCGCTGAAAAACTGGAAAGTGAGCAAGTTCATCTGGCGCCGTTAATTTGATCTCAACTCGCTGCTGCTGGGGGAAAAACAGGTACAATACCGCGATTATCGCCACGGTTTCGTGGCCTGTTTTTTTCCAGGAGGAGTCATGTCCCAGGTTCAAAGCGGCATTTTGCCAGAACATTGCCGTGCGGCGATTTGGATTGAAGCCAACGTGAAAGGGGACACCGATGCCCTGCGCGTGGCGAGCCGCGTATTCGCCGATAAGCTGGCGACCTTTCAATTGCAATTCCCCGATGCGGCGCTGGGCGCGACTATTGCCTTTGGCAACAAGACCTGGCGCGCACTGAACGGTGCCGAAGGCGCAGACGAGCTAAAAGATTTTCCGGCGTATGGCAAAGGCCTGGCGCCCGCAACACAGCGAGACGTGTTGATCCATATTCTTTCTCTGCGCCACGATGTGAATTTCTCCGTCGCTCAGGCCGCGCTGACGGCGTTCGGCGAGGCGATTGACGTTAAAGAAGAGACGCACGGTTTCCGCTGGGTGGAAGAGCGCGATTTGAGCGGCTTTATCGATGGTACGGAAAACCCGGCAGGCGATGAGAAACGCCGCGAGGTTGCTATTATTCAGGATGGCGTGGACGCCGGTGGCAGCTACGTGATGGTGCAGCGTTGGGAGCATAACCTCAAGCAGCTTAATCGCATGAGCGTGGGCGATCAGGAGATGATGATCGGCCGCACCAAAGAGGCCAATGAAGAGATCGACGGTGATGCGCGCCCCGACACGTCACACCTGACGCGTGTTGATCTGAAAGAGAACGGCAAAGGGCTGAAAATCGTCCGCCAGAGCCTGCCTTATGGCACCGCCAGCGGCACGCATGGGCTCTATTTCTGCACCTATTGCGCCCGTTTGTACAACATTGAGCAGCAACTGCTGAGCATGTTTGGCGATACCGACGGTAAGCGCGACGCCATGCTGCGTTTTACCCGCCCGGTGACCGGCGGCTACTACTTCGCGCCGTCGCTGGATAAGCTGCTGGCGCTGTAAACCACGCACTTCTGCTGACCGGGGAAACCCGGTCACTACTCCCTTCTGCTTATATTCTTTTCTGATTCCAAATCACCAATTGGTATATAAAACCGTTACTGGTTTCACACCCGTTATAAATAAACTGAGTGACGAAATGTCATCAGCTTATAAGGGTGCGCAATGGCCGTTAACTTACTGAAAAAAGGATATCTGACGCTGGCAGCGCTGACGCTGTGGGCCGCTCAGGCACAAGCGACGGAACTGCTTAACAGCTCTTATGATGTATCACGCGAGCTCTTTGCGGCCCTTAACACGCCGTTCGAACAGCAATGGGCGAAAGATAACGGCGGTGACAAGATGACCATTAAGCAATCTCACGCTGGCTCCTCAAAGCAGGCGCTGGCGATTCTGCAAGGGTTGAAAGCGGACGTCGTGACCTATAACCAGGTCACCGACGTGCAGATCCTGCACGACAAAGGCAACCTGATCCCGGCGGACTGGCAGAGCCGTTTGCCGAATAACAGCTCGCCGTTCTACTCAACGATGGCGTTTCTGGTTCGCAAAGGTAACCCGAAGAACATTCACGACTGGAACGATCTGGTGCGCAGTGATGTAAAACTGATTTTCCCGAACCCGAAAACCTCCGGCAATGCGCGCTACACCTATCTGGCGGCCTGGGGCGCAGCGGATCAAGCGGATGGCGGCGACAAAGCCAAAACTCAGCAGTTTATGACCCAGTTCCTCAAAAACGTTGAAGTGTTCGACACCGGCGGTCGCGGCGCAACAACTACCTTTGTTGAGCGCGGGCTTGGCGATGTGCTGATCTCGTTTGAATCGGAAGTGAATAACATCCGTAAGCAGTATGAAGCGCAGGGTTTTGAAGTTGTCGTACCGAAAGTCAACATCCTGGCTGAATTCCCGGTTGCGTGGGTGGATAAAAACGTGAAGGCCAACGGCACAGAAAAAGCGGCCAAAGCTTATCTCACCTGGCTTTACAGCCCACAGGCGCAAACCATCATCACTGATTACTACTATCGCGTGAACAACCCGGAAGTGATGGCGAAACTAAGCGATAAATTCCCGCAGACGGCGCTGTTCCGCGTAGAGGACAAGTTTGGTTCCTGGCCTGAAGTGATGAAAACCCATTTCGCCAGCGGTGGTGAGCTGGACACGTTGCTGGCGGCGGGGCGTAAGTGATGTTTGCAGGATCAAAACGCGTGCTGCCTGGCTTTGGTTTAAGCCTTGGCAGCAGCCTGTTTTTTGTTTGTCTGATATTGCTGTTGCCACTGAGCGCACTGGTGATGCAGCTGGCGCAGATGAGCTGGGCGCAATACTGGGAGGTGGTCACTAATCCGCAGGTTGTGGCCGCTTATAAAGTCACGCTGATTGCAGCCTTTGTCGCCTCCGTTTTTAACGGCGTGTTTGGCTTGCTGATGGCATGGATCCTTACTCGTTACCGCTTTCCGGGCCGCACCCTGCTGGATGCGCTGATGGATCTACCTTTTGCGCTGCCAACGGCGGTGGCGGGTCTGACGCTGGCCTCGCTGTTTTCGGTGAATGGTTTTTACGGCGAATGGCTAGCGAAGTTTGATATCAAAGTGACCTATACCTGGCTTGGTATCGCGGTGGCGATGGCATTCACCAGCATTCCGTTTGTGGTGCGCACCATTCAGCCGGTACTGGAAGAGCTGGGGCCGGAATATGAAGAGGCGGCGGAAACCCTGGGCGCGACGCGCTGGCAAAGTTTTCGCAAAGTGGTGCTGCCGGAACTCTCTCCTGCATTGATGGCGGGCGTAGCCTTGTCGTTTACCCGCAGCCTTGGCGAGTTTGGCGCGGTGATCTTTATCGCCGGTAACATCGCTTGGAAGACCGAAGTGACCTCGTTGATGATTTTTGTACGCTTGCAGGAGTTTGATTACCCGGCGGCGAGCGCGATTGCCTCGGTGATCCTGGCGGCTTCTTTGCTGTTGCTGTTTTCCATTAACACCCTGCAAAGCCGCTTTGGTCAGCGTGTGGTAGGTCACTAATGGCGGAAATAACTGAATTGAAACGCTATGACAAGCCTCAGGTGAACTGGGGCAAATGGTTTTTGATTGGCACGGGAGTGATTGTCTCGGCGTTTATCCTCGTCGTGCCGATGGTTTACATTTTCGTGCAGGCGTTTAGCAAAGGCCTGATGCCAGTTCTGGAAAACCTCGCGGACGCCGACATGCTCCATGCCATCTGGCTGACGGTGCTGGTTGCGCTGATCTCGGTGCCGCTGAACCTGATATTCGGCACGTTGCTGGCCTGGCTGGTGACGCGCTTTAATTTCCCGGGCCGCCAGTTACTGTTGACGCTGCTGGATATTCCCTTTGCTGTGTCGCCGGTGGTCGCAGGTCTTATCTATCTGCTGTTTTATGGCTCAAACGGCCCACTTGGCGGCTGGCTGGATGCGCATAATCTGCAAATTATGTTCGCCTGGCCGGGCATGGTGCTGGTTACCGTGTTTGTGACTTGCCCGTTTGTCGTGCGTGAACTGGTGCCGGTGATGTTAAGCCAGGGCAGCCAGGAAGATGAAGCGGCGATTCTGCTTGGCGCGTCCGGCTGGCAGATGTTCAAGCGCGTGACGCTACCGAATATCCGCTGGGCGCTGTTGTACGGCGTAGTGCTCACTAACGCGCGGGCGATTGGCGAATTTGGCGCGGTGTCAGTGGTTTCCGGTTCTATCCGCGGTGAAACCCTGTCGCTGCCGCTGCAAATTGAATTACTGCAGCAGGATTACAACATCGTCGGTTCGTTTACCGCTGCGGCTCTGCTGACGTTGATGGCTATTTTGACGTTGTTTTTAAAGAGTGCGTTGCAGTGGCGTTTGAATAATCAGGAAAAACGCCAGCAACAGGAGGGAAATCATGAGCATTGAGATTGCCAATATTAAGAAGTCTTTTGGTCGCACCCAGGTGCTGAATGATATCTCTCTTGATATCCCATCCGGCCAGATGGTGGCGTTGCTGGGCCCGTCCGGTTCCGGTAAAACCACGTTGCTGCGTATTATTGCTGGTCTTGAGCATCAGACCAGCGGGCGCATTCGTTTTCATGGTACTGACGTCAGCCGTTTGCATGCGCGCGAGCGCCGCGTCGGTTTTGTGTTCCAGCATTATGCGCTGTTTCGTCATATGACGGTGTTCGACAATATCGCTTTCGGCCTGACGGTGCTGCCGCGCCGCGAACGGCCAAATGCGGCGGCGATCAAAGCGAAAGTGATGCAACTGCTGGAGATGGTGCAACTGGCACATCTGGCAGACCGTTTCCCGGCGCAGCTTTCCGGTGGGCAGAAACAGCGTGTGGCGCTGGCGCGTGCGCTGGCGGTGGAGCCGCAAATCCTGTTGCTGGATGAACCTTTCGGCGCGCTTGATGCGCAGGTACGTAAAGAGCTGCGTCGCTGGTTGCGCCAGTTGCATGAAGAGCTGAAATTCACCAGCGTATTCGTGACGCACGATCAGGAAGAGGCGACGGAAGTTGCCGATCGCGTCGTTGTGATGAGCCAGGGCAACATTGAACAGGCGGATGCGCCGGATCAGGTCTGGCGAGAGCCCGCCACCCGCTTTGTGCTGGAGTTTATGGGTGAGGTTAACCGCCTGAAAGGCACCGTGAGCGGTGGGCAATTCCATGTTGGTGCGCACCGCTGGCCGCTTGGTTATACGCCGGCTTACCAGGGGGATGTCGATCTGTTCCTGCGCCCGTGGGAAGTGGATGTCAGCCGTCGCACCAGTCTCGATTCTCCGCTGCCGGTACAGGTGCTGGAAGCCAGTCCGAAGGGTCATTACACCCAACTGGTTGTGCAGCCGCTGGGCTGGAACCCGGAGCCGTTGACCGTGGTGATGCGTGATGAACATCCCCCCCAGCGCGGTGAGCGTCTGTTCGTCGGCCTGCAACATGCCCGTTTATATAACGGTAATGAACGCATTGAGGCCCGCGCAGAACTTGCTCTGGCGGATTCTGCCTGATAGCTTAAACAGACGTGGTTTCTGCCGGATAGCGTACAGCTTTGCCCGGCCTACAAGCCCGGTATGCATCCTGCGACCGGGTTTTTTATTGGACAGCGATTGTGAACACATTAGAACAAACCATTGGCAATACGCCGCTGGTCAAATTGCAACGCCTGAGCCCGGACAACGGGAGTGAAATCTGGGTCAAACTGGAAGGCAACAATCCGGCGGGATCGGTAAAAGACAGAGCGGCACTGTCGATGATTGTGCAGGCGGAACAGCGTGGGGAGATTAAACCCGGCGACGTACTGATTGAAGCGACCAGCGGTAATACAGGTATCGCGCTGGCGATGATCGCCGCACTGAAAGGCTACCGCATGAAATTGCTGATGCCGGACAACATGAGCCAGGAGCGGCGCGCCGCGATGCGTGCCTACGGCGCGGAGTTGATTCTGGTCAGCAAAGAGCAGGGAATGGAAGGGGCGCGCGATCTGGCACTGGCGATGTCAGCGCGCGGTGAAGGCAAACTGCTCGATCAGTTTAACAACCCGGATAACCCCTACGCACATTACACCACCACCGGCCCGGAAATCTGGCGGCAGACCAGCGGGCGAATCACGCATTTTGTCTCCAGTATGGGCACGACTGGCACCATCACAGGCGTATCGCGTTTTCTGCGCGAGCAGGATAAAAAAGTGACGATTGTCGGTTTGCAGCCGGAAGAGGGCAGCAGTATTCCCGGCATTCGCCGCTGGCCTGCCGAGTATATGCCGGGGATTTTTAACGCGTCTCTGGTTGATGAGGTACTGGATATCCATCAGCGCGAAGCGGAAAATACCATGCGCGCGCTGGCGGTACAGGAAGGCATTTTCTGCGGTGTCAGTTCCGGCGGCGCAGTAGCCGGGGCAATGCGGGTGGCGAAAGCGAACCCGGGCGCGGTGATCGTCGCCATTATTTGCGATCGCGGCGATCGCTATCTTTCTACTGGCGTATTTGGTGAAGAGAGTTATTCGCAGGGCGCGGGGATTTAACCCGTTAAGGAGACCAAATGGAGATGATCCTGTTCAGGGATAAGACTCGGGCGCAGCAGGCCGATATCGTTGCCGTACAATCACAGGTTGTCTACGGTAGCGTGGGCAACAGTATAGCGGTGCCGAATATTCGCCAGCACCATTTGAATGTACTGGCCGTGCCGACGGTGCTGTTCAGTAACACGCCGCATTATGACACCTTTTACGGCGGCGTCATTCCCGACGAGTGGTTTAGCGGCTATTTGCAGGCGCTGGAAGAGCGTGATGTTCTGCGCAGCGTTAAAGCGGTCACGACGGGATATATGGGTAGCGCCAGTCAGATTAAGCTACTGGCGAAGTGGCTCACGGCGCTGCGGGAAAAACATCCACACCTGTTGATTCTGGTCGATCCGGTGATCGGCGATACCGATAGCGGCATTTACGTAAAACCAGAAATCCCGCAGGCATATCGTGAACATCTGCTGCCACTGGCGCAGGGCATTACGCCAAATGTGTTCGAGCTGGAAGTGCTGAGCGGTCAGCCATGCCGGGATTTGCAAAGTGCGATTGAGGCGGCTAAAGGCCTGCTATCGGCGTCGCTGCATTGGGTGGCGATCACCAGTGCGCCGGTTGAGCAGCAAGGTGAGCACATTCACGTGGTACTGGTTACCGCTGATGCGGTTCATATCAGCGGTTATCCGCGTGTGGCGACGGATCTCAAAGGTACTGGCGACCTGTTTTGTTCTGAACTGGTGAGCGGTATTGTTCAGGGCAAAGCGCTCGATGTGGCGATACAGGCTGCGGGCGATCGGGTCGTAGAAGTGATGGGATATACGCTGGAAAAAGGCTATGACGAGCTGATTTTACCGCTGCAGTAAAGCAAAAATGGCGCCTTTCGGCGCCATTCTTTTATGCATTACGCATTACTTTTTGATACGGATCACCGGGGTTTCACCCACGGTTACGCTACCAGAAAGTTTGATAAGCTCTTTGATTTCGTCCATGTTGGAGATTACCACCGGCGTCAGGGTTGACTTGGCTTTCTCTTCCAGCAGCGGCAGATCAAATTCGATTACCGGGTCGCCAACTTTTACGCGTTGGCCTTCTTCTGCGATGCGTTTGAAACCTTCACCTTTCAGCTCAACGGTGTCGATACCGAAGTGAACAAACAGTTCAATGCCACTATCGGATTCGATAGAGAAGGCATGGTTGGTTTCAAAGATTTTACCGATAGTACCATCAACCGGGGCTACCATTTTGTTACCGGTCGGTTTGATAGCAATGCCATCACCAACGATTTTCTCAGCGAACACAACATCCGGTACATCTTCAATGTTGACGATATCGCCAGAAAGCGGGGCAATAATCTCAATGGTTCCGGTGTCTTTTTTATCATCAGAAACCAAAGATTTCAGTTTATCGAAAAAACCCATGATCTTCTCCTAAGCAGTAATTTGGGCGCATCTCGCGGATTAGCAGATTGTTTTTTCTTCAATGAACTTGTTAACCAGCGTCATTAACTCGTCCGTTGTCGGTTGAGCAAGAGCCTGCTCTGCTAACACCTTCGCATCTTCGAAGTTTGTGTTACGAATAATCTTCTTAATGCGCGGGATAGAAATGGCGCTCATACTGAATTCATCCAGACCCATCCCCAGCAACAGAAGTGTAGCACGTTCGTCGCCAGCAAGCTCACCACACATGCCAGTCCATTTGCCTTCCGCATGAGAAGCATCAATAACTTGCTTGATCAGGGTGAGTACAGACGGTGACATCGGCTGGTAAAGATGTGAAATCATATCATTACCACGGTCAACCGCCAGGGTGTACTGCGTCAAATCATTGGTACCGATACTAAAGAAATCGACTTCTTTCGCCAGATGGCGGGCAATTGTCGCGGCAGCAGGGGTTTCTACCATCACGCCAATTTCAATGCTCTCGTCAAACGCCTTGCCTTCGTTACGCAATTCTTGTTTGTAGATCTCAATCTCTTTCTTCAGTGCGCGCACTTCTTCGACAGAGATGATCATCGGGAACATAATTCGCAGTTTACCGAAAGCGGAAGCGCGCAGAATAGCGCGTACCTGATCGCGCAGGATCTCTTTACGATCCATTGCAATACGTACGGCGCGCCAGCCCAGGAACGGGTTCTCTTCTTTCGGAAAATTCATGTACGGCAGCTCTTTGTCGCCGCCAATGTCCATGGTACGAACGATAACTGCCTGAGAACCGCAGGCTTCAGCCACCGCTTTGTAGGCGTCGAACTGCTCTTCTTCAGTCGGCAGGGCGTCGCGATCCATGAACAGGAATTCGGTACGGTACAGACCAACACCTTCAGCGCCATTGCGCTCAGCGCCCGCGATATCGCGAACGGTACCGATGTTGGCGCACACTTCCACCTGGTGACCATCAAGGGTGATCGCCGGCAGATCTTTCAGTTTCGCCAGTTCGGCTTTTTCTTCGGCAACCTGAGCCTGCGCCGCACGCAATGTCTCAATCTCTTCGTCGCTTGGGTTAACGTAAACTTTATTGTTAACCGCATCGAGGATCAGATAATCGCCATTTTTAACCTGAGTGGTGACGCTACCTGTGCCCACAATCGCTGGCAACTCAAGGGAGCGTGCCATAATAGACGTGTGGGAAGTACGACCACCGATATCAGTGATAAAACCAAGCACTTTTTTCAGGTTCAGCTGAGCAGTTTCTGACGGTGTCAGATCGGCCGCAACCAGAATTACTTCTTCCTGAATCGCGCTCAGATCGATAATCGGCATACCCAGGATGTTGCGCAGCAGACGCTTACCGATGTCACGTACGTCAGCGGCACGTTCTTTCAGGTATTCATCATCCAGCTCTTCCAGGGCTGTAGCCTGACCTTCGATAACTTCATGCGCTGCCGCATCGGCAGTCATGTTCTTATCTTTAATCAGGGCTATGATTTCCTGCTCCAGCTCCTCATCTTCCAGCAGCATAATATGCCCTTCGAAGATGGCTTCTTTTTCTTCACCGAAAGTTTCACCCGCTTTCGTTTTGATTGCTTCCAGCTGTGCCGATGCTTTGGCACGACCGCTCAGGAAACGCTCAACTTCCTGGTCAACCTTGTCGGCAGAAATTTTCTTCCGGTCGATGACGATCTCGTCTTCTTTCAGCAGCAGTGCTTTGCCGAAAGCGATACCCGGGGATGCTAAAATGCCTGAAATCATAACCCTACCTTTACTTGTGACTGATCTTGAAAAGAACTCGTAAGTAAAACTTACTCAAGTTCTGCCATCAGTTTAACCAGATGCTCAACCGCTTTTTGTTCGTCTTCGCCTTCAGCGGTCAACGTCACAACTGTACCTTGAGTCAGGCCCAAAGTTTGCAGTTTGAACAGGCTTTTCGCGCTAGCGCTTTTGCCGTTAGAAGTCACAGTGATTTCAGAAGAGAAGCCTTTTGCTTCTTTAACAAACTGAGCAGCAGGGCGGGTATGCAGACCGTTCGGAGCGGTAATGGTAACTTCTTGCTGGAACATTGTATTTCCCCAACTTATAGGTTTAGTGTTGTGGAACTAAAGTCTAGCCTGGCGGCATGACTTTAGCCTGTATTGTTAGCGCCGGCGCAACGGGACAAACTACAGAAGCCTGCCTGGCGCAACCAAACGCTGGCGCTTCTGGCTGCTGACGTTTCGCTCGTCATTAAACATTATGCAGCGAAAGGCAGAATTGAACCAAATCATAAAATCGATTCAGCTTGGTGAAATCTTGCCTTCGATTAATTTCGCGCATCAAAATAAATGTGATGGTTAAATACCAGACCGGAAGGTTTCAGGCAATGCCAGGTAGGACAAAAATTTGATATATGCCACAAAAAAGCACCGCGATGGGTGCTTTTTTGAGCTGATTTAACAATCTGGCATCACTGTTGCAGTTCTTTTTCAGTAAACAGATCGGCAAACAATGCTGTGCTCAAATAACGCTCACCAGAAGACGGCAGAATTACCACGATATTCTTATTGGTAAAGGTCTCGTCTTCTTGCAATTTCAGCGCCGCCGCAACGGCAGCACCTGAAGAGATACCCGCCAGAATACCTTCCTCTTCCATCAGACGACGCGCGGTGCTGATGGCTTCTTCGTTGGTGATTTTGACAACTTTGTCGATCAGTTTCAAATCCAGGTTGCCGGGAATAAAACCCGCGCCGATGCCCTGAATTTTGTGCGGTCCTGGTTTCAGCTCTTCGCCTGCCAGCGCCTGGGAAATAACCGGAGAGTCAGTTGGCTCGACCGCGACGGTGATCAGGTCAGTTTTGCCTTTGGTATTTTTGATATAACGCGTTACGCCAGTCAGCGTACCGCCAGTGCCAACGCCGGAGATAAATACATCAACCTGGCCATCGGTGTCTTCCCAGATTTCCGGGCCGGTGGTTTTTTCATGAATTTCCGGGTTAGCCGGGTTACTGAACTGCTGCAACAGCAGGAATTTCGCCGGATCGCTGGCGACAATTTCTTCCGCTTTCTGGATTGCGCCCTTCATGCCTTTGGCGCCTTCCGTCAGTACCAGGTTCGCGCCTAATGCCTTCAGCAGTTTACGGCGTTCGATACTCATGGTTTCCGGCATGGTCAGCGTCAGTTTGTAGCCGCGTGCAGCCGCTACATAGGCCAATGCGATCCCGGTGTTACCACTGGTCGGTTCAACCAGTTCTACACCCGGTTTCAGCACCCCGCGTTTTTCGGCATCCCAAATCATATTGGCACCGATACGGCATTTTACGCTGAAGCTTGGGTTACGTGATTCGACCTTCGCCAGAATGCGGCCGTTACCGATGCGGTTCAGTCGAACCAGCGGCGTATGACCAATCGTCAACGAGTTGTCTTCAAAAATCTTACTCATAGCCCGTCCTTAACTGTATGAAATTTGGGAACCACCTCAGCATACGCACTTACTGTTGATGGGGAAGTAAGGAAATCGCATATCTATATGCTGAGGTGAAATAATGCTAATCAGTATGGAATAAGAAACGGAATAAATCCTTATCGCCAAATTGCGTGTTTTTCCCGGTAGCAATCGACCCACATCGCCGTTGCGCCACATACCGCTACGGGCATCACGACCAGGTTCAACACCGGAATCATCGTAAACAGGCTGGTGAGCGCACCGAATTGCATATTAATAACCTTGCGTTCACGCAAGGAAACGCGCATCGCTTTAAACGGCACCTTATGGTTATCAAACGGGTAGTCGCAATACTGGATAGCGAGCATCCACGCACTGAACAGAAACCACAACACCGGGGCAATGGTTTGCCCAATACCGGGAATAAAATAAAGTACCAGCAGCAGCAGGGCGCGGGGCAGATACCAGGCCAGTTTTTGCCATTCGCGCTTCATGATACGCGGTACATCTTTTAGCAGCCCAAAAACGCCGACGTCGGGCGGTGTCGCACCGGTAAGGCGTGCTTCCAGTTGTTCTGCCAGCAAGCCATTAAACGGAGCGGCAATCCAGTTCGCAAGGGTTGAGAAGAAGTAGCCGAACACCAACAAAATTGAGATAACGGCAATTGGCCACAGTAAATAGCTAAGCCATTGTAGCCATTCCGGCACATGGCTCATCAGCGAAGGGATCCAACTATCGAGCCGGGTAAACAGCCACCAGAACGCACCGCCCATCAGCAAAATATTCACCATTAATGGCAAGATCACAAAGCGGCGAATGCCTGGCAGCGTGACCAGTTTCCAGCCCTGGGAAAAGTAAAACATGCCGCTGCGAGCAACAGACGGGGATGATGAAACCATAATCTGGCCATACTCCTTTCATGACGACCGAAAACTGCAGCTTATAATATTCATCACACTGGGGAAACCCGTTCGGAAATGTTCGAAAAAACAGCAAAAAACACAATTTCATTCATCTTTATGCTGTGAAAGACACGCGCGCACTTGCACTTGACGTAATGGGCAAATACTCTTAGTGAGTAAATGTTTGCCGTGGTGGCAAGGTGTTAGAACAACAGAGAATATAATGATGCAGGATTTGCGTCTGATATTAATCATTGTTGGCGCGATCGCCATAATTGCTTTGCTGGTTCATGGGTTTTGGACCAGTCGCAAAGAACGTTCGTCCATGTTCCGGGATCGCCCATTAAAACGCATGAAGTCGAGACGTGACGACGACGATTTGGATGACGAGGATGTCGAAGAAGACGAAGGCGTAGGTGAAGTGCGTGTTCATAAAGTGAACCACACGCCGGGAGCCAGTAACGAGCAGGACGCGCCGCGTCAGCACCAATATCAGCCGCCTTATGCGTCGGCACAGCCACGCCCGTCGGCACCGCCAGTTCAACCCGCAGAGCCACCGCACCACGCGCAGCAGCCTTATTCCCAGCAGCAGCCGGAGCGCCCTGCGCAGGCACCTGCCTTTGAAACGCAGCCGGTGCGCCACGCACCGCAACAGCCTGTTGCCCCACAGTCACAGCCGCAACCAATGGCACCTCAGCAGCCTGCGCCGCAGTATCAATCGCAACCTGAAATTGCGCAGCCCGCGCCTCAGCCGGAACCTGAGCCGGTTGTCGAAGCGCCGGTGGAAAAACCGCAGCGCAAAGAAACTGTGATTATCATGAATGTTGCTGCACACCATGGCAGCATGTTGAATGGCGAAGTGCTGCTGAACAGCATTTTGCAGGCCGGGTTCAAATTCGGCGATATGAGCATCTTCCATCGTCATCTTAGCCCGGACGGCAGTGGCCCGGCGCTCTTCAGCCTGGCGAATATGGTGAACCCCGGCACGTTTGATGTCGATACGATGAGTGAAATGGCAACGCCTGGCGTCACCATCTTTATGCAGGTGCCTTCCTATGGCGATGAACTGCAAAACTTTAAACTGATGCTGCAATCCGCACAGCATATTGCCGACGAAGTCGGCGGCGTAGTGCTGGACGATCAGCGTCGGATGATGACCCCGCAGAAATTACGTGAATACCAGGATCGTATTCGCGAGGTCAAAGACGCCAACGCGTAACGGAACCACGAACATTATTTCCTTCCAGAACCCCCGCCAGTCGGGGGTTTTTTATCATTGATGGTGCGATATGGACTCAATTGAACAACAACTGACAGAACTGCGAACCAGCCTTCGCCATCATGAATATCTGTACCACGTTATGGATGCGCCGGAGATCCCGGACGCCGAGTACGATCGTCTGATGCGGGAACTGCGTGAGCTTGAAGCGCAGCGCCCTGATTTAGTCACGCCGGATTCGCCAACGCAGCGTGTTGGCGCAGCGCCGCTTACCGCTTTTAGCCAGATACGCCATGAAGTGCCGATGCTGTCGCTGGACAACGTGTTTGACGAAGAGAGTTTCCTTGCTTTTAACAAGCGCGTGCAGGACAGGCTGAAAAGCACCGACGCGCTCACTTACTGCTGCGAGCTAAAGCTGGATGGCCTGGCGGTCAGTATTCTCTACGAAAACGGTGTGCTGATGCGTGCGGCAACGCGCGGTGATGGCACCACCGGAGAGGATATCACTACCAACGTGCGCACTATCCGCGCTATCCCGCTCAAGCTGCACGGCGACAATATCCCCGCCCGTCTTGAAGTGCGTGGTGAAGTGTTTTTGCCGCAATCGGGTTTTGAAAAAATCAACGAAGATGCGCGCCGTACCGGTGCGAAAGTCTTTGCCAACCCGCGCAATGCAGCCGCAGGTTCATTGCGCCAGCTTGATCCGCGTATCACCGCCAAACGTCCGCTGACCTTCTTCTGCTATGGCATCGGCATTCTCGAAGGCGGCGAGCTGCCGCGCAGCCATCTGGGGCGTTTGCAGCAATTCAAAACCTGGGGGCTGCCGGTAAGTGACCGCATACGCCTTTGCAACACGCCGGAAGAGGTGCTGGCTTTCTATCACCAGGTTGAAGCCGATCGCCCAACGCTCGGTTTTGATATTGACGGCGTGGTGATTAAGGTCGACTCGCTCGATTTACAGGAACAGTTGGGCTTTGTCGCCCGCGCGCCGCGCTGGGCAGTCGCTTTTAAATTCCCGGCGCAGGAGCAGATGACCTTTGTTCGCGATGTGGAATTCCAGGTCGGGCGAACCGGCGCAATTACGCCTGTCGCCAGGCTTGAGCCGGTACACGTTGCCGGGGTGCTGGTCAGCAATGCAACGCTGCACAACGCCGATGAAATTGACCGCCTTGGCTTGCGGATTGGCGACAAAGTAGTGATTCGCCGCGCCGGAGATGTTATCCCGCAGGTGGTCAATGTGGTGCTTTCCGAACGCCCGGAAGAGACGCGTGAAGTGGTTTTCCCGACGCACTGCCCGGTATGTGGTTCCGACGTTGAGCGTGTTGAAGGCGAAGCGGTGGCTCGCTGTACCGGTGGCTTAATTTGCGGTGCGCAGCGTAAAGAGTCACTGAAGCATTTTGTCTCCCGTCGCGCGATGGATGTGGATGGCATGGGCGACAAGATAATCGACCAACTGGTTGAAAAAGAGTACGTCCACACGCCGGCAGACCTGTTCCGCCTGACGGCCGGTAAGCTGACGGGGCTGGATCGTATGGGGCCTAAATCGGCGCAAAACGTGGTCAATGCGCTGGAGAAAGCCAAAGAGACGACCTTTGCCCGTTTCCTCTATGCGCTCGGTATTCGCGAGGTTGGCGAAGCCACGGCCGCCGGTCTGGCGGCTTACTTTGGTACGCTGGAAGCGCTGATGGCAGCAAGCGTTGATGAGCTGCAAAAAGTGCCTGATGTTGGGGTTGTGGTCGCGAAGCACGTGGACAACTTCTTCAATGAAGAGAGCAACCGCGAGGTTATCCGCCAGTTAGTTGAGGATGTTGGCATTCACTGGCCTGCGCCGGTTGTCGTCAAGGCTGAAGAGATCGACAGCCCGTTTGCCGGGAAAACCATCGTGCTGACCGGTAGCCTGAGCCAGCTTTCGCGCGATGACGCCAAAGCACGTTTAACCGCCTTAGGGGCAAAAGTGGCGGGCAGCGTGTCGAAGAAAACGGATCTGGTGATTGCCGGGGAAGCCGCAGGCTCTAAGCTTGCGAAAGCGCAGGAACTGGGTATAGAGGTTATCGACGAAGCTGAGATGATGCGCCTGCTGGGAGCGTAAATGGAAAAGGAACAGCTGGTCGAGATTGCAAATACGCTCATGCCGTTTGGTAAATATCAGGGGCGGCGGCTTATCGATCTGCCCGAAGAGTATCTGCTGTGGTTTGCCCGGAAGGAGTCGTTTCCCGCCGGGCGGCTGGGCGAGTTGATGCAGATAACGTTACTGATCAAAACGGAAGGGCTGAGCCACCTGGTACAGCCCCTGAAACGCAATTAAGCTTTCGCCGCTTCCTGCGCCTGCTGTTGCTCCGTTTGACGTTTATAACGGCGCGCCAGCACGGCGCAGACCATCAACTGGATCTGATGGAAGATCATCAGCGGCAGCACCATCATGCCAATCACCGACGTCGGGAACAGGATGTTGGCCATAGGAATACCGTTGGCGAGGCTCTTTTTCGAACCGCAGAAAACAATAGTGATTTCATCGGCTTTGTTAAAGCCACATTTCCGTGCCACCACTACGTTCACTACGATGACAATCGCCAGCAACACCAGGCTTGCCACCACGATAAACAGCAGCGAACCGATGCCCACTTTATGCCAGATGCCGTTCACCACCGCTTCGCTAAAGGCGGAGTAAACCACCAGCAGAATCGACGTCTGGTCGGTTTTTGAAATCCATTTCTTATGCTTTGCCACAAAAGCGCCGGTCCACGGGCGGGAAAGATGCCCCAGCACAAACGGCAGCAGCAGTTGCAGCATGATCTTGCCCACTTGCTCAAGACTGCCTTCTGCGCCGTGCAGATCCATCAGCAGGCCGACCAGCAGCGGTGACAGGAAGATGCCGAGTAAGCTGGAAGCCGATGCTGAGCAAACCGCCGCCGCGACATTACCGCCCGCCAGCGAGGTAAAGGCTATTGCCGATTGAACGGTCGCAGGCAGAATGCACAAATACAGAAAACCGGTATACAGCTCCTGGCTGACATTCACCGGCGACCACCAGACAAACAGCACCCCGAGCGCCGGGAAAAGCACAAACGTGCTGCACATTACCCAAAGATGTAAACGCCAGTGGCTACCGCCAGCGATGATCGCCTCGCGCGACAACTTCGCCCCATGCATAAAAAACAGCAGCGCAATGGCGGCGGTGGTCAGCCCCTCGAAAAACGGCACAAAACCGCCGCGCGCCGGGAAGAAAGAGGCCAGTAAAACGGTACATACCAGCGTGAGCGTAAAGGGATCAAGGATACGAAAAAGTTTCATGTGCACTCCTGAAAGTCGGTGTCGCTATTGTGCTTTTTCTACTTTGAGAAATAAAATTGATTTATTGCATCCATTCATGAATTTATAAGATGAATTATTCCTTACGTCAGTTACGTGTCTTCGTCACGGTGGCGCAAGCCAAAAGTTTTAGCCGGGCAGGGGAGATAATCGGCCTCAGCCAGTCGGCGGTAAGCCACAGCGTGAAAGAGCTGGAACTGCAAACCGGCGTGCGCTTACTCGACCGCACCACCCGCGAAGTGGTGCTGACCGAAGCCGGGCATCAACTGGCCGGACGCCTCGAACGACTGTTAGATGAGCTTAGCAGCACGCTGCGTGAAGCCGGGCGTGTCGGGCAGCAACTGACTGGCACGGTGCGCGTGGCGGCGAGCCAGACCATTTCGGCGCACCTGATCCCGCAATGCATCGCCAGCAGCAACCAGCGTTATCCGGAAATTGATTTTGTGTTGCACGACAGGCCGCAGCAATGGGTGCTGGAGAGCATTCGCCAGGGCGAGGTGGATTTTGGCATTGTTATCGATCCTGGCCCGGTGAACGATTTTGAAAGCGAAGAGATCCTTGAGGAGCCATTCTTTTTGCTGTGTCGTAACGATCATCCGTGGGCACAGCTTGCTGAGGTGCCGTGGTCGGCGCTGGATGAGGCGCAATTAGTGGTGCAGGATTACGCGTCTGGTAGCCGACCGCTTATCGATGCGGCGCTGCGCCATTTCGCCGTACGCGCAACAATCGTGCAGGAGATTGGCCACCCGGCAACCCTGTTTCCAATGGTCGAAGCGGGAATAGGCATTAGTATTCTGCCCGCACTCGCCTTGCCGCTGCCGCAGGGAAGCGAGCTGGCGGTAAAACGGCTGGTGCCGGATATGCAGCGCAAAATTATGCTGGTGCGGCGAAAAAACAGGTCGCTCTCAGGGGCGGCGCAGGCATTGTGGGAAGTTGTCAGAGAACAGGCCCGGTGTTTAAACCAGGCCCGTGAGGACGATCCGTTATTTACTCAGACGTAAATATCAATCTGATGATCGTCGGAAGGTTTGTTAACACCTTCCGCTTTCGTTTGCGGGTGCTGCTGGGCTTGTTTCTGCTCTGCTTCTTCAGCCTGTTTGCGCTGCAGTTGCGCCAGCTGCGCTTGCAGTTGCTGGATTTCAGTCTGAATCATCTCTTGCTGTTTCTTCTTGTCTTCCGTCGAACCGCTCCCGTTAGCGATTTCTTTCAGCTGCTGCGTCAGCTTGGTGATCTTCTGAGTAATGCGGCTGATTTGCGAAGCGGTATCGTTGCCGGTAGACGATGAACTACCTGCGCTACCCGTTTGAATTGACGCTGTTGTTGTCGAAATTGTGGTCATTGCACACTCCTTTTTGCCATAAAACATGGTTATCGGCCGACATCATCTATTTCTTGAATTGTGTTCATCGAATGGCCGTTCGGCGGGCATCATATCGGGATATTAAGGATAAATTATGGATAAACGTTACCGTGTTTACTTATTGAAAATACTGAAATTTTATTCGTTTTTACATTGTGGTCAGGGTGGTTTTTTTAGCTAACGTAACGTGGATTTAATTGTTTGTATGTCGCTTTAAGGTAAATTGTTCGGCGAGAAAAATTCATCAATTTACTGGTCACATAACTGGAATCGCGCGGGTTGGTAATCAATGGACTTCAACTGACGGCTGGAACAGGGCAGGAGAATGGTGAATAGCAGATAGCAAAAAAGCGCCGCCAGCGCCGTTTTTACATTGGTGGGGCGTGCAGGATGACTCGCTTTACTCGCCCTTCGGGCCGTCGCCGCAAGCGGCTCCGTTGTCTCACTACGTTCGACCCGAACCTACCGCAGGTCCGAATTTTGAACTTGGGCAGATAGCAAAAAAGCGCCACCAGCGCCGTTTTTACATTGGAGGGTGGTGCAGGATGACTCGCTTTACTCGCCTTCGGGCCGTCGCCGCAAGCGGCTCCGTTGTCTCACTACGTTCGACCCGAACCTGCCGCAGGTCCGAATTTTGAACTTGAGCAGATAGCAAAAAAGCGCCTTTAGGGCGCTTTTTTACATTGGTGGGTCGTGCAGGATTCGAACCTGCGACCAATTGATTAAAAGTCAACTGCTCTACCAACTGAGCTAACGACCCGAAGTGGTGGGTGATGACGGGATCGAACCGCCGACCCCCTCCTTGTAAGGGAGGTGCTCTCCCAGCTGAGCTAATCACCCACTTCGGTACTTCAACTGATAAGAATTCGCTGGCGAGAAAGTGGTGGGTGATGACGGGATCGAACCGCCGACCCCCTCCTTGTAAGGGAGGTGCTCTCCCAGCTGAGCTAATCACCCACTTCTCATTCTTATCTACACTGCGGAAGCCACAAAATCGTGGTGGGTGATGACGGGATCGAACCGCCGACCCCCTCCTTGTAAGGGAGGTGCTCTCCCAGCTGAGCTAATCACCCCCGCTGTGTGGAGTCGCATTATAGGGAGAGTTGAAAATGAGTCAACGCATTTTCAAAAGAAATTGTTCGTTCGTCGTAAAATTAGACAAACCGCTGCGTAAAGCGTCGCGAGAGCATGATTTCTAAACAAAATAGCCTGATAACCCCCTCATTGCGGCAACAACATTGAGGAATCAGCCCACAGTGATAGAATATCGCCCACTTTCATTTTAGCTATTGCCGACGGTCGGCATCTTTATAAACGTAAGGCCATTTCATGAAAATCAAAACTCGCTTCGCGCCAAGCCCCACCGGCTACCTGCACGTTGGCGGCGCGCGCACTGCTCTTTACTCCTGGCTATTTGCACGTAATCACGGCGGTGAGTTTGTGCTGCGTATTGAAGACACCGATCTCGAGCGCTCCACTCCGGAAGCAATTGAAGCCATCATGGATGGCATGAACTGGCTGAATCTGGAGTGGGACGAAGGCCCGTACTTCCAGACCAAACGCTTTGACCGCTACAACGCGGTTATCGATGAAATGCTGGAAGCGGGCACCGCCTACAAATGCTACTGCTCGAAAGAACGCCTTGAGCAGCTGCGCGAAACGCAGATGGCAAATAATGAAAAACCACGTTATGACGGCCGTTGCCGCCACGATCATTCGCACCATGCTGATGACGAGCCGTGTGTCGTGCGTTTTGCCAACCCGCAGGATGGTTCTGTTATTTTTGACGACCAGATTCGCGGCCCGATTGAATTCAGCAACCTCGAACTCGACGATCTGATCATCCGCCGTACTGATGGATCTCCAACCTATAACTTCTGCGTTGTGGTTGATGACTGGGATATGGAAATTACCCACGTTATTCGTGGTGAAGACCATATCAACAACACGCCGCGTCAGATCAACATTCTGAAAGCGTTGAACGCACCGGTTCCGGTATACGCGCATGTGTCGATGATTAACGGCGACGACGGTAAAAAACTCTCCAAACGCCATGGCGCGGTCAGCGTAATGCAGTATCGCGACGATGGTTACCTGCCGGAAGCGCTGCTTAACTACCTGGTACGTCTGGGCTGGTCGAGCGGCGATCAGGAGATCTTCTCCCGCGAAGAGATGATCAAGCTGTTCTCTCTTGGCGCGGTAAGCAAATCCGCGAGTGCGTTCAACACTGACAAGCTGCTGTGGCTGAACCATCACTACATCAATTCGCTGGATCCCGAGTATGTGGCGACGCACCTGCAGTGGCACATTGAGCAGGAAAATATCGACACCCATACCGGCCCACAGCTGTTTGAGCTGGTGAAACTGCTCGGCGAGCGTTGCAAAACGCTGAAAGAGATGGCGGCAAGCTGCCGTTATTTCTATGAAGAGTTTGACGAGTTCGATGCGGACGCGGCGAAAAAACATCTGCGTCCGGTTGCGCGTCAGCCGCTGGAAGTAGTGCGTGACAAGCTGGCTGCTATCACCGACTGGACGGCGGAAAACGTTCACCACGCGATTCAGGCGACCGCCGATGAGCTGGAAGTGGGCATGGGCAAAGTGGGTATGCCGTTGCGCGTTGCCGTGACCGGCGCGGGTCAGTCTCCGGCGCTGGATGTCACCGTTCACGCCATTGGCCAGGCGCGCAGCATCGCGCGTATCAACAAAGCGCTGGGTTTTATTGCTGAGCGTGAAAGCCAGCAGTAAGTTTTACCTGCTGTAAATAAAAAGCCGCCTTTATTAAGGCGGCTTTTTTATGGCTGTCAGCTTACTGCACGCAGCGTGAATTCCGTCGATTAACGGGCAACCACAAAGCGTTTGGCGTCATCCATAAAGGCTTTATCGCCAGCCGGGGCCACGATCGAACCGAAGTTCATATGGCCGCGCAGTTTCCAGTTCTCCGGAATACCCCAGGTGCGCTGCACATCGGCGTCAACCAGTGGGTTATAGTGTTGCAGGTTCGCGCCGATGCCTTTCTCGGTCAGCGCCAGCCACACGGCGTACTGTGCAATACCGGTGCTGTGTTCAGACCATACCGGGAAGTTATCGGCGTAAGCCGCAAACTGCTCCTGCAAGCCTTTCACCACATCCTGATCTTCAAAGAACAGCACGGAACCCGCCGCTGCGGCAAAGCCATCCAGCTTGTCGGAAGTGGCTTTAAAGCTCTCTTCCGGCACGATTTTTCTCAGCTGCTCGCGAGTCAGCTCCCAGAACTGCACATGTTCTTTACCTAACAGGATCAGCGCGCGGGAACTCTGTGAGTTAAACGCCGAAGGTGCCTGACGAATCGCTTCTTTGATGGTTTCAATGACCACATCTTCTGCCACCGGCAGATCTTTACCCAGGGCATAGATAGTGCGGCGTTGTTTTGCTAAAGCGAGAAAATTGTCTGACATAGTCACTCCTGAAGTTGGCTGCACATCCGCTACGTTGTTACCTGCGGACTGTGGAAACAAAGCGCTAAAAAGTTTCTGTAATGGGTTCATGGTTAATCTGGCCTGCAACGAAAGTTTTGATTAATTTTACGGCCAACCTGCGGGCCAGTTCCGTTTGTAATGGGCTGTTTTGCCCTGATGAAACGAATGATAGGCCGGTGACGGGGAAAGAAAAAGCTGAACTATTTGCGCGTAGTGTTCAAAAAATTAGAATGACTTTTGAATAGTTATCGAGGGTAAAAGGCGGGGAGATTCCCCACCTAACACGCGCAGGGAGGGGAAACAGCGCGTTTTCAGGCGGCGAGCCAGCGCTTCCAGATAAAGCGCACAACAAAAAACTCCACCGTGCCGAGCAACAAAAACCACAGGCAGTAAAGAATGATATAAAGCTGCGTCAAATCCAGCAGGTGGAAGCGCTGCACCAGGCTTTGCGCCAGTTGCAACCCAAGCGCAGGGGCAGGAAGCAGCAGCACAGAGAGAAAAGCCATCAGCAGAATACCTGCTAGCGTAAGCAGCGGTTCGAGCGAGTGTTTCATAAGCGTTAATCGAAGGTGAAAAGCCGCATTGTCGGGGAAAGCTGCGCGCTGTGCAACGTCCCCCGACAGGTCTTTACGCTACCACGAAGCGGTCAACCAGCGTCGCCATGGTTTCCGATTGTTGATCCAGCATCTGGCTGGCGGTCGCCGCGCTGGCGACCAGCCCGGCATTTTGCTGGGTTACCTGCTCCAGTTGGTTCAGGGCTTGATGCACCTGCGACACGCCCAGTGACTGCTCGCTCGCCGCACGCGCAATATCGCTGACAAACGCCAGCATCTGCCCGGTATGGGCTTTTGCCGATTGCAGCGCGCGGTCAGAAGCCTGCACCAGCGTGACGCCTTGCTGGATCTGCTCCATGTTTTTGCTCACCAGTTCGCGGATCTGGTGCGCGTCGTTGGCACACCGTTGCGAAAGGTTACGCACTTCGCTCGCTACCACGGCGAAACCTTTGCCCAGCTCACCGGCGCGTGCGGCTTCCACTGCCGCATTCAGTGCCAGCAGGTTGGTCTGAAACGAGATTTCGTCGATTGAACTAACGATATTCGAGATCTGCTCGCTGGAGCCGCGAATGGCAGTCATGCTCTGGCTGGCTTCACCCGCCACCCGGCTTGCTTCCTGCACCTGTTGCTCCATCTCTTGCGTCAGCCGTTTAGCCTCGTTCGCGTTATCCGCCGTCTGGTTCACCGCCGTGGCGATCTGCTCCATGCTGGCCGCGGTTTCTACCAGCGAGGCGGCTTGTTCATCTGTCCGTGAGGCCAGATCCTGGTTCCCGCTGGCAATCTCGGAACTGGCGCCGCGCAGCACGCCCGCGCCGTGTTTTATCTCGCTGACAATATGCTGAATATTCTCGATGGCCTGGTTGTAAGCGCGGTTCAGGAGCGACAGCTCATCACTGCCCGGCACATCCAGACGCTGGGTGAGATCGCCGTCCATTCCTTCAATGGTGGCCAGTGAATGGTGCAACTGGCGATGAATACTGCTGGCGACCAGCAGGGCGAAGAACAGCGCGATCAGCAGGGCTGCAATGCTTATCACCGCAAAAACAATCACATCACGCCAGGCGTTATCCGCCAGATCTTTTGCCGTTTGCAACAGGGTATTTGCCGCGGCATCTTCCACGGATTTCAGCGTATTGATGCGTGCCGTCTGGGCGTTAAACCAGTCGGTTGGGGCGACGCCAAAACCACCGGTCGCCACATGATCAATTGCCTGCTGGCGCATCTCAAGCGCGCGCGTCACCTCCGGGGTTTGCAGTTGCGCCGTCAGCCGTTCATTGACGGCGGCAGTACTGAACGCTCGCGTTGCCGCCAGCCAGGAAAGTTGCTTGCCAACCACTTCGTTCAGCTGACGGAACTGCCCGTCGGTAAACCGGTCGGCGGAAAACACGTTGGACATCAGCGCACGTTCCACGCCGGTTTGCTCTTTGGCATTCAGCACGCTGTAATATGCTGCCAGTTGATTCACAATTTCGCCGTTATCCGTCAGCTGACTAATTCCGCCCACTACATTGAGTAGATCGCTAATAATGGTGCTGTACCAGGTCAGCGAGTCTGTACCACTAACGCTGAGGGCATGAATTTGTTGGCGAAAATCCGTTATGCCTTGTTGATGCTGGCGGAATTGATCGAGCGCATGACGAATATCATTATTCGCCCGCTGGAGCGGGAATGCTTTTAACGCCTCGGCTAACTGGCTCAGGGCTTTATCAGAGAGAATATATTGCGCAGTTAACTCGGCATTAAATTGCTGTCCTTTGCTGCCGATATATCCTGCGCTCATGCCGCGCTCTTTTTGTAATTCATGAATAACGCCACCGGCATTTTTCGCCAGATCCGTTAAGGTAATGATGGTGCGCATCTGCTGGCCTGTTTCCACGCGTGCCAGGATGCCGCTGGTTGCTAACCATATGAGGGCAAACAATAAAGGCAGTAAAGCCAGTAATAATTTAAATTTCATTGATAAACGGTAAATCCATCTCATACAAATGCCTCATGTTCTCGTTTGCTTTAATTCGTTATCGGAGTAGGGGGCGGGGTCTTTATTTCTAACGCAGGGCTTGTTGATATTTATCAATTCTGTTGAATCCATCTACCACTTAGTGGTTATTATTTTGCGTAATAAGAAAAAAATAACCTGCTGATGCGCAGGTTATTTACGTTGTGGTTAAGAATAATAACTAAAAAATTAATGTGTTAGCCTGCCGCCCAAATCTCAGCGTGTTTTTGCATTAATCCAATTAGCGAGCCACCATCGGCAATAAATTCACGCATCATCTGTGCTTCGCTTTTTCCGCGTTTCACCACATTTGCCAGTTCATCCAGGGCGCTACCCGCATTCAGTTTATCTGCCGACGGCGCGAGCTTCTCCAGCAGACGAGTGAGATCGTCAGCAATGGTGTACCGCTCACCGGTGTGCACATCGGTAATCAGACCTTCCAGCCCGTAACGGCAGGCCTGAAAGCGGTTGAATTTATACAGTAAATAATCCTGCGGCTGATGTTTAAACGGTCGCTCGGCCAGCAGCCAGTGTGACAGCGCCTGGATAAACCCGGCCACATTAATGGCGTGCGACAGCGTCAGCGGCGTGTCCATGACCCGCACTTCAACGGTGCCAAAATGCGGGCTGGGGCGAATGTCCCAGTGCAAATCTTTGATGCTTTCAATCATTGAGGTGTAGCTCAGGCGGCGAAACAGCCCTTCAAACTCCTGCCAGTTCGCCACCCACGGCATCGGGCCATTATCCGGAAAGGAAGAGAAAATGTTCAGGCGCGACGACGCATAGCGGGTGTCGGTGCCCTGGATGTAGGGCGAGGCGGCGCTGAGCGCAATAAAGTGCGGCACAAAACGGGAAAGACCATGCAACAAATAGATCGCGTCGTCACCGTTGGTGCAGCCAACATGCACATGCTGGCCAAACACCGTCGCTTGTTGCATCAGATAACCAAACGTCTCCAGCGTGCGGCTATAACGCTCATCATTGCAGATCTCCTGGCGTTGCCACTTCTGAAAAGGGTGAGTACCGCCGCCGCATATCTGCACATGGTGCTCGGATGCGGCCTGTAAAATCACATGCTGCATGGCGGAAAACTGATGTGCCGCCTGGTTGATATCCCGGCACACGCCGGTGGCAATCTCCAGCATGCTTTCGGTGATGTCATGTTTGACCTCACCGGTACTTATCTGGTGTTTTACCGCTTCAATCAGCCGTGAAGAGTCCTGGCTCAAATCGTAACCCGGCGGGTTAACGACCTGTAACTCCAGTTCAATGCCGAGCGTAAACGGTTCAGAAACATGAAAATCCGGCAGTGGCATAGCGTTCTCGCGATAAATGGGTTTGCTTCATTATGGAAGCGATTACTCATTCCTTCCTGCGAGGCGGCGACAACCGCTCAAAATATCAACACAGCTGCGCCAGTTGGCCGCGCAACACTTCCACGCCAGGGGCAATTGCATCCGGATTGATAGCGTGAAACCCCATGCGAAAGAAGTTATCCGGCGGCGCGGCATCAAGAAAATGCCGCGCGCCGGGCTCAATCAACACGCCCGCGTGGGCGGCGCGCCAGGTCAGTTGCTGGGTGTTGATCTGTTCTGGTGTGCGCAGCCAGAAGGCGTTGGCATGTTCGCTACCCTGCATCAACTGGCACTCCGGCAGAAACGTGTGTAGCGCGTTGTGCAGACAATCCCAGCGGCGGGCGGAGTCTTCGTGGTAGCGGCGCAAATGGGTTTCGTAATGCCCCTGCGCCAGAAAATGCGCCATCTGGTATTGAATATTGGTTGGCGGATGACGGTACACCAGGCGGCGCAGCGCCCGCGCTTCATCAATGATTTCCGGCGCGGCAACCATATACCCCAGTCGTAACCCCGGCGACAGTGCTTTGGACAAGCTGCTGACATAAATCACGCGCCCGCTGCGATCGCTGGCTTTCAGCGCGGGCAGCGGGTTTTGCATAAAGTTACTTTCCGAGTCGTAATCGTCCTCAATCACCACTGCATCGTGGCGGGCAGCGTAATCGAGCAATTGCACGCGCCGCGCTTTGCTCATCGTCACGCCAGTCGGCACCTGGTGGCCCGGCGTCACATAGTAGTAGTCGCAAGGGGTGTCGTTGAGCACCAGCCCTTCACTGTCCACGTCGTGCGGCACGATTTGCGGCTCGCTTAATAAGAAGGTGTTAATGGCTTCGCGAAAACCCGGGTTCTCCACCGCCACGCGCGTCGCGGGCGACATCAGCAAACGCGTCAGCAGATAGAGCGCGTTTTGCGAGCCGAGCGTAATCAGGATCTCATCCGGTGCGGCAACGATGCCGCGTTTGGGCAACACGCGGGTGCGGATCTGCTCAATCAGCATCGGCACATCCTGGTCAATATGATCAATCACCCATGCCGGGTCGCGCACACCACCGTGCAGCCAGTTTGCCGCCGCGCGCCAGCTGGCAAGTGGGAACTGCTGCGTGTAGGGCTGCCCGTAGATAAACGGGTAGCGGTAGTGCATCCAGCCTGCTGGTTTAAGGATCGATTCCTGCTGGCTGGGGGTGATTTTCAGTCGGTTGCCCCAGTGTGGTGCAGCGCTCTCGCATTCAGGTGCAGGTGGCGTCGGGTTTTGCCCGCAGCGGTAGTAATCCGGGTGCAGGTAGTAACCGCTGCGCGGGCGGCTCACCAGGTAACCCTCGTTGACCAGGCCTTCAAACACCAGCGCGGTGGTATTGCGCGAAACGTTAAGCTGGCTGGCAAGCTGGCGGCAAGAGGGCAGTGCGGTATCCGCCGGGAAAATCCCGCTCAGAATGGCGTTGATCAAACATTCGCGGACTTGCTCCTGCAATCCACGCTGGCCGTCAAAATTCACATTCAACAGGTGACGAATCATGCTGCACTCCTTCGGATATATCGCGTAATGCGATGGAGCAAATTCCATACCAGCTTCCTGTTAACTGACACACTCATTCGCCAGAACTGGCTCTATTCACAAAAGCGCAAGCCTCCCTATTGTAAAAACGCAGTCACGAAAAACACACGATGTCGTATTTAGGCATATATCTTGCAACGCTTCCGGCACACCTGGGATATACCGGTCTGGCACATTAAATAAGGGTGGAGAGATGAAAAACGTATTCGGCAAATATTGTCTTGCAGCCATGATCTCTTTGGCGTTTTCCTTACACGCAGTCGCAGCGGATTTACCCGAAATAGAAAAATCTGGCACCATGAAAGTGGCGACCGAGGACGATTACGCGCCATTCAACTTTATGAATAATGGCCAGACGGATGGTTTTAACAAGGATATGCTTGAGGAATTACGCAAGTACGCAAAATTCAATATTAACCAAAGTATCTTACCGTGGACGGGATTACTCGCTGCGGTTTCCACCGGCCAATACGATATGGCACTCACCGGTGCGGTAATTACCGATGAACGCCTCAACGTCTTTAATTTCACCCCGCCGTGGGCTTCTGCGCAGCACTATTTTGTTAAACGCGCCGACGATAAAACCTTAAATACCATTGCCGATCTCAGCGGTAAAAAAGTGGGCGTCCAGGCGGGCAGTGCGCTGCTGGCGCGTTTGCCGGAGCTGAAAGCGATGCTGGAGAAAGTGGGCGGAAAACTCGGACCGGTGGTGGAGTATCAGTCCTATCCGGAAGCCTACGCCGATCTGGCAAACAAACGCGTTGATTACGTGATAAACGTGGTGATTTCCGTCAACGATCTGGTGAAAGCCAAACCGAAAGTCTTTGCCAAAGGTCTGGCGGTTTCCGGGCCAGGTTACATGGCGTGGCCGATCCCGAAAAACTCACCTGAGCTGCTGAAATTTATGACCGGTTTTATGAACCATATGACTGAAACCGGCAAGCTCACTGAGCTGCAGAAAAAGTGGTTTGGCGAAACCTATGAACTGCCGAAAGAGCCGATCACCAGCGCCGATCAGTTCCACAAGTTAGCCGGTTTGTAAGTAACCTGCGGCGGGCAACCGCCGCCCGTTTTCACAGGAGGGAACATGGACTTAATCTCATGGCAGTTATTGATTGAAGGCGCATGGACGACCCTCTGGATCTCAGGCGTGGCGATTGCGTTCGGGGTGGTTATCGGCCTGGTTATCGCCTTTATCCGCATGATGAAGATCCCGTTTATTGACCAGTTTCTGGTGGTTTACATCAGCCTGGCGCGTGCCACGCCGCTGGTAACGCTGGTGCTGTTTCTGTTTTTGTCCCTGCCGACGCTCGGTATTAACCTGGATAAAACGCTGGCGGCGATTGTCGCGCTGACGCTGAACACCTCGGCGTTTAACGCGGAAATCTGGCGCAACGCTTTCCGTAACTTCCCCCGTGAACAGCGGGAAGCGGCGGAGTCTGTGGGAATGCGGCGCTGGACCTATTTCCGCCACATCATGTTGCCGCAAATGTGGATCGAAAGCCTGCCGGCGCTGGTCAACGAGATGTCGTTTTTGATCAAAGGCAGCCCGGCGATTGCGGTGATTGGCGTGGTGGATTTAACGCGCGTGACCAACCGGATCTCCTCTGTGACCTATGAACCGCTGTCGCCGATCCTCGCTGCGGCGCTGTTATACGTGATTATTATCGGTCTGTTGCTGAAGTTGCAGGGCGTAGCAGAACGCAAAGCGAAGCGCCTGGCGCGATAAAAGGCGGAGGATTTATGAATCAGTGGGGAATTATTTGGGCCGCGCGTGAGAGTTTTTTCAACGGCCTGCTGGCAACGTTAGAGTTATTTATTATTGCCGCCGTGGTCGGGTTATTGATCGGTGTGCTGTTTTGCTACCTGATGGAATATCAGAACCGTGTTGTTCATCGCCTGATTATTGCTTTTGTCAGCCTGATGCGGGCAATACCGTTTTTGATTCTGGCGTATCTGCTTTATTACGGTTTACCGCAGTTAGGTATCAGCATGGACGCCTGGACCGCAGGGTTATTAGCCCTGGTAATTTATCATGGTGCCTATTTCTTCGAAATATTACGCAGCCAGCGCAGAATATTCTCCTCGGGCTATATTGAAGCTGCCGTATCGCAAGGTTTTTCTCGTTATAAGATCTTCCTGCGCATTATTTTGCCGAATATTGTCTCTTCCGCGCTGCCCTTAATGGGCAACCAGCTGATTATTTGCCTGAAGGACACGGCGTTTCTGTGCATTATTACCGTGCAGGAGATCACCGCCGCCGCGAACAGTGTGCAGTCCACGTACTTTATTCCGTTTAACGCCTTTATTGTCGCCATTGCGCTGTACTGGGGCATCAGCATTCTGCTGGAGTTGCTGATTAAGCGGTTGAGCCATTACGGAGCGAAAAGAGGAATGACCCATGCCTGAAGCAAACGCGGTAAGCATCAAAAACCTGTCCAAACAGTTTGATAACGTGGAAGTGCTGCGCGATATCAATCTGACCGTAAAGAAGGGCACGGTGGTCAGCATTCTGGGGTCGTCCGGTTCAGGGAAATCGACGCTGCTGCGCTGTATGAACTGGCTGGAACAGCCGGATCGCGGTGAAGTGCGCATCAGCGGGCAGCGCATCGGTGTGGATGAAAAAACCGGCAAAGCGATGTCGCATAAAGATCTCTCACACATCCGTGAACGGGTTGGCATGGTGTTCCAGAGCTTTAACCTGTGGCCGCATTTATCCGTGTTGCACAACGTCAGCGAAGCGCTGGTGCATGTGAAGGGGATGAAGCGTGAACAGGCGAATGAGATTGCCCACCGGCAACTGGAAAAGGTCGGCATGAACCATAAAGCCGATGTCTACCCGATAACGCTGTCCGGCGGGCAGAAGCAGCGCGTGGCGATTGCCCGTTCGCTGGCGATGTCGCCGGAGGTGATTTTATTTGATGAACCCACTTCAGCGCTGGATCCGGAACTGGTTAACGAAGTGCTGGGCGTGATGAAAGATCTCGCTGCAGAGGGTTACACCATGGTAGTGGTGACGCACGAGATGGATTTCGCCCGCCAGGTATCGGATGAAGTGGTGTTTCTGGAGAAGGGGTTGCTGATCGAGAAAGCACCGCCCGAGAAATTTTTCACTAACCCGGACTCGGACAGGGTGAGAAAGTTTTTGCAATCCAGTCGCTGAAGGCGGCAATTGAGAACCGAAAAAACAGACCGCTTATCGTTATTTTTCGAGCGGTGCCGCACTTTGAAATATCCAACAGGATTGCATTGGACTTGCCATTGCGAAGCGGCTACTGCAATTATAAAATCGCCACCTAAGTGAAATTTCACTCATTGTTAGGGTAACGCGTTCAGGGAGATTTATATGAAAAAATGTGATGAGTTCGACGGTTTCTGACAGACAACTTTTTTACAGGCGGAGCTCAGGCTCCGCTTTTTTTATCTAATGACAGGGAATTGTCTATGGAAATCAGTCCGACAGCGTGGCAAGTCATCAGCAATCTACTCGTTTTTGGCGGTATTTGTACCGCTGTCCTTACCATCCGATTTAACGTGAAGATGGCCCGTAAAACCCAAACGGCGACCTTTCTTTTTGAAAGCAGAAAAGACAGTGAATACATTGATGGTCTGCATACACTTCGGCGCGTTCGCGACTCCGGGAAATCCTTCCGTTCATATGTGTTCCCTGTTGCAGAAAATCTTTCAAAGGATGAGAACTACGAAGGACGAAAAATACAATACATTCTTAATTTCTATGAGCGTATGGCGGTAAGCATAAGAGCCGGTATTTATGAGGAAAATATGATTAAGCAGGCCTCATATACGACGGTAATAGACACCTACGAAACCGCTGAGCCGCTGATTAAGGCGTTACGGGAAAAACTGCGTACTTCTCTTACTTATCAGGAGTTCGAATGGTTGCATAAACGCTGGAAAAACAAGCCGCTTAAGAACAATAAAACAATCTGACAAGCCCCTGGCAAATTGACTCAGTTATCTTCATTTTTCTGCGATGCCCGCGCCTGGGTTGCTGTTTTCGCGAACGTTGGCCCGGTAAGCGTCGGTTACAACAGAGCAAGACAGGCTGAAAGCCTGCCGCAAAGCGTCATGTGTTGCTGCGGAACGTTGCACTCTGCCGAACGTAGTCGAACGCCCGCTCCCTCAATGCTGAACATTTTCCGATGAAAGCCCCATTTTCACCTGTGGGCGAAAAAAATCCTCATGCAGCGCCACCTGGTTACGCCCACGTTTTTTCGCGTGATACAGCGCGGTGTCGGCCGTGCTATACAGCGTCTCGAAATCGCTGTCTTTATGCCCCAGGCTGACACCAAAACTGGCGGTTACCAGTTGCTGGGGGAGCACTTCCAGTGGCGAGGCGTTCAGCGACGAGTGAATATAACTGGCCGTGATCATCGCCTCTTCAACACGCGCTTTGGGCAGAACAATGGTGAATTCCTCGCCACCAACGCGACCGATCGCCGCGCTTTGCGGCACGGCGCGGCGAATACGCGCCACCAGCGCGCAAATCACGCGGTCGCCCATCGGGTGACCGTACTCATCATTAATGCGTTTGAAATGATCGATATCGAGCAGGATCAGCGCCACATGGCCCGTGGTCAGACCCTGGTTAATGTGATTAATGATCGCGCTGCGGTTAAACACGGCGGTCAGCGGGTCGTGCGTCGCCTCATATTCAAGGCGCGCCGCCAGCTGTTGCAACTGCTCATTCATGCGATTCAGTTCGCGCTCAGCGCGATCACTGCGCGAAATCAGGCGATACGATTCACGGATCAGGCGCTGGTAGTTTTTCGCCACCGCCCACAATTTTTCACGGCAGGCATCCGCCGTCAGCCTGTCGTCGGCAGCGGCCAGACGAGCATCTTCGAGGACGGAATAGTCCTCCTTGAATAGCTCATTGATATCTAGCATGCGTTAATGTCCGGGATAAGAAAAACGGTCAGCGACGGGAAATCGATGCGTAGCTCCTGGCCAAACTCCTCGGAGATATCGTCTTCCGCGTCATAGTACCAGTGCAGCTCACACACCGCGTCGTCGCGGGCGTAATCATTCAGGCTTTCGAACAGCGTAAATAACAGCTTGGTGCTGGAGCTGTTGAAGTAGCTCAGCGCCACATGTAGCTGGAGTGGGGCGTCCGTCTGCTGGCCACTCTGCAACCAGCCTTCCAGCGCATCCATCAACGGGCGGAAAAACGCGGCGGCATTCTCCGGGTAGGCTTCGCCTTTCAGCATCAGGCGTTGGGCGGCAAAATCAAATTTCACCTCCGGCGTCGCGGCGGTGGCGGGCAATTCAATAGCCGGCGTCAGTATCATATCAGTCATGGCAGAACGTTGCCTTTAAGTGAAAGGCGGACAGCGAACCCGCCGCCAGAGGGTGAATGCGATATTCCAGCGGCAGGCTGGTATCCCGCGCCATGGTCAACAAACCGATGTTCGCGCCTTTACTGGTCGCCGGGGCTTCACTGCGCAGCCCCTGTTTCCAGGCATCGCGGATCTCCGCCTGCGACATACCGCGCAACACATCGAGATTTGTCTGCAATAACGTAGATGCTTCCGGCCCCACTAGGTTTGCGGTTTCGAGATAATAGTGAGTTTGATCCATATGAAAGCAGACCGAACCGAAGCGCAGCTCTTGCTGTTCAGTTGATAAATAGCGGTCGTCTGAGGAGTAACGCACAATGTTTTGCCCCATCTCGATAAAAGCCGAGAACAGCTTTCTGCGCGTTACCGCTGAGGGTTCGTGTTTATCCAGCCATGTGCGAATGACTTCACCCAGCGAAACAATATGCTGCTGGGAAAAATAGCCCGTATAAAAAAGCTCAACGGCGTTTTGCCGTTGCAGCGTAAAAAGGGGTAACAGAACGGCTTCTTTGACCTGCAGGTCGTTTATTTACATGTTGTTCACCAGCGAAAACCAAACCACGTCATGTCATCGCGCGAGGCTTGCTGCCCCTGCCAGGCTTTCAGCGCCGCGAGCAGGGCGTCGGAAAGTGCAGGCATTGGCAGCGTGCGGTTTTGCGCTAACAGTGACTGAATACGTTTTTTGCCAAACATGACATTGCGCGGGCCGCCTGGCTGGTCGGTCGTGCCATCAGAAACAATCAAGAACGTGTCGCCACGACGCAATGGAGCCTGGTAGCGCTGCCACTGGTAATCGACCGGCGTGTCGGTGTAACCCACACCTTTGCGGCAGCTTTCAAGCGTTGTTGCGCTGTCTTTTTCCGCGCTGAGTACGAAAGCGTGCATGCGCGCGCTCGCCCAACTGACCTGCTCATGTTGCGTGTCGACAAACAGAACAAGGGCGTCACAGCCATCGTTGGACTGGCTGCGATCGGCAGAAGGATGCACCTGGCTGAGCGTCTGTTTGATATGTTGATTAATCAGGCTGAGCAGTTGTTCCGGCGCGTTCGCAGGGGCGAGGCTGAGCGCTTTTTCCAGCGCCGAGGAGAAAATAAAAGTCATAAACGCGCCGGGAACGCCATGCCCGGTGCAATCCGCCAGCACCATCAACCAGCCATTTTCCACGCGCTGAAAAGCGTAGATATCGCCGCCAACACAGTCGCGCGGGTGCCAGTGCAGGCACCAGTCATCAAGCGTTTTTTCAATGGTGTTACGCGAGCGGCTCAGCATCGATTCCTGAATAATGCGGGCATATTCAAGGCTTTGCATAATTTGCAGATGCTGCTTGGCCTGTAAGTCCGAGACCGTGCGGATAAGATCTATGCCCAGGCCAATACCGATATATTGCCCCTGCTGGGTGAGGATAAACCCTTCGGTGACGGCTTTGTCGCCAGTTTCGATCACCCGCTCGGACAAATATTCGAGACCGCAATCGGCATCGACGATCAGCGGGTTTTTATCCATAAACGCGATGCAGCTTTTCTGGTCATACAGCTCATGGAAAAACGGACGGCTCATCTGCGACAGAAAAATATGCCGGTTAATCATGCCAATAGGACGGTTATTTTCCAGCACCGGCAGGCCAATTAACGATTTGTGTTCATTGAACAGCGACATGACCTGCACGTTATTGGCATCCGGGGTCACGTGCGGGACGGCAAGGCGCAAGATACCAGCATTAAGCTGTCGTGAAGCGAGCGGTATATCCATGATTCAAACAGCATCCCGATATAAGAATAATCTTAGGTTAAGGCGGATTTGTGACGGTTTGATTTCAATTAAGTAAGCCGATGAATAACGGGAGATTATTGCTCCCTAAGCAAAACCACAGTCATATCTGCGGCGGCGGGAGGAGAGGCGGTAAAAAAAAGCCCGCACTTGTCAGGCGGGCAAATAATACTGGAAGCAATGTGAGCAATGTCGTACCGAATACCTGAGTGATTTGCTCAACTATTCGGTAATGCGAAAGATAATCTTTATCATTTTTGCGGTCAACCCCAAATTTTGTGCGACTTCCCCGGCTTAATGCGCTGAGTTTAAAAAATTCGCGCCAGCTCACATCATCAACAAAATTACATTCCTTCTGGCGACGTGGATAAGCCCGGTATAAACGCCTTGTGCTGTCTCTTTTTTGCCAATCATGCCGGTCAAACAGTGATCCCTGTTAATGCTTTTGTCAGGTTTTGTCATTACTATCTCTGCGGCTAAAACAGACAACGAGTAAGTGATGACCCTCTTCTGGTGTGTAGTGCCAATATTGCTGCTGTTTTTCGGCAAAGCGTGGAGTTCGGCGAAAATTCGCGAGTATTACAGCCGTTCGCAGCGTGCGCTCGAGGCGACGGTTGCCGCTGAGATGGATAATCAGCAACCCTCCTGGATAAACGATGCCGATCAGCGTGCGCAATTTAGCGCCTCGCTGTGCGAACAGTGCCTGAAAAAAGAGGTGCCCGACTGGTTTCTGGAGAGCATTGCCGGTAACGAAGAGGGAATGGGGTTTCTTACCCGGCACGCCGCGCTGATGGAAACCTTTGGCGCGCCATTTTGCGATCAGGTGCAGGCTGCCGCTGAACTGATCGACAGCGCATGGCAACGTTCAAAATTGCGCGGCTACTAAGATACATCCGCCCTTATCAATAGCTGTTTTCGCCGTCGATGTCTTATGCAGTGCATCTGCCGCTTGTCCTTTGCTTAACGCCCGCGAAGGCGCAGCGTAAACGCTGCCGGCAGGCAGAATGATGATGCCGCAATTCCGGCACTGCCGGTCAGTTCCTGCTTTCACGCCGTATTCATACCCGCCGTTTTTCACTTTTTAACACGCCTCTTTTTACTCGACAGGGAAGTGAAACGATAGTACTTGCCTGAAAGTCAAGAATGCGTATAGTTCTCATTCTCTTTGGTGTTTGTGGGCGCAGCAAGGATCTTCCCCCGCAATAACAGTGAGCGTGAAGGCTGACAGGGAACACTGAAAAGCCGTGACGAGCTGCGCCGGGCCGCATCTGCCCTCATCAAACGATCGCGCACAGGATGCGTGGCGTGGGCGCTCGTCTGCCCTGATGACATTAACGGTAAAGGATCCCCCATGAAGATGAAAACGTCCGTGCTCGCTCTGCTGGCGGCGATGGCGCTTGCCGGTTGCAGCGCACATACCACCACCAGCGCACAGCCTGTGGCACCGGCAGCAAAACCTGCGGCGGCGCAGTTACCAGAGAGCGTGGTGAAACGCGAACTGGCGAGCGGTCTGTATGAAATGGCGCTCAGTCCGCAAGGCGATGCGCTGTATGTTTCCAGCGCGGAAGGCTTTAAAGATGTGCAGGGCGGAGTGGTATACAAGCTGGATCCGAAAACGCTACAAACCCTCGGCGCGACCCACACCGATCTGAAAAACTTTGGCATGGCTATCTCACCGGATGGCAAAACCGTGTATGTCACCAATTCGCTGGACGGCGGCGTGAGCGCCATCGACACCAGCACCGGCAAAGTGCTTTCCCGTACCCTGTTCCCGGAACGCAACGAGAAAGGCCAGCCGTACGGCGCGCGTGAAATAGTGCTGCATAACGGCAATTTATATATCGGTGCCGTTGCCGATCCGGCGCTGGTGTGGGTGGTTGACGCGAAGACCCTGAAGGTAAAAGCGCGTATCAAAAACGCGGGCAAATGGGTGACCGGTCTGCACTTCTCTGTGCAGACGCAACGTTTGTACGTGGCGAATGGCGGTGGCGAAATCCTGGTGGTGAATCCGCGCAATAATCGCATTGAGCAACGCTGGAAACCACTGGGCGACAAACCGGCGCTGCTGTTGAATATCGCTGAAGATGAGGCTACCGGCCGCTTGTTCGTCACCGACAATTCAAAAGCCAAAACCACGCTGGTGCTGGATATCCACAGCGGCAAAATTGTGAAACAGCTTGAGGGCGATGCGCTGGCGGTGAAATTCAACGCTAAACGTCATGAAATCTACATTACCCGGCGCGAGTCCGGCAAAGTGCTGAGCCTTGATGCAACCAGCTATGCGGTAAAACAGCGCTGGGATCTGCCGCCGCATCCAAACAGCCTGCTGCTTTCCGCCGATGGTCAGACGCTGTTTGTCACCGTCAAACAGGCATTCAACAAAGATCACTCCACCAGCGGCCCGGATAGTGTTGTCAGGATCGATCTGAACAAGTAATGATACTGGCCTGGAAACGGGCCATTTCTTTTTTATTTCAATAGATAACGATGATGAATAACCGCAAAAAACATTCAATACCTTTGCGCAAGACCGTGCTTGCACTGACCATTGGCGCGGCCGCGCATAGCGCACAGGCGGCGACGGCTGACGCCAGGGTTAAACCGACTCACGAAGAGACCATGGTCGTGCAGTCCGCCATCGGCAGTGATTTCAGGCCCGGCGGCAGTGAACTGGTGCCCGCGTTTCTGGACGGACAAGTGGCGCATGGCGGCCGCCTTGGCGTGCTGGGCGAGCAAAAAGCGATGGATGTGCCGTTTAACGTCATCGGTTACACCTCGAAGCTGGTGCTGGATCAACAAGCGAAAACCATCGCTGAGGTGGTCAGTAACGATGCGGGCGTGCAGGTTGGGCAGGGTTACGGCAACTTCGCCGAAACGTACCGTATTCGCGGCTTCCAGCTTGATGGTGACGATATGTTGATGGACGGTCTGGCGGGCATTGTGCCGCGCCAGATTGTCGATACCCAGATGCTGGAGCGCGTGGAGATTTTTAAAGGTTCGAATGCGCTGATGAACGGTTCTGCGGGTTCGGGTGTCGGCGGGATGATTAACCTCGAACCGAAACATGCCGACGACACACCGCTCACCCGCGTGGGCGTCGATTACACCACCCGCTCGCAAGTCGGCGGTTCGCTGGATGTGGGGCGTCGCTACGGTGATAACAACCAGTTCGGCGTGCGCATGAACTTGCTGCATCGTGAAGGGGATGCCGCGGTGAAAGATGATCATCGGCGCACGACGGCGGCATCGATTGGTCTCGATTACCGTGGCGAGCGCTTGCGCACGTCGCTGGATCTCGGTTACCAGAACAAAACGGTTCACGGCGGCGAAATGGGCGTCAATATCAGCGCTGTCGACTTTATTCCGACGCTGCCGGATACCCGCAAAAACTACAGCCAGCGCTGGGCGCACAGCGATATTGAGAACGAATTTGGCCTGGCTCGCGCCGAATACGATCTGACCGATGACTGGACAGCTTACGGCGCGTTCGGCGGCCAACATGCTCATGAAGACGGCACCTACGGCGCGCCTAAACTGTTCAATAAAAACGGTGACGCGACCTTCAGCCGCATGGATACGGTGCGGATTTCCGACTCCTGGAGCGGCATGGCCGGGTTGCGCGGTAACTTCGATACCGGTTTTGTTTCCCATAAAGTGAACGTCGGTTATTCGGCGAACATCAAGCGCGATCGCGTGGCCTGGACCCAGTCCGATCAAAAAAATCTGCCGGTGGTGAATATTTATGATCCTTCGGCGATCCCGCTGCCGGACAATTTGACCCATAGCGGCAACTACAGTGACCCGCTGACAACCGCGCGCTACCGCTCGCAGGGTTATACCCTGAGCGACACGCTCGGCGTATTCGACGACCGGCTGCTGTTTACCGTGGGCGCGCGTCACCAGAAATTGTGGGTGCGCAACTACAGCAATGCCACCGGTGCGGAAACCACCACAGCCCGTTATACCCAGGATCGCTGGATGCCGACGTACGGCGTGGTCTATAAGCCGTGGGATGTCGTCTCTTTCTACGCCAACCATACCGAAGCGTTGCAGCCAGGCGGCGTGGCACCAAAGACGGCAGAAAACCGCTATCAAAGCGTGGGGATTGCGCATTCCAGACAGAACGAAATCGGCGTGAAAACGGACTTTGGCCGCATCGGCGGTACGCTGGCGCTGTTTGAAATCAAAAAGCCGACCGGCATTCTTAATAGCACGACCAATGTTTACGGGCTGGATGGTGAGCAGCGTAACCGTGGCGTGGAGCTTAATCTGTTTGGGGAGCCGGTGTTCGGTCTGCGTCTGAATGGCAGTGCGACTTGGCTGGATGCGGAGCTGACGAAAACCAAAGATGGTATCAATCAGGGTAACCGGCCGATTGGTGTGGCAAATTTCTACGGCGTGATGGGGGCCGAGTATGACATTAAACCGGTCGAAGGCCTGACCGCCACGGCACGAGTGAACTATACCGGCTCGCAATATGTGAACACCGCCAATACCCGCAAACTCGACAGCTACACCACGCTGGATCTCGGCCTGCGCTACCGTATGCAGCTGAATGCGGAGAAAAACGAGATGGTCTGGCGCGTGGGCGTGGATAACGTCACCAACGAGAAATACTGGGCCAGCGTAGAAGACAACGGCACCTATATTTACCAGGGCGATCCGCGTACCGTAAAAGTCTCAATGAGTTACGACTTCTGATAGGTGTTTTATCCGGCGGGCGTGATGCCCGCCTGTTGCAGGCTTTTCAATACTTCCCGCATCCCACGGCTCACCACTTTATCCTGACGCATCACCAGCGCTAACTGGCGCTGGAGCGGCGGCTGCACCGGTTGTACGCGCAGGCCCTGGCGGTCCTCTTCCGCCTGAACCGCCACGCCGGGCACGATGCTGTAACCCAACCCGGCGCGCACCATGCGTTTTATCGCTTCAATACTGCCCAGCTCCATCACCGGCGCGAGGGTGACACCGCCTGCGCTAAACCACTGTTCTATGAGCAGGCGCGTGCTGCTGCCGGATTCGAAAACAATCAGCGGCAGGGGGGCAAGCGTTGCCGGTGTTGGCAATAAAACGCCGTCAGCGTCATGGGCTGCGATCGCCACAAATTCTTCGGTAAATAGCGGTGAAATCGCCAGATTGCGTCCGTTGGCGGGCAGCGTCACAAGGCCGATATCGATACGGTTTTCTTCTACCGCGCGCACGATATCGCTGGTGTTGCCGGTGCGTACCCCGACTGACAGTAACGGGAACTCGCGGTGCAACTTTTGCAGCAGCGGCGGCAACAGATGAATACAGGTCGTCGCGCCGGTGCCTATCGTCACGCAGCCGCTGACCGCGTGCTGATGCTGCGCCACCGACTGCACCGCGGCGCTGACGGCATTTTCGATCTCTGCACAATGCGCCAGAAAGGTTTCTCCGGCGGCGGTGGCGCGCAGACCACGCCCGGAACGTTCAATCAGGCGAACATGCAGGGCCTGTTCAAGCTGGCGGATTTGCAGGCTGACGGCGGGTTGCGAAATGCCTAACACCTCTGCGGCGGCGGTAAAACTGCCGCGGGCGAGCACCAGCTTAAACGTCGCTAACTGGTCAAAGCTGAAGTGGGGCATGGCAAAGTTTTCCTTATAACGGTGATAAGCGCAGCCTGGTGCCGTGCGGGCGGCGTTACCGGTAGCCTGTAGATATCATCAAACGGGGAACAGTTTATGGAAATTATTGACGCGCAAGAACACCATCTTAGCGCGATTGTGCAGATTTATGCTTATCACGTGATGCACGGTAACGCCACGTTCGAAACCGAAGCGCCGGACGTGGATGAAATGCGTACGCGGCTGGCGAAAACCCGCCACAATGGCTTGCCGTGGTATGTTGCCGTGCATGAAGGTCAGGTTCGGGGCTACTGCTATTTATCGCGTTACCGCGAGCGGCGGGCGTATCAGTACACGCTGGAAGATTCCATCTATGTTGATGACAACTTTCGCCAGCAAGGCGCAGGCAAAGCGCTACTCGCCCGCGCGGTTGTCTGGGCGGAGCAAAACGGTTACCGCCAACTCATCGCCAATGTTGGCAACAGCGAAAATGAAGGTTCATTACGGCTGCACAGCCGCGCCGGTTTTGTGATTATCGGCACGCTGAAAAGCGTCGGTATGAAGCACGGGCGCTGGCTCGATACGGTACTGATGCAGCGCCCGCTGGGGGAGGGGGATGTGACGCTTCCACGGCCCGGGTAAGCGAGCAGCCCGCGCAGCGCGGGTTATTTCAGGCGCTTTTCTGCGATGCCATACACGGTATTACGTTCGCGTTTTCCGACAGAGACAACGAACACCACAATCCGTCCATCGTTCACCTGGTAGACGAGGCGATAACCGGAAGCGCGCAGTTTGATTTGGTAGCAATCAGGTCAATGGCTGAGTCTGTTTGCTTCAATCCTCGGCGCTTTAAGCACCTGAGCAATTTTCTTTTTAAACTGCTCGCGAACATGGCTGCCTAACTTTCGCCACTCTTTTAATGCGCGTTCATCGAAATCCAGTTGATAAACCATACAACCTCCTTGTTTGCCAAAAGCGGCTTTTCCCTGGCCGCATTGATGTATCAGCGTTTCATCACAAATCGTCCAGCGTCACACGAACCGGTTTCGGATCGCGTAAACGCTCACGCACGATTTCGATCAATTGGCGATCCTCATCATTAAGCAGTGTGCGCTGAAACGGTAGCTTGCCGTTCTCGGCAACATATTCGAGCGTCTGTCGCAGGAGCTCGGAAGGTGTTACGCCAGGTTTTTCCAGAGCGGCAAAGGAACGCGCTTTTAAATCGTCATCGATACGAACATTCAAATTGCCCATGGATTTACCCCTGTCATTACGTTTGTAATGACGAAATGGCAAGGTTAAGACCTTGATGCAACCGCAGCCAGGCAGATCAGGACAATTCTTCTGCTGTCACAATGCGCTCAAACGCATTCAGTTCCGCCAGTTTGCCGTGATACCACTGATCGCAAAATGCGCTGCCTAAATGGTCTGCCAGGTAAGCGCACTGGCGAAACGCCTCCAGCGCAGGTTGCTGGAACAATGGCAGATCGGGCGAGGCGTGGGTGAAGTTGGCCAGCGCCTCATCATCAATACGCTCCAGGCCGTATAACATACCCGTCAGTAACGTCGCCATCACCAGATAAGGGTTGGCGTCCGCGCCCGCCAGGCGATATTCGATCCGCCGGTTGCGCGCATCAGAGCAGGGAATACGCAGTGCGGCGTTGCGTTTGTTGTAACCCCAGGAGTGAAAAAGCGGCTCGTCCAGATTCTTGCGCAACCGCCTGAACCCATTAACGCCCGGCGCCATGATCGCCAGCGACGCGGGCATCAGTTCCAGCATGCCGGCAAGGGAGAGCCGCACCATCTCATTGGGGGCCTCTGCCGGGCTGGCAAACACATTGTCGCCATTCGCGTCATTAAGGCTGACGTGAAAATGCAGGCCATTACCGGCCAGTTCTGAGAAGGGTTTCGCCATAAAATTGGCCTGATAGCCGAATTTCCCGGCCACAGTGCCGGTAAGTTTGCGCAGCGCCAGCACCTGCTCGCAACTATCCACCACGTTGTGCGAATGGCACATGTTCAGCTCAAACTGTCCGGCCTCGGCTTCGCTAACGATGCCGGATAAGGGAAGACGTTGCGCTGCCGCCATACTTTCCAGCTCTTCAATAAACGCAGAGTAGGCCGACGGCACGGCCAGATGAAAACAGCCCTGCGGGCGGTTTTGCTGTGCAGCGGGATCTACAAGGTAGAACTCCATTTCCGCTGCCACCACCGGGTAAAGACCATGCTGGTGAAACTGACGCAGCACATTTTGCAATATGACTCTTGGCTCCAGCGGCCAGGGCATATTATTGCTGTCGAGCATGGTTAATAATAATTGCGCGTTATGGCGCGGATCGTGCGCGCTCGGGCGTAGCGTGCCGGAAACGGGTAAACATACATTATCAGGCTCTTCGTTAATAAGTCTGTCTGGCGAAGAGGTGATTATTTTCCCTTCGCGATCCATGGCGTAAACAGATTGCGGAAAATAACAACCCGAGCTTAGCGAAAATAAGTTTTCGACGGCGACTCTTTTTCCGCGGAATGTGCCATGGGTATCGTTAAGATATATATCAACGTGTTTTGTTTGCGGGTGTTCGTTCAGATATACCTTGATTTCATGAGAAAAATTCTGCTGAAGTTGTCTGATCTCCTGATCCACCATCAACACAGATCGCGAATGCAAAGGTGTTGGAAATGTTGTGGTGGTAAAAAAAGTGCGGATATTTTTCAGCAGCGGAATAGTCATCAGCGAGTTCATATTTTTTCTTTCTATCAGGCCTTTTGGGCGGTGAACTCAGCATAAAAGAGCGCTTTTTATTTTGATATAAACGCCGCGTAAAAAGGAAATACGCGGCGATAAAAATAGTATAAAAATGGCGAGCTTAAAGTGTGGAAGGCATTTTTAGCAGCGGCGAGGGCGCGCTATCCGCGAAATGCGTTTTTACCCAGTCGAGTGTTTTGCGCTGGCCTGGAAAAGTGAGCAATTCGTGGGCATCGGCAAAGCTGACCCAACGGTATTCGCTGTGCTCGTGGTTAAGCGTTATCTCGCAGGCTTCATCGACGTACGCAACAAACACCGGCACGACGGTGATAGCGTCGCGGTGCGCTTCGTAAAACTGCTCGCAGCAGTCGGCGGAATAGAGTTCGCTAAGCTGCAAGCCTGTCTCTTCCTGAGCTTCACGCAGTGCGGTTTGCCAGGCCGTTTCCCCGTGTTCAATGCCGCCTGCAATCTGGCACCACAGGCCGTTAAGCATTTTACCGCTGCGTTTAAGCAGCAGAACGCGCCAGCCCGCTGCGGAGTTGCACAGCACAAACAGGGCTATCGAAAAGCAGCGTATCGGGATTTCCTTACTCATTGTTTTCTCCGTGTTAATGGCTAAAGCAGCAATATCAGGGGCTCGACAGGGCTTGTTATGGTTTCGCGCAAATGGCCTTTTTCCTGATTTTTCACAACAACCAGGCAGCAGATCGGTTACACTCGCGGCACAGAAAAGCCACATGACAGGAGGTTTGTATGCTGGAAAAATTACGTACCCGCGAGGGGAAAAAATTTATCATTGCGGTGGTGATTGTATTCCTGGTTGCCGTCAGCGTCATTTCGAAAGTGACCTTCGAGGGCGTTGAAGATCAGTACAATTTGCCGATGGAATCCTGGACGGTAACGATGTTTATCATGCAGGGCGCATGGGTTGCTATCTACAGCCTGATGTTCACCATCATTGGTTCGCTGCCGTTTGGTTTTTATTTCCTCGGCCCGAAAGACGAGCGCGGCTAATCCTTCCCGCCCTGGCGTGCTGTCGGGGCTGCCTCTCTTGCTCCTTAATCGAAATCGTGATCTCTCGCGTCCTCAGCGTAAAGCTCTGCAGTAAGCCTCAGTGGCCGATAGGTTAACTGCCACTACATTCATTGGCCCGTGCAGGCTGCTGTTTCTCGCTTTAAGAAGCGTTTTTACCGCGCAATAACACATTCGCCAACAATTAAAGATCAAAAAATAACCGCCGATAGAGATCTCACAGGGAGTTCGTGCTGAAAGGAAGATGACGTAAAGGCTGACTCCAGGAGAGCCGTAATGGCCAGAGAACGTGTGACCAAAAAAATGAGCACCCGCGCGCAAATGTTGCTGACGGGGGCCATCACCATCACCCTCGGTTTTGTCGTAACTATCGGGGTACTGAGCTGGCAGTCCAGCAGTGAACAAAAACACCTCGCCGAACAATATCTGCAAAAAATTGCGGAAAGCCAGGCGCTGACTATCCAGCAACAACTGAACTATGCCCGCGATGTGGCGCATAACCTCGGTCACAGCATGATTGCCTTGCCAGAAGCCGGGATCACTGACCGCCAGGCGGCAGATAAACTGCTGATCTCCGCCCTGCGCGATAATCCGGACTATCTCTCTATCTCGGTTATTTTTGAAGAAAACGCCTTTGACGGTCGCGATGCAGAGTTCGCCGACAAACCCGATCAGGCACCTAAAGGCCGCTATGCCTTTTTTGTCGACCACGATCAATCCGGGAATTTTAAGCTCCACCCGCTGATCTCGATCTTTACGCCAGGCCAGGGTGATTACTATCTGCTGCCGCAAAAAAGCCAGAAAGACACGTTAATTGAGCCTTACAGCTACGCCTATAACGGCGTGCCGACGCTGCTGACATCGGTGGCGGCACCGATTGTCAGCGGTGGCAAACTGCATGCGGTTGTGACGTCTGATATTTCGCTGGCCTCATTGCAGCAGAAAGTGAATCAGATCAAACCGTGGGAAGGGGGCGGCTATGCGGTACTGCTCTCTACCGCCGGAAAGGTGATTTCTTACCCGGATAAAAACCTGACCAGTAAGCCTTACCCGGGTAAAACAGAGGGCTTCACCAGTAAAGTCGTGGAACAAGATGATCCGATCCTCGGCGAAAAAGCGCTGATCACCTGGCAGCCAGTCTCTATTGGCAACAGTACCGATAACTGGTATCTCGGCGTCGTTGCGCCGGTGAGTTCGGTGATGGCGGCGGCCAACCGTCAATTGATGTACGCCATTGTTCTGGGGGTTATCAGCATCCTGTTGGTGTGCGCGCTGCTCGGCCTGATCTTCAGCCGTAAAGTGTTGAAGCCGATTGGTGGCGAACCGCTGGAAGGGGCGAATATCGCGCTGGCGGTCGCGGACGGCAAACTCGATAACGCCATCCCGGTGAAAGGTAACGATCGCAGCAGCCTGTTCTATGCCCTGCATACCATGCAGGCGCAGCTACGGCAGATTGTCGGGCAGATCAAAGAAGCCAGTGACTCGGTGCGTCAGGGAGCCGGGGAGATTGTCAGCGGCAACATTAACCTCTCTTCGCGTACTGAACAGCAGGCCGCGGCGCTGGAACAGACCGCCGCCAGTATGGAGCAGTTTAGCGCCACGGTGAAACATAACGCCGCCAACGCCCACCAGGCGACGGCGCTGACCGCCAATGCCACGCAGATTGCCAGCCGGGGTGAAACGCTGGTCGGTCAGGTGGTGGAAACGATGGCGAAAATTGATGACAGTGCGAAAAAAATCGGCGATATCACGGCGATCATCAACAGCATTGCTTTCCAGACCAATATCCTGGCATTGAACGCCGCGGTAGAGGCGGCGCGTGCCGGTGAGCAAGGGCGTGGTTTTGCGGTGGTGGCGTCTGAAGTGCGCAACCTGGCGCAGCGCAGCGCCGATGCGGTGAAAGATATCGGTGCGTTGATTGAGGAGTCCGGCAAACGCGTCGAAGCCGGGGTGCAACTGGTGAATGATGCCGGTCACACCATGCAGGAGATGACGCAGGCGGTGAATTCCGTGCAGACCATCATCAATGAGATTGTCAGCGCCTCGGATGAGCAGGCCAAAGGCATTAGCCAGGTGACAATTGCCGTCAATGAAATGGACGGTGTCACGCAACAAAACGCCTCGCTGGTGCAGCAAATGGCCGCGGCGGCAACGTCACTTGAAGATCAGGCGCAGCAACTGGCGCAGACGGTGCATCAGTTCCGCCTCGACGCGTAACCTGAACAGGGAGTCTGGCAACAGGCTCCCTGCCTTCCTTAGCCGGCAACCAGTTCGATACGGTTATTATCCGGATCCAGAATCACGGCTTCGTAAAAACCATCCCCCGTCCACCGCGCGGCGCTGGCTAACCGGCCCTGCTGACGGGCTTTTTCTGCCATCTTATCCACCGCCCCGACATCTCCGACATGAATAGCAATATGCGCCCAGCCGACAAACTCTGCGGCGTTTGGCGCATCGGCCAGCTCCGGCACGGTCATAAGTTCAATGGTTGGCCCGTTGTGCAGCGACATAAAATAGGATGCAAAACCGGGGCGGTTTTGACTGACATATTTCTCGTTACTGGTGGCGGAAAAAAAGTCGCGCCAGAATTCGCATTGTGCGTCGAGATGGCGTGTCCAGAGTGCGACATGGGCAATGTTCAAGGTGACCTCCAGGGCGTAGGGGATGTGAATTGACAGCGTAATTCAATTGCACGATTATGCTCATTGTTGCTTTATATGAATCTTATAAAGAGGCTTTATGCTCGATTATGCAGCTTTTCCCGATCAACGACAAGATTTGATCCGCCAGCGTCTGCAGACGCAGGGACGGGTAGTCTGTGCGGAGTTAGCCGTTGAATTGCAGGTTTCAGAGCACACTATTCGCCGGGATTTGCAGGAGCTGAGTAAAGCGGGGATCTGCAAAAAGGTGTATGGCGGCGCGGTGTTGCAGCTGGCAACCGCCGGGAGTTTTACGGAAAGGAAAGAGCAGGACCGGGCAAAAAAAAGCCTCCTCGCGCAGCGCTGCGTGCAGCTACTCAAACCCGGTACCTGCGTATTTATCGATACCGGCACTACCAATCTTGAGCTGGCGAAAGCATTGCCGCCAGCGCTAAACCTGACGGTAGTGACGAATTCACCGGAAATCGCCGTTGCCGCGAGTAAATATCCGCATTGCGACGTGATTATGCTGGGCGGACTGGTGCAGCGCAGCACCGGCGGTTGCGTGAGCGGCCCGGCCATCAGCCAGCTTAATGGGATCATTTTCGATCAGGCGTTTATCGGCGGCTGCGCGATGTCGCCGGAGATGGGGCTGACCGGGTTTGATTACGCCGACTGCGAATTTAAAAAGGCGGTGATCGCCCAAAGCAACCAGGTGGTGGTGGCCTTAACGGCAAATAAGATCCCGGGCGTGGCCCGCTACATTGTTGCCGCCAGCCAGCAGATTGATGTGCTGGTGGTCGAAACCGATCTCAGCAAAGCGTTGCATCAAGCCTTTCGCGCAGAGAATATTGAAATCCTGACAGTTTAAACGCAACCGGCCGTTTCGCGCTTTGCCGCTCAGGGTTCATTTCTTGCCAGCCCACAGCGGAGATGTTAAAAGGTGCCCCTTTAAATGAAACCACAAAGGGGAAGGACGTGAAAAACGCGTCACAGGCGGCGGGAAGCAGCACCGATGCCACGTCGGAAGCAGGGCCAACACTACAACGAGGTTTAAAAAACCGTCATATTCAGCTGATTGCGCTGGGCGGCGCGATCGGCACCGGGCTTTTTCTGGGTATTGGCCCCGCGATCCAGATGGCCGGGCCTGCCGTGTTACTGGGCTACGGCATTGCCGGGGTTATCGCTTTTCTGATTATGCGCCAGCTCGGTGAAATGGTGGTTGAAGAGCCGGTGTCCGGTTCATTTTCCCATTTCGCCTACAAATACTGGGGACCGTTCGCCGGTTTCCTCTCTGGCTGGAACTACTGGGCGATGTTTGTGCTGGTGGGAATGGCGGAACTGACCGCCGCCGGTATCTACATGCAGTACTGGTTCCCGGACGTGCCGACCTGGATTTGGGCCGCCGCTTTCTTTGTCATCATCAACGCCGTCAACCTCGTTAATGTGCGCTTGTACGGCGAAACCGAGTTCTGGTTTGCGCTGATTAAAGTGCTGGCGATTATCGGCATGATTGGTTTTGGCTTGTGGATGCTGTTTACCGGCCACGGCGGTGAGCGCGCCAGCTTCGATAACCTCTGGCGCTATAACGGCTTTTTCGCCACCGGCTGGCACGGGCTTATCCTCGCGCTGGCAGTGATTATGTTCTCTTTTGGCGGCCTGGAGCTGATCGGCATTACCGCCGCGGAAGCCAGCGAGCCGCACACCACCATTCCGAAAGCGGTTAACCAGGTGGTGTACCGCATTTTACTTTTCTATATCGGCTCACTGGTGGTGCTACTGGCGCTCTATCCATGGATTGACGTCAAAGCTAACAGCAGCCCGTTTGTGATGATTTTCCACGAACTGGACAGCAATCTGGTGGCATCGGCGCTCAATTTCGTCATTCTGGTGGCGTCTCTGTCGGTGTATAACAGCGGTGTCTATTCCAATAGCCGTATGCTGTTTGGTTTGTCGGTACAGGGCAACGCGCCGGCCTTTTTGACGCGCGTCAGCCGTCGTGGTGTGCCGGTGAATTCGCTGTTCCTCTCGGGGGCTATCACCTCGCTGGTGGTTTTGGTTAACTATCTGCTGCCGCAAAAAGCCTTCGCCATGCTGATGGCGCTGGTGGTGGCGACGCTGTTGCTAAACTGGATCATGATTTCACTGGCGCACCTGAAATTCCGCGCGGCGATGCGCCGCAAAGGGCGCGATCCGCAGTTTAAAGCGCTGCTCTTTCCGGCGGGTAACTATCTGTGCATTGGCTTCATGCTGATGATCCTCGTTTTGATGTGCACGATGGACGATATGCGCCTGTCAGCGGTGTTGCTGCCGGTATGGATTGTGTTCCTGTTTGTCGCTTTCAAACTGCTGCGTCGTACGCCGAAGCGCGGGTAATTCGCGCGACTCCCTACCAGATCCGGTGGGCTGCGGCCTGCCGGACGGGTGATGATGTCTATATCTCAACTGTGATAGCCTCGGATCTTATGGCCAATCGCAGAATATATTGTTGTTATGTCCATTCAGAAAATTGCCAGGATGGCGGGCGTTTCCGTTGCAACGGTTTCACGTGTGCTGAATAACAGCGAATCCGTGAAACCGAAAAATCGTGAACGCGTATTGCAGGCCATCAAGGCGTGCCAGTACCAACCCAACTTATTAGCCCGCCAGTTGCGCACCGCGCGCAGCTCAATGATTCTGGTGTTGGTCTCTAATATCGGTAACCCGTTTTGCGCCGAAGTGGTGAAGGGCATCGAAGAAGAGGCGGAAAAAAACGGTTACCGCATCCTGTTGTGTAACTCCGGTGCGGACATGGCGCGCTCGCGCTCAGCACTCAAATTGCTGTCGGGCAAGATTGTTGACGGCATCATCACCATGGATGCGTGTGCGAAATTGCCGGAGCTGTCCACCATGATTGGCGCCGCGCCCTGGGTGCAATGCGCCGAATACGCCGATAACGGCGACGTCTCCTGCGTCGGCATTAACGATGTCGACGCCGCCCACTGCGTGATTGACCGCTTAGTTGAGCGCGGCTGCCAGCGCATTGCCATTATTAACCACGATCTGAGCTATAAATATGCCCGGCTGCGTGAACGCGGCTACCGGAGCGGTTTACAGGCAAAACGCCTGCGCTATGAAAATGTGGCGTACGCCCGCGATTTGAGTTTCAGCGCCGGGAAAACCGCGATGCAGCAACTGCTTAATGCGCCGCAACGCCCGGACGCGGTGTTTGCCGTTTCCGATACGCTGGCCGCCGGGGCGCTGCTGGCGATCCATGAAGCCGGGCTGACAATGCCGCAGGATATCGCGGTGGTCGGTTTCGATGGCACTGAACTGGCAGAAATGGTTACGCCGCCGCTCAGCACCATTGAGCAACCTTCACAGGCGATGGGGCGCGAAGCCGTCCGGCTGTTGCTGAACCGCATTGATAACCCGGACAGCCCGCCAGAAAGCGTAATCATGGACTGGCGTTATATTTCCCGCGCCAGCGCCTGACATTTCAGGCATGATGTGTGTAAAGATTTCGCCAGCCGTCGCGCTGGCTTTTTTATTGCTCAGGGAGCCTTGCCATGACCCGGCAACGACAAGCTGATTTATTTCTGGTTCTGACCACACTGATCGCCGCCTGCGGGTGGATTTTCTCGCGCGAAGCCATTAGCGGAATGCCGGTTTTCGCCTTTCTTGGGCTGCGCTTTTTTGGCGCGGCGCTGGTGCTGCTGCCGTTTTGCCGTGGGCAACGCATTGCGCTGGAAAAAGTGCGTCAGGTGGTGATAAGCGGCGTATGGATGGCGCTCAACCTTTGCCTGTGGATCTGGTCGGTATCGACCACGCCATCGCTGGGCGAGGGGGCATTTATCATGAGCCTGTCGATGCTGTTTGTGCCGCTGGTGGCCTGGGTGATGCTAAAAAACCGTCCGGCGCGTGCTTACTGGGAGTGTTTGCCGGTCGCCATTATTGGGTTAGCGCTGCTGAGCCTGCACATGCCCATCACGTTTCATGCCAGTCAGGGCTGGTTTTTGCTGACGGCGTTCGTGCAGTCGATCTATTTTTGCTACACCAGCCGCTGTGCCAGAGAAGTGCCGCTGCTGCCGCTCACAGCGGTACAGCTTGCGATTACCGGTATTGCCGGGCTGGTGATTTCTGCGCTGTTTGAGTCCTGGACTCAACCCTTTACCAGCACCACGGCGATGTGGCTGGCGGCGAGCATTTTAATTGCCACAAGCCTCAGGTTTGGCCTGCAGCTGCAAGGGCAAAAATATGCTGCCGTCGCCAGCGCTGCCATCATTATGGTGCTGGAACCCTTACTGACGGTGATTGCCGCTTCGATTTGGTACGGTGAGCGCTTACCGCTGCAAAAAATCCTTGGCGGCGTGTTGATCCTGCTGGCGCAGATTTGGTTCCGCTGGCGGATGATTGCGCGTCTACCGTCAAAGCCGTAACGTGCCGGCCAGCACCGTATGCGCACCGCCACCGATCAGCACGCGTCCATTTTCCCTGAGCGCCAGCGCTAAAACGCCGCCGCGCGGTGAGGCCTGGAAGGCGGTAAGCGAGCGCTTACCCAGCCGCGCCGACCAGTAGGCCGCCAGCGCACAGTGCGCGGAGCCGGTCACCGGATCTTCATTCACCCCCACCCACGGGGCGAAGTAGCGCGAGACGCAATCATACTCATCCTGACCGGGCGCGGTGACTGCCACGCCGCGGCCTGGCAAGGCGCGAAGCGCCGCAAAATCAGGCGTGAGTGCGTAAATTAATTGCGCATCCTCGACCACCACCAGTTGCTTCGCGCCGAACAAACCGTAACCACTCACCTGTTCATGCGACAGTCCGAGTGCCTTGAGTAATTCCGCTGGCGCTTCGGGCTGCATGTGCGGCGTCAGTAGCGGGAAATCAAGCTCAATGCCCTGCGCTGCGGCGGTTGCCGTCAGCGGGCCGGAAAGGGAGTGAAAGGTGATGGCGTCGCCTTCGGCAAGCCGCCCGTTCTGGCGCAGAATATGCGCGGTTGCCAGCGTGCCGTGGCCGCATAAATCGACTTCGGCCTGCGGCGTAAACCAGCGCAGGTTATTGTCCGCAAGGTTTAAAAACGCGGTTTCGGATACCGCCATCTCTTCGGCTATCTGCTGCATTAATGCGGCTTCCAGCCCCTGCGGTGTCATGCATACCGCTGCCGGGTTACCGGAAAAAGGACGCGTACTGAACGCGTCCACCAGGTAAATATCAAGTTCCACTACGGCGCTCCCTTTGTTAACAAGGGGATAACATTATCCCCTTTTTACGCCTGCGGATAGCGCGAATCAGGAGTTAGCCGGGCAGCGCGGTGCCAGTTGATGGCGGGCGCTCACTGCCGCTGCGGCCAGTACCAGCATCATCACCACTTCTGTTGCCAGAAAACCACTCAGCGCCGTGCTGTAGTTGCCTTGCGACTGGCCGACAAGATGCAAAAACAACCCACCGAGCACCGCCGGACCCAGGCCGAGTGTCGCTTGTTGCAACGTGCTAAGCAGGGCGCTACCTGCGCCCGCATCCTGGGTGGTGATATCGCGCATGCCGATGCGGTAAAAGCTATTTACGATCAGCGCCTGGCCATAGCCAATCAGCGCGGTAGACGGCGCGAGCGCCAGCGCACCCACCGTCCGCCCGGAAAGCTGCAGGGTAGCAATTAATGCCAGCAGGCCACTGACCTGGATCATCAGCCCGGTGAGCAAAATGGTGCGCATGCTATAGCGACCAATCATTTTGGGCGCATACCAGGCAGAGACAAAATAGGCGACGCCCAGCGCTACAAAGCTGTTGCCCGACTGGTACGGCGTCATGCCCATTCCGGCTTGCAACGTGAGCGCCATACAGAACATAAAACCCGACCACGCGCTAAAGAACAGCAACGCAATCAGCAGCCCGAAACGGATGCTGTGCAGCTTGAGTAAGCGCGGCGGTAGCAGCGGGATTAAACCCGCTTGTTGCTGTTTCAGTGCGCTGGTGCGCATCCACCATGCCAGCGGAATCAGCGCCAGCAGCGCGGCTTTCGTTTCCCACGGCCAGTGCAGCTCCGGGCCAAGCGCCAGCGGGAACAGCAGGCAGCAGAGGATCATCGCAAGGGCGATCGTGCCTTGCCAGTCGATTCGCGTGCGCGTTTCGTTTTGCGTTTCCGGCACATAGCGGCGGCTGAGCGCCAGCACCAGAAGGCAAATGGGCACATTGATAAAAAAGGCGTTACGCCAGCCAAGACCGGCGATATCGGCTGAGACCAGCCAGCCGCCGCCCATCTGCCCGATGATAAACGCCACGCCGCCAATACCGCCGTAGAGACTGATGGCGCGTGCGTGGGCTGTGCCTTTTAGCGTGACATGCAACGTTGCGAGGATCTGCGGCACAATCAACGCCGCACCCATGCCTTGCAGTGTTCGCGCGCCTAGCAATGCGGAGACCGAATTTGCCAGCCCGCACAACAGCGAAGCGATACCAAACAGGGCAACGCCCCATAGAAACACACGCCGGCGACCGAGGTTATCCCCCAGTTTACTTCCCATCGCCAGACAGACGGCGAAAGCCACGCCGTACAGCGCGACAATCAGCGCCAGCTGTGTGGCGGTGGTGTGCAGCGACAGGGTGATGGAGTCGAGCGCGACATTGGTAATTGAGGTGTCAATCAATGGCAGCATCTGCCCGGTCAGCAGAAGGATCAGGCCTGCCCGGCCCGGAGAAACAGCAGACGTTTTCATGGGAACTCCATTGCGTCATTCATCGGATGGACGTAGCATCGCTTAACAGAAAAACGGGTACCAGTTCTTGCCTATACTGGTACTGGCACTACCATGCTGGAGATGGTTATGACGTCGATGGTCGAAAAGATCCCGGAACTGACGGTGCTCGATGAGAACCGCAAACAGCTTGGTGCGTTTTTACGTGCGCGGCGGGAAAGCCTCGATCCGCAGCGGCTGGGGCTGCCGCGCAGTACGCGTCGGCGCACGCCGGGGCTGCGGCGTGAAGAGGTGGCGCTGCTGGCGGATGTGGGGGTCACCTGGTATACCTGGCTCGAACAGGGCAGGGACGTCAATCCTTCCGCTACCGTGTTGCAGGCGATTGCCGCTGCTTTGCAGTGTTCGCCAACGGAAACCCGCCATCTGTTTTTGCTGGCCGGGCTAACGCCAACGGAAGCGCTGAATACGCCGCAATGTGAAGGTATCAGTGAAGGCACCCGGCGTTTGCTGGATAGCCTGCTGCCGCAACCGGCCAGTATTCAGAAAACCAACTTTGACATTGTGGCGTGGAATGCCGGTTTTGAGCGCCTGATGGGGGTTAATTTCAGCGAAATCCCCGACGATGATCGCAACTGTATTTATCTCTATCTCACCCACCCGCAATGGCGTACCCGGCTCGGCTATGATGAGAGCGTGTTACAGACCTTTGTTGCCTATTTCCGCGCGGCCATGGCCGAGCACCGGGGCGATGCGGTGTGGGAAGCGAAGCTGGCGCGGTTTTGTGCGGCGTCTGCGGAATTTGAAGCGTTGTGGCGCAAGCATCTGGACGTGCGCGGTGTGGAAAATAAGATAAAAATCTTTAACCATCCGCAGTTAGGCGAGTTTTCACTTCAGCAAATGTACTGGTACTCAGCACCGCGTAACGGCTCGCGGCTGCTGGTTTATCTGCCGGTGGATGAGGCCGGTGAAAAGGCGTTGAACTGGCTGGCGGAAAACGCTTAAGGGCGCAGACGTTTTTGATCTTTGCGCGGCAAGCCGTCGACCACGCGGTTCCATGATTCCTGAATCAGGAACGCGAGCAGCGATTCGTCGATGTCATCGCCAGCGAATACCGAAATCCAGTGTTTTTTGTTCATGTGATACCCCGGCTCAATGCTGGGGTAGATCTGCTGGTTGAGCAGCGATTTTTGCGGCTCGGCTTTCATCGTCACCATCGGCCTGCCGTGCGCGGTGGTGGTCATCATAAAAATCTTCCCGCACACTTTGAACACGTCATGTTCCGGCCCAAACGGCCAGCAATGTTCGGTGAAGGGCAGTTCGAGCGCAATACGGTGCGCGCTCGCTTGCAGGGTTTTACTGTCCATTATTTTCCTCAATGGCCAGCGCACGCCACATGGCTTCGAAGCCAAGGCGCTTAAACTCGGTGATGCGAGAAGCATCCCGGCTGGCGAAAGTGATCGTGGTGTCCGCCATCGACAGGAAAATCGCATCGCCAAAAGGGGAGTATTCATCGGTCAGAAACACCGGCCGTACCGAACGATGGCATAACTCATGCAGCTCCGGAAAAATTTCCGCGACTTGCTGGCGGGTTGCGTCGGTGAGTTTGTCGCTGACAGCAATCTGGCGTACGGCGCAGTGGCCATTCGGGTGGCGGATGCCCCAGTCGATATAGCTGTTCCAGATGCATTGCGTGTGGTGCCTGGAGTCGTTGATCGAGAGATCGATATTCGCCAGCATGGTGCCGCACAGATCGCTTTTCAGATGCAGGTAAAGTGCGTTGAGCAGATCGTCTTTGGTGGCGAAGTAGCGAAACAGCGTCCCTTCCGCGACACCCGCATTGCGGGCGATTAACGCGGTGGAGGCAGCGATTCCCGACTGTGCAATGGCTTCGGTAGCCGCTTCCAGTAACGCCAGTTTTTTATCTTCACTCTTTGGACGAGCCACTACACTTTTCCTCTCAGATTGTAAAAACCACGATTGAAACATGCCCTCTGTAACGCTGCAACGTCGAATGTCATAGAAAAAAATGATCTTGACGGTTGAGCGTTGCTTTCTATAATGAGTGCTTACTCACTCATAATCAAGTTTAACCAGCGTCGTATCTACGGAATGGATCGATTTTGTCGGGTCAGGATATGAAGCGTCTCATTTTCAGCGTGGTTCTTGTTATGCTCGTTGCCTCTGCCGCAAGTTTACCTTTTGTTCTGAATGCCGGATTTGGCCAACTCCCGCAGGGCGAACAGCTTACTGAAGTCGAAAAATCACCGCATTATCGTGACGGGAAGTTTCAAAACCAGTTGCCGACTCCCGGTTTTACCGGAAAGAAAAATATGCTGGCAGCATGGTGGGATTTCCTGGTCACTAAACGCGAGAACGCGCGTCCACAGCAACCGTTACCGACGGTGAACACCGATCTGGCCAGCCTGCCGCTTGAACAGGATACGCTGGTGTGGATGGGGCATTCGTCCTGGTATTTGCAACTGGCGGGCAAGCGCATTCTGATCGATCCGATCCTGAGTAATTACGCGGCGCCATTTTCATTTCTCAATAAGGCGTTTGCCGGTAACGATCTCTGGACGGCGCAAAATATGCCGGAGATCGATCTGCTGATTATTTCGCACGATCACTATGACCACCTGGATTACGCCACTATCAAGGCGCTGATGCCGAAAATCAAAAAAGTGGTGACGCCGCTCGGTGTGGGCTCGCACCTGCGTTACTGGGGAATGGATCCGGCAATCATTCAGGAAGCTGACTGGCAGCAGAAAGTGGTGGTGAGCGACGATTTGGCTGTGCACGTTTTACCCGCGCGCCACTTTTCCGGGCGCGGTCTGAAACGTAATCAGACATTATGGGCCAGCTTTATGTTCACTACTGCCACGCAAAACGTTTATTACAGTGGCGATAGCGGCTATGGCCCGCATTTCAAAGCGATTGGTGAACAGTTTGGCGTGGTTGACCTGGCGATTATGGAAAATGGTCAGTACGACGAAGACTGGAAGTACATTCATATGATGCCGGAAGAGACTGCGCTGGCAGCGCAGGAACTTAATGCTCGCGCGGTTCTGCCGGGCCATGCGGGGCGTTTTGTGTTGGCAAAACATACCTGGGACGATCCGTACAAACGGCTGGCGGCAGCAAGCCGGGACAAAAGCTATCGCTTACTGACACCGAGGCTGGGCGAACCGGTGCTTGCGGCTGACACTGCGCAAGTTTTCCGCGCCTGGTGGGAATAAACCCGTTTATTAATCGAAGAGCAGAGGGGGATCGCAGTATGACTATTTCCGCTCAGGTTATCGACACCATCGTCGAGTGGATCGACGACAATCTCCATCAACCATTACGTATTGATGATATTGCAGCGCATGCGGGCTATTCCAAATGGCATCTGCAACGGCTTTTCTTGCACTATAAAGGGGAGAGTCTGGGGCGCTATATTCGCACGCGCAAATTATCTCTCGCTGCGCGCGATTTACGTAATACCGATCAGAAGGTTTACGACATTTGCCTGAAGTACGGTTTTGATTCGCAGCAGACGTTTACGCGCATCTTTACCCGCACCTTTAATCTGCCGCCGGGTGCGTACCGGCGGGAGAATCATCAGCATACCCATTGATGGAAAACAGATAAAAAAAATCGGCCTGCATAAGGCCGTTTTTTTATTCTGCCAGCGTTTTCTCAATGCCTAAACGGCTTAAAAGCCCGCTAATACCTTCGCGCGCCAGCAGCGTTGAAAGCTGTTTTTGTTCCTCTGCGGTCATATTTTGCAGTACTTTGATAATTTCATGCAGCGCGCTATTTCCGCTGGCGTAAACAGGCGCGGGTTCGGCAATAGAATAGGAAGAATTATGATGGCGCATAGAGGGCGTTTTCATAATGAAACTGCGCACCTCTTTCGTAATGTGAATCAGCCTGGCTCGACCGCCTTTTACACCGGGTAACGGTTCTGTTGTCCAACCTTGCTGGCGGATCCAACGATTTACCGTTTGTCTGGCGACGCCGAGAAACTCCGCTAATTCTTCGGTGGTCATTTTGTTAGGTAATTTCATCATATTATTTTTGATCGCGGAGCCCCAGACGTTGCAACAAGCCGGTAATGCCGTCGCGTAATAAAAGCGAAGAGAGTTGTTTTTGCTCCGCGTCTGTCATCTCTTTTGCCAGCCGGATTAATAATGCCTCGAGTGAGGTATCGCTGGCGGTAAGTGTGGCTTTTGGTTGGTCTTCAGTGCGCTGTGCGCTGCGAATAAATGCGCGGACTTGTTCATTTACATGGACCAGACGGGCTTTACCTCCTTGTACGCCGGGTTTTGGTGATGTAACCCAGCCTTCTTTGCGCACCCATTTATTGATGGTTTGTCGGCTATATCCTGTAAGGCTTGCCAACTCTTCTGGCGTCATTCGTTCCTTGAGCATGTAATTTCCCGAATTGTTGTAAGGGTAATTAATGGTTTATGTTATAGCACCATTTTAGGGGAAAATGTGACATGTTTAACTACTGGCTGCGAGGGCGTTCGCAATGTCTTTCATTTGCATGCTTTTTCAGCGATTGAATAATGCGGCGCGATTTTGCCGTTGACACCTGACAAGGGAATTCATATTATGCCGCCCGTCAACACGACACGCTTTACGCGATGGGGCTATAGCTCAGCTGGGAGAGCGCTTGCATGGCATGCAAGAGGTCAGCGGTTCGATCCCGCTTAGCTCCACCAAATTCCGCACCCAACGGAATTGGCGCATAAGGCATATTGTGGGGCTATAGCTCAGCTGGGAGAGCGCTTGCATGGCATGCAAGAGGTCAGCGGTTCGATCCCGCTTAGCTCCACCAAAATTCAAACCCTCGCGTTTACGCGGGGGTTTTTCGTTTTATTCCGCGCTGTGTTAATTCTTTCTGCTATACATTAATAAGCAAACATCCGGTGAGGCGTCAGTAATGGCGGTTATTCGAGCCGCTGCTTACTTGATTCGCTTAATAAATAAACCTATTATCTCGGCTCTTCATTTTTTGACCAGCCCAGAGCATTTCATTAATACTGATGAAACATAATCTATACAGTGCGATAAGAAAATTCTTCCTCGCGTTAATTTTATGCCTGGTAGCTACCTCTCTTTCCCGTTTTATTTCTCCTGTTACTCTTGTTGACGCCAGTGAGGTTTATCTTGCGTGGTTGCCGTTAAGTGTAGCGCTGGCAATAATTTTTTTATTCGGACGGCACGGAATACTGCCTGTTATTATTGGTTTTGCTCTGGTAAATGAGGCTTTTTTTCATTTATCTTTTGCCGAGGCAGCAGTGCTTTTGTTTTGTCAGTTGTTTTTTGTGTTTCTGTTCTGCGGTGTGGTTCGCTGACAACTAGGCTCCCGCTGGCGGTATAGCCTAACAAACAGAGCTAAAGACATGGGCACTCGTATCCTGTGGTTAGGTGTTATTGCCCCCATAGGTATAAAAATTTCGATGTATACTGCTGGCGTTTGGTTTAACTATCCATTTAGTTTGTCTAATTATTTTGGCCCTGCATCAGTTATTTATTCTATCATCGATATTCAAAGCCTGATTTGCTCTGCGATTATTTTTACCACCTGTGCCTATTATTTTTTACGGATGATCCTCAATCCACGGTTTGCCCGTGCATTATGGTTAAGAAGCATTGAACCGTGTTTTTCAAAAAATAATCGTGTATTTACATTAGGTTGGATTTTTTCGCTGGTCGTTATTGTTACTATTTTATGTATTCCATATAAAAATGATTATATTGCAGGCTATTTAGTGCCCATTGTTTTTATTCTTTTCACCTTTGGCATCAGCAAGTTAAGTACAACGTTGTTGTTATTAAGCTGGGATATTGCGGCGTTTATGCTACTGGCATACAACGATAATTTCCTGCATGGCGTGCGTTCCGATTATTCCCTGGCATTTGTCATGTCCGTTTTTATCAGCTTTACCATCTGCATGCTTTATATGATGCGCGTTTTTAACCGTAGCGAGTGGTTGAAAGCGCGCTGGGAGGTGCAGGCGATGAGCGATCCCTTAACGGGTTTGCCCAATTTGCGCGCGCTTGAACAACAGATGGAACAGCAGCCAAACAGTGTGGTGTGCTGTCTGTATATGAAAAATCTGGAGTTCCTCAGCCGCCATTTTGGCCTGATGATGCGTGTTCATGTGAAACGCAGCATCACCCATGAACTTCAGCCTCTGTTACATAACGGTGAACGTTTTTTTCAGCTTCCGGGCAGCGAGTTATTGTTAATACTCAATGGGCCGGAAATATTATCGCGCTTACAACATATGCTGGATTACCTGAACAGTCGCCGTATTTACTGGAACAATACCGCCCTGGATATTGAGTTCGGCGCGTCCTGGGGGGAATTACAGGGCTCGGGCGAAGAACTGCACCACACGTTGGGCCAGTTAAGCTGGCTCTCAGAACAAGCTAGTGCGGATCATCAGGTTCTGGCTCTTACAAACAGCTTGCAAGAGGTTACCGACCAGACTACGGAGCGCGTGTTACAGCTAAACAAGGTGAAGTGTGCGCTGGATGAAAATGGCATTGTTCTCTATGGCCAGCCGATTGTGAATGCCGAAGGGCGCGGCTACCAGGAAGTCCTTACACGGTTGGTTGTTGATGGCGAATTTATTACGCCAGATGTTTTTATTCCCGTTATTGCCCAGTTCAACCTTGGTGCACGGTTTGATATGCAGGTTATAGAGTGCCTGCTCCAGTGGATGCAGGCGCATCCTGAGCCTGGCGATTCGGCACGTTATTCTGTGAATTTAATGCCGCTTACCCTGATGCAAAAAGAGTTTGCTACACAATTTCTGGCTCTTTTCGCGCGTTATGCCGTCTCTCCGCGGCAGGTAATTATTGAGATAACGGAAGAGCAGGCCTTCTCTAATTCAGAAGCGAGTATCCAAAATATGAAGCAGTTGCGAAAAGCAGGATTCAAAATCGCGATTGATGACTTTGGCACTGGCTATGCCAACTTTGAACGTTTAAAAGGGCTGCAGGCGGATATCCTCAAAATCGATGGCTGTTTTATCCGGGATATTTTACAGGACAAGCAGGATGCGATGATCGTCAAAGCGATATGCGAACTGGCGAAGGCCAAATCGCTGACTGTTGTTGCGGAGTATGTGGAGAATGAAGCGCAGCGCGAGTTATTGCTGAATGCTGGCGTCGATTATTTGCAGGGCTATTTGCTGGGTAAACCGCAGCCGCTGGCTAAAGCTGAATAAAAAACCGGGGAAATCCCCGGTTTTTTTAGCCTATGACAATCAGATAACCAGCGCGGCGATAGCCGCTGACAGTACGCTCACCAGCGTGGAGCCGTACACCAGTTTCAGACCGAAACGGGAAACCACGTTACCTTGTTCTTCATTCAGGCCTTTGATCGCACCGGCGATAATGCCGATAGACGAGAAGTTCGCGAAGGAAACGAGGAACACGGACAGGATGCCTTCTGAACGCGGAGAGAGGTTAGCTGCGATTTTCTGCAGATCCATCATCGCCACAAATTCATTCGAAACCAGTTTGGTGGCCATGATACTGGCAACCTGCAGCGCTTCGTGAGCCGGTACGCCCAGCACCCAGGCAATCGGATAGAAAATGTAGCCCAGAATTCCCTGGAAGGAGATGCCCAGCACGGCGGCGAACAGTGCGTTCAGGCCGGAAATCAGGGCGATAAAACCAATCAGCATTGCCGCAACAATAATGGCAACTTTGAAGCCCGCCAGAATGTATTCACCCAGCATTTCAAAGAAGCTCTGACCTTCGTGCAGCTTCGCCATTTGCAGGTTTTCTTCGCTCTCATCCACGCGGTACGGGTTGAGAATCGACAGCACAATAAAGGTACTGAACATGTTCAGCACCAGCGCCGCAACAACATATTTCGGCTGGAGCATGGTCATGTACGCACCGACGATGGACATCGAAACAGTCGACATGGCGGTCGCTGCCATGGTGTACATGCGGTTGCGGGACATTTTGCCGAGAATGTCTTTGTAAGCAATGAAGTTTTCAGACTGTCCCAGAATCAGGGAGCTAACAGCGTTAAACGATTCCAGTTTGCCCATACCGTTCACTTTGGACAGCACCGTACCGATGGCGCGGATAATGATCGGCAGCACACGAATATGTTGCAGAATGCCAATCAGAGCAGAAATGAAAACAATCGGGCACAGCACTTTCAGGAAGAAGAACGCCAGACCTTCATCATTCATTTTACCGAAGACGAAGTTAGTACCTTCGTTGGCGAAACCGAGCAGTTTTTCGAACATCTCGGAGAAGCCTTTAACGAAGCCGAGGCCAATATCAGAGTTCAGGAAGAACCAGGCCAGTAAAACTTCAATCACCAGCAGTTGAATAACAAAACGAATGCGGATCTTCTTGCGATCGCTGCTTACGAGCAGGGCAAGCAGCGCCACAACAGCAAGCGCCAGGACAAAGTGCAAAACGCGGGACATATTTGCTCCAAATATGAGACGGGTAGGAATTTCGTGCACATTCTATGTAACAAGACAAAAGAAAACGAGATCAAACACACACTATATTAATGACCTGTGACCAGACTCAAAATTAGTGATCCAACATACATTTCTGTTATGTTAAGTAAAAGCGTGAAAAGTTGCGTCATACTGCTAGACTCTTAACATAACGCTGCGGCAAATGCTGTTGTCGCCGTCACCATCCTTGACATTCAACCCTTCTATTGTTTCTGGCTATCAGAGAAATCAGGTAAACCCATTTAAATGAACTTGATAATCATTCTCATTTTGGTAGCATAAAACATAGCAAAGGCTATATTTAGGGGCAATAAATGAACAGTAGTCGCGTTGAGAATAGTAATGGGCGTGCAGCGCGCAAATTACGGTTTGCCTTAATGGGACCGGCGTTTATTGCTGCTATCGGTTATATCGACCCGGGCAACTTCGCTACCAATATTCAGGCGGGCGCCAGTTTTGGCTACCAACTGCTGTGGGTGGTGGTCTGGGCCAATATTATGGCGATGTTGATCCAGCTGCTTTCCGCCAAACTGGGGATTGCCACCGGGAAGAACCTCGCAGAGCAGATCCGCGATCACTATCCGCGCCCGCTAGTGTGGTTCTACTGGGTGCAGGCGGAAATTATCGCCATGGCAACCGATCTGGCGGAGTTTATCGGTGCCGCCATCGGGTTTAAGCTCATCCTCGGTGTTTCGTTACTGCAAGGTGCGGTGCTTACTGGCGTGGCGACATTCTTGATTTTGATGTTACAGCGGCGGGGGCAAAAACCGCTGGAGAAAGTGATAGGCGGCCTGCTGCTGTTTGTCGCTGCGGCTTATATTGTTGAGCTGGTTTTTTCTCAGCCGAAACTGGCTCAGCTGGCGCAAGGCATTGTGATCCCGAGTTTGCCGGGTAGTGAAGCCGTGTTCCTCGCAGCTGGCGTACTGGGCGCGACTATTATGCCGCATGTTATTTACCTGCACTCGTCTCTGACGCAGCATTTGCACCAGGGCACTCAGCGCGAGCGTTATTCCGCCACCAAATGGGATGTGGGTATCGCCATGACTATCGCCGGATTTGTAAATCTGGCGATGATGGCGACAGCGGCAGCGGCGTTCCATTTTAACGGTCACACCGGTGTTGCCGATCTCGACCAGGCGTACCTGACGCTTGAGCCGTTATTAAGCCATGCCGCAGCGACCATTTTTGGTCTTAGCCTGGTAGCGGCGGGGCTTTCTTCAACGGTCGTGGGGACGCTGGCCGGGCAGGTGGTGATGCAGGGGTTTGTGCGTTTTCATATACCTCTGTGGGTGCGGCGCACCATCACCATGATGCCGTCGTTTATTGTTATCTGGCTGGGGCTGGATCCGACGAGGATCCTTGTCATGAGCCAGGTGCTGCTGAGTTTCGGCATCGCGCTGGCGCTGGTGCCACTGCTGATTTTCACCAGTAACCACAAATTAATGGGCGAGTTAGTCAATACGCCAATGGTTAAACGGGTTGGCTGGGTGATTGTGGTGCTGGTGGTCAGTTTGAATGGCTGGCTGTTAATCGGCAGTGCGGCAGGTCTGTAAATAGCATGAGAAAAAGGAGCGCTCGCGCTCCTTTTTTTGAATTAGTGGTGATGTCCCCGGCCATGGCCACGATGATCGTCGCGGTCGCGCCAGCCTTCACGGTAACCGCGTTCATACGCGTTCTGTTTGTCCCAGCCGCGATGCCAGCCGCGATCATGTTTATACCAGCGGTTGCCGCGCCACTCATAGTTGCGGCCCCAGTAGTCACGGTCGCGCCAGCGGCCGCCGTCCCAGTAGTTACCGTAATTATCGCGATCGCCAATTTGTAATTTCACAGATGGCAACAGGGTGATTTCGCCAGCATTTGCGACCAGCGGCGCAGAAGCCATTAACACAGCTGCCAGAATCAGTGACCTGAACATACTCTTCTCCTTCACGATCGGGCCGAAACGGCCTGTTACAACAATATTACGGGGCGGCTAAACCCCGTATTATTGGCGGAACTCCTAAATCATGAATGGCAGCATTTTTTGCTAAATTTGCGGTTATTTTGCGCCACTGAGAATGGCGTCGATCTCATCGCTTTCAGTCGTGGTGAAGTGGCGGTTTGCCAGCATGCCGACCGCATCGTCAAGCTGGCTGGTTTTACTGGCACCAATCAGCACCGAAGTGACGCGATCGTTACGCAGCACCCAGGCCAGCGCCATCTGAGATAACTTCTGTCCGCGCCGTTCCGCCACTGCATTCAGCGCACGAACGGTCGCGAGCTTTTCATCGGTAATCTGCTCCGGGTTGAGAAAACGGCTGCCGCTGGCGGCGCGGGAATCGGGGGGAATGCCGTGCAGATAACGGTCGGTTAGTTGCCCGCCAGCCAGCGGTGAGAACGCAATACTGCCGACGCCTTTTTCCTGCAATACATCGAGCAATTCGGCTTCGACCCAGCGTTCAAACAGTGAGTATTTCGGCTGATGGATAAGACACGGTGTTCCGAGATCATTAAGGATATCGATAGCTTCGCGCGCCTGCGCTGCCGGGTAGTTGGAAAGCCCGACGTACAGGGCTTTACCCTGGCGCACAATATGATCCAGTGCGCGCATGGTTTCTTGCAGCGGCGTCTCGGGATCCGGGCGATGGTGGTAGAAGATATCAACATACTCCAGCCCCATGCGGCGCAGGCTCTGGTCAAGACTGGCAATCAGATACTTACGTGACCCCCAGTCGCCGTAAGGCCCGTCCCACATGGTATAACCGGCTTTACTTGAGATAATCAGTTCATCACGATAGGGCAGGAAATCCTCCTGCAAAATCCGGCCGAAATTGCGCTCTGCGGAGCCCGGCGGCGGCCCGTAGTTATTGGCCAGATCAAAATGGGTAATACCCAGATCAAAGGCATGCCGCAACAACTGGCGGCTATTTTCCAGCAAAGTGGTATCACCGAAGTTGTGCCACAACCCAAGCGAAATTGCCGGCAGCTTTAACCCGCTCTCGCCGCAGCGATGGTAGTGCATCTTTTCATAGCGTGCGGGATCGGCCAGATAAACCATGCAGTTACTCCTTTTTATCAGCGTAGCGTTAGTGTATGCGTTTACATTCACTGAGCTTACACCGCCAGGTGCCGTAAAGCTTGCTTTCCACTTTCTCTCTGACGCGTATCCTGGACTCTCATCACAGTTCTCCAATACTCAGGTAAGTGTCAGTATTTGGAGACGTAGCGCAATGCAAAACGATTATTCAGTTGCCGACTACCTACTGGACAGGCTTGCTGGCTGCGGTATTCATCATCTTTTCGGCGTACCGGGCGACTACAATCTGCAGTTTCTTGATCACGTTATCCAGCATCCGGCGGTGCATTGGGTGGGCTGTGCTAATGAACTGAATGCCGCTTATGCTGCTGATGGTTACGGGCGTTGTCAGGGAGCGGGCGTGCTGCTAACCACCTTTGGCGTGGGGGAGTTAAGTGCGATTAACGGTGTTGCGGGCAGCTTTGCGGAATATGTGCCGGTGTTGCAGATCGTGGGGGCACCCTGTCGCAGCGTACAGCAACGCGGTGAACTTTTGCACCACACGCTGGGTGACGGCGATTTCAGCCATTTCTGGCGCATGTATGAACCTATCAGCGCTGCGCAGGCGGTGTTAACGGCAGAAAACGCCTGCTATGAAATTGACCGTGTGATCCGCACGATGCTCAGTGAATCTCGCCCCGGTTACCTGATGTTGCCTGCCGATGTGGCAAAAAAGGCGGCAACGCCGCCTGTAAACGTTATCACTCCCGCATCGCTTCAGCCTAATGAAGGGCGTCTGGACAGCTTTCGCCGACGTGTACAGGCGATGCTCAGCGAAAGCCCGCGAGTTGCGCTGCTGGCGGATTTTCTCGCTCACCGCTTTGGTGTACAGAAAATGTTGCAGTGCTGGATGAAGGATGCACCCGTCCCGCACGCCACGTTGTTAATGGGCAAAGGTTTGTTTGATGAAACGCAGCCTGGGTTTGTCGGCACGTACAGCGGTGCCGCCAGCCCGCCGCAGGTGCGGGAGGCGATCGAAAGTGCCGATGCGGTAATGTGTGTCGGCGTGCGTTTTACGGACACCATCACCGCCGGGTTTACCCAGCAGTTACCTGTGGAGCGCACGATTGATATCCAGCCCTTTGCGGCGCGGGTAGGAGAAGAGTGGTTCAGCGGGATTACGATGCAGGAGGCGGTAAATATCCTGATTTCGGTTTGTCGCAATAACCCACGCTGCGTGCTTGAGCCTGTTCCCGCGCCCTCCGCCAATTCGCCGCATCACTCCGGCATTTTAAATCAGCATACATTCTGGCAAACACTGCAGGCTTTTATTCGCCCCGGTGATATTTTACTGGCCGATCAGGGAACCGCAGCTTTTGGCGCGGCGTCTCTGCGTCTGCCAGCCGGGGTTGAAATGCTGACGCAGCCGCTGTGGGGATCGATAGGTTATTGTCTACCCGCCGCGTTCGGCGCACAAACCGCCTGCCCGCAGCGGCGGGTCATTTTGCTTAGCGGCGACGGTGCAGCGCAGCTCACCATACAGGAGCTGGGGTCCATGCTGCGTGACGGGCAACGGCCGAACATTTTATTGCTCAATAATGATGGTTACACGGTGGAGCGGGCGATCCACGGTGCGCATCAGCGTTATAACGATATTGCACGCTGGAACTGGACACATATTCCGCATGCGCTCAGCCATGACTGCCAGGCCGAATGCTGGCGTGTTAGCGAAACGGTGCAACTGGCGGAAGCACTGGAAGCCGCTTCACATCACCACCGGCTTGCGCTGATTGAAGTGATGTTGCCGCAAGCCGATTTGCCGGATCTGCTGCGTGATGTCACCCATGCGCTGGAAACGCGTAACGGTGAGTAGTTACTTACTGCGCCGGGGGACAATCATCATCGGTTTTCCGGCCAGCACTAACCAGGCGGGCAGGATCACGATACACAGCAACGGTAGCAAGGTGGTATCCGGCACGACAACGGCCGCCAGGAACAGGCTCAGCCAGCCGTCGCGCGTTACAACCAATACCAGCCCTAATACGGCACAGGAAACGGTGACCGCAGCCGGAACGGCGTCGACATGTTCATGCAGCATTAAGCCTAATGCCACGCCGACAAACACCGCCGGAAAAATACGCCCACCGCGAAAACCGCAGGCGGCAGCGATCACCAGCGCGGCGAGCTTCACCAGGGCAAACAACAGGTAATCGGTAACGGTATAGGTATGGGCAAATGCAAGCTGCTGCATCTCATCCAGCCCCTTAAATAAGGTAACGTGGCCGCCAGCCATGCCCAGAAGGCCAATCAGGAAGCCGCCAATCCCCAACGTCATCACCGGGTTGTTCAGGCGATGCATTAAGTGATGCAGACGCGGTAAACACCAGACTGCCACCATTCCCAGCGCGATGGCGAACAGCGTCACGACCGCACCGCTAAAAATATCAACGATATGCATCTGCGTATAATGGGGAATGGGCAGCGTGAAATGCGGTGGCGAAAAGAGGCTGGTGGTTAGCGCGCCAGCTGCGGCAGCCATCAACGGGGCGAACAGGCGATCCCACAGCGGCACGTCTTCACTGGCTTTCAGGGTTTGCGAGAAGATAAGCGCCGCCGCCACAGGCGTGCCAAACAGTGCGCCGAGCGTGCCGGCGGAGGCAAGGATTGTCCAGTCCAGCGGCGCAACGCGCGGGAAAATGCGCGCGCCAAGTGCAACGGCAAGGGCGATATTCAGCACCATCACCGGTTGTTCCGGGCCAAGACTTACGCCGCCCGCCAGACCGAGGATCATTGCCAGCGTCAGCCCCGGCAGCGCGTTGACCGCAACCGGCGAACCAATCAGCGGCACCGTCGCCGGATCCGGCCCGCCATGACCGGTGCTGAAACGGATAACCAGGCCTACAGCAACGCCGGTGAGTGTCAAAACAATCAGTATCCACCAGGGGGAATCAGGTGAGATGCCGAGCCGCCACGGTATGCCGCTCCACAACACGGTTTGCAGCAGGGCGGCGATTTTCATCACCAGCGCTAATATCAGACCCGACGCGACACCAATAGTGAGCGCAGGCAGCGCCAGTAACAGCAGCGTTCTCGCACGCGGATGGAGCATCTTTTTATCCTTGCAACGAAGCCTGGTCACTCTGGATGCAACCGGGCTGAAACCTTTAAGGTAATCTGTGACGAAGATCGATAATCCTGGGGCACTCATGATATGGTCGTTGTTGTTACAGCGCCTTGAATTTACAGTGTGCCAAAGATTTATTCTGACTTTAGCGGAGCCGTAAAAGAATGACAAAGTATGCTTTAGTGGGAGACGTGGGTGGCACGAACGCGCGCTTAGCGTTGTGTGATGTCGATAGCGGTGACATCTCCCGGGCCAAAACCTACTCCGGCCTCGATTATCCAAGCCTGGAAGACGTGGTGCGTGTTTATCTGAAAGAGCACGACGTCACGGTGGAAGACGGCTGTATTGCCATCGCCTGCCCGATCACCGGTGACTGGGTGGCAATGACCAACCACACCTGGGCGTTTTCGATTGCCGAAATGAAGAAAAACCTCGGTTTCGCTCATCTGGAAATCATTAACGATTTCACCGCCGTATCAATGGCGATCCCGATGCTCAAAGCGGAACACTTGATTCAGTTTGGTGGTTCCGCGCCGGTTGAAGGAAAACCGATAGCTGTTTACGGCGCAGGCACCGGGCTTGGCGTTTCGCATCTGGTGCATGTGGATAAACGCTGGGTGAGTCTGCCGGGCGAAGGCGGCCATGTCGATTTCGCGCCAAACAGCGAAGAAGAGGGGATTATCCTCGAAGAGTTACGTGCGGAAATCGGTCACGTTTCCGCTGAACGCGTGCTCTCCGGTCCCGGTCTCGTTAACCTCTACCGCGCGATCGTCAAATCAGACGGTCGCTTGCCGGAAAATCTGCAACCGAAAGATGTGACTGAACGCGCGCTGGAAGACAGCTGCATTGACTGCCGTCGCGCGTTGTCACTGTTTTGCGTCATTATGGGGCGTTTTGGCGGCAACCTGGCGCTCAATCTCGGCACTTTCGGCGGCGTTTACATTGCCGGTGGTATTGTGCCGCGCTTCCTCGATTTCTTTACCGCTTCCGGTTTTCGCGGTGGTTTCGAGGACAAAGGGCGCTTTAAATCCTACGTCCAGGATATCCCGGTATTTCTGATCGTGCATGATAACCCGGGGCTGTTGGGCTCTGGCGCTCATCTGCGCCAGACGCTGGGTTACGTGCTTTAAAGATTCATTAACTGACGAAACTCTTTAACTTTGCTGCGGCTGACGGGCACCTGAAACTCCAGGTCCCGCAGCCGCAAAATATAGGTATTGTTAAACCAGGGTTCGATCTCACGGATTTTATCCAGGTTCACGCAGTAAGAGCGGTGGCAGCGAAAGAAGTGCGCCGCCGGCAGTTTGCTGCAAAACTCAGTGATGTTCATCGGCATCACGTAAGATTCCCGCTTCGTATAGACGAACGTCATCTTCTCATGTGCTTCCGCATAATAGATATCGTGAATACTGGTGACGATAATTCGCTCGTCTTTCACCAGATTAATGGTTGCGTTTTCCCGTGGCTGCGGGCTGGCAACCGGGCCAGATTGTTGCTGCCAGGCTGTTTCCAGTTTTTGCAGCATGCTGATGATGCGCGACTCCTGGTACGGTTTCAGAATGTAGTCGAACGCTTCCAGTTCAAAAGCCTCCACCGCATGCTCTTTCCAGGCAGTGATAAAGACGATAAACGGCTTATGGGCAAACTGACTGATATTCTGTGCCAGCAATACGCCATCCAGAGAGGGGATATTAATATCGAGAAAAATGGCGTCGACTTTGTTGTGCTGTAAATATTTCAGCACGTCGAGACCATCGTCGAAAGTGCCGACAATTTCCATCTGGCTATGCGCTTTTATAAGCCAGCTCAGCTCCTGTTGCGCCAGGATCTCATCTTCAACAATGATGACTTTCATACAGCTCTCCTGTTAAGGCAACAATGCAGCGGGAGACGGTTGGCGCTGCACAAAAAACGCGATCTCCGTGCCCGGCGTCAAACGGCGGATATGCAGCCCTTCGCCGTACAGCAGCTTCACGCGCTGATGCACGTTCAGCAGGCCAATTTTGTTGCCGGGCATCTCATCGGCTTCAACGCGGGCAATCATCTGCGGATCGATACCGTTGCCCGTATCGCGCACCGCGATACGCACGCGGTTGCCACACTCTTCCACACTGATGGTGACCACGCCTTTGCCTTTACACGGTTGAATGCCATGCACAATCGCATTTTCAACCAATGGCTGGATCAGCAGGCTCGGGATCACACAACTGACCTCTTCATCGATGTCATAAATCACCGTCAACTTGTCGCCAAAACGGGCCTGCTCAATGGCGATATAGTCTTTGATTTGATAGAGCTCTTTTTTGATATCAATGAGCTCATCATCTTTTAATTCAATGTTATAGCGCAGGTAACGCGACAAATTGAAAATGAGCTGCCGGGCGGTGTCCGGATTCAGGCGAATCGACGAGGAGATAGCATTCAAGGCATTAAACAGGAAATGCGGGTTGATCTTACTTTGCAAAGCGCGCAGCTCCGCTTTGTTCGCCATCTCCCGCAGCTGTTCGGCGCGGGAAACTTCCAGTTGTGTTGAGATAATCTGTGATAAGCCGACGGCCATATCCTGTAATGAGGAGGTGATCTGGTGCGCATGGCAATAATAGATCTTCAGCGTGCCGGTCACGATGCCCTGTTCACGCAGCGGGATCACCAGCATCGAGTGGATCTCCGGCGTGCGGTGGGCTTCATCATTGTTTTTAATGATAATTTCGCCGGTGTTCATCGCCTGGCGAGTGGTTGGGCTGATAATATCGTCGCTGTCGCGGTAATTATTTTCCCCCACGCCAACGTAAGCCAGCACGTGATCGGTATTGGTGATAGCCACCGCATCGGCTTTGATATCCCGGCGAATAATGTCACACACTTTGCGCAGGGACTCGCTATTCACATTGCGGAACAGCGGCAGTGTTTTATTGGCAATATCCAGCGCCAGCTTCGCCTGACGACCGGCAATCGCCTCTTTTTCCCCTTCCACGCTTTGCACCAGCAGCACAATAAAGCCGATGCAGACGCTGCCGAGGATCATCGGCACCCCAATTTTGGACACAATATCGAGGCCAAGCGCGGTAGTCGGTGCCCACAGCACCACCAGCGTCATGGTCAGGCTTTCGCAAATCATGCCGCCGATGATGCCCACGCGCCAGTGCTGCGCTTTGGGCACTTTGCGGTTAATCATCCCGGACATCACGCCGGCAATAATGCTGGTGATAAAGCAGGGGATCGCCGTCACGCCGCCAATATCAATCAGATAGCGGTGCACCCCGGCAATCACGCCGGTGATAATGCCGACCCACGGGCCGAACAAAATCCCGCCGGACATCACCGCGATAATACGCACGTTAACCAGCGAACCTTCCACCGGCACGCCGGACCAGGTACTGAACAGGGCAAACATCGAGAAGATGGCCGTCACGCCCAGCAGCTCTTTTGGCGAGTGCGCCGTTTTATGCAGCAGTTCGCGGAACAAGCGGATGCGGATCAAGAAAAACAGGCAGATCAGCATGAGCGCCGCTCGGTCAAAGACGGCCAGCAGCATGTCGAATATTTCGTGCACGGGGGACTCATATGAATAGCGTCAAAAAGCTATGATAAAAAACCGCGGCCCAGATGACCAGCCGCAGTATTCATTCGCTGAATGAGGAAAGACCACTTTTCCAAAAGGGGATTGAAAAGATCCGAAAGAAATGATGCGTAGGTGCGCTAACAGGTGAATTTTTAAGGTAATTTTATCTTTATTTTATTGTTAAAATATATGATGGATTTTTCTATAAGAGGATAATCTTGCTTTCCTTTTCCTAAATTAAACTTCCCCTTTTATGGCGTTGCGTTATTTTTGCGCTTACCTCTCGACAGCGAGATTTTTTTCGGGCTATGTTCTGAGTACGCCGCAAATGCGGCGACGTCGCTCGGACGGTCCGGGCGCTAACGTTACTCCGAGGAATCTATGGCTGACTTCAGTCCTGAACGCCGTTTTACGCGCATCGATCGTCTCCCCCCGTATGTTTTTAATATCACCGCTGAACTGAAAATGGCTGCGCGACGCCGCGGCGAAGACATTATTGATTTCAGTATGGGCAACCCGGATGGCGCGACGCCACCACATATCGTTGAGAAACTCTGTACTGTCGCGCAACGCCCGGATACGCACGGTTACTCCACGTCACGCGGCATTCCACGTCTGCGCCGGGCGATTTCCCGCTGGTATCAGGATCGTTATCAAGTGGATATCGATCCGGAAACCGAAGCGATTGTTACCATCGGCTCGAAAGAGGGGCTGGCGCATCTGATGCTGGCGACGCTGGATCACGGTGATACTGTGCTGGTGCCGAACCCGAGTTACCCGATTCATATTTACGGTGCGGTGATTGCGGGAGCGCAGGTACGTTCTGTTCCGCTGGTGGAAGGTGTCGACTTCTTCAATGAGCTGGAGCGCGCGATCCGCGAAAGTTACCCGAAGCCGAAAATGATGATTTTAGGCTTTCCGTCTAACCCGACGGCGCAGTGCGTTGAACTGGAGTTCTTTGAAAAAGTGGTCGCGCTGGCAAAACGCTACGATGTGCTGGTGGTTCACGATCTGGCCTATGCCGACATTGTGTACGATGGCTGGAAAGCGCCGTCAATCATGCAGGTGCCGGGCGCGCGCGATGTCGCCGTTGAGTTCTTCACGTTGTCGAAAAGTTACAATATGGCGGGCTGGCGTATCGGCTTTATGGTCGGTAATCCGGTGCTGGTCAACGCACTGGCGCGGATCAAAAGTTATCATGATTACGGCACCTTTACGCCGCTCCAGGTGGCTGCGATTGCTGCGCTGGAAGGGGATCAGCAGTGTGTGCGCGATATTGCCGCTCAGTATAAACGCCGCCGCGATGTACTGGTTAAAGGGTTGCATGAAGCGGGCTGGATGGTAGAAATGCCGAAAGCGTCAATGTACGTGTGGGCGAAAATTCCGGAACCGTATGCGGCGATGGGCTCGCTGGAGTTTGCCAAAAAGCTGCTGCAGGAGGCGAAAGTGTGTGTCTCTCCGGGTATCGGCTTTGGTGACTATGGCGATACGCATGTGCGTTTCGCGCTGATTGAGAACCGCGATCGTATCCGCCAGGCGGTACGCGGTATTAAGGCCATGTTCCGCGCCGACGGGCTGCTTCCGGCAGCGCAAAAAAGTGCGGCGGAAGATCTGGAACCGTAACTGTTCCTTGCCCGGCTGGCAAAACAAAAAAGGAGCCTTTTGGCTCCTTTTTTGTACAGCACGATATGCTCAGGTTAGATCATCAGGGCGAATGTGCCGGCCCACACAATAACCATCACCGAAATGCCCATAAAGAAATATTTCACGTTCATCGCTCCGCACACCTAAGTATGCATTCATGACCATTCAGGACTGAGTATAGAGAGGTGAAACTACGCCACATCGAAAATGAGAATTATCTCTATTTCGGCCACAGCTCCATCTCAGAATTTCGGGTGAATTCCTCACCAAACGGGGCTAATGTACGCTTAATTTTTAGGCCTTACAAGAGCCTTTTTTCTATTTAATTTTAGTAACTTACAATGTGTCGGGCTTTGGCGACACAATACTTTCACTGCTAAATAAATTGCTATTGAGCGACGATAAAAATGGCCTGCTGAAACGGTTCATTTCCGCTTGAATAATAAGGCTAATTTTTTGAAGCGGGTCACAGCATCTGCAATTCGATCGGAAAAATGCGCCACCGTGTTTCTGCGATGAGATGCATAAAAAAGTGAGTGAGAGGGGAAAAATAACCCTGCGGCGAAAAAAACGTTGAGGGAAGAGGGCGCTGGGGAAACTTGTGAAGAACCCTGGCATATTATCAAAGCCGAGAGCTTCCCGGCTGATGAGTGCCGCCTGTTGCACCGCAACGAGCACGATCCCTGCCTGCTTATTCGCGGTCATGGATGGTCAATCTTACATACTGTCCTCCCCGCCAGCCTGCTTTTCCTGGGCAGCCGTTACCGTTTACAGGGGCATTTCGGCTTCAGATCATTTGCGTCAGTAAAAGCGTGATTGCTGGCGCACTATAATAAAATTGTATCTTTTCTGTTAAATCCTGCCTTGCGCGTAATTGTATAGGCAAGTATATATGTTTACACATCAGGACATGTCCTCAGGAGAGAACACCGATGCCGCACACCCTCAATCGCCAGCAGACCTCTAAAGGCATGGAGCCGAATACGAAAAGCTGGCTCGCCGAAGCGCCATTGCGCAATAACCTTGATCCCGATACTGCCGAAAAACCGAACGTACTGGTGGGGTATGGCGGTATTGGTGGTAACAAACCTGATTCTGGCGCGGTGGCAAACCCGAACCGCGAAACCGAAGCGATGCGCGACGGTTCTGATGCCGTATCCAACTGGCCGATGTTTAACATTGCCAGCGGCGCGACCTGGCCTCGCTGCACCACTGCGGTGGTATGCGGATGGGATTTTCCAGGCATGCAGGGATGGTGATCGTTTGTGGTGACACAGATGAAGCGGCAGCACGCATTGCGCGCGTGCTGCCTCACGATCCGACAACTGGCGTGATGCGTCACGCTGAGGCTGAGTATGAGATTGCGATTGAGTGTGCCGCAGCGCAGGCGCTCAATCTTCCGATGATTGCTGTAATGCAGGGGCAGGGCAAAGCATGAAAAATTTCACCCTTATTCCGGGCCAACTCACTCTCGCGCAGCTGCGCGAAATATACAGCCAGCCGCTTCATCTGTCGCTGGATGATGGCGCGTTTGCGGCCATTAATGAGAGCGTTGCCTGCGTCAACACCATTATGGCGGAAGGCCGCACCGCCTATGGCATCAACACGGGCTTCGGTTTGCTGGCGCAGACGCGTATCGCGACGGAAGATCTGGAGAATTTGCAACGCTCGCTGGTGCTGTCTCACGCCGCAGGCGTTGGCGAACCGCTGGATGATGCGCTGGTTCGCTTAATTATGGTACTGAAGATCAACAGCCTGGCGCGCGGTTTTTCCGGTATTCGTCTGCAGGTGATCCAGATGCTGGTGGCGATGGTTAACGCGGAGGTTTATCCGTGGATCCCGGCGAAAGGCTCGGTGGGCGCGTCAGGGGATCTCGCACCGCTGGCGCATATGTCGCTGACGCTGCTCGGCGAAGGCAAAGCGCGCTGGCAGGGGGAATGGTTACCAGCGAGTGAAGCGCTGAAAAACGCCGGGCTGGAGCCAATTACGCTGGCGGCAAAAGAGGGGCTGGCGCTGCTGAACGGTACGCAAACCTCCACCGCCTTTGCTTTGCGCGGCCTGTTTGAAGCCGAAGATCTGTTCGCTTCTGCCGTGGTTTGCGGTGCGCTGACCACTGAGGCGGCGCTCGGTTCTCGTCGTCCCTTCGATGCGCGTATTCATGATGTTCGCGGCCAGCGCGGGCAGATTGACGCGGCGGCGTTATATCGCCATCTATTAACCGATGACAGCGCCATTTCCCAGTCTCACCACAACTGCAATAAAGTGCAGGATCCTTACTCCCTGCGCTGTCAGCCGCAGGTGATGGGCGCATGCCTGACGCAACTGCGTTTTGCCGCGGAAGTGCTGTTAACTGAAGCAAATGCGGTTTCTGATAACCCGCTGGTGTTCGCCGCCGAAAACGAAGTGATCTCCGGGGGGAATTTCCATGCGGAACCAGTCGCGATGGCCGCCGATAATATTGCGCTGGCGATTGCGGAGATAGGCTCGCTGGCGGAGCGCCGCATTGCCCTGCTGATGGACAGCCATATGTCGCAACTACCGCCGTTCCTCGTGAAAAATGGCGGTGTTAACTCCGGCTTTATGATTGCCCAGGTCACCGCAGCGGCGCTGGCAAGTGAAAACAAAGCGTTATCGCATCCGCACAGTGTGGACAGTTTGCCCACCTCGGCAAACCAGGAAGATCACGTTTCTATGGCACCGGCTGCCGGGCGTCGTCTGTGGGAAATGGCGGCGAACACGCGCGGCGTCATTGCTGTCGAGTGGCTTGCCGCCTGTCAGGGGCTGGATATGCGCGAAGGCTTAACCAGTAGCCCGCTGCTGGAACAGGCCCGCCATCTGCTGCGCGAACAGGTTGCGCATTATGAGAAAGATCGTTATTTCGCGCCGGATATCGAACGTGCGATTGCTCTGCTGGCGGAACGCCATCTGACGACATTGCTGCCAGCAATAGTGTCTTGCTGAAGAAGAGAGAGGCATTGCTGGTCATTCGGATGTGGCGGGCTTTGCCTGTGAAATTGAATACATTTTTGCTGTTATAAAAACGTAAGGAGCCCCTGTAAGCCAGCATAATGTTTTGGTGTCAGGGGCTGGCGTCACGCCAGGAATGGATTAAGTGTTAAGCGGTGGCGGGAAATAAAGGCTCAACGACACGGGAATGAATCCCCTCATGAAGGGATGCTTGCGCATCCCTTTTAATGTTAACGGGACAGTCGTTGCTTACCCCAGTCGAGCGCGGTGTTGATCAGGGAAGTCAGTAGCTGGCGGAACGCTTCACTCTTCTCTTCAGAGAAAGCAAAACTCGTCTCATCCATGTAGCAGCACTGCGCCACTTCCAGTTGTATCGCATGGATGTTCTGTTGCGGTGCGCCGTAATGGCGGGTGATATACCCGCCTTTGAAGCGACCGTTGAGCACTTTCGTGTAGCGCGGAAATGCCTCGCAGCACGCCAGTAATGCGGCGCTCAGTTCCGGCGCGCAGCTTGCGCCATCGGCAGTACCGAAGTTCAGATCCGGCAGTTTGCCGTCAAACAAACGCGGAACCACCGATTTGATGGAGTGTGCATCCCACAGGAGCGCGTAACCGAAAGTGTCGCGCAACCGCGCCAGTTCTTGCGCCAGCGCCTGGTGATAAGGCTGCCACACAGTATGCAAAATAGCGGCTTTCGTGGCGTCATCCGGCGCTTTACCCGCTTCGAACAGCGACTCGCCGTCAAAAAAGGTGTCCGGAAACAGGCCGGTGGTCGCGGTAGCGTATAACGGTTTATCATCTGCCGGGCGGTTTAAATCCACCACATAGCGGGAATAATTAGCGCTCAGCACGCTGGCGCCAAGCTCGCGAATCGGCTGATACAGCAGCGGAATATGCCAGTCCGTATCCTCCAGACGTCGTGCCCGCGCGGTGAGGCCGCTGGCAATTTCCGGTGTCAGTTGCGTGCCGGGATGGGGCATGCTGACCAGTAGCGGCAGCCGACCCTGATGTAATTCGAATCCGTTAGTCATGCCAGACTTCCTCCCCCTGATAAATAACCTGTTTTGACAGTGTTCCTCCCAGCCAGTAGCTGAGTTCTGCCGGATGAGCCACATCCCACGCGACAAAGCTGGCCTCTTTACCCGCCTGGAGCGTGCCACAGCGTTCACTGATACCTAATGCACGGGCGGCATGACAGGTCACTCCCGCCAGCGCTTCTTCAGGCGTCAGACGGAACAACGTGCAGGCCATGTTCATCATCAGGCGCAGCGACAGCACGGGCGACGTACCGGGGTTCAGATCGCTGGAAATGGCCATCGGCACCTGATGCTTACGTAATAGCGCCACCGGTGGCTGCTGGCTCTCGCGTAAAAAGTAAAACGCGCCCGGCAGCAGAACGGCAGTGGTGCCGTGCTGCGCCATCAGCACGATATCTTCTTCGCACAAATACTCGAGATGATCGGCGGAAAGCGCACTGTAGCGGGCGGCCAGCCCTGCGCCGTGCAGCAGTGAAAGCTGTTCGGCATGCAGTTTTACCGGTAAGCCAAGCTGCTGCGCTTTGCGGAAAACCCGCTCCACTTGCGGCGGTGAAAAGGCCAGATGTTCACAAAAAGCATCGACCGCATCGACCAGCCCTTGTGCGTGCCAGGCGGGTAGCCAGTGCTGGCAAATCCCGTCGATGTAGTCGTCAGCGCGCCCCTGATACTCGCCCGGCACTGCATGCGCTGCGAGACAGGTGCTGAAGATAGTGAGCGGCATTTCTGCGCCAAGCGCGCGGATCACCTGCAACATTTTGCTTTCATCGGCAAAGCTGAGGCCATAACCGGATTTGATCTCAAGCGCGGTAACGCCTTCTTTGCGCAGTGCGTCAATGCGCTTGCGGGCGCTTTCCAGCAGTTGTTGCTGGCTGGCGTTGCGGGTGGCATTCACGGTACTGATAATGCCGCCGCCTGCTGCGGCGATTTCCGCGTAGCTCGCGCCGTTGAGTCGCATCTCAAATTCCTGGCTGCGATCACCGCCAAACACGCTATGGCTATGGCAATCGATCAACCCAGGCGTAACCAACCGCCCCTGCAAATCCACTTCACGATCGACCACATCATCCGGCTGCGTTCCCTCTTCGCCCAGCCATGAAATCTGCGACCCGTTGGTGATCAGCGCGCCGCGAGAGATCAGGTTGTATTTGCCCGCTTCCATGGTGGCAATCTGGCAGTGACGCCATAAAATGCGCATCCGCGTTCTCCCGTCATGGTTCGGCGCGGCAATCGCCGCGCCGTCGGTTTTACTTTGCAATCATCGGTAAATTGAGGCCGTGCTCTTTGGCACAGGCGACCGCTGAATCATAGCCTGCGTCAGCATGACGCATCACGCCCGTCGCCGGATCGTTATGCAGTACGCGGGCAATACGTTCTGCCGCTTCATCCGTGCCATCACAGACGATAACCATCCCCGAATGTTGCGAGAAGCCCATGCCGACGCCTCCGCCGTGGTGCAGAGAAACCCAGGTTGCGCCGCTGGCGGTGTTGAGCAACGCGTTCAGCAAAGGCCAGTCGGAAACCGCATCGGAGCCATCTTTCATCGCTTCGGTTTCGCGGTTCGGGCTGGCAACGGAGCCGGAGTCCAGGTGATCGCGGCCAATGACAATTGGTGCGGAGACTTCGCCGCGACGCACCATTTCATTAAACGCCAGGCCCAGACGTGCGCGCTGCCCCAGACCAACCCAACAGATACGCGCAGGTAAGCCCTGGAAACTGATGCGCTCTTTCGCCATATCCAGCCAGCGGTGCAGATGCGCGTCATCCGCGATCAGCTCTTTTACCTTTTCATCGGTGCGATAGATATCTTCCGCATCGCCGGAGAGCGCGGCCCAGCGGAATGGCCCAATACCGCGGCAGAAGAGCGGGCGAATATAGGCGGGCACAAAACCCGGGAAATCGAAGGCGTTGCTGACGCCCATCTCTTTCGCCATCTGGCGAATATTGTTGCCATAGTCGAAGGTCGGAATGCCCTGCTGCTGGAAGGCGAGCATTGCTTTAACGTGCTCGGCCATTGAGGCTTTCGCCACCTGAGTCACCACTGCCGGTTCACTCTTCGCGCGTTCGCGATACGCTTCCCACTGCCAGCCAATCGGCAGATAGCCGTTCAGCGGATCGTGGGCGCTGGTTTGATCGGTCACGAGATCGGGGCGAACGCCGCGTTTAACCAGTTCCGGTAAAACTTCTGCCGCATTGCCGTGCAGCGCCACAGAGATGGCTTTACCTTCACGGGTGTAGCGTTCAATACGCGCCAGCGCATCGTCGAGATCTGTTGCCTGCTCATCCACATACCCGGTACGCAGGCGGAAATCGATGCGGGATTGCTGGCACTCAATGTTCAGCGAGCAGGCGCCCGCCAGCGTGGCGGCCAGCGGCTGCGCGCCGCCCATGCCGCCCAGACCTGCGGTCAGCACCCAGCGGCCAACCAGCGAACCGTTATAGTGCTGGCGACCCGCTTCGACGAAGGTTTCATACGTACCCTGAACGATCCCCTGGCTGCCAATATAGATCCAGGAGCCTGCGGTCATCTGGCCGTACATCGCCAGCCCTTTAGCGTCCAGCTCGTTAAAGTGCTCCCAGTTGGCCCAGTGGGGAACCAGGTTTGAGTTAGCGATCAGTACGCGCGGTGCATTGCTGTGGGTTTTAAACACGCCGACCGGTTTGCCGGATTGCACCAGCAGCGTTTCGTCATCATTGAGCTGTTTTAGCGCTTCAACCATTTTGTCAAAGCACTCCCAGTTACGCGCTGCCCGGCCAATCCCACCATACACCACCAGCTCTTTCGGGTTTTCCGCGACATCGGGATCAAGGTTATTCATCAGCATGCGCAGCGGCGCTTCGGTCAGCCAGCTTTTCGCATTCAATGTCGTGCCGCGCGGCGCTCTGATCTCAACATCACGATAACGGGATAATTCACTACTCATGCGGTTTACCTTCTCTGTTTGATAGCGGAATAGATGCTTACTGACGTTGCGATGCTGCTGTATACGTCTTGTATATACATGATAAGCACATAAGGTGCCAGTTTAATCAATTTATTTATTTCACATATAAAACAATGCGTTGTTATTGATGGCTTTTTTGATCGTAGTGAAAGAAGGGGTATTGGTGCATTTTTTTGCACTGCTATTGTGCTTTAAAGCGTTGAAATGATCATTTTTAGTGCATCTCTGCGCTGTTTTAAAGCGAGCGTGTGGGGAAATGAAGCTGAGGGAATTCGTTTTGTTGTGCTGGATTTATTAACAATGTTTTTATATATATTTGTTTTTAATTGGTTTTATTTAAATGATCAATGTTGCGATGACGTTATGGCACATGGCTTGCTAGTTGTACATACAAGGATATACAAAAGTTTTTTTGCATTGCCGTCACAACGGGACGGCAAACGATGACCATAAGGCGTAACGATGATTACTTTCAACAATGTGACCAAGCATTATCACGACGGTACCGTCGTGGTCGATGGCCTGAACCTTGTCGCGCCAGGAGGCAAAATTACTGTGCTGGTGGGGCCGTCTGGTTGCGGAAAAACCACCTCATTACGCATGATCAACCGGCTGGTGGAGCCCTCATCCGGGACGATTTTGCTCAATGGCGAATCCACCGCTCAGATGGATGTTGTGCAATTGCGCCGCCGTATTGGTTATGTGATCCAGAATGCCGGCTTGTTCCCGCATAAAACCATCATCGATAACATCGCCACTACCGCGATCCTTAATGGCGCGGCGAAAAGCAAAGCCAGGGCCAGAGCGGCAGAATTACTGGAAGTGGTCGGTCTGGCGCCGCAACTGACGAAACGCTACCCGTGGCAACTCTCCGGTGGCCAACAGCAGCGCGTCGGCGTGGCGCGTGCACTGGCTGCCGACCCGGAATTTATGCTGATGGACGAACCCTTCAGCGCCGTTGACCCTGTGGTGCGTGAACAGTTGCAGGAAGAGTTTCTGCGCATTCAGAAAGAGGTCAGCAAGACCATCATTATGGTCACGCACGATATTGATGAAGCAATGAAACTGGGTGATTGTGTTGCGGTGCTGAAACCTGGCGGCAAGCTGGCGCAACTGGCGACGCCGGGCGAACTGCTGAATGCGCCGCAGAGCGAATTTGTCGCCGATTTCATTGGCCGCGACCGCGGTTATCGCAAACTCAGTTTCCACACCTCCGCACCGCTGACGGCGTTGCAGGCGGAACCGGCTATCGAAATGGGCGCGTCACTTGCGCAGGCACGCAATATCAGCGCACAACGTTGGCTGCTGGTGACGCAGCAGGGCAGAGCCTGCGGCTGGTTTGACACGCATCAGCAGGTAACGGCGATAGCGCCGGAAAACGTGAACCTTGGCGCGACATTTTCTCCGCAGGGCGGCACGCTGCGCCAGTTGCTGGATTCGGCGCTCAGTTCTCCCTGCCATCGCGCCGTGGTGGTCGATGAACAGCTTGCCCCGCTGGGATCGCTGGCGCTGGACAATGTGCTGGATGCCTGCAAGTCGCTGACGCAGGAGGCGCTATGAGATTTGACTGGCTGTGGGGGCAAAGCGACAGGATCCTCAGCTTGCTGCTCTGGCACTGCTATTTGTCGATTACGCCGATCCTGATCGGCCTGCTGCTGGCAATACCTGTCGGCTGGGCCGTGAACAACCTGCCAAAAGTGAAAGGTCTCATCCTGAATCTGTTCGGCCTGCTGTACACCATTCCGTCGCTGGCGCTGTTTGTACTGCTGCCGCCGCTGCTGAATACGCAAATTCTCGACCCCATCAACGTGGTCGTGGCGCTGACTATCTACAGCTTTGCGCTGCTGGTCAGAACCGTGTGCGACGGGCTGGATTCCGTCGCCGAAGATACCCGGCAGTCTGCTTTTGCGCTGGGGTACAAACCGCTACAGCAATTTATGCAGATCGACCTGCCGCTTGCCGTGCCGGTGATCGGCTCCGGGCTGCGTGTGGCCGTGGTTTCGAATGTCAGCATCGTGTCGGTTGCCGCGCTGATTGGCGCGCCACAGTTAGGTTCGCTGTTTACCCAGGGGTTTCAGCTTCAGTTTCTCACCCCGATTATCGCCGGGATTGTGCTGTGCATCGCGCTGGCCTTCATTCTGGATTGCCTGGTGGTGGCGATAACCCGCTCTTTAAGCCGCTGGCAACCGCAAAGGGGATAACTGATGAGTGAATGGTTTTTCGATCTAAGCCACTGGTACGGCGACGACGGCATTGTGCCGCTGCTGTTGCAGCATATCGGTTACAGCGCGGCGGCGCTGGCGATTGCCGTCGCCATTGCGTTTCCGGTCGGCTGCTACACCGGCCATACCGGGAAAGGGGAGGCGCTGCTGATTGGCACCACCAACGCCCTGCGTTCGTTGCCCTCTTTTGGTCTGATTATTTTGCTGGTGATCCTGCTGGCGGGGTATTTCGAATCGGATTTGGCCTTTGTTTTACCCTGCATCATCGTGCTGGTGGTGCTGGCGCTGCCGCCAGTGGCGCTGGGCGTACATGCGGGTATCCGTTCTGTCGATCCCAGCGTGCATGACGCGGCAAAAGGGATTGGTCTGACGCCGCTTCAGGTGCTGTTGCAGGTTGAGTTGCCCTGCGCAATGCCGCTGATCCTCTCCGGGATCCGCAGTGCCGCGCTGCAAATTGTCTCCACTGCGACCATTGCGGCCTACGTTTCACTCGGCGGCCTGGGACGATTGATTATCGATGGGCGTGCCGCCAACGACTTTGCGCAGATGACCGCCGGGGCCATCCTCGTCGCGCTGCTGGCATTGATCATTGATCTCTTTTTTTCGCTTTCAGGGAAAGTCGTGGTTTCACCGGGCATCACCCGGAAAACCAAAAACCAGTGATGTTGAGTCCTTTAATTACAGAAGGTTAATAAGATGATTAAGAAACGCTATTTAACGTTGTTCAGTGCCGCACTGCTGTCTGTCGCTTCTTCTGTCTGGGCTGCGGATGCCGGCCAGAAAGTGATTATTGGTTCGGCGGATTTTCCGGAAAACCAGTTGCTGGCGACCATTTACGCCGGGGCGCTGGAAGCGCAAAACATTCCGGTCGAGAAAAAACTCAACATTGGTAGCCGTGAAGTCTATATCCCGGCTCTGCTCGACGGTTCCATCACCGTGATCCCTGAGTACAGCGGCGCGCTGTTAAGCTATCTGGATGCGAAAAACGACGCGCACAGTTCGGAAGATGTGGCGAAAGCGCTGGCCGCCAAACTGCCGGAAAAAGTGAAAATGCTGAACACGTCCACGGCGCAAAACAGCGATGTGCTGGCGGTAACGAAGAAAACCGCCGACAAGTACAAACTGAAAACCATCGACGATCTGAAACCTGTCGCCGGGCAGTTAGTGCTTGGCGGCCCGGCGGAGTGGAAAACCCGTCATGAAGGCGTTCCCGGCTTGCGTGAAGTTTATGGCCTGAATTTCAAAACCTTCAAAGTGCTGGATGTCGCTGGTCCGCTGACGCTGACGGCGCTGAAAAATAACCAGATTCAGGTGGCTGATCTGACCTCCACTACGCCGGAAATCAAAAAAGATCACCTGGTTGCGCTGGAAGATCCGAAACACCTGTTTGCCGCGCAGAACATTGTGCCCATTGTCGCCAGCAGCACACTGAACCCGACCATTGAAAGCACGCTGAACAAAATCTCCGCGCAGCTCACCACCGAAGATCTGATCGCCATGAACGAGCAGCTTGCAGAGTTCGCCAGCATTGATGATGTAGCGCATCAATGGCTGGTTAAACACCAGTTGAGCAAGTAAGGAACGGCTGCGAGATGACGACAACAATCCGTTCTTCCATGCCGCATATGGATGCGGTCACCTTAGGCAGGGATGTCACGACCATTGATGAGCTGGTGCGCATTGCCGATGGCGCTCAGGTTGTTCTGGCTGATGATGCGCTGGCGCAAATGGATAAGGTCAGCGGTTATATTCACAAGGCGATTGCTGACGGGAAGGTGATTTATGGTCTGACAACCGGCGTGGGAGACCTGGTGACCGAGCGTCTCTCTGCGGATCAAATTGCCAGCGTGCAACTCAATATGCTGCGTAGTCACGCCTGCGGGATGGGGCCGGATTTGTCGGTGCGGGAAGTGCGGGCGATGATGGCGGTGATGCTGAAATCGCTGTTGCAGGGCTACAGCGGCGTCAGTTCTGAACTGGCGCAGCGTATGTGCCTGATGCTGAACCGGCAGGTGACGCCGTGGTCGCCTGCCAGCGGTTCCGTGGGGTATCTGATTGCTACCGCGCATATCGGCTTATCGTTATTTGGCGAAGGGCAGTGCTGGTATCAGGGGGAGTTGTTGCCCTCCACCGACGCGCTGGCAAAAGCGGGCATTGCGCCGCGCATTCCCGGCCCGCGCGAAGGACACGCGCTGATCAGCGGCACCTACGAAATTACCGCACTGGCTTGTCTGGCGGTGCGGGATTTCGAGCAGTTGCTGCCGGTCGCGGATATGGCAGGCGGCATGTGTCTCGAAGCGCTGAAAGGCAACACCCGCGGCTATGACGCGCGTCTGCACGCTCTGCGTCCGCATGACGGGCAACAAGAAACAGCGCAGAATTTGCGCCGTTTACTGCACGGTAGCGAGATCCTTCAGCGTTACCGCGATCACCGGGTGCAGGATGCGCTCAGCTTACGCTGCATCCCGCAAATCCATGGCGCGGTGCGCGATCAACTGGCGCATTGTCGTCATATCGTTAATACCGAACTCAATTCGGTGACCGACAACCCGGTGTTTTTGATTGAAGACGATGCGCTGGTGATTTTGCCTGGCGGCAACGGTCACGGTGCGCCGCTGGCGCTGGCACTCGATGCGCTGGCGGTGGCTATTGCGCAACTGAGCACGGCGTCGCAGGCGCGTTCTGACCGTATTACCAACGTCCATCTCAGCGGCTTACCGGCATTTCTGGTCGGCAAAAGCGGAGCTAATTCCGGGATGATGATCCCGCCGTATGTCGCCGCCGCGCTCGCCGGGGATAATCGCAGCCTGGCGGCACCCGCCAGCGTACATACGGTTTCCACCTGTGCCGGGCAGGAAGACCATATCAGTATGGGCGTCTCCTCGGCGCGAAAAGCGATGCAGGCGGTGGCAAACGCGGTGGATATCGTGGCTATCGAGCTGCTGTGCGCTTGTCAGGCGATTGAATTTCATCGCCCGCTGCGCGCCTCGGTGGGGACAGAGCTGACGCTCTCGCAGGTACGCCAGCAGGTCGCGTTTCGTGAAACCGATACGCCGATGTACACGGATATGCATGCCGTCCGGGATCTGATTGCGGATGGCGAACTAAGCCGCCAGCTTGCTTTACTGATAAAGGAGGGGGCTGATGAGTAAAGCTAATCGCCTGCTCAAGAGAAAATGGAGACTGGAGCTGTCGCGTGTGTAGGCAGGCATAGGGTGCGCTTTGCGATTACCTGGCGCACGCCTCGTCTGTTGCGTGCGCCAGGGAAATCCCTGTCGATGCGGCTCGATGTATGAATGGTGAAGAGGTGCCCTGCAGGGCTGATTAGCCAGCGGGTGCAGCCTGATGAACGGGAAGCACAGGCTAAGCATTGCGTGATAAATCACCCAGACCGCGGAGCTGGCGGTGGTCAAGTTCGTAGCGGTGCTGGCCCGCGACGCGTGCGGGAGTGATTTATGAGCGGGTTAATTGCCGATAATCAAGAGGGCTGGCGGCGTTTCAGAAGGTCGACGCCGCAGTTTAGCCGGTGTTAACGGGATGTCAGCGTCACGCAGGCGAAAAGCGTGTCGCTGCCTGCGTTGACGGTAACCGTCGCCGGGTTATCAAGCAGCAGGCTGTCGTAATGTTGCAGCGTATGGCGTTCGTCCCCGACGATGACGTCAAGCAGATTTCCTGCATTGAACAGCAGCATTGTTCCCTGCTGATGTTGCCATGTGCCAGCGCGCTGCCAGCGCACCGTTGCCAGGGTGGTTTCACGGCGATAAATCACATTGAAATCAAGTAACGGCCCGCCGACAACCTCGCAGAACACCTCGCTGTCGCCGTTAAAATCCGTCGCCTGAAACGGAGGAATTAACGCGCTGCGCTGGTCATCAATCGTCAGAAACATGCCTTCGCCTTCCAGTACACTGATGTTTCGCAGGTAACCGGAGAAACGTGAGAACGCCCCGTCTTCGCGGATTGTCGCAACCGATATGCGCCAGTCATACTGGTCGCTGGCGGGAAAACGGCACACTTCGCGGGTGACACCCTGGCCATTTTTCCAGCGCATCTCAGCGTAGCCACTAGAAGGCAGCAGCCTCATTTGCGCATACTTCCTTCCAGACGGTAACGTGAACCCGGATAGACCAGGCGCACGCTGGTGACGATTTTCTTGTCCTGACGACCGGTCCAGGTGCGGCGGTTTACTTGCAGGCAGGGGGTGTGTTCATCAATTTCCAGGTAAACGCACTCGCTGCGGGGCACGTTCACCGCCTCGATAATATGCTCACCTTCGACAATCGGTGCGATGGAAGAGAGATAGGCATTCGGCGTGATACGGGTAAAATCCTGCTGCAGATAGTCTGGCACAATCAGCGCATTCACCAGCCTGTCTTCCAGCATCACCGGAACGCCGTCTTCATAATGGCAAATCAACGAATGGAACAGGCGGCTGCCTTTCGGCAGATTAAAAGCCAGCGCTTGCTGAGCATCTGCATGCTGCTGGGTCAGCTCCAGCACTCTGGCGTGATGGCGATGGCCGCGGCTGGCAATCTCATCAGCAATATTATTGATTTCCAGCAGCGCCGACTGCCCGCGGACTTCGGCGACAAAGGTGCCAATGCCCTGCATACGCACCAGCAGCCCTTCGGCGGTCAGTTCACGCAGCGCGCGGTTGATGGTCATCCGGCTGTAGCCAAACTGGCTGACCAGCTCGCTTTCGGACGGCACGCGGTAGTTCACCGGCCAGGCGCCGCTGTGGATATTGGTTTTAATCATGCTCTTCACCCTTTCATAGAAAGGGGCGGGCTGATCAAGACGTGTCTCGCTTGCGGCTGCTTTAAAAATATCGCTTTGCTCCATGAACCCTTTCCTCGGCCGGATAACCGTTGAAGTTTACTCTACACATATTTGGATGTATATATATAAGCATGTATATACATATCAAATAACGGCAGGCGGTGAGGGGATATATGACGGTATATTTCGCGGCAAAAGCATTGTTGTCGCAGGGCTGGGCGGAGAATGTTCGCATCACGGTTTCCCCGCAGGGCATCATCACCGCGCTCGAAAGCGGTAGTCAGCCAGACGACACGGCGATTCGCCTGGAGGGTTTTTTGGTGCCGGGCATGCCAAACCTGCATTCGCACGCTTTTCAGCGTGCAATGGCCGGGCTAACCGAAGTGGTGGGCGATCCGGCGGACAGCTTCTGGACATGGCGCGATTTGATGTACCGGCTGGTGGATAAAATTACCCCCGAACAGCTGGAAACCATTGCCAGCTATCTGTACATCGAAATGCTGAAGGCCGGTTATACTTCCGTTGCCGAATTTCACTATTTGCACCACGATCGTGGCGGAAAACCTTACGCACAGCCAGCCGAGCTGGCGATGCGTATTTCGCAGGCGGCGAAAACGGCGGGTATTGGCCTGACATTACTGCCGGTGCTTTACAGTTTCTCCGGTTTTGGTGGGCAGCCAGCGACCGCCGGGCAGAGCCGCTTTATTCACGATACGGAAGGCTACCTTGCACTGCATGCCACGCTGACGTCGCAGCTTGCTGCTGAGCCGATGCAGCGTACCGGGCTGTGCTTCCACTCGCTGCGAGCCGTTACGCCGGAACAGATGCAGAGCGTGCTTAAAGCCTGTCCACAACCACAACCGGTGCATATTCATATTGCCGAGCAGCAAAAAGAGGTTGATGACTGCGTGGCCTGGTCTGGATTGCGTCCGGTGGAGTGGCTTTATCAGCATATGCCGGTGGATGAACAGTGGTGTCTGATCCATGCCACGCATATTACACCGCAGGAAACCCAACAGATTGCCGCTTCCGGCGCAGTGGCGGGCCTGTGCCTGACCACTGAAGCCAATCTTGGCGATGGTATTTTCCCGGGGCCGGACTATCTTGCGCAGCAGGGGCGCTGGGGAATTGGCTCCGACAGCCATATCAGCGTCAGCGTCAGCGAGGATTTGCGCTGGTTTGAGTACGGGCAACGGTTAAACAAACGGCGGCGCAACTTACTGTCTTTGCCGGATGAGCCTTATATTGGCAATGTGCTGTATCAGGGGGCATTGCAGGGCGGACGCCGTGCGCTGGGGCAGGCGATTGGTCAACTGGCGGTCGGCGATCGCGCGGATATGCTGTTGCTCGACAGCCGCGATCCCTTCCTTGCAGCCGCAGGCGATCGTGAACGTCTGAACCGCTGGATTTTCGCCTGCTCAACAAACCCGATAAAAAGGGTAATGGCGGGAGGACGCTGGGTGATTGAAGAGGGGCGTCACGCACAGGAGGAGCAGGTGACCTCTGCATTTATTAAGGTGATGCAGCAACTGGTGGCGTAACACTAAGCAGCAGGACGTTGATAAGGACCAATGGCGGTTGGCAGACGTGAGAAGTGATTTAACTTACTGAATCTGTAGGGTAATGACGACTTTGATCGATGTTCGCAGGAAGGGGGATATTGTCCCCTGCAGGAATCGAACCTGCAACTAGCCCTTAGGAGGGGCTCGTTATATCCATTTAACTAAGGGGACAAAGCGGCGGGAGTATAACGTTATTTACGTCTCGCGTTAAGCTCACATGCCGCCAAGTGATTAAACTGTCGCCGTTTAAGCCTCTTTTTCTGCGCCGTCGCGTTGCTGTTTTTGCTCGTCGGCGCGGGCTTTGGCTTCGGCTTTACGCGCGTTGATCATATCGTTACGGATCTGCGCGTGGCTGAGCAGAGCAAAAATAAAGGTGCCGCCGCAAATATTCCCGGCGAGTGTCGGCAGGGCGAAAGGCCAGATAAATTCGCTCCAGTGCAGCGTACCGTTAAACACCAGATAGAAAATCTCCACCGCACCGACCACGATATGCGTGGTATCCGCCAGCGCGATAAGCCAGGTCATTAAAATGATCACCACAATTTTCGCCGCGCCCGCTGAAGGGAACATCCACACCATGGTCGCGATGATCCAGCCGGAGATAATGGCGTTGGAGAACATCTCCAGCGGCGTGTTCTTCATCACCTCCATGCCGATTTTGACAAAAGCATCGCGGGTGGCTTCATCGAATATGGGCATATACTCGAACGCCCAGGCGGCAATAGCCGTACCAACCAGGTTCCCGAGTAACACCACGCTCCATAAGCGCGTCATCAGGCCAAAGTTAACCCAACTGGGTTTTTGCATCACCGGTAATACGGCCGTGACGGTGTTTTCGGTAAACAACTGCTGGCGCGCCATAATGACAATAATAAAGCCAAAGGTGTAACCGAGGTTCTCCAGCAGAAAACCGCCGGGAATGCCGTCGAGCTGTACGTGAAAAATCCCCTTTGCCAGCAGCGACGCGCTCATCGATAAACCCGCCGCAATCGCTGACCAGAACAGCGCCATCGCGTCGCGTTCCAGCTCTTTTTCGCCGTCCTGGCGAATATGTTCATGAATCGCCATGGCGCGTGAGGGCAGGCGTTCTTCATCAAGTTCTATTTTCTTCCCACTCTTCTTCTCGTCGCTCTCCACTTGTATGTCATCGCTGTGTTTGTCGAGTTTCTCTTCTTTAATATTGTCCACGATGGCCTCGCTTGGTGATGGCGGCAAAATTTAAGCGTAGCGGTTTTCACGCTTATTCCGTGACGGCATCGTCCTAAATTGCGCGAAAAGCAATAATGGCAATACGATATTGACGAAGTTTGTATAGAATTGTTAACGAGCCGTAAAGGTGAGTTCGGTTAGGCTGAGTGAGCTTTGTTCGCTACGTGGACATCAGAATATGTGCTGATACAATGCGTTGCGCATTGTCTGCGCAAAACGGATTTCCGCGTTTGCGTTATTCAAAAATGGCATTCAGCGATGACCATTTTCTTCAGGGAGACACCTATGAAATTCCGCCTGTCGGCGCTTGCGCTGGCTACCACTGTGCTGGTCGGTTGTGCCAGTTCCGGTAAAGATTCGCAGGGACGTTCAGACCCGCTGGAAGGGTTCAACCGCACCATGTACAGCTTCAACTTCAATGTACTGGATCCGTATGTTGTCAGGCCCGTTGCCGTTGTCTGGCGTGATTATGTGCCGCAGCCAGCGCGTAATGGTCTGAGCAACTTTACCAGCAACCTTGAAGAACCGGCGGTGATGGTGAACTTCTTCTTACAAGGCGATCCATACCAGGGAATGGTTCATTTTACACGCTTCTTCCTGAACACCCTGCTGGGGATGGGCGGCTTGATGGATGTCGCGGGTGCCGCGAACCCGAAATTGCAGCGCGTTGAACCGCACCGTTTTGGTAGCACGCTGGGGCATTACGGCATGGGTTACGGCCCTTATATGCAACTGCCATTCTATGGCAGTTTCACGCTGCGTGAAGACGGTGGTGATATGGCCGATACGCTCTATCCGGTGCTGTCGTGGCTGACATGGCCGCTGTCGGTGGGCAAATGGACGGTTGAAGGCATTGAATCGCGCGCGCAACTGCTGGATTCAGACGGCCTGCTGCGCCAGTCTTCCGATCCGTACATTCTGGTGCGTGAAGCCTACTTCCAGCGCCACGACTTTATCGCCAACGGTGGTAAGCTGAAACCGCAGGAAAACCCGAACGCGCAGGCGATAGAGGGCGATTTGAAAGATATCGACTCGCAATAAACCCAGCCCAGCAAATAAAAAAGGTGAGCACGGCGCTCACCTTTTTTTATGCCTGATGGTTTATCAGAACGCGTAGTTGAAGTTCGCGCCGTACAGCCATGCACGACCTTCAGAGCTGAAGGTATACGGGCCTTCGGTGAATTTCACTTTCTGACCGTGCATATAAGAAACACCGACGTCGACGGACGCATCTTTATTAAATGCATAGGTCGCACCGGTGCTCAGCCAGAGGCGATCCTGATCCGGGATGGAGATGGAGCGTTTGTCTGCCGGAACCGGGCTGTCATCGAAGGCGATACCGGCGCGGAAGGTCCAGTTATCATCCATATAATAGGTAGTACCCAGCGCGATACGGTAGGCGTCTTTAAAGCTTTCATCTTTATAGAACAGCGTCTGGCCGTTGTCGCCGGTCGCTTTCAGCTCCTGGAACTGGCTCCAGCTGGTGTAAGTCAGGCTGTAGTGAATGGCCCACTGCGGGTCAACACGGTTATAACCCGACACTTCCCACATTTCCGGCAGGTGCAATGAGAGCGAACCGTTGGTGGTGGCACCACCGGTACCGTATGGCAAGCCCAGACCCAGCGCAGCATTGATTGGGTTTAGCGCTGCGGGCAGGCTGCTCTTATAATCGCCGTCGAAGTCGACTTTGACTTCAGAGCGATAGGTGAAAGCGTAGCGGTTGTTTTTATCCAGCTCGTAGAGAATACCGGCATTCCAGCCAAAGCCCCACTCATCCCCTTTCAGATGGGCGATTTGCGTATCGCGGCTAATACCGCCAGCCTGCGCGCCAATCGCGGCGGCTTGTTGCGCGGACAACTGACCGGATTGCACCAGCCCTGGCAGACCTGCGCCGATGATTTGCGGCAGATCGCCCGCGTAACGTTCAACTTTCGCTTTGGCGTAAACGGCGTCGAAACCGAGGCCGAAGCTCCAGTGGCTATCCAGACGATACGCACCGCTCAGGTTGAGGTTCAGCGTTTCGAGATCGGTTTTACCGCCCATTGAACCGGCTGCATAGCTGTTGTTGAACTCGGTGGCCAGCCCGTAGTTAGAGGTCACGGACGCGCCCCAGCCAAATTGATCGTTAATCGGTGCCACGAAGTGCAGGTTCGGGATCCACGCGGTCGGGGCGATGTTGTCCTGGCTAGCATTGTTACCAATGGCAGAACGGCCCTTTACGTTAACATCCGGATCGACAAACACCGCACCACCAGAGAAGGTTGGGCGATCGAACATGGTGATCAGCGCCGGGTTGCGGCTGACGCTGCCTGCGTCATCAGCAATAGCGCCTTCACCGGAATAAGCCCGGCCAAGGCCAGAGGATGAAAACTCGTTGAGTTGAAAGCCTGCGGACCAGGCCTGGGTAGAAACGATTGCCACTGCGACTGCCAACGCAGACTTGGTAAACCGGGTTTTCTGGCTCATGACCATAACCTCATTCGAAATCGATTTATTTTTATACAAACTTTGTTACGCGGGGTAACAGGAGCGCGAAGTGTAGGGTCTGAGGTACATCTGAGAAATCAGACCAGTGGCGAGAGTATAGGTCTGACCAGAGGAAATGTTGCAAGTATGTATATAAGATTTTTCAATTGTGATCTTCGAAACGGGATCTGCGCAGCAAAATTGCCCCCGGTGTTAATCAGTCGATTAGATGATTTTTGTTTTAGATCATTTTTAAGTGTGATTTCGGTCACTTATCACCGCTTGCGGAATTAACAACTGGAGCCACATTCCCTCGCGGCGTAAAATATGCGCAATGTTTATCTGGCACCTTGGGTGCGAATTCAGAGGAAATCTACCATGAGTAAATGCAGTGCTGATGAAACCCCGGTTTGCTGCTGTATGGATGTTGGCACCATTATGGACAACTCCGACTGCACCGCCTCTTACAGCCGCGTGTTCGCTAAACGCGCCGATGCGGAAGAAACCCTGGCTGCGCTGAGCGCCAGAGCCCGCAGCGTGGAATCCGATCCTTGCCAAATCACTTCCACGTTCACGGAAGTGGCAGACGGTGTGCGCCTGGATATCGATTTTGTCTTCGCTTGCGAAGCCGAAACGCTGATTTTCCAGCTCGGTCTGCGTTAATTATCCCACCAACGCTCCCGTCCAGCGGGGGCGTTTTGTTAAGTATCTCTGTGCCTTAGCTCCCATTTTTTTCTCCCTCCCATTGGCTAAATGTAAAAAATTGGTTAAGACTGTTATCAGGTCAGACCACTTAATGCATTACGCTGTTAACAGGGGAGTGTTATGAAGGCATTACCGCTTGTCACCCGCCAGGGCGACCGCATTGCCATTGTCAGTGGGTTACGTACCCCTTTTGCCCGCCAGGCGACCGTCTTCCACGGCGTGCCGGCCATCGATCTTGGCAAAATGGTGGTGGGAGAGATGCTGGCACGCAGCGAAATTCCCCCCGAAGTGATTGAACAACTGGTTTTTGGCCAGGTGGTTCAAATGCCCGAAGCGCCGAATATTGCGCGCGAAATTGTGCTTGGCACCGGCATGAGTGTGCATACCGACGCTTACAGTGTAAGCCGCGCCTGCGCGACCAGCTTTCAGGCGGTGGCGAATGTCACCGAAAGTCTGCTGGCGGGCACCATCCGTGCCGGTATCGCCGGTGGGGCCGATTCGTCTTCGGTGCTGCCGATTGGCGTCAGCAAAAAACTGGCGCGAACGCTGGTGGATGCCAACAAAGCGCGCAGCATGGGGCAAAAACTGAAACTCTTCTCGCGCCTGCGTCTGCGCGACCTGCTGCCGGTTCCTCCGGCGGTGGCGGAATATTCCACCGGCCTGCGCATGGGCGATACCGCTGAACAGATGGCGAAAACCTACGGTATCAGCCGTGAGCAGCAGGATGCGCTGGCGCACCGCTCACACCAACTTGCCGCCCAGGCCTGGGCAGAAGGCAAACTGGCAGAAGAGGTGATGACCGCTTACGCGCCGCCATTTCGTGACCCGGTCGAGAAAGATAACAACGTACGTACAAATTCGAGCCTGGCGGATTATGCAAAACTGCGCCCGGCGTTTGATCGCCAGCACGGTACGGTGACGGCGGCCAACAGTACGCCGCTTACCGATGGCGCCGCGGCGGTGATCCTGATGACGGAATCCCGCGCCAAAGAGCTTGGGCTGGCGCCGTTGGGATACCTGCGCAGCTATGCGTTTACCGCGATTGATGTGCGTGAAGATATGCTGCTTGGCCCGGCGTGGGCAACGCCGCTGGCGCTGGAGCGAGCCGGATTATCAATGACGGATTTAACCCTGCTTGATATGCATGAAGCCTTTGCCGCGCAAACGCTGAGCAATCTGAAGCTGATGGCCAGCGAGCGTTTTGCCCGCGAGGTACTGGGACGTTCACAGGCAACCGGCGAAGTGGATGACAGCAAATTTAACGTGCTTGGCGGCTCTATCGCTTATGGGCATCCGTTTGCCGCTACCGGCGCGCGTATGATCACTCAGACCCTGCATGAGCTGCGCCGTCGTGGCGGCGGTTTTGGTCTGGTGACAGCCTGTGCCGCGGGCGGTCTGGGTGCGGCAATGGTTCTGGAGGCAGAGTAATGACCACAACATCGGCATTTACCCTTAGTGTGCGTCCCGACAATGTGGCGGTAGTCGCTATTGATGTACCGAACGAGAAGATGAACACCCTGAAAGCGGAGTTCGCAACGGATGTTCGCGCCATTTTAAAACAGATCCGCGAAAACAAAGCGTTGCGCGGCGTGGTGTTTATCTCAGCAAAACCGGACAACTTTATTGCGGGCGCGGATATCAATATGATCGCCCGCTGCCAGACGGCGAAAGAGGCCGAAGAGCTCGCCCGTCAGGGGCAGCAACTGATGGCGGAAATCCACGCCCTGCCGATCCCGGTCATCGCCGCGATTAATGGCCCCTGCCTCGGCGGTGGGCTGGAACTGGCGCTGGCGTGCTATCGCCGGATTTGTACAAACGATGCCAAAACGGTGCTGGGATTACCGGAAGTGCAACTGGGGTTGCTTCCCGGCTCTGGCGGTACGCAACGTTTGCCGCGCCTGATCGGCGTGAGGACCACGCTGGAGATGATCCTCACCGGTAAGCAGTTACGCCCACGGCAGGCATTAAAAGTGGGTCTGGTTGACGATGTGGTTCCGCCTTCCATTTTACTGGACGCCGCCGTCGGACTGGTTTCGCAGGGGCGTCCTGCCAGCCGCCATTTACCGGTGCGCGAACGCATTCTTGCCGGGCCGCTTGGCCGCACTTTATTGTTCCGCATGGTCGCGAAGAAAACGGAACAGAAAACCCAGGGGAATTATCCTGCTGCATCACGCATTCTCTCGGTGGTTGAAACCGGTCTTGCCCAGGGGCGCAGCAGCGGTTATGACGCCGAAGCGCGCGCGTTTGGTCAACTGGCGATGACGCCGCAATCGCAGGCGCTGCGGCATCTCTTCTTTACCAGTACCGATATCAAAAAAGATCCTGGCAGCGTCGTCGAACCTGGCCCGCTTAACAGTGTGGGCGTGCTGGGCGGTGGGCTGATGGGCGGCGGTATCGCGTTTGTCACGGCCAGCAAAGGTGGGTTGCCGGTTCGCATTAAAGATATTAATGCGAAGGGCATTAACCATGCGCTGAAATACAGTTGGCAACAACTGGATAAAAAAGTGCGCCGTCGTTACATGAAACCCGCCGAGCGCGACAGCCAGATGGCGAAGATCTCCGGTTCGCTCGATTATCGTGGCTTTGCCCATCGCGATCTGGTGATTGAAGCGGTGTTTGAGGATCTTGCGTTGAAGCAGAAAATGGTCGCTGAAGTCGAAGCTAACTGCGCAGCGCATACCATTTTCGCCTCCAATACCTCGTCTTTACCGATCGGCGATATTGCTGCGCATGCGGCGCGTCCGGAAAAAGTTATCGGATTACATTTTTTCAGCCCGGTGGAAAAAATGCCGCTGGTCGAGGTGATCCCTCATGCCGGTACCGATGAGCAGACCATTGCCACGACGGTGAAGCTGGCGAAAAAACAGGGCAAAACGCCGATCGTGGTGGCAGATAAAGCGGGCTTTTACGTTAACCGCATCCTCGCGCCTTATATAAATGAAGCGATGCGCCTGCTAAGCGAAGGGCAACGCATTGAAACTATCGATCAGGCGCTGGTGAAATTCGGTTTTCCGGTGGGGCCCATCCAGTTGCTGGATGAAGTGGGGATCGATACCGGCACCAAAATTATCCCGGTGCTGGAAGCTGCCTATGGAGAACGTTTTAGCGCGCCTGCAAGTGTGGTTAACGCAATCTTGAATGACGATCGCAAAGGCAGAAAAAATGAGCGCGGTTTCTATCTTTACCCGACGAAAGGGCGTAAAAGCAAAAAGCAGCCAGACCCATCGATCTACCGCTTAATCGGTGTTTCAGATGGCACGCAGTTACCGCCTCAGCAGATAGCAGAACGGTGCGTGATGTTGATGCTGAACGAAGCGGCTCGCTGCTTTGATGAACAGGTGATTCGCAGCGCGCGCGATGGTGATATTGGTGCCGTGTTTGGCATCGGTTTCTCACCGTTTTTGGGCGGGCCGTTCCACTATATGGATGCGCTGGGCATAAGCGAAGTGGTGGCGACACTACAGCGGTTACAGGCGCAGTACGGCGAGCGTTTTGCTCCTTGCGAGCCGCTGTTACGCATGGCGGAACAAGGTGTAACTTTCTGGCCGACAAAAGAAACCGAACGTTTCAGTTAGTGTCTAAAAAAGTAATTCTGTTATACCTCATGGGCTTTACGGTTATTTAATAAACAGTGATTGACTATAGTTGCGCCATTGAGGTAAAAAACAGCGTTTCATTCAACGAATGGATCAGGCACAATGCCCGGCCATTAATATTTTCCGATGTCGTGAAATGATTTTGCGGTGAAAGTATTAATGATTCTGGTTAACAAAAGCGGTGCAATATGCAAGTTTTTATCATGCGTCACGGCGACGCTGCCCTCGATGCAGCCAGTGACTCGGTTCGTCCATTAACCCCTTGTGGCTGTGACGAAACCCGTCTGATGGCAACATGGTTGAAAGGCCAAAAAGTGGATATTGAACGTGTTCTGGTCAGCCCTTTTTTACGTGCTGAACAGACGCTGGATAAGGTAGGGGAGTGTATGAACCTGCCTGACAACGTGGATGTCCTGCCGGAACTGACGCCCTGCGGCGATATCGGCCTGGTTAGTGCCTATTTGCAGGCGCTGGCAAACGAAGGTACTTCCGCCGTGCTGGTGATTTCTCACCTGCCGCTGGTCGGATACCTGGTGTCCGAACTCTGCCCGGGTGAAGCGCCGCCGATGTTTACCACCTCCGCCATCGCCAGCGTTACGCTGGATGAAGACGGTAAAGGTGTCTTTAACTGGCAAATGAGTCCCTGCAACCTGAAGATGCCAAAAGCTATCTGATTCGCCGGACCATGAAAGATAAAGAGCCGCATTGCGCGGCTCTTGTCGTTTCTGCGCTTCAGGGCAACTCCGGCGGCTGCCACTCTTCCACTTCTATAAGCACCAGTATCGCCGCATCGCCGCCATACTCTTTCGGGGCCTGGTGAAACGCCATCACATGCGGGTGCTGCGCCAGCCACAGCGGTGTCTGCTGCTTGAGAATATGTTTACCGTGGCCGTGCATCACGCAGGCGCAAAACACATGTTCGCGACGACAGGCGGCAATCAACGCCCCCAGTTCCTGTTTCGCCTGAAGCTGGGTTAAACCGTGCAGATCAAGAAACAGCTCCGGGGCATAATCGCCACGGCGGATCTTTTTCAGCTCAAAATGGCTGACATCGTCGCGCACATATTTTACCGGGCCTTCGGTGTTTAACAGCGGCTGGAACTCATCAGAAAAATAGTGGCTGTTATCGGCCTGCTCCTGCAACAACCGTTTCTCCGGCACTTCAGTGATTTTTTTTCGTGCCGGGCGATGAACCACGGTGTCCTGCTTTATCTGGCGTGTACCGGTCATCAGTTGCCGGAACAGCGCCTGTTCCTCCTCGCTAAGCGATGGTTTCTTTTTCATCTGCGCATCTCATCTTTTCTTTTTTTCAGTGTACCCGACTCATTGCGCCAGCGGTGCAGCAAAATGCATTTTTACCCCGCGCAGGTGCGTGAGAATGCTGATTTATCGCCGTCTTCGTGGCAAACTAGCCGCCGAATTTAATGCGAGCATGCGCCTGGGGGATACCATGGATAAAATTTTCGTCGACGAAGCAGTGAACGAGCTGCACACCATTCAGGACATGTTGCGCTGGTCGGTAAGCCGATTTAGCGCCGCCAATATCTGGTACGGACACGGCACCGACAACCCGTGGGACGAAGCGGTGCAACTGGTGTTGCCAACACTCTACCTGCCGCTGGATATCCCGGAAGATATGCGCACCGCGCGCCTGACCTCCAGCGAGCGTCACCGCATTGTTGAGCGCGTGATCCGCCGTGTTAATGAGCGTATTCCGGTGGCTTATCTCACCAATAAAGCCTGGTTTTGCGGCCACGAATTTTATGTTGATGAGCGCGTACTAGTGCCGCGTTCGCCAATTGGCGAGCTGATTAACAACCACTTTGCGGGTCTTATCGATGAACCGCCGAAGCATATTCTTGATATGTGTACCGGTAGCGGCTGTATCGCGATTGCCTGTGCTTATGCCTTCCCGGAAGCGGAAGTGGACGCCGTCGATATCTCCACGGACGCGCTGGCGGTAACCGAACACAATATCGAAGAGCACGGGCTTATTCATCACGTGACGCCAATCCGCTCCGACGTTTTCCGCGACTTGCCGAAAGTGCAGTACGACCTGATTGTGACCAACCCGCCGTACGTTGACGAAGAAGATATGGCAGATCTGCCTTCCGAGTATCGCCACGAGCCAGTACTTGGCCTGGCCTCCGGCAGCGATGGCCTGAAACTGACGCGCCGCATCCTCGCCTGCGCACCGGATTACCTCTCTGACAACGGCATCCTGATTTGTGAAGTGGGTAACAGCATGGTACATCTGATGGAACAATATCCGGACGTACCGTTTACCTGGCTGGAGTTTGATAACGGCGGGGACGGCGTCTTTATGTTGACCAAAGCGCAGCTTATCGCCGCTCGCGAACACTTCAGCATCTATAAAGATTAAAACGACGCTCAACACAGACAACGACAACGGAGCCGTGATGGCAGGAAACACAATTGGACAACTCTTTCGCGTAACCACCTTCGGCGAATCGCATGGCCTGGCGCTCGGCTGTATTGTCGACGGCGTGCCGCCGGGCATTCCGCTGACCGAGGCGGATCTGCAACACGATCTGGACAGACGCCGCCCGGGGACATCTCGCTACACCACCCAGCGCCGCGAGCCGGATCAGGTGAAAATTCTCTCCGGTGTGTTTGAAGGCGTGACCACCGGCACCAGTATTGGTCTGCTGATTGAAAATACCGATCAGCGTTCGCAGGATTATGGCGCGATTAAAGATCTGTTCCGTCCGGGACATGCGGATTACACCTACGAGCAAAAATATGGCGTGCGCGACTATCGCGGCGGTGGCCGTTCTTCCGCCCGTGAAACGGCGATGCGCGTGGCGGCTGGCGCTATTGCTAAAAAATACCTGGCGCAGAAATTTGGCATTGTTATTCGTGGTTGCCTGACGCAGATGGGCGACATCCCGCTGGCGATTAAAGCGTGGGAGCAGGTGGAGCAGAACCCATTTTTCTGCCCGGACCCCGATAAAATTGACGCACTGGATGAGCTGATGCGCGGCCTGAAAAAAGAGGGCGATTCCATTGGCGCGAAAGTGACCGTTGTCGCTGATGGCGTACCGGCAGGTCTTGGCGAGCCGGTGTTTGACCGCCTTGATGCGGATATTGCCCATGCGCTGATGAGCATTAACGCGGTGAAAGGCGTTGAAATTGGCGATGGCTTTGAGGTGGTAAAACTGCGCGGCAGCGAAAACCGCGACGAAATCACCAAACAGGGTTTTCAGAGCAACCACGCGGGCGGCATTTTGGGCGGTATCAGCAGCGGCCAGCAAATTGTCGCCACTATTGCGCTGAAACCCACCTCAAGCATTACCGTGCCCGGTAAGACGATCAACCGCTTTGGCGATGAGGTCGAAATGATCACCAAAGGTCGTCACGATCCGTGTGTTGGCATTCGCGCCGTACCGATCGCTGAAGCGATGCTGGCAATTGTCTTGATGGATCACTTCCTGCGTCAGCGCGCGCAAAATGCTGATGTAATAACCGATATTCCACGCTGGTAACCATGAAAAAAACGGCAATCGCCCTGTTTGCCCTGCTGGTGAGCGCAACTGCCATGGCGGCGACGCCATGGCAAAAACTGACCCATCCCATCGCCGGTAGCCCCCAATCTATCGGCGCGTTTTCCAATGGTTGCATCGTTGGCGCGCATGAGCTGCCGCTGCAATCGGATCACTACCAGGTGATGCGCACCGATCAACGGCGCTATTTCGGCCATCCGGATCTGGTGTTATTCATTCAGCGCTTCAGCACTCAGGTGTACAACCTCGGGCTCGGTACGGTGCTGGTAGGCGATATGGGAATGCCAGCCGGTGGGCGCTTTAACGGCGGTCACGCCAGCCACCAGTCGGGGCTGGATGTTGATATCTTCCTGCAGCTTCCGAAAACGCGCTGGAGCGCGGCGCAATTGCTCAAACCGCAGGCGCTGGATCTGGTTTCCAGCGATGGCAAACAGGTGGTGCCCGCGCTGTGGAAGCCGGAAATCAGCAGCATGATTAAGCTGGCGGCAGAGGATAACGAGGTGACGCGTATCTTCGTTAACCCGGCTATCAAGCAGCAGCTTTGCCTGGATGCGGGTAGCGATCGTGACTGGCTGCGCAAAGTGCGCCCGTGGTTCCAGCATCGCGCGCATATGCATGTGCGCCTGCGCTGCCCGGCGGACAGCCTGGAGTGCCAGGATCAACCGCTGCCGCCGCCAGGCGATGGTTGCGGCGCGGAATTGCAAAGCTGGTTTGAACCGGCGAAGCCGGGTAGTTCAACGCCTGAGAAAAAGACGCCGCCGCCGTTGCCGCCGTCCTGTCAGGCTTTACTGGATGAACACGCACTCTGATGGAACTCTTTCAACAACTGTTTATGGTGTCACCGCTGCTGCTGGTGACGCTTTTTTTTGTCGCGCTGCTGGCCGGGTTTATTGACGCGCTGGCGGGCGGTGGTGGGCTGCTAACCGTTCCGGCGCTGATGGCGGCGGGCATGTCACCGGCGCAGGCGCTGGCGACCAACAAATTGCAGGCCTGCGGCGGTTCGCTTTCGGCATCGCTCTATTTTATTCGCCGCAAAGTGGTGAATCTCGCCGATCAGAAGCTCAATATTTTGATGACCTTTATCGGCTCCACCACCGGTGCGCTGCTGGTGCAACATGTGCAATCCGATGTGCTGCGCCAGATCCTGCCAATTTTAGTTATCTGTATTGGCCTCTATTTCCTGCTGATGCCAGGGCTGGGCGAAGAGGATCGTCAGCGCCGCTTGTACGGTCTGCCTTTCGCGCTGGTTTCTGGCGGCTGTGTTGGTTTCTATGACGGTTTCTTCGGCCCGGGCGCAGGCTCGTTTTACGCCCTGGCGTTTGTCACACTTGCGGGTTTTAACCTGGCAAAATCGACCGCTCATGCCAAAGTGCTGAATGCCACCTCCAACGTCGGCGGGCTGCTGCTATTTATTATTGGCGGCAAAGTGGTGTGGGGCACCGGTTTTGTTATGCTGGCCGGGCAATTTCTCGGCGCGCGCATGGGTTCGCGTCTGGTGCTCAGCAAAGGGCAAAAGCTCATTCGTCCGATGATTGTGATTGTCTCGGCGGTGATGAGCGCCAAACTTCTCTATGACAGTCACGGGCAGGAGATCCTCCAGTATCTGGGGGTGAATGTATGACGCATCACTATCAACAGTTAATTGATATTTTCGACGGCTGTTTTGCCGACGATTTTAATACCCGTCTGATTAAAGGCGACGACGAACCGATCTATCTTCCTGCTGATGCGGATGTTCCTTATAACCGCATTGTCTTTGCCCACGGCTTTTATGCCAGCGCGTTACATGAAATTTCGCACTGGTGCATTGCGGGAGCCGAGCGGCGCAAGCTGGTGGATTTTGGTTACTGGTACTGCCCGGACGGCCGCGATGCGGCGACGCAGGGGAAATTCGAAGATGTTGAAGTCAAACCGCAGGCGTTTGACTGGTTGTTCTGCGTGGCGGCAGGTTTCCCGTTTAACGTCAGTTGCGACAATCTGGAAGGCGATTTCGAACCCGATCGCATCGTGTTCCAGCGCCGTGTACATGCACAGGTGATGGCGTATCTGGAGCAGGGCATTCCTGCACGTCCGGCGCGTTTTATTAAAGCACTACAGGATTATTACCAGACGCCGCCCTTAGCGGCAGCACAGTTTCCGTGGCCGGAAGACCTGTAAGGCCATTTTTTAAAATGAGGAAGAGAGATGATCGCGGAGTTTGAATCACGCATTCTGGCGTTAATAGATAACATGGTGGACCACGCCAGTGATGATGAGCTGTTCGCGGGCGGTTATCTGCGCGGCCACCTGACATTGGCGGTGGCGGAGCTGGAGAGCGGCGATGACCATGCGCCCGAAACCCTGTATGGCAAAGTGACCACCAGTGTGCAAACCGCTATTCAGGCGGGGGAATTATCGCCGCGCGATCAGGCGCTGGTGCTCGGCATGTGGGAAAACCTGTATCAGCAGGCGAAAGCGCACTAAGCCGTTCTTTCCCTCTCCATTCAGGAGAGGGAAAACGTCCACTTCATTTCACCGCTTTACCCTTCAATAACTTTCTGACCCATAAACGATTCGGGTTCATTGCCGCCAGCGTTTCACCGTCCAGCGGGATCGGTTCATTGCTCATTTGTGATGCCAGGATTTCTGCCGCCAGCGGCGCGCTGCAAAGACCTCGTGAACCGAGCGCTCCCAGCATAAACAGGCCGTCATAGACGGGCGCGCTGACGGCTGTTTCGCTGTGTTCTGCGAGGCTCGCATAGGCGCTAAGCGTTGCGTCGTAATCCGCCACGTTGCCAACCATCGGCAGGTGATCGCGCGTGGCGCAGCGCACGCCGCAGCGCGCCTCGCCCGCGCTGACGTCCACCGTTTTGGCCCATGAAGCCTGCGGGAAGCAGTCGAGCAACCGCTGGCGGTTCTGCTGCTGATCGGCTTCGCTGTAGGCGGTTTCCTGCTGACCTCTATGATAACTGGCGCCAATGCAGTGCTGCTGATTGTGCGGGTTTTGCGGCGTCAGATAGCCGTCATAACACAGCACCTGGCGCAACGGGCTGAGCTGAGGCGTGGTGGGAATATGGCTGACCTGGCCTGCCACCGGATACACCGGCAGTTTTTCCGTTTGCGCAAAGTGGTGAATGCGGTGCCCGTTAGCCAGCACCACGGCGGCATGCTGGCGTAACTCGCCGCCTTTGATATGCAACTGCCAGTAATTATCGCCAGCCGTTAATTGCTCGACATCATACCCATAGTGCACCTGCAAACCCTGTTCACAAGCCAGCGCGATGGCGGCCGCCGTGAGCTGCGCCGGGCAAAGCCAGCCGCCTGCCGGGTAAGTGATACCACCGCAGCCGGTTTCCACGCCGCAGAGCGCATCGACCTCATTAGCCTCAACGCGCCTGGCGAGTTCCGGGGGCAGATCCAGCGTCAGCATCTGTTCGATTTTATGCTGGCTTTTATCATCCCAGCCGAGTTGTGTCACGCCGCACCACTGATGGTCGAATTCAACAGGAAGCGCGTCGTACACGCGGCGGGCAAAGGTAAAAGCCGCCGGGAAGAAACGCGCCAGCGCCGGATCGTGCGCGCTGAGCAAAGGATAGAGTGCGCCCTGGCGGTTGCCGGATGCGCCTTCGGCAGGAGCCTCATCGGCGCAATACAGCGTGACTTGCCAGCCGCGACGCAGCAACGCCAGCGACAACAGTGCGCTGGCTACCCCGCCGCCAATTAGCGCCACTTCGCGCTTCTCTGTGCTGCTGCGGGCAAACCACGGCGCACGAACCGCTGGCATTTGCGGGTTCTCCATCACCCCGGTGAGCATTTCGCGTTTGCGGCCAAAACCTTTGCTTTTGCGCATGGTAAAACCCGCCTCTTGCAGACCGCGCCGGACGAAACCCGCCGAGGTAAAAGTCGCCAGCGTACCGCCAGGCCTTGCAAGACGCGCCATCGCCTGAAACAGATTGGGTGTCCACATGTCCGGGTTTTTGGCGGGCGCAAACCCGTCAAGGAACCAGGCATCGACGCTCTGGTTGAGCGAATCATCCAGCGTATCGGTCAGTTCGTTGATATCACCGAACCACAAATCGAGCGTCACACGACCGCCATCCAGCAACAGGCGGTGGCAACCGGCAAAGGGCAGCGGCCACTGTGCTTGTAGCTGTTCTGCCCAGTTCGCCAGTTCCGGCCAGTGGGCGTGCGCTTTGCGCAGATCGTCGCGGGTGAGCGGAAATTTTTCAAAACTGATGAAATGTAATCTTTCCAGGGTAGCGTCGGGGTTAACTGCGCGAAAGGCCGCAAACGCCTGCCAGAGGGTAAGGAAGTTCAGACCGGTGCCGAAACCGCTCTCCGCCACCACAAACAGCGGGCGCGGGTGGTCAGGAAAACGCTGTTCAAGACGGTTGCCGCCGAGAAAAACATAACGAGTCTCTTCCAGCCCGTTATCATTAGAGAAGTAGACATCGTCAAAATCTCGGGAAACAGGTGTACCCTCAGCGTTGAATTCCAGGTTGGCGGATTGTATAGCGGTTTGTTTCACGTAAGTTACTCGTCCATCAAGCAGTGTCACGATCTTAACGAGGGACAAAGAAAGGCGCAAATTTCCTCAGAAATTGTCTGATCGGACTTGTTCGGCGTACAAGTGTACGCTATCTTGCGACACGAAACTTAATTAGTGCGACTTTAGGGGTATTGAATGAAACGTGCAGTGATTACTGGCCTGGGCATCGTTTCCAGCATTGGTAACAACCAGCAGGAAGTCCTGGCATCCCTGCGTGAAGGACGCTCAGGGATCACATTCTCTCAGGAATTCAAAGATTCCGGCATGCGCAGCCACGTATGGGGTAACGTTAAACTGGACACCACTGGTTTGATTGACCGTAAAGTGGTTCGTTTCATGAACGATGCCTCTATCTATTCCTATCTCTCCATGCAGCAGGCGATTGAAGATGCCGGCCTGAAAGACGAGGTTTACCAGAACAACCCGCGCGTGGGCCTGATTGCAGGTTCTGGCGGTTCGTCTAAATCTCAGGTTTTCGGTGCTGATGCAATGCGCAGCCCGCGTGGTCTGAAAGCGGTTGGCCCGTATGTGGTCACCAAAGCGATGGCGTCTGCGGTTTCAGCGTGCCTCGCAACACCGTTTAAAATTCACGGCGTGAACTACTCCATCAGCTCCGCATGTGCCACTTCCGCACACTGTATCGGTAACGCGGTAGAGCAGATCCAACTGGGCAAACAGGACATCGTTTTTGCCGGCGGCGGCGAAGAGCTGTGCTGGGAAATGGCCTGCGAGTTCGACGCAATGGGCGCGCTCTCTACCAAATACAATGAAACGCCGGAAAAAGCGTCCCGTACTTACGATAAAAACCGTGACGGTTTCGTTATCGCAGGCGGCGGCGGTATGGTGGTGGTTGAAGAGCTGGAGCACGCGCTGGCGCGCGGCGCGCACATTTATGCGGAGATCGTTGGCTACGGCGCGACCTCCGATGGCGCAGACATGGTAGCGCCGTCAGGCGAAGGCGCAGTGCGCTGCATGAAGATGGCGATGCACGGTGTTGATACGCCGATCGATTATCTGAACTCCCACGGGACTTCCACGCCGGTTGGCGATGTGAAAGAACTGGGCGCTATCCGCGAAGTGTTCGGCAACAACAGCCCGGCGATTTCCGCGACTAAAGCGATGACCGGTCACTCTCTGGGTGCGGCTGGCGTTCAGGAAGCGATCTACTCTCTGCTGATGCTGGAACACGGCTTTATCGCCCCGAGCATTAACGTGGAAGAGCTGGATGAGCAGGCTGAAGGCCTGAACATTGTCACTAAACCGATGGATGCCACGCTGACTACCGTGATGTCTAACAGCTTCGGTTTTGGCGGCACCAACGCCACTCTGGTGATGCGCAAACTGAAATAAGTTTGTCTTACCGCGAGAAGGGGAGCCTGAGGCTCCCTTTTTTATTGCCAGCGTTAAACCTTCTTCTGCGGGGCAGCAACGGGCTTTTGCTCTGTCTTGATTGTCGTTGAAGTGAGATCTTACCGATCTGGCAGAGGCTGTTTTTACGATTTCTGTCATGCGCTCTGGCGGCGAAAACAATTCCGCTTTTATTGCGGGGATTTTTATGCGTTGACAACCCGCTACGGTGACAGGCAAACTCCACCCGCAACATTATCCCCACGATAATGCGTAAGCGTTTAACGTTAACCAACGCGCCTTAATCCTGAAACTCAGGTAGAGGGGGCGTGGTACTTCCAAATCCCGCCTTACTCTGCGTTATGGAGTAATGCATGTCTGCAGAATCACAATCTGTTCATTCTTCTTCAGCGAATGTCTCGCTGTTTCGCATCGCTTTCGCGGTGTTTCTTACCTATATGACCGTTGGGCTGCCGCTACCGGTGATCCCGCTGTTTGTTCACCAGCAACTCGGCTACGGCAACACGATGGTCGGTATCGCGGTCGGAATTCAGTTTCTTGCTACCGTCTTAACGCGCGGCTACGCCGGGCGGCTGGCGGATCAGTTCGGCGCTAAACGCTCAGCGTTGCAGGGAATGTTTGCCTGCGCGCTGGCGGGTGTGGCGTGGCTTCTCGCGGCGTTATTGCCGGTTGAACCGCTGGCGAAATTCGCGTTGCTGGTGGTGGGGCGTTTAATTCTCGGCTTTGGCGAAAGCCAGTTACTTACCGGAACGCTGACCTGGGGTATGGGGCTGGTTGGCCCGGCGCGTTCCGGCAAAGTGATGTCGTGGAACGGGATGGCGATTTATGGCGCGCTGGCGGCAGGTGCGCCGCTGGGGTTATTGATTCACAGCCAGTTTGGTTTTGCGGCGCTTGCTGCGACCACTATCGCGTTACCGTTTGTTGCCTGGGCGTTTAACGGCAGCGTGCGCAAAGTCCCGGCACATTCGGGTGAGCGTCCCTCTTTGTGGAGTGTGGTTGGGCTTATCTGGCAGCCGGGCCTTGGTCTGGCATTGCAGGGCGTCGGCTTTGCGGTCATCGGTACCTTTGTTTCGCTCTATTTCGCCAGCAACGGCTGGGCAATGGCGGGCTTTACGTTGACCGCCTTTGGCGGTGCGTTTGTGCTGATGCGTATTCTGTTTGGCTGGATGCCGGACCGTTTTGGCGGCGTGCGGGTGGCGATAGCCTCGCTGATAGTTGAAACCGTGGGGCTGTTGCTGCTGTGGCAGGCGCACGACGCGTGGACGGCGCTGCTTGGCGCGGCGCTAACCGGCTGCGGTTGTTCACTGATTTTCCCGGCGCTCGGTGTGGAAGTGGTGAAACGCGTGCCGCCGCAGGTACGCGGTACGGCGCTTGGCGGTTATGCCGCGTTTCAGGACATCTCGTATGCCGTCCGGCCCGCTGACCGGCCTGCTGGCAACCTCGCTCGGCTATCCGTCGGTGTTCCTCGCCGGGGCTATCTCGGCAGTGACCGGCATTATCGTGACGTTAATCGCTTTCCGCTCCCGTAAATAGCGCAGAAAACCACAGCAATAAAACTCTTTGCAACCGGTTTCACAAAACAAGCCCGCGATGATGTCATGTCATCGCGGGCTTGTTTATCCTTTGTTCACCATTGAGCGAAAGGAGAGAGATATGTCCGGGTTTAAAGCGGATTTTTTATGGGGTGGTGCTGTTGCCGCGCATCAGCTGGAAGGCGGCTGGCAGGAAGGCGGTAAAGGCGTGAGTGTTGCCGATGTAATGACCGCTGGCGCGCACGGCGTACCGCGTGAGATTACCGACGGCGTGCTGCCCGGTAAAAATTATCCCAACCATGATGCCATCGATTTTTACCATCGCTACAAAGACGACATTAAGCTGTTTGCCGAGCTGGGTTTTAAATGTTTTCGCACCTCCATTGCCTGGACGCGTATTTTCCCGAAAGGCGACGAGCTGGAGCCAAACGAAGCCGGGCTGCAATTCTATGACAATCTGTTCGACGAATGCCTGAAGTACAATATTGAGCCGGTGATTACCCTGTCTCATTTCGAAATGCCTTATCACCTCGTCACCGAATATGGCGGCTGGCGTAACCGTAAACTCATCGACTTCTTTGTCCGCTTCGCTAATGCCGTTTTCACCCGCTACCGCAGCAAGGTGAAATACTGGATGACATTTAACGAAATCAATAACCAGGCCAACTACCACGAAGATTTCGCGCCCTTTACTAACTCCGGCGTGAAGTACCAGCCTGGTGAAGATCGGGAAGTGATTATGTATCAGGCGGCGCACTATGAGCTGGTGGCGAGTGCGCTGGCGGTAGAGGCCGGACATAAAATCAACCCGGATTTTAAAATTGGCTGCATGATCGCCATGTGTCCGATCTACCCGTTAACCTGTGCGCCGGACGACATGATGATGTCGGTGGTGGCGATGCATCGCCGCTACTGGTTTACCGATGTGCATGTGCGCGGTTATTACCCGCAGCATCTGCTCAACTACTTCGCTCGCCGTGGTTTCAAACTCGATATTACCGACGAGGATTTGCAAATCCTCACGCATGGCCGCGTCGACTATATTGGCTTCAGTTACTACATGTCTTTCGTGACCAAAGCGAAAGAAGATAACCCGCAGCTGGATTACGACGAAACCAAGAGCCTCGTGCCGAACCCGTATGTCAAAGCGTCAGACTGGGGCTGGCAAATCGACCCGGTTGGCCTGCGTTACTCCCTGAACTACTTCTACGACATGTATCAGTTGCCGCTGTTTGTGGTGGAAAACGGCTTTGGCGCGATTGATAAGCCTGAAAGCGACGGCGTGGTCAATGATCAGTACCGTATTGACTATATGCGTAACCACATCAGGGAAATGAAAAAAGCGGTGGTGGAGGATGGCGTTGATTTAATGGGCTACACGCCGTGGGGCTGTATCGATCTGGTCTCGGCGGGCACCGGCGAAATGAAAAAACGTTACGGCTTAATCTACGTCGATAAAGACAACGACGGCAACGGTACGCTGGCGCGCAGTCGCAAGAAATCGTTCTGGTGGTATCAGGACGTGATCAAACATAACGGTGACAATCTGTAAAAGCGAATCCCCTCCAGCGGAGGGGATTTTTTTAACTGAGCAGCCAGAAAAGAAACGCCACGATCAGCAGGGCGATAAAGAAGAAACCCGGACGGGTGGAGATCGCTTTTACCGTCTCTACAATCGGTGCCACGAAGGGGCTGTAAATCGGCTGAATATCACGCACCTCAATCATCCCCGACGCCCGTTCTGTGCGGCGCAAGAACACATGGTTCAGAATATCCTGTACCTGCGCGGTGGTTAACACCGTCTGCGGCGTCGCTTGCCATGTCTGCTGCGCGTACTCGGTGATACTGCGCATCTCGTTATTATCCAGCGGCTGCTTCAGCACCGTCTGGATAACATGCAGCGTTGGCGCGGGATGCGTGCTCAATGTCTGACGCGCCTGTAGCCAGGTCATCAGCGGCGTAAAATGTTTTGCCGGGATCAGTTCGCCGCTTTTCACGCCGGACAGCTCCAGCATCGATTGCCAGATAAGTTTGCCCGATTCACCGGTAGCTGCGGTCAGTTTGATAACCGCCTGGTTGAGCGAGTTATGCTCCGCGGGCAGCAGCGGGCGCTCGGTGGAAGGGCGCTGTTGCGGCTGCGGAATCGTGATCTGGTTGTTTTGCAGCATCGTCAGCACCGTTTTCAACTGCTGCGGTGTCAGCTGGCTTAGCGCCGTCTGCCCGAACTGCTGGCGAATAAAATCACTCACCGCCTGGCGATTATTCCCCTGGCTTAACAGCTCCGTCAGCTGTGAAACCATCTGGCGAGTTGTGTGGTTCTGCGTTGCCGTCTCTACGCGCTGGTTGAGGTTCTGTTCCGCCGCCGGAAAATGGCGGGAAAGCAGCGGCGTGTCGTTCTTCAGCCCTAAATCATGCTTAACGCCCGCCCAGACTTCCGCGCTCTGCTGTTGGGTCAGCGCAATCAGGCGAATAACCAGACGCTCGAGCACAGTGCGCTGCATCGTGGATAACGGTTGCTCGCCGATATTATTGGCGGCTGGAGCTGGCTCTTGCCCGGGAGGGCGCGCGGGGGCACCCTGAATGGGTTGAATCATGGTTTCCTCTTACTCTCGCGTGGCGGTGGCGGCATTGCGGGTATGCCCGGCCGCGAGATTATGGCACACTTGCGCGCTCAACTCCCGTTCTCAAACAGGTACTGAAGCGTGAAAATCCTTGTTGATGAAAATATGCCTTACGCCCGCGATCTTTTTAGTCGCCTTGGCGAGGTAAAAGCGGTTCCCGGTCGCCCGATTCCCGTGGCGGAACTGGCTGATGCGGACGCTTTAATGGTGCGCTCTGTCACGAAGGTGAATGACGGTTTATTACAGGGCACGGGGATCAAATTTGTCGGCACGGCGACGGCAGGCACTGACCATGTTGATGAGGCATTTTTGCAACAGGCGGGGATTGCCTTTTCCGCCGCGTCAGGCTGCAACGCGATTGCGGTCGTCGAATATGTTTTCTCCTCGTTGTTGATGCTGGCGGAGCGCGACGGCTTTGCGTTACAGGATCGCACCGTTGGTATCGTAGGTGTCGGCAATGTGGGCGGTCGCCTGCAGGCGCGACTGGAAGCGTTCGGTGTTCGTACATTGCTATGCGATCCGCCGCGCGCCGATCGTGGCGACGACGGGGATTTCCGCAGCCTGGACGAGCTGGTGCGCGAAGCCGATGTGCTGACATTCCATACGCCGCTGTTTAAAGAGGGGCCGTATAAAACGCTGCACCTGGCGGATGATGCGCTGCTTTCGCGCCTGCAGCCTGGCACTATTCTGATAAATGCCTGCCGCGGGCCGGTAGTGGATAACGCCGCGCTGTTACAACGTTTGCAGGCCGGGCAGGCGCTGAGCGTAGTGCTGGACGTGTGGGAGCCGGAGCCGGATCTGAATGTCGATTTGCTTAACCTTGTCGATATCGGGACGGCGCATATCGCCGGTTACACCCTTGAAGGCAAAGCGCGCGGCACCACGCAGGTGTTTGAAGCCTTTAGCGATTTTCTCGGCAAGCGCCAGCAAGTGGCGCTCGACACGCTGCTGCCCGCACCGGAATTTGGCCGCATTACGCTGCATGGCCCGCTTGATCAGTCAACGCTAAAAAGGCTGGTGCATTTGGTGTATGATGTGCGCCGCGACGATGCGCTGCTGCGAAAAGTAGCGGGCACGCCGGGTGAGTTTGACAAGCTGCGCAAAAATTACCTTGAGCGCCGTGAATGGTCATCGCTGTACGTGCAGTGCGATGACGCCAGCGCCGCCGCGCTGCTGCAACAGCTTGGTTTCAACGCCACGCATAACCCGGCACGTTAATGTCATCTTAATGCTCCCTGCCGAATAGTGCGGCGGGGACGCTTTTTTTCCTGGAGTAAATCACCATGTCTGAAGGCTGGAATATTGCCGTTCTCGGCGCCACGGGCGCTGTCGGAGAAGCCTTGCTCGAAACGTTAGCGGAGCGCCAGTTCCCGGTTGGCGAAGTGTATGCGCTGGCCAGAAGCGAAAGTGCGGGTGAAAACCTGCGTTTTGCCGGTAAAACCGTGCGTGTGGAAGATGCCGCCGGGTTTGACTGGACGCAGGCGCAACTGGCCTTTTTCGTCGCGGGAGCACAGGCTTCGGCGACCTATATTGAAGAGGCGACCAACGCGGGTTGTCTGGTGATCGACACCAGCGGTCTGTTTGCTCTGGAACCGGATGTGCCGCTGGTGATGCCGGATGTTAACCCGTTCGTACTGGCGGATTACCGTAATCGCAACATTATTGCCGTGCCGGATAGCCTCACCAGCCAGTTGCTGGCGGCGCTAAAACCGCTGATTGATGAAGGTGGTTTATCACGCGTGAGCGTAACGTGCTTGCTGTCCGTTTCCCGTAACGGCAAGCAGGCGGTGGACGCGCTGGCCGGGCAGAGCGCTAAGCTGCTGAACGGTATCCCGATTGATGAAGACGACTATTTTGGCCGCCAGTTAGCGTTCAACATGCTGCCGCTGCTGTCAGACAGCGAAGGTAGCGTGCGTGAAGAGCGGGTTATCATCGATCAGATGCGCAAAATTTTGCAGGACGAAGGGCTGATGATCTCCGCTAATTGCGTACAGTCGCCGGTCTTTTACGGCCATGCACAGATGGTGAGTTTTGAAGCGATTCGTCCGCTGGCGGCGGAAGAGGCGCGTGACGCGTTCAGCCGTTTTGAAGATATCGCGCTCTCTGACGCGGGAGATTTCCCGACCCAGGTCGGCGATGCCTCGGGCCAGGCGCACCTTTCTGTCGGTTGCGTGCGTAACGATTACGGTATGCCGGAGCAGGTGCAGTTCTGGTCGGTTGCCGATAACGTACGTTTTGGCGGTGCGCTGATGGCGGTGAAAATCGCGGAAAAATTGGTTCAGGAGTATCTGTACTGATGCAGGACGAGCTGAAAGCGCCGGTCTACAAAATTGCGCTTGGCATTGAGTATGACGGCAGCAAGTATTACGGCTGGCAGCGTCAGCAGGAAGTACGTAGCGTGCAGGAGAAGCTGGAGAAAGCGCTCTCGCAGGTGGCTAACGAGCCCATTAACGTGTTCTGCGCCGGGCGTACCGACGCAGGCGTACATGCGACCGGCCAGGTGGTGCATTTTGAAACCACGGCGCTGCGCAAAGACGCGGCCTGGACGCTGGGTGTAAATGCGAATTTGCCTGGTGACATCGCGGTACGTTGGGTCAAAGATGTGCCGGATGATTTTCATGCGCGTTTTAGCGCCACGGCTCGCCGTTACCGCTACGTCATCTACAATCATCGTTTGCGCCCGGCGGTGCTCGGTCACGGTGTGACGCACTATCACCAGCCGCTGGACGCGGAGCGCATGCACCGTGCGGCGCAGTGTCTGCTCGGTGAAAACGACTTTACCTCGTTTCGCGCGGTGCAGTGTCAGTCGCGCACACCGTGGCGCAACCTGATGCATATCAACGTCAGTCGTTACGGTGCTTATATTGTGGTCGATATCAAAGCCAATGCCTTTGTACATCATATGGTCAGGAATATTGTCGGCAGCCTGATGGAAGTAGGCGCCCACAACCAGCCGGAGAGCTGGATAGCAGAGTTGCTGGCGGTAAGGGACAGAACGCTGGCGGCAGCAACGGCGAAAGCGGAAGGGCTCTATCTGGTGTCGGTGGATTATCCCGCGCGCTTTGAGCTTCCCGCTGCGCCAATGGGCCCGCTGTTCCTGGCGGACTAGTCGCAATTTAAAAAGGCATAACCAGACATGGACTTAATACACTTCCTTATTGATTTCATCCTGCATATTGATGTGCATCTGGCGGAGCTGGTAGCGCAATACGGCGTCTGGGTTTACGCCATCCTGTTCCTGATCCTGTTTTGCGAAACCGGCCTGGTGGTGACCCCGTTTTTGCCGGGCGACTCGCTGCTGTTTGTCGCCGGTGCGCTGGCATCGCTTGGCACCAACGATCTGAATGTCCATATGATGGTGGTGCTGATGTTGGTCGCCGCGATTGCGGGCGATGCGGTGAACTACACCATTGGGCGTCTGTTCGGCGAGCGTTTATTCAGTAATCCGGATTCAAAGATTTTCCGTCGCAGCTATCTCGATAAAACGCATCAGTTTTATGAGAAGCACGGGGGTAAAACGATTATTCTGGCGCGTTTTGTACCGATCGTGCGCACTTTTGCGCCTTTTGTTGCGGGCATGGGGCATATGTCCTATCGCCACTTCGCGCTGTTCAACGTGGCCGGCGCGCTGCTGTGGGTGTTACTGTTCACCTACGCAGGCTATTTCTTTGGCACCATTCCGGCGATTCAGGAGAATCTTAAGCTGCTGATTGTGGGAATTATCGTGGTGTCTATACTTCCCGGAGTGTTTGAAGTTATTCGTCACCGTCGCGCCGCGTCGCGACAGGCAAAATAAGAAGTCAGTGGCGGTTCGACCACTTTTTTATCCCAAGTTGCGAACCGTTATGTTTTAATGTGCACCATTTATGGGCTACCAGGTTCATGTATAAAGGTTATCAATGAGCTGGATTGAAAGAATTAAGAGCAACATTACCCCCACCCGTAAGGCGAGCATTCCTGAAGGCGTGTGGACAAAATGCGACAGCTGCGGCCAGGTGCTGTATCGCGCCGAGCTGGAGCGTAACCTTGAGGTCTGCCCGAAATGTGACCACCACATGCGGATGTCAGCGCGTAATCGCCTGCATAGCCTGCTGGATGAAGGTTCACTGGTAGAACTGGGTAGCGAACTTGAGCCGAAAGATGTGCTGAAGTTCCGCGACTCCAAAAAATACAAAGACCGTCTGGCGACAGCGCAGAAGGAAACCGGCGAGAAAGACGCGCTGGTGGTGATGAAAGGCACGCTGCACGGCATGCCGGTTGTGGCCGCGGCGTTTGAGTTCGCCTTTATGGGCGGCTCCATGGGTTCGGTTGTCGGCGCGCGTTTTGTGCGTGCGGTCGAGCAGGCGCTGGAAGACAACTGCCCGCTTATCTGCTTCTCCGCTTCCGGCGGTGCGCGTATGCAGGAAGCGCTGATGTCCCTGATGCAGATGGCGAAAACCTCTGCCGCGCTGGCGAAAATGCAGGAGCGCGGTCTGCCGTATATTTCCGTGCTGACCGACCCGACCATGGGTGGCGTTTCTGCAAGCTTCGCGATGCTGGGCGATCTGAACATCGCTGAACCGAAGGCGTTGATTGGTTTTGCCGGTCCGCGTGTTATCGAGCAGACCGTGCGTGAAAAACTGCCGCCGGGCTTCCAGCGCAGCGAGTTCCTGATCGAAAAAGGCGCAATCGATATGATTATCCGCCGTCCGGAACTGCGCCTGAAGCTGGCGCGTATTCTGGCGAAGCTGATGAATCTGCCGTCGCCGGAACCGGAAGATACGCTGACGGGCACGGTGATGCCGTCACCGACCGATCAGGAAGGCGAAGCCTGATAATACCGAAGGGCAGAGCCAACAGGCTCTGCCCTTTTGCTTTTCAAACCGTACATTATTAACGGGCATCATGGACACAAAACGCATTCCGCAAGCCACGTCGCCCCTGGCCGCGTGGCTTTCTTATCTGGAAAACCTGCACAGTAAAACCATCGATTTGGGCCTTGAGCGCGTAAGCCAGGTGGCGGCGCGTCTTGATGTGCTCCGTCCCGCGCCGTTTGTCTTTACCGTTGCCGGAACCAATGGCAAAGGCACGACCTGCCGCACCCTGGAATCTATCCTGCTGGCTGCGGGTTATCGCGTCGGCGTTTACAGTTCGCCACATCTGGTGCGTTACACCGAACGCGTGCGCGTACAGGGCGATGAGCTGCCCGAGAGCGCACATACTCATTCTTTTGCCGAAATTGAAGCGGTGCGTGGCGATATTTCGCTGAGTTACTTTGAATACGGCACCCTGTCGGCGCTGTGGCTGTTTAAACAGGCGCAGCTCGATGTGGTGATCCTCGAAGTCGGCCTTGGTGGTCGCCTGGATGCGACCAATCTGGTCGATGCCGATGTCGCCGTTGTCACCAGCATTGCGCTTGATCATACCGACTGGCTGGGGCCGGATCGTGAAAGTATTGGCCGCGAAAAAGCGGGGATCTTCCGCGCCGGGAAACCGGCGGTGGTGGGCGAACCGGACATGCCGTACACCATTGCCGGGGTGGCGCAGGAAAAAGGCGCGCACCTGCTGCGTCGCGGCGTGGACTGGCAGTATGAGGTGGGCACTGATAGCTGGTGTTTTCGCGATGCGCAGGGCGAGCTGAACGGATTGCCGCTACCGCAGGTGCCTCAGCCGAATGCCGCAACGGCTGTAGCCGCGCTGCGTGCCAGCAAGCTGGCGGTGAACGAGCAGGCTATCCGCGACGGTATCGCCGGGGCGATTTTACCCGGACGCTTCCAGATTGTGAGCGAGTCGCCGCGTCTCATCCTCGATGTCGCGCATAATCCTCACGCGGCAGGCTATCTTGCCGGGCGTCTTTCCGCACTACCGAAAACCGGGCGCGTGCTGGCGGTGATTGGCATGCTGCATGATAAAGACATCGCTGGAACGCTTGCCTGTCTGGAGCCGGTGGTCGATAGCTGGTATTGTGCCCCTCTGGAAGGGCCGCGCGGTGCGACAGCGGAACAACTGCTGGAACATCTGCAAACCGGTCGTGCATGGCCGGATGTCGCGCAGGCCTGGCAGGCGGCAATGGCGGACGCCGACGCCTGCGATACGGTGCTGGTGTGTGGCTCGTTCCACACGGTGGCGCATGTCATGGAAGCGATGGAAAAAGCGGGGAGAACCGGTGGCAAGTAAGTTTCAGAACCGTTTGATGGGTACCATTGTGCTGGTCGCGCTCGGGGTGATTATTCTCCCCGGGCTGCTCGACGGGCAGAAAAAGCATTACCAGGATGAATTCGCGGCAATTCCGCTGGTGCCGAAACCCGGCGATCGCGATGAGCCCGATATGATGCCTGCGGCAACGCAAGCGTTACCGGCGCAGCCGCCGGAAGGGGCTGCGGAGGAGGTGCGCGCCGGGAACGCGGCAGCGCCATCGCTGGATCCGTCGCGCCTGGCGGTGAACGGCAGCCCGGACCCGGAAGTGAGCAGTACGCCGGCAGAACAGCCAAAGCCAAAACCGGTCGAGAAGCCGCAGCCAAAACCGCAACCGCAGCAGCAGGCGCAACCGCCAGCCGCGCGTGAGCAGCAGACGGCGGCCAGCGACGCGCCGGTGAAAGCGCAGGAAGATAAATCCGCGCCGACCGGTAAAGCGTATGTGGTGCAGCTGGGCGCGCTGAAAAACGCCGATAAAGTGAATGAAGTGGTGGGCAAATTACGTGGCGCGGGGTATCGCGTTTACACGTCGCCGACAACGCCGGTTCAGGGTAAAATCACCCGCATTCTGGTGGGACCGGATGCATCACGGGACAAGCTAAAAGATTCGCTTGGCGAGCTTAAACAGATCTCGGGTTTAAGCGGCGTCGTTATGAACTATAGCGCGAATTAATGACCCAACCTTGCCTCACTTGTTGAGGTAAGCGGGCGAGGGAAGCCAGTAATTACTACGCCCGAAGAGGCCAAAGTTCCGATGGCGTTGAATATTTTTTCAGCGCCATTTTTATTTCCGCGCGGGAAGGAAATCCCTACGCAAACGTTTTCTTTTTCTGTTAGAATGCGCCCCGAACTGGACGACAGGGCGTAAAATCGTGGGACACATATGGTCTGGATTGATTACGCCATCATTGCGGTGATTGGTTTTTCTTGTCTGGTAAGCCTGATCCGCGGCTTTGTTCGTGAAGCGTTATCGCTGGTGACATGGGGCTGTGCTTTCTTTGTCGCCAGTCATTACTACACTTACCTGTCTGTCTGGTTCACGGGCTTTGAAGACGAACTGGTGCGCAATGGCATCGCCATCGCGGTCCTGTTTATCGCGACGCTGATTGTTGGCGCTATCGTTAACTATGTGATCGGTGCGCTGGTGGAGAAAACCGGCCTGTCGGGTACTGACAGGGTGTTGGGGATCTGTTTTGGCGCGCTACGCGGCGTGCTGATCGTCGCCGCCATTCTGTTCTTTCTGGATACCTTTACAGGCCTGTCGAAAAGTGACGACTGGCAGAAGTCGCAGCTTATCCCGCAATTCAGCTTCATCATCAGATGGTTCTTTGACTATCTGCAAAGCTCGTCGAGTTTCTTGCCCAGGGCATAAGCCCTGAGATGTGGCTTAGAGTTTGGTGTATTAGGCTATTTTACTCGCCATTTTGAACCTGGGCAGTGCTCACAATCCTCGCGTACTACGTGTACGCTCCGGTTGTTGCGCGCTGTCCGTGTTCAAACTGTTTTCGACAATTACGCCTACTAAACCAAACTCTTAACGAGGAAAAGACGTATGTGCGGTATTGTCGGTATCGCCGGTTTTATGCCGGTAAACCAGTCGATTTATGACGCGTTGACGGTGCTTCAGCACCGTGGGCAGGATGCTGCGGGCATCATCACAATTGATGCCAATAACTGTTTCCGTCTGCGTAAAGCAAACGGCATGGTGAGTGATGTATTTGAAGCCCGCCATATGCAGCGTATGCAGGGCAATATGGGTATTGGTCACGTACGTTATCCCACGGCGGGCAGCTCCAGCGCTTCAGAAGCGCAGCCTTTTTACGTTAACTCCCCGTACGGCATTACGCTTGCGCACAACGGCAATCTGACCAACGCGCACGAGCTGCGTAAAAAGCTGTTCGAAGAGAAGCGTCGCCACATTAACACCACCTCTGATTCTGAAATCCTGCTCAATATCTTTGCCAGCGAGCTGGATAACTTCCGCCACTATCCGCTGGAAGCAGACAACATTTTTGCCGCTATTGCCGCTACTAACCGCCAGATCCGCGGTGCGTACGCTTGTGTGGCAATGATCATCGGCCACGGCATGGTTGCGTTTCGCGACCCGAATGGCATCCGTCCGCTGGTGCTGGGCAAACGCGAGATCGGCGATGGCCGCACCGAGTATATGGTCGCCTCTGAAAGCGTGGCGCTGGATACGCTGGGCTTCGAATTCCTGCGTGATATCGCGCCGGGCGAAGCGGTATATATCACTGAAAAAGGCCAGTTGTTCAGCCGTCAGTGCGCGGACAACCCGGTCAGCAACCCGTGCCTGTTCGAATACGTTTACTTTGCACGCCCGGACTCCTTCATCGACAAAATTTCCGTCTATAGCGCGCGTGTCAACATGGGCACCAAGCTTGGCGAAAAAATTGCCCGCGAGTGGGAAGATCTGGACATCGACGTGGTAATTCCGATTCCGGAAACCTCCTGCGATATCGCACTGGAAATCGCCCGTATTCTCGGCAAACCGTACCGCCAGGGGTTTGTGAAAAACCGCTATGTTGGCCGCACCTTTATCATGCCGGGCCAACAGTTGCGCCGTAAGTCTGTGCGCCGCAAACTGAACGCCAACCGTGCCGAATTCCGCGATAAAAACGTGCTGCTGGTGGATGACTCCATCGTGCGCGGCACCACTTCTGAGCAGATTATCGAGATGGCGCGTGAAGCGGGCGCGAAGAAGGTTTATCTCGCTTCTGCCGCCCCGGAAATCCGTTTCCCGAACGTCTACGGTATCGACATGCCAACGGCAAATGAGCTGATTGCACATGGTCGTGAAGTGGACGAAATTCGCCAGATCATCGGCGCTGACGGGCTGATTTTCCAGGATCTTAACGATTTGATTGACGCGGTGCGTGCCGAAAACCCGGATATTCAGCAATTTGAATGCTCGGTATTTAACGGCGTCTACGTCACTAAAGATGTCGATCAGCAATACCTCGATTATCTCGACTCCCTGCGTAATGACGATGCCAAAGCAGTACAGCTTCAGAACGAAGTGGAAAGTTTAGAGATGCATAACGAAGGTTGATCCTTCCGCGCCCCTCGCTCTGAGGGGCGCAATCTGTTGCAACGCCCTCTATAATCAGGCAAAGTTCGTGCGTGCAAAAAAGGGCAACAATCATGAAACGACTCATTGTGGGGATCTCTGGCGCCAGCGGTGCCATCTACGGCGTGCGCTTGCTGCAGGTGCTGCGTGACGTGGCGGAAGTGGAAACCCATCTGGTTATGAGTCAGGCCGCCCGACAGACCCTCTCTCTGGAAACCGACTACTCGCTGCGCGATGTGCAGTCGCTGGCGAACGTGGTGCATGACGCGCGCGATATTGCAGCCAGTATCTCTTCCGGCTCGTTTAAAACCGCAGGCATGGTGATTTTGCCGTGCTCGATCAAAACCCTTTCCGGCATTGTGCACAGTTATACCGACAGCCTGCTGACGCGTGCGGCAGATGTGGTGCTCAAAGAGCGCAGACCCCTGGTGCTGTGCGTGCGTGAAACACCGTTGCACCTTGGGCACCTGCGTTTGATGACGCAAGCGGCGGAACTGGGAGCGGTAATTATGCCGCCGGTTCCGGCGTTTTATCATCGCCCGCAAAGTTTGCAGGAGGTGGTTGATCAGACGGTTAACCGCGTGCTGGATCAGTTCGATATTGAATTACCCCACGACCTTTTTACCCGCTGGCAAGGGAGCGATGTCGCAAAATAGTGCGTCGCTTACCGGCATGCGCTTTTTTGGGGCAATTCTGCAAGCGCGATCATATCCTCAACATTTAATCCTCTTTTCGCTGTGTTAGCACTGCGGTTCGTTCAGCAGAGCTGCTATCTTTCATCATTAAGTAAGTTTGCAACGTTTTATTAACATATTTAACGCGGTGTTTTTTAGCTCCCGGGAAAGTGGCATAAGACGTGCAAGGTAACTGTCAGCAACACACACAACACAACGTAATACAAAATAAAAACAGAACACTTGAGGGTAATGTATGAAGAAGACGGTTCTCGCTCTGTCTTTACTGCTGGGCCTGTCGGCGACGGCCAGCGTTTATGCAGCGCTTCCCCAGACGGTACGCATCGGTACGGATGCGACCTACGCGCCGTTCTCATCGAAAGATGCGAAAGGGAACTTCGTGGGTTTTGATATCGATCTCGGCAATGAAATGTGCAAACGCATTCATGTGAAATGCACCTGGGTGGGCAGCGATTTCGACGCGCTGATCCCGTCGCTGAAAGCGAAGAAAATCGATGCCATTATCTCTTCTCTGTCGATTACCGAAAAACGTCAGCAGGAGATCGCCTTCTCTGACAAGCTCTACGCCGCAGATTCCCGCCTGATCGCCGCTAAAGGCTCGCCGATTCAACCGACGCTGGAGTCGCTGAAAGGCAAGCATGTTGGCGTGCTGCAAGGATCAACGCAGGAAGGTTACGCCAATGACAACTGGCGCAGCAAAGGCATTGATGTGGTGGCTTATCAGAACCAGGATCTGATTTATTCTGACCTCGCCGCAGGTCGTCTGGACGCTGCGTTCCAGGATGAAGTCGCCGCCAGCGAAGGCTTCCTGAAACAGCCCGCCGGGAAAGATTTTGCTTTTGCTGGCCCGTCAGTAAAAGACAAAAAATACTTTGGTGACGGCACCGGTATCGGCTTGCGTAAAGATGATACCGAGCTGAAAGCCGCTTTTGACAAAGCGTTTGCCGAACTGCGCAAAGACGGCACCTACGACAAACTCGCCAAGAAATACTTCGACTTTAACGTCTACGGCGATTAAGACTGGCCGACCCGTTATGCCGGGTCAAAAGGGAAAACTGTGCCATGCCGGGAAATCGGCATGGTGCAGAGATACGGTGAATGCTCCAGAACAGTGCGTCGAATGCTTCGTAATGGTGCATGAGTGCATAGTTAAGCATTCAGAATGCAAATAAAAGCCATTGGACAGCCATAATTTTTTGCCTTAACGGGGCATAAAGTGGCACGATAGCGGCACCGTATTGTGATGAGAATTCCCTTAGGGAAGACAGTCTGTTGAGGATAATGATGAAAAAACTGGTGTTATCTCTTTCTCTGGTGCTCGCTTTCTCCAGCGTTTCCAACGTGTTCGCCGCCATTCCGCAAAAATTACGTATCGGTACCGATCCGACCTATGCACCATTCGAATCGAAGAATGCGCAGGGGGAATTAGTGGGTTTTGATATCGATCTGGCAAAAGAGCTCTGTAAACGCATTAATACGCAATGTGTGTTTATCGAGAACCCACTCGACGCGCTGATCCCGTCTCTGAAAGCGAAAAAAATCGATGCCATTATGTCGTCGCTCTCCATTACGGAAAAACGCCAGCAGGAAATTGATTTTACCGACAAGCTCTACGCGGCAGATTCCCGCCTGGTGGTAGCGAAAGATTCTGATGTTCAGCCGGAGCTGGACAAACTGAAAGGCAAACGCATTGGCGTACTGCAAGGCACCACGCAGGAAACCTACGGCAACGTACATTGGGCACCGAAAGGCGTAGAAATTGTCTCCTATCAGGGGCAGGACAATATTTACTCCGACCTGACCGCAGGCCGTATCGACGCCGCGTTTCAGGATGAAGTGGCCGCCAGCGAAGGTTTCCTGAAAACCCCGCAGGGCAAAGCCTATAAGTTTGGTGGTCCTTCCATTAAAGACGAAAAACTGTTTGGCGTCGGTACCGGTATGGGCGTGCGTAAAGGCGACACCGAATTGCGCGACGCGCTGAATAAAGCCTTTGCAGAGATGCGCGCTGACGGGACTTACGAAAAGCTGGCGAAGAAATACTTTGATTTTGATGTTTACGGTGGTTAACACCACGCGTGATTAACGTGCGGCCCCTCCCGCTGCGGGAGGGGAAGAGACACGGCAACACCACACACGACAGGACTGGCTGCATGCTGTACGGGTTTTCTCAAGTTATTTTACAAGGCGCGCTGGTCACGCTGGAGCTGGCGCTCAGTTCCGTGGTGCTGGCGGTGCTGATTGGCCTTGCGGGCGCGGGCGCGAAGCTCTCGAAAAACCGGCTTCTCGCGCTGATCTTTGAAGGCTACACCACGCTTATTCGCGGTGTACCGGATCTGGTGCTGATGCTGCTTATTTTTTACGGCCTGCAAATTGCGCTCAATGGCATTACTGATGCGCTGGGTATGGAACAGCTGGATATTGATCCGATGGTGGCGGGTATCATCACGCTCGGCTTTATCTACGGCGCCTATTTCACTGAAACCTTCCGCGGTGCTTATATGGCGGTGCCGAAGGGGCACATTGAAGCCGCAACCGCCTTCGGTTTTACCGGTCGTCAGACTTTCCGCCGTATCCTGTTTCCGGCGATGATGCGTTACGCGCTGCCGGGCATTGGCAATAACTGGCAGGTGATCCTCAAAGCCACTGCGCTGGTCTCGTTGCTGGGGCTGGAAGATGTGGTTAAAGCTACTCAGCTCGCCGGGAAAAGCACCTGGGAGCCTTTCTATTTCGCCATTGTCTGCGGCGTCATTTATCTCATTTTTACAACGGCTTCCAATGGCGTACTGCTTCTGCTCGAACGTCGCTACTCGGTGGGTGTGAAGAGGGCTGACCTGTGATCGAGATTATTCAGGAGTACTGGAAATCCCTGCTGTGGAGCGATGGCTATCGCCTGACAGGTGTGGCGATCACGCTGTGGTTGCTGATCTCTTCGGTGGTGATGGGCGGCGTGATGGCGGTGTTTCTGGCTATCGGGCGCGTTTCCAGCAACAAATTTATCTGTTTCCCGATTTGGTTATTCACCTATGTGTTTCGCGGCACGCCGCTGTATGTGCAGTTGCTGGTGTTCTACTCCGGCATGTACACGCTGGAAGTGGTGAAGGGTACCGAACTGCTGAACGCCTTTTTCCGCAGTGGCCTTAACTGTACGGTGCTGGCGCTCACGCTCAACACCTGCGCCTATACAACCGAGATTTTCGCCGGGGCGATCCGCTCTGTGCCGCACGGTGAAATTGAAGCGGCGCGCGCCTACGGTTTCTCCTCGTTCAAAATGTATCGCAGCATTATCCTGCCCTCGGCGTTGCGCATCGCGCTGCCCGCTTACAGCAACGAGGTGATTTTGATGCTGCACTCCACCGCACTGGCATTTACTGCCACCGTGCCGGATCTGTTGAAAATTGCTCGCGATATTAACTCTGCGACCTACCAGCCGTTTACCGCGTTTGGTCTTGCCGCAGTGCTGTATCTGATTATCTCTTATGTGCTGATAAGCCTCTTTCGTAAAGCGGAAAAGCGCTGGCTTCAGCATATGAAACCTTCTTCGACGCACTGAGAACACGATGTCTGAGAATAAATTAAACGTTATCGATCTACACAAGCGCTACGGCGAGCATGAAGTGCTGAAAGGGGTGTCGTTGCAGGCGAACGCTGGTGATGTGATTAGCATCATTGGCTCCTCCGGCTCCGGTAAAAGTACGTTTCTGCGCTGCATTAACTTTCTCGAAAAACCGAGCGAAGGCTCGATTGTGGTTAACGGACAGAATATCAATCTGGTGCGCGACAAAGATGGCCAGTTAAAAGTCGCCGACAAAAACCAACTGCGTCTGCTGCGTACCCGTCTGACGATGGTGTTCCAGCACTTCAATTTGTGGAGCCATATGACGGTATTAGAAAACGTCATGGAAGCGCCCATTCAGGTGCTCGGTCTGAGCAAGCAGGAAGCCCGCGAACGTGCGGTGAAATACCTGGCGAAGGTCGGCATTGATACGATGCAGCAGCAAAAATACCCGGTGCATTTATCCGGTGGTCAGCAGCAGCGCGTCTCCATTGCCCGTGCGCTGGCGATGGAGCCGGAAGTGTTGCTGTTTGATGAGCCCACTTCGGCGCTGGATCCGGAACTGGTGGGCGAAGTGCTGCGCATCATGCAACAGCTGGCGGAAGAGGGGAAAACAATGGTGGTGGTGACCCATGAAATGGGGTTTGCCCGCCATGTTTCCACGCACGTTATCTTCCTGCATCAGGGCAAGATTGAAGAGGAAGGCACACCGGATGAATTATTCGGCAATCCGAAAAGCCCGCGTTTGCAGCAGTTCCTCAAAGGTTCGCTGAAATAAAGTGCCTTAACGGGAAGGTGGCGAGACAGGCCACCATCCCTGCGGGATGCCGTTCGCTGAGATAAAACGATAGTGGGTAAACACGGCGCCCCTGGCGCTGACACGTTTTTCCAGCTGCACCTTCTGTGCGCCGGGCACAACGATGGCATCGCGTGTACACAACTCAATCGGACGCTGAAGCCACTCGTCATAGAAACGTAACCCGGCTTCGCAGTGCTTACTCTTACTTACCGGTGGACCAGGGTGACCAATCGAGAAAGCCACTTCACTGTGCACCATCTCGTTTGCGCTATAGCGCACCCACGCTTCCGGCACATTCCACAACGTCATCTCTGCGAACAAAACAAGGCCCAAAAACGTCAGCAGCCGGGTTTTATTGTGGGTGACTTTTTTCCTGCTACACCATGTCGCTAATAATGCCACCAGCACGGCAATTGCCAGCATCACCCACGTGTCGGGCGCGCCCGCTTGCAGGTAGACTTTATGGCTAAGCCTGCTGGCAAACAGTATCCAGATAATCCATATCGTGAACAGTACCAGATAAAGCCAAAACCGCGTTTTGCCGGATTTCATCCCGTCCGTATCCCTCTCTTTTAACGTGCCTGTCAGCTCAGCGCGTAAGCCTTATTTTTCACGCCGGTAAACCCAGTCGTCATAATACTCGCCATGGAGCAGATACACTTTTTCCAGCACTTGTACGCGGGTAAAACCGCTCTTTTCCAGCACCCGTACGGAACCCTGATTGTCCGCCAGTACCCACGCATTCAGCGCATTCACTTTACCCTGTGAAAAGACGTAATCGCAGAGCGCTTGCAGCGCTTCGGAGGCGATGCCGCGCCCCTGGGCTGCTGGCGCAACCGAATAACCAACATCGGCTTCGTGTGGGTTATGCTGGCTGATACGCAGGCCGATATCGCCAACCGCGCTGTGTTGGTCACGAATGATAAAGGCGTTGCTGTCCCGCAGACGATCGTCAAACAGGGTGCGGATTTGTGCCCTTGAGGCGATTTCGGCCATATAGCGCATCACGCTGTCGTTTGAACGCAGCTGCAGAAAAAAAGGCCAGTCGGATTCCTGAAATGAAGAGAGCGTAAAGCGGGGCGTGTGCAACGTCATGAAATCGCCTTTGCGGTGGTAAGGCGTTTTAGCTTACCACCGCCAGCGACGTACGGATGCCACGAAAATTAGGAGGGAACCACATCCCCCAGCGCCTCTTCCAGATCGTACCAGCGGAAGGCAAAACCGGCGGCTTCGAGGCGTTTTGGCAGCGCGCGTTGGCCGCCAAGCACCAGCACCGCAGATTCACCCATCATCAGGCGCACGGCAAATGCCGGGGCGCGCATGATGGTTGGGCGGTGCAACACATGACCGAGCGTATGCGAGAACTGCTCATTACGAACCGGATAGGGTGAAACCATATTGAACGGCCCGCGCAGATCGTTATCCAGCAGCCAGAGTATGCCGTTAACCATGTCGTCTATATGGATCCACGCCAGATACTGGCGACCATCGCCAATCGGGCCGCCAAGGCCAAGACGAAACAGCGGCAGCAGCTTAGCGAGAATGCCGCCTTTCGGTGCGAGCACCACGCCTGTGCGCAGCAGGCAAACCCGGGTGCGATCGCTTTGCGCTTCACAGGCGATTTGCTCCCAGCGGGCGCACAGCTTATGAGTAAATTCGTTGTGGGGCGGCTCTTCCTCTGTGACCACCACTTCACCGAGATCGCCGTAGTAACCGGAAGCTGAACCGGAAATCAGCACCTGCGGCGGTGTGTCACTGGCGTTGATCAGATCGGCTATCCGCTGGGTTATCTGCCAGCGGCTGTTGCACAGACGCTGTTTTTGCTCCTCGCTCCAGCGCTTATCGGCAATGGGTTCACCGGCCAGATTGATCACCGCATCGACATCATTCAGGTTGCTCAGCTCGTTTAGCCCTTTTAACAGGCTGACGCGCGCATCAAGCAACTGTTGTGCTTTGGCGGGGTTGCGCGTTACCACCGTCACACTGTGTTTTAGCTCCAGCAGGCGGGGGATCAGATGACGACCAATCAGGCCAGTTCCGCCGGTAATCAGTATCTTCATGCTTCCCTCCAGGATGTGTGTGCTTTTCCTCAGCATATGTGACTCAGCAAAACCCGCATGCGATGGCGGGCACATTTTGCATCAAATTTTTCAGCAATGTGAAGAGGTTACCCGCAATGCTTATACTTGTTGCGCCTTCTGAAGCGCTCGCTCAGTCGCCGGGCGAGTACGAATGCGCTCAAACCAGTTAAATACCGCCGGGTAATCCTCCAGATCGACGCGCTGGCGTGCGTGGGCATTGATCCACGGCCAGGCGGCAATATCGGCAATGCTGTAATGCTCGCCTGCCAGCCACGGTACGCGCTCAAGACGCTTATTCAGCACCTGATATAAACGCTGGGTTTCTACCTGGTAGCGCTCAATAGCGTAGGGCACCGGCTGCGGCGCAAAGTGGTTAAAGTGGTGGTTCTGTCCGAGCATTGGCCCCAGCCCGCCAACCTGCCAGAACAGCCATTGCAGCGTAAGATGGCGCTCGCGGAGTTCACCGCTAAGTAATTTTCCCGTTTTTTCCGCCAGATAAAGCAGGATCGCCCCGGATTCGAATATGCTAAGCGGCGCACCGCCGTCGGCGGGCAGATGGTCGACAATGGCGGGAATTTTGTTGTTAGGTGAGATGGTCAGAAAATCGGGGCGAAACTGATCGCCTTTGCTGATATCCACACGGATCAGGCGATATTCCAGCTCCGCCTCTTCCAGAAAAAGCGTTATTTTATGACCGTTTGGTGTGGGCGCAAAATAGAGGTCTATCATCAAAGCTCCCGTTAAGCGGAAAAGAAACGTCTGAGTTTGAGTATAGGTGTTACCTCTGATGCGTGAACTTTCATCAAGTGACAGGGCGCACAGGACGTTATATTTTGAAGAAAAATCCCAACTACTGAACGAGGATGTTATGAGCGAACCGGCTATTACCTTATGGTCTGACGCAGAGTATTTTTCCCCGTATGTGCTGTCGGCCTATGTCGCACTACATGAAAAAGGACTGCCCTTTACCCTGAAAACCGTTGATCTCGATAGTGGTGCGCAACGTGCGCCAGACTGGCCGGGTTTCAGCCTGACGCAACGTGTGCCGGTGCTGGAGATTGAAGGGTTTGAGCTCAGTGAATCCACGGCGATTGATGAATATCTGGAGGAGCGCTTCGCCCCGCCGGAGTGGGAACGTATTTATCCGCTTGATCTGCAAAAACGTGCGCGCGCCCGGCAAATTCAGGCCTGGCTGCGCAGCGATTTGATGCCTATCCGCGAAGAGCGTTCGACAACGGTGGTGTTTGCCGGCGCCAAAAAAGCGCCGCTCAGTGCTGCCGGGCAGGCGAGCGCCGCCAAGCTGTTCGCGATTGCCGGTGAGCTGCTGGCGCACGATAAACCGAATCTGTTTGGCGAATGGTGTATCGCTGATGTTGACCTGGCGTTGATGCTGAATCGGCTTGTGTTGAACGGCGACAACGTCCCGGAGCGGCTGGCGGATTACGCTACCTTCCAGTGGCAACGCTCGTCGGTCCAGCGCTTTGTTGCACTTTCCGCTAAGCGCGCGGGCTGATAAGCCCGACAACTTCCGTTATTATGGGGCGTTTTCTTCCACATGAGGTGCAGTGATGAAACTGATGTTTGCATCGGATATTCATGGGTCGTTGCCCGCGACGGAACGCGTACTGGAACTGTTCGCGCAAAGTGATGCCCGCTGGCTGGTGATCCTTGGCGATGTGCTGAATCACGGCCCGCGCAATGCCTTACCAGAAGGCTATGCGCCAGCACAGGTGGCGGAACGTTTGAACGAACAGGCCAGCCGGATTGTTGCCGTGCGCGGCAACTGCGACAGTGAAGTGGATCAGATGCTACTGACGTTCCCGATTACGGCGCCCTGGCAGCAGGTTTTACTGCCTGAACGCCGCCTGTTTTTGACGTATGGTCATCTCTTTGGCCCGGATGACGAGCCGCCGCTGGCGGCGGGCGATGTGCTGGTCTATGGTCATACGCATATTCCGGTTGCTGAGAAGCGAGGTGATATTTTCCGCTTCAACCCCGGTTCGGTCAGTATCCCAAAAGGCGGGTTCGCGGCCAGCTACGGCATGCTGGAAGAGGACGTATTGCGCGTTATCACACTTAATGATCAGCGGGTTATTGCGCAGATCACGATTAATCCGTAAGTTACCTTTCAACCGAAACGCGCCAACAGAGCGCCCTAAAGAGAAGATTTCCCGATGGTGGAACAGAGTCATTTTGCAGGCATGGAGTGGGTGGATATTGTCAATGAAGACAATGAGGTGATAGCGCAGGCCAGCCGGCAGCAAATGCGGGCGCAATGTCTGCGTCACCGCGCAACCTACATTGTGGTGCATGATGGGATGGGCAAAGTGCTGGTACAGCGTCGCACAGAGATCAAAGATTTTATGCCCGGTATGCTGGATGCCACCGCCGGTGGTGTGGTGCAGGCAGGGGAAAACCTGCTGGATTCCGCGCGCCGCGAAGCGGAAGAGGAGTTAGGTATTGCGGGTGTGCCGTTTGCCGAGCATGGCCAGTTTTACTTTGAAGATGAACACTGTCGGGTCTGGGGCGGGCTGTTCAGTTGCGTTTCCCACGGTCCATTCGCGTTACAGGAAGAAGAGGTCAGCGAAGTATGCTGGATGACGCCGGAAGAGATCACCGCCCGCTGCGACGAGTTCACCCCTGATTCACTGAAAGCGCTGGCGCTGTGGATGACGCGCAATGCCAGCAATGATGTGGAAATAGCGCAGGAAACGGAATAACTAGCAGCTATCTCGCAAGCAAAACGTCGGTGCAATCGGCGTTTTGTTTTCCCAGGTTTCATCATTCAGTCGCGCCAGCAGCGCGCGTCCTGCTTCAATACCAATCTTGCGATGCGGCACGGAAATTGTCGTTAACGGTGGCACACATACCCGGCTGACATCGCTGTCGCCGAAGCCGACAATCGCTAAATCGTCCGGAACCTTAATTCTGCGCCGTTGGCACTCGTAAAGCGCGCCGCAGGCCAGCTCATCCGAGACACACACCAATGCGTCCAGTTCCGGCCACGCCAGCAGAAATTCCGGCAATTGTGCCGCTCCCGTAGAAAAGATGGGCGGTGCGGCGGCATTGATCACCCTGTTTGGTGAAAGATGGTGACGTAGCATCGCTTTATACCAACCCTGCAAATGTTGCTGAAAAATCCACTGCTCCTGGTTGGCACACAATAAGCCGATATTCTGATAACCGCGCTGCACCAGCATTTGCGTCAGTTCGAACATTGCCGCAACGTTATCAATACCGATATTCATATCAATGGGATCGGCGCGCACCGCACCGATTTCGATTACCGGAATAGAGGCGTTTTTCAGCCAGTGGCGTACGGTATCGCTATGTTCGACGCTAAGTAAAATGGCCGCGGCCAGATTGGAGGCGAGCAGCGTTTCCAGCAGCTTCTCCTCCTGCTCCAGCCGGTGCTGTGATTCGGCGAGCATGATTTGATAGCCCGCAGGTTGTAACACCTGCTGCAAACCGGCGAACATTTCCGAGCAGCCGGATTCGGCAAGACTCGGCACCACCATAGCAATCGTCCACGATGAGGCGGAAGCCAGCGCGCTGGCCGCGAGGTTAGGCATGTACCCCAGTTCCTGCACGGCAGCTTCTATTTTCTCGCGCAATTTATCTGAAACCTGCTCCGGGGTACGTAATGCCCTGGAGACGGTCATGGTGCCGACGCCCGCCAGTTGCGCCACATCGGCAAGGGTGACTTTTCCTGTGCTCCGACGTTTTCGGGTAATTGTCATTCCGTTTCCTGAAAGCCCTGATAGCTCAGGCGCTGAGTTATGAGTCATCTCAAGGGAGTATACGCCGGAAATGCCTGCTTTTTCTGCGAATTCCCCTGCGTTTTCATATCTGATAGCGCTATCACATTTTTCGATCATTCCTGTTGGTAGCGCTATCTTTGCGACTATCATCACGGATAAGCGCTGCAGAGTTGCATAAAGTTTGCCCATCTCATCCCGATAAGGAGTGCGAAGTGTTAAACCAATGGCTTAACGACAAAACTATTCAGGTGTTAGAAAGCGTGGAAAACTGGCCGCAAGCGCTGGAGATTTGCGCCAGACCGCTGCTCGCGTCCGGCACCATTACGCCGGAGTATGTGACGGCCATTGTCGCTCAACATCACAAACTGGGACCGTATTATGTGCTGGCACCAGGGCTGGCCATGCCGCATGCCAGGCCGGAGGAAGGGGCAAAAGGCTTAGGCCTGTCATTATTAAAATTGTCTCAAGGAGTGAATTTTGGAGCTGAAGAATCCGATCCGGTTGACACCATTATTATGTTGGCCGCACCGGATAAACACAGCCATATTGAAATGATCGCCGCGCTGGCAGAGTTATTTTCCAGCGATGAAGATATGGCGCAATTACATCGTGAAAACACTCTGGAGGAAATTAAAAACATTATTCATCGTTTCTGATTTTTATTTTATTTCACCAGTGATGAAACATTGCCTGCTATGGGCGATGCGGTTGTACTCTACTCAAAAAAGGTAAACACAATGAAAATAATGGCAATTTGCGGATCCGGCCTGGGCAGTAGTTTTATGGTCGAAATGAATATTAAAAAAGTGCTTAAAAAATTAAATATTGAAGCGGAAGTCGAACATTCCGACCTCTCTTCTGCCACACCAGGTGCCGCCGATGTGTTTGTAATGGCAAAAGATATTGCAGCCAGCGCCAGCGTGCCGGAAAACCAGTTGGTTGTACTTAATAACATTATTGATATCAATGAACTGGAAGCGAAAATCAGCGCTTTCTTCGCCAGCCGTTAACATCAACCGGATGCAGCGCACCACGGTGCGACATGCATAAAGCGAGGTGGATATGTTTATCCTTGAAACGCTAAACTTTGTTGTTGATATTTTGAAAGTCCCGTCAGTATTGGTAGGGTTAATTGCGCTGATTGGCCTGGTTGCGCAGAAAAAATCTTTTTCGGATGTCGTTAAAGGTACGGTGAAAACCATTCTTGGTTTTATCGTACTCGGCGGCGGTGCAACGGTATTAGTTGGGTCGTTAAATCCGTTGGGCGGTATGTTTGAGCACGCTTTTAATATTCAGGGGATTATTCCGAATAACGAAGCGATTGTTTCAATTGCGCTTGAAAAATATGGCGCTTCTACAGCGCTGATCATGGCGTTCGGTATGGTGGCGAATATTATTGTCGCGCGCTTTACGCGGCTGAAATACATTTTCCTTACCGGACATCACACCTTTTATATGGCCTGCATGATTGGGGTGATCCTCACCGTTGCCGGATTTGAAGGTATCGGTTTGGTGTTTACCGGTTCGCTGATTCTCGGCCTGGTGATGGCGTTTTTCCCGGCGATTGCACAGCGTTATATGAAGCGGATCACCGGCAACGACGATATCGCTTTTGGTCATTTTGGTACGCTGGGCTACGTGTTATCCGGCTGGATCGGCAGTAAATGCGGTAAAGGGTCACGTTCAACCGAAGAGATGAACCTGCCGAAAAACCTGAGCTTCCTGCGAGACAGTTCCATCTCTATCTCGCTGACAATGATCATTATTTATATGATCCTCGCCGTATGTGCCGGGCGTGAGTATGTTGAGGGACAACTGAGCGCCGGGCAGAACTTCCTCGTCTACGCGATTATTCAGGCTATTACCTTTGCCGCAGGTGTGTTCATTATCCTGCAAGGCGTTCGCTTGATCCTGGCGGAAATCGTGCCGGCCTTTACCGGTTTTTCTGAAAAACTGGTTCCCAATGCCCGTCCGGCGCTGGATTGCCCGGTGGTTTATCCCTATGCGCCAAACGCAGTGTTGGTTGGCTTCCTGTTCAGTTTTCTCGGCGGGCTGGTGGGGCTGTTCCTGCTCGGTCAGATGAAGCTGGTGCTGATTCTGCCTGGCGTGGTACCGCATTTCTTCACCGGTGCAACGGCGGGCGTGTTTGGTAACGCTACCGGCGGGCGACGGGGCGCGATGATCGGTGCCTTCGCCAACGGTTTACTGATCACCTTCCTGCCGGTGTTGCTGCTGCCTGTACTGGGCGCGCTCGGCTTTGCCAATACCACTTTCTCCGATGCCGACTTTGGCTTTATTGGCATTGTGCTGGGCAACCTGGCGCGTTATCTGTCACCGATGGCCATTACCGGTCTGGTGGTGGCGTTGTTCATTGCCTTAGTGATCTGGAATGTGATGTCAAAAGGCAAGTCGGCTGCTAGCGATGCAGATGAAAAGAACGGAGCGAAGTCATGAGCACAATTGCAGAAGTAACACAATTTGCGCGGGACATTCGTATCGCCACTCTCAAGGCCTTAACGCATCTTGGTTTTGGGCACTATGGCGGCAGCATGTCGGTGGTAGAAACCCTCGCGGTGCTGTATGGCGAGGTCATGCGGATTGACCCGGCCGACCCGGACTGGCCGGAACGCGACTACTTTGTGCTCTCGAAAGGTCACGCCGGCCCGGCGCTGTATAGCACGTTGGCATTGAAAGGCTATTTTCCTCAGGAAGCGCTGATGACGCTCAACGAAAATGGAACCCGTTTGCCAAGCCATCCGGATCGCTTAAAAACGAGGGGCGTAGATGCCACAACCGGATCGCTGGGGCAGGGCATTTCTATCGCGGGGGGAATAGCGCTAGGCCATAAGCTGGCGGGCAGGCCTAATCGCGTGTTTTGCATCGTTGGCGATGGTGAGTTAAATGAAGGGCAGTGCTGGGAAGCATTCCAGTTTATTGCCCATCATCGGCTCAACAATCTGACGGTGTTTGTTGACTGGAACAAGCAACAACTGGATGGCGAGCTGGATGAAATTATCTGCGCCTTCGATCTGCAAGGGAAATTCCGCGCCTTCGGTTTTGATGTCTGTACGGTGAAGGGGGACGACATTGCTGCCCTTCTGGAGGTGGTGAAGCCTGTTCTGCCAGCCGATGCAAGGCCGCGGTTGGTGATCCTCGATAGCATTAAAGGGCAGGGGGTGCCGTACCTCGAAAGTCTCAGTAATTCTCACCACTTACGCCTGACAGATGAGATGAAGCAGGCGCTAAACGACACCATTAAACAACTGGAGGCGGCGCATGATTAAGGTGGCTGAACCCGGCGGCAAAGACAGTATCGAGATGCGCAAAGTCTATGCCGGTTTTATCAGCGAGCAGATCGAGGCAGGCAGCGATATTATCGCCCTGGAAGCCGACTTGATGAGTTCGATGGCGATGGATGGTGTCCATAAAAAGTATCCGCAGCAGGTGATCAATTGCGGCATCATGGAAGCGAACGTGATCGGCACGGCGGCAGGGCTTTCACTGACTGGACGTAAACCGTTTGTGCACACGTTCACCGCTTTTGCCAGCCGACGCTGTTTCGACCAGTTGTTTATGGCGCTCGATTACCAGCGCAACAATGTCAAGGTTATCGCCTCCGATGCGGGTGTTACCGCGTGCCACAACGGCGGGACGCACATGTCATTTGAGGATATGGGGATTGTGCGCGGGCTGGCGCATTCGGTCGTGCTGGAAGTGACAGATGCGGTAATGTTCTCCGATATTTTGCATCAACTGGCGGAGCTGGAAGGTTTTTACTGGGTGCGCACCATTCGCAAACAGGCGCCGACCATCTACCAGCCGGGCTCACGCTTCACCATCGGTAAAGGTAATGTGCTGCGCGAGGGGACAGACATTACGTTAATTGCCAATGGCATTATGGTTGCCGAAGCCCTGACCGCCGCGCAGCAACTGGCGCAAGAAGGTATCAGCGTGGCGGTGATCGATATGTTTACTTTAAAACCTATCGACCGCGAGCTGGTGAGGAACTACGCAGAGAAGACCAGGCGGATTGTTACCTGTGAGAACCACAGCATTCATAACGGGCTGGGCTCAGCCGTGGCCGAAGTGTTAGTGGAAACCTGCCCGGTGCCGATGCGCCGTGTCGGCGTGAAGGAGCGTTATGGCCAGGTAGGGACACAGGATTTTCTGCAACAAGAGTATGGACTCACAGCGAATGACATCGTGGCGGCGGCACGCGAGCTGTTGTAAATAAGCAGGTGTAAATAAAAAAGGCGACCATCAGGTCGCCTTTTTGTTGCCGGTTACAGCAGATTACTGCTGTGAAGCCTGGATCGCGGTCAGTGCGATGGTGTAGACGATATCGTCAACCAGCGCGCCACGGGACAGGTCGTTAACCGGTTTGCGCATACCCTGCAGCATCGGCCCGATGGAGATCAGGTCGGCAGAACGCTGTACCGCTTTGTAGGTGGTGTTACCGGTGTTCAAATCCGGGAAGATGAACACGGTAGCGCGACCTGCAACCGGAGAGTTCGGCGCTTTGGATTTCGCAACGTCAGCCATAACGGCAGCGTCGTACTGCAACGGACCGTCGATCACCAGGTCAGGACGTTTTTCCTGTGCCAGACGCGTTGCTTCGCGCACTTTCTCTACATCGCTACCTGCGCCGGAGTTACCGGTGGAGTAGGAGAGCATTGCCACACGCGGTTCGATACCGAACGCGATAGCGGAATCCGCAGACTGAATCGCGATTTCTGCCAGCTGTTCAGCGGTCGGATCCGGGTTGATGGCGCAGTCACCGTACACATAAACCTGTTCCGGCAGCAGCATAAAGAACACGGAAGAAACCAGTGAGCTGCCCGGTGCGGTTTTGATCAACTGCAGCGGCGGACGGATGGTGTTCGCGGTGGTGTGCACAGCACCGGAAACCAGACCGTCAACTTCGTCCTGTTCCAGCATCAGCGTGCCGAGAACCACGTTGTCTTCCAGCTGTTCGCGGGCGACGGCTTCGGTCATGCCCTTGCTCTTACGCAGCTCAACCAGGCGAGCAACGTAGCTTTCACGTACCACGTCCGGATCGACGATTTCAATCCCGGTGCCCAGCTCAACGCCTTGCGCAGCGGCAACGCGATTGATCTCGTCCGGGTTACCCAGCAGGATACAGGTCGCGATACCACGTTCAGCACAGATAGCGGCAGCTTTCACGGTACGCGGTTCGTCGCCTTCCGGCAGAACAACGCGTTTGCCCGCTTTGCGCGCCAGCTCAGTCAACTGGTAACGGAATGCCGGCGGAGAGAGACGACGGCTGCGTTCGGAAGTTGCGGTCAGAGAATCGATCCACTGGGCATTGATGTAGCCAGCTACGTATTCCTGAACGTTTTCGATACGCTCGTTATCATCAACCGGAACTTCCAGGTTGAAGCTCTGCAGGCTCAGGGAGGTCTGCCAGGTGTTGGTATTCACCATAAATACCGGCAGGCCGGTGGCGAATGCACGTTCACACAGTTTGCGCACGCTGGCGTCCATTTCGTAACCGCCAGTCAGCAGCAGCGCCCCGATTTCCACGCCGTTCATCGCGGCAAGGCAAGCAGCAACCAGCACGTCCGGACGATCTGCGGAGGTCACCAGCAGTGAACCCGGGCGGAAGTGTTCCAGCATGTGCGGAATGCTGCGCGCACAGAAGGTCACGGATTTCACACGGCGGGTTTTGATATCGCCTTCGTTAACAATGGTCGCATTCAGGTGACGGGCCATGTCGATTGCGCGGGTAGCAATCAGATCGAAGCTCCACGGCACAGCGCCCAGCACCGGCAGCGGGCTGGCTTCTTGCAGTTTCGCCGGATCGATATGGATAACTTTTGCTTTGGACGAGTCATCAAAAATTTCTGACAGGTCAGGGCGGGTACGGCCTTGTTCATCAACCGGTGCGTTCAGTTTGTTAACGATAACGCCAGTGATGTTGGTGTTTTTCGTGCCGCCGAAGCTGTTGCGGGTCAGTTCGATACGCTCTTTCAACTGCTCTGGCGTGTCGGTGCCCTGAGACATGACAAACACGATTTCTGCGTTCAGCGTTTTCGCGATTTCAAAGTTCAGCGATTGCGCGAACTGATGTTTACGCGTCGGAACCAGACCTTCAACCAGCACCACTTCAGCGTCTTTGCTGCTTTCGTGGTAGCGGGCGATGATCTCTTCCATCAGCACGTCTTTCTGGTTGCTGGAGAGCAGCGACTCAACGTGGCTCATTTTCAGCGGTTCTGCTGCAGTCAGGCCAGAGTTGGCACGCACGATTGTGGTGGTCTGGTCTGGCGCATCGCCACCGGCGCGCGGCTGAGCGATCGGTTTAAAGACGCTCAGACGAACGCCTTTGCGTTCCATAGCACGGATAACGCCAAGGCTGACGCTGGTCAGGCCGACGCTGGTTCCGGTAGGGATCAGCATAATAATACGGGACACGGTTAATCCTCTTTCGTTACCGTCTTGCGAGACGGGTTACAAAACAGCACCGCCAGCGTGGGCTGGCGGTGTGTGGAATCAGGCAGTCAGACGGCTCGCGTCTTGCGCGATGACCAGCTCTTCGTTTGTCGGGATAACGACAGCCGGGCGGGTGCCTTCTTTGTTGATAAAGCCAGACTTACCAAAACGGGCAGCCAGGTTACGTTCGTGATCAACTTCAAAGCCGAGAACGCCCAGTTTGCCCAGAGACAGCTCACGTACCATGGCGGCGTTTTCACCGATACCACCGGTGAAGACAACCGCGTCCAGACGACCGTCCATCAGCGCAGTGTAAGAGCCGATGTACTTCGCCAGACGGTGACAGTAAACGTCCATTGCGCGTTTCGCGTCTTCTTTATCTTTGTAGTTGTCTTCTACATAACGGCAGTCGCTGGTGACTTCGGTCAGACCCAGCAGACCGGACTCTTTGGTCAGCATTTTGTTGATAGCTTCAACGCTCATGCCCAGAGTGTCATGCAGATGGAAAATAATAGCCGGATCGATATCACCAGAACGGGTACCCATTACCAGGCCTTCCAGCGGGGTCAGACCCATGGACGTGTCAACGCATTTGCCGTTACGGATAGCGGAAACAGAACCACCGTTGCCCAGGTGGCAGGTGATGATGTTCAGTTCTTCAACCGGTTTGTTCAGGACTTTGGCTGCTTCCTGAGTCACATAGAAGTGGCTGGTGCCGTGTGCGCCGTAGCGACGAACGCCGTGCTCTTTGTACAGTTTGTACGGCAGCGCATACAGGTAGGATTCTTCCGGCATGGTGGTATGGAACGCCGTGTCGAAGACAGCCACGTTTTTGTCTTTCAGGTTCGGGAAGGATTTCAGCGCTTCGGCGATACCGATCAGATGAGCCGGGTTGTGCAGCGGTGCGAACGAGGCTGCATCTTTGATGCCCTGAATAACGGATTCGTCGATAACCACAGAGCTGGTGTATTTTTCGCCACCGTGCACGATGCGGTGACCGATTGCGGTCAGCTGTGCAGACAGTTCTGGTTTTTGTGCCAGAATAGTGTTAACGATAAAGTTCAGCGCTTCGCTGTGAGCGGCACCTGCACCTAAAGCCGCTTCTTGTTTACCGCCATCAATTTTCCACTTGATGCGCGCTTCAGGAAGGTGGAAACATTCGGCTAAACCAGAAAGGTACTCGTCACCATTAACTGCATCGATGATTGCGAATTTCAGTGAGGAGCTACCGCAGTTCAGAACCAGTACTAACTTACTCGACATGGAAGTACCTATTTATGATACGTGGCTAAAAAAGGTCAGTGAGTCGCACAGCGTAGCGCAGGTGGACACTGACAATTATGATTAACATCATGCCGGGTTTACTTTCTGGCATGATGAGAAGAATACATAAAATTTTAAGCTATTTTGCGCAAATTTCAGGCAGTGGCATAATGAGCTTAAATTTGACGACTTAAAGATATTCGTCTAATGAACCGGTCAAGGCCGCCACAGGATACCTGATACCAGGTGGGATTGACAAAAAATTTTAACGATGTCATTCACAGTTGTTGTTTTGCACAATTTTTTTAATTTTTATATGTGAAGTTGAGGTAAACCATGTCCACTTCAGAGAATCGACCCGTCACTTTTTTTAGTTTGTTTCGTCGGGGTCAGCACTATGCGAAGACCTGGCCTATGGAAAAACGCCTCGCTCCGATGTTCGTTGAAAACCGCGTGATCCGCGCAATGCGCTATGCCACGCGCTTTATGCCGCCAGTGGCAGTGTTTACTCTCTGCTGGCAAATTGCGCTCGGTGGCCAGCTTGGCCCGGCGGTGGCTACCGCGTTGTTTGCGCTGAGCCTGCCAATGCAGGGGCTTTGGTGGCTGGGTAAGCGTTCCGTAACGCCGCTACCGCCGTCGATTCTGCACTGGTTTTATGAAGTGCGCGGCAAGCTGCAAGAAGCGGGTCAGGCGCTGGCACCTGTAGAGGGTAAGCCTGATTACCAGGCGCTGGCCGACACGCTTAAACGTGCTTTTAAGCAGCTCGATAAAACATTTCTTGATGATTTGTGAGTTTGAGCAAATTTCGTAATCTCTATAAAAGAAGGCATTTTTGCGATGTCTTCTTTTTTATTTTTCATCGTGTTCTACCCAAAACCCCCGGCAAATCAAAAAAGCCGTCTTTTTCAGCAGGTAAACTCAAGACATCTTTTTTAATGCGCCGATGTGCCACAGGAGTCGAAAGATGGAAATGACTAATGCCCAACGTCTGATCTTATCCAACCAGTACAAAATGATGACCATGATGGACCCGGCAAATGCGGAGCGCTATCGCCGTTTGCAAACCATTATTGAGCGTGGATATGGCCTGCAAATGCGTGAGTTGGATCGTGAATTCGGCGAGTTGAAAGAAGAGACCTGTCGCACGGTTATCGACATCATGGAGATGTACCACGCACTGCATGTCTCCTGGACCAACCTGAAAGACACCAGCGCCATTGATGAGCGCCGCGTGACTTTCCTTGGCTTTGACGCCGCAACGGAAGCGCGTTATCTCGGCTATGTGCGTTTTATGGTCAACATCGAAGGCCGTTATACCCATTTCGACGCGGGAACCCATGGCTTTAACGCGCAAACCCCAATGTGGGAAAAATATCAGCGCATGCTGAGCGTGTGGCACTCCTGCCCGCGTCAGTACCACCTGAGCAGTAACGAAATTAATCAGATTATTAACGCCTGAGGAGGTGAGTGTGCAGTGTAAAGGATTTCTGTTTGACCTGGATGGCACCCTGGTGAATTCGCTGCCTGCCGTGGAGCGGGCATGGTGTAACTGGGCTGATCGATTTGGTATCGCGCATGATGAAGTACTGAATTTTATCCATGGCAAACAGGCGATTACCTCGCTGCGGCATTTCTTACCGGGCAAGTCTGAAGCAGAGATTGCGGCTGAGTTTACCTGGCTTGAACAAATTGAAGCGGCAGATACCGATGGCATTACCGCGCTGCCTGGCGCGATTGCGCTGCTTCAGCACTTAGATGAGTCAGCGATTCCGTGGGCTATCGTCACTTCCGGGTCGGTGCCTGTCGCGCACGCGCGACATCGTGCGACCGGGTTGCCGACGCCGAAAGTGTTCGTCACCGCTGAGCAGGTCACTCGCGGCAAACCTGAGCCTGATGCTTATCTCCTCGGCGCTCAGCTGCTGGGGCTGGTACCGCAAGAGTGCGTGGTGGTGGAAGATGCGCCGGCGGGTGTCCTTTCCGGCCTTGCCGCAGGTTGCCATGTGATTGCGGTAAATGTTCCGGCAGATGCGCCCCGGCTTGATGAAGTAGATTTCCGGCTCACCACACTCGACGCGCTCGATGTCGCAAAACGGCCGGACGGCCTGGTGGATGTCACGCTAAAGGCCTGATTCCATGATTTAACCCCACTTTTGTGGGGTTTTTTATGGCACTATTTCTCCACTATCAACTGACAAGGATTCGTTGTGAACGGTGAACTTATCTGGGTACTGTGTCTGCTGGGCATCGCGGTGGTGCTTTTTGCGACGGGCAAAGTGCGTATGGATGCTGTTGCGCTGTTTGTCATTGTTGCCTTCGTTCTCAGTGGAACGCTGACGCTTTCCGAAGCGTTTTCCGGTTTTAGCGACCCGAACGTCGTATTAATTGCCGCACTGTTTATCATCGGCGATGGCCTGGTGCGCACCGGTGTGGCGACGAATATGGGGACGTGGCTGGTCAACATGGCGGGCAGCAGCGAAATCAAAATGCTGGTGCTGTTGATGGTTACCGTTGCCGGGCTTGGCGCGTTTATGAGTTCGACCGGCGTGGTGGCGATCTTCATCCCGGTAGTGCTCAGTGTGTCAATGCGCATGCAGATTTCGCCGTCACGGCTGATGATGCCGCTCAGCTTCGCCGGCCTTATTAGCGGCATGATGACGCTGGTAGCGACGCCGCCAAATCTTGTCGTTAACAGTGAATTGCTACGCGAAGGCTTTAGCGGGTTCAGCTTTTTTAGCGTGACGCCTTTAGGGCTGGTGATCTTGCTGCTTGGCATTATTTATATGCTGTTGATGCGTTTCACGTTGAAAGGGGAGAGTGACGATACCGCGCGTGAAAGCTGGAAACGCCGTAGTTTTCGCGATCTTATTAAGGAGTATCGTCTTGCCGGGCGGGCGCGCCGCCTGGCGATTCGCCCCGGTTCGCCAATGATTGGGCAGCGCCTGGATGATTTACAACTGCGTGAACGCTATGGTGCCAACATTATCGGTGTTGAGCGCTGGCGACATTTCCGGCGTGTCATTGTTAACGTTAATGGGGTGTCCGAATTTCGAGCCCGCGATGTGCTGCTGATTGATATGTCTGCCGCCGAAGTCGATTTGCGCCAGTTTTGCGCTGAACAATTGCTTGAGCCGATGATCCTGCGCGGTGAGTATTTTTCCGACCAGGCGCTGGATGTTGGAATGGCGGAGGTGTCGTTGATCCCCGATTCGGAACTGATTGGTAAAACCGTGCGCGAAATCGGTTTTCGCACCCGCTACGGTCTTAATGTTGTTGGTCTGAAACGCAACGGCGAGGCGCTGGAAGGCGCAGTGACGGATGAAACGTTGCAACTGGGCGATGTTTTTCTGGTGGTCGGCAACTGGAAACTTATCAGCCAGCTTGGTTCGCACGGGCGCGACTTTGTGGTGCTCAACTTACCGGTGGAAGAGAGCGCCGCTTCCCCGGCGCACAGCCAGGCGGCACACGCTATTTTTTGTCTGGTATTGATGATTGCATTGATGCTGACTGATGAAATTCCCAATCCGGTGGCTGCGATCATAGCTTGTATGCTGATGGGCAAATTTCGCTGTATTGATGCAGAAAGTGCGTATAAAGCGATCCACTGGCCGAGCATTATTTTGATTGTCGGCATGATGCCGTTCGCGCTGGCGCTGCAAAAAACCGGCGGTGTGGATTTGGTGGTGAAAGGGTTGATGGATTTGGGCGGCGGCTACGGCCCACATCTGATGCTGATATGTCTGTTCGTGATGTGCGCCACGATTGGGTTATTTATCTCTAACACCGCCACTGCGGTATTGATGGCGCCGATTGCGCTGGCGGCGGCGAAATCGATGGGCGTGTCACCTTATCCGTTTGCCATGGTCGTGGCGATGGCGGCCTCGGCGGCGTTTATGACGCCTGTTTCCTCACCGGTGAATACGCTGGTTTTAGGGCCGGGTAACTATCAGTTCAGTGATTTCGTAAAAATTGGCGTGCCGTTCACGTTACTGGTGATGGTGGTCTGCGCATTATTAATCCCGGTGCTGTTTCCGTTCTGACCTGGCCGGGCTGTTAGCCCGGCATGTTCAGTTACAGCGGCGAATCCTGGCTGATCTCATCCAGCGACAGATGGAAGCTCGGTACAAACACCTGCATAAAGTAATCCATTTCCGGGCTGCGGCGCGCATCGAGCGTTTTTTCCAGCCGTGATTTGGCCAGCAAGAATTCGTTGTTGCCAGCGGAGAGCTCTTCCAGACATTTCAGATAAGCGCACAGGGCATCTGCCTGTTTCACGATCGATTTTTCTTCTGCGGTGTAGTGATGCTCATCGATCAGCGGCGCAAAAATATCACGCAGTTCTTCCGGCACCATCTCGACCAGCTTCTGCTGGGCGATCTTCTCAATGGCTTTATATTCCTGGGCGATTTGCGAGTTGAAATATTTTACCGGCGTTGGCAAATCGCCTGTCAGCACTTCCGATGCATCGTGGTACATCGCCAGCAGCGCGATGCGCTCGGCATTGAGCTGGCCTGCGAATTTACGGTTTTTAATGGCCGCCAGCGCGTGGGCGACCATCGCGACTTGCAGGCTATGTTCGGAGACATTCTCTGTGCGCACATTGCGCATCAGTGGCCAGCGATTGATAAGTTTAAGGCGGGAAAGGTGGGCGAAAAAGTGGCTCTGACTCATGGTTTACCTTGTCTGTGACTGCGACCTGAGCCATTGTGCGCAGAGAGTGGGGGAAGATGCAAATCCTCCCCCGGTATCCTTACTGATGGTAACCCGAGAGGAAACGACCAAAACGGGTAATCGCCATTTCCAGATCGTCTTCACGCGGTAACGTCACAATTCGCACGTGATCCGGCCATGGCCAGTTAAACGCAGAGCCTTGTACCAGCAGCACTTTTTCCTGCAACAGGAAGTCGAGAACCATTTTCTGGTCGTCGTGAATATTGAAGCGTTTGGCGTCGATTTTCGGAAACATATACAACGCGCCGCTTGGTTTCACGCAGGAAACGCCCGGGATCTCGTTGATCAGCTCCCACGCGCGGTTACGCTGTTCATACAGGCGACCGCCGGGCACAATAAATTCACTAATGCTCTGGTAGCCTCCGAGCGCGGTTTGGATCGCATGTTGAGCCGGAACGTTGGCGCACAGGCGCATCGACGCCAGCATCTCCAGCCCTTCAATGTAGCCTTTCGCGTGCTTTTTAGGCCCGCTCAACACCATCCAGCCCTGGCGGAATCCCGCGACGCGATAGGTTTTCGACAACCCGTTAAAAGTGATGGTGAACAGATCCGGCGCGAGTGCGGCAATGGAGTGATGCTGCGCTTCGTCGTAAAGAATTTTGTCGTAGATTTCATCTGCAAAGATGATGAGGTTGTGCTGACGCGCGATCTCAACGATTTCCAGCAGCAGCTCTTTTGAGTAGACCGCGCCGGTTGGGTTGTTCGGGTTGATAATGACAATCCCACGTGTACGCGGCGTAATTTTGGCGCGGATATCGTCGAGATCGGGGAACCAGCCTGCCGATTCATCGCATAAATAGTGCACCGCTTTGCCGCCAGAGAGTGAGACTGCAGCGGTCCACAGCGGGTAATCCGGTGCGGGCACCAGCATTTCGTCACCGCTGTTCAGCAACGCCTGCATCGACTGCACAATCAACTCGGAAACACCGTTGCCAATATAGATGTCTTCCACAGTGATTTCGCGCATGCCGCGCGCCTGGTAGTGCTGCATGATGGCTTTGCGCGCGGAATAGAGCCCTTTTGAATCGCAGTAACCTTGCGCGCTGGGCAGGTTGCGGATCACATCAACCAGAATTTCATCCGGTGCCTCGAAGCCGAAAGGGGCTGGGTTGCCGATGTTGAGTTTGAGGACCTTGTTGCCTTCTTCTTCAAGACGTTTTGCTTCTTTCAGAACCGGGCCACGGATGTCGTAACAGACGTTATCTAATTTGCTGGATTTTTCGATGGAGGACATGAACCTTTGACCTTTTAGCTGGAATAGTCACTGCCTGCCGTGGAAGTGAGCACGGAACAATGTACTCCCCCCTCGGTCCGTTTTGAAGGGTTAGCAGGAGAAGATTTTGTCTTAATGTCTCTGATGGTTAACGATTTTTTAACTATTTATTGGGCTTTATGTTTTTTATTTTTTCTGTGTTTGTTTTATGTTTTGGTTTTTAATGCTGATTTTGTGTTTTTAAGTGAGATTTTTTACCGCCTAAAAGCGTTCGTTTAGTCTCGGTTTGAGGCCGTTGTGCTACGGTAGAATTCGCTTTCTGCTTAAAACCAGCGCGATAGATTACCTCCTCATTTGGCCAGGCGAAGAGGTGAGTTGGCTGTGAACGCAATGTTAAGCATTATTAATAGTTAGTTCTTCACTTAATTAATAGCTATTTAATATTGAGAATGGGAACGATGACTATCACTAATATTAATAAGTAGATGGTGTGGTGGAAGCCATTTGTTTGCTTAAGATAATTCGTAATAATGCTTATAAATATAAAGGTTTTAGGTTAAACTCGTGGGGCAAGAAATGGAACTGATACCAAAAGCCTTGCTTTAGTTAAGGTTTATTTCTTAATTGTAGTTGATTGTTATTACTCGCTTTTAATTCTGACCAGTTATATAGGCTGGTTCTATATGGCGCAGTGCTATGTATAGCCTATGAACGTTGCACAAACATGTTTTTCTTAAAAGGAATAACGCGCTTTGGCATCTTTTATATATCTAAAAGGAATGGCAGAAGGCGAAATAAAGCCATCGAGTTCAGCTTGCGTTAGACAGCGAACTATAAACACCTGAACGACTGCCAGCTTTACCTGGTTATAAACCTGCTGGATGCACTTTTTAAATGGAATTACTTAATCTTACGAGCACAGCATAAACCCGGGTCACTCCGCGCGAACGACCCGTAAGTGAAAAATTATGATAAATGCAAATCGTCCGATATTGAATCTCGACCTCGATCTGCTGAGAACTTTCGTTGCGGTCGCCGATCTAAACACTTTTGCTGCGGCCGCTGCTGCAGTTTGTCGCACACAATCCGCCGTAAGTCAGCAAATGCAGCGGCTTGAACAATTAGTGGGAAAAGAATTATTTGCCCGTCATGGCCGCAATAAACTGTTAACTGAACATGGTATTCAGTTACTGGGATATGCGCGAAAGATCTTACGTTTCAATGACGAAGCATGCACGTCGTTAATGTTTAGCAACCTTCAGGGCGTCTTAACTATTGGTGCTTCTGATGAGTCCGCGGACACCATTTTACCGTTTTTGCTTAATCGTATTAGCTCGGTATATCCGAAGCTAGCTCTTGATGTGCGCGTGAAACGCAACCCCTTTTCTGACGAACGCGAACAAGAGCATGATGTTGATCTCGTGGTGACGACTCACCGTTCCGCGCAATTCGATTGCCTGACGTTACGCACATCGCCCACGCACTGGTACTGCTCGGCTGAGTACGTGTTACAGAAAAGTGAGGCGATACCACTAGTTCTGTTGGATGAGCCCAGCCCATTTCGCGATATGGTCATCAATTCGCTGAATGATGCGGATATTCCCTGGCGTATGGCTTATGTTGCTTCGTCGTTGTCGGCGGTCAAAGCTGCGGTAAAAGCCGGATTAGGTGTAACCGCGCGGCCGGTGGAAATGATGAGCCCTGATTTGCGCGTGCTGGGCAGAGCCGAAGGGCTGCCGCTGTTGCCGGATACGGAATATTTGCTCTGTTATAACCCGCAAAGCCGCAATGAGCTGGCACAGGTAATTTTCCAGGCCATGGAACATTATCAAAACCCCTGGCATTACAGCGGCGGTACTCCTGAAGGAGGAGGCGATCCGCTGGTTATCGAAGGGGATTTTAGCTAACATCCCCTGCCAAATCTGGTAACAAAATGTAAGTGCAAAAATGAACCGCTGGCGGCAAAAAAGCGGTTATCGGTTCATTTTGCGCACAGATGATGAATCACAGAAACCCCATTCCTGAAAATTATTCTTTCTTTCAATAATTTAATATCACTCACAGCAAGATCTCCTTTTTTCAACTATAGTCTTTCATGCCTGCTGGTCATGTTAAAAATCAAGGCGGATTGTTGCTGTTTCACTGAATGAATTAACAAAAGCGTGTCTCAGATCAAGAAAATACTCCCGTTGAGGGGGAGGAATCCGGACAAAATCCTGTCAAAATAAGCGGGTAATTAGTGTAAAACCTCGCTACGGACACGATTCAACACCTGGATATTTCTTGTGAATGTTTGAAGCCGTTCAAGAAAACGGCACTAAATGTTAATGAATTGCTGCCGATGTAAACTAATGTGAGGAAACCTTTGTTAAAGTTGACAAAAGGTTATAGAAAGGAGTAAAAACCACATCGTTTAGCTGTTTTCGCCTTTTACACAGTTAATGTGTGGTTTTTTATTCCTCCCCGTGAATCGATGTGGCGTCATCTGCCAGCAAGAGCAGAGGTAATAACGCTACCTTTTGAGTTAAGCAATGCGTATGTCAACATCCACTGAAATCATCGCTCATCACTGGGCATTCGCTATCTTTCTTATTGTCGCCATTGGCCTGTGTTGCCTGATGCTGATCGGCGGTCGGTTTTTGGGCGGTCGCGCACGCGCGAGGCACAAAAACGTTCCTTTCGAATCGGGTATCGACTCCGTCGGTTCCGCTCGCTTACGTCTATCCGCCAAGTTCTACCTGGTGGCCATGTTCTTCGTCATCTTCGATGTGGAAGCGCTCTATTTATACGCATGGTCAACCTCCATTCGCGAGAGTGGTTGGGTCGGGTTTGTCGAAGCCGCAATTTTTATATTAGTGCTGCTGGCTGGTCTGGTTTATCTGGTGCGTATTGGCGCGCTGGATTGGACGCCCGTGCGTTCGCGCCGTGAGCAAATCAACCCAGAGACTAACAGCTACACTGACAGTCAACGCTAACCGCGAGGCAATAAGATGGATTATACGCTCACCCGCATAGATCCTAACGGTGAGAACGACCGTTACCCCCTGCAGAAACAGGAGATCGTAACCGACCCCCTGGAACAAGAAATTAACCGTAGCGTTTACATGGGCAAACTCGAGAATGCCCTGCACGATATGGTGAACTGGGGACGTAAAAACTCAATTTGGCCATATAACTTTGGCCTGTCGTGCTGTTACGTAGAGATGGTGACATCCTTTACGGCGGTGCACGACGTTGCGCGTTTTGGTGCGGAAGTGCTGCGTGCATCTCCTCGTCAGGCAGACCTGATGGTGGTAGCGGGCACATGCTTTACCAAAATGGCGCCGGTCATTCAGCGCCTTTACGACCAGATGCTGGAACCTAAATGGGTTATCTCCATGGGCGCCTGTGCCAACTCTGGCGGTATGTACGACATCTACTCAGTCGTACAAGGCGTCGACAAATTTATCCCGGTGGATGTTTACATCCCTGGTTGCCCGCCGCGTCCTGAAGCCTATATGCAGGCGCTGATGCTGCTGCAGGAGTCGATTGGCAAGGAGCGTCGTCCGCTCTCATGGGTGGTTGGCGATCAGGGCGTTTATCGCGCCAATATGCAGTCGGAACGCGACCGTAAGCGTGGCGAGCGTATCGCCGTGACCAATCTGCGTACGCCGGACGAGATTTAATTTGCGCCTGTGGGTAATGGAAGAAACTTCGCATTTCAATAATCCAATAACGCGAAGCCATACCCAACAGTCACCACGGACCCTTTGCAATGGTGAACAATATGACCGATTTAACTGCGCAAGAAGCCGCATGGCAGACCCGGGATCATCTGGATGATCCGGTCATTGGCGAATTGCGCAACCGTTTTGGGCCGGATGCCTTTACCGTTCAGGCGACCCGCACCGGGGTACCCGTAGTCTGGGTTAAGCGTGAGCAGTTGCTGGAAGTGGTCGATTTCTTAAAGAAATTACCGAAACCGTACGTCATGCTGTTCGATTTGCACGGCATGGATGAACGTCTACGCACACACCGCGCCGGTTTGCCCGCCGCGGATTTTTCCGTTTTCTACCACTTCATTTCCATCGATCGCAACCGCGACATCATGCTGAAAGTGGCGCTGGCCGAAAACGATCTGAATGTGCCGACGATGACCAAACTTTTCCCGAACGCCAACTGGTATGAGCGTGAAACCTGGGAGATGTTTGGCGTTACCTTTAATGGTCACCCGTACCTGACGCGCATCATGATGCCGCAAACCTGGACGGGTCACCCGCTGCGTAAAGATTACCCGGCGCGCGCAACCGAATTCGATCCGTTTGAGCTGACCAAAGCCAAACAGGATCTGGAAATGGAAGCGTTGACCTTCAAGCCGGAAGACTGGGGCATGAAACGCGGCACCGAAAACGAGGACTTTATGTTCCTCAACCTCGGTCCGAACCACCCCTCTGCGCACGGTGCGTTCCGTATCATCCTGCAACTGGACGGCGAAGAGATCGTCGACTGTGTGCCGGATATCGGTTACCACCATCGTGGCGCGGAGAAAATGGGTGAGCGCCAGTCCTGGCACAGCTACATTCCTTACACCGACCGTATCGAATATCTCGGCGGTTGCGTAAACGAAATGCCTTACGTGCTGGCGGTAGAAAAACTGGCCGGTATCACCGTGCCGGATCGCGTCAACGTGATCCGCGTGATGCTGTCTGAACTGTTCCGCATCAACAGCCACCTGCTCTATATCTCAACCTTCATCCAGGACGTAGGCGCAATGACGCCGGTGTTCTTCGCCTTTACCGATCGTCAGAAAATCTACGATCTGGTGGAAGCGATCACCGGTTTCCGTATGCACCCGGCCTGGTTCCGTATTGGCGGCGTGGCGCACGATCTGCCGCGTGGCTGGGATCGTCTGCTGCGTGAATTCCTCGACTGGATGCCAAAACGTCTGGCCTCTTACGAGAAAGCGGCACTGCGTAACACCATTCTGAAAGGCCGCTCACAGGGCGTTGCCGCTTACAACGCAAAAGAAGCGCTGGAGTGGGGCACGACCGGTGCTGGCCTGCGTGCGACCGGCATCAATTTTGACGTGCGTAAAGCGCGCCCGTACTCCGGTTACGAAAATTTCGACTTTGAAATCCCGGTTGGCGGTGGCGTGAGCGACTGTTACACCCGCGTGATGCTGAAAGTTGAAGAGTTGCGCCAGAGCCTGCGCATTCTTGAGCAGTGCCTCAACAACATGCCGGAAGGCCCGTTCAAAGCGGATCACCCGCTGACTACGCCGCCGCCGAAAGAGCGCACGCTGCAACATATCGAAACCCTGATTACTCACTTCCTGCAAGTGTCGTGGGGCCCGGTAATGCCGGCCAACGAATCCTTCCAGATGATTGAAGCAACCAAGGGTATTAACAGTTACTACCTGACCAGCGACGGCAGCACCATGAGCTACCGCACCCGCGTTCGTACCCCGAGTTTTGCGCACCTGCAGCAAATCCCGTCGGCCATCCGCGGCAGCCTGGTATCAGACTTGATTGTCTATCTGGGTAGTATCGATTTTGTTATGTCAGATGTGGATCGCTAATTATGCACGAGAATCAACAACCACAAACCGAGGCTTTTGAGCTGAGTGCGGCAGAGCGTGAGGCAATTGAGCACGAGAAGCACCACTACGAAGACCCGCGTGCGGCGTCCATTGAAGCGCTGAAGATTGTTCAGAAACAGCGTGGTTGGGTGCCGGACGGCGCAATTTACGCCATCGCTGATGTGCTGGGTATTCCGGCGAGCGATGTCGAAGGCGTGGCAACCTTCTACAGCCAGATCTTCCGCCAGCCGGTTGGCCGCCATGTTATTCGCTATTGCGACAGCGTGGTTTGCCACATCACCGGCTATCAGGGCATTCAATCAGCGATTGAAAGCCACCTGAAGATCAAACCGGGCCAGACAACGTTCGATGGTCGCTTTACGCTGCTGCCGACCTGCTGTCTGGGTAACTGCGATAAAGGCCCGAACATGATGATTGATGAGGATACTCACAGCCATCTGACGCCGGACGCGATCCCTGACTTGCTGGAGCGGTATAAATGAAAACAGTTATCCGTACTCCTGAAACGCATCCGCTGACCTGGCGTCTGCGCGATGACAAACAGCCGGTCTGGCTCGAAGAGTACCAGAGCAAAAACGGTTACGCCGGTGCGCGCAAAGCGCTGACCGGCATGGCGCCGGATGAGATTGTCAATGCGGTTAAAGATTCTGGTCTGAAAGGTCGCGGTGGCGCAGGCTTCTCCACGGGTCTGAAGTGGAGTCTGATGCCGAAAGACGAATCCATGAACATCCGTTACCTGCTGTGTAACGCCGATGAAATGGAGCCGGGCACCTATAAAGACCGCCTGCTGATGGAGCAACTGCCGCACCTGCTGGTGGAAGGGATGCTGATTTCGGCATTCGCGCTGAAAGCCTACCGTGGCTACATCTTCCTGCGCGGTGAATATATTCAAGCGGCGGTGCATCTGCGCCGCGCGATTGCGGAAGCAACCGAAGCCGGTTTGCTCGGCAAGAACATTCTTGGCAGCGGTTTCGACTTCGAACTGTTCGTGCATACCGGTGCGGGACGTTATATCTGCGGCGAAGAAACGGCGCTGATTAACTCGCTGGAAGGCCGCCGCGCTAACCCACGCTCCAAACCACCGTTCCCGGCCAGTTCCGGCGTGTGGGGTAAACCGACATGTGTTAACAACGTCGAAACCCTGTGCAACGTCCCGGCGATTCTGGCGAACGGCGTTGAGTGGTATCAGAACATTTCGACCAGCAAAGATGCGGGCACCAAGCTGATGGGTTTTTCTGGCCGCGTGAAAAATCCGGGTCTGTGGGAGCTGCCGTTTGGCACCACCGCGCGTGAAATCCTTGAGGATTACGCGGGCGGTATGCGCGATGGCCTGAAATTTAAAGCCTGGCAGCCGGGCGGGGCAGGTACTGACTTCCTGACCGAAGCGCACCTCGACTTGCCGATGGAGTTTGAAAGCATCGGTAAAGCGGGCAGCCGTCTCGGTACGGCGCTGGCGATGGCCGTTGACCATGAAATTGGCATGGTGTCGCTGGTACGCAACCTGGAAGAGTTCTTCGCTCGTGAGTCCTGCGGCTGGTGTACGCCGTGCCGCGATGGTCTGCCGTGGAGCGTGAAAATCCTGCGTGCGCTGGAGCGCGGCGAAGGCCAGCCTGGAGATATCGAGACACTTGAGCAACTGTGTCGACAACTCGGGCCGGGTAAAACCTTCTGCGCGCATGCGCCAGGTGCGGTTGAACCGTTACAGAGCGCGATTAAATATTTCCGCGAAGAGTTCGAAGCGGGCATTAAACAGCAATTCAGCAATACCCATGCAATTGGCGGTATCCAGCCAAACTTGCTGAAAGCGCGCTGGTAATGGTTCTCCCCTCATCAGGCAGATGAGGGGAACGCGAACAGAATTTTGATTAACTCTTAGTCGCTGACTGAGACAACTGGAAGCATGCTAATGGCTACTATTCATGTAGACGGCAAAGAATACGAGGTAAACGGAGCAGACAACCTTCTTGAGGCGTGTCTCTCTTTAGGCCTTGATATTCCTTATTTTTGCTGGCATCCGGCGCTGGGGAGCGTGGGTGCGTGCCGCCAGTGTGCGGTGAAGCAATATCAAAACGCGGAAGACACGCGTGGCCGCCTGGTGATGTCCTGTATGACACCGGCATCCGACGGTACTTTTATCTCTATTGATGACGACGAAGCGAAGCAGTTCCGTGAAAGCGTGGTCGAGTGGCTGATGACCAACCACCCGCACGACTGCCCGGTTTGCGAAGAAGGGGGCAACTGCCACCTGCAGGATATGACCGTAATGACCGGTCACAGCTTCCGTCGCTATCGTTTCACCAAACGTACACACCGTAATCAGGATCTCGGCCCGTTCATCTCTCACGAAATGAACCGCTGTATCGCCTGTTACCGCTGTGTTCGTTACTACAAAGACTATGCGGACGGCACGGATCTTGGCGTGTATGGTGCCCATGACAACGTCTACTTCGGTCGCCCGGAAGACGGCGTGCTTGAGAGCGAATTCTCCGGCAACCTGGTGGAAATCTGCCCGACCGGCGTATTCACCGATAAAACCCACTCCGAGCGTTATAACCGTAAGTGGGATATGCAGTTCGCGCCGAGCATCTGCCAGCAGTGTTCACTGGGTTGTAACACCAGCCCTGGCGAACGTTATGGCGAACTGCGCCGCATCGAAAACCGTTACAACGGTACTGTTAACCACTACTTCCTTTGCGACCGTGGTCGTTTTGGCTATGGCTACGTCAACCTGAAAGACAGACCGCGCCAGCCGGTTCAGCGCCGTGGCGACGATCTGATCACCCTCAACGCCGAACAGGCGATGCAGGGTGCGGCGGATATTCTGCGTCAGTCGAAGAAAGTGATCGGTATCGGTTCTCCGCGCGCAAGCGTAGAGAGCAACTTCGCGCTGCGTGAACTGGTTGGTGCGGAAAACTTCTACACCGGCATTGCCAAAGGTGAGCAGGAACGTCTTGAGCTGGCGCTGAAAGTGCTGCGCGAAGGCGGCATCCGTACACCGGCACTGCGTGAAATTGAATCCTATGATGCGGTTCTGGTTCTTGGGGAAGATATCACCCAGACCGGCGCGCGCGTCGCGCTGGCGGTTCGTCAGGCGGTGAAAGGCAAAGCACGCGAAATGGCGGCGGCGCAAAAAGTGGCCGACTGGCAGATCGCGGCGATTATGAACATTGGTCAGCGTGCTAAACATCCGCTGTTTGTTACCAACGTCGACAGTACCCGTCTGGACGATATCGCAGCGTGGACCTACTGCGCACCGGTAGAAGATCAGGCTCGCTTAGGCTTCGCCATCGCGCATGCGCTGGACGACGCGTCTCCTGCGGTTGACGGTCTGAGCAACGACCTGAAAAGCAAAGTGGATGTGATTGTTCAGGCATTAGCCGGGGCGAAAAAACCACTGATTATCTCTGGAACTAACGCTGGTAGCACGGCGGTGATTCAGGCAGCGGCAAACGTAGCTAAAGCGCTGAAAGGCCGTGGTTCTGATGTCGGCATCACCATGATTGCCCGTTCGGTAAACAGCATGGGGCTGGGGCTTATCGGTGGCGGTAGCCTCGATGACGCGCTGGCTGAGCTGGAAAGCGGCAGTGCTGACGCCGTTGTCGTGCTGGAAAACGATCTGCACCGTCACGCTTCTGCTGCCCGCGTTGACGCGGCGCTGGCGAAAGCGCCGCTGGTGCTGGTGGTTGATCATCAGCGCACCGCCATTATGGACAGCGCCCATCTGGTGCTCTCCGCGGCTAGCTTCGCTGAAAGCGACGGTACGGTCATCAACAACGAAGGCCGCGCGCAGCGCTTCTTCCAGGTGTATGACCCGACCTATTACGACAGCAAAACGCTGATGCTGGAAAGCTGGCGCTGGCTGCACTCGCTGCACAGCACCGTGCAAAACCGCGAAGTGGACTGGACGCAGCTTGATCATGTGATCGACGCGGCTATTGAAGCGCTGCCGCAGCTGGCCGGTATTAAAGACGCCGCGCCGGATGCCAGCTTCCGCATTCGTGGTCAGAAACTGGCGCGTGAACCGCACCGCTACAGTGGACGCACCGCGATGCGCGCCAATATCAGCGTGCACGAACCGCGTCAGCCGCAGGACAAAGACACCATGTTCGCTTTCTCAATGGAAGGGAACAACCAGCCGTCCGCGCCGCGTTCGCAAATTCCGTTTGCATGGGCGCCGGGCTGGAACTCCCCGCAGGCCTGGAACAAATTCCAGGACGAAGTGGGTGGTCACCTGCGTCACGGCGATCCGGGCGTACGCCTGATCGAAGCGTCTGAAAGCGGTCTTGATTATTTCACTACCGTACCAGGCGCGTTCGAAGCGCAGGATGGCAAGTGGCGTATCGCGCCTTACTATCACCTGTTTGGCAGTGATGAATTGTCGCAGCGCTCTCCGGTGTTCCAGAGCCGCATGCCGCAGCCGTACATCAAGCTGAACCCGGCAGACGCCGCGAAGCTTGGCGTGAACGCGGGCGCGCATATCTCCTTCACTTACGAAGGGCAGACGATCAGCCTGCCGTTGCAGGTTTCGGAAGGTCTGGTGGCAGGGCAGGTTGGTCTGCCAATGGGGATGCCGGGTATCGCGCCGGTACTGGCCGGAGCACGTCTTGAAAATCTGCAGGAGGCGCAAGCATGAGCTGGTTAACACCGGATGTTATCGACATTCTGTTAAGCATTCTGAAAGCGGTCGTCATTCTGCTGGTGGTGGTCACCTGCGGTGCGTTCATGAGCTTTGGTGAACGTCGTCTGCTCGGTCTGTTCCAGAACCGTTACGGGCCGAACCGCGTAGGCTGGGGTGGTTCACTCCAGCTGGTGGCGGACATGATCAAGATGTTCTTTAAAGAGGACTGGATCCCGCGCTTTTCGGACCGCGTGATTTTTACTCTTGCGCCAATGATTGCCTTTACCTCGTTGCTGTTAGCGTTCGCCATTGTGCCGGTCAGCCCCACCTGGGTGGTGGCCGACCTCAATATCGGGATCCTGTTCTTCCTGATGATGGCGGGTCTGGCAGTTTACGCGGTGCTGTTCGCTGGCTGGTCGAGTAACAACAAATACTCGTTGCTCGGTGCGATGCGTGCCTCCGCGCAGACTCTGAGCTATGAAGTGTTCCTCGGGCTTTCCCTGATGGGTGTGGTTGCGCAGGCCGGTTCATTCAACATGACCGACATTGTTAACAACCAGGCCGGTTTGTGGAACGTTATCCCGCAGTTCTTTGGCTTTGTGACTTTCGCGATCGCGGGCGTTGCGGTGTGTCACCGTCACCCGTTTGACCAGCCGGAAGCGGAGCAGGAGCTGGCGGATGGTTACCACATCGAATATTCCGGTATGAAGTTCGGCCTGTTCTTTGTCGGGGAATACATCGGTATCGTCACCATTTCCGCGCTGATGGTCACGCTGTTCTTCGGTGGCTGGCAAGGACCGTTGTTACCGCCATTCATCTGGTTCGCGCTGAAAACCGCGTTCTTTATGATGATGTTCATTTTGATCCGCGCCGCGCTGCCGCGTCCGCGTTATGACCAGGTGATGTCCTTCGGCTGGAAAGTCTGCCTGCCATTGACGCTGATTAACTTGCTGGGAACGGCGGCTGTCATTCTCTGGCAAGCGCAATAAGGGGTGAAAAGACCATGACTTTAAAAGAATTACTCGTGGGCTTCGGCACCCAGGTTCGTAGTATCTGGATGATTGGCCTGCATGCGTTCGCCAAACGCGAAACGCGTATGTACCCGGAAGAGCCGGTCTATCTGCCACCGCGCTACCGTGGCCGTATCGTGCTGACGCGCGACCCGGACGGTTCCGAGCGCTGCGTTGCCTGTAACCTGTGTGCGGTAGCCTGCCCTGTCGGCTGTATCTCGCTGCAAAAAGCGGAGATGCAGGACGGCCGCTGGTATCCGGAATTTTTCCGTATCAACTTCTCGCGCTGCATTTTTTGCGGTCTGTGCGAAGAAGCGTGCCCGACAACGGCGATTCAGCTCACCCCGGATTTCGAGATGGGCGAATACAAACGTCAGGATCTGGTGTACGAAAAAGAGGATCTGCTGATCTCCGGTCCGGGCAAATACCCGGAATATAACTTCTACCGGATGGCAGGTATGGCAATCGACGGCAAAGATAAAGGCGAAGCGGAAAATGAAGCCAAGCCTATCGACGTCAAGGGCCTGTTACCGTAAGGAGAGGGGCAATGGAGTTCGCTTTTTATATCTGTGGCCTGGTCGCCATCCTGACGACGGTACGCGTGATTACGCATACCAACCCGGTACACGCGTTGCTGTATCTGATTGTGTCTCTGCTGGCGATTGCCGGGGTCTTCTTTTCACTCGGCGCATACTTCGCCGGGGCGCTGGAGATCATCGTCTACGCCGGGGCCATCATGGTGCTGTTTGTGTTTGTGGTGATGATGCTGAACCTCGGCAATACCGTGGTCGAGCAGGAGCGCAACTGGCTGTCGCCGCAAATCTGGATTGGCCCGGCGCTGCTCTCCGCAGTGCTGCTGGTGGTAATGATTTACGCCATCCTCGGCGTTAACGATCAGGGTATCGAGGGGACGGCGATTGGCGCGAAAGCGGTTGGTATTACGCTGTTTGGTCCTTACGTACTGGCGGTAGAACTGGCTTCGATGCTACTGCTGGCGGGGCTGGTTGTTGCTTTCCATCTGGGACGCGAAGACCGCCCGGGCGAAGTGCTGAGCAATCGCACGGAAGACCGCGCGAAAAGAAAAACGGAGGAGCACGCATGATCCCGTTGCAACATGGATTGATCCTCGCTGCGATTTTGTTTGTTTTGGGGCTGACCGGTCTGGTTATCCGCCGCAACCTGCTGTTTATGCTGATTGGGCTGGAAATCATGATTAACGCCGCTGCGCTGGCCTTTGTGGTCGCAGGCAGCTATTGGGGTCAGACCGACGGACAGGTGATGTACATTCTCGCCATTAGCCTCGCGGCTGCCGAAGCGAGCATTGGCCTGGCGTTGCTGCTGCAACTCCATCGTCGCCGCCAGAATCTGAATATCGATTCAGTAAGTGAGATGCGTGGATGAACATGCTCGCCTTAACCATTATTTTTCCTTTTATTGGCTTTGTGCTGCTGGCGTTTTCCCGTGGCCGCTGGTCGGAAAATGTTTCCGCAACTGTAGGTGTCGGGTCGATTGGTCTGGCTGCGCTGGTTACCGCGTATGCGGGCGTTGATTTCTTCAATCACGGCCAGCAACCTTTCGCAAAACCGCTGTGGACGTGGATGGCGGTCGGTGATTTCAACATCGGCTTCAATCTGGTGCTGGATGGCCTCTCCCTGACCATGCTTTCCGTGGTCACTGGTGTTGGCTTCCTGATCCACATGTTCGCCTCCTGGTATATGCGTGGTGAAGAGGGTTACTCCCGCTTCTTCGCCTACACCAACCTGTTTATCGCCAGCATGGTCGTTCTGGTGCTGGGTGATAACCTGCTGCTGATGTATCTTGGCTGGGAAGGCGTGGGTCTGTGCTCCTATCTGCTGATTGGTTTCTACTACACCGATCCGAAGAATGGCGCCGCGGCAATGAAAGCGTTCGTCGTTACCCGCGTGGGTGACGTGTTCCTCGCTTTCGCACTGTTCATTCTTTACAACGAACTGGGCACGCTGAACTTCCGCGAAATGGTTGAACTGGCACCGCAGCACTTTGCCAACGGCAATAACATGCTGATGTGGGCGACGCTGATGCTGCTGGGTGGTGCGGTGGGTAAATCCGCGCAGCTGCCGTTGCAGACCTGGCTTGCGGATGCGATGGCTGGCCCGACCCCGGTTTCTGCGCTGATCCACGCGGCGACGATGGTTACCGCCGGTGTCTACCTGATTGCACGTACGCACGGCTTGTTCCTGTTGACGCCGGAAGTGCTGCATCTGGTGGGTATTGTGGGTGCCGTAACGCTGCTGATGGCGGGTTTCGCCGCGCTGGTGCAGACCGATATCAAACGTGTGCTCGCTTACTCCACCATGAGCCAGATTGGTTACATGTTCCTGGCGCTGGGCGTACAGGCATGGGATGCGGCGATTTTCCACCTGATGACGCACGCGTTCTTTAAAGCGCTGTTGTTCCTCTCCTCCGGTTCGGTGATCCTCGCGTGTCATCACGAGCAGAACATCTTCAAAATGGGTGGCCTGCGTAAGTCGATTCCGCTGGTGTATGTTTGCTTCCTGGTCGGTGGTGCGGCGCTGTCAGCGTTGCCGATGATCACCGCAGGCTTCTTCAGTAAGGACGAAATCCTTGCCGGTGCGGTAGCAAATGGTCATATCAATCTGATGATTGCAGGCCTGGTCGGTGCCTTTATGACATCGCTCTACACCTTCCGTCTGATTTTCATTGTTTTCCACGGAAAAGAACAAATCCACGCGCATGCAGGGAAGGGGATTACCCATCATCTGCCGCTGATCGTGTTGCTGGTGCTGTCTACCTTTGTTGGCGCGATGATCGTGCCGCCGCTGAAAGGCGTGTTGCCGGAAACCACCGAGCTTGCGCACAGCAGTGTCGTGATGCTGGAAGTGGCATCCGGTGCGGTAGCGATTATCGGTATCCTGCTGGCAGCCTGGCTGTGGCTGGGTAACCGCACACTGGTGCATTCGATTGCCAACAGCGCAACGGGGCGTTTCTTCGGTACCTGGTGGTTCAATGCCTGGGGCTTCGACTGGCTTTACGATCGCGTCTTTGTGAAGCCATACCTCGGTATCGCATGGTTGCTGAAGAGCGATCCGCTCAATGCGCTGATGAACATCCCGGCGATCCTTTCCCGCTTCGCAGGCAAAGGTCTGCTGTTTAGCGAGAACGGCTACCTGCGCTGGTATGTGGCATCCATGAGCATTGGCGCGGTTGTCGTGCTGGCGCTGTTGATGGTATTGCGCTGAGTTTGTTGGCCGGTTGAGTTCGCTTAGCCGGCCTGCAAACGGAAAGAGAATTTTTAGAAATTCGTTGAAAATCTGGTCCGAATGGACAGGCGTTATCGGTGAAGTCAGAGTGGACACCGCCTGCGCAGAGCAACCGGAGCGTACAGATGTACGTGAGGATTGCGAGCACAGCCGGGGTTCGCTATGACGAGCAAGATAGCCTGAGACGGACTTAAACAAGGAACAAAAATCGCCATGTTACTACCCTGGCTAATTCTGATTCCCTTTATCGGCGGCTTCCTCTGCTGGCAGACCGAGCGCTTCGGCGTGAAGGTGCCGCGCTGGATCGCGCTGATCACCATGGGACTGACGCTGGCGCTTTCTCTGCAACTCTGGTTGCAGGGCGGCTATTCTCTGACGCAAGTCACCGGCCTTCCGCAGTGGCAGGAAACGTTCAAGCATGACTGGATCCCGCGCTTTGGCATTAGCATTCATCTGGCGATGGATGGTTTGTCGCTGCTGATGGTGGTGCTGACCGGCTTCCTCGGCGTGCTGGCGGTGCTCTGCTCCTGGCGTGAAATCGAGAAATATCAGGGCTTCTTCCACCTGAACCTGATGTGGATCCTCGGCGGCGTTATCGGCGTGTTCCTTGCCATCGACATGTTCCTGTTCTTCTTCTTCTGGGAAATGATGCTGGTGCCGATGTACTTCCTGATCGCGCTGTGGGGCCATAAAGCCTCCGACGGGAAGACGCGTATTACCGCGGCGACCAAGTTCTTCATTTATACCCAGGCGAGCGGCCTGGTCATGCTGATTGCCATCCTGGCGCTGGTGCTGGTGCACTACAACGCGACCGGCGTATGGACTTTCGCTTACGAAGATCTGCTGAAGACGCCGATGTCCGGCAATGTCGAATATCTGCTGATGCTTGGTTTCTTTATCGCCTTTGCGGTAAAAATGCCGGTGGTGCCGCTGCACGGCTGGCTGCCAGACGCGCACTCGCAGGCACCGACCGCCGGTTCCGTTGACCTCGCGGGGATCTTGCTGAAAACCGCCGCTTACGGTCTGCTGCGCTTCTCGCTGCCGCTGTTCCCGAACGCGTCGGCAGAGTTTGCGCCTATCGCCATGTGGCTTGGCGTGATCGGTATCTTCTACGGCGCGTGGATGGCCTTCACCCAGACCGATATCAAACGTCTGATCGCGTACACCTCTGTGTCTCACATGGGCTTTGTACTGATTGCTATCTACACCGGCAGCCAGCTTGCTTACCAGGGCGCGGTGATTCAGATGATTGCCCACGGTCTTTCCGCTGCGGGTCTGTTTATTCTGTGCGGCCAGCTGTACGAACGTCTGCATACGCGCGATATGCGTATGATGGGCGGCTTGTGGAGCAAAATTAAGTGGCTGCCGGCGCTGTCAATGTTCTTTGCCGTCGCAACGCTTGGGATGCCGGGTACCGGTAACTTCGTGGGTGAATTCATGATCCTGTTCGGCAGCTATCAGGTTGTGCCGACGATCACGGTGATTTCCACCTTCGGCCTGGTGTTCGCGTCGGTGTACTCGCTGGCGATGCTGCATCGTGCTTACTTCGGCAAGGCGAAAAGCGAACTCGCCAGCCAGGAACTGCGGGGTCTGTCGCTGCGCGAGCTGTTTATGATTCTGATCCTGGTTGTGCTTCTGGTACTGCTTGGCTTCTATCCGCAGCCGATTCTGGATACATCGCATGCCGCGATGGGCAATATCCAGCAGTGGTTTGTTAATTCTGTTACTACTACAAGGCCGTAAATCGCCATGACGATAACTCCACAACACCTGATTGCGCTGCTGCCGCTGCTAATCGTCGGATTGACGGTGGTGGTTGTGATGCTCTCCATTGCGTGGCGACGCAACCATTTTCTCAATGCCACGCTGTCGGTCATTGGCCTGAACGTCGCGCTGCTCTCTTTGTGGTTCGTCGGCCAGGCGGGGGCGATGGATGTCACCCCGCTGATGCGCGTCGATGGCTACGCCATGCTTTACACCGGGCTGGTGCTGCTGGCGAGCCTCGCCACTTGCACCTTTGCCTATCCATGGCTGGAAGGGTATAGCGATAACAAAGAAGAGTTTTATCTGCTGGTACTGATTGCCGCGCTCGGCGGTATTCTGCTGGCGAACGCGAATCACATGGCGGCGCTGTTCCTCGGTATTGAGCTGATCTCTCTGCCGCTGTTCGGGTTGGTAGGCTACGCCTTCCGCCAGAAACGCTCGCTGGAAGCCAGTATCAAATACACCATTTTGTCCGCTGCCGCCTCCTCGTTCCTGCTGTTCGGTATCGCGCTGGTTTATGCGCAAACTGGCAATCTGTCGTTTGTCGCGATCGGCAAAAGCCTGGGCGAAGGGATGCTGCATGAACCGCTGCTGCTGGCGGGCCTGGGCATGATGATTGTCGGACTTGGCTTTAAACTCTCGCTGGTGCCGTTCCATCTGTGGACGCCAGATGTTTACCAGGGCGCGCCTGCGCCGGTGTCCACCTTCCTGGCCACCGCCAGCAAAATCGCCATTTTTGGCGTGGTGATGCGTCTGTTCCTCTACGCACCGGTGGGTGAAAGCGAAGCGGTTCGCGTGGTTCTGGGGATCATCGCTTTCGTCTCCATCATCTTCGGTAACCTGATGGCGCTGAGCCAGACCAACATTAAACGTCTGCTGGGCTTCTCCTCTATTTCGCACCTGGGTTATCTGCTGGTGGCGCTGATTGCGCTGCAAGGCGGCCAGATGTCGATGGAAACCGTTGGTGTTTACCTGGCCGGTTATCTGTTCAGCAGCCTTGGCGCGTTCGGTGTGGTCAGCCTGATGTCCAGCCCGTATCGCGGCCCGGATGCAGAGTCACTTTACTCCTACCGTGGCCTGTTCTGGCACCGCCCGATCCTGTCTGCGGTAATGACGGTGATGATGCTGTCGCTGGCGGGTATTCCGATGACGCTGGGCTTTATCGGTAAGTTCTACATTCTGGCGGTCGGTGTTGAAGCGCATCTGTGGTGGCTGACTGCCGCGGTGGTGCTTGGCTCGGCGATTGGTTTGTATTACTACCTGCGCGTGGCGGTGAGCCTCTACCTGAACGCACCGCAGCAGTTGAACCGCGATGCACCGTCTAACTGGGCTTACAGCGCAGGCGGGATTGTGGTACTTATCTCCGCGTTGCTGGTGCTGCTGTTAGGTATCTATCCGCAGCCGCTGATCAGCATCGTTCAACTGGCGATGCCGATGATGTAAGCCTGGAAACAGGTAAAGAAAAACCGCCGATATCGGCGGTTTTTTTATGGGCTAACCAGATAAACGCTAAATGATTACTTCGCCAGCAGCGGGGTAGACGTTACCTGGTGGTGGCTAATCAGCGGGCCGCGAATATTATTCGCAGCGCGATCCAGCACTTCCTGAATCACGGACGAGAGTTCGTTAATCTCAAACTTCGCCACGTAACCGTCTGCCTGCACTTTACGCACGTGATCTTCGTTAGCACTACCGGAGAGCGATGAGTGGATCACCACCGGGATGTTTTTCAGACGCGGATCGGTTTTGATAAGACGCGTTAAGGTAAACCCATCCATCTCCGGCATCTCGAGGTCGGTCAGGACCATGGAGATCTTATCGCTAACTGCAACACCTTCCGCATCGGCCTGCTGCGCCAGCAACTGGATTTTCTCCCACGCGTCTTTACCGGTGATATGCATCGCACTCGGGATCTGCATCGCGTTGAGGCCTTTTTCCAGCATGGCGCGCGCCACTTTGGAATCTTCGGCCACAATGGCAACAGAACCCGGTTTCAGGTTGAATTTCTTGTCCGGCACATGATCGCCATGTACGTCATGATCCGCAGGCACGATGTCATACAGGATCTGCTCAACGTCCAGCACCATCGCCAGGTTGTTGGTATCCTTATCGTCATCCAGGCAGGCAATACTGGTGATATAGCGACCATTGATCGCTTTTTCGGCCGTGTGCACCTGTTTCCAGTCCAGGCGAATAATATTTTCCACGGACTCAACGGCAAATGCCTGCACGCTACGGGCATATTCCGTAATCAGTAAGATGTTCAGGCCGCTTGCAGGTTTACAACCCGCTACGGCGGCAAGGTCAATCACCGGGATCACCTGATCGCGAATGTTGACCATCCCCATCAGTGGAGCTTTCATCCCTGCGGGACGGGTAAAGGTGGGCATCGGTACGATTTCGCGTAGCTTAAATACGTTGATGCCAAATAACTCGGATTTGGTGGCATCTAACGATGTGCCAAGGCGAAACAGCAACAGCTCAAACCGGTTCGACAGAGTAAGATTCGCCCTGTCATCGATGTCTTTCTGGAAATTGTCCATCATGCCCTCAAATAGGAAATGCCTGCGTATATCTATTATCGGCATGGTGGAGAAAAAATAGAGTGCCTAAATTAAAATCAAATGTGAACTACCGCAAAATCTTCAGCCAATGTCGTTTGCGAAAAGTACGTTTTACACTCGGCGAGCATCGCCAGGCTGCCTTGTTCGTCATAACGTGAACTGAGATGGGTAATCACCAACTTTTTTGCACCGGCATCGGCAGCGAGTTGCGCCGCCTGGCGGGTTGAGCTGTGTCCCCGGCTGTTCGCTTTTTCCTCCATAGCCTGCTCAAGAGTGGCTTCATGTACCAGTAAATCCACGCCTTGCGCCAGTTCCAGCGCGGCCGGGCAGGGTGCAGTGTCGCCAAAAATCGCCAGTTTTTTTCCGCTTTCTGCCGGGGCGAGATAATCCGCGCCATTGATGATGCGCCCGTCAGGCAGTGTGACGGTTTTCCCCTCTTTTAATTGCTGGAACAGCGGCCCTGCCGGGATGCCTTGCGCTTTTAACGCCGCCGCATTCAGCGCGCCGGGTTTATCATGCTCTTCAATCCGGTAGCCGTAGCACTCCACCGGGTGCGACAGCGGGTAAGCGGTCACTGTGCGCAAACCATCATCAACCACCAGCCCAGGCGTCACTTCTTCAATCGTCAGCGGGTAATCGGTCCATGAACCGCTAAGTCGCAGCGTGGTTTCCACAAACTCATGAATCCCTTTCGGACCGTAAATCTGTAGCGGCTGAACATTGCCAGCCATTGAGCGACTGCATAACAACCCAGGCAGACCGAAAAGATGATCGCCATGCAGGTGAGTAATAAAAATTTTATCGAGTTTGCCAGGGTGAAAGGCGGTGCGCAGCATCTGGTGCTGGGTTCCTTCGCCGCAATCAAATAGCCAAAGCCCGGCGCGGGTTGGGTGTTGTAAATTGAGCAGCATCGCCGTGACATTACGCGCCCGTGTAGGTATGCCCGCAGAGGTGCCTAAGAAAATCAGTTCCACAATCTTTGCCCGAATGAAAAAGAATCTAGTATAACGAGGTCACTATAAATGAGGAGAACAACATGATCCGCTGGCAGGATGTGCACCATTCCGAACTGACCGTTCCTGAGCTGTACGCGTTACTGAAATTGCGCTGCGAAGTGTTTGTGGTTGAGCAGGCCTGCGCTTATCTGGATGTGGATGGTGATGACCTGGTGGGCGAGAACCGCCATATTCTCGGCTGGAAAGGCGACGAACTGGTGGCGTATGCGAGGATTCTGAAAAGTGATGATGATCTCTCGCCGGTGGCTATCGGTCGGGTGATTGTCAGTGCGCAGGTTCGCGGCGAAAAACTGGGCTATCAGTTAATGGAGCGCGCGGTGCTTTCCTGTGAGCAATACTGGCCGCAGCACGCGCTATATCTGGGTGCGCAGGCACATCTCCAATCTTTCTATGCCCATTTTGGTTTCCAGGCGGTGACGGATGTGTATGACGAAGATGGTATCGCGCATATCGGGATGGCGCGCGAGATCCGCCAGGCGTAACCGGCAGCCTTTGTCTATAGTTAGCGGACAGGTGCATAACATGGAGACAACAGATGGCATATCATTCTTATGAATCACATATTGATGACGACCTGACCCTGCTGAGCGAAACGCTGGAAGAAATTCTCCGCTCATCGGGCGATCCTGCCGATCAAAAGTACATTGAGTTGAAAGCCCGTGCCGAACAGGCGCTGCATGACGTGAAAAACCGCGTCAGCAGCGCATCGGATACGTACTACTACCGTGCGAAAAAAGCCGTCTATCGCGCAGACGACTACGTGCATGAAAAACCGTGGCAGGGCATTGGTGCCGGTGCCGCAGTGGGTCTGGTGCTCGGTCTGCTGTTAGCCCGCCGCTAACGTTTCACTTCCCCTCCCTGGAAGGGGGTACTGTTATTACGCTAAGTACCCCGTATACTATGTGGTTTTTAACAGGGAGGGGCTCGCGTGTACTCCATTTCCTCGGCGCTTTCACACTTACACCGCTGCCTGACCGGCGCCATTCCCCGGTCGTCAGGATTGTGCTTTTTTGATGCACCTTTCCCGTTAAACGACGCTTTTGATCCCCTGACGTGGCTTGCCAGCCAGCACGTGTGGCCGCAATTTTACTGGCAGCAACGTAGCGGCGATGACGAAGCCGCCGCGCTTGGCGCATTGCGCCGTTTCTCTTCTTTATCCCTGGCGCAAGATTTTATGCAGCAATGCGCTGAAGATGTCCGCATCTGGGGGCTTAACGCCTTTGATCCCACGCAGGGCGAACTGTTTTTACCGCGTCTGGAGTGGCGTCGGGAAGGCGGTCACGCCTTTCTGCGCGTGTACATTTTCAGCGAGACTTCCCTCTGTGATGACGCACAGCGCGCAATCGCATTTCTTTCGGCGCTGGTGGAATCGACACCGCTGCAAAACGTGCAGCAAACGTGCCTTGAGCAGCATCACATCCCCGAGCGCGATGGCTGGCGAACGCTGATTGCGCAGGCGTTGCAAACGCTGGAAAGCGGCGAACTGGATAAAGTCGTGCTCGCCCGCGCAACGGATTACCATTTTGCCAGCGCGGTGGATGCCGCCGCGTTGATGGCCGCCAGCCGTCGCCTCAATCATCACTGCTTTCATTTCATGATGGCGTTCGACGCGCAAACGGCGTTTTTAGGCTCCTCGCCCGAGCGGCTCTGGCGGCGTCGCGGCACGGCTTTGCGCACCGAAGCGCTGGCCGGAACGGTGGCCAATCATGAAGATGACCAGCAGGCGCAACAGCTTGCCGACTGGCTAATGGCCGATGATAAAAACCAGCGTGAAAATATGCTGGTGGTGGAGGATATCTGCCAGCGTTTACAACAGCAGACCGGTGCGCTGGAGGTGCTGCCGCCGAAGGTGGTCCGGCTGCGTAAAGTACAGCATCTTCGCCGCTGTATCTGGACCGATCTGCAAACGCCGGATGACGCGCTCTGCCTGCAAATGCTCCAGCCGACAGCAGCAGTTGCGGGATTACCCCGCCGTGAAGCGCGGGCATTTATTGCGCGTCATGAGCCTTTTCAGCGCGCGTGGTATGCCGGTTCGGCGGGCTATCTTTCGCGGCAACAGAGTGAGTTCTGCGTTGCCCTGCGTTCGGCAAAAATTGACGGCAATACCGTGCGTCTTTACGCCGGTGCGGGCATTGTTTCCGGTTCAGACCCGGAGCAAGAGTGGCAGGAAATTGAGAACAAAGCGGCGGGATTACGATCATTATTACAACTTAGTCACGCATAACCGACTCATATCAAAAATACATAGTTCCTGATTATTTATACTAAGCCGTAATATTGATACCGGACAAATTCATGTCGATAAGCTCATTTAACCGACGCTGGGCGGCGGTGATCCTCGAAGCTCTTACCCGTCACGGCGTCAGGCATGTATGCATTGCCCCGGGATCCCGTTCCACCCCATTAACGCTCGCCGCAGCGGAAAATCACGCCTTTATTCACCATACCCATTTTGATGAGCGTGGCTTAGGCCATCTTGCGCTGGGGCTGGCAAAGGCCAGCAATGAGCCGGTGGCGGTGATCGTGACATCCGGCACGGCGGTGGCAAACCTTTATCCCGCGCTGATTGAAGCAGGGCTGACCGGTGAAAAACTGGTGCTGCTGACGGCAGATCGACCGCCGGAGTTGATTGATTGCGGTGCCAACCAGGCAATTCGCCAGCCGGGCATGTTTGCCACGCATCCCGCTGAATCTTTCGCGCTGCCGCGACCCTCACAGGACATTCCTGCGCGCTGGCTGGTTTCCACCCTTGATAACCTGCTGGGTTCGTTACAGGGCGGCGCGGTACACATTAACTGTCCGTTTGCCGAGCCGCTGTACGGTGAAATGGATGATACCGGCCTTGCCTGGCAGCAGGCGCTGGGTGACTGGTGGCAGTCAGACACGCCATGGCTGCGCGCACCGAACAGGGTGAACAGCGAAACGCAGCGCGACTGGTTTTTCTGGCGACAAAAACGCGGCGTGATCGTAGCTGGTCGCATGAGCGCGGCTGAAGGCCGTTTGCTTGCTGAATGGGCGAAAACGCTCGGCTGGCCGCTGATTGGCGATGCGCTTTCGCAGACCGGGCAACCGCTGCCATGTGCCGATCTCTGGCTCGGCAATGGCCAGGCAGTGGCGGAGCTGAATCAGGCGCAGATTGTGTTGCAGTTTGGCAGCAGTCTGACCGGCAAACGTCTGTTGCAGTGGCAGGCGACCTGCGAACCGGAAGAGTACTGGCTGATTGATCGCCTGCAAGGGCGGCTCGATCCGGCCCACCATCGCGGGCGTCGGCTGGTTTCCAGCGTTGCTGACTGGCTGGAGCAGCATCCGGCTGAACCGCGCGCCCCCTGGTGCGAGGCGATCCCACGCCTTTCGGCGCAGGCCTGGGAAACTGTTTGTGCGAAGCGTGATATTTTTGGCGAGGCACAGCTGGCGCACCGCATCGCGGATTATTTGCCAGCCCAGGGCCAGCTTTTTCTTGGCAACAGCCTGGTCGTGCGGCTGGTCGATGCGCTGGCGCAACTCCCGGCGGGATATCCTGTTTACAGCAATCGCGGCGCCAGTGGTATTGACGGCCTGCTTTCAACGGCTGCCGGCGTTCAGCGCGCTACCGCGCGGCCTACGCTGGCGATTGTGGGCGATCTCTCCGCGCTTTACGACCTCAATGCGCTGGCGCTGCTGCGGCAGGCTTCTGCGCCATTCGTCCTGCTGGTGGTGAATAACAATGGTGGGCAAATTTTTTCGTTACTGCCCACGCCGCCCGCCGAGCGCGAGCAGTTTTATTTGATGCCGCAGAATGTCCATTTTGCGCATGCAGCAGCGATGTTTAGCCTTGCTTACCATCAACCGGAGAATTGGGCTGAGCTTGAGCAGGCGCTGGAAGGCGCCTGGTGCAAGCCAGGTGCGACGGTGATTGAACTGGTGGTGAATGCAACTGACGGCGCGCAGACGTTACAAACGCTGCTGGCGCAGGTAAGCCATCTGTGATCCTGCACGGCCAGGCCATTAGTGGACACCAGCCGCAACCGTGGCTGGTGTTTCTGCATGGTTTTTCCGGCGATAACCGCGAATGGCAGCACGTTGGCGACGCGCTGAGTGATTTCCCGCGCTTGTACCTTGATCTGCCCGGACATGGTGGTTCAGCCCATACTGGCGTTGCTTCCTTTGATGCGCTGGACGCGCTGCTGCGCACCACCCTTGAGCACTACAACATACGCAACTACTGGCTGGTGGGGTATTCGCTTGGTGGGCGTGTGGCGATGTACCACGCCTGCCAGCACCCTGTCGGGCTGTGTGGCCTGGTGGTTGAAGGTGGTCATCCGGGGCTGACATCTGCGGACGATCGCACACAGCGGCTGCGTAATGATCAGCAATGGGCTGCGCGTTTTCGCCAGCAGCCATTGAGTGAGGTATTTGACGCCTGGTACCGGCAGCCTGTTTTTGCCACGCTGAGCGAATCGCAACGGGCGGCGCTGGTGGCGACACGCTGCGAGAATAACGGTGCGACGCTGGCGGCGATGCTGGAGGCAACCTCGCTTGCCTGCCAGCCTGATTTGCGCGCCGTACTTCAGACACTTTCTGTGCCAGTACATTATTTATACGGTGAACATGACAGCAAATTTCAGGCGCTGGCGACGCAAGTCTCGCGCCACTGTCACGCCATTCCTGCCGCCGGGCACAACGCGCACCGGGAAAATCCCGCTGCCGTTATTGCCGCCCTGGCGCGTATTCTGCGTCTTGAGACAAAGGACACACTATGATCCACCCAGATGAAAACATGCTTTATGCGCCGGTTGAATGGCGTGACTGTTCTGAAGGTTACACCGACATCCGTTATCAGAAATCGGCTGATGGTATTGCCAAAATCACCATTAACCGCCCGCAGGTGCGCAATGCGTTCCGTCCGCTGACGGTCAAAGAGATGATTCAGGCCATGGCTGACGCGCGCTATGACGACAGCGTGGGCGTGATTATTCTGACCGGCGAAGGGGATAAAGCCTTCTGTTCCGGCGGCGATCAAAAAGTGCGCGGCGATTACGGCGGCTACCAGGATGACTCCGGTGTGCATCATCTCAACGTGCTGGATTTCCAGCGCCAGATCCGCACCTGCCCGAAACCGGTGGTGGCGATGGTGGCGGGTTACTCCATCGGCGGCGGCCACGTGCTGCACATGATGTGCGATCTGACCATCGCAGCGGACAACGCTATTTTCGGCCAGACTGGCCCGAAAGTCGGCTCCTTCGATGGCGGCTGGGGGGCGTCTTACATGGCGCGCATCGTGGGGCAGAAAAAAGCCCGCGAAATCTGGTTCCTCTGCCGTCAGTACAATGCTCAGGAAGCGTTGGATATGGGCCTGGTCAACACCGTCGTGCCGATTGCCGACCTTGAAAAAGAGACCGTGCGCTGGTGTCGCGAAATGCTGCAAAACAGCCCGATGGCGCTGCGTTGCCTGAAAGCCGCGCTGAACGCCGACTGCGATGGTCAGGCGGGGCTGCAGGAGCTGGCGGGTAACGCCACCATGCTGTTCTACATGACCGAAGAAGGGCAGGAAGGCCGCAATGCGTTTAACGAAAAACGCCAGCCTGATTTCAGCAAATTCAAACGGAATCCATAATGCGACAGGCGCAGGTTTATCGCTGGCAAATCCCGCTTGATGCGGGTGTGGTGCTGCGTGAGCGGCGCCTGAAAACACGTGACGGATTGTTCGTTCATCTCACCGAAGGCGAGCGCGAAGGCTGGGGGGAGATTTCCCCTCTGCCGGGGTTTAGCCTGGAAACGCTGGATGACGTTCAACCGGTTGTGATGGCGTGGGCGCGTAGCTGGTGCGATGGCGAACAGCCACCGCTGCCGGACGTGCCTTCTGCGGCATTTGGTTTGAGTTGCGCGCTGGCAGAACTTGGCGATGCGCTGCCGCAGGCGGCGGATTACCGCGCCGCGATGCTGTGTAGCGGTGATCCGGACGAGTTGTTCGCCGCGCTTGCTGCTTTGCCGGGTGAAAAGCTGGCGAAAGTGAAAGTGGGGCTGTATGAAGCGGTGCGTGACGGCATGGTGGTCAACTTGCTGCTGGAATCCATTCCCGATCTCCAGTTGCGGCTGGATGCTAACCGTGCCTGGACGCCGCTGAAAGCGCAACAGTTTGCGAAGTATGTCAACCCGGCTTACCGCTCGCGCATTGCCTTTCTCGAAGAGCCCTGCAAGACGCGCGAGGAGTCACTGGCGTTTGCCCGCGAGACCGGCATTACTCTCGCCTGGGATGAGAGCCTGCGTGACGCAGACTTTCGTTTTGAGCAGCAGCCAGGCGTCGGCGCCGTGGTGATTAAACCGATGTTGACCGGCAGCTTGCAGAAAGTCCAACAGCAGGTTGCAGCGGCGAAAGCGCTGGGATTGACGACCGTTATCAGTTCGTCAATCGAATCGAGCCTAGGTCTGACGCAACTGGCGCGTATCGCCGCCTGGCTGACGCCGGGAACGGTGCCGGGTCTGGATACGCTGCAATTAATGCAAACGCAGTTGATCCGCCGCTGGCCTGAGAGTGATTTACCCTGCTTGCAGGTTGATGCGCTGGAACCATTGCTATGATTTTTCCCGACTGGCCCTGGCGTCACTGGCGCACGCTGCAAGGCGAGCAGGCAGCGATTCGCCTTGAGCAGCAAAGCCTTAGCTGGCATGAGCTCTGTGCGCGTATTGACAGGCTGGCCAGCGGGCTTGCCCGCCAGGGCGTGCAGTCGGGCGACGGCGTTATGCTGCGCGCGCGCAATCAGCCGGAAACGCTGCTGGCGTGGCTGGCGCTGTTGCAATGCGGCGCGCGGGTTTTGCCGCTGAACCCGCAGTTACCCGCCACGCAACTGGAGGCGCTGTTAGGGCAGTTGACGCTGCGTTTCGCGCTCGATCTGGAGTCGCATGCGGCGTATGCCGGTTTAACATCGCTGGCGTTAAGCGAGGCTGACGGCGATTATGCCGTTGACTGGCAGCCTCAACGGCTGGCCTCAATGACTCTGACTTCCGGCTCTACCGGCCTGCCGAAAGCCGCCGTGCATACCTGCGCGGCGCATCTTGCCAGTGCGCAGGGCGTACTGGCGCTGATCCCGTTTACCGCGCAAGACGACTGGTTTCTCTCGCTGCCGCTGTTTCATGTTTCCGGGCAGGGGATTTTGTGGCGCTGGCTGCTGGCCGGGGCGCGGATCACCGTGCGGCAAAAAGCGCCGCTGGAGCAGGCGCTGGCCGGGTGCAGCCACGCCTCGCTGGTCCCAACGCAGCTGTGGCGCTTGTTAAATGACAACGTTCCGGTCTCGCTGAAAGCGGTATTACTGGGCGGTGCCGCGATCCCTGTTGAACTCACGCAGCAGGCACGCGAGCGCGGCGTCCGCAGCTGGTGCGGCTACGGCTTAACCGAATTTGCTTCGACGGTGTGTGCGAAAGAGGCCGATGGCAAGCCTGATGTCGGCTACGCGCTGCCAGGGCGTGAAGTGAAAATTGTCGGCGAGGAAGTCTGGCTGCGTGCGGCCAGCATGGCGTCGGGTTACTGGTGCAACGGAGAACTCCTCCCGCTGGTAAACAGTGAAGGCTGGTTTGCCACGCGCGATCGCGGCGAGCTGAGCGATGGTCGCCTGACCATTCACGGGCGTCTGGATAATCTTTTTTTCAGCGGCGGGGAAGGCATTCAGCCAGAAGAAGTTGAACGCGTTATTGCCCGCCACCCGCAGGTGCAGCAGGTGCTGGTGGTGCCTGTCGATGACGCCGAATTTGGTCAACGCCCGGTGGCGGTGGTGGAGTGCGCAGGCGATGTTGATGCCGATGCGCTGAGCCAGTGGGTCGCCGATAAACTGGCCCGTTTCCAGCAGCCGGTACGCTGGCTAATGATGCCCGCAGCGCTTAAAAATGGCGGCATTAAAATCTCCCGTAGTGCAGTGGCACAATGGGTCGCCAGCCACTCTTAGAGTAAGCCTTTCATCTTTAACGTAGTGCGGGTCGCGTCGTTCAGATCGTAGCGGTGCAGATCCGCAGGTTTTACCCATGCGTAATCCTGGAATTCGTCATTAAGACTGACGTCGCGATTGGCGCTGATGCAGTCAAAAATTAAGTAAATCATGTAGATCTGCTCTTTTATGCCGTCAGCATAGGTTTTCACCCGAATATCGTCGCGAAATGTCCACGGGGTGATTTCTCTCAGCTCCAGCTTGTCGCCCAGTTCTTCACGGATCTCCCGGCGCAGCGCCTCTTCAATCCGCTCGCCAGGTTCCATACCGCCGCCGGATAATGCCCATTGACCGGGGAAAACACCGCGATTGTCGGCCATCTTACACAGCAAATAGGCGCCGTCGTTTTGAATCAATGGGCACACAATCGTCCGTTGTCGCATGGTTAACTCCTTTAGCATGGTGAACATAACGCGCCATGTTAACGCAAGCGCTGGTGTAGAAAAATTGACCCCGTCTATAGTTACTGGCCTTTTTATTCATTCTGCTGACAGAAAAATAGGCGTACAATCAGAGGCTTTTGGGCATCAGGCCCGTTATGTGCGGAAATCAAAAATGAAGAAGGTTGCTTTATTAGGTTTAGCCAGCGTGTTGCTGGTCTCTGCTGGGGCGCAGGCCGTGAGTCTGAACGGCCAGATTGGGAAAGATTACACTAACTTTGGTTTCGGTTTGGGAACTGAAACCAGCGGGATCGCCGTGAGCGGTAACTGGGCACACAGTGAAGATGACGGCGATATCGCCGGTCTGGGGCTCGGTTACAACATCCCGCTTGGTCCGTTCCTTGCGACCGTCGGCGGTAAAGGTATTTATCTCAATCCGGATGTGGGCAGCGAAGGTTATGCCGTTGCTGTCGGTGGCGGGTTGCAGTGGAAAATTGCCAGCAGCTTCAGTATTTTCGGTGAATACTACTACTCGCCGGATTCACTCTCCAGCGGCGTGAAAGAGTATCAGGAAGCGAACGCCGGGGCGCGTTATACCATTATGCGCCCGCTGACGGTTGAGGCTGGTTACCGCTACATCGACATGACCGGTAAAGAAGGGCGTCGCGACAACGCGGTTGCCGATGGCCCGTATGTTGGCGTTAGCGCCAGTTTCTAATCCCCTGGCGCGGCATCTGTCCGCGCCCGTTTGTCTCCGTTTTTCCTCTGCGCATGCGCTATAGTGTTTCAACCTCGATTGCAGGAGCTAACGATGTTAAATGTGGAGATGTTATCGACCGGCGATGAAGTGCTGCATGGCCAGATTGTGGATACCAATGCGGCCTGGCTGGCTGACTTTTTCTTTAACCAGGGGTTGCCTCTCACGCGGCGTAACACCGTGGGCGATAACCTTGATGATTTGGTCGCTATCCTGCGTGAACGTAGTGAGCACGCGGATGTGCTGATTGTGAATGGCGGCCTGGGGCCGACCAGTGACGATCTCAGCGCGCTGGCGGCGGCGACCGCCAAAGGCGAAGCACTGGTGTTACACGAAGCGTGGCTGGCACAAATGGAACGCTTCTTTACCGAACGTGGCCGCGTGATGGCACCGAGTAACCGCAAACAGGCCGAGATCCCGGCCAGCGCCGAACTGGTGGATAACCCGGTCGGTACCGCCTGTGGTTTTGCTCTGCAGCTCAACCGTTGCCTGATGTTCTTCACGCCGGGCGTACCATCGGAATTTAAGGTGATGGTGGAACAAGAAATTCTGCCGCGCCTGCGCGCACGCTTTACCTTGCCGGAGCCGCCGGTTTGCCTGCGTTTAACCACTTTCGGTCGCTCAGAGAGCGATCTGGCGCAGAGCCTGCAACACCTTCAACTGCCGCCAGGCGTAGTGATGGGCTACCGCTCTTCGATGCCGATTATCGAATTAAAACTGACCGGCCCGGCAGAGCATCGCGCCGCGATGGAAGCGCTGTGGCCGGAAGTAAAACGCGTCGCCGGGGAAAGTTTGATTTTTGAAGGCACCGAGGGTTTACCGGCAGCACTTGCCGCAACCCTGCGGGAACGTCAGCTCAGCCTGACACTGAGCGAACAGTTCACCGGCGGTCTGGTGGCCTTACAGCTTTCCCGCGCCGGTGCGCCGCTGCTGGCCAGCGAAGTGTTACCGTCGCAGGCGGAAGCGCTGGCGCAGAGTGCCCGCTGGACCACCGAGCTGCGCAATCGCCATCTCGCCGGACTGGCGCTGACGGTGACTGGTCTTGAAGAGGATCATCTCAACTTCGCGCTGGCGACGCCGGAAGGCACCCGCGCGCTGCGGGTGAAATTCAACACCAACCGCCACGGGCTGGTGGTGCGCCAGGAAGTGTGCGCCATGATGGCGCTGAACATCCTGCGCCGCTGGCTGGCGGGCAAAGACATTGCCAGCGATCACGGCTGGATCAATGTGGTGGAAACGCTGTCGGTAGAGTGATCGCTGAGGGTAACGGCATGCCGTTACCCCAATGCATTTGCCAGTAGCGTAATGGGATGTTCACAGCGTTTGCTGGTGGACATCTCAATTTGCCATTTGCAGGTTTCACAATCCGTCACCACCAGATCCGCGCCGCTGGCTTCAATCTGCTCGAACAACGGCGCGCCAATCGCCTGCGATGTCGGGTAGTTTTCGCTTTTAAAGCCGTAGGTGCCGGCAATTCCGCAGCAGCGCGAATCCAGCACCGTCAATTCAAGCCCGGGGATGCGCCGCAGCAGCTCCAGCGTGTAGTGCGTCCAGCCCATTTTTTCCATATGACACGGTGTGTGGTAGACCACTTTCAGCGGCGTTTCTTTCAACGGCAACGCGCGACCTTCGTCGAGCATGCGCCAGATCCAGCGCGTGGCTAAATCGATATGCGAGCGCAAATGGCTGTTATCCACATCCAGCAGGTGAGGATATTCATCGCGCAGGGTGAAAGCGCAGGTGGACGAGGTGGCGATAACCGGCAGTCCCTCGGTCCCGATAGCCTGCTCCAGCGAGCGCACATTAAACTGCGCCTGTTTTTTCGCTTTATCGAAAAAACCATTCGCAATCAGTGGTACGCCACAGCACTTTTCCCGCTGCAATAACTGTACGCCGATGCCCATATGGTTCAGCACACGGATCAGATCTTTACCCAACTGCGGATGGTTGTAATTCACGTAGCAACCGTGGAAAAACGCCACCTGCTGCGCAAATGCGTGTTGCTGCGCGGCAATGCTGCGATACCAGCGGCGAAATGTACCGCTGGAATATTTTGGCAGCGTGCGGTGGTGATCGATTTTTAATGCGGTATCCAGCAACTGGCGCACGGGTTTTAGTGATGTTGCCGCATTCACCAGCGGCGCCATCGGTGTTGATAGCGTCCCCATCAGGTCGGTGTGGCTGAGAATGGCATTACGTATGGAGAGCTTTTTCGGCGCGTACTGGGCGCGGGCGCGCTGAATAATATCGCCAATTTTCACCCCGGACGGGCAGACAGTTTCGCAGCGTTTACAGTTGGTGCAGTACTTCAGCGCATCATCATACAGCGCGGCGTCTTTTAACCGCAGACGCTCGCCATCAGGGCCTGCCTGTTTCGGGCCAGGGTAAGCCGGATTGACGCGGCTGACGGGGCAGGCGGTGGTGCAAACGGTGCATTTAATGCAGCTTTCAAATTGCGTATTGTTCATTGTTCGCCTCCCTGTGCGCTAATTTGCTGTGCGGCATGCAGCGCGGTAACGACGCAAACGCCGCCGCCGCACCCCTGGGCGATGGCATCAAAACCGCCCAGCACCGAACCAACCACATAAAGATTGTTCACGGCGTCGCCCTCGCGCAGGCCGTGTAGTTGCGCGTCGGTCTGCACGCCAAACTGCTGCCACGGTTGGCTGTCAAACACATCATCGCGATACCACTCCTGACGCTGCGCGCTTTGCAGCACGTCGAGATCAAACACCGTTTCCCGCACGCGATCGCGCCCGGCAACCAGCCCGTTACTGAAAAAACTGCCGCTGGCGAGCACCACATTGCGCGCACGCAGCGGGATATCTTCATGTTTACGCGTCCACACTTGCGTTACGCGCTGATCGGCGATATCGGCACGCAGCACCTCGTCACCGGGCATCCAGTTACCGCCGCTGTGTATAAAAGCCTGTTGCAGGAGTTGTTGCATGCGCATACCCGGTACAGATGGCGGCAGCGTAGGCAGCAGGCGCAGCGGGCAGGCCAGTTGCTGGTTAAGGCGCGTAAAGACGCTGTTGTCCGTCAGACCAAAGCAGGCGGGCAGATAGAGCATCGCGTAGTGCTGGCTTAGCGGCAGCAACGCTTCGTACAGAGCGTTGTAGTGCTCGGGTGCGTCCAGCAGGCGGGCGATATTCACCGCGCGAAATTCGCTGGGGTTATCACGCAGCCGATCCAGTAGCGGCAGATCTATCTCTTCTGCCTGCGCGTCAATACCGCGTTTACGCAGGGCACCAGCGGCAAGCTGCGGCTGGAAATCAAGAAAACCACTGATACCAACGACGCCAGTGTGCTGGTGGGTTTCTGTTTTTACCGGCACTTCCAGCGGGCTAAGCCAGGCGGTGCGGAATGTGCCAAGCGGTGTTACGCGCTGGTGCGGCGTATCAACATCGCCCTGTAATGCCAGCCCGCAATCTGCCAGCAGCGTTTGCGCCTGGTGTGCATAGTGGCGAACCTGGTCTGCGCCGAGTCGGGCATAAGGGTGACTGGCATGGTGCTGTTGGAGGTGCGCGATGGCGCTATCAAGCGTATCGATGGGCTGGCCGTCGGGTAAGTGTGAAAGCAAATCCAGCGAGCCGGAAGAGAAGCTCAGAGCACTCTGTCCGCGGCTGACAATGGCGCAGCGCTGGCCGCTCTGCGCAAGACGGATCCCGCAGACTAAACCGGCCAGCCCGCCCCCGATAATGACCGTATCAAATCTCATCTTCCGCCTCCTTTTCCAGACCGCACAACCCCTGATAAACCCAGCGTGTGAATTCGCTTTCACGCAGCGCATCGCCCCAGGCAACGGGTTTAACGCCTTTCCAGCGTTCATTAAGAAAACCGGCCAGTTGATGCAGAGATTCACTTTCGGTCGTGACATGCATGCGGTTAAGCAACCCGGCAGCGCGACAGGCGCATAGCTCGCCTTGGCAGGTGCCCATCCCGACGCGTGTGCGGCGGCGCAAATCCAGCAGCGAGTGGACATTGAGGTTTTCGACGGCGTACTGCACTTCCCCGGCAGTGACGGCTTCACATTCGCAAACCAGACTGCGGTTATGTCTGTCACTACCAAGCCAGGCTGGCGTGCGATCGCCATGGCGATAGACCGCCGAACCGCGTAGCGGCGTCGGCAGAGAAATGATTTTTTTGAGCGCCTGTTCTGTCGGCTCACGTGAGCCAGGCAGCGGCGCGGTGGCGGTGGTGCAAGGGGCATGATGATTGAGCTTGCGACACACGGCATCCGTTGCCCATTCGGCCATCAGCCGGTAAGTCATCAGTTTGCCGCCGGTAATAGTGATAAACCCTTCCAGTCCGTCGCGCTGCGCGTGGTCCAGCAACACAATTCCCCGGCTGACATTGCGTCCGCTCGGATCATCATCGCTGGCGACTAGCGGTCGCACACCGGCATAAGCACGCAGAATGCGCGTTTTCGCCATCACCGGTGCCAGTTTTTCCCCTTCACGCAGCAGAATATCCACTTCGTCAGGCGTGACGCGCAGGTTATCGATATCGGCGTAATCAATATGCGTCGAGGTGGTGCCAATCAGTGAAATCGTGTCGCCAGGCACCAGAATATCGGCGTCGGCGGGTTTGCGGCAGCGGTTGATGACGTGCTGGTTAATACGGTGATCGAGGATCAGCAGCGCGCCTTTCGCCGGAAACATGCGGATGCTCAGATCGGCATACTCAGCGATACGCTGGCCCCAAATCCCGGCGGCGTTGACCACCACAGGCGCATGTAACTCCTGTGTTTCGCCGCTGGCGGGATGATAAAGCCGCACACCGCTCACCGTGTCGCCATGGCGGATCAGGCCACACACTTCATGTCCGGTGAGGATTTTGGCGCCGTGCTCGCGCGCGTCCAGCATATTGCTGGCGGTGAGACGGAAAGGGTCCACCGTGCCGTCCGGTACGCGCACCGCGCCGATCAGCGCCGGGTTGACGCTTGGCTCCATGCGCAGCGCTTCCTGCGGTGAGATGGCCTGCGCCGGGATCCCCGCTTGCAGACAGGCGTCAATAAACTGGCTTTGATAGACCAGATCATCTTCCGGCAGGGTGATAAACAGGCCGTCTGTCGGTTCGATACAGTGGCGGGCGATGCGTTTGAGGATCTGATTTTCGGCAATACATTCACGCGCTGATTCGTTATCGGTCACCGCGTAACGCGCACCGCTGTGCAGTAAGCCATGGTTACGGCCGGTCGCGCCGGTGGCGATATCGTGGCGTTCAAGCAGCACCACGCGCAAGCCGCGCAGGGCGCAGTCGCGGGCGATGCCTGCACCGGTCGCGCCGCCGCCGATAATAATCACATCGTAGTCACTGGAGTTGCGCATGTTCGCGTCCTTCTGGTCGACGTTCCTTAGCAACCATTTAGCCATACTATGATTGTGGTTTGTTTGATATCGCGCATATTCGAGCAAAAAACGAAAGTGAAACGCGCTTTCTTGCGTGAAGTTAGATGTTTGTCATATTTCTGTAACAATATCTGCGACAACTCATTCTCTCTGGTTAAAACTTTCACTACAATCCGCCGCGAATAACTCTGGTTATGTTCGTTTTCACTCATTAATGAAAGATATGAGTCTTACCGCGCCACGGAGGCCGCTATGTTGAGTATTTTTAGACCTGCCCCCCATCAATCGCGTCTGCCCGATGCGCAAGTCGACCCGCTGTACCGGCGGTTGCGCTGGCAGATTTTCCTCGGGATCTTCTTCGGTTATGCCGCCTACTATCTGGTACGTAAGAACTTTGCGCTGGCGATGCCGTATTTAGTCGAACAGGGCTTTTCCCGTGGCGATCTGGGGTTTGCGCTGTCCGGGATCTCCATTGCCTACGGTTTTTCGAAATTTATTATGGGTTCGGTGTCGGATCGCTCGAATCCGCGCGTTTTCCTGCCCGCCGGCTTAATTCTGGCGGCGGCGGTGATGCTGGTTATGGGCTTCGTGCCGTGGGCCACATCCAGCATCATGGTCATGTTTGTGTTGCTGTTCCTGTGCGGCTGGTTCCAGGGGATGGGCTGGCCGCCGTGTGGGCGCACTATGGTGCACTGGTGGTCGCAAAAAGAGCGCGGCGGCATTGTGTCGGTGTGGAACTGTGCGCATAACGTCGGTGGTGGCATTCCTCCGCTGCTGTTCCTGCTGGGGATGGCATGGTTTAACGACTGGCACGCGGCGTTATATATGCCCGCGTTTGGCGCGATTCTGGTGGCGATTCTCGCCTTCGCACTGATGCGCGATACGCCACAATCCTGCGGCTTACCGCCGATTGAAGAGTACAAAAACGACTACCCGGATGATTACAGCGACAAGCACGAAGAAGAGTTGTCCGCCAAACAGATTTTCATGCAGTACATCCTGCCGAACAAACTGTTGTGGTATATCGCGGTCGCGAACGTTTTTGTTTACCTGCTGCGCTACGGCATTCTCGACTGGTCGCCGACTTACCTGAAAGAGGTGAAACACTTCGCGCTGGATAAATCCTCGTGGGCCTATTTCTTCTATGAATATGCGGGTATTCCCGGCACGCTGCTCTGTGGCTGGATGTCGGATAAAGTCTTCCGCGGTAATCGCGGTGCAACGGGCGTGTTCTTTATGACGCTGGTGACCATTGCGACTATCGTTTACTGGTTGAACCCGGCGGGTAACCCGACCGTGGATATGGCTTGTATGATCATCATCGGCTTCCTGATTTATGGCCCGGTGATGTTGATTGGTCTGCATGCGCTGGAGCTGGCACCGAAAAAAGCGGCGGGTACGGCGGCGGGCTTTACCGGTTTGTTTGGCTATCTTGGCGGTTCTGTCGCCGCCAGCGCCATTGTTGGCTATACCGTTGATTTCTTCGGCTGGGATGGCGGCTTTATGGTGATGATTGGCGGCAGCATTCTGGCGGTTTTACTGCTGGTTATCGTGATGATTGGCGAGAAACGTCACCATGCCGACGTGCTGGCGCGTCGTAGCTAACAGGGAGCACTGATGAAAACCACTTTCACCCGTATGACGTCAAGCCTGCTGCTGGCAGGCGCGTTAACCAGCCAGGCGCTGGCCGCCGATAAAATCGTTATCGCCCATCGTGGCGCCAGCGGTTATCTGCCGGAACATACCTTACCGGCGAAAGCGATGGCCTATGCGCAGGGCGCGGATTTCCTGGAACAGGATCTGGTGATGACCAAAGACGACCAGTTGGTCGTTCTGCATGATCACTATCTCGACCGCGTGACGGATGTCGCGGAGCGCTTCCCACAGCGCGCGCGTAAAGACGGGCGCTACTACGCCATCGACTTTACGCTCGACGAGATCCGCTCGCTGAAGTTTACCGAAGGGTTCGAGCTGGAAAAGGGCAAAAAAGTGCAGGTCTATCCGGGGCGTTTCCCGATGGGCAAATCCGATTTCCGCATTCACACGTTTGAAGAGGAGATCGAGTTTGTGCAGGGGTTAAACCACTCCACTGGCAAAAACATCGGTATTTATCCGGAGATCAAAGCGCCCTGGTTCCACCATCAGGAGGGGAAAGATATTGCCGCAAAAACGCTGGAAGTGCTGAAAAAGTACGGTTACACCAGCAAGCAGGACAACGTGTACCTGCAATGTTTTGACGTCAATGAGCTCAAGCGCATTAAGAATGAGCTGGAACCGAAGATGGGGATGGATCTTAAACTGGTACAGCTGATTGCGTATACCAAATGGAATGAAACGCAGGAGCAGCAGCCGGATGGCAAATGGGTGAATTACAGTTACGACTGGATGTTCGAACCCGGCGCGATGAAGCAGATCGCCCGGTATGCCGACGGTATCGGTCCGGACTACCACATGCTGGTGGCGGACGGTTCAAAACCGGGTAACGTCAAGCTTACGGCAATGGTGAAAGAGGCGCATGCCAGCCATTTGCAGGTCCATCCGTTTACCGTACGCGCGGATCAGCTTCCGCCGTACGCCAGCGATGTGAATCAGCTCTATAAGGTGTTGTATCAGCAGGCGGGTGTCGATGGTTTGTTCACCGATTTCCCGGATAAAGCGGTGCAGTTTTTAAAGCACAAGTAAAACAAAAGGGCCTGTGAAGGCCCTTTTTTACATCTCGATTTCGATATCGCCTTTCGCCCGGCAGCAGCAGGGCAAAATTTCCCCTTCGTTGATAAAGGCCAGCGGCTCGGCAATCCAGTCCACCTGGCCTGCCACCAGGCGGCAGCGGCAGGAGCCGCAGTAGCCTTCGCGGCACTGGTACTCAACTTCCACCTGGTGCGATTCGAGCGCCACCAGCAGGGAAGGGTGCTCATCCTGGCACTGGACGTGCGTGCCGGAAAGGCTAAGCGTAACACGGCTCATCAGAGCTGGAAGCTACTCAGATCGTCGGTGTCGACTTCAGAGTCGATCTGGCCGACCAGATAGGAACTCACTTCCACTTCCTGCGGTGCCACCTGGACGTTATCGGAAACCAGCCAGGTGTTGATCCACGGAATCGGGTTCGAACGGGTCTGGAACGGTAAGTCGAGACCGACTGCCTGCATACGGATGTTGGTGATGTACTCAACATACTGGCAGAGAATGTCTTTGTTCAGACCGATCATCGAGCCGCCCTGGAACAGGTATTCCGCCCACTCTTTTTCCTGCAATGCTGCCTGTACGAACAGGTCATAGCACTCCTGTTTGCACTCTTCGGCGATCTCGGCCATTTCCGGGTCATCCGCGCCGGAACGCAGCAGGTTCAGCATATGCTGGGTGCCGGTCAGGTGCAGGGCTTCGTCGCGGGCAATCAGGCGAATGATTTTGGCGTTGCCTTCCATCAGCTCACGCTCGGCGAAAGCGAAGGAGCAGGCGAAGCTGACGTAGAAGCGAATCGCTTCCAGCGCGTTCACGCTCATCAGGCACAGGTAGAGTTTTTTCTTCAACTCGCGCAGGCTGACGGTCACGGTTTTGCCGTTGACGTTATGCGTGCCTTCCCCCAGCAGATGCCAGTAGCTGGTCATTTCGATCAGCTCGTCGTAGAAGTGCGAGATGCCTTCCGCGCGCTTGAGGATCTGCTCGTTGGTGACGATATCGTCAAACACCACCGCCGGATCGTTAACGATGTTGCGGATGATGTGGGTGTAAGAGCGTGAATGGATCGTTTCTGAAAACGCCCAGGTTTCTACCCAGGTTTCCAGTTCCGGGATAGAGATCAGCGGCAGCAGCGCAACGTTCGGGCTACGACCCTGAATGGAATCCAGCAGCGTCTGGTATTTCAGGTTGCTGATAAAAATGTGCTTTTCGTGTTCCGGTAGCGCCTGGAAATCAATACGGTCGCGGGAAACGTCAACTTCTTCCGGACGCCAGAAGAAGGAGAGTTGTTTCTCAATCAGCTTTTCGAAAATGTCATATTTTTGCTGATCGTAGCGCGCCACGTTAACCGGCTGGCCGAAGAACATCGGCTCCAGCAACTGATCGTTTTTCGTCTGTGAAAAAGTGGTGTATGCCATGGAATGTGAGTCCTGTCTTGCGAAAAAAAAGGGCGGGTTTCCCCGCCCCTTAGTTAGATCTTACATGCGCCGCTTTCGCAGCCATCGTCCTGGATGGAAGGTGCCAGGTCATCCTGCGCATCTTCCGCGCCATCGCGGGTGTTTTGATAGTACAGCGTTTTCACACCAAATTTGTAGGCGGTCAGCAAGTCTTTCAACAATTGTTGCATCGGCACTTTGCCCGACGGGAAGCGTGACGGGTCGTAGTTGGTGTTCGCCGAAATCGACTGATCGATAAATTTCTGCATGATGCCGACCAGTTGCAGGTAGCCGTCGTTATTCGGCATTTCCCACAGCAGCTCGTAGGCATTACTCAGTTTTTCATAATCCGGCACTACCTGACGCAGGATGCCATCTTTCGACGCTTTGATGCTCACATGACCGCGCGGCGGTTCAATGCCGTTGGTGGCGTTGGAGATCTGCGACGACGTTTCAGACGGCATCAGCGCGGAGAGCGTGGAGTTACGCAGGCCGTGCGTTTTGATCGATTCACGCAACGCTTCCCAGTCGTAATGCAGCGGCTCGTTGGTAATACCGTCGAGATCTTTCTTGTAGGTATCGATCGGTAAAATACCCTTCGAGTAGGTGGTTTCGTTGAACCACGGGCACGCGCCTTGCTCTTTCGCCAGCTCGTTAGAGGCTTTCAGCAGCCAGTACTGAATGGCTTCGAAAGTCTGATGCGTCAGGTTGTTCGCGCTGCCGTCCGAGTAACGTTTGCCGTTCTTCGCCAGCCAGTAAGCAAAGTTGATGACACCGATACCCAGCGTACGGCGGCCCATCGCGCCACGTTTAGCGGCCGGAATCGGGTAATCCTGATAATCCAGCAGGGCATCAAGCGCACGCACCGCAAGCGTGGCCAGCTCTTCCAGCTCGTCGAGGTTTTTAATCGCGCCGAGGTTAAACGCAGAGAGCGTACAGAGCGCGATTTCACCGTTTTCGTCGTTCACATCATCCAGCGGCTTGGTCGGCAGGGCGATTTCCAGGCACAGGTTGGACTGGCGTACCGGCGCAACCACCGGGTCAAACGGGCTGTGGGTGTTGCAGTGATCGACGTTCTGAATGTAGATACGGCCCGTAGACGCGCGTTCCTGCATCATCAGAGAGAACAGCTCCACCGCTTTGATGCGCTGTTTGCGGATGCTGTCGTCTTTTTCATATTTGGTGTACAGGCGTTCGAACTCGTCCTGATCGGCGAAGAACGCATCGTACAGACCCGGCACGTCGGACGGGCTGAACAGGGTGATCTCTTCACCTTTCAGCAGACGGGTGTACATCAGTTTGTTGATCTGTACGCCGTAGTCCATGTGACGCACGCGGTTACCTTCCACGCCACGGTTGTTTTTCAGTACCAGCAGGCTTTCGACTTCCAGATGCCACATCGGGTAGAACAGGGTTGCCGCGCCGCCGCGTACACCGCCCTGCGAGCAGGATTTCACTGCCGTCTGGAAGTGTTTGTAGAACGGGATACAACCGGTGTGGAACGCTTCACCACCGCGGATCGGGCTACCCAGCGCACGAATGCGGCCGGCGTTGATACCGATACCGGCGCGCTGGGAAACGTATTTCACAATCGCGCTGGAAGTGGCGTTGATGGAGTCCAGGCTGTCACCGCACTCGATCAGTACGCAGGAGCTGAACTGACGGGTCGGCGTACGCACGCCGGACATGATCGGCGTCGGCAGCGAAATTTTGAACGTGGAAACGGCATCGTAGAAGCGCTTCACGTAGTCCAGACGGGTTTCACGCGGATAGTTGGAGAACAGGCACGCGGCAACCAGGATATACAGGAACTGCGCGCTCTCGTAGATCTCGCCGGTCACGCGGTTCTGCACCAGGTATTTACCTTCCAGCTGCTTCACCGCCGCGTAGGAGAAGTTCATATCGCGCCAGTGGTCGATAAAACCGTCCATCTGCTTGAACTCTTCTTCCGTGTAGTCTTCCAGCAGATGATGATCGTATTTGCCAAGCTCGATCATTTTCTTCACGTGGTCAAACAGCGCAGGCGGCTCGAACTGGCCGTAGGCTTTTTTACGCAGGTGGAAAATGGCCAGGCGTGCGGCCAGGTACTGGTAGTCCGGCGCATCGCGGGAAATCAGATCCGCGGCGGCCTTAATGATGGTCTCGTGGATATCGGACGTTTTGATACCGTCGTAGAACTGAATGTGTGAGCGCAGTTCAACCTGAGAGATAGATACGTTACTTAGCCCCTCTGCCGCCCAATCCAGTACTCGATGAATTTTGTCGAGATTGATGCGCTCAGTGCCACCATCACGCTTTGTCACCAGCAGACTCTGATTCATGTGATTACCTGTCCGTGAAATAGAAAATATCCCCCATTTATCCACAATTCGTTGCTGTGATTAACTCTGTGGATAAATACTACATATAGGGGGTTTGCGATAAGAGAAACGCTATATGGTGAGTATTCTAGTAAGGATTCTTTTCAGTACAAGAGTTGATTTTGAGGTTAAATTGAGGTTGCGAAAGGGTGATAATCGCTAAGTCCTCGTATCGTAAGGCCTGGCGGCGATGTCAATATTTCGCAAAAAAAAATGAATTTTTGATCGAGTGCTGATTTCTTCATCGGGAAAGGCAATTGCGCAACTTGATGCTGCGCAATCTTCTATCACTTTATCTGATGACCTTAGTCATTTTTTGCCGTTGTATGTAACATATAGTTCACATCCACACCCGGCCCTAACGTAAACTGGTTTAACAAAGGGTTGTAATGTAACCCGGTAATGTGACGTTCCTGTAACACGGTGCCGTCAATCCAATGTAAGAGCTCCGCTGGCTTAATAAATTTCTTCACGTCGTGCGTGCCTTTCGGCACCATGCGCAGCACATATTCCGCGCCGACTACCGCCATCAACCAGGCTTTGCCGTTGCGGTTAATAGTAGAGAAGAAGACATGGCCGCCGGGTTTGACCAGTTGCGCACAAGCTTTCACCACCGATTGTGGATCCGGAACATGCTCCAGCATCTCCATGCAGGTGACGACGTCATACTGCTGCGTATGCTTTGCCGCATGTTCTTCTACGGTTTCCTGCACATAATTGACCTGAATGCCAGATTCCAGCGCATGCAAACGCGCCACCTGGAGCGGTTCAAAGCCCATATCTAGCCCGGTGACATCCGCGCCTTCCTGCGCCATGCTTTCCGCCAGAATCCCGCCGCCGCAGCCGACATCGAGCACTTTCTTACCGAATAGACCGGCAGCGTGTTCGCTGATATAACCCAGACGCAGCGGGTTGATGCGGTGCAGGGGTTTAAACTCACCTTCTTTATCCCACCAGCGCGAGGCGACAGCCTCAAATTTGGCGATTTCAGCATGATCAACGTTTTGAGCGACCGGCGTTTTTTCGGCATTCATGGGCGCAATAACTCCTCTATCAATAAGACCCGTGAGTATATCAGGCCAACGGGATGAATAAACCTTTGCACGGGTGTTATAGGTTTACCTGTATCAAAGCGGTTGTGTTATAATTTGCGACCTTTGAATCCGGGATACAGTAGAGGGATAGCGGTTAGATGAGCGACCTTGCGAGAGAAATTACACCGGTTAACATCGAGGAAGAGCTGAAGAGCTCCTATCTGGACTATGCGATGTCGGTCATTGTTGGCCGTGCGCTTCCGGATGTCCGAGATGGCCTGAAACCGGTTCACCGTCGCGTACTTTACGCCATGAACGTATTGGGCAATGACTGGAATAAAGCCTACAAAAAATCTGCCCGTGTCGTTGGTGACGTAATCGGTAAGTACCATCCCCATGGTGATTCCGCAGTGTACGACACCATTGTCCGTATGGCGCAGCCGTTCTCGCTGCGTTACATGCTGGTCGATGGTCAGGGGAACTTCGGTTCCATCGATGGCGACTCCGCGGCGGCGATGCGTTATACGGAAATCCGCCTGGCGAAGATTGCCCATGAATTGATGGCCGATCTGGAAAAAGAGACGGTTGATTACGTCGATAACTACGACGGCACCGAAAAAATTCCTGATGTGATGCCTACCAAGATCCCGAACCTGCTGGTGAACGGTTCTTCGGGTATTGCCGTCGGTATGGCAACCAACATTCCGCCACATAACCTGACGGAAGTGATCAATGGTTGCCTGGCTTATATTGATAACGAAGACATCAGCATTGAAGAGCTGATGGTGCATATTCCGGGGCCGGATTTCCCGACCGCGGCAATCATTAACGGTCGCCGTGGCATCGAAGAAGCCTATCGTACCGGTCGCGGAAAAATCTACATTCGCGCGCGCGCGGAAGTGGAAACCGACGCGAAAAGCGGCCGCGAAACCATCATCGTGCATGAAATTCCGTATCAGGTGAACAAAGCGCGCCTGATCGAGAAAATTGCCGAGCTGGTGAAAGATAAACGCGTTGAAGGTATCAGCGCGCTGCGTGACGAGTCCGATAAAGACGGTATGCGCATCGTTATCGAAATCAAACGTGACGCCGTGGGTGAAGTGGTGCTGAACAACCTCTACTCCCAGACGCAATTGCAGGTTTCCTTCGGTATCAACATGGTGGCGTTGCACCATGGTCAACCGAAGATCATGGCGCTGAAAGAAATTCTGGCCGCGTTTGTGCGCCACCGCCGTGAAGTCGTTACGCGTCGTACCATTTTCGAACTGCGTAAAGCCCGTGACCGTGCGCATATCCTTGAAGCGCTGGCCGTGGCGCTGGCGAACATCGATCCGATCATTGAACTGATCCGCCGCGCGCCGACGCCTGCTGAAGCAAAAGCGGGCCTGATCGCGCAGCCGTGGGATCTGGGCAATGTCTCTGCCATGCTGGAACGTGCGGGCGATGACGCGGCGCGTCCGGAGTGGCTGGAGCCGGAGTTCGGTATTCGCGATGGTAAATACTATCTGACCGAACAGCAGGCACAGGCGATTCTGGATCTGCGTTTGCAGAAACTGACCGGCCTTGAGCATGAAAAACTGCTCGACGAATATAAAGAGCTGCTGGAACAGATTGCCGAGCTGCTGCATATCCTTGGCAGCGCTGAACGTCTGATGGAAGTGATCCGCGAAGAGCTTGAGCTGGTTCGCGAACAGTTTGGCGACGAGCGTCGCACCGAAATTACCGCTAACACTGCTGATATCAACATCGAAGACCTGATCAATCAGGAAGATGTTGTGGTCACGTTGTCGCACCAGGGCTATGTGAAGTATCAGCCGCTGACCGACTACGAAGCCCAGCGTCGTGGTGGTAAAGGTAAATCGGCTGCACGTATTAAAGAAGAAGACTTTATTGACCGCCTGCTGGTGGCCAACACCCATGACACCATCCTCTGCTTCTCCAGCCGTGGACGTCTGTACTGGATGAAGGTCTATCAGTTGCCGGAAGCGAGCCGTGGCGCGCGTGGTCGCCCGATCGTCAACCTGCTGCCGCTGGAGCCGAACGAGCGTATTACCGCCATCCTGCCGGTGCGTGAATACGAAGAGGGCGTGAACGTCTTTATGGCGACCGCCAGCGGTACCGTGAAGAAAACCGCGCTTACCGAATTCAGCCGTCCGCGTTCTGCCGGTATCATTGCCGTCAATCTGAACGAAGGCGATGAGCTGATTGGCGTTGATCTGACGTCAGGTAGCGACGAAGTGATGCTCTTCTCTGCGGCGGGCAAAGTGGTGCGCTTTAAAGAAGGTGCTGTGCGTGCAATGGGTCGTACTGCGACCGGTGTTCGTGGCATCAAACTTGCGGAAAAAGACAGCGTTGTCTCGCTGATCGTACCGCGTGGCGAAGGCGCAATCCTGACGGTAACGCAGAACGGTTACGGTAAACGTACGGCGGAAACCGAGTACCCGACCAAATCGCGCGGTACCCAGGGCGTTATCTCAATCAAAGTCACCGAGCGTAACGGCGCAGTGGTCGGCGCGGTGCAGGTTGATGATTGCGACCAGATCATGATGATCACCGATGCCGGTACGCTGGTGCGTACACGCGTCTCGGAAATCAGCGTGGTAGGGCGTAACACCCAGGGCGTTATTCTGATCCGCACCGCGGAAGATGAAAACGTAGTCGGTCTGCAGCGTGTTGCTGAGCCGGTAGATGATGAAGAGTTAGACTCCATCGACGGTAGCGTAGCGGAAGGCGATGATGATATCGCGCCGGAAGTTGACACCGATACCGACGATGACGCGGCGGACGACGACGCCGAGTAATGCGTTATAAGGGCCGGTTTCCGGCCCTTTTTCATTGCCGTTGCGGCCTTTGCGATTTATCGCTACCTTAATCACACTCTTTTTTAACTTCCTTGTGGCGGAGTTTCCCCAGGTTGAAATACCTCGTCTCGTTTCGCAGTACCCTGAAAGTCTCCCGCTATCTGTTCAGGGCGCTGGCGCTATTGCTTTGGCTGTTGATTGCCTTTTTTTCTGTCTTTTATATTGTTAACGCCTTGCATGACAAAGAGTCGGAAATTCGCCAGGAATTTAACCTCAGTTCCGATCAGGCGCAGCGTTACATCCAGCGCACGTCTGACGTGATGAAAGAGCTGAAGTACATCGCTGAAAACCGTCTGACGGCAGAAAACGGTATTCTGACCTCGCGCAACCGCGACGACAAAACCGAAGTCCCGACATTTTTACCGCTGTTCCCGGATTCTGACTGCTCCGCCATGGGCAGCTCCTGGCGCGGCTCGCTGGAGTCGCTGGCGTGGTTTATGCGCTACTGGCGCGACAATTTCTCCGCCGCTTACGATCTCAACCGTGTGTTTTTGATCGGCAGCGACAATCTCTGTATGGCCGACTTCGGCCTGCGCGATCTCCCCGTTGAACGCGACGACACGCTGAAAAGCCTGCATGAGCGCATCGTTAAATACCGTAACGCCCCGCAGGATGAGCGCAGCAACAACGTCTACTGGATGAGCCAGGGGCCGCGTCCGGGGATCGGTTACTTCTATGCGCTGACGCCGGTGTACCTCGGCAACCGCCTGCAAGCGCTGCTGGGGACGGAACAGTCCATTCGCATGGAAAACTTTTTCACGCCGGGTAGCCTGCCGATGGGCGTGACCATTCTGGATGACAACGGCCATGCGCTGATTTCCCTTACCGGCCAGGATAGCGGCATTGTTGTCGATCCGCGCTGGATGCAGGAACGTTCATGGTTTGGTTATACCTCGGGTTTTCGCGAACTGATCCTGAAAAAGAGCCTGCCACCGTCATCGCTGAGCGTGGTTTACTCCGTACCGGTCGATATGGTGCTGGAGCGCATTCGCATGCTGATCCTCAACGCCGTATTGCTGAATGTGCTGGTCGGTGTGGCGCTGTTTACGCTTGCGCGCATGTATGAGCGGCGGATTTTTATTCCGGCGGAAAATGATGCCCAGCGGCTGGAAGAGCATGAGCAGTTCAACCGCAAAATCGTCGCCTCCGCGCCGGTGGGGATCTGCATTTTACGTACTCAGGACGGGACGAACATCCTGAGTAACGAGCTGGCGCACAACTATCTGAACATGCTGACGCATGAAGACAGGCAGCGGCTTACGCAAATTATCTGTGGTCAGCAGGTCAATTTCGTTGATGTGCTGACCAGCAATAATACCAATCTGCAAATTAGCTTTGTTCATTCACGTTATCGCAATGAAAACGTGGCGATTTGCGTGCTGGTGGATGTTTCCGCCCGCGTGAAAATGGAAGAGTCGTTGCAGGAGATGGCGCAAGCGGCGGAGCAGGCGAGCCAGTCGAAATCGATGTTCCTTGCGACAGTCAGCCATGAGTTGCGCACGCCGCTGTACGGTATTATCGGTAACCTCGATCTGCTGCAAACGAAAGAGCTGCCGAAAGGGGTCGACAGGCTGGTCACCGCGATGAACAACTCATCGAGTCTGTTGCTGAAAATTATCAGCGATATTCTCGATTTCTCGAAAATTGAATCGGAACAGTTGAAAATCGAGCCGCGCGAGTTTTCCCCGCGCGAAGTGATGAGCCATATCACCGCCAACTATTTACCGCTGGTAGTGCGCAAACAGCTGGGGCTGTACTGCTTTATTGAACCGGATGTGCCGATGGTGCTGAATGGCGATCCGATGCGTTTACAGCAGGTGATTTCCAACCTGCTCAGCAACGCGATTAAGTTTACTGATATCGGTTGTATCGTGTTGCATGTGCATCGCGATGCGGATTATCTCAGCATTCGCGTACGTGATACCGGCGTGGGAATTCCGGGTAAAGAAGTGGTGCGTCTGTTCGATCCCTTCTTCCAGGTGGGAACCGGCGTACAGCGTAACTTCCAGGGCACCGGGCTTGGGCTGGCGATTTGTGAAAAATTGATCAGCATGATGGATGGCGATATTTCCGTTGATACCGAGCCAGGCATGGGGAGTCAGTTCACCATCCGTATCCCGCTTTACAGTGCGGTGGCACCGGTTCGCGCCGATGTCGATGGCCTGGCGGATACGTGCTGCTGGCTGGCGGTGCGTAATGCCTGGCTGTCGGGTTATCTGCAGACATTACTGCAATGGAACGGTATTCAGGTTAAGCAGTACGACGGACGCGCGCTGGGCAACCAGGATACGTTAATCACCGATGATGAACTCTCCTCGTCGTGGACCGGACGCGCGGCCATTATTTTCTGCCGTCGCCATATCGGTATTCCCGTTGAGCGTGCTCCGGGCGAATGGTTGCACAGCGTGGCGTCGCCACACGACCTGCTGACGCTGCTTGGGCGCATTTACCGCGTGCAGGTTATTGAGCCGCAGGCGAGCAACGCGCTTCCTGCCGAGACCCGGGAAGCGGTGCGTAACGATGACATGATGATCCTGGTAGTAGATGATCATCCGATTAACCGACGCCTGCTGGCCGATCAGCTGGGATCGCTGGGATATCAGTGTAAAACGGCCAATGATGGCGTGGATGCGCTGAATGTTCTGAGCAAAAACCCTATCGATATTGTGCTCAGCGACGTCAACATGCCGAATATGGACGGTTACCGCCTGACACAGCGTATTCGTCAGTTAGGGCTGACGCTGCCGGTGATTGGTGTGACGGCTAACGCGCTGGCAGAAGAGAAGCAACGCTGTCTGGAATCGGGTATGGACAGCTGCCTGTCGAAGCCGGTAACGCTGGATATTCTCAAGCAAACGCTGGCGGCGTATGCCGCGCGGGTACGTAACAGCCGGGTATAAAAAAGAACCCCGGCGGATGCCGGGGTTGCAGGATTACTCTTTTTCTGTCTGCGTCAGGGTGACGGAGGAGAGATAGTTCAGCAGTGCGATATCGTTATCGACACCCAGTTTCATCATTGCTGATTTTTTCTGGCTACTGATGGTTTTGATACTGCGGTTCAGCTTCTTGGCGATTTCCGTTACCAGGAAACCTTCGGCAAACAGGCGCAGCACTTCGCTCTCTTTCGGTGACAGGCGTTTGTCGCCGTAACCGCCAGCGCTGATTTTTTCCAGCAGGCGCGAAACGCTTTCCGGCGTGAATTTCTTCCCTTTTTGCAGTGCCGCCAGCGCTTTTGGCAGGTCTGTCGGCGCGCCTTGTTTCAGCACGATACCTTCAATATCCAGATCCAGCACTGCGCTCAGGATGGCCGGGTTATTGTTCATGGTAAGCACAATAATCGACAGCGTCGGGAAGTGACGTTTAATGTATTTGATAAGCGTGATGCCATCGCCGTATTTATCGCCCGGCATTGACAGGTCGGTTATCAATACGTTTGCCTCAAGTTTCGGCAGGTTGTTAATCAGCGCTGTAGAGTCTTCAAATTCACCGACAACGTTTACCCATTCGATTTGTTCGAGTGACTTGCGAATACCGAACAGTACAATCGGATGGTCATCGGCAATAATTACGTTCATATTGTTCATGTATTAGGCTACCTTGCTACAGCAAGCTCTTGACGTAAGCGTCAATGTCGCTGATGTAATTTTCTATGCCTGGAACATCGCTCTCGCGAATTAATTGCTCCAGCGTTTCGCACAACTGCTTACCAGGTACCAGATTAAGCATGGCAAACACGCCTTTCAGGCGGTGTGCCGTCTGCGCCAGCGCCGCGAAATCGCGCAACGCCGACTCAGTATACAACCTCTTAACATCATCGGGTACTGTGTCAACAAACAGCGCGTAATAGCCGCTGGCGTGGAGCTCGGCGTTTTCGTCACCCCCCAAAGGCGACTCCGGTACATCCTCCTGCGCCAGTTGCTCTTCAATGAGTTGCAATATTGCTCCCTGCATTGCATTGCTCATATTAAAGTTCACGCGCAATTGGCCTGGGCCAATTTTCCGCACGCCTGCCTCATCATCGCTTAAAAGCAAGCCTGAGGCAGTAAGATTAGACGGATTATCTGTCAAAAAGAGATCATATTCTTGACTTGATAACCGCTCATCCGGGGAAATACAGCTTGCCCCCCAGTTTTCCAGCTGGCGAACCACAATATTACGGATTTCGTTAGAGGTAATATCAATCATCGCCACCACGTCATCGAGTAATTTTTCTTCGCTCTCAGCCTGTTGCGGACGAGCCGCCATCTTCACATGCAGTGAGTAGCGGGTGCCCAGATCCTCACGCGCTTTAATATTCAGATGCCCGCCAAGCTTACGCGCCAGCTGATCGCACAGCCAGAAGGTAAGGGCATTCGCTTTTCCGTACTGATCACCCTGCGTATCGTTAAGGAACGGGAAATGCAGATTATCGATTTCACTGGCGTTCACACCCACGCCGGTATCGAGAATCCGGAAGGTCAGGCGGTCTTCCGCCGATTCGTCCACATTCACTTCAAGCGTGATTTTGCCCATCTGCGTGGTCGTGACCGCGTACTGGATGAGCAGCAACAGGATCCGACGCAGAGCGTCACGGTCGCCGTGACGCTCTTCATTGGCCGGAAGCGGATTATTAATTAAGAGTTGCAGACCCTTACGTTTGATAACCGGCAGGACTTCCGGCACCACTTCATCAATCAAATCCTGAATCGAGAACAGTGTAGACGAGCCTTTCCAGCTGTCGCTCTCCAGCATATGTGCCAGCTGGATTTCATCGACCAGTTGTACCAGTCTGTCGGCGTGATCCGCGACAAGATTGCCCTCCTGGCTCTGCAACGCTGCGGCTTCGCTGGCCAGCGATTTCACCGGCTGTTTCAGCGACTCGGCAAGGTTACTCATAAAGCTGGCTCGGCCCTGCTGGTTTTTCTCATACAGCCGTTGTGCCTGCTTGAGCTTTTTATTAACCAGCACTTCTCTGTCCTGGTCGCGAATAATAAAGATCTGCGTACGCGAAGCGACCTGGCTGCGGAACTGACGAATTTCGTACAGTTCGTTATTAATGGTGGCCTGAATCACGCCCTGATGCTGATCGGCCATCGCCGTAATATTTTGCAGATTCAGGTGCGGTAATAAGTGATCGGCAATTTTATTGCTCAGGACGGTGCGGTTCGCTTCCTGATCGTGGACCAGCAGCCCCAGCGGCAACAGTGAAACGATCTCTTCATTAAAGGCACGCAGCACACGTAGTTCGTTACTTGCACCAGGCGTTGCCAGACCGTCGGCTTTACGCCCTGGCATCTGGCGAAAAGTGGTGTAACCGAACAATGCCAGCGCCAGCAGGCCGATATTCAGCAGTAACGGCAGAAGAATATTTTGCAGCGTATCCAGCAGCAGTGTCCCAAATGGCACCTGCCAGACCAGACGCAGCCCGGTGCCGTTCAATGCTGAGGAGATCTCAATGCGCGAGCTGTTAAAATTGACGGCAACGCTGTCGGTTGTTTCTTTATCCTGCCCGCGTGTGTTGGTCTGCGTGTTATCCGGATCGAGACGGAAGCTATCCAGCGTCATGCCGGGTGGGATCAGATCATTAATCGGCAAATCGAATGCGACTACTGTGGCCAGATGACCCGGCTGGTTGAATGTTGTACGCAGCGTGAAGTAATGGCCGTTTTGCCAGGCCAGATGGCGCAGAGATGAAAAGCTTTCGCGTTCATCAAGGGCATTCGCCTGCTGCAGCATTTCTGCGCGGCGGGAATCGACAATGTTACTGATCGTGGTGTCTTTGAAACCGGAAGAAAGATCCTTTAGCGGCAACGTCGACACCAGGATCATGCTGTTATCCTGGCCGTTGAGGTAGTACATCGACCATGGCACGGTTTCCGCGCCCCAGAGCGTATCGAGGTACGTTGAGATCCGCTGCGTCATCTCCAGCGTAGAACTGTCATGGGAACCAAAAATCAACGCTTCTGTTTTACGCCGTGGTTTTTCCAGGTAGTAAACATCTTGCTTTAAGCGCGTTTCTTGCAGACCTTCACCAGACGTAGCGGCAGGCGCCGCAGCAATGTTGTCGTAGATTTGCCAGGTAGCGTAGCGCCAGGTATCGATACGCTTGTGAATAGCGTGGGTGATATCGACAATCTGATAGCTTTTATCTTTTAACCAGGCGTTGACCGCACTTTGGATCATCACCCCCATTGTCACCAACAGGACGATAATCAACAAAAGAAAGTAACGGGTGATGTTGCCCGGTATCAGGGAAAATTTGCCAGGGATCATTGTGTCCGATCGACTCATTCTTGTGTGGAACCCGTTATGACAACACTGCTGTAAATACTCAGCGCTCGCTGAGACAATGTTGCTGCCATGCCGTAATAACCGCCTGTAACATGCGGCGAACGTGTAGATGTTGTGTTGCAGAGCAGTGTACAGCAGGCAGTATATCGGTTAATGAGTGAATTTCCAGACTCTCTTTCCCGTTTCAGTCTCGAAAACATGGGGATAGGCATATTGACTAAACGCAGTGGCAAATATGTACAGCCAGGAAAAATTGTACATATATTTACCGTTTGGTTGCAAAAAGAACGCGATAAATAACAAACCATTAATTTCATGAATGCGTCAATGAGAAATATCTGGCATGGTAATTGATTAATTAATAGTCGTTACAAATCGTTATTATATCTAAATAATTATTCAAGTTGCGTAAGGAAAGGTAAAAAAAAACCGAATGCGACGCATCCGGTTATAAGAGGGGTAAACAGACATTCAGATTCGAATGACGGTAATAAATAAAGTTAATGATGATAGCGTCAGTTATTTTAGTTGCGATTGAAGATTATGGTTTTGCATTCAGTGCTATGATTTTTGTTTTGCTTATTATTTTGTTTTTAAATGATTTTTTATTATTTTTTGATTATTTGTGCGCATTTGTTTAGCTATTTGTGCGAAAAAAAGTTCCCTTAAATTTACAAAATGAAACATCTATCATTACGTATGAAACATCTTCAAAGTTTTCGTATCATATTCTCGTTGGATTATTTTTCTATTTTAAGCACAATGATTTTGCCAGCTGATTAGAGGGTTAATCGGCAAGCAGTGGCAATAAAAATTCATATAACAGAGGGTTAATAAAATGAAAGTTAAAGTTCTGTCCCTCCTGGTACCGGCTCTGCTGGTAGCAGGCGCAGCAAATGCGGCTGAAGTTTACAACAAAGATGGCAACAAATTAGATCTGTACGGCAAAGTAGACGGTCTGCACTATTTCTCTGACGACAGCAACGCTGATGGCGATCAGACCTACGTACGTTTTGGCTTCAAAGGCGAAACACAGGTAAATGACCAGGTGACGGGTTACGGTCAGTGGGAATACAACGTTCAGGCTAATAACACGGAAACCTCTACCGACCAGGCATGGACTCGTCTGGCTTTCGCCGGTATCCGCGTAGCTGATGCGGGTTCTTTCGACTATGGTCGTAACTACGGCGTAATTTACGATGTCACCTCCTGGACCGACGTTCTGCCGGAATTCGGTGGCGATACCTACGGTGCTGATAACTTCCTGCAATCCCGTGCTAACGGCGTTGCAACCTACCGTAACACTGACTTCTTTGGTCTGGTTGATGGCCTGAACTTTGCTCTGCAATACCAGGGTAAAAACAGCAGCGCTGAAAACAACTCTGCTGGTCGCAGCATGACGAGAGAAAATGGCGACGGTTACGGCGCGTCTCTGACCTATGATCTGGGCGCCGGCTTCAGCGTGGGTGGTGCGATGTCTTCTTCCAAACGTACTGATCGGCAAAACCAGATTGCTACAAACATCTACGGCGAAGGCGATCACGCTGAAGTATATAGCGGCGGTCTGAAATACGACGCTAACAATATCTACCTGGCAGCGCAGTACTCCCAGACCTATAACGCAACCCGTTTCGGTTCTGCTAGTGATGCCGCGTATGGTTTTGCCAACAAAGCGCAGAACTTCGAAGTGGTTGCCCAGTACCAGTTTGACTTCGGTCTGCGTCCGTCCATCGCTTACCTGCAATCTAAAGGTAAGGACGTCAGCAACAACACCGGCACGGTTAACTTCGGTGACCAGGATATCCTGAAATACATCGATGTTGGCGCGACCTACTACTTCAACAAAAACATGTCCACCTATGTTGATTACAAAATCAACCTGCTGGACGACAACGACTTCACCAAAGCCGCTGGCATTTCCACCGACAACGTTGTTGCTCTGGGTCTGGTTTACCAGTTCTAAGTTAACAACTGTGATTATTAAGGGGCCGAAAGGCCCCTTTTTTATGTCCCGCGTCGGCCAAAGCTTGCGTTTTAGTGTAGGCTTGCCGCGGGATAACAAATAACGAGAGACAGAGATGATTTTTCTTCGTGCCGGGGTTGTCGCGGCGTTGTTGGTACTGTCCGGTTGCGACACCGGTAGCAAGGCACCGCCCACCGTGCTGGAAGGCAAAACCATGGGCACTTTCTGGCGCGTGAGCGTGGTGGACATTAGCCCGCAACAGGCGCAAAGCCTGCGACAAAAAATTCAGACACAGCTGGATGCTGACGATCATCTGATGTCGACATGGAAGGACGACTCCGCGCTGATGCGCTTTAACCATTCGACCAGCACAGCACCGTGGCCGGTCAGCGCCCCGCTGGCAGATATCGTTACTACCTCGCTGCGTGTCGGTGAGAAAACCGAAGGCGCGATGGATATCACCGTCGGACCACTGGTTAATTTATGGGGATTTGGCCCGGATAAACAGCCGGTAAAAACACCGGTTCAGACACAAATTGATGCGGCGAAAGCGCGTACCGGTTTAGCGCATTTAACCGTGATCAACCGCGCCGGAGAGCAATTCCTGCAAAAAGATCTGCCGGATCTGTTTGTTGACCTTTCGACGGTAGGCGAGGGATACGCGGCGGATCACCTGGCAAGGTTAATGGAGCAGGAAGGGATCGCGCGTTATCTGGTTTCTGTTGGTGGCGCATTAGCCAGCCGGGGCATGAACGCGCAAGGCCAGCCGTGGCGCGTCGCGATCCAGAAACCGACCGATCGTGAGAATGTTGCCCAGGCGGTTGTCGATATTAATGGTCATGGCATAAGCACTTCCGGCAGCTACCGTAATTATTACGAGCTGGACGGCAAACGCATTTCACACATCATCGATCCGCGGAGCGGGCGGCCAATCCAGCATGCGCTGGTGTCGGTCACGGTTATCGCGCCCACCGCGCTGGAAGCGGACGCCTGGGACACCGGTTTAATGGTGCTCGGCACCGAACAGGCAAAAGAAGTGGTGACGCGGGAAGGGCTGGCGGTATTTATGATTATCAAAGACGGCGACGGTTTCCGCACCTGGATGTCACCGCAGTTTTCCGCATTTCTGCTCAGCGAAAAAAATTAAACCGCAAGATTGCGGGTGTCTGGAGCTGCGCATACGGGCACAGTGAGGCTAAGCTTACATAAGGAGCCTGACATGAACGACACCACATTATTAGATGAACAGCGCTGGCAAGCGGTGCTGGCCCGTAATGCGCAGGCCGATGGTCAGTTTGTTTTTGCCGTGCTGACCACCGGCATTTTTTGCCGTCCCTCTTGTACGGCGCGCCACGCCTTGCGTCAGAATGTCCGTTTTTATCCCGATGCGCAGAGCGCCCAGGCCGCTGGTTTTCGCCCCTGCAAGCGCTGCCAGCCGGATAAAACCCACCCGCAGCAACAGCGGCTGGATAAAGTGACCAAAGCCTGCCGCTTACTGGAGCAGGATACGCCCATCACGCTGGAGCAGCTGGCCACTGAAGTGGCGCTTAGCCCTTATCATTTTCACCGTTTATTTAAATCCGTTACCGGCATGACGCCAAAAGCCTGGCAACTGGCTTTTCGCGCTCGCCGCTTACGCAATACTCTTGCGGTGAGCGAAACCGTTACCGACGCTGTGCTGGCAGCGGGCTTTCCGGATAGCAGCAGTTATTACCGCCAGGCCGATGCATTGTTGGGGATGACGGCACAGCAGTTCCGTCGCGGCGGCGATGCTGCCGACGTCTGGTATACCTTCAGCGACTGCGCGCTGGGCCGCTGCCTGGTGGCGGAGAGCGAACGTGGAATTTGCGCCATTTTACTGGCCGACAGTGACGAGCAGCTTCTTGCCCAGTTGCAGGCGATCTTCCCCCGCGCTCAACGTGCGCAGGCGAATGCCGCGTTCAGCTCGCGGGTGGCGCAGGTCATTAAGCGGCTCGACAACGCCGATGCCCCCTTTACGCTGCCGCTGGATCTTCGCGGCACCGCGTTCCAGTTACAGGTATGGCAAGCACTGCGCGAGATCCCCACCGGTGAGACGGTAAGTTACCGGGAACTGGCGCAAAAGCTGGGTAAACCAAACGCGGTACGGGCAGTTGCCAGCGCCTGCGGTGCGAACAAACTGGCGATTGTCATCCCTTGCCATCGCGTGGTGCGCAGCGATGGGGCGCTGTCCGGCTATCGCTGGGGGATGGCGCGCAAAGCCCAGTTGCTCCAGCGAGAACGTAACAAAGAGGAGACGTAATGCTCGATCTGTTTTCCGGAGAACAACCCTGGCAGGAGCCGCTGGCATCGGGCGCTGTCGTGCTGCGGCGCCTTGCCTTAGCACCAGCCGACCAACTGTTACGCGGTATTGCACAAGTGGTCAGTCAGTCGCCGCTGCGTCATATGGTCACCCCTGGCGGTTATACCATGTCAGTGGCGATGACCAACTGTGGCAAACTCGGCTGGACCACCGATCATCGTGGTTACCTCTACGCGCCAGTCGATCCGTTAACTCAACAGCCGTGGCCGCCGATGCCTGCGGCTTTTTCTGCGCTGTGCCAGCAGGCGAGCGAGGCGGCTGGTTACCCGGATTTTCATCCGGATGCCTGCCTTATCAACCGTTATGTGCCGGGGGCGAAATTGTCGCTGCATCAGGATAAGGACGAACCCGACCTGCGTGCGCCGATTGTATCTGTGTCGCTCGGTTTACCGGCCATTTTCCAGTTTGGCGGCCTCAAACGTAGCGATCCGCTGCAACGGCTGATGCTTGAACACGGCGATGTGGTCGTATGGGGCGGCGAGTCGCGGCTCTTTTACCACGGCATTGCACCGCTGAAAGGCGGCTATCATCCGGCGACCGGTGAGTGCCGCTACAACCTGACGTTTCGCCAGGCAGGCAATGGCGAATAAAAATAAGAATTATTCTTGATGTAACCCGGTAGCCGTTTAAACTGCTGGCTGATTTTGTTGACCGGGTTTTGTTATGGAACTTCTCCTTCTTGTCTGGCGTCAGTATCGCTGGCCTTTTGTCGGTGTGCTCGCGCTTACCCTCGTGAGTGCCGCGTTTGGTATCGGCCTGATTGCTTTTATTAACCAGCGGCTGATTGAAACCGTGGATATGTCGCTGACTGTTTTACCGGAATTCCTCGGCCTGTTGCTGCTACTGATGGCGGTGACGCTGGGGTCGCAACTGGCGCTGACTACGCTCGGTCACCATTTTGTCTACCGCCTGCGTAGTGAATTTATTAAGCGCATCCTCGACACGCCTGTGGAACGTATCGAACAACTGGGTAGCGCCTCTTTGCTGGCCGGGCTAACCAGTGACGTGCGTAATATCACCATCGCCTTTGTGCGCCTGCCGGAACTGGTGCAGGGCATTATCCTGACTGTTGGTTCCTGTATCTATCTGGCGATGCTCTCCGGCAAGATGCTGCTGATCACTGTGCTGTGGATGGCGCTGACCATCTGGGGCGGGTTCGTGCTGGTTTCCCGTGTGTACAAACATATGGCGAGGCTGCGTGAAACAGAAGACAAGCTGTACAACGATTTCCAGACCGTGCTGGAAGGGCGCAAAGAGCTGAACCTCAACCGCGAACGCGCGGAACACATTTTCGAACAGATGTACTTGCCGGATGCACGTGAATATCGCCATCACATTATTCGCGCCGACACGTTCCATTTAAGCGCGGTGAACTGGTCGAACATTATGATGCTGGGGGCAATCGGCCTGGTGTTCTGGATGGCAAACAGCCTCGGCTGGGCGGATACCAATGTCGCCGCAACGTATTCCCTGACCCTGCTGTTTTTGCGCACGCCGCTGTTGTCAGCAGTGGGTGCTTTGCCCACGCTGCTCAGTGCGCAGGTGGCTTTCAAAAAGCTAAAACAGTTTGCGCTGGCCCCCTATAAAGCCGGGTTTCCCCGCCCGCAGGCTTTCCCGAACTGGCAAATGCTGGAGCTGCGCAATGTCACCTTTAAATATCAGGACAACGACTTCGCGATTGGTCCCGTCAATATGACGCTCAAGCGCGGCGAGCTGGTGTTTTTGATTGGGGGGAACGGCAGCGGCAAGTCGACGCTGGCGATGCTGTTAACCGGGCTGTATCAGCCGGTTTCCGGTGAGATCCTGCTGGATGGCAAACCGATGGCGCAGGGTAAACCGGAAGATTACCGCAAACTATTCTCGGCGGTCTTTACCGACGTCTGGCTGTTTGACGACTTGCTGGGACCGGAAGGTAGGCAGGCGGATCCGGCGCTGGTGGAAAAGTGGCTTGAGCAACTGAAAATGTCGCACAAGCTGGAGCTGAACAACGGCAAGATCCTCAATCTCAAGCTGTCGAAAGGGCAGAAAAAACGTGTCGCCTTGCTGCTGGCGCTGGCGGAAGAGCGCGATATTCTGCTGCTGGATGAATGGGCGGCGGATCAGGACCCGCATTTCCGCCGCGATTTCTACCAGGTCTTACTCCCGTTAATGCAGCAGATGGGCAAAACCATTTTTGCCATCAGCCATGACGATCACTACTTCGTGCATGCCGATCGTCTGCTGGAGATGCGCAACGGCCAGCTTACCGAGTTGGTGGGTGAAGAACGTGCGCACGCTTCCCGCGACGCAGTGGCACGCACCGCCTGACAGAGCCGCCCCTTCTGGCGAGGGGGCGTTCGCTGGTTTTTTATCCAAACGCCTGCGCTGTTTATTATTTTTTACAAAACCTGACGCTATGCTTAAGGCTACTCTGCTCTGGCTTCGGAGCGCTTTGCCACACTCAGGGACCACCGGCCAATGTCAGTTATCAAAAAAAACAGCGTCAAACTGCGCGATGAAGAGCGTGCGCGGCTGATTTGGCTGCTCACCACCCATAAACCGCTCACCGCCGCGCTGCTTGGCGAAATCACGCTGGTCGAGCAGGTCGATAGTGCCGAGCTTGAGCACGATCTCGCCGAAGTGAAAGTGCTGGTTTCGCACCTGCCGCCACCGGATTTGGCTGACACCCTAGAAGCGCTGCCGGTGGTTGAACGTCACGCGTTATGGCGGCTCATCGATGATGATAAGCGCGGCAAAGTGCTGCTTGAAGCGTCCGAAAACGTCTGGGATGACCTGATCGATGAGATGAGCGACCGTGCGCTGCTGGATGCGCTCGAGACGCTGGATATTGATGAGCAAATCTGGCTGGTGCAGCATCTGCCGCGTAACCTCACCGGACGGCTGATGGCGACGTTGCCGCCGACAGAGCGCGCCCGCATGCGGCAGGTCATGCGTTATGGCAAAAATTGCGTCGGCGCAATTATGGCGTTTGAAGTTATCACCGTACGCTCAGAAGTCACGCTGGCGGCCGTCCAGCGCTATTTGCGACGTCTCGGTAAAATGCCGGAGAACACCGATAAACTGTTTGTTATCGGGCGTGATAACCGGCTGATGGGCGAACTTGGGCTGCAGACTATCCTGCTTAACGCCGCCGGACGGCGGGTGAGCGAGGTGATGGATGCCGATCCGGTGACCTTCTCCCCTGAAGACGAAGCGGAAAAAGTGGCGCGTACTTTTGAGCGTGATAACTTGCTCAGCGCGGCGGTAGTCGATGAAAACGGCATGCTGATGGGCCGTTTGACCATCGATGAGATCGTTGATGTGGTGTACGAAGAGACCGACAACGATATGCGCCAGATGGGGGGCTTAAGTACCGAGGAAGATGTTTTCGCGCCGGTAAGTAAAGCGGTGAAAAACCGCTGGGTATGGCTGGCAACCAACCTGTGTACCGCCTTTATCGCATCACGCGTCATTGATGGTTTTGAACACACTATCTCGCAACTGGTGGCGCTGGCGTCGCTGATGCCGATTGTCGCTGGTATTGGCGGCAATACCGGTAATCAAACCATTACCATGATTGTTCGCGCGTTAGCATTGCAGAACATTCAGCCGGGCAACTTTACCTTTCTTATACTGCGTGAAATGGGCGTGGCGCTGATTAACGGTCTGGTGTGGGGCGGGATTATGGGCGGTGTCACCTGGTGGCTGTATGACGATGCGGCGCTGGGCGGCGTGATGACGCTGGCAATGGTGCTGAACCTGCTGATGGCGGCGCTAATGGGGGTATTAATCCCGATGGTGATGACCCGGCTGGGGCGCGACCCGGCGGTCGGCTCCAGCGTGATGATCACCGCGATTACCGATACTGGCGGCTTCTTTATTTTTCTTGGGCTGGCGACGATTTTTTTGCTGTAGACAGGCTCTTTTCCCGCAGCGCGGCTGGCGTAATCGCCAGCGTAACCAGCCCGGCAACAACGCCGATAGCCAGATTACCGGTGCTGACGGTAGCAACCACTGTGACCAGCATTACCAGAGCTTCGATAACTGGCGCTTGCGTCAGCGCCGCGGCTTGCACACTGCTCCAGTTAAAGGTTTTGAACGCGACAATCGCCATAATTCCGGCCAGTACCGCCATCGGGATTTTCGCCATCACGTCGCTTAATGCCGTTACCAGCAGTAACAGCACCAGCGCAGCAGCAAGGGTCGAGATACGCGTGCGGCCTTTGCCCATTTCCACATTGACAATGGTCTGGCCGATCATGGCGCACCCGGCAATCCCGCCGTAGAAGCCAGCCAGAATGTTCGCGATCCCAAGCCCGGTGCTTTCCCGGCTTTTATTCGATGGCGAATGTGTCAGATCGTCGACCAATTTTGCGGTCAGCAGCGACTCCATCAAGCCGACAAACGCGATGCTCAGCGCACACGGCCAGACAATGCTCAGCGTATGCAGATTCAATGGTACCAGCCATTGCGTCAGGCCAGGCAACCCGCCCTGCATTGAACCTTCATCCCCCACGGTAGGTAGCACCTGACCGCTAAAAACGGTGAACGCGGTGAACAGCGCAATCGCCACCAGCGGCGCAGGAATGCTTTTTACCCAGCGCGGGAGCCACAGCACAATCAGTATGGTCAGGGTAAACAGCGCCAGAATCAGGGGATCTTTATGCCAGAAATGCGGCACCTGAGCGCAGAAAATCAATATCCCCAGCGCATTAACAAAGCCGGTCATTACAGCGTGTGGGATAAAGCGCATCAGCCGCGACATTCCGCTCAGACCGAAAATAATCTGCATCACACCCGCGAGTAAAACTGCTGGCAGGATGTATTCCACACCGTTTTCATGAACCATCGGACCGATAACCAACGCGACTGATCCCGCCGCCGCCGTGACCATTGCCGGACGCCCGCCGAGCAAAGACATGCTAAAACAAAGCACTACTGAGGCTATCAGGCTTACTTTCGGGTCAACACCTGCAATAACAGAAAATGAGATAACTTCCGGGATGAGTGCCAGCGCGGTGATTACGCCTGCCAGAACTTCACGGGTAAAAAGCTGTGGTGAGCGCAGAAGATTGCTTACGCGCAGTACAGAATGGGTTGATTTTTCAGTCATAAAGATTCGCAGGTGGGATGCCAGAAAAGCAGTGACAAACGGTATCACTGCGTTCGGCAAAGCGGGGGATGATAGCAGATTTCCGGTCAGAGTGACCAGCAATAAGTGTTAAATATAATGCAAAAAATCAACTTATTAGTAACATTAATACAATGAATATTTAATGTTTAAACATTATTTAAATCTCACTTTTTAAGTGCTACGTTAGGGGTGCTAACTACTTTACCCTCAATAAATGCGAATAAAGCAGCACTAAAAGTAAGGCAATATCATCATGAAAAAAATGACTGCCAGGCTGTTTTCGATGGCTGTCGGGCTTAATGCTGTCTCAAAAGCAGCAAAAACGTCCGCATCGAAAGAGCAGGAAACAGATGTGCTTTTAATCGGTGGTGGGATCATGAGCGCCACGTTGGGAACCTGGTTGCAGGATCTCGAACCCACCTGGTCGATTACCATGGTGGAACGGCTGGATGCCCTGGCGGAAGAGAGCTCGAACGGCTGGAACAATGCTGGTACCGGGCATGCCGCCTTAATGGAACTGAATTACACCCCACGCAGCGCGGACGGCTCTGTCAGTATTAAAAAAGCGATTGAAATCAACGAAGCATTTCGTATTTCTCGCCAGTTCTGGGCTCATCAGGTGAAAACCGGCGTATTGCGCGAACCGCGTTCATTTATCAATACCGTGCCGCATATGAGCCTCGTCTGGGGCGACGACAATGTGAACTTCCTGCGCGCGCGCTACAAAGCGCTGCAGCAATGTTCCCTGTTCCGCGGTATGCGCTATTCCGAAGATGCCGAACAGATCAAACAGTGGGCGCCGTTGGTGATGGAAGGACGTGATGCCGGGCAAAAAATTGCCGCCACGCGTACCGAAATCGGCACCGATGTGAACTTTGGCGAACTGACGCGCCAGATGATTGGTTCGTTGCAGAAAAAAGAGAACTTCGCTTTGCAACTGGGCACTGAAGTGCGCGGCCTCAAACGCAATGCCGACAACAGCTGGAATGTCACGCTGCATAACCTGCAAACCGGCGCGGAGCAGATCATCAAGGCGAAGTTTATTTTTATTGGCGCCGGTGGTGCAGCGCTGAAGCTGTTGCAGGCATCCGGTATTCCGGAAGCGGCAGACTATGCGGGCTTCCCGGTTGGCGGGCAGTTCCTCGTGGCGGAAAACCCGGCAGTGGTCAATCACCATCTGGCGAAAGTCTACGGCCAGGCCACCGTGGGCGCGCCGCCCATGTCGGTACCGCATATTGATACGCGCATTATCGATGGCAAACGCGTGTTGCTGTTTGGACCATTCGCTACGTTTTCGACGCGTTTTCTGAAAAATGGTTCTCTGTGGGATCTGCTGCGTTCGACTAACTCGTCGAACATTCTGCCAATGCTGACGGTGGGGATGACCAACTTCAGCCTGGTGAAATATCTGGTTAACCAGGTGCTGCAAAATGAGGACGACCGCTTCGATGCGCTGCGCGAGTACTATCCGCTGGCGCAGAAAGAGGACTGGCGTTTGTGGCAGGCGGGTCAGCGCGTGCAGATTATTAAGCGCGAGCCGGGCAAGGGCGGCGTGTTGCGCCTCGGAACCGAAGTCGTGAGCGATAAAGAGGGCACCATTGCCGCGCTGCTTGGCGCGTCACCGGGTGCCTCGACCGCAGCGCCAATCATGCTGGAGTTGATGGAGAAAGTGTTCGCTGAGCGTTTCGCTTCTGATGCCTGGCAGGCAAAACTGAAAGAGATTATTCCTTCTTTCGGCACCGAGCTGAATGGCAATATTGAAGCCGCAGACAAGGAACTGCGCTACACCAGCGAGATCCTCGGCCTGAAATGCGACGAGTCGCTGGTAGCAGATATCACGCCACCGGTGCAAAAACCGACAACACAGCCGCACAATGACGGCGAGCAGGTTGCGGATATCGCGCTGTAATCGTTTTTACTGCAACATAAAAACCGTGACGAATGCGTTACGGTTTTTATTACACTCCCCCGCTGATGGATTAGTGAGTTTTTGTTGGCCGCAGTATCGCCAACGATGGGGGAGGCCATTTATCTCGGGCTGTTTGTTCTCTTGCGCATAGCGCAGACATGACAAAATCAACCGCAATGGATTGGTTTCTTATAGGTTTTTGGGGCGGCACGAGAAGATTAAATATATTAATACAACATTATGATTTATATAATTTCATCAAAGCTGTGAGCCTCTCCATTGACAGACTCTTTACTGGAAATCCCTTTCATATAACAGCTTTCATCGCGTATACCGCATCCGGTAATTCATTTACGTTGACGTGATTTCGTTTGAATGTCTTCACGAACGGTTCTGCGACCTCGTTACTTTGCGGGTTGCGTACTGGCGTCGCTCACACAAAAAATCCCCGGTGAACTGGCGAACGTGCGTATTGCATCGGCCAGGTGGCAACTGCCCTTATCGGGCAGTTATTCAATATGATGCGGAGCCTTCAGCACGTTACCTAACCTCTTTTCCAGACTTTCTATATTGATGAAGTGCGCGATTGAAACGGCGGCTACAGCAAAACCTTTATTATCATCGTCTGCACGATAGCACCTCATTATCAGCTGCTTCACATAATTGCTACATTCACAATGACGTGCAAAGAAATGTTTAAAAAAACAGCACTTATACCTTTCACGAATGCTTTAGAATTTTCAAAAAGCGCTTTAAAACCTTCAAATAAACGTACTAAAACTTCAAAAAGCGCTTTAAAACCTTCAAGTAAACGCACTGAAACTTCAAAAAACGCTTTAAAACCTTCAAGTAAACGCATTAAAACTTCAAATAAGCGCATTAAAGCTTCAAAAAGCGCTTTAAAAACTTCAAAAAAAATTTAAAAGTTTCAAAAAAGCGCTTTAAATTTTTAAAGATGCTTTTGATTTTTTATTGATTAAAAGATTCTGGGGTAATGCGATATATTTCATCCTGTTCAGAAATGAACGATTTGCAAATAATTGAAGCACTATTACACAAGGGAATTAAAATGTTTAAAGCAACAGTATTAGAATCCAAAGAAAGTAAAGCAGTTGTGGGCGGAATGGTTGGCCCATACGGTGAATGTTATTTTGTTGATAACCGTCCTAACGGCGTGTATGGCTGGTTCCGTCGTGAATCAGGTAAAAATGGTTTGGAAAAACGTTGTGACGAGAAGTAATTCTCAACATTAATTAAGCAGTAAAATTAAAACAAAGGCCAGTTTCTGGCCTTTTATAATGGTCATCAGTGTGAAGATAAAACCTTTTTTTCTGACTTTATTAGTAGCTATAGTTCCTGCTGTATATGCAGTTAATAGCGTATTTCTTTCGGAAAGTGACGTTACTGAAAATACGAAGAAAGAAAGTTCTCACGTCACCTACTCTGATATCGACCGACTGATTACCACGACCGGCGTTCTAAAACCTAACGAGCAAGTTAGTGTCGGGGCGCAGGTTAATGGACGGCTCAATAAGCTGCATGTGAAGGAAGGTGATGCAGTTAAAAAAGGCCAGTTGCTGGCTGAGATCGATCCGACGCTTGCACAAAATGATGTCGATAGTGCTAAATCTGAGCTGGATAATGCATTAGCGCAAAAAAAGATCACGTTACTGTCGCTTAAACAGTCTAAGAGCGATTATAACCGACAAAAGAAAATGTCACTGGATGACGCCACAACGTTGAGCGACCTCGAGACGGCGAAAACAAAATATGAAAGTGATAAAGAACAGCTAGATATAAATGAAATTCAAATAGCTCAGGCCAGAGTCAAGTTAAACACTGCTCAGGCAAACTTAGCGTACACGCGCATTACGTCGCCCATAGATGGCGTCGTCCTGGGTATATTAACGCAGGAAGGGCAGACTATTGTTTCATCACAGAGTGCGCCGACAATTCTGGTGGTGGCTAATCTGGATATCATGACTGTAAATATCAAAATATCAGAAATGGATATTTTGAAAACCAGGGTTGGTATGCCTTTATGGTTTACTGTCACGGCTTCTCCTGACACCCGTTATAAAGGGATGCTAAACAGGATACAGCAAATACCAGAAGAAATGCTTTACGATATGAAGAGCAGTTCAGGTGATTCTGCCGGGAGTAAGAAAACAGCTACCTATTACAATGGAAGTTTTGATGTAGTAAATGATAAGCATGTTTTAAAGCCAGCTATGTCGGTACAGGTTTATTTAGTTGTTGAAGAGAAAAAAAACGTTAAAGCCGTTCCGACAAACTACCTGGGTGAAATGGTTAGCAAAGATCATTATATCGTCAATGTACTTCACGACAATAAAATAGAAAAAAGACGCGTACAAACCGGGATTAAGAACGCAAAAATTACTGAGATCGTTAAAGGATTAGAAATAGGCGATATTATAATAAAGGGTGGCGACTAAATGAGCCGCACCGATGAATATATTATTTTATCAGACGTTTATAAACGATATGAGAGTGGCGGAGAAATCGTTTCTGCACTGAAAGGCGTATCGCTAACCATTAAAAAAGGTGAGTTTATCGCTATCGTCGGGCCATCAGGCTCGGGTAAAACCACGCTGATGAATACCATTGGCTGCTTAGATGATATTAGCGCTGGGCAGATGTCATTCTACGGCATTGACGTATCGGTGTTAACTGCCGACTCAGTTGCTGAGTTACGAAATAAATATATTGGTTTTGTATTCCAGAAATACAATCTTTTGCCTTACTTAACCGCGAAAGAGAATGTCGCTTTACCCGCACAATACACCTCAAAAAACTATAAAAATAGAAATGAACGTGCGGAAAAAATACTTGAGTCGGTCGGCTTAAGCGCTCGCGTTGATTTTAACCCAAACCAACTTTCTGGTGGACAGCAGCAGCGCGTCAGCATTGCCAGAGCGCTAATGAATGATGCCGACATTATTCTGGCAGATGAACCGACGGGTGCTCTGGATAGTGTGACGGGTTGCCAGGTTATGGACATATTCAAGACGCTTAACCGAAAGGGCAAAACGATTATCCTTGTTACGCATGATAGCAATATTGCGTCACAGGCCGACCGAATCATACACATGAATGATGGCCGGATCGTGAAAGACGAAAGCAGCGTATCAACCAGTGACCTCCAGGCAGCATGCAGCAGGGTACTTGAAAAGGATCCGCTTGGCATGATGTTTGGGATAGCCGAAGCATTCAGAACTGCGTTTAGAGCACTGAACGGCCACCGGATACGAGCGTTTCTGTCAATGCTGGGTGTCATTATTGGGGTTTTTGCTGTGCTTATGTCTATTGCCATAAGTGAAGGCGCACACCATCGTGTTATGAAAGAAATGAATTTATTAGCCACCAACACCATTGAAATCAGGCCCGGCACCAGCTGGAAGTCAATGCCAGATCCCGGCAATAAGCTTCTTGAAAAAGATGATGTTGATATGCTTACCGAGCTATTACCGGAAAGTAAAATTTCACCGGTCATAACTTCAACAGCGACGATAAATAGTGGTGATAGTGATATTGACGCTGCGCTTACCGGTATCAGTAAGGAATACTTCGATGCCGATAAAGTGTTAGCTGGTCATTTGTTTGAAACTGACAATATAACCGCCAGTGATGCTGTTGCCGTTATTGACTCAAGGCTTGCAGAAACCGCATTCGGTTCCTCGAATAAAGCAGTAGGAAAATATTTGCAGATTTCCGGCTACCCATTTGAGGTGGTCGGGGTGATCAAAGATATCTCGACGGCATCGGAAAAGACGACATTAAAAGCCTGGATACCCTGGACCTCGTACATAAACCGGATTACGGGTCTGATACCTTTTGAAGCCATCCAGGTTCGGGCCAAAGATCCGGCTCAGGTTGAGCTTATAAGAGAGAAAATAGAGCAAGCGCTCACGTTTTCACACGGTAAAAAGGACTTCTTTACCGTCACGAATGAGTCCGTGGCAGAAATGATCGAGAATGTTTCTACCTCAATGAAACTGCTCACGGTAGCTATTTCAACCATCTCGCTGTTGGTTGGTGGAGTGGGCGTTATGAACATTATGTTTGTTTCAGTGACAGAGCGCATTCATGAAATTGGCATTCGTCTTTCTGTCGGCGCGAGTCCTGCTGATATTAAAAGGCAATTTTTAATCGAGTCTGTATTTATCTGTTTTTTAGGGGGAGCCGTCGGCGTGGCTTTAACGAGTTTAGCCAGAATTATATTCCCTCTAGTGACGAACCAATTTGAAATGGTTTTGACAATAACACCGGTTGTTATTGCCTGTGCGTTTTCATGTTTCATCGGCATCGTATTCGGTTACGTTCCGGCGAAGAAAGCATCATCTTATACGCCTGCTAAAGCATTAGGTTACAAATGAAGTTCAAACAAACATCATTATTTTGGCTTTGCTTATTATGCACAGGCTGCGGCAGCATGTTGAAAACTGAATATCATACGCCACAGATAAAATTTCCAACGGCGGGGCAAAGCGAGAAAACAGGTTATAAAAATGCTGTCACCAATGAAGCATGGTGGAGTGTATTCAATGACCCCCTATTATCATCGATCATTAATGATACGCTGAGGAATAACAACGATTTGCATGCGGCCGCGTTGAATCTATTAAAAAGCAAGCTGGATTCAGGCGAAATAAATACGAATCTTTTTCCTGATTTTAATATGTCAGCGAGTGCAAGTAATAACCGCACTTTATTGCAAGGTACTCCTTCAACAGAGAGTTACAGCTCTTCTTTGTCAATGAGCTATGAGCTTGATTTATGGGGTAAGTTAGCGAGGACGAGAGAGCAGGGCAAATGGAACATTGATGCCAGTGAACAAGATTTGCAAAACACTGTGTTGGTTATCATTGATTCAATTGCCAAAAGTTACTGGAATATTGCTAAATTCAATGAACAAATTGAGTTTTACAAACAACGGCTTGAGATCGCCAGGTCTACATATCTGGTCGTTAATGCTAAATATAAAAGCGGAGCAGGCGCGAGATCTGATGTCTTATTAGCAAAGCAAGCTATTTATTCAAGCGAGTTACAACTGCGGAATGTTATTAGCCAAAGGGAAAATGAGCGTAACGCCATGGCCATTGTCTATAACAAAAACAGTATTGATCGTCCGAAAGAAAAAAAAGGACTTGGTGAATACCAGGATATCAAACTGCCGTTGTTTAAACCGGTGGACATAATATCGCTGCGCCCGGATATACGCGCCGCAGAATCCAGAATAAAAATAGCAATTACCGGTTATGATCTGGCTAAGATTAACTTCTTTCCCTCTATCTCACTGGGCGCGACGATCGGGGCGGGGAGCACTATTTTCACACAATGGTTTAGCGAGCAAACCTTATTACAATCTATCTCGGCCGCTTTCCCACCGCTTCAGTGGAGAAAGTTGAGTTTTGAATTAGAAAAAGAAAAGATTGCTGTCGCGTTATCAGTTAATGACTTCAGAAAAGTCGTGCTCAATGCATTATCTGAAGTAGAGAACGCTTTAGAAGCCAGAAAAAAAGCTGAATATGGTCTTGAGATGCAAAAAAAGACACTCTCAATTTCTCAGAATCTGATGCGAATAAATACAGTTAAGTACAGGTCTGGTTATATATCGCTTCAGACCTTACTGGACTCTCAGGATAATGTTCTTAACCAGAAAATTTCATACGCCGATTGTCAGTACGATTATCTAACTTCTACGATGAAGTTTTTATTATCAATCGGTGGTGGTGAATTTAACAGCAAGGTAAAAAGTTAAAATGGAACATAGACGCGTTGTTATCACCGGCTACGGTGCGATTACGCCGTTGGGAAGCTCAGCGGAAGAAAGCTGGAAATCTATTATGGATTACCAAACAGGCTATCAGTACGTTGATAAAACGGATGCGAGTATTAACTCGAAATTTTATGGCTTGATTGCGCATGAACCTAAGTTAACGGGGGTTCCTGCTTCTATTCGACGGAAATTACCTCGTTTTGCACGGCTTGGTCTTGCGGCTGCGCAGGAAGCTGTTGCAATGGCATTTAACCAGTCTCTACCTGCCGATATCTACGACCCCCTGAAATGCGGCACGATTGTCGGCACCGGCTGGGGGGGAATTGATGACGCCTACCATAATTATGATGATTATAAACTTGTTGGTGTTGGCTCGCCGTTTAGCTGCTTTCATGCAATGCCAAGCGTCGCAACGGCCGCCTGTAGCATCATGTGGGGATTGAGGGGGTATCAAAATACCCCGATAGCAGCATGTGCCACGGGGAGCATGGCTATTGGTGAGGCTTATGAATTAATTAAAAATGGGCACATGACCATGATGCTTGCCGGTGGAAGTGAATCACTGACATCAAATGCATCGGTGTGGATGATTGATGTGCTTCAGGCGTTAACGCATGAACAACATGATATCCAAAAAGCCTCTTGCCCATTCAGTCTTGACCGCTCGGGGTTCGTTTTATCTGAAGGCGCGGCTATCCTGTGTCTGGAGGAGCGCGAATCAGCGCTGGCAAGAGGGGCGACCATACTCGGTGAAATTAAAGGATACGGGAATTTTTCCGATGGAGTTGATTTTACCGCTCCTGCACAGGATAAGCTTTCACGCGTTTCTACTATCAAGAAAGCGTTAGCTGATTCGGGGCTAAGCGCTAATGAAATTGGTTATATAAATGCGCATGGAACATCAACCATGCTCAACGATCTCAATGAAACACAGTCGATTAAAGATGTCTTCGGGCGGTATGCATATGAGATCCCCGTTTCGAGTACAAAATCATACAGCGGGCATCTGATTGCTGCAGCAGGTAGCTTCGAAAGCATTGTCTGTCTGAAGGTGCTGGAAAACAATATCCTGCCGGCGACACGTAATCTGAACCGCCCCGATCCAGAATGTGATCTTGATTTCATTCCAAACCAGCATCGTCAGACTGTTGTAGATAATGTACTGAATCTCAGTTTTGGGTTCGGGGGGACAAATGCTGCTCTGGTCATAGGTCGCTCGTTATGACAGACATGACATATGATGGCTTTCACGCAAAGCATTGGGCCCATTTTTCTGGTGATTTCAACCCGATACACTTTGATCTACTTGCTGTCGCTAAACTGAATCAAACAACATTGGTTGCGCATGGCATGCGTGTACTGGCAGATGTACAAAATGAGCTGATTAATCATTCCGGTATTTTTAGCGCAACACATTCTGCTCCGGTAAAGTTCTCAGCCAAATTTGAAAAACCGGTATCGTGTGGCACGACGTACTCTTTACGCCATAATGATGGAGAAACAAAGACAACCTTCAAATTGATTGATTCCTCAACCGGTATCACACATATTCGCGGCACTATTTCTCAGGCAAATTATCCAACCATCACCGATGTTATTGCTGAAAGGGTTTTGTCGAAGGAATATCAGGATGAGGTTGTTGCACTGTGGCCTGCTGACATAGAAGAAAATTATGCCGTTTTTTTATCCTCAGTAATGTTCAGAGAACTATTCAGGGCTAAGGATTTATTTCCTGCCGACTTTTTAAATAAATGTACTCCCGTGCATTCGCTATCAGCGCTGTTGTCGCAGGAACACGTATTACAAACGCATTATGATTTCTATTGCCATTCTTCCTTGTTTTACAGAGAGGGACAAAAAATTGAAGGTTTGTGTCTCTCTATTGCAAGGCCATTGATAACCGGTGATGCAGATTACGGCTGGTTAATTCAAGTTCAGGTGGCGGCAAAAGAAAAAGAAAATACACTCATGCAAATGTCGGTGACACTGAAAGTTGCCATTAACTAACAGGTGAAATGAATATGTACACAGAACTTTATAACGCTATTGCAAACACTATTGCCGATGCAAAAGATCTTCCTTTAGAAGAGATAAATGAGCAAACGACTATTTCAGAATTAGGTTTAGATAGCCTGGACTATGTAGAACTGATGGTAATGGTTAAAAAGCAATTTAATATAGCTATAAATTTCGACGCAGCAATGAAATCAACTGACATTACTCTTAAAGAGTTTTGTACATCCGTTTTATCAGCTTAGCATTTCAGGTGATTAATAATGAGTGACTCATGGATCCTTGTTACAGGTGGAAATCGCGGGATTGGTTCAGCCATTGTCAATGAATTACGTAGTGACAATAATATTGTATTCACTTCTCGGTCGACAAAATCCAGCCCGGATGAAAATAATCAGTCCAGTAAGACCTTCATTGAGCATGTGGTTTGCGATAACTGTGATGTTGTGCAGGTGGAAACGGTCGCGAAGGATTTGTTAAATCGATATGGGCCGCCTAAAGCCGTTATACATAATGCCGGGGTCACTCAGGATGAACTGCATATTCGTCAATCGATTGAGCAATGGCGGAATGTGATTGATACAAACCTCAATGCCATTTTTTATTGGAATAAGTATCTTCTGCCTGAAATGATGACGAATGGCGATGGTATCATTTTGCTTGTGAGTTCGGTAACGGGAATAAAAGGCAATATTGGTCAAACGGCTTATGGTGCAAGCAAAGCGGCTCATTTTGGGCTGGCCCGGTCACTGGCGCTTGAAGTTGCTCGATTTGGTATTCGCGTTAACTGCCTGGCTCCGGGGGTCATAGACAGTGATATGACGCACAACTTATCGCCAGATGCCTTGAAAAAATTACGTTCGCAAATCCCGCTGCGCCGGTTTGGTTCTGTGGAAGAGGTGGCAAAGGTTGCAAGATTTATGATTAGTGAATCTTGTCAATATATGACAGGCCAAACAATTGTGCTTGATGGCGGAATGACCGCTTAACATTCAGGTATAATTCACAAATACAGACCAGTTGAGAGCGTGATGCCAGGCTTTGAATTTTTAAGTTTGTTATTGTCAGGTTATGTTCGTGTTTATTACAAGAAAATAACCATTTTTAGAACAATAAAAAGCAAGCTGATAGCTTTATTTTTTAAATATATAGATTACCGATTTTTACTCTATATTTCGGAAAAATATTGTTTTCTATTTGGTAAGAGTCATGGCCTGAATAATAGTTTCAGGCAAACGCATTACAACGTTCTTGGTTTGCAAAGCACCACAACACATTTTTTTTGTGTGATGCGACAAAAAATATTAAAGAATGCGCTGGTTAATGAGAATAAACAACTGCTGGAGCAGTTGGAAGCCTGTGCAGGAAAAATAAGGAGCTATATTGATGAAAATAATATATCTTCTCATCTGATATTTGCGCCATTGCACACCGTCTCGGATATTTTACAGACGGTGATTGCCGCGCGGGTTACGGGAAAGCCGGTGGTCGTTGTCTCTGTGCACAACTCAATGCAAAGTCTCCATGAAAAGCAAAATAATAACTCGCAGGGTATCTCTATTGAACAATTCAACCCTGAAGCAATGGAGGGTAATGAAGGTAATAGTTTGCAGGATATTATTTTTTCCCTGGTAGAGAATCAAAAGAACCTTGTTATCTTTCCTGATGCACTTCCGGAATGTACAACCAGACTTACAAAGAAAAAAATGAAAACGTTTCCAGTCAGATTGCTGGAGCGAAGTTGTGAGTTGCACTCTGGTCTTCCTGTTTTTAGCCGCCTGCTAAAACAGTCGACGTTATTTTACTGTATCAGGCTGGATGATAAAAATAATTTAAATATAGATATTTTAGATTGCGTTGACCATCGCAAGATCGAAAAGAAAATGCCTGAGTTAGTTGAGCAGGGTATCTGCAGATATAACAATGAATGGACTTTATGGCACTACACGTCCTTCTATAGTTATAATTTTTAGGTTTTATTTAATATTATGAAAGAGAAATATTATTCTTCTCCTGAAATGGTTTATCAAGGAGAAATATCCGAGTGTGGGCTTGCATGTGCTTGCATGATGCTCAATACCTTAGGTGAAAATACTACATTAACTGACTTACGTGATAAATGGGGTGGCGGTGATGGTACGTCCCTCGATTTATTAGTTACTATACTAAAATCATACGGGTATGAGGCTTTACCGGTTAAATTTGATGTTAGTAGCATTCAATATTTACCCGTTCCATGTATATTGCATTATGGCGGAAATCATTATGTTTATGTATATAGCCATCACGGTATCTTCTTTCAGGTTTTAAACCCTGCTACTGGCAGGCTAATGATTTCGGCCGAAGAACTTGAATTATCGGCAACGGGGTTTGGCTTGATCCTTGATGAATCATTATATAAGGATAAAAAAAGCTCGGGTAAAATTAGAAGTGAAAGCGGGTGGCTAGAAAAACTCTCTTTCCCGGGGATCATGAAAAGATGTTTATTGGCAATATTTTTGTCGCTCTTTTCTTTGATTACGCCGATGCTGTTCTCATTTATATCGAAAGATCAACATTTCTTTGTAGATGAACAGATCAATATTATGTTTATGGGAATGATTCTGCTGTTTTGTCTTATATCATTCCTGCAATACATTAGTAACAAATATGGTTTAAATGCAGCGATAAATGCAGCAACCAAATATAAACCTTCATTGTTTAAGAGGTTATTGAAGAAAGATATTTCTTACTTTGAAAGACGATCTTCTGCTGATATTAATCAGCGGATTAATTCCATTGGAATGGCTATTCTGAACAGGGAAAAAATACTTAATGATAAATATAAGGCACTGACTATAACAGTTATAACTCTATGTATAATGTTATGGCTAAATGTTGTTTTGTCGATCCTTTCAATCGGAACTATGGCAATTTTTGGTTGCGTTAGTTATTACTTTGCAGGTATCAAAAAGTCATTTGCAAAAAGCTTTGAGGAAAGTGTTTCGGATATTGAAACATTTAATCTTGAAACAATAAATGGAATCCAGGCTATTAGGTCTGGTGAGCTAAGCACTGGCATTCTTGGAAGGTATAATCATTTACTTGAAGTGTTGTTTCATCGATACAAAAAGGTAAGCTCTACCGATATTAGACAGAATGCAATATTTTCATTTCTGAGTAATATTGATTCAATGTTGTTTTTATGGATATCATTCTATAGCATAAGTGAATTACATATATCTTACGGAAATGTGATTGCCTTTTGGTTTTTCAGACGGATTGCGATGGATAGCATCAATCAATTCTATCAATGTTGCGTTGCACAGAAACTGCAAAAGGTCTCTGATGAGCGATTAAAAGATATGTTATCTTACAAAGAGATCGACATTACTCGTCAGCATTCTACAATTAAAGAATCAGTTTGTGTCCAGAATCTACAATTTGGTTATGGACCCGATAGTGCAATTATTAAAAATTTAACTATTGAAATACCGTTGCATTCCAGGACCGCTGTAATAGGAACTTCCGGTGCCGGGAAAAGCACTTTATTGAAATTATTGGCTGGATTATATAAGCCAGGAAACGGTGATTTCATTATAGATGGTCAAAAAATAAATAAAGATGACCTGCATCTGTTTTATTCCAATGTGTATTATCTTCCACAAGGCTCTATCGTCTTTAACGGCACGATTTATGATAATATCGTCTGGTATAGTGGTGGAGAGGCTAATGAACGTGATTGCCGCGAAATGTTGAGGAAATTTGGTTTATTGGAGGTGATTACATCTTTGCCTGCAGGGTTGTACACTAAAATATCGCCAGGTAATCCCGTTCTCTCTTCCGGTCAATTACAACGATTGATGCTTTGCAGGGCATTACTTTCATCTAAATCTATTATTTTGCTCGATGAGCCGACCGCTAATCTCGATGAAAAAAGTGCTATGCTGGCACTAGACTCTTTAATGACCAGTGATAAAACGATTGTATTATCTACCCATGACGTTAAAACGTTATCCCTGTTTGATAATGTTATTAACCTGGATAAGCATTGACCGTTATACATGCGATAACTATCTGAAAAGAAGCTGGCTTATGGCCAGCTTCTTTTTAACTTTTAGGTATTTCAAAAACGGTAATGCGTTTCAAGATGTATTATTGGCAAGGAATTAGACCATAGACCAGAGTCAATTGCGGGCCTACAAAAACGCAGGGTTTGTGCTATACAGGCTCTTAGTGTAAGTACCCGGCTTAATCGACCCATTCACTTTCAGAGCTCTTCTGACCTTCTCCCCGGTGATTAACACACCGCAATGTTAGTAGTGTCTTCATTTGACCCTGAACCTGAATATGATCCAGCCGTAATCAGAGATAACTGGCTATGAGACAATCTCGTACTTCTGCTTCTCGCTTACAGCAGACATGATGGTCACGCAGCCTGTCCGCTGCGTGCCAGGAGCGGAAGTTACTTACAATCAATGTTAATAAATAGAGAACGGTAAGAGTGAAAAAACGCAGGAAAGCATCTACTGTATATTGGTGTTTCATGCGCAGTTTTTAGTATCTCATTCTACGTTCTTGAATAGTGGCTCCGGTAGTATCGGCGGTGTCGAGTCTTCATAGCGCAGCCAGTTTTGCCACTGGTTATGAATCCTGAATTCAATCAGGGCTATTTCACGATCAGTAGCTTCAACCCCCCGAATGGTACCTCCCTGCCACTCTACACCAGTTGCATGTGATGCCGTATCAATCAGAATATCCCACGCCTTATTTTCTGCCTCAAAGGCATTAAGGGTCTGCTCATCCTGTGTTGCCACTATGCGCTGACGTGCTGCGCTTACATACTTCGCTTCGACAGACTTAACTGCATCACGTTTTGTGCCCATACAATCATTCATATCAATAGTGGTCTGCTGGGGATTGTCAGGGCAAGCTATCTCAAAAGTTTCGGCGTTATCCTTCATCACACTGCTCGGCAACGGAACTTCGGCATGACCTTGCAACCCGTATCCTAATAAAATAGCCAGCGGCATCAGGCGATAGTGTAGTTTAAACATATTAGAAAGTTATTAAAGATTATTAATATACCGACAGTAACACATCTCGAATGTACAGTTCATCCTGCTTTGGCTCTTTTATTGAGCACAACACCCAGCTTCCGCTTCTCGCTCATAGCGGACTTTTTCTTCCTGTCATAAACGCTCCGAACGGACAGAGGTTTTACCTTCATTTTACCTTGTACGGATCGCAGGCATAAAAAAAACCAACCGCAATGGGTTGGTTTTCTTGGGATTTTTTGGTCGGCACGAGAGGATTTGAACCTCCGACCCCTGACACCCCATGACAGTGCGCTACCAGGCTGCGCTACGTGCCGACATGTGGCGCTAATACTACCCTTTTCATGGCTGAATGCAAGCTAAGGGCAGACTGAGTGATTCATAATTAATCAATCAGTTAGCGATAAAACGTTTTTCATCCGTCAGAACCTGCAGCAGCAAACTGAGTTGCGGTTTCTGATCGCGAATTTTCTCACCCTGCGCATTCCAGGTCTGGTAATTCCCATTTTGATTCAGCACCAGCGTTATTTCCGGTGTGGTAATCGCCAGCTCGTCGCTATCCGCAGCGGTTACCCAGTTATGACGACGCGTAGCGGTAAACAGATCCTGACCTTGTGAATACTCGTTTGCCGGCGTGCTGACATGCAGCAGACGCTGCATCAGCGTGGTCATAATGTCTTTATGATCCGTTAACTTGCTAACACGTTGCGCAGGCGTTCCCGGCCAGTGCACGACCAGCGGTACATGCAACCGGCTACGTGACCAGTCAAAATGGTTGTCTTCTTTGCTTTCCGGAACGCCGTGTCCGGCGGTAATGATCACCACCGTGTTATCAAGCTTACCGGAGGCGCGCAGGGCATCCAGCACCCGTGCAATCTGATCATCGACACTGGCAGCGGCTTTGCCATATTTACGGGCAAAGCCGGGCTGCGACATATCAACAGACGCGGTGCCGTTTAGCGAAATCCACGAGAACCAGCGGTTATCTTCCTGCGCATAATGCCCCAGCCAGCTAATCCACTGGTCGGCGGTTTGCTCATCGCTCTGCACTTTTGCCGCGGGCAACGAAAAATCAGATAACAGTGCCTGGCGATAGAGCGGGCTGCTAAAACCGTCGGAAGAGAACAACCCCAGTTGGTAACCCTGCTGGTTCAAAGCGGTAATAAGCGCCGCCGGAATACGCGCTGACAGCACGCCATCCTGGTAACTTGGCGATATGCCATAAAACAGACCGAAATAGCCGCCATCAGCGCTATTGCCAGAGCTCATATGCTGCGTAAACGTGACGTTTTGCTGGGCGAAGCTCGCCAGTTGCGGCATCTGTTTCTCATAACGTGAGTAGTTGAGACCGTTGACGGTAATCAGCAGTACGTTCTGGCCGGCCCCCATATCCTGGTATCGCAAATCACTTAGCGGATACTGTACCGATACTGCTTCCGGGTTGCCTTGCTCCACCAGGCGTCGCTGATAATCCTGCGCATCCAATAACCCGTGTTTTTCCAGAAAACGACGTGCGGTCATTGGGTAGGAGAGTGGCAGATTCGCCCGCTGCATGGTGATGGGGCGATAGAAATTGGCGTCGGCCCAAATGTACATCACGTGAGTGGCAATAAAGGCGACGAAGAAAAAAGCGGCCAACGGTTTGGCAAAGTGGCGACGCCGGGTAAGACTGCGCAGTTTCTGCCAGCTCCAGGTCGCAAATAACATCTCAATCAGCAGGATCACCGGCACGCTGATAAACATTAATTGCCAGTCACGCGCGGTTTCATTCTGGTCCGGGTTAATGACCAGTTCCCAGACGATCGGGTTGAGATGCAGGTGAAAACGGGTAAAAACTTCGCTGTCAATCAGCAACAGCGTCATGCCGGCGGTCGCCAGCAGCGCTGACAATACGCGCATCAGCCGCTGGGACATCACAATAAATGTCAGTGGAAACAGCACCAGCAGATAAGTGGCGAAAACCAAAAAACTAAAATGCCCGACCACGCTCAGGTAGGAGTAAATACGCCCGGAGAGGGTGGTCGGCCAGTCGGCAACAAACAGATAACGGCTACCGAGCACGATGGACAACAGAATGTTGAACAACGCGAACCAGTGCCCCCAGCTTACCATCTGGGAGACTTTTTCACGGTAGCGCTGACGATTGGTCACCATAAACTGTCGCTATTTCCCTTAATGCGCCTGGTCGTCGCCGATGGACGATTGTAACGCCTGCGCGAAAGACTTCGCGATAGCCTGACGCTGTGCGGGGGCGACGCTGGTGTTAATCAGGTTCGTCACCATATTGCCCAACACCATCAGGGAGAGATCGGTCGGTGCTTTGTGTTTTTCCAGTACGTTAGCCAGCTCACTCAGAAGCTTTTCAACGTGTTCATCACTGTAGCGGGAGATTTGTGGCATAAATCGAAATCAGTCTGTTCATGAAAGGGCAACATATTACCGTAGCAACAGCTTTTTTTCTGCTTTTTTATCAGCAGTTGCACAGTCGCGTTGGTGGTGGTTGAATACCGCCGGTCTAAAAGGAGAGTTTATCATGAGTCTGGACATCAACCAGATTGCCCTGCACCAGCTTATCAAACGTGATGAGCAAACCCTCGAACTGGTGCTGCGCGATTCTTTGCTGGAACCAACCGCGCCTGTCGAAGAGATGGTCGCTGAGTTGCACCGGGTTTACAGTGCGAAAAATAAAGCCTACGGCCTGTTTAACGATGAGAGCGAGCTGGCGCAAGCGCTGCGTCTGCAGCGCCAGGGCGAAGAGGAATTTCTGGCCTTCAGCCGTGCGGCAACCGGGCGGTTACGTGATGAACTGGCAAAATATCCGTTCGCCGATGGCGGTATTGTGCTTTTCTGCCACTACCGATACCTGGCGGTGGAGTATCTGCTGATCGCCGTGCTGAACAACTTAAGCAGCATGCGCGTTAATGAACATCTGGATATCAGCTCTACACACTATCTGGATATTAATCATGCGGATATCGTTGCGCGTATCGATCTCACGGAGTGGGAAACCAATCCAGAGTCGACCCGCTATCTGACATTCCTGAAGGGCCGGGTAGGGCGAAAAGTCGCCGACTTCTTTATGGATTTCCTCGGCGCCAGTGAAGGGCTGAACGCCAAAGCGCAAAACCGCGGGTTGTTGCAAGCGCTGGACGATTTTACCGCTCAGGCGGAGCTGGATAAATCAGAACGCCAGACGGTACGCCAGCAGGTTTACACCTACTGTAATGAGCAGTTGCAGGCGGGCGAAGAGATTGAACTGGCGTCGCTCTCCAAAGAGCTGGCAGGCGTGAGTGAAGTCAGTTTCGAGGAGTTCACCGCAGGTCAGGGCTACGAGCTGGAAGAGAGCTTCCCGGCGGATCGCAGCACGCTGCGTCAGCTGACTAAATATGCCGGTAGCGGCGGTGGCCTGACCATCAATTTCGATGCGTTACTTCTCGGCGAGCGCATTTTCTGGGATCCGGCGACCGATACGCTGACCATTAAAGGTACGCCGCCGAATTTGCGTGACCAGCTGCAACGCCGCTTGACCGGCGGGAAGTGATCCTCTGAACCTGCCCGTGTGGGCAGGTTTTCTGCTGTGCGCCCCACGGGAGCCGTTAACCCGGGTATCGATTTCACATGACTGCGCGCGAGCATTGCTCAACCAGCTTAAATGCGAGCTGGCAGTGAAAGAGGATTATTCGCGTATGGGCGGGCCAGCCGCTTATCGATAGCGAGCAGGCATAAAAAAACCCCGCCGGAGCGGGGTTTCTTCAACTTGTCGGCGATTAAGCGCGAACGAAGTCGATGTGAGTCAGTTTGGCTTTGTACGGGTGACGTTGTACAGCCTGAACTTTCACTTTTACTTCTTTGCCATCAACAGCGATGGTCAGAACTTCGCTATAGAACTCAGCTTTCGCCTGCATGTTCCACAGTTTGTCGTGATCCAGTTCGATAGCGATTGGCGCTTCAGTTCCACCGTAAACGATAGCCGGGAACTTGTTCGCTGTGCGCAGGCGGCGGCTCGCACCCTTACCCTGCTCTTTACGTACTTCTGCGTTAATAGTAAACATTTGAATCTCTCTTAAATAATCCTGTTACAGGCGACCCAGCAACAGGCAGATGATCGGCTTTGCGGATGCAAAAGCGGGCGGTATTCTATCCCTGAATGTTCGATACATCAATCAAAAGCGCGTTTATCCCCGTAATTCATGTGCCCGCCGGAAACGGCCTTCATAATCGAACACTTTTTCCCGCACTTGCCAGTACTGGCCTTTCATCCGCGCGACGACGAAATCAGGGTGGCGTAACAACGCCTGCTGCGCCACGATATCCGCCGCGACAATCCAGCGCAGTGGCACGCCTGGCGTGCGAGTGTGGGGGCGAATAAAGAGTTGCTCAAAGGCGGTGCGTTGTGCGGCGGTTTGCAGGCGGAAGCGCTCAGTGACATCCGCACCATCTTCATCGTAATAGGTGATTTTCAGCCATTCGCCTTTATCATCCGCGCCCTGTTGCAACGTCATACCACTACAGCGCAGCACCAGCGCATCCTTCAGTTTCAGCGCCGCTTTTAGCATATCGTCCGGGTCGACCAGCACTGTATCGCAGGTGCGACAGCGCCGGGCGGCGATATCATTTTCTGCGTTGCATTGCGGGCAGTTTTTAAAGCGAAAACGGAAATCGCACTGCTCGCGGTGGCCGTCATCATCTTCCAGCCAGCCCTGGCAACGGCGACCAAAATGTTCAATCAGCGTGCCGTCGGCGGTGGTTTTTCCCCAAAAGGTATTGGCAAAACCGCACGCCGGGCAGAACACTTGCACCGGCACATTACCGCTTTTACCTTTTGGCGCACCGATTTCCGGAGCGTAGAGATCGTGCGGGTTGCCCGCGTAGTCCAGGATCAGGCAGTCGGTTTTTCCTGGCGCGAGGCGCAGGCCGCGGCCAACAATTTGCTGATACAGGCTGACGGATTCGGTCGGGCGCAGAATAGCTATCAAATCCACATGCGGTGCATCAAAGCCGGTTGTCAGTACCGCTACGTTTACCAGAAAGCGAAATTGCTGATTTTTGAAGGCTTCGATTAAAGCGTCACGCTGTGGACCGGGGGTGTCACCGGTGATCAGCGCCGCATCATCGGTAGGTAACAAGCCGGTTATCTCGCGCGCGTGTTCGACCGTAGCGGCAAAAATCATTACCCCTTTGCGCGTCTGTGCAAATTCGACAATCTGGCTAACAATGTGCGGCGTAATACGCTGCTGTTTTTTCAGTTCGCGGTTCAAATCCGCTTCGCTAAAAAGGCCATTACTTTGCGTCTGCAAACGGCTGAAATCGTACTGCACTACCGGCATATCCAGCCGTTCCGGCGGTGTCAGGTAGCCGTGCTTAATCATGTAGCGCAGCGGCAGTTCATAAATGCAGTCGCGAAACAGCGCTTTTTCATCACCGCGCACCATGCCGTGATAATGAAAGCGGTAAATCCAGCCTTTACCGAGGCGAAAAGGTGTCGCCGTCAGGCCCAGCAAACGCAGGTGAGGGTTCACTTCGCGCAAATGGCTGAGGATTTGCTGATACTGGCTGTCATCGTCGTCGCCGATGCGGTGGCACTCATCGACCACCAGCAGGGAAAATTCGCCCTGAAACTGTGCCAGATTACGCGCAACGGACTGAACGCTGCCAAACACCACTTTGCCGTGGCTCTGCTTGCTTTTAAGCCCGGCGGCGAAAATATCGGCCTCCAGCCCAAGCGCGACATATTTCGCGTGGTTTTGCGCTACCAGCTCTTTAACGTGCGCCAGCACCAATACACGCCCGCGCGCCAGCCGCGCCAGTTCGGCGATAACCAGGCTCTTTCCTGCACCGGTGGGCAGCACAATGACCGCAGGTTCGGCATGTTGACGGAAGTGGGCGAGGGTGGCGTCCACGGCTTCGCGTTGATAGGGGCGTAAGGTAAAAGTCATTATCTCGCAGGGGTTACACATTCACACTGCACAGTATGCCACGAATCTTTCCTTTGAGCGGTCTGTGATGCTCGTTATACTGTTTGGGTACTCATTTCTGTTTTCGGGCAGATTGCCCGCACCCAGCACCATACAGGCAAAAAAATTTCATGCGACTTGATAAGTTTATCGCTCAGCAACTCGGCGTCAGCCGCGCTATTGCCGGGCGTGAAATCCGCGGTCAGCGCGTTACGGTCAATGGTGAGATCGTCAGAGATACCGCCTTTAAACTGCAACCCGAACACGAGGTTGAATACGACGGCAATTCCCTCGTTCAGCAAAATGGCCCGCGCTACTTTATGCTGCACAAACCAGAAGGTTACGTCTGCTCGACGGACGATCCGGATCACCCGACGGTCCTCTATTTCCTTGATGAGCCGGTGGCGCATAAGCTGCATGCGGCAGGGCGCCTGGATATTGATACCACCGGTCTGGTATTGATGACCGACGATGGTCAATGGTCGCACCGCATTACTTCGCCGCGCCATCACTGCGAAAAAACCTATCTGGTGACGCTTGAATCGCCGGTCGCAGATGACACCGCTGAGCAGTTTGCCCGTGGCGTACAGTTGCATAATGAAAAAGATCTCACCAAACCAGCGGTGCTGGAAGTTATCACGCCGACACAAGTGCGTCTGACCATCAGCGAGGGGCGTTACCATCAGGTAAAACGGATGTTCGCTGCCGTTGGCAACCATGTTGTGGGTCTGCATCGTGAACGCATTGGTGCGATTGCGCTTGATGCGGATCTCGAACCGGGCGAATACCGGCCATTAACCGAAGATGAAATTGCCAGCGTTGGCATGCCACCCCGCTAATTCAGGAGATTTACGTGACCCGCAGGCCACACTCATCACTGAGCATTGTGTTTATCCTTGGTCTGTTGGCCATGCTGATGCCGTTATCCATCGATATGTATCTGCCTGCGCTGCCGGTGATTGCCGAACAGTTTGGCGTTCCGGCGGGCAGCGCGCAGATGACGCTGAGTACCTATATTCTGGGCTTTGCGGTCGGTCAGTTGTTATACGGGCCGATGGCCGACAGCATCGGGCGTAAGCCGGTTATTCTCGGCGGCACGCTGGTTTTTGCCGCCGCTGCCGTTGCCTGTGCCCTGGCACAGAGCATTGAGCAGTTGATTACCATGCGCTTTTTTCATGGTCTTGCGGCGGCAGCGGCAAGCGTGGTGATTAACGCGCTGATGCGCGATATTTACCCACGTGAAGAGTTCTCCCGCATGATGTCGTTTGTCATGCTGGTGACGACCATTGCGCCGCTGCTGGCCCCGATGATTGGCGGCGCAGTATTGGTCTGGTTCAACTGGCACGCCATTTTCTGGATCCTGGCGATTGCCGCATTGCTGGTCTCGGCAATGATTGTCTTTTTTATCCGCGAAACGCTTCCAGTTGAAAAACGGCAAAAATTCCATTTCCGCACCACGCTTGGCAACTTCGCGTCGCTGTTTCGCCATAAACGCGTACTGAGCTATATGCTGGCGAGCGGTTTCAGCTTTGCCGGTATGTTCTCTTTTCTCAGCGCCGGGCCGTTTGTCTATATCGAAATTAACCATATCTCACCGCAGGACTTTGGTTACTACTTTGCGCTGAACATTGTGTTCCTGTTTGTGACGACGATGATTAATGGTCGCATCGTTCGCCGTGTTGGTGCCTTAAATATGTTCCGCAGCGGGCTGTGGGTGCAATTTGCCATGGCATTGTGGATGGTGGTGACGGCGCTGCTGGATGTCGGTTTCTGGTCGCTGGTGCTGGGCGTTGCGGCGTTTGTCGGCTGCGTTGCGCTGGTGGCTTCAAACGCGATGGCGGTGATCCTGGATGAGTTTCCGCACATGGCGGGCACGGCATCATCACTGGCGGGGACGTTCCGTTTTGGCATTGGCGCCATTGTGGGGGCGCTGCTGTCGATGGCGACCTTTAACACCGCCTGGCCGATGATTTGGTCAATTACCTTCTGCGCTACCAGCTCGATTCTCTTCTATCTCTACGCCAGCCGGGCGAAAAAATCGGCATAACCCGCCTGAACAGGGAGCAAAAACGCTCCCTTTTTTGATACATGTCAACCAGAAACAACTTACCTTTACACGCATTTGTTTATTTTATGTAAAATCTATTCGTGTAAAAAGTCACATCATTGTAGTGAAAAAGGTTGAGTTAGATCGCAGAAACGGGTACATATACCCCGAAACCGGGCCTGTCGCTTACCCATAAAATCCTGATAAATGAGTGACTACCCCACACGCCACGCGGGATGCGTTCATTTCTGTGTGGTCGACAGGATGAATTGTCAATAGTGTGTTAATATAAGTGTGAAATATTTGTGAAGTAAAAGTACTTCCGGGGAAAGAACGTGAATACATTACAGCTCTCCATCATCCACCGTCTGCCCCAGTCCTATCGCTGGTTAGATGGTTTTGCAGGTGCCAAAGTTGAACCGATTCCGCAAAATGGTCAGGCAGCGGACGACACGCTTGTCGCCTTAAAACTGTTGAGTCCGGATGGCGACAACGCATGGCCCGTCATGCACAAGCTCAGCCAGGCGCTGAGCGATATCGAAGTGAATTGCTCCGTGCTTGAGTGCGAAGGGGAACCGTGCCTGTTCGTCAACTGCGAGGATGAGTTCGCCGCGACGTGCCGCCTGAAAAATTTCGGTGTTGCCATCGCAGAACCCTTCTCAGGACAAAACCCTTTCTGATTTAGCTTAATGCCAGAAGCTGGCGTGTATACGCCTGTGCAGGCGCATCAAACACACGTCGGCACTCTCCTTGTTCCACTACTTCACCCTCTTTCAGCACAATCACTTGATGGCACAAGGTGCGCACAACCTGCAGGTCGTGGCTGATGAAGATGTACGCCAGCCGGTAGGTTTCCTGTAAGGATTTCAGCAGTGCGAGGATTTGCGCCTGCACCGTGCGATCCAGCGACGATGTCGGCTCATCGAGAATAATCAGCTCAGGCTTGAGGATCAGCGCACGGGCGATAGCGATACGCTGGCGCTGGCCGCCGGAAAACTCACCCGGGAAGCGGTGCCGCGTTTCGGCATCCAGCCCGACTTCACGCATCACCTCGATCACACGTTGTTCGCGTTGTTCACGCGAGAGCTCCGGGTGATGCACCCGCAGCCCCTCTTCGATAATTTGCTGCACATTCAGCCTGGGATTCAGGGCCGAGTTCGGATCCTGAAAGACCACCTGAATACGGTGGCGTACCGGCAGCATCTGCTTGCGGTTCCATTGATGCAGCGGTTTATTATCAAACAGGATCGTCCCGCGCGAGGCCACCAGACGCAGCAACGCTAAGCCGGTGGTACTTTTCCCCGAACCGGATTCCCCCACCAGACCGAGCGTTTCACCGGGGCGCAACGTAAAGCTAATGTCCTTCACCACCGTGTTGTTATCCACCACGCGCTTAAAAATTCCTTTGCGGACTGGGAAGCTAACGGCGAGATTTTCAACCCGTAACAAGGGCTGTGCATCGGGATGAAGGGCGACGGGCTCGCCGCTGGGCTCGCTATTGAGCAGCTTTTGCGTATAAGGATGCGCCGGTGCGCTGAACAAGGTCTGTGCACTGTTTTGCTCGACACAGCGGCCGTTTTGCATCACCGCAACATTGTCCGCCAGCTTACGCACAATGCTTAAATCGTGGGTGATAAACAGCAGCCCCATGTTCAGCTCATCGCGCAGCTCGCGCAATAACGTCAGGATTTGCGCCTGCACGGAGACATCAAGTGCGGTCGTTGGCTCATCGGCAATCAGCAGTTCGGGACGCGTGAGCAGCGCCATTGCGATCATCACGCGCTGGCGCTCACCGCCGGAAAGCTGATGCGGGAAATCGCTCAATCGTGCGCGGGCGTTGCGGATGCCCACGCGATCCAGGCAATCAAGCATTTCTGCCCGCGCCGCTTCACGCCGCATACCACGATGCAACGAGAGCACTTCATAGAGCTGTTTTTCGAGCGTATGCAGCGGGTTCAGGGAAACCATCGGCTCCTGGAAAATCATGGCGATTTTATTGCCGCGCACGCCGCGCAGGGTTCTTTCGCTGGCATGCAACAACGAGTCGCCATGAAACAGGATATCGCCGGAAGGGTAAACCACCGGCGGTGAGGGAAGCAGGCGCAGGATCGATAACGCGCTAACGCTTTTACCGGAACCGGATTCGCCCACCAGCGCCAGCGTTTCGCCCGCCTCAATCCGCAAGGAGAGGTCATTAACGACAGTATGCAGCGTATCACGCTGGCGAAAGGCAATACTCAGCGCATCGACAGAGAGCAGGGGAGTCGCCATTTTACACCGCCTTATTGGGGTCAAACGCGTCGCGTACGGCTTCGCCAATAAAAATCAGCAGCGAAAGCAGCAGCGCGGTAGAAACAAACGCGGCGATACCCAGCCACGGTGCCTGTAAATTATTTTTGCCCTGCAATAGCAATTCGCCGAGCGACGGTGAACCGAGCGGCAGACCAAAGCCGAGGAAATCGAGCGAGGTGAGCGTGCCGATCGAGCCACAAAGGATAAACGGCAGGAATGTCAGGGTGGCAACCATTGCATTGGGCAGCATATGACGCAGGATAATGCCGCGATCGCCAACACCCATGGCCTGCGCGGCGCGGATATAGTCGAAATTACGCGTACGCAGAAATTCGGCCCGCACGACGCTCACCAGCGTCATCCAGCCGAACACCACCGTGATGCCGAGAAGCCACCAGAAGCCAGGCTGGATCACACTTGAAAGCAAGATGATTAAAAACAGCGTCGGTAATCCTGACCAGACTTCAATAAAGCGCTGTCCGAGCAGATCGATTTTACCGCCGTAATAACCCTGTACCGCACCGGCCAGAATACCGATAACGCTGGAAAAGAGAGTCAGCATTAAACCGAACAGTAGCGAGATGCGCGTGCCGTAAAGGAGTCGCGCCAGCACATCTCCGCCGTTCGCATCGGTACCGAGCCAGTTTTGCGCCGAAGGCGGGGAAGGGAAGGGCTGCGTGGTGGCGTAGTTGATGCTGCGCGCCCCAAAACGCACCGGTGCCCACAGCACCCAGCCGTGCTCTTCAAGCTGCTTTTGCAGCCACGGATCCTGATAATCAGCAGGTGTTGCCAGGGGGCCGCCAAAATCGCTTTCGCTGTAATCTCTCACCACGGGCGCGAACCACTGTCCCTGATAGCGCACCAGCAGAGGCTTATCGTTAGCCACCAGTTCGGCGCACAGACTCAGAATAAAAATCACCAGGAAAATCCACAGCGACCAGTAGCCGCGGCGGTTATGGCGAAAACGCGCCCAGCGCGCCCGATTGATGTAGCTTAATTGAACCATCAGCGCCCCTCGAAATCGATGCGCGGATCCACCAGCGTATAGGTGATATCACTGAGGATATTCAGCAGCAGGCCGATCAAAGAGAAAATATAGAGTGTGCCAAACATTACCGGGTAATCCCGTGAGACGGTGGCTTCATAACCCAACAACCCCAGCCCGTTCAGGGAAAAAATCACCTCAATCAGCAACGAACTGGTAAAAAACATGCTGATAAATGTCGCCGGAAAACCGGCAATAACCAGCAGCATGGCGTTACGAAACACATGTTTGCGCATAATATTGCGCTCACTGACACCTTTGGCGCGCGCGGTTACCACATACTGCTTACGGATCTCATCAAGGAAGGAGTTTTTGGTCAGCATGGTCAGCGCGGCGAAACCACCAATCACTGTTGCCAGCACCGGTAGAGCGATGTGCCACAAGTAGTCGGTGATTTGCTTATACCACGGCAACGTGTCGAAATTGGTCGACACCAGCCCGCGCAGCGGGAAGAAGTCGTAATAACTGCCGCCCGCGAAGAAAATAATCAGCAAGATGGCAAACAGAAACGGTGGAATCGCGTAGCCGACAATAATCAGCGCACTGCTCCAGCTATCAAAGCGGCTACCGTTATAGACCGCTTTGCGAATGCCAAGGGGAATCGACACCAGATAGATAATTAGCGTGCCCCACAGGCCAATGGTCACCGAAACCGGCAGGCTGTCTTTAATCAGTTGCAACACCGACGCGCTGCGAAACAGGCTGTCGCCAAAGTCGAAACGCGCATAATCCCACAGCATTTTGAAATAGCGCTGGTACATCGGCTTATCAAAACCGTAGCGCTTTTTGATCTCTTCAATGACTTGCGGATCAAGGCCGCGACCACCGCGATAGTGGCTGTTATTGCTCAACGCATCGCCGACGCCTGTGCGTGCATGTGTGGCACCCATTCCGCCACCGCCGCTACCGGGGAGGTTGCTTTGGTCGCCATACTCAATAGCCGCAATAGCCTGATCGACCGGGCCGCCGGGAGCAATCTGCACGATAAAAAAGTTGATGGTGATAATTGCCCAAATCGTAGGGATGATCAGCAATAACCGGCGAATGAGATACGCGCCCATCTCTTCTCCTTAACGTCTGGCAGCGGGCAGTTTCGCCGCCTTGTTTACGTCATACCACCAGGTGTCAAACCCAAGGGAGTAGACGGGGCGAATGCCAGGCATGGAAAACTTATCCCAATAGGCGACGCGATCGGCTGCCATGTACCACATTGGCAGCATGTAATAGTTCCACGTCAGCACGCGATCCAGCGCGCGTCCAAGCGGAAGTAACTTCTCTTTGTTTCCCTGCCAGCGGTTGATCTGCTCGATCAGGTTATCGACCGCCGGGTTTTTGACGCCGGCAGCATTATACGAAGAGTCAATGTATTGCGAGCTCCAGGAGATTTGCAAATCGCCGCTCGGCCACGGCTGCGCGCGCCACAGACTCGGCATCATGTCATAGTCGCGGCGGCGCAGACGATTGGTGGCCTGCGAGTTATCGACCTGGCGCACATCCATATTGATGCCAAGCCGCGCGAGGTTGTGCTGAAACGGCAAAACCCACTGCGTATTGCCGCCGGAGGGCAGCAGCAGTTCAAAGGTTAAAGGCTGGCCGGTTTTGGCATTAACGCGCTGCTGATTTTTCAGTATCCAGCCGGATTCAGTGAGCAGTTTATCGGCTTTCAGCAGGTTTTCGCGGTCATAGCCGTCCGCGTTTGATTTCGCGGGCGAATAAATGGAGGTAAACACTTCCGGCGGCACCTGTGCTTTTAGCGGCGCCAGAAGCGTCAGCTCATCGGCGTCAGGATAATTACGCGCAGCATATTCGGTGTTCTGAAAATAACTGTTGGCGCGGCTGTATGCCCCGTAGAACAGCGCTTTGTTCATCCATTCAAAATCAAAGGCCAGCGACACCGCTTCGCGCACGCGGCGATCGCTAAATACCGGACGCGTGGTGTTAAATGCCAGCCAGCGCGTATCCTGCGCGGAGGTATTTGGCTGCTCATCTTTAACGATATACCCCCGGCTGAAATTGCTGCCGATATAGCGCGTCGCCCAGTTTTTCGCATCGCCTTCGCTTCGCAGGTCGTAAGCGCCTGCTTTGAACGCCTCGAATGCCACATTGTCATCGAGGTAGTAGTCATAACGAATGTTGTCGAAATTCCAGCGCCCCCGATTTACCGGTAAATTTGCCGCCCAGTAATCGCGAACGCGGGTATAGGCAATGTATTGCCCCATGCGCCAGGTGCTGATGCGATAGGGGCCGCTGCCCAGCGGCGGGCGGGCGAGCGGATCGCTCAGCTTATGATCTTTCCAGAATTTCTCCGGCATAACGGGCAGCGTTAACAGGCTGAGCATGTCCTCTTTACCCGGTTTGGCCAGCACAATACGCACGGTAAGCGGCGAGATAGCTTTGACGGTCGTGCCTTTGTAGACCAGGCGGAACTGCGGCACACCTTCGGTCATAAATTTCTGAAAGGTAAAGGCGACGTCGCTGGCGCGGATCGGTGAACCGTCATGAAATATCGCCCGCGGATTGATACTGATCTCCATCCACGAATAATCATCGGCGTAGCGCGCCATTTCCGCGACCAGCGGGTAATAGCTCCCGGGCTCATCGTCCGAGGTGGTAAACAGGGCGTCGTAGAGCGCTTCAGTGCGCACCGCTGGATTCCCGCGTAATGCGTAGCGGTTGAAGTTATCAAACGTGCCAATGACGGACAGCGTGACGTTACCGCCTTTAGGCGCGGCGGGATTGACGTAATCAAAATGGGAAAAATTAATCGCGTATTTGGGTTCGCCAATAACGGCAAATGAGTAGCTCTCTTTTATGGTTTGCGCCTGACATGTCAGGCCGACAAAAGCCAGCAATAAAGCTGAAATGCGCACAAACTTCATCCGGTGTGTTCCTTTGACCTGCAACGCGACAGGCTCGCTAACTACTTATCGTTGAATAATAAGGGAGGCCTGGTCTGATGTGAAATTATTCACGCTAAAGCATGGTGGTGAACTCTGGCGGATGCCACGCGACAAATTGCTCCAGCGTCAGTGGGCGGCTGAAGAAATAGCCCTGCATATAATGAATGCCGTGTTCGCGCAGCCACCTGGCTTGTTCTGGCGTTTCGACACCTTCGGCAACCGTAAGCATATTTAACCGCTTCGCCAGCGTAAGGACGGCGTCGAGCACCGGCGATGTCACGGTTTCTGTGCCGATGGCGTTAACGAAACCACGGTCGATTTTCAGATAATCAAGCGTAAAGCGTTCCAGATAAATCAGTGCGCTGTGCCCGGTACCGAAATCGTCAATAGCGATTTCATAACCTTCGTCGCGCAGCGAATCAAACAGTTTGGTCACTTCCGTATAGCGCAGCATATCCCGCTCGGTGATTTCCAGCACGATACTGAAATGGTGTGGGGGCAGGGAGTGGGCGAAGTTGCGGATATCGTCAAGGAAATTGGCGGCATGCAAATGGCCAGGCGCGATATTAACGCCCATTTTTGCGCCCGGCGGGAGCAGCGTTTGTAACACTGGCGCATCACGAGCTATCAGGTCAAACAGATGCAATGTCAGCGGAACAATAAGCTGCTGCGCTTCGGCAAAGTGAATAAAAGCGTCAGGCGATATTTCTCCTGCGGTGGGATGCCGCCAGCGCATCAGCACTTCGATACCCGTCACTTTCAGATCTTTGGCGCCGATAACGGGCTGATAAACGACATAAAACTGGTCGCGCTTAATGGCTGTGAGGATCTCTCTGCCGGGGCGCAATTGCGTATTAAGGATGAAAGCGCTCAGCAATGCTGCCAGCATGCCGAAGGTTGCTCCCAGCAGTGCGGCGAATTGTATATCTTCCGGACGCCACTTTTCTGCGTAGAGATAAAGCGTGACTGGCGAATCTTCAATTTGGGAAGTCAGAAAAGGGGACTCTGGCATATTGCTCAGGTTAATAAGCCCGCTGGAAAACGTGGAGACAGCCCGATCGCCAATACCAAGGGCGATGCCGGTTAAATCCGGTTGCTGCGAGGTGTAAAGCCGGTAGGGAGTCAGATTGATGTTCAGCGTAGCGAATATGCCCCGATGATCCAGTAATGGGCTGCGAAACCAGAGCGCAATGGCGGGTTTATCCGGCATCATCGGTGTTCCGGGTAAAAACACCATATCGCTGGTTTTATCGAGATCGATTTCCGGAACCAGATCTTTCATCGCAAGACTCATCTCGCCGGTGGCCGAGGAGCAAAAGGCGTAGCGATCTTTTACCAGTAAAAAAGCACGCACGTTCATGCTGAATGCGGCGCGGGAAGTGAGTTCGCCAGCGACGGCGTGGCAATCATTCAGTGTGAGCGGCTGGAGCGATTCGGCCGTGGCGCGGATATCGTTGAGATAGTCCGAAAGCCAGGACTGCATATTCGTAAGCAGCATATCGTATCTGGCTTCCCGCCGTTGTTGTTCGAACCAAAACTGACAGCCACTCGCGATTAATGCTGAGAACAGACCGATAAGCAGGCTGGTCAGCAAAATTTTTCGATTAACTGAAAAATGGCGGGTGAACATGGCGTTGGGCCCATTGTAGGTGCTCGGGGCGGCGTGGTGTTAGAGTCGGACTATAACCTGAAAAGATTTGTATAGCATAATGCAGACATAAAAAAACACTGCCGGAGCAGTGTTTTTTTATACTTAACGCCAGCCAAGGGAAAACCGGCATTAAGCGATTAGCTGCGTGTCAGGATGCGTCGCGCTTCGTTATAGCGCTTCTTCCAGTACGGCTCATCCATGCTTGAAATCATGACGCCGTTGCTGGTGGAGGCATGAACAAACTGGTTATTACCAATATAAATGCCAACGTGTCGGCCGGTAGAACCCGCGCGGAACAGAACTAAGTCGCCTGTGCGCAAACTGGTGCGCGAGATGGACTTGCCTGTTTCCTGCTGTTCCCAGGTGGAACGCGGCAGTTCTAAACCAAACTGTTCACGGAAAGTGCGCTGCACAAAACCGGAACAATCGATGCCTTTTTTGGTGTCGCCACCCAAACGGTAGCGAACGCCTTTCCAGTCAGCATACTGATCCATAATGCGGCCTTTTACGTCCAGATTACGAACCATATTTTCAAATTCATCCTGAGAGGCTTGCAGTGAAGAGTTGTCTTCGCCCACAGCAAGCGTCTCAGAATGCACGTTCTTTGCGGTATTTGTAGAACAAGCTGAAAGCAGAACCGCTACTGCAATCGCGGGTATCGCCCGCACGATATATCTCAAAATCGGCTGAGATTTGACCATGTTGCTTATTTTCCCTTGAAGTCCTTAACGATAAATATCGTTATAAAAAATGCCAACGCAGCGAGATTAATTATCTGAATGCATCGAGACAAATGCTCTGACGTAATTTTGTGGAAGAACGCACAAATTTACGCGCAATGAGAATAAGAGCACTCTTTGCGACAAGACGAACCGAGGTTACCTGAACATCTTCGGCATGGCGAGCGGTTTTCTTTAATTTTTTATAAGAAATTATGATACAGAAAGTGAATTCTCAGGATTGAATAAAAAATAACCAATTTAGCTTAAATAACGTGCAAATTGCTCTTTTATAGGCAGATTGCCGTGACGAAAAAATGACAAAATTAGGAAAAAGCCGGGATTACGCATCAGGGATCGAAAACGATCCCTGATGAATGCGCGTTATTGATAATCGGAAGTTGTTTAAATTTTGTTATTTCCGGGCAGGAAATGATCAAAGGCAGAAATAATTTTATCGCTAAGGGGGGTTAGCAAACACCACGGCAGACCGATAAAAACAGCCGAGAGAGAACCGACTGCAATATCAGTAAACCAGTGTGCGCCAATCATCACGCGCGGGAAGGCGAAAACCACAAAAATAATAAGGGCAACACCAAACGCTTTTCGGCCAAAATATCGCCACATTACGCCAGCGAAAATAAGTAGCATCATGCCGTGATCGCCAGGGAAACTGTCTTTCGAGGCATCTTTGGTGGGGAAGTCGAGCAAATCGCTAACCCGGTGAATATCGGTAAAGAACAGCGACGGGCTGGCGCGTTTAACGGGCATCAGATGTTGCGCCAGTTGATTGATCACCACGGCTATCAGCAGCATCGTCAGACCAATCATCAGGATACGGCGTCGTCCACTTGCATCCTCTTTAACCCAGAAAGAGAGCATTAAACAGCCCATCGCCACCAGCGAGCAGGCGTCAAAAGCGCGGTTATTGGTTAGCGCCACCAGCCACAAATAAGCGCGGTTATCCACCAAACCCTGGTTGAAAAAATGGAACATCGCGGCGTCCAGCGGAAACCAAAAACCGTGGTTAGCGGGTAAGTACCAGGAAATAAATAGCGCCAGTCCTGCGGCGTTCAACAGTAAAATTAACGGTAAACGAGTTTTCATAACGAGTCTGTCTTCAATTAACACGGCGGCAACGTTAGTGTTACTCACTTAAACGAAGCTTCAACAAGGCGGACTGCAGTGTGTTCCAGTCTGCCTCCGAGGCGGTAATCAGCTCGATACGGCTGTCCGGCGGCGCGACGTTTTGCGTTTCGATATGCAGATCCTGCCCCTGGCGGTTAACGCGCAGCAATCCTTCCGGAATGCGCATCACCCCTTTCACCCGCTCGACCGGCGCAAGCCGCGCCCACTCCAGCAACCCGATAGTGTCAAATACCGTCTCTTCATCAAAAATCCAGCCGCAGGCGTGATGGCCCTGGCCGCTGTTAAGGCTGCGACGCCAGCGCTGGTGTGCCGGTAAACTTAATGCCGCGAGACCTTTCTTCTCGTCGTGAGCATGGTTATGCGCAGCACTTGAAGGCAGCTCACGCAGGTTACGGCGAGGAAGATCAAGCAGTGCGCCGTCAATAGCGCCCCGGGTCGCGCTAACCTGTAAACGATCGCCACCAAACTCAGCCCACCATGTCTCCAGCGCCTGCTGGCTCTGTGGTGTGGCGCGATCCTGTTTATTGGCGACAACGACATCCGCCGCCGCTAACTGGTCGCGAAAGTTTTCGTTGGTGAGTGCTTTTTCATCCAGTAACTGGCGGGGATCGAGCAAGCAGAGCGTTGCGCGCAGGTCTATCCACGGCTCATACACCGGCGCGGTGAGCATATCGAGGATCTGTTTTGGGTGGCCCAGGCCTGTCGGTTCAATCAACAAGCGGTCAGGTTTCCCCTGGCGCAGCAATGTATTGAGACCCACCTGCATCGGCAGGCCATTCACGCAGCACATACAGCCGCCCGGGATCTCTTTAAGCAGCGCACCGCTGTCAGCCAGCAGCGCGCCATCAATGCCGACTTCACCAAATTCATTCACCAGCACGGCCCATTTTTCCTGCGGGTCTTTATTGGCCAGCAAATGCAAAATCGACGTGGTTTTGCCGCTTCCGAGAAAGCCGGTGATGAGGTTGGTTTTGGTCACAAGTGCTCCAGGCGTCAACGAAATGTAAGGGTGACTGACGATCCTGGCGAAAAAAGTGCGAAAAGAGAAGGGCGCGAACGGCGTAAAAGCACTAACCGTCCGCTTAAGTAGCAGAAATTGTTAATTATCGAGTGCGCGCTTCACCGCTGCATGCGCACCTTCGGTGGTGAGCATCTGCCATGCGTGATTAATGGCATTAACAAACGTCGGGTTGTGCGGCAGGTCGCTACCGAAAATCTCTTTCAGTGTCAGCAGGGCCGTTACGCGTTCATCGACGCTGCTGGTTTCAACAATCGCGTGAATTTTATCCGCCAGCGGATCGCGAATATCAATGCTGTTACCGGCGTCATCCACGCCGCTGACATAGCGCATCCAGCCCGCAATGCCCAGCGCTAACAGCGGCCACGGCGTTTCGCGTTGCAAATGCACCCGAACACCATCCAGCATACGCTGCGGCAGCTTCTGGCTGCCATCCATGGCGATTTGCCAGGTACGGTGCTTCAGCGCCGGGTTAGAAAAACGGTCGATCAGGCTATCGGCATAAGCGGTGAGATCAACGCCGGTAATGCGCAGCGTCGGGGCTTGTTCCTGGAGCATCAGGCGGCGTACCGCCGTACGGAAGACCTCATCCTGCATGCAATCATTAATATGCGCGAAGCCTGCCAGGTAGCCGAGATAGGCCAGAAAAGAGTGGCTGCCATTGAGCATGCGTAACTTCATCTGCTCCCACGGCTGTACATCCTGAACCAGTTGTACGCCGGCCACTTCCCATTCGGGACGTCCGGCGACGAAATTATCCTCAATTACCCACTGAATGAACGGCTCACAACTGATGGCGCACGGATCAAATACGCCCAGCGCTTCGCCAATTTCCGCCAGTGATTCATCTGTTGCCGCCGGAACAATGCGATCCACCATGGTGGCCGGAAAGCTCACATTCTCCTCTATCCACTGCGCCAGTTCCGGTGAGCGGGTTTGCGCCATTCCGAGTACGGCATTTTTAACAATATGACCATTATCGGGAATATTATCGCAGGAGAGCACGGTAAAGGGCGGCAGCCTGCGTTCACGGCGACGGGAGAGTGCTTCAACCAGAATCCCTGGTGCTGAATGCGGTTCGCCCGGATGCTGGAGATCGTGTGCGATGCGCGGCTGCTGCAGATCCAGTTTGCCGCTGGCAGGATCGATGCAATAGCCTTTTTCGGTAATCGTCAGGGAAACAATCGCCACTTGCGGTTCGCAAAATTTTTCAATGATGGCGGGCAGAGAATCAAGTTTCGCGTTCAGACATTCGTTCACCGCACCAATGATTATCGGCTGGTTCCCCTCCGCCCCTTTTTCCAGCACGGTGTATAAATGATCCTGCTCGCGTAACTGAGACATGAGCACATCGCCGCTGAACAGGCTGATTTCACAGATCCCCCAATCGCCACCTTGCGCGTTCAGCACCCGGTTGGTCAGCAGCGCCTGATGCGCGCGATGAAATGCGCCAAAACCAAAGTGCACAATTCGCGAGCGCAGTTGTGTGCGGTCATACTGGGGTTGCTGCACGCTGGCGGGCAGCGTTACGGAGGCGATTGTCTTCATCTATATACACCTGATTAACCAATAATTAACAATGTGCAGTGTAAAGTTATATGACAGCAAAAAGAATTGGTATGCCGTAATTATCCGGGGAATGTGAGCTGGATCAATCATTGCTGTGGGAAGATTTGACCGCTGCAATTAAGCATGTATGGTAGTCGTCATATGTTTGTGTGTATTGGTATAACAACTTTGTAGAGGGTAAGGCAATGGAACAAACCTGGCGTTGGTATGGACCGAACGATCCGGTGTCGCTTGATGATGTGCGTCAGGCAGGCGCGACGGGCGTCGTGACCGCACTGCACCATATCCCGAACGGCCAGGTCTGGCCGGTAGACGAGATCAAAGCGCGTCAGGCGCTGCTGGCGGAAAAAGGGCTGGTCTGGTCGGTGGTCGAAAGTATTCCGGTGCATGAAGATATTAAAACTCACACCGGGCAGTACGATACCTGGATTGCCAACTATCAGCAGAGTATCCGCAACCTGGCAGCCTGCGGTATTGATACCGTGTGCTACAACTTTATGCCAATCCTCGACTGGACGCGTACCGATCTGGAATATGAACTGCCGGATGGCTCCAAAGCGCTGCGTTTTGACCAGATTGCTTTTGCCGCGTTCGAGCTGCATATCCTGAAGCGCAAAGGCGCCGAAGCTGATTACAGCGAAGAAGAGCAGCGTCAGGCGCAGGCCTACTTTAACGCCATGACTGAAGCGGAAGTGGAAAAGCTGACGCGCAATATCATTGCTGGTCTGCCGGGCGCTGAAGAGGGGTATACCCTGGAACAGTTCCATGCACGCCTTGCCGAATATGACGGCATCGACAAAGCACAGTTGCGTGAAAATATGGCCTATTTCTTGCGCGCTATCGTGCCGGTTGCGCAGGAAGTGGGCGTACGTATGGCGGTTCACCCGGACGATCCGCCGCGCCCGATCCTCGGTCTGCCGCGTATCGTTTCTACTATTGAAGATATGCAGTGGCTGAAAGAAGCGGTAGACAGCATCAATAACGGTTTCACGATGTGCACAGGTTCATACGGCGTGCGTGCGGATAACGACTTAGTGCGGATGATCGAGATGTTTGGCGATCGCATTCACTTTACGCACCTGCGTTCAACCTGCCGCGAAGATAACCCGAAAACGTTCCATGAAGCCGCGCATTTGCAGGGTGATGTGGATATGGTGTCGGTGGTTGCCGCCATTCTCACCGAAGAGCAGCGCCGCAAGAAAGCCGGTGATTTGCGCCCGATCCCGTTCCGCCCGGATCATGGCCATCAGATGCTTGACGATCTGCGTAAGAAAACCAACCCAGGTTACTCGGCGATTGGTCGCCTGAAAGGGATGGCGGAAGTGCGCGGCGTTGAGCTGGCGCTGAAAAAAACGTTGTTCCGCGATCTGCTGTAAGCCGGTTTACCGTCGGAAAATAAAAAGCCACTTCAATGAAGTGGCTTTTTTCATGCATCACGCTTATCAGTCGGCGCGGCCCATATAGCGGCGCTCTTCGATATGAATACGGATTTTCTCGCCGGTGGTCAGGTATTCCGGTACCTGGACAACCAGACCGGTGGTCAGGGTGGCCGGTTTAGTGCGTGAGCTGGCGGAAGCACCTTTGATGCCTGGTGCGGTTTCCACAATTTCCAGATCCACCGTCTGCGGCAGTTCGAGCGCCAGCAACTGGCCGTCCCACAGCAGAACCTGCATATCCGGCATACCGCCTTCCGGAATAAACAGCAGTTCTTCTTCAATCTGCTCTTTATTGAAGGTGTACGGCGTGTAATCTTCTTTATCCATAAACACGTATTCATTGCCGTCAACATACGAAAAGTCGACAAAACGACGGTTCAGGGTCACGGTATCAAGGATATCATCGCCTTTAAAACGCTCTTCCACTTTCAGCCCGGTACGGACATCGGAAAAACGCATTTTGTAGAGCGTTGCTGCGCCACGGGCGCTCGGTGACTGAATGTCAATATCTTTCACAATCAGCAGTTTGCCGTTGTAATTCAGCACCATACCTTTTTTAATTTCGTTCGCTCTTGGCATTGCAAGGGTCCTGTAAATTGAAAATAACGAAAATATCGCGACAAACTACTCGCGAGGGACTTTTCAGGCAAGTGGAATCGGAGAGTTTTGCGTTCAGAGGGCAAAAGATGGTAGCTTGCGCCCTGCACGCGCAGCCCCGCGCGCCTGATAATAGAGAACGTTTATGGAATGCCGCCCGGACTGTGGAGCTTGCTGTACCGCCCCGTCCATCAGTAGCCCGATACCCGGCATGCCTGACGGGAAGCCCGCTAATACGCCCTGCGTTCAGCTCGACGCGCAAAAGCGCTGCAAAATCTTCGGCTCGCCGCTGCGCCCAAAAGTGTGTGCCGGTCTGCAACCGAGCCGTGACATGTGCGGCGCAAACCGCGAACAGGCGATGGTTTATCTGCTCGATCTTGAGCAACAAACCGCGCCTTAAATATCTTTTATCCGGCTCAGGCACACCTGCGTAACCAGCGTCATCACCAGCGCAATCCAGAACACCGCGTGATAACTCCAGATCTCTGCCACCACGCCAGCCAGCGAACCGGCGATAATCCAGCCGACACGCGTGGTATTAGTATAAAGGGTGGTGGCTGAACCCGCCTGCCCAGGCATCAAATCCTGAAAATAGAGCATGCCAATCCCGGCGAGAATGCCGATATAAATCGCGTTCAGCAGTTGCAAAGCAAGCAGTACCACGGGCGTATGCACCGTCAGCATTCCGGCATAAAAGAAGATGCCCGCCACGGCGCTGACGCGCATCAGGAAGCGTTTGCCGAAGCGCTTTGCGTAATACCCGGCAATGAGCATGGTGGGGATTTCCAGCCCGGCCGCAGTACCCATCATCACGCCCGCCAGTTTTTCCGGCAGATGCAGCTCATCAATAATAAACAGCGGCATATTAATAATATAAAGGCTGTTGGTGCCCCACATCAGCGTACAAATCACGAACAACAGCAGCGCATCGCGGCGGTGCGTGCGTGGTGCTTCCATCACCACTGATTTCAGCTTTGGCTCTTTACGCATGGTTGGCAGGAACAGCCACACCATTGCGCCGCAGACAATAAAGGCTGCCGCCGCACACAAATACATGGTGGAAAAACCAAAGCCCATCGCCAGCGCGTAGGCCAGCGGTGGGCCAATCACCCACGCCAGGGATACTTGCGCACGGAGTATCGAACTGAACATCACGGCTTCACGCCCGGTGCGATCCGCATGTTCACGCGCAAGGGCAAACATTTGCGGGTTCGCTGTTGAACCGAAACTGCTGAGGAACACGCCGACAAACAGCAAAATAAAGTAGTTACGGTTCCAGGCGAACAGCACACAGGCCAGCACGCCGAGCAGGCAACAAAAGACAATCAGCGTCTTGCGATCGCCTTTGCGGTCAGAGCGTCCGGCAAGAAACTGGCTCACCAGAATGCCAATCACCGCGCTGCCGGTGAAAAAGAAGCCCACCATCGCCGGGCGAACGTGCACTTCATTGGTTAAAAACAGGCTCAGCGTCGGTGTTTGTAACGCACCGGCAATCCCCGTTAAAAAGGCGACGATCAGGAATGCCGTTGAGGTGAAATCAAACGCGCCGGGACGGGCAGCGGCGGGAGAATTTTGCATGTTAAATGAGATCCAATAGCGAGACGCGGAGTGTACGCCGCTGCATGAAAAAAACACAGCCTGCTAAGCAAAATTTGCGACAAAAAATCCAAACCTTTTCCCTGGGTTTTAATTAAGGCTGACGAAAGCTGAAAGTGGATTGCTGAACAGAAAGTCTGCTTCAGCAAATTTGCCTTACGCGTGGCCGAAATGTGCTGAACCTCAAAATTCTGCAACGCCAAATAAGAGAATTCTTGCTTACGGAACAAAAAAAGTGAATGCTCCTTGAAACGTTTCAGCGTCATCGCGTTATGTCTGAACAACGGCGGTGACGCACTATTTCTCAACCTAGCTGAAACGATTCAAGTCAGCGAGAGAGGGTCACATGTTCCAGTTATCCGTTCAGGACATCCATCCAGGCCAGCAGGCCAGTAATAAAGAAGACGCTATCCGCCAGATTGCGGCGGCACTGGCAGCAGCAGGCAACGTCGCCGACGGTTATGTCGATGGCATGCTGGCGCGCGAAGGGCAAACGTCCACCTACCTTGGCAATGGTATTGCTATTCCACACGGCACCACCGACACGCGCGATCAGGTGCTGAAAACCGGTGTGAAAGTCTTCCAGTTCCCGCAGGGCATCCTCTGGAGCGAAGGGCAGGTGGCGTATGTCGCCATCGGTATTGCCGCCAGCTCCGATGAACATCTTGGCCTGCTGCGTCAGCTGACACATGTGCTGAGCGATGATTCTGTCGCCGCACAGTTGCAGTCCGCCACCTCTGCTGAAGAGCTGCGCGCACTGCTGATGGGCGAAAAACTGAGCGCATCACTCAAGCTGGATAATGAAACCTTAACGCTCGATGTTGCCGCCAGCGATCTGACGACGCTGCAAGCGCTGAACGCCGCACGCCTGAAAGAGGCCGGTGCGGTTGACGCCGCGTATGTTACCCGCGCCATTAACGAGAAACCGCTGAACCTGGGTCAGGGCATCTGGCTGAACGACAGTGCTGAAGGCAACGTGCTGAGTGCGGTTGCGGTGAGCCGTGCAGCCACCCCGTTTGAGGTGGAAGGTGAGCGTGCGGCGCTGCTGGTCAGTGTTGCGATGGCCGACGAACAGCCTGTTGCGGTGCTCAAGCGTCTTAGCGATCTGCTGCTTAACAATAAAGCCAACCTGTTGCTGAATGCCGACGCCGCCACGCTGCTGGCGTTGCTGAGCAGTGACGATGCGGTGGCTGAAGATCTGCTGAGCGAGGAGTTTGTCGTGCGTAACGAACATGGTTTGCACGCACGTCCGGGCACCATGCTGGTCAACACTATCAAGCAATTTAACAGTGAAATTACCGTCGCCAACCTTGACGGTACTGGCAAACCTGCAAATGGACGTAGTCTGATGAAAGTTGTTGCACTTGGCGTGAAAAAAGGACACCGCCTGCGTTTCACCGCGCAGGGTGATGATGCTGAACAGGCGCTGAAAGCGATTGGCGAAGCCATCGCTGCTGGTCTGGGAGAGGGCGCATAAATGAGCAGACGTGTCGCTACGATCACCCTGAATCCGGCCTATGATCTGGTGGGTTTCACCCCGGAAATTGAACGCGGTGAAGTTAACCTTGTGCGCACCACTGGCCTGCATGCCGCGGGTAAAGGGATCAACGTCGCAAAAGTGCTGAAAGACCTTGGCATTGATGTCACCGTGGGTGGCTTCCTCGGTAAAGATAACCAGGACGGTTTTCAGCAACTGTTCAGCGAGCTGGGTATTGCTAACCGTTTCCAGGTGGTGCAGGGGCGTACCCGCATCAACGTCAAGCTGACGGAAAAAGATGGCGAAGTGACCGACTTTAACTTCTCCGGTTTTGAAGTCACCCCGGCTGACTGGGAACGCTTTGTTAACGATTCGCTGACCTGGCTTGGTCAGTTCGACATGGTTTGCGTGAGCGGCAGCCTGCCGTCGGGCGTCAGCCCGGAAGCCTTTACGGACTGGATGACGCGCCTGCGTAGCCAGTGCCCGTGCATTATCTTCGACAGCAGCCGCGACGCGCTGGTAGCCGGTCTGAAAGCCGCGCCGTGGCTGGTGAAACCGAACCGCCGTGAGCTGGAAATCTGGGCGGGCCGTAAATTACCAGAATTGAAGGACGTTATTGAAGCTGCTCATGCGCTTCGCGAACAGGGGATCGCCCATGTGGTGATTTCACTGGGCGCAGAAGGCGCGCTGTGGGTTAACGCTTCGGGCGAATGGATCGCCAAACCGCCGTCAATGGAAGTGGTAAGCACCGTTGGCGCAGGGGATTCAATGGTCGGTGGGCTGATTTATGGTCTGCTGATGCGTGAGTCCAGTGAACATACATTACGCCTGGCCACCGCTGTTGCTGCACTGGCGGTAAGTCAGAGTAACGTAGGTATTACCGATCGTACCCAGTTAGCCGCGATGATGGCGCGAGTTGACTTAAAACCCTTCAACTAACAGCAGGAGAGGCATAATGAAAACGCTGCTGATAATCGACTCCGAACTCGGGCAGGCCCGCGCCTATATGGCGAAGACCTTGCTGGGCGCGGCGGCGCAGAAAGCAAATCTGCAATTTATTGATAACCCAGGCGAAGCGGAACTGGCTATCGTGCTGGGTAGCAAGCTGCCAGGCGACAGTGCGCTGGACGGGAAAAAGGTCTGGCTGGGCGATATCAATCGCGCAGTCGCCCACCCGGAACTGTTCCTGAGCGAAGCGAAAAACCATGCGTCGGTGTATGCCGCGCCTGCTGCAGCGGCGACAGCCGTGACCAGTAGTGGCCCGAAACGCATTGTTGCGGTCACTGCCTGCCCGACAGGTGTGGCACACACCTTTATGGCGGCGGAAGCTATCGAAACCGAAGCGAAAAAACGCGGCTGGTGGGTGAAAGTGGAAACCCGTGGCTCCGTGGGTGCGGGCAATGCCATCACTCCGGAAGAGGTTGCGCAGGCGGATCTGGTGGTGGTTGCCGCTGACATCGAAGTAGACCTGGCGAAATTTGCCGGTAAGCCGATGTACCGCACGACAACAGGCCTGGCGCTGAAGAAAACGGCACAGGAGCTGGATAAAGCCGTCGCGGAAGCGAAGCCTTATCAGCCGTCGGGTAAACCCTCTGCTGATGCTGCTGAAGGTAAGACTGAGAGTGCGGGCGCATACCGTCACCTGCTGACGGGCGTTTCCTACATGCTGCCGATGGTAGTAGCGGGTGGTCTGTTAATTGCGCTCTCGTTCGCATTCGGTATTACCGCGTTTAAAGAAGAAGGCACACTGGCGGCCGCGCTGATGAAAATCGGTGGTGGTTCAGCCTTTGCCCTGATGGTGCCGGTGCTGGCGGGCTTTATCGCGTTCTCCATCGCCGACCGTCCGGGTCTGACCCCGGGTCTTATCGGCGGTATGCTGGCGGTCAGCACCGGTTCGGGTTTTATCGGCGGTATCATTGCCGGTTTCCTCGCGGGCTACCTGGCGAAAGGCATCAGTAAAGGCCTGAAGCTGCCGCCGAGTATGGAAGCGCTGAAACCGATTCTGATCATTCCGCTGGTTTCCAGCCTGATTGTCGGCCTGGCAATGATTTACCTGATCGGTACGCCGGTGGCGAAAATCCTCGCTAGCCTGACTTCCTGGCTGCAGACTATGGGCACGGCTAACGCTGTCCTGCTGGGTGCAATCCTCGGTGGCATGATGTGTACCGACATGGGTGGCCCGGTCAACAAAGCGGCATACGCCTTTGGTGTGGGTCTGCTGAGTACGCAAACTTACGCACCGATGGCGGCGATTATGGCTGCCGGTATGGTGCCGCCGCTGGCGATGGGTCTGGCGACCATTGTTGCCCGCAACAAGTTCGACAAAGGTCAACGTGAAGGTGGTAAAGCGGCGCTGGTACTGGGTCTGTGCTTTATCTCCGAAGGGGCTATCCCGTTCGCCGCCCGCGACCCGATGCGTGTTTTGCCGTGCTGTATCGCCGGCGGTGCGCTGACCGGTGCTATCTCCATGGCGATTGGCGCGAAACTGATGGCACCGCACGGTGGTCTGTTTGTGCTGCTGATCCCAGGCGCTATCACGCCGGTACTGGGCTACCTGCTCTCTATCGTCGCGGGTACGCTGCTGGCGGGGCTGGTGTATGCCTTCCTGAAACGGCCAGAAACAGAAGCCGTAGCAAAAGTAGCATAAGAAATTGCCGACATCCGGGAAATGAGAAGGGCCGCTTAGCGGCCCTTTTTTTATGCGGTGGCTTCAGCGGTTTGCTGCGCCTTCAGCCAGGCAATCTCTTCGGCCCAGATATCCGGATTAATAGTTTCCAGAATCATAGGAATGCCATCGAAACGTGCGTCGCGCATGATCCAGCGAAACGCGTCATGCCCGATATTACCTTCGCCGAGGCTGTGGTGGCGGTCGACACGGCTACCAAAAGCACTTTTGGCGTCGTTCAGATGCATACCGCGCAGATACTGGAAACCGACCACGCGATCGAATTCCGCAAAGGTGTCTGCCGTGGCTTGTTCTGTGCGTAGATCATAGCCTGCGGCAAACGCATGGCAGGTATCAATGCAGACACCAACGCGGGATTTGTCTTCCACACCGTCAATAATCGCCGCCAGATGCTCGAACTTAAACCCCAGATTGCTGCCCTGACCGGCGGTGTTTTCAATCACGGCGGTGACGCCTTCGGTTTGCGCCAGCGCAATGTTGATGGACTCGGCAATACGCGCCAGACATTCATCCTCGGGGATCTGCATTAAATGGCTGCCGGGGTGGAAGTTCAGCAGGCTCAGCCCCAGTTGCTGACAACGGCTCAGCTCATCAATAAACGCGTCGCGGGATTTTTCCAGCGCCTCGGCCACCGGGTGGCCAAGGTTAATCAGGTAACTGTCGTGCGGCAGGATCTGATTGGGTGTGAAGTGATATTTTTCGCAGGCGGCTTTGAATTCGTCGATAGTTTCCGGACTCAGCGGCGCGGCCCGCCACTGGCGCTGGTTTTTGGTAAACAGCGCAAAGGCGGTCGCGCCAATCTCAGCCGCGCGAATGGCGGCATTTGCCACGCCGCCGGAGGCGCTCACATGCGCACCAATATATTTCATAAAAACTCCTGTTAAACCCGCCAGGGGAAAACGCTCATCATAGCGGGTCAACAGGGAGGAGATGTAGTGGTTTATGCCATCAGGTGATGAACTGCCAGGTTAATGGCGCCCCCGCCGACAATCAGCCAGACAAACAGAATCAGCCCCATGACCAGCGGTTTTGCCCCGGCATTCTTCAGCGCACTGACGTGTGTGGTCAATCCCAGCGCCGCCATCGCCATCGCCAGCAGCAGCGTATCCAGCGTATTCAACATGTTCACCATCGATGCCGGCAACAGATGGAACGAGTTAAACACCGCGACAGCCACAAAGCCCAGCGCAAACCACGGAATGGTCAGCTTACTTTTTTCTGCCCCTTGCTGCGGGCTGAGCTGTTTAACGCGTGCGGCCAGCAGCAGTAAAAACGGTGCCAGCATCATTACGCGCAGCATTTTGGCAATCACGGCGGCATTTTCCGTTTCCGGGCTGATGGCATGACCGGCGGCAACCACTTGCGCCACTTCATGTACCGTTGAACCTACCCAGATGCCATAGGTTTCCGGGCTAAACCAGTGACCAACCAGCGGGTAGAGCGCCGGGTAAATAAAGATTGCCAGCGTGCCGAAAATCACGACAGTGGCGACCGCAACCGTCACTTTACTGGCTTCTGCTTTGACCACCGGTTCGGTTGCCAGCACGGCTGCCGCGCCGCAAATACTGCTGCCTGCGCCAATCAGCCAGCTGGTTTTTTTATCCAGCCCGAATACTTTTTGCCCAAGAAAACAGGCCAGCAAAAAAGTACTCGATAGCGTCAGCACATCGATGGCGATACCGCTGACCCCCACGTCGGCAATTTGTGAAAACGTCAGGCGAAAACCATAAAGAATGATCCCCAGTCGTAACAGGTGCTGTTTAGCGAACAGTACGCCGCCGTCGCAACGATGGTGCCAGGCGGGGTAGAGCGTGTTGCCAAGCAGCATGCCGATAAGAATAGCCAGTGTTAAGGCGCTCAGCCCAAGGCCTGCGACCGACGGGATAGCGCCAAGCCATAATGCGGCGGCGGTAATCAGGCCGGTCAACAACAAGCCGGGAACAAAATGCCATGCCGGATGGCGTCGAGTCTGTAACGTGATTTCTGTCATAACCTTCTCCTCTCAATGGCGAAAAGGTTAAGGCGAACTGGTTTAAAGGTAAAATTGATTATATATTTATAATTAATCTTTATAAGTGGTAAGTGACCTCTATGCATATAACGTTACGCCAGCTTGAAGTTTTTGCTGAAGTGCTGAAAAGCGGCTCCACCACCCAGGCTTCGCAGCAGTTAGCGCTCTCGCAATCTGCGGTTAGCGCGGCACTGACCGATCTTGAAGGCCAGCTGGGCGTGCAATTGTTTGACCGCGTGGGTAAACGGCTGGTGGTGAATGAACACGGGCGTTTGCTCTATCCCCGCGCGCTGGCAGCGCTCGAACAGGCGACGGAAATCGAGCAACTGTTTCGCGAAGATAACGGTGCCATCCGCGTATTCGCCAGTAGCACGATTGGTAATTACATCCTGCCGGAGGTGATCGCCCACTACCGCCGCGATTTCCCCGATCTGCCGCTGGAACTGAGCGTGGGTAACAGCCAGGACGTGATCAATGCGGTAGCGGATTTCCGCGTTGATATCGGTTTAATCGAAGGCCCGTGCCACACCGCGGAAATTATCGCCGAGCCGTGGATGGAAGATGAGCTGGTGGTGTTTGCACCGCCGTCATCCCCGCTGCTGCAAGGGCGCGTAACGCTGGAGCAACTCGCCGCTGCGCCGTGGATCCTGCGCGAGCGCGGCTCCGGCACACGCGAAATCGTCGACTATTTACTCCTCTCGCATTTGCCGCAGTTTCACCTGGGCATGGAGCTTGGCAACTCAGAAGCCATTAAGCATGCGGTGCGCCACGGGTTGGGCATTAGCTGCCTGTCGCGGCGCGTCATTGCTGAACAGCTTGAAACCGGTAGCTTAGTGGAAGTGCCGGTTCCGCTGCCCCGTCTGGTGCGCACGCTGTGGCGTATCCACCATCGTCAGAAACACCTTTCCAGCGCATTAAACCGCTTTATTCGCTACTGCGAGATTTGATTGCACCATCAGCAGGCGTCTGCACCGTTTTGGTGGTGCAGACGCAGCGCTGCAACCTTCGATTCATCCCTGAACTCCCCGCATGCCGCGTTCCGCCAGAATATATCGTATTGGCACATTAGTTGCAGAAAGTGATTCAAAGAATCTTTTGTTTCATGGGCGATGAGGTGTTGATGATGAAAACGTGGATAAAGGCCGCAGCGATGGCGACAGTGATGATGGCTTGTGCCTCGCAGGCGATGGCGGATCAATTACAGGATATTCAGCAGCGCGGCGTATTGCGTGTGGCAGTACCGCAGGATTTTCCGCCGTTTGGCTCTGTTGGCACCGATCTCAAACCGCAGGGTTACGACATTGATATGGCCGAATATCTGGCAAAAGGCATGAAGGTGAAACTGCAACTGGTGCCTGTAACCAGCGCCAACCGCGTGCCGTATCTGCAAACGCATAAAGTTGACTTGGTGATTTCCAGCCTTGGCAAAAATGCGGAGCGCGAAAAAGTGATCGACTTCAGCCGTGCCTATGCCCCGTTCTTCCTTGGCGTGTTTGGCCCGAAAGAGGCCACGGTGACCGATGCGAAAGCGTTAAGCGGCAAATCTATCGGCGTTACCCGCGGTGCCGTGGAAGACATGGTGCTGAGCGATATCGCGCCGAAAGATGCCGACGTGAAGCGCTACGAAGATAACAACACCACGCTTTCTGCTTATATGTCCGGCCAGGTGCAGTATCTCGCCACCGGTAACGTTGTTGTGGCGGCAATTGCGCGGCAGAACCCGCAAAAAGCGCCGGTCAGCCAGTTTATGCTGAAAGATTCGCCGTGCTATATCGGGCTAATGAAAAACGAACCAGCGCTGAAAGCGGAAGTCGACAAGCTGGTTGAGCAGGCGCTGAAAGAGGGCGAACTCAACAACTTGTCACAGAAATGGATGCAGGCGCCGTTACCGGCCAACTTTGGCGCGTAACGCATGACGACATCGCTTGATTTCGCCGCGCTCTGGCCGTTCTGGCCGGAGCTGCTGGCTGGGCTCTGGACCACGGTGACCTTAACCACGCTGGCGACGGTTGGCGGTGTGACGATCGGCATCGTCGGTGCGGCGCTGCGTAGCGGTAAACCCGGCGTGATAAGTGCCATCTGGGGCGCGTACGTTGAGCTTATCCGCAACACGCCATTTGTGGTGCAGCTGTTCTTTATTGTGTTTGGTTTGCCGGGCCTCGGGCTGAAACTCACCGCCGGTGAAGCGGCGCTGATCGCCATGCTGGTTAACCTCGGTGCCTACAGCACGGAAATTATCCGCGCCGGGATCCAGGTGGCGCCGAAAGGGCAGTGGGAAGCCGCCCGCGTACTGGGGCTTAGCAAATCGCAAACCTTTTTACGGGTGATTTTGCCTCCCGCGCTGAAACGCATTTATCCGGCGCTGGTGAGTCAGTGCATTATCGTCATGCTGGGCTCGTCTGTGGTGTCGCAAGTCTCTTATGAAGAGTTGACCTTTATGGCCAACCTGATTCAGTCGCGCACGTTTTTAAGTTTTGAAGTCTATTTTGTCACCACGTTGCTGTATCTGATGCTGTCGCTGTTGATGCGCCAGCTGCTGCTGGCAATCGGACGCAAATGGCTGGGGAGCGAGAGCTGATGAGTACGTTTACCGACTGGGATATTCTGCGCAACCTGCTGCTGGCGGCGCGCTGGACGGTGCTGCTGTCGCTGATCGCCTTCGTCTGCGGCACGCTGGTAACGCTGCCGCTACTGGTGTTGCGCATTAGCCGCTGGAGCTTACCAAAACGGTTTATCAGCGCCTATGCCACGTTATTTCAGGGCACACCGCTATTGATGCAACTGTTCCTCGCTTTTTTTGGCCTTGCGCTGTTTGGTATTGATGTCAGCGCGTGGACGGCGGCGACGCTGGCGCTAACGCTGTTTACCAGCGCCTTCCTGCTTGATATCTGGTACGGCAGCATCAACGCGCTGCCAAAAGGGCAGTGGGAAGCCTGCCGCTGTCTGGGGCTGAGTTTTGGTCAAACGCTGTTTCGCGTGATTGCGCCGCAAGCCATTCGAATCGCCATTGCGCCGACGGTGGGCTTTTCCGTGCAGGTCATTAAAGGCACCGCGCTGGCGTCGATTATCGGTTTTGTCGAACTCACCAAAGCCGGCACCATGCTTAACAACGTCACCTTTGCACCATTCAAAGTGTTCGGGCTGGTGGCGTTGGGCTATTTCCTGCTGTGTTATCCGCTGTCGCGCTACAGCCGCTATCTGGAGAAGAAATTCCATGCCGCTCATCACCATTAATGAAGTGCAGAAATATTATGGCGACAACCATGTGCTGAAGGGCGTAAGCCTCGACATTGAAATGGGCGAAGTGGTGTCGATTATTGGCCGCAGCGGGTCGGGCAAAAGCACCTTACTGCGCTGCATGAACGGGCTGGAAGGCTACCAGGATGGCAGCATCAAACTGGGTGGTATGACGGTAACCGACCGGGAATCGCAGGCGCGTGAGATCAGCCGCTCAGTGGGAATGGTATTCCAGAGCTTTAATCTGTTCCCGCATATGACGGCGCTGGAAAACGTGATGCTGGCACCGCGCCGGGTGCTGAAATTGCCTGCTGACGAGTGCCGTCGCCTTGCCATTGAGATGCTGGAGAAAGTGGGGCTTGGCGAGCGTATCGACTACTATCCGGCCAATCTTTCCGGTGGTCAGCAGCAACGCGTGGCGATTGCCCGTGCGCTGGCGATGAAACCGAAAGTGCTGCTGTGTGATGAAATCACCTCGGCACTGGACCCGGAACTGGTCGGTGAGGTGCTGCGCGTGCTGGAGCAGCTTGCTCGTGAAGGGATGACGCTGATTCTGGTGACCCATGAAATGAACTTTGCCCGCGAAGTGGGTGACCGCGTCGTGTTTATGCATCAGGGAAAAGTCTGGGAGCAGGGTGACAGCAAGCACTTTTTCACGCAGCCGAAAACACCGGAACTGCAGCAGTTTATCGCTTCGGTACGCGGTCTGAATTGATCTTTCTGCTCCCGCATCCGCGCGGGAGCTTATTTACCGCCTCGCAACATTGTCCATTCACTGCTTTACTTATAATCCGTTGCCGATCATGAAGGTCTCTAATAAGAGGCGTTTTATGCCGGAAGGCCTGCGTTTCGTTTGCTACAATCGCGCCTCATTTTTTGGATGGATAGCATTTTCTTATGGTTTCCGAAACTAAAACCACAGAAGCGCCCACGCTTCGTCGAGAACTCAAAGCGCGTCATCTGACGATGATCGCCATTGGCGGTTCCATCGGTACAGGTTTGTTTGTCGCATCAGGGGCGACCATTTCTTCAGCGGGCCCCGGCGGCGCGTTGTTCTCCTATATTCTGATTGGCCTGATGGTCTATTTCCTGATGACCAGCCTCGGTGAACTGGCGGCGTTTATGCCGGTTTCCGGTTCGTTCTCCACCTATGGTCAAAAATATGTTGAAGAGGGTTTCGGCTTCGCGCTGGGCTGGAACTACTGGTACAACTGGGCGGTGACCATCGCCGTTGACCTTGTGGCGTCGCAATTAGTCATGACCTGGTGGTTCCCGGACACGCCAGGCTGGATCTGGAGCGCGCTGTTCCTCGCGGTGATTTTCCTGCTTAACTACATCTCAGTGAAAGGCTTTGGTGAAGCGGAGTATTGGTTCTCGCTGATCAAAGTCGCCACCGTCATTATCTTCATCATTGTTGGTGTGATGATGATTGTCGGTATTTTCCAGGGGGAAAAACCGGCGGGCTGGAGCAACTGGACGATTGGTGATGCGCCATTTGCCGGTGGTTTTTCCGCCATGATCGGTGTGGCAATGATTGTCGGTTTCTCTTTCCAGGGGACTGAGCTGATTGGTATCGCGGCGGGGGAATCGGAAGATCCGGAGAAGAACATCCCGCGCGCGGTGCGCCAGGTGTTCTGGCGTATTCTGCTGTTCTATGTGTTTGCGATTTTAATTATCAGCCTCATCATTCCGTACACCGATCCGAGCCTGCTGCGCAACGACGTGAAAGATATCAGCGTCAGCCCGTTCACGCTGGTGTTTGAGCATGCGGGTCTGCTCTCGGCGGCGGCGGTGATGAACGCGGTGATCCTGACGGCGGTGCTGTCGGCGGGGAACTCGGGCATGTACGCTTCCACGCGTATGCTCTACACACTGGCGTGTGACGGCAAAGCGCCGCGCATTTTCGCGAAATTATCGAAAGGCGGCGTGCCGCGTAACGCGCTGTATGCCACCACGGTGATTGCCGCGCTGTGCTTCCTGACCTCAATGTTTGGCAACCAGACCGTGTATTTATGGCTGCTGAACACCTCCGGTATGACTGGTTTTATTGCCTGGCTGGGGATTGCCATTAGCCACTACCGTTTTCGCCGTGGCTATGTCGCGCAGGGGCATTCGCTGGATAACCTGCCGTACCGTTCGGGTTTCTTCCCGCTGGGGCCGATTTTCGCCTTCGCTTTGTGCCTCATCATCACGCTTGGGCAGAACTATCAGGCTTTCCTGGCCGACAGCATTGACTGGGGCGCCGTTGCGGCGACGTATATCGGTATCCCGCTGTTCCTTATTATCTGGTTAGGCTATAAATTTTCCAAAGGAACCCGTTTCGTGCGTTATAGTGAAATGGAGTTCCCGGAACGTTTCACGAAATAAATTCACTCTTTAGCCCTCTGTATGGAGGGCTTTTTTTTTGCCCCTGCAAACATTCCCTCCCGCTTCGATAATTTACATAACTTTAATTTAACGCAATTGATAATCATTATCACTTAAATTAATGTAAGTGCCTGAATAAAAAGGGTGTCTGCCCGGGCTTACTACGCCCGAAGGCCAATAATTTCCTTGTCAGGGTCAATGTAACGCTGACGTGTTTGGCAGTGTGTGAGCACTATTCCTCGCAATTTTTTGTTTTTACCTCATGGAGTTATGGAATGTTTACCTTGAATCCCATCGTCCGGGGAGGCCTCTGCGCGTCCGCACTTTCTTTAGCGCTGCCGGTAATGGCCGTAGAGAATGGCGAAACGCTGGTGGTTACCGCGTCGGCAACGGAGCAGAACCTGAAAGACGCACCCGCCAGTATCAGCGTGATCACCCAGGACGATTTGCAGCGCAAGCCGGTGCAAAACCTGAAAGATGTGCTGAAAGAGGTGCCTGGCGTTCAGTTCACCAACGAAGGGGACAACCGTAAAGGCGTCAGCCTGCGTGGCCTCAACAGTAGCTACACGCTGATCCTGATTGACGGTAAGCGCGTCAACTCCCGTAATGCGGTTTTCCGCCATAACGATTTTGACCTTAACTGGATCCCGGTCGATGCCATTGAGCGCATTGAAGTGGTGCGCGGCCCGATGTCTTCCCTGTACGGTTCGGACGCCCTTGGTGGCGTGGTGAACATCATTACTAAAAAAATCGGCCAGCGCTGGACGGGCACGATTACTGCGGATAGCACGGTTCAGCAGCATCGCGATCGCGGCGATACCTGGAACGGTCAGTTCTACACCAGCGGCCCGCTGATAGATGGGGTGCTTGGGCTGAAAGCCTTTGGCAGCGTGGCGAAACGCGAAAAAGATGGCCAGCAGAGTTCTAAAACGGATGCCAGCGGCCAATCGCCGCGTATTGAAGGTTTCACCAGCCGTGATGGCAACGTTGAGTTTGCCTGGACGCCAACCGACGATCACGATTTTACCGCCGGATATGGCTACGACCGCCAGGACAGGAACTCTGATTCACTGGATAAAAACCGCCTTGACCGGCAAAACTACTCGCTGGCGCACAATGGCCGCTGGGGCGAAGTAAACAGTGAACTACGTTTCTACGGTGAACAGATCGATAACAAAAACCCGGGTAACAGCAGCACAATTCGTTCGGAAAGCAACACGCTCGACGGCAAAGTGGTGCTGCCACTGGGGCAATATAATCAGCTCGTTACACTGGGTGGCGAGTGGCGCCACGACAAGTTAAAAGATCCTGTTAACCTGACCGGCGGCGACAGCAGCGAAACCTCGACCAGCCAGTACGCGCTGTTTGTTGAAGATGAGTGGCGTATTTTCGAGCCGTTGGCGCTGACCACCGGTGTCCGTATGGATGACCACGACACCTATGGCGATCACTGGAGTCCGCGTGCTTACCTGGTTTACAGCGCCACCGATACGCTGACCGTGAAAGGCGGTTGGGCGACGGCATTTAAAGCACCTTCTCTGTTGCAGCTCAGCCCGGACTGGGCCACCAACTCCTGCCGGGGCGGTTGCCGCATTGTTGGCAGCCCGGAGCTAAAACCAGAGACCAGCGAAAGTTTTGAACTGGGGCTTTATTACAGCGGGGAAGAGGGCTGGCTGGAAGGCGTGCAGGGCAGCGTAACGGCGTTCCAGAACAATATCGACGACATGATCAATATTAGCCGTACGTCAAGCCTGAGCGAAGCACCGGGTTACGCTAACTTCGTCGGTTTTGAGCGTAATGCCAGCGGCGTACTGGTGCCGGTATTCCGTTACTACAACGTTGATAAAGCGCGGATTCAGGGGGTGGAAACCGAGGTGAAAATCCCGTTTGATGAAGCGTGGAAGCTGACGCTGAATTACACCTATAACGATGGACGTAACCTGAGCGGTGGCGGCAACAAACCGTTGCAGGATCTGCCGTTCCACACCGCCAACGGCACGCTGGACTGGCAAGCCACGCAGGATTGGTCATTCTATGTTTCTGCCAACTACAGCGGGGAAAAACGCGCCGTATCGCAGGGCGTAACACCGGGTGGCTACGTTATCTGGAATGCGGGCGGCGCATGGCAGGCGACAAAAAATGTCAAGCTGCGCGCGGGTGTGCTTAACCTTGGCGATAAAGATCTCAGCCGCGACGATTACAGCTACAACGAAGATGGCCGCCGCTACTTTATGGCGCTGGATTACCGCTTTTGATATGGAAAGCCCGGCAGCAGGACGCCGCCGGGACTCCCGCTATTTCAGCAGATGCTGCGCATGGAAGCGCAGATGATCTTCAATAAACGCAGCAATAAAAAAGTAACTGTGATCGTAGCCGGACTGGATGCGCAGCGTCAGCGGCCAGGATTTTTGCCGTGCCACTTCCGCAAGCCGCGCGGGCTGGAGTTGATCGGCCAGGAACTGATCATTATCCCCCTGATCGATAAGTGTTGGGATCGCGTCAGTTTCGTTGCTTTCCAGCATCAGCGTGCAGCTATCCCATTCACGCCATTGTTGCGCATCCTCGCCCAGATAAGCGCGAAACGCTTTTTGCCCCCACGGCACCTGCATCGGGTTCACTATCGGTGCAAAGGCGGAAACGCTGGTATAACGGCCGGGGTTTTTCAGTGCCATGATCAACGCGCCGTGGCCGCCCATCGAATGACCACTGATAGCGCAGCGGTCGCTGACGTTAAATTGCGACTGGATAAGCGTCGGTAATTCATCGCGCAGGTAATCATACATACGATAATGCGCCGCCCACGGCTGCTCGGTGGCGTTGAGGTAAAAACCTGCGCCTTTGCCGAGGTCATAGCTCTCTGCATCTGCGACATCGTCGCCGCGTGGGCTGGTATCCGGCATCACCAGCACAATGCCTAACTCTGCGGCTACGCGTTGCGCACCGGCTTTGGTGGTGAAGTTTTCGTCATTACAGGTGAGACCGGAGAGCCAGTACAGCACCGGCGGCGGTGTTGCGCTGTGTTGCGGCGGTAAGAAGATGCTAAAGGTCATCGTGCAGTTCAGTACGGCGGAGTCGTGGCGCCAGCGCTGTTGCCAGCCTTCAAAACAGCGGTGCTCTTCAAGCATTTCCATGCGGGGCTCCTTAGAATTTTTACAGACAAAGTAAGGTGACTTCTTGTCATCATACAGGCTATTCCCTTTGCTGCGAGTAACTTTCACTTCCGCATAAACGCAACATACTGCATCATAAACATAACTTTACGTTAACATTTGGGGGCGCTAATGGCGCAACGTGTGGCGCTTTGTGGATTTATTGTGCTGGTTGTCGCGATGGGAATCGGGCGTTTTGCCTTCACGCCGCAGGTGCCGTTGATGATCCGCGACGAGCAACTGACCCTGACCAGCGCCGGGTTGGTAGCGGCGATTAACTACCTCGGTTATCTGCTTGGTGCCTGGGACGCAATGCGCGCGCAGCGGCATATCGAAGTCCGTCTTTATCTGGGTATTGGCGGCGCGGTGGCACTCACTTTTCTCTCTTCACTTGCCGATAACGCGCTGCTTCACGGCGCGTTGCGCCTGGTGATTGGCGCAATGAGCGGCTGGGCGATGGTGCTGATTGCCGCCTGGACCAACGATCGGCTGGCACATGCCGGCAAGCCAGGACTGAGTGCCGCGGTATTCGCCGGGCCGGGTGCGGGCATTGCATTAAGCGGTCTGCTGGCGGTGGCGATCCAGGCAAAAGGCTTAAGCGCTGCATCCGCCTGGCAGGTGTATGGGGTGCTGGCGCTGCTGCTGGTGGCGTTGATTGCTCGCTATTTGCCGCGTCCTGGCGAGTGGCATCGACCGGGTGAAAAGCCGCAGCCGCTACAGTTAACCACCGATCTTAAACGGCTAGTCTGGAGCTACAGCCTGGCCGGGTTTGGCTATATCTTACCGGCGACGTTTCTGTCGCAAATGGCGGCGCTGCGCTTTCCTGGCAGCCTGTTTGCCCAGTTTGTCTGGCCGGTGTTCGGTGCCGCAGCGGTAGTGGGGATTGCGCTAAGTATTTTGCTGCGCCACGTTGGCCACAGCCATCAGCGGCTGGCGGTGGTGCTGTGGCTGCAGGGTGCGGGCGTACTGGCGGCATGGTTGCTGCCGGGGATGAGCGGGCTGGTGTGCGGTGCGTTGCTGGTGGGCGGCGGATTTCTTTGCGCCGTGCAGCTCTCACTGCTGTATGGACGCGAGCTCGCGCCCAATCACACACGTTATATGGCCGGGTTATTGACCACCGGCTATGCGATGGGGCAACTGGTTGGCCCTATGACTTCCGCGCTTTCCACCTGGCTTACGCAGCAGCTTGAACCGGCGCTAGGCGTGGCGGCAATTGCCCTGGTCATTGGCGGGCTTTTAGTCTGGAAACGCACGGCCTGAAAGGCGGCAGCGATTTCAATAATTATCGCCGCCAGGGCTGGATTATGTGCGCGACCTCACGCACAATGTTCGCTCACTTTGCGTTAACAACGCGAAGTTCGCCACACCTGCAGGAGAATAAAAAACATGTCATCACTCAGTAAAGAAGCGGCACTCGTTCACGAGGCTCTGGTTGCCCGTGGTCTGGAAACGCCGCTGCGCCCACCGGTGCAAATGGATAACGAATCCCGTAAACGCCTTATCGCCGGGCATATGACCGAGATTATGCAACTGCTGAATCTCGATCTGAATGATGACAGCCTGATGGAAACGCCGCATCGCATCGCCAAAATGTATGTTGATGAGATCTTCTCCGGCCTTGATTACGCTAACTTCCCGAAGATCACCGTCATTGAAAACAAAATGAAAGTCGATGAGATGGTGACGGTGCGCGATATCACGCTGACCAGCACCTGCGAGCACCATTTTGTCACTATCGACGGCAAAGCCACCGTTGCCTATATTCCGAAGGATTCGGTGATTGGCCTGTCGAAAATCAACCGTATCGTGCAGTTTTTTGCGCAGCGCCCGCAGGTGCAGGAGCGACTGACGCAGCAGATCCTTACCGCGCTGCAAACGCTGCTCGGCACTAACAATGTCGCGGTTTCTATTGATGCGGTGCATTATTGCGTGAAAGCGCGCGGCATCCGCGACGCGACCAGCGCGACGACGACCACTTCGCTCGGTGGCTTGTTCAAGTCGAGCCAGAATACCCGCCAGGAGTTCCTGCGCGCAGTCCGCCACACTAACTAATTCGCTGGAGCCGCCGACATGGAGAGGAATGTCACGCTGGATTTTATTCGTGGCATCGCCATTCTCGGTATTCTTTTGCTGAATATCACCGCCTTTGGTTTGCCAAAGGCGGCCTACCTTAACCCTGCCTGGTACGGCGACATCACGGCGTCGGATGCCTGGACCTGGGCGCTGCTCGATCTCTTCGCGCAGGTGAAATTCCTCTCGCTGTTTGCCATTTTGTTCGGTGCGGGTCTGCAAATGTTGCTGCCGCGCGGTAAGCGCTGGATCCAGTCGCGCCTGACGCTGCTGGTGCTGCTCGGTTTCATTCATGGTCTCTTTTTCTGGGATGGCGATATTCTGCTGGCTTATGGGCTGGTGGGGCTGATTGCCTGGCGCATGGTGCGAGATGCGCAGAACGTGAAGACGATGTTTAACACTGGTGTGGTGCTGTATCTGATTGGCATTGCGGTTTTGTTGTTGCTGGGGGGAATTTCCGGTTCGCAACCGAACCGCTCCTGGTTGCCGGATGCGGCGAATGTGCAGTACGAAACCTGGTGGCGAGTCAGCGGCAGTATCGGGGAGGCCATCAGTAATCGTGCGGATATGCTCTCTAACGCGCTTCTGGCGCTGGGGGCGCAATATGGCTGGCAACTGGCGGGCATGATGCTGACAGGCGCGGCGCTGATGCGCAGCGGCTGGCTGAAAGGGCAATTCAGCCTGCGCCATTACCGCCGGACGGGGGCGCTGCTGATTGGCTTAGGGTTACTGATCAACATCCCGGCGATTATTGCGCAGTGGCAGCTTGGCTGGTCGTATCGCTGGTGCGCTTTTCTTCTGCAGGCTCCGCGCGAACTTGGCGCGCCGTTACAGGCGGTGGGTTATGCGGCGCTGGCGTGGGGGTTCTGGCCGCAGATCTGCGGTTATAAACTGGTCAATGCTATTGCCTGCGTTGGACGCATGGCGCTCACTAACTACCTGTTGCAAACGCTAATCTGTATCACCTTATTCAATCGTTTCGGGCTGTTTATGCAGTTCGACCGCCTGCAACTGCTGGCCTTTGTGCCGGCGGTGTGGGCCGTAAATATCCTCTTCTCTCTGTTCTGGCTCAGGCGTTTTCGTCAGGGGCCAATGGAATGGCTATGGCGGCAATTGACCGCACGTGCTGCAGGGACATCATTAGCTCGCACATCCAGATAACGATCTGGATCACAATCATTAACAAAACGGATGTAACCGTTTCCATTCATGTGATGCCACTCACGTAGCAATCGCCTGCTCGCTGCCAGAATAGCCTCCTTACTTAACACAGGGGGTGGTTGTGAACTGCCGCAATCCAGAAAAGGTGGGTAAAAATGATCACCATTCGTGACGTTGCCCGGCATGCGGGCGTCTCTGTCGCGACGGTGTCCCGCGTGCTTAATAACAGCGCGCTGGTCAGCCCGGAAACGCGCGAAACGGTGATGAAAGCCGTCGCCCAGCTGGGTTATCGCCCGAATGCCAACGCTCAGGCGCTGGCGACGCAGGTTAGCGACACCATTGGCGTGGTGGTGATGGACGTCTCTGATGCCTTTTTCGGTGCGCTGGTGAAAGCGGTGGATACGGTTGCGCAGCAGCACGAAAAATATGTGTTGATTGGCAACAGTTATCACGAGGCGGAAAAAGAGCGTCACGCCATCGAAGTCCTGATTCGCCAGCGTTGTAACGCCCTGATTGTTCACTCAAAAGCGCTAAGCGATGAAGAGCTGACAGGCTTTATGGAGCAGATCCCCGGCATGGTGCTGATCAACCGGCTGGTGCCAGGCTATGCGCACCGCTGCGTCTGCCTTGATAACGTCAGCGGGGCGGTGATGGCCACGCGCATGCTGCTTAATAACGGCCATCAGCGCATCGGTTATCTGGCCTCCAGCCACCAGATTGAAGACAACGATATGCGCCGCGAAGGGTGGTTCCGCGCGCTGGAAGAGCAGGGGATTAACGCCCCGGATAGCTGGGTTGGCACCGGTTCGCCGGATATGCAGGGCGGTGAAGCGGCGATGGTTGAGCTGCTGGGGCGCAACCTGCAACTTACCGCGGTCTTTGCCTATAACGACAGCATGGCGGCGGGGGCGCTGACGGCGCTGAAAGACAACGGCATTGCGGTGCCACAGCATTTATCACTGATTGGTTTCGATGATATTCCCATTGCGCGTTACACCGACCCGCAACTGACCACGGTGCGTTACCCGGTCGCTTCAATGGCGCGACTGGCGACCGAGCTGGCGTTGCAGGGGGCCGCAGGTAAGCTCGATCCAGAGGCTGCGCACTGCTTTATGCCGACGCTGGTACGCCGCCATTCCGTGACCGCACGACAAACTGTGGCACCGATCACTAACTTATAAACTTCGATGATGTAACCGTTTTCAATCTGTGAGTAAATTCACAGTATCTTAACAAGGCGCTGACTATGATGTCAGCGTTTTAGAAGCTGAAACACGATGTAACGGTGATTAATCACTTTCACTACAAGTGAGCGCTTTGAAACATCGAAGAAAGCGAACTTCTGGAGCGTTACCCGGACACGGACGAATGGAATTTTAGAGTGAACTTCGGTCGGCAGTAACGTCTTCGTAACAACTGACCCGCCGAGCATTATTCACAAGAACTACCCTGCATATAAAAAAACCGGAGATACCATGAATAAGAAGGTGTTGACTCTGTCTGCTGTTATGGCAAGCATGCTTTTTGGCGCAGCCGCACACGCAGCGGATACCCGCATTGGTGTGACCATCTATAAATATGACGACAACTTTATGTCGGTTGTCCGTAAGGCTATTGAGAAAGACGCCAAAGCAGCGCCAGATGTTCAGCTGCTGATGAACGACTCGCAGAATGACCAATCCAAACAGAACGACCAGATCGACGTGCTGCTGGCGAAAGGCGTAAAAGCACTGGCGATCAACCTGGTTGACCCGGCAGCGGCAGGTACGGTGATTGAGAAAGCACGTGGTCAAAACGTTCCGGTTGTTTTCTTCAACAAAGAACCTTCCCGCAAAGCGCTGGATAGCTACGATAAAGCCTATTACGTGGGTACCGATTCCAAAGAATCCGGCGTGATTCAGGGCGACCTGATTGCTAAACACTGGGCGGCGAACCAGGGCTGGGATCTGAACAAAGACGGCCAGATCCAGTACGTGTTGCTGAAAGGCGAGCCGGGTCATCCGGATGCTGAAGCACGTACCACTTACGTTATCAAAGAGCTGAATGATAAGGGCATCAAAACTCAGCAGCTGGCTCTGGATACCGCAATGTGGGATACCGCTCAGGCGAAAGACAAAATGGACGCCTGGCTCTCTGGCCCGAACGCTAACAAAATTGAAGTGGTTATCGCGAACAACGACGCGATGGCAATGGGCGCGGTTGAAGCCCTGAAAGCACACAACAAATCGTCTATCCCGGTCTTCGGTGTCGATGCGCTGCCAGAAGCGCTGGCGCTGGTGAAATCCGGTGCAATGGCCGGTACCGTGCTGAACGATGCTAACAACCAGGCGAAAGCGAGCTTCGAGCTGGCGAAAAACCTGGCCGAAGGCAAAGGCGCGGCAGATGGCACTAACTGGAAAATCGAAAATAAAGTCGTTCGTATTCCTTACGTTGGTGTTGATAAAGACAACCTGGCTGAAATCGCCGGTAAATAATATTAAGAAAGCATGTTCTCATTGGGCGCAACGACTGTTGCGCCCTTATAACACGATATGCCAGGCCAACAAGGTATAATTATGGTCAGCAATAATACTCAGTCGTCAGGTGAATTCTTGTTGGAAATGAGCAATATCAACAAGTCTTTTCCAGGCGTAAAGGCACTCGATAATGTCAATTTGAAAGTCCGTCCGCACTCTATCCATGCATTAATGGGCGAGAACGGTGCGGGGAAATCAACATTATTAAAATGTCTTTTTGGGATCTATCAAAAAGATTCCGGTAGCATTCTTTTTCAGGGGAAAGAGATCGACTTCCATTCCGCGAAAGAAGCGCTGGAAAATGGTATTTCGATGGTTCACCAGGAACTCAACCTGGTGTTGCAACGTTCCGTGATGGACAATATGTGGCTGGGTCGTTATCCAACCAAAGGCATGTTTGTCGATCAGGATAAAATGTTCCACGATACCAAAGCCATTTTTGATGAGCTGGATATTGATATCGACCCTAAAGCACGCGTGGGAACATTATCTGTATCGCAAATGCAGATGATTGAAATTGCCAAAGCGTTCTCTTATGACGCCAAAATTGTCATTATGGATGAGCCGACTTCTTCGCTGACGGAAAAAGAAGTCAATCATCTGTTTAAAATTATCCGTAAATTGAAAGATCGTGGCTGTGGAATTGTTTATATTTCCCATAAAATGGAAGAGATATTCCAGCTGTGCGATGAAATTACGATTCTGCGTGACGGTCAGTGGATTGCCACCCAGCCGCTGGAAGGGCTGGATATGGACAAGATCATCGCCATGATGGTTGGTCGTTCGCTGAACCAGCGCTTCCCGGACAAGCACAACGTGCCGGGCGAAACCATTCTTGAAGTGCGTAATCTCACCTCGTTGCGCCAGCCCTCTATTCGCGATATCTCCTTTGATTTGCGCAAAGGCGAAATACTCGGTATCGCAGGTCTGGTCGGGGCGAAACGTACAGATATCGTTGAAACGTTATTTGGTATTCGTGAAAAATCCTCTGGCACCATTAAATTGCATGGCAAAGTGATTAATAACCACAACGCCAATGAAGCGATTAATAATGGTTTTGCCCTGGTGACCGAAGAACGTCGTTCCACCGGTATTTACGCCTATCTTGATATCGGATTTAACTCACTTATTTCCAATATCCAAAATTACAAAAACAAAGTGGGCTTGTTGGATAATAGCCGCATGAAGAGTGATACCCAGTGGGTCATCGACTCGATGCGTGTAAAAACACCAGGCCACCGTACACAAATTGGTTCTCTTTCCGGTGGTAACCAACAAAAGGTTATTATTGGTCGTTGGTTATTAACTCAGCCAGAAATTTTAATGCTCGATGAGCCGACCCGTGGTATTGACGTTGGTGCGAAATTTGAAATTTACCAATTGATTGCCGAACTGGCGAAAAAGAATAAGGGGATTATTATTATTTCCTCTGAAATGCCTGAGTTGTTAGGCATCACTGACCGTATTCTGGTAATGAGCAATGGCCTCGTTTCCGGAATTGTTGATACTAAAACGACAACGCAAAACGAAATTCTCCGTCTTGCGTCTTTGCACCTTTAAGATCAGGGGCTCCTCATGAGTGCGTTAAATAAGAAAACTTTTCTCACTTATCTGAAAGACGGCGGTATTTACGTTGTTCTTTTAGTGTTACTGGCCATTATCATTTTTCAGGATCCCACTTTCTTAAGTCTGCTGAACTTAAGTAACATTCTGACCCAATCCTCCGTGCGTATTATTATCGCGCTGGGCGTAGCGGGGCTGATTGTGACCCAGGGTACCGACCTTTCCGCCGGGCGCCAGGTTGGCCTCGCGGCGGTGGTTGCCGCCACGCTGCTGCAATCAATGGAAAACGCCAACAAAGTATTCCCGGATATGGCTACCATGCCGATTCCGGTGGTGATCCTGATTGTCTGCGCCATCGGCGCGGTTATCGGCCTGGTGAACGGCCTTGTCATCGCTTACCTGAACGTGACTCCGTTTATCACCACGCTGGGTACGATGATCATCGTTTACGGTATCAACTCCCTGTACTACGACTTTGTTGGTGCATCGCCGATTTCCGGCTTTGACAGCGGCTTCTCGACCTTTACGCAGGGCTTTATTGCGCTGGGCAGTTTCCGTTTGTCCTATATCACTTTCTACGCCTTGATTGCGGTGGCGTTCGTCTGGGTGCTGTGGAATAAAACTCGCTTTGGCAAAAACATTTTTGCTATCGGCGGTAACCCGGAAGCGGCGAAAGTCTCCGGCGTTAACGTAGCGCTGAACCTGCTGATGATTTACGCGCTATCCGGTGTGTTCTATGCCTTCGGCGGGATGCTGGAAGCGGGCCGTATCGGTTCTGCGACCAACAACCTCGGCTTTATGTATGAACTGGATGCCATCGCAGCTTGCGTAGTGGGCGGGGTTTCCTTCAGCGGCGGTGTGGGTACGGTTCTGGGTGTGGTGACCGGTGTGATTATCTTCACCGTCATCAACTACGGCCTGACCTATATCGGTATTAACCCGTACTGGCAGTACATCATCAAGGGCGGCATCATTATCTTCGCCGTGGCGCTGGACTCGCTGAAATACGCACGTAAAAAATAATCCCATCGTCTGTACCAGGCCCGCTCAACGAGCGGGCTTTTTTTTGCCTGTTTGCCGCCTTCTGCCATGGAGTAAGCCCACGCCTTTCCCCCAAAAAAGTTCTCTCGCAGTGAGTTGTTAAATTTTTTGCTTCGGTGCTACGCTCAATAAAGTTGCAATATTAATAAGGAGATTAAGGATGAACAGTGAGGGCGCGTTTCCTGCACTTCCCGTGATTGGCTGGCAGGTAGGGGTGGTTGAAGATTTAGATGGTGTGGTCGTGAAGTTTGGTTGCAGCACAGGGCCTTGCGGCGCGGGAGCAACGACGTTTGATTCGCCCTTTTTTAATTTAACGCCTGATATGGTGAGAAGCCTGATCTACGACCTTCAGCGTAGCCTGCAACAGCATGAGAGCAAAGTGGCCTGACGCTTCGCTTGCACGTCGGGTACATCCCATGTGCCCGATATTTAAGTCAATTCTGAATGCCTGTATGCCCATAGCTACTTACGCTTGAAAGAATGAATCTGTGAATGATGTTGTATCCGCAGCTCAGGGGCGCTTATGAATTTTGTTTATTTTACTGTTGATAATTTACCGCATGAAAAAAACTCACCCGTTAACTTCTCTTTGAAAAATGTCGAACTGTTGCGCGATGGCGACGTGATTGCCTCACTTGGCGATATCAAAATCACCGCATTGCCGTTTTTTTATTTTTGCCCGGTGCCGACCGGCTTTCGCAAAATCGAGTTCAGAATGAAGAACAGCCCGCCCGCGCGCATCGTGTGTAGCGCAGGGTACTTAAAAAGCGGGGAATACCTGGTTAACACGCCGGACGGGGAGAAAGCTTTGTCCTTCAACGCGTTAAATGGCCACTGGACGCTCGATAAAGCCAGCCGTGCGGTTATCGATCATCGCCATTTTGTTGAGCGTGGTTTTACGCTTGTCCGTCCAGTAAAAACCAACAGCCGCAACGCATCCATTAACTGATGCTTCAGTTTTTTCCTTTCTTTTGCATATCGATAAGCTGCTCGGCGGTGACGGCCGGGTAGCCTTGCGCGTCGTCCGGCACTTCCTGCATTGACGGAATGGGCACCAGCGGGCCGAGGAAGCGCGGCTCCCGCTTGAACATGTAAAGATCGGCAATTGTGCCCAACCGCGCACCAAACTCGCGTACGCGTACGCTCCACATATCTTTCGGTGACGGCACGGCGTAACACTGCGCCTGGATGCCCATATGCCGGGCGATAAATAACGCGCGTTCGCAGTGGAAACGCTGGGTAATGATGATGAAATCGTTCGTGTCGAAGACTTTGCGGGTGCGCACAATCGAATCCAGCGTGCGGAAACCGGCATAATCAAGCACGATGTCGGCAGGATCGACACCGGCGGCAATCAAATCCTTACGCATGGTCATCGGTTCGTTGTAACTTTGCAGCGCGTTATCGCCGCTCAGCAACAGGTAGTTAACCTTGCCGCTGTTATATGCATTAAGCGCGCCCTGAATCCGGTAGCGGTAATATTGATTGATAACGCCGGTGCGGTAGTACTTCGCGGTGCCGAGGACAACGCCGACCTGGCGCCAGGGGAGATCCTGCAGGTCGTCGTAAATATAGGGGGCGGTTTTCCAGCTCATCCAGCGGTCTAAGCCAAGCGCAGTTAACAGCAGTAAGCCGATAAGGACTAACAAGCTGTAAGTAAAACGCTTTAACATGCAGCAGACTCGAACAGGATTAGAATGTCCCTCAGGCTACTTTACCCGTACGGCAAGCGCAAGAAACGGTAGTTCAATTGCGGGGTTTTTCATCACTGCGGGCGCGAACCCGCAGCGAGGATCATTTACTCAGCAAAACGCGTTCAACCTTCTCACATCCCAGCGCGCGCAGCGTGGCGGCGGTGGCATCCCATTGGGTGAGCGGCGCATCGGCGCGTTCCGCCAGTACGGCGCGTTGAATATCCGCGTAATCAAAACCGCTGAGGCTAAGCAGATTCAGCGCGCCCTGCAATGGCGGCAGCGTTGGGTTGAAGGCGGCGTTTTCCGCGTAGCTACCGCTGAAGATGCGCCCGTCGCGACAAAGAATTGCCACGCCTGACGGCGAAGTCGTGTAGGGCGAGTGGCTTTTATTGGCCGCGTGAATAGCCGCCTGCGCGACGTCATCCCCGCGCAGTGAAAAACCGTGATCCTGTTGATCCATTAACAACGTTTTGATGTCGAGATCTTTTGGACCAAACGCGTCCGGCAGGTAATCGCCCAGCGTATGCGGCGCGCGACCCGGCAGGTTAATGCGCAGATTCAGACCGCTGTTCAGTTCATTCATAAACTGGCGGCAGTGGCCGCACGGCGTGTAGTTGACGGTGATGGAAGAGAGCGCTTTTTCACCGCGCAGCCAGGCGTGGCTGATAGCGCTCTGCTCGGCATGCACGGTTTGCTGCATTGTCGCGCCAGAAAACTCCATATTGGCACCGAAGTACCATGTTCCGCTGACGCCACGCGCAATCGCGCCCACGTTAAAGTGGGAAAGGTCGGTGCGGGCGCAGGCGGCGGCGAGCGGCAGCAACGCAAACGCCAGCGCGTCCTCGTCCAGCCCCGTCGCGCTTTGCAATGTTGCCACCTGCTCTGCGCTCAGCATGGCGGGGAAGTGCTCATCCGCCAGCAGAGGAGCCAGTGCGGTCTGTAAATTCTCCGCAAGCCCGGAAAAAGCAGTGTGAAAACGTGAATGCATAGCGGTGCCTCATAGCAGTGTATTGGAATCGTAGTTTACGGGGCTGCCCGGTCTCTATGTGTGATTCACTTCACACTGTATGTGCAACTTATGAAACTCAAACGAAAAATGCGCGACGTATCGCAAATTTTAGCCCAGCAGCGCGAGGATAACCGGGAACAGAAACGGGGCGACCAGCGAAGTGATAATCCCGCAAATCACCAGCGCCAGCGAACTGAACGCCCCTTCCTGATAATCCAGCTCGGCGCAGCGCGCGGTGCCCAGCGCATGTGAGGCGGTGCCCATTGCCAGCCCGCGTGCCGATTTCGTGGTGATACGCATCAGGTTCAGCAAGGTATGGCCGAACACCGCGCCCAATACGCCAACAAAGATCACGCAGACCGCACTGATTGCCGGGATACCGCCAATGCTGCCGCCAACCGCCATCGCGATCGGTGTGGTGACGGATTTGGGTAATATCGACGCCGCAATTTCTGGTGTCGCGCCCATCAGCAGCGCCACAGCGGTACCGGAAAACATCGCCACCATGCTGCCGATAAAGCAGATAGTAATGATCGATTTCCAGCGGGCGCGAATCTGATGTAACTGCTCATAGAGCGGAAACGCCAGCGCAACAACGGCGGGTTGCAGCAGATCGTTAAGAATTTTACTGCCCTGGAAATAGTGGTCATACGGAATGCCCGTCACCAGCAGGATCGGGATAATCACCACCATCGCCACCAGCAGCGGGTTGAGCAGCGGTAGCTTGAAACGCGTGGCGAGTTTACGCGCGGCGAAAAACACCGCCAGTGTCAGCGGTAACGACCACCAGATATACGCCATCATTCTTTCTGCCCTTTTTGTCCTGCCACTTTACGCTCGCCGTGCACCAGATGGGTGCTCCAGCTCACCACCAAAAAGACGATAATTGTGCTCACCGCACAGGAAACAACAATCGGGCCGAACTGCGCGCGCAACAGGTCGTAATATTGCATTACGCCAACGCCGATGGGCACGAACAGCAGCGCCATGTAACGGATCAAAATAAAGCAGCCGGGATTTACCCATTTGGCGGGCAGAATTTGCAGCGCCAGCAGCACGAACATAATCAGCATGCCGATAATGCTGCCCGGAATAGCAATAGGCAGCAGCGATGAAACAAAAATGCCTGCGTAGAGACAAGCGTAAATAAGCACAAACGCACGAAGGTACTGCCAGATAATATTCAGTGAGTTACTCATGGTGAAAGCCCTTGTCGAAACGCATTCATCATACAATTAAAGCGAAAAACGTGCTACTGATCACATCATGAATTGTGAGCATACCAAACATTCCATTCAGGAACGTTATGCATTCCCACAAGATTTACCGCGCGATATAGCCAAAAGTGTAGTGAAGAAAGGCACTTTCCACGTCTGAACAGAGACGCTACTATGGCGCCTCTTTTTTATGGGGCGAGATATGCGTGTATTACTGGCGCCGATGGAAGGCGTGCTCGATTCGCTGGTGCGCGAGCTGCTGACCGAGGTTAACGATTATGATTTATGCATCACCGAATTCTTGCGCGTGGTGGATCAACGCCTGCCGGTAAAATCCTTCTATAAAATCTGCCCGGAACTGCATCGTCAAAGCCGTACGCCTTCCGGTACGCTGGTGCGTATTCAACTCTTAGGGCAATACCCGCAGTGGCTGGCGGAAAATGCGGCGCGCGCGGTTGAACTGGGCTCCTGGGGCGTCGATCTCAACTGCGGTTGCCCGTCGAAGCTGGTCAACGGCAGCGGTGGGGGCGCGACGTTGCTCAAAGATCCTGAGCTTATTTACCGTGGCGCAAAAGCGATGCGTGAAGCGGTGCCGTCGCACCTGCCGGTGACGGTAAAAGTGCGTCTTGGCTGGGACAGCCCCGCACGCGCGTTTGAAATTGCCGATGCGGTACAGCAGGCCGGCGCCAGCGAACTGGCGGTACACGGGCGCACCAAAGAAGATGGCTACAAAGCGGAGTGCATTAACTGGCACGCGATCGGCGAGATCCGCAAGCGGTTAACCATTCCGGTGATTGCCAATGGTGAGATCTGGGACTGGCAAAGTGCGCAGGATTGTATGGCCGCCACCGGCTGCGATGCGGTGATGATTGGCCGTGGCGCACTGAATGTGCCGAATCTGAGCCGGGTGGTGAAGTACAACGAGCCGCGTATGCCGTGGCCGGAGGTTGTCGCGCTACTGGCGAAATATTCGCGGCTGGAAAAGCAGGGCGATACCGGTTTGTATCACGTTGCGCGCATCAAACAGTGGCTCGGCTATTTACGCAAAGAATATTCTGAGGCCAGCGAGTTGTTTACCGAGATCCGCGCCTATAAACATTCCGACGATATCGCACAAGCGATCGCCCGCCAGCGCAGCCGCGTTGGCGTCTGACACGCGCCGGTGAACCTTTCGCAGGCTGTCTCGTTATGCGCTCGAATAAAGCTGGGTTGAAGTGCGGGTGTGGATTGTTACTGTGCAAGCAGGCGAAACCTGATCATCTGGCAACTGCCGGAGGTCAGGTTTTTTTGTTTCCGGGGTCTGAATGAATAGCGCCAAAAAGTAAACAACATTGTTGTAGTGGTGCCGGGTGGCGGCCGCACGCGCGCAAGTGGTGATGAGTTACACCCGGTGAAAGCCGATTGATCTGGAAAGCGCCGCCAAAGCGAAGATCGCCAGACGTTGCGGTTTTATTGATGTCGAACGCGATGATAGCGGCAGCGGCCCCGGCACACAGCCGTAAGAACTGTTTCTGCTGGTATCGCGCTGTCATCGCCAGTAACGGCGAGAGCCTGAAATAACCCGCATTCCGCCCGCGCAAACCGGGCAGAACGCGTCAGTTAAGACGCTTAGCAATAAACTCTTTCAGCCACATTACCGCCGGATCGCTGCTGTGGCGCTGATGCCACAGCATCGCCAGCTCAATTGGCTGCACATCGAGCGGCAGCGGGCTGCTCGCAAATCCTCGTCTGCGCTGCCACTCCTGCGCCAGGCCTGCCGGTACGGTCGCCAGGGCTGGCATGGTCTCCAGTAATCCCGGCAGGGCGGCGAAGTGCGGCGTGGTGTAGTGGATGCGGCGCTGATGGCCGGTTTTGGCCAGTAGCGTGTCGAAGTGGCTGCTGGTGGCTTCCCGGTAGCTGACCATTAAATGCGGCTGTGCGGCAAAAGTATCGATATCCAGCGGTGCGCTCAACGCCAGTTGTTGCGGGTGCCAGAGCGTGATAAACGGCATGGTGGTCAGCACTTCGCGCTCCAGCCAGCGCGGCCCGGCCTCGGCGACGCTTATCGCCATATCCATTTCGCCGCCTTCCAGCCGACCGGCATCGCTGAATGGATCGCTGGCCACCACATTCAGACGCATGCCGGGCGCGGCCTGTTGCAGCGCCGGGATCAGCTTTGGCATCAGCCACATTTCCACCCAGTCCGCCATGCCAAGCGTCAGCGTGACGCTGGCAGTCTGCGGATCAAAGGCCGTTTGCTGAAACAGGGCGCTTTGCAACTGTTCCAGCAGCGGTAGCAGTTCCGTATGCAGTTCGATGGCGCGGGCCGTCGGCTGCATTTTATGGCCGCTACGGATAAACAACGGGTCGTCAAACAGCGTGCGCAGGCGTGACAATACGCCGCTCACCGCCGGTTGACCCAGATGCAGCTTATCCGCCGCAGCGGAAACGCTCTGTTCGCGAAACAGCACGGCAAAGGCGATCAGCAAGTTAAGATCGATTTTGCGAAAATCATTCTCTTTGATAGTCATTATTACTCCAATCAATTGGAGTGATAGTAGCCGTTGCCGGATACTGGCGCAATGAAAACGACTGGAGAAGAGTATGAAACATTATCCACTTCTGTTGGCGCTGGCGACGGCAGGTTTGAGTTTTGGCGCTATTGCCGCCACACCGCTTTCAACGCACCAGCCGCAAGCGCCGGGCTTTTACCGTATGGCAATGGGCGACTGGCAAATCACCGCCGTTTCCGATGGCACCGTCGCGGTGCCGTTCGACAAATTGCTGACCCATATCACCCCGGAAAAGTTGCAGGAACGGATGGCGCAGGCCAGTTTACCCGTCAATGCCGAAACCTCGATCAACGCCTTTGTGATTAACACCGGTAAGCAGTTAATTCTGGTGGATGCCGGTGCCGGGCCGTTGTTTGGCAATGCAGGCGGCCATCTGCCGGAAAACCTGCGTGCGGCGGGCATTGATCCGGCCACCATCGATACCGTGCTGCTGACGCATATTCATGCCGATCACTCCGGCGGCGTACAGCGCGGCGGCAAACCGGTGTTCGCCAATGCCACCGTACGGGTCGATCAGCGGGATGTTGATTTCTGGCTCAACCCGGCACATGAAAAAGAGGTGGAAGAGGGGCAACGCCATACTTTTTCGGAGTCCGAGCGCTCACTGCGCCCGGTGATAGATACCGGTAAGCTCAACCCTTTCCGCGCGCCGACGCAAATTATTCCCGGCATTGAAGCAATCCCGGCACCGGGTCATACGCCAGGCAGCGTGATTTACCGCGTCACTCACGGCGGTAAGACGCTGATGCTGTTGGGCGATATTATTCACGCGCATCCGGTGCAACTACCGCAGCCGGAAGTGGCGATCCATTTTGACGTTAACCAGCAGCAGGCGGTAAAAACCCGGGAAAAGGTGCTGGCGCAGGTCGCGCGCGAAGGTGACTGGGTGGCAGCGGCGCATATCGCTTTCCCCGGTATGGGTAAAGTGATCAAAGCGGAGAGTGGCTATCGCTGGGTGCCGGTGAATTACAGCGCGAAGGGGAATTAACCCGCCATGCCGGGTAGCGCCCGCTACCCGGCGCTACTTTAGAAGATCATCTTAAATACGCCGGTGACCACCAGCAGACCAATCAGAAAGATAATCAGGATTGCCCAAAGCAGTATCTTCATCATTTTCTTCGTCCTTTTTATATGCAGGTAGTTAAAAGCGTAGGCAATCTCACGCAGTTGTGCCTTTTTCCTATACTTACCTGTCTATTTGTTAACCAGAGGACGACCTATGCCTGTAACCAAAGTTGCGATTGTGACCGCCGCCGATTCCGGGATTGGCCGACAGTGTGCGCTGATGCTGGCCGAACAGGGATTTGATATCGGCATTACCTGGCATTCGGATGAAAACGGCGCGAAAGAGGCTGCGTTGCATGTTGAGGATCTTGGGCGGCGGGCGGAAACCATCCATCTCGATCTGAGCCAGTTGCCGGAAGGGGCGCAGGCGATTGAGACATTGATTTCCCGCTTCGGGCGTATCGATGTGCTGGTGAATAACGCCGGGGCGATGAGCAAAGCCCCGTTTCTTGATATGAAATTTGATGACTGGCGCAGCATTTTCACCGTTGATGTCGACGGCGCGTTTCTCTGCTCGCAAATCGCCGCCAGGCACATGGTGCAGCAGGGGCAGGGCGGGCGCATCGTCAATATCACCTCGGTGCATGAGCATACGCCGTTGCCGGACGCCAGCGCCTATACTGCAGCCAAACACGCGCTCGGCGGCTTAACCAAATCGATGGCGCTGGAGCTGGTGGATCACAACATTCTGGTAAACGCCGTCGCGCCGGGGGCGATAGCCACGCCGATGAATAACATGCGCGACGAAGATGCAAAACCGGGGTCGTTACCCATTGTTCCACTGACAAGACCGGGCACCACCAAAGAGATAGCCAGCATGGTCGCCTGGCTCTGTTCAGAACATGCCAGCTACACCACCGGACAATCGTTGATCATTGATGGCGGTTTTATGCTGGCTAACCCGCAGTTCAAACCGAAAACGGCTTAGTCGTTTGACGCGTTGCGCTGGCGTTTTTTCCGCCGATGATGGAACCACCAGCGCAGCGCAACCACCAGCACGATGGCAAGAATCAGCCAGATCCAGCGTTTTACATGCTGGTCGAACTGGTGCAGCCACGGGCCAATTACTTCTCCGCCTACGTAACCGAGGGTGGTAAACAGCAGCGCCCAGACGATGGCGCCAACAATGTTGAGCGGCAGAAAGATTTTCGGCCGCAAGCGACTGGTGCCAATCAACAGTGGGCCAATAATGCGAAAGCCGTACATAAAACGTGAGCCGATAACAAACAGGTAGGGATGGCGGCGGATGAGCGACTGCGCCTGGTGGATTTTTTCCCGGTGGCGGGAGAAGCGGCGCAGGATTTTCGTGCCGTAGCGTCTGCCGACCAGATAAAGCAGCTGATCGCCGATCATGCCGCCAAGCGCCACGGATACCACCACCAGCCAGAACCGTAACAGCCCCTGATGCGCGGCAACACCGCCCAGCAGGGTAATTGTCTCTCCTTCAGCCACACTGCCAATCACCAGCGCGGCGTAGCCGTACTGGCTAATCAGATGATTGATATCCATTGTTTTTACGTCCTCCCGGTAAAACGCTTATAAGCATACACCCGATATCGCGCCTTCGCCGGAATGACGCCGTTTCGTTGTCGCGGCATTTTTGTTGCTGTACAAAAAACAATCGCAATAGTGAATTATACTGACAGTGTCGATGTTCGGGCTGTCAGCGAGGGGGCGTTATGAACCATGTCTGGGGACTCTTTTCCCATCCCGATCGTGAAATGCAGGTTATCAAAGGCGAAAACGAGACAATTTCGCATCACTACACCCACCATGTATTAATCATGGCGGCCATTCCGGTTGTATGCGCGTTTATTGGTACCACGCAAATCGGCTGGAATTTTGGCGAAAACAGTGTGGTGACGCTGTCATTGTTTACCGGTTTCTATCTGGCGGTGCTGTTCTATGCGTTGATGCTCGGAGGCGTGGCGGTAATGGGCCGCGTTATCTGGTGGATGGCGCGTAGCTTGCCGCAGCGGCCTTCATTAGGGCGCTGTATGGTGTTCGCCGGTTATGTGGCGACGCCGCTGTTTCTCAGTGGGATTGTGGCGCTCTATCCGCTGGTCTGGCTTTGCGCGCTGGTGGGGACGGTGGCGCTGTTTTACACCGGCTACTTGCTGTATGTCGGTATCCCGACCTTCCTGAATATCAATAAAGAAGAGGGCTTAAGTTTCTCAAGCTCGACGCTGGCGATCGGGGTGCTGGTGCTCGAAGTGCTGCTGGCGCTGACGGTGATCCTGTGGGGTTACGGTTATCGCTTGTTCTAAACCTGTTGCGTTGCTGGCGTAAATGTCGGCAACGCAATCTCTCGCAACGATTATCCTCTGGCGACAACCCTGCGTGGCGGCTATTATGCCAAAGCCAGCTCTGTTATTGCTCCGGCTGACAGAAGCGGTGTGCGTAATAACGTGCGTGAATAATTTTCAGAAGTCTCACCATGCAGAAATTTCGAGTTTCCTTATTAAGCCTGGCGTTAATCCTGGCTGCGCCCGTGGCGCCGTTTGCCGTCGCGAAAACCACAGCGGCGACCACCGCCGCACAACCTGAAATCGCTTCAGGTAGCGCGATGATTGTCGATCTGCAAACCAATCAGGTTATCTACTCCAGCCACCCTGATCTGGTGCGTCCTATTGCTTCCATTACCAAGCTGATGACGGCGATGGTGGTGCTGGATGCGCACCTGCCGCTGGATGAGAAACTCAAAGTGGATATCAGCCAGACGCCGGAGATGAAAGGGATCTATTCTCGCGTGCGCCTCAATAGCGAAATCAGCCGTAAAGATATGCTGCTGCTGGCGCTGATGTCCTCAGAAAACCGTGCGGCAGCAAGCCTTGCGCACCACTATCCGGGCGGTTATAACGCCTTTATCGCGGCGATGAACGCCAAAGCGAAAGCCTTAGGCATGACGAATACGCGCTATGTGGAACCGACGGGGCTGTCGATTCACAACGTCTCCACCGCCCGCGATCTGAGCAAACTGCTGATTGCCACCAAACAGTATCCGCTGATTGGTCAGCTCAGCACCACGCGTGAAGAGATGGCCACCTTCTCTAACCCGGCGTACACGCTGCCGTTTCGCAACACTAACCACCTGGTGTACCGCGATAACTGGAACATTCAGCTAACCAAAACGGGCTTTACCAATGCGGCAGGGCACTGCCTGGTGATGCGCACCGTCATTAACAACAAACCGGTGGCGCTGGTGGTGATGGATGCGTTTGGCAAATTTACCCATTTTGCCGATGCCAGCCGTTTACGCACCTGGATTGAAACCGGCAAAGTGCAGCCGGTTCCGGCTTCTGCATTAAGCTATAAACGCCAGAAAGCGGCGCAGATGGCGCAAAATCCGTCTGCGGGTGAGCAGACCGCGCAAAACGATTAATTACTCCGGCAGCGTCCAGTCACCGTCGTTGAGTGGACGCTGCATAATCAGCGTATCCCGCCAGTCGCCTTTCTTGTAGCCGACGCTTCGCAACTGCCCGGCAATCTCAAAACCGTGCTTTTTATGCAGTCGCAGCGAACCGGAATTGTTGTTGCCATCGCCAATCACTGCAATCAGTTGCCGCCACGGGCCCGCTTCACAGCGTGCGATCAACGCGCTCATCAACGTACTGCCAATACCGCGCCCGGTCATACTGGCATCCACGTAAATCGACTCTTCAAGGGTATAGCGATACGCCTCGCGGGGACGGTAATAACCGGCATAGCAATAGCCGACCACGATGCCGTGATAGAGCGCCACCATCCACGGTAAACCCTCTCTGGCGATGTTGTTCATGCGGGTGCGCATTTCATCAATAGTAGGCGGGACTTCTTCAAAGGAGGCGCGGCCGTGCAGAACATGCCAGGCGTAAAGCGAAGCAATGGCGTGAACGTCTTCAGGGCAGGCGTCGCGCACTACCACCGCAGGACCGGATAAGATATCGACAGCTGACATGACGGGTGTGCTCCTTCAAAGCAGGCGGCCATAGAAACGTTTCTCTGGCGCTGTTCGCTACTCTATTACGAAAGGAGCACACAATACAGCCCGTCGCCGGGTTATTTCATCGCCGTTGACGATGCGTTATCCGTAGCAGCGTCTTCCTGCCAGAACTTACGCTTGCTGGTTTTACCGATGCCGGGGTTCATGCTGTTTGTCGGGTCGTTTTCTTTATAAAAACGTTTTAACGGCTCGGCGGCTTCATACAGATGGCCGACGTTATGCTCGGCCGGATACTGCGCGCCACGCTGGCGTAACAGTTCCAGCATTTGCGCTTTCAGCGCATGGGCATCCACGCCTTTTTTCACAATGTAATCCTGGTGGAAAACATGGCACATAAAGTGGCCGTAATAGAGTTTATGCACCAGTTGGCTGTCGATTTCCGGCGGCAGATGCTCAAACCAGTCGTTGTCATTGCGGCGCAGCGCGATATCCAGCGCCAGAATATCTTCCACTTCATCCGCATGAACCGCCTGGTAACGGATCGCCGCACCGGCGGCGGCAAAGCGGTGTAAAAACGCTTTGCTCCCTTCTTCCGGCGTACAGACAAAGAAATCACCCTCGGCACTGGCAAAGTAGGTTTTCAGCCAGTTTTCTGCTTCCGCAATGCCATCGCCGGACATTTTCAGCAGCAGGTGATGTTCATATTTATCGCGCCACGCTTTCATGCGCGGCGGCAGGTGAGACGGGAAAAAGCCGCTGATTTTTTGCAATGAGCGGTCAATAAAATGCGGCTTAAACACCGTCGCTTTTTCCAGTAACGCTTCGGTGCGGCCTTTCATGGTGAAGAAGAACGGCATTTTGTCAGTGCCGAGTTTATCGATCATCAGGAAGGTGTCTTTGCCGTAGCGTTCGGCGATATCGTAAATATCGCGATGCATATACTCACCGGCGACCGGCAAATGCTCGAAGTTCGCCAGAATATGACGGCGGATCTCCGCCAGCACCGCCGTTTGATTGGTGCCGATGTAGAAGACCTGCTGGCGCGTTTCGGCCGGGAAGGTGTCCAGACGCACGGCGAAAACCGCCAGTTTGCCGGCACAGCCGGACGCTTCGAACAACCGCTGCGGGTCGGCGTTGTAACGCGCCGGGGTGTCGGCATCGACATCGCGCACGCGGGTGACGTAATCATGATCGTGGCCGTGGCGCTGGTCGTGCAGCACGTCGCTATCGCTCACACGATCGTCATCAAGTTTACTGAGGATCTGCTCCGGCGTTTCCCCCAGCGAAATGCCTAAATGGTTCACCAGCACCAGTTTGCCCTGCTCATCGATACGCGCGAACAGCGACATTTCGGTGTAGGCCGGGCCGCGCTGCACCAGCGAACCGCCGGAGTTATTGCAGATCCCACCAATCACCGATGCGCCAATGCACGAGGAACCGATCACCGAATGCGGTTCGCGACCCAGCGGTTTAAGCGCTTTTTCCAGCGAATAGAGCGTGGTACCAGGGTAGGCCAGCACCTGTTCGCCGTTATCCAGCAGATGCAGCTTATCAAGACGCAGGGTGCTGATAATTACGATTTCCCGGTCATAATCATTGCCGTTTGGCGTTGACCCTTCCGTCAGCCCGGTGTTCGCCGCCTGCATCAGGATAATTTTATCGGCGTTAACACAGGCCTGCAGAACGCGCCACAATTCGACCAGCGAGCCGGGAAAAACCACCGCCAGCGCATTGCCCTGGCCAGAACGAAAGCCTTTACGATAGCGGGCCGTTTTGGCCGGGTCGGTAAGCAGATGAGAAGCGCCAACCAGCCGTTTGAGTTCGCTGATAAACGCGTTGTTTGGATGTGACATTATCCACTCCTTGTGGCTAATCATTGTTCAAGACATTTCATTCTTCGGGCCGCTTTTTACTGGCGTTAGCGCCCGGAAGCTTATCTCAGTAAGCGTCATAAGAATGTGAAGACCTGCCGCTTTGGCGCGTTATGCATGATGACGTGTAAAGTGCGCATTAATGTTAGCCCCGTAAAACCAAACGGGGGAGCGAATTCGCATAAAAATCAGAGTCCAACTCTGCAACACGTGCCAGGATTATGGCACACTGCGTTTCTTTCGCGGCCAGTGACCGCGGTTATGGGTGAAAAAACAAGAGAGTAAACGACATGAAATGGCTATGTTCTGTAGGTGTCGCTGTGAGCCTCGCGCTGCAACCAGCGCTGGCGGAAGAGATGTTCGGCAACCATCCGCTGACGCCAGAAGCAAGGGATGCGTTTGTCACTGAGTTGCTCAAAAAAATGACGGTCGATGAAAAAATCGGCCAGCTGCGTTTAATCAGCGTCGGGCCGGATAACCCAAAAGAAGCCATTCGCGACATGATCAAAGCAAGCCAGGTCGGCGCAATTTTTAACACCGTCACCCGGCAGGATATTCGCGCCATGCAGGATCAGGCGATGCAGCTAAGCCGCCTGAAAATCCCTCTGTTTTTTGCCTATGACGTGGTACACGGCCAGCGTACCGTCTTCCCGATTAGCCTCGGTCTTGCCTCCAGCTTTAACCTTGATGCGGTGAAAACCGTTGGTCGCGTTTCTGCCTATGAAGCCGCTGACGACGGCCTGAATATGACCTGGGCGCCGATGGTTGATGTCTCGCGCGATCCGCGCTGGGGCCGCGTTTCCGAAGGGTTTGGCGAAGATACGTACCTGACCTCTGAAATGGGGCGCACCATGGTCGAAGCGATGCAGGGCAAAAGCCCGGCCGATCGCTACGCGGTGATGACCAGCGTGAAACACTTCGCCGCCTATGGCGCGGTAGAGGGCGGTAAAGAGTACAACACCGTTGATATGAGCCCGCAGCGCCTGTTCAACGACTATATGCCACCGTACAAAGCCGCGCTGGACGCTGGCAGCGGCGGCGTGATGGTGGCGCTGAACTCCCTCAACGGCACACCGGCTTCCTCCGATTCATGGCTGCTGAAAGATCTGCTGCGTGATGAGTGGGGCTTTAAAGGCATCACCATTTCCGATCACGGGGCGATTAAAGAGCTGATTAAACACGGCACCGCCGCCGATCCTGAAGATGCCGTGCGCGTGGCGCTGAAATCCGGCATCAACATGAGTATGAGCGACGAGTACTACAGCAAATACCTGCCGGGCCTGGTGAAATCCGGCAAAGTGACGATGGCGGAGCTGGATGATGCCACCCGCCACGTGCTGAATGTGAAATACGATATGGGGCTGTTTAACGATCCGTACAGCCACCTGGGGCCGAAAGAGAGCGACCCGAAAGATACCAATGCCGAAAGCCGTCTGCACCGCAAAGAAGCGCGGGAAGTGGCGCGTGAAAGCATGGTGCTGCTGAAAAACCGTCTGGAAACGCTGCCGCTGAAAAAATCGGGCACCGTGGCGGTGGTGGGCCCGCTGGCCGACAGCAAACGCGATTCGATGGGCAGCTGGTCTGCGGCAGGCGTTGCCGATCAGTCCGTTACCGTGCTGACCGGTATTCGCAACGCGCTGGCCGGTAAAGGTGAAGTGGTGTATGCCAAAGGGGCAAACATCACCAATGACAAAGATATCGTTAATTTCCTCAATCTTTATGAACCGGCAGTGGTTGTCGATCCGCGCTCCCCGCAAGCGATGATTGATGAAGCGGTCGCCGCGGCGAAAAAATCCGACGTGGTTGTTGCGGTAGTGGGCGAAGCGCAGGGCATGGCGCATGAAGCCTCCAGCCGTACCGATATCACCATTCCGCAGAGCCAGCGTGATTTGATTGCCGCGCTGAAAGCCACCGGCAAACCGCTGGTATTGGTGCTGATGAACGGTCGCCCGCTGGCGCTGGTGAAAGAGGATCAGCAAGCCGACGCCATTCTGGAAACCTGGTTTGCCGGCACCGAAGGCGGCAACGCCATTGCCGATATTCTGTTTGGTGACTACAACCCGTCCGGTAAGCTGCCGATGTCCTTCCCGCGCTCTGTCGGGCAGATCCCGGTCTATTACAGCCACCTGAACACCGGGCGTCCGTATGATGCCGATAAACCAAACAAATATACCTCTCGTTACTTCGACGAAGCGAACGGCCCGCTCTATCCGTTTGGCTATGGCCTGAGCTACACCACCTTCAAAGTTTCTGACGTGAAGATGTCTGCACCGTCGATGACGCGCACCGGCAAAGTGACCGCCAGCGTTGAAGTGACCAATACCGGCAAACGCGAAGGCGAAACGGTTATTCAGATGTATTTGCAGGATGTCACCGCGTCAATGAGCCGCCCGGTTAAACAACTGCGCGGCTTTGATAAGGTGAACCTGAAACCGGGCGAAACCCAAACCGTTAGCTTCCCGATCGATATCAATGCGCTGAAATTCTGGAACCAGAAGATGAAGTACGATGCGGAGCCAGGCAAATTCAATGTCTTTATCGGCGTTGATTCTGCACGCGTTAACCAGGGCGAGTTTGAACTGCGTTAACCTCTCACAGGCCGGGAAACCGGCCTGATTTCCCTCGCTATACCTTATTCCTTAATCGTTTAACCTTCTGACGCGACAAAGCTGCTAATTTTCGGCTACGCTCTTTTCTCAAGCTGCTGAAAAAGGCGGTAAAAAATGAGGGAAGTACAATGACAATCATGAAAAAGATTGCGTGCTCAATAGGGTTGATTGCCGCGGTGAGCCTCCCGCTGCAGGCGGCGGAGCCGGTGAAGGTCGGTTCCAAAATTGATACCGAAGGGGCGCTGCTGGGCAATATCATTTTGCAGGTTCTGGAAAGTCATGGCGTAAAAACAGTCAATAAAGTGCAACTCGGCACCACGCCAGTGGTGCGCGGCGCGATCACCTCTGGCGAGCTGGATATTTACCCGGAGTACACCGGTAACGGCGCCTTCTTCTTTAAAGATGAGAACGATGCCGCGTGGAAAAACGCGCAGCAGGGCTACGAAAAAGTCAAAAAGCTGGATGCTGAAAAAAACAAACTGGTATGGCTAACCCCCGCCCCGGCGAACAATACCTGGACAATCGCGGTGCGTCAGGATGTGGCGCAAAAAAACAAACTTAACTCCCTTGAGGATCTGAGCCGCTACCTGAAGCAGGGCGGTGAATTTAAGCTCGCCGCGTCGGCTGAATTCATTGAACGTACCGATGCGCTGCCCGCGTTTGAAAAAGCCTATGACTTTAAATTGAAGCAGGATCAGCTGCTGTCGCTGGCCGGTGGCGATACGGCGGTCACCATCAAAGCGGCGGCGCAGCAAACCTCCGGCGTTAACGCGGCGATGGCCTACGGTACGGATGGACCGGTGGCGGCGCTCGGTCTGCAAACCCTGAGCGACCCGAAAGGTGTGCAGCCCATCTACGCACCAACGCCGGTAGTACGCGAATCTGTGCTGAAAGCCTACCCGGAACTCGATACGTGGCTGAAGCCCGTATTTGCCAGCCTGGATGAGAAAACGCTGCAAAAACTCAACGCCAGTATTGCGGTGGAAGGACTGGATGCGAAGAAAGTCGCGGCAGACTACCTGAAAGAAAAAGGCCTGGTGAAATAATTACCCCTATGGATGTTTCGATACGCTGCCATAACCGTGTGTTGTTGCTGTTGGCGGTGCTGGGCGGGCTGGCGGCGTGGCTGCCGTTTGTGAACTATGCGCCAAACCGGCTGGTTTCCGGTGAAAGCCGCGCCTTATGGCAGCTTTTTTCCGCGCTGTGGCTACTTGCGCCCTGTCTCTCACTGGCAATCAGCTTTATTCCCGGTCGCGGTGCGCAGGTGGCAACGTTGCTGTTTACCGAAGCGCTGTTCTGCCTGCTGATATGGAGCGCGGGCAGGGCGGCGACCGATCTCGTGCAGACGGGCAGCCCGCTGGCGCGCACATCGCCCGGCAGCGGGTTGTGGCTGTGGCTGGCGCTAACGCTGTTGGCCTGTAGCGATGCGATTCGCCGCGTTGTGTCCAACCCCGTGTGGCGCTGGTTGCTGCATGCGCAGGTGTGGTGCCTTCCTCTCTATTTATTGCTCAGCGGCGCGCTGGATAATCTCTCGCTGCTACGCGAATACACCAATCGGCAGGATGTGTTCAACGATGCGCTGGCGCAGCATTTAACGCTGTTGTTTGGCACGTTGCTACCTGCGCTGGTGGTCGGCTTTGCCATCGGGCTGTGGTGCTATCGTCATCCCTCTCGCCAGGGGCCGGTGTTCGCGGTGCTCAACGTCATTCAAACCATTCCGTCGGTGGCACTGTTTGGCTTACTGATTGCGCCGTTAGCCGGGCTGGTAAAGCAATTCCCCGAACTTAGCCAGTTGGGGATTGCCGGCACTGGCATGACACCTGCGCTGATTGCGTTAATCCTCTATGCCTTACTGCCGCTGGTGCGCGGTGTGGTCGCCGGGTTAAACCAGGTGCCGCAGGAGGTGCTGGAAAGCGCCGAAGCGATGGGCATGAGCGCGCGCCAGCGTTTCTGGCAGGTGCGCGTGCCGCTGGCGCTTCCGCTGCTACTGCGCAGCCTGCGGGTGGTGGCGGTGCAAACGGTCGGGATGGCGGTGATTGCCGCATTGATCGGTGCGGGTGGGTTTGGTGCGCTGGTCTTTCAGGGGCTGCTGAGCAGCGCGCTGGATCTGGTGCTGCTGGGCGTCATTCCGGTTATCGCCATGGCGGTGATCGTTGATGCGTTATTTGGCTTAGGGATAGCACTGCTGAAGGTGAAACATCATGATTGAATTTAATAACGTCAGTAAAACCTTTGCTGGGCAGCCCGCGGTAAGCCATCTCGATTTACAGGTTAAAACGGGTGCGTTTTCGGTGCTGATTGGCACCTCGGGTTCCGGAAAATCCACCACCCTGAAGATGATTAACCGGCTGGTGGAACACGATGAAGGCACAATTACTTTTGCCGGGGCGGATATCCGCTCGCTGCCGGTGCTGGAGCTGCGCCGTCGCATGGGGTATGCCATTCAGTCGATAGGTTTATTTCCTCACTGGACGGTGGCGCAGAACATAGCCACCGTGCTGCAACTGCAAAAGTGGTCACGCGCGAAGCGCGACGCGCGGGTCGATGAACTGATGGCTCTGCTGGGGCTGGAGCCTGCCCTGCGCGAGCGCTTTCCGCATCAGCTCTCCGGCGGGCAGCAGCAGCGGGTGGGCGTTGCCCGCGCGCTTGCCGCCGACCCGGAAGTGCTGTTAATGGATGAACCTTTCGGCGCGCTTGATCCCGTAACCCGCGCGGCGTTACAGCAGGAGATGGTGCGCATTCACCGCCTGCTTGGGCGCACCATTGTGCTGGTGACGCATGACATTGATGAAGCCTTGCAACTGGCCGATCACCTGGTGCTGATGGATGGCGGAAAGGTGGTCCAGCAGGGGACGCCGTTATCGATGCTGACCGCGCCGCGTAACGATTTTGTGCGCGAGTTTTTTGGCCGCAGCGAGCTTGGCGTGCGGCTGCTCTCATTGCGCCAGGTGAGCGCTTATCTGCGCAGTGAACGCGTTGCTGTCGGCGAACCGCTTCAGGAAGCGATGACGCTGCGTGAAGCGCTCTCGGCGTTTGTCGCCCAGCAGTGTGAAGTATTGCCGGTGAATAATGCGCAGGGGCAGCCCTGCGGGAGCCTGCATTTTCGCGATTTGCTGCGCGTGGAGGCCGCCTGTGAAGATCCTGCGTGACCCGCTGCTGTGGCTGATGGCGCTGTTTGTTGCGCTGCTGGTCTGGTTACCGCATAGCGCGGCGCTGTTCAGTACACTTTTTCCGCAGCTCCCGCGCCCGGTCTATTTGCAGGAGAGTTTTATTTCGCTGACCGTCGCCCATTTCTCGCTGGTCGCGGTTTCCAGTGTGATTGCGATTGTGCTGGGGGTCGGCGCAGGCGTTGCGGTCACGCGTTCTGCCGGGCGGGAGTTTCGCCCGCTGGCGGAAACCATTGCCGCCGTGGGGCAAACTTTTCCTCCGGTGGCGGTGCTGGCGATTGCCGTGCCGGTAATGGGCTTTGGTAAACAACCGGCGATTATTGCGCTGGTGCTATATGGCGTATTGCCGATCTTACAGGGCACGCTGGCGGGGATCGCCTCGGTGCCGGAAAGCGTGCAAAGCGTGGCGAAAGGCATGGGCATGAGCGCGTGGCAGCGGTTGTTGAAGGTGGAGTTGCCGCTCGCCGCACCGATGATCATCGCCGGGGTACGCACGTCGGTGATCATTAATATCGGCACCGCCACCATCGCGTCTACGGTCGGTGCAAGTACGCTGGGGACGCCAATCATCATTGGCCTGAGCGGTTTTAATACGGCTTATGTGGTGCAGGGGGCGGTGCTGGTGGCGCTGGCAGCGATTATTGTCGATCGGGGATTTGAGCGGCTGGCGCAGCGGCTCAACCGACACCGCCACGCACAATAAACGAATAACCGGCGAGCATGACGCCACCAATTCCGCCGATGGCCATCAGCAAAAAGATAGCGATAACAACAATTTTACCAGACTTCATTTTATGCTCCTTCTGAATCAGGCTGGCATTATAAAGGCAAGTTGAGTTGTTAATAAAACATTAAATGCCGAGCAACCAGACGCTGTGCCCCGCTTCGCGCCATGCCAGCATCTGCTGTTGCTGTGCTTCTCCCGGTGTTTCGCCGCACCACACCAGCAGTGTCCGGCCGGGAAACATCTCCGGGCGCAACTGGGGCAGGGCGTGCGCCAGAATGTCCACCCGCCATCCCTGCTGGCTTGCCATCCAGCCCTCCAGCCACAGGCGCGTGGTGTCCTGCACATTCCAGCCAATCACCAGCGCGTCTTTACCCGGTTTTTTACGCGCAGAAGTCAGGCAGCCGGAAATGTAATTGATCAGGATCCCGTCAAGCAGGCTCAGCATCGCCAGCAGGGCGGGCTGCTGAGTTTGTAGCCGTAATCGTAAGGGGATAAGCAGATGTGTTGCCAGCGCCTGGGCCGGATAGTCGCGCCCGTGCTCTTTGATCCACTGATGCAGGCGATGCGGGTCGCCCTGTTGCAGGTATTGCAGGGCGGTTTCCTGCTGGGCGCGCCAGCCATCTCGCGTCTCTTCCAGCGCTGAAGAGAGCAGCTTTTGCACTTTGCTGACCTGCACGCCGGTCTCTATCCAGCGTTTGATCTCCCGGATGCGGTCAATGTCCTCTTCGGTGAATAACCGGTGGCCGCCATCCGTGCGCTGGGGTTGCAATAGTCCATAACGTCGCTGCCAGGCCCGCAGCGTCACGGGGTTGATTTCGCATAACAACGCCACTTCACCGATTGTGTAAAGCGCCATGGTGTTACCCTCGCCAGCCGACTCCCTGTATAACTGTAGCCGCTGCCGCCTGGCGCAGGATGCGCAGCCGCAAAATTGCGCAAAATGTGTGCGAACGGTTAATCAATGTGGCTTACTTTGTGATGCGGAGCACGATTTTGTATTTTTTTGCAGCGCTTCAAAGAAACATCTGAAAACACCCTGTATGTTACGCGCTTTAGTTGATGTGGTGTGGCGGGTATGTACGAGTTCAATCTGGTGTTGCTGCTGCTTCAGCAGATGTGCGTGTTTCTGGTTATCGCCTGGTTGATGAGCAAAACGCGGCTGTTTATTCCGCTGATGCAGGTAACCGTGCGCTTACCGCATAAGCTGCTGTGCTATGTCACCTTCTCCATTTTCTGCATTCTCGGTACCTATTTCGGCCTGCATATCGAGGATTCTATTGCCAACACGCGCGCGATTGGCGCGGTAATGGGCGGCCTGCTCGGTGGCCCGTTAGTGGGCGGTCTTGTCGGGTTAACCGGCGGTATTCACCGCTATTCGATGGGCGGCATGACCGCGCTGAGCTGCATGCTCTCTACGTTTGTTGAAGGGTTGCTCGGCGGCCTGGTACACCGCGCGCTTATCAAACGCGGGCGCACCGATCTGGTGTTCAGCCCGTTTACCGCCGGGGCGGTAACTTGCGTGGCGGAGCTGATCCAGATGCTGATTATTCTGCTTATCGCCCGTCCATTTGATAGCGCGTTACACCTGGTGCAAAGCATCGCCGCGCCAATGATGGTCACCAATACCGTTGGTGCGGCGCTGTTTATGCGCATCCTGCTCGATAAGCGCGCAATGTTCGAAAAGTACACCTCGGCGTTTTCCGCCACTGCATTAAAAGTGGCAGCGTCGACGGAAGGGTTTTTGCGCCAGGGTTTTAACGAAGAGAACAGCATGAAGGTGGCGCTGGTGCTCTATAAAGAGCTCGATATTGGCGCGGTGGCGATAACCGACAGGGAAAAACTGCTGGCCTTCACCGGCACCGGCGACGATCACCATCTGCCGGGGCGGCCCATCTCGTCGGTCTGGACGCAGCGCGCCATTGAAACCGGGGAAGTGGTTTATGCCGACGGCAACGAAGTGCCTTACCAATGTTCGCTCCACCCGCAATGCAAGCTCGGTTCGACGCTGGTGATCCCGCTGCGCGGCGAAAACCAGCGCGTGGTGGGGACGATTAAGTTGTATGAAGCGAAAAACCGCCTGTTCAGCTCCATCAACCGCACGCTGGGCGAGGGGATTGCACAACTGCTTTCGGCGCAGATCCTTGCCGGGCAGTACGAGCGGCAAAAGGCGCTGCTTACCCAGTCGGAAATCAAACTGCTGCACGCGCAGGTAAATCCGCATTTCCTGTTTAATGCCCTGAACACGCTAAAAGCAGTGATCCGCCGCGACAGCGATCAGGCCGGGTTGCTGGTGCAATATCTCTCAACGTTCTTTCGTAAAAACTTAAAACGCCCGTCGGAAGTGGTAACGCTGGCGGACGAAATTGAACATGTGAACGCCTACCTGCAAATTGAAAAAGCGCGTTTTCAGTCGCGCTTGCAGGTGCAATTACATGTGCCGGAAGCGCTGTCGCACCTGCAACTTCCGGCGTTTACCCTGCAACCGATCGTGGAAAATGCCATCAAACATGGCACGTCGCACCTGCTCGGCGTGGGCGAGATTATGATTAACGCCAGCCAGGACGGGCGGCATCTGGTGCTGGATATTGAAGACAATGCCGGGTTGTACCAGCCGAAAACCGACGCCAGTGGATTAGGGATGAGCCTGGTGGATAAGCGCCTGCGCGCGCGGTTTGGCGATGAGTGCGGCATTACTATTGCCTGTGAGCCGGATCTGTTTACCCGCATTACCCTACGACTCCCGCTGGAGGAACACGCATGTTAAAAGTGCTGATTGTTGATGATGAACCGCTGGCCCGGGAAAACCTGCGTATCCTGCTTCAGGAAGAGAGCGATATTGAGATCGTTGGCGAGTGCGGCAACGCCGTCGAAGCGATTGGCGCGGTGCATAAACTGCGTCCGGATGTGCTGTTTCTTGATATCCAGATGCCGCGCATTAGCGGGCTGGAGATGGTCGGGATGCTCGATCCGGGAAACCGGCCGTATGTCGTGTTCCTGACCGCGTTTGATGAATACGCGGTGCAGGCGTTTGAAGAACATGCGTTCGATTATCTGCTTAAACCGATTGAAGCCCGCCGCCTGGAGAAAACCCTCAGCCGCTTGCGCCTTGAGCGAAACGTGCAGGATGTGTCGGTGCTGCCGGAAAACCAGGAAGCGCTGAAATTCATTCCCTGTACCGGGCACAGCCGGATCTGGTTATTGCAGATGGACGAAGTGGCGTTTGTCAGTAGCCGCATGAGCGGCGTGTATGTGACCAGCCAGGAGGGCAAAGAGGGGTTTACCGAGCTGACGCTGCGCACGCTGGAGAGCCGTACGCCGCTGGTGCGCTGCCACCGCCAGTACCTGGTCAATATGGCGCACCTGAAAGAGATCCGCCTGGAAGATAACGGCCAGGCGGAGCTACTGCTGCGCGATGGCCTGACGGTGCCGGTGAGTCGACGTTATCTGAAAAATTTAAAAGAGGCGTTGGGGTTGTAAATTCCTGTGCGATGCCTACACTGCGCGCTGGTTCATCATTTCCGGAAACAAATATGCTTAATAACGATATCCTGCGCAGCGTGCGTTACACCCTGCAAGCTGATAACACCGCGCTGGTGCGCATTCTGGCACTGGCAGACACGGCAGTGACCGTTGAACAGCTGGCGCCCTGGTTGCGCAAAGAAGACGAGGAAGGTTATAAGCCGTGCCCGGATATTGTGTTGTCCGCGTTTCTGAACGGTCTTATTTATGAAAAGCGTGGCAAAGATGAAACCGCGCCGCCGCTGGTGGCTGAACGCAAGTTGAATAACAACATTGTGCTGAAAAAGCTGCGCATCGCTTTTTCGTTAAAGACTGACGATATTCTGGCTATTCTGACCGCTCAGCAGTTCCGCATCTCGATGCCGGAAATCACTGCCATGATGCGTGCGCCGGATCATAAGAATTTCCGCGAATGCGGCGATCAGGTGATGCGTTATTTCTTGCGTGGGCTGGCGGTACGCGAGCAAAAACCGAAGGGTAAAACCGAAGCGGAATAATCGATAATCCTTCAGGCTGCATCGCTGGTGGTTTAGCGCCAGGCGGGTATCGCCAACAACGCGCAGCTTGAAGGAGAACAGGACTTACTGCACTTCTTTAAAGCCGCGTGATTTCAACAGCTCTTCTGATTTCTTCATGCTGATTTTGCCATTGACCGTGCCGGTAAACTCGGAACCCTGCAGGTTGTTCAGCGCAGCAAAATCGACCTCGTTGTAATCCACATCCAGCGTCTCTTGCGCGTAGGTTTCCTGATAATCCACGCTCTCTTTGATCCCTTTAATGCTCTGGTATTTTTTGCTGATCGGATCCAGCACTTTCATCGCCTCGTCTTTTGTCTTCGCGCCAATGGAAGCGTACTCAATTTTATTTTTGGCGGTCTGGCGTTCAACCTCGTCACCTTTGTAGTAATAGGTCAGCGTCACTTCGGTGCCCGCCTGCGCAAAGGTAAAGGTTTTACTCTGCTCTTTTTCCCCACAGCCGGTCAGACCAATGAGTAAAGCGACAGAAAAGAGTGCGGCGATGAATTTACTCAATTTCACGATATTCCCCTGTTTTCCATGTGAAGTAATGTTTGGTAATGCAAAATTGAGTATAGAAAAAGGCGCTGAATTCAGCGCCTTATTTTTTACTTCACTTGCTGGCCTGCTTTTGCGCCGCTATCGGGGCTTAACAGGAAGATATCTTTTCCGCCAGGGCCGGCGGCCATCACCATCCCTTCGGAGATACCAAAACGCATTTTGCGCGGCGCGAGGTTGGCGACCATCACCGTCAGGCGACCGATCAGCGCGCTCGGGTCCGGGTACGCGGAACGGATGCCGGAGAAGACATTGCGTTTTTCGCCATCCAGATCCAGCGTCAGGCGCAGCAGTTTGTCGGAACCTTCGACGAATTCGGCGTTTTCAATCAGCGCCACGCGCAGATCGACTTTCGCGAAATCGTCAAAGCTGATGGTTTCCTGAATCGGGTTATCCGCCAGCTCGCCGGTTACCGGTGCGGCAGCCGCTTTCACTTCCTCTTTTGACGCTTCCACCAGTGCTTCCACCTGTTTCATTTCGATACGGTTATACAACGCTTTGAAAGCGTTAACTTTGTGGCCGAGCAGCGGCTGGTTGATGGCATCCCACTCAAGCGTCGTGTTGAGGAACGCTTCGGCGCGCTCCGCCAGCGACGGCAGAACCGGTTTCAGCCACGTCATCAGCACGCGGAACATGTTCAGCCCCATGGTGCAAATGGCCTGCAGATCGGCGTCGCGGCCTTCCTGTTTCGCCACCACCCACGGTGCTTGTTCGTCAACGTAACGGTTCGCCACATCGGCCAGCGCCATAATTTCGCGTACCGCTTTGCCGAACTCACGGCTCTCCCACGCTTCGCTGATGGTCGCTGCCGCGTCGGTAAAGGTTTTGTACAGCGCAGGGTCTGCAAGCTCTGCTGCCAGCACGCCGTCAAAACGTTTATTGATAAAACCGGCGTTACGCGAGGCGAGGTTCACCACTTTGTTGACGATGTCGGCATTCACGCGCTGGATGAAATCTTCGAGGTTAAGATCGATATCATCAATGCGCGAAGAGAGCTTCGCCGCGTAGTAATAGCGCAGGCTGTCGGCGTCGAAATGGTTCAGCCAGGTGCTGGCTTTGATAAACGTCCCGCGCGATTTAGACATCTTCGCGCCGTTCACCGTCACGTAGCCGTGGACAAACAGGTTGGTCGGCTTGCGGAAACCGCTGCCTTCGAGCATTGCGGGCCAGAACAGGCTGTGGAAATAGACGATATCTTTACCGATGAAGTGATACAGATCGGCGTCGGAATCTTTCTGCCAGTACGCATCAAAGCTGGTGGTATCGCCGCGCTTGTCGCACAGGTTTTTGAACGACCCCATGTAGCCAATCGGCGCATCCAGCCAGACGTAGAAATATTTGCCCGGCGCGCCTGGAATTTCGAAACCGAAGTAAGGCGCATCGCGGGAGATATCCCACTGCTGCAAGCCGGATTCGAACCACTCCTGCATTTTGTTCGCCACCTGCTCCTGCAACGCGCCGCTGCGCGTCCACGCCTGCAACATTTCGCTAAATGACGGCAGATCGAAGAAGAAGTGCTCGGAATCACGCATGACCGGCGTCGCGCCGGAAACCACCGACTTCGGCTCAATCAGCTCGGTCGGGCTGTAGGTCGCGCCACATACTTCGCAGTTATCGCCATACTGATCCGGTGATTTACATTTCGGGCAGGTGCCTTTGACAAAACGGTCCGGCAGGAACATGCCTTTTTCCGGATCGTAGAGCTGAGAGATGGTGCGGTTTTTAATAAAACCGTTCTCTTTCAGGCGGGTATAGATAAGCTCCGACAGCTCGCGGTTCTCGTCGCTGTGCGTCGAGTGGTAGTTGTCGTAGCTGATGTTAAAGCCAGCAAAATCGGTCTGATGCTCCTGACTCATGTCGGCAATCATCTGCTCCGGAGTGATCCCCAGTTGCTGCGCTTTCAGCATGATCGGCGTGCCGTGGGCATCGTCGGCACAGATGAAGTTGACCTCGTGGCCGCGCATTCGCTGGTAACGGACCCAGACATCAGCCTGGATGTGCTCCAGCATATGGCCGAGGTGGATGGAGCCGTTGGCGTACGGCAGCGCGCACGTTACCAGAATTTTCTTCGCGACTTGAGTCATAGTAGGCATTACATCTTCTTGAGAAAAAGGGGTATCGATAGTACCAAAAGGGGAATTAGCGCGCTACGCGATCTGCGGACGTTTTAATTCAGACAGGGATTTTTGGGTAAAGATTGCGCCTTCGGTGATAAGGGCTTTAAGAACGTTTCAATCCCTATATGAATACATGAGTAATAATTAATCCATGCGTTAACGGCATTTATCCGTAAATGAATAATTGTTGCCCGTGGGGTAAACTTGCTGGCTACAATGTCGTTTTCAGAACAACTACAAAGGAGTCGGGATGAGTTCGCAATCCCAGGCCAAATCCCCGGAAGCGTTACGCGCGATTGTCACCGGGACGCTGGCCGATTTTCAGCACCCAACCCTGAAGCACAATCTCACTGCTTTAAAAGCGGTACACCATGTCGCATGGCTGGATGACACCCTGCACGTTGAGTTGCTGATGCCGTTTGTCTGGCGCAGCGCGTTTGAAGAGTTAAAAGCGCAGTGCAGCGCCGAATTGCTGCGGCTGACCGGCGCGCGCGCCATCGACTGGAAGCTGTCGCACAACATCGCCACCTTAAAACGTGTGAAGAACCAGCCGGGCGTCAACGGTGTGAAAAACATCATTGCCGTCAGTTCCGGCAAGGGCGGGGTAGGGAAATCCTCCACGGCGGTAAACCTGGCGCTGGCGCTGGCGGCGGAAGGGGCGAAAGTCGGTATTCTCGACGCCGATATTTATGGCCCGTCGATCCCGGTCATGCTCGGTGCGGAGCACGAGCGTCCGACCTCGCCGGACGGTACGCATATGGCGCCGATTATCGCCCACGGTCTGGCGACCAACTCGATTGGCTACCTGGTTACCGATGATAACGCCATGGTGTGGCGCGGCCCGATGGCCAGCAAAGCGCTGCTGCAATTGTTGCAGGAGTCCATATGGCCGGATCTGGATTACCTGGTACTGGATATGCCGCCAGGCACCGGTGATATTCAGCTGACGCTGGCGCAAAACATTCCGGTGACCGGCGCGCTGGTGGTGACAACGCCGCAGGATATCGCGCTGATCGACGCCAAAAAAGGCATCGTTATGTTCGAGAAAGTGGAAGTGCCGGTGCTCGGTATTGTTGAAAACATGAGCATGCACATTTGCAGCAACTGCGGTCATCACGAACCGATTTTCGGCACCGGCGGTGCGGAAAAACTGGCCGAGCAGTATCACACCGAGTTGTTGGGGCAGATGCCGCTGCACATTTCGCTGCGTGAAGATCTGGATAAAGGTACGCCGACCGTGGTGAGCCGCCCGGACAGCGAATTTACCGCTATCTACCGTCAACTTGCCGGGCGCGTAGCCGCACAGCTCTACTGGCAGGGTGAAGTCATTCCTGGCGATATCGCGTTTCGCGCGGTGTAAATCCATCAACCTCTCCCGTTCGGGAGAGGTTTTTTACTTCTTCAGATAGTGCATCAGCACGTAATCCCCTTCCGGCGAAACGCCCTGTGCTTCGATATGCCAGCCATGGTGCTGATAAAACGCCAGTGCGGCTTTGTTATGCAGCAGGCATTTCAGTGCGCCAGTGCCGGTAAAGGTGGATTGCGCATGTTTGAGCAGAGCGCTGCCGACGCCTTTGCCCTGAAAGGCCGGGTCGACAAACAGGTTGTGCAGGAAATTGTCGTTTTCGTACACCGAGGCGAACCCCAGCCGGTGACCCTCTTCTTCGGCGACCCAGATAGTTTCATCGAGCGTGGCGGCGTCAAAATCTTCCAGCCGCCAGTCGCTGCCATCAAGCCAGTGCCAGCTCTCTTTGCGGGCGTGTAAAAAAAGGGTGCGTAAAAACGGTCTGTCACTTTCCTGCCAGCGGCGAATAATCATTCAGCTCCTGGTTTAGCGATGGTAAAAGATGTCGCCGTTATAGGCTTTGAGGATTTTGCCTTCGGCATCGGTGATAAGCACGTAGTTGCCGCCCATATAGGTCCAGTGGCTACCGGCTTCGGGGGCTGGCAGGTTACGCAGTTGCCACTGTTTGATGTTGTACTCTTCGCTGCGGTACATTTCCGGTACGGTGTCGCCAATGGTGAATTTCGTAAAGTCGGCGACAAACTCATTAATTTCGTAAGATTGCGGCCCGGTAGCGCCTGGTGTAGCGGTTTGCGGTGCGGCAAAGGCCGTCGAGGCGGTTGCCAACAGCGCGCCCAGAAGCATCATTTTTGTTTTACTCATACTCTCTCCAGGTTGTTCTTATACATTTCACGCGGTTGCATAAATAGCACGCCATCATTGCCGTTAACGGACAGTGGAGCAACTACGAAAAAATAACGCTTTGGTAAAAAGTGTAAGCAAACCCAGGGCAGAGCAGGAAAAGCGGACAGCGATTTTCGCTATCCGCTTGTAACCTTTAAGAATAATCCTGGCTAATCGTCAGCCCGCAAACCCTTCCAGCACGATTTTTCCCACCGCCCGCTGGCTTTCCAGCAGCGCATGGGCTTTGCGCAGATTCACGGCATTGATGGTGCCAAAGTGCTCGCCAAGTGTGGTTTTTAACACGCCTTCATCGATCAACTGCGCCACGCGTGAAAGCAACTGATGCTGGGCAATCATATCGTCAGTGGTGAACATTGAGCGGGTAAACATAAACTCCCAGTGCAGCGAAATGCTTTTCACCTTCAGCGGCATCGCGTCCAGGCTGTGCGGATCGTCAATCAGCGCCAGTTTACCCTGCGGTTTCAGGGCGTTAATCAACTGCTGATAATGCTCTTCGGTATTATTGAGGCTGGCGACGTGTGAAACCTGTTTGATGCCAATGCGCGCCAGCTCTTCGGTCAGCGGTTTGCTGTGGTCAATCACATAATGCGCACCCAGCTCTTTTACCCACTGCTGGCTGGCGGGACGGGATGCCGTACCAATGACCGTTAAGCGCGTTAGCTTACGAGCCAGCTGCGTCATGATCGAGCCTACGCCGCCCGCCGCGCCAACAATCAGCAGCACATCATTTTCGTTGCCGCCCTCTTTGATGCCAAGACGGTCGAACAATAACTCCCAGGCGGTAATGGCGGTTAAGGGCAGCGCGGCGGCGGCAGCGTTATCCAGCGTTTTCGGTTTGCGCGCCGCAATGCGTTCGTCCACCAACTGGAATTCACTGTTGCTGCCGGGGCGGGTCAACGCGCCGGCGTACCACACTTCATCGCCCGGCTGGAATAACGTTACCGCTTCCCCCACGGCAGTCACCACGCCAACGGCATCCCAGCCCAGCACGCGCGGAGTATCGGCGTTAAAACCGGCGCGCACTTTGGTGTCCACCGGGTTGACGGAAACGGCTTTCACTTCCACCAGTAAGTCGTGGCCGCTGGCGGTCGGTTGCGGCAGTTCAATGTCGGTAAGAAAATCCAGATTACTGCCGTTCTGCGCGGCGCGGGTAATAGCGATAGCTTTCATCATGGCTCCGTTAATGTGTTTTAGGTGTCGATGCAGATAAGGGTAGTCAAAGCCTATCTGATGAAAAACACGCAAAACGGAGCAGCACTTATCCTTGATGAGTGAAAATCAATTGATCGGGCCGTCCGGGGAGTCCGGGTTTGGCACCGGAATATCGGCGCTGACGCGCAGATCCTGATCGTCGAAAATCATGCAGTGGCGGCTATCAAAGGCGAGGGTAATTTTCTGCCACGGGCGGAAATGGACATCCCCCGGCAGCAGAATTTTTATGTTGTCATGGCCGTAACACTGACCAAACAGGTAGGTGTTATTACCCAGCCGTTCCACCACTTCACACTGAAATTCCAGCGGCGTACCACGCGTGACATCCGTGGAGAGATGCTCCGGTCGAATGCCGAGCGTGATCGAAGCACCGGGCTCCAGCCGCGAGGTGTCGATACCGAGCGTTAATTGATGCCCCTGCGCCAGCGTGATAGTCACTTCGCCGGGTTGCCAGGTGTTAACCGTGGCGGGCAGGAAATTCATCTTCGGCGAGCCAATAAACCCGGCGACAAACTTGTTTTTCGGGTTGTAGTAGAGCGACATCGGCGAGCCCATCTGCTCGACATTGCCGTAGTTCATCACCACGATTTTATCCGCCAGCGTCATTGCTTCCACCTGATCGTGCGTGACATACACCATGGTGGTTTTCAGCTCCTGGTGCAGGCGCGCAATGTGCAGGCGCATCTCGACGCGCAGTTCGGCATCGAGGTTTGAGAGCGGCTCGTCGAACATAAACACACGCGGGTTACGCACAATCGCGCGGCCAATGGCGACGCGCTGGCGCTGGCCGCCGGAGAGCTGTTTCGGTTTTCGGTCCAGCAGATGGCTAAGTTGCAGGGTTTTCGCCACCATCTCCACCTGGCGGCGGATCTCCTCTTTCGGCACTTTGTTCACTTTCAGCCCGTAGCCCATATTTTCCGCCACGGTCATATGCGGGTAGAGCGCGTAAGACTGAAACACCATCGACACGCCGCGATGTGCCGGCGCGACATCGTTCATCACTTCATCACCAATCAACACTTCGCCTTCGCTGACCTCTTCCAGACCGGCAATCATGCGCAGCATGGTGGATTTACCGCAGCCGGAAGGGCCGACAAATACCGCGAATTCGCCATCATCAATCGACAAATTGACATTGTTCAGCGTCACCGTGTCGCCAAACCGTTTGGTGACATTCCTCAGTCGTATATTGGACATCAACGTTCCCCGAATGTAGTAGCCGTTATTTACCGTTTATGCCGTGCGCTGAGTGTTTTTGTATTACGTATAACAATCATCTGGCGTTGCTGCGTAACGGCGAAAAATCTTGCTATGACTATAACTTCCAGTGTTTTTGCGCCCTATATCGAATTTTCATTTCTGTAATGCCGGTCACATAACTCACCGTTTATGCTCGTTTTATTAATTGTTAAAGCGTAGCGTATAACAAATTCAATAAGGCGGGTGAATACGTCTTAAACCCTGCAATATCAGGTGGTTTGTTTAAAAGGTATCCTGATGCTGCGCCATAAAAACCACAAAATTGTTATACCTTGACATGAGGTTGATAATGAAAAAGAACACACTTACTGCACTGATCCTCTCTGCACTCGCCGTTGGCCAGACGGTTAGCCTGTCGGCGCACGCCGCCACTCAGCAGCTTAATGTCTGGGAAGACATCAAAAAGTCGGTCGGCATTCAGGACGCCGTAAAAGATTTCGAACAAAAGTACGACGTCAAAGTTAATGTGCAGGAGATGCCCTACGCGCAGCAACTGGAGAAATTACGCCTCGATGGCCCGGCCGGCATTGGCCCGGATGTGCTGGTCATTCCTAATGATCAACTGGGTGGCGCGGTGGTGCAAGGGTTGCTGACCCCCCTGAATCTGGATAAAGAAAAAGTTGACGCCTTTACGCCAGCCTCGATCAATGCCTTTCGTCTGGATAACACGCTGTATGGTGTGCCGAAAGCGGTGGAAACCCTCGTGCTTATCTATAACAAGGAACTGATTGATAAGCCGCTGCAAAGCCTGCCGGAGTGGCTCGACTATTCGAAAAAACAGCGCGCACAGGACAAATACGGGCTGCTGGCCAAGTTTGACCAGATTTATTACAGCTGGGGCGCGATCGGGCCAGAGGGCGGCTACCTGTTTGGTAAAAACGATAAAGGCGGTTTCAACCCGCAGGATATTGGCCTCAATAAACCGGGCGCGGTGGAAGCCGTCACCTTCCTGAAAAAATTCTATGCCGAAGGCGTATTTCCCTCCGGCATCCTCGGCGATAACGGCCTGAACGCCATCGATTCGCTGTTTACCGAGAAAAAAGCCGCAGCGGTAATCAATGGCCCGTGGGCGTTCCAGCCATATGAAGCGGCGGGTATCAATTACGGCGTCGCGCCGCTGCCGAACTTACCAGACGACAAGCCGATGAGCTCGTTCCTCGGTGTGAAAGGCTATGTCGTTTCGACCTGGAGCAAAGACAAAAAGCTCGCCCAGCAATTCATCGAATTTATCAACCAGCCCCAGTACGTGAAAACGCGCTATATCGCCACGCGTGAAATCCCGGCGCAGAAAGCGATGATTGACGATCCGGTTATCAAAAACGACGAAAAAGCCAGCGCAGTGGCGATTCAGGCGGCGCGCGCAACGGCAATGCCGGGCATTCCGGAGATGGGCGAAGTGTGGGGCCCGGCGAACGCCGCGCTGGAGCTGAGCCTGACCGGCAAACAGGAACCGCAGGCGGCGCTCGATGCGGCCACCAAACAGATCCATATGCAAGTTGAAGCGATGCAGGCCAGTAACCAGTAACCGCGTGTTGTTGCGAAACGGGAGGGGCACCTCCCGTTGTTGAAAAGGAGTCGTACGTGATTATCAGTCCCAGCGAAAATTTTGCCAAAACGCATGGCGCAGGGCGGCATGCGTGGTGCGGGCTGCTGCTGGCCGTTGTGCCGGGTTTTGGTCAGTTTTATCACCGCCAGTGGTTAAAGGGCCTTATCTTCCTGGTGCTGCTTAGCAGCTTTATGGGCATTTTTTACGATTTTCTGCGCGAAGGATTGTGGGGGTTATACACGCTTGGCGAAGAAGTCCCGCGTGACAACTCCATTTTCTTGCTGGCGGAAGGGATTATCAGCGTACTGATCATCGCCTTTGGCGTGATGGTCTATTACCTCTCGCTGCGCGATGCGTGGGTAAACGGTAAAAAACGCGACGCAGGAAAGCCGCTCAACAGCGTACGCAAGCAGTACCAGTTGTTACTCAGCGACGGCTTCCCGTACCTGATGATCACGCCAGGCTTTATTCTGCTGGTGTTCGTGGTGATTTTCCCGATCCTCTTCGGTTTCGCCATCGCCTTCACTAACTACAACCTTTACCACACGCCGCCGGCCAGGCTGGTGGACTGGGTAGGGTTAAAGAACTTCGTCAACATTTTCACCTTGTCGATTTGGCGTTCGACCTTCCTTGATGTGCTGCAATGGACGGTGGTCTGGACGCTGCTGGCCACCACGTTGCAGTGTTCCGTTGGCGTACTGCTGGCAATACTGGTGAACCAGAAAGATCTGCGCTTTAAGCCGCTGGTTCGCACCATTTTTATCCTGCCGTGGGCGGTGCCTGGGTTTGTCACCATTCTGGTGTTCGCCGGGATGTTTAACGACTCGTTTGGCGTGATTAACAATGCCATTCTCGCGTTCTTCGGCATTGCGCCGAAAGCGTGGCTGACGGATCCGTTTTGGACCAAAACGGCGTTGATCATGATGCAAACCTGGCTCGGTTTCCCGTTTGTTTTCGCCATGACGACCGGCGTGTTGCAGGCTATCCCGGACGATCTGTACGAAGCGGCGAAGATGGATGGCGCGGGCACCTGGACGCGGCTACGCACCATTACGCTGCCGCTGGTGCTGTACTCGATTGCGCCGATCATCATCACCCAGTACACCTTCAACTTTAACAACTTCAACATCATCTATCTGTTTAACAACGGCGGCCCGGCAGTTGCGGGGGCGAACGCGGGTGGGACGGATATCCTGGTGTCGTGGATTTACAAGCTGACGATGTCCTCCTCGCAGTACGCGATTGCGGCGACCATCACCATTTTGCTGTCGATTTTTGTCGTCGGTCTGGCGCTGTGGCAGTTCCGCGCGACCAAATCCTTTAAAAACGACGACATGGCATAAGGGAAGAAAAATGGCTCAATCACAAAGTATCCGCCGCGAGAAGTGGATCCGCCTGACGCTCTCCTGGCTGGTTATCGCGCTGGTCTCGCTGATGATTATCTACCCGCTGGTGTGGACGATTGGCGCGTCGCTGAACGCCGGTAACAGCCTGCTCAGCACCTCGATAATCCCGGAAAACCTTTCGTTTCAGCACTACGCCGATCTGTTTAACGGCCAGGTCAATTACCTGGCCTGGTACTGGAACTCAATGAAGATCAGCCTGCTGACGATGGTGCTGACCTTAATCAGCGTCAGTTTCACCGCCTATGCCTTTTCCCGCTTTCGGTTTAAAGGGCGGCAGAATGGGTTGATGCTGTTTTTGCTGTTGCAGATGATCCCGCAGTTTTCGGCGCTGATCGCCATTTTCGTGCTGTCGCAACTGTTGGGCTTAATCAACAGCCATATGGCGCTGGTGCTGATTTATGTCGCCGGAATGATCCCAATGAACACCTATCTGATGAAAGGCTATCTCGATGCCATTCCGCGTGACCTGGATGAGTCTGCACGCATGGACGGCGCGAGTAACTTCCGCATTTTTATTGAGATCATCATGCCGCTGTCGAAACCGATTGTGGCCGTAGTGGCACTGTTCTCTTTCACCGGGCCGCTGGGGGATTTCATTCTCTCCAGCACCATTCTGCGTACCCCGGATAAATACACGCTGCCGATTGGGCTTTACAACCTGGTGGCGCAAAAAATGGGCGCCAGTTACACCACCTACGCGGCGGGCGCGGTCTTGATCGCCGTTCCGGTGGCCATTCTTTATCTGGCACTGCAAAAATACTTCGTCTCCGGCCTGACCTCCGGCAGCACCAAAGGATAACCACATGAAAAGATTTGCACCCGCTCTGCTTGCTGTCTGTCTTGGTAGTTTGTCCGCCAGCACCTTTGCCGCCGACGCGTTAAAGACGCGTCCTTTTAGCGGCATGCCCGCCGATTTCATCAAAGGCGCGGATATTTCAACGCTGCTCGACGCCGAGAAACACGGGGCGAAGTTTTATAACGAAAATAACCAGCCGCAGGATGCGATCGCCATTCTGAAAGCCAACGGCGTCAACTATGTGCGCTTGCGGTTGTGGGTGGACCCGAAAGATGCGCAAGGCCAGGCCTATGGCGGCGGTAACAACGATTTAGCCAGCACGCTGGCGCTGGCGAAGCGGGCGAAAGCGCAGGGCATGAAACTGCTGCTCGATTTCCACTACAGCGATTTCTGGACCGATCCGGGCAAGCAATACAAACCGAAAGCCTGGGAAAAAATGGATTACCCGCAACTGAAAACGGCAATCCATGACTATACCCGCGACACCATCGCCCGCTTTAAGCAGGAGGGCGTGCTGCCGGATATGGTGCAAATCGGCAATGAGATCAACGGCGGCATGCTGTGGCCGGAAGGCAAAAGCTGGGGGCAGGGCGGCGGTGAGTTTGACCGGCTGGCGGGCTTGCTGAATTCCGCTATTGACGGCCTGAAAGAGAACCTGAAGAACGGCGAACAGGTGAAAATCATGCTGCATCTGGCGGAAGGCACTAAGAACGATACCTTCCGCTGGTGGTTTGATGAAATCACCAAACGCAACGTGCCGTTCGATGTCATTGGCCTCTCTATGTACACCTACTGGAACGGGCCAATCAGCGCGTTGCAGGCCAATATGGACGACATCAGCAAGCGCTACAACAAAGATGTGATTGTAGTGGAAGCGGCTTACGGCTATACGCTGGCGAACTGTGATAACGCGGAAAACAGCTTCCAGGCGAAAGAAGAAAAAGAGGGCGGCTACCCCGGCACCGTGCAGGGGCAATATGACTATATCCACGATTTAATGCAGTCGGTGATGAATGTTCAGGGCCATCGCGGCAAGGGTATTTTTTATTGGGAGCCGACCTGGATTGCCGTTCCCGGAAATACCTGGGCTACGCAAGCGGGGATGAAATATATCAACGACCAGTGGAAAGAGGGAAATGCCCGCGAAAACCAGGCGTTATTTGATTGCCAGGGGAAAGTGCTGCCATCGGTAAAAGTTTTTAATTAATTTTGGTGTGGTAAATTTCAGGAATTCATTATGAATAAATTTGCGCCTTTAAGCCCGAAGGTTGTCTCGCTATTGCATGGCGCGGACTATAACCCGGAACAGTGGGAAAACTATCCCGATATTATTGATAAAGACATTGCCATGATGCGGCAGGCAAAATGCAACGTGATGTCCGTTGGCATATTCAGCTGGTCGAAACTCGAACCGCAGGAAGGGGTATTTAATTTCGCCTGGCTGGATGAGGTCATCGATAAATTATATGCCGCCGGTATCCATATATTTCTGGCCACGCCAAGCGGCGCGCGTCCGGCCTGGATGTCGCAAAAATACCCGGAAGTGTTGCGGGTCGGGCGCGATCGCGTTCCGGCGCTGCACGGCGGGCGGCACAACCACTGCATGACCTCGCCGGTGTACCGGGAAAAGACGCTGAAAATCAATATGCTGCTGGCAGAGCGCTATGCGCACCATCCGGCGGTGCTGGGCTGGCACATTTCCAATGAATACGGCGGCGAATGCCACTGCGCGCTGTGTCAGGAGAAATTCCGTGGCTGGCTGAAAGCACGTTATCAGACGCTGGACAACCTCAATCACGCCTGGTGGAGCGACTTCTGGAGCCACACCTACAGTGACTGGTCGCAGATCCAGTCACCGGCGCCGCAGGGGGAAGTCTCCATTCACGGGCTGAACCTCGACTGGCGGCGTTTTAACACCGCGCAGGTAACCGATTTTTGCCGCCATGAAGTGGCCCCGCTGAAAGCCGCCAATGCGGCACTGCCGGTGACCACCAATTTTATGGAGTATTTCTACGATTACGACTACTGGCAGCTGGCTGAAGCGATCGATTTTATCTCCTGGGACAGCTACCCGATGTGGCACCGGGATAAAGACGAAACGGCGCTGGCTTGCTACACCGCCATGTATCACGACATGATGCGCACGCTGAAAGGCGGCAAACCGTTTGTGCTGATGGAGTCGACGCCGAGCGTCACCAACTGGCAGCCGACCAGCAAGCTGAAAAAGCCGGGAATGCACATTCTCTCGTCGCTGCAGGCGGTGGCGCACGGTGCCGATTCAGTGCAGTACTTCCAGTGGCGTAAAAGTCGTGGTTCGGTCGAGAAGTTCCACGGCGCGGTTATCGATCACGTCGGGCATCTGGATACGCGCGTGGGGCGTGAAGTGTGCGCGCTGGGCGACATGCTCAGCAAACTCACCCCGGTAATGGGGTGCCGAACCGATGCCCGCGTGGCAATTATCTTCGATCAGCAGAACCGCTGGGCGCTGGATGACGCCGAAGGGCCGCGCAATAAAGGCCTGGAGTATGAAAAAACGGTTAACGAGCACTATCGCCCGTTCTGGGAAAAAGGCATTGCCGTGGATGTGATCAATGCCGATGCCGATCTCAGTCGTTACCAGCTGGTGATTGCGCCGATGCTGTATATGGTGCGCGACGGTTTTGCCGGGCGAGCAGAAGCGTTTGTCGCGGCGGGCGGTCATCTGGTGACCTCCTACTGGACCGGCGTGGTCAATGAAAGCGATCTCTGTTATCTCGGCGGTTTTCCTGGCCCGCTGCGCAAATTGCTGGGTATCTGGGCAGAAGAGATTGATTGCCTGGACGACAACGAGCGCAATCTGGTGCAGGGGCTGGCGGGTAACGAGGCCGGATTACAGGGGCCGTATCAGGTGCGCCATCTGTGTGAGTTGATCCATACCGAGAGCGCGCAGGCGCTGGCAACCTACCGGGATGATTTCTACGCCGGGCGACCCGCCGTGACGGTCAATCATGTCGGCAAAGGCAAGGCCTGGCACGTCGCATCACGCAACGATCTCGCCTTCCAGCGTGATTTCTTCGCCAACATTATTGAGGAGTTGGAGTTGCCGCGCGCGTTGCAACACGATTTGCCGCCGGGCGTCGTTGCCACGGCGCGTACGGATGGCGAAAGCACGTTTGTCTTTATTCAGAACTTTAGCGCCCAGCAGCAGGTGATAACGCTGCCTGACGGTTATCAGGATTGTTTATCCGGTTCGTCGGTCAGCGGCGCGATGTCGCTGGCTCCCTGGGATTGCCGGGTTATTCGCCGTAACGCATAAGTGAACCTTCCGCGCCTGCCCATTCGGGCAGGCGTTTTTTTATCTGCTGATTATCAGGAGACTATTATGGTGAGCCTTAAATCCTTCCTGCACTACTTCTCTGAAGCGAAAAATGCGGCAACAACGACGATTAGTGAGGGGGAATTGCAGAAAATCCAGCGACTGGCGCAAGCCTTTGGTGGCGCGCCGAATATTGCGCATGTGGATGCCTGCTTAACCCGTTTGCGCGTCACGGTAAACGATCTGGCTATTGTCGATTCTCAGGCGCTACAAAATGAAGGGGCGCTGGGGGTGATTATTCTCGGGCAAGAAGTTCATGCTATTTTTGGCAAACAGTCTGACGCGCTACGTAAATTGCTTGATGAACATTTCTCCTCTCGCTAATAGATAAAAAAGGGATACCTGCATGGGTATCCCGAAATAAAACAGTGGCAACTTTGCTCAGTTTGCGGAGATAAAATAAATAATGATGTTACTCGTTAATACAGACAACATGGTGCGTTATCCTACTGCGGCATAATAGTTTCCCGGTATTGGCTTATTAGAATAAATCGCCAGAGCAAACAAATTTAACCAACAAAGCGATAACGTGCAGGATGAAGCGTATTACCACCAGGCCTCAACCTGAACACCGAAGTTCCAGGTATTATTTTTCGTTCCATCTTCAAATGATTTCCCGTCTTCCGAATCATTTAAATAGGAGGCGAAAAGGCGTAATTCAGGACGAGACATAAATTCTGGGCCATCCGCCAGACCGACAGCAAAAGTATATTTTTCGCCGCTCTGTTTGTAGTGAGTACCGTTTTTATAATCATCTTTCTGGTAGAAGCCGCCGACTTCACCAATCAGGCGTACATAATTGGTGAGCTGATACTGGGCGCGGCCAACCAGCGAAACCAGACGTGTTTTGTCGGTGTATTCGGTAATGTCGTTGGCCGAGCCGTATGTCAGCACGTGGTTCAGCGAGAACTTATCGGTAATCGGAATCAGGCCGGTGTTAATCACGCGATAGCCGCTGGCGTCATTAACGTAATGCCACATGTCGTACCAGCCGCCGCCCTGCGACACCATGTTCTGCGCCAGCCCTTTGTTAGCGTATTGCAGCACCAGCTTGTTGTAACCGCCAAACATATCCTGGCTGATTTCACCGGTTACCATCACGCCATCATCGGCTTCATACAGGCCGCCATATTGTTTCTGTTTTTTGGTCGGGTTTGGCATGGCGTAATCAACGCCGAACTCGGTCCACGCGCCTGACCACGGTTTCCAGCCCGCGTAACGCAGGTCGATGTAGTTGATGTTGACGTCGTTATCGTTATCCACGCGGTAATCGACATCGTTGGCGTCGCCACGGATCCACGCCACGGATACTGCGCCCGGGCCTAAGGTGTAGTTTTCAACGCCTGCGCCGGAACCGGAAATGTTCCAGTATTTGGTATCGATAATGTGCAGATCGTGGCGCTGGTAGTAACGTTTACCGCCCCAGATCACCGCGTTGGGATCGTTAGGGATAAGCCCTTTGATTTGCAGGTTTAACTGGCGCAAACCGAATTGGGCATCATCGCCAATGGTGGTTTCGTTATCGTTGGAGCCGTCGGAAACCATGCTCACCATGGTGTCGAGGTAAAAGCTCACTTCGTCTTTTTTATACACTTCCGAGCCCAGTTCCACCTCCCCGTAAGTATCGGATTCGTTACCGAGGCGGCCGAGTTTGTTTTTCTGCCACTCCACCTGTCCGCCATCGCCCGACACGCCTACGCCGCCGCGCAGGTAACCGTGAAAGTCGATAGGCACCGATGAGGCGGCCAGGATAGATGGTGAAGTCAGCGCAGCGGCTAACGCAAGTGTGAGAGTGCGTAGCGTAGTGTTCATATCATTCCTCTTATTGTTTTGTATTACGTTCACATAAACGCTGTCATAAAATGCCTAAATGTAAAAACAGGCAAACTAACGATTGCGAATGTGTGATTAAGTGCAAATAAATCAGCGTTTTTTGTTACGGGTAGCGAATTCGTTCACAATGTTCGCTATTGTGAGCGTGATACTTATTTGGCAAAAAAGAGACGAGGAAAAGTGTGGTGAGCGTTTTTTTAGATGGCCCCTGTTACAATCGGCGCATAACAACATAAGGAACCGGACCATGAAGTCTAAAAGTGCGACGTTAGAAGACGTTGCCCGCCATGCGGGTGTCTCCTATCAGACCGTGTCCAGGGTACTCAACAAATCTGCCAATGTATCCGAAGCCACGCGTCTCAAGGTTGAGAAATCCATAGAGTTATTGCGCTACGTCCCCAACAGGCTGGCTCAACAGTTGGTCGGCAAGCAGAGCCAGACCATTGGGCTGGTGACCACTTCGCTGGCGCTGCACGCGCCATCGCAGGTGGCCGCGGCGGTAAAACGCTACGCCAACCTCGATGGTTACCAGGTGCTGATCTCGATGATTGATGAGAACGTCAATCATGATATCCAGTCTGCTATCAACGAACTGAAGTCACAGCTTGTCGATAAAGTGATCATCAACGTGCCGCTGGAGACCGAACAGGCGCAGCGCATCGCGTCTGACAACGATGATATCGTCTGTCTGTTTCTCGATGTTGATCCTTACAGTTCGGTGTTTAACGTTTCGTTTAACCCGGCAGACGGAACCCGTGCCAGCGTCAAACACCTGTACGATATGGGGCACCGGGAGATTGCCTTACTGGCCGGACCGGAGAGTTCCGTCTCTGCGAAGCTGCGCCTGAAAAGCTGGATCGAAACCCTTAACGGCTATGGACTGAAACCGGTGATGGTTTTCCACGGTAACTGGGACGCGCAGAGTGGTTACGCCGGTGCGCTACAGATGCTGCGTGAAACGCCAAACTTTACCGCCGTGTTGGTAGGTAACGACCAGATGGCGCTGGGCGTATTAAGCGCGTTTCATCAGCACCAGGTGGCGATCCCCGGTGAGAAATCGGTCATCGGTTACGACGACACCTACGAAAGCTCGTTCTTTTATCCGGCGCTGACCACCGTCTCGCTGGATCTTGATTTACAGGGTAAGGAAGCGGTTCGGCGGCTGCTCGACAGCGGTCACGGTGATGCCACTCGAAGCTCTTCGGTACTGCCGGCGCGGCTCATTGTGCGCCATTCCACGGGGGCACTGCAGGCGCAGGACACCAACCTGCAAGAGATTGCCCAGCAACTGCAAGCCATTGCGCACAAGTTATGGAAATGATCGCACTTTAATGTCGCCTGTCACCCGGCATGTGTGCCGGGTGATATCACCGTACCGGTTCACTTTACAATCCCTTATTCCGTCTTTCCGCCATGTCTATATTTTCGGGCTTGCGCTGAGGCTGCATTTATTTTCGGATTTTTAATTTTATTAATTAACAGAAAAATAACAGGCAACTTGTTAATATTTCTCAATTCATTGAATGCAATAAACGGCAAGTAAAAAATGCTCTTGCCTGGTAGCGGTTCATCAATTTGCTGTTAAGATAACACTTGCGTGAGGATTAATGTCGACGTTTTAGTGGAAGTTTTATTAAGCGTTTACTTAATTGATAAACACCTTGTGGTCTTAGCGGTAACAGTAAATTGGATATATTTAATATTTTAACTTTCGGGCGTTATTTTTCGATGTGATAGCGTTTTATTTTATCTGTTCCATTAATTTATCTTCCACGACTGTCACGAATTATGCAGTTGGTGTCGTGGTGCGTTCGCATTAGCTGTAGGGCATTCTGTCCGTATTTGACCGGAATAGATTACAGGAACGCTTATTTTTAAATATAAGGAAGTTCTATATGGAAAGGATGGGGAAATCTAATTCAGGTAAGTTAGTACCGCAATTCTCTGTAACCTCGCAACCCGGCATGGCGCACTACCCACTCAATAGCGTGCCGAATATGAAAACCCCACTTACGCGCCTTTCCTGCGCAGTGAGACTTACCTTTCCAATACTCCTGTTTTTTACGGGCATTCCTTGTGCAATGGCCGTAAATATTACGCAAAACACCCTTTACGATAAGCCGGTTAACGATATTAATGATGGCCTTAACTTCACTTCGAATAGCGGTCTGGAAATTACCGCCGGGGCTGGCACCGTGAATGTCACAAACGGCGCAGGTCCGTATGCAGTAGAGATGGACAACGCTTATTTATGGTTACATGGCGGTTCGCTTAATGGCGCAGGCGATCTGCTTGTGAAGGGGCAGTCGCAGATTCAGTTCGGCGGAGCACAGATCGGTGGTGTCCCCGCCTTGACAAACGGATACGGCGGCACATTTACATTCGGTAATCTTGTGACAGGCGCCGGTACTGGCACGTCAACGGCTATCAGTATTTATGATGCGCAGTCGGTAATCGTGGCCAGCAGCATCAACCTGCAGTCTGAAACAAGCCAGTATGTCCAGACTGGCGGCACGACCACGGTGGCGCATGATATGTCAATTTCACCCAGTGGCGGCGCGGCGAGTGGTGGGTTGTCGGTTAGCGGTTCCGCGATCCTGAATGTGGGCGATAATCTTACCGCCGATCTCACTGGCGGTGGAATAGGGTTACATATTGCCGATGGCGCAACCGTCAACGTTGGCGGCGATTTAACGCTTTCTAATAATCAAATACTCAATGATATCAATGCGGTTGCGGAAAACGCATTAATTCGCAATGCGGACGTGCATGTTAACGGTGATATGAACCTTAACGGTACACATGCCGGCGACACGGCCTGGCAAATACATGGCGGTTCTTCCGGGCAACACGTGGTAATCGACGAAAATATGAATCTCAATGCCTCGGCCGCCGGTAATAACATGAAAACGGTACTCGGTCATAATGCCTGGGTGGAAGTGGGAGAAAATATTAACCTTAGCAGCGTATCTGGAGCAAATAACACCCTTTATATTGGCGATGCATTAACGGATGAACAAAATCATATTCGGGCGAGTCGCATTATTATGAGTGGGGTCGGCGATAATAAAGTTATTTTTAATAATAATTTCTCTACGCAGTCGAATGATGACGGCTATGTTTTTAATATGCAAATATTGGGTGAGGGTAGCGTTGAATATCAGTCGGGGCATACCACGCTCGGTTTAGAATCAGATTATAGTGGTGATACAGTAATTAGCGGCGGTTTAGTCACCATTAAACATACGAAAGCCCTGGGATCAAATACTATAACAATTAATACCGACGCCAACGACCGGTCGCAAGGTCTGGAAGTTGCCGGGATGGAACACTATGCCTTCACCAATAGAATGATCGGCACGGGTATGACTACCGTATCAGGGGATGTCATCATTTTTATTAATAAAAACACCTATGCCGGAATGTGGAATATCACTGGGAAAGCAGCAGCCAGCAAGGATTTATTATTCAGTAATAACGCCTTTGGCTCGGGTACTATGAATGTCGATGCGAGTGGGGAATTCACTGCGCAAACAGACGCTGCTTTCGAATTTAATAATCACCTGACCGGTACGGGCGACTTTATCGCCGATAATAACCATAACTCATTTAATTTTACCGCTAATGTCGGGCGTGATTTTTCCGGCAATGTCTATCTCAGGAATAATGATTTTCTGCTGGATGGGGTCAATACCGCCGCGCTCACCCAGGCCATACTGCATGTTGAAAACGGCAACACCACCACCGTTGGCGCAGGCACCCAGTCGATTGGCGGTCTGGCTTTCAACGGCGGCACAATGGTGTTTGGTGATATCGACTCCCTGCCTTTGGTGGAGGCGGCCGGAAATGTGGATTTGTCCGGGCGGGGCACAATTCAGATCAGCAACAGCAGCAGCTTGCAAAATACGTCACAGACGCCGGATACCAGCAAACCGCTCCTGCAACAGGATGAGTCCGGTGTTGCGCTCAGGCTAGTGGAAAGCCAGCAAGCCGTGACCGGCGCAGGCGGAAATTTGCTGCTCGTCGATGAACATGGTCAGGCTGTTTTCGCGGAAACGGAGCACGATGTTACGCAAAATGGCCAGACGGTGGCGAAAGGGCACTATGACTATCGTCTTACCAGCGGTAGTGGCGCGGATGGTATGTATATCAATTACGGGTTGACTGAGCTTGAACTGCTGGCGCAGGGCAATGACGCCCTGACCTTGAATGCCGAAGGCAACAGCGGTAACGCCGCCGATCTGAGCGCGAAAGTCAGCGGAAGCGGTGATTTACAAATTAATACCGACACCGCGGTTTCATTATCCAATCGGGATAACGATTACACCGGCGTAACGCGGATGGTGGCAGGTGAGTTGCGCTTAGCAAACGATCAGACTCTGGGCAACACTTCCTTAGTCGACATGGCCTCCGCAACGGTGCTGGACATTCATGGCTACCAGCAAAGTCTGGGCGCGGTGGAGAGCCAGCAGGGATCGCGGATTGATCTGGCGGGCGGCAACCTGACGGTGACCAAAGGCGGCGATATCGCTGGTGCGCTTACCGGTAGCGGCGCGTTGAATTTCACGGGTGGGCAGATGGCTATCCACGGTGACAATACCGCGCTCAGCGCCGACATCACCATAAAATCGGGGACGTCAGTCACCCTTGATACTCCCAGGGGGCTGGGGACTGCGGGCATCGACAACCTCGGTTTTCTCAAATTTAACAGCGCCTCCGGTCTGTTTGAAAATCAGCTCACCAATAATGGCATCGTTGTGCTGAACGGCAGCGACATTCAGTTTTCCGCGGACAACACCCATTTCGGCGGGACGGTTGAGATTCGCGACGGCAGCCAGCTTACGGTGAATACAGGAAATCAGCTGAGCTCCGCTTCGATAATCAATGACGGAACGCTTCGGCTGGTGACTAATGATGACTGGACAGTGCAAAACAGCGTGACCGGTTCCGGCGGGCTGGAAAAAAGTGGCCCCGGTCTCATTACGCTCTCGCAGGCTGCCGCGCTCTACAGAGGCGAGACGAATATCCGGACTGGCGGTGTGAAGTTTGGCTCCTCCGAGGAGCCATTTACGCTTGAATCATCGCACGTCAATATCTATCAGGGCGCGGAGCTTATCGGCAACGGCGCGGTCGCGGGCGATGTCACGAATGCCGGCACGTTGTCGATTGGAGCCGGGAAGCAGTCTGCACGCGCGGCCGGTGCTGCCGCAGTGAGCGATGTTTTAACCATTAACGGTAACCTGAGTAACAGCGGCACGGTTCAGATAGGTGCGGCCAACAGCGGCAAAGCGCCGGGTAACCAGCTGGTAGTGAAAGGAGATTACCAGGGCAGAATCGGTTTGATTAATTTCAATACCGTTCTGGCGGATGACAGCGCCGCAACGGAAACGCTGCGCGTGGAAGGGGGTACCAGCGGTACGACTATGGTCAGCGTTAACAATGTTGGCGGCACGGGCAGGCAAACGCTGAACGGGATCCAGCTCATCCAGGTTAATGGTCGCTCCGCCGGGCGATTTACCCAGCTGGGGCGAATTGTCGCAGGCGCGTATGAATACAGGCTGGTGCGCGGCAACGGACAGGATCGTGCGCACTGGTATTTAAGCAACCAGATGCAAGAAATCATACCGCCTGATCCGGAGGACCCGCCGGTCGACCCCGAGGACCCACCGACCGAACCCGAAGATCCACCGAGCGAGCCGGAGCAGCCACCGACTGAACCCGGTCAGCCGCCGTCTCAATCCGAAGATCCACCGACTGAACCCGGTCAGCCGCCGTCTGAGTTACCCGCACCTGACCCGGCGCCACCGCAATCCACTAAGCCGGTAAACCGGCCGGAAGGGGGAAGCTACACAGAAAATCTGGCGGCAGCCAACCGCATGTTTGCCATCCGTTTGCAGGATAGCGAGACCGATAACGCGCAGCAGGGCGATACCGCAGAGAGCAGCATGTGGATGCATCAGGCGGGAACACGTAACCGCTCGCGCGACGACAGCGGGCAATTGAAAACCGCGTCGACTCAGTACGTAATGATGCTCGGCGGCGACCTGGTACAGTGGCGCGACGGTCGCCAGGGGCGCGGGCGTGTGGGCGTCATGGCCGGGTACGGAAACAACCACAGCCACACGCACTCGACCATCAGCGGTTACGACGCTGACGGGCGGGTAAATGGCTACACGGCAGGCGCATACGGCGCATGGTATGCCGACGATGTGAATAAAACCGGTCTGTATGTGGGAAGTTGGGCGCAGTATAGCTGGTTCAGCAATTCCGTCAGCGGTGAGGAACTCGCTACCGAGGCGTATCACGCCAAAGGCGTCAGTGCGTCCGTTGAAACCGCCTGGAACTGGAAAGCCGCTGAGTTTTCCGGCAGCAATGGTTCGCGGACAAACTGGCACATCCAGCCGCAGGCGCAGGCTATCTGGATGGGAGTAAAAGCTGAAGATCACCGTGAAGCAAACGGCACGCGCGTGAGTGGCGAAGGGAGTAACGCGCTACAAACGCGGCTCGGGATCCGCAGTTGGTTGAACAGCTATGGCGGGCGTGATAATGGCAACGGGCGCACGTTACAGCCGTTTATCGAAGCCAACTGGCTCCACAATACCCGACAGTTCGCCACACGTATGGATGGTGAAAGAATCAGCCAGGCGGGCGCGGAGAATGTCGGCGAAGTGAAAATCGGCATTACCGGCAGGTTGAACCCGCAGCTGAGTCTGTGGGGCAATGTTGGCCACCAACTCGGCAGCAAAAGCTATAGCAGTACGCAAGCGACGTTGGGTGTTCGTTATGAATTCAAATAGTTGCCTGTACACTTCTCTTTGTAAGGTTTGCCCGCATGTGGTGCTTGTGCAGGAAGGCCGGTTTACAACACCGGGCGGGCGCATTATCCTGAGTGGCGGTTACTCAACGGTTAACCACAACATATTGATTTTTAAATGACTCGGGGTGCCCTTCTTTGTGAAGGCTGAGAAATACCCGTACCACCTGATCTGGATAATGCCAGCATAGGGAGCCGAAATTCGGCTTACTTATCATGAGATTGACTCTCTTTTTGTTAGTGCGCAATGCACTTGAGGTACAAAAAGGGCGCAATCATGGGGTACAGAAATCTTCTATACACATTTCAGCGAAACGGCATGCAAATCCGGCTTTCAAATGGCAGGATGTATAAGAAATCACTACTCACTGATAGCTTCCGTGAAGCCTCTGCTTTGATGATTGGCGTTACGCCTCACATTCCTTTTATTAAATCATTAGCTACGCCGCTCCTCGTGTTCGAATCATTTTTGTCTAATCTGATTGCGTCAGAACGCAAGGCTGTGAGAAATCCACTTTTGCCCCACCAGCAGATAACTCCTCCTGTTGAAATCGTGGAATCTCAACCGCCAGCCGAACCCGGAAAAGTGCTAATCCTCTCGGATGCGTGGGCGACGTACAAAGACGAAAAGGGGCGAAACTGGACGAAATCGATCTCAATGGCGAATGAGCGTTATATGGACGTATTGCTAACTGTCTTGGGCGGAGAAACTAATGTCGCGGCTATCACCAGGCAGGACAATAAACAGGTGATGGAGACCATTGAATATTTCCCAAAACGCGTTTTTCAACCTTATCGCTCGATGACTATTCAGCAACAGATCTAATGCGATGATGTTCCACCTGATGAGCTGGTTGGTGTTGAGGCCATCCACAAGCATCTCAAGCTCTATAAATCACTATTCAAAACTTTTCTCACTGAGGGCAAAGACGTGTTGCAGAAGCTGCTAACCGATGGCGTCGTGTCCTTTTTCCTCTTGACTCTGCCCGTCTTCACTGCGAGCAGATGGCTGCCGGAGAACTGCATAGCCCGGTGATATCGCGCTCGAAAGATGAAATCGGTACGTTGCTCAGCTCGCTGGAGCAGATGCGTCTTTCGCTGGTGGATATCATTGCACAGGTTCGTCATCCAAGCGGAAGCGTGGCTCATGCCGCCGAAGAGTTTGCCGCAGGAAATACGGATCTCTCGGCACGAACAGAGTCGCAGGCCGCTTCCCTTGGCGAAACGGCTACCGGTTGAGAACAACTGATTTCCACGGTGAAACACACCTCAGAAAACACGCACCCGGCTAACCAGCTTGCCAGCAACATGCGCACCTCTGCGCAGGAGGGAAGCGGTGCTTTCAATGAAGGAAACCGAAAGCAGCTCAGGCAAAATCGACACAATTATCGGTCTGATTGAAGATATTGCTTTCCAGACTAATATCCTGGTGCTTAACGCGGCCGTTGAGTCAGCCCGCGCTCGCGAGCAGAGGCGCGGTTTTGCCGTTGTCGCTAGCGAAGCCCGCAATCTGGCGCAGCGCTCGTCGGTTGCTGCGAAAGAGATTAAGGAGTTGATTGAGCAGTCCGGCACTCAGGCTCAGCCTGGCAGCGAAAGGGGGGAGTGAGCGGGCGAAAGCATGAAGCTCATTATTGCTTCCGTTAAACAGGTGTCCGAGCTGATGCCGGAAATTGATCTCTCCACCAATGAGCAAAGCCGCGCTATTGAGCAGATCAATATTGCTGTCGCGCAAATGGATTCCGTTACCCAGCAGAAAGCCGCACTCGTTGAGGAAGCCTCTGCCGCGGCCCATTCGCTGAAAGTGCAGTCGCAATGACTTAAACAGGCTGTGGCTGACTTCAAACTTAACTGATGACAAACGGTGACAGGCAGGCTTCGGCCTGCCTTTCTTTTTATGGTCGCGTTATCTTTGAAGGTGATTTTGCGCTCCGGTTCCAGCAACGCGAGGCGTTTGAAAGGAAGCGGGGGTTGGTAAGGCTGGGCTGGGTTAAGCAAAAATCAGTCTGCAGGAAAAAAGTGCGAAACAATCAAAATTAGGAGTTTTCTTACGATTTGATAAGCAGTAGACTATCCTTTTACCTATCATATAAGAAAATGAAATATACGATTCCAGCCAAGTTGTTCTTCGGTGTTTTAGCACTGACTTTTGTTTGTTTAACATACTTGTTGATTAATGTGGTGATTTAAAAATGAATAATCAAACTACAGAGATAGATTTACTCGAGTTGCTTTTCTTTATAAAAAAGAAAAGTATAAGTATCATTTTCTCAATGGCGGCAGCGCTGATTTTAGCAATTGTTTTTTTGTTGGTAGAGAAAGATGAAGTAAATATAAGCTATGAAATAAAAATAAACAGTGATGCTCCCAGTATGATTATTAATTGTAATGCTGACTTTGATTGCAAGTCGAATTTCATTGAGTCGATTATCAAAGGCATTAGTGACAGATTTACTATTCAGGCAGATGAAAGAACAAAAGTAATTAATCTCACCTGGAGAGGCAATGCTTCAGAAAAACCGATTGCTGATGCTGCAATTAAAACGATATATCAAAAAATCAACTCTTGGTATATTCAGGATTATCAGGCGTATAAAAGAATAATTGATGATAATAAAAACAACGTGATGAATGGTAGTGAACTTTATACAAAAATAGCCTTTATTACAAAGCTGGACTATTCGAAGGAAAAGGATTTTATATTTATCAGTAAAAGTGACGTCAGTAAGAAATATAAAACAGGTATATTCATCGTGTTGTCGCTAATGATCGGGTTTATTTTATCAACTTTTTATCATTTAACGAAAAGAAGCATTATTGAATATAATGAAAAGAAAATTTTCAAAAAAACGCAAATTAACTAAAAAGCATGGTTGCTTGTTACCTAAAGTAATACCAGCGTATAAATAAAGTATAAGCCCGCCGAGTGAATTATACAGAAAATGGGATCACTCGAGAGTTGCGGGCTTTGTACAGTAGTAAATGGAAACAGGAACAACCAGATGGGTGTTATACAGCACCCATTTCTTAGCAGAGTATGTAATTAAAAAATCTAACTGATTCATCTTTATTCAACACGATTGATAACCGGGAACATCAGGATAGATCTATAAAAATCCGTTTCGGGTATTGTATTGACACTGACCACATAACCATATTCCTTTCCTGTCCATCTTTCTTTTATCAACCACGGTTCGGTACATACTGAGAGAGTCCCGTTTGCCTGGCTGGGGCAGAACAGGTTAGCAGAATAGCGATGGACTCCTGAGACGACGGAAAAGTTGAATCAGATTCAACTGATTCAGGGTGCCCTTCCTTGTGAAGGCTGAGAAATACCTTTATTACCCGATCTGTAAGACACCCACGTCAGTAACGACGGGATTTTCCGCCGTTGTGTACCCGAATAATTTTCAAAAATAAATAAAGCCCCACTTTTTTAGGTTCGGGGCCAGATCTGGCGCGCTTAAATTTACCGTAGGCTGTACGTTAAAAAATAGCGACCTGCGTGCTGTTCGATGCTGTATACCCTGCCGCTGTAATCGACCCGAACCGTGTCACCGTCAACGGCGATCGCCGATAGGGTGCTGCTGCCAGTCAGGAATGGAAAGTCGCCGTAAAGCTGCTGTAAGCTAGCTCCATCGGCGTTGGGTTGGTAATACCGGTATACGGTCGGGACGGTGGCACCGCCTTCGCTGTTCTGCGTGGTGTAAAGCCACGTGCCTGGGGCGATCTGGCGCACGCTCTGAAGCGTGTCGCCTGCTCGCGGATATGGCTGATAACTCAGCCAGCGAAGATGGCCAGCAACACAGTTAACAGCCAATGGGCCGCATTAATGCGCACCTTCTGATAAAACCATAAATAAGTTTGCGGCAGTGCGACGTTACGTCCGTAGCCGTGGCTGCGTGCTTCTCTCATTTCTCTCATATTGTTTTGTAGGAACTGCCGTCTACTTATAGGGTCGATGCCTGGCGGTGATGCCATCTTCCTTCTCCTTTTGCCTTTGAAGGTTATGGGAACAATGGGGCGGCAACTGATTGATAAGCAAGCATTAAAAAACGTTCTTTACGGCGTAGAGAAAGATACCTGTGATTTTAGGAACCATAGAAATCAACGTGTCAGGCTGCCTGAAGGTATCGATGTTGTGTTCATGACCGCTATGAAATCATTAAATTCTCATGACTTGCACCTGCTTGTTGAAAAGCCGATTAGCCGGTGAAACCGTCGTCGTAATGTGGGCGCACCGCGTGGGTTGTGATGAGAGGCAGATGCCGTTTTTGAAGGGGTTGTGTCTTTGTTTCCCCGCTGGCATGATCCTGAACAGGGATTAATGAGAGCATTAATCGCAAGTAGTTGAATTTGTTTTAAATGACTCGGGGTGCCCTTCTTTGTGAAGGCTGAGAAATACCCGTACCACCTGATCTGGATAATGCCAGCGTAGGGAAGTCAGATGCCTGCCCGGCATCTCTTCTTCACGCCGGGCAGGAGCGAAACCATGCAACCTGACCTGCTTGATCGTGTGCAACTCGCACATGCGTTACAGCAATTCCGCCGCCGTTCTCCCCTTGTGCACTGTATGACCAATGACGTCGTACAAACCTTTACCGCTAACGTGCTGCTGGCGCTTGGTGCATCACCCGCGATGGTGATTGATAGCGAAGAAGCGCCGCAGTTCAGCGCCATCGCCGATGCCCTGTTAATCAACGTGGGCACCTTAACGCGCGAACGCGCCACAGCGATGCGCGCGGCGGTGGAGAGCGCGAATGCCGCGCATAAACCCTGGACACTCGATCCCGTTGCCGTTGGCGCGCTCACGCTACGCACACAATTCTGCCAGCAACTGCTGGCGTTGCGCCCGGCGGCGATCCGGGGGAATGCTTCGGAAATTCTCGCGCTTGCCGGTATGAGCGCCGGCGGGCGCGGCGTGGATACCACCGACACCGCCAGCGCGGCACTGCCTGCGGCGCAGGCGCTGGCGCGACAAAGCGGAGCGATTGTCGCGGTAAGCGGCGAAGTGGATTACATCACCGATGGCCCGCGTGTGTTGATGGTGACCGGCGGTGATGTGCTGATGACGCGCGTGGTGGGTACTGGCTGCGCACTCTCTGCGGTGGTGGCCGCCTGCTGCGCACTGCCGGGCGATAAGCTGGAAAATGTCGCTGCGGCCTGCGCGTTTATGGCACAAGCCGGTAGCCTGGCCTGTGCGAAGAGCGCAGGACCGGGCAGTTTTGTTCCCGCCTTTCTGGACGCGCTGTACACGCTGGGAGGCAATGCATGAAACGCATCAACGCATTAACCATTGCCGGCACCGATCCCAGCGGTGGGGCTGGCATTCAGGCGGATCTGAAAACTTTTTCCGCGCTGGGCGCATACGGCTGTTCGGTGATCACCGCCCTGGTGGCGCAAAACACCCGTGGCGTGCAGTCGGTGTACCGCATTGAACCCGACTTTGTCGCCGCACAGCTTGATTCCGTACTCAGCGACGTGCGTATTGACACCACTAAAATCGGCATGCTGGCGGAAACGGACATTGTTGAAGCGGTCGCGGAACGGCTGCGTCGCTATCAGGTACGCAATGTGGTGCTGGATACGGTGATGCTCGCCAAAAGTGGCGACCCGCTGTTATCGCCCTCAGCGGTCACTGCGCTGCGTCAGCATTTACTGCCACAGGTTTCACTTATTACGCCTAATTTGCCGGAAGCCGCCGCGCTGCTTGATGCGCCACATGCCCGCAGCGAACAGGAGATGCATGCGCAGGGCGAAGCGCTACTGGCGCTCGGCTGTGAAGCGGTGCTGATGAAAGGCGGTCATCTGGATGACGCCGAAAGCCCTGACTGGCTGTTCACGCGCGATGGGGCGCTGCGCTTTAGCGCCCCGCGAGTGAAAACGAAAAACACCCACGGTACGGGCTGTACGCTCTCAGCCGCGCTGGCGGCGCTGCGCCCGCGCCATGACGGCTGGGCATCCACCGTGGTGGAAGCAAAACAGTGGTTAACGGCGGCGCTCGCGCAGGCAGATACGCTGGAAGTGGGGCACGGCATTGGGCCGGTGCATCACTTTCACCAGTGGTGGTAAACCGCTATATGAAACGTGCCAGCAGATAATGCTGAAAAAAAGGCCAGCGGTGGAAAATCTGACAAGAGGGAACCAGGCTTATCTCTGCCTGCCGTCAGGCAGGTAAGGATAATCCAATTCGCTTTGCGCGAAGCTTACGGGAGCATAGCTATGACTGATATTGTGCAGTTACTTGGCAAAGACGCCGACAGCCTTCTGCAACACCGTTGTATGACCATCCCCGCTGACCAGCTCTATCTGCCAGGACACGATTATGTTGATCGCGTAATGGTCGATAACAACCGCCCGCCGGCGGTGCTGCGAAATATGCAGACGTTGTATAACCACGGGCGGCTGGCGGGCACGGGCTATCTGTCTATTTTGCCGGTCGACCAGGGCATTGAGCACTCGGCGGGCGCGTCGTTTGCCGCCAACCCGCTCTACTTCGATCCGAAGAACATTGTCGAGCTGGCGATTGAAGCCGGTTGTAACTGCGTGGCATCCACTTACGGCGTGCTGGCGTCGGTTTCGCGCCGTTATGCGCACCGCATTCCATTCCTGGTAAAACTGAACCACAACGAAACGCTCAGCTACCCTACCGAATATGACCAGACGTTGTACGCCAGCGTCGAGCAGGCGTTCAATATGGGCGCGGTCGCCGTCGGGGCGACGATCTATTTCGGTTCAGCGGAATCACGCCGCCAGATTGAAGAAATTTCCGCCGCCTTTGAACGCGCGCATGAGCTCGGTATGGTCACCGTATTGTGGGCGTACCTGCGTAACTCATCGTTCAAGAAAGATGGCGTTGATTACCACGTTTCCGCCGATTTAACCGGCCAGGCGAACCACATTGCCGCCACCATTGGCGCCGATATTGTGAAGCAGAAGATGGCGGAAAATAACGGCGGCTACAAAGCGGTGAATTTTGGCTATACCGACGAGCGCGTCTACAGCAAGCTGACCAGCGACAACCCGATTGACCTGGTGCGTTACCAGCTGGCGAACTGCTATATGGGCCGGGCCGGGCTGATTAACTCCGGCGGCGCGGCGGGCGGCGATACCGATCTCGGCGACGCGGTTCGTACGGCGGTTATCAATAAACGCGCGGGTGGCATGGGGCTGATCCTTGGCCGTAAAGCGTTCAAGAAAACCATGGCCGAGGGCGTGAAGCTGATTAACGCCGTGCAGGATGTCTATCTTGACGAGAAAGTGACCATCGCCTGATTACCTTTTACCCTCTCCCTGGCGGGGGAGGGTAAATAATCCATCGCCTTTATTTCATCTTACCTGCGTCTTAATCCCCTGATTGCATCCCGTCTTTTTGTGAAAAACGTCACGCCGCGTCGTGCATATGACTAAAAAATGCTCCTCGTTTAGCGAAACTTGCCCGAAGTTACGCGCTATTTTTGTGCATAATATTTATTTATAAAACAGCTTTTCAAAAAAAATCAGGGAACCAGAATGAAAATTGAATCAGTAAACGTCACCGTGTTTCAGCATCCTACGCGCCGCGTTTCCGACAGCGCCGGGCACTCGCATCCAGGGCCGGAAAAACAGGCTAGCATGGCGATGCTGACGATCGCCGCAGACGATGGCAGCAAAGGCTATTCCTTTGCGCCGCCGGAAGTGGTGCGCCCGTTTGTGCTCAACGCTTTTTTTCGCAAAGTGATGCTCGGGCAGGATCCGTTTAACCGCGAGCGCATCTGGCAGGATCTGGTGCACTGGCAACGCGGCAGTGCGCACCAGTTAACCGAGCGCGCACTGTCATTTGTTGAACAAGCGCTGTGGGATTTGATTGGCCGCAAATTAAACATGCCGGTGTACAAGCTGCTGGGCGGTTATCGCGACAAAGTCCCGGCGTATGGCAGCACCATGTGCGGCGATGAGCTGGAAGGCGGGCTTTCGACGCCGGACGAGTACGCTGCCTTCGCCGAAAAACTGGTGGCGCGCGGCTACAAAGCCATCAAATTACACACCTGGATGCCACCGGTGAAATTCGCGCCGAACCCGAAAATGGACGTCAAAGCCTGCGCCGCGGTGCGTGAAGCGGTCGGCCCGGATATTGAACTGATGCTTGATGGCTACCACTGGTACAGCCGCACCGACGCGCTCTATATCGGCAAGGAGCTGGAAAAACTCAACTTCGCCTGGTTTGAAGAACCGATGGACGAAGCGAGCATGTCCTCTTACGCGTGGCTTGCGGAAAATCTGTCGATTCCGGTTATCGGGCCGGAAAGCCTGGGTGGGAAACACCATAGCCGCTCCGACTGGGTAAACGCGGGCGCCTGTGACATTCTGCGCGCCGGAGCCAACGGCGTGGGCGGCATTTCGCCAGCGCTGAAAGTGGCGAACCTGGCGGAATCATTCGGCATGGATTGTGAAGTGCACGGCAACGGCGCGGCGAGCCTGGCGGTGATTGGTGCCATCCGCAACTGCCGCTGGTACGAGCGCGGTTTGCTGCACCCGTTCCTCGATTATGATCAACCGGCGGCGTACTTAAACAGCCTGATTGATCCGATGGATGAAGAGGGCTTTGTTCATCTGCCGCAGCGACCGGGGCTCGGCGAGGACATCAATTTCGCCTATATCGAAGCCAATACTGTCAGCCACGACTGACAGATAACAAATGCCCTTGTCATTCACTCTCCGGTTCGCTGATTTCAGCGGGGGGTTTAACCCCCTCGCTGCGAGATGTTCTCAAATTAATAAACTATGGGTTGCTGAGATAACCGTCAGTCGCAATGCAGCAAAAAAGGCCTGGCGGCGCTTGCGCTCACCGGGTCTGTCAATTTGCTTGCAACACGCTCGTAAGGCTGCGACGCGTTAACGCAATAACGGGCAATCCGGTGGCAACCGGCATTGCAGCGCATTCGGCACCACTTCAATGCGAAACCGCTCGCCGCGCAGCGGTTCGCCGTCGAGATTAAACGTCATTTCATGCGGGGCATTAATTTCAAACCACGCCGATTTCCCGTCGACAATATGCGGGTTATCTTCCGGCTGTGTCAGGGTGGTAAACAGCGCGGGAAGCAGTTCATCACCGGTGAAAATTCGTAGCTGTAATAAGCCGTCATTGATCAGCGCCTGCGGGCAGAGCTGCTGTCCGCCGCCCGCCTGGCGGCCATTGCCGATGCCGATCACCAGTGCATCGCCCTGCCAGTGAAAATCCTCACCACTTATTTCGCAGCGATCCGCTTTCAGCATATCCATGCGCATCAGGCCGTGGATCAGATAGGAGACGCCGCCGAGCGCGGCTTTAAGTTTTTCCGGCGTTTCGCTGGTAATGCGGGTGCCAAAACCGCCAGTCGCCATATTGATAAAGCAGGTTTTATCGTTCACGCGGGCGATATCAATTGGCACCGCTTTGCCGACAATCGCCAGCTGTAAGGCCTTGTCCAGGCCTTCCGGGATACCGGCGCTGGTGGCGAAATCATTGGCGGTGCCGAGCGGCAAAATGCCCAGCGCCGGGATTGTCTCGCTTTTGCAGTTCACCAGCGCGGTCGCCACTTCGTTGATGGTGCCATCGCCGCCACCGGCAATCACCGTGGCAACGCCAAGCTGCTGCGCCTCTTCGACATAGCGCACCGCGTCGCCTTTTTCCCAGGTGACGCGTACCTGAATATCCATGCCTTCGTCGCGCAATAGCGTTACCGCTTCGCGCAGGGCTTCGTCCCCGGCGCTTTTACCGTTGAGGATTAACAAACTTGTGGGAAATGCGCTCATTCTTTTCATCCTGATTGAATTCGATGAGAAAAGTGTATCTCAGGAGAGAAAAGTGGGGAGAAAAAGCAGAGAAAGGATTAAAAAAAATCAGCCTGCGTAAGGGAGATTACGCAGGCTAAGGAGGTGGTTCCTGGTACAGCTAGCATTTATGGGTTATGTTTTTCAGCGAGAAGGATAATACCCGTATTAAACGGGGCGGTATGTGATCCGATTCTAAGATTTTTCGCGCCGAAAAAATAACCCTGCTCAATCACTTCGCGTGAGGATTGCGGGTTGACTGCCCGGTGAAATTGCGCATTAACAGCGCATATTCCAGCGCCATATCCTGCGGAACCGGCAGCCAGACCGTATAACCGTCTCCCGGCGCGACCGGCATGGCTTCGCCTTTGGCGTTTTCCATGTGCTCCAGCGTAAAGTTGACGTTGCCCTGCGGCGTCATCAACTCCAGGCTGTCGCCAACGGAGAACTTGTTTTTCACCGCGACGGCCGCAAGGTCGCCTTTGCGCTCACCGGTGAATTCACCGACAAACTGCTGGCGTTCGGAAACGGAATAACCGTATTCATAGTTCTGGTAGTCGTCATGGGTGTGACGGCGCAGGAAACCTTCGGTGTAACCCCGGTGCGCCAGGCCTTCCAGCGTCTCCAGCAGTGAAGTGTCGAACGGCTTGCCCGCTGCGGCGTCGTCAATCGCTTTGCGATAAACCTGCGCAGTACGTGCGCAGTAGTAGAAGGATTTAGTGCGGCCTTCAATCTTCAGAGAGTGCACCCCCATCTGCGTTAACCGCTCAACATGCGCAATCGCCCGCAGATCTTTCGAGTTCATGATGTAAGTACCGTGCTCGTCTTCGAAGGCGGTCATGTACTCGCCCGGACGCTGGGCTTCTTCAATCATGAACACTTTATCGGTCGGCGCGCCGACGCCGAGTGTTGGTTCAATGTTCTGCACCGGGATCGGTTCATGCACGTGTACGATATTGCCGATGGCATCTTCTTTGCCTTCCTGCACCTTGTATTCCCAGCGACAGGCATTGGTACAGGTGCCCTGGTTCGGATCGCGTTTATTGATATAACCCGAGAGCAGGCAGCGGCCGGAATAAGCCATGCACAGCGCGCCGTGCACGAAGATTTCGATCTCCATCTCCGGCACCTGGGCGCGGATTTCGGCAATCTCTTCCAGCGACAGTTCGCGGGAGAGGATCACGCGGCTCAGCCCCATTTGCTGCCAGAACTTCACGGTCGCCCAGTTAACGGCGTTGGCCTGTACCGACAGATGAATCGGCATCTGCGGGAAGTTTTCCCGCACCAGCATGATTAAACCGGGATCGGACATAATCAGCGCGTCCGGCCCCATATCCACCACCGGTTTCAGATCGCGAATAAACGTTTTCAGCTTGGCGTTGTGCGGGGCAATATTCACCACCACATAAAACTGCTTACCCAGCGCGTGGGCTTCATTAATGCCGATTTGCAGGTTTTCGTGGTTGAATTCGTTATTGCGTACGCGCAGCGAGTAACGCGGTTGGCCCGCGTAAACCGCGTCTGCGCCGTAGGCGAAAGCGTAACGCATATTTTTCAGCGTTCCCGCCGGGGAAAGGAGTTCCGGTTTAAACATGATGTTCTCGTTCTGATGACAGGTCAGATAGCCTCACCGAAGTGAGGCCGCAGGGGAGTTCCCCTAAATTTAGGGCGGGAATTGTAGCGCCGTGGGGCAGGGGAGTAAACCCGCGTGTTAGTTCACGCGCAGGTAGGTGCCATCGGCGCTGACGTTATGGCCGAAACCGCAATTCGTCGCATCATCCGTTTTCATCTCCAGCGTGTTGAGATCCGCCGCCAGACTCAGCGAAATGGTGCATTGGGAAATGCCTTCATCACGCAAAATGATGTCGCCTTTGCCGTTTTTCAGCGTCACTTTTTCGCTGAAATCACCCATATTCGGCCCGGAGTACAGCCCCATGATGCCGAAATAAAGACCGGACCAGTCCGCCTGCCAGCTCTCTTTATCCTGTGGTTTAAGCGTGATGACTTCCCACTCGCTGCGTCCGGCGTACTGCCAGTATTCACCTGCGGCGGAAGCCGGTTTTGGCAGCGCCTGCAGCTTGTCCTGAATACGCGAGAGGTTATATTTCGACTTTTCGTCGTCCGGCATAATGGACAGCCACGCCTGCGCTTTGCGGTAGTCGCCCTGGCGGATCCAGGTAAGCGCGACATTGTTGTAGGCGGTGGCTATCAACACATCATTCGGTTTATCTTTGCCTGATTCGCACTGCTCCAGCCATGCCGCCTGTTCTTCGAAAGCCTCGCGCGCTTTGGGGTAATCTTTCGCTTTGTAATATTGATCGCCTTTTTTGGCATAATCGGCGATTTTCGCGCAGTCTGCATCCATCTGTGCTTCGGTTAGCTCTGCCTGGCAGTTGAATGCTGCAAATAAGAGTGTCAGCGCACCGTAGTAGTATTTCCTCACTATCCCTTTCCTTTTATTGTTGTTAGGCCTGGCGGCTGACGAAACGATACTATGCCCCAGGCGGCAGCCATCATACAGAGGATTGCGCCGTTGTTCACTGAAGACATATTCACTGGAGTTATACTTGGCGACAGGCCGTGTCAGGCTGCTGTCGGGTCGCTGTCAGGTGCGGATCGTGTTGCTGTCTGCGGGGTTGGGTGACACTACAGGCCGGATTCATCAGGAGAAAGAGTATGAGCGATAACAAAGTAAAAGCATTACGTCTGGCTCGGGCCTGGTCACAGGAACAACTGGCAGAGATGGCGGCGCTGAGCGTCAGAACCGTGCAGAGAATCGAAAATGGCGATCAGCCTTCGCTGGAAACACTCAGCGCACTGGCGGCGGTGTTTGGCGTCAGCGTCACCGAGCTTTCCGCGCAGAGCGAGGCCGGCGAAGAGGCGCTGGATAAACGCATCACCGCGGCGCGGGAGCAGCTCGACGCCGAAAGCAGTTTCTGGCGCATGTTGATCACCGCCGTTATCGTCTGCGTGCTGCTGTTTTTCCTCAACCGCAGCACCTCGCCGGAGAGCCATTGGTCATTGTGGGTGGCGGCGATTTGGGGCGGGCTGGTGGCGGTGAAAGGGTTGCGGATTTTTGTCTTCGCGAATCTGATTAGCCAGTGGCATAAACAGCGTTTGCAGCGGTTGCTGCGTAAATAACTCGACCGGAGCGTGTCGGGCGCATGCGCCCGACATCCGGCTTACGCCAGTTTGCAGGCGTCGGCTTCCCAGCGGTAACCGACACCGTAAACGGCGCGGATAAAGGATTGTTCTTCATCCAGCGCTTCGAGTTTGCGACGCAGGTTTTTGATATGGCTGTCGATGGTACGGTCCGTTACCACGCGGTAGTCATCATACAGATGGTTAAGCAACTGCTCGCGGGAGAACACTTTGCCCGGCTCGCTGGAGAGGGTTTTCAGCAGGCGAAACTCAGCGGGCGTGAGATCCAGCAGCTTGTTGTGCCAGCTCGCCTGAAAACGCCCTTCATCGACAATCAGCGGGCTTTCAGCATCCAGCCGCTCCAGCTCGCGCTGCGGTTTGCAACGGCGCAGGATGGTTTTCACGCGCGCCACCACTTCACGCGGGCTGTAAGGTTTGCAGATGTAATCATCCGCGCCAATCTCCAGCCCCAGCAGGCGGTCGATCTCTTCTATTTTCGCCGTCACCATAATAATGGGTACGTTAGAAAAACGACGGATTTCCCGACATAACGTTAACCCGTCGGTACCGGGCAGCATCAAATCCAGCAGGATCAGATCCGGCGGCGTCTGGCGCACGTAAGAGAGCACCTGATCGCCGTGGTTAATCAGCGTTGGCGCGTAGCTTGCCGCGCGCAGATAGTCGAGCAGCAACTGCCCAAGCTTAGGCTCATCTTCAACAACCAGGATGCGTGGCGTGTTTTCATCGATCGGTAACTCAGTCATACATCTCTCGTTTTTTCGCGTTCAAGCGGTAGTTCAACTGTAATGCTAACCCCGCCGAATGGCGAGTGCGCCGCGTGGATAGCGCCACCGTGCGCTTCCACAATATTCAAACAAATAGCCAGCCCCAGGCCGGAGCCGCCGCTGGCACGGTTACGCGAGCCTTCCGTGCGATAAAAACGCTCGAACAGCCGTTTGAGTTGCTCATCGCTGACGCCCGGTGCGCTGTCGGCAAAACGCATCACCAGCGTATTGTCGCGGGTCATGACCTGGATAAGCGTTTGCCCGCCCGCATCGGTGTAGCGCAGGCTGTTTTCCAGCAGGTTGTTAAATAACTGCATCAGGCGATCGGGATCGCCAAACACCGTGGCGCTGGCGGGCACTTCAAGAGAAAGTGTCAGATTGCGGCTGGCGTAACGCTCGCGGAAAGCGCCTGCGGCGACTTCGACCAGCGACACCACATCCACCGGCGCTTTCTGGTAGGCCAGCGCCCCTTCATCGGACATCGACAACTGATGCAGGTCATTGACCAGCTTGGTGAGCGTGGCGACTTCTGCCTGCAGCGAGGCTACCGATTCCGGCGTGAACTGCCGCACACCATCCTGGATCGCCTCCAGTTCGCCGCGCAGCACCGCCAGCGGCGTGCGCAGTTCGTGCGAAATATCCGCCATAAAATCGCGGCGCATTTGCTGATTGCGCTCCAGCGTGCTGGCGAGCTGGTTAAAGTCGCGCGCCAGCCAGCCAAGCTCATCCTGGCTACCGGGATTGACCCGGGTGGAGAAATCGCCCGAGGCGAGCCGGTGGGTGCCATCGACCAGCCGTTTTACCGGCGCCAGTAAACCGCGCGCCAGCGGGAAAGTCGCCAGCGCGGCGAGCAGCGTGGCAAGGCCGACAATCAGCCAACTGGTGCGGCGCTGCTGGCGTTCAAAGTTGATATCGGTGTTGCGCGTCAGGCGCTCAATCGGCGAAGCGATAACCCAGCCGACGGTCGCGTTATTCACGACAATTGCCCGGCGTGTGCCATCCTTTGGTACCGGTGAGCGCGGGCCGACCAGCACATTATTATCCTGATCGGCGACCCAGAATTTGGTGCGCCAGCCGTGCGGCGGCATATCCGGCGGCGGCGGGCCAGGGGAGCGCTCCATTTCGTCATTCGGGCCGGAACGCATGTCACGCTCCCCGCCGGGTTCCATGCCTGGCGGTGCATTGTTGTCCATCTCGCGCGGCGGTTCGCCTGGCCGGTCTTCTTCACGGTCGTTATCGCGTTCGAATGAACGCAAGAGCTGGAAAATCACCCGGTCATTGTTGCGCAGAAACTGCCAGCTACCGTTTTGCGCATACTGCTCAGCCAGCGAGTCGCTCAGCATTTGCAGGCGCTGTTCGTTGCCGCGCTTAATGTAGTCAATAAAACCGTGCTCAAAGCTGAGACGCACCGCCCAGTGCATGGTGATCAGCAGAACAATACAGGTGGCTAAAATCGCCAGAAACAGTTTGGCCGTAATACCCGGCCGCCAGAACTTCATGACGCTCTCCTGTTGCGACGGGCAATCACGACGTTCTGGCTGGCGTCATTCGGGACGCGGGCGAAGAGCAACGCCGGAAGTGAAATAATCACCGCCATGCTGAGATAGGTGTAAAGGAAAACATGGTGCGCCACGCCGCTGTCTGCGGACAGATGCTGCTGACCAAACAGGCCGAGCAGCAGCCCGGCGACAGTCACCCCGATACTCATCGATAACTGCATGATCATCGACAGCAGGCTGTTGCCGCCGCTGGCCAGCTCATCGGGCAGATCTTTGAGCGTTAAGGTGTTCATGGAGGAGAAGCGCATCGAGTTGATCATCCCCTGGCAGAACAGCACCACCGGCAGCAGGTAATACCAGCCGAGCAGCGCTGTTGCCATAAACAGCAGGCTGATGGCGGCCAGGCCAAGCGTGGAGCAGACCAGTGCGCGGCGGTAGCCAAAGCGGTTCACCACCTGCACCACGATGCGTTTCATTCCCATGCTGCCCAGCACCATCGGGATCATCATCAGCCCGGCGTGAAAGGGCGAAAAACCCAGGCCAATCTGCAAAAACACCGGCGTCATAAACGGCAACATACCGCTGCCGATGCGCCCGGCGAAACTCCCGGCCAGACCCAGCGAAAAAGAGGGCGTGCGGAACAACCGCAGATTAAACAACGCACCGTCGTTGCCTCTGGCATGCAGCAGATAAAAGAGCATCGCCGCCGCGCCCACCGCCACCAGCGCGCCGAGTTGCCACGACGTTAGCCCCAGCCCGCGATTGCCATCGAGCGCCAGCGTCAGCGTTGCCATGCCGCCTGCGAGCAGCACAAAACCCGCCATATCAAAGCGGCGGGTTTGCAGGGTGTAGTTGGGCATCAGGCTGAGGGTGGCGATCGCACCGAGAATGCCCACCGGCAGGTTAATCAGGAAAATCCAGTGCCAGGAGGCATATTCCACCAGGATACCGCCAAGCGCCGGGCCGAGCAGCGGGCCTACCTGCCCCGGCAGGGTGACAAAAGTCATCGCCGCCATGTACTGATCGCGTGGGACAATTTTCATCACCGTTAGCCTGCCGACCGGCACCATCATCGCGCCGCCGACACCTTGCAGCACGCGCGCCATGACTAACTGATCGAGTGTCGACGCCTGCGCGCAAAACAGTGAGCCGGTGGTAAACAGCACAATGGCGGCAAAAAAGATGTTCCGCACGCCAACCCGGTCTGCCAGCCAGCCGCTGGCGGGCAGCATCACCGCCACCGTCAGCACATAGGCGACCACCACCATATGCATGTGCAGCGGGCTCTCCCCGAGGCTTTTCGCCATCGAGGGGAGCGCCGTGTTAACAATGGTGGTATCCAGCGACTGCATAAAAAAGCCAAAGGCGACGATCCATAGCTGCCAGCGGATATTTTTCGGTAGCTCATTCATTCACTAACTGGCTCTCTTTCGTGTCGGCTAAAGCGCATACGCAGGCGGTCGAAGAAGAGATAGACCACCGGCGTGGTGTACAGGGTGAGTAACTGGCTCATTACCAGCCCGCCCACAATCGTAATACCGAGCGGCTGGCGTAGCTCTGAGCCGTCGCCACCGGAGATCACTAATGGCAGCGCGCCAAACAGCGCCGCCAGCGTGGTCATCATGATCGGGCGAAAACGCAGCAGGCAGGCCTGGAAAATCGCCTCTTCAGCCGTGAGATTACCCTGGCGCTGCGCTTCGAGCGCGAAGTCGACCATCATAATCGCGTTTTTCTTTACAATCCCAATCAACAGCATAATGCCAATTAGCGCGATCAAACTGAATGGCGCGCCGAAAAGCTCAAGCGCCAGCAGCGCGCCCACGCCCGCCGAGGGCAGGGTAGAGAGAATGGTCAGCGGGTGAACATAGCTTTCGTACAAAATCCCCAGCACGATATAGACCGTCGCAATTGCCGCCAGGATCAGGATGACCTGCGAGTTCATTGTTTCCTGGAACACCTGCGCGGTGCCGGCAAAACTGCCGCGCACGCTGGAAGGCACGCCAAGCTGCGTCATCGCGCGGTTAATGGCGTCGCTGGCTTGCGATAACGAGGTTCCCGTTGGCAGGTTAAAGGCAATGGTCGAGGCCGCCGACAGCCCCTGGTGATTCACCGACAGCGGCGCGTTGGCGGGCTGCCAGTGCGCGAAGTAGGAGAGCGGGATCGTTTTGCCGTCACTGTTGACGACGTACATCTTATCCAGCGCGCTGACATCCTGGGTGTAGCGCGGGTCGACTTCCATCACCACTTTGTACTGATTTAGCGGTTGGTAAATGGTGGAAATCTGCCGTTGACCGAAGGCATTATTCAGCAGGCTGTTGGCCGCCTGGACGCTGATACCGAGCCGCGACATGGTTTCACGATCGTACACCAGATTCATCTCCGCGCCGTTATCCTGCTGATCCGAGTTAACGTCGGCAAGCTCCGGCAGTGCGGCAAGGGCTTTGCGAATTTTGGGCTCCCATTCGCGCAGGGCGCTGAGCGAGTCCGACAGCAAAGCGAACTGGTAACTGGCATTGGCCTGGCGACCGCCGACGCGAATATCCTGCACGGCCATCAAAAACAGGCTCGCGCCCGGCTCTTTGGCCAGCTTGCCGCGCAGACGATCAATCACCTGTTGCGCAGTTTCGTGGCGCACACCGCGGGGTTTCAGGGTGATAAACATCATGCCGCTGTTAACACGTGAACCGCCGGTAAAACCGGTGACATTATCTACCGCCGGATCGTCACGGATGATCTTCATAAAGTCCTGCAATTTACCGCGCATCGCCTGGAATGAAATACTCTGATCGGCCTGGATACCGCCCATCAGCACGCCGGTATCCTGCTCCGGGAAGAAGGTTTTCGGAATCGAAATATAGAGCCAGATATTGAGCGCGATGGTGCCAATTAACACCAACCCGACTAACCGCGCATGGTTGAGCACCCATTTCAACGAGCGTGCGTATTGCTGTTGTAGCGCCACCAGCAGGCGGCCGAAGCCTTTTCCCCGGCTGCGCTCGCGCGGTTTATGCGCTTTTAACAACCAGCCGCACATCATCGGCGTTAGTGTCAGGGAAATGGCCAGCGAAATACCAATCGCCACCGACAGCGTGACGGCGAATTCGCGCAGCAAACGTCCCGGAAGCCCCGCCATCAGCAGCAGCGGCAGGAATACGGCCACCAGCGAAATACTCATCGACAGCACGGTAAAGCCGACTTCTCGCGTGCCTTGCAGCGCTGCCTGCAACGGTTTCATCCCCGCTTCCAGATGGCGTGAGATATTTTCCAGCACCACAATCGCATCATCGACCACAAAACCGGTGGCAATGGTCAGCGCCATGAGCGACAGATTATTCAGGCTAAAGCCGCATAAATACATGGCGGCAAACGTGCCGATAAGCGACACGGGGACGGCAACCGCCGGGATCAGCGTTGCGCGGCCTGAACGTAAAAACAGGAACACCACCAGGATCACCAGTGCCACCGAGATAACCAGCGTCTGTTCGACCTCTGCCAGCGAAGCGCGAATGGTCGGCGAGCGATCCTGGGCGATTTGCAAATCAATCGCCGCAGGAATGGTTTGCTGCAGGCCGGGCAGACGGGCGCGAATACTGTCCACTGTCTGAATAATATTGGCTTCCGGCAGTTTGCGGATCATCAGCAAAATGGCGGGCTTCGCATTGGTCATCCCGGCGTTGCGCACATCTTGCACCGAGTCAGTGACCTTCGCGACATCGCTTAAGCGCACGGCGGAGCCGTTTTTGTAGTGAATGATTAACGGTTGGTATTCGGCGGCGGTTTTCAGCTCGTCGTTGGTTTGCACCTGCCAGCGCCGCGTGCCGTCTTCCACTGCGCCCTGCGGTTTGCGCACGTTGGCATTGCTGATTGCCGTACGCACTGAATCCAGCGATACGCCCTGGTTAAACAGCGCCTGCGGGTTTAAATCCACACGCACGGCGGGCAGGGAACTGCCGCCAACGTCAACGTCGCCCACGCCATCAATCTGCGAGATGGTTTGCGCCAGTTGCGTCGAGGCGAAGTCATACAACTGCCCCTGCGAATAGGTGTCTGACGTAAGCGTCAAAATCATGATCGGCGCAGCCGACGGATTCGCTTTGCGATAGGTCGGGCGCGATGGCATGCCGCTTGGTAACAGGTTTTGCGCCGCGTTAATCGCCGCCTGCACATCGCGCGCCGCGCCATTGATATCGCGGTCGAAATTAAACTCAAGAATAATGCGCGTGCTGCCCAGCGAACTGGATGAGGTCATTTCACTGACCCCGGCAATGCGCCCGAGCGAGCGCTCAAGCGGGGTGGCAACAGAGGAGGCCATGGTTTCCGGTGACGCGCCCGGCAGTGAGGCGCTGACCATAATCACCGGAAAATCGACCTGCGGCAGCGGGGCGACCGGCAGCAGCCGGAAGCCGAGAATGCCGCACAGTGTAATGGCGAGCGAAATCAAAATCGTCGCCACCGGGCGGTAAATGAAGAGGGCGAAAAACTTCACTTACGCCTCCTCTTCACGGCGCGGGAAACGCTTTTTCACCGCCAGCGACAGGCGATCGAATAACAGGTAAATCACCGGCGTCGTAAAGAGCGTCAGTACCTGGCTCACCAGCAAACCACCGACCATACCAATGCCCAGCGGACGACGTAACTCTGCGCCGACGCCGGTGCTCAGCATTAACGGTAGCGCACCAAGCAGTGCAGCCAGGGTGGTCATTAATATCGGGCGAAAACGCAGTAAACAGGCCTGGAAAATCGCATCGCGCGGCGACATGCCCTCTTCGCGTTCGGCGGCGAGGGCGAAGTCGATCATCATGATGGCGTTTTTCTTGACGATACCAATAAGCAAAATAATGCCGATGATAGCAATCACATCCAGTTCACTGCCGGACACCATCAGCGCCAGCAGCGCGCCAACGCCAGCCGTTGGCAAAGTCGACAGGATAGTGATGGGGTGAATAAAGCTCTCGTACAGCACGCCGAGCACGATATACATCGCCGCGACAGCCGCGACAATCAGCCAGATGGTGCTGCCAAGCGCCGCCTGGAACGCCAGTGTGCTGCCCTGGAATTGCGTGGTGATGTCCGTCGGGAAGTTGAGCGTCTTCTCGCTATCCAGAACGGCCTGCACCGCATCGCCGAGCGAATACCCTTCCGCCACGTTGAAGGAGATCGTCGTCGACGGGAATTGATCCAGATGGTTGATGCTCAGCGGTGCGTAGCGTTGCTCCACTTTCGCAATCGACGAGAGCGGCACGATACCGCCATCGGTACTGGTCAGGCGAATGTTGTCGAGCGCGGAAAGCCCCGGCGTTTGCGCCGTGTCGTGTTCCAGCACCACGCGATACTGGTTTGCCTGGGTGTAAATGGTGGAGATCAACCGCTGACCAAACGCGTTATAAAGGGCGTTATCCACGTCCGCCATGTTGATGCCAAGGCGGCTGGCACTGTCGCGATCGACATTCACGTAGGCCACCAGGCCTTTGTCCTGCCAGTCGCTGCTGACATCTGCCAGTTGTGGCAGCGCCTGCAGTTTACTCACCAGTTGCGGCACCCAGGTACTGAGTGCATCCAGCGAGTTGGCCTGCAAGGTGAACTGATATTGCGTGCGGCTGACGGTGGTATCGATGGTTAAATCCTGCGTCGGTTGCAGGTAGAGTGCCACGCCGGGCACTTTCGCCGCCGCCTGTTGCAGGCGCTCAATCACTGGCTGGACGCGATCGTCGCGCTCATCCAGCGGTTTCAGGTTGATTTGCAATCGGGCGCTGTTAAGCGACGGGTTGGTGCCATCCACGCCGACAAATGACGTCAGGCTTTCTACCGCCGGATCGCGCAGGACAATATCGGCCACCTGGCGCTGGCGCTCTGCCATGCTGACAAAGGACGCGGATTGCGGCGCTTGCAGGATTCCCTGGATAATGCCGTTGTCCTGCACCGGGAAGAAACCTTTCGGAATGAACACCCACAGCATGATCGACAAAAACAGGGTACCGACGGCCACGCTCAACGTCAGCCATGGGTGATTGAGCACTTTGCTCAGTAGCCTGCCGTAGGCCGCGATGACGCGCTCGAAAAAACGCTCTGACGCGCGGGAAAAACGGTTCTGTTTGCGCAGGGATTCGGCGCTTAGCATGCGTGCGCACATCATCGGCGTCAGCGTCAGCGACACAATTGCGGAAATCAGGATCGCTATCGCCAGCGTGACGGCAAATTCGCGGAACAGGCGGCCGACGATATCCCCCATAAATAGCAGCGGGATCAGAACCGCAATCAACGAGAACGTCAGCGAGATAATGGTAAAGCCGATCTCACCGGCCCCTTTCAGGGCGGCGGCCAGCGGTTTTTCGCCTTTTTCGATATAGCGCGAGATATTTTCGATAACCACAATCGCGTCGTCGACCACAAAGCCGGTGGCGATGGTCAACGCCATTAGCGTCAGGTTGTTGATGGAGAAACCGAGAAATACCATCGCCGCGAATGTCCCGACCAGCGACAGCGGCACCGCCACGCCCGGAATAATGGTCGCCGGAATATTACGCAGGAAGACGTAGATAATCATCACCACCAGCGCGATCGCCAGCATCAGCTCGAACTGGGTGTCGTCGACCGACGCGCGAATGTTGTTGGTTCTGTCTGACAGCACTTTCACCGTCACCGATTTTGGCAGGCTTTCGGTTAACTGCGGCAGCAGCGTACTGATGCTGTCGGCGGTGTCGATAATGTTCGCCCCCGGCTGGCGCTGGACGTTCATGACAATCGCTTGTTGCTTATTAGCCCATGCGCCAAGCCAGCTATTTTCTGCGCCTTGTTCAACGGTCGCGATATCGCCAAGCCGGATCGGTGCGCCATTCTGATATGCGACAATCAACTGGCGATACTCTTCGGCAGACTGCATCTGATCGTTGGCGGAGAGCGTGACGGCGCGGGTTGGGCCGTCGAGGCTGCCTTTCGCCGAATTGACGTTGGCATTACTGATGGCGGTGCGAATGGTTTCGCTGGTCAGCCCGAGAGCCGCAATCGCCTGGGCATTGAGTTTGACACGCACCGCCGGGCGCTGGCCGCCAGAAAGTGTCACCAGACCGACGCCGGAAACCTGCGAGATTTTCTGCGCGACGCGCGTTTCCACCATATCTTCCACCTGGGTCATGGGCATGGCGGAAGAGGTGACGGCGAGCGTCATAATCGGTGGGTCTGCCGGGTTAACTTTGTTGTAGACCGGCGGGTTGGGCAGATCGGAGGGGAGCAGGCTGTTAGCGGCATTCATCGCCGCCTGCACTTCCTGCTCGGCGACATCCAGCGGCAAACTGAGCTGGAACTGCAAGGTCACCACCGACGCGCCGCCGGAACTTTGCGACGACATCTGTTTTAAGCCGGACATCTGACCAAACTGGCGCTCCAGCGGCGCGGTGATCGCCGAAGTGACCACATCGGGGCTGGCGCCGGGGTAGAGCGTCACCACCTGAATGGTCGGGTAATCAACTTCAGGCAGCGCGGAAACGGGCAGAAAACGGTAGCCGATAATACCGGCCAGCAGGATCGCCACCATCAACAGCGTGGTGGCGACCGGACGCAAAATAAACAGACGGGAAGGGCCGCCCGTCCGGCCCGGCGGTAGCAACTGCATCAGGACTGCGCTCCTTTGGCCGGATGTTCACGCTTTGCCGGTACGGCGTCGGCGTTTTTCGCATCCACGACTTCCACTTTCGCCCCTTCGGTCAGGCGGTCAATGCCGTCCGTCACCACGCGATCGCCCGCCGACAGACCGGCGGCAATCACCACTTTCTGGCTGTCCTGAATACCTGGCGTGACGGTGTGTTTGCTGACCTGGTTCTTGTCGTTCAGAACCCAGACGAAGTTGCCTTCGTTGCCCATTTGCAGGGCGGCTGCCGGGATCACTACCGCGTCCTGCTGCGTGGCAACCAGCATGCGCGCGTTGACGAACTGGTTGGGGAACAGGGCATCGTCCTGGTTATCAAAGCGGGCTTTCAGTTTGATGGTGCCGGTGGTGGCGTCAATCTGGTTATCGAGGCTTAACAATGTGCCGCTGCTCAGCTTCTGCTTATTGGTGCGATCCCAGGCTTCCACCACCAGTTGCTGGCCTGCTTTTTGCGCCTGCACCACGGTGGCGATTTCGCTTTCCGGCAGGGTAAACACCAGATCGATGGGGTGGGTTTGCGTCAACACCACGATGCCGGTGGTGTCGCTGCTGCTGATTTGGTTACCGATATCCACCTGTTTTAAACCCACTCGCCCGGAAATGGGGGCGGTGATGCGGCTCCAGTCCAGCTCTAACTGCGCGCTGGCTACAGCGGCTTCATCCGCTTTCACGGTGCCTTCCGATTCGGTGACCAGCGCCTGCTGGCTATCGAGATCCTGGCGCGAAACCAGGCTGGTTTTCGCCAGTTGCTGGTAGCGCGAAAGATCGCGGCGGGCGTTGGCGAGTGTGGCTTTATCTTTCGCCAACTGGCCCTGCGCTTGCGCCAGCGCCACTTTGAACTGGCTTGGGTCGATTTCCGCCAGCAGATCGCCGGCTTTTACTTGCTGGCCTTCCTGGAAATGGATCGCCATAAGCTGGCCCGAAACGCGGCTGCGCACGGTAACGGTATTAGCGGCGGTAATGGTGCCGAGCCCGGAGAGATAACGCGGTACGGCTTCGCGGGTTGCCGTTGCGGCCTGCACCGGCGGCAGCGCGCCGCCGCGCATACCGTGGCGACCTCCGCCCGGCGCGCCCTGGCGCTGAGTCTGCCCGGTGGCGGTAGAAGAAGTCTCTTTATGTGCGAACTGGTACCAGGCTACGCCCGCTACCGCCATGACCACGGCCGCGACAAGCGTGCGGCGAAACGTAACACTGCCTTTCATCGTTATAGGTATCTCATCGGAAAACTAATGGCGAAATAATACTAGTTTAGTAACGGCATGCCCCGGAAAAATGGAGGAAAAATGAAACACTGTCTGGAAACGTATGGCAGGTAGGGTAATTTGCGTTAGGGGGATTTTAAAGAAGAAAATAATGCCGGGAGGGATCCTCCCGGCAAGATATTAACGGAACAGTGTCTGCGCCCAGCGCGCAAGACCAGCGGTGACGGAGCCGAAGTCATCGCCGCCCGCAATCGGGATCCCCGGCAGGGTTTGCGCCAGCGCTTTTTTAATCAGCGGTGAACGCGCGCTACCGCCGGTGAGATAAATCACTTCCGGCGTTTCCGCACTGTTTTCCAGCGCCAGTTGCACCTGTTCAAGGATGCGCTGCAGTGGCTGATTTAGCGCGCTTTCCAGACCATCCTGGTCAATCGCCGCCGCGAGGTCATCGCTAATAAATGGCAAGGGAGCGGTAACCTGGGTGTCGTCGGAAAGGGCGATTTTGCTCTCTTCGGCGCTGCGTACTAACCGGTAGCTCAGACGCTGCCGCCAGACTTTTACCAGCAGCGCCACTTTCTCCGCGTCGCGCGCGTCGCGCAGGAGATCGTTAAGCAAGCGGCCATTGGCGGCGCTGTAAAACTCGGTCTGCGCGGGAACATCGTTAATCGCTACCGCATTCCACCAGGGCAGTATCGGCAGCGCGATGCCTTTTTCTGTCTGACCGCCCATGCCGAGCAGTGGCATCAGGCTTTTGAACGCCAGCGCGATGTCTAAATCGTTACCGCCAACGCGGCAGCCGCTATGCCCTAACAGGCTGGCGGCGCGCTCTTGCTTGTCGCGCCACTGCGGCCCCATCAGCAATAATGAGCAGTCTGTCGTACCGCCGCCGATATCGACCACCAGCACGCGTTTTTCGGCGCTTAACGTTGCTTCAAAATCGAGCCCGGCGGCGACCGGTTCGAACTGGAACACCACATCACGGAATCCGGCGCGTTTTGCGGCACGTTCCAGGATGCCTTGCGCCTGCGCGTTCGCCTCATCGCCGCCCAGCCCCTGGAAGTTGATCGGGCGACCAATCACGGCCTGATCAATGCTTTCCGGCAGTTGCGTTTCTGCCTGCTGACGGATATGCAGCATCATGGCGCAGACCAGATCTTCGAACAGGGCGATTTGCTGCGGTTTCAGGCCGCTGGCACCCAGGAAGGATTTCGGTGATTTAACAAAGTACACCTCTTCCGGGTCGCTGACGTATTGACGCAATGAAGCCAGCCCGAACTGCACACTGGCGGCGCTAACCTCAATATCTTCCTCGCGGTTAAAGCTCATCGCCCGGCGCAGCAGCGCCTGGGTTTCGCCGTCTGTCGCCGGAACCTGATGGTGGCGATAGAGCCACTCGCTAACCGCTTCACGCGTCGGTGCGCAGAGCATCGACGGGAGTAAGGTACTGTTATTTTCCATTTTCAGCAGTTGCGCTGCGCCGTCGCGCATTACCGCGACCGAGCAGTTTGCCGTACCGTAGTCAAAACCAACAAACACGTGTTTATCCCCATGCCAGTGAAGAAGGGGGGCGACTTTAGCCGAATGCGTGGCGGGCGACAACCGGAATATGAAAGCAAGGCGGAAAATCCCCGGTTTGTTATGCTGTTAGCGTCACTATTCAGGAGTTGCTATGTACACACTGCACTGGCGCAAGCCGTATGACTGGGCGTGGATGTTCGATTTTTTACGCGCGCGCGCCGTGGCAGGCGTTGAGGAGATTAGCGCAACGCGTTATGTGCGTACGTTCCATTATCACGGGCATCACGGGTTAATCACCGCCGAGCCTGACGAAGCCACCGCGACGCTGAAGGTCACGCTCAGCGATGGGCTTGTGCCAGTGGCTGAATATTGCCTCGCGCGCCTGCGTGGTTTGTTTGATCTGGATTGTGATGCAGAAATCGTCAACACCGCGCTGGGCTCACTGGGCGCGGCGCGTCCCGGTTTACGTTTGCCGGGTAGCGTGGATCCGTTTGAACAGGCGGTGCGGGCGATTCTGGGGCAACTGGTGAGCGTGGCGATGGCGGCGAAGCTGACCGCAAAAGTGGCGCAGCGCTTCGGTGAACCGCTGGCAGAAGCGCCGGGAATGATCTGCTTTCCCGCGCCGCAGCAACTGGCACAAGCGCAACCGGAAGAACTCAAAGCGCTGGGCATGCCGTTAAAACGCGCGGAGTCGCTCATTTTTCTCGCGCAGACGGTCTGCGACGGTACATTCCCGCTCACTCCACCCGCGGATGTGGAACAAGGGGTGAAAGCGCTGCAAACCTGGCCGGGTATCGGTCGCTGGACTGCGAACTACTTCGCGCTGCGTGGCTGGCAGGCGAAAGATGTGTTCCTGCCGGATGATTACCTGATTAAGCAGCGTTTTGCCGGGATGACACCCGCGCAAATCCGCCGCTACGCGGCGCGCTGGCAGCCGTGGCGCTCATATGCGTTGTTGCACATCTGGTATACCGATGGCTGGCAGCCAGAAGGGGAATAAGGCTGTTAATTGCGCACAAGAGGAAAATAAGGCGTTATTGTCGCAGCAAGTTTGGAACCGGCCAGCGCGGAAAAACCGGAGCGTACACGTAGTACGTGAGGATTTTGAGCACTGCCCGGTTTCAAAATGGCAAGTAAAATAGCCTTATTACCTCTTGTCAGTTAATGGCGAAATAACTGGTATTCAGCATCAAATCCAGCGGCTGCGCCTGCGAAATAATATCCCCGTAGATCAAATCAATACCGATCCCTGACAGGGTATCCATCATCAGCGGCTGATGAGTCGGCCCGGCGATACTTTTCACGCCCAGTCGCTGCGCGTGACCCTGAATAATGGTCACCATCATCTCGTCCATCAGGTTGCCGTGGACATTGGTGACTAACTCAGGCTCCAGCAACAGGTAGTCGGCCATATGCGGCGTGAGGTGGTTAAACACTTCCAGATCGTGTCCGATATGGCTGAAAATAATGCGGCAACCCGCATGGCGCAGGCGTTTGAGATTCTCATTAATGGTGTTGCCTTCACGCATCAGCGCATCAGCATGAATAATCAGATGCAGCAAACGCCCCGGCAGTGGCCCGCTTTCCAGCATTTGCAGTAGTTCCGTCACCAGAGATTGACTTGCCAGCCCAACGACGGACAGGGGCAGGGCGACACCAAGGCCTTTACCCGCGACGGCTGTCGCATGGTTGCGGAAAAATTCATGAAACACCCGCCTGTCGAGTGCGCGGATAAGTTCCGGTTCCGACAACCCTGAGCGGAACGCGTGCTCCTCCATCACCTCCCCTTCGCTGGTCCACAGGCGCAGCGACAACAGCCAGAAATTGCAGGCCTCCGGCACACGCGGAGAGGCCACGCCGCGTGCAATCATCAGCAAATGGTTGTCTTTGATCATATGCCACTGCTCATCCAGCGACATCAAGCTGCGCTCATGCTGCATCAGCCCTTGCTGCGCTTCGTAGACGGTAACGATGCCGCGGCCATTGTTTTTGGAGGCGTAACAGGCGATATCCGCCTGCGACATAACGTCTGAGGCCTGGTAATTGGTCTCATCAATAATCGTAATCCCTGCGCTGGCACCGATGCGGTGCAAACGGCCTTCCCACATAAACTGGTAATCATTGATGGCTTCAATCATCCGCCCGGAGATATAGCGTGCGCTCTCGACATTACAGTCCGGCAGCAGCAGGCCAAACTCATCACCGCCTAGGCGGGCGAGAATATCGGTTGAGCGCAGCATGCTGAGCATCAGCGAAGAAATTTCACGCAACAAGGCATCACCGGCGGCATGCCCGGCGGTGTCATTCACGGCCTTAAAGCGGTCGAGATCGATAAACACCAGCGCGTGTCGCTGGTGGAACTCCTGCACCGTCACCAGCAGACGCTTGAGATGATTTTCAAAACTGACGCGGTTCGCCAGATGGGTGAGAGCATCGTGAGAGGCGCTGTAACTGAGCTGGCGCAACATTTTGCGCGACTCGGTGACATCCTGAATAACCAGCACCGAGCCGATATTTTGCCCGTCCAGCGTGCTTAACGGCGTGACGCTGTAGTGGATATCAAAGCTGCCGCCGGTGCGACAGTGCAGCACCACATCCTGCTCAATCGCGGTACGCGACATATCGCCGCTATGAATGTTTTCCATCACCGGACCGTTATCGCCGAAGGTGATGCGCAGCACCGTCAACAAGGGCTGACCAATGGCGTGTTCCTGTGGCCAGCCACTCATTTTTTCCGCCACCGGATTCATAAAGGTGACTTTCATATCAACATCGGTACACAGCACCGCTTCGCCGATGGAATCCAGCGTAATGTGCAGTCGCTCTTTTTCCTGGAACAGCGCATCGTTCAGCTGTTTTACCTCGGTCATGTCCATATTGACGCCGAGCAGCCGCTCAACTTCGCCGTTCTTATTGAGCACGCGGTTGGCAAGGGTGCGGATATGGCGAATCCCCTCTTTGACCGGCACTCTGAATTCCAGTTTGAAGGCGACGCGGGCGGCCAGCGCATCGCGGATAACGCGCTCGGTTTCCGGGCGATCTTCCGGCAAAATGCGTTCGTACCACAGATGCCAGGTCGGTTTCATATGCGCGGGGACTTCGTACATCTCAAACATACGTTTATCCCAGCTAATGATGTCGGGCTCCAGCTCCCATTCCCAGATACCGATACCACCTGCTTCATTTGCAAGGGTAATGCGCTCCATCAGGCGCTTGTTCACCCACTCGGTCTGCTTCAGATCGTTAATATCTTCTATCTGGGCAATGAAATAGAGCGGGGTGCCGTCGGCATGGCGCACGACGGAAACGGCCAGCAGCCCCCAGACCAGATCGCCATTACGCGTGTAATAGCGCTTTTCCAGCGAGTAGGTGGGAATGTCGCCGCGCACCAGTTGGTCAAGCAGTTCGAGGTCTTTGTGTAAATCTTCCGGCCAGGTGAGCTGCTGAAAGTTCATTAAACGCAGTTCATCCTGGCTGTAACCCAGAAACTGGCACAGCGCTTTGTTGGCCTGCAGCCACTGCCCATCGGTGCCGACTAACGCCATACCAATGGCGGAATATTCCATGGCGTTACGAAAACGCTCTTCGCTTTCGGTAATGTGCTTACGCTCGGCGCGAAAGGCGTACATCACCATGGTCATCACGTTAACCGGCAGCAGGATCATCAAAAACGGTAGCCAGGGCGCGTTGGTCATCACGCTGCTTTTCGGCGCGATAATCAGGTTCGGCTCCCGCGCGATGATCAACGACACCATCATGACGGTGATCAAAAAGACCAGAAACGCTTCCATGCGCGGCAGACGAACCGCGCTCCACATCAACAGCACAATGACGGCGGTGAAAGGCCACGGTAAATAGTGCAGCGCCAGCCAGCTAAGCGTCAGCGTAACGGCAAGCGTCGCCAGCGTTTCCAGCAGCAACTGCGGTTTACGATGGCGCAGCAAGTAGTGCGGTTTGAATAACAACCCAAGCGGCACCAGCGCCAGCGCGCCGATGGATTCTGACAACACCCAGACAATAAAGGTCCGCAAAACGTTTTCTGGCGGTACCAACAAACAGATCAGCGCCCCGCCAACCAGCGGCGGAACCACCGCGCTGCCGATAGCTAGGCGGATCCAGTCGCCCAGATTTTGCAGCGGGTTATACCAGGGCAGCAATTTACGCAGCATTACCGCCCCGATGGCCGCTTCGACAACATTCACGGCGGTATAGCGCAGGTCGACAAAAGAGGCGGAAAAAAGCAGCACGGTGGCGGCAACATTCCCCAGTGCGCAGGCGAACGCGATGCCGGGCCACATCTTGCCCGCGTGGCGGTAAAACGCCACAGTCATGATCGCGGTGGGAAACCAGAGCGGGGCAATGATGGTACCAAAGCGGATCAGTTCCAGCGAGAACAGGGTAAAAATAAAAGAGAGTAACCCTAAACTGAGGAGCCGCAGTCCAGGATAGGGTGTGGTAACCAAAACGCGCTGGTGTTGTTTCTTCATTACCGCTTAATCCGCAAGCCCTGTGCCGTCCGGAACAGAGTCCGACGAATGAAATTTGAAATTTGGATTATGCTAGTACAAACAATTTACAATTCCTATGGCGGGCGCTCATAATTTGACATCATAGTGTTATTAATTACTTAGTGGATGAATAAAACGCGTATCGCGCTCCATTTTTGAGCAGTTTGCTTTGCGAATAATGCGTTTCGCGGGTAAAAATTGGCGACTTTTTATCACACCTGAATCCCGTGTCTATTCGACTGGTATCGTGACGGTGAAATCCCTATAATTGCAGCGTTGGACGCTCTGGCGTCGCCCTTCCTTTACATCCAGGTTATCAGGTCGCTAAATTTATGACTGATCAGTCTCATCAGTGCGTCATTATCGGTATCGCCGGCGCATCCGCTTCAGGTAAAAGCCTTATTGCCAGCACACTTTACCGCGAACTGCGCGAACAGGTAGGTGATGAACATATTGGCGTTATTCCGGAAGACAGTTACTACAAAGATCAAAGCCATCTGTCGATGGAAGAACGTGTAAAAACCAACTATGACCATCCGAGCGCGATGGATCACAGCCTGTTATTCCAGCATTTAGAATCGCTTAAACGCGGCGAAGCCATTGAATTACCGGTTTATAGCTACGTTGAACATACCCGTACGCAAGAAACCATTCGCATTGAAGCCAAAAAAGTCATCATCCTGGAAGGGATCCTGCTGCTGACCGATTCACGCCTGCGCGATGCGATGAACTTCTCGATTTTCGTCGATACGCCGCTGGATATCTGCCTGATGCGCCGTATCAAACGTGACGTTAACGAGCGTGGTCGTTCAATGGATTCGGTAATGGCGCAATACCAGAAAACCGTGCGCCCAATGTTCCTGCAGTTTATTGAACCCTCCAAACAGTACGCCGATATTATCGTGCCGCGCGGCGGTAAAAACCGCATCGCCATTGATATTCTGAAAGCCAAAATCAGCCAATTCTTTGAGTAATAATGTTAGGCTGTCACCGTTCGTATTAATTTGCCCGGCCCCTGAGGCGCGCTCAGGGGTATGTCGCATCAAAAGGAGAATGTGCCATGCGTCTTTGTGACCGAGATATTGAAGCCTGGTTGAACGACGGTCGGCTCGCGATTAATCCGCGCCCGCCGGTTGAGCGTATTAACGGTGCGACGGTTGATGTCCGCCTGGGCAACAAATTCCGCACATTCAGTGGGCACACGGCGGCGTTTATCGATCTCAGTGGCCCGAAACACGAAGTCAGCGCGGCGCTTGATCGGGTGATGAGCGATGAAATTGTGCTGGCAGAAGGCGACGCTTTTTACCTGCACCCTGGCGAACTGGCGCTGGCGGTGACGTATGAATCCGTCACGCTGCCCGCGGATTTGGTCGGCTGGCTGGACGGTCGCTCTTCGCTGGCGCGTCTGGGTTTGATGGTGCATGTTACCGCGCACCGTATCGATCCCGGCTGGTCAGGCTGTATCGTGCTGGAGTTCTATAATTCAGGCAAACTGCCGCTGGCGCTGCGCCCGGGTATGCTGATTGGTGCGTTGAGTTTCGAGCCGCTCTCCGGCCCGGCAGAACGCCCTTATAACCGCCGTGAAGATGCGAAATATCGCGATCAGCAAGGCGCGGTCGCCAGCCGTATTGATAAAGACTGAGTGAAGCAGACCTACTGAGGACGCCATGAGAAGAGTGTTAACCACGCTGATGATCCTGTTGGTCGTGCTGGTAGCCGGCCTTTCGGCGCTGGTACTACTGGTCAATCCCAACGATTTTCGCGCTTATATGGTGCGTCAGGTTGAAGCCCGTAGCGGTTACCAATTGCAGCTTGATGGCCCGCTGCGCTGGCATGTCTGGCCGCAGCTTAGCATTCTCTCAGGGCGGATGACCTTAACCGCTCCCGGTGCGCAGACGCCGGTGGTCGCCGCCGACAATATGCGCCTTGACGTTAACCTGTGGCCGTTGCTGTCGCACCAGCTGCATGTCAAACAGGTGATGCTGAAAGGCGCGGTTATCCAGTTAACGCCGCAAAGCGCCGCTGCGCCGCAACAAGGCGCCCCCGTGGCACCGCGTGAAAACAATCTGCCGCAGGTGGAAGAGGATCGCGGCTGGTCATGGGACATCGCCAGTCTGCAAGTGGCTGATAGCGTGCTGGTGTTCCAGCACGATGATGATGAACAACTGACGGTGCGCGATATTCGCCTGCAAATGGAGCAGGATTCGTTGCACCAGGCAAAGCTTGATTTCGCCGGGCGGATTAACCGCAATCAACGTGATTTAACCCTCTCTTTCAGCGCGCAAGTGGATGCCCGCGACTATCCGCATAACCTCACCGCCGCCATCGATAACGTGAAATGGCAATTGCAGGGCGGCGATGTCCCGACGCAGGGCATCGAAGGGGAAGGACGCTTACAGGCGCAGTGGCAACGTGCGCAGCAGCGCCTGACGCTCAACGATCTGAGCCTGCGCGCGAACGACACCTCGCTCACCGGTAACGGCAGCGTGACGTTTGGCAACCTGCCGGTGTGGGCGCTCGATTTGCAGTTTGACTCCCTCAATCTTGATAATTTGTTACCGCCGGAGCAGACCGCCGATAACAGCGGCTCGCCGCAGCAGCAAGGGCAGGCGCAAAACCGCCTGCCGCGCCCGGTTATCTCCACCAGCCTGGATATACCGCAGTACGAAGGGTTACGCAGTTTTACCGCACAGATTGGCATTAGCGCGAAAAGCGTGCGCTGGCGCGGTATGCAGTTTGCGGATGTGGTCGGACAATTCAACAATAATGCCGGTTTGCTGTCGATTCCTACCCTGCAAGGCAAAATGGGCAACGGGCAGATCTCGTTACCTGGCGAGCTGGATGTGCGCGGTGAGGGATCGCTTGCGACCTTCCAGCCAAAACTGGATAACGTGGAAATCGGCACCATCCTGAAAGCCTTTAATTACCCGATTGCCCTGACCGGCAGCCTGAGCATGGCGGGCGATTTTTCCGGGCCGCGTATCGACGCCGAGAATTTCCGCCGCCACTGGCAGGGCGAGGCGCATGTTGATTTGAAAAACAGCCGTATGGAAGGGCTCAACTTCCAGCAACTGGTGCAGCAGGCCGTGGCGCGCAGCAGCGATGTGCAGTCGCAGGAAAACTACGATAACGCCACGCGCCTTGATAGCTTCACCAGCGATGTATCGCTGGATAAAGGTCAGATGAAATTCAGTGACATGCAGGGTAGTTCAGCGCTGCTTTCTTTGACCGGCGAAGGCGAGATGGATCTGGTGAAAGAGCAGGCGGATACGCGCTTTGAAGTGCGCGTGATGGAAGGCTGGAAAGGGGAGAGCGAGCTTATCGATTTCCTGAAAAATACCCCAGTTCCACTGCGCGTATACGGTAAATGGCAGACGCTCAACTACAGCCTACAAGTGGATCAACTGCTGCGTAAACATCTGCAGGATGAAGCGAAACGCCGGTTAAATGACTGGGCGGATCGCAATAAAGAGCGCCAGAGCGGCAAAGATGTGAAAAAACTGCTCGAGAAGATGTAAGCGAGCCAGCGTGCCGGGTGGACACTGCGCCACCCGGCAACGCAATTTACAAAATGCCTTCCAGCGCCAGGTGCTGTAACAACACAATGGTTTTGCCGTCGGCAATCTCTCCGCTGCGGATAGCCGCCAGCGCGGCGCTAAAATCCATCTCTACCACTTCGATATCCTCGCCTTCATCTGCTAAACCGCCGCCATTGCTGATGCGTCGGCTGTCATCATATTCGGCGATAAAAAAGTGCAATTTTTCGCTGACTGAACCGGGGCTCATCCACGCTTCAAACACCTTTTGCACCTGCTCAAGGCGGTAACCGGTCTCCTCTTCTGCTTCCTGTTTTATGCGCTCTTCTGCGGCAAGCTCATCCAGTAAGCCGGCTGCCGCTTCCAGTAAAAAGCCGCTGTGCTGGTTAACGAATAACGGCAAGCGAAACTGCCGGGTGAGGATCACGCTGCGTTTGCTCACGTTATACAGCAGGATCACCGCGCCGTTGCCGCGATCGTAAACTTCGCGGCTCTGGCGCTGCCATTCGCCGTCTCTGCGACGAAAGTCAAAGGTGTACTTCGTCAGTTTGCCCCAGTCTTCGGATAAGGGTTTGGTCGCAATAATGCGTACTTGTGCATTTTCAGATGGCATATTCGCTCCTCAGGACGTAAGATTGCATCTTAACGTGCACTTTCGTGCATTAACAAGATATTTCGTGCAATCAGGAGCACCTCATGCTGACCTCTCAACGCAAACAACTGATCCTTGCCCGCCTCGCTGAAGAGGGACAGGTGCTGTCAAAAAATCTCAGTGAGCAGTTCGGCATATCAGAAGATACCGTGCGCCGCGATTTACGCGAACTGGCGGCGGAAGGGCGTTTGCAGCGGGTGCACGGCGGAGCGTTACCGGCATCGGCGGCGGCGGTCACCTTTTCCGAGCGACAAACATTGCAATCGGATGCCAAGCGGCGGATCGCGCAGAAAGGGGCAGAGCTGGTATCCCCCGGGCAGGTGGTGATGATCGATGGCGGCACCACTACCAGTGAGTTAATCCGTTTTTTCCCGGAAGATTTGCGCATTACGGTTGTCACCCACAGCCCGAGTATCGCTGTCGGGCTGGCACAACATCCGTTGATTAACGTGGTGATGATTGGCGGCCAGCTTTATAAACACTCTATCGTTAATGTCGGCGCGGCGGCGCTGGAGGGGATTGCTCGCGTGCGCGCCGATCTCTTTTTTATGGGGGTGACCGGCGTGCATGTTGAAGCGGGTTTAAGCACCGGTGATTTCGAAGAGTCACGTATCAAGCATGCCATGGCGCAAAGGGCGGCGGAGACGGTAGTGCTGGCCTCACCGGAAAAATTAAACACCGCTTCACCGTGGGTGATCGGCGATATCGGACTTATCAATACGCTGGTGGTCGATGCGCAAACCGATGAGCGCACGCTGGAGCCGTTTGCCCGGCGTGGTATTGCGATTGTCAAAGCATAGGAAAGCAGGCGGGAATGGCCGGGGCGAACCCCGGCATGTTTTACACTTCGTAATCGAGATTATTGTCGCTGCCAAGCGGAATAAGCTGCACTTTTTGCACCCGGTGGCTTTCGACATCCAGCGTTTTTAACAGATAATCACCTACCTGAACCTCTTCTCCTGGCTGCGGAATGCGTTGCAGATACTCCATTAGCAGCCCGGCAATGGTGTGATACTCGCGTTTATCGTCGAGCGGCAGCGGTACATACTGCACCAGATCTTCCAGGGGCATATGGCCGTTCGCCGTCCAGCTACCGTCACTGTTTTTCTGAATATCGTGGCGAGCGTCAATCTCTTCGACTTCGTTGGGCAAATTGCCGGCGATGGTTTCCATCACATCGCTTAGAGTGACCACCCCTTCAACGGAGCCAAACTCATCCACCACAAACGCAAAATGAGTACGGGCATTACGGAACTGTTCCAGCGCCTGCAACAACGGCAATCCTTCCGGGAACACCAGCGGTTGTCGCACCAGCACACGCAGATCGAGCGGTTCGCCGTGTAACGATTGCTGGAGCAGATCGAGGATATGCACCACGCCCAGCAGGGTATCATCCTCTTCGCCACCGGTAACCACCACGCGCGTATGCTGGTTTTTATCCAGCAGGGCGCGGACTTCAGCTTCCGGCGCGCTCAGATCGATATGTTCAATATCGTGACGCGACGTCATGATGCTGCTCACCGTGCGCTGATTAAGATTCAGCACGCGCTCAATCATCCGCCGCTCCTGCGGGTTGAAAATCTGGCCATCGTCGCCGTCGCGCAGCATCGAGGCGGCATCGGCATCCAGCTCTGCATCTTCTTTACGCCCGCTCAGCAAGCGCATGACCGTTTCGGTGGTGCGCTGGCGCAGTGTTCGGTTGGCGAACAGAAAACGGCGGCGGTTGAAGATTGCCAACTGGTTCAGCGCTTCAATCATGACCGAGAAGCCAATGGCGGCGTACAGGTAACCTTTCGGAATATGGAAACCAAAGCCGTCGGCCACCAGGCTGAAACCAATCATCAGCAGGAAGCTGAGACACAGAATAACAATCGTAGGATGGTTATTGACGAAGCGGGTGAGGGTTTTACTCGCCAGCAGCATCAGCGAAATGGCGATAACCACCGCCGCCATCATCACGGCCAGGTGATCGACCATCCCCACGGCGGTGATCACGGAATCCAGTGAAAAAACCGCGTCCAGCACAACAATCTGCGTCACCACGGCCCAGAATTTCGCGCCGCGCCGCTGCGTGGGGTTGTCGCTGTCTTTCCCTTCGAGGCGCTCGTTGAGTTCAACCGTTGCTTTAAACAACAGGAATAGCCCGCCCACTAACATGATTAAATCGCGGGCGCTGAAACTGAGGCCGCGTACGGTAAATAAAGGTTGGGTCAGCGTGACCAGCCAGGAAATTGAGGCTAGCAGCAGCAGACGCATCAGCATGGCGAGTATCAGACCGGTGACGCGCGCGCGGTCACGCTGTGCTGGCGGCAATTTCTCGGCGAGAATTGCAATAAAAACCAGGTTATCAATACCGAGAACCAGTTCAATCACTACCAATGTGACCAGACCAGCCCAGATTGACGGATCGGCAATCCATTCCATCGTTAACGTAACACCTTATGTGATATGACAATTGTCACAATGCGATCATGGATAAAGCGGAGATAAATTGCAACGTCAGCCTGCGATTTATCTTATTTTAGGTGGTTATTTAAAACTCTTTAAATGTTATTTCCTTATTGTTTCTGGGATTAACTATCACTATTTAAATATGGAAAATAAGAAAAGTCGCATGGGTAATACCATGTCAGTTTTTTGTCAATATGCGGTAAATCCTAAAAAGCTAAAATTTTGGTCTTAATATTATTCTTAAAAAGATGTTTATCTCTGAATGTCGCCTTGCCTGCTATTCGCTTAGCTGCAACAATTCCTCCAGCATCGTTCAAATATACCAGCGTCTTTATTTTCAGCATTGTTAATCAGTGCGAAAGCCGGTACCTGCCGTATTTTATCTGGTTGGCAAATAGCGCCACCAGAAAGAGGATGTAATGGATGACTATCAATGACTTAGCGTCAATCAGTGAATTGGTAACTGAAAGCCAGGGGCGGTAGCGTGCCTGCGGGTATGTCAATCAGCCTGGATTATTCTGTAATCGCATGTGGTTGAATAAACGCTTTTTAGGACTGATGCTAGTTATATTTCTCAAGAATTAACTGCATTCTGAATCTGTGTACAGCTTGAGCGCTTATTTAAATCGCACAGGATAATTACTCTGCCAAAGTGATAATTAATCAATGATGAAATCTAAAACGAAATTGATGCCATTATTGGTGTCCATTAGCTTGATGAGTGGCTGCACCGTCTTCCCCGGGAGCAATATGTCTACGATGGGAAAGGATGTGATTAAACAGCAGGATGCTGATTTTGATATAGACCGTATGGTGAATGTCTATCCATTAACCCCACGTCTGATTGAACAATTGCGCCCGCGCAACAATGTTGCTCAACCGAATATGTCACTGGATCAGGAGATTTCCGCCTACCAGTACCGCGTTGGCCCAGGGGATGTGCTGAACGTAACCGTGTGGGATCACCCGGAACTCACCACGCCAGCCGGTCAGTATCGTAGTTCGAGCGATGCCGGTAACTGGGTACAACCCGATGGCACCATGTTCTATCCGTATGTCGGCAAGATCCACGTTGCCGGTAAGACGCTGAATGAGATCCGTAGTGATATTACCAGCCGTTTAGCGACCTATATTGCTGACCCGCAGGTGGACGTTAATATCGCCGCGTTCCGCTCGCAAAAAGCCTATATCTCCGGCCAGGTGGCAAAATCTGGTCAGCAGGCGATCACCAACGTACCGCTTACCGTTCTTGACGCGATCAATGCCGCAGGTGGTCTGACCGACAGCGCAGACTGGCGCAACGTCGTGCTGACACACCAGGGCCAGGAGCAGCGCATTTCACTGCAGGCGCTGATGCAAAACGGCGATCTCAGCCAGAACCGTTTGCTCTACCCCGGCGACATTCTGTTTGTTCCGCGTAATGACGATCTGAAAGTGTTCGTGATGGGCGAAGTGAAAAAACAGAGCACGCTCAAAATGGACTTCAGCGGCATGACGCTGACCGAAGCGCTCGGCCAGGCCGAAGGTATCGATCTGACCACCTCCAACGCCAGCGGCATTTTTGTTATTCGTCCGCTTAAAGGCAACGAAAGTGGCCGTGGCAACAAGATCGCCAACATCTACCAGCTCGATATGTCGGATGCCACATCGCTGGTTATGGCAACGAACTTCCGTCTCCAGCCGTATGACGTGGTGTATGTCACGACTGCACCGGTTGCGCGTTGGAACCGTCTTATCAACCAGTTGCTGCCGACAATCAGTGGCGTTCGCTACATGACCAACACGGCCAACGACATCCAAAATCTGCAATGACTATGTTCAACAAAATTCTGGTGGTATGCGTGGGGAACATTTGCCGTTCCCCGACGGCAGAACGGCTGCTGAAAAAATACCAGCCCGCTTTAACGGTGGCGTCAGCCGGGCTGGGCGCGCTGGTTGGACGTAGCGCGGACGCCAACGCCGTGAGTGTGGCGGCGGATCATCAACTCTCTCTGGAAGGGCATTGCGCGCGACAAATTACCGGAAAAATGTGCCGCGAATACGACCTGATTCTGGTGATGGAAAAACGTCATATTGCCCGCCTGTGCGAGATTGCCCCGGAAATGCGTGGAAAGGTCATGTTATTTGGCCACTGGGATAACGAGCGGGAGATCCCCGACCCGTATCGCAAAAGTCGTGAAGCTTTTGAAGCTATTTACACCTTACTTGACCAGTCTGCCCGCCATTGGGCGCAGGCATTGCAAGCTCAGCAGGGATAATAATGACAGAGAAAACACACCATTCGCATTCTGCTGCCCCGGCGGTGGGCAACGACGAAATCGATATTGGCCGTTTGCTCGGCACAATAATTGAAGCTCGCTGGTGGGTGCTGGGCATCACCTCGGTCTTCGCACTGATTGCTGTTGTCTACTGCCTGTTCGCCACCCCCATTTACAGCGCTGACGCGCTGGTGCAAATCGAGCAGAACACCGGAAGTTCGCTGGTACAGGATCTGAACAGTGCGCTGTCGAATAAGCCACCGGCGTCGGACGCGGAAATCCAGCTTATCCAGTCACGCCTGGTACTGGGTAAAACCGTTGACGATCTCGATCTGGATATTTCGGTAGTCAAAAACACCTTCCCGCTGTTTGGCGCAGGGTGGGATCGCCTGATGGGACGGCAGAACGAGACGGTGAAAGTCACCACGTTCACGCTGCCAAAAGGCATGAACGATCAGACCTTCACATTAAAAGTACTCAGCCCGAAACAGTATCTGCTAAGCAGCGACGGTGGTTTTGAAGCGCGCGGCGAAGTGGGGCAGCAGCTCAGCAAGCAAGGCGTCACCATGATGGTGAGCGCCATTCAGGCCTCGAATGACAGCGAGTTCACCGTGACCAAGTTTTCTACGCTTGGCATGATTAACAACCTGCAAAACAACCTGACGGTAACCGAGAACGGTAAAGACACCGGCGTACTGAGCCTCACCTATACCGGTGAAGACCGTGATCAGATCCGCGCCATTCTGGACAGCATCACGCGCAACTACCTTGAGCAAAACATTGAGCGCAAATCCGAAGAAGCGGCCAAAAGCCTGGTCTTCCTCGATAAGCAACTGCCGGAAGTGCGCAAAAACCTCGATGAGGCCGAGGAAAAACTGAACACCTACCGTCAGCGCAAAGACTCCGTCGACTTGCCGCTGGAAGCGAAATCGGTGCTCGATTCGATGGTCAACATCGACGCGCAGTTGAACGAACTGACTTTCCGCGAAGCCGAAATCTCCAAGCTCTATACCAAAGCGCACCCGGCGTACCGCACCCTGCTGGAAAAACGTAAAGCGCTGGAAGATGAGAAAGCGAAGCTGAACGATCGCATCACCGCGATGCCGGAAACGCAACAGGAGATTGTGCGTCTGACGCGCGATGTCGAATCAGGCCAGCAGGTTTATATGCAGTTGCTGAACAAACAGCAGGAGCTGCGTATCACCCAGGCGAGCACCGTTGGTGATGTGCGTATCGTCGACCCGGCCATTGCACAACCGGGCGTACTGAAGCCGAAGAAAGCGCTGATCATTCTTGGCAGCATTATCCTGGGCCTGATTGTTTCGGTGGTCGGTGTGCTGCTGCGCTCGCTGTTTAACCGCGGCATCGAAAGCCCGCAAGTGCTCGAAGAACAGGGGATCAGCGTTTACGCCAGCATTCCGCTGTCGGAATGGCAAAAAGCGCGCGATAGCGTCAAAACCATCAAAGGGGTTAAACGCTATAAGCAGAGCCAACTGCTGGCGGTGGGGAATCCGACGGATCTGGCCATCGAAGCGGTGCGCAGCCTGCGTACCAGCCTGCACTTCGCCATGATGCAGGCTAATAACAACGTGTTGATGATGACCGGGGTCAGCCCGTCAATCGGTAAAACCTTTGTCTGCGCCAACCTGGCCGCGGTGATTAGCCAGACCAATAAACGCGTGCTGCTGATCGACTGTGACATGCGTAAAGGCTATACCCACGAACTGCTGGGCACCGACAACGTGAATGGCCTGTCCGAAGTGCTGGCCGGGAAGGGCGCTATCGAAAGTTGCGCGAAGCCGACCTCTATCAGCAACTTCGACCTTGTTCCGCGCGGTCAGGTGCCGCCAAACCCATCTGAACTGCTGATGAGCGAACGCTTCAGTCAGCTGGTGAAATGGGCCAGCAGCCACTACGACCTGGTGTTGATCGATACCCCGCCGATCCTGGCGGTAACGGATGCGGCAGTCGTGGGTCGCCATGCAGGAACCACGCTGATGGTGGCGCGCTACGCGGTGAATACGCTCAAAGAGATCCAGACCAGCCTGAGCCGCTTCGAGCAAAACGGTATTCAGGTGAAAGGGGTGATCCTGAACTCGATTTTCCGCCGCGCGACCGGCTACCAGGATTACGGCTACTACGAGTACGAATACAAGTCCGATTCAAAATAACCAGACCTTACCTCTATCCCTCAACGCGCTGCGCCTTTTCCCTGACGGGAAAAGGCGGCAGTAAGGGCGAAAGCGGCATGTTGAACGCATTAGGGAACGCATCATGAGTACAACAGCAAACCCATTAATTTCAATTTATATGCCAACCTGGAACCGGCAACAGCTGGCGATCCGCGCGATTAAATCGGTGCTGCGCCAGGATTACCCGCACTGGGAAATGATCATTGTTGATGACTGCTCTGCAAGTTTTGAGCAGTTGCAACAGTTTGTTGATGAGCTGGGCGACCCGCGTGTCAGTTACACGCGCAACGCCTTTAACTCCGGTGCCTGCGCGGTGCGCAACCAGGCGATTTTACAGGCGAAAGGCCAGTACATTACCGGTATTGACGATGACGATGAATGGACACCAAACCGCCTGTCCGTTTTTCTGGCGCACAAACATCTGCTTAATACCCGCGCCTTTTTGTACGCCAACGATTATGTCTGTCAGGGCGAAGTCTATTCGCAACCGGCGAGCTTGCCGCTGTACCCGAAATCGCCGTTCTCGCGCAAGCTGTTCTACAAGCGCAACATCGTTGGCAACCAGGTTTTCACCTGGGGCTGGCGTTTTAAAGAGAGCTTGTTTGATACCCAACTGAAGGCGGCGCAGGATTACGACATTTTCCTGCGAATGGTCGAGGAGTACGGCGAGCCGTGGAAAATCGAAGAAGCCACGCAGATCCTGCACATTAACCACGGTGAAATGCAGATCACTTCTTCACCGAAGAAGTTTTCCGGCTACTTCCACTTTTATCGTAAGCACAAAGACAAATTCGATCGCGCCAGCAAGAAATATCAGCTGTTTACCCTCTACCAAATTCGCAATAAGCGGATGAACTGGCGCACCTTGTTGACGCTGTTTTCTCTGCGTAACGGTAAGCGTCTGGCTGATGGGCTGCGGGGGAAATAATGCGTCTGGAAGATTTTCGCGCTAATCACTGGAATTTGCGCCCGTGCTGCATGGTTGCGGCGTACCGCATTGCCCATTTTTGTTCCGTGTGGCGCAAAAAGCATGTCATCAACAATCTCTGGGCCGCGCCCGTCATTTTGTTGTACCGCTTTGTCACGGAATGCCTGTTTGGCTATGAAATTCAGGCCGCCGCGACGATTGGTCGCCGCTTTACCATCCATCATGGCTATGCGGTGGTGATCAATAAAAATACCGTCGCCGGGGATGATTTCACCATTCGTCATGGTGTCACTATCGGCAACCGTGGTGCCGATAGCATGGCCTGCCCGGTGATTGGCAACAATGTTGAACTGGGTGCCAACGTGGTGGTGATTGGCGATATCACCATTGGTAACAACGTCACCATTGGCGCGGGTAGCGTGGTGCTCGACAGCGTGCCGGACAACGCGCTGGTGGTCGGCGAGAAAGCGCGCGTGAAGGTGATTAAATGAATATTTTGCAATTTAACGTGCGCCTTGCAGAAGGCGGTGCCGCAGGGGTTGCGCTCGATTTACATCAGCGTGCGCTGCAACAGGGCATTTCATCACGTTTTATTTACGGCTATGGCAAAGGCGGCAAAAAAAGCGTCAGCCACGACAACTATCCGCAGGTCTATAAACAGACGCCACGTCTGACTTCCATCGCTAATCTGGCGCTGTTTCGCCTGTTTAACCGCGATGTTTTCGGCAACCTGAATAATCTCTATCGCACCGTGACCCGCACGGATGGCCCGGTGGTATTGCATTTTCATGTGATGCACAGCTACTGGCTGAATTTGCATGAACTGGTGACGTTTTGCCAGAAGGTGAAAGCGCACAAACCGGATGTCACTTTTGTCTGGACGCTACATGATCACTGGAGCGTGACCGGGCGCTGTGCCTTTACCGATGGCTGTGAAGGCTGGAAAGAGAATTGCCGCAAATGCCCGACGCTGTCGAACTACCCGCCGGTGAAGGTTGACCGCGCGCATAAGCTGGTCGACGGCAAGCGTCAGTTATTTAACGACATGCTGGCGCTCGGCTGCCAGTTTATCTCTCCCAGCCAGCACGTGGCGGACGCCTTTAATAGCCTGTATGGCGCCGGGCGCTGCAGCATTATTAATAACGGTATTGATGTGGCGACAGAAGCAATTCTGGCCGAGCTGGCTCCGGTGAAAGTGACGCAAGGTAAACCGAAGATTGCGGTGGTGGCGCACGATCTACGCTATGACGGGAAAACCAACCAACAACTGGTACGCGACATCATGGCGATGGATGACCGTGTGGAACTGCATACCTTCGGTAAGTTTTCCCCGTTTGAGGGCGGCAATGTCATCAACCACGGTTTTCTGACCGATAAGCGCAAATTGATGAGTGAACTCAACGAGATGGATGCGCTGGTTTTTAGCTCTCGCGTGGATAACTATCCGCTGATTCTGTGCGAAGCGTTATCTATCGGTGTGCCGGTGATTGCCACCCACAGCGATGCGGCACGCGAAGTGTTGCAGAAGTCGGGCGGGAAAACGTTCAGCGAGCAGGAGGTGTTGCCGCTGGTACAGTGCCATAAAGCCGACATTGCCCAGGCGGTATTTGGCGAAAGCCTCGACGCGTTCCGCGCGCGCAGCCGCCAGGCGTACAGTGGCCAACAGATGCTGGAGGAGTATGTCTCATTCTATCAAGGTCTGTAGCTACCTCCTGCTGCCGCTCATTTACCTGCTGGTTAACGTCAAACTCCTCCAGTTAGGAGAGAGTTTTCCGATCACTATTGTGACGTTTTTACCAGTGCTGCTGTTGCTCTATGTTGAGCGCATCAGTGTAAAAAAACTGATGATAGCGCTGGGGGCCGGGGCAGGGCTGACGCTGTTTAACTTCATTTTTGGTAAGTCGCTGGACGCCAGTAAATATGTCACCTCGACGATGTTGTTCGTTTATATCGTGATCATCATCGGCATGGTGTGGAGCATCCGCTTCAAAACCATTTCACCGCATAATTACCGTAAGATCTTGAGATTTTTCTATGCGGTAGTGGCATTCGTGGTGCTGCTGGCGGCGATGGAAATGGCGCAGATTATCCTCACTGGCGGCAGCAGTTTAATGGAGACGATTTCGAAATATCTCATCTATAGCAACAGTTACGTGCTGAATTTTATCAAGTTCGGCGGTAAACGTACTACGGCGTTATATTTCGAACCGGCATTCTTCGCTCTGGCGTTAATCTCAATTTGGCTCAGCATCAAACAGTTTGGTATCAAAACGCCGAAGACCGATGCTATGATTTTGGCAGGGATAGTTCTTTCGGGATCGTTCTCAGGGGTAATGACATTTATCCTGTTTTATCTGCTGGAATGGGCTTTCCAGTATCTGAACAAAGAGGCGATCCGTAAAAAGTTACCATTGGCAATTATTTCACTGGCAGTCTTTATTGTTGGCGTTGTATTTGCTTTTCCATATATCGCAGAACGAATCGGCGATTTAGGTACGGAAGGCTCTTCCTCGTATTATCGTATTATCGGTCCGCTGGTGATGGTGGGATATTCACTGACCAATATTGATGGTGTAGTAAGATTTGGCTCACTTTACGAATATGTCGCATCATTCGGAATCTTTAACGGTGCGGACGTCGGGAAAACAATAGACAATGGGTTGTATCTGCTGATCATTTATTTTTCATGGTTTGCGGTATTACTGACCGGATGGTATCTGTTTAAAGTTGGGAAAATGACGATAAATGCCTTTGGCAACAATCAGAATTTTCGCGTTCAACTTTATCTGTTCACTCCGATATCGTTGTTTTTTACGGGGTCTATCTTTAGCCCGGAATATGCGTTTTTAATTGTTTGTCCGTTTATTCTGCGCAAAGCGTTGAATATCGCGGCTACATAAAGAGGTGGGTCAAATGCTGCTAAGTGTTATTACTGTCGCGTTTCGTAATTATGAAGGTGTGATGAAAACCTGGCAGTCGCTAGCTCACCTGGCGAAAGCGCAAAATATTGAATTCGAATGGATTGTGGTTGACGGTGGCTCTCAGGATGGTACTGAGGAATTTCTGAAAAACCTCAACGGTCAGTACAATTTACGCTATATCAGCGAACGCGATAAAGGCATCTATGATGCTATGAATAAAGGGATCGATATGGCCGCAGGACGCTTTGCGCTGTTTCTTAATTCCGGCGATATTTTCCATGAAGAAATTGTGGATGTTGTTCGTCAGCTGAATGATGAGCAAGAAAACGCAATGTATATTGGCGATGCGCTGCTGGATTTCGGTGATGGCACAAAAATACGTCGTGGCGCAAAACATGGCTGGTATATTTACCACAGCTTACCGGCCAGCCATCAGGCTATATTTTTCCCGGTAAATGGTCTGAAAACTTACCCCTACGATCTGCAATATAAAGTCTCTTCCGATTACGCATTAGCCGCCAGAATGTTTAAAGCGGGTTTCCCGTTTAAACGTTTGAAAGGCCTTGTGTCTGAATTTTCGATGGGCGGCGTATCAACGTCTAATAACCTTGAATTATGTCAGGATGCTCGCAATGTGCAGCGTAAAATATTACGCATGCCGGGCTTCTGGGCACAGTTGTCTTATATGTTGCGTTTACGGACGACCGGCAAAACGAAAGCCTTATATAACAAAGCATAACGCTCAGATATAAGGAAAAATGATGCAGGATTTAAAAGGATTCTCCGTGCCGAAAGGTTTTCGGGGCGGCAACGCTATTAAGGTTCAACTGTGGTGGGCGGTTCAGGCGACATTATTTGCCTGGTCCCCGCAGGTGCTGTATCGCTGGCGCGCATTCCTGTTGCGCTTATTTGGCGCAAAGGTTGGAAAAGGCGTGGTTATTCGTCCATCGGTAAAAATTACTTATCCGTGGAAATTAACATTAGGCGATTACAGCTGGGTAGGAGATGACGCAGTGTTATACACGCTGGGTGATATTTCTATCGGTGCGAATTCAGTGGTTTCTCAGAAATGTTATTTGTGCACCGGCAGTCACGATTATATGAGCGCGCATTTTGATATTAACGCGACGCCAATCGTGATTGGTGAGAAGTGCTGGCTGGCGACAGATGTGTTTGTCGCGCCGGGCGTCTCCATCGGCGACGGGACGGTAGTCGGTGCGCGCAGCAGTGTTTTTAAATCGCTTCCGGCAAATGTGATTTGCCGTGGCAATCCCGCAGTGGTGACGCGCGAACGCGTTGAAAAGGTAACTCCCTGAACTGGGACTATTGAGGAAAATAAATTATGTCTAAAGTCGCTCTCATCACCGGCGTAACCGGGCAAGATGGCTCTTATCTGGCTGAACTGCTTCTGGAGAAGGGTTACGAAGTTCACGGCATTAAACGCCGCGCTTCCTCATTCAATACCGAGCGTGTGGATCACATCTATCAGGATCCGCACACCAGCAACCCGAAATTCCATCTGCACTACGGTGACCTGACCGATACCTCCAACCTGACGCGTATCCTGCAGGAAGTGCAGCCGGATGAAGTCTACAACCTGGGTGCGATGAGCCACGTGGCTGTGTCGTTCGAATCCCCGGAATATACCGCCGACGTTGATGCCATGGGTACGCTGCGTCTGCTGGAAGCCATTCGCTTCCTGGGTCTGGAGAAGAAAACCCGTTTCTACCAGGCGTCCACTTCTGAGCTGTACGGCCTGGTGCAGGAAATCCCGCAGAAAGAGACCACGCCGTTCTATCCGCGCTCTCCATACGCGGTTGCCAAACTGTACGCGTACTGGATCACCGTGAACTACCGTGAATCCTACGGTATGTACGCCTGCAACGGCATTCTGTTCAACCACGAGTCTCCGCGCCGCGGCGAAACCTTCGTGACCCGCAAAATTACCCGCGCTATCGCCAACATCGCTCAGGGTCTGGAATCCTGCCTGTACCTCGGCAACATGGACTCCCTGCGTGACTGGGGCCATGCCAAAGATTACGTGAAAATGCAGTGGATGATGCTGCAACAGGAAAAACCGGAAGACTTCGTTATCGCTACCGGCGTGCAGTACTCCGTGCGTCAGTTCGTCGAAATGGCGGCGGCACAGCTGGGTATCAAACTGCGCTTTGAAGGCACCGGCGTGGAAGAGAAAGGCATTGTTGTTTCCGTGACCGGCCATGACGCACCGGGCGTGAAACCGGGCGATGTGATTGTCGCCGTTGACCCGCGTTACTTCCGTCCTGCTGAAGTGGAAACCCTGCTGGGCGACCCGAGCAAGGCGCACGAAAAACTGGGCTGGAAACCGGAAATCACCCTGCAGGAGATGGTCTCCGAAATGGTGGCAAAAGATCTGGAAGCAGCGAAAAAACACTCACTGCTTAAGGCCCACGGTTACGAGGTTGCCATCGCGCTGGAGTCCTGAGCATGACCAAACAACGTGTTTTTGTGGCTGGCCATCGCGGGATGGTGGGGTCAGCCATCGTACGGCAGCTCGAACAGCGGGCGGATATCGAACTGGTGCTGCGTTCCCGCGAGGAGCTGAACCTGTTAGATAGCGCGGCTGTGAATGCGTTTTTCGCCAGTGAGCGTATCGACCAGGTTTACCTGGCGGCCGCGAAAGTGGGCGGTATTGTGGCGAACAATACCTACCCGGCGGACTTCATCTACGAAAATATGATGATTGAGAGCAACATCATTCACGCCGCGCACCAGAACGACGTGAACAAACTGTTGTTCCTCGGTTCGTCCTGCATCTACCCGAAACTGGCTCACCAGCCGATTGCGGAAAGTGAGCTGTTGCAGGGGACGCTGGAGCCGACCAACGAGCCGTACGCGATTGCCAAAATCGCCGGTATTAAGTTGTGCGAATCCTACAACCGTCAGTATGACCGTGATTACCGCTCGGTGATGCCGACCAACCTGTACGGGCCGCACGACAACTTCCACCCGAGCAACTCGCACGTTATTCCTGCGCTGCTGCGCCGTTTCCACGAAGCGACGCAGGAAAATGCGCCGGATGTGGTGGTGTGGGGAAGCGGCACGCCGATGCGTGAATTCCTGCATGTGGATGATATGGCCGCGGCCAGCATTCATGTTCAGGAGCTGGCGCGTGAAGTGTGGCAGGAGAATACCGAACCGATGCTGTCGCATATCAACGTCGGCACCGGCGTGGACTGCACCATTCGTGAACTGGCGCAAACCGTGGCAAGCGTGGTCGGTTACAAAGGTCGCGTGGTGTTTGACGCCACCAAACCGGACGGCACGCCGCGCAAACTGCTGGATGTGACCCGCCTGCATCAGCTTGGCTGGTATCACGAGATCTCACTGGAAGCGGGGCTTGCCAGCACCTACCAGTGGTTCCTTAAAAACCAGCACCGGTTCCGGGGGTAAGTATGTTTTTGAGTCAGGAAGATTTTGCCACGGTGGTGCGTTCAACCCCGCTGATTTCCATCGATTTGATCGTGGAGAACTCACGCGGCGAGTTTTTACTCGGCAAGCGCACTAACCGTCCGGCCCAGGGATACTGGTTTGTGCCGGGCGGACGCGTGCAAAAGGACGAGCCGCTGGCGGCCGCTTTCGAGCGACTGACTCAGGCGGAACTGGGACTGCGCCTGCCGATGTCGGCAGGCGAGTTTTACGGCGTCTGGCAGCACTTCTATGACGACAACTTTTCCGGCCCGGATTTCACCACGCATTACATCGTGCTGGGCTTCCGCCTGCGTGTGGATGAGAACACCCTCGCGCTGCCGACGGAGCAGCACAATGATTACCGCTGGGGAACGCCGGAGTCGCTGATTGCTGACCCACTGGTGCATGACAACAGCCGCGCCTATTTCCTCGACGCGCAGGGAGTACCGGGCTTATGAAAATCCTGGTCTATGGCATCAACTATTCGCCGGAGCTGACCGGGATCGGTAAATACACCGGCGAAATGGTGGAATGGATGGCCCGTCAGGGCCATGACGTGCGCGTCATTACCGCACCGCCGTACTACCCGGAGTGGAAAGTGGGCGCGCATTACAGCGCCTGGCGCTGGCGCAAAGAGCAGGGCATTGCCACCGTGTGGCGCTGCCCGCTGTATGTGCCCGCGCAGCCATCGACCTTAAAACGGCTACTGCATCTGGGCAGCTTTGCCCTGAGCAGCTTCTTCCCGTTGATGGCGCAGCGTCGCTGGAAGCCGGATCGCATTATCGGCATCGTGCCGACCCTGTTTTGTACGCCGGGCATGCGCCTGCTGGCAAAACTGAGCGGTGCGAAAACCGTGCTGCACATTCAGGATTATGAAGTCGACGCCATGCTGGGTTTAGGCATGGCGGGCAAAGGTAAAAACGGTCGCGTGGCGAAGCTGGCGACCGCTTTTGAGCGTAGCAACCTGCATAACGTTGACAACGTGTCGACTATCTCCCGTTCGATGATGAACAAAGCACGGGAAAAAGGTGTGGCTGCGGACAACATTATTTTCTTCCCGAACTGGTCCGAAGTGGCGCGTTTTCGCGATATCGACGACGGAGCCGTCGCGCAACTGCGCCAAACGCTCGGCCTGCCGGATGACAAAAAAATCATTCTTTACTCCGGCAATATCGGTGAGAAGCAGGGGCTGGAAAACGTCATTGAAGCGGCGGCCAAACTGCACCATCAGCCGTGGCTGTTTGTGATTGTCGGCCAGGGTGGTGGCAAGGCGAGGCTGGAAAAAATGGTCAGCGAGCGCGGGCTTCACAACGTGAAATTCTTCCCGTTGCAGCCGTACGACGCGTTGCCTGCCTTATTAAAAATGGGTGATTGCCATCTGGTGATCCAAAAACGCGGCGCGGCTGACGCGGTGCTGCCGTCCAAACTGACCAACATTCTGGCGGTCGGCGGCAATGCCGTCATTACCGCCGAAGAGAGTACCGAACTTGGCCAGCTGTGCCTGACCCAGCCTGGCATTGCGGTCTGCGTTGAACCGGAATCGGTGGACGCGCTGACCTGGGGCATTGAACGCGCACTGGCGATGCCCAAAAACAACACGGTGGCACGTGAATATGCCGAACGCACGCTCGAAAAAGAGAACGTGTTAAGCCAGTTTATTGCAGATATCAGCCCGGAGAATTCCACTCAGCCCGCACCAGCCCGCGAAAGCGTGCATGACGGCGAACTGAACTTCGATGGCAATGGGGATAAATCATGAGTCAAACACAACTCTATCCGGTCGTGATGGCCGGCGGCTCTGGCAGTCGTTTGTGGCCGCTGTCCCGTGTGCTTTACCCTAAACAGTTTCTCTGCCTGAAAGGCGAACTCACCATGTTGCAAACCACCATCTGCCGCCTGAACGGCGTGGAGTGCGAAAGCCCGGTGGTGATTTGTAACGAACAGCACCGCTTTATCGTCGCGGAGCAACTGCGTCAGCTGCACAAGTTGACCGAAAACATCATCCTCGAACCAGCAGGCCGCAACACGGCTCCGGCTATCGCGCTGGCGGCGCTGGCGGTAAAACGCCACAACCCGGATAGCGATCCGCTGATGCTGGTACTGGCCGCTGACCATGTGATCCAGGATGAAGAGGCGTTTCGCACGTCGGTACGCAATGCGATCCCTTACGCCGAAGCGGGCAAACTGGTGACCTTTGGTATCGTGCCGGATCTGCCGGAAACCGGGTATGGCTACATTCGCCGCGGCGCGGTTTCTGCCGGTGAAGTCGATGCGGTGGCGTTTGAAGTGGCGCAGTTTGTTGAAAAACCCAACCTCGAAACGGCGCAGGGTTATGTGGCAAGCGGCGAGTATTACTGGAACAGCGGCATGTTCCTGTTCCGTGCCGGTCGCTACCTCGAAGAGCTGAAAAAATACCGCCCGGATATTCTTGAGGCCTGCGAAAAAGCGATGGACGCCACCGACCCGGATATGGACTTTATCCGCGTCGATGAGGCGTCTTTCCTCGCCTGCCCGGAAGAGTCGATTGACTACGCAGTTATGGAACGCACCGCCGATGCGGTAGTGGTGCCAATGGACGCGGGCTGGAGCGATGTTGGTTCCTGGTCGTCGCTGTGGGAAATCAGCCAGCACACGCCGGAGGGAAACGTCCATCACGGCGACGTCATCACCCATAAAACCGAAAACAGCTACGTTTACGCCGAATCGGGGCTGGTGACGACCGTCGGGGTGAAAGATCTGGTGGTGGTGCAGACCAAAGATGCGGTGCTGATTGCCGACCGTAACGCCGTGCAGGATGTGAAAAAAGTGGTCGAGAAAATCAAAGCCGACGGGCGCCACGAACACCATATCCACCGCGAAGTCTACCGTCCGTGGGGCAAATATGACTCCATCGATTCCGGCGATCGCTACCAGGTAAAACGCATTACCGTGAAGCCGGGCGAAGGACTTTCCGTACAGATGCATCACCACCGCGCTGAACACTGGGTGGTGGTTGCCGGTACGGCAAAAGTGACGATTGACGGTGAGGTGAAACTGCTGGGCGAAAACGAATCTATCTATATTCCGCTCGGCGCGCGCCACTGTCTGGAAAACCCCGGGAAAATTCCGCTCGATCTGATCGAGGTGCGCTCCGGTTCGTACCTTGAAGAGGATGACATTGTGCGGTTTGCCGATCGTTATGGCCGTATTTAATTCCCGTGCCGGATAACGCGAACGTTATCCGGTTTATAAATTTAAATTAATCAACAAGATATGGCCATTTTACGGTCACGGCTGACTGTTGCCTGAAGAAGAGGTAATGATGGAAAAATTAACCTGTTTTAAAGCTTACGATATTCGCGGCAAGCTGGGCGAAGAACTGAATGAAGATATTGCATGGCGTATTGGCCGCGCCTATGGGGAATACCTGAAGCCGCAGACCATCGTGCTGGGCGGCGATGTGCGCCAGACCAGCGAAGCGCTGAAACTGGCGCTGGCAAAAGGGTTGCAGGACGCCGGTGTGAATGTGCTGGATATTGGTCTTTCCGGCACCGAAGAGATCTATTTTGCCACTTTCCATCTGGGCGTTGACGGCGGTATCGAAGTGACCGCCAGCCACAACCCGATGGATTATAACGGCATGAAACTGGTGCGTAAGGGCGCGCGTCCGATCAGCGGCGATACCGGCCTGCGCGATGTCCAGCGCCTTGCGGAAGCCAATGACTTCCCGCCGGTGAACCCGGCAAAACGCGGCAGCTACGAGCAAATTAATCTGCGCGACGCCTATATCGATCACCTGATGGGCTATATCGACACCAACAATCTCAAGCCGCTGAAACTGGTAATTAACTCCGGTAACGGCGCGGCAGGTCCGGTGGTGGACGCCATTGAAGCCCGCTTTAAGGCACTGAATGTGCCGGTGACTTTCGTCAAAGTGCATAACGAACCGGACGGCACCTTCCCGCACGGTATTCCTAACCCGCTGCTGCCGGAGTGCCGCGACGATACCCGCAATGCGGTGATTGAGCATAACGCCGATATGGGCATTGCTTTCGATGGCGATTTTGACCGTTGCTTCCTGTTCGACGGGGAAGGGCAGTTTATCGAGGGCTACTACATTGTTGGCCTGCTGGCCGAAGCGTTCCTCGAAAAACATCCTGGCGCGAAAATTATTCATGACCCGCGCTTGTCGTGGAACACGGTAGATGTGGTTGGCCGCGCGGGCGGTACGCCGGTGATGTCGAAGACCGGCCATGCCTTTATCAAAGAGCGGATGCGCGAAGAAGACGCCATTTACGGTGGCGAAATGAGCGCGCATCACTACTTTCGTGACTTTGCCTACTGCGACAGCGGCATGATCCCATGGCTGCTGGTCACCGAGCTGCTGTGCCTGAAAGGCAAGACGCTGGCGCAACTGGTGCGCGACCGCATGGTGGCGTTCCCGGCGAGCGGCGAGATCAACAGCAAGCTGGCGGACCCGGTGACGGCGATCAACCGCGTTGAACAACACTTCACGCCGGGTGCGCTGGAGATCGACCGTACGGACGGCATCAGCATCGCATTTGCCGACTGGCGTTTTAACTTGCGCTCTTCCAACACAGAACCCGTTGTACGTCTGAACGTTGAATCGCGGCACGACGAGGAACTGATGAAAGCGCGAACGCAGGAAATTCTGGCACTGTTAAATCAATAACGATAAGGCGTTCCTCTCCCCGATGCCGGGGAGGGTGAACATTACAGGCAGGTACAACAATGACTCATCTCAAAAAACGCGACCGGGCCAAAACGAATGCATCGTTAATCTCTATCGTGCAGCGCTTCTCCGACATCACCATTATGTTCGGTGGCCTGTGGTTGGTGTGTAAGGTCAATGCGCTGCCGTTCTTCTACATGCATCTGCTGATGGCTCTGATTACGCTGGTTGTTTTCCAGATGATCGGCGGAATGACCGATTTTTACCGCTCCTGGCGGGGCGTAAAAATCATGACTGAACTGACACTATTGTTGCAGAACTGGACGCTGAGCCTGATTTTCAGCGCCGGTTTGCTGGCGTTCAACAATGATTTTGATAATACCTTCAACATTTATCTCGCCTGGTATTTGTTGACCTCAATGGGGCTGATGATGAGCCGGGCGGTGATCCGCTTTGGCGCAGGCTGGTTGCGTAACCTTGGCTACAACACGCGCCGCGTGGCGGTGGCCGGTGATATGCCGATGGGCCAGGAACTGCTGGAAGGTTTTCGTAATGAACCGTGGCTCGGGTTTGATGTGGTCGGGGTTTACCACGATCCACAACCGGGCGGCATTACAACCGGCTGGGCGGGAAATCTCGACCAACTGGTGGAAGATGCGAAAAGCGGAAAAATTCACAACGTCTACATCGCCATGTCGATGAACGATGCGGCCTGCATTAAAAAGCTGGTGCGCCAGCTCGCCGATACCACCTGTTCGGTGATCCTTATCCCTGACGTTTTCACCTTTAATATCCTGCACTCGCGTGTGGAAGAGGTGAACGGCGTGCCGGTGGTGCCGCTGTACGACACGCCGCTTTCTGGTGTTAACCGCATCCTGAAACGTCTGGAAGATATTGTCCTCTCCTCGCTGATTTTGCTGCTCATCTCCCCGGTGCTGCTGGCGATTTCCGTGGCGGTGAAACTCAGCTCGCCGGGGCCGGTTATCTTCCGCCAGACGCGCTATGGCATGGACGGTAAGCCAATCAAGGTGTGGAAATTCCGCTCCATGAAGGTGATGGAAAACGACAAAGTGGTGACCCAGGCAACGCAGAACGATCCGCGCGTGACGAAAGTCGGCAGCTTCCTGCGCCGCACGTCGCTCGATGAACTGCCGCAGTTTATCAATGTGCTGACCGGTGGGATGTCGATTGTTGGCCCGCGCCCGCACGCGGTGGCGCATAACGAGCAGTACCGCTCACTGATTGAGGGCTACATGCTGCGCCATAAAGTGAAACCCGGTATTACCGGTTGGGCGCAAATCAACGGCTGGCGCGGTGAAACCGACACGCTGGAGAAAATGGAAAAACGTATTGAGTTCGATCTCGAGTACATCCGTGAATGGAGCCTGTGGTTCGATATCAAAATCGTTTTTCTGACCATCTTTAAAGGCTTTGTTAACAAAGCGGCGTATTAAGGAAAGGTCATGAGCCTGAGAGAAAAAACCATCAGCGGCGCGAAGTGGTCCGCCATGGCGACCCTGACCATTATTGGTCTGGGGCTGGTGCAGATGACCGTGCTGGCGCGCATTATCGATAACCACCAGTTCGGTTTGCTGACCGTCTCGCTGGTGATTATCGCGCTGGCGGATACGCTGTCGGATTTCGGCATCGCAAACTCGATTATTCAGCGTAAAGAGATAAGCCATCTCGAACTGACCACGTTGTACTGGCTCAATGTTGGGCTGGGCATCGTGGTCTGCATCGCCGTTTTCTCCCTGAGCGGGGTGATCGCCGATGTGCTGAATAACCCGGATCTGGCACCGCTGATTAAAACGCTGTCACTGGCCTTCGTGGTGATCCCACACGGCCAGCAATTTCGCGCCTTGATGCAAAAAGAGCTGGAGTTCAACAAGATAGGCGCCATTGAAACGCTGTCGGTGCTGGCGGGCTTCAGCTTTACGGTTATCAGTGCGTTCTTCTGGCCGCTGGCGATGACCGCGATCCTCGGTTATCTGGTCAACAGCGCCGTGCGCACGCTGCTGTTTGGCTATTTCGGGCGCAAAATTTACCGCCCCGGGCTGCATTTCTCGCTGGCGTCGGTCAGCTCCAACCTGCGTTTTGGCGCCTGGCTGACGGCAGACAGCATCATCAACTATGTGAACACCAATCTCTCCACGCTGGTGCTGGCGCGTATTCTCGGTGCCAGTGTCGCCGGGGGCTACAACCTGGCGTACAACGTGGCGGTAGTGCCGCCGATGAAGCTCAACCCTATCATCACCCGCGTGCTGTTCCCGGCGTTTGCCAAAATTCAGGACGACACCGAGAAGCTGCGCGTGAACTTCTACAAGCTGCTGTCAGTGGTTGGGATCATTAACTTCCCGATCCTGCTGGGGCTGATGGTGGTGTCGAACAACTTTGTGCCGCTGGTGTTTGGCGACAAATGGAACAGCATTATTCCCATCCTGCAATTGCTCTGTATCGTCGGGCTGTTGCGCGCGGTGGGTAACCCGATCGGCTCGCTGCTGATGGCGAAAGCGCGGGTGGATATCAGCTTTAAATTCAACGTCTTTAAAACGTTTCTCTTTATCCCCGCCATCATTGTCGGTGGACATCTGGCGGGGGCGCTCGGCGTGACGCTCGGCTTTCTGCTGGTGCAAATCATCAACACCGTTCTGAGCTACTTCGTGATGATCAAACCGGTGCTCGGTTCCAGCTACCGTCAGTACATCCTGAGCCTGTGGCTGCCCTTTTACCTGTCGCTGCCGACGCTGGTGGTGAGCTATGGCTTGGGTCTGGCGCTGAGCGGACATCTGCCGCTGGCGGCGATGCTGGCGATTCAGGTCGCGGCGGGCGTGGTGGCATTCGCCGGGATGCTGATTGTGTCGCGTAATGCGCTGGTAGTAGAGATGAAACGCCAGTTTTGCCGCAACGAGAAACTTAAAACGCTGCTTCGCGCAGGATAAGAAACCTGATTGAACCCCTTTATGAGGTCGTTATGAAATTATTGATCCTTGGCAATCACACATGCGGCAACCGTGGTGACAGCGCTATTTTACGTGGATTGCTGGATGCGATTGCCCTGATTGAGCCGGATGCAGAGGTGGATGTGATGAGCCGCTATCCGGTGAGCTCATCCTGGTTACTCAACCGCCCGGTGATGGGCGACCCGCTCTATAGCCAGATGAAAGAGCAGAACAACGCTGCCGGATTGATGGGGCGCGTGAAGAAGGTGCTGCGCCGCCGTTACCAGCACCAGGTGCTGCTCTCCAGGGTGACGGATACCGGGAAGTTGCGCAATATCGCCATTGCGCAAGGGTTTACCGATTTTGTCCGCCGTCTGGCGGACTATGACGCGATTATTCAGGTCGGCGGCTCTTTCTTTGTCGATCTGTATGGTGTGCCGCAGTTTGAACACGCGCTGTGTACGTTTATGGCGAAAAAACCGATCTACATGATTGGTCACAGCGTGGGGCCGTTCCAGAACGAGGCTTTTAACCAGCTGGCGAATTATGTTTTTGGCCATTGTGATGCGCTGATCCTGCGCGAAACAGTCAGCCTGAACCTGATGAAGCAGAGCAATATCACCACGGATAAAGTCGAGCAGGGCGTCGATACCGCCTGGCTGGTGGATCACCATCAGCATGATTTTGTGGCCAGCTATGCGGTGCAGCACTGGCTGGATCTGGCGGCAAAAGAGAAAACCGTGGCGATTACGCTGCGTGAACTGGCGCCGTTTGATAAACGACTCAACACTACCCAGCAGGCCTATGAACAGGCTTTTGCCGAGGTGGTAAACCGGATCATTGATGCGGGTTATCAGGTTATTGCGCTCTCCACCTGCACCGGTATCGACAGCTACAACAAAGATGACCGCATGGTGGCGCTCAATCTGCGCCAGTATGTCAGCGACCCGTCGCGCTACCACGTGGTGATGGATGAGCTGAACGATCTGGAGATGGGCAAGATCCTTGGCGCGTGTGATTTAACGGTGGGTACACGCCTGCACTCCGCGATTATCTCGATGAACTTTGGAACACCGGCGATTGCTATCAACTATGAACACAAGTCGGCAGGCATCATGCAGCAACTCGGGATGCCGGAAATGGCGGTCGACATTCGCCATCTGCTGGATGGTTCGCTGGCGGCGATGGCGGCCGACACGCTGGGGCAACTGCCTGCGATTAACCAGCGTCTGGCAACGGCGGTGGCGGCTGAGCGCGAGCATGGCATGAAAATGGTCAAATCGGTGCTCGATCGCGTACAGGGGGTGAAATGAAAGTCAGCTTCTTTTTGCTGAAGTTCCCCTTATCTTCCGAAACTTTTGTGCTCAACCAGATCGTTGCCTTTATCAATATGGGTTTTGAGGTTGAGATTGTCGCCCTGCATAAGGGCGATATGAACAATACACACTCGGCGTATACCGAGTACCGGCTGGCGGAAAAAACGCACTGGCTGCTGGCCGAGCCGGAAGGGAAGATGGCAAAACTGAGCTATCGCGGGCAGGCGATAGCGCGAGGTATCTGGAAATCCTCCACCTGGAAAGCGTTGAATATGTCGCGCTATGGTGACGAAGCCCGCAACCTGATCCTGCCAGCCATTTGCGGCCTCGCGCCGCGCACATTCAGCGCCGATGTCTTTATCGCCCACTTTGGCCCGGCAGGCGTTACCGCCGCCAAACTGCGGGAACTTGGCGTTCTTAAAGGCAAAATCGCCACCGTATTCCACGGCATCGATATCTCGCATCGCGACGTGCTGAACCACTATACGCCGGAGTATCAGCAGCTTTTCCAGCGCGGCGATCTGATGTTGCCGATCAGCGAGTTATGGGCCGGCAGACTGAAAAACATGGGCTGCCCGGAGACCAAAATTGCTGTGTCACGCATGGGGGTCGATATGGCCCGCTTTAGCCTGCGCTCAGTGAAAAACCCCGGTAGTCCGCTGCTAATTATCTCTGTGGCGCGCCTGACCGAGAAAAAAGGGCTGCACGTTGCGATTGAAGCGTGCCGTCTGTTGAAAGAACGCGGCGTGGATTTCAAATATCGCATCCTCGGTATTGGCCCATGGGAACGCCGCTTACGCACACTTATCGAACAATTCCAGTTGGAAGATGTGATTGAAATGCCGGGCTTTAAACCCAGCCATGAAGTGAAAGCGCTGCTTGATGAAGCCGACGTCTTTTTGCTGCCGTCAGTTACCGGCGCGGATGGGGATATGGAAGGGATCCCGGTTGCGCTGATGGAGGCGATGGCGGTGGGGATCCCGGTGGTTTCAACCGTCCACAGCGGCATTCCGGAGTTGATCGAGGCCGGACAGTCCGGCTGGCTGGTACCGGAAAATGATGCCGAGGCGCTGGCGCAGCGTCTGGCTGCTTTCTGTGATATGGAGAGCCGGGATTTAACACCGGTGGTGACGCGGGCGCGTGAAAAAGTCGAGAACGACTTCAACCAGAAAATCATCAACCAGCAACTTGCCAGTCTGTTGCAGACGCTTTAACAGAGGTTTTATGACCGTGAAGAAAACAGCAACTGCGCTATCGCGACGCACTTTTCTGGCCGCCGGTTCCGCGCTGGCGGCACTTCCTTTGCTACATATTCCCGCAGCCCGCGCGTTGGGACGTAACGACACGGTCAGCATCAGTGATTACAACCGCAATGACTGGCCTGCGGCGTTTAAACAAGCTTTTGCTGACGGGCAAACGGTGGAAGTTCCCGCAGGTGTGGTCTGCGACAATATCAACACTGGTATTTTCATTCCTGCCGGCAAAACACTGCTGGTGCGCGGCGCGCTGAAAGGTAACGGGCGCGGGCGCTTTGTGTTACAGGACGGTAGCCGGGTGGTGGGGGAGAAGGGCGGTAATTTCTATAACATCACGCTGGATGTGCGCGGTTCAGACTGCGTGATCAAGGGCGTGAGTATGAGTGGCTTTGGCCCGGTGATGCAGATTTACATTGGCGGGAAAGAGGCGCGCACGATGCGCAATTTAGTCATCGATAACATCACGGTGAGCAAAGCGAACTATGGCATTTTACGCCAGGGTTTCCACAATCAACTGGACGGTGTGCGGATAACCAATGGTCATTTCAGCGACTTACAAGGTGATGCTATCGAATGGAATGTGGCCATTAATGACCGCAACATTCTGATCTCCGACCATGTGATTGATAATATTAACTGCACCAACGGCAAGATTAACTGGGGCATTGGTATTGGCCTGGCGGGCAGCACCTATGACAATAACTACCCCGAAGATCAAGCAGTTAAAAACTTTGTCGTGGCGAATATTACCGGTAGTAACTGCCGTCAGTTAGTGCATGTGGAAAACGGTAAACACTTTATTATTCGCAATGTGAAAGCGAAAAACATCACCCCGGATTTCAGTAAGAAAGCCGGGATTGATAATGCGACGGTGGCGATTTACGGCTGTGATAATTTCGTCATTGATAATGTTTCAATGGTCAATAGCGCCGGTATGTTGATTGGCTATGGTGTTATCAAAGGCGATTATTTGTCGATCCCGCAGAATTTCAAACTCAACGATATCCAGCAGGACAACAGCAGCAGCAAATATAAGCTGCGCGGTATCCAGATCTCGTCCGGTAATGCTACGTCGTTTGTGGCGATCACTAACGTGAAAATGCAGAGCGCGACGCTGGAGCTGCACAATAAACCGCAACATCTTTTCCTGCGTAATATCAACGTGACGCAACAGGCGGCCAACGGCCCGGCACTGAAGCTGAACTTCGATTTACGCAAAGATGTGCGCGGGCGTTTTATGGCGAAACAGGACACCTTGCTGTCATTGGCGAATATTCACGCAGTCAATGAAAATGGGCAAAGTTCAGTCGATATCGACAGAGTCGATCAGCATGTGGTGAATGTCGATAATTTGAATTTCCGTTTGCCGGCGAAGCGGCTCTAAGCGCGGGAAATGGCCTTTTACGATAAATCCTGGTGCTTTAACACCGGGGTTAGGATTACATCTACTGCCTTGCAGGGACATTAGGCGTAACATCTTTCACTTTCCTCGCTGCAAACGCACTGGCGAAAACAGGTTAAAGGTTTATAATTCATCCAATTATTATAGGTGGAAGAAATAATGGTTAATTTGAAAGCAGTTATTCCGGTAGCCGGTCTGGGGATGCATATGCTCCCGGCCACGAAAGCGATTCCAAAAGAGATGCTACCGATCGTCGACAAGCCGATGATTCAGTACATCGTCGACGAAGTTGTTGCTGCAGGGATCAAAGAAATCGTTCTGGTGACTCACTCGTCAAAAAACGCGGTGGAAAACCACTTCGACACCTCCTACGAACTTGAAGCGCTGCTTGAACAGCGAGTTAAACGTCAGCTGCTGGCGGAAGTGCAGTCTATTTGTCCGCCAGGCGTGACAATTATGAACGTGCGTCAGGCGCAGCCGCTGGGGTTAGGCCACTCTATCCTCTGTGCGCGCCCGATCGTTGGCGACAACCCGTTTGTCGTGGTGCTGCCGGATATCGTGCTGGATACGGCGACTGCCGATCCGCTGCGTTACAACCTCGCGGCGATGGTGGCACGCTTTGCTGAGACTGGTCGTAGCCAGGTGCTGGCAAAACGTATGAAAGGCGATCTCTCTGAATACTCCGTGATCCAGACTAAAGAGCCGCTGGATACGGAAGGCAAAGTCAGCCGCATTGTGCAGTTTATTGAAAAACCGGATCAGCCGCAGACACTGGATTCCGACCTGATGGCAGTGGGGCGCTATGTCCTTTCTGCTGATATCTGGCCAGAACTCGAAAAAACCGAGCCAGGCGCGTGGGGGCGTATCCAGCTGACCGATGCGATTGCTCAGCTTGCGGAAAAACAGTCTGTTGATGCGATGTTGATGACCGGCGACAGCTATGACTGCGGTAAGAAAATGGGGTACATGCAGGCCTTTGTAAACTACGGTCTGCGTAACCTGAAAGAAGGTCAGAAATTCCGCGAAAGTATTAAGAAATTGCTTGCACAATAAAGATTAAAAATGTTGTGTAACTAAGATTTTTGGAGCAGGGCAGAAAGGGTTGCCAGAAGGACATTTGATCCTTTGGTTATTCTTACTGCCCTTTTTATTTCCATTATAAAATCAACGATTAAAAAAGGTAGGAATGGGTAATTCTTGCGCTGACGTAAGCAAGATTTTTCCTTGTTTCCGTCCCTGTTTCGGCGGAGAATAGCCGCTTAGCATTTTGTGCCAAGTGGTAGATTCAAATAAGAGCAGCGCAGTTTTTGACATCATAAATTGCCGACAAAAGCACACAGTACACAGGTAGCTGAAGAGCCTGGGGCGGTAGCGTGTCTGAAATATATACATGTAAGTTAATAACCTACTCTTGACTAACCTTAAGTTAATACATAGTAAAGTAAAAGCGGAAGAAACTCGTGAAAATACTGGTCACAGGTGGTGCAGGTTTTATTGGGTCTGCAGTGGTTCGTCACATCATTAATAACACTACTGATCATGTGGTTAATGTAGATAAATTAACCTACGCCGGGAACCTGGAATCACTGGCGGAAATAAATAATGACCCGCGTTATGTTTTTGAACGTGCGGATATTTGTGATAGTGACGCCATGGCGCGGATTTTTGCTGAGCATCAACCTGATGCGGTCATGCACCTGGCGGCAGAAAGCCATGTTGATCGCTCGATTACGGGGCCTGCCGCGTTTATTGAGACAAATATTGTCGGCACCTATGTATTGCTTGAAGCTGCTCGTCAATATTGGGGACAACTTGAGGAACCACGTAAAGCTGCTTTCCGTTTCCATCATATCTCCACTGACGAAGTGTATGGTGATTTGCCCCACCCGGATGAAGTGGCGGCTGGCGAACCATTGCCCCTCTTCACTGAGCAAACTGCCTATGCGCCGAGCAGCCCTTACTCAGCCTCTAAAGCCTCCAGCGATCACCTGGTCCGCGCATGGCGCAGAACCTATGGTTTCCCTACAATTGTTACCAATTGTTCCAATAATTATGGGCCGTTCCATTTTCCGGAAAAACTGATCCCGCTGGTTATCCTGAATGCGTTGGCAGGCAAAGCGTTGCCAGTGTATGGCAAGGGAGATCAAATTCGCGATTGGTTGTATGTCGAAGATCACGCGCGCGCGCTTTATACCGTGGTCACGCAAGGTGTTGCGGGTGAGACTTATAATATCGGTGGCCATAACGAAAAACAGAACCTCGATGTTGTCCACACGATTTGTGACTTGCTTGATGAAATCGTACCGAAGGCGACCTCTTATCGTGAGCAGATCACTTACGTAACTGACCGTCCGGGCCACGATCGCCGTTATGCAATCGATGCCGATAAAATCAGTAAAGAACTGGGCTGGAAACCGGTCGAAACCTTTGAAAGCGGAATCCGTAAAACGGTTGAGTGGTACTTGTCCAACAGCGCATGGGTCGCGAACGTACAAAGTGGTGCCTACCAGTCATGGATTGAACAAAACTACGGGAAGCGCAGCGAATGAATATTCTGTTATTCGGAAAAACGGGACAAGTAGGCTGGGAGCTCCAGCGTTCGCTGGCTCCATTGGGCAACCTGATTGCGCTGGATGTTGATTCCACAGAATATTGCGGTGACTTCAGTAACCCGCAGGGTGTTGCTGAAACTGTGCGCCGTATACGACCTGACGTGATCGTCAACGCCGCCGCGCATACTGCGGTTGATAAAGCTGAATCCGAGCCGGAATTTGCCTCACTGCTGAATGCGAAAAGTGTTGAAGCTATTGCGCGTGAAGCCGCCAAAATTGATGCATGGGTGGTTCACTATTCAACCGATTATGTTTTTCCGGGCGACGGTCAGACGGCGTGGGTGGAAACAGATAGCACTGCTCCCCTAAATGTCTATGGCCAGACAAAACTCGACGGTGAAATTGCTCTGCGCGAAAACTGCCCGAAGCACCTTATTTTCCGTACCAGCTGGGTTTACGCCGGAAAAGGGAACAATTTCGCGAAGACCATGCTCAAGCTGGCGAAAACGCGCCAGGAACTCTCGGTGATTAACGATCAGTTTGGTGCACCTACCGGTGCTGAGTTACTTGCAGATTGTACCGCTCATGCAATCCGAACAGCATTGATACAACCACAAGTAGCCGGTTTGTATCATCTGGTTGCTGGTGGTGAAACATGCTGGCATGACTACGCGGCGCTGGTTTTTGCTGAGGCCAGGGCAGCGGGAGTTGAACTCGCTTTGAATAAATTAAATCCGGTAACGACAGAAAGTTTCCCAACGCCGGCGAAACGACCGCACAATTCGCGACTGAACACAGATAAATTTCAGCACACTTTCGATCTGGTTCTCCCTGACTGGGAGCTCGGCGTGAAACGTATGCTGGCTGAGTTATTTAGCACAACGCCTATTTGACAATATGAAAAGTGCCTATGGGCAGGCATTTTTGCTCGGGATTACGAAATGAAAACACGTAAAGGAATTATACTGGCGGGTGGTTCGGGAACTCGTCTGTACCCGGTTACAATGGTTGTGAGTAAACAACTGCTGCCAATTTATGATAAGCCAATGATTTACTATCCGTTATCCACGCTTATGCTCGCGGGGATTCGTGATATTTTAATTATTAGTACCCCGCAGGATCTACCTCGCTTCGAACAATTACTTGGCGATGGTAGTCAGTGGGGTTTAAGCCTCCATTATAAAGTACAGCCAAGCCCTGATGGGTTAGCGCAGGCGTTTATTCTTGGTGAAGAGTTTATTGGTAATGACTCCTGCGCTCTGGTGCTGGGCGACAATATTTTCTATGGTCATGATTTGCCGAAGCTGATGGATACCGCTGTGAAACAGGAAAGCGGTGCAACTGTCTTTGCTTACCATGTTACCGATCCAGAGCGCTATGGCGTGGTCGAATTTGATAAAAATGGCACGGCAGTCAGCCTTGAAGAGAAACCGCTGGAACCGAAAAGTAATTATGCGGTAACCGGGCTCTATTTTTACGATAACGATGTTGTCGCCATGGCAAAAAGTCTTAAACCATCCGCCCGAGGCGAGCTGGAAATTACTGACATCAACCGTATCTATATGCAGCAGGGGCGTTTATCGGTGGCGATGATGGGCCGTGGTTACGCATGGCTGGACACCGGTACGCACCAGAGCTTAATCGAAGCCAGTAACTTTATCCAAACCATTGAAGCACGCCAGGGGCTCAAGGTCGCATGCCCTGAAGAGATTGCATTCCGTAAAGGATTTATCAGCGCTGAACAGGTGCGAAAGCTGGCAATTCCGCTGTCAAAAAATGCCTATGGGCAGTATCTCCAGAAGATGGTTAAAGGCTAATAAATGAATATTCTTGAGACGGAAATTCCGGATGTACTGATCATCGAGCCAAAAGTTTTCGGCGACGATCGCGGATTTTTCTATGAAAGTTATAACCAACTAGTATTAGAAGAGAGTATCGGTTGTAAGCTCTCATTTGTGCAGGACAATCATTCAAAGTCGAAGCAAGGAGTACTTCGCGGCCTGCATTATCAAGCCGAACCTTACTCACAAGCAAAATTGGTGCGCTGTGTAGTTGGAGAAGTATTTGATGTCGCAGTTGATATTCGCCTTGATTCTCCAACTTTTGGACGCTGGGTTGGTATTAACCTTTCCGCAGAAAATAAACGCCAACTTTGGATCCCCGAAGGGTTTGCTCATGGTTTTTTAGTCCTAAGTGAAATGGCTGAATTTTTGTATAAAACAACAAATTATTATGCACCTGCAGCAGAGCGTGGCATTGCATGGAATGACCCAACATTAAATATCGAATGGCCAATACCATCGGATAAATTAATACTTTCATTAAAAGATATGCAAGCTGGCAGTTTTGCTGATTTAAAATAAGGAAGAAAAATGATTCCATTTAATAAACCCTATTTACAAGGGAATGAGTTGACATATATTGCGCAGGCAGTTAGCAGTGGGAAGATTTCTGGAGATGGCATTTTTACTAAAAAATGTCATGAGTTTTTTGAAAAAAAATATGGTTTTAAGAAAGTGCTTCTTACTACGTCATGTACTGATGCATTGGAAATGGCTGCAATATTACTGAATATTCAGCCTGGCGATGAAGTGATTGCGCCATCGTACACCTTTGTTTCAACAGTAAATGCGTTCTCTCTTCGTGGTGCGAAATTGATTTTCGTCGATAGCTATAGTAACAATCCAAATATTGATCCCGTTGCTATTCGTAACAGTATTACCGAAAAAACTAAAGCGATTATTGTCGTTCATTATGCCGGGGTCGCCTGCGATATGGATGCGATTATGGCAATATCGAAAGAATTCAATATTCCAGTTGTTGAAGATGCAGCACAAGCGATCGACTCATATTATAATAACAAGCCATTGGGCAGTATTGGTACATTCGGTACTTTTTCTTTTCATGAGACGAAAAACATTATCTCAGGTGAAGGGGGAATGCTTGTCATCAACGACGATAAGTATATACAACGCGCTGAAATAATTAGAGAGAAAGGCACAAATCGTGCTTCATTCTTTAGAGGAGAAGTGAATAAATACGGATGGGTTGATATTGGTTCCTCGTTCTTACCTTCAGATATTATTGCAGCTTATCTCTATGCTCAGCTTGAAAACATGGATATCATCCAAACCAAAAGAATATCACTTTGGGAACAATATTACGCTGGTCTCAGCCGTCTTGCTGAAACAGGTGTCATAGCACTTCCAGCAATTCCAGCGTTTGCAAGTAATAACGCGCATATGTTTTACATTGTTTGTGAAAATATAAATGTCCGAACCGGGCTTATTCAGTATCTTAAGGATAACGGCATATACTCTGTTTTTCATTATCTCTCATTGAATAAAAGCGAGTATTATCTTACTAAGAACGAAAGTGTTGATCTCGAGAACAGCGATCGTTTCACTGACAGTTTGCTAAGACTCCCAATGTTCTATGAATTAGAATTGGAACAAGTGGATTATATATGCTCAAAAATAATTGAGTTTTATTATGCGAAGTAATGCGTTCCGCTTGTTTTTGTGAGCTATTATGTTTAAAAAAATAGTTATTCTATATGTGGCTCAACTATACCGTGTTGCATTTCCTCTCTTTTTGGTCCCTTTGATTATTGGGCTCTTAGGTACGGAAAGATATGGTATAGTTTCTTTTTTTACGATGCTAATAACATTAATGGGGTTGTTGGACGCAGGAATAAGCGGGACTTTTATTAAATTAGTCGCTACTAATAAAAATCACCTTGTTACCTTCATGAAGGTTATCAAATTATTTATTAAAGTATTATGTGGTTTTGTTATCATTGCCGGATTTGTTAGTTTTGTTTTTAACTATTTTTCCTTATATATAGTTACCGATTGGTTACAAACGTCATTATCCAGAGAAGAAACCGTATATTGTATAAAACTCACAGGTATAATTCTTGCATTTTTATATTTGCGGTCGTATTTGCAAAGCTTTATAAATGGTATGGAACGACAGGATTTGATTGCTATATGGAACATGTTATATACCACAGCATTTTATGGTGGCTCATATCTAATCCTTTCCTTTTATTCAAATACGTTACCTGCTTTTTTTAATACATTGTTATTTCTATCTGTCATAGATATTATTGCGACATTAGGCTGCGTAGCTTATGTTATTATTAAACAGCATCGGCAACTGATAAATCGACATCAGGAAAGAGATAAAAACAGTACCGATAGTATTTCATTTAGAAATATAGTTAAGTTTTCATTGCAATTATCTGGTTTGTCGATGATTTGGGTCATCGCTACTCAAGTCGATAAACTCGCGTTATCAACATACACAGATTTAACCCTCTACACTCATTACCAAATTGGTTCTCAACTAAGTGCGGTCGTGCTAGCACTGACTGCACCGTTATCACAATTCCTGCTACCCAGATTAAGCGCACTGGTTAAAGAAAAAAATTACAATAAATTTATTGAGTTGTTTAGCATTAGTTCTGTCGGATATGTAGTTATTCTCGGTCCGTTAGTCCCGTATATGTGCGTTTATGGAAACGATCTCATTTCATTGTGGCTTAAAAATAAAGATCTCGGATTTGCTGTTAATTTATATGCTAAATGGTTGGTCTCGGCTGCTTTTTTTGCGGGGATAATGAATTTTGTTTTTATATTGTTATATTCTAAAGGTCAGTTAAAGTACCATTTTTATGCATATGCATTTTATTCTGCGATAACGATTCCGTTAACAATTCTTATCGCTAAATTATATGGTCCAGAATGGTCGTGTATATTCTACTTTATGCATACAATACTTTTCATGATATTATGGGGAGGTTTTTGTTTAGGTAAAGAAATTATAGGTTATATATCTTTATTACTACCCTTGGCTTCGGTTGTTTTAATATTATCTTTCTTGGTTTTTTTAATTATACAAAAACTCCAAATTTTTATTCTATATAGGATAATATATGTCATTTTTCCTCCTGTTGCTAATATGATTATTATTTCCACTTTTCTTTATCTTTTACGTATGCCATTAATAGCCGCGATCAGAAATATGAAGTTAAAAAAATGGTATTAGCAAAGCGAGTTTAACCATGAATGTTTTACATTTATCTACAGGCGATAGCAAAGGTGCGTTTTATGGTGCATACAGAACGCATATAAATCTTCAAAGATATGGTCATGACTCCACAATGTTTGTAGTTGAAAAGACATCGAATGATGAGAGTGTAATCTCAGTGGAGCATATTAGACACAAGGTTATCAACTTTTTTATTAAATTAATTCGACGGTCTCTGGTACGTTGGAATGATGTAGAGAATAAGTATTATTTATTCTACAATTCTACTTTTAGTTTGAACAAACTTTTTAAAAGTTATAAGAAAAAACCAGATTTAATAATTATTTATTACGTTTCAGGTTTTCTTTCTGATTATGATATATATATAATACAAAAGAAATACCAATGCCCTGTTGCATTTTATCTCATGGATGCGGCTATGTTCACAGGTGGGTGCCATTACCCATGGAAATGTGAAGGCTATATAGATGGTTGCGATAATTGCCCGGCTATGAAATTCCCCAATTTAATTAAACTTCCGGCTTACATTTTTAACAACAGGAAAAAATATTATCAAGAAATGGACTGTTTTTTCTTGTCGGCAAGTAAATGGCTTGACGAGCGTTGTAATCGAAGTGGAATAAAAGCAAAGTTAGGTATTAAAAAAGCAATTATAGGTATCGACGAGAATATATTTTGCCCTCGCCCTCTTGATTCAGCCAAGAAACATATTCAAATTAATATTCCGGAAGGGCGGCGAGTAATTTTTTTAGGTGCACAGTCTCTCAGTGACCCTAGAAAGGGGGTGAAATATGTTGTTGAAGCTCTTAATGTAATTAAAAAAAACCATCCTGAGCATCTTAGTAAAGTTTCTCTTTTGACTGTGGGAAATAAGGCCGAACTTCAGTTACCTGAGGATATTCCGGTCATCAATATCGGGTTTATTAGTGACAAAGATAAGTATCCATTCTTATACAACTTCGCAGACGGTTTCATTTGCCCTTCGATAGAAGATGCTGGTCCGATGATGATAAATGAGGCGTTGATGTCCGGTGTTCCTGTTGTTGCTTTTAAAGTTGGTGTGGCAGAGGATCTTATTATTGATGGTCGAAATGGATTTCTGGCACAAGAAGTTAATTCTAATGCGCTCGCAGAAGCAATTTTGAATTTGTTACAGTTGAATGATTCATCCTTAGAAGCTCAAAAAAAATATGCTCGGGAGTATGCCTTGGAAAAATGCTCGGCGCATACGCAAGTGCGTGATATAGAATTACTTATCAGTGAATTTCCAAATTCTTTTAATGGTGACTGAATTTTTTAAGGGAGTTGATATTTCGCCCTTGAAGTATTGTTTATTTAAGATTGATGATGAACAAAAATATGTATATTTAATGTATGATGTTGAAATAGCTTTACGAATCACCTTCGTTTACCTTATGATTTTTTAATGTTATAAGATTTTTTTGATATTAAATGAGTGAATATTAATTTCATAATGAATAGATACAATGCCGATTGTACTAGCGAAAAACATTTTTATCCATGACCATAAATCATAACCAGTATTTTGATAATACTATTTGAAAGGTCATGATTATAAAAGAGAGTTTTTAATGAGAAAAGTATTAATGTAGAATTATTTAATAATCGCATCGTTATCATTTCTAATTATGTGCCAAAGATTTTTATCTTTTGTATAAAATCTTTTTTAATTAGACGGTCATTAAGGAAGTGTTTTTTATTCACCAACATGTATGGAATGTCTAATAATGTTAAACATAGTTTCGTTTGAAAGAATACTTCTTTTTTTGATAATGACAACTGTTGGTTCACCTTATCTTAGCTCATGGCTTCCTAAAGTCTCTGATATGCCAATAGGCCCACTTATTCGGTGTGTGGCCATTCTTCTGTTTTATGTAATAATCATCTATACGCTATTTCTATCTGGAAGCTTTAAAGTTAACGGGAGTTTAATCACGCTCTTTATCCTGATGCTATCAGGTACTCTGCTTTCGATTATAGATAATCGCTCAAATATTTTGCAAGTAGTTCTAGGATTGCATGCTCTGGTTTTCTACCCAATGGTTTTTAGTATTCTTGCCTGTTATTTTAATAATGATTATGACAATGATCGCTGGCGTAGAATTGCTTTTTTTTTAAAGCGAGTATTGACAGTGGTTTTTCTTATAACCAGCTCGATTGCGATTATTGATGTTGTAACTGGCGGAAATTTTACCTTAATGCTTGGTTACAACCCCAACTATGGGGGAGATAATTTTTCATTGATTAACCGATATTATGATTTAGTGAGAGCCAATGGTGGATTTGCCGATGCATTGGCTTTCGGTTACTTGATGGTTATCGCTTTCATCTTCTTTGTTTATAAAATTTTTAGTAAATATGGTTCAAAATATACAAACCTATTAGGTGCCATATTGGCCATCATCGCCTGCTTTATGTCAATTACTCGCGGAGCGATCATTGCCTTAATATGTTCTGGGCTGATTTTTTTATGCCGGAGCAAGATTATCGTGAAAGCCAGCGCTTCATTAATGGCTTTCGTGCTGCTGGTTGCTATTTCGTTGAGTAGTTATTCAGATATATTTATTGGACGCTTCACCGACAGTGATAAAGGTTCAAAGTACTCCACGACGCAACGTTTTGATATGGCGTCAAACTCGATTGATTTTCTAGTCAACCATCCACTAGGTGAAGGCCTGGGATCTCAAGGTGCAGGAAGCACGCTCTCACAAACGACAGAAAGAATTAACACTGATAACTTTATCTTCCATGGTATGTTAGAAGCTGGCATTTTTGGCGGCTTGATGTTCCAGTTGTTAATATTATATCAATTCAGAGTTTTTTATAAAAAAACAAAGGGAGCACGGCAGTTTTTCTTTGCATTATTTTTTTTGTACTGGTTATCTGCGGCGGTGAGTTCTTCGTTCCAGGCGGGTATCCTTTCTGTTTTATTTTGGATTGTGTGTTTTATTATTTACAGCGAAACGATAATCACAAGAAGAGAATCACTCTTGGAGTGCGGGAAGTAAGCTATGCTAATCTATAAAGTTAAGGGCAGATTACGTGCCTTGTATTACAGTTTAACTCGCAAGTTATCTATACGAATTCTGGGTAGTAATCCCAAAATTTTCGGCGCGAAGTATATGAAGATGACAAATTGCTCTATCGGAGACAATTGTTGGATACAAGCAGTAGATAAATATAAAACACAAAACTTCACTCCAGAAATCATTTTTGGTGAAAATGTAATGATGAGTTGTAATGTTCATATATCAGCTGTGAAAAAGATTGATATTGGAGATAATGTTTTATTAGGTTCTAATATTTATATTGGTGATCATTCCCATGGTTCAACTCGTCCTGCAAAATATGAGGCTCATATTCCTCCGGCATCACGTGATTTAGATGATATTGCAGAGATAAAAATTGGTAATAATATCTGGGTTTGCGACAATGTGGTCATATTAGCCGGTACATCCGTTGGTAAAGGTTCAATTATCGCAGCGAACTCAGTTGTGAAAGGCCACTTCGAAGAAAATAGTCTCATTGCAGGAAATCCAGCAAGATTCATAAGGAAACTGACTAATGGATAATGCCGCAACAATTTCAGTTGTTATACCAAGTTATAATCGGGTTCAGGAGTTAAAAGAACTCCTTAGCTCTGTACTATCACAAGAGGTTTATCCTGATGAAGTGCTAATCTGCGAAGATAATTCTCCGGAAAAACTAAATATTCAAAATATGGTTGATTCTTTTCGAAGTGAGTACGAAAATAATAAAATAAAACTTACTTTTATTATTAATGAGTTGAATCTTGGTTATGATAAGAATTTGAGAAAATGCATCGAAAGCGCCTCATGCGAATGGGCGGTAATTATGGGTAATGATGATCTGTTATTGCCTAATGCTATTTCAGAAGTTAAAGATTATATAGCAAAAAACCCACGAATCAATTTTATTTCACGTGCTTTTTTGCGCTTTAATCATGATATTTACAATCCCATTGGCTTGTCTTCGCTGAGCGATAAAGACTCAGTTTATAAATGGGGAGCATCAGAACCCAAAATGATTTTCAGGGCCGCAGGTTTTGTCGGTGGGTTGATTGTGAATGTTCCTTTCGCCAGATCTTTACATACGGAAGAATTCGATGGTTCACTCTATTATCAAATCTATTTAGCTGCATCTGCTTTTATAGGTGAAGGTATCGGCTATATCTCCCGGCCAATTATCGGGGGGCGTGCTGATAATCCGCCTATGTTTGGTCAGGCTGCGGACGACAAAGAAGTCCATGTCCCTGGCAGTTACACCGCCCGCGGGCGTGCTGCGATGTGGCGCGGCGTTCTCACCATAGCAAAAAGCGTGGGTGCCGCATATAATGTCGATCTTTATACACCGTTAAAACATGAGCTTACTACCAGACAGTCATTCCATATTTTTGAAATGAATGCGGGGCAAAGTATCAAAGTTAATAAAGAATTAAAGCAGGAGCTCTCCGCGCTAGGATTAATGAGCCATCCCGTGCCGCTTGCGTTCTATTTTCTTAACTGCACGTTGAGATCCAATGCGCGTTTTATCTATAAAGCTATCCGCAAAGTCATGCAATAATGACAAGGTTTTATCAATGAAAAACGATGTTAAAATATCCCTTGTTCATGAGTGGCTGTTAAGCTATGCAGGTTCAGAGCAAGTTTCCGCGCAAATATTAAAAGTTTTCCCAGAGGCGGATCTTTTTTCGGTGGTGGATTTTCTTACTCCGGAACAACGTGCAAAGTTCATGAATAAAAGAGCGAAGACTACCTTTATTCAACACTTACCCAAGGCACAAAAATATTATCAGAAATATTTGCCATTGATGCCTCTGGCGATTGAACAGTTAGATGTTTCTGGTGCCGATATAGTAATTTCAAGTGCGCATGCCGTGGCCAAAGGGGTAATTACTGGCCCGGATCAGTTACATATAAGTTATGTGCACTCACCTATCCGGTATGCTTGGGATCTTCAGCATCAGTATTTGCGTGAATCCGGACTTAATAAAGGATTAAAAGGCTGGTTGGCTAAATGGATTCTGCACAAAATGCGTATATGGGATTGTCGCACACCGAATGGCGTAGATCATTTTTTAGCTAATTCACAATACATTGCACGCAGGATTAAGAAAGTATACGGACGAGAGGCTGATGTTATTTATCCACCAGTGGCTGTGGATGAATTCGAGTTGAGAAATGAAAAGTTTGATTTTTATCTTACAGCGTCGAGAATGGTTCCTTATAAAAGAATTGCTCTGATTGTTGAAGCTTTTAATGCCATGCCTGACAAAAAACTGATTGTAATTGGTGACGGTCCTGATTTCGAAAAAATAAAAAAGATTGCCGCAGCCAATGTCACCTTGATGGGGTATCAGCCATTTGCTGTTCTGCGCGAGCATATGCAAAACGCAAAAGCTTTTGTTTTTGCAGCAGAAGAGGATTTCGGCATTATTCCCGTTGAGGCGCAGGCTTGCGGTACGCCTGTTATCGCGTTTGGCAAAGGTGGTGCGCTTGAGACAGTCATCCCGCCTGAACACAGTAACCCGACAGGTATTTTCTTTATGGAACAAACAGCCAGCGCTATTATTGAAGCTGTTGAAATCTTCGAAAAAAGCTCGGTTGCATTTACACCAGAATCATGCCGTAAAAATGCTGAACGTTTTTCACAGCAGCGTTTTGAGCGTGAAATAAAAGAGTATGTCGAATCAAAATGGACGGAGTTTTGCCATTATCGACAGGTAAAACGTTAATATTGGTAGCGCTATGAAAAATATTATACCTGTGATCATGGCTGGCGGCAGCGGAAGCCGTTTATGGCCACTTTCGCGAGAAATGTATCCAAAACAGTTTCTTCAGGTTGGTGGCAGCATAACCATGCTGCAACAAACAGTTAAGCGCCTGGAAAAATTACAGACATGTCCGCCTGTCGTCATCTGTAATAACGAGCATCGGTTTCTGGTTGCAGAGCAACTGCGAGCTATCGACAAATTGTCGGACAATATTATTCTGGAGCCTTCTGGTCGTAATACCGCACCCGCCATCGCCTTAGCGGCGTTTACGCTCCTCCAAAACAAGCAACAGAATGTTGACAATATCATGTTGGTGCTCGCGGCTGATCATGTCATTCAGAATGAGGATGCCTTTATCACTTCTGTTACGCAAGCTGTGGCCTATGCTGAACGCGGTAAACTAGTAACTTTTGGCATTGTTCCCTCACGTCCGGAAACCGGATATGGCTATATTCGCCGTGGACAGTCGCAAGGTAATGATGCATTTGTTGTTGCCGAGTTTGTCGAAAAACCGAGCTATGAAATTGCATGTGACTATTACTCCAGCGGTGAATACTACTGGAATAGCGGCTTGTTCATGTTCAAAGCCGAAAGTTACCTGGCAGAATTAAAAAAATACCGACCCGATATTTATGTGCAGTGCGAAAATGCGATGACGCAGACCCATCAAGATCTAGATTTTGTAAGGATTGACGAGCAGGCGTTTGCGCAATGTCCCGCGGAATCCATTGATTACGCAGTAATGGAGCATACCGATCATGCTGTTGTCGTCCCGATGGATGCCGGCTGGTCTGATGTCGGCTCATGGTCGTCGCTGTGGGATATTTCCCCTAAAGATGAACGTGGGAATGTAAAACAAGGAGATGTCCTCGAGTTTGATTGCCATAACATTTATGTCCATTCGGAAGACGCGCTGGTAGCTACCTTAGGGCTGAAAAATACCGTTGTGGTCCAGACCTGTGATGCGATTCTAATTGCTGATAAAGACCAAGTGCAGAATGTGAAAAAAGTGGTTGAACATCTTAAGTCTAGTCGACGGACTGAGCACCGCGATCACCAGGAGATCTATCGCCCTTGGGGAAGCATTAATACGCTGGTGCAAGGAGATGATTATCGCGTTCGTAAAGTCACTGTGCGCCCTGAAAAGCAACTCGCCGCGCAAATCCATCATCAGCGTGCTGAACACTGGATGGTACTTTGCGGGCGCGCAAAAGTGATTCTGCAAGATCGCGAATATTTCGTTGAAGAAAACCAGTCAACGTTTATTCCCGCAGGCCTGGTACATGTATTGGCGAATGCAGGTTCAACTCCTCTGGAAATCATTGAAATTCAATCAGGTAAAAATTTGAGCGAAGACGATGTAATTCGTGTTGAAAATCCTGTTTCAGAGAAAAAATAAAATGTCAGATTTTTTAAGCAATCATGTGATTAACAATTCGAATATACAGTTTGGCACCAGCGGTGCAAGAGGGCTGGTTCAATATTTCACACCACAAGTATGCGGTGCATTTACTGCTAATTTTTTGAGCACTACAGCCGCCTCGTATAGTTTTGATACCGTTGCGATTGGTATCGATAACCGCCCAAGTAGTTACGATATGGCACGTGCCTGTGCTGCTGTTGTCGAATATATGGGGTTCAAGCCATATTACTGTGGTGTCATTCCAACACCGGGACTGGCATATTACGCGCTTGAGAACAAAATCCCGGCGATCATGATAACCGGTAGTCATATCCCATTCGATCGTAATGGGTTAAAGTTTTACCACCCGACCGGTGAAATAACGAAGTCTGACGAAGCGGTAATTGCGACTGGGAGTACACGTTTTACCCTGCCCGCCAGATTGCCTGATTTGATCGTGAGCAACGATGCAAGTGCGCACTATATCGCGCGTTATACTTCTTTCTTCCCTAAAAATGCCCTTGCGGGAATACGGATTGGCATTTATGAACACTCCAGCGCCGGACGGGATATTTACCCTATACTGTTTTCGATGCTCGGCGCGGAGGTGGTTTCCCTTGGTCGTAGTGATCAGTTCGTGCCTATCGATACCGAAGCTGTGTCCGAAGAGGATCGACAGCGGGCTATTAACTGGTTACGCGAGTTTCATCTTGATGCCGTGTTTTCAACTGATGGTGATGGCGATCGGCCATTACTTAGTGATGAAAAGGGACGCTGGCTGCGTGGCGACATCCTCGGATTACTTTGCTCTTCGCATCTGGGTATTGATGCGGCGGCGGTGCCAGTGAGTAGTAACAGTATTATCACAACTAGCGGTTTGATCCCTCACGTTGTGCTGACCAAAATAGGCTCGCCGTATGTTATCGCGGCCTTTGACGCATTACTGGACCAATTCGGTCGTGTTGCAGGTTTCGAAGCCAATGGAGGCTATCTCTTAGCCAGTGATATCCATCACGCGGGCCGTACGCTGAAAGCATTACCTACCCGTGATGCATTATTGCCGGTGGTAACGGCGCTGGTTTCAAGCCAGCATAAAAAAATTAGTCAACAATTAGCGGAGTTGCCAGCGCGTTATACCTCTTCGAACAGACTGCAGAATTTCTCTGTCGCCCGGAGTGTTGCTTTGCTAGATAAACTTGTGAATGATCCTGCGAAGACCTTAAGCGCTTGTGGTGTAACAAATGCGAGCTTTGTGGGGCGGGATATGACGGATGGCGTCAGGTTACGGTTGACTAACGATGATATTATTCATCTCCGACCTTCCGGAAATGCGCCTGAATTACGATGCTATGTTGAGTCCACCTCTCCACACAAAGCAGATGAGTTAGTCAGAGTTATTCTCTCTCATATCGAGGACCGTTTCTAATGATTAACGTAAGTCGGTTTTTCATTCAATTCGAATCGTGAGGGGATAATGGAATTTAAGGATGTGAAAAATAATTATAAACCCTTCTTGTGTCAGCTTCTTCTCGCGCTGTCTGATTTTATTTTTTTTAATCTGTCATTAGTTTTTTCATTGGCGCTAGTCTATTTTCTGTTCGCTGATTTACAGCGTTTTATTCCGCAGGAGCAGTTTCAATATCGTATCGTTTCCCATTTATTATTGTCATTAACCTGTGTTGCGTGGTTTTTAATCCGCCTGCGTCACTATTCTTACCGCAAACCGTTTTGGTATGAGCTGAAAGAGATCCTGCGTACAATTATCATTTTTGCGATCTTTGATTTGGCGTTGATTGCTTTTACTAAGTGGCAGTTCTCGCGTTTTGTCTGGGTGTTTTGCTGGAGCCTGGCGCTCTTTATGGTGCCCTTTTTCCGCTTCACCACGAAGTATCTGTTGAATCAGTTAGGCATCTGGAAAAAGAAAACCATCATTTTGGGCAGCGGTAAGAACGCGCGTGAAGCCTGGTTTGCCTTGCAGAGTGAAGAAATGCTGGGATTTGACGTCGCGGCTTTCTTTGATGATGAAACAACTCAGGACAAGCTTCTTGATTGCCCGATTTATAAAAATGCTGACGACATCTGGCAAGATCCCGATCTTAAACATGTGCATTTTATCATTGCCTTCGATGTTGATGAGATAGACAAGACGGTAGCGTGGCTGAGGGAGTTGTCCAAACACCAGTGTCGCTCAGTAACCGTCATTCCTTCATTGCGAGGGTTGCCGCTATATAACACGGACATGTCGTTTATTTTTAGCCATGAAGTAATGCTGCTGCGGATCAACAACAATCTCGCGAAACGCACTTCGCGTTTTCTTAAGCGTTCCTTTGATATCGTATGTACACTGTTTATCTTGCTCATTTCATCACCGTTGTTTATCTACCTGTGGTACAAGGTGACACGTGACGGCGGGCCAGCCATTTATGGGCACCAGCGGGTGGGCCGCGCTGGGAAACTTTTCCCATGCTACAAGTTCCGCTCTATGGTGATGAATTCGCAAGAAGTTTTACAAAACTTGCTAGAGAATGATCCGCAGGCGCGTGAAGAGTGGGACAGGGATTTTAAACTGAAGAATGATCCGCGCATCACGAAAGTAGGGCATTTTATCCGCAAAACCAGTCTTGATGAGCTACCTCAACTTTTTAACGTGCTGAAAGGCGAAATGAGTCTTGTCGGACCGCGCCCAGTGGTCACGAAAGAGCTAGAACGCTACGAACTAGATGTTGACTATTATTTAATGGTGAAACCCGGAATGACCGGCTTGTGGCAGGTTAGCGGGCGAAATGACGTGGACTATGATACACGTGTCTATTTTGACTCTTGGTATGTGAAGAATTGGTCTTTGTGGAACGATATTGCCATTCTCTTCAAAACGGTGAAGGTCGTGCTTCGCCGGGATGGCGCTTATTAGTACAGGAGCGCCTACTGGTGGTTCAAAGTGACATCTATTGCTACCAGCTTAGTGGTTTCCTGAGTTAACATTATTTTTACTTAACCTGGCTGTAGATATACAGGCTGGGTGTTCAAACCTGACAGGAGTATGTAATGTCCAAGCAACAAATCGGCGTTGTTGGTATGGCGGTAATGGGGCGCAACCTGGCGCTCAACATTGAGAGCCGTGGCTACACCGTTTCAGTTTTCAACCGCTCGCGCGAAAAAACCGAAGAAGTCATTGCCGAAAACCCGGGCAAAAAGCTGGTTCCTTACTACACCGTACAAGAATTTGTCGAATCACTGGAAACCCCGCGCCGCATCCTGCTGATGGTGAAAGCCGGTGCTGGCACCGATGCCGCTATCGACTCCCTTAAGCCATATCTTGATAAAGGCGATATCATTATTGATGGCGGCAACACGTTCTTCCAGGACACCATTCGTCGTAATCGCGAACTTTCGGAAGAAGGTTTCAACTTCATCGGCACAGGCGTTTCCGGTGGTGAAGAAGGCGCGCTGAAAGGTCCATCAATCATGCCTGGTGGTCAGAAAGAAGCCTACGATCTGGTTGCTCCAATCCTGACCAAAATTGCTGCAGTGGCGGAAGATGGCGAACCTTGCGTAACGTATATTGGTCCGGACGGTGCGGGTCACTACGTTAAAATGGTGCATAACGGTATCGAATATGGCGATATGCAGCTGATTGCCGAAGCTTACGCGTTGTTGAAAGGCGGCCTGAATCTCTCTAACGAAGAGCTGGCGAAAACCTTCAGCGAGTGGAACGCAGGTGAGCTGAGCAGCTATCTTATCGACATCACCAAAGATATCTTCACCAAGAAAGATGAAGAGGGTAAATATCTCGTTGATGTGATCCTCGACGAAGCGGCGAATAAAGGCACCGGCAAATGGACCAGCCAGAGCTCTCTGGACCTTGGCGAGCCGCTGTCGCTGATCACCGAATCCGTGTTTGCGCGCTATATCTCTTCTCTGAAAGAGCAGCGTGTTGCCGCGTCTAAAGTGCTTTCCGGCCCGCAGGCGAAACCGGCGGGTGATAAAGCTGAATTTATCGAGAAAGTACGCCGTGCGCTGTACCTCGGTAAAATTGTTTCCTATGCACAGGGCTTCTCTCAGCTGCGTGCTGCTTCTGACGAGCACAACTGGAACCTGAATTACGGCGAAATCGCGAAGATCTTCCGCGCAGGCTGTATCATCCGTGCGCAGTTCCTGCAGAAAATCACCGATGCTTATGCCGAGACCCCGGCTATCGCAAACCTGCTGCTGGCACCGTACTTTAAGAAAATTGCCGACGATTACCAACAGGCGCTGCGTGATGTAGTGGCCTATGCCGTGCAGAATGGTATTCCGGTACCGACTTTCTCTGCGGCGGTGGCATACTACGACAGTTACCGTTCTGCGGTACTGCCGGCGAACCTGATCCAGGCTCAGCGTGATTATTTCGGTGCGCACACATACAAGCGCACAGATAAAGATGGCGTGTTCCATACCGAATGGCTGGATTAATCTGATAATCACCCATCTGGTTTACCCAGGCCCGGTTGTTAAAACCGGGCCTTTTTTTCGTCTCAACCGCCGTTTTTTCGGGCAGTCATATTCATTTTGTCGATTATTTCCCGCTAAACCATACATAAACGCCGCTGTTGACGGCCGATTGTCGCCTTGACAGTCCCTCAACAGAAGAGGTAAAAACCCCAACAGTTATTGATATTAAGCGGGTGGCGACGGGATCGTCATCTCCGGTTTCATACACTCACAAAAGTTGCTTATCGAATGAAAATAACAATCTCCGGAACAGGTTACGTTGGGCTATCGAACGGGATTCTGATTGCGCAGAACCATGAAGTGGTGGCGCTGGATATCGTTCAGTCCAAAGTAGATATGCTTAATCAGAAGATCTCTCCCATCGTGGATAAGGAGATCCAGGAGTATTTGCAGAATAAGCCGCTGAACTTCCGTGCGACGACGGACAAACTCGACGCCTATCGCGGCGCGGATTTCGTCATCATTGCCACGCCGACGGATTACGATCCGAAAACGAACTACTTCAACACCAGCAGTGTGGAGTCTGTGATTCGTGACGTTCATGAGATCAACCCGCAAGCGGTGATGATCATTAAATCGACTATTCCCGTTGGCTTCACCCAGTCCATCCGTGAAAAATATGGCATTGATAACGTTATCTTTTCACCGGAATTCTTGCGTGAAGGTAAGGCGCTGTACGATAACCTGCACCCATCGCGTATCGTTATCGGCGAACGCTCCGAACGTGCCGAGCGTTTTGCTGCGTTGCTACAGGAAGGCGCTATCAAAAAAGATATTCGCGTGCTGTTTACAGACTCAACTGAAGCCGAAGCGATTAAACTCTTCGCCAACACCTATCTGGCGATGCGCGTGGCGTACTTCAACGAACTGGATAGCTATGCAGAAAGCCTGGGGCTGAACAGCCGCCAGATTATCGAAGGCGTATGTCTGGATCCGCGTATCGGCAATCACTACAACAACCCGTCGTTTGGCTACGGCGGTTACTGCCTGCCGAAAGACACCAAACAGCTGCTGGCGAATTACCAGTCAGTACCGAATAATATTATTTCGGCTATCGTTGATGCTAACCGTACACGTAAAGACTTTATTGCGGATTCCATCCTGGCGCGTAAACCGAAGGTGGTGGGCGTTTATCGTCTGATCATGAAGAGCGGTTCCGATAACTTCCGCGCCTCTTCAATTCAGGGCATCATGAAGCGTATTAAAGCGAAGGGCGTGCAGGTCATCATTTATGAACCGGTAATGCAGGAAGATGAATTCTTCCACTCCCGCGTGGTACGCGATCTGGACGCGTTCAAACAGGAAGCGGATGTCATTATCTCCAACCGTATGGCGCAAGAACTGGCTGATGTTCAGGACAAAGTCTATACCCGCGATTTATTCGGTAACGACTAATTGTTATTGCTTAAAGTAAAACGGCCCGTCAGGGCCGTTTTTTTTTACACGTTATAAAACGCTCTATACCAGTCAACAAAGCGCTTCACACCGTCTTTGACTGAAGTCTGGGGCTTAAAGCCTGTCACCTCATACAGCGGCTGGGTGTCTGCGCTCGTTTCCAGCACATCACCTGGCTGAATCGGCATCATGTTTTTCTGCGCTTCAATACCCAATGCTTCTTCCAGTGCCGTGATGTAATCCATCAGCTCGACCGGAGAGCTGTTGCCAATGTTATAAACATGGTAAGGCGCAGAGCTGGTTGCTGGTGATCCGCTTTCAACTGTCCAGTTTGCATCCGGCTGCGGGATAACATCCTGCATACGGATAATCGCTTCCACGATATCGTCAATGTAGGTGAAGTCGCGCTTCATTTTGCCATAGTTGTAAACGTCAATGCTCTTGCCTTCCAGCATCGCTTTCGTGAACTTAAAGAGCGCCATGTCCGGGCGCCCCCAGGGGCCATAAACCGTAAAGAAACGCAGGCCGGTCGTTGGCAGACCATACAGATGCGAATAGGTATGCGACATCAGTTCATTGGCTTTTTTCGTTGCCGCGTAGAGTGATACCGGGTGGTCAACTGAATCATCAGTGGAGAACGGCATCTTACGGTTTAACCCGTAAACGGAGCTGGAGGACGCATACAGCAGATGCTGCACTTTATGATGACGGCAGCCTTCAAGTACGTTCAGATGTCCAATCAGATTAGATTCTGCGTAAACGTGCGGGTTTTCCAGCGAGTAACGGACACCTGCTTGTGCAGCGAGATGAATAACGCGGTCGAATTTCTCACGCGCAAACAGCTGCACCATCGCTTCGCGGTCAGCGAGATCGATTTTATGAAAGTGGAAATCGGGAAAGGCCAGTAAGTCCAGGCGCGCTTGCTTCAGACTGACATCGTAGTAATCATTCAGGTTATCAATACCCACCACCTGGTGGCCTGCTTTCAGCAAACGTTCACTGACGTGATAGCCGATAAACCCGGCAGCGCCGGTAACCAGAAATTTCATAGCTAATCCTTTCTTACATCAAAAACGTACAATCCTTCTATTGTATGATCCCCGACAGGTAATCGCTATCAGTTATAAACGCGGTCACTATTCTTAAATAGTGTCTGGTAAATCTTAATTACACGTAGTCCTATAGAAAAAAAATAACGAACCGCTAAACTCGCGCTCTATGATTCTCTTTTGCGCTTCTCATTTAGGGTTGCTATGACATACGAAAAAAACAATGTGCCTGCCGGGCAGAGTAATGATTCGGAACTAATTGATTTGTTAGAGGTTTTAGCTCAACTTTGGCGTGGTAAATGGATTGTAGCCTTATTTATTCTTGTCGCTGTTATTGTCGCTGGCGTCTATTTAAGTATTGCCAAAGAAAAATGGACTTCGATCGCCGTGATCAGCGCTCCTGATGCCGGGCAGATTGCTGGTTACTCCAATGCGATGAGCATATTGAGCAACGATGAAAGATATGATATCGCAGGTATCCAGCAGCGCGTGATTGGCCGCTTTAATTCCGCCTTCACGGCATTGTCGGAAACCCTTAGTAACCAGGATGAGCCGGAAAAACTGACTATTGATACTGCGGTCCAGGGGCAGCCATTGCCGCTAAAAGTTACCTATCAGGGAAGTACTGCCGAGGATGCACAAAAAAAACTGGCGCAATATATCGAGCAAATTGATCAACAAATCGCCAAAGAATTGATTGACGATTTACAGACCAGTGTGAAATCGCGTACTCGCGATTTAGTTGAGTCGTTGTCGACGCAGGAAAAAGTTGCACAGGAGCAAAAAGACCTTAGGATCAAACAGATCGCCCAGGCACTTTCTGTTGCAAAAGAGGCGGAAGTGCATTCACCGCAAGTGCGGCAAACGGAAAACGTATCTCAGGATACGCTGTTTCTGCTTGGCAGCGCGGCGCTGGAGTCGATGATCAAGAATGAATCGTCCCGCCCGCTGGTATTCCCTGATGATTACTACAAAATTCGCAAGAATCTTCTTAATATTCAGACGATTGTCGTAAAGCCACAAAATATACATGCTTATCGTTACGTGATGAAACCAACGCTGCCTATCCATCGGGACAGCCCGCGTAAGGTAATTACTCTTGTAGTGGCCATTTTACTCGGGGGCATCCTGGGTTCTGGTTTTGTGCTGATGCGTAACGCATTTCGGGAGCGTCAATCAAAAGCATAAGTACAAAAAACCGGGCAACGCCCGGTTTTTTTACGCCCGTTATTTATGCCGCTTGCGTAAATTCTCAATCACGGTCGTTAAATCAAGCTGCTGATCCTGTAACAGCACCAGCAGGTGATACATCAGGTCAGAGGCTTCGTTAGTCAGCTCTTCGCGGTCGTTCACGGTTGCCGCCAGTGCCGTTTCTACTCCTTCTTCGCCCACTTTCTGCGCGATACGTTTAGTACCGCTGGCGTAAAGTTTGGCGGTGTAAGAACTTGCCGGGTCGGCCGTCTTACGCGCGGCGAGCAACTCTTCTAACTGGTAGAGGAACAACCACTGGTGGCTGGTATCGCCAAAGCAGCTGGATGTTCCCGTGTGGCACGTTGGGCCGATTGGGTTAACAAGGACCAGCAATGTGTCGTTGTCGCAATCAGGCGCTATCTTCACTACGTTAAGGAAATGGCCCGAGGTTTCACCTTTGGTCCATAAACGCCCTTTAGTGCGGGAGAAAAAAGTCACTTTGCCGCTTTCCTGCGTTTTAGCCAGCGCCGCTTTGTTCATGTAACCCAGCATCAGCACTTCGCCGGAAACCGCATGTTGCACCACGGCGGGCAGCAGTCCGTCGGTTTTTTCCCAGTCCAGTTGGGCCAGTTGTTGCTCTGTTAACATACCCTGATCTCCACGCCCTGATCTGCCAGGTACGTTTTTAATTCACCAATATTGATAATCTGCTTGTGAAACACGGAAGCTGCCAGCGCGCCGTCAACGTTCGCATCGCGGAAGGCTTCCAGAAAATGTTCCATGGTGCCCGCGCCACCAGAAGCAATCAGCGGCACGTGGCACATCGCGCGCACTTTCTTCAGTTGTTCAAGGTCATAGCCATTGCGCACGCCATCCTGGTTCATCATGTTAAGCACGATCTCCCCGGCGCCGCGCTTTTGCACTTCCTGCACCCAGTCCAGCGTTTCCCATTGCGTGACCCGGGTCCGGCTCTCATCACCGGTGTACTGATTAACGTGATATTTGCCCGTTTCGGCGTCAAACCAGGTGTCGATACCGACCACAATGCACTGTACGCCAAAGCGATCGGCCAGCCGTGTGATTAATTCCGGATCGGCCAGTGCAGGGGAGTTAATCGAAATTTTATCTGCACCGAACGAGAGAATTTTCGCCGCATCGTCAGCAGACTTAATCCCACCTGCCACACAGAAAGGAATATCAATCACTTCCGCCACGCGTGATACCCAGCTCTTATCCACTACGCGGCCATCGCTTGAGGCGGTGATATCGTAGAACACCAGCTCGTCCGCGCCTTCTTCGGCGTAGCGTTTTGCCAGCGGCACAATGTCGCCAATAATTTCGTGATTACGAAACTGTACGCCTTTCACCACCTGGCCATCACGCACGTCAAGACAAGGGATTATCCGTTTTGCCAGCATTGAATGGCCTCCTTCACCGTGAATTTACCTTCCAGCAGCGCCCGTCCGACAATCACGCCGCGCACGCCAGTACCGCGCAGGGCGGCAATATCATTTAAACCGCCAATACCGCCGGAAGACTGAAACGCTACCTGCGGCCAGCGAGCGCAAATCTCTTCATACAACGCAACGTTCGAGCCCGCGAGCGTGCCGTCTCGCGAGATGTCGGTGCACAATACATGCTTCAGGCCAACAGCAAGATAGGTTTCCACCAGCGCTTCCAGCGTCACCCCGGAGTTCTCCTGCCAGCCGCTCACCGCGACCTGCTTAGTGCCTTGTTCATCAATGCGCACATCCAGCGCCAGCACCAGCTTGTCTGCGCCAAAACGTGCAAACCAGCCTTTCACTACCTCAGGCGATTTTACCGCCGTCGAGCCGATGACCACGCGGGCAACACCGGCCGAGAGCAGGGCGGCGACGTCCTCTTCCGTGCGTACACCGCCGCCCACCTGTACCGGAACGTTCACCCCGGCAACCAGCATTTTCAGCAACGGGATCTGGCGTTTCGCCGGATCTTTCGCACCGGTTAAATCGACGAGGTGCAGCACCTGCGCGCCCTGAGCGGCGTAATCCTGCAAGCGTGGCAGCGGGTCGTTGCCATAATCGCGCTGCTGCGCGTAGTCGCCCTGATGAAGACGTACGACGGTGCCGTCAATTAAATCTAAAGCTGGAATAATCATCACATCTCCAGGAAGTTTTTCAGCAGTTGCGCACCTGCGCGGCCGGAACGTTCCGGGTGAAACTGCACACCGTAAAAATTGTCTTTCTGCACGGCAGCGGTAAACGGCTCGCCGTAATCGCAGCGGGCAATGGTGTACGCATTCACCGGCATGGCGTAGCTGTGCACAAAGTAGAAATAAGCGCCATCCTCGATGCCCTGGAACAGACGGTTGCCGGCTTTTGCGTAAACCTGGTTCCAGCCCATATGCGGCAGCGGCAGGCCAGCGTCTTTCATCTTCGGCACATCCTGTTCAATGATGCCCAACAAATCGACGCCGTGGGTCTCTTCGCTAAAGCGCCCAAGCAGTTGCATTCCCAGGCAGATGCCGAGCACCGGCTGCGTACAGGCTTTCACCAGTTCGATCAGGTCTCGCTCGCGCAGCTGATCCATCGCCGCCTGCGCGGTTCCGACACCGGGTAAAAACAGTTTGTCTGCGCGCAGCACCACATCCGGGTCGCGGCTGACTTGCGGCTCGTAACCGTGGCGCGAGACGGCGGATTTCACCGAGTTCAGATTGGCGCAGCCGGTATCGAGGATCACCACATTCATCACAGCACTCCTTTTGATGAGGGGAGCGTATCGCCTTCCACGCGGATCGCCTGGCGCAGCGTGCGGCCAAATGCTTTAAATAAACTTTCCACGCGGTGGTGGTCGTTTTTGCCTTTGGTTTTGAGATGCAGCGTCACCGCCATGGTGTAAGAGAGCGAGCGGAAGAAGTGCTCGACCATTTCGGTGCTCAAATCGCCCACGCGCTGGTAGGCAAATTCCGCTTTATATTCGAGGTGCGGACGGCCGGAGATGTCCAGCGCACAGCGAGCCAGACATTCGTCCATCGGCAACACAAAGCCAAAACGGTTGATACCACGTTTGTCGCCGAGCGCCAGTTTTAGCGCTTCCCCCAGCGCCAGCCCGGTATCTTCGACCGTGTGGTGATCGTCAATATAGAGATCGCCTTTCACCACAATTTCCATCCGAAAACCGCCATGTGTCGCAATCTGATCGAGCATATGGTCGAAGAAACCGACGCCGGTGTGGATCTTGCTACCGCCTTCGCGATCCAGCCACACTTTGACATCAATCTGTGTCTCACGGGTGTTGCGTTCAACGTGCGCATAACGATCGCGGCGCGTCAGTTGCTCACCAATCATCGCCCAGTTCAGCGTTTCAGGGTTGTATCGCAAACCGCCAATCGACATGTTGTTCGCCAGCTCAATATCAGTAGCGCGATCGCCAATCACATAGCTGTTCATGCGATCGAGCGCGTCTTCCGCCAGCCAGCGTTCCACCAGTTTCACTTTCGGCTTACGGCAGTCGCACTCATCATCTGCAAAATGCGGGCAAATCAGCACCTCTTCAAACGCAATACCCTGCGAAGTAAAGATCTGCATCATCAGGTTGTGCGGGCCATCAAAATCCGCCTGTGGGAAACTGCTGGTGCCCAGACCGTCCTGGTTGGTGATCATCACCAGTTTGTAGCCCGCTTTTTGCAGTTTCAGCAGTACCGGGATCACATTTGGCTCAAAGGCCAGCTTGTCGAATTTATCCACCTGATAATCGGTAGGCGGCTCGGTAATCAGGGTTCCGTCACGGTCAATAAACAGGTACTTCTGGCTCATACTGGCTCCGCACGTAAGGCGTCAATGACGCGCTGGCTCTCTGCACGGGTGCCAATGGTGATACGCAGGCAGCCGCTTAAAGAAGGTTGTTTGTTCTGGTCTCTCAGGATAATGCCTTGATCCCACAAAGATTTAAACACTGCGCTGGAAGCGGTCAGGCGCACAAGAATATAGTTGGTCTCTGAGTCAAACACCTGCTCCACACAGGGAATATCCCGTAGCGCGGTAACCAGATACTGGCGTTCAACCAGAATCTGCGCCACCCGCTCGCGCATCGCGACAATCCCCTGCGGGCTGAGCGCTTGCGCGGCAATATCTGCCACCGGCGTGGAGAGCGGGTAGGGGGCAATCACTTTTAACAGCAGCGCAATAACGTCTTCATTAGCAAGGGTAAAACCGCAACGCAGGCCAGCCAGCGCAAACGCTTTAGAAAGCGTACGCAGTACCACCAGATTCGGGTATTCACTGAGCCAGCCCGCCAGCGTGGCCTGCGGGCAAAACTCAATATACGCTTCATCCGCCACAACAATGGCTTTGCCGCGCGTCATCTCGAGCAAGACGCGGAAATCTTGCGGATTGATGATCTGCCCGGTGGGGTTATTCGGGCTGCAAACATAAATAACTTTGATGCCATCCAGTTTGTCGGCGATAACTTGCAGATCCAGTTGCCAGTCGGCAAGGGCCGGAACGGTACGGTATTCCACGCCCAGCGTTTCGGCGCTGACGCTGTACATGCCGTAGGTCGGCGGGCAGAACAGTACCGCGTCTTTACCCGGTTCACAAAACGCGCGGATTAGAAGTTCAATCCCTTCATCTGCGCCACGACTGACCAGCACTTGCTCCGGTTTTACGCCCGCATACTGCGCATAACTTTCGATAACCGCTTTCGGCTGGCACTCCGGGTAACGATTTAATGTTTGCTGTGTCAGTTCAAAAGGAACCGCCGTCGGGAACTCATTGGCATTCAGCCAGACGTCACCTTTACCGCCAAGACGGCGAGCCGACTGATAGGGCGTCAGTTCGCGCACGTTTTTACGCGCCAGTTCTTCAATGCTCATGCTTGCTCCTTTAGTGCGTTAACGCGCAACGTGACGGCGTTTTTGTGAGCGGTCAGGCGTTCTGCCGCCGCCAGCGTTTCAATGGTGCTGGCAAGCTGCGCAAAACCTTCCCGGGAGAGTTCCTGCACCGTCATACGTTTCTGGAAATCGGCCAGACCCAGGCTGGAACAGGTGGCGGTATACCCGTAAGTTGGCAGCACGTGGTTGGTGCCGGAGGCGTAATCGCCTGCGGATTCCGGCGACCAGTCACCGAGAAACACCGAGCCCGCGCTGGTGATGCTCTCCACCAGCGAACGGGCGTCGCGAGTCTGGATGATCAGGTGCTCCGGCCCGTATTGGTTGGAAATCGCCACGCACTGCGCTAAGTCGCGCGCCACAATCAGGCGGCTGGCAGAGAGTGCCTGGCGAGCGGTTTCGGCGCGAGGCAGCTCCGCAAGCTGGCGTTCAACCGCCTCGGCTACACGGGTGGCCATTTCGCTGTCCGGCGTCAGCAGGATCACCTGCGAGTCCGGGCCGTGTTCCGCCTGCGAAAGCAGATCGGAGGCGACAAAATCTGGCGTTGCGCCGCTGTCGGCAATCACCAGCACTTCAGAAGGACCGGCGGGCATGTCAATCGCCGCACCGTCCAGACGCTGGCTGACCTGGCGTTTGGCTTCGGTCACAAAGGCATTTCCTGGGCCAAAAATTTTATCGACCTTCGCGATCGATTCGGTGCCAAAGGCCAGCGCGGCAATCGCCTGCGCGCCACCCACTTTAAAGATCGCCTGCACGCCGCACAGCTTAGCGGCATAGAGAATTTCGTCGGCAATCGGCGGCGGTGAGCAGAGCACCACTTTCTGGCAACCGGCAATACGCGCCGGTGTGGCCAGCATTAATACGGTTGAAAACAGCGGCGCGGAGCCACCGGGAATATACAGGCCAACCGAGGCGATAGGGCGGGTAACCTGCTGGCAGCGCACGCCTGGCAGGGTTTCAACATCCACCGTTTGCAGCTTCTGCGCGGTGTGGAAGGTATCGATATTTTTCACCGCCACGGCCATCGCTTGCTTGATATCGTCACCCAGGCGCGCGCTGGCATCAGCAATTTCCTGTTCGGTGACTTTCAGCGCGTCGACCTGAGTCTTGTCGAACCTGGCGCTGTATTCACGCAGGGCGTCATCCCCGCGCGCTTTCACGTTATCCAGAATCTCAACCACGGTACGCGTGATGCTATCAGAAGCAGAGATCGCCGGGCGCATCAGCAAGTCGCGTTGCTGCGCTTCACTACAGCTATTCCAGTCGATTACGGTATTGAAGCTCATGGCATTACTCCATCATCTTCTCAATCGGCAGCACCAGAATGGAACTTGCTCCCAGCGCCTTCAGTTTTTCCATGGTTTCCCAGAACAGGGTTTCGCTGCTGACCATGTGCATTGCCACACGCTGTTGATCGCCCGCCAGCGGCAGAATGGTGGGGCGTTCAGCGCCAGGCAGCAGGGCAACGACCTCTTCCAGACGCTCGCTTGGCGCGTGCATCATGATGTATTTCGATTCGCGCGCCTGGATAACACCCTGAATACGGGTCAGCAGTTTGTCGATAAGTTGCTGTTTGGCGTCGGTCATTTCACCGTCGCGCTGGATCAGGCAGGCTTTGGAGCGGTAAATCACTTCCACTTCGCGCAGGCCATTAGCTTCGAGTGTCGCGCCGGTCGAAACCAGATCGCAAATCGCATCCGCCAGACCTGCACGCGGGGCGACTTCAACAGAACCATTTAACAGACAAGATTTAAAAGAGACGCCTTTCTGATCGAGATAGCGTTTTAACAGGTGCGGATAAGAGGTGGCGATACGTTTACCATCCAGCGCTTGCGGCCCGCTCCAGCTTTCATCCACTGGCGTTGCCAGCGACAGGCGGCAGCCGCCGAAATCGAGGCGACGCAGGGTGAAATAGCGCGGATCTTCACCCTGCGCGCGGCGGGTCAGCAACTCTTCTTCCAGCACGTTTTCGCCGATGATGCCCAAATCAACGACACCGTCCATCACAAGGCCCGGAATGTCATCATCGCGTACGCGCAGAATATCAATCGGCATATTTTCCGCCAGGGCGATCAGGCGCTGGGTGTGCAGGTTAATTTTAATCCCGCAGCGGGCCAGTAGTTCGCGTGAATCATCGCTCAGGCGGCCGGATTTCTGAATAGCTATGCGTAAACGCGAGTTGTCTAACATTCTGTTGTCCTCTTTTATCCTGCTGAATTTGGTTCAAAAAAAAGCCCCCGGAAGAAGATCTTCCGGGGGCTTTCTCTGCGTTCATGCACCACTGGAAGATCCAAACGTCTTCCAGCACACATCGCCTGAAAGACTAGTCAGGATGATGGTGATGATGGTGGTGTTTAAATTGAACGCGGGTCATAAAATTCTCGATGAATGTTTATTCATAAGTTGTCAGTTAACGTAAACCACTTTGGTCGCCGAAGGCAAGGGCTTTTTTTTATCATTAAATCATTTCATATTCGTTGTATGAATTGTCAGTTATCACTGGCTGGCGTAGCCTTAAACAGGTGGAAGCGAGAGTGCAGGGGAGAGGCATGAAAAAGGTCGCGATTATCGGATTAGGATGGCTGGGAATGCCGCTGGCACTGTCATTAACAGCGCGAGGCTGGCAAGTTACCGGCAGTAAAACCAGCCAGGATGGCGTCGAGGCGGCGCGTATGTGCGGCATCGAAAGTTATGTGCTCAACCTTGAACCAGAATTAGTCTGCGAATCGGCGGATCTGGATGCGCTGATGCAGGTCGATGCGTTAGTTATCACCCTCCCGGCGCGCCGCAGCGGCCCCGGCGAAGAGTTCTATCTGCAAGCGATGCAGGAGATTGTCGACAGCGCGCTGGCTTATCGCATACCGCGTATTATTTTTACCAGTTCCACCTCTGTTTATGGCGATGCGCCCGGTGTCATCAAAGAAACCACGCCGCGCCAGCCTGTTACCGCAAGCGGACGGGTGCTGAAAGAGCTGGAAGACTGGCTGCATAATTTGCCCGGCACATCGGTGGATATTTTACGCCTGGCAGGGCTGGTGGGACCGGCGCGCCATCCGGGGCGCTTTCTGGCCGGAAAAACCGCGCCTAACGGCCAGCACGGCGTTAATCTGGTACATCTCGAAGATGTTATCGCCGCGATTACCTTGTTGCTGCAGGCACCGAAAGGCGGACACATCTATAATCTTTGTGCGCCGGGACATCCGTCGCGCAAAAGTTTCTACACGGCAATGGCGCGACAGCTTGGCCTTACGCCGCCCACCTTCACCGCGTCGCGCAGCGATGATGAGAAGGGAAAAATCATAGACGGTAGCCGTATTTGCAATGAACTGGGCTTTGACTATCTTTATCCGGATCCGGCTCAGATGCCGCTGGCGTAATTTTTTTAGCAATTAGTGCTATTAAAATGTTTAATAATTCAGCGATAGCCTAAAATTCAAGCATTTAGATGCATAAACGGTGCAGGGTAGGCCTTACCGTATTGTCATCCTGCTTCAGGATGGTGCAAAATACGCCGCTGCAAAAAAATGAAGAGACTAGCCGACGTTAATCCGTCGGTTATTTTTTTTGCAGGCACAAACGTCATTCAATAAAAGAGGCCGGGCTTCGTACCGGATAGATACACATTTAAAAACCGACAGTCGTTGTCGCTGAGGAAATAACACAAATGGGGCAATTTTTTGCTTTTGCGCCGGCACTCGCCGTACAGGAGAATCGCCATGACGCATAACGTTACTCCAAAAACCTCTCGCGTGGAATTACGTAAGACGCTTACGTTGATTCCGGTTGTAATGATGGGCCTGGCCTATATGCAGCCAATGACGCTGTTCGATACGTTTGGTATCGTCTCTGGCCTGACCAATGGCCACGTGGCAACCGCGTATGCCTTTGCGTTGGTCGCTATCCTCTTTACTGCGCTGAGCTACGGTAAGCTGGTACGCCGCTTCCCGTCTGCTGGCTCTGCGTATACCTACGCTCAGAAATCCATCTCCCCGGCCGTCGGCTTTATGGTGGGCTGGTCATCGCTGCTGGACTATCTGTTCATGCCAATGATCAACATTCTGCTGGCGAAAATTTACTTTGAAGCGCTGGTGCCTTCGGTGCCGTCGTGGATTTTCGTGGTGGCGCTGGTGGCCTTTATGACCATCTCCAACCTGCGCAGCATCAAAACCGTGGCGAACTTCAACACCCTGATCGTTATCCTGCAAATGGGGATTGTCGCCGTCATCGTTGGTTTGATCATCTACGGTGTTTCCCACGGCGAAGGTGCTGGCACGCTGGTAAGTTCCCGCCCGTTCTGGTCTGAAGGTGCCCATGTCGTGCCGATGATCACTGGCGCGACTATCCTGTGCTTCTCGTTCCTCGGCTTTGACGGTATCTCTTCTCTTTCCGAAGAGACCAAAGATGCGGAGCGTGTGATCCCGCGCGCCATCTTCCTGACTGCGCTGATCGGCGGCATGGTATTTATCGGTGCCTCTTACTTCCTGCAACTTTACTTCCCGGACATCTCCCGCTTTAAAGAGCCGGATGCTTCTCAGCCGGAAATCATGCTGTACGTTGCGGGTAAAACATTCCAGTGGGGCGTGCTGATTTTCTCCAGCGTGACCGTGCTGGCGTCCGGTATGGCCGCGCATGCGGGCGTTTCCCGTCTGATGTACGTGATGGGACGCGATGGCGTATTCCCGACCCGTTTCTTCGGTTATATCCATCCGAAATGGCGCACTCCGGCGTGGAACGTGCTGCTGGTTGGCGCAATTGCGCTGCTGGCGATCCGTTTTGACCTGGTCACGGCCACGGCGTTGATTAACTTTGGTGCGCTGGTGGCGTTCACCTTCGTTAACTTGTCGGTGATCTCCCAGTTCTGGATCCGCGAAAAACGCAACAAGACGCTGAAAGACCATTTCAACTATCTGCTGCTGCCAGTGTGCGGTGCGCTGACGGTTGGCGCTCTGTGGATCAACCTTGAGCAAAGCTCGATGATCCTGGGGCTTATCTGGGGCGGTATCGGCCTGGTTTACCTGGCGTGTGTGACGCGCAGCTTCCGCAATCCAGTCCCGCAGTACGAAGATATCGCGCAGTAAATTTTCTTCTGCATATCTACTCAGCCGGAGCCTTGTCTCCGGCTTTTTTATATCTGTTACCTCCCTATTAATAACCCGGCGAACTAAGTTAGATAATTTCGTTATTGGTTCCGTCCATGCAGCGCGTGGAAAATTCACGATCTGGTTTTTCTGACGTAGCTACCGTTATGTTTTCAATGATATTGAGTGGATTGATTTGCGGCGCACTGCTGGGGTTTGTGATGCAGCGCGGGCGCTTCTGCCTGACCGGTGGATTTCGCGATATGTATATCGCCAAAAATAACCGGATGTTTTATGCCCTGTTGATTGCCATCGCCATTCAAAGCGTGGGTGTCTTTGCCTTAATCCAGAGCGGAGTGCTGCAATACAATGCCGGGACGTTCCCGTGGCTTGGCACTGTTGTTGGCGGGTACATTTTCGGACTGGGGATTGTCTATGCTGGCGGTTGCGCGACAGGCACCTGGTACCGTGCAGGGGAAGGGCTGATCGGGAGCTGGATTGCGCTGTTTACCTATATGGTGATGAGCGCGGTTATGCGATCCCCACATGCTGACGGCATCAATGGGTTGCTGAAAACCTACAGCACCGAACATAACTCGATTGCCGAAACCTTCGGTGTCTCTGTCTGGCCCTTTATCGCCCTGCTGCTTGCCGTCACGCTGTGGGCGGTCGCCAGAGAGCTGCGTAAGCCGAAGCTGAAGATTGCGTCATTACCGCCGCGTCGCACCGGGCTTGCGCACCTGCTGTTTGAAAAGCGCTGGCATCCTTTTGTCACTGCGGTACTTATCGGTCTAATCGCACTGCTGGCCTGGCCGCTCAGTGAAGCGACTGGTCGCATGTTTGGCCTCGGCATTACCTCACCCACCGCCAACATTTTACAGTTTCTGGTGGCGGGGCAGAGTAAGTTCCTCAACTGGGGCGTCTTCCTGGTGCTGGGGATTTTCCTGGGGTCGTTTATTGCCGCGAAAGCCAGCCGCGAGTTTCGCGTACGCGCGGCGGATGCGCAAACCACGCTGCGCAGCGGGTTTGGTGGCCTGCTGATGGGTGTGGGAGCCAGTATGGCCGGCGGTTGTTCGATTGGTAATGGTCTGGTGATGACCGCGATGATGACCTGGCAGGGCTGGGTCGGGCTGGTATTTATGATCCTTGGCGTATGGACGGCGTCATGGTTTTTATATGTCCGTCCGCAGCGCAAAGCGAAACTGGCGGCGGCTGCGGCTTAACTTACAGGAGCTGTTATGGCTGTAAAAAAACTGGACGTGGTAACGCAGGTTTGCCCGTTTCCTCTGATAGAAGCAAAAGCGGCGCTGGCGGAGATGGCCCGCGGCGATGAATTGATTATTGAGTTCGACTGCACCCAGGCGACGGAAGCTATCCCACAATGGGCGGCGGAAGAGGGCCACACCATTACGGATTACCAACAGGTTGGCGACGCCGCCTGGAGTATTACCGTGCAGAAGGCGTAAGCCGATGCCCTCCCGTTAGCGGGAGGGCACTCTCAGACAATCTCTTCGGCGTACTGCCACAGCGCTTTCAACAGCGCCTGCTTTTCACTATCGCCTTCATATTGCTGGAACAACGCCTGCAACGTTTCGGCGTATTGCTGCAAAAACTCAGGCGTGAAGACATTGCGGCGATGCGTAAGCCAGCGCTGCTGTTCGTGCTCATCCAGCGTGCCGGGGAAGTTACGCGCCCGGTAGTTAAACAGCAGTTTTTCTATGCGCGCATCGGCAAAGGTGATGTCCAGCGCGGGCAGGTTGCGCGGCTCGGTTTCCAGCAAAATTTTCATCGCGGCGCGGTCGGCATCGCTGAAAAAGCCGTTGTAGATTTGTGCGTCCACGTTCTCAGAAGGGACAAACGGTTCCGCCTCGGCGAAAATCGCCAGCACTTTCTCGCGCACCTGCGGGTTATCGCGCAGGATTTGCAGATTATCCAGGCACTGCTGGCGGTTAATACCCAGCCGCCCGGCGTCCTGCGGGCGCAGCGTATTGGCCTGCGCCAGGATCGGGCACTTATTCAGATGCACCAGTTTCACGGGCACCGCTGCGCTATCGCCGAGTTCCGCTTTCGGTGTATACAGCCTTTCGCGCAGCGCATCGGTATCCAGTTCCAGCAGCGGCGACATGTCTCCCGCCAGATCCACCATAATCACCGCGTTGCGGTTTTCCGGGTGCCAGGCCAGAGGTGCCACCCAACTGGTGTTACCGCGCCAGGCACCAAACATCCCGGAGACATGCACCAGCGGTTTCATTTGCGGCACATCGATCAGCGTTGCCAGCTTCTGCTTGTGACGATGGCTGAACAGGTAGTCGAACAGCTTCGGCTGCTTCGCTTTCACCAGTTGCGCCATGGCGATAGTGGCGTAAACATCCGCCATTGCATCGTGGGCGTTGGCATGTTCAATACCGTTGGCTTTTGTCAGGTGCTCAAGGCGGAAACTGGGCAGACCGTCTTCATTTTCCGGCCAGTTAATCCCGTCCGGGCGCAGGGCGTAGCAGGCGCGCATAACGTCCAGCAAATCCCAGCGTGAATTATGGTTTTGCCAGCTCCAGGCGTAAGGATCGTAGAAGTTGCGGTAGAAAATATTGCGCGTCACTTCGTCGTCAAAACGCACATTGTTGTAACCGAGCACACAAGTGTTCGGCACGGTGAACAGATCGTGAATACGTTTGGCGAAAGCCGCTTCGTTCTCGCCTTTGGCGCGGGCAATTTGCGGGGTGATACCGGTTATCAGTACCGCTTCCGGCTGCGGCAGATAGTCGTCCGCCGGTTTGCAATAGAAGACTTCCGGCTCGCCAATAATGTTGAAATCTGCGTCGGTGCGAATCGCGGCGAACTGCGCCGGGCGATCCAGCGCCGGGCTGGTACCGAAAGTTTCGTAATCGTGAAAGAGAAAAGTGGGCGTTGCGGCGGAATCAGACACCAGATGCTCATCCTGTCAGTAAATATGCCCTCTATGGTAAACCATCCCGGCGCGTGTGCCGAAGGAAAACCGGTCATTCTTCCGCAGACCTTCGCAAAAACAGACGCTTGAAATCGATCCATGTCACACTTTTTTGCAATTTAACCAGGTAACGACACACGAAGTTCCGTACAAAGAACGACGATTTTTGATGCCATTGAGGATATTTCATTGAAACGCCGTTTGTTTGCTGCTTCTTTGCTGGCGGTTTGCGTTAACCACGCTTACGCCGACGACTTACCTTTTGCCCCTCAGCCCCCGGTAATTCAGGCTGGCTCCTGGGTATTGATGGACTACACCACCGGGCAAATCTTAACAGCGGGCAATGAACATCAGCAACGTAACCCGGCGAGCCTGACCAAACTGATGACCGGCTACGTGGTTGACCGCGCCATCGATAGCCACCGCATCAGCGCTGATGATGTCGTCACTGTTGGAAAAGACGCCTGGGCAAAAGGAAACCCGGTGTTCGATGGTTCTTCACTGATGTTCCTCAAACCGGGCGATCGGCTGACGGTGCGTGATTTGAGCCGCGGTTTGATTGTTGATTCCGGTAACGATGCCTGCGTGGCGCTGGCTGATCACGTGGCGGGCGGGCAGCCGCAGTTTGTTGCCATGATGAATGATTACGTCCAGAAGCTGAATCTGCGTGATACCCATTTTGAAACCGTGCACGGGCTGGATGCACCGGGTCAGCACAGCTCGGCGTATGACCTGGCGGTGCTCTCGCGCGCCATCATTCATGGCGAGCCGGATTTCTACCATATGTACAGTGAAAAAAGCCTGACGTGGAACGGCATTACCCAGCAAAACCGCAACGGTTTACTCTGGGATAAGACGCTGAACGTTGACGGGCTGAAAACCGGCCATACGTCTGGCGCAGGTTTTAACCTGATTGCCTCAAGCGTGGACGGAGAACGTCGCCTGATTGCGGTGGTAATGGGCGCCGACAGCCCGAAAGGGCGTGAAGAGCAGGCACGTAAGCTGCTGCACTGGGGCCAGCAGAACTTTAATACCGTGGAAATTTTGCGTAACGGTAAAAAAGTCGGTAGTGAGCGCGTGTGGTACGGCGATAAAGAGCAGGTTGATGTCGGCACCGATCGGGATTACTGGCTGGTGCTGCCGAAAGCGGAGCTGCAAAACGTAAAAGCCAAATATGTACTGGACAGCAAGGAGCTGGATGCGCCGCTGGCAGCACATCAGCGCGTGGGGGAAATCCAGCTTTATGACCGCGATAAAGTGATAGCGCACTGGCCGCTGGTCACGCTGGATAGCGTCCGCAAAGGCGGCTTGTTCTCGCGTCTTAGTGATTACTTCCACCACAAAGGCTGACACCGTCAGGCGTTGGCTGGAAGGCATGCGAAGTTGCTCGCATAATTGAGCGCTTGCAGATGGCAGGCGCAGGCCTGCCCGTTATACTGTATGTTCGAACAGTAACGCTAAGGGAGTTAGTATGAGCTACACAGTCAAGCAGTGTGAAAAACGCCGTATCGCCGGGTTTCATCTGGTCGGGCCGTGGGACGAGAAAGTTAAACAGGGATTTGCACAGCTGTCGATGTGGGTTGATAACAAGCAGATCCAGCCGCTGGAGTGGATTTGCGTTTATTACGACAACCCGGATGAAGTACCCGCAGAAAAATTGCGGGCGGATGTGGCAATCACCGTTGACGCTGCGTTTCAGGTGCCAGCCAACAGCGAAGGGGTGATGACCACTGAGGTTCCGGGCGGCCAGTACGCGGTGGCGCAGGCGCGGGTTTACAACGAAGAGTTTGCAGCAAGCTGGGATCTCTTTTTCGATGAGTTGCTCGCCGATCAGGCATTACAAATTTCGGCCGGACCCTGTTTCGAAATCTATCGCAACGACGGGCAGCGCGACGGTTACTGGGAGATTGAGATGTATATTCCGGTGGAGTCGAAAGCGCTGTAAGCTGTAAACGCACGCAAAGGGACGTCAGGATCAAACTGGCGTCTCTTTTTTGTTTTAAAAGGTGATCTCTGCGACTGAAAAATCCTACAATTGCGCCTCTTTTTACTACTAGCCCGGAGAACGGCCGTGCGCCGCGACAAATCACTCAGCCCTTTTGAAATTCGTCTTTACCGCCATTATCGCGTCGTTCACGGCGTGCGCATTGCTCTGGCCTTTGTGCTGACTTTCCTGCTGATCCGCCTGCTGGATGTGCCGGAAGGCACCTGGCCATTAATAACGCTGGTGGTGCTGATGGGGCCAATTTCCTTTTGGGGGAATGTGGTACCGCGCGCTTTCGAACGTATCGGCGGCACTATCTTCGGGGCCGCACTGGGGCTGGTAGCGTTAAGGCTGGAGCTGATTTCTTTGCCGCTGATGCTGGTGTGGTGTGCCGTTGCGATGTTTATATGCGGCTGGCTGGCACTCGGTAAAAAACCTTACCAGGCGCTGATTATCGGCGTGACGCTCTCAGTGGTAGTCGGCGCGCCGACCGGGGATATGCATACGGCGCTGTGGCGCAGTGGCGATGTGATCATTGGCTCGCTGCTGGCCATGTTGTTCACCGGCATCTGGCCGCAGCGGGCATTTTTGCACTGGCGCATTCAGATGGCGAATTATGTCACGGCGTTTAACCGGGTCTATCAGGCGGGTTTGTCCCGCAACCTGGTGGAGCGGCCGCGTCTGGAAAAGCACCTGCAAAAAATTCTCAATGACGTGGTAAAAATGCGCGGCTTAATCACGCCAGCCAGTAAAGAAACCCATATCCAGAAAGCGATTTTTGAAGCTATCCAGACCGTCAGCCGTAATTTGGTGTGTATGCTGGAGTTGCAGATCAACGCCCACTGGAGCTCGCGCGCCAGCCATTTTGTCATGATCAATGCGAATACTTTGCGTGAAACGCAGCAGATGACGCAGCAGACGTTGCTGACCATTGCCCACGCGTTGTATGAAGGCAACCCGCAGCCGATTCTGGCAAACACGGAAAAGCTCACTGAGATTGTCACCGAGTTACGCCAGTTAAGCCGCGCGCATCAGGGGGATGCACTGGCCGAAACCTCGATTCATGGTTATGTCTGGTTAAGCCTGGAGCTGGCGCGCCAGCTGGAATTGTTATCGCATTTGATCTGCCGGGCATTGCGCAAATAAGCGGCAGATAGCCGCTGTACACAGTCTGGTTGTTTCGATTCAGCTGGATTTGTGGTTATGATAGGGAAAAGGAAAAATTATTGTCATATGCAACCGCTTTGGGTAGGTTTGCCTCTAAGCTTGTTGCGTTAACGAATCCGAATCTCACATTATCAGGGGTGTAAAAATGGAAACAACCAAGCCTTCGTTCCAGGACGTTCTGGAGTTTGTGCGTCTGTTCCGCCGCAAAAACAAGTTGCAGCGTGAAATTCAGGACGTTGAGAAGAAGATCCGTGATAACCAGAAGCGCGTACTGCTGCTGGATAACCTCAGCGATTACATCAAACCGGGCATGAGCGTTGAAGCCATTCAGGGCATTATCGCCAGCATGAAAACCGATTACGAAGATCGCGTAGATGATTACATCATCAAAAACGCCGAGCTGTCGAAAGAGCGTCGCGACATCTCCAAAAAGCTGAAAACCATGGGCGAACTGAAGCCGGCTGAAACGAAAACCGAATAATGCCTCGCGGTGAGAGGTTCGCCTCTCACCCTTCTTTCACGCCGCCCGCCACCATCTTCAATAAATAATTTTTCGGCCAGTGCGCCGCCAGTTCTCTCTTCGCTAAAAACCGGCAAACCGCCTCCACATCGTGACGTGCCGAATCCAGAAACAAACCCACCACGCTCCCGCTGTGCGCCACGTTCAGACCGTATAAACCGAACTGCTCCACCAGGTTGAGCAGGGTAGTGAACGCAGGTTTCGGCAATAGCGCCTGGCTGGCCATCGCGCTGAGCGTTGCGGCTTCGCCGAGCAGTGCGGCATCTTTTTGCGCGCACGCGCGCTGTAGCATTTGCCACGCGCTGTCCAGTATTTCCGCATTGTCCAGCAGCGCCTGCTGGCGCGCCATCCGGTGATAATCTGCGGTCGTCAGCGTCAGCGGGCTTTCCAGTAGCAGGATCTCGGTGGGCGGCAGCGCGCCACAGGGAATGCGCGTTGCCGCCGTGTTGTGGTCAAACAGCGTCAGGCCTGAAAACAGGGTGCTGTCGGTCGGCTCCAGCGCCACGCAAAGTTGCGCCAGCGTCTCTTCATCCAATGATTGATTGAGGTGCCGGGCCGCCGCCACGGCTGTCGCCGCAATATCGGCGGTGCTACTGGCCATGCCTTTCGCCACCGGAATTGTCGAGTGGCAGTCAATACGCAGGGTCGATGAGAGGGATGCGGGGAGTTGCCAGTGCGCCAGCAGTTGCCTGAGCATCGCGCGGGTGAGCGGGCGTTCATTGGCAAGTGGCGTACCGGTGGTGACTTCGACGTGGCTGTACCACGCCACCGGGCAGGAGACCAGCTTTTCGCCGCCGAGGATCCAGCCCTGGATAATTTCGCCGCAGGATGCGGGACATGCTGCCTGCGCCACGGTGCTTCCCCTTAAAAATAAAAACCGGATAGTGTCACTTCATCCGCGCGAATGCCAGCGTTAACCACTGCCGGTATATGTCCATCAGGGCACGAAGCATACCCTGTTATTGTACTCGCAGATGGCTTTTACCTTCGGCAGGTAAGGATTTTCGCAGGATCGATAGTGCACAGCCTTTTCCGTCAGCGCTATCACCTGACTGCGCCGGTATTTTTTTACCGCCTGAGACGGTGTTGAATTACGCATGAAGTTTCCAGCGCTAAAGATCGGTTGGCGAAAGCTGAATAAATCAGGTGTTGATAAAAACGGGCACGCAATACATTGTCATAGCGCAACAAACTCGCGTTTACACGACGATAAACTGCTTCAGTTTTATTTCCCTGCGGCAATCCAGTGCGCTTTGGGGAAATGTCATGAGAACGCGAACTCTGTTTTCGCGCCGTGACGCAATAAGCCAACAGGTTTTGCCGCCGCTTTTTGCGCGGCTGGGAAGGGGGTGAAAATCCCCCGCAGCCCCCGCTGCTGTGATGCTGACAACCCCGAAAACGCCACTGATCGCCAGATCGGGAAGGACGGGTGAGGATGACGCTAAGCCAGAAGACCGACCTGATGGGCCATTATCAACAACTTCGGTGGGAAGTAGGTTGCTCAGAAGCGAACGGTCGCAAGACCGGGCAAACGCGCGCCTGACTTCAGCTTTCCGCCCGGAATGGGGTGTCAGGAATGTCAAACCGGCGCAGCGCTTTTCTCCTTGCCGGAACCGGCAGCGGCTGTGGGAAAACCACCGTCACGCTGGGGCTGCTCACTGTTTTTAAGCGCCGTGGCTTACGCGTTCAGCCGTTCAAAGTTGGGCCGGATTACCTCGATACCGCCTGGCACAGCGCCGTTTCTGGCGTTGCCTCCCGCAATCTCGACAGCTTTATGCTGCCGGAACCCACGCTAAACGCGCTCTTTAGCGATCATGCTGCCGCATGCGATGTCGCAGTTATTGAAGGGGTGATGGGATTGTACGACGGCTATGGCACCGACCCGGATTATTGCAGCAGCGCCGCGCTGGCAAAACAGCTCGGTGTTGCGGTGATTTTACTCGTTGATGGCAAAGCGGTGTCGACCTCCATTGCCGCCACGGTGATGGGTTTTCAGCACTTTGATCCGCAACTGCCGATTGCCGGCGTTATCGTGAACCGGGTCAACAGCGACAGCCATTTTCAGCTACTTAAACACGCCATTGAACGCTATTGCGCGCTCCCGGTGCTGGGCTATGTCCCGACTACGCCCGGCGTTGCGCTGCCGGAGCGCCATCTTGGGCTGGTGACCGCCCGTGAATCAGTGGTGGAAGCGCGGGTGTGGCACGATTTTGCCGGGCGTCTGGAGCAAACCCTTGATATCGACCAACTGCTGACACTCAGCCAGGTCACGACCCTTCCCGCAGGACAAATGCCACCGTTGCCGGATGTCGTTGCAGGGCTGACGCTGGCATTAGCCTTTGATGAAGCCTTCAATTTTTACTACCCCGATAACCTCGATTTACTGGAGCGTGCAGGTGTGCGCATTGCGCGCTTTAGCCCGCTGCGGGATCGCCAGTTGCCGGAATGCCAGATGCTGTGGCTGGGCGGGGGTTACCCGGAGCTGCATGCGCGGGCGTTATCAGAAAATACCCCGATGCTGGAGGCTATCCGCGCGGCGTATCAGCGCGGTGTGGCGATCTACGCCGAGTGCGGCGGGCTGATGTATCTCGGCACCGCGCTGCGTGATGCGGACGGTGAGGAGTGGCCGATGGCGAATGTGATCCCCGGTCTTAGCGTGATGGGCAGCAAACTGACCCGCTTTGGCTACTGCGAAGCCCGCGCCACGCAACAGACCTTACTGGCGGCGGCGGGTGAAACCCTGCGCGGTCATGAATTTCACTACTCGGATTTCACCGCGCAAACGGCGGCGGTACTTGACTGCCATAAAACCCGCGACGGCGAAGTACTCAAACGCTGGCAGGGCGGCTGGCAGGTTGGCAACACGTTCGCCAGCTACCTGCATCTGCACTTCGCCCAACGCCCGCAAATGCTCAACCACTGGTTTGCCGCCGCAAGGAGCGCGCAATGACGCTGCTTGCCTGGGCTGTGGCCTTTTTACTCGATCGGTTGCTGGGCGACCCGCCGCACTGGCCGCATCCGGTGCGCTGGATTGGCGCGCTGATCAACCTGCTGCAAAGCATCGTGCGGCGCTGTTGCCATAGCGATAACGCGCTGCGCGTGGGCGGCGGTGTGATGTGGCTGGTGGTGGTCGGCGTGAGCTGGAGTCTGGCCTGGGGCGTGCTGGCGCTGGCGAACACCATTCACCCGTGGCTCGGCTGGTGCGTTGAGGTGTGGATGATTTTCACCACGCTCGCCACCCGTTGTCTGGCGGACATGGCGCGGGAAGTGGAAAAACCGCTGCGCGAAGGGCTTCTGGCGCAAAGCCGCGAAAAACTCTCATGGATCGTCGGGCGCGATACCCGCCAGTTGCAGCCGCCGCAAATCACCCGCGCGGTGGTGGAAACGGTCGCCGAGAACACCGTCGATGGAGTGATTGCCCCGCTGTTCTTTTTACTGCTCGGCGGCGCGCCGCTGGCAATGGCCTATAAAGCGGTCAACACGCTGGATTCGATGGTCGGCTACAAACATGAAAAGTACCGCGCCATCGGCATGGTCAGCGCCCGGCTGGATGATGTCGCCAATTTTATCCCGGCACGCCTGAGCTGGCTGCTGCTGAGCGTCGCCGCCTGCTGCTGCCGCCAGAATGCCCGCGCCGCGTTGCGTATTGGTTTTCGTGATCGGAACAATCACAGCAGCCCGAACTGCGCCTGGCCAGAAGGCACCGTGGCGGGGGCGCTCGGCGTGCGCCTTGGCGGGCCAAATGACTACTTCGGCCAACGTGTCGACAAACCCTGGATTGGCGATGACACCCGCGCCATCGACGTGGATGACATCGGGCGAGCCATCCGGATGATGTGGCTGGCCTCGACGCTGGCGCTGGTGCTGTTTGCACTGGTGCGTTTTGTGTGGATGGGAGCCTGAGGATGGAAAAGATGGATTATTTGCAGCAACCGCAGGCTATTGAAGCCAAAAGTTTTGTCATTATCGACGACATCATCAACGAGACTCGCCCCGATTACCGCTTTGCCAGCCCACTACATGAAGCGGTGATCAAACGGGTCATTCACACCACAGCGGATTTCGACTGGCTCGATATCTTATGGTTCTCCTCTGACGCGCTGGAAAGCCTGTGTTCCGCGATTAGACAGGGTTGCACGCTCTACACCGATACCACCATGGCGCTTTCCGGCATTAACAAAACGCTGCTGGCGCAATTCGGCGGCGAAGTGCGGTGCTATATCTCCGATCCGCGCGTGGTGCGCCGCGCCAAAGCCGACGGTATCACCCGTTCGATGGCGGCAGTTGATCTGGCGCTGGGCGAAGAGGGCGGCAAAGTGTTTGTCTTCGGTAATGCGCCCACCGCACTGTTTCGCCTGCTGGAACATAACGCGCCGGTAAGCGGCGTGGTCGGCGTGCCGGTCGGGTTTGTCGGCGCGGCAGAATCGAAAGAGGCGCTGGTGGCGAGCGGTTTACCGGGCATTGCCGCTCGCGGGCGCAAAGGCGGTAGCAACGTGGCGGCGGCGATCGTTAACGCATTGCTTTACAGCCTGCGGGAGGCGCAATGAGCGAACAGGCGTTCGACGATCCGGTGTGGCACAACGGAAAAGCGCTGCGCAAAGGCTATACCACCGGCTCCTGCGCGACGGCGGCGGCGAAAGTGGCAGCGCTGATGGTGCTGCGCCAGCACCTTATTCACCAGGTGTCGATTGTCACGCCATCGGGTGTCACGCTGCGCCTGAACGTCGAATGTCCGCATGTGGAGGGGCTTCAGGCTGTCGCCGCGATTCGCAAAGACGGCGGCGATGACGTCGATGCCACGCACGGCATGATGATTTTTGCCCGCGTCACGCTCAATGATGAGGGGGAGATCATCCTGCGCGGCGGCGAAGGCATCGGCACGGTGACCCGCAAAGGCATTGGCCTGGCGGTCGGAGAGGCGGCCATCAACCGCACGCCGCGCCAGACTATCGAAGCCGCTGTGCGTGAAGTGATTGGCCCGACGCGCGGCGCCGAGGTGGAAATATTTGCCCCGGAAGGGGAAGCGCGGGCGAAGAAAACCTACAACGGCAGGCTCGGTATTCTTGGCGGTATTTCAATTATTGGCACCACCGGCATTGTCACGCCGATGTCAGAAGAGAGCTGGAAACGCGCGCTGGCGCTGGAGCTGGAGTTAAAACGCGCCGCCGGGATGGATCGGGTGATCCTGGTGCCCGGCAACCACGGCGAGCGTTTTGTGCGCGAACATCTGGGCGTATCGGGCGAACTTGTGGTCACCATGAGTAACTTTGTCGGCTACATGCTGGAAGAGGCGGTGCGCCTCGGTTTCCGGCATATCGTGCTGGTCGGTCACCCTGGCAAGCTGGTGAAAATCGCCGCCGGGATCTTTCACACCCACAGCCATATCGCGGATGCGCGCATGGAAACGCTGGTCGCACATCTGGCGCTGCTCGGTGCGCCGCACGCGCTGCTGCTGGCGGTGAGCGAGTGCGACACCACCGAAGTGGCAATGGAACACATCGACGCCGCCGGGTTCAGCCACCTTTACGATCACCTGGCAACCCGAATCTGTCAGCGTATCGACCAGATGCTGCGCTTTACGAACAATCCGCCGCAGTGCGATGCCGTGATGTTCTCCTTTGATAACACCGTGCTGGGCGCGAACCGTCCGGTTGAAGAAATTGCGAGGGATCTCAGATGTTGACCGTTGCCGGAATGGGGCCGGGCAATCTGGCGCTGATGACGCCGCAGGCGCAGGAGGCGGTGGCGCAGGCTGAAGTGCTGGTTGGCGGTAACCGCCACCTGGCGCAGTTCCCCGATTTTGCCGGGCAACGGCGAGCGCTGGATGCCGATATCCCGGCTTTGCTGGCGTGGCTGGAAAAACACGCCGCGCGCAATGTCGTGGTGCTGGCCTCCGGCGACCCGTTGTTTTACGGCATCGGCACGCGGCTGGTGGCGCATTTTGGTATCGAACAGTTGCGCATTATTCCCGGCATCAGCGCCGCGCAGTACCTCTGCTCGCGCACCGGTATTGATATGAACGATATCTGGCTGACCAGCAGCCACGGGCGCGATGTCGATTTCGATGCCCTGGCGCGTGCCAGCAAGGTCGCGATGGTGACCGATGCCCGCTGCGGGCCAAAAGCCATTGCCGATGCGCTGATTTCGCGCGGGGCAGAAAAGCGCTGGCTGGTGATTGGCGAAAACCTCGGTATGGACAATGAACGTATCCACTGGCTGCGCCCTGCGGATGTGCAGGCGCATTACGAAATGAATGTGGTGGTGATCCTCAATGAAAGATGAGCGGTTTATTCGCGGTGAAAAGGTGCCGATGACCAAAGAGGCCGTGCGCGCAGTAGCGCTGTCAAAGCTGGCGCTGCACGATGCTCGCCACCTGATCGATATCGGCGCGGGCACCGGCAGTGTGAGCATCGAAGCGGCGCTGGCGCACCCGCAGTTGCAGGTCACGGCGATTGAACGCAACCCGGCAGCGCTCGGGCTGCTGGAAGAGAATTGTCAGCGCTTTGCTTGTCGCAATATCACCCTGATCCCCGGCGTTGCACCGCTATTCATTGAGCAGCCTGCGGACGCGGTGTTTATGGGCGGCAGTGGCGGCAATCTGACGCAACTTATCGACTGGTCACTGGCGCAGCTTAGGCCCGACGGGCGGCTGGTGATGACTTTTATTCTGCAGGAAAACCTCAGTACCGCACTGGCACACCTGGCCGATTGCCCCGTCACTGCGCTGGATTGCCAGCAACTTCAGGTTTCCCAACTGACCTCGCTTGGCAGCGGCCACTATTTCAAAGCGCATAATCCCGTTTTTTTAATTTCCTGTGAAAAGGAGCAACACCATGGCTGAGCACGCGGATGCACAAACTGTCTGGTTTGTGGGCGCAGGACCAGGCGATAAGGAGCTCATCACGCTGAAAGGGTATCGCCTGTTGCAGCAGGCGCAGGTGGTGATTTACGCCGGTTCGCTGATTAATACCGAACTGCTGGAATACTGCCCGCCAGACGCAGAGTGCCACGACAGCGCAGAACTGCACCTTGAGCAAATCATTGACCTGATGGAAGCCGGGGTGAAGGCCGGGAAAGTGGTGGTACGCCTGCAAACCGGCGATGTTTCTCTGTATGGCTCGGTGCGTGAACAGGGAGAAGTGTTAACCCGCCGTGGTATTCGCTGGCAGGTTGTACCCGGCGTCAGCGCGTTTCTCGGCGCGGCGGCGGAGCTGGGCGTGGAGTACACCGTGCCGGAGGTGTCGCAAAGCCTGATCATCACCCGCCTCGAAGGACGCACGCCAGTGCCGGAGCGCGAACAACTGGAGGCATTTGCCAGTCATCAGACCTCGATGGCGATCTACCTCTCGGTACAGCGTATACACCGCGTGGCGGAACGTTTAATCGAAGGTGGTTACCCACAGACCACGCCAGTGGCGGTTATTTATAAAGCGACCTGGCCGGAAAGCCAGACGGTGCGCGGCACGCTGGCGGATATTGCTGACAAAGTACGCGATGCCGGGATCCGCAAAACCGCGCTGATCCTCGTGGGGGCATTCCTGGGCGAAGAGTTCCACTACTCGCGGCTTTACGCGGCGGATTTTAGCCATGAATACCGCAAAGCCTGAATCGATAGCGCTGTTTTGCCTGACGCCGGGCGGTGTGGCGCTGGCGGCGCGTCTGCAATCTGCGCTGCCGATGACTTGTTTTACCAGTGAGAAACTACTCGCGGCGGGGTTTCAGCCTTTTGACGGCAGTTTTGCGCAGGCGTTGCGCGAGGCGTTTTGCCACTTTTCAGCGGTGATTTTTATCGGTGCAACCGGCATTGCCGTGCGCGTTATCGCCCCGCTGGTGAATGACAAGTTTAACGATCCGGCGGTGATCGTCATTGATGAACGCGGACAGCATGTTATCAGCCTGCTCTCCGGGCATTGCGGCGGTGCGAATGCGCTGGCGCGTTACCTCGCGGCTGTGCTGGACGCCGATCCGGTGATCACCACCGCGACAGACGTGAACGATGTGGCGGCGCTCGACACGCTGGCCATCCAGCTGGATGCGCGAATGCAGGATTTTCGCGCAGCGGTAAAGACCATCAATCAGATGCTGGTCAGCGGTAAACGCGTTGGCCTGTGGTGTGACGCGGCGATGCGTGAGGACGTGGCGCGTTGCGATACACGCGGTTTTATCGCAGTGGATCGCCTCGATGCGTTACCGCAACTGGATGGCCTTGTGTGCGTGACCACTCAAGCGGCGCTGCCGGTTCTCCCTGTGCCTGTTTTCAAACTGGTGCCGAAACGCATTGTGGCGGGGATGGGCTGTCGGCGCGATACGCCGTTTACGCTGCTTTCGGCGCTGTTGCAACGCCAGTTGCAGACGAACGCCATTGACCCGCTGGCGCTGCGTGCGATTGGCAGCATCACCTTAAAGCAGAATGAAAAAGGGCTGATCCAACTGGCGCAAAGCCTGGGCGTGCCGTTTGACGTTTTCACGGCTGAGGCATTGCGGCAGCACGAACACCATTTTCCCGCTTCGGAATTTGTCCGTCACACCGCCGGAGTCGGAAGCGTCTCCGGCCCGGTGGCATGGCTGATGAGCAACGGGCAACTGACTGGCGAAACCCTGCGTGAGCAGGGCGTGACTATTACTTTGGGAGTTTCACACTGATGTTAACGGTAATCGGGATTGGCCCCGGCTCACAGGCAATGATGACCATGGAAGCCGTTGAAGCGCTACAGGCGGCAGAAATTGTGGTCGGTTACAAAACCTATACCCATCTGGTGAAAGCCTTTACCGGCGATAAACAGGTGATCAAAACCGGCATGTGCAAAGAGATTGAGCGCTGCCAGGCGGCGATTGAGCTGGCGCAGGCAGGACATAACGTGGCGCTGATCAGCAGCGGTGACGCCGGGATCTACGGCATGGCCGGGCTGGTACTTGAGCTGGTGAACAAGCAGCAATTTGATGTGGAAGTCCGTCTGGTGCCGGGCATGACCGCCAGCATTGCCGCCGCCGCGCTGCTCGGCGCGCCACTGATGCATGACTTTTGCCATATCAGCTTAAGCGATCTGATGACGCCGTGGCCGGTGATTGAAAAACGCATTGTCGCGGCGGGTGAAGCGGATTTCGTTATTTGCTTCTACAACCCACGCAGTCGGGGCCGCGAAGGCCACCTGGCGCGCGCGTTTGAACTGCTTACGGCCAGCAAAAGCGCCGACACGCCGGTGGGCGTGGTGAAATCTGCCGGGCGCAAAAAAGAAGAGAAATGGCTGACCACGCTTGGCGAGATGGATTTTGAACCCGTCGATATGACCAGCCTGGTGATTGTCGGCAACCGCGCCACTTATGTGCAAAACGGCCTGATGATCACGCCCCGGGGCTACACCCTGTGACCGCCGGGGAAGTGTTGGTTATCGGCGGTACCAGCGATGCACGGCAAATTTGCCAGCAACTGGACGCAGCCAATGTGTGCTACACGCTGTCGGTGGCGACACCGACCGGGCAGCAGCTGGCGGGAAATATTCGCGGTCAGGTGCGCTGCGGGCGGCTGGAGATGCGCGATATGGTCGCATGGCTGCAACACCACGGTACGCGCTGGGTCATTGATGCTTCGCACCCGTATGCCGATGCGGTGAGCCGCAATATTGCCGCGGCCTGCGAGCAGGCACAGGTGCTGCTCAGCCGTTATCAGCGCCCGGAGCAGTTAGCGGATTTAACCCATCCGTTGCTGTTTTATGTCGCCACGCTGGAAGAGGCCTGCGCCAAAGCCCGCGAACTGGGCGAGCGTATTTTGCTGACCACCGGCAGTAAAGATCTGGCGCGCTGGCGCGAAGGCTTGCCGGATAAAACCTTACTGGCACGGGTACTTCCCGTGCCGGAAGTGGTGGCGCAGTGCGCGGAGCTGGGTTTTGGCGTTGGTGATATTTTCGCCCTCTGTGGCCCGTTCAGCGCCGGATTTAACGCCGCGTTTTATCGCCAGTATCGTGTGGAAGTGCTGATCACCAAAGCCTCCGGGGCGGAAGGCGGTTATCTGGAAAAAGTACAGCCCGCGCTGGATGCCAGCATCCCGTGCATCGTCATTGCCCGCCCGCAACCTGCGGTGAGCGGGGAAGAGTTACTCAACAGTCAGGATGCCTTCGCCGGGCGGTTGCGGCGCTGGCTGGCGGCACAGTGAGGAGAACAGCATGAAAAAAGCCCTTCTGGTGGTGAGCTTCGGCACCAGTTATCACGACACCTGTGAGAAAAACATTGTCGCCTGCGAGCGCGAGCTGGCGGCCAGTTGCCCGGATCGCGCCCTGTTTCGCGCGTTCACCTCCGGCATGATCATTCGCAAGCTCAGACAGCGCGACAACCTGCACATTGATACCCCGCTCGAAGCGCTGCAAAAGCTGGCGGAACAGGGTTATCAGGATGTGGCAATCCAGTCTTTGCACATTATCAACGGCGATGAGTACGAAAAAATTGCCCGTGAAGTGCAAACGATGCGCCCGCTGTTTAAACGGCTGGTGATTGGTGCGCCGCTGCTCAGCAGCCATGAAGATTACCTGCATCTGATGCAGGCGCTCTCGCGTCAGATGCCGATGGTCGCTGCGGACGAACGCGTGGTGTTTATGGGCCACGGAGCCAGCCACCATGCTTTTGCCGCGTATGCCTGCCTTGACCATATGATGGCGGCGCATCACTTCCCGGCGCGCGTCGGTGCGGTGGAAAGCTACCCGGAAATCGATGTCATCATCGACAGCCTGCGTCGGGAAGATGTCAAAGCCGTTCATCTGATGCCGCTGATGCTGGTGGCAGGCGATCATGCGATTAATGATATGGCTTCCGATGATGACGATTCGTGGAAAACGCAGTTCGAACGCGTCGGTATCGCTGCCACGCCGTGGCTGCAAGGGTTGGGCGAAAACGCCGATATCCGCGCCATGTTTGTTCAGCATTTACACCAGGCACTCGAACACGCACTGGAGGTGGCGGCATGAGCGGAAAACTCTACGCCCTCAGCACCGGTCCGGGCGCGGCGGATCTTATCACTGTGCGCGGTGCGCGCATTCTCGGAAAGCTGGATGTGCTGTATGCGCCGGCCGGGCGCAAAGGCGGCGACAGCCTGGCATTGTCGATTGTACGCGAGTATCTCGGTGAGCAGACCGACGTGCGCTGTTGTCACTTCCCGATGAGCGCCGACAGCGCGGAAAAAGAGGCGGTGTGGGATGAGGTTGCCGCTGCGCTGGAGGCTGAAGTGCAGGCCGGAAAGCAGGTCGGTTTTATTACGCTTGGCGACGCCATGCTGTTCAGTACCTGGGTGTTTTTGCTGCAGCGCCTGCAACACCCGCAAAATCTGGAGATTGTTCCCGGCGTCACCTCGTTTGCCGCTATTGCCGCGCGGGCGCAAACACCGCTGGCGATGGAACAACAGTCGCTGGCGGTGGTCTCCTGCACCGCGCCGGAAAGCGACATCCGCCAGGCACTGGCGCAGCACGACAGCCTGGTGTTGATGAAAGTCTATGGCCGTTTCGCGCGGATCAAAGCGCTGCTTGCGCAAGCGGGGTTGCTCGACCATGCGCTGATGATGGCAGAAGCCACGCTGCCGGGAGAACAATGCTGGCGGCGGTTGGGCGAGGTGAGCGACGATCAGCCGTTGCCCTATTTTTCGACCATTCTGGTGAATAAACAGTGGGAGAAGGCATAGCAGCGCCCTGATATGCGAGGGCTACCGGTGTTCACCCGCGAGGTTGAGCGGTGTGTGCCAATAATGGAGTAATCATCATATTATCGCCAGCCATGACATTGCTTTATTCTACATGGCTTGTGAGAAGTAAAACGGCACGGCGGGCAGCAGTGCCGCTGTGCAAACATGCCCGCATGCGGGCGACGCAGGTTAAGGAGGCGTCATGACGCAGGCCATTATGCTGCAGGGCACCGCATCGGACGTGGGCAAAAGCGTGCTGGTGGCGGGGCTGTGCCGTATTTTTCATCAGGACGGGTTAAAAACCGCGCCGTTTAAATCGCAGAATATGGCGCTCAACTCGGGTATCACTGCGAACGGTCAGGAGATGGGGCGCGCGCAGATATTTCAGGCCGAAGCGGCGGGTATCCAGCCGGATGTGCGCATGAACCCGGTGCTGCTCAAACCGACCAGCGATCGCAAAGCGCAAGTGGTGCTGATGGGCAAAGTCGCCACCGATATGGACGCCGTGAGTTATCACGACTATAAACCGCGGCTGCGCGAGCAGATTATCCAGGTTTACCAGAGCCTGGCGCAGGAGTATGACGCGCTGGTGCTGGAGGGCGCGGGCAGCCCGGCGGAGATCAACCTGCGCGACCGGGATATCGTCAATATGGGCATGGCAGAGATGGCCGCTTGCCCGGTCATTCTGGTTGCGGATATTGACAGAGGCGGCGTTTTTGCCGCGATTTACGGCACGCTGGCGCTATTACAGGAGCATGAACGCTGGCGGGTGAAAGGGGTGATCATCAATAAATTTCGCGGCGATGTCGCGCTGCTTATCCCGGGAATTAAGCAGATTGAAGAGTTGACCGGCGTACCGGTGATTGGCGTAATGCCGTGGCTGGAGGTCGACCTTGAAGATGAAGACGGCGTGGCGTTACAGCGCGGGAAATACTTGCGCACCGGCGAGCGGGCGCTGGATATCGCCGTGATGCAACTCCCGCATATCTCTAATTTCACCGATTTCAATGCGCTCGCTGCTCAGCCCGACGTACGCGTTCACTACGTGCGCACGCCGGAGGAGCTGCATAGCGCCGATCTGCTAATCCTCCCTGGTAGTAAAAACACCCTTGGCGATCTCAACTGGCTGCTCGAAAGCGGGCTGGCGAAAGCAGTGCTGGAACGTCATCGTGCAGGTGTGCCGATTATTGGCGTCTGTGGCGGGTATCAAATGCTTGGCGAAACCATTATTGATGAGGTGGAGTCCGGACTGGGGCAACAGCCAGGGCTGGGGCTTCTGGAGACGGTGACGCGATTTGCCCGCGACAAAACCACCACCCGAGTCGACGCGAGTTTGCAGGAGACGCTCCCCGGCTGGCTGGCGCCGTGCGCCGGGCTAACGGTGCGCGGGTATGAAATTCATCTGGGTGAAACCACGCGCAGCAATGGTTGCCAGCCGGCGTTATGGCTACAAAAAGCGGGGCAGCGCGTGGCAGACGGCGCAGTCAGCCGTGACGGTCTGGTGTTTGGCACTTATCTGCATGGCTTGTTCGATAGCGACGCGTTCACCCGCACACTGCTTAACGGGCTGCGTCAGCGCAAAGGGCTGCCGCCGCTGGATGCGCGCGTTGATTACGCGCAGTACAAAGCGCAGCAGTTTGATATCCTCGCCGACGCCATGCGTCAGCATGTGGACATTGATCGTATTTATCAAATTATGCAGCAACATCAGGAGCAAGCATGTTAACCCTTGTTACCGGCGGCGCGCGCAGCGGCAAAAGCCGTCATGCTGAATCGCTGGTCGCGGATGCAAAAACGGTGCTCTATATCGCCACTTCACAAATCGTAGATGACGAAATGGCGACGCGGATTGAGCACCACCGGCAGGAACGCCCCCGACACTGGCGCACCGAAGAGCGCTGGCAACAGTTGTCAGCCGTCATTACCCCGCATAACGATCCTGACGAAGCGGTATTGCTGGAATGCATTACGACGCTTGTCACCAATCTGCTGTTTGCTTCTGGCGCGGGCGACGACCCGGATAACTGGGATTACGCCGCGCTGGAAGCGCAGGTTCAGCACGAGATTGAACGACTGATTGCCGCCTGTGCGGCGTGCCCGTCGCCGGTGGTGCTGGTGACCAATGAAGTAGGTATGGGCATTGTGCCGGAAAACCGGCTGGCGCGGCATTTTCGCGATATCGCCGGGCGCGTCAACCAGCGACTGGCGCAGGCGGCAGATCACGTCTGGCTGGTGGTGTCAGGGATTGGAGTCAAAATCAAATGATCAAATTGTTTTTCGCCACGCTCTCTTTTATCAGCCGTTTGCCGGTGCCTGGCCGTTGTGTGCAGGGGCTGGATGTCGCGGAATATGTGCGCGGTATTGTGACCTTTCCATTGGTCGGGCTGCTGCTCGGGGCGCTCAGCGGTGTTGTCGTACTGGCGTTACAACCCTGGTGCGGCGTGCCGCTGGCGGCGCTTTTTGGCGTGCTGGCGCTGGCCTTGCTAACCGGAGGCTTTCATCTGGATGGTCTGGCGGACACCTGCGACGGTATCTTTTCCGCGCGTCGACGCGAACGGATGCTGGAAATCATGCGTGACAGCCGACTTGGTACCCACGGTGGCCTGGCGCTGGTGTTTGTGCTGGTCGCCAAAATCCTGGTTATCAGCGAGCTGCAACTGCGCGGTGTCAGCATCATTGCCGCACTGGCGATGGCCTGCGCCGCCGGGCGTGGTTGCTCGGTGTTACTGATGTTCGGCCATCGCTATGCGCGCGAAGAGGGGCTGGGCAACCTGTTTATCGGTAAAGTTTCCGGCAGAGACACGCTGGTTACGCTGACCATCACTGCGTTGCTGGCAATAGCCATATTGGGCTTGAAAGGGATTATTGCGCTGCTGGTGACGCTGGCGGCGATCTTCCTGCTGGGGCAGATGCTTAAACGCACGCTGGGTGGGCAAACCGGCGACACGCTGGGCGCCGCGATTGAACTTGGCGAAGTGGTATTTCTTCTGGCGCTGCTCTGAACAGCCCGCAACATAACGAGAAACAACATGCAGACATTGACGACACTACTGGCAAGTATCCCGACCCCCAATGACGTAGCAATGGCGCAGGCACAGCGCCACCTGGATGGTTTACTGAAGCCGGTTGGCAGCCTCGGGCGACTGGAAGCATTAGCGGTACAACTGGCGGGAATGCCGGGGTTAAACGGCACGCCACGTAGCGGTGAGAAAGCCATTGTGGTGCTGTGCGCAGATCATGGTGTCTGGCATGAGGGCGTGGCGGTATCACCGCAGGTTGTCACTGCGATTCAGGCGGCGAACATGACGCAGGCGACGACGGGCGTTTGCGTACTGGCCGCGCAGGCCGGTGCAAAAGTACATGTGCTGGATGTTGGCATTGATGCTGATCCGATCCCCGGCCTGGTGAATATGAAAGTCGCGCGCGGCAGCGGCAATATCGCCACCGGCCCGGCAATGAGCCCGCAGCAAGCTGAAGCATTGCTGCTGGAAACGATGCGCTACACCCGAGAGCTGGCGGCGCAAGGCGTGAAGCTCTTTGGCGTCGGTGAACTCGGCATGGCCAACACCACACCGGCGGCGGCGATTGTCAGCGTGCTGACCGGCGAAGAACCTGAACATGTGGTCGGTATTGGCGCAAATTTGCCGGAAAGCCTGCTCGGGCATAAAGCGCAGGTGGTGCGTAAAGCAATTGCCGTCAACCAGCCCAATCCCGCCGATGGCCTTGAGGTGCTGGCAAAAGTGGGGGGATACGATCTGCTGGGAATGACCGGCGTGATGCTCGGCGCGGCATCTTGTGGTCTGCCGGTGGTGCTGGACGGTTTCCTTTCTTACGCGTCGGCGCTGGCGGCGTGTCGCATGGCGCCACAGGTAAAACCGTATCTGATCCCTTCTCATCTGTCGGCGGAAAAAGGGGCGCGCCTGGCGCTGGAACATTTAGGGCTGGAACCGTATCTCAATATGGGCATGCGTTTAGGTGAAGGGAGCGGGGCGGCGCTGGCGATGCAACTGGTTGATGCGGCCTGCGCGATCTACAACCACATGGGTACGCTGGCAGCGAGCAATATCGTGCTGCCGGAGACGAAATAACGATGTCCGTTGCCGGGGGAGTTTTGACTTGCCCGGCATTACCCCTCTTTTTGCATTGCCTGCAACAGCGTATCCAGCAAACCCGGATAGCAGGCGTCGAGATCTTCGCGGCGCAGGGAGATCATATTTTCCCGCCCCTGCGGACGCTGCCAGACCACGCCGCTATCGCGCAGGACGCGCCAGTGGTGCGTCATCGTGGATTTCGCCACATCTTCCGGGCGCAAAGCGTTACAACTTAATTCGCTGCCGTCGGCAAGCCGCTTGATCATCGCCAGGCGCAGGGGATTGCCAAGGGCAAAGAGCACATTTTCAAGGCGAAATTGCTCACGTTCGGGGTGGTTAGCGATCATAATCTTCCTGTGTCGGCGGTGGCTGTGCTGGAAAAGCAGCAGCCCGTATCGGCGGCTGGGCCGGTACTATATGCAAACTGCTTTGCGAAAGCCACGAGGTCAATCGCGGCTCAACCAATCGTAAGAATAGCAAAAATAGTTCGAATATACTCGTACAGTTGTACTATTATAGATGCCGTGAATGAATAGCGGCCAATTCCGGTCGCGAACTAACAGTCAAATGACTAAGGACGCATCATGCCCCGACCCATCCCCCTCGAACGTTATCGTAACATCGGTATCTCCGCGCATATCGATGCCGGTAAAACAACCACTACTGAGCGCATTCTGTTTTATACCGGGATGAGCCACAAACTGGGTGAAGTACACGATGGCGCGGCAACAACCGACTGGATGGCGCAGGAGCAAGAGCGCGGCATTACCATTACGTCTGCGGCGGTAAGCTGCTTCTGGCTTGGTATGGACAGAGGTTTTGAGCCGCACCGCATTAATATTATCGACACCCCCGGGCACGTGGATTTCACCATTGAAGTGGAACGTTCCATGCGTGTGCTCGACGGCGCGGTAATGGTGTATGACTCCGTGGGTGGCGTGCAGCCGCAGTCGGAAACCGTGTGGCGTCAGGCTAATAAATACCACGTGCCGCGTCTCGCGTTCGTCAACAAGATGGACAGACCCGGCGCGGATTTTTTCCGCGTGGTGCAGATGATGATTGACCGCCTGAAAGCCAACCCGGTGCCGATTGTGATCCCTATCGGCGCGGAAGAGCATTTCACCGGCGTGGTGGATTTGATCAAAATGCGCGAAATCATCTGGGATGACGCAACGCAGGGCATGACTTTCAGCTATGGCCCGGTGCCGGATGATCTCATGGCAACCGCGCTGGAGTGGCGTGAGAAGATGATCTCCGCGGCGGCGGAAGCCAGTGACGAGCTGATGGATAAATATCTGGAAACCGGCTCGCTCGACGAAGCGGAAATTATTGCCGGCCTGCGCAAACGCACTTTTGCCGGGGAAATTCAGCCGATGCTGTGCGGCAGCGCCTTTAAAAATAAAGGCGTCCAGCGCATGCTCGACGCGGTGGTGGAACTGATGCCGTCGCCGCTGGATATTCCTGCTATTCAGGGCGTGGATGAAAAAGGCCAACCGGCAGAGCGCCATGCGAATGACGACGAACCGTTCTCGGCGCTGGCGTTTAAACTGATGACCGACCCGTATGTTGGCCAGCTTACCTTTATCCGCGTCTATTCCGGCGTGCTGAAAAAAGGGGATGCAGTTTACAACCCGGTGAAAGGCAAGAAAGAGCGTATCGGACGTATCGTGCAGATGCATGCCAACGATCGCCACGAAGTGGATGAGCTGCGCGCCGGTGATATTGCCGCCTGCGTCGGCCTGAAAGATGTCACCACCGGTGACACGTTAAGCGACCCGGATAAAGTGATCACGCTGGAGCGCATGGAGTTTCCTGAGCCGGTGATTTCGCTCGCTATTGAGCCGAAAACTAAAGCGGATCAGGAGAAAATGGGCATCGCCTTGCAACGGCTGGCGTCGGAAGATCCGTCATTCCGCCTGCATACTGACGAGGAATCCGGACAGACGATTATTTCCGGGATGGGCGAGTTGCATCTGGAAATTATTGTCGACCGCATGAAACGTGAGTTTGGCGTGGAGGCGAATATCGGTCGCCCGCAGGTCACATACCGCGAAACCTTGCGTAAAACCGTGAAGGATATCGAAGGTAAATTTGTGCGCCAGTCCGGCGGTAAAGGTCAGTATGGTCATGTGGTTCTGACGCTTGAACCGCTGGAGCCGGGTAGCGGCTTTGTATTTGAAGACGCCACCAAAGGCGGCGTGGTGCCGCGCGAGTTTATTCCTTCAGTGGAAAAAGGCCTGCGCGAAGCCATGAACAACGGCGTGCTGGCGGGTTACCCGGTGGTCGATGTGAAGGCAACCCTGACATTCGGTTCCTATCACGATGTCGACTCCTCGGAAATGGCCTTCCGCATGGCGGCGATCTTTGGCTTTAAAGAGGGCGCGCGCAAAGCCGATCCGGCAATCCTTGAGCCGATTATGCATGTGGAAGTGGAAACACCGGAAGAGTACGCCGGGAACATCATGGGCGATCTCTCTTCCCGTCGCGGGATGGTGCAGGGCATGGAAGAGCGGTTCGGTAGCCAGATTATCCGCGCCGATGTGCCGCTGGCTGAAATGTTCGGCTACTCGACCACGCTGCGATCCATGTCGCAAGGCCGCGCGACCTACAGCATGGAGTTCCACCACTATGCGGAAGCGCCGCGCAACGTGGCGGACGACATCATCGCCAGCCGTGCGAAAGCGTAACGTCTACGCTGTAACAGCAAACCCCGCTCCGGCGGGGTTTTTTTTGCGTGAAGCCGGGTCGCAAAATCAATGCAACATTGCATTTTGCTGCGGATATTCAGGAATCACGCTTCCATTGCTGTCCCTCTGTGCATGCATAAACCGCCCGAACACCGCATTATTTAAATATAGAATTTGATCTATATAGTTTTTGATCTATATTAATGGGGTGTGCTGTGTGGCAGATAATGATGACGCAGACGTTTGAAAAGTGGTTTGATGCACTGGGTGACAACGATCGCGCCCGTGTGCTGGCGGCGCTGATGGTGCTACGGGTTAAAGGTCCGCAGCTACCAAGGCCTTACGCGGATACGGTAAAAGGCTCGCGTTATAACAATATGAAGGAGCTGCGCATACAAAGCCGGGGTGAGCCGTTTCGGGTCTTCTATGCCTTTGATCCGCAGCGCGTGGGCATATTGCTTTGTGCTGGCAACAAGGCGAGTCATGAAAAACGCTTTTACGATGTGATGATCCAGATTGCAGATCGGGAGCTAACGAGCCATCTGCACCAGCTTAAAATCAAGGAGTAATACGATGAGCAAAACACTTGAGCAGCTAATTGCCGAACAAAAGGCTGATGTTGTCACCGCTGCGCAGTCACTCGCGCAAGAGATGCTGCTCAATATCCATCTTGCGGAGCTGCGTGAGCGGGTACAAAAAACGCAGATCGAAATGGCGCAGGCGCTGGGGCTGAAACAGCCCACGGTAGCGGTGATGGAAAAGCAGGGCCGGGATATTAAACTTTCCACGCTGAAGCGCTACGTGGAAGCGACAGGCAGCAAGCTACGCATTGATATTGAGTTGCCGGATGGCTCGCACTATGGCTTTGCGCTGTGAAGCGATAATGCGCTGTAAAAAAGAGAAAACCCACAAAGCAAACTATGATTAGCACATACCCGTTGCGCCTGAGGATAAGATGATGCGCTGCGTTAAACTTCTTTGTTGTTGTGTTGCGTTACTCTGCGCCCAGGGCGCCCAGGCTGTGAGCTATCCGCTGCCGCCGGAAGGTAGCCGTCTGGTGGGCAGCCCGTTAACTATCACCATTCCTCATGACAACACCTTCCCGCTGGAAGCGTTTGCCGCAAAATACGGACAGGGGCTGAGTAATATGCTCGAAGCCAACCCGGATGCCGATCCCTTTTTACCGAAAGCCGGTTCACAACTGGTTATTCCGCAGCAGGTGATCCTGCCTGCGACTGTTCGCGAAGGCATTGTGATTAACGTTGCGGAAATGCGCCTCTACTATTACCCCAAAGAGTCGAATACGGTGGATATCTTACCGATTGGCATCGGCCAGGCTGGACGCGAAACGCCGCGCAACTGGGTGACTGCGGTGGAACGCAAGCAGGAAGGGCCGACCTGGACACCTACGGCGAATACGCGGAAAGCGTACGAGAAAGAGGGAAAAACCTTACCTGCGTTTGTGCCTGCCGGGCCGGATAACCCGATGGGGCTTTATGCTATTTATATTGGAAAGCTGTACGCTATTCACGGCACGAACGCTAATTTTGGCATTGGGTTGCGCGTCAGTCAGGGCTGTATCCGTTTACGCAGCAATGACATTAAATACCTCTTCGACAATGTGCCTGTGGGAACACGGGTACAGATTATCGACCAGCCGGTCAAAATCACCACCGAGCCGGATGGCAGCAGTTGGGTGGAAGTTCACGAACCGCTATCTCGCAATCGCGCTGAGTTTGAGTCCAGCAATAAAGTGCCGCTGCCTGCCACTCCGGTGCTACATGCATTAATGAAAGACGAAGGCATCGATGCGAACCGCGCAAGCCAGGAACTGGAGCGCCGTTCCGGTATGCCGGTAAATATTAGTGCGCCTGCGGTGAATCATCCGATAGATAAACAACCGCTATAGAATGGTTTATCAATAAATTTGAACCTTAAGGTTAAACAATCGGTATTTATTCTTCTTATGGAGTGCGTAGAGTAAGGGCAATCCTGGACGGGAAATTCCCCCGTCTGCTGATTACCTCTCTGAACAGAAGGACAACGACGCCATGAAGAAGATCGGATTTTTGTCATTTGGTCACTGGACACCTTCGCCGCAATCTGCGACGCGTTCGGCGGCTGATACGCTGCTGCAATCCATCGATCTGGCGGTTGCCGCTGAAGAACTTGGTGCGGACGGCGCGTATTTCCGAGTGCATCACTTTGCCCGTCAGCTCAGCTCACCTTTCCCGTTACTGGCCGCTATTGGCGCCAAAACCCACAAAATAGAGATTGGCACCGGCGTTATTGATATGCGCTATGAAAACCCGTTGTATATGGCGGAAGATGCCGGCGCGGCGGATTTGATTTCCGGCGGTCGTTTGCAGTTGGGTATCAGCCGGGGCTCACCGGAACAGGTTATTGATGGCTGGCGCTATTTTGGCTATCAGCCGGCGGAAGGCGAAACCGATGCGGATATGGCGCGCCATCATACGGAAACGTTTCTGGATGTGCTGCGCGGCGAAGGGTTTGCCAAACCGAACCCGCAGCCGATGTTCCCGAACCCACCAGGCTTGCTGCGCCCGGAACCCTGGTCTGAAGGTTTGCGCGAACGTATCTGGTGGGGCGCAGGCTCAAACGCGACAGCGGTCTGGGCGGCAAAACTGGGGATGAACCTGCAAAGCTCCACGCTGAAAGATGATGAAACCGGCGAACCGTTCCATATCCAGCAGGCGCAGCAGATTCGGGCCTACCGTGAAGCCTGGAAAGCAGCAGGGCACTCACGCACACCGCGCGTCTCCGTTAGTCGCAGTATCTTCGCGCTCATGGACGATCGTGATCGGGCTTACTTTGGTGGCAGCCGTGATGACAGCGATAAAATCGGCTTTCTTGATGAGAAAACCCGCGCTGTTTTTGGCCGCAGCTACGCCGCAGAACCGGATAAATTGATCGAGCAGCTGAAAAAAGATGAGGCCATTGCCGAAGCAGATACGCTACTGCTGACCGTGCCGAATCAATTAGGCGTGGATTATAATGCGCACGTGATTGAGTCGATTCTCAAGCATGTCGCGCCGGAGATGGGCTGGCGTGATTGATGTGAAACTGCAGTTGAAAGCATAACTTTCTCTTCGTGCGGCGCTTTGTAAAGCGCCGCATTCCGTTTTGCAGTACAGAAATTTATCACCGACACTTGAGCCAAAGACGTAGTCGGCGCAGGCATTGTGCTTTACACTGCGCGCTGCAAAAAACAGAGCAAATGAACGATTAAGTAGGTGGTAAGGCGATGAACGGAAAGATCACAACCTGGTTTAAAGATAAAGGTTTTGGATTTATCAAAGATGAAAACGGCGAAAACCGTTACTTTCATGTGATTAAGGTCGCCAACCCTGAGTTGATTAAAAAAGATGCGGCGGTAACGTTCGAACCCACGACAAACAACAAAGGGTTGTCTGCTTATGCGGTGAAAGTTGTCCCGGAAAGCAAATACATCTATATCGCAGGTGAACGAATTAAGCTCACGTCGATCAAATCTTATCTGGTATACAGCGAAGAAGTTCCTGTCGATACCCGCATCGATAAAGACAATGCCGTGCTCTCCGTTGGCGCGCTGATGGGAAGTATCCGGCCGAAATCCGCGACTAAGCCTGGCGAAATGCGTTCGCTAAAAAAACTGGCAATCACCACTTTTCAGGGAACGACCCTGATTTTCTCCGAAGACGAGATAGACGTGGATGCGACGGTTAAGCTGCTTAACGTCTAAAAACATCCAGATTGGTTTGCTGCCGAAACCGCCGTTTTTCTAAACCGCGTTTCGGCATCATTTACTGTTCGCTGTGGTTCCCGTTTTTCTGTTCAATCCGTCCCGCCAGAGCAATGCTTTCGCCCCGTGCGAGTGTGGAATGGCGAGCGCAATGTTTGCGCTTCGCGGGTAATGAGCCGATTCCACAATCTGGTCTCTTCGCAGTAATTACAGCTATAATCCGACCCAATGTTCAACCGGTTTACAGACGAAAATGACAAAACTCACTTTACAAGAGCAGATGCTCAAAGCGGGATTAGTAACCAGCAAGAAAATGGCCAAAGTCCAGCGCACTGCCAAAAAATCACGCGTTCAGGCGCGTGAGGCAAGAGAAGCCGTGGAAGAGAATAAAAAAGCACAGCTTGAGCGCGATAAGCAATTAAGCGAGCAACAAAAACAAGCGGCGTTATCAAAAGAATATAAAGCGCAGGTTAAGCAACTTATTGAAATGAACAGGATCACTATTGCCAAAGGCAATATTGATTTTAATTTCACAGATAATAAGTTAATTAAAAAAATAGTGGTGGATAAAAATACTCAGGCACAATTGATTAGCGGTCGTCTCGCCATTGCTCGTCTGGTTGTTGATGGCAAGGATGAGAGTGAGTATGCGATTATTCCCGCAATCGTAGCCGATAAAATCGCTCAGCGGGATGCGAACAGTATTGTGTTAAACAGCGCGCTTAGTCAGGAAGATCAAGATGAAGATGATCCGTACGCTGATTTTAAAGTGCCCGATGATTTGATGTGGTAATAACCATTGCAAACGATTTTAACCTCCGGGGGAATGTATGAGTAACGAAATACCGCTTAAATTTTATGACATCGTTGATGAGTATTCGACGGAAACCGAAAAAACGGTAAAAGAATCAGAACGCGATGCGCTGGCGCACTATTTCCAGCTACTGATCACCCGTTTGATGAATAACGAAGAAATCAGTGAAGAGGCGCAGCAGGAAATGGCCAATGAAGCGGGTATCGACGCGCTGCGTATTGACGAGATTGCGACGTTTCTGAATCAGTGGGGCAACGAGTAGCGCTGTTGCCGTGATTTTCAAAAGCGCGAAAGTGCATTTTTTATGTCCGCTCGCCGCCGGAAGCGGACATCGCAAACATCCCCGAACGTGCAAAACATCAGTAGAGGATATTTGCCATCGCTTTGTACCGTTCAGGTAACGCGCTGTTCAGCGCCAGGACTTTTTCAAGAGTAGAAAATGTTGGAGCCCCTTTAGCGCGTTCGCCATCAACAATCGCGGAACGTATTGTCGCCGCCGCCGTAGAAATAGTGTTGAAATACTCTTCTGATTCCGCAGTTTGTAATTCTCCTGAAACGGCGTAACGGACAATTGGCCAGTCTGTAAAATCAATTAACGGGAACGCTTCTTTATCGGATGATATGTTAGCTAATAACAATTCTTCTGCTTTTTTATGATCTCTTTGTGCAGTTGAAAGTAGCTGTAAGCGATATTTCATTCTTGACAAAATATCGCTATTCATTTTTTCAGACGAGAGTGCCGCAATAAAGGTGGATAGCTCATCAGGCGGGCTGTGATCATAAGGCGTCTTCCGCTGGGCTTCAGAAGAAGGTTGGGTGCTATTTGATGCAATTTCAATTAAATAATTTAAAATTTCTAAAGTCATTTAATGTGCCTTATGAATTTCATTGTGCGGTATTAACTGGCGATAGTGAAAATAGTGCTGGCAGCTTTGTATCACTGTTAATAAATCCCGTGTCGAAAATAACGCATGGCCTGCCAGTATATGACAGGTGCTTTAAATGAACGTTTTTAAAACGTCACGCATGTTTCATATTTAAATAGCAGCGCGCTGCCAGGCTTACGCGATGAGTATTATTGATAGTGCGCGGTTTGAAAAACGAATAATTGTGCGGTCTGCTGTGAGTTCAACTCAACATGGTTAATAACGATGGGGGCTACTGACGTGGGGCGGCCTGCGAGAAGCGGTATCGCCGGTGTTGGATTTGCTTCGAACAGGTTCCGGTATTTTGCAAACCGCCAGCGTTTTGTGGCTTAACGGTTAGCGAGGCACAAGCCCCGCAAAAGAGGAGCCTGGTTCAACAGAAAGGTTTCGCAGACTTGCCTCTGACATGAGGCATTTTGCGATGATGGCTGTTAATCACAGCGATACTATGCTTTTTCCTGCGGTTGCAGTTGATAAATCCATGCCGTCACATGCTTGCCGTCGAGCGTGGTCACATCCACCCGAACACGATCGTAGCCCTCTTCGAATTCGTCCAGCATCGTCCAGTGCGCCGCCAGATTAGCGGATACAAACAGGTAACCATCAACCCGGGAACCGTCTTTATCCAGCACAATGCCGGGGAATTCGGCGGCGGCTCCCCAGCCAAATTCATAAAATGTTCCCGTAACGTAACCCGGCAGCCACTCTCCACCGATATTTTCCAGAATATGTGCATTCGAATGACCGGGGCGAAGCGTCCCGTAAACAAACAGTGATTCCATATTTCCTCATTATCTAACGCAATGAATAACCAGCAGAATGATCATCAACATACGTTTAAGCGCTGTAGTTCGCAACTGGCTGGAATCGGGTAAGTGGTTGTAACATCCCGGGGATGTGCTCAGGGTTATTACCGGCATTGAGAATGTACTTACTGATAACTCCATGATTTATGAATCACTGCGCAACCGGTCTTCATTATTGCGGCTCAAAACATGCGGTCGGGCAGTTATCAAACCTGCCGGTGATGAGTCAGGCGAGACTGAAAGCATCAATTTCAATCAGTGGTTTCGCTGAAAATACGACATGATGGCCTGTTTTAAAAAGATGCCATGGAACCGGTTGAGCGGAATGGTATTTCCATCGGCAGTATGCACATACCACTGCGGGCGTTGCCTGCGCGCATCGCAGAACTCCTTCAGGATCAACTGATAGTTGTTACTGCAAATCTGAAAGCCCGGGCCAACGCGCTATCCTGTATCTCAGGGATCGTGGTTTTACCCACGTTGTTAATCTTACCGGCGGGGATGATGGGGCTGATACAAAGCGAAAAGCAAAATTGGTGCGAATGGGATGAGCACTATGAAAGTTGATGCGTTTATGCCTTCCGAACCCCGTTTTTTCTTATTGCAAACGGGCGCATCGCTGGGCACGGTGTCGGGGCATATTTTCCGCCTGGCCATCGCCTGGTGGTGCCTGCAAGTTACGCACTCGGCGGCCACTTTTTCTTCACTCGTTGCGATATCCGTGGCGGCAGAAATTTACCTTAAACCGTTTCTGGCGTCATTTGGCGATCGCTTCAATCGCATTAAATTTATCATCGTCTGTCAGTTCGCTGTTTCAGGGATCATCACATTATTCTGCCTGGCAAGTTATCTGGGGTATTTCAATTTGGTGGCTATTACCTCAGGGCTGGTCGTGATGAGTGCTATCTCATCTGTGCGTGAACCGACGATTATGGGGCTTATTCCCGATCTCGTTGCAGAAAGGAAAGTGACGCAAGCTATATCGCACCGCTCGACCATTAATTCCCTTATTATGTTGATAGGGCCGGTGATTGCGGCCTCGCTTATTTCACTTTTTTCCGCTGGTGTTGCGTTGTATATTTCTGCGCTGGTTTATGCATCATCTTGCATCGCATTTATTATTTTATGGTTTAAATATGATGTGGACGCCGTTTCAACTGGCGAAAAGGAGAGCTGGTTTCATAAAACGAAGGGAGCATTTAAAGCGATTTACCATGTTAAATCTGAGCTTCATATTGCACTGGTCTCCTCTGTTATTAACGTTACGATGTTCCCTTTCTTTTCCGTGACGATACCCTACTGGATCAGCACTGAATTAAAGCTTCCCGCCACCTATCTTGGCGCGTTTGAATTCTCATTTGCTCTGGGGCTCATTGCCAGTAGTCTTTATATAAACGCTTTTGTAAGAGCGTGGGCGGGACGGCTCAAGAATGTTTTATTTGGCTTTGTCCTGTTGGGCAGCAGCGTCATGGCAATTGTCCTGATGGGAAATATCTATATGTCTATTATGCTGGCGTTCTTTTGCGGTATGGCGTTTATTTTTATTAACGTCAACCTCAGTACGCTGCGCTCAACGGCAACTCCCCGTAATTACCGAACGAGAATGAGCGCCATGGCAGGCTTTTTATCCAGCCTGGCCAACCCTTTTGGCGTGGCCATTGCTGGCTGGTATATCAGTTTATTAGGCGTGGTTCCGTTTACCGTTATTTCCGGTGCCGTTGTGGTGTTAATTGCTCCCGTTATTTTATGTTCGTTTCATTTGCGTCGGGCACTTTCGCTTGATGAAATTGAAATGAAAGGGTATTACGAAAAAACCTACCCGGATGCATTTTATAAACGCGGGCAGCAAAAACAGGACGTATAAAGGATATTTAACAGAAGTGCTTTGACGTTATGACCAGACATTGCATGGGTTGCCATTCTGGCAACCCATGCAAAGTGTGTTTTCTCTGTGACTGGTTTGTGTGGGGGCTAAGGCGTGTTTGCGGTTACGAGATGGTTATTAATGGCGTACACCGTACAGTTGCCCGCGCCCGGACGCTGCTCCTGTTGACAGATGCTTAGCGCCGTTTCTGCGGCTTGACGGCTGTTTCTGGCCCAGTACGCCGCGCCCCAGTCGCCGTCCTCGTCCGTGGCAAAGGCTTTTTCATAGCGTTGTGTTGCTGCATATTCTGAGAACGCCTTTTTCCCGGCGGCATTGAGCGCGGGCGGTGCAGGCAGGTGCGTTTCGGGCAGAGGCACAGCTTCGCTGGTCGGTAAATGCTGCTGTTTTAGAAATGCGGCCACCGTCTGCCACCAGAAACTTTCCGGCGCTGAATCCATAAAGACATGGCCGTTATTACCGAAGGCAGGCATCGTGATGAATTGCGCAGTGTGGCTTCCCTGCTGATAGGCATCGAACATCTCTTTGCCCATCGACGGCGGGAAGGATTTATCATTTTTCGCATACAGCCACAGGGACGGGATTTGCGCTGTCTTCCCGTAACGTGCATAGGCTTGCAGCAGACCGGCTTTATCGCAGAGTGATTTCCCGTCAATCGCGCCCCTTCCGCCGTCGAAATTGATTACCGCCTTAACGCCTGGTGGATTAGCCGCGCCAGTAGCAAGCGCCGCAAAACCGCCTGCGGACATTCCGGCAAGGATCGCGTTATCGGCTGCGGCCCACGGCTGGTGGCGCACGGCTTCGAGGGCCGCAAGCAGGTTACGTGTATCCTGCTCCCCGGCCCGCAGATGTAAAGGTTGCGCGCAGGAACCATCGGCATACTCCGCCGCACCGCTTGATTGCCCGTAGCCCTGGCGCAGGACCACCACCGCCGCATAACCGTGGCGCGCAAAAGCGATAGCCGCTGAGGCATAACGGTTCGGGTTGATTATCCAGCGATCAAATTCAGCATTGCCAACGGTTCCATTAGTGATTAACACCACGGGCAAAGGCGTTTGGCTGTCCATGCGTGTCACAAAGGCATCCAGCACGGCCGGCTGACCATTATCTAAGGTGACCGCCAGCAAAAGCGGCTCTCTTATCAGCCCGTCAATCTGTTGGTATTCCGGGGCTTGCCCTACAACATCTGCATGGCCTGCAACAGTAAAAAGAAGGAGGGCGGTGACGAAAAGGCGTTTTGCCGGACGAGTCGTAAAACGGTTGCGCATGGTGGTTAACCCTGAAATGTTTGGCCTTAAAAGGCGCGGCGTGACTGGAGAGCTGGTCACTTGTTTTTCTATTTCCTGTCGCGCGGTATTGATCGCGCATGTCGGTACTTTCTGCAAGCCCTGAGCATAGCATTAAGCTAAGCAAACATTTTCAATGGATTACGTTACAGGTTCAGCTTGATACTCAAGAAGCGGAAAGGGCGGTTTCTGAAGGGGAAAAACTTATCGCTATGTTTAGCGGAGCGATAAAAAGCAAAAAGCCTGCTTAAAAGCAGGCTTTTTTGAATCTGGCTCCTCTGACTGGACTCGAACCAGTGACATACGGATTAACAGTCCGCCGTTCTACCGACTGAACTACAGAGGAATCGTTGTGGAGGCTTATCTTAGCGGCGAAAAATCTTTTGTCAAACCTCATTTCTCGCAGGGTGTGCTGACTGCCGAATCCATCGACAATTTGAGTTCATTATCATCGTTTTCTGTGGAAATGCTTTGCAGGATCACGGTTTCTCCCCCATCATTTGAAATGTGATTTCACCTTTTGCGGCTAAGGACCAATTTGAACGTCGTTACTCCTCTTCGCCAGGCTGTCATGCGCACGCCGTGGTACAGAAAGCGTAAAAGCTACCGTGTTTTATTCTGGCGAGAAATCACCCCCCTTGCCGTACCTATCTTCCTCGAAAACACCTGCGTCCTGATGATGGGCGTGCTCAGCACCTTCCTCGTAAGCTGGCTAGGCAAAGAGGCGATGGCGGGGGTAGGTCTTGCCGATAGTTTTAACATGGTGGTGATGTCATTTTTCGCGGCAATCGACCTGGGAACCACGGTGGTGGTGGCCTTCAGCCTCGGTAAGCTGGATGGCGAGCGGGCGAGGGCGGCGACGCGCCAGTCGCTGGTGATCATGACGCTGTTTTCGATTGTGCTGGCGGCGGTGATCCACTACTACGGTACGGAAATTATCGATTTTATCGCCGGGGCGGCAACGGCGGAGGTCAAGGCGCTGGCGCTGACCTACCTTGAACTGACGGTTCTCAGCTACCCGGCTGCGGCCATTGCGCTGATTGGCAGCGGAGCGCTGCGCGGCGCGGGCAATACCAAAATCCCGCTGCTGATTAACGGCGGCATGAATATCCTCAATATTCTTATCAGCAGCGTGCTGATCTACGGTCTCTTCGGCTGGAAAGGGATGGGCTTCGCCGGGGCAGGGCTGGGGCTGACCATTTCCCGCTATATTGGCGCGGTGGCGATTATCTGGGTACTGATGATTGGCTTTAACCCGGCGCTGCGTATTCCGCTAAAAAGTTACTTCGAAAAGCTCAACTTCAGCATTATCTGGGAAGTGATGGGTATCGGCATCCCCGCCAGTATCGAATCGGTGCTGTTTAACGGCGGCAAGCTGCTGACGCAAATGTTCGTTGCCGGTATGGGCACCAACGTTATCGCCGGTAACTTTATTGCTTTCTCCGTCGCCGCGCTAATTAACCTACCGGGCAACGCGCTGGGTTCCGCCTCCACAATTATTACCGGTAAACGACTGGGCAAAGGACAGATAAGCCAGGCTGAGCGCCAGTTGCGGCATGTATTCTGGCTCTCGACGCTGTTACTGACGATGCTTGCCTGGGGAACCGCGCCGTTTGCCGGGCTTTTCGCCTCGTTTTACACCCAGGAAGAGGATGTAAAAGAGGTGGTTAAAGTGCTTCTCTGGCTTAACGCGGCGTTTATGCCCATCTGGGCGGCATCCTGGGTGCTACCCGCCGGGCTGAAAGGCGCGCGCGACGCCCGTTTCGCCATGTGGGTGTCCATGCTTGGAATGTGGGGTTGTCGCGTCGTCGCCGGTTACACCCTCGGGATTATGCTCGGTATGGGCGTGGTTGGGGTCTGGCTTGGGATGTTCCTTGACTGGGCGGTGCGCGGTGCGCTGTTTTACTGGCGTATGGTCAGCGGACGCTGGCTATGGAAGTACCCGAAGCCGCAAAAAAGCGCCATTTCTGCACAGAATGGAGAATAATTCAGCAAACGCGCCAAAATGTGAAAATCAGGCTTTGACAAGGGCCTGGGGCATCGCTAATATTCGCCCCGTTCACACGATTCCTCTGTAGTTCAGTCGGTAGAACGGCGGACTGTTAATCCGTATGTCACTGGTTCGAGTCCAGTCAGAGGAGCCAGATTTTAAAAAGCCTGCTTTTAAGCAGGCTTTTTGCTTTTCTGCGTTCTCACATCCCGCAACTTAGCGTTTTTCCCTACGGGAATTTCTCGTTGAAGCAGCAATGCATCGCGATGACAAAGGCTATCGACATGGTCAGTTCGGGCGGCGATACGCTGGCAAAGAAGCGCTGAAAAGACATTATGCCTGCACGGAGTAAAATAAAACCCGCCGCAGCGGGTTTGTGAATGAACCGAACGCTTAGCTTGCCTGCACGCGCAGCGGTGCAGTGGCTGCATTAAGCCACGCGCGGGCATCGTCATCAACCAGTGGCGACAGGGTGTCGCGCACCTGCTGGTGATAATCATCCAGCCACTGCTGCTCCTGTTCGCTCAACAGGCTCCATTCCACCTGGCTTAAATCGATGGGAATAAGCGTCAGCGAAGCAAAGCGGCAGAATCCCGGCTGGCTTTCCACCACTTCCACCTGGTTTTCGATACGAATGCCATAGTTGTCCGCTAAATAGTAACCCGGCTCAATAGTCATAATGTTGCCCGCCGACAGCGGCCAGGGGTTGACCTTTTTTGCAATGCGTTGCGGCTGCTCATGGATCAGCAACTGATGACCAACGCCATGACCGGTGCCGTGATCGAAATCCAGCCCTAAATCCCACAGCGCGCGGCGGGCAAACGCATCCAGTTGGTGGCCGTGCGTACCTGCAGGAAATTGCAGGGTGAACATCGATAAAAAGCCTTTCAGCACGGCGGTGTAGTGCAGCCGTTGCTGAGCATTGAGTGCGCCAAACGACAGGGTACGCGTCGCGTCAGTGGTGCCGTTTTGGTACTGGCCGCCGGAATCATTCAAATAGAAATTGGCGCTGGTGATGGCTTTATTTGTTTTTTCGCTGCTGTGGTAATGGCACATCGCCGCATTGCTGGCAGAGGCTGAAATGGTGCTGAAACTCTGTTCAATAAAGCCGGGTTGCCGCTGGCGGAATGCCAGCTGTTTTTGCTGCGCTTCCAGTTCGGTTACCGGGTTACCCGCCGCTTCCCGGGCGGGCACTTCGCGCGCCAGCCAGGCGAGGAAATTGACCCACGCCACGCCATCCTGCTGGTGGCTTTCGCGGTAGCCTGCCAGTTCGGTCGCGTTTTTATGCGCTTTGATAAAGGTAATAGGATCGGCGCTCCACAGCACTTCGCCACCCTGCTGTTCAATAGCGAAACGCAGCGCCACCGGCGCGAAATCACCGTCGAGCAGGATGCGTTTTCCGGCGGCGATCTGCTGGCAACGCGGCAGGAAATCCCCGACATCATGCAGCGTCAGCGTGGAGGTGAGCTGCGCAGATAAACCGGCGGTTTTCTGCGGATTGACAAACCATTCGACGGCACCTTCGCGGCTGAGCAGGGCAAAGGAGTGCGCCACCGGGTTCATCGCAATGTCCGAACCGCGAATATTCAGCAGCCAGGCGATATTATCCGGCAGCGTAATCGCCAGGTAATTCGCCCCTTTTTCCGCCAGCACCCGCGCGATGCGCGCGCGTTTATCGGCACTGCTTTCACCGCTTATCGCCAGCGGCATTTCACGGATCGCGCCGCACGGTGCCGCCGGGCGATCGGTCCAGATGACGTCGAACGGATCGCTGTCCAGTGCCACCAGTTCACAGTGCGTGGCGTTCAGCGCCTGAAACTGGCTGTTGACCATCAGCAGCGGCTCAAAGCCGATGCGGCTGCCCGCAGGCAAGGAAGCGTTTAACCACTGATCCAGCGGTTCGTTGTGCAAATGGTGGATCGCAAAATCATGGAGATCGACTTCGCTGCGCACCTGTACCTGGTAGCGACCATCCACAAACAGCAGCGCTTTGTCGCGCAGCACCAGCGCCAGCCCGGCAGAACCGGTAAAGCCGGTGAGCCACTGGAGTTTATTGTCATGTGGCGCGCAGTCTTCGCTCTGGTGCGCATCGGCACGCGGAACAATCATGCCGTCAAGCTCCAGGGCGACCAGCCGATCGCGTAACGCTTGTAACGGTGTCGGTGTTTGCATGGTTAATCCTTTTTAATTGTTATCGGAATGGCGGTTCGTTAAAGGTGCGCAATTTACGCGAGTGCAGGCGATCGCCCTCTGCGCGGAGCAGGTCGATGGCGCGGATGCCAATTTGCAAATGCTCGGAAATCGCCCCTTCGTAAAAACGGTTGGCCTGGCCGGGAAGTTTGATCTCGCCGTGCAGCGGTTTGTCAGAAACGCAGAGCAGGGTGCCATACGGCACGCGGAAGCGATAACCCTGCGCGGCAATGGTGGCACTTTCCATATCTATCGCCACCGCGCGGCTCAGGTTAAAGCGTAGGGAGGAAGCGGAATAACGCAGCTCCCAGTTGCGATCGTCGGTGGTGACCACCGTGCCGGTACGCAGCCGCTGTTTAACCTCCTCACCCGGCATGTCGCTGACCTCTTTGGTCGCGTCGTATAGCGCACGTTGCACTTCAGCGATGCTCGGGATCGGAATATCCGGCGGCAGCACGGCATCCAGCACGTGGTCATCGCGCAGGTAGGCATGCGCCAGTACGTAATCGCCAATCGACTGGCTTTCACGCAGGCCGCCGCAGTGGCCAATCATCAGCCAGACATCCGGGCGCAGCACGGCCAGATGATCGCAAATGGTTTTCGCGTTCGACGGGCCAACGCCAATATTTATCAGCGTAATGCCCTGACCGTCAGCGGTGACGAGGTGCCAGGCCGGCATCTGGTGTTTTTTCCACGCCAGATCAGAAATGGCCTGCTCCGGCGCTTCCGTATCGGCAGTGATCCAGTTGCCGCCCGCGCAGGAGAGCGCGACGTAAGGGCTATCGGGATTGAGGATCTCGTTACAGCCCCAGCGCACGAACTCATCGACATAACGCGTGTAGTTGGTAAACAACACAAACGGCTGGAAATGTTCAACCGGCGTGCCGGTGTAGTGGCGCAGTCGCGCCAGCGAGAAATCCACGCGGCGCGCATCAAAATGGGAAAGCGGGTAAAGCTCGGTCGGGTGGAATAGGCCATCGGCGGTCTCATCACCAATCTGCGCCAGTTCGGTGGTGGGAAAATGGCGCGTTAAGCCCGCGCTCATTGACCTGTCCAGCGTCAGCTCCGAACCGTCAATCACGTAAGGGTACGGGATTTCATGCGCGGATAACCCCACCTCGATATGAGCGCCATAGTCCTGACACAGCAGGGTTAATTGTTCGAGTAAATAGGGACGAAACAGCGAAGGGCGGGTGATGGTGGTGGTGTAACAGCCCGAATGGGTGAAGCGGGCGTAGGCGCGGGTTTTCGGTGGGTTCGTCGCGCTGCCATTCCAGCTTACGGATAACTGCGGATAGACGAATAACCCTTGTGCGCGGGCTTCGGTATCGGGAAGCTGACCGTCGTCAATATAGCGAGCGATCGCCTGACGAAGGGCCTCGACGGAACGGTCATACAGCGCTTCAAGTTGATCCAGCGCTTGTTCCGGGGTCAGAGTTGCACCCTTATTATTCATCTTTATCTCCTTATCTGCTCTACGGCTGTAGCCGATAGTATGTCACAGGAATGTGAAACGAAAGCAGCGCGCAACGGGATTCAGAGGAAACGGATGAGGGAACAATCCGGCGCGACAGCGCGCGCCGGAAGGCGGATTAGCCGCTGATTTTCACCAGTGTACGGCCCTGGATTTTATTGCTGAGAAAATCGGCAGCGGTTGCCGGAGCCTGTTCCAGCGTAATTTCGGTTGCCGCCTGCTGGTAGTAACTTTCTGGCAACGTACGTGCGAGATTTTCCCACACGGCGCCGCGCTGTGCGGTTGGCACCATCACGGAATCCACGCCCTGCAAACGCACGTTTCGCAGAATAAACGGCATCACGGTGGTCGGCAGTTCGAAACCGCCTGCCAGACCGCATGCGGCAACGCATCCGCCGTAGTTCGTCTGCGCCAGCACTTTTGCTAACACGTGGTTGCCAACCGTATCAATCGCACCGGCCCACAGCTGTTTTTCCAGCGGACGGGTCTGTTCAAAATCGCTGCGCGGCAGGATCTCATCGGCGCCCAGCTTACGCAGAAAATCATGGGTAGATTCGCGACCGGTTACGGCGGCAACGGTGTAGCCCAGCGCTTTCAGCAGCACGACAGCAGTGCTGCCAACGCCGCCACTGGCACCGGTGACCAGCACGGTACCATCCTGCGGTTTAATCCCGGCATCCTGCAGCGCCATGACGCACAGCATGGCGGTAAAACCAGCGGTGCCAATGATCATCGCATTGCGCGCACGTAAACTTTCCGGCAGCGCCACCAGCCAGTCCCCTTTTACGCAGGCCTGCTCGGCAAGTCCACCCCAGTGGTTTTCGCCCACACCCCAGCCGGTGAGGATCACGGCCTGGCCGGGAGTAAAGCGCGCATCGCGGCTTTCGCTCACGCGACCGCAAAAATCAATGCCTGGCACCATCGGGAACTGGCGAATGATTTTGCCTTTACCGGTGATAGCCAGCGCGTCTTTGTAGTTAAGGCTGGACCAGTCAATATCGACCCGAACGTCGCCTTCACCCAATGCGGGCAGGTCGACCTCTTTCACTTCCGCCAGGGTTTTATTCTCATTCTGTTCCAGAACTAATGCTTTCATGACTGCGTTTTCCTCGTCGGATGAGGTGTATTTTCGGCGTTTTCGCCGTCCTGTGCAGATGCTCCATCCCCCGTCATGCTTCACGCAGCAGGGGCGGTTGTTATGCTGTGGTGGAAAAATTTCCAGTACTGATCCAGCGGCTCGACGGAGCGGAACAGTTTGGCGCGCATTACTGCGCCTTCCCAGCCGGACCAGAACACCCTGGCCAGTTCGCGGCTCGCGGCGTCTGGCGGCAGTTCGCCGCAGACTTTTGCTTCATCGAGACACGTTGCGACGCGCGTTTCCCAGTCGGCGAGGATGGCTTTCAGACGCGCCGGGAAGGCTTCCGGTAACAGTGGCGTTTCCTGCAACAGGTTGCCCACCAGGCAACCCCGGCGGAAATCGTATTTCGCCATTCCCTGGCCCGCGTGGTGCACAAAGGCGGCCATACGTTGCAGCGGGGAGCGCTGGGTATCGGTTAAAAATTTATCCAGTTTATGCGCGAAAAAGTCGCCGTAAGCGGCCAGCACTGCCATGCCAAATTCCTGCTTGCTTTTAAAGCAGTGATAAAACGAGCCTTTAGGAACCGCGATATTTTTGATCACTGCATCAATGCCCGCCGACAGATAGCCGGTTTCGGTTAGCACTTCCAGGCCGGAGCGAATCAGCTCCTGGCGGGTATCGGTAAAGTTGCGCTCGACTTTTGGCGGCCGTCCACGGAGGGGTTTTTGCCGTGCTGCTGTTTCGTCATTCATAATTTAGACCGATCGGTTTTAATTCGGCAGAGGCTACGCCGATTTACCATTCCAGGCAAGCGAAGAAACAAAAAAGCCCGCACGAGGCGGGCTTGCAAACTTGCCGGTTGACGCTGTTACCGCAAACGCCAGCGGGCAAACCGGGTTAGGCGGTGGTATTGATATTACGACCGATTGCCGGGTTGGAAGGTAACTGCGGGATCTGCTGAATCAAGTCGCTGGCGATCGTTTTCTGGGTATCGAGCGCTTTTTTCAGCACCAGCGTGTTGACTTGGTTATCAAGCTGATAAGAGTCAAGGCTGCTGGCTAATGATGCAATTTGTATCGGATCCATGCTGTAAATCCTTTATTGTAGAAAAAACAACCAGAGAACAGCTATGAGTATAGCTGCACAATTTTTATCGGCAGTAAGCGCGGGATCTTTAAGCGAGGCGTGAGACGAACCCAATGATGAATAAGCGAAAACCCGCCGTGGCGGGTTAATGGAGAAAGATTAAGCGCCGGGACTTTCGGCGAATTTCAGCAGGGCATCGCCATCCAGCCGGTAACGCACCCATTCACTTTGCGCCCGCGCGCCGATGCTCTGGTAAAAATCAATGGCCGGCTGGTTCCAGTCGAGCACGCTCCACTCCAGACGACCGCAGCGGCGCTCAACGGCATACTGCGCAATCTTTTGCAGCATCGCTTTTCCGGCACCGTTACCGCGAAAATCGGGCGAAACGTAGAGATCTTCCATGTAAATGCCGTTTCGGCCAAGCCATGTCGAATAACTGGTGAAGAAAACCGCATAACCCACGGCTTTGCCTTCGATTTCGCAGATCAAGGCTTCCGTTTTGCTCTCCGTGCCAAACAGGGTTTCGCGGATCTCATCTGCTGTGGTGATCACTTCTTCAGGCGCTTTTTCATACACCGCCAGTTCATAAATCATCGAAAAAATAGCGCTTGCGTCAGTCGGGCGGGCGGGGCGGATGGTAATGCTCATTGCGTTTCCTGTTGTTGTTACCGGGAGTTCAAAATTGATGGCCGCCAGCATAAGCGGTATTGTGCAAAGAATTAAGTGCAATGAAATCACTACTCGATGAATATTATGCATCCCACGTTACGGCGTCTTGATCTCAACCTGTTACCCGTTTTCGACGCGGTCTACCGCCACCGTTCTGTGCGCCAGGCGGCAGAAGAACTGGCGATGAGCACATCGGCGCTCAGCCACGCGCTCTCAAGACTACGTGTGACGCTCAACGACCCGTTATTTTACCGGGAAGGGCACGTAATGTGCCCAAGCGTTTATGCCAGCCAGCTTGCGCCCGCCATTGCGTCGGCATTAGCGCATCTCAACCATGAACTCACCCCGCACGCGGAGTTTAATCCCGCAACGACCACAGACTGTTTGCAGGTCGCGATCACTGATTTCACCGTGTTTAGCATTTTCCCCGCGCTGATGGCCGCATTACAGCATACAGCGCCCGGCCTGCGTTTTGAGTTTCGCTATTTGCCTCATAGCCCGGCGCTTAATGAGCTGCTGGCAGGAGAAGTGGATTTCGCGCTGGGGTTTAGCGCGCCGCAGGATATTCATTACGCAGAGCTGGATGAGATCGGCTTGTTTGCAGATGAATATGTCGTTATCAGCAATCAACACAGGCAACAGTTAACGCTGGACGATTACCTTGCCGCGCGCCACCTGGTGGTAACGCCGTGGAATGAAAGCAAAGGCGTGCTGGATTGTGAACTCGAACGTCTGGGTTATACGCGACAGGTGGCGATAAAAACCCCCTCGATGCTCAGCGCGCCTTTTATTATCGCCGACAGCGATCTGCTGATGGCGCTTCCGCGTTCGGCAGCGGAAAAGTTAAAACAGGCGGCAAGGATTACCATTTTTGCGCTGCCTTTTGCGGTTCCGCCGTTCGAGGTGAAGATTTATTCCCATAAACGCAGCGGCAAGCGCGGGGCGGCGCAGTGGTTGCAGAAAATGTTGAAAGAACTGTCGCACCCGCAAACTACGCGCAACACGTAAACAACCTGACCGTAGGCCAGACGTTGCGCAGTACACGCAAAAACGGCGATGACTCGTTAGCGAATGCGGCGGGATTGCTGTTATCTCCCGGTGATGCCTTCGCGCATGAATGTGACGGCGTTCTTATTTATTAATAAGACTTTCGCTGGCTGCATTAACCCGCCAAAAATAACACTCTATTTATTAATTGGTTACTTTTTTATAACCTCAAAACGGTTAAGTTGTGAAAGATATACAACTTCTATCGATTAACTCGTTTTTTTTTATTTCCGATATAGAGATAAGGCGCGGTTCGAATGCCCGAAGCCGATGCTGTACCCGCCATATAAAACAACAATAGGTACTCATGCCATGAAACTATCCCTCGCGCAAAAACTTTGGCTCCCTCTCATCGTGGCGCTGGTGTGCCTTGCCGGGACACTGCTCTACAGCTCTTTTACGGTCAAAGAAGACCAACTGTCACTGCGGAAAAACGAGTTGCAGCATGTTTCGCAACTGGCGCTGAGTATCGTCAAAACACAGGCCGCGCTGGTTGATAAAGGGGCGATCACGCAACAGGAAGCGCAGCAGCGTGCAACCCAGTTAATTAAGGATTTACGCTATGGAGAAACGGGATACTTCACGATTCTCAATACCCAGGCTGAAGTGATTATGCATCCGATCAACGCCAAGCTGATTGGTCAGGGGCCACAGGTTGCGGATGCCAATGGTGCCTACATCTTCAGAGATATGGTTGCGGTTACCCGTGATAATCAGGCCGGGTTTACCGCTTATGTTTTTCCGCGCCCTGGCGAGACGGAAGCTCAGCCGAAAATCGCTTACAGCATTCCGTGGACGCCCTGGGGCTGGATCATCACCACCGGTCTGTATGTGGATGATATCGACGCGGCGTTTCGGGTTTCGCTGTATCAGAACCTGATTGAATTTGTGGCTATCAGTATTTTGCTGTCGGTGATCGTCTATCTCATCAACCGGGGAACGTTGCTGGCACTTGGGGGCGAACCTCTTTATGCCGTTGATGTCGCCGCGCGGATTGCCGCCGGGGATCTTTCGCAGGCGGTGGATAAAAAATCCGGGGATAACTCAAGCCTGATCCACGAAATGGGCGTGATGCGTGAGCAACTGACCGCCGTGATCAATGATATCCGTGAAGGGGCGGAGATCATTAACACCAGCACCCATGATATTGTTGCCGGAAATCAACAAATTGCCTCACATTCCGAGCAGCAGGCGATGTCGCTGGAGCGCACCTCGTCCAGCATGGAAGAGATCACCGCCGCCGTGAAACAAAACGCGGAGAACGCCGGGCAGGCGCGTCATCTGGCGAGTGAAGCTGTGGATATTGCTTCGCGCGGCGGTGTGGTAATGCAGAGCATGAATGAAACCATGAACGGTATCTCCGAGAGCGCCGGGAAAATAGCGAGCATTATCGAGGTGGTCAACGGCATCGCGTTTCAGACCAATATTCTGGCGCTGAACGCGGCGGTTGAAGCAGCCAGAGCGGGTGAACAGGGCAGAGGCTTCGCGGTGGTCGCCGGTGAAGTGCGCAGTTTGTCATTGCGCAGTTCGCAGGCGGCGCAGGAGATTAAAGGGCTGGTGGAAGAGTCTGTCACGCGCGTCAATAACGGCTCGTCACAAATCAAAATTGCCGGCAGCAGTATCGACGACATGATTGTGGCGGTGCGGCGCGTCTCGGACATCATGTCGGAAATCTCCGTCGCGACCGAGGAGCAGAGTAAAGGCATCAGCCATGTTAACGAAGCGATTGTGCAAATTGATGCGGTCACGCAGCAGAACACCGCTCTGGTTCAGCATGCGGTATCGGCGGCCAGTGCGCTGGAAGAGCAGACCCGTCGACTGACGCAGACGGTGGCCTTTTTTAATACCGGCAGATAATCACCGCGACATCACGTTCCTGGGCCTGCGAAGGCAGGCCCGTTAAGGCTTATCCCTGCCAGCCTCGCCATTACAGGCAAAGCAGCATCTGCAATCACGGGGCTTCATCTTCACTTTTACGGTGGACAGCCTTTATTGCTCAATCGGCAAGCGTAAGCCCTGAGCGCAACAATGCTGCTGGTCAGGAATATCTGAAAAAACGCGAGGTTGAAAACCGCGACTGGTGCAGGGGACGCACGCGCTCGGCTCGCAAAGCAACGTTTTGCCTGGATGAAAGGTGAGGGGTTTATCGCGTGCGGTTGGTAGAAAAGCAAAAAGCCTGCTTAAAAGCAGGCTTTTTTAAATCTGGCTCCTCTGACTGGACTCGAACCAGTGACATACGGATTAACAGTCCGCCGTTCTACCGACTGAACTACAGAGGAATCGTGTGAACGGGGCGAATATTAGCGATGCCCCAGAGCCTTGTCAAAGGATGGATCGTGCCGTCGCGATCGTTTGCTGACTATTTCAGCAATCTGCTGCCGGGATAAGCACTTAAGCGCGCATTTGCACCAAAATTGTGCAATGCATCCGCCATGGGGCATCATACAAACCACTGTTTCAGTAATAATTCCCCCGCTCGTAATTAGAATCTCTTATTATCCAGCCTGTTAGCGCCTTTCATTTTGCCTAACTAAAACTGGCAAGCATATTGCAACTCCTCTGGCTACATCACATCCGGCGTTGGCACTGGTACCCGTACAGGAGGCAAAATGAACTTAAGACGACTGAAATACTTCGTAAAAATCGTCGATATTGGAAGCCTGACTCAGGCAGCCGAAGTATTACACATTGCGCAGCCCGCGCTGAGCCAGCAGGTTGCCACTCTGGAAGGCGAGCTGGATCAGCAATTGCTTATTCGCACCAAACGCGGTGTGACGCCGACCGAAGCGGGCAAAATCCTCTACACCCATGCACGGACGATTTTGCGCCAGTGCGAACAGGCGCAACTGGCGGTAAACAATGTCGGTCAGTGCCTGCGGGGACAAGTCTCCATCGGCCTGGCACCGGGCACTGCTGCGTCTTCCGTCACCATGCCGTTGTTGCAGGCGGTGCGGACCGAGTTGCCGGAAGTTATGGTTTATCTGCATGAAAATAGCGGCTCAACGCTGAACGATAAATTGCTCAGCGGGCAACTGGATATGGCGGTGCTGTATGAACGCGCGCCTGGCGCGGGGATCAACAGCCTGCCGCTGCTGAAAGAGGATCTCTATCTGGTGGGCACGCGTGACTGCCCAGGCCAGAGCGTCGATCTGACGGCGGTTGCCGATATGAATCTTTTCCTGCCGCGCGATTACAGCGCTGTCCGTTTGCGTGTTGATGAAGCCTTTTCGCTGCGTCGACTGACCGCGAAGATCATTGGCGAAATTGAGTCGATCGCCACGCTGACGGCGGCGATTGCCAGCGGAATGGGCGTGACGGTACTGCCGGAGTCTGCCGCGCGTTCGCTGTGCGCTGCGACCAACGGCTGGATGGCGCGTATCACCACGCCGTCGATGAACCTGCCGTTGTCGTTAAACGTTTCCGCGCGCGGCACGCTCTCGCCGCAGGCGCAAGCGGTGAAAGATATTTTAATGTCATTAGTCAGCCGCCCGGCAATGGAAAGCCACGAGTTGCAGCTGGTGAGCTAAGCATTATTCCTTAATGGAATAAGATGCTGGTTTTTATTATTTGTTCTGCCTGGCCGCAGACTTTAACAATATCGTCATGTCTGACAGGCCAGGAGCAGCGAAGGGTGAATTTCCAGCAACTCAAAATTATCCGCGAGGCGGCGCGGCGGGATTACAACCTGACCGAAGTCGCCAACATGCTTTACACATCACAATCCGGCGTGAGCCGCCATATTCGTGAGCTTGAAGAAGAGCTGGGGATTGAGATTTTTATCCGTCGCGGCAAACGTTTGTTGGGCATGACGGAACCCGGTAAAGCGCTACTGGTGATTGCCGAGCGCATTCTTAACGAAGCGAGCAATGTGCGCAGGCTCGCCGATCTCTTTACCAATGACACCTCTGGCGTACTGACTATTGCGACGACGCATACTCAGGCGCGTTACAGCTTGCCCTCGGTGATTAAAGCTTTTCGCGCGCTGTTCCCGGAAGTGCGGCTGGAATTGATTCAGGGCACTCCACAAGAGATTGAATCTCTACTGCATAACGGTGGCGCAGACATCGGCATTGCCAGCGAACGCTTAAGCAATGACAGCTCACTCGTGGCGTTCCCCTGGTTTCGCTGGCACCACAGTTTGCTGGTACCGGCGGATCACCCGCTGGCGCAATCCTCACCGTTAACGCTCGAAGATATCAGCCGCTGGCCGCTTATCACTTATCGCCAGGGGATAACCGGACGTTCGCGTATTGATGAAGCGTTTGGTCGCAAGGGGTTAATCCCGGATGTGGTGCTGAGCGCGCAGGATTCCGATGTTATCAAAACCTATGTTGAGCTGGGGCTGGGCGTCGGGCTGGTGGCGGAGCAATCGAGCGGCGAAAACGAAGAGGGCAAACTGGTGCGGCTGGATACGCAACACCTGTTTGATGCCAATACTGTCTGGTTAGGGTTAAAACGCGGCCAGTTACAACGAAATTATGTCTGGCGCTTTATTGAACTGTGTAACGCCGGGCTGTCGGTAGACGATATCAAACGCCAGGTGATGGAGCCGGACGAAGCGGCGATCGATTACCAGATTTAACAAGGGTCACAAGAAACAGAGCCTCCGCATGCGGAGGCTTTTTTTATTGATGCGCGTGCGGCGGTGTTTTCATCAGCATCGCTGTCAGAGCGGAGAGCAGACAGCCTGCCAGCAGATAAATGGCGACGGAATGCCACTCACCGCCGGAAAAGTTCAGCAGCGCGGCGGCAATAAAGGGCGTAAACCCGCCGCCAACCACGCTGGCGACCTGGTAACCAACACCCGCGCCGCTGTAGCGATAACCCGCGCCGAACATTTCGGTGAACATCGGCTGCTGTACGCAAACCACCATATCGTGGGCGATATTGGCCAGCAGTAACGAGAAGATCACCACGCCGAAAATGGAGCGCATTTCCAGCGCCATAAAGAACGGGAAGGCGCTCAGCGCGCCGATCAATGCGCCGGTGATATAGATGCGCCGCCGTCCAAAACGATCCGCCAGCCAGGCGAATAACGGAATGGTCAGGCAACTTATCCCGCCGACCAGCAAGCCGATATTAAGGAACAGCTCACGCGGTAAACCCAGATTTTGCGTCGAGTAGTTCAGCGCAAAAGCGGTGACGATATACATGGTCAGCAGTTCGCACAGGCGCAGGGCGATAATTTTCAAAAACGCCCCCGGATGGCGAAACAGCGCTTCAAATACGGGCGGGCGTTTTTTTATTTGCGTCGGTTGTTGTGTCTGCGCTCGTTCAAACTCGGCCGATTCCGCCATGCCGTTACGCACCCACAGCGCACCGAGCACCAGTACAATGCTGAACAAGAAAGGCAGACGCCAGCCCCAGCTCAGAAACTGTTCGTTGGTGGTCAGGCTGCTGATGAGCGACACAAGCCCCGTGGAGAGCAATAACCCGACGCCATATCCGACCTGAACGCCGCTGCTATAGAAGGCTTTTTTGCCGGAGGGCGCACTTTCGACCGCTAGCAGCGCCGCGCCGCCCCATTCGCCGCCAACGGCGAAACCCTGAATGGCGCGCAGGATGACCAATAACGCCGGTGCCCACCAGCCGATGGTGGCAAAAGAGGGCAGAATACCAATACAGGCGGTGGCGATCCCCATCATCCAGACCGTCATCATCAGCATTCGCTTGCGACCGAGACGATCGCCGAAATGACCAAAGACAATGCCGCCGAGCGGGCGGAATAAAAATCCGACGCCAAACGTGGCGAAAGCGGCAAGCGTGCCCATCGCCGGATCTATCTGCGGGAAAAATTCGCTGTTAAACACCAGCGCGGCGGTGATGCCATACAGTAAAAAATCGAACCAGTCGACCACTGCGCCAGCGAAGCTGCCCCAGGCTGCACGGCGGGCGCGATTTAGTGGCGGTACCTCTTCATCGGGGCGGGTTGTGATGAGCGTGGAGTCCATAGTTGTTCTGTCCGTTCCTCAAAATTGCAAAATTTTCTAGTTTTAATAGGAAAAAAGGTTACTCACATCGTACGCAGCTAAAAAAGTCGCTATTGAGACTACAGCGACAGCGGACAGGTGAAAACTCTTTTGCAGAGCGGGCGGCATGAAAGGGGGAATTTAACTCAGGGGGCGTTAATGCGCAGAAGATTATTCGGTTGTCGAATGATTCGCATGTGTGGCATTCGGTCGGTCGATGTTACACCGCAGGCGCCGGCCATAAGCCGTTAATCTTCTTATCGGATGCCCGGCCTGTCATGCGCCTGGCAGGCCAGGTATCCGTGTTATTCATTGCATAGGCATTGATGGCTAACGTACGCGATGAATACGGCGTAAAGCGGCAAGCAGGTTGTTTTTATCCGCCTCGCTGAGATTGGGCGCCATAATTTGTGCCGACAGCCATGCGGTGTCTGCTTCAGTGAAAGGGCCGGTGAGCAGTCGCTGGCTGATGGCAGTGAGCAACTGGCTATCGAGTTGATTTATCTGCTGCCGGGTCGCGTCCAGGCTTCTGACCGAGTGGCTGGTATCCGGTGTGGCTAACCAGTCGGCCAGATAGCGATACTGAACGGCCTTGCTGGCGTTCATTAATGCGCGGAAAAAAGGCTCCACGGAACCGGGATCCAGACCCGCGTCCTGGGCATTTTTCACTGCTTCTGCCAGTACTTTTTGTTCCCGCCCGACATCTTCCACGGGGGAGTGGTGCTGTGCCTTGTAACTGGCGACGTCTTTCATGATCAGCATGCGTTCATTGAGTGCTGATGAAAGTGTGCTGAGCGACACCGAGGCGACGGAGCCTGCAAACACATTGCCGCACATGAACAGTGACGAAAGGAAAACAACCGCAGACTGGAACATCAATTTACCCTCCTGTCAAAACCCAAAAAAAAGCCGTTCTCGGGGAAGAACGGCGAATCGACCATCACGGCTAAAATCACTAACACGATTCATATTCTATTAGTTACGTGAATGGATTATTTCCTGGTGAGCGTTTTATGTAAGTAAATGAAACGATGTAAATAAGCGACAAAGAGTGAGGGCGCAGCACGAAAATTGTGCTGGCGCATGCGGGATGTACAATACCAGGCGCGGGACGACGCGGGAACGCCTGACGCTCTCGTGTCGCTCAGGCTTAACGCTTGTTACCTTTGGGAACATTCAGATGACAGATATCACAATCAGACCAGCGCGAAGCGAGCATTTTGCGGCGTTAAGAGCCATCGAACTTGCATCGTTTGAAACCCTGCGCGAGGCGGGTGCAGTGAGCGGAACGCCTGTCGCTAACAGCCTGGAAGCGTTGCACCAGCTGTGCAGGGAAGGGGTATTGCTCGTCGCGTTTGCACCGGACGATATTCCCGTCGGGTTTGCCGGTGCCGTGATTAGGGAAGACTGGCTGCACATTGCCGAAGCGGATGTTCACCCGGACTGGCAGCGGCAGGGCATTGGCCGGCGCCTGATGCACGCGCTTTTGTCGGAAGGCAAAGCACGCGGTTTAAACGGTGCCTCGTTGACGACCGATCGTAATGCGCCCTTCAACGCGCCTTTTTACGCTTCGCTGGGTTTTGACATCGTTGAAGGCAACGCCATTTCACCCCGGCTGAAAGCGGTGCTAACAGAGGAAATCCTCGCCGGGCTGGATCCGAAACGCCGGGTTGCCATGCAATTAGTATATTGAAATCAAGGGGCGCAGTGCGTTATGTGCAAGCGTACCCGAACGGTTAGATAAACAATCGCTTAGCGCAGGCAAGCGATATATTTCTCACCTGAACGGCGCACCATTTCCGCAGCATCGTGCGCGATCTCCCGCCCTTCAAACGCACCGTAGAGTTTCGCGAATTTCACCGCATCCAGCCGGCGCGTTATTTCACGAACCGTCTCTGCCGACAGCGGCAGCATATTCGGATAGCTCCACATAAAGGAGACGGCATTAGCGCCTGGCGTGACCTGAACGATATCGCCGGATAGCAGCACACCGTCATCCCGCGCCCAGTGAAGGACGCAGCCGCCGGCAAAATGACCGCCAAGGCGCATGATACTTACGTCTGATGTCAGTTGCAGGGTGTCGCCATCCCAGAGGGTAATGTGCGGGCTGTCGCGCATGATCCATTCGCGATCGCGTTCATGCAGATAAATCGGGGCGTCAAATACGGCAGCCCAGTCTTGCATGGTGGTATAGAAATGAGGATGCGAAATAGCGATAGCCCTGAGCCCGCCCAGAGAGGCGATCAGCGTTTTTGTGGCGTCGTCGAGGGTGGAAATGCAGTCCCACAGGATATTGCCCTGCGCTGTTCGCAGCAGAAAAGCGCGCTGCGCAATCGCGAAATCAGGCACGGTTTTAATGCTGAAGAGATCGCTTTCGTGTTGTTGCCATTTATTGACATGCGAGGCCAGAAGGGTGGGGAAATCAACCCACTTCTGCCCGGTTACCGGCACGAACTGGCGCTCATCTTCGCAAATAGTGCACCGGTGTGGGGGAGTGTCAGTTATTTCATACGATGTGCCGCACGCGTTGCATAAGGTGATCATTATTGTCCTCTTTGTTGCGGATACGTCAGTGCTAAAGGGTTTTGCAGCGAATGGCCGCTTTTTTGCGCGCCATTATTTGAGTAATAACCTCTTTAGCATGGCACATGGAGGCTGCGGTATGTGCTGGAGAGTGCGGCCAATAAAAGAAGAATTGTCCGCTGCGCGACAGAACGGTTCAGCGCGCAGCTGGCTGGGGCAGAACGAAGGAAAAGGTGATTGCCGGATTTAAGGCTCGTTCGGTGGGAAGGTGTCGCGTTTTTCTGCCCATTTCAGCATGGCATCCAGCGCCGGGCACAGGGCCTGGCCCCACTCCGTCAGCCGGTATTCCACCTTCGGCGGGATCTGCGGATAGACCTTGCGTGACACGATGCCATCCGCTTCAAGCTGCCTTAGTTGCTGGCTTAACATCTTTTGCGAAATGCCCGGAATAAGCCTGCTGAAATCGGAGTAGCGCTGCACTTTTCCATCAAATAAATGAAACAGGATGACCAGCTTCCAGCGGCCTTCCAGTAATCGCAGCACCTGTTCGACGCCAAGCGCGGCGGTATCGGGGGTATAAATCTTACTCATAAGCCTGTTACTAACTTTTTTGTGCGTTCTTGATGATTTGAAACTATATGGTGAAAATGAGAGCACCGCAAACAACAGGAGCCTCTCATCATGTCTTTGTCACTACCCGACGCTGTTGCTACCTACTTCGCCATCAGCAATGGCGCAGATATCGCCAATGTTAACCACTGTTTTACGCCTGATGCCGTGGTTATCGATGAACATAAGACCCATCGCGGCCTTGACGCTATCCAGGCCTGGCAACGCGACGTGCAGAGTGCGTTTGCGTACACCGTTGAACCGATCCGGGTTGCTGTTGAGGGAACACGGTTAACGGTGACCTCGCATGTGGCGGGCAATTTTCCCGGCAGCCCGGTGCAGCTTAACCATGCGTTCACTTTGCTGGACGGGAAGATTGCCGCACTGGAGATCGTCTGATGAGCATAAATCTGAACTTACAAGGAAAACGCGTTCTGGTCACGGCGGGCACTAAAGGTGTCGGAAAGGCGGTTGTTGGCCTGTTTCATGAACAGGGGGCGAAAGTGTTAACCACCGCGCGGATCCAGCCTGATGAATCGTTAGCAGATCACTTTGTGGCGGCCGATCTGACAACGGTTGAAGGTTGTCAGCGCGTCGCGCAGGCGGTGCAGAGCCGCTTTGGCGGCGTTGATATTATTGTTCATGTTGTTGGCGGCTCGACAGCGCCCGCGGGTGGTTTCGCGGCGTTAGGCGAAGAGGAATGGCAGCAGGAACTGAATCTCAATCTGCTGCCTGCGGTCCGCCTCGACAGAGCACTTTTACCCGGCATGCTCGCGCAGGGAGCGGGGGTTATTATTCATGTCACCTCCATCCAGCGCGAACTGCCGTTGCCGGAATCGACAACAGCGTACGCCGCGGCAAAGGCTGCACTCTCGACCTACAGTAAAAGCCTGTCGAAAGAGGTTTCACCAAAAGGGATCCGCGTACTGCGTGTCGCACCCGGCTGGATTGAAACGGAAGCCTCTGTCGCGCTGGCTGAACGGCTCGCGCATCAGGCAGGAACGGATTACGAAGGCGGCAAGAAAATCATCATGGATTCGCTCGGTGGCATTCCGCTGGGGCGTCCATCAAAACCGGTGGAAGTGGCAAATCTCATTGTGTTCCTCGCTTCATCCTGTGCGGCGGCAATCACGGGTACGGAGTACGTTATCGATGGCGGCACAGTACCCACCGCGTAATCGCGACTATGATTGCGCGTGACCTCCATGTGCCGGCGGCTGTTTTATTCTCTCGTGCGAGCTGGAATGTGCGTAAACCAGGCCGCTCGCTGTACGGAAAAAGAGAAGTAACGGCTGAAGGGAAGGGGGCAACACGTTGTCAGGCCTGAAAAGCAAAAAGCCTGCTTAAAAGCAGGCTTTTTTGAATCTGGCTCCTCTGACTGGACTCGAACCAGTGACATACGGATTAACAGTCCGCCGTTCTACCGACTGAACTACAGAGGAATCGTGTGAACGGGGCGCATACTACTGGCCCCGTACTTGAGTGTCAACACTAAATTTAACACACTGATTCAATTGGCGAATTAAAACACAGGCGGCGTTTTAATGTACCTGCCTTGCGCTTTCGTTATCGCAGCCCGCCTGCCCGCGCAGACGGCTTAGCGGATCCTGGCCATAAAAATGGTAGAAGCGCTGCCACAGCGCCGGGAAGCGGGGAGCAAACAGCTCTGGCGCGCTAAAGAAATACTCGGAAAGCACGGCGAAACACTCTGCCGGATCGGTTGCCGCGTAGGCGTCGATGCTGGCCGCGCTTTCGCCAACCAGGTCAATCTCATCCTGAATATTGTCCATCGCGGCGCGCAGATCGTGTTCCCAGCCGGCCACTTCACGCAGCGGAATCAGCGGAATGCCGCTGGCGCGATCGCCGTTGCGCGTATCCAGCTTATGCGCCACTTCATGAATAATGAGATTGAAGCCGGAAGCGTCGAACGAGTCCTGAATATCCAGCCAGTTAAGGATGATAGGGCCTTGTTGCCAGCTCTGCCCGGACTGAACCACGCGCTGATTGTGCACCAGGCCAATGTCGTCTTCCCACTCGTCATCAACAACAAACGGCGCCGGGTAGATCAGCACTTCGTGGAAGCCATCGAGCCATTCAAGACCAAGCTCCAGCACCGGCAGGCAAAACAGTAAGCCGATGCGCGCGCTTTTCAGCGCATCCAGATCGAATCCTTGCAACGGAACCAGTCGTTTTTGCTGCAAAAAACGGTCAGCCAGATGAACAAGTTTCTCCTGTTCCTCCGGCGACAAATTTGCTAACACAGGGGCATTTAACGCTTCTTCCCAGGGGTACTCTGCACCTTCGGCAGATTCCCTTGTCTTCCAGGGCCACTTAATCATCGTTTTGCTCGCAAACTCGCCACTTGAACCAAATTAACGGGACAGGGTCTGTTAAAATGCCAAATTACCTGGCATCATGGCAACCATCTGAACGGAGAGATGCCGGAGCGGCTGAACGGGACGGTCTCGAAAACCGTAGTTGGGGCAACTCAACCGGGGGTTCAAATCCCCCTCTCTCCGCCATTATTCAAACAGTTACGCGCTTCGCTTTCAACGACTCCCGTCACAGTTGCTTTTCCACTCTTGCATTTGCACATTTTATAACCTTTTCTTAACATAATCGATAGAAATGATTGCCGCTTTTACCATTAATTTTTGTAGCGTTTTCCCGCGGCCTGGAAATATCACCGCACGCGCGTTAATTACACTTTTTCTTATTAATTTTTATCCCGTTACGTCTGTTTGTCATTTACGTGTTGCACACTCTTTGGCGGTCTGCGGCCGTTGCAGGTGAGGGGATTCATCAGTCTCGCTGATATATCTTTAAAATTCATCAACTGGCGATATGATGAGAGAGTTGTCACATTTATGTCGGAACCATTTCCCTCCTTTCATCCCTTAACCCATGCGGAAAAAACCATTATGGACGATAAAGCGGTGCGCAGCCTCGGTGGCAAACTGGCACTCTGGGTGTTCTGGATTTTCTGCGTCTATTTTGTCTGGTCGGTGCTTAATGATATCTGGCCAGTCAGCCAGACAAATTTGCCGGCCGGGTTTAATACTGGCACTGTGGGAACCGCGACCGGGAGCTGGCTGAATTCATTTTTTGGCGTGCTGGTGTTAGCCGTCGTGGGTGCGATACTTGGCGCTATTGCCTGGTACACACGTCCGCAGGATCCGGATGGCTGAAACAGCAGGTAAGGGCTTTAATTGACGGGAACAAGCATGAATGTAATCGACTGGCAGCATCGTTTTGACCAATGGATTTCTCAGCATTTCAACCACGGCGACGCCGCGCATGATGTCTCACACTTTCGTCGGGTCTGGAAAACAGCACAAACGCTCATGCAGGGCCAGCAGGTCGATGCGCTGGTGGTGCTGACCGCCTGTTATTTTCATGACATTGTGAGCTTTGCAAAAAATCACCCCCAGCGTCATCAGTCCTCGGTGATGGCCGCAGAAAAAACGGCGGCTATTCTTGCAAGCGAGTTTCCTGATTTCCCGCAACACGCCGTGGCTGGCGTGCGCCATGCCATTGAAGCGCACAGCTTCAGCGCCGGCATTGCCCCGCAAACGCTGGAAGCGAAAATTGTTCAGGATGCCGATCGGCTGGAATCGCTGGGGGCGATTGGCCTTGCACGCGTTTTTGCCGTTTCCGGCTCAATGGGAGCGGCCTTATTCGATGGCGAAGATCCGTTTGCCGCCGAACGTGAACTGGATGATAAAGCCTTCGCTCTCGATCATTTTCGTTGCAAGCTGCTGAAATTACCCGCCACCATGCAGACTGAACAAGGGCGTAAACTCGCCGAACACAACGCGGATTTTTTAGTGCACTTTATGGCGAAACTCAGCGCCGAATTGCAAGGCGATCACCAGCGCGTTGATGAAGAGGTGCTGCGCCGCTTTGGTTTTCATCTGGCCTGACGGAGACGCGTGATGGCGGATGTGCATGATAAAGCGACGCGCAGTAAAAATATGCGCGCCATCGGCACAAAGGATACGGCGATTGAAAAGCGGCTTGCCTCGTGTCTTGCTTCACTGGAACTCGATTTTCGTGTCCAGGGCGCCGCCTTGCCGGGGCGGCCTGATTTTGTGCTCGACGATTATCGCTGCGTTATCTTTACCCACGGTTGCTTCTGGCATCACCACACCTGTTATCTGTTCAAAGTGCCTGCCACACGCACGGATTTCTGGCTGGATAAGATTGGCAAAAATGTTGAACGTGATGCACGTGACACGGCGTTGTTGCTGGAGCAGGGCTGGCGAGTGCTGGTGGTCTGGGAGTGTGCGCTGCGGGGGCGGTTAAAACTTAGCGACGAGGCGCTAAGTGAACGGCTGGAGGAGTGGATCTGCGAAGGTCAACAGACCGCGCAGATCGACACTCAGGGGATCCATGCGACGACGGTTACTTCTCTGCCTCGCAAGGCGTAACGATCGGGCGCGCCGGAATGAGATATTTACCCAGCGTCACCAGTACCACCGCCATAATAATAATGCCCAACGCCAGCCATTCCACGGATGAGAGATGTTCCCCGCCAAAACTTGTGCCGAGCAGCACGGCGACAACCGGATTGACATACGCATAGCTGGTGGCAACGGCAGGCGAGACGTTGCGGATCAGATACATATAGGCGTTGATGGCGATAATGGAGCCAAAGAGCGCCAGATAACCGACGGCAAAGAAACCGGAAAGTGGCGGTACTGCGCTAAGGCGCTCGCCACTTAATGCCGAAGCCGCTAACAACACAATGCCTGCAGCCAGCATTTCGATTGCGCCCGCCATCATGCCGCCCGGCAGTTCAATGCGCGAACCGTATACCGAGCCAAATGCCCAGCTTAGCGAACCGACCAGAATCAACACGGCCCCCCACGGATTACCGCTTAAATTTCCGCCGCTATTAAGTAAAACAATGCCTGCCAGACCAATGGCTATGCCAAACCATTCAAGTTTTCGCGTCTTAATGCCGAAAAAATGACTGAAACACAAGGTAAATAACGGAACGGTCGCCACAACAACAGCGGCAATTCCCGATGGCACATTTTGGTGTTCGGCGACGGTCACAAACCCGTTGCCCACCGCCAGCAGCAGCACGCCAATCAGTGCGGCATTAAGCATCGGGCGCAGCGGCGGCAATTTATGGCCGGTCAGTAATAAGACGCTGGTCAGAATGACGCCCGCAGATAAAAAGCGTGTACCGGCCAGCATAAACGGCGGCCAGCTTTCAACACCAATGCGAATAACAAAGTACGTGGAACCCCAAATAATATAGAGCGCGAAAAGCGCGCCAATAAGCGGTAAAACCTGCCTGAAACGCATAACCCACCACGGCAAAAGATAAGAGGCTTATAGTAAACGTTAAAACTATCGGCCTGGCGAGTGGTTAATTGCGAAAGAAGTGTTAAATTTTTGTTGACTCAAGGAGGTGATTTTCGTCCCGGACTTTTTCCATCATACTGAGAAGCGTGACATCATAAATTCAAAAGGAAGACATTTTGGCAGGAAGTAGTTTATTAACATTACTCGATGATATTGCGACGTTGCTGGATGATATTTCAGTGATGGGCAAACTGGCGGCGAAAAAGACCGCCGGTGTGCTCGGCGACGATCTTTCGCTTAACGCGCAGCAAGTCACCGGCGTGCGCGCCAATCGTGAATTGCCGGTGGTGTGGAGCGTCGCGCGTGGGTCATTGCTGAATAAGGTGATTCTCGTCCCGCTGGCGTTACTGATTAGCGCCTTCATCCCCTGGGCCATTACACCTTTGTTGATGCTTGGCGGCGCATTTTTATGCTTTGAAGGTGTGGAAAAAGTGTTGCACACGTTTGAAGCGCGTAAACATAAAGAGAGCCCGGAGGCGCGCCAGCAGCGTCTGGCGGCGCTGGCAGCGCAGGATCCGCAGCAGTTCGAGAAAGATAAAATCAAAGGCGCGGTGCGCACCGATTTTATTCTCTCTGCCGAGATTGTTGCCATCACGCTTGGCATCGTTGCCGACGCGCCTTTGCTGAATCAGGTGCTGATCCTGTCGGGCATCGCGGTGCTGGTTACCATTGGTGTATACGGGCTGGTGGGTATCATCGTGAAGCTCGATGATATGGGCTACTGGCTGGTAGAGAAACCGGGCGTTCTGACGCAAGGGCTGGGGAAAGGGTTGTTATTCACCGCGCCCTGGCTTATGAAGATCCTGTCTGTCGTTGGTACGCTGGCAATGTTCCTGGTCGGTGGCGGGATTGTGGTACATGGTATTGCGCCGTTACATCACGCTATCGAACATTTTGCCGCGAGCCAGCCCGCACTGCTACAGGCGCTGACACCGATGGCGGCCAACCTGGTGCTGGGCTTTGTGATTGGTGCCGTGGTGGTCGCGGTTTTGAAAGGTGTGGAACGTTTACGTGGCGGTGAAAAATAAAATCTCGCGGCAGGGATTATGCAAATTTAAGTAACTTCGTCTAAGGTGAAAAAGTTTCGCCCTGATACCGGAGGCAAGAATGGTCTTTTTGGTCAGCGATGAAGTGCAGAGTAAAAAGGGTGGTCCGCTCATGATTGTTACCGGTTATGCCAGCGGTATGGTTGAGTGCCGCTGGTATGACGGCTACGGCGTCAAACGGGAAGCCTTTCGTGAAGATGAGCTGATGCCTGGCGACAGGCGGCGGATCCACGAAGAAGCATAACCACTAAAACGCCCGGCATTGCTGGGCGTTTTTATTGCCGGATAAAATACGAGCGGGGCGAAAGAGCACTCACAGAGATTTCAGGGAGCCCGTGTGCGGCAGAACCGTGTCGTAAAACAGCCCAGGTCGTTTAAACAACTGCAGCGCTATTTTGTTCCGGCTCAGGTGGTCAACCTTTGCTTTGTGATCGTGATGGTGTGCTCGACGATCCTGACGTGGCGTGAAGTCATTGTGCTGCAGGGGGCTTATGTCGCCAGCCAGCGTAGCGCGCTGGAAAACGTCAGTAATGCGCTGGATATGCAGTTTCAGGTCGGTGTGGACCGGTTGCTCTTTTTCAGAAATGGCATGCAGGCCGCCCTGCAAACACCTTTGGGATTTGAAGCGTTAAATTCCGTGCAGGGCGAGTTTGATCGTAAACGTGCCTTACCGTACTGGCAGATTGGGCTGGATAACAGCCGGACGCTGCCCATTTACGGCGTTTCCGATGCTTTGGTTGAACAGAGCGAGCTGCTGCGTCGCGACGAGGAGCTGTTGCACAACGAACTCACGGCGGCAATGGAACTTGGCTACCTGTTTCGCCTCTCCTCTGAGGCCTCTATGTTGCCGCGTCAGGCTTATTATTTCTCACGTGCGGGCTTTTTCCTCTCCACGCGCGCTGTTGAGCATGAGCAGGACATTATTTCTACCTATTACCGCTTATTAACGCGCCCCTGGTTTAGCAGCCAACAGCTGCAGAAAAACCGCGCGCGTGGGGTTCGCTGGTTCACTTTTTTTACCAACTCAGAAAGCAACAGCTTTGTTGCCGCCAGTGTGCCGCTTGATTATGAATACTATTGGTACGGTGTACTGGTCATGAGTTTCCCGTTGAGTGCGATTAAGCCGTTACTGGTTGGCGTACAACTCCAGCAGGATGGCGGGGAGTATCAGCTTTACGATAACCATTTCCGGCTGCTGACCAGTACGCAACCGCAACAAAATGCCAGCGGCGAGTTTAATCAGGATGAGATCGCTAAGCTACAAGCAGACATGACACGCGATACCGTCGGTGGCCTGCATCTGGGCACCCGTTATGTGAGCTGGCAAAAACTTAAACATTTTGGTGGCGTGCTGGTGCGCATTCACTCTTTGCAGGAAGGCCTCTCCGGGGATTTCGGGCGTATCAGCATTGCGCTCTCGCTGTTGTGGGTGTTGTTTACCGGCATGCTGCTTTTTTCCTGGGTGGTCATCCGCAGAATGGTGACCAACTTGTATAGCATGCAACACACGCTGCAATGGCAGGCGTGGTTCGACCCGCTGACGCGCCTTTATAATCGGGGCTCGTTTTTTGAGCAGGCGAAAGTGTTATCTGAAGAAGCGCGGGTTCAGCGACGGCCTTTCTCAGTCATTCAGCTTGATATTGACCATTTTAAGGGCGTCAATGACCAGTTCGGTCATCAGGCTGGTGATTTGGTACTATCCCACGCCGCCGGGCTTATCAGCAGTTCCCTCAGAGAGCAGGATGTTGCCGGGCGCGTCGGCGGCGAGGAGTTCTGTATTTTATTACCGGACAGCACACTTGAGCAGGCGGTACAGGTTGCCGAGCACATCCGTTCGCGCATTGAAAGTAAAGAGATCCTGATCCACAAGCGTACGACTTTGCGCATCACGGTTTCCCTCGGCGTCTGCGATGCGCAGGAAAACGGCAATTACGATTTTGAATATCTGCAATCCGTCGCCGATAGCCGCTTATACCGGGCGAAAAACAGTGGTCGCAATCAGGTCTGTTCAGTGGATGTGATGCCAAAGAGGTGATCCAGACCTTCACGCCAGCCCGCTGCTCCCTCTTGTTGCGTGTGATAAACCCGTGGCGGGCTATCCTGACGCAGCGTTACTCCCTGACGATTAAGGCCTTTTACCACCACGGCGTAGTCAACGTTATCAAGTAGCGGCGCATCGTTTGGCCCGTCACCCAGCCCGACCGTGACAGCGCGTTTACCCCGGTAATGGCGATATTGCCGGGTCAGCCAGTTTACGGCCTGATCTTTTCCGCCGCGCTCATCCAGCACATGCCAGAAACGGGCTCCCTGAACAACACGTAAGCCCAGTTGCGCCAGCGCATCATCAAAGGCGGCCATGTGTTCATCGCTGTCGCGCCAGATCAGGGTTTCAGAGGCTTCCTGCAACTTAGCAAGAGTAGCCTGCGCAGGCGTAAGGCCTGTTAACTCTGCCAGCACATGTTCATCCAGCTCTGTAAAGGTTGTGAATTTCCAGCCATTGCTCAGGCGTAATTGAGTCAGCACACGGGCGATTTCCGCATGGGGGGAACCCGTAATAATCCGTGGGTAGTCATCGTGATCTTGCCAGTGTTCATCTAACTGAATCACCGCGCCGTTTTCGGCAATAAAAGGCAGACCTTGCAGTTGCAGCATGTTTTGCACAGCGATCATTTCTGCCGCGGTTTTGCTGCTACAGAGGATTACCGGTATCTGGCGCTGGCGCAGGCGCGCAAGCCACCCGGCAGCGGGTTGCCATTCACCGGTGTGGCTATCCAGCAGCGTTCCTTCTATGTCAGAAAAGATCAGTAACGGGTCGTCCAGGCTCGGCATAGTGAGCTCCTTTGGCAGTATGAGTCGGGAGACTTTTGTCGCGCATTGTATGCAGTAGAATACAGATGTATCTGCTAATTCATTGATTTATAGTTATTTCTTGTCATGTGGACGTTTTATCTATAAAGTTGTCCCCACATCAGATTCCCTGGTGTACGAATTTTAAGTGCTTCTTGCGAGAGCAAGTTTGTCCCGGCCGTTTCGGCGGCCGGGATGTTTTCTTCAGCGATTCGCCTCCGTAATACTGAAGTCATGCACGTCCAGTTCAAATGCTTCCGCCAGTTCCCGCCAGGTATGATATTCCCGACCATCCACGCTCACGCGCTGGCCATCTTCGTCGTCGACACGATGCACTTCGCTTTCGCTGATTTCGTTAATCGCAGCCAGCAGGGCATCAACATCGATATGCACGTCCCGCTTTGCGGTCTCGCTGTACTCTTTGACTGTTTTCACGCCGTCACCTCCTTCATAAATGCAGTGTTAAGTATAGTCGGTAGAAAAAATCGCCAGCTAAACGCAGGCACGCTGTCAGGGCTGCGGTTTTGTTCTACACTGGCGTAAATGCGAGAGGAGGGTACTTATGAAAGTTAACGATCGGGTTACGGTCAAAACGGACGGGGGTCCACGCCGTCCGGGGGTGGTATTGGCTGTCGAAGCGTTTAATGAAGGTACGATGTACCTGGTCTCACTGGAAGATTACCCGCTCGGGATTTGGTTCTTTAATGAAAAAGACCACCCGGACGGCGTATTTGTAGAACGTGCAGATTAATATTTCGCCCTCCGCCTGGAGGGTGAATAAATAAAAAATATCCTCAACGCATATTAACAAATATACCAGTGGTAACATTATCTGTTAGCCGCACTACATGATATATAACCTGCTTATTATGCGTTTTAATTTTTCTTTTAATATTACCCTTATGTGATGATACCGTTTTCGCTTTAATATTCATCTGATCGGAGATTTGAATCGTATCCTGCCCGGACATCCACATTCTCAACATGCTTGACTCGGTACGACTTAGTGAAAGTGTTGGTAAGTTAATGGTCCCAACGCTTTTTTTCTCTTTGTTGAGACAATCTCCCAGAATATTATCCAGCGACTCAGGCTTGATTGATTTAGAACTAATCAATAAGTTTTTGCGAACCAAAAGATATTCATCAAAGTGGATATTGGCGATAGCCATAAACACAATAAAAAGTGTACGGGGATGCTGATTAATGACTTGCTTAATGTGTTGACTGCTGCTTGGGTCATGAATAAAGCAGTCCTCATTAATAAACACCACGGTTGGCTGGAGTGTGGCGCAAGCTGATTCGAGTTCATCAACAGTCTGGATGTCGTTGATATCTCGCTTTTTAACCCCCCGGCTTGTCAGATACCCTGTTAATCCCAACCGGGTATAACTGCATAAATCCATAATAATCGTTGACATGGCATACCCTCACTCAATGCGTAACGATAATTCACCACCCGCCAGAAGCTTCAGAAGCCATACAGGAAAAACTTATATTACTGAAGTACGACGCGAAACTTCAGGCGAACCCACTATCCCGTAAAGTTAGGTATAATTTGCCAGGAATCATCTTAAAGTAAAGTAAATGTTGCGTTATGTGAGAAGGCTAAAAACAAATAAGCCGCGCCAGATATATGGTGGGGGATGTTTTTCAAATTTAACTTTAGGAATATCCTCAGAAAGGCATTACTAAAGTCAGGGATTACTATTCTGTGGAAGTTCGCTAACAATATCAGCTAACAGATTGAAAATCTCACTGAATAATCGCTCACAATAAGGGGCGATTAACGGCATCATTGCCGCCATCAGTAAAATCCCAACGCTTAACGTAACGGGAAAACCAATCACGAACACCGACAATTGCGGTGCCATGCGGTTCAGTAAACCAAGGGAAAGGTTAATGGTCAGCAGCAATGTGATAACCGGTAACGCCAGCATCAACCCATTGAGGAAGATCATGCCTGCCGCACGCGTCAGCGCCAGGTACGCATTGCTGTTTACCGGATTACCGCCAATCGGCAGGGTGTGGAAGGTATCGACCAGCATCGAGATTAACCACAAATGCCCGTTAAACGTGAGGAACAGCAGCAGCGCCAGCATATCGAGGATGCGCGCCAGCACCGGCATGTTTAAGTGGCTGGTGGGGTCGACAAAGGTGGCGAAAGAGAGGCCCATTTGCAGGCCAATCAGCTCACCGGCGGTACGAATAGTCGCAAAGGCGAACTGCATCGTAAAACCGAGCGCGACGCCAATCAGGATCTGCTGTAGCGCCAGCCAAAGCGCCGCCGGGGCGAATACCGGTACATCCGGCGTTGGCGGCAAGGCGGGGGCGATAACGATGGTAATCACAATCCCCAGCCCCACTTTTATCCGGCGCGGAATACGCGATTCGCTGAGGATCGGCGCGGTCATAATTAACGCCATCACGCGCAGCAGTGGCCAGAAATACATACTGATCCAATGCAGCCACTGATCGCTGGTGACGTTCAACATAAGTCGGCTTACCCGATGATATAAGGAATGTTGTTGAACAGGGTGCGCATGTAATCAAGCAGTAAATTCAGCATCCACGGCCCGGCAACCACAATCGTGACAAACACGGCGATGATTTTCGGGATAAAGGAGAGCGTCATTTCGTTGATCTGTGTCGCCGCCTGCAAAATACTGATAATCAGGCCCGTGACCAGCGCAACCAGCAGCAGTGGGGCAGCGAGCGCGAGTGCGACTTTCATCGCCTCGGTACCCATCATCATGACCGATTCTGGTGTCATGGCTTACTCCTAACTGTAAAAGCTCTGGGCGAGCGAGCTGACCAGTAACTGCCAGCCATCCACCAGCACGAACAGCATCAGTTTGAACGGCAGGGCAATGGTTGCGGGCGGTACCATCATCATCCCGAGCGCCATCAGAACGCTGGCGATCACCAGATCGATAATCAGGAACGGAATAAAGATTGTAAAACCAATCTGAAACGCGGTTTTCAGCTCGCTGGTGACGTAAGCGGGCAACAGAATGCGCATCGATACGGCTTCCGGCCCCTGAATCGGCGGGCTATTAGAGAGACGGGCAAACAGCGCCAAATCGGCTTCGCGCGTCTGACGCAGCATAAATTCACGCAGCGGTTGTGCGCCGCGTTCCAGCGCCACATCGACGGAGATTTTATTCTCGCTAAACGGCTGATAGGCGTCGGTATAAATCTTGTCGATCACCGGCGACATAATAAAAAAGGTCAAAAACAGCGCCAGCCCAAGCAGCACCTGGTTTGGCGGCGCAGAGGGTGTTCCCAGCGCGTTTCGCAGCAGGCCGAACACAATGATGATGCGGGTAAAGCTGGTCATCATCAGCAAAATGGCGGGCAGGAAGGTGAGCGAGGTAATAAATACCAGCGTCTGCACTGGCAGCGACCAGCTCTGGCCACCACCGGCTATCGGCTGGCTAATCAAACCCGGAAGTTGTGCAAATGCCGCAGGGGCAACCAGCCATAATCCGGCCAGCGCAAAAGAGAACAAACGGCGCATCAGGATCTCCCGGAACGCTTAAGCAAATTCTTCATCACGGTCTGGAAATCCACATTTTTCACGTTCACGTCCTCACTTTCTGCGGGTGCGGGAGGAAGTTTGTGCAACAGATTGATGTTGGTGGGCGTAACGCCCAGCACCAGGCGTGCATCCTCAACATCCACGATCACCACGCGTTCACGCGGGCCAACCGTGGTGCTGGCGGTCACTTTTAAACCCCGGCCGCTGGCGGTTTTGCCGCCGAGACCAAGGCGTTTGGCGAGCCACGCGATAATCAGAATTAACGCGATCATGCCAAACAGCGCGCCACTGACCTGCAACAGTGGCGAACCGGAAAGGGCAGACGGTTGGGAAACCGTGGCCTGTGTTTTCATGCTCGACTCAGCGGCTCAAACGACGCATACGCTCGGAAGGGGTGATGATATCGGTGATACGTACGCCGTATTTATCCGCAACGACCACCACTTCACCCTGAGCAATCAGATAACCGTTGATCAGGATATCCAGCGGTTCGCCCGCCAGCCCGTCAAGTGCCACCACGGAACCCTGCGTCAAACGCAGCAGCTCTTTAATTGTCATACGCGTACGACCCAGTTCCACGGTCAGTTTGACCGGGATATCCATAATCAGGTCGATATCCTGGAGAGTGCCGCCAACATCACCACCGCCGAGCTGCTGGAATACGGCATCGGCCGCGCTTTTCGTCGCGGGAGTGGTTTTTTGTTCGTTCAACGCGTCAGCCCACAGATCGTCCAGTGCTCCGCAGTTCTCATCGGACGGATTGTTCATATCACTCATTTGGGCTGTTCCTCATTCAGCGAATTCAAAATCGGGTTTATCAAGTGCTCTACACGTAACGCATATTGTCCGTTGACCGTACCATACTGGCTCGTTAGCACCGGTACGCCGTCCACATGAGCGATAATGCGATCGGGTTTATCAATCGGCAGCACATCGCCGGGTTGGAGCTTAAGTATCTGCGACAGGCGCAGGGGAATATCCGCGAAATTGGCAATCAAATTCAGTTCAGAGTGCTGAACCTGACGCACCAGGTTGTCACGCCAGTTCTGGTCTTCACTGCGTGAGTTTTCCAGCGGCGGGTTGACCAGCATTTCGCGCAGCGGTTCTATCATGCTGAAAGGCAGACAGATATTGAACTCACCCGTCAGGTTGCCGATCTCAACATGGAACGGCGTATTGACGACGATATCGTTCGGCGATGTCGTAATGTTGGTAAATTTGACCTGCATTTCCGAACGCACATACTCCACGTCCAGCGGGTTAATCGCCTTCCACGCATCGCTATAGGCTTCGAGCGCCAGCTTCAGCATGCGGTTGATGACGCGCTGTTCAGTGTGCGTAAATTCACGGCCTTCCACTTTCGTTGGAAAACGCCCGTCGCCACCGAACAAGTTATCCACGGCGATAAACACCAGGCTTGGCGAGAAAACAAACAGGCCGGTGCCGCGCAGGGGTTTCAGGTGGATCAAGTTAAGGTTGGTCGGAACGGGTAAGTTACGCGCAAACTCGTGATAGGGCTGAATGCGGATCGCGCCAACGGTGATATCCGGGCTACGACGCAGCAAGTTAAACAACCCCATACGGAACTGACGCGCAAAACGCTCGTTGATGATCTCCAGCGCTTGCAGACGCTCACGCACCACGCGGCGCTGGGTATTGGGGTCATAGGGGCGAATATCGCTATCGCCACCCATACCCGGTTGCGGATCATCGCTCTTATCGCTGTCTCCGTTGAGCAGCGCATCGATTTCGGCCTGAGAAAGAATGCTATCGCCCATGTCTTTACCGCAAAATGAAAGCTGTATAAAGAACGTCAGTGACTTCCTGCTTCGGCTGTCCTGGCACTAACGGCGTTGCGATCGTCTCTTTAATCGCGGTAGCAAGGTTCTGCTTGCCTTCGTTGGTTGCAAGCTGTGCTGCGTCCTGACGTGAGAACAACATCAACAAGCGGCTGCGTACTTCCGGCAGATATTCGCTAAGTCTGGCGCGCGTAGCGTCATCTTTCAGACGCAGTGTGATACCGACATACAACACACGGTCAGCATCGCCCAGATTCACTGTGAAGGTGTCGAGAGCGAAGAAAACCGGCGCTGGCGGAGGAGGCGCTTCCACTTTTGCGCTAGCCGCAGGTTTCTGTTGCATACGCCAGTAACTATAGCCAGCGGTGGCGCAAGCTGCGAGTGTGATTAACACCAGCAGCGGGATCCAGATAGAGCGCTTACGTTTTTTGTTAATAGCGGAGTCAGTCATCTGTTACGGGCTTCCTGTTAGTACTGCTTATGAGCTGATTATCCCGTGTCCTGCTCCCGTCAAAGCGCGGAAAAGACGGGGATAATCATGCTACCTCTGGCGTTTAGGCAAAGATGTCGACTGCGCCGTTACCGCGAGCCGCAGATTGCAGGCTTGCCGGGGCGACTAACGCGTCGCCATCATCCGCGCCAAACAGATCGCCTGCGCCCGAACGTGAAGCCTGTTGCTGCTGTTGAGAGGCCTGCTGTTGCTGCTGCTGACCGGCAAAAGACTCGCTGCTAATATTGCTCTGACCCAGCTGAATGCCGTTTTCTGCAAGCGAGGTACGCAACATCGGCAGCGCCGCCTCCAGTGCCTGGCGAACATGGCTGTGCGCTGAAACCATCTGCAACTGCGCCTGGTTATCTTCGAGTTTAATAGAAATCTGAACCTGACCCAGATCTTCCGGGTGCAGACGCAGCTCCGCGCTCTGCTGGCCCTGGCGGGTAAAGAGCGTGACATGCTGGCTGATATTCTGCTGCCACTCATGGCTGCCCAGCGGTGCGCTGATCACCGGTGCGGCGACAGGCGTGCTGGCCTGGGCGGCACTGGCGGTAGTCGTCACCGGTGCGATGCTGGCCGTGGTATTGGTGGTTTGCAGCGCGTTGTCATTATCTTTCTTCACCGCCGCAGAAGAGGAGGCGAGCACCGCCGTCTGCTGGGCATCATCCGCTACATGGAACGGCGTGGTGCTGGCAGGGCTGTCATTTTTCGCGCTGCCGCGCGGTAAATCGGTATCTGTCGTCAGTGAACTGGTATTCAGTGCGCGGTTTGCTGCTTTGGCCACATCAATACCGCTTGTCGCGGTAGCCGGTTGGGCGCTGGCGTTGTTTAACTGCGCAGCTTGTTGATGCGGCAGCATCGCCATCAGCGCGCTTAAACCTGCCAGCTCTTCATCATTTAAATCGGTTTTGTTTTCGCTGTCAGTGGCTTTAGCCGTTTTGCTTAACGCGGCCAGCACATCGGTTTTCGCCGCAGGTGTAAGGCCAGAAAACAGTTTTTGCACGTCAGCGTCGCTTGCCGCTGAGGCAATCACATCGCTTTTCGCGCTCTGGCGCGCCAGCAGTTCCGCCAGTTTTTGCGCCGGTGTTTGTGCCTGCGTCTCTTCGCCGGTGGCTGCGGTTGCCGCCAGGTTGCCTTTCGCCAGCTTGCCGCTCAGGGCGGCTGCCTGCAGATCGGCAAGCGTAATCGGCGCATCGCTCTCCTGTCCCTGGCCGCCGGTCATTGCACCCGTCAGCAGAGCGAGGAAGTCTTGTGCAGAATCGCCGCCGCTTTTGCCGGCTTGTACACCGGTGGTGGCATCAGATTCTGTCATTAACAGTTTTGACAAGTTGATCATTCTATTTTCCTCAGGGACGCGCGCTGTGCAAATTCATCCATTTTTTTCTGATCGAGACGGTTTTCCGCCAGTAACGCCGCGGCGCTTTGTCGGTCCTGCAAGGTTTGCCAGGCTTGTAAACGTTGTTTCTTTTCACGCCAGCTACCCAGGGCACTATCGACTTTTTCATTCCACTGCGCTAACTGCTGACGGTGCTGCTCAATCGCTTTTTCCAGCGTCTGAATAAATTGCTGATAATTCTGCCAGCGTTGGTTATCAATCCCCTGGCTCATGTTGTTATTCAGACTGCTGCGATACTCATGCTGATATTCAATCAGCATTTTTAATTGCTCTTCCGCTTGCTGGCAGCCGCGACGCATCTCACCCAGTTTCAGTGCGGCGTCGTCAACTTCTTTCTCTGCCAAATCCTTTAGCGTCGTTAATGCGCTGTTTTGCGTCATAAGTCAGCTCTCCACTACCTTAGACTGTCGGGAAGATCAGCTCTAATGCCTGCATTGAATCTTCCCACCCGGCACGTTCAAAAATGCCCTGCTGCAGGAAGGCTTCCAGGTGTGGCCACAATGCGATGGCTTTATCCAGCATTGGGTCGCTACCGCGCGCATACGCGCCAACGCTAACCAGATCGCGGTTACGCTGGAAGCTCGACAGCAACTGCTTAAAGTTCCGGACTCTGGCGTAATGTTGTTCCGTAATTAACGCTGTCATCGCACGGCTGATAGAGGCTTCAATGTCAATGGCCGGGTAGTGACCGGCTTCCGCCAGGCGGCGGGACAAGACAATGTGCCCATCAAGAATGGCTCGTGCGGAGTCAGCGATCGGATCCTGCTGGTCATCCCCTTCGGTCAGAACGGTATAAAACGCGGTGATCGAACCGCCGCCGTGAATACCGTTCCCCGCGCGTTCCACCAGCGCCGGTAATTTGGCGAAGACAGAAGGGGGATAACCTTTCGTCGCTGGCGGTTCGCCAATTGCCAGCGCGATTTCACGCTGCGCCATGGCATAACGCGTCAGGGAGTCCATGATCAGAAGCACATGCTGACCGCGGTCGCGGAAATCTTCAGCAATGCGCGTCGCGTACGCAGCGCCCTGCATACGCAATAAAGGAGAAACGTCTGCCGGGGCGGCAATCACCACCGAACGTGCGCGGCCTTCTGCGCCAAGGATGTTCTCGATAAAATCTTTTACTTCGCGGCCACGTTCACCAATCAGCCCGACGACAATAACGTCGGCCTGGGTATAACGGGCCATCATGCCTAATAGCACGCTTTTACCGACGCCGGAACCGGCGAACAACCCCATACGCTGACCACGACCGACGGTCAGCAGGGCGTTAATGGCGCGTACGCCGGTATCCAGCACATGCTCAATCGGCGTACGTTGTAAGGGGTTAAACGGCTGCGTGACCAGTGCGCCGGTCTCACCGGTTTCCGGTGCAGGCAGACCGTCGAGCGGCTTGCCGCCGCCATCCAGCACGCGGCCAAGCAGGGCAGGGCCGAGCGGCAGCTGTTTACCGCTTTGCAAACCATCACCTAACACGCTGCGGGCATAAACGCGCGCGCCAGGCAAAATACCTTCAACTTCTTCCAGCGGCATTAAAAACAGGCGCTGGCCGTTGAAGCCAACCACTTCACATTCGACTTCGCGCGTTTCGACACCGTCCTGACGCTCAATAATGCAGGTCGCGCCCAGCGGCAGCTGCAGGCCGGTGGCTTCCAGCACCAGCCCGGTCGCGCGGGTCAGCCGACCATAACGGCGCACAGCGGGCAGCTGCGCCATTTTGACTTCAAAGTTATCCAGCGTCGTTAGCCAGCGGGTCAAACGTGCGGTCATTAAACTACTCCCGGCGCCGCCAGACGGCACAGTTCCTGCCAGCGTGTTGCTACGCTGGCGTCGAGATCGCCTTCATCGGCGGACACTTTGCACCCGCCCGGATGCAGGGTCGGGTCGCCACGCAAACGCCAGCCGTGCAGGCTGAGGGTTGCGCCAAGCATCTCTTCCACGCGCTGCAAATCGTCCGGATGCACGCGCAATTGCGGTTTCCCGCTGAACAGCGGCTCCTGCTGGATTAAATGCTGGATCTGCTTGATCAGCGCGCTGTTATCAACAACCGGCACCTGGCCTAACACCTGGCGCGCGGCTTCCAGCGCCATCTGCATCAGACGCGAGGCGATAACACTGTCCAGCGCATCCAGCGTGTACTGGAATTCGCTGACCAGCTGCTGCATACGCGCATGGATTGGCGCCTGTTGCTGGCGCGCCTGGTTGAGACCATCTTCGCGCCCCTGCGCCAGACCTTCCTGGTAGCCGACGTCGTGACCCGCTTTGCGGCCTTCCGCCAGACCGGCGTTATACCCGGCGTCGTGCGCCTGCATCTGGATCTGCGCTAACTGCTGCTGCAGCTTTTGCTCTTCTGATATCTCATCTTCTTCGCCGTCCGCTTCAGCGGCTGACGACGACTCTTTCGTCAGCAGGGGAGCGAACTCGGCGGCCAGCGGGAGGGCCAGATCGTCCGGCTTCCAGACTTTCCACGGCAATTCATTAGACATAGGTATCCTCGCCGCTGCCAATTACCATCTCGCCGGTCTCCGCCAGACGGCGAACGATGAGCAGGATGGCTTTCTGTTCGTTTTCCACCTGAGACAGACGCACCGGCCCACGGTTGGCCAGGTCGTCGCGCAGAATATCTGCCGCACGTTGCGACATGTTGCGCAGGAACTTCTCGCGCAGCGGTTGCTCGGCGCCTTTGAGGGCAACCAGCAGGGATTCGGAATCCACTTCCTGCAGCAGGCGCTGGATGCTGCGGTCGTCCACATCCACCAGGTTTTCGAACAGGAACATCTCGTCGATAATTTTCTGCGCCAGCTCGCCGTCGAACTCGCGAACGGCGGTAATAACGGCTTCTTCCTGCTGCGTTTTCATCAGGTTGATGATTTCCGCCGCGGTTCTCACACCGCCCATTTTGCTGCGCTTGAGGTTCTGGCCGTCGAGCAGGTTGTTCAGCACTTCGGTCAGTTCCGCCAGTGCGGCAGGCTGTACGCCGCCGAAGGTGGCGATACGCAGCATCACATCGTGGCGCATACGCTCATCAAACAGCGCAAGGATATCCGCCGCCTGAGAACGTTTGAGGTGCACAAGGATAGTGGCGATGATCTGCGGGTGTTCGTCGCGGATAAGGTCGGCGGCGCTCTGCGGCTCCATAAAGTTGAGCGTTTCGATGCCGCTGGTGGTATCGCGCGTTTCGAGGATATCTTCCAGCAGGCTGGAGGCACGCTCTTCGCCGAGGGCTTTGACCAGCACCGAACGCAGGTAATCGTTGGCGTTGATGTTCAGCGCCGCGAATTGTTCCGCTTCGTTCTCGAACTCCTGCAATACGTCCATCAGCTGTTTGTTGGAGATCTGACGTACGCTGGCCATCGCGGTACTCAAGTGCTGGACTTCGCGGGCGGAGAGGTGTTTGAACACCTCAGCCGCGCGATCTTCGCCAATGGTCATCAGCAGGATGACGCTTTTGTCCGTTCCGGAAAGATTATTGCTCATGTTCGTTACTCATCCACTGGCGAATGACCAGCGCCACGACGCGCGGATCGTTATCTGACATTTCGCGAATACGCTGGCTCATCACCTCGGCGCTCAGGCGCTGGTTAGAGCGACGCTGCTGGTTCTGTTCGTCTTTGCTGAGGCGAACTTCCACCGATTCTTCGATTTCCGCTTTGGCTTGTTGCGCTTCCTGCAAGGCTTTCGCCTCTTCCTGGCGGCGTACCAGCTGCGGACGTACGGCTTTACGCCACAGCAGCCACGCCACGATGAGCACCAGCAACCAGCGACCTGCGGACATCAGCTGATCGATAAACGACTGCTGTTGCCAGAACGGGAGCTGACCACCAACATCATCCGTTGCGTTGAACGGCGAGTTGACGACGTTCAGGGTGTCACCGCGTTTCTCGGTGTAACCCATCGCTTCGCGAGTCAAATCTTCAATCTGTTTAATCTGGTCGGCTGTCAGCGCGGCGGTTTTGCCACCCGGCAGCGAACGATAGTTGACCACCACCGCAACAGAGAGGCGCTCGATATCGCCGACATTCATTTTGGTGTGGCGGATCGTACGGTCGACTTCGTAGTTATTGGTTTCGTTATGCGTGGTGTTACGCGGCCCGGTGGTGGTGGTGTTAGCCGTGCTCGTGCCTTGCTGGCCCTGCGCATTTTGATTCTGCTGAGCGTTCTGCTGGTTAGCCGGTGTGGTAATCGGCGCGGTATTCGCCGGAGCAGGCTGGTTCGACAGCGCACCCGGAACGCCGCCAGGATACTGGCCGCCAATCTGCTCGCTGCTATTTACCTGACGTGAACGCAGCACAGCCTGTGACGGATCGCCGCCGTTTGGCGTGTATTGCTCTTCTGTCTGCTCTTTATTCGCAAAATCGAGTTTCGCCGTTACCTGCGCGTGAACGTTGCCGTTACCCACGATAGGGCCAAGGATCGCTTCGATACGGCGCTGGATACGGCCTTCAACGTCGGCGGTGTATTTCAGTTGTGCATCATTCAGGTCACGACCGGCAACGCCGGATTGGGTCAGCAGACGACCGCCCTGATCGACAACGGTCACGTTGCCCGGCGGTAAACCTGCCACCGCGCTGGAAACGAGGTGTACGACGGCGCTGATCTGGCCATCATCCAGCGCGCGTCCCGGTTGCAAATTCACCGTCACGGATGCGGAAGGGGCTTTCTGCTCGCGCACGAACAGCGACGGTTTTGGCATCGCGAGATGAACGCGGGCGCCTTTTACCGGACCGAGTGCTTCGATGGTGCGTGCCAGTTCGCCTTCCAGCGCACGCTGGTAGTTCACTTGTTCGCTGAACTGGCTGATACCAAATTTTTCCTGATCCAGCAGTTCAAAACCGACAGCGCCGCCTTTCGGCAGACCCTGTTGAGCCAGTTTCAGGCGCAGCTCCTGGACTTTATCGGCGGGAACTTCAATAGCACCGCTACCGTCAGCAAAGCGGTAGGGGACGTTCATCTGCGTCAATTGGGTGACGATAGCGCCGCCGTCCTGATCGGACAGGTTGCTATAAAGCGTGCGGTAGTCCGGGCTTTTCGCCCACAGTACCATAGCAACAACAATGGCAACCGCTGCTGCAGCGGCCACCATAAGAGGAATTTTGGGGTTCGCGCGTAAGCGGTTAAGCCACTCAAGAGATTTATTCTGCGGTGCAGTTGTTGCAGTCGCACTCATTGCGCACCTCGTAACTCTGGGTGGATGTTGTTATTTGAGTTGAGAAACAAAACAGACTCCCGGGTCGGCAAACTCGACAAATGTCCATTAACTGGCAGTGTCATTATTTGATGAATCCGAATTTTCTATGCCTCAAATAACCTGGTTTTTTATCGCTATTTACCGCCATTATCCCATTGACAAGCTGTTAACCTTGTCAGGTATCAAACCATCCGGGGATTTACCATGGCTATACAGGGCATTGAAAGCGTCGTCAGTCAGCTACAGGCAACTGCCGGGATTGCGCGTAATCAGAGCGTGGAAAGTGAACCGTCTATCAGCTTCGCCGGGCAACTGCATGCTGCGCTGGATCGCATTAGCGACACGCAAAACGCAGCGCGTACCCAGGCGGAAAAATTTACACTCGGTGAGCCGGGCGTAGCGCTGAACGACGTGATGACCGATTTGCAGAAATCATCGATTTCGTTGCAGATGGGCATTCAGGTACGTAACAAACTGGTTTCTGCATACCAGGACATTATGAACATGCAGGTGTAGTGAGTCTGACTCACGCATAACCACGAATAATGGGAAGATAACCACCTCGCTGGCGGTTATCTTCCCTTGTTTTTTGTTTCGCGCGCTTTCCCTCCTAATCCTTTTTGCACCCTCCCTGCCACTTTACGTGGGCACAGACGATCACATCGACCATAGCCGTTGCGGGTACAGTCATGCTTACCGTTTTCCACTGACGATGCCCGAAGGAGAGATGACGAATGTTTGCCCATATGAGAATCGCCCGGCCCGTAACCGACCTTGAACTAAGCTGCCGCATGTATTGCGAGGCGCTGGAACTGCGCAAAATTGCGGATTTCACCGATCATGAGGGCTTCAGTGGCGTGATGGCAGGGCACCGCTCTGCGCCCTGGCACATCGAATTCACACGTTGTCATCACCATCCGGTTAAACCTGCTGCGACGGCAGAGGATTTACTGGTGCTTTATTACCCGGACGCTGATGAATGGGTTGCGCGCTGTGAAGCCATGCGCAAAGCAGGGTTTACAGAGATCGTTTCGTTTAACCCTTACTGGGATATTTCAGGCAAGAGCTGGCAGGACCATGACGGCTACCGCGTGGTGTTGCAAAACAGGGCGTGGGTATCTGTCTGAGTTACGCGTGGTTCCACGCAGGTGCTTTGCCATTACCATGAATTAATGGGTTTTATTTCCTTTTTTGCAAATATTTCTTGCGCTGAAATATCTGATTCTTTAGCTGATTTTATTATATTTACATAAAAATACCTTTTGTTTTTTTACACTGTAGTGCTTATTACACTGCGGTGAGGGATATGATGTACAGGAATACGCAACAGATTGATAATATCCTTATTGATCTTAATAAAGCAGTTGATGCGCATTATGATTGGTTAATCAATATGTTCGCCTGCGTGGTCAATAATAATATTGATCAGTCGGAAAGCATTAACGCACACTCGCACCACCTGTGCCATTTCGGTCGCTGGCTGGATGGACACCAACCCACGAATCAGGAGGAATCCAGCTGCCTGCAGGCAATTGATGCGACACACACTAAAATGCATAACTGCGGCCGTGAATTGATGTGTGTGATTAGGGATAAAAAAACAAATACTGATAAATTTTCAGAGTTTAAGCATCGTCTTGCGTTATTTTCCGCAGCGGTGACCGCCTATAAAACGTATTTATTAAAGCTGCGCGGTGGCGTTGATATATTAACCGGGCTGCCAGGTCGCAGGATGCTGGACGAAAGGTTTGAACAGCAACTAAAAGAAGTATCAGACCGGAAGATGTATATGTTGCTGCTTGATATCGATCGTTTTAAAGATGTGAATGACACCTACGGGCATCTGGTCGGTGATGGCGTTTTACGCGAGCTGGCGCAGCAACTGCGCGATCGGATCCGTGGGGGCGACACTGCCTACCGCTACGGCGGTGAGGAGTTCATTATTATTCTGTATGCGCCTTCGGACAGAGAGGCGTGCATGGCCGCGATGCGCCTGCGTGAGTCGGTTGCAGCGTCAGCCATTCATTACGACGATAAAGCGCTTAACATTACGGTGACCATCGGTGTGACTCAGGCATGGGATGGCGAGTCTATTGGCATCGTCGTGAAAAGAGCCGATGCGGCGATGTATCGGGGAAAACAGACCGGGCGCAACCGCTGTATGTTTATGGATGAAGGCGGTGAGATTCACCTTATTACCCATTAATATTCCATTATCCCTGGTGCGATTTGTTTTATATCGCGTTCAATACTATCAGCAAGGGTTCTGTTATTAACGGCGGTTGACTCTATTTTCAACCATACTAAAAAAGCCCTGCAAAGGGCTTTTTTAGGAGCAGGAAAACACCCGGCGAATTACAGGTTCTGGTAGCAGTCTTCCAGACCGGTATAGTAAGAGGAGTTAACCAGCGCTTGTTTAAGCGCACGCCGATTCTGGCTGTCAAAAAAGGCATAATTAATTTTACCTGCCAGCGCCAGACCCGTCGGGCGCATCATATGATACGTGTTATCACCTGAGCCAATTTTCGGCGCAACATAATTTTTAAGCAGATCATTGCCCTGCAGATCGAAACTCTCGTTAATGCCAAGTGATTTATGATAAATCACTTGTAATAACAAACTCAGATTATAGTTATCCGGGTGGCTTACCGTTGAGTAACAATCTGGGTTAGCGGAAAGCGTGCGGAAATACTCTTCTGAATAATCGAAATAAAGCTTGCCTCGTTGAAATAATGTGCGGTATTTCAACGCATCTTCTTTAAGCATATTGGTTTGTTTTTCACTGGAAAAACTCACGGAATGGTACGCTTCCACCACGTTTTGAATACTCACATTGGTGAGATAAAGATGCAGCATGCGGTAATCGACGTAGACCATAAAATCAGGGATTTTATCTGTATAGTACCCGAGTTGCGGCGTTGAAACGCGGGATTCCATGGTCGGTAGCATGGTGATATCGAAGAATTGGCTTAAGGCTGCTGTTGAAAACGGTCCCCATTTTTCTGCATGATGCTGCATAAAAATGAAATCACACTGTTCTAATTCGTGATAGAAGTTAATGAAGTCATTATTTTCGTTAAGTTTATAAATAGGCATATTGAAAATGCCGTCGAACTTCCCTTCATGCAGCCCGCTGACGTTCATTATCAAATTTCCCAGAACTTCAAGTTGGCAATTACCAATTAATGCTAATTTCATTTTATAAACGCCCCCAGGCTAGTGCATTCCGTTGTAATTACAGCGGCTAATTTTATCGTTAGCCTGGGGGCGGAGTACAGGTAAAACCTTATTTTTGTATCAAATACCGGATCGTCGGCCCATCTTGCTGAATATCCAGCACTGTATAGCCGTGATTACGCGCATCAAGCGGAATATTATTAATGGATTGCGGGCAGTCGCTTATCACTTCCAGGATCTCGCCTTTTTTTAACTGCGGCATCGCTTCAAGCGTCGCAACAGCCGGGTAAGGGCAGGGCTCGCCGCTCATATCAAGACGGTAATCGGGCACGATGTTCATGCAGCCTCCTTAACGGTAGTCGCGGTGTTAGCGCGGCGGAAGAAGCGTTTTTCCCAGCCGACGACAAACAAGAAGGCGGCGAGCAACAAAAGATAAGTGACCAGCAGGCCACCCAGCGGACCGAAGGTTTTCAACAGGTTGATTTTGTCCCAGCTGGTGGCCAGCGCAGGGGATAAATCATCCCAGTAATAGGCGAGGCTCGTTGAGCCAATCACGTTACCCAGCCCAACCCACCAGTAGTGTACCTGGCCTTCCACCGCGCGGTACATCCAGCCGGTTTCACAGCCGCCTGCCAGTACAATACCAAAGCCGAACAGCAAGCCGCCGATCACCGCATTCGGACCCGCCCACATAATTTTGGCTTCCATGCCCAGCTGGACATAGCTAAAGATGCCGATAGCGCTGGCCGCCATCCCGAAAATAATCGCTTTCGCCATCATCGTGCGCCCGGTGATCCACATATCGCGGAAGGCCGAGGTAAAACAGATTTGCGCACGTTCGATAAGCAGACCAAAACCCACACCAAACAGCATTGCCAGGCCTAATTTGGGCTGGTTCATTGCCGTCAGCAGCGCCCAACCCACCATGCCGGCAAACACCAGCATGCCGATACGAAAACGACGTTTTGCCTGAGCGGGTTTTTGCGTCAGCGGCGAGGCGGCTGAGACTTTTTGCATTTTAACCGGGATACGAAACAGCGGCAGCAACGTGAAGCGTGCGCCAAACCATGAGCCAATGGCGGTGGCGATGGCAAAAAACCACGCGTGTAACGAGAACTGCGGAATACCGGTAAAGAAGGCGGCGAGGTTACAGCCCATCGCCAGACGTGCGCCGAAACCGGCAATCATCCCGCCGATAATGGCCTGCATGATGCGGATACGGCTGTGCGGCAAACGCAGCTTGACGTTGTTCGCCCACAGCGCGGCGGCGAAACAGCCGCCGAACATGCCGATGATCATCATGCCATCAATACGGGTGAGCGGCGTGCCGTCAAGGTGGATCAATTTGAAGTAGCCCCACTCTTCGGTGTGCACACCTGCCAGTTGCAATAACTGACCGCCCCAGCGGGTAAACTCGCCGGTAACCGCCCAGAACGTGCCGGTGATACCAAAATAGTAAGTGGAGAGGATGCCCGCAGCGATAACCGCCGGGACGGGAGACCAGAACTTAATCAGAAAGCGGTCTTTGAACTGTTGCCATGACATAGAAATGAGCCTCTGAACTCAGAAGGAACGGGTAATGCAAAAGAACCCCGGATAATACACGGGCGGGATGACAAGCTAACGTAAAAAAGGCGAAAAACCTGGTACAGATCAAACTTGCAGGCGGTGGGGGAAAGGGTGGCGATGATAATGCTTTAATGCCACAATATTTTTTTCTTCGCGAGCAGGATAAATAATGAAAAAGCGAGTGATTATTGGCGCGGCGATGCTGCTGAGCGGCTGCGTTCAGGTGGATAATTACGATGCGGTGGTGAAACAGCCCGCACCGGCAGGGCTGGCGGGTTACTGGCAATCTTCCGGGCCGCAAAGCAACCTGGTGAGCCCGGAAGCCATCGCCAGCCTTATCGTGACAAAAGAGGGTGATACGCTCGATTGCCGCCAGTGGCAGCGCGTGATTGCCGTTCCGGGCAAGCTGATGCGTAATGGCGACAAGCTGTATAACGTGACGCAAAAACGCGACATTTACCGCCTTGAGCGCGAAGGTAATACGCTGGAGTTTGATGGTCTGACATTGCAACGCGTCGATAAACCCACGGTTGAATGCCAGGACGCTTTAACAAAATCCGGGCTGAACATTACGCACTAAATGGCACGCCGGGCCTGCATGTTACGTTGCCCGGCGCAATTTTATAGCGCATCTTCAATGACCCACACGCTGACGCTACCCCCATGGCAGGTGAATGTTCCTTCACCATGTTCATCGGTGGTGATCGTCTCCTCGCGGTTACCAAGAAAATCCCGCCACACTTTACTGGCGTAGTTCTCCCCCAGCATCAACTGTTTTTCTCCCTCGTCGCCATTGGACATTACCACCACGCAACCCGGCTCACATTCGGTGCCACTGCGGCTAAAGGCGATGCAGTTAGGATGATCAAACCACAGGGTTTGCACGCCGTGGGCGAAACGCTGGCGGGCGAGAATTAACCGTTCGAGATTTTCAATGACTGGCATATCGACGTGGTAGGTTTCGCCATCGCCGCCGGTATCATCGTAGCTTGCGCCAAACAGATCCGGGTAAAAGACTGACGGCACGCCATTTTCACGCAGCAGGATCAGCGCATAGGCCAGCGGTTTAAACCAGGCTTCGACCGGCGCTTCCAGGGCTTGCAGGGGTTGCGTGTCGTGGTTGGCAACCAGCGTTACGGCGTGAAACGGATCGGCTTCCACCAGGGTTCCGTCGAAGATCTGGCGCATATCGTAATTGCACCCCTGTTGCGAGGCTTCGTGAAATTTCATATGCAGCGGCGCGTCAAAGAGCATCGTTTTGCCCTCAACCTGGCCGATATACTGCTGCAGCTTTTCCACTTCATGGGACCAGTATTCCGCGACGATAAACAGCGGCCCGGGCGCGACTTCCTGCACATGCTCGATCCACTCTTTATAGAACCAGGCCGGAATGTGTTTCACCGCGTCCAGACGAAAACCGTCGCAGTGAGTCTGTTCCATTACCCAACGCGCCCAGTATTTGATCTCTTCCGTCACCGCATGGTTACGAAAATCGATATTAGCGCCCATCAGGTAGTCGAAGTTGCCCAGCTCGTCGTCGACCTGGTCGTTCCAGCCGTCGCCGGTATAGTCGTTAACGATTTTAAATACGCCGTATTCGTCCGGATTTTCAATATGATCGACGCCGCTAAAGCATTTGTAATCCCAGATAAATCGCGAATATTTCCCGGCTCGGGCAGGGAAGGTGAAGCGCGTCCAGGCTTCACATGCAACAACCTCGTCGTCAATTTGCGTGCGATCCTGTTGATTGACCCGGTTTACGCGTACCGCTTCTTTTCCATCGGCGCCCATTTTGTGATTGACCACCACATCCAGCAGCACGGCGATACCGTTCGCCTGCAGCACGTCAATGGCGGCGAGCAGTTGCGCTTTATCCCCGTATTTGGTGGCGACGCTACCTTTCTGATCAAACTCACCGAGATCGAATAAATCGTAGCTGTCATAACCCACCGACTGGTCGCCTGCGGCACCTTTGTACGCCGGTGGAAGCCAGACCATATTGATCCCCATGTCGTTCAGCGCACCTGCGCGCGCGCGAAGTTCCGGCCAGAGTGCGCCGCCATCAGGGGAGTACCAGTGAAACGTTTGCAACAGGGTGGGGTTTTTCATCTTCCATGCTCCAGAGTGAGACGCCGGAAGTATGGCTGAGATTTCAGAAACGACGAACCGCTACGCACATAGTGGCGTGGGAATTTGTATTGCGAGATAAGAACGGGAAGAGGGGGGAAGGCGAAAACCGTAGCGGGTGATGGACTGTTCCTGTATCACCCGCCGGGCATGAGATTAGATCTCGTTGGGGAATAAAATGTTTCCAGAGAGACGTCCATATGTCGAATGTAGGTTATGTTGTCGGGATGTCTGTCCAACCAATGTCCGCAGCTCGTCCATTCGCTGGCTTAACAGTTCTTTGAGTGAAACTTCATTTTCCAGAATTTGCTGTAGCAACGGGCGAATTTGCGCCTGCATTTGAGGCGCGACTTCACTCATATCCTGGAACTGTGTCAGTTTCTCCACAGCGGTAATGTATTTCAACTCGTGCTCAATGAGTTCGTCCCAACGCCCTTCCTTCGCGAGGTTAAGCATGGTGCGGCTGGTGACCAACAGCTGCTGATAGTGGTGGAGCAACCCGAAATTTGCTTCCATTAGTAAGTGTCCCGCGCGTTTTGATTATTGGGGCCAATCTCTTTCCAGGCATCAGCAATGTTGTTGAGCAACGTTGAAACTTCATCAATGGCGGAGAGGTCATTGTGGAGATTAGCCTGTAAAAGACGTCGTGTCATATAGTCATAAAGACTGTCCAGGTTTGCGGCGATCTCGCCACCGACTTCGTGGTCGAGACCGGCACGCAAACCGTTGGTAATGATATTAATAGCCTTTGAAAGCGCCTGTCCTTTACCGGGAATATCTCCCTGCTCAATCAGGATCGCAGCCCTTTTCATGGCGCTTAACGCGCCATCAAAAAGCAGTACCACAAGTTGATGCGGGCTGGCGCTCAGGACGGCGCTTTCCACGCCGACCTGAGCATAAGCCTGAGTTCCCGATTTCGTATACATTTCAAACCTCAACGAATACTTTATTAATTGGTCTTGTTAAATTGCTGGGTCAAATAGTTACCGGTTGATTCCAGTGACGAGACCAGCGTACTTAAACTTGTAAATTGCGCTTTATAACGAGCCATGGTTGCGGTGATCTGGTCGTTAACCCGGTCATACTGCTCAGACAGCTTTTTCAGCGTCTTGTTAATCCCATCGGTTGCATTCTGCACGGTGCCGTCAGTACCGAGGAAATCGTCCAGCAGATTGCTAGCCTGCGTCGCAAAACCTGTGGTTTTGCCATCACCGGTCAGGAAAGAGATCACGTCAGTTGATTTTTCCGTCAGCGCTTTGTCGAGCTTGGTGCTGTCAACGGTCAGTTTGCCGGAGACATCCTGGGTAATACCCAGCTGCGACAGGATATTGTAGCTGCCGGTATTGCTCTGAGAAGAGGAGAGCAGCGAGCGCAGACGCGTCTGAATGTTACGCAGCGTACCGTCACCCAGCAGATCGCCGTTAGAGTTGTCCTGAGACGTACTGCCCTGATCCACTTTCGTGTATTTTGTCTGGTTGGCAATGGTCGTTTGCAGTGAGTTATAAGCATCAACAAACGCCTGCACCGCCGCAGTCATTGGCGCATTATCTTTGGTTACCGCCAGCGTTTCCGGGCTGCCGATATTGGTCTTGTTCAGCGTCAGCGTTACGCCTTCCGGCGCATCGGTGATGGTGTTACTGCTACGCGTGATCGCCACGCCGTTGATCTTCAGGTTGGCGTCAGCAGCGGCAACCTGCTGCGTCATGGTATTGCTGGCGCTGCCGGCATTGCTTGAATCATAACTAACGTACTTGGCTAACTCGGTATCATTAGTGGTGATCGTCATCTGGTTGGTGGTACCGCTATCGCGCGAGGTCAGCGCCAGATAGTAGCTGCTGTCATCGGCTTTAATGATACTTGCGGTCACACTTCCTGCTTTCGCGTTGATCGCATCACGGATATCCGCCAGGCTGGTCTTATCGCTTGCCAGCGTAACGGTCAGCGGATCTTTTTGACCCGGTTGGGTGATCGTAATGGTACGCGAGCTCAGGCTGCTATCACCTAAATCCGTATCTTTACTTGCCGCTTTCGGGCTGAGCAGCGACTGCGCTGCTGCCAGCGACGTCACTTCAATAGAATATGATCCCGCCGTTGCACTGGTCGCCAGGGAGGCGGTAAACGCCGTGTTGGTGCTGGAAACTTTGGCCGATGCAATTTTGGAGGTATCTTTCAGCGCATTGGCCGCTGTTTGCAGCTTGGTCAGCGACGTCTGAACGATGCCCCAGGCAGTGAGTTTTGCTTTATACGATGTCTGCTGAGTGGTAATTGGCGTCAGCCTGGTCTCTTCGGCCGTCTGCAGCTGGCTATACAGCGTACTGAGCGACGAACTTAAGCTGGTGCCTGCTCCGATAGAACTAATAGTTGCCATTTCTTTATCCTTCAGTTTTAGACAATCACTGTGGGGATTATCGGCAGCGACTGCGAAAAGATTAGAGGGTTTTTTTTAAAACAATGGCGGAATAAAGATAAAGAATAGCGGGCAGTTTGCGGCTTTAAAAAAATGATCTTTTTTTCTAAAGGTTGTTAAGAGGCGGTCGATAATCAGGGGGACGGTGAGAAAACCGTAGGCAGATGCCTGAATCTGATAACTTTTTTTAAGGAATTACATCATGGCTGTTATTAATACTAACACCCTGTCTCTGATGACTCAGAACAACCTGACTAAATCTCAGTCTTCTCTGGGTACGTCTATTGAGCGCCTGTCTTCTGGTCTGCGTATCAACAGCGCTAAAGATGACGCTGCTGGCCAGGCAATTGCTAACCGCTTTACTTCCAACATCAACGGCCTGACCGTTGCTGCACGTAACGCGAACGACGGTATCTCTCTGGCGCAGACCGCTGAAGGCGCGCTGAGCGAAATCAACAACAACCTGCAGCGTATCCGTGACCTCACCGTTCAGGCACAGAACAGCTCCAACTCTGCCTCTGACATCGACTCCATCCAGGCTGAAGTTAACCAGCGTATGGAAGAAGTGAACCGTGTTACCACCCAGACCGACTTCAACGGCATCAAAGTGCTGAACACCGGTTCCGGCTCCAGCAGCTACAACTTCCAGGTTGGCGCGAAAGACGGCGAAACTATCTCCATCAGCCTGACCTCTTCCAACGCGTACAACCTGTTCAACGCTTCTGGCGCAACGTCCCAGACCACCGGCCAGACCATCAACGGTACTGCACGTTCTACTGCTGCTGAAGGCTTCGACGTTCTGAGCGGTACGGTAAGCAGCGGCGGTGTGACCAACGGTAGCCCGCTGGCAGATATCGATGCGGCAATCAAAGCGGTTGACACTCAGCGCAGCCTGCTGGGTGCGTCCCAGAACCGTTTCGAATCCACCATCACCAACCTGAACAACACCGTGAACAACCTGTCTTCCGCACGCAGCCGTATTCAGGATTCTGACTACGCGACTGAAGTGTCGAACATGTCCCGCGCGCAGATCCTGCAGCAGGCTGGTTCTTCCGTACTGGCTCAGGCCAACCAGGTTCCGCAGACCATGCTGTCCCTGCTGCGTTAATCGCAAATTACGCAGTATCAGAAAGCGCCGCTTGTCGGCGCTTTTTTATTTCTTTGAAAAATAAGCCGAATAAAAATAAAAAAATCCCTAAAGAGTTCGTTAACCCCGTCGATAACAATTATGACGGTGATGAAGCCGCTGGCGCATACCGGAATATAAATTACTCAATGAAGGATAATAATCATGGCTGTTATTAATACTAACACCCTGTCGCTGATGACCCAGAACAACCTGACTAAATCTCAGTCTTCTCTGGGCACCTCGATCGAGCGCCTCTCTTCCGGTCTGCGTATCAACAGCGCTAAAGACGACGCTGCAGGCCAGGCAATTGCTAACCGTTTTACTTCCAACATCAACGGCCTGACCGTTGCTGCACGTAACGCGAACGACGGTATCTCTCTGGCGCAGACCGCTGAAGGCGCGCTGGGCGAAATCAACAACAACTTACAGCGCATCCGTGACCTGACCGTTCAGGCGCAGAACAGCTCTAACTCTGCCTCTGACATCGACTCCATCCAGGCTGAAGTTAACCAGCGTATGGAAGAAGTTAACCGTGTTACCACCCAGACCGACTTCAACGGCATCAAAGTGCTGAACACCGGTTCCGGCACCAGCAGCTACAACTTCCAGGTTGGCGCGAAAGATGGCGAGCAGATCTCCATCAGCCTGACCTCTTCCAACGCGTACAACCTGTTCAACGCTTCTGGCGCAACGTCCCAGACTTCCGGCCAGAGCATCAACGGTACTGCACGTACTACCGCTGCTGAAGGCTTCGACGTTCTGAGCGGTACGGTAAGCAGCGGCGGTGTGACCAACGGTAGCCCGCTGGCAGATATCGATGCGGCAATCAAAGCGGTTGACACTCAGCGCAGTCTGCTGGGTGCGTCCCAGAACCGTTTCGAATCCACCATCACTAACCTGAACAACACCGTGAACAACCTGTCTTCCGCACGCAGCCGTATTCAGGATTCTGACTACGCGACTGAAGTGTCGAACATGTCCCGCGCGCAGATCCTGCAGCAGGCTGGTTCTTCCGTACTGGCCCAGGCCAACCAGGTTCCGCAGACCATGCTGTCCCTGCTGCGTTAATCGCAAATTATGCAGTATCAGAAAGCGCCGCTTGTCGGCGCTTTTTTATTTTGTGATTTGCGCATATTTTCGACGAAAATTGCTCAAAAAATAGAAAAAAGACTAAAGAGTTCTGCGAGGTCGTCGATAACAATTATGACGGTGATGAAGCCGCTGGCCCATACCGGAATATAAATTTCTCACTGAAGGATAATTATCATGGCTGTTATTAATACTAACACCCTGTCGCTGATGACCCAGAACAACCTGACTAAATCTCAGTCTTCTCTGGGCACCTCGATCGAGCGTCTCTCTTCCGGTCTGCGTATCAACAGTGCAAAAGATGATGCGGCTGGCCAGGCAATTGCTAACCGTTTTACTTCCAACATCAACGGCCTGACCGTTGCTGCACGTAACGCGAACGACGGTATCTCTCTGGCGCAGACCGCTGAAGGCGCGCTGGGCGAAATCAACAACAACTTGCAGCGTATCCGTGACCTGACCGTTCAGGCGCAGAACAGCTCCAACTCCGCGTCTGACATCGACTCCATCCAGGCTGAAGTTAACCAGCGTATGGAAGAAGTGAACCGCGTGACCACCCAGACCGACTTCAACGGCATCAAAGTGCTGAACACCGGTTCCGGCACCAGCAGCTACAACTTCCAGGTTGGCGCGAAAGACGGCGAGCAGATCTCCATCAGCCTGACCTCTTCCAACGCGTACAACCTGTACAACGCTACCGGTGCGACCTCTCAGACCACCGGCCAGACCATCAACGGTACTGCACGTACTACCGCTGCTGAAGGCTTCGACGTTCTGAGCGGTACAGTGAACAGCGGTGGCACCACCGATGGTAACCCGCTGGCGGATATCGATGCGGCAATCAAAGCGGTTGACTCTCAGCGCAGCCTGCTGGGTGCGTCCCAGAACCGTTTCGAATCCACCATCACTAACCTGAACAACACCGTGAACAACCTGTCTTCCGCACGCAGCCGTATTCAGGATTCTGACTACGCAACTGAAGTGTCGAACATGTCCCGCGCGCAGATCCTGCAGCAGGCTGGTTCTTCCGTGCTGGCCCAGGCCAACCAGGTTCCGCAGACCATGCTGTCCCTGCTGCGTTAATTCGCAACCGCTTAAAAAAGGCATCTTCGGATGCCTTTTTTTATCTGCAATCGCCAGATATAACGCCTTTTCTGTTAGCTGTTTTGCCTCTCGATCTTTCTTTCGTCCTCCAGAATATTGCATAACGACAGGAACGCCTTTTGCTATCACCCCGGTGGCTTGCGCGGTGATATGAGGATGACAGATGCAAAGCATACTAATCAGCGTTGATCAATTTGACGCGTTTACCCCCCATACCTCTGAACTTATCGATATTGCGGACGCCTTGCTGGCCAAAGGCTGGCGCGTGGATGTCATTAGCTCAACCGCCGGGCAGAAGTTAGCGAGTGAAATCGCACGCCTGAGCGCGACAGGGCGTTTTACTGTCATCACCGAAAAGCAGGGGGCGCTGGAAACCTATTACAACGCCATCTGGATCTATCGCGGCTTCTTTAGCGAAAAGTTACTTGATGCCATCGAAGCCGGGAAACTCGACGGCGCGATGATTTTCCGCCATTTCAGCGATTACAACGATCTCTACTTGCCGTGGGGCGTGGCGCTGGAAAACCAGTTTGCCGCGCTGACGCTGGATCTCTCCGCCCGCACTTCGGCCATCTTGCTACAAACTGGTGTGGAGAGCGCGCAGCTCAAACATCTGCCGTGGTCAGTACCGGCTAGCTTTGGCGCATTTACCCGCACGCGCGACGCGCAAACCTTGTCCCGCGTACTTTATATGGCGGGCAAAATGTCGGCGGAAATGTATGAAGTTCAGCAGCAGGCGAGGGAGGCGGGCATCCAGATCGAGTGGTTCGATCTTAGCCAGCAGGTACAACGCCTCGAACCGGCCTGGCTGGAACAGTATGACGTGATCATCGGTAATGACGAAAGCGTGGCGAAGGCGCTGACGCTTGGGATCCCGCTGTTCCTGGTTAACGAAGGTTACGTTGAAGGTTATCTGAATGCCGATAACCTGGCGCGTCATGAAGCCGATCATTTCTGCGCGGTGACGCTGCACAACTGCCCGGACGCCAATGAATGGGTGGAGCTGCTGCAAAGCGGTTATGCCAGCGCACGCGAGTGGGCGCTGGCGCAGCGTGCGACTTTTGTCAGTAAATGGACGCTGGATACCGCGCTGGAGGCAATTTTTTCGCTGCCGTTGGTGGAAAAATCCCGCCAGCTGGATAACAAAGCACGCTATACGCTGAACTTCCACAGTAAAGCGGTGCTGGCGCAGCAGCAGACCAGCGAGTACTCCTTCAGCCGCTGGCTCGAAGATCGCCAGATTAGCGATGCGCGCCGCGAAGCGCTGCTCTCTTTCGCCGGTGCAAATCCGGACAAAGCCAGTATCGGCGTGGTTATCCTTGGCGATAACGACCGCAGCGCGCAGACCAGAAGTTCTGTAGAAAGCCAGTCGCTGGCTGCCGCCAGCATTGATGTCATTGCCGACGATAACGCCTGGCCTGCGGCAGTAAATGCGCTGCTGAGCACGCGAGATGCCGATGCGCTGTTACTGATCCCCGCCGGTTTTACACTGCGGGATGATGCGTTGTTACGCTTTGCCGAACAACGGATGCAGCAACAAAATGCATGGCTGTTTTATTGCGATGAAATGACGCGCGCGGAAAACGGCGAACCACTCCTGACGCTGCGTCCTGATGTCAATATTGACCTGCTGCGCGGCGTGCCGTATGTCGGGCGCGTTCTGCTTTTTTCGCGTGATATTGCCCGCCAGCTCGGTGGCCTGAACAGCCACTATCCGCAGGCGGCAATGATCGACTTGCTGTGGCGCTTTGTTGAAGGGCAGGGAACACCGGCGCTGGGCCGCGTTGCCGAAGTGCTGGTAGAGAGCACGGAAGCGGCGTCGTGCTGGAGCGAAAATCCGGCGGTGGTGGCCGAATGCGAACAGATTTTACTGGCGCACCTGCAACGGCTTGGCATTCACGCTTCGCTGGAAGAGGGGTTAGCGGCGAACATCAAACGCCTGCGCTACCACTGGGACGCAAAGCCGCTGGTGTCGATCATTATTCCAACCCGCGATCGCGTTGCCCTGCTCAAACGCTGTATTGAAAGTTTGATGGAGAAAACGCGTTATCAGCACTATGAGCTGTTAATTGTTGATAACCAGTCGGTGGAAGAGGATGCCTGCCGTTTTCTCAATGATCTGGCGGCGCTGGGTATCGATCAGGTGCGCATTTTGCGCTACGACGCGCCGTTTAATTTTGCTGAAATCAACAACGCTGCGGCGCAACAGGCGCGCGGTGAGGTGCTGGTTTTTCTCAATAATGATTGTGAAATTATTGATGGCGGCTGGCTTGATGCCTTGCTGGAGCAGACGCTACGCCCGGAAGTGGGGCTGGTTGGCGCGCGTCTGGAGTATCAGGATGGTCGTATTCAGCACGGCGGCTTTTTGCTCGGCGTGCAGCATGGTGTTGAGGTGGCGTTTGACGGTGTCGACGGCGAAAGCAACGGTTTCCAGCACTATCTGAAAACGCCGCGTAACCTGGCGGCGGTAAGCGCTTCCTGCATGATGGTGCGCAAAGAGGTCTTTTTCGCCCTCAACGGTTTTAACCAGGAAACCTATCCGCTCTATTTTGCCGATGTCGATCTTGGGTTACGCGCGCAGCAGCAAGGCTATCTCAATGTCTGGACACCGTACGCCCGCGTGAAACATATGGGCGGTGCCACCCGCTTACTGGGCGATAAGTTCCATGTGCAGGAGCGCCCGTTACTGACGGATTTTGCCACGCTGCGTAATGAATGGCGGCAAGGGCTGCTGGCAGAACCGTCATACCATCCGTTAATGCAAAAAGCAGGGCAGGCGTTCACGCTCAGCGCGAGCCTGGCGCGCTTGTATCAGCCGTTGCCGGGGCGGCCGCTACCGGTGGTGCTGGCGCATCATGTTAACTGGGTCGGCGGTGGACACCACCGGGTGATGCAACCCTTCAAAGCGCTGGAACGTCACTTGATGATTGAAGGCGGGCTGACCAATACCATACCTGGCGTGATGGAAGCTGCCGCGCAGCAGCCGGATGTGATTTTGCTGGAGCTGATTACCGGCAGCCGTTTCCCGCAGATTATTGAGCAGTTACGCAGCACCAGTAATGCCAAAATCGTGCTGGAGTATGATGACTACCTGCTTAATGTGCCGATTAAAAATGGTTCTCGTCAGCACTTCCCGCAGCAAATGGTGAAGAATTTTCGCAAAGTCGTCGACAGCGCCGACTGGCTGGTGGTTTCCACCGCGCCGTTGGCGGACGCCTACAGCCGTTTCCATAGCGACATCCGTATTGCGCAAAACCGTCTTGCGCCGAATCAGTGGGAACATCTGTTGAGCGAGCGTGGCACGGGCAAAAAAGTGCGCGTTGGCTGGGCTGGCGGCAGTTCTCATACCGGCGATCTGGAGATCTTATTGCCGCTGATTAAGGCGTTGGAAGGGAAGGTGGAATGGGTCTTTATGGGCATGAAACCACGCAATGTCCGCTGTGAATTCCACCCTGGGGTGCCGTTTGAAATGTACCCGGAAAAACTGGCCAGCCTCAATCTCGACCTGGCATTAGTACCGCTGGAAATTAATCAGTTCAACGAATGTAAGAGCAACCTGCGTCTGCTGGAGATCGGCACCTGCGGTGTACCGATCATTGCCACCGACATCGTGCCTTACCGTTGCGATCTGCCGGTGACGCTGGTGGAAAACCGCTTCAAAGACTGGATGAATGCGGTTCAGGCCTATATCAACGATGCCGATTTACGTCACCGGCAGGGCGATGCGCTGCGTGAAGCGGTGCTGAATAACTGGTATTTGCGCGGCGCAGGCCTGGATGACTGGCAGCAGGGCTGGTTACCAAAAGCATAATTTTCTCTGCCAGGCCGGCGGGCCTGGCAAACGTTCAAGGAATATCGATGAATAACCTCGCTCAGTACCCCTATCTGATTGTGGCACCCGATTACTCGGAGGCATCGGCCGGAATACAAGTGCTGCACTATTTTTGCCAGACAATCAATAATTCAGGCGGAAAAGCGTGGATTGTGGGCGGGACGGTTAACCCAAAATGGAATACGCCGCGTCTTACGGAAGACGATTATGCGCAATTACAGAGCTCAGGTGAGCCGTGGATTGCGGTCTACCCGGAAGTGACGAGCGGCAACCCGCTGCGCGCGCCGGTGGTAGTGCGCTATATGCTCAACAGAGAAGGGGTGATGAATGGCAATCGCCTCGATTTTTCGCCTGACGATCTGTTTTTCTGGTATCGCGTGGAATTCGCCGAAAAAGAGTTTCAACCGGCGCTGTTAAATATTGAGAATTACGACCTCGAGCTGTTCCAGGATGATTATCCTCATAAGGATCTGGACTTACTCTATATTAACCGCCTTCCCGCCAGCGTTATTGAATATGACAAATTGCCGAAAAATCTGACGGTACTGAGTATGCAAAACCCGTTGCCGCTCGAAGAACTGGCAAAAGTTCTCAAGCGCGGGCGCGTGTTATATACCTATGAATCTTCTGGTACCTGTCTGCTGGCGAATTTGTGTGGTTGTCCGGTCGTTGGGCTGGTTGCCCCAGGTTACGAAAGCTATGCATTAAGTGAAAAAACGATACGCGAAAACGGTAATGCAGGTTATACGCTGATGAATACCCCGGAAGCTATCGAACACGCACGCGAAAACCTGTATAAGTCGCGCGAGCAATTATTACTGAGACGCGAACGATCGCTGGTGCAATTCAGGGACTTCATAGAAAAAACACAACGTAAAGCGCAAGAAAAAGCACAACAACATTACCGCAATACGTTTCAGGGTTGGCTTGAAAATAGCGTGGCGGAAAAACGCAGTGATACAGGCTCTTCACTGGCGTTGCTGTTCGTTATTCTCAATCCGCACGGCGACAGCGCTGCTGTTAATATCACCGTTGATTCTTTACGTGGACAATTAGGCAATTTGCCGAATGCCCGCATTCTTCTCGTGCAGGATGGCGCGCATCACGACGCAACGGATAACACCCTCTCGGTTGTCGATTTTCAGCATTACCAGCACCATTTTGCCAGCCTGGTTCAGACCACTTCTGTCGACTGGTTACAGGTGGTTCCTGCCGGTGTGACCTACAGGCATGACAGCGTGTATCGTTTAGCCCGAACACTGCAAGAGCGCTCCGCTGCACAGGCTATTTATGCTGATGAAGCCGTGAAGCATGCGGATTCGGTGACGCATTTTTTCAAGCCAGAATTTAATCTTGATCTCTTTGTCAGTGCGCCATCCCGTTATTTGCAACGGGTTTTCTTTCGCGCATCGGCATGGCTGGAATGCGGTGGCTGGGACACTCACGCCGGGCTGGCTTTTGAATTCGATCTCATCACAAAATTGATTGCCCGTTATGACACCGCCGCCATTGGTCATTATGCGGATATCGTCAATATTGTTGACGAGAAAATGCTCACTCCGGCAAGCATTGAGACAGAGGGCGGCATTGTCGGGACTTTCGCCGCGCAGCGTAATTTGCCGGTAGATCACGTGGAGTATTGCGACGGTGTCGCGTGGCGGATCCATTACCCACTGAATAATACGGGGCGGGTGAGTGTTGTCTTAACCCATAATCATGATGCTAATTTAATGACGCGCTGTATCGCGTCGCTGGTGGATAACACCGACTGGCATGATTACGACATTATTATCCCCGTGATAAACACCACCGACCCGATTGTTTTGCAGACCGCGCGGGAAGTTGAAAAACTATTACCCGGCAAGGTTCAGGTGCTTGAGCTGAATAACTGCAGTGAAGTGCAGGCGGTAAATATTGCTGCGTCACACGCGGCGGGCGCGTCTTTATTGTTATTAGACGTAAGATCGGTTTTCGTCTTAAAAAGCTGGTTAAACACCTTACTCAATCCGATGGTGCGCCCGGAAGTGGCGTGTAGCGGGCCGAAAATCATTAGCTTTGATAAAAAGCTAATCAGCGCAGGGATGATTGTTGGCGCGGATAATGGCATCGCGAATGTCGGCGCTGGAGAAGACTGGCAATCTTTCGGTTATCAGGCTCGCTATCAGTGTGAACAAAATTACTCCGTGCTCAATAGCCTGTGTTTGCTTGTCAAAAAAGAGTGTTTCACGCAGGCAGGCGGGCTGGATGAAAAATACACGTCGCTTGAAGTGAGTTCGGCGGCGTTTTGTCTGGCTGTGCAAAAAATGGGTTACGTCTCTGTCTGGACGCCGTACAGCATCATTGCCTCGGACAATTATCACTTTATGCAGAGTGAGTACCGGCAATCACTGCTACCGCAAATGACCGCGCTGATGGAAGACTTCAGCGAGGTATTTGCAGGCGATCCCGCGTATAGCAACTCTTTGTCGCTGAGTTCGCCACTCTTTACGCTGGACGCCAGCGTTATACAAAACCGCTGTTGTGCAAGCCCGGCGCACATGCCGGTGGTATTGCTGGTTTTGCGTTCGCAGACCATTTATACAAAACGCTTAACGCATTATTTCCGCATGATGGAAGAAGCCGGCGAGATCGCGCTTGTTATCAACGATGCGTTGCCTGCGCTACCCGCGTTACTCAGAACGCGTCCCGCCATCACCATTTTGGATGCTCAATTTAGTGAAAGTGATATCAGCACCGTTACGCAGTTTCGCGCGATGACGGGGCAGGTTGTGCATTGTCTTTTCGATGAAAATGCCGAGCCGCTGATTGCACGCCAGAATAGCCAACCTCTGCCGTTTGATCGCTGGCTGGTATTAAATCCCGCGCTGGAAAAATGGGGGCGCGGCAAAGGGCTGGACGTTTTGCGAATCCCTGATTACCTCCCGCAGGAATGGTTTTCACAGGGTAAAGCCGTTGCGGTGAATGCTCCGCGGCGCGTGTTATGCCCTGTCTTTTCTCTCACCGGGAAAGAGCGGGACTTTATCTTTCAGCTGATAGAAAAAACGCATCACATTGTTGACTGGTATATTTTTGGCGAGTGTCCAGCCAGCTGGTACCCGCTGGTGAAGGGCACCTTCAGATACCATGCTAATCCTGTCTCGGTGGAGACGCTGGATGCGCTGAGCCCGGATGTGGTGATTTTGTTCCGCGATAATAACCATGAGCATCGGTTTGCGGATAGTTATGCCGTGTTGCAGTACGCCGCACGAAATATCACCGTTATTTGCAGTGATTTCCCTTGTTTCAGCGAGTATGACTTCGCGACGAAACTGAAACCTAAAATGGCGCTGTGGACGCAGGCCATCGACGATTTCGCCCCCAAAGGCAATCCGCTCTGCGAGAATCAACAACAAATCAACAACTTGCTAACAGATCACTATCTCTTTGATGAACCGCGCCAACAAGCGCTGCTCGCCATGCTGAAACAATAGGTCATTTTGCGGCAATGAAACCCGGTAGTGCGGCATTACCGGGTTTTTTGCTGACAGGGGATTACGTAAGCCCTGCCATTTTTCCGCCGCCTGCGCAGACCCGGCCAGTTTACCTTTAGCACCGGGGGGAAAAGCATAACAAAATGCCCCCTGTTTCACCGATAGCTCGCCAGGCGCGTCGTTATGATGAACAGATAATTCCTACGCGCGCAGGTTTGTCTATGGACAATAATATCTTTGTTACCAGCCCTCTTTTGCCACCGCTGGAAGAGTTTATTCCTTACCTTGAGAAGATCTGGAACAACCGGATCCTTACTAATGGCGGTGTTTTCCATCAGGAACTTGAAGAGGCGCTGGCAAGTTACCTTGGCGTGAAACATGTCTGCCTGTTCGCAAACGGCACGCTGGCGCTGCTCACCGCACTGCAGGCGCTCCGCGTTACCGGCGAGGTCATTACCACGCCGTACTCCTTTGTTGCCACCTCCCATACCCTGTTATGGAATGGCCTGACGCCGGTTTTCGCCGACATCGATCCGCAAACTTACAATATCAATCCTGAGCGTGTCGAAGAACTGATCACCCCGCAGACCACGGCGATCATGCCGGTTCACTGCTACGGCATTCCCTGCGATGTGGACAAAATCCAGCAGGTCGCGGATATCTACGGCCTGAAAGTGATTTATGACGCGGCGCACGCGTTTGGCGTGAAGAAAAACGGCGTCAGTATTTTGAATCACGGGGATTTGTCGGTGCTGAGTTTCCACGCAACGAAAGTGTTTAACACCTTCGAAGGCGGCGCGATTATTTGCCACGATGCGCGGACCAAGCAGCGTATCGATTATTTGAAAAACTTCGGTTTTGCCGGGGAAACGCGCGTTGTTGCGCCTGGTATCAATGCCAAAATGAACGAAGTTGAAGCGGCATTTGGCTTGCTACAGCTTAAACATATCGATCAGGCACTGGCCGATCGCCAGGCGCTTTACCAGCATTATGTGGAATTATTGCAGGGGATCGACGGCGTTCGTCTGCTGGATGTGCCTGCTGATGTGACCTGGAACCATGCTTACTTCCCGGTTTTGATTGAACCGGAGTTCGGCATCGATCGCGATTCGCTTTATGACGTGCTGAAAAATGCCGGCATTTTAACGCGTCGCTATTTCTACCCGCTGATTAGCTCTTTCAGTATGTATCGCGGGTTTGCTTCCTCGCAGAAAGAGAATTTGCCGTGCGCAAATGCTATCGCTGACAAAGTGCTGTGCTTACCGATTTATCCGGGGCTGGCGCGCGAAGATCAACAGCGTATCACTGACATCATTCGCGGTGTCGCCGCAACTGCAACACCCGGTGCGGCGGTGATTTCGCTGGAGGGCGCATGACGGCTATGCGCACTGCGATGATCCTCGATGCAGGATTTGCCTCGTTGCCTTTACAACGGGCGATCAAAACGGCGGGCTTCACCACGCTGGTGTGTAGCGGTAAGCCGCACGATGCGGGAATGAAATCGGCGGATATTGCCAAAGTCCAGAATTATGCCGACCGCGATGCGGTGTTAGCGATTGCCCGCGAACACAATATTGCGGCCATTACGCCTGGCGTGACCGATGTCTCGTACCTGACGGGGAGCCGCGTTGCCGCCGAACTGGGCTTGCCTGGTTTTGACTCGCCGGATGTCAGCGACACGCTTTTTCTTAAAGATCGCTTCCGCGCCTGGGCAGAGCAACAGGGCTATCCGATCCCGCGTGCGGTAAGACGTGCTGAAGATGCGCGCCATCTCCCGTTTCCGTTGCTGGTAAAACCGATTGATGCCTATAGCGGCATCGGCATTACCCTGGTGCAGCAGGCCGCAGAACTCAACGATGCCGTGGCAAAAGCACGTAGCGCTTCGCAAAACGGCGAGTGCGTGATTGAAACCTTTTGCCAGGGCGCGCTGTACAGCCACTCTGTGTTTATCCGTGGCGGGGAGATTGTCTGCGAATTTTTCGTCGATGAGTTCTGCACTGTCTACCCCTGGCAGGTCAACAGTAGCAGTTTGAGTCTTTCCCTGACGGAAAGCATGCGAGACCGCGTTAGCGAATGTATGCAAACCCTGGTGCGCCAGCTTCAACTGGTCGACGGTTTGCTGCACACCCAGTTTATAGCCAATGACGATGATTTTTGGCTTATCGAACTTACCCGGCGCTGCCCGGGCGATCTCTATTCCCGTTTGATTGAGCTTTCAACCGGTGTTGATTACTCCAGCGAGTTTGTTGCCCCGTTCCTGGGTTGCCAGCACGCCACGGCGTTTTCAGCGCGGCGACCTGCGCATCTTCGCGCTATAGCGCGGCACACTATTTCCAGCGATGTCGATACCCATTTTACCGGCTACCTTTTTGCGCCGCTGGCAGCACGCATTATCGAAACTATTCCGCTGAAATTGCCAGGCGATCGGCTGGAGCCCGCGCCGCGTGACAGGGCAGGGTTGGTATTCGCCGAATTTGATGATGTTGCTGAACTGGCGCGTCTGACGCCGCAGCTAAAAAACTATTTTTCCTTTAAAACGACGTAAGGACCGGATTATGGCTAAGCCCTTATCCCTGGCATTTATCGGCGGCGGCCTTAATTCCGCCATCGGTATGACCCATAAAATCGCCAGCCAGATGGATGGACATTTCCAGTTATCCGCCGGCTGTTTCAGCCGGGATGACGCCCTGAATCGGCAAACCGGCATGGCCTGGGGGCTTGATGAGAGCAAGATTTACCAGGATGCGTTGACACTGCTTGAGAAAGAGCACGCGCATCTGGATGCGGTGGTGGTGCTAACGCCTACGCCCGCGCACCGCGAAATTCTGATGGCGTGTCTGGAATATCCGCTGCCGATCATTTGCGAAAAAGCGTTAGTGGCGAGCGTCAAGGATGCTGAAGACATTCAGCAGCGCGTTGACGAGGTGAATAGCCAGCTCTACGTGACGTTCAACTATACCGGTTATCCGATGGTGCGCGAATTACGCCAGCGTTTGCAAAGCGGCGCGCTGGGCCGAATTCAGCACGTGATGGTTGAGATGCCACAAGAGGGTTTCAGCCGCTGTCGCAGTGACGGTAGCATCGCGTTGCCGCAAACCTGGCGGCGCACGGATAACGCGATCCCGACGGTATCGCTGGATCTTGGCGTACATGTCCATCAGCTGGTGGAATTCCTCACCGAGAAACATGCGCTGGATGTCTATGCCGTTAACAGTACCTTTGCCCGTGTGCCGGGCGTCGTTGACACGGTGAATATCGTCTCACGTTATAGCGATGATGTGGTGTGCAACTACTGGTATGGCAAGGCAGCGCTGGGTTATCGCAACGGTTTGCGGATCAGGGTGTATGGCACAGAAGGCAGCGCGGAATGGCTGCAAATGGAGCCCGAGTATTTACGTATCGCGGATATTCACGGCAACGTTAGCATTATTGACCGCACGGCGAGTGACAACACGGTGGCGAACCAGGAGCGGTACTGCCGCTTTAAAGCTGGCCATCCCGCCGGGTTTATTGAAGCCTTTGCGAACTATTACTGTGATATCGCAGCAGCATTACGCGGCGAAGCGAATGGTTATGCTATTGGCTCGCAGGTGGCTTTAAAAGGATTAGCTTTCCTTGAAAGCGCCAACAAAAGCGCATTAGCGCAACAAAAAATCATACTGTGATAGCCACTTATTGTGTACTGAATGAGTCTCTGAGGTAGATATGTCTATTCTTGAAAAAATTAGCGAGTCCAGAAACCATTTTCTCGATACGATCGACGAAATGCAGAACAATGGTCGTCCGTTGGTATTATGCGGTGCCGGTTATTTAGGGCAAAAAACATGGGAATTTTTGACCAGCCAGAATGTGAAGGTTGATTATGTCGCGGTCAATGAGAAATATTTTACCGAAGGTTCAACCTTTTACGGTTACGATATCATCAATTTAGACCAACTGGCCCGACAAGAAGGCACCTATAATTACATTCTGGCTATCCAGTATGTGAGCGCTGAATTAGAAGCGATGCTCGCAAACAATGCTGAAAGCATATTGATCTTCGATCACTCTTTTATTGGCGTGAATACCGATACGCTTTATACCGCCGAATTTTGTCAGGAAAATGAGGCTGCTTTGACGGAGTTTTATAACTCCTTAGGCGATGAGCGCTCAAAAGAAACGCTGGTGGCGTTTATTAATCAACGTATTTGCGCGCGCAGCTTGTACTACGGTAAATATTTCGATCCTAACCACTATCTTGCAGAAGACCTGGTGCGTTTGCAGGATAACGAAGTGTATGTCGATTGCGGCGCTTACGATGGCGACAGCGTGGTAGCATTCCTGAAAGCTGCGCAGAAGCAGGGCGTGAAGAAACCGGCAAAAATCCTCGCTTTTGAACCAGAAGAGAAAAACTTCGCTTTATTACAACGTGCTGATATTGGTGATGTTGAACTGAAAGCCATCAATAAAGGTGTCTGGTCGGAAAATACCACATTACGCTTTGATTCCGGAATGGATACCTCGTCTCGTTTAAGCGAAGGGGAAGGTAACACGTCCATTGATGTGGTCAGCATTGATAATGCCCTTGAAGGCACGAATTACGCTACATTTATTAAAATGGATATTGAGGGGGCGGAACTGGAAGCGCTAAAAGGTGCGCAACATACCATTCGTGCATCTTTGCCTGTTCTGACTATTAGCTTGTATCACAAGCCGGAAGATTTGCTGACGATCCCGCAATACATTCGTGAACTGTCGGATAATTATCGTTTTTATTTGCGCGGGCATCATCCGGCGCTGGCTTTTGAGCTGGTGTTATATGCATTACCGGCCGGGAGAACGGTTCAATAAAGTCAAATAACCCCCATTTCACCCACTATTCATCCGATTAAAACCACTCCAGAATCGGATAATCGTGCCGATAACTCAATTAACGCAGGGCTGTTTATCGTGAATTCACTCTATACCGCTGAAGGTGTAATGGATAAACACTCGCTGTGGCAGCGTTATGTACCTCTTGTGCGTCACGAAGCATTGCGCCTGCAGGTGCGTTTGCCGGCGAGTGTGGAACTGGACGACCTGCTACAGGCGGGCGGTATCGGTTTACTGAATGCAGTAGACCGATATGACGCTCTGCAAGGAACGGCATTTACCACTTACGCAGTACAGCGTATTCGTGGGGCGATGCTGGACGAATTGCGCAGCCGCGATTGGGTGCCGCGCAGCGTTCGGCGTAATGCCCGCGAAGTGGCGCAGGCAATGGGGCAACTTGAGCAAGAACTGGGACGTAACGCGACGGAAACAGAAGTGTCGCAGCGTCTTGGAATTCCTGTAGAGGAATACCGTCAGATGCTGCTCGATACCAATAACAGCCAGCTTTTCTCCTATGATGAATGGCGGGAAGAGCATGGCGACAGTATCGAGCTGGTCACTGACGATCATCAACAGGAAAACCCGTTATTCCAGTTAATGGAAAGTAATTTACGTCACCGGGTCATGGAAGCGATTGAATCGCTGCCGGAACGTGAACAACTTGTCCTGACACTGTACTACCAGGAAGAACTCAATCTGAAAGAGATTGGCGCCGTTCTGGAAGTCGGGGAATCGCGAGTCAGCCAGCTCCATAGCCAGGCCATTAAGCGCTTACGTACCAAGCTGGGTAAGTTATAGGTCGGTGATTCTGCATCACTCCTGGTAAATGCCGTACAACGCATTGACAACCAGGAGTTATCATGACGGTGCAGCAACCTAAAAGACGGCCTCTAAGCCGCTACCTTAAAGACTTTAAACACAGCCAGACGCATTGCGCACACTGCCACAAGCTGCTTGATCGCATCACGCTGGTACGCCGGGGCGAGATCGTGAATAAAATCGCGATTTCGCGTCTGGATATGCTGTTGGATGAAGCGGCCTGGCAACAAGAGCAAAAAGAGTGGGTCGCACTCTGTCGTTTTTGCGGCGATCTGCACTGTAAAGAGCAGAGCGATTTCTTCGATATCATCGGTTTTAAACAATATCTCTTCGAACAAACCGAAATGAGCCACGGTACGGTGCGCGAGTATGTCGTGCGTTTGCGCCGCCTCGGCAACCATCTCACTGAACTTAATATTTCCCGACAGCTGCTTGAAGAAGGGTTCCTCGACGAAAATCTGGAACCGTGGTTACCTGCGACCAGCACCAATAATTATCGGATTGCCTTGCGCAAATATGCGCAGTTTAAAACCCAGATGCGTTTTGCCTCCGTGCAAAAAATCGCTGTAGGTGCAACATCTGATTTATATTAAAAAGGAATAAGATGTAGCCGAGTTGTGCTTGTACTTAGCGTCAGGCACCTTACACTACAGCCAATTTCTTTATCGGGGTAACTATGAAACTAGCACTTTTGGGACGTCAGGCGCTGATGGGTGTGATGGCCGTCGCGCTGGTAGCAGGTATGAGCGTGAAAACATTCGCGGCGGAAAACCTGCTCAATAAAGTCAAAGAGCGTGGCACGCTGTTGGTGGGTCTGGAAGGCACGTATCCGCCGTTTAGTTTCCAGGGCGACGACGGCAAGCTTACTGGTTTTGAAGTGGAGTTCGCCGAAGCGTTGGCGCAGCATCTTGGCGTAAAAGCATCCCTGAAACCCACCAAATGGGACGGCATGCTGGCATCGCTGGATTCTAAACGCATCGACGTGGTGATTAACCAAGTCACCATCTCCGATGAGCGCAAGAAAAAGTATGATTTCTCCACGCCCTATACCGTTTCGGGTATCCAGGCGCTGGTGAAAAAAGGGAACGAAGCGGGCATCAAATCCGCCGCGGACCTGAAAGGCAAGAAAGTGGGCGTGGGTCTCGGCACTAACTATGAAGAGTGGCTGCGTAAGAACGTGCAGGGCGTTGATATTCGCACCTATGATGATGACCCGACAAAATATCAGGATCTGCGCGTTGGCCGTATTGACGCCATCCTGGTCGATCGTCTGGCCGCGCTGGATCTGGTGAAGAAAACCAAAGATACGCTGGCGGTAGCGGGGGATGCGTTTTCACGTCAGGAATCCGGCGTTGCGCTGCGTAAAGGTAATGACGATTTGCTGAAAGCTATCGACGCAGCCATTGCCGAGATGCAAAAAGACGGCACCATGAAAACGCTGTCGGAAAAATGGTTTGGCGCGGATGTGACGAAGTAATCGTTGCCCGCTAAAAAAAGGCGCTTAATCAAGCGCCTTTTTTATTTGATCGCTTTTAGTGTGCATAATAAAAAGCAGTTGCTAACGTTACCCGGTCTTCGGAGGTTTTATGCCCTTGCACAATGTGACCCGCTTTCCGCGCCTCGAGTTGATTGGTGCGCCCACGCCGCTGGAATATTTGCCGCGGCTTTCCGATTACCTGGGACGCGAAATTTTTATTAAACGCGATGATGTCACGCCGGTGGCGATGGGCGGCAATAAGCTGCGCAAACTCGAGTTTCTGGCAGCGGATGCGCTGCGCGAGGGCGCTGATACGCTGATTACCGCCGGGGCGATTCAGTCCAATCATGTTCGTCAGACGGCGGCCGTGGCGGCCAAATTAGGTCTGCACTGCGTTGCGCTATTAGAAAACCCGATTGGTACCACAGCAGAAAACTACCTCACCAATGGCAACCGCTTGCTGCTGGATCTGTTTAATGCGCAGATCGAAATGTGCGATGCGTTGACGGATCCCACTGCGCAACTGGAGGAACTGGCGACGCGTGTTGAAGCACAGGGTTTTCGCCCTTATGTGATCCCGGTTGGTGGCTCAAACGCGCTGGGCGCAATGGGGTATGTGGAAAGTGCGCTGGAAATCGCCCGGCAATGCGAAGGTGCGGTGGCCCTTTCGTCGGTGGTGGTGGCTTCCGGCAGTGCCGGTACGCACGCCGGGCTGGCGGTCGGGCTTGAGCAACTGATGCCGGAGGTGGAGCTGATTGGCGTGACGGTTTCGCGTAGCGTTGCGGATCAGAAACCGAAAGTGGTGACGCTGCAACAGGCGATTGCGCGAGAACTCGAATTGCAGGCCAATGCCGATATTCTGTTGTGGGATGATTACTTCGCGCCAGGCTACGGCACGCCGAATGATGAAGGAATGGAAGCGGTCAAATTGCTTGCCCGTCTGGAAGGCATTTTGCTCGATCCGGTTTATACCGGCAAAGCGATGGCCGGGTTACTGGATGGTATTGAACAGAATCGCTTTAAAGATAACGGGCCAATCCTGTTTATCCATACGGGCGGCGCACCGGCGCTGTTTGCCTATCACCCCCATATTTAATTCCCAGACAGAGCAAAAATAATGCAAGAGAGTCTACAACTGGTTATCGACTCCGCGCCTTACCTGTTAAAGGGCGCGGTATTTACACTGCAACTCAGTATTGGCGGGATGTTTTTTGGTTTACTGCTGGGCTTTCTGCTGGCGCTGATGCGCATGTCGTCGTTCTTACCTGTGCGCTGGCTGGCGCGTTTTTACATTTCGATTTTTCGCGGTACGCCGCTTATCGCCCAGTTATTTATGATCTACTACGGTCTGCCGCAGTTTGGTATTGAGCTGGATCCTATTCCGTCGGCGATGATTGGTCTGTCACTTAATACGGCGGCCTACGCAGCGGAAACGTTGCGCGCGGCGATTTCGTCTATCGATAAAGGGCAGTGGGAAGCGGCGGCCAGTATAGGCATGACGCCGTGGCAAACGTTGCGTCGCGCGATTCTGCCGCAGGCCGCGCGTGTCGCGCTGCCACCGTTGAGCAACAGTTTTATTAGCCTGGTGAAAGATACGTCACTGGCAGCCACTATCCAGGTGCCGGAACTGTTCCGCCAGGCGCAGTTAATCACCTCCCGTACGCTGGAAGTGTTCACTATGTACCTTGCGGCGTCGCTGATTTACTGGGTAATGGCGACGGTGCTTTCTTCGCTGCAAAACTATTTCGAAAACCAGCTTAATCGTCAGGAGCGTGATCCGAAATGAGTGCTATCGACGTGAAAAATCTGGTGAAAAAATTCCACGGCCAGACGGTGTTGCACGGTATCGATCTTGAGGTGCAACAGGGCGAAGTGGTGGCGATTATTGGCCCGAGCGGTTCCGGTAAAACCACCTTGTTGCGCAGTATTAACCTGCTTGAACAGCCGGAGAATGGCACAATCCGCGTGGGCGATATCACCATTGATACTGCGCGATCGCTGAGCCAGCAGAAAAGTGCTATCCGCCAGTTACGCCAGCATGTCGGGTTTGTCTTTCAGAACTTCAATCTGTTCCCGCACCGGACAGTGCTGGAGAACATTATTGAAGGGCCGGTGATCGTGAAAGGCGAGCCCAAAGACGAGGCGGTCGCGCGGGCGCGCGAACTGCTGGTAAAAGTGGGGCTGAGTGGCAAAGAGAATCGCTACCCGCGGCGTTTGTCTGGCGGGCAGCAGCAGCGTGTGGCGATAGCCCGCGCGCTGGCGATGCGTCCGGATGTGATCCTCTTCGACGAGCCGACGTCCGCGCTTGATCCTGAGCTGGTGGGTGAAGTGCTTAATGCCATTCGCCAGCTGGCGCAGGAAAAACGCACGATGGTGATTGTCACGCATGAGATGAGCTTTGCGCGTGACGTGGCGGACAGGGCAATATTTATGGATCAGGGGCGCATTGTGGAACAAGGACCCGCGAAAGCGTTGTTTGCCAACCCGCAGCAACCGCGTACGCGCCAGTTTCTGGAAAAATTCCTCATGCAGTAATGCCTTCGCGGTTCAGCGCCCATTGCGGCTGAATCGCGTTAATTTCACTTAAGTTAAAGTTCGCTGGTTTTATTACGTACAAATTTTGCAGGGATATTTCCCGGCTTTCTGTTGTGCGCCTGAAACGCCTGGCCGTTATTCCCTCCTGAAGATACCGTTAACGTTGGCGTTAAACGCAACTTATTTCCGGCGGTATCGATATTTTATATTTATAATTAAGTTTTATGTGTTAGTTTATTGTATACAAAATAATGATTATTAAAACCAGGGGTATTACCGGTCGGTATGCAGGATACAGAATTCTTTACCTGGCGTCGTGACATGATGTCGCGGTTCCAGGAGATGACAACATCCCAGGATGTTTATTCCGAATTACAGCGGCAGACACAGCTGCTGGAATTTGATTATTTTTCGCTTTGCGTTCGTCACCCGGTGCCTTTTACCCGGCCGAAGTTGAGCGTTGAAACCTCTTATCCACAAGCGTGGATGCAGCATTATCAGGCAGAGAATTACTTTGCTATTGACCCGGTGCTGAAGGCTGAAAACTTCATTCAGGGACATCTTCCCTGGAATGACAAACTCTTTCGCGATGCCACGGTATTGTGGGATGCCGCACGGGATCACGGATTGCGTAAAGGTATTTCGCAGTGCCTGATGTTGCCCAATCATGCGATGGGTTTTTTGTCCGTGTCGCGTACCAGTCTGTTTGGCAAAATGATGTCGGATGATGAAATTGAATTGCGCCTGCAGACGTTGGTGCAGTTAAGCCTGCTGGCATTAACGCGTCTGGAAGATCAGATGGTGCTGGCGCCTGAAATGAAATTCAGTAAGCGTGAACGTGAAATTCTCAAGTGGACGGCGGAAGGTAAAACATCTGCAGAGATCGCGATGATTTTATCCATCTCCGAAAACACCGTTAATTTTCATCAAAAAAATATGCAGAAGAAATTTAACGCGCCGAACAAAACACAGATCGCATGCTACGCAGCGGCGACAGGGATGATTTAAATATCCCTTATGTTTTGCCCGGCAAAGATAGCCAGCTGACAAACTTATTTTGGCAGCCGGTTATTATTTACTGGCGATAGGCTTGTTTAATTTGCTTAACAGTACCGGAAAATACTGTCGCCTGAGCTTCGTCTTCCATTTGTTCGATTTGCTTTTCCATTTTAAGGATAACGCGTCCGGCGTCTGCCTGGCCCATGGCCTGCAGCATCAGCGTAATCATTGATTTCAGGCAGGAGACTTCCAGCGCCAGTTCCTTTGCATTATCAGCAGTGGAAAAATCAGGTGTGCTCAATTTATTTTCCTCGTTACGGTGTCGCGCAGGTGCGCGACGGACACTGTCAAAGCGGCGGAGTATACCATAATGATGGCAAAAGAAAGCAGTGGTTGTTTTTTGATCATTGTTTTCAGTTTATTAAATTAAACCTGACGGTAATTAACGGTACTGCGTTTAATTGTCGAAGAATATATGTTTAAGCAAGGTTTAGAGGCAGTTAATTGTTGTTACATGCAAAGCGTGCTAATAATCATACATGCAAAGACAATTTTAGAGTAACTTTTTGAAAATCAGGGCTAAAACTTTTTTAGCGCTGCGCTTTAAAAGATCGCGGAACTTTCCACACGCTGTATAACTTAATTTCCAAAAACGCGAACAAAATCGAAAGTTACTGGTTTTTTAACCTTTCACTGTTAGATGAAAAAAAGTTAATATACCTTGAATTAGGCTTTTGTCGCGTTATCCCTATTCCGGAGATACTCCATTGATCAACGTACTACTTGTTGATGACCATGAACTGGTGCGCGCAGGGATACGACGCATTCTTGAAGACATTAAGGGCATAAAAGTTATCGGTGAGGTCAACTGTGGGGAAGATGCCATTAAATGGTGTCGTGCCAATACGGTTGATGTCGTTCTGATGGATATGAACATGCCCGGTATCGGTGGCCTTGAAGCGACGCGGAAAATCGCGCGTGGTAATGCTGATACCAAAGTGATTATGCTTACTGTCCACACTGAAAACCCACTGCCCGCGAAAGTGATGCAGGCAGGAGCAGCGGGCTACCTCAGCAAAGGCGCTGCGCCGCAGGAAATGGTGAACGCTATCCGCTCTGTGCAGTCTGGTCAGCGCTATATCGCTTCCGACATTGCTCAGCAAATGGCGCTTAGCCAAATCGAACCCGAAAAAACGGACTCGCCGTTCGACAGTTTGTCTGAACGTGAATTGCAGATTATGCTGATGATCACCAAAGGCCAGAAGGTCAATGAGATCTCAGAACAGCTACATCTGAGCCCAAAAACGGTGAATAGCTACCGCTATCGTATGTTCAGCAAATTGAACATTCACGGCGACGTCGAACTGACGCACCTCGCTATTCGCCACGGGTTGTGCAATGCGGAGACGTTAATAAGTCAGTGACTGAAGTTTTTGATTCGAAAGCATTTCTCAAAACGGTTACCAGTAAACCCGGCGTCTATCGTATGTATGATGCCGGCGGCACTGTTATCTATGTCGGTAAAGCGAAAGACCTGAAAAAACGGCTTTCCAGCTATTTTCGCAGCAACCTTGCCTCGCGCAAAACGGAAGCGCTGGTTGCACAGATCAAACAGATTGATGTCACCGTTACCCATACGGAAACCGAAGCGCTGTTGCTTGAGCATAACTACATCAAGCTCTACCAGCCCCGGTATAACGTGCTGCTGCGTGACGATAAATCCTACCCGTTTATTTTTCTCAGCGGTGATACGCATCCTCGTCTTTCCATGCATCGCGGTGCGAAGCATGCCAAAGGGGAGTACTTTGGGCCTTTCCCGAACGGTTATGCTGTGCGCGAGACGCTGGCGTTGCTGCAGAAAATTTTCCCTGTTCGCCAGTGTGAGAACAGCGTTTATCGCAACCGCTCACGCCCCTGCCTGCAATACCAGATTGGTCGCTGCCTTGGGCCGTGTGTCGCCGGGTTGGTCAGCGAAGAGGAGTATGCGCAGCAGGTTGACTATGTACGCCTCTTTCTTGCCGGTAAAGATGATCAGGTACTGACTCAGCTTATCGCACGTATGGAAAAAGCCAGCCAGGCGCTGGAGTTTGAAGAAGCGGCACGTATCCGCGACCAGATTCAGGCCGTACGCCGCGTGACCGAAAAACAGTTTGTTTCTAATACTGGCGATGATTTAGACGTTATTGGCGTGGCTTTTGATGCCGGAATGGCCTGCGTGCATGTGCTGTTTATCCGGCAGGGAAAAGTGCTTGGCAGCCGCAGCTATTTCCCGAAAGTGCCAGGCGGGACTGAGCTTGGCGAAGTAGTGGAGACATTTGTTGGCCAGTTCTACTTGCAGGGGAGCCAGATGCGTACCTTGCCGGGTGAAATTTTGCTCGATTTCAATTTGAGCGATAAAACGCTGCTGAGCGACTCGCTTTCCGAACTCGCTGGCAGGCGGGTGAATGTGCAAACCAAACCGCGCGGTGACCGTGCGCGTTACCTTAAACTGGCGCGTACCAACGCCGCTACGGCGCTGACAACCAAACTTTCTCAGCAATCCACGGTTCACCAGCGGCTTGCTGCGCTGGCCAGCGTGCTTAAGCTGCCGGAAGTGAAGCGCATGGAGTGTTTCGACATCAGCCATACGATGGGGGAGCAAACCGTGGCCTCATGCGTCGTATTTGATGCCAATGGGCCGTTGCGTGCGGAGTATCGACGCTACAACATCAGTGGTATTACGCCGGGTGATGACTACGCGGCGATGAATCAGGTGCTACGTCGCCGCTACGGTAAAGCGATCGAAGAGAGCAAAATTCCCGATGTGATCCTTATCGATGGTGGTAAAGGGCAATTAGGGCAGGCGAAAGCCGTTTTTGCCGAACTGGATGTGGCGTGGGATAAAAATAAACCGTTGCTGTTGGGCGTAGCAAAAGGGGCCGATCGAAAAGCCGGTCTGGAAACGTTGTTCTTTGAGCCGGAAGGTGAGGGCTTTAGCCTGCCGCCGGATTCACCAGCACTGCACGTTATCCAGCATATTCGCGATGAGTCACACGATCACGCCATCAGTGGACACCGCAAAAAACGCGCGAAAGTGAAAAACACCAGTTCACTGGAGACCATTGAAGGTGTCGGGCCGAAGCGACGTCAGATGTTGTTAAAATATATGGGCGGTTTACAAGGTTTACTCAATGCAAGTATTGATGAAATCTCAAAAGTGCCGGGGATCTCGCAAGGACTGGCAGAAAAGATCTACTACTCGTTGAAACATTAAGGGCTCTGTAGCACCATAGAGCGAATATTTACGGACAACAGACAGTTAACGCCACTATGCGATTTAATATCCCTACGTTGCTTACCCTATTTCGCGTCATCCTGATCCCATTTTTCGTGCTGGCGTTTTATCTTCCCTTTCCGTGGGCGCCGTTTGTTTGTGCACTGATTTTCTGTTGTGCTGCAGTAACCGACTGGTTTGACGGTTTTCTGGCGCGTCGCTGGAATCAAAGTACCCGTTTTGGTGCCTTCCTCGATCCTGTTGCTGACAAAGTGCTGGTTGCGATTGCGATGGTGCTGGTCGCAGAACACTACCACAGCTGGTGGGTGACGCTGCCGGCGGCAACGATGATCGCGCGGGAGATCATTATCTCTGCGTTGCGTGAATGGATGGCGGAAATGGGTAAGCGCAGCCGTGTGGCCGTTTCGTGGATTGGTAAAGTCAAAACCACGTCGCAGATGGTCGCGCTGGTATGGCTCCTCTGGCGTCCGAATATCTGGGTTGAATATGCCGGCATTGCGCTGTTTTTCGTTGCCGCAGTATTAACGCTGTGGTCAATGCTGCAATACCTCAATGCTGCGCGTGGCGATCTGCTTGAACCGTGATCGTTTCGTCGCAATTTTCAGCAAACGATCCGGGTTTTGAAAAATATCGTTGACTCAGTGCGTCAGGTAAGTAGAATGCAACGCATCGGAAGGCAGCGCAGCTCGCCAGATGATTGTAAAATCAAGAGATTACAAGAAATCTTGATAATGCGGGAATAGCTCAGTTGGTAGAGCACGACCTTGCCAAGGTCGGGGTCGCGAGTTCGAGTCTCGTTTCCCGCTCCAGTTTAACGCATCGGCTATATTAGCGGGTGTGGGTTGCAAAACCTGTAGTATTCAGGCGCGTTAGCAAAGCGGTTATGTAGCGGATTGCAAATCCGTCTAGTCCGGTTCGACTCCGGAACGCGCCTCCAATTTCCTTCCCGAGCCCGGATGGTGGAATCGGTAGACACAAGGGATTTAAAATCCCTCGGCGTTCGCGCTGTGCGGGTTCAAGTCCCGCTCCGGGTACCATGGGAAAACAAGAATAAAATCAATGATAAGCAGTGTCGTGAAACCGCCCCTAAAGGCGGTTTTTTTATGCCTGTATTTCATGTTCCATAATATCGTTTCGTAATATTTTTACCCGTTCAACGATGGGAGCGACAGCAACCTTGCGGCCATAATGCGCAGTTTGTACAACTCTTCTATGTCCTGAAATTTCCTTTTTTCATTTCACGTTCCCTGCATAGCGGTGTCATAACTCATGCATTTGCTGACGCGTGTAAGCTTACCTGTGCTTGTGCGCTGGCAATCATCTGCCTGGAACGTTGTAGAGAGTGAACAAAATGCTGACCCCTTAATGAAGGGAAGAGCGGTGTGAGCATGTACATTGAACATGCCAGCACTCACACCTGATGGCGGTGATTAACCCACTTCCGGGAGCAACCCGGCGACGATAGAGAACTGAATAACAATAATCGCGACACCGCAGGCAAAAATCAGACACAGCGCCGGTTTGCCGCCGAGTACGCGATAACCGCTTTGCGAATGATGCTTACGGCTTTGCCATGCCAGCATTGAAGGCAACAACAGCGCCAGCACGGAAAGAGCAACGCCGGCATAGCCCAACGCCATTACAAAGCCACGCGGGTAAAACAGCGCAAACGCCAGCGGTGGCAGAAACGTGATAGCGCCTGTCTGTAAACGTCCTGCGACATTGTTGCGGCGCTGGAACAAATCGGCAAGGTAATCAAAGAGACCGAGCGATACACCAAGGAAAGAGGTTGCAAGCGCCAGGTCGGCAAACAGATGTACCGCTAACTCAACGTGTGGTGATGCCACCACTTCGCGTAATGCCTGCAACAGACCATTAAGCCCGGCCTGGCTGGCCAGCAGCCCGGTGAAGGTCTGGGAATCAATACTGCCAAGCGTCGCCAGTTGCCAGAAAATATAGGCTACCAGCGGGATGGCGCTGCCGGTAATAAACACCCCGCGCAGTTTACGAATATTGCCGCCCATATAACTGACGATGCTGGGGACGCTGCCGTGAAAACCAAATGAGGTGAAAATGACCGGTATGGCGGACAGCGCCAGACCTTTTTCCAGCGGCATGGTCAGCAAATTAGCCTTATGAATATGCGGCATCAGCAGCGCCAGCATCACTACCAGGAACAACAGTTTGGCGCTGAACAGAAAACGGTTAAACAGATCGACCAGTGAGGTTCCTGCGCACACAACGCCGCCGGCAACAAAAGTGAACAGTAACACACCAGCCGTGGGCGAAAGCGAAATGTTAAGCCACGCGCTGATGCTTGCGGCCAGCAATTCACCTGCGCCACTGATATATGCCGCCGTCAGCGCATACATCAAAAACATCATGCTAAAGCCTGTCACCCACTGACCATATTTCCCCAGATAACGCCGGGCCAGCGATCCAAGTCCGGTATCTGCCGGGACATGCTGATAAACCTCCAGCAGAAGAAGGGCGGTGTAACACATCACGGCCCATAAAGTGAAAAGTAAAACAAAAGTGGTTGCAAAACCTACGCCTGCCGCTGCCAGCGGCATTGCCAGCATTCCCGCGCCGATGGTGGTTCCGGCGACGATAAAAACACTACCCAGTGTTCGATTCTTCACGCTTTCCTCTGTAATAAAACACACTGCCAGCTCAAGATGCGGCGCAGAGTAAGACAATTCAGTGATTTCGTCAAACAACCGTTACATGGGCTGTATTTATTTCTTTACGACAACCTTCTTTCGGACACCAGCGAAGAAAAATTGCCAGATTTGCCTACTTCATCAGGAAGACGTTTTTACGCGGCAATCCGGCGTAACCTAAAAAATATTCTTAACCCTCAACATATTGAGGGCGGGCAATGCCGGGTAATAATCCCTTTACAACGCGATGGTCGCGCAGCGGAAACCTGCTTGGTCATGGTCACTGACAAATTCACTGGTTTGGGGGCCAGAGATAGCATTGCCAGAATCTCGCCAGCAAAAGGATAGGGGGACGAGGGAAATCCGTCCGATCATTGACCCGGCCTTTGTTCAAGGCTTGCCGAAAGAAGAGTGGATTATTGACAACGTCGACTGGCTGACCGGGTTGTTTTTGAAAACGGCATCCTGCGGGAAACGGCAAATTATCGCTACTTTAAATCTACCGTGAATAAGCAGGACTGGCGCTGCACCAGCGGTGCCGGATGCATGTAAACCTGTTTTAGCGCAACATCCACAGTAAATGTTGAGTTTATGATGCATCTTTTTCGGGGAGGAGCTATGACATCCATTCACGGTCATGAAGTGTTGAATATGATGATTGAAACAGGCGAGCGCTATTCAAACGAGAGTCTGACGGCAGCAATTATTCAGCGGTTTGGCGAAACGGCGCGTTTTCATACCTGCTCAGCGGAAGGAATGACGGCGGCTGAACTGGTCGCATTTCTGGCATCACGCGGAAAGTTTATTCCGGCGGAAGAGGGATTTTCTACTCACGAAAGTAAAATCTGCAGGCATTAATAAAAAAGGCGGTAAAGAATATTCTTTACCGCCGGTAATATTAGTTTTGTGTGTCCAGCGTCGCCAGTTCTTTATCGATGAAATAAAGACCTTCGCCGCTTTTACCTGCCAGTGTTAATTTATCAATCACTGATTTGAACAGTTTTTCTTCTTCATGCTGCTCCGCCACATACCATTGCAGGAAATTAAATGTTGGATAATCCTGAGTGGTCATCGCAACATGTGCCAGCTCGTTAATTTTCTGCGTGATCAGTTGTTCATGCTCGTACGTTGCGCGAAACAGAACATCGAGTGAAGCATACTCAGCAACCGGCGATTCAATGGCATTGATACGTGGCAGGCTGCCGGTATCAGTCAGGTAATCAAACAGGCGCTGCATATGCGTCATCTCTTCCTGCGCGTGGCGGCGCAGGAACGCGGCCGCACCCTCAAAACTATGGTAGCTGCACCATGCGCTCATCTGCTGATAGAGCAGGGAAGAAAACAGTTCCAGATTCATTTGTTCATTTAATTTTTCGATCATCTCTGCTTTTAACATGGCGCGGCTCCATAAATATAATTATCAGGCGAAAGGAGCGCTCACTATAATTTGTTATTTAATTATTTGCAAAAGGTAAAATAAAAAATAAATGCATTAAGAAGATAATGAGAATAACACGCATTGCCGGCAATTAATTAAATGAATGAGAATTGTTTTTATTTTTAATAAAAAGATAAGCCAGTAGAATTATACTGGCTTAAGAATTTACCAGGTCGGTTTGGTTTGTGTAAAAGCCACACCACGGCACTGGTACTGAATAGTTACTTTCGTATTCATACAGACCGAGCCGCTAATCAGGCTACAGGTTTGCACCGGCTGACCGTAAGGCACTGCGGTGGCATACCCCATCTGTTGGCACTGTTTATTAGCAGTCCCCTGTGCGGTGTAGGTGTCGTATTTTGCAGTTTGCATCATCGACTGGTTATAGCTCAGGCGTACCAGACCGCTAATGGTATCCACGCTACTGACTTCCGCTTCTTTCGTCATCGTGCAACCCGCGAGCAGGAGCAGCGAGGCGGCTACAACTATTCTCTTCATGAAATCACTCTGTTTCATTTTGGCATGATCTCATCTTATCGCGTTGATTTGCAGGCAATCGACAGAATAACCCGCCGAACAGCCTCTACTAATCGCGACGGCAATGCGCGAAGAGCAAAAACTGTGAGCCTGCTTCTGATTTTTAAAACCATTTTTCATTAAATTTGAAAGTATGTTTGTCAGGTAGTAAGGTTTACCCAACCTTTGCTATCTGAAGCATGTTACAGGAGATCAAAAATGAAAATTGCACTGATGATGGAAAACAGCCAGGCGGCGAAAAACGCCATCATCCTCAAAGAGCTGAAGACGGTTGCCGATGAGAAAGATTTCCCGGTATTTAACGTCGGGATGAGCGATGAGAACGACCACCATCTGACCTATATCCACCTTGGTATTATGGCCAGTATTTTGTTGAATGCCAAAGCAGTGGATTTCGTAGTAACCGGCTGTGGCACAGGCCAGGGCGCGCTGATGTCACTGAATATTCACCCGGGTGTGGTGTGCGGTTACTGTATCGATCCGGCGGATGCTTTCCTGTTCGCACAGATCAACAACGGTAACGCACTGGCACTGCCGTTCGCCAAAGGTTTTGGCTGGGGCGCAGAACTGAACGTGCGCTTTATCTTTGAGAAAGCTTTTACTGGTCGTAAAGGGGAAGGTTACCCGCCGGAGCGCAAAGAACCGCAGGTGCGCAACGCGGGAATTCTGAACCAGGTGAAAGCGGCGGTGGTAAAAGAGAACTATCTCGATACGCTGCGCGCTATCGACCGTGAGCTGGTGAAAACCGCCGTTTCTGGTGAACGCTTCCAGAAATGTTTCTTTGAAAACTGCCAGAATAAAGAGATTGAAGCCTTCGTTCGCGAAGTCCTCGCCTGATAATAAAAAGCCGCAACAGATGTTGCGGCTTTTATCTTTTTCCTTTCCTGCATCAGGCTTTCTGTTTACGTGACACGGCGCTACCCGCATCCTTTGTTAGCCGCAGGGTATCAATCATGCCCACCAGACAAATCAGCGCAATAAACACAAACGCCAACCGAAAGCTGATCCCCTCAATGGCGGTTATTTGTAACCACGTACTGACATGCTCACCAATGCGAATACCAATCGCCCCCAGTGTAATGCCTAAGCCCACCGCCAATTGTGTCGCCGTGCTGAATAACGTGTTGGCATAACTCATTTGCGGCGACGGTACATCGGCAAATGCCAGCGTACTGACGCCGGTGAACTGCACCGAACGGAACACGCCGCCGAGATAGAGGATCACAAATGTCAGCCACTCCGGAGTATGCGCAGTCAGTAATGCGCAGGCCAGCAGCGCCAGCACATTGAGCGCGCCATTGATTAACAGTAGCTTTTTGAAACCCAGCCAGCGGATAAGCGGTGTAGTGGCAGGCTTGATGGAAAGATTACCGGCAAACACCGCCAGCACTAACAACCCGGCGTGGAACGGATCCATGCCGAATCCGACCTGAAACAGCAGCGGCAACAGAAATGGCACGGCGCTAATGGAGGCGCGAAACAGTGAACCGCCATACATGGTTACGCGAAATGTCGGCACTTTCATGGCGTCGAGGCGGATCATCGGCCATTTTGCGCGCTGAAAATGGCGCAGGGTAACAGCAAGTGTTAACGCGCCGAGTGCCAGCAAACCCAACGTTAGCGTACCTTGCGGATGTTCAGAACCTAACGCCTCCATAGCGTACACCAGGCTGACCATCGCCACAGAAGTGGCAATAAAACCCGGCAAGTCGAATGGACGGCGCTCCTCCTCGCGGATATTGGGGATAATGCGTAACGCCAGCGCAATCGCCAGTAGGCCCAGCGGCACATTAATAAAGAAGATCCAGCGCCAGTTGGCATAGTGGGTAATAAAACCACCGAGCGGCGGGCCAATAATAGGCGCGACCAAGGCGGGCCAGGTCAGCGTGGCGATAGCGGTAATGAGCTGGTGTTTCGGCGTGGTGCGCAACACCGCAAGACGGCCGACCGGCACCATTAACGCACCGCCGGTGCCTTGTAAAATTCGCATCGAAACAAACATCTCAACGCTGGTCGAAAGCCCGCAAAGCACCGAGGCGAGGGTAAAGATCGCCAGTGCCAGTGAGAAAACATTGCGCGCACCAAAGCGGTCAGCAATCCAGCCACTGGCGGGGATCAGCACTGCAAGTGTGATCAAATAGGCACTGATGCCAATATTGAGCGAGACGGCTTCCACCCCGAAGGTTTTCGCCATATCTGGCAACGCCGTGGCGATCACTGTGCCGTCTATAAACTCCATAAAGAAAGCGCCGGCTACCAGTAGCGCAGCGGGAGAAAGACCTCCTGTCTTTCGCGAAAGGGTGCTTTCACTCATTGTTGGGATGCCATTTGCAAAAATAATTGAAGATGCTAAAAATTTTTTTAGCGTGCTAACCGCAGGATTTATAATTGAATTTTTAACAAAGTTACTGCACTTTTGATTTTTGAAACGTGATTTCCATCACATTGAACTTGCTTTTTGTGATGCAGGTCATATTATATGCGCATTGAGACGTAACACCTGCATAACACATCGCCGGAGTAACAAATGAAACTGCGTAAAATCCTGAAGCATATGTTTGAAACCTATTGCAAAACTTTCAAAGACGTACCGCCAGGCGCTATGTTCTGATGATAAAAAAACCTGCTGCGAGCAGGTTTTTTTATGCCCGCCATTCGACGGCAGAAGGGGACAAAACTACTCTTGCCAGGCATTTCCCGCTACTATGACGCCCTTTAGTAAAGGAGCCTCATATGTCGCAAAATCTTTCTGCTGACCAGGAACTGGTCTCTGATGTCGTCGCCTGCCAGCTGGTCATTAAACAAATCCTTGATGTTATTGACGTCATCGCGCCGGTTGAAGTGCGCGAGAAAATGGCGAACCAGTTAAAAAGCATCGATTTTACTACCCATCCGGCAGCCGCCGATCCGGTGACCCGCCGCGCTATCCAGAAAGCCATTGCGTTGATCGAACTGAAATTCACCCCGCAGGGCGAAGCGCACTGATTTTATTCTTGCTGTGTTACGCCTGTCGGTCTGTGACACAGCGGGGATTTTGAAACGTTGTTTTGATCAACAATAACGCCACTGAATTCAACCAACCTTATCCAAAAGGAGTCGGGAATGAAAAAAGTGGCGGTGTTGTTGGCGCCCGGTTTTGAAGAAGCGGAAGCGATTATCACCATTGATATTCTGCGCCGCTTGCAGATTGAGGTCGAAACGCTGGCCTGTGCGGGATCCCGCGCAGTGGTCAGTTATCACAATATCCCCATGGTGGCAGACAGCACGCTGGCCGAGCGCTCGCAGACGCTGTATGACGCCATCGTGCTGCCCGGCGGTCCGCAGGGCAGTGTCAACCTCGCCGCCAACCCGGCGGTGCTACAATTTATTGAACATCATGACGCGGCGGGCAAATTTATTTGCCCAATTTGTTCGGCCGCCGCGCGCGTGCTGGGGGCAAACGGCTTACTGAAAGGTCGCCGCTATGTTTGCTCCGGTGATTTATATGAAAACGTGCGCGACGGCGAATATGTTGATGCGCCAGTGGTCGAAGATGGCAACCTGATCAGCGGCAAAGGTCTGGGACGGGCTTTTGATTTTGCCTTAACGATAGCCGCGCGCCTGCAAGGGACCGAAATCGCGGCGCGAGATCACGCCGAGCATATCTACTATAGCTGGTGATTTTTCCGCCCGGATGCGTCCTGTATCCGGGCACAAGGATAAGCTGGCTGATGTTATGGATTATCCTGCTTTTACCCTTCTTATTTGTCAGACAAAAACGGCTGATTTTATGTGATAAATCGCTGAATTTATGTACGGAATTACTGTAATTCAGCCGTGTGATGCCGCTCTCCTATGGAGAATCAATTTCCCGCTAAAACTATTTCCAGCACAGAGCTCCAGTGACGTATGGACTCTAATGCCTTGTTTTATGAACTTTTAAAAGACCTGATGAGTTGTTTTCCCTACATAAAAGAATGCTAAAGCTGGAGTTTACCATGCACAAATTCACTAAAGCGTTGGCGGCCATCGGCCTGGCTGCCGTTATGTCACAATCCGCTATCGCTGAAACCATGAAGCTCGGATTTCTGGTTAAACAACCGGAAGAGCCATGGTTCCAGACGGAGTGGAGATTCGCCGACAAGGCAGGCAAAGATTTAGGTTTCGAAGTGATCAAAATCGCCGTCCCCGATGGCGAAAAAACCCTTAACGCCATTGATAGCCTGGCGGCCAGCGGCGCGAAAGGGTTTGTTATCTGTACTCCCGATCCGAAACTGGGCTCCGCAATTGTAGCCAAAGCGCGCGGTTACGACATGAAAGTCATTACCGTCGATGACCAGTTCGTCAACGCCAAAGGTGAGCCGATGAAATCGGTGCCGTTAGTGATGATGGCGGCGAGTGAAATTGGCGCACGTCAGGGCGATGAGTTGTACAAAGAGATGCAAAAACGCGGCTGGGATGTGAAACAGACCGGCGTGATGGCGATTACGGCTAACGAACTGGATACCGCTCGCCGCCGTACCACTGGCTCCATGGATGCGCTGAAAAAAGCCGGTTTCCCGGAAAAACAGATCTACCAGGTGCCGACAAAATCGAACGATATCCCCGGTGCATTTGATGCCGGTAACTCCCTGCTGGTACAGCATCCGGAAGTGAAACACTGGCTGGTGCTGGGTATGAATGACAACACCGTGCTTGGCGGCGTGCGTGCCACGGAAGGACAGGGCTTTAAAGCGGCTGACGTTATCGGTATCGGCATTAATGGCGTGGATGCGGTGAGCGAGCTGTCCAAAGCGCAGGCGACGGGCTTCTTTGGTTCCCTGCTGCCAAGCCCGGACGTTCACGGCTACAAAACCAGTGAGCTGCTGTACAACTGGGTGACCAAAGGCGTGGAGCCGCCAAAATTCACCGCCGTTACGGATGTGGTGTTGATCACCCGCGATAACTTCAAAGAAGAGCTGGCGAAAAAAGGACTGTAATTCTCTGTTGGTTGCGCTCCCCGCATAAGCGGGGAGCCAGACGTACAATGAACTGTTTTGCGGAGACGTTATGCAACAGTCTACTCCTTACCTCTCGTTTCGCGGCATCGGTAAGACATTCCCCGGTGTGAAAGCGCTCAGCGAGATCAGTTTTGATTGTTATGCCGGGCAGGTTCACGCCTTGATGGGCGAAAACGGCGCCGGTAAATCAACGCTACTTAAAATCCTCAGCGGCAACTACGCGCCGACGACCGGTACGCTGGCAATAAAAGGAGAAGAAGTCTCCTTTGCCGATACCACCGCCGCGCTCAACGCCGGGGTGGCCATTATTTACCAGGAGCTGCATCTGGTGCCGGAAATGACCGTCGCCGAGAACATCTATCTGGGCCAGTTGCCGCATAAAAGCGGCATTGTGAACCGCTCCCTGCTCAACTATGAAGCGGGTTTGCAGCTTCAGCATCTGGGGCTGGATATCGACCCACAAACGCCGCTGAAATACCTCTCCATCGGCCAGTGGCAGATGGTGGAAATTGCCAAGGCGCTGGCGCGTAACGCCAAAATTATCGCCTTCGATGAGCCAACCAGTTCCCTTTCTGCGCGTGAGATCGACAACCTGTTTCGCGTGATCCGCGAGCTGCGTAAAGAGGGGCGTGTCATCCTTTATGTCTCGCATCGCATGGAGGAGATATTTGCCCTGAGCGACGCCATCACTGTGTTTAAAGATGGCCGCTATGTGCGCACCTTTACCGATATGCAGCAGGTCAATCATGACCAGCTCGTACAGGCGATGGTTGGGCGCGAGCTGGGCGATATTTACGGCTGGCAGCCGCGAGAATATGGCGAGCAGCGCCTGCGCCTGGAGCAGGTGAAAGCGCCGGGCGTACGCACGCCGATTAGTCTGAGTGTGCGCAGCGGAGAAATCGTCGGCCTGTTTGGGCTGGTCGGTGCCGGGCGCAGCGAATTGATGAAAGGGCTGTTTGGCGGAACGCAGATCACCGAAGGGCAGGTGTTTATTGACGGCGAGCAGGTCAATATTCACAAACCTGCTCACGCCATCCGTGCCGGCATGATGTTGTGCCCGGAGGATCGCAAAGCCGAAGGCATTATTCCGGTGCACTCGGTACAGGAGAACATCAATATCAGCGCCCGGCGCAAATACATTCGCGCAGGGTGTCTCATCAACAGTGGCTGGGAGAGCGAAAACGCCGAGCACCATATTCGCTCGCTCAATATCAAAACCCCGAGTGCGGATCAGCTGATTATGAATCTGTCTGGTGGCAACCAGCAGAAAGCCATTCTTGGCCGCTGGTTGTCGGAAGAGATGAAGGTGATCCTGCTTGATGAGCCTACGCGTGGGATTGACGTCGGGGCGAAACATGAAATTTACAACGTGATTTATGCGCTGGCGGCACGTGGCGTGGCGGTGCTGTTTGCTTCCAGTGATTTGCCGGAAGTCCTCGGCGTCGCCGACCGTATTGTGGTCATGCGGGAAGGCGAAATAGCCGGTGAGTTGTTACACGGTCAGGGCGATGAACAGCAGGCGCTGAGCCTTGCGATGCCGAAAGTGAGTCAGGCTGTCGCCTGAGTGAGGAGAATACGATGTCATCTTTAACTACGTCCCGCGCGCCGAAGTCGGCGTTCAGCTTCGGGCGCATCTGGGATCAGTTCGGCATGCTGGTGGTGTTCGCCGTACTGTTCATTGGTTGCGCTGTTTTCGTGCCGAACTTTGCCTCTTTCGTCAATATGAAAGGGCTGGGGCTGGCGATTTCCATGTCCGGCATGGTGGCCTGCGGCATGCTTTTTTGCCTGGCCTCCGGTGATTTCGACCTTTCCGTCGCGTCTGTGATTGCCTGCGCCGGGGTGACCACGGCGGTGGTGATCAACCTAAGCGAAAGCCTGTGGATTGGGGTATTTGCCGGGTTGCTGCTCGGTGTGGTGAGCGGCTTTATTAACGGCTTTGTCATCGCACGTTTGAAAATCAACGCCCTGATAACCACACTTGCGACAATGCAGATTGTGCGTGGTTTGGCCTATATCATCTCTGATGGTAAAGCGGTTGGGATCGAAGATGAGCGCTTCTTTACGCTCGGTTATGCGAACTGGCTTGGCCTGCCTGCGCCCATCTGGCTGACGGTCGGCTGCCTGATTATTTTTGGTTTCCTGCTTAATAAAACCACCTTTGGTCGCAACACGCTGGCGATTGGTGGTAACGAAGAGGCGGCGCGGCTGGCGGGTGTGCCGGTAGTCAGAACCAAGATTATTATCTTTGTGCTCTCAGGCCTTGTGTCAGCGGCGGCGGGGATTATTCTTGCTTCACGTATGACCAGCGGACAGCCAATGACCTCGATCGGTTATGAGCTGATTGTCATTTCAGCCTGCGTGCTGGGTGGCGTATCGCTGAAAGGTGGCATCGGTAAAATTTCCTACGTTGTGGCCGGGATTTTGATTCTGGGGACCGTGGAAAATGCCATGAACCTGCTGAATATCTCTCCCTTCTCGCAATACGTTGTGCGCGGCTTGATCCTGCTGGCGGCGGTGATTTTCGACCGCTACAAACAAAAGGCCAAACGCACGGTTTGATGCTTTTTGCTTAAATTTTGCACACAACCTTATAGTGTAACTCCAGACCTTACCAGCCGCTAATCCGGCTGGTAAGTCATGTTTAAAATGGCGAGCAGCGTCACACTGTCTATACTTACATGGCTAATGATAATGAGACGTTAATGAAAAACGGCTCTCATCTGACACTGTAAGGAGGAAACCAGGGTGGAAGACGCACTAGCTATACCGCCTCTCATTTCCGGAAATTTTGCCTTTTTTTTCGATTTGGATGGCACCCTTGCGGATATCAAACCGCACCCGGATGATGTTTTTATCCCTGAAGATGTGCTGACCAGACTTTCATTGCTTGCTGAGCTAAATGACAGGGCGTTGGCATTGATTTCAGGGCGTTCAATTGCTGAGCTGGAACAGCTCGCCAAACCGTATCGTTTCCCGCTGGCCGGGGTACATGGGGCGGAGCGCCGCGATATCAATGGTCGAACCGAACGAATGACCTTACCGGAAGCGGTTTTGCAGCCGCTGGAACGTGAATTACGGCATGGCATTGCGCCGTTAACCGGCGTTGAACTTGAAACTAAAGGGATGGCATTTGCACTGCATTATCGCCAGGCACCGCAGCATGAAGAGACGGTCTTTGCCCTGGCAAAAACACTCATCGCGCACTACCCGCAGCTGGCAATGCAGCCGGGAAAATGTGTGGTCGAGCTGAAACCCTCTGGCATTCATAAAGGCGCCGCTATTGACGCGTTTATGCAAACGCCACCCTTTCTCGGCAAGAAACCGGTGTTTCTTGGCGACGATCTGACTGACGAACATGGATTTAAAGCCGTTAACAAACTTGGCGGCATATCGATAAAAGTCGGCCCGGGCGCAACACAGGCAATGTGGCGTCTGGCTGGCGTGAATGATGTCTATAAATGGCTTGAACAACTTGTCGACCATCAACAACAAGAACAACGGGCGCTAACAAACAGGAGAGATGGCTATGAGTCGCTTAGTCGTAGTATCTAATCGTATTGCTCCGCCTGACGATAGAAAATCCAGCGCTGGCGGGCTGGCTGTAGGGATCCTTGGGGCGCTAAAAGCGACCGGTGGGCTGTGGTTTGGCTGGAGCGGGGAGATCGGTGACGAGGATCAACCGCTAAAAAAGGTCACGAAAGGGAATATTACCTGGGCCTCTTTTAACCTCAGCGAAGATCATTACGAGCAGTATTATTCGCAATTTTCCAACGCGGTGCTGTGGCCCGCTTTCCACTATCGTCTGGATTTGGTTAAGTTCCAGCGCGAGGCGTGGGAAGGCTACCAGGATGTCAACGCGCTACTGGCTGACAAGCTGCTGCCGCTGATTAAAGACGACGACATTCTGTGGATCCATGATTACCACCTGTTGCCGTTCGCCAGCGAGCTGCGTAAGCGCGGCGTCAACAACCAGATCGGCTTCTTCCTGCATATTCCGTTCCCGACCCCGGAAATTTTCAACGCCTTGCCACCGCATGCCGAGTTGCTTGAGCAGCTGTGTGATTATGACCTGCTGGGCTTCCAGACCGAAAGCGATCGCCTGGCTTTCCTCGACAGCTTGTCGATGCAAACAAGGCTTACCACGCGTGGTGGTAAAGAGCATGTTGCCTGGGGCAAAAACTTCCGCACCGAAGTCTATCCCATCGGTATTGAGCCGCAAGAAATCGCGCAACAAGCCGCAGGGCCGCTGCCGCCCAAACTTGCACAACTGAAAAATGAACTGAAGAATGTGAAAAACATCTTCTCGGTAGAGCGTCTGGATTATTCCAAAGGCTTGCCGGAACGCTTCCTGGCGTATGAAACGCTGCTGGAGAAGTTCCCTCAGCACCACGGTAAGATCCGTTATACGCAGATAGCGCCCACCTCGCGTGGCGAAGTGCAGGCCTATCAGGATATTCGTCATCAACTGGAAACCGAAGCCGGGCGCATCAACGGGAAATACGGTCAGCTTGGCTGGACGCCGCTCTATTACCTCAATCAGCATTTTGATCGCAAAGTGTTGATGAAGGTATTCCGCTATGCGGAAGTCGGGCTGGTGACGCCGCTGCGTGACGGGATGAACCTGGTGGCGAAAGAGTATGTGGCGGCTCAGGATCCTGAAAATCCGGGGGTGTTAATTCTTTCGCAGTTTGCCGGTGCGGCGAACGAGCTGACGTCGGCGCTGATCGTTAACCCTTACGATCGTGATGATGTCGCGGCGGCGATGGACAAGGCATTAAGGATGCCGCTGGCGGAGCGTATTTCGCGTCATGCGGAGATGCTCAAAGTCATCAAGGAGAATGATATCCATCACTGGCAGCAGAGGTTTATCAGCGATTTAAAGCGCATCACGCCACGTAGCGCACAAAGCCAGCTACAAAGCAAAGTGGCGACCTTCCAGAAGCTAGCCTGAGGTAACAACGCTCCCGCTTATGCGGGGGCGTTCTACGCGCTTAACGGTACTAACAGCACATCAACTTCACTGGCCTGGACAATGCTTTTCGCCGAGCAGACGGCGCGCGAGAAGAACGTCTGATTGTGATTACCACACACCACTAAATCGACATCCTGGGTGCGACAAGTATGCAGAATGTGCTTGCTCAGCTCGCCGGAGGCAATTAGCGCCTGTTCGATAGGATAATTCGCGTTGCGCACCAGCTCATCCAGAAACTGCTGCGTCTCTTCCTGCAACACCTCACGGACGTTTTCCATCATCGGGGCTGCAAGCTGGTTATACAGTTCCGGGTCAGCGGCTAAGGTAATCAGTGTGATACGGGCACCGGAAGGGCGGGCAATATCGACCGCTTTTGCCAGCAATTGTTGGCTTTCTGGCGTAACGGCTACGGCGACCAAAAGATGTGCATAAGCCATTTTTACTCCCCGATTGAATCAAATTTTTCTCACCATTACTCCGATTCTTAAACCAGCGCAACCTGTGAATATGGCAGGGATGTGAAGGTTATCATAAATATTCATTAATTATTCTTACGTAACGGTATGGTCGCGCTTTAATCACCTTAACCGATTTTAAAAGCTTAACTAAAATTAAGAGAATTTAAGATCGAATTGTTAAATTATCAATCATAAAGATTAACAAAAATGCAATGGTTACTTCGGGTGATTAATTAAGATCGCTTAAAACATAATGTATTGTTTTATATAACTTTTTATTTTTGTTTCTTAAGTAGACACATATTGTCAAATGTAAATAGGGCAGCATCCTAATCCTCCGACCAGTTAGCGTGGGTAAGAGACCGTTTTGCATGCCTATTCGGACAATTGGAATAGAAAAGGGGGCTGATCGCGCAAAAAAACATCAATTCACAAGCGAGACTGATAGATTTCTTGTCCATATTCACGTAAATTATGTGACGTGGATCACAAAAATTTCAAATTTCCGCACTGGTCAGATTGTATGTGGCAGCACCTACGAGTACAGTTGCGTCGAATTAGGAAAAATCTTAGTTCTTTGTAAGAAATGATTAAGAACGTTGTAAGGCAATTAACATTTGAGCGAAGCGCCTTATCGCAAGATCCTAGTCAGTTATGCATTTAGCCTTTCTTTTTTATACCGGGTTTTTTCCCGGCGACATCACGGGGTGCGGCTTAGCCGCATAAGATACAAGTTGGTTATTCGGGATGGGAAAAATGCATACATCCGAGTTGCTGAAACATGTTTATGACATTAATTTGTCGTATTTACTTCTTGCTCAGCGTTTGATCAGCCAGGACAAAGCGTCCGCCATGTTCCGTCTTGGTATTAATGAAGAGATGGCGACCACACTGGTTGAGTTAACCCTTCCGCAAATGGTGAAGTTGGCTGAAACCAATCAGCTGATTTGCCAGTTCCGTTTTGACAATCATCAGACCATCACTCGTCTGACCCAAGAGTCACGTGTGGACGATTTACAGCAAGTTCACACCGGGATTTTACTTTCAACCCGCCTGCTGAATGAGTCTTCACAGACTGGCGACGCGGCCCGGAAGAAAAGGGCATAACGATGAGCGAAAAAAGCATTGTTCAGGAAGCACGCGATATTCAGTTAGCAATGGAACTGATTACGCTGGGTGCGCGTTTACAAATGTTGGAGAGTGAGACGCAGCTTAGCCGCGGTCGTCTTATCAAACTCTACAAAGAGTTGCGTGGTAGCCCGCCGCCAAAAGGTATGCTGCCATTCTCCACCGACTGGTTTATGACCTGGGAACAAAACATCCACGCGTCTATGTTCTGTAACGCATGGCAATTTTTGTTAAAAACAGGCCTTTGCAGCGGCGTTGACGCAGTCATCAAAGCATACCGACTTTACCTCGAACAATGCCCTCATGCTGAGGAAGGACCGCTGCTGGCGCTGACCCGCGCCTGGACGCTGGTTCGTTTCGTGGAAAGCGGAATGCTGGAGTTGTCTCGCTGCAATTGCTGTGGTGGTAATTTTATTACTCACGCGCATCAGCCTGTTGGTAGCTTTGCCTGTAGTTTATGCCAGCCGCCGTCCCGCGCGGTAAAAAGACGTAAACTTTCCCAGGATGCTGCCGATATTATTCCACAACTGCTGGATGAACAGATCGATCAGGCTGTTTAACCGAATACAGGTGGAAACACTCCAGCAGCGGTGCAGTTATGCCGCTGCTTTTTTTTTACCTGCTACTCGCGTTAACCCTTTGAAATGTTTATCCCGAGCCTTAGTCATTAGCAGAAGGATGATGTCGTGCTTATCGTATTAGGTTACCTGGTTGTTCTTGGTGCAGTCTTTGGCGGTTATATGATGACCGGCGGAGAACTTGGGGCACTTTATCAACCGTCTGAACTGATCATCATCGGGGGCGCGGGGGTAGGTGCATTCATCGTTGGCAACAACGGTAAAGCCATCAAAGGAACGCTGAAAGCGATGCCTTTGCTGTTTCGCCGTTCGAAGTACACCAAAAGTATGTATATGGACTTGCTGGCGCTGCTGTATCGCCTGATGGCGAAATCACGTCAGCAAGGGATGTTCTCGCTGGAACGGGATATTGAAAACCCGAAAGAGAGCGAGATTTTCGCCAGCTACCCGCGCATTCTCGCGGATGCGACGATGCTTGAATTTATCGTGGATTATCTGCGACTTATCATCAGCGGCAATATGAATACCTTCGAAATTGAAGCGCTGATGGACGAAGAGATTGAGACCCATGAAAGCGAAGCCGAAGTCCCGGCGAACGCGCTGGCGATGGTCGGTGACTCACTTCCGGCGTTCGGTATCGTGGCGGCGGTAATGGGTGTAGTACATGCGCTGGCCTCGGCGGATCGTCCGGCGGCGGAGTTGGGTGCGCTGATTGCGCATGCGATGGTGGGAACTTTCCTCGGTATTTTGTTGGCATACGGTTTTATCTCTCCGCTGGCAAGCGTACTTCGCCAGAAGAGTGCGGAAACCGCCAAAATGATGCAGTGCGTGAAGATAACCCTGCTGTCGAACCTGAACGGTTATGCGCCGCCGATCGCGGTTGAGTTTGGTCGTAAAACACTTTACTCCAGCGAGCGCCCGTCGTTTATCGAACTGGACGAACATGTTCGTGCGGTCAGAAACCCTAACCAACAGACGACGACTGAGGACGCATGAAAAACCAGTCCCATCCGATCGTCGTAGTTAGACGAAAAAAACATAAAGGCCACGGTGGCGGCGGACACGGCTCCTGGAAAATTGCCTATGCCGACTTTATGACGGCGATGATGGCGTTTTTCCTGGTGATGTGGCTTATCTCCATCTCCAGCCCGAAAGAGCTTATCCAGATTGCGGAGTATTTCCGCACGCCGCTGGCAACTGCGGTCACGGGTGGGCCGAGAATTTCGAACAGCGACAGCCCGATTCCGGGCGGTGGCGATGACTACACACAGCAACAGGGCGAAGTACAAAAACAGCCCAATATTGACGACCTGAAAAAACGCATGGAGCAGTCGCGTTTGAGTAAATTGCGCGGCGATCTGGACCAGTTAATTGAAGCCGATCCCAAACTGCGCGCATTGCGTCCGCATTTGAAAATCGACCTGGTACAGGAAGGGTTGCGTATACAGATTATCGATAGCCAGAACCGGCCGATGTTTAAAACCGGCAGCGCGGAAGTCGAACCTTATATGCGCGATATTTTACGGGCGATTGCGCCAGTACTGAATGGGATCCCGAACAAAGTGAGCCTCTCCGGTCACACCGACGATGCCCCTTACGCTAACGGCGATAAAGGGTACAGCAACTGGGAGCTTTCCGCCGATCGCGCTAACGCGTCGCGCCGTGAGCTGGTTGCCGGTGGCCTGGATGATGGCAAAGTGATGCGCGTTGTTGGCATGGCGGCAACCATGCGCCTGGTCAACCGCGGCCCGGATGAAGCAATCAACCGCCGAATTAGTCTTTTGGTGCTGAATAAACAAGCAGAAGCGGCCATTCTGCATGAGAACGCCGAAAGTCAGAGTGCGCCAATAAGCGCGATTACACAGCCAGAGCCAGCGGCAGCGGCAGCACCCGCGCCAGCAGCCTCGTCTCCGGCAGCAGTTCCTACGTCGCCACAAGCCAATCCGAGGTGATAGCGTGAGCATGGATATTAGTGATTTTTACCAAACATTCTTTGATGAGGCCGACGAACTGTTGGCCGATATGGAACAACATTTATTGGACCTGGTGCCGGAAGCGCCGGATTCAGAACAGCTCAACGCCATCTTCCGTGCTGCTCACTCTATTAAAGGCGGTGCGGGTACATTTGGCTTTACCATCTTGCAGGAAACAACTCACCTGATGGAGAACCTGCTTGATGAGGCTCGGCGTGGCGAGATGCAGCTCAACACCGACATTATCAACCTGTTTTTGGAAACCAAAGATATTATGCAGGAACAGCTCGATGCCTATAAAAGCTCGTCAGAGCCAGATGCCGCAAGCTTCGAATACATCTGCAATGCCCTGCGCCAGCTGGCGCTGGAGGCAAAAGGAGAGGTCGTTCCTGCCGCTGCGAATGGTGCAAAACTCTCGGTTGTAGAGACCGCACTGGCATCTGATGCGACAGCGCCCGCCGCTGAAAACGACGGTAAATTACGAATCGTTCTTTCTCGCCTGAAAGAGAATGAAGTTGACTTACTCGAAGAGGAGTTGGGCAACCTCGGCACGCTGAGCGATGTGGTGAAGGGGAAAGATACCCTGAGCGTGACTATCGACGGTGGCGTGGGCGAAGACGACATTATCGCGGTGCTGTGCTTTGTTATCGAAGCGGATCAAATCGCTTTCGAAAAAGCGGCACCCGCGCCCGCGGCAGCAGAAACGGTTGTTGAAGCCCCGGCTGAAGTGGCTGAAGCGCCGGCAGCAGCGGCTGTTCCGGCGGTGCAGGCGGCTCCGGCTGCGGCACCTGCGCTGAAAGCGGTAGCGAAAGAGCAACCGGCAGGCCGTGAAAAACCGGCAGCCCGCGCCAGTGAATCGACCAGTATCCGTGTTGCGGTCGAAAAAGTTGACCAGCTTATCAACCTGGTAGGCGAACTGGTTATTACCCAGTCCATGCTGGCACAGCGTTCGAACGAGCTGGACCCGGTGACGCACGGTGATTTGATCACCAGCATGAGCCAGTTGCAACGCAACGCCCGCGACCTGCAGGAATCGGTGATGTCCATCCGTATGATGCCGATGGAATACGTCTTCAGCCGCTTCCCACGCCTGGTTCGCGATCTGGCGAGCAAGCTTGATAAACAAGTGGAACTGACGCTGCAGGGCAGCTCAACTGAACTTGATAAAAGCTTGATCGAACGCATTATTGACCCGTTAACGCACCTGGTGCGTAACAGCCTCGACCACGGTATTGAAACGCCGCAAAAACGTGTGGAAGCAGGGAAGTCGCCTATCGGCAACTTGATCCTTTCGGCGGAACACCAGGGCGGGAACATCTGTATTGAAGTGACCGACGATGGCGCAGGTCTGAACCGTGAACGTATCCTGGCGAAAGCGATTTCGCAGGGGATGGCCGTACACGAGAACATGACCGATGAAGAAGTGGGCATGCTGATTTTCGCGCCGGGCTTCTCCACCGCTGAACAGGTAACTGACGTTTCCGGACGCGGCGTGGGCATGGACGTGGTGAAACGTAACATCCAGGAGATGGGCGGCCACGTTGAAATCAAATCGAAACAGGGCACCGGGACGACCATTCGTATCCTGCTGCCGCTGACGCTGGCGATCCTCGACGGCATGTCAGTAAAAGTGAACAACGAAGTCTTTATCCTGCCGTTGAACGCGGTAATGGAATCGCTGCAACCGCGTGAAGAGGATCTGCATCCGCTGGCCGGTGGTGAGCGCGTGCTGGAAGTGCGCGGCGAATATCTGCCGCTGGTTGAACTGTGGAAAGTCTTTGATGTTATGGGCGCGAAAACCGAGGCTACGCAGGGGATTGTCGTTATTCTGCAAAGCGCGGGTCGTCGCTATGCATTGCTGGTTGATCAACTGATTGGTCAGCATCAAGTGGTGGTGAAAAACCTGGAAAGCAACTATCGCAAAGTGCCGGGCATTTCTGCTGCCACTATCCTTGGGGATGGTAGCGTCGCGCTGATTGTTGACGTATCAGCGTTGCAGGGATTGAATCGTGAACATCGTATGGCGCACACAGCCGCCTGATTTAGTTAAGAAGGTATAAAACATGACCGGTATGAGTAATGTAGCAAAACTGGCGGGCGAGCCATCAGGTCAGGAGTTCCTGGTTTTCACTCTGGGCGATGAAGAATACGGAATCGATATTCTCAAAGTGCAGGAAATTCGTGGCTATGATCAGGTGACCCGAATCGCCAATACCCCCGACTTTATCAAAGGCGTCACCAACCTTCGCGGTGTGATTGTGCCGATTGTCGACCTGCGCGTGAAGTTCAGCCAGGGCGATGTCGAGTATGATGACAACACGGTTGTTATCGTGCTGAATCTCGGTCAGCGCGTGGTGGGGATTGTGGTTGATGGTGTTTCCGACGTCCTGTCGCTGGCATCTGACCAGATCCGCCCGGCACCGGAATTCGCGGTCACGCTGTCGACCGAATACCTGACCGGCCTCGGCGCGCTCGGCGACCGTATGCTGATTCTGGTAAACATTGAGAAACTGCTCAACAGCGAAGAAATGGCGCTGCTGGATATCGCAGCCACGCACGTAGCGTAATAATCACGCCAGTCGCGTAATAATAAAGGTGGATGAAGCTGCTTCATCCGCCTTTATTTTTGTTCTTTTTCTGCCGCTATAATATATATCCTTCATCCCCGCTTAATTTCTATTTCATAAAGTTCTCTTACTTCTCGTTACGGCTGGTCATATATTGTGATGTTTATCACAACTAAAGGTATATATCTTTCGGGAAATTAATGGATTAGCCATTAATTATTGGCTAACTCAATGATTTGAAGGCATAAAACCATCACCTGCTTATTGCTCTCACGCCGTTGCGTTTAAGTGGTTGAAGCGCGCAGCGTAAACTAAATTTCTGTTATTCCTGCTTTAATTGTTTGCGTGTTTTTCTTATTTCGGTGGCTAATTAATTGCGCGGTGAAATAAACAGCACGCGGTATTTTCGGAGGTGGAAACATGAACAGAAAATTACTTTATGTGCTGGCAAGCGGTGTTCTGGTAATGGCCGCGCAAAGCGCGCGTGCTGTCACCAGTAGCGGGACGATTGGCGCGACCCTGACGTTGACTAACGGCTGCCTGATTAATGGCTCGCCAAGCCAGAACGGGATCAACTTTGGTACGCTTGATTTTGGTACGCATCCGGCAACGTTTTCACAGCTCACCACCCAGCTCACCAACGCAAGCGGCGGTAACAGTTTCGGTATTCAATGTACGACAACCGATTACACCGTGCAGGTAACCGGCAACACCAACTCTACCGCGCCGGGCACCGTGGTCGGCACACCGGGAACGCCTGCCCGTTACCTGGTCAATGCGGCCAATACCACGCAAGGCGTTGCCTACAGCCTTTATAGCGATAGCGGCTTCAGCAACGTCATCACCAACAACACCAACATTCCTCGCGCTTCTACGACCGGTGGTGTCGATAACTACACGCTCTATGGGCGGATCTCTGGCGGTGGCAACAGCGTTAGCGTCGTACCGGGTACCTATACCGATACGATCAATGTGAGCGTGACGTACTAAACCTCCCCAGATGATGCCAGGCGGCATGCGCGTTTCCCTGCGGGGGAACCGGGGATCTCTGCGCGTCATTTCTGGGCTGCTCTTGTTCGCGATGATGGCCCCGCAGGGTGCCTTTGCGGTGACGACGCAAACCTTCACCGTGGGCGCAACCATCGCGCCCGGCTGTTCAGTGGTGAGCGGCAGCGGCGGGGCACTCGGCTCACTCAATTTTGGCACCCGCAGCGGCGTGCAGAGCGGGCAGGTCACCGCCAGTTTCGTGCCTGGCGCGTCGTTCTCGCTGGGCTGCACGCCCGGCGTGGCGCTGAGTATGAGTATCAACGGCGGGCAGAACTACGCAAACGTGCGCAACATGCAACGCAGCGGCGGTACAGATCGCGTGCCTTATCGCCTCTATACCAGCAGCACGCTGGCGGCAAATACCGAGATCGGCGTTAACCAGGCCGTCTCTGTCGCTTACAACAATAGCAACACTATCTCGCTGGCGATTTTCGGTGCGGCGCAGCTAACCGGGTTCAGCCCGGCGGGAACCTATACCGATCAACTCACTGTGACATTGTCATGGTAACAAGGGAGAAGGCGATGAAGGTCATTTCGACGGGTCGCGCGGCGGGCGTGCTGTGTACCTGTGCGCTGACGCTTAGCGCGGGCAACGTTTTTGCGGCGGCCACTATTCTGCTCTGGCCCATCGATCCGTGGCTCAGCGCCACCAGCAACGCGACCGAATTATGGATCCAGAACCAGGGTGAAGCGCCCACCACCATGCAGGTGCGCATTGTCCGCTGGCAGCAGGAAAGGGGGCTTGAACGCTACCAGCAACAAAACGAGATCGTTGCCAGCCCACCGATTGTGAGAATCGAAAAAGAGAGCAAACAGCTGATTCGCCTGATCAAGCAGGCGTCAATCCCGGCGGGTGTCGAACAGGCTTATCGCATCATCGTTGATGAGATCCCGCAGCCGGAAAACAGCGACAAACCGCAGATTGGCCTCAAGCTGCAAATGCGCTACTCGATTCCGCTCTTTGTTTATGGCACCGGCATCGAAACTCACACCAGCGGCGCGCATCATGCGCTGGTAGATACCAAAGATTTACACTGGCGGGTGAGCCGGGAAAACGGCAAACCGGCCCTGGAAGTGCGTAACAATGGTGATGTCCATGTCCGCTTAAGCAAAGTCAGCGTACGGCAAGGCGGGCAAACGCGGCAGGTTGCCGAGGGACTACTCGGTTATGTGCTGCCGCACAGTGTGCGTAGCTGGCCGCTACCCGCGGGTATCAATAATCCAGTGGAAATGAAGGCGACGATCAATGCCAGGGAAAGCGAATGGCAGTCGTCCGCGGGCAACTGATTTTACCGGTCACTTTTATGCTGCTGGCGAGTTCAGCACGGGCACAACAGGGCGATGATATGCTCCCGCCGCCGCCCGATGCGCACGCCATCAATGAGCACGCGGTATTCCATTTAAGCCTGGTGATTAACCATTACGATACCCGGCGGGTGGTGCCCGTGACCCGGCGGCAGAACGCCTTTTTTGTCTCCAGCGCCGATCTCCTGCAGGCCGGGCTGCCTGCTAAGCATCTACCGCAAGGGGAGGTCAATGTGTCGGCACTGGCGAATGTGCGCGCCGATTATGACAGCGCGGGTCAGCGTCTGCTGCTCTCGGTGCCCGGTGAGTGGGTGCCGGAGCGTGCTACGGCGTTTAACTCGGGTCTGCGGCGCACGACACCGAAATATGGCCAGGGCGCGTTACTCAATTACGATGTCTACACCAGCACCACCGAACACATCGGCGGTCAGGCGGCGCTGTGGCATGAGTTTCGCTACTTCAACGGCAACGGCGTGCTCTCCTCAACCGGTGCACTGCGTAAGACACTTTCCGGCAGCCTCAGGCAGCAGGAAGGGTATATGCGTTATGACACCACCCTCACGTTTACCGATGAAGATGACGCCACGCAGTGGAGCGTGGGCGATGTTATTTCCGATGCATTAACCTGGAGCAGCAGTGTGCGTATCGGCGGCGTCAGTTACGGGCGCGACTTCTCCCTGCGCCCGGATCTGGTCACCTGGCCACTGCCCGCGTTTTCCGGCGAAGCGGCAGTACCGACCTCGGTGGATGTGTTTATTAACGGCTATCGCGCCGGGAACACGCAGTTACAACCGGGTCCCTTCACGCTGACCAATATGCCCTATATCAACGGCGCGGGGGATGCCGTGCTGGTTACCACGGATGCGCTGGGGCGCCAGGTCAGCACCACCTTGCCTTTTTATGTCGCCAGCGATTTGCTCAAACCCGGCTTGAGCGACGGAGCGATTACCGTGGGGGCGCTGCGGCGCAATTACGGCGTCGAGAATATTGACTACGGGACGCTGGTGGCCAGCGGATCGTATCGCTATGGAGTGAGCGATTATTTAACCCTCGAAGGGCATGGCGAAGCGGCGCAGTCTCTGACGCTGGGCGGCGCGGGCGCGGTGCTGAAACTCGGGCGGCTTGGCGTGATGAACGGGGCATGGACGCAAAGCCGCATGTCTGGCGATAACGGCAGCCAGCTTGCCTGGGGGTATCAGTACAATACCCGCCTGTTTAGCGTTAATACGCAGCACAGCCGACGCGATCGCGGCTTTGGCAATCTGGCGCTCTACGACCAGCGCAACCTCTACAACAACGAGCAAAGCAACGGGCAGCGGCCTGTCGCCAGCCTGAGTCGCAACACGGATCAATATGCGCTGACAGTTAATATGGGCGATTTCGGCAACGTGGGCGCGGCATGGATCGGAGTACGCAGCTTTGATAATAAAAATACGGAACTGCTCAACCTCTCCTGGAGCCGCAATCTGTGGGGCGGCAGTAGCCTTTATCTGGCGGCGAGCCGTGATAACCAGCAGGGCGACTGGACATTTGCCCTGTCGCTGCAAATACCGATTGGCGACATGGATAGCGCAGCGGTGAGTATGGAGCGAACCCCCGATAGCGGCTCCACCGAGCGTATCAACTATAACCACGCCATGCCGACCGATGGTGGTTTTAGCTGGAACATGGCTTTTGCGCACCAGTCGCAGGCGAAAAATTACCAGCAAGGCACGCTGGGCTGGCGCAATAACAATGTCGAGTTGCAGGGCGGCGGTTACGGCGAAAGCGACATGCTGACATGGTGGGGCGAAGCGCTGGGGTCGCTGGTGTTGATGGATGGCCAGCTATTTGCCGCCAACCGCATCAATGACGCGTTTGCGGTGATCAGCACCGGCGGTCACGGCGGTGTACCGGTGAACTATGAAAATCAGCCGGTGGGGGAAACCAACCGTGACGGCTATCTGCTGGTGAGCGGGGTATCTGCCTATTACCCGGCCAGTTACAGCATTAATACGCTGAACTTACCGGCGGATACGCAACTGAAAGATACCGAGCGCAAAATTTCGCTGCGTCGGCGCAGTGGCTATCTGGTGGAATTTCCGATGGTGCAGGAGCGCGTCGCCAGCGTGATCCTGCATGATGAAAACGGCGAAGCCATTCCGCTTGCCAGCGAAGTTGACCGGGCGGGTAAAGCCACGGCAATTGTCGGCTATGACGGCATTGCGTGGCTGGAAAACCTGGATGAAGCCAATGCGCTGCATGTCCGTTTGCCGGATGGCAAAACCTGCGACACCCGCTTCACGCTGCTCGCCAATCCTGACCATAAATTGCAAACCTACGGGCCACTGACCTGCCGGAGGAACCCCTGATGCTTTGGCGACTTCTTCTGTTATTACTCCTGAGCAGCGGGTCAGCGTGGTCGGCCTGTACGGTCAGCACGACCAGTGGGGCGTTCGGCACGGTGACCTCGTTTGTGCTTAACGCCTCGGCGCAAAACACCACCGCCAGCCTGATTGTGCGCTGCGACGCGGCGCTCAACCTGCTCACCAACGACTCAATTACCCTGACGCTGACCGGGGCGAGCGCTACCGCCTCGAACCGGGGTGTCATGAAACGGTCTGATAATGCCGCCGTGACGGATGTGATCCCGCTCCGTGTCTGCGGCCAGGCCAACTGCGCAAATAATAGCGAAGCGACTATCAGCGGCAACAGCTACACCTGGAACGGCTCAGCCTTGCTGGCGTTATTGGGCACACGAACCTACACCTTGCCGCTCTATTTCCTCACCGTACCGGGGCAAAACGTCAGCGCCGGGCCTTATACAGTGACGCTCAATTTTAGCGTCGCGTATAACGTCTGCTCGGTGGGGGTTTTAGGATTATGTTCGACAGCCCAAACGGGCACGGCGACCACCAGCCTGCAGGTCAACGGCACCATCACCAACGACTGCACCACCATCAGCGCACCGAACGTCAATTTTGGCAGCGCGCCGCTGGTGCGCAACTTCCCGACCATTTCGCAATCTGTTGCCATCACCTGTACGAAAGGCATGGTTTACACCGTCGGCATCAACAACGGCGGCTACTACAACGGCAGCGCACGGAATATGGCCAGCGGCAGCAACCGGCTCAGTTATGAGATTTACAAAGGGGCAACCACCAACCGCTGGGGCAGCGCCGGCGCGGAGCGCTGGTCAAGCGGCGTCTCATCGCAGGTTAGCACCGATGGCCTGCTGCGAACCTACAATTACACCGCGCAAATTTTGACGTCGCAGACCACGCCGCCGGGGGGAACATATAGTGATACCTTAACTGTGGATATCGCGTTTTAAGTCATAATTTAATTCCCTTTCGCAAATGTAAAGTTCCGTGGCCGCATGCCGATAACACCGTTAAGAACTTATCAAGAAGGTGTTGCATGTTGAACCGTATCCGCGTCGTTACTCTGCTTATGAGCGTGCTGGTGGTCTTTGCCTTGTTGCAGCTTGTCTCTGGTGGCCTGTTTTTTTCGTCGCTTAAGCAAAACCAGCAAAGTTTTGCGGTCTCCAATGACCTGCGCATGCAACAGACGGAATTAGGTAAAGCCTGGGAGTTGATGCTGCAAACGCGTATCAACCTGAGCCGTTCTTCGGCGCGGATGTTGCTGGATCCGAGCAACCAGCAGAGCAGTGCGAAAACCGATTTGCTGAACAGCGCGAAAGCGTCGCTTGCCGATGCGGCAAAACATTACGATGCCTTCCGCGCGCTGCCATCGCTGCCGGAAACTGACGCCGCGCGCCAGACGCTGGATGAGAAATACCGCACCTACAATGCCGCGCTGGCGGAACTGGTGCAGTTCCTTGAAGCCGGCAATATTAACGGCTTTATGGCGCAGCCGACGCAGGGGATGCAAAACGCCCTTGGCGATGCGATGAAGAAATACGCGGATTTGAGTGAAGGCCTCTATCGCAATGCCTGGGAACAGAGCGTCAGTGATTACAACTTTGCCAAATGGCAGATGGCGATCCTGGCGCTGGCGCTGGTGATCGTGCTGGCCGGGGTCTGGTATGGCATTCGCCGTATTCTGCTGTCGCCGTTGTCGTCGGTCATTGCCCATATCCGTGAAATCGCCGGTGGCAACCTGACACATTCGCTGACCATAGCTGGTCGCAGTGAAATGACCGAGCTGGCGCAGAGCGTTGACCATATGCAGAACGCGCTGATCGAAACGGTGACCAACGTTCGCCAGGGTTCAGATGCCATTTATGCCGGTACCAGTGAAATCGCCGCCGGCAACAACGATCTCTCGTCCCGTACCGAAGAGCAGGCGTCCGCGCTCGAGCAGACCGCCGCCAGTATGGAAGAGTTGACCGCCACGGTGAAACAGAACGCCGATAACGCCCGTCAGGCTGCACTGCTGGCGCAGAGTGCGTCGGAAACGGCAGAGCGCGGCGGTAAAGTGGTCAACAGCGTGGTAAAAACCATGCACGACATTGCGGGCAGTTCGCAAAAAATTGCCGATATTATTAGTGTGATTGACGGCATTGCTTTCCAGACCAATATCCTGGCGCTGAACGCCGCGGTGGAAGCCGCGCGAGCGGGCGAGCAGGGGCGTGGTTTCGCCGTGGTCGCCGGAGAAGTGCGCAATCTTGCCAGCCGCAGTGCGCAGGCGGCGAAAGAAATTAAAGGCTTAATTGAAGATTCTGTCTCCCGTGTCGATACCGGTTCTGTGCTGGTGGAGAGCGCAGGGGAGACGATGTCGGACATCGTTAACGCGGTAACCCGGGTGAACGACATTATGGGTGAGATCGCCTCGGCTTCTGATGAACAGAGCCGCGGCATCGATCAGGTTGCGCTGGCGGTATCCGAAATGGATCGCGTCACGCAGCAAAACGCGTCACTGGTACAACAATCGGCAGCCGCAGCGGCCGCCTTAGAAGAACAAGCCAGTTTGTTGACGCAGGCGGTATCTGCTTTCCGCCTTTCTTCTGTATCCGGCAAACCGGCGCCGCGTGCTACAACTCCGGCAGCAGGCAGCGCTCAGACCCCGGCGCGGAGTCGCCAACTTGTAACCGGACAAGAGGATAACTGGGAAACATTTTAGCAGTTCTTAACCGCGGACTTTTTCCGCCAGATGGGGCGTTAATGTTAAATCGTATTCGCATCTCGACAACACTTTTTTTGATTTTGATCGTGTGTGGCATTTTACAGGTTGGCAGTAACGGGTTGTCTTTCTGGGCATTTAAAGAGAGCACTTCACACTTACAAGAAGTAGAAAACAGTAATCACCAGCGCAGCGCATTAATGCAGATGCGGGCCACGCTGCTTCAGGCCAGCACCGCGTTGAACAAAGCAGGGACCTTAACGGCGCTGAGTTATCCGCCGGATGACATCAAGGCGCTGATGACCCAGGCGAAAGCCAGCCTCAAGCAGTCGGCAGAGGTAGAGAAAGAGTTTCTTGGCCTGAAGGTGATGACACCGGAAGGCAAAAAATTACAGGAAATCACGCAGGCCAGTTACACCGCCTGGCGCGGTGACCTGGAGCACCAGGCCACCTGGCTTGAAAACAACCAGCTGTCGGACTTTATGACCGCGCCGGTGCAGGAGTCGCAGGATAAGTTTGATGCCAGTTTCAGTGCGTGGGAGAAACACATTAACCACTTTACTGAACAGGCGAGAGCGGATGGTGAACGTAATTATCATCGCTCGGCGGTGATTTTTGTCGTGGTGGTTATTCTCGCCGCGTTATTGACCAGCGCCGCGTTGTTCTGGTCGCGCAAGATGATTGTCCAGCCGCTGGCGGTGGTCAGCAGCCACTTTGACAGCATCGCTGAAGGCAATCTGGCAAGACCGATTGCCGTTGAGGGGCGTAACGAGATCTCGGCGATTTTTACCAGCCTGAAAAAGATGCAAACTGCGTTACGCACCACGGTGAGCGATGTCCGCCAGGGCAGCTACGCGATGCATACCGGTATCTCGGAAATCGCGGCGGGCAACAATGATTTATCGTCGCGAACGGAGCAGCAGGCGGCGTCGCTGGCGCAAACCGCGGCCAGCATGGAGCAATTAACGTCGACGGTAAGCCAGAACGCCGATAACGCCCGTCAGGCTTCCGTACTTGCGCAGAGCGCGGCGGAAACGGCGAGAAAAGGTGGGCAGCAGACATCGAGCGTGGCAAGTACCATGCAGCAGATTGCCGGCAGCTCGCAGAAAATTGGCGACATCATCAGTGTGATTGATGGCATCGCGTTTCAGACCAATATTCTGGCGCTGAACGCCGCCGTGGAAGCGGCCCGCGCCGGTGAACAGGGTCGGGGGTTCGCGGTGGTCGCCGGTGAGGTGCGTAACCTGGCAAGCCGCAGCGCGCAGGCGGCAAAAGAGATTAAAGGCCTGATTGAAGAGTCGGTTTCCCGCGTTCAGCAGGGATCCACCCTGGTGGATACCGCCGCGCAGACGATGACGGAAATCGTCCGCTCTGTCACTCAGGTCAACGACATCATGGGCGAGATCGCCTCCGCGTCCGATGAACAACGGCGCGGGATAGAGCAGGTGGCTCAGGCAGTAACACAGATGGATCAGGTGACGCAACAGAACGCTGCGCTGGTTGAAGAGGCAGCTTCCGCCACCGACCAACTGGCTAACCAGGCAGATAACCTTACCGCGCTGGTGGCCGTATTTAAGATTGAAGAGCATGTCGCAATACCCGAAGTGGCACCGCCTAAGGCAGTGCCCGTTGCATCCTGAACCTAGTTGAGAAGGCGCTATGACATCATCCATGCCTAACGGGCAAACGTCATCAATATTGCAACAGATGACACAGCGCCTGGCGCTGTCCGACGCGCACTTCCGTCGGATATGTCAATTGATCTACCAGCGTGCGGGGATTGTCCTCGCGGATCATAAACGCGACATGGTTTACAACCGCCTTGTCCGCCGTTTACGCACGCTTGGGCTAGATGATTTTGGCCGCTATCTGAGCATGCTGGAAGCGAACCAGAACAGCGCCGAGTGGCAAGCGTTTATTAACTCGCTGACCACCAATCTCACCGCGTTTTTCCGGGAAGCTCATCACTTCCCGGTTCTCGCGGACCATGCGCGCAAACGCACGGGGGAATACCGGGTCTGGAGCGCGGCGGCGTCGACAGGCGAAGAGCCGTACTCGCTTGCCATTACCCTCGCTGACGCGCTGGGTATGGCACCGGGTCGCTGGAAAGTTTTCGCCAGCGATATTGATACAGAAGTGCTGGAAAAAGCGCGTAGCGGCATCTACCGCCAGGACGAGTTGAAAACCCTCTCGCCCCAGCAGATGCAACGCTACTTTATGCGCGGCACAGGCCCGCATGCCGGGCTGGTGCGCGTACGGCAGGAACTGGCGAACTACGTCGATTTCACCACGGTCAATTTGCTGGATAAGCAATACAACGTTCCGGGGCCTTTCGACGCAATTTTTTGCCGTAACGTAATGATTTATTTTGATAAAACGACGCAACAGGACATTCTGCATCGTTTCGCTCCGCTGCTTAAGCCGGACGGATTATTGTTTGCCGGGCATTCGGAGAACTTCAGCAACCTCGTGCGTGAGTTTACCCTTCGTGGGCAAACAGTTTATGCGCTGAGTAAGGATAAAGCATGAGTAAAATCAGGGTGTTGTCCGTCGATGATTCCGCATTGATGCGCCAGATCATGACAGAAATTATCAATAGCCACAGCGATATGGAAATGGTGGCGACGGCGCCAGACCCATTGGTTGCCCGGGATTTAATTAAAAAATTCAACCCGGACGTGTTAACGCTGGATGTGGAAATGCCGCGCATGGACGGGCTGGATTTCCTTGAAAAATTAATGCGTTTGCGTCCAATGCCGGTGGTAATGGTCTCTTCACTGACCGGAAAAGGCTCGGAAGTGACGCTGCGGGCGCTGGAACTGGGGGCAATTGATTTTGTCACCAAACCGCAGATTGGCATTCGCGAAGGCATGCTGGCTTACAGCGAGATGATTGCCGACAAGGTACGCACCGCGTCACGCGCGCGTATCGCGGCGCATAAACCGATGGAAGCGCCGACCATGCTGAAAGCCGGGCCGTTACTCAGCTCGGAAAAACTGCTGGTAATTGGCGCGTCAACCGGAGGAACAGAGGCAATTAGGCATGTACTCCAGCCATTGCCGCTCTCAAGTCCGGGTATTCTTATCACTCAGCATATGCCACCGGGCTTTACCCGCTCATTTGCTGAGCGTTTGAATAAGCTCTGTCAGATCAGCGTCAAAGAAGCGGAAGATGGTGAGCGCGTATTACCCGGACACGCGTATATTGCACCTGGCGATCGGCATATGGAGCTGGCGCGTAGCGGGGCGAACTATCAAATTAAGATCCATGACGGCCCGCCGGTTAACCGGCACCGACCGTCGGTGGACGTGCTGTTTAATTCGGTGGCGAAACACGCGGGGCGTAACGCCGTGGGAGTGATTCTCACGGGGATGGGCAACGATGGCGCGGCCGGAATGTTAGCAATGCACCAGGCGGGCGCCTGGACGATTGCGCAAAATGAAGCAAGTTGTGTGGTGTTCGGCATGCCGCGTGAGGCCATCAATATGGGTGGCGTCAGCGAAGTGGTCGATCTTAGCCAGGTAAGCCAGCAGATGCTGGCGAAAATCAGTGCCGGACAGGCGATACGTATTTGAACCAGGAGTAATTTTTTATGGCGGATAAAGAGCTTAAGTTTTTGGTCGTGGATGACTTTTCCACCATGCGTCGAATTGTACGTAACCTGCTAAAAGAGCTGGGATTTAACAACGTTGAAGAAGCAGAAGACGGTGTTGATGCGTTAAACAAATTGCAGACGGGTGGCTTCGGTTTTGTTATCTCTGACTGGAACATGCCAAACATGGACGGTCTGGAACTGCTGAAAACGATTCGTGCCGACAGCAATATGGCTTCCATGCCGGTGCTGATGGTTACAGCAGAAGCGAAAAAAGAGAACATCATCGCGGCGGCGCAGGCCGGCGCGAGCGGCTACGTGGTGAAACCGTTTACCGCTGCAACCCTGGAAGAGAAACTCGGTAAGATCTTCGAGAAACTTGGCATGTGAGGACTGGCTAATGATTCAACCTTCAATTAAACCAGCGGACGAACATTCACCCAGCGACATCATTGCCCGGATTGGCAGCCTGACGCGTATGTTGCGTGATAGCCTGCGCGAATTAGGTCTCGACCAGGCGATTGCCGAAGCTGCGGAAGCGATTCCGGACGCGCGTGACCGTCTGGATTATGTTGTGCAGATGACCGCGCAAGCGGCAGAACGCGCGCTTAACAGCGTTGAAGCCTCTCAGCCGCACCAGGATGAGATGGAAAAAGGCTCGAAAGCACTGAGCAAACGTTGGGACGAGTGGTTTGAAAACCCGATCGAACTGGCGGATGCGCGTGAACTGGTGACCGATACGCGCAAATTCCTTGGCGAAATTCCGGGGCACACCAGTTTCACCAACGCCCAGTTGCTGGACATCATGATGGCGCAGGATTTCCAGGACCTCACCGGTCAGGTTATCAAACGCATGATGGATGTTATTCAGGAGATCGAACGTCAGCTGTTGATGGTGCTGCTGGAGAACATCCCGGAACAGTCCGCACGGCCGAAGCGTGAAAACGACAGCCTGCTCAATGGCCCACAACTCGACGCGACCAAAGCGGGCGTGGTGGCAAGCCAGGATCAGGTCGACGACTTGCTCGACAGTCTGGGCTTCTGATGTTTCTGTACACGCGCTTTCAGCCAGCCTGAAGGCGCGTGTCTGACAAGGAAAAGGGAAGGGGAAACCTTCCCTTTTTTTATTGCAGGAAAATATCCCCCATTGAGAAGGTGTTCGCCAGCGCATGCAACACCATCGGGACAATCAAGCCGCCCGTACCGAGCCTGACCACACATAACACCGCAGAAAAAATAAAGAGCTGAATAAAGGTGATGGGCGCGTGATATTGCATATGGATGACGGCGAACAGCAGTGAGGTCAGCACAATCCCCACTTGCTGCGGCGCTTTTCCCCATCCCAGGCTGGCATTGAGTAAAAAGCCGCGGAAGATAATCTCTTCACTTACGGGGGCCACCAGGCACGCCGTTAAAATCCACGCCCAGCGGGTCAACCCGGTGTAGCCACGCAGCGAATCAAGCCAGGGTTCGGGCTGCTGAAACAATTTCTCCATCACCAGCATCACCGCCAGCGCCAGCAGTGGCAGCGTTAGGTTACGCAGTGCCAGTGTGCCAACGGGTAATAGCCCCTCAAAATGGCGCGCGTAATAGCGCCAGAGTAGCAGTGAACAAGGCAATAACAGCGCGGTGCAGAGAAACGGCACGGCAAGGCCATTTCGATAAAGCGTCATAAAACCGGGGATGAAAAAAGCCAGATAAAAGAGGCTGTAATAGCTAACAAACGCCGCGATGCAAATCGCCGTATGCGAAATTCTGTCCAGGTGTCGTGGCATAAAAAACGTCCGTGCCGATAAATACGCGAAGCTGACCATTATAAAGGAGAGCGCTGGCATTTCTGTTCTGCGGTTAATAATCAGGATATGTCGATAAAAAATGGGCTTTAGGCAGGATTTTACCACTAGCGTTGCCGTTTGGTCTGCGTTTCAGCCGACGGGGTTGAACATCAGGCGACACCTCAAATGGCGAAAACCCTCTGTTTTTATGCCTTACTCTGCCCATTGGACAGGCTTGACTCTGGCAATATGTCATCAAACCTGTAACCCGTGGATGTGTTGGCCGTGGCCTCTGAAGACAACGACGACAAAACAGAAGCCCCCACAGCGCACCGACTAGAGAAGGCGCGCGAAGAAGGGCAAGTCCCCCGATCCAAAGAACTGACATCGCTACTGATCATGTTGGTCGGTATCGGCATTCTGTGGTTTGGCGGTGAAGCGTTTGGTCGCAGGTTATCGATGGCGCTCTCATCCGGGCTGCGTTTTGACCACAAGATTATCAGTGACCAGAACCTGATCCTCGGGCAGATCATCGTGATGTTAAAAAACGTGCTGCTCGGTATGTTGCCGCTGTTGACGGGCGTGGTGATCATCGCGCTGGTCGCGCCGGTGATGCTGGGCGGGCTGGTGTTCAGCACCAAATCGCTGGAGTTTAAGTTTTCCAAGCTCAACCCGCTCAGCGGGTTGGGGCGTTTGTTCTCCGCGCAAGTGGGTGCGGAGCTGGTGAAAGCGTTGATGAAAGCGCTGCTGATGGGCAGCGTCGCGGGCTTTTTTTTATGGCATCACTGGCCGGATATGATGCGTCTGATGAGCGAATCGCCGCTGACCGCTATGGCGAGCGCCCTCAATCTGGCCGGGCTGTGCGCGATGCTGGTGGCGCTGAGCATTATCCCGATGGTGGGGTTTGACGTTTTCTGGCAGATCTACAGCCATCTGAAAAAACTCCGCATGTCCCGCCAGGACATCCGTGACGAATTTAAACAGAGCGAAGGCGACCCGCACATTAAAGGCCGCATCCGTCAGATGCAGCGTGCAGCGGCGCGCCGTCGCATGATGGCCGATGTGCCAAAAGCAGATGTCATTGTCACCAACCCGACGCACTACTCCGTCGCACTGCAATACGACGAGAATAAGATGAGTGCGCCGAAAGTGGTGGCCAAAGGCGCGGGAATGATTGCGCTGCGTATTCGTGAGCTGGGGACGGAGAACCGTGTGCCGATCCTCGAAGCGCCACCGCTGGCGCGTGCGCTCTATCGCCATTCTGAAATTGGTCAGCAAATCCCGGGCCAGCTGTATGCGGCAGTTGCCGAAGTGCTGGCGTGGGTATGGCAGTTGAAACGCTGGCGTCTGTCCGGCGGGCAACGACCTGTTAAACCTGAGAATCTCCCGGTGCCTGAGGCGCTGGACTTTTTGAACGAGAAGGACACTGATGGCTAATCTGGTAGCAATGCTGCGTCTACCCAGCAATCTGAAATCGACCCAATGGCAGGTTCTCGCCGGGCCGGTGCTCATTTTGCTTATTTTGTCGATGATGGTGCTGCCGCTACCGGCGTTTATCCTCGACCTGTTGTTTACCTTTAACATCGCACTTTCCATCATGGTGCTGTTGGTGGCGATGTTCACCCAGCGCACGCTGGAATTCGCCGCATTCCCGACCATCCTGCTGTTTACCACCTTGTTGCGCCTGGCGCTGAACGTCGCTTCGACGCGTATTATCCTGATGGAAGGGCATACGGGATCGGCGGCGGCAGGGCGGGTGGTTGAAGCCTTCGGTCACTTCCTCGTTGGCGGTAACTTCGCCATCGGTATCGTGGTGTTCGTCATCCTCGTTATCATCAACTTTATGGTTATCACCAAAGGTGCGGGACGTATCGCCGAAGTGGGCGCGCGTTTCGTACTCGATGGGATGCCCGGTAAACAGATGGCGATTGACGCCGATCTCAACGCCGGGATTATCGGTGAAGATGAAGCGAAACGCCGCCGTTCTGAAGTGACGCAAGAAGCGGACTTCTACGGTTCGATGGACGGTGCGAGTAAGTTCGTTCGCGGCGACGCCATCGCCGGTATTCTGATCATGGTTATTAACGTCATCGGCGGTTTGCTGGTGGGCGTTCTGCAACATGGTCTGTCGATGGGCGATGCGGCCTCAAGTTACACCCTGCTGACCATCGGTGACGGTCTGGTTGCGCAGATCCCGGCGCTGGTTATCTCTACCGCGGCGGGGGTTATCGTCACCCGCGTCAGCACCGATCAGGATGTTGGCCAGCAGATGGTTGGCCAGTTGTTCAGCAATCCGCGCGTGATGATGCTCAGCGCCGGCGTACTCGGCCTGCTGGGGCTGGTGCCGGGGATGCCGAACTTTGTGTTCCTGCTGTTTACCGCCGCGCTGCTCGGTCTTGCCTGGTGGCTGCGTGGTAAAGACCAGGCTGCGCCTGCTGAAGCCGCGCCGATGAAGCTGCCGGAAAACACCCAGGCGGTGGAAGCCACCTGGAACGATGTGCAGCTTGAAGATTCCCTCGGTATGGAAGTGGGCTATCGCCTGATCCCGATGGTGGACTTCCAGCAGGATGGCGAACTGTTAGGCCGTATCCGCAGTATTCGTAAGAAATTCGCGCAGGATATGGGCTTCCTGCCGCCTGTTGTCCACATCCGCGACAATATGGATCTGCCGCCTGCCCGTTACCGCATCCTGATGAAAGGGGTGGAAATTGGTAGCGGCGAGGCTTACCCAGGTCGCTGGCTGGCGATTAACCCAGGCACGGCGGCGGGCACGCTGCCGGGTGAGCAAACCGTGGACCCGGCTTTTGGCCTGGCCGCTATCTGGATTGAGAGCGCGTTGAAAGAACAGGCGCAGATCCAGGGCTACACCGTTGTGGAAGCCAGTACCGTGGTGGCAACACACCTTAACCACCTGATTGGTCAATTCTCGGCGGAGCTGTTTGGTCGTCAGGAAGCGCAGCAACTGCTTGACCGGGTGAGCCAGGAGATGCCGAAGCTGACCGAAGATTTGGTGCCGGGCGTCGTCACGCTGACCACGCTGCACAAAGTGCTGCAAAACCTGCTGGCCGAAAAAGTGCCAATCCGCGATATGCGCACCATTCTCGAAACGCTGGCCGAGCATGCGCCGCTGCAAACCGATCCGCACGAACTCACGGCGGTGGTGCGCGTGGCATTGGGCCGCGCCATTACCCAGCAGTGGTTCCCGGGTAATGATGAAGTGCAGGTGATTGGTCTTGATACACCGCTTGAACGTTTGCTGTTGCAGGCATTGCAGGGCGGTGGCGGTCTGGAGCCGGGTCTTGCCGATCGCTTACTGGAACAAACTCAGGAAGCGTTAACGCGCCAGGAAATGTTGGGTGCGCCACCGGTGTTGCTTGTGAACCATGCGCTGCGTCCACTGCTGGCGCGCTTCCTGCGCCGCAGCCTGCCGCAACTGGTGGTGTTGTCGAACATGGAAATGTCGGATAACCGCAGCATCCGTATGACTGCGACTATCGGAGGCAAATAATGCGTTATCTGGCCTGGTTGGTGGCTTTGCCGCTGTTTGCCCACGCGGCCGGAAACGGCATTGGCGAAGGCATGTGGCAGGCCAGCAGTATCGGTATCCGGCTGGATAACCGCGGCGTGGTCTCTTCATCACGACCGCTGGGCCCCTCGCAGCCAGTAAACGGGCTGATGACGGATGTCTCGTGGCGCTATGAATTAAATGGCCCGACGCCTGCCGGGTTAATTGTTCGGCTCTGTTCTCAGGCGCGTTGTGTCGAGCTGGATGGGCAGAGTGGCACCACGCGCGGCTTTACCGATGTTCCGGCACTCGAATCGCTGCGTTTTGTCTGGGAAGTGCCCGGCGGTGGACGGTTATGGCCGCCGCTGGACGTTCGTAGTAACAAAGTGCTGGTCAATTACCGTCAACCCACTCAGCAAAACTAACCGCTTCGCTTCAATGAGTTAGCTCGTTTTTCACCCGAAAATCCCGCCGCACTGGCGGGATTTTGCTATCCGCCCCGCATTTTTGACTGCTCCTTTTGATGCAACAGAAACGCTGTTTTATAAATCAGTGAAGCGCGTATCGGCACTCTTTGCATTTTTGCCAGCCACGTAATTTTGATGGCAGAAACAGAAAGGTTTCCCGTTGCACATCCTCTTACTTTAGCCGTGTAAGAAATTCCTTTGGCTAAGCCGGATCGTCAAAGGTCCCCCAAAATAAACAGGGTTGACGGCAATGAAAACACGAAAAATTGGATTGGCTAATTATCTCGCCTATGGCTCGGGCGATTTTCTGGGTGCGGGCACAACCGCGTTAACCGCAGCATGGTTACTCTATTTCTATACGACCTTTTGCGGCCTGACGCCGATTGAAGCGACATTTATCTTCGCGACAGCAAGGGTGCTGGATGCGGTGGTCAGTCCGCTGATGGGCTTTTTAACCGATAATTTCGGTTCGACCTGGCTTGGTAAACGCTTCGGTCGACGTAAGTTCTTTATTTTGTTAGGTATCCCTTGCGTGTTCAGCTACTCAATAATGTGGGTAGGGGACATGAGTTTCTGGTATTACCTGCTGACGTATCTGCTGTTTGATGTGGTCTACACCATGATTCTGGTGCCGTACGAAACGCTGGTGCCGGAAATGACTGACGACTTTAAACAGAAAACCAAATTCTCCGGCGCGCGTATCTCCATGGCACAGATGTCGGCGATTCTGGCCTCGTTCCTGCCGGGCGTCCTGCTGTCACACTTTGGTAAAGACAACCCGGTCTCCTTTTTCTACGCAAGTCTGGTGTTCTCGGTGCTCTGTGCGCTGATGCTGACGTTTGTCTGGTGCTTTACCTGGGAACGACCGCGCGAAGAGTGGACCGAAGCGGCGCTGCGCGCGGAAGAAGAGAAAAAGAGCCTCACGCTTGGGCAAAGTTTGCGCCGCCTGTTTGTTGAACTCAGCTCCACGCTGCGTATCAAGATTTTCCGCCAGCACCTGGGGATGTACCTCGGCGGTTATATCGCGCAGGACGTATTTAACGCGGTGTTCACCTATTACGTGGTGTTCGTGCTGATGCAGGAAGCATCGCTGGCCTCCAACTTGCTGGGCACGATGGCGATTTTCCAGTTCATCGCGGTGATTGCCATGATACCGCTGTGCATCCGCTTCGGACCTGCGCCGTCATACCGCATGGTGGTGGTGCTGTTCGGCCTGAGTGCCGCCTCTTATGCCGTGCTCTACTACGCCGGTTTAAGCGATGTTTATTCGCTGCTGTTGCTGGTGTCTGCCGTTGCCGGTCTGGGACGCGGTGGTATCAACTACGTACCGTGGAACACCTACACCTACATTGCGGATATTGACGAAGTGGTCACCGGCCAGCGCCGTGAAGGGATCTTCGCCGGGATCATGACGCTGACCCGTAAAGCCTCGCAGGCCGGTGCGGTGATGCTGGTGGGGATTGTGATGCAGGCGTCTGGCTTTGTCTCCGGGCAGAAAACCCAGGTGCCAGAAGTGAGCCACACCATTTTGATGATCATGTGCTTTGGCACCATTGCGGTACTGTGCTGCGGCTTCCTCGTCTCCTTACGCTTCAAGCTGAACCTGAAAACCCACAGCGTGCTGCGTGAAGAAACGGCCAAAATGCGCCAGAGCGGCCGCGCGATGCCAGTAAGTATCACTCCGCAAGCGCGCGAAACCGTCGAAATGCTGGCGGGCATGCCTTACGAATCCTTGTGGGGCAACAACAACATTGGCTATCTGAATCGCAATAAACCTGCCGCGCCATCGCTGAAAGACGCGTCACTGAAATCGACTTATAACTGAGGTTAAGAATATGAAGGTTTGGCCTGTCAAACACAGCCCGTTACTGCGTCAGCCAGAGCGTTTTATCGCCCGTGATGAACTGAAAGCGTTGATCCGCAAGGTGACGCACAACCTGGTCAATATTCACGACAACACCGGTGAGTTTTTACTCCGTCTCGACGATGGGCGCGTGATTGATACTAAAGGCTGGGCTGGCTGGGAGTGGACGCACGGCGTGGGTCTGTACGGGATGTATCAGTATTACCGTCAGACCGGCGAAGAGGGCGTGCGCGAGGTGATTGATAACTGGTTCGCCGACCGTTTTGCAGAAGGCGCAACCACTAAAAACGTCAATACCATGGCACCGTTCCTGACGCTGGCGTATCGCTATGAAGAAACCGGTAACCCGACTTATCTCCCGTGGCTGGAAAGCTGGGCCGAATGGGCGATGAACGAGATGCCGCGCACCGACTGCGGCGGGATGCAGCACATTACGCTGGCGGAGGAGAACCACCAGCAGATGTGGGACGACACGCTGATGATGACCGTGCTGCCGCTGGCGAAAATCGGCAAATTGCTCAACCGGCCAGACTATGTGGAAGAGGCGGTGTATCAGTTTCTGTTGCATGTGCAGAACCTGATGGACAGGGAAACCGGGCTGTGGTTCCACGGCTGGAATTATGACGGTCACCACAATTTTGCCAACGCGCGCTGGGCGCGCGGGAATAGCTGGCTGACCATCGTTATCCCGGATTTCCTTGAGCTTGTCGATCTGCCGGAAAACAATGCGGTGCGCCGTTATCTGGTTCAGGTGCTGAATGCGCAAATCGCCGCGCTGGCGAAGTGCCAGCATGAAAGCGGGTTATGGCATACGCTGCTCGACGATCCAGATTCTTATCTGGAAGCCTCGGCAACCGCCGGGTTTGCCTATGGCATTCTGAAAGCGCTGCGTAAGCGTTATATCAGCGCCGATTACACGGATGTGGCGGAAAAAGCGGTGAAAGCGATTGTGGAAAATATTTCGCCGGAAGGGGAGTTATTGCAGGTGTCGTTCGGCACCGGGATGGGCAGTAATCTGGCGTTTTATCGCCAGATCCCGCTGACCTCAATGCCATACGGCCAGGCGATGGCGATGCTCTGTTTGACGGAGTATCTGCGCAAATATTTCTGAAAGGCGATAAATGAAAAACCCCGGCTGGCCGGGGTTTTTTTATGGCTAAAAACGGAAGGGATTACATACGCTCTACGGTTTCGATACCCAGCGTATCAAGACCGAGTTTCAGCGTTTTTGCCGTCAGCAGGGCCAGTTTCAGGCGGCTTAAACGGGTTTCGTCGTTTTCCGCGCTGAGGATCGGGCAGTGCTCGTAGAAGCCGGAGAACAGACCCGCCAGATCGTACAGATAGGCGCACATCACATGCGGCGTACCTTCACGGGCAACGACGGACAGGGTTTCTTCGAACTGCAACAGACGCGCTGCCAGCTGGGATTCACGCTCTTCGCCAATCACCACCGGTGCGTTTTCCAGTACGCTCTCTTCAATACCCGCTTTACGGAATACGGAGAGCACGCGGGTGTAAGCGTACTGCATGTACGGTGCGGTGTTGCCTTCAAAGGCCAGCATGTTGTCCCAGTCGAAAACGTAATCGGTGGTGCGGTTTTTCGACAGATCCGCATATTTCACCGCGCCGATACCGACGGCGTTGGCCAGTTTTTCCAGCTCGTCGGCAGGCATATCCGGATTCTTTTCTGCCACCAGACGACGCGCGCGTTCCAGCGCTTCATCCAGCAGATCGGAAAGTTTCACCGTACCGCCCGCGCGGGTTTTGAACGGCTTGCCGTCTTTGCCGAGCATCATGCCGAACATGTGGTGTTCCAGCGGCACGGAATCCGGCACATAACCGGCTTTACGCACGATGGTCCAGGCCTGCATCAGGTGCTGATGCTGACGGGAATCGATGTAGTAGAGCACGCGATCGGCATGCAGCGTTTCATAACGGTATTTCGCGCAGGCGATGTCCGTGGTGGTGTACAGATAGCCGCCATCCTTTTTCTGGATGATGACGCCCATCGGTTCGCCTTCTTTGTTTTTGTACTCATCCAGGAATACCACGGTCGCGCCTTCGCTCTCTACCGCCAGACCTTTGGTTTTCAGATCCGCAACGATGCCCGGTAACATCGGGTTATACAGGCTTTCACCCATAACATCTTTGCGGGTCAGCGTCACGTTCAGGCGTTCGTAGGTTTTCTGGTTCTGACTCATAGTGATATCGACCAGCTTGCGCCACATCTCGCGGCAATATTCATCGCCGCCTTGCAGTTTCACCACGTAAGCGCGTGCGCGTTCAGCGAATGCCGCGTCTTCGTCATAATGTTTTTTGGCTTCACGGTAAAAACCTTCCAGATCCGCCAGCGCCATTTCACCGGCGTTCTCCTGCTGTTGCAGCTCAAGATAGGCAATCAGCATGCCGAACTGGGTGCCCCAGTCACCGACATGGTTGGCGCGAATCACGTTATGGCCGAGGAATTCCAGCGTACGGACTGATGCATCGCCAATGATGGTGGAGCGCAGATGGCCGACATGCATCTCTTTCGCCACGTTCGGCGCGGAGTAATCGATAACCACGGTTTGCGGCTGCGGTTTTGTTACGCCCAGGCGATCGGATTTCAGCGCCGCATCTACCTGCGAGGCGAGAAACTCAGGCGCGAGGAAAATATTGATAAAGCCAGGACCGGCGATTTCAACTTTATTGGCAATCCCGTCGAGAGAAAGGTGAGACAGAACCTGCTCGGCCAGTTGTCGCGGCGCCATGCCCAGTTTTTTTGCTACTGCCATCACGCCATTAGCCTGATAGTCGCCAAACTGAATTTTTGCTGACTGACGAACCTGCGCTTCACAATCGACTGGCGCGCCTGCTGCAATCATGGCCTGACTAACTTTTTCTGAGAGAAGAGCCTGAATATTCACCGGGATACCTTACTTTTAGGACACCGCGTCGCTGAGGCGGCGTCCGGGTGTTTAATAAAGGCGGGAGTATACTGCAAATGCCCGGTGGCGTCAGCACTGCATAACACGGTAGATTATGCGCTTTGTTATGACTTGCGAGCACTGTTATGCGTACCTGGCAAACTGTCGAAGAGTTGCAGGATATCGTGGAAGATTTGCCACGGTTTACCCAAAATTTGCAAAATTTAGCTACTCGTCTGGGGCTGGATATCGCACCCTTAAATGCCGATCACATCTCGTTGCGCTGCCACCAGAACACCACGGCGGAGCGCTGGCGGCGTGGTTTTGAACACTGTGGCGAACTGCTGTCGGAAAACATCATTAATGGTCGGCCGATTTGCCTGTTCAAACTGCGTGAACCCGTGTGTGTCGCCCACTGGCAGTTTACGGTGATTGAGTTGCCGTGGCCGGGTGAAAAGCGCTATCCGCACGAAGGGTGGGAGCATGTAGAAATCGTGCTGCCGGGCGATATCGCCACGCTCAACGCGCGTGCGCTGGCGCTGCTGGCTGATGAGGGCTTAAGCCAGCCGGGTATTTCGGTGAAAACCAGTTCACCAAAAGGCGAGCGCGAACGGCTGCCCAATCCAACGCTGGCGGTGACGGATGGCAAAGTCACCGTGAAATTTCATCCGTGGACCATTGAAGAGATTGTCGCGAGCGAGCAGGGGTGAAAGCGCTTGCGAAAGCGAGCCATGCTGAACCGGGAGAGAGGAAATGACCTTACTGGAAATCTGTTGTTATGGCGTCGATGACGCGGTGATTGCTGAGCAACGTGGCGCCGATCGCATTGAATTTTGCGCTGCGCCGAAAGAGGGCGGTTTAACCCCTTCCTTTGGTGCGTTAAAAGCGATTCGACAGGCGGTAACCATTCCCGTACATCCGATCGTGCGCCCGCGCGGTGGGGATTTTTGCTACCGGGCCGATGAGTTTGCCTCCATGCTGAGCGATATTGCGATGCTCCGTGATCTGGGTTTTCCTGGCCTGGTCACCGGTGTGCTGACGGAAGAGGGAGATGTCGATATTGTGCGCATGCGGGAAATTATGCAGGCCGCACAGGGGATGGCGGTAACTTTTCATCGCGCGTTCGATATGTGTGCTAATCCGCTTCAGGTGTTTGATAACTTAGCGGAATTAGGCATTGCGCGTATTCTCACGTCTGGTCAGCAGCCCTCGGCAGCAAAAGGACTTTCATTAATCAGGGAACTAAATGCCAGGTCTGGTGTTCCAATCATTATGGCCGGCGCAGGTGTGCGTCCGGATAACCTCGAAACCTTTCTCCATGCGGGTATTAAAGAGGTGCATAGCTCTGCAGGCCGCTGGACAGCATCGCCGATGCGCTATCGCAATCCAGGATTATCGATGTCGTCAGATGCCAGTGCGGATGAATATGCCCGCTACGGTGTGGATGGCGATGCGGTGGCGGTAATGAAAGAGATGATTTTGCACCATCGCCCGTAACAGTTTTTACCGCGCATCATGTCGCCCAATATGATGCTTGCTTGTACCAGGCCCCTGCCATTAACAGGGGCCTTTTTTTATCTTACGGTTTGCGGGCAATCAACACCGCGCGAACCGGGGCCGGGTAGCCTTCAACGGTTTTACTGTTATCCGCCGGGTTAAGAAAATCGGCCAGTGATTCCGTGACCATCCACGGCGTACGACGTTGCTCGTCGGTACTGGTAACGCTGGTATCCGCAATGCGTACATCAACAAAACCACACTTCTCCAGCCAGTTTTTCAGCGCCAGCGCAGAAGGGATAAAATAGACATTTCGCATTTGCGCATAGCGGTCACCGGGCACCAGCACGGTATTTTCATCGCCTTCCACCACCAGTGTTTCCAGTACCAGCTCGCCATCTTTCACCAGTTGATCTTTCAACTGCCACAGATGTTCAAGTGGTGAACGGCGGTGATAGAGCACGCCCATGGAAAACACGGTATCGAAAGCGTTCAGCGCCGGAAGCTGCTCAATGCCAAGCGGCAAAAGATGCGCGCGGCGGTCGTCGCCCAACAGCTTACGCACGGCTTCAAACTGGCATAAAAACAACTGCGTTGGGTCGATACCAACGGCAAGCTGCGCACCCGCGCCGACCATGCGCCACAGGTGGTAACCGCTGCCGCAGCCGACATCCAGAATGGTGCGGCCTTTCAGGTCAGAAAGGTGCGGCAGGACGCGCTCCCATTTCCAGTCGGAACGCCATTCGGTGTCGATATCAATGCCATACAGTGAAAATGGCCCTTTGCGCCACGGCATCAGATTACGCAGCAGCGTTTCCATACCTTTAAGCTGCCCGGCGCTGAGCGGTTCGGCGCTTTGCGCGCTGACGCTGTGCAGCAGATCCAGCTTTGCGGGGGTGATGGTCGGCAGAAATTCTACCGCGTTGTTCCACTGCTTAAACTGCCCGTGCAATGCTTCACGCTGCCAGGCGGCGATCTGGGCGGGTAACGTTTCCAGCCAGTGCGCGAGCGTACCGGTGGCTATTTGCTGATAAAAACGGCCGAACTCAATCATGCTGCAACCGCCTTCAGAGCCACCAGCGAACCAAAATTAAAACACTGGAACCACAGTTCGCTGTGCTCAAACCCGGCAGTGCGCAGGCGGGTTTTATGCGCTTCAACAGAATCCGTCAGCATAACGTTTTCCAGCATGCTGCGCTTCTGGCTGATCTCCAGTTCGCTGTAGCCGTTAGCACGTTTAAAATCGTGGTGCATATTGAACAGTAATTCGCCGACGGTGTGGTCTTCAAAACTGAATTTTTCCGATAACACTAACGCGCCGCCAGGGTTCAGCCCCTGGTAAACTTTCTGCAGCAGTTTCAGGCGGTCGTCCGGCTGCAGAAATTGCAAGGTGAAGTTGAGTACCACCATCGAGGCGTTTTCAATCTGAATATCGCGAATATCGCCTTCAATCACTTCAACCGGCGTTGGCGCTTTATAGGCATCGATATGACGACGGCAGCGCTCCACCATGGCGGGTGAATTGTCGACGGCGATGATTTTGCAATCAGCATGGTGAATGTTGCGACGCACTGAGAGCGTTGCCGCGCCCAGTGAGCAGCCGAGATCGTAAACCTGCGTGGCAGGCTGGACAAAGCGCTCCGCCAGCATGCCGATCATCGAGATAATATTGGAGTAACCCGGTACGGAACGCTGGATCATGTCCGGGAAGACTTCGGCTACCCGTTCGTCAAAAGTCCAGTCGCCCAGGCTGGCGATAGGCGCAGAAAAAAGCGTGTCGCGGTGAGACATAGTGTAAATATCCGGGAAAACAAAGGGGCGTATTGTGCGCTAATGCAGGGAGAAAACCAACTCCCAGGGCATGTACCACAGATTTGCCAGCACCATCAACAGCAGCGAGCAAAAGGTTGCGCCCATGCCGGAACGACGCCAGCGGATCAGGCGGTGGTGAAAGCCGTAATAATGCATCAGGCGACCGGCGATCAGCAGCAGCCCACAAACATGCACTAACCAGGTTTGCGCACCGTCCATCTCCATAAAAAGAAGCAGGATCAGGGCGACGGGAATGTATTCCACCGCATTGCCATGAATGCGTATCGCACTTTGCAGCTCGCTAAACCCGCCGTCGCCATAGCTAACACGGTATTGCGTGCGCAGGCGAATAACGTCAAAAGAAAATTTTATGAGTAACAATGCACCCAGCACGGCGTAAAGCGCGCTAACCATACTAACTCCCTTTAAGGCTCTGGTGACCGCTAGACAATGATAGGTGGTTCGTTCAGAAAAGAGAAGATTGCAGCGGAAGAGAAGGGGCGTCGCCAACGCTCGGGACGGCGGCCTGCAACCGCTGCCACAGGGTTTCCACCAGTTCCGGCGCTTGCGCGATATCGGGCGTATGCAAAAACAAATAGGGGGTGGTGGTCTGTTCCCACAACGGGAGTTTTTGCAGCCATACGGCAAACAGCTGGCGATTATGCTCCATATTGTCGCTGCCGATAAAACGCACCATCGGATGGCTGGCGGTTATCAGCGCATGCACCGGGACTTTCGGCTTTTTGCGCTGCGCTTCAATGATCGCTTCACTGTGTGGAATGGCGCTGTGCACCGGGCGGCTATCAAGGATCACCCGGTTCACCCCGCGCGCATGTAAGCCCTGATTGAGCGCTTTTTCCTCTTCGCCTTTGGCGAAAAAGCCTGGATGACGCACTTCAACGCCATAGGTGAAATCAGCCGGCAACGCGTCCAGAAATGCCCACAACGCGGGGAGATCGCGCGGACCAAAGGTTGCCGGAAGCTGTAACCAGTACTGGCCTATCCGGTTGGCAAGAGGCGACATCCGTTGAAAAAACTCGTCTGTCAGATCGCGGCAGTTACGCAGCGCCGCATGGTGCGAAATGGTGGCGGGGAATTTAAAGCAAAAGCGGAAATCATCGGTGGTTTGTTCGCGCCAGCGCGCCACGATCTCAGCTTTTGGCAGCGCGTAAAGCGTGGTGTTGCCTTCGACGCAGTTAAAGTGACGGGCGTACTCTTCGAGGCTGGTGATGCCAAGGCGCACCCATTTGGGGTGCGACCATTGCGGCAGGCCGACATACATCATAACGCGCTGAGGATCTCGTCCGTGCTGCGAACACGGCTAATGCGCGGGAAGATATACTTCAGGCTGCCCTGATGTTGCTCGTTGCTGCCTGCGCTGCAAGCATCTTCTGCAATCACCAGCGAAAAACCTAATTCCCACGCGTTGCGCGCGGTGGATTCCACGCCAATATTGGTGGAAATACCGCACAGCACAATGGTGTCGATGCCACGGCGGCGCAGTTGCAGCTCAAGATCGGTGCCGTAAAACGCGCCCCACTGGCGTTTGGTCACTTCAATATCGCTCTCTTTTTTACCCAGGGCCTGCGGGTAAACCCACCAGTTTTCCGGTAGAGTATGACCGCCTGTTGGCGCGTCAACCGGCTGTTTCAGCGCTTCGGCGAAATCCGCAGACCAGCCAACGCGCACTAATACGACCGGCGAACCGTTGGCACGGAATTTTTCCGCGAGCGTTGCGGCACGTTGAACCACGTCCTGCGCTGTGTGCGGGCCACCGGCGAAAGGTAAAATACCCTCCTGTAAATCGATCACCACCAGTGCGGTTTTCTCAGCATTGAGTTCCAGCATAATAACTCCTGAAAAATGAATGACGTCGGCGGATACCTTACGCGTTATGCAGGTGCGGACGGTTTACAAATTTTGTTAAATTTTGTGAGAATGCGCAATAAGCGCGCAGCAAACGCGCGTACAGTCGGTCGCGGGCTTATCGTCAGTCAGAATTTCCAGTATAATAGCCCCCTTTTTTCATCCAGTTGTGACATACGAAAATAGCTGCCACCAGAGTGCCTGCCCCGCAGGCGGCGGGTCGCGCGCAGCTAATTAAGGGATATCTCATGCGTACAGTATATTGCGGGCAGCTCAATCAGTCCCATGTGGGACAGCAAGTAACGCTTTGTGGGTGGGTCAATCGTCGTCGTGACCTCGGTAGCCTTATCTTTATTGATATGCGCGATCGCGAAGGCATCGTGCAGGTGTTTTTCGACCCGGACCGTCAGGATGCGTTCCAGCTCGCCTCTGAACTGCGTAATGAGTTCTGCATTCAGGTTACCGGTACCGTGCGTGCGCGCGACGGCAAAAACGTCAACAAAGATATGGCAACCGGTGAAGTGGAAGTGTTCGCCACCGGGCTGAATATTATCAACCGTTCTGACGTGCTGCCGCTGGACTCCAACCACGTTAATACCGAAGAAGCGCGTCTGAAATACCGCTACCTCGATCTGCGCCGCCCGGAAATGGCTCAGCGCCTGAAAACCCGCGCCCGGATCACCAGCTTCGTGCGTCGCTTTATGGATGACCACGGTTTCCTCGATATTGAAACCCCGATGCTGACCAAAGCGACGCCGGAAGGCGCGCGTGACTATCTCGTGCCGTCGCGCGTGCATAAAGGCAAATTCTACGCGCTGCCGCAATCCCCACAGCTGTTTAAACAGCTGCTGATGATGTCCGGCTTCGACCGTTACTATCAGATCGTCAAATGTTTCCGTGATGAAGACCTGCGTGCTGACCGCCAGCCGGAATTCACCCAGATCGATGTGGAAACCTCCTTTATGACCGCGCCGCAGGTGCGTGAAGTGATGGAAGCGCTGGTTCGCGAGCTGTGGCAGGAAATTCGTGGTGTGGATCTGGGCGAGTTCCCGATTATGACCTTCGCTGAAGCCGAGCGTCGTTACGGTTCCGATAAACCCGATTTGCGTAACCCGATGGAGCTGGTGGACGTGGCCGACTTGCTGAAAGCGGTCGAGTTTAAAGTCTTCTCCGGCCCGGCAAACGATCCGAAAGGCCGCGTTGCCGCGCTGCGTGTGCCAGGTGGCGCACAACTTAGCCGTAAACAGATTGACGACTACGGCAAGTTTATCGAAATCTACGGGGCGAAAGGCCTTGCTTACATTAAGGTCAACGAAGCGGCAAAAGGACTGGAGGGGATCACCAGCCCGGTCGCGAAGTTCCTGAACGCTGAAATCGTTAGCCCGATCCTTGAGCGCACTGGCGCACAAGATGGCGACATGATTTTCTTCGGCGCGGACCACAAAAAAGTGGTGGCTGATGCGCTGGGCGCGCTGCGTCTGAAGCTGGGTAAAGACCTGAATCTGACCGACGAAACCAAATGGGCGCCGCTGTGGGTGATCGACTTCCCGATGTTTGAAGATGACGGCGAAGGCGGTCTGACCGCGATGCATCACCCGTTCACCTCGCCGAAAGATATGACTGCCGCTGAGCTGAAAGCGGCACCGGAAGAGGCCGTAGCGAATGCTTACGATATGGTTATCAACGGTTATGAAGTGGGCGGCGGTTCTGTACGTATCCATAACGGCGAAATGCAGCAGACTGTATTCGGCATTCTGGGCATCAATGAGCAGGAACAGCGTGAGAAGTTCGGCTTCCTGCTGGATGCGCTGAAGTATGGTACGCCGCCGCACGCGGGTCTGGCGTTTGGTCTGGATCGTCTGACCATGTTACTGACCGGCACTGATAACATCCGTGACGTGATTGCGTTCCCGAAAACCACGGCGGCGGCCTGTCTGCTGACCGAAGCGCCAAGTTTCGCCAACCCGGCATCGCTGGCTGAGCTGGGTATTTCCGTCGTCAAAAAAGAGACGCCGGAGAATAAATAAGATGGCCTTTAAGCACCCTGTTTCTGTGCTGGTGGTGATTTACGCCGAGGACACGAAACGGGTGCTGATGTTGCAGCGGCGCGACGATCCTGATTTCTGGCAGTCGGTTACCGGCAGTCTTGAAGCAGGAGAGGTAGCGTCGCAAGCCGCCATGCGTGAAGTAAAGGAAGAGGTCGACATCGATATTGCTTGCGAGCAACTGACCTTAGTCGACTGTCAGCGCACGGTGGAATTTGAAATATTTAGTCATTTACGTCATCGCTATGCGCCGGGCGTCACGCACAATACCGAATCCTGGTTTTGTCTTGCGCTGCCCCATGAACGCCAGATCGTTTTTAGTGAACATCTGGCGTACCGTTGGCTTGATGCCCCGGCAGCGGCGGCATTAACCAAGTCGTGGAGCAACCGGCAGGCGATTGAAGAATTTGTTATTAACGCCGACTAATTTCCCCTGGAATTTCAGTTCTCAGGAAGGTGGCAATCCCCGGCGTCGCCAGGTGTTTACCGTGGTAAGCAACGGGTGCGAACGGGGGCAGCCAACGCGCCAGAGGACTGAAAGCCGCCGGGAAAAGGCTTTATTGGAGAGTTTTTTATGGCAGGTCATAGTAAATGGGCCAACACCAAACACCGCAAAGCGGCACAGGATGCTAAACGCGGTAAGATCTTTACCAAAATCATCCGTGAACTGGTAACGGCTGCGCGTCTGGGCGGCGGTGATATCGGTTCTAACCCGCGCCTGCGTGCGGCGGTTGATAAAGCGCTGTCTAACAACATGACCCGCGACACCTTAAACCGTGCTATCGCGCGTGGTGTGGGTGGCGATGATGACGCGAACATGGAAACCATCATTTATGAAGGTTATGGTCCTGGCGGCACGGCGGTGATGGTGGAGTGTCTGAGTGACAACCGCAACCGTACCGTGGCGGAAGTGCGTCATGCTTTCAGCAAATGCGGTGGCAACCTCGGTACTGACGGTTCTGTCGCCTATCTGTTCAGCAAAAAAGGGGTTATCTCCTTCGACGCAGGCGACGAAGACACCATTATGGAAGCGGCGCTGGAAGCCGGTGCTGAAGACGTAGTGACGTTTGATGATGGCGCAATTGACGTTTATACCGCGTGGGAAGAGATGGGCGCAGTGCGTGACGCACTGGAAGCCGCGGGTCTGAAAGCGGACAACGCTGAAGTCTCCATGATCCCGTCGACCAAAGCCGACATGGACGCGGAAACCGCGCCGAAACTGCTGCGTCTGATCGATATGCTGGAAGATTGCGACGACGTGCAGGAGGTTTACCACAACGGTGAGATCTCTGATGAGGTTGCGGCGACACTCTAATGTCGCTGATTAACTCGCCTGTCACCGGAGACGCATAATGGCGATCATTCTCGGTATCGATCCGGGTTCGCGCGTCACCGGTTACGGCGTGATCCGCCAGACGGGACGACAACTGACCTATCTCGGCAGCGGTTGTATCCGTACCAAAGTGGATGATTTACCGTCGCGTCTGAAGCTGATTTATGCGGGCGTGACGGAGATCATTACCCAGTTCCAACCGGATTTTTTCGCTATTGAACAAGTATTTATGGCGAAAAACGCCGATTCGGCACTCAAGCTGGGGCAGGCGCGCGGTGTGGCGATTGTCGCCGCCGTCAATCAGGACTTGCCGGTGTTTGAATATGCCGCACGGCAGGTAAAGCAGACGGTGGTGGGGATTGGCAGCGCGGAAAAAAGCCAGGTGCAACATATGGTGCGCACGCTGCTGAAACTGCCCGCTAACCCGCAGGCGGATGCGGCAGATGCGCTGGCTATCGCCATCACGCATTGCCATGTCAGCCAGAATGCGTTGCAGGTGAGCAGCACAAGGCTCAATCTGGCTCGCGGACGATTACGCTAAAAAGCGCCGGTTTACCGGCGCTTTTTTTATAACAGCGAACTTATCTTGCGTGCGTCCTCGTCGGTCGACGGGTTATAGACCACCATTGTCAGGTCCGGTTGCCCTTCCACCGAAAAACTCGAATACTCCAGCGATAACCGACCGACCGCACCATGCAGCAGGATTTTGGTGCCTTCTTCCATGACCGCAATATCGTTATTCTGCCAGAGCTCGGCGAACTCAGCAGAAGCTGCACTGAGTTCTTCCACCAACGGACGAATTTCAACCGACGCACCCGCGCGGGTTGCATCAGCACGAAAAGCGGCCACCAGAAAGCGGGCGAGCGAGTGCCAGTCCACCTGCGCGGCGCGTGCCTGGGGATTAAGGAAAATACGCCGCAGAATGTTACGTTCATGTGCAGGCTGGCTGGCGTAATCGGATAACACCACCGTGGCGGCTTTGTTCCAGGCGAGCACATCCCAGGTTGCATTGCGGATCATCGCCGGGCTCAGGTGCATACAGTCCAGCACCTTTTGCAGCCTTTCTGTCACGGTTCCTCTGGCCGGGTAATGCATGCCCGGAGCACGGCCTAATGCCAGATGAAAAACGTGTTCGCGTTCGCGCTCAGAAAGGCGCAGCGCCTGGCAAATGCGCTCCAGTACTTCCGCCGAAGGCGTTCCCCCGCGACCTTGCTCAAGCCAGGTGTACCAGGTAGCACTAATACAGGCCAGATGCGCCACCTCTTCACGGCGTAGCCCCGGCGTACGCCGCCGTGCGGTATGAAAACCCAGCGCCACAGGGTCAAGCTGCGCCCGGCGCGACTTCAGGTAACTGCCCAGATCTTTAGGCTGAGTAACGCTTTGCATCCTGTTAGTCCTTATACCCCGATAACGTCACTACTTTTCACTACAAAGGATATTTATAAGGATAACGGCGCGAGTCAACATCAGGAGACACACACATGCATGTTTTTCTAACGGGCGCGACCGGTTGGGTCGGCGCAAAAGTGGTGGCAGAGCTGATTGCTGCCGGGCACCAGGTGAGCGGCCTGGCAAGAAACGCGGATAAAGCACAGGCGTTGCTGGCTGCGGGAGGGCAGGTTGTTTCCGGAACGCTGGATGACCATTCTCTCTTGTTTGACGCGGCTTCGCGTGCGGATGCGGTGATCCATACCGCCTTTAATCACGACTTTTCCCGTTTTGCGGAAAATAGCGAACAGGACCGTCGCGCCATTGAAGTGATGGGGGAGGCGCTGATCGGTAGTGACCGTCCGTTGCTGGTGACCTCGGGGCTGGCAAGGTTGGTTCAGGGACGGCCAGCAACTGAAAAGGATCATCCTGTCAGCGCGCCGGACTATCTGCGCCGTTCCGAACAGGCGGCACAGGCTCTGGTCGAAAAAGGTGTCCGGGCTGCCAGTGTGCGTCTGGCTCCAACTGTTCATGGTGTAGGCGATCACGGTTTTATCCCGATTTTGATCGCGCTGGCGAAGAAAACCGGTGTATCCGCCTGGCCGGGCGAGGGTAATAATCGTTGGGCGGCGGTGCATCGCCTTGATGCGGCGAAGCTCTACCGGTTGGCGCTGGAAAGTGGCGTCACGGAAACGGTATACCATGCGGTAGCGGAGCAGGGGATCGCGATGCGGGAGATTGCTATCGCCATCGGCAACATGCTGGGCCTGCCCGCTGAATCACGCAGTGCTGACCATTTTGGCTGGTTTGCCACCTTTGCCGCAGCGGATATGTCAGCGTCCAGCGAGCGAACCCGCGAGGTCTTAGGCTGGCACCCTGAGCAACGCGATTTGCTCACCGATCTTGCGGATGCGGCCTATTACGCGAATTCCTGAACCGCGCTCGCGTTTTCCTGTATATTCGGCTGGATATCTATCCAGCCTTTTTTTATCATACGGCATTACACTTTCAGCCGTTAACGCAGGAGCGTCACGTGATAGGCAGACTCAGAGGCATTATTGTAGAAAAAAAACCCCCGTTGGTTCTGCTGGAAGTGGGGGGCGTGGGATATGAAGTCCATATGCCGATGACCTGCTTTTATGAGCTCCCGGACGCCGGAAAAGAGGCGGTTGTTTTTACACAGTTTGTGGTTCGCGAAGACGCTCAGCTGTTGTACGGCTTTAATAACAAGCAGGAACGGACGCTGTTTCGTGAGCTCATCAAAACCAATGGCGTTGGGCCGAAGCTGGCGCTGGCGATTTTGTCCGGTATGTCGGCGCAGCAGTTTGTTAACGCCGTAGAACGCGAAGATCCTGCGGCGTTGGTCAAATTGCCGGGAATAGGGAAGAAAACCGCCGAGCGTTTGATTGTCGAGATGAAAGATCGCTTTAAAGGTCTGCATGGCGATCTCTTCACCCCGGCTGCAGATTTGGTGCTGGCCTCTCCGGCGAGCCCGGCGACGGATGATGCGGAACAAGAAGCCGTTGCTGCGCTGGTGGCGTTGGGCTATAAACCTCAGGAAGCCAGCCGGATGGTAAGCAAGATTGCGCGTCCGGACGCCAACAGTGAAACCCTGATCCGCGAAGCACTGCGCGCGGCGTTGTGAGGTAGAGGATGATTGAAGCAGACCGTCTGGTAACGCCCGCCAGCACCAATATAGAGGAAGTTGCAGACCGCGCTATTCGTCCGAAAATGCTCGACGAGTATATCGGTCAGCCGCATGTGCGCTCGCAAATGGAGATCTTTATCCAGGCGGCAAAGCTGCGCGGTGACGCGCTGGACCATCTGCTTATCTTCGGCCCACCGGGCTTAGGTAAAACGACGCTGGCGAATATCGTGGCAAACGAGATGGGTGTCAATCTGCGCACGACCTCAGGGCCAGTGCTGGAAAAAGCGGGCGATCTTGCCGCGATGCTCACTAACCTCGAGCCGCATGATGTGCTGTTTATCGATGAAATACACCGCCTCTCGCCGGTTGTTGAAGAGGTGCTTTATCCGGCGATGGAAGATTACCAGCTGGATATCATGATCGGTGAAGGGCCAGCGGCGCGCTCGATAAAAATCGATTTACCGCCGTTTACCTTGATCGGCGCGACGACGCGTGCGGGTTCGCTTACGTCGCCGTTGCGCGATCGTTTCGGTATCGTGCAGCGTCTGGAGTTCTATCAGGTTGCGGATTTACAGCACATTGTCGGGCGCAGCGCGCGCTATATGGGGCTGGCGATGAGCGACGAGGGTGCGCTGGAAGTGGCGCGCCGCTCACGCGGTACGCCACGTATTGCGAATCGACTGCTGCGGCGTGTGCGCGATTTCGCCGAAGTGAAACACGATGGTGATATTACCGCTGATATCGCGGCCCAGGCGCTCGACATGCTGAATGTCGATGCCGAAGGCTTCGACTATATGGATCGTAAACTGCTGTTAGCCGTTATCGATAAGTTCTTCGGTGGCCCGGTCGGGCTGGACAACCTGGCGGCAGCTATTGGCGAAGAGCGCGAAACGATTGAGGATGTGCTGGAGCCGTATCTTATCCAGCAGGGTTTTTTGCAGCGTACGCCGCGTGGTCGGATGGCAACAGTCAGAGCGTGGAACCACTTCGGCATTACGCCACCGCAAATGCCATAACATTAAAGGCCGGAGAGCATTTGCTTCCGGCCTTTCGCTTTAGCTGGCGGGTTTCTTCATCATGCTGAAGATAAACAGCAGCGCCGCGCACAACACCACGGATGGGCCCGCGGGCGTGTCATAAAAGGCTGAAAATGTCAGCCCGCCGGTGACGGCGATCATCCCGATCCCGACCGCGATGCCCGCCATTTGCTCCGGCGTACGTGCGAAGCGTCGCGATGTCGCGGCAGGGATAATCAACAGGGAGGTAATGATCAGTGCGCCGACGAATTTCATGGCAACGCCAATCGTTAATGCAGTGACCAGCATCAGTAACAGCTTCACACGCTGCAGCTTCACGCCATCGACAAAGGCCAGCTCGGGGCTGATGGTCATCGACAGCAGATTGCGCCATTGCCAGAACAAAATCCCCAGCACCACGACAACACCCAGAGCGATCGCCAGCAGATCGCCTGGTGTCACTGCCAGCAAATCCCCGAACAGATAGGCCATTAAATCGACACGGATATTTGACATCAGGCTGACAACAACCAGACCCAGCGACAATGCGCTGTGCGCCATGATCCCCAGCAGGGTATCAATGGCCAGATGAGGCCGTTTTTCCAGCCATACCAGCCCGGCGGCCAGCAGCAGCGTAACCGCGATCACCGCATAAAAGGGATTGACGTCCAGTAATAAACCGAAAGCGACACCCAAAAGAGAAGCATGCGCGAGCGTATCGCCGAAATAGGACATTCTGCGCCAGACAACAAATGAGCCCAACGGACCTGCCGCGCAGGCGAGCATAACCCCGGCAAGCCAGCCGGGTAGTAATAATTCAATCATGAGTGTCCATTACCCTGGCGCAGCACAATGCGGCCCTGTAAATCGTGGCGGTGGTTGTGATTGTGGCGATAAATTCCCAACTGTTCCGCGCCACGCTGGCCGAACATGGAGATAAATTCCGGGTGCATCGAAACCACTTCCGGCGTGCCAGAACAGCAAATATGGTGATTCAGGCAGAGCACTTCATCGGTTTTTGCCATAACCAGATGCAGATCGTGAGAAACCATCAATACAGCGCAGTCCAGCTCTTTACGCAACTGGTCAATCAGGTTGTACAGCGCTACCTGGCCATTCACATCAACGCCCTGGGTTGGCTCATCAAGAACCAGTAATTGGGGGCGATTAAGCAGCGCTCGCGCGAGCAATACACGCTGGGTTTCACCACCAGAAAGTTTTTGCATTGGCGCATCGACCAGGTGTGCGGCCTGAACACGTTTCAGTGCCGGAACAATATCATCTTTACTGGTGCCAGGACGCAGGCGCATAAAGCGGCGAACGGTGAGCGGCAGAGTCGCGTCAAGGTGTAATTTCTGCGGCACGTATCCGATGCGAAGCGTTTTGTCACGCTTGATTAACCCGGAGTCGGGTGCTACCAGCCCAAGCACAACGCGCACCAGCGTTGATTTGCCCGCGCCATTAGGGCCCAGCAGGGTTAAAATTTTACCAGCGCGTAAATTCAGCGAAATATCAGACAGGACGCGACGTTGGCCGAATGCGACGGTGATTTTTTCGAGCGTTACAAGATTCGTCATAGCATTTATAGGGTTGCACAAGTTGTCGAATGTTATAATATCACATTCCACTCATTCATTACGATTAATAGTCGCATTATGTTACATAAAAATACGCTTCTTTGCGCAGCGTTATCCGCTGCGCTTCTCGGTGGAGCAGCACAAACTGCTAACGCCGCCGTTGTAACGTCATTAAAGCCGCTGGGGTTTATCGCGTCAGCAATAGCCGATGGGGTGACACCGACGGAAGTATTACTGCCGGACGGTGCATCAGAGCACGATTATTCCCTGCGTCCTTCGGATGTAAAACGCTTACAGAACGCGGACTTAGTATTTTGGGTCGGGCCTGAAATGGAAGCATTTATGGTGCGTTCCGCGCAGCAAATCCCGGCGAAAAAATTAGTGACGATGGCGGATCTGGAAGGCGTGAAAACGCTACTCATGAAAGGGTCGGATGACGATGAGCACGACCATAATGATGGACATCATCAGGACGAAAAAAGTGATGAACATCACCATCACGGTGAGTACAACATGCATCTGTGGCTTTCCCCGGAGATTGCGCGGCTGTCAGCGGTTGCAATCCACGATAAATTAGTGGAAGTTATGCCGCAAAGTCGAGCCAAGCTGGACGCCAACCTGCAAGCATTTGAGGCATCATTAGCCCAGTCCGATAAGCAGGTCGGTAACGAGCTGGCACCGCTGAAAGGGAAAGGGTATTTCGTTTTTCATGACGCCTACGGCTACTTTGAAAAACACTACGGACTGACTCCGCTGGGTCACTTTACCGTCAACCCCGAAATTCAGCCTGGTGCGCAGCGTTTACATGAAATCAGAACACAGTTGGTTGAGCAAAAAGCAACCTGCGTTTTTGCTGAGCCACAGTTCAGGCCAGCGGTCGTAGAAGCTGTTGCCAGAGGGACATCCGTTCGAATGGGAACGTTGGATCCGCTCGGTATCGGCATCAAGTTAGGCAAAGAGAGCTATCCGCAGTTCCTTGCCCAACTTTCACATCAGTATGCGAGCTGCCTGAAAGGAGAATAACGAGGAAGTGAATACGTGCAACAGATAGCCCGCTCTGTCGCCCTGGCATTTAATAATCTGCCCCGACCCCACCGCGTTATGCTGGGGTCGCTTACAGTTCTCACTCTCACGGTCGCCGTTTGGCGTCCGTACGTTTACCACCCCGAATCCGTTACCCCCATTGTTAAAGCTATCGAACTGCCGAAGAGCGAAATTCGTTCTTTGTTGCCGGAAGCCAGCGAACCTATCGACCAGACTGCCTCGGATGACGATGTTGACGCTATTCCGCAGGATGAACTCGATGAGAAAACATCCAGTGAAGCCGGCGTACATGAATATGTCGTATCGACGGGCGATACGCTGAGCAGCATTCTTAATCAGTACGGCATTGATATGGGTGATATCAGCCAGCTTGCCGCTGCGGATAAAGAACTGCGTAACCTGAAAATTGGCCAACAGATCTCCTGGACTCTGACCGCGGATGGCGATTTGCAGCGATTGACCTGGGAGATGTCCCGCCGCGAGACTCGTACTTATGACCGCATTGATGGCGGCTTCAAAATGAGTAGCGAAACGCAGCAGGGCGATTGGGTAAACTCGGTGATGAAAGGGACTGTCGGCGGGAGTTTTGTTTCCAGCGCGCGCGACGCCGGGTTAACCAGCGGTGAAATCAGCGCGGTGATCAAAGCCATGCAGTGGCAGATGGATTTCCGCAAACTGAAAAAAGGCGATGAATTCTCCGTACTCATGTCCCGCGAAATGCTGGAAGGCAAGCAAGAGCAAAGCCAGTTGCTTGGTGTGCGTTTGCGTTCCGACGGCAAAGATTATTATGCAATCCGCGCAGAAGACGGCAAATTTTACGATCGCAACGGTACTGGCCTGGCAAAAGGATTTTTGCGTTTCCCGACATCCAAGCAGTTCCGCGTATCTTCAAATTTTGACCCCCGTCGTCTGAACCCGGTTACTGGTCGGGTTGCGCCGCACAAAGGCGTTGATTTCGCGTTGCCGCAGGGAACGCCTGTGCTGGCGGTAGGGGATGGTGAAGTCGTCGTGGCGAAACGCAGCGGAGCGGCAGGTAACTATGTCGCTATCCGCCACGGGCGCACCTATACCACGCGATATATGCACCTGCGCAAACTGTTGGTAAAACCAGGGCAGAAAGTGAAACGCGGCGATCGTATTGCGCTCTCCGGGAACACCGGGCGTTCTACCGGGCCGCATTTGCACTATGAAGTGTGGATCAACCAGCAAGCGGTTAATCCGTTAACGGCGAAGCTGCCGAGAACCGAAGGATTAAGCGGGTCGGATCGCAAAGATTATCTGGCACAGGTTAAAGAGATTCTGCCTCAGTTAAAAGTAGACTGATTCGTTTAACAACTGTGCGTCCGAAGCCGATGTCCAAACCGCATCGGCTTTTTCTTTTGTGCGATGGATAGTGCCTCGCTACACTATCTCATTATTTTATGTGAACTGATTTCTCGCCTGCGGAAGATGCATGGAAACGAAAAAAAATACCGCTGAATACATTCCTGAGTTTGAAAACGAATTTCGCCACCCGCGTTACTGGGGCGCGTGGCTGGGAGTGCTGGCTTTTGCGGGCGTTGCATTGATCCCGCCGTCGGTGCGCGATCCTGTACTCGGCAAACTTGGGCGTCTGGCCGGAAAGTTCGGCAAAAGCGCGCGCCGCCGTGCGCAGATCAATCTCTACTATTGCTTCCCTGAAAAAAGCGATGCGGAAAGAGAGGCCATTATTGATGAGATGTTTGCCACTGCGCCACAAGCCATGGTTCTGATGGCGGAACTGGCGTTACGTGGCCCGGAAAAGGTTCTTCCGCGTGTGGAATGGCAGGGCCGGGAAATTATTGATGAAATGCACCGCAACGAAGAGAAGGTGATTTTCCTTGTTCCGCACGGTTGGGGCGTTGATATCCCGGCGATGTTAATGGCATCGCAAGGCCAAAAAATGGCGGCGATGTTCCACAATCAGGGCAACAAAGTGTTCGATTATGTATGGAACACCGTGCGTCGTCGTTTTGGCGGGCGTTTACATGCGCGTAATGATGGGATCAAACCCTTTATCCAGTCGGTTCGCCAGGGCTACTGGGGGTACTACCTTCCGGACCAGGATCACGGTGCGGAGCACAGCGAATTTGTTGATTTCTTCGCAACCTATAAAGCGACCCTGCCGGCGATTGGCCGTCTGATGAAAGTGTGCCGTGCGCGCGTGGTGCCGCTGTTCCCGGTTTATGATGCGAAAACACACCGGCTGATTATTCAGGTGCGTCCGCCGATGGACGACCTGCTCACAGCCGATGACAACACGATTGCCCGCCGTATGAACGAAGAAGTTGAACAGTTTGTCGGTCCGCGTCCTGAGCAATACACCTGGATCCTCAAATTGCTAAAAACGCGAAAACCAGGTGAAACCGAGCCTTACCAGCGCAAAGATTTATTTCCGAAAAAATAGCCCATAAAAAAGGCCTCTCACTGAGAGGCCTTTTTGCTTTCTGTTACCGCTTATTCAACGGTGAGAATGCGCGTGGTGTTGGTGGTGCCGATGGTGCTCATCACATCACCCTGAGTCACGATAACCAGGTCACCGGAGAGCAAATAGCCTTTATCGCGCAGCAGGTTTACTGCGTCGTGAGCTGCCGTCACGCCGTCATTTACGCTGTCGAAATAGACCGGGGTGACGCCGCGATACAGAGCTGTCAGATTGAGTGTACGTTCATGACGAGAGAGAGCGAAAATCGGCAGCCCGGAACTGATGCGCGAGGTCATCAACGCGGTGCGACCCGATTCTGTCATCGAAATGATAGCGGTTACACCTTTCAGGTGGTTTGCCGCATACATCGCCGACATGGCAATCGCTTCTTCCACGTTATCGAATTGGATATCCAGGCGGTGTTTGGAGACGTTGATACTTGGAATCTTCTCAGCACCCAGACATACACGCGCCATTGCAGCAACGGTTTCGGACGGATACTGGCCAGCGGCCGTTTCGGCAGAGAGCATGACTGCATCGGTGCCATCGAGCACGGCGTTGGCTACGTCCATCACCTCCGCACGTGTTGGCATTGGGTTGGTGATCATCGACTCCATCATCTGCGTCGCAGTGATTACTGCCCGGTTCAGCTGGCGCGCACGGCGGATCAGCGCTTTCTGGATACCAACCAGCTCCGGGTCACCGATTTCAACACCGAGATCGCCGCGTGCGACCATTACCACGTCGGAGGCGAGGATCACATCATCCATCGCATCCTGATTGCATACTGCTTCTGCACGCTCAACTTTTGCCACGATTTTGGCATCGCAACCGGCATCGCGCGCCAGACGGCGAGCGTAGTTAAGATCTTCGCCGCAGCGCGGGAAGGAGACGGCCAGGTAGTCAACGCCGATCAATGCTGCTGTTACGATGTCCGCTTTGTCTTTTTCAGTCAGCGCTTCAGCAGAGAGGCCGCCGCCCAGCTTGTTGATGCCTTTATTGTTCGACAGCGGGCCGCCGACGGTCACTTCGGTAAACACTTTCATGCCCTGAACTTCCAGCACTTTTAGCTGTACGCGACCGTCGTCCAGCAGCAGGATATCGCCCGGAACCACATCGGCAGGCAAACCTTTATAATCGATGCCCACTTTTTCTTTGTCGCCTTCACCTTTACCGAGGTTGGCGTCGAGCAGGAATTTATCCCCGATGTTCAGGAAAACTTTGCCTTCCTTAAAGGTGGAAACACGAATTTTTGGCCCCTGTAAATCGCCAAGGATAGCAACATGACGTCCCAGTTTTGCCGCAATCTCACGCACTTTATCCGCACGTAATTTATGATCTTCAGGTGTTCCGTGTGAGAAGTTCATACGTACCACGTTAGCACCGGCAGCGATCACCTTCTCAAGGTTGTTATCGCGGTCAGTAGCCGGGCCTAAGGTGGTTACGATTTTGGTTCTGCGAAGCCTTCTGGACATGTAATACTCCGTTGACTGAAACAACTTGGTGTTGCGTGAACATAAATCCGGTCATTTGGCGCCCTGCTGTGAAGGGCGATGCGTCAGATCGGACAGCGTAAGAGGTTACCGCTTTTATATTTACTATTAGTGGTTATCGCTTTTAATAAGCAGCTCTTTATCAAAGCGCGATTCTTTCAGTGCTTCTTTGACTCGCTTCAAGTTATCCCTGAATTTTGCTCCCCGACGCAATGTGAACCCTGTTGCCAGCACATCAATCACCGTGAGTTGCGCAAGACGAGAAACCATTGGCATATAAATATCTGTATCTTCCGGAACATCCAGGGTGATAGCAAGTGTTGCCTCACGCGCCAGCGGCGTGCCTGCGGACGTAAGGGCTATCACCATGGCATCGTTTTCACGCGCCAGTTGCGCAAGTTCCACTAAATTCTTGGTTCTTCCGGTATGCGAAATCAACACAACCACGTCATCGTCGCTACAATTCATACAACTCATGCGTTGCAAGACAATGTCGTCGGAGTAGACCACCGGCACATTGAAGCGGAAAAATTTGTTCATGGCATCGTGTGCAACGGCGGCAGAGGAACCAAGGCCAAAGAAGGCAATTTTTTTCGCCTGCGTCAGTAAATCTACGGCGCGGTTTACCGCGGCCATATCCAGTGACTGGCGCACATGGTCGAGACTGGCCATCGCGGATTCGAAGATTTTGCCGGTATAGGCTTCAACACTGTCATCTTCATCAACATTTCGATTAACATAGGGCGTGCCATTGGCGAGGCTTTGCGCCAGATGCAGTTTGAAATCGGGAAAGCCCCGGGTATCGAGGCTGCGGCAGAAGCGGTTCACTGTGGGTTCGCTGACATCCGCTTCTTGCGCAAGTGCGGCAATGCTTGAGTGAATGGCCTGGTCCGGCGCGGCGAGGATCACTTCCGCCACTTTACGCTCGGATTTGCTAAGGTGTTCCAGCCGTGACTGGATTTTTTCCAGCATATTCATGGGTGATAAACGCTCATGGTAAAACGATTACACCGATAGATGGAATCGTGATGCAATTTAATTAGATATTACCCCTGCGGCGCGCAGAAAGGTAAGTCGTGATGAGAAATGTTGTTGTTTTTTTTCATTACATGATCAGAGTCGGATTTTACCCAACGCGTATTGGGCAAATATCCCGCTTTATCAGGGCGAAAGAACAGTTTTTTCGTCACAACAGAATAACGCACGTCCTGACAAGGCTTAACAGTTTCGGGAATTACGTAAAAGCAGTACAGTGCACTGTAATAAAATTACAACTGAGGCCTGGCTGAAGCTCCAGGATAGCCAACTGAGGAGAAAGACATGGCGGTAATACAAACAGCCCAGGCGTGTGACCTGGTCATTTTCGGCGCCAAGGGCGACCTCGCCCGCCGGAAATTGCTGCCTTCCCTGTACCAACTGGAAAAAGCGGGCCAGATTCACCCGGAGACACGAATCCTGGGCGTGGGCCGCGCTGATTGGGATAAGGAAGCGTATACCAAGGTTGTTCGCGAAGCGCTTGAAACCTTTATGAAGGAGAAGATCGACGAGAGCCTGTGGGACAAGCTGAGTGGTCGTCTGGATTTTTGCAATCTGGACGTCAACGATACGTCGGCATTCAAACGTCTCGGCGAGATGCTGGATCAAAAAAATCGCACCACCATCAATTACTTCGCCATGCCGCCGAGCACCTTTGGCGCAATCTGCAAAGGCCTGGGTGAAGCGAAGCTGAACGCTAAACCGGCGCGCGTGGTAATGGAAAAACCGCTGGGCACCTCGCTTGCCACGTCGCGGGAAATCAATGACCAGGTGGGTGAGTTTTTCGAAGAGTGCCAGGTGTATCGTATCGACCACTACCTCGGTAAAGAGACGGTACTCAACCTGCTAGCGCTGCGTTTTGCGAACTCTCTTTTCGTCAATAACTGGGACAATCGCACCATCGACCACGTGGAAATCACCGTGGCGGAAGAGGTAGGCATTGAAGGGCGCTGGGGCTATTTCGACCAGGCCGGGCAGATGCGCGATATGATCCAGAACCACCTGCTGCAAATTCTGTGCATGATAGCCATGTCGCCGCCGTCCGATCTGAGCGCTGACAGCATTCGTGACGAGAAAGTAAAAGTACTGAAGTCGCTGCGCCGTATTGATCGCACCAACGTGCGTGAAAAAACCGTCCGCGGCCAGTACAGCGCCGGTTTTGCCCAGGGCAAAAAAGTGCCGGGTTACCTGGAAGAAGAGGGCGCGAATAAGACCAGCAACACCGAAACGTTCGTTGCGATCCGTGTCGACATTGATAACTGGCGTTGGGCTGGCGTGCCGTTCTACCTGCGCACCGGTAAGCGTCTGCCGACCAAGTGCTCTGAAGTGGTTGTTTACTTTAAAACACCGGAACTGAATCTGTTCAAAGAGTCCTGGCAGGATCTGCCGCAGAACAAATTGACCATTCGCCTGCAGCCGGACGAAGGGGTGGATATCCAGGTGCTGAACAAAGTGCCGGGTCTCGATCACAAACACAATCTGCAAATCACCAAGCTCGATCTGAGTTATTCCGAAACGTTCAATCAGACGCATCTGGCCGATGCCTATGAGCGTCTGTTGCTGGAAACGATGCGCGGCATTCAGGCGCTGTTTGTGCGCCGTGACGAAGTGGAAGAAGCCTGGAAATGGGTGGATTCCATTACGGAAGCCTGGGCGGCGGATAACGACTCGCCGAAACCTTACCAGGCGGGAACCTGGGGGCCTGTGGCCTCGGTAGCGATGATCACCCGTGACGGCCGTTCCTGGAACGAGTTTGAGTGATTCGCTGCAGGTTAATGTTGCGCAATTTTACCGGTAACATGATCTAACTCAGCTATCCGAACAATTTTTCATCTTTCAGGCCCCGACTGGATTCACCAGCGGGGCTTTTTTTATTACACTGGCTGAAGCGATTTTGCCTTTGGGGCGCGGCGCTCTGGTGTTTTCAGCTTGTTACGTAAAGCTCATCGCACTGTTAACGCGGCTTCCCCGGACAGATAAATTTCAGGAGCCTCTATGAACCCGACAATGTTACGCGTAACAAATCGTATTATCGAACGTTCGCGCGAAACCCGCTCAGCCTATCTGGCGCGTATTGAACAAGCGAAAAGCGATACCGTACGCCGCTCAACACTCGCTTGCGGTAACCTGGCGCACGGTTTTGCTGCTTGCCAGCCCGACGATAAAGCCTCCCTCAAAAGCATGTTGCGCAACAACATCGCGATCATCACCTCTTATAACGACATGCTCTCTGCGCACCAGCCTTACGAGGTCTATCCGGATATCATCCGTAAAGCGCTGCATACCGTGAATGCAGTAGGGCAGGTGGCTGGTGGTGTTCCGGCCATGTGCGATGGCGTAACGCAAGGTCAGGACGGGATGGAGTTATCCTTACTGAGCCGCGAAGTGATTGCCATGTCTGCTGCGGTCGGCCTGTCGCATAACATGTTTGATGGGGCGCTGTATCTGGGCGTGTGCGATAAAATCGTCCCGGGGCTGGCAATGGCAGCATTGTCGTTTGGCCACCTGCCGGCAGTGTTTGTACCATCAGGCCCGATGGCGAGCGGTCTGGCCAACAAAGAGAAAGTGCGTATCCGCCAGCTTTATGCTGAGGGCAAAGTCGATCGGATGGCACTGCTGGAATCTGAAGCCGCGTCCTATCACGCACCAGGCACCTGTACGTTCTACGGTACCGCCAACACCAACCAGATGGTGATTGAGTTTATGGGCATGCAGTTGCCGGGTTCCTCGTTTGTACACCCGGATGCGCCGCTGCGCAAAGCGTTGACAGAAGCGGCGGCTCGCCAGGTCACTCGTCTGACGGGCAACGGCAACGAATGGATGCCGCTTGGCAAAATGATCGATGAAAAAGTGGTGGTTAACGGTATCGTTTCGCTGCTGGCGACCGGCGGTTCCACAAACCACACCATGCATCTGGTGGCGATGGCGCGTGCAGCGGGCATTATCATTAACTGGGATGATTTCTCCGATCTCTCTGATGTTGTTCCTTTACTGGCGCGTCTCTACCCGAATGGCCCGGCGGATATTAACCACTTCCAGGCGGCGGGCGGTGTGCCGGTATTACTGCGTGAGCTGCTGAAAGGCGGTTTGCTGCATGAAGATGTTAATACTGTCGCAGGCTTTGGTCTGGCGCGTTATACCCACGAGCCATGGCTCAATAATGGCGAACTGGACTGGCGCGAAGGCGCGGTCGCGTCGCTGGATGACAACGTGATCGCCAGCATTGATAAACCGTTCTCTCAACATGGCGGCACCAAAGTGCTGAGCGGTAACCTCGGGCGTGCGGTAATGAAAACCTCCGCCGTTCCGGTAGAAAACCAGGTCATTGAAGCGCCGGCAGTGGTTTTTGAAAGCCAGCATGACGTGCTGCCCGCATTTGAGGCTGGGCTGCTGGATCGCGATTGTGTGGTCGTTGTTCGTCATCAGGGGCCAAAAGCGAACGGTATGCCAGAATTACATAAACTCATGCCGCCACTTGGTGTATTATTGGACCGCCGTTTCAAAATTGCATTAGTTACTGATGGACGGCTGTCAGGGGCATCAGGTAAAGTGCCTTCGGCAATCCACGTTACACCAGAAGCATATGATGGTGGGTTGCTGGCAAAAGTGCATGATGGCGACATGATTCGGGTTAACGGGCAGACTGGAGAATTAACGCTGCTGGTTGATGACAACGTTCTTGCCGCACGTCAGCCACATATTCCTGACCTTAGCGCGATGCGCGTGGGCACAGGGCGCGAAATGTTTGGTGCGCTGCGGGAAAAACTTTCCGGCGCGGAACAGGGCGCGACCTGTATCACTTTTTAAGACGACAAGATTTTAGTTCTGGCGAGAGAAAAACACTGATGAAAAACTGGAAAACGAGTGCAGAAGCAATCCTGAAAACGGGTCCGGTAGTGCCGGTAATCGTAGTGAACAAACTGGAGCACGCCGTACCGATGGCGAAAGCGCTGGTGGCAGGTGGTGTTCGCGTTCTGGAAGTGACTCTGCGTACGGCTTGCGCTATCGACGCTATTCGCGCTATCGCGAAGGAAGTGCCTGACGCGATTATCGGTGCTGGTACCGTGCTGAATCCGCAGCAACTGGCAGAAGTGACCGCCGCTGGCGCACAGTTCGCCATCAGCCCAGGCCTGACTGAGCCGCTGCTGAAAGCCGCGACCGAAGGCACTATCCCGTTGATCCCGGGGATCAGCACCGTTTCTGAACTGATGCTGGGTATGGACTACGGTCTGAAAGAGTTTAAATTCTTCCCGGCGGAAGCTAATGGCGGCACCAAAGCGCTGCAGGCGATTGCGGGTCCGTTCTCGCAGGTTCGTTTCTGCCCGACTGGCGGCATTTCTCCGGCTAACTACCGTGATTATCTGGCGCTGAAAAGCGTGCTGTGCATCGGTGGTTCCTGGCTGGTGCCAGCTGATGCGCTGGAAGCAGGTGATTACGATCGCATCACTAAACTGGCTCGCGAAGCTGTTGAAGGCGCGAAGCTGTAATTTTCGGCGGGGTTAAAGCCCGCCTGATAAAAGCCCGGTCGCATACATGCCAACCGGGCTTTTTTTTCTCTCACTCGTCCAGGGTGACGGCCACCAAGTGACTGATTCTGCTTTATTGCCCCCCGATTTAACTCTCAGGGGGCCGGCAGATGCAGATGCGGCTGTGAGGGATTTGTTCGCCTTCAGGAAGCAATCAATGCAACCTGTCGGGAAGTCTGTTTACCCGCTGACCTTCACCGCCGCCGCCGCCGCAACGGCATATTCCACCGCTTTTTCAACGTTATCTGCTACGGCCAGCGCGACACCCATACGGCGGGAGCCCGCAATTTCCGGCTTACCAAACAGACGCAACTGCACGCCAGCACCTACGGCGCTGTCCACCTTATCAAAGGTGACATTCTGACTGGTCAGGCGCGGCAGGATCACCGCCGAAGCGGAAGGACCATACTGACGAATAGCGCCAATGGGCATGCCGAGAAACGCGCGGACGTGCAGGGCAAACTCGGAAAGATCCTGCGAAATCAAGGTCACCATGCCGGTATCGTGCGGGCGCGGGGAAACTTCGCTGAAGATAACGTCATCGCCGCAAACAAAAAGCTCAACGCCAAACAGGCCGTAGCCGCCAAGCGCCAGCACCACTTTGCTGGCGATAGCTTGCGCGCGCTCCAGCGCCAGGGGCGACATTTGCTGCGGTTGCCAGGATTCGCGGTAGTCGCCATCTTCCTGGCGATGCCCGACCGGCGCGCAGAAATGAACGCCGTCGACGGCGCTGATGGTCAGTAATGTGATTTCAAAATCAAAATTGACCACACCTTCAACAATGACACGCCCGGCACCGGCGCGGCCGCCTTGTTGGGCATATTCCCAGGCGCTTGCTAATTGATCGGCGCTTTTAATAAAGCTCTGCCCTTTACCGGAGGAGCTCATCACCGGTTTTACAATACAAGGTAAACCTATCTCCGCGACGGCTTGCTGAAATGCAGCTTCACTATCGGCAAAGCGGTAACTGGAGGTGGGTAGTTGTAACTCTTCAGCCGCCAGGCGGCGGATGCCTTCACGGTTCATCGTTAGCTTGGTGGCGCGTGCGCAGGGGACGACATGCTGACCTTGCGCTTCCAGCTCAATCAGCGTATCGGTGGCGATAGCTTCGATTTCCGGCACGATAAAGTGAGGTCTTTCCTGTTCAACCAGTGCCTTCAACGTCGCGCCATCAAGCATATTGATCACATGCGAACGATGCGCAACATGCATCGCAGGTGCATCGGGATAGCGATCCACGGCAATCACTTCAATGCCCAGACGCTGACATTCGATGGCAACTTCCTTGCCCAGTTCACCAGAGCCTAATAACATCACGCGTGTTGCTGCGGGGCGCAGCGCAGTTCCTAAAAGAGTCATAGCATTGTACCGTTAGAAAAAATTTGCGCGCAGTATAAACGAAAACGTTTGCGTCTGTCTTTTATCACTTGCGGTGGTTTTTTCATCGCGCTACTATACTGTATAAATACACAGTTAAATGAGGCTGCATCATGGCGGTAGAAGTTAAATACGTAGTCATTCGTGAAGGTGAGGAAAAAATGTCTTTTGCCAGTAAAAAGGAAGCCGATGCTTACGATAAGATGCTCGATCTGGCCGAAGTCCTTGGTGACTGGCTTGCAACAGGGCCGGTAGATCTGGAAGACAACGCGCGCGATCAGATGGCGCTGTGGCTTGCTGAGCAAAAAGAGGCGCTTAACGGCATACTGAAATCAGGCAAATTACCGGGCACGGAAGCTGAAGAAGCGGTAGCGCCGGTCGACTCTTCTGATTCGGAAGCGACTGACGCTGTGGATATCAAAACTGCAGCGAAGCGCGTGAAAGTCGCCTGACCTTGCACTGCCAGCAATTTGTACCATGCTTTGAAGGGGTAAAAACCAGGAGATAAGCATGAAAATAGCAGGAGTTTTCGCCGGGTTACTTTTGCTGGCAGGCAGTATGGCGGCGCATGCCGTTACGGATAAGTCGGTGAAATTTCCCTCGTGCGAGGGACTCAAGGCAGACGGCATTGCCGCCAGTGTTAAGCGGGATTATCTGCAGAATCGCATTGTCCGATGGGCTGATGATCAAAAGAAACTGGGTCAGGCCGATCCGGTCGCCTGGGTCAATCCGAAGGAAATTACCGGCAAGAATGATAAATGGGTTGTGCCGTTAACCGTACGCGGGAAAAGCGCGGACCTTCACTACCGAGTGACTGTCGATTGTAAAGGCGGAACCGCAGAGTATCAGCCGCGATCGTAACACCGCATTTTCCCATTCTTTTCAGATATAGACACTTCCTGACATCCCCCTCGCTTACTCTGTGCGCACAACTGTCATGATAAGCGAGGGTTCTATGAGCTGGTTAAATCAACTGCAGTCATTGCTTGGTCAAAAAGGTGATACGCAGACGCCGTCTCCCGGTGGCCAGGGGCTCAACAATTTGTTGGTACCGGGTGCATTAGGTGGCCTGGCGGGTCTGCTGGTCGCCAGTAAATCATCGCGCAAACTGCTTGCGAAATATGGCACCGGTGCTTTGCTGGTGGGTGGGGGCGCCGTTGCGGGCAGCGTGTTGTGGAATAAGTATAAGGATCGCATCCGGGATGCGCATCAAGGTGAGCCGCAATTTGGTCAGTACAATACGCCTCTGGATGTCCGCACTGAGCGGCTTATCCTGGCGCTGGTGTTCGCCGCTAAAAGCGACGGACACATTGATGATAAAGAACGTGCGGCGATAGAACAGCAGTTGCGTGAAGCAGGTGTGGAAGCGCAAGGGCAGCAACTGGTAGCGAATGCTATAGACCAGCCGCTGGACCCCGCGCGTCTGGCGCAGGGAGTGCAAAACGAAGAAGAAGCGCTGGAAGTTTACTTCCTGAGCTGCGCCGTTATCGATATCGATCATTTTATGGAGCGCAGCTATCTGAATGCGCTGGGCGATGCGTTAAAAATTCCGCAAGATGTGCGAGAAGATATCGAGGCGGATCTCAAAAAGCAGAAATTAGCGCTTAGCTCATGATTTAAATTACGTTTCGCTTGCATCGCGCGTGGGTTTTGCCACCCTTATAGGTATGTAAAACCAAATAAGAATTGTGCTATGTCGCCAAAAGCAAAAAAAATCCCGCACGCCATGACAATGCATGGTGATACGCGTATCGACAACTATTACTGGCTGCGGGACGATACGCGCTCGCAGCCAGATGTTCTGGATTACCTCCATCAGGAAAATGATTACGGGCGAGAAGTGATGGCTTCCCAGCAAGCGTTACAGGACGACGTGCTGGCAGAAATTATCTCGCGAATACCGCAGCGCGAAGTCTCCGCGCCTTATATCAAAAATGGCTATCGTTACCGGCACATCTACGAGCCGGGAAGCGAATATGCGATTTATCAACGTCAGTCGGTTCTCAGTTCCGAGTGGGATGAGTGGTCGGTGTTACTGGACGCCAACCAGCGTGCCTCACACAGTGAGTTCTATACCCTTGGGGGCATGGAAGTCTCACCCGACAACACCATTATGGCGATTGCTGAAGATTATCTTTCCCGCAGACAGTATGGTCTGCGTTTTCGCAATCTTGAGACGGGCAACTGGTATCCGGAAATGCTGGATAATGTCTCGCCGGAATTTGTCTGGGTTAACGATTCAGAAACGCTCTATTATGTGCGCAAACATGCCACAACATTACTGCCGTACCAGGTCTGGCGACACACCGTTGGCACGCCTTCGCAACAGGATGAACTGGTGTATGAAGAGCAGGACGAGACCTTTTATGTTGGCCTGAGTAAAACCACCTCCCAGCACTACATTACTATTCATCTCGCCAGCGCGACCACCAGTGAAGTACTCCTGCTGGATGCCGAACTGCCAGACGCTCAGCCGTTGCGTTTTCTGCCGAGGCGCAAAGATCACGAATATAGCCTTGATCACTACCAGCACACCTTTTATTTGCGATCCAATCGTGATGGTAAAAACTTTGGTCTGTATCGCACCAAAGTGCGTGATGAACGGCGCTGGGAAGTGCTGATCCCGGCGCGCGAGCATGTGATGCTTGAAGGGTTTACGCTGTTTACTGATTGGCTGGTTGTGGAAGAACGCCAGCGCGGCCTGACCAGTTTGCGCCAGATTAACCGCAAAACCCGGGAAGTTATCGGCATCGCGTTTGATGATCCCGCCTATGTCACCTGGCTTGCTTACAACCCGGAACCGGAAACATCGCGCCTGCGTTATGGCTATTCATCAATGACCATGCCGGACACGCTGTTTGAACTGGATATGGATACCGGAGAACGGCGTGTTCTGAAACAAATGGAAGTGGCAGGGTTTGATGCCAGCGATTATCGCAGCGAACACCTGTGGATCCACGCCAGAGATGGTGTCGAAGTACCGGTGTCGCTGGTTTATAACCATAAACATTTCCGCAAAGGTGAGAATCCGTTACTGGTGTATGGTTATGGTTCTTACGGCGCCAGTATGGACGCAGATTTTAGCAGCAGCCGGCTTAGCTTGCTGGATCGTGGATTTGTCTGCGCTATCGCGCATATTCGCGGCGGCGGTGAATTGGGCCATTCATGGTATGAGGACGGGAAGTTCCTCAACAAGAAAAACAGCTTTAATGATTTTATCGATGTCACTGACAGCCTGCTGGCGCAGGGCTATGGCTCGCCCCTGTTTTGTTACGGCATGGGGGGCAGTGCAGGTGGATTACTGATGGGCGCGGTGATTAATCAACGTCCAACGCTATTCCATGGTGTCATTGCCCAGGTGCCGTTTGTCGATGCCCTGACCACCATGCTTGATGAGTCGATCCCGTTGACCACCGGGGAATTTGAAGAGTGGGGCAATCCGCAGGATGAGACCTATTATCACTACATTAAAAGTTATAGCCCGTACGACAATATTGCCGCGCACGCCTATCCGCATATGCTGGTAACGACCGGACTTCACGATTCGCAGGTGCAATACTGGGAACCTGCAAAATGGGTCGCGAAACTGCGTGAATATAAAACCGATGATAATTTGCTGTTGCTGTGCACGGATATGGATTCCGGGCACGGTGGGAAATCAGGCCGGTTTAAATCCTACGAAGGTGTTGCGCTGGAATATGCGTTCTTAATCGCCCTGGCGCAGGGAACATTACCCGGAAAAGGGAACGGTTACTCTTCGCCCAGGTAGTGTTTTAAGGTTAAGCGTAGTTCCGGGCTCATGCGCTCCAGGTTGTTAAACAGCCAGCGCAGGTAGCCCGGATCGCGATCGGCAATTTCAGAGACGGCTTTCCCCCGGTATTTACCAAACGTAAATGTTGTCAGCAAAGCAGGGCGTCCGGTTACTGTGGCCATCTGATCGGGTGTCCAGCCAGACACTTGCATAATGTCGATCAACAGCGCAGCGGTGATGTAGCAATCATATAACGCCCGGTGGTGATGCAATCCGGCAGGGGTCTGAACACTCAGCTTGCGGGATTTATACAGCGCCATATTGCTGTATTTGATGCCGGGCCACAGGCGGCGCGCCAGCTTCATGGTACAAATCCACTCCCCTGGCATTTCAGGCAGCACCCGGCGATCAAAACTGGCGTTGTGCGCCACATACCAGTCGCTCCCGTAATAGTGCGGTACGATCTCCTCAATCCACGGCTGATGAGCGACCATCGCTTCGGTGATATGGTGTATCGCCATGGCCTGCGGACTGATTGGCCTGTCGGGGCGTACCAGATGGCTCATCGGGTTGACGATCTGCCCGTCGACGACATCAACGGAGGCAATTTCAACAATCCCCCCCTGTAAATCGCAGGTTTCGGTATCGATAACGCGTAACATGCCCGGCTCCATTATTTCACTTTGGGCTCGTAAGGCAGGCGGGAGAGCGATACGGAGGCCAGACGGTGGGCTATCAACCGCTCTCTAAACCAGTTCCGCAGATGTTCCGGCTGCTCGCGTTCAACGGCTTCGGCAATTACCGGCATGTTGTAACGCTCTTTAAACGCGACACCAGCCGCAGCAAGGTCGACGTTGATCTTGTCCATCTCTTGTTGTTCGAGCTGCGCTAGATTGGTAATCATGATGTTCTCCTGGGTTCACGCGGCAAAAGTTACTAAGCCTGTTGCAGAAAGACAAGCGCGCCGACGATGATACTCGACGCGATTATTGTACAGCGTTATTCTTTGTGCCATATGCATAACTAAAAGGAATGAACAATATGCCTGTTGCATCCTGTCGCCACTGGCGAGCCATCGCATTGATAGTCAGCCTGTTCGCTACGCCTGCTGTTCTGGCGCATGCCCATCTTAAAGGGCAGTATCCTGCCGCCAACGCCGCTGTTACCGCCGCACCACAAGCATTAACGCTGAATTTCTCTGAAGGCATTGAGCCTAAATTTAGCGGCATCGCGGTGACCAACGCACAGCAGCAAATTATCAAGACTGGCGCAGTAAAGCGCAATGAGAATGACAACAAGCAGATGATTGTTCCACTGGAGGAGTCGCTGCCGCCGGGCAACTATACCGTTAACTGGCATGTCGTTTCGGTTGACGGCCACAAAACCAGTGGCCAATACGCATTTTCCGTGAAGTGAATGATGTTAGCAGCCGTGTTGGTGGGATTGCGCTTTGTGCATTTTGCGGCCCTGATGTTGGTATTTGGCTGCACGTTATTCAGCGTGTGGTTCGCGCCGGGCAGTCTGCAACGCCTTCTCGCGCAACGCTTTCTTTTTTGGCAGCGGGGCTGTTTATGGCTTGCCGCAGTAAGTGCAGCTGCGATGTTTGCCGCGCAGGGCGGTGTAATGGGCGATGGCTGGCCTGATGTAGTGCGTACTGAAATCTGGCTGGCAGTTGCTGGCACGCAAACCGGAGCCGTGCTGGCGTGGCAAGTTGTTGCTGCGTGTCTGGCGCTTGTTGTCGTGCTTATGCAACCGCTACAGCAACGTAAAATACTGCTACTGGTGATCCTGCAGTTTGTCCTGGCCGCTGGCACTGGGCATGCCGCGATGCGGGAAGGCGCGATGGGCGTGGTGCAGCGGGGTAATCATGCCTTGCATTTATTATGTGCCGCAATGTGGCTGGGCGGGTTATTGCCCGTATTATTCTGCATGAAACTGGCCCATGGTCGCTGGCGTGCGGCGGCAATTGCCACCATGGTGCGCTTTTCCTTGTACGGTCATTTCGCCGTCGCAGGGGTGATCCTCACTGGCGTTATCAATACACTCTTAATCCAGGGTTTGGTCTGGCCATGGCAGAGCCACTGGGGGCAGGGGTTATTGTTGAAATGTGCGCTTGTGGCGCTGATGGTAGTAATTGCTGTGATGAATCGGTATGTTCTGGTGCCGCAGCTGAATCAGCAAAGCGACACCGCGCGGCAACGTTTTATCGCGTTGACCTGGGTTGAAGTCGGGCTGGGCGCACTGGTGCTGGCAGCGGTAAGTTTGTTTGCAACATGGGAACCTTTTTGAATGAACCTGGCGGGAAAAATGAAGAAGAGTTTATTAGTTCTGGTAATGCTGGCATGTTCAGGTACGGCACTGGCTTCGCCGCAGGTCATTACCGTAAGCCGCTTTGAGATTGGCAAAGACAAATGGGCATTTAACCGTGAGGAAGTCATGCTGACCTGCCGGCCAGGTCATGCATTGTATGCCATCAACCCCAGCACGCTGGTGCAATACCCGTTGAATGACGTTGCTGAAAAAGAGGTGGCCAGCGGTAAGACTATTGCTCAGCCGATTAGCATTATTCAGATCGATAATCCCGCCAAACCTGGTGAAAAGATGAGCCTTGCGCCTTTTATTACGCGAGCTGAGACGCTTTGTTAAAAGCCAGCGTTAATCCGCTGATCCACAATAAAAAACCGCAAGCCTGAATACACAAGCCTTGCGGTTTTTACTTTTCATAAGCGTGACGGTAACCCAATTTTTCTGACCACTTTTGTCGCGGACTGGAAAACCTGACGCCGTCATCTATTCTTAAAGTGCAAGGCGACTTAGCCTGCATTAATGCCAACTTTTAGCGCACGGCTCTCTCCCAAGAGCCATTTCCCTGGACCGAATACAGGAATCGTGTTCGGTCTTTTTTTATCTCTACGTTATGCAGGTTTCTTAATCTCGTCATGAAAATTCCCAAAACCGTGCATCGCCACAAACCATAACATATTCTGCACCGCGTACGTCCAGGTATTTTTTTGTCATTACGAAGTTTTTATGACCAGAATAATGTGTCCTCCATGCGCGGCATCACATAGCCTGCCAGTAAGCCAGGGTAAACCGTCACGTGCCTCGGGCTTACGGTTTTCCGAGGCACAGAAGATAAATCGCCTACTCAGCAGAGGTTCTGAACCAGGGGGCCGTTAATGGTTTCACTCGATGCAGTTTCGTTTTGGCGAAAGCTTTTGACTTGCTTGCCCTGGTCCAGCAATAAGCTGCACTTCCAGAACATCATTACTTCCCTGATGTGCCGGCAACCCGCGTAAGTCAAAGTGAATAGAGCTCGCTATATCTTTCGCATGACGGCTGCAACATACCGAAAGTAGTTATAAAAAACTCAATATCACGACGATATAACCGATAAGATGATCCGACTTTTCATTCAAGGGAGTGCACATGTTGTGAAAATAAAGATGGCATTAGCCATGTTATTCGCTTGCGTGGCTTATGGTCAGGGCGATATACAGCGCAATGAGCTGGAGAAGGCTGTCATCGATTTTTTAAGAAAAGTGACCTGGTCCCGGGATGGTGTCAGTCCGTAAAGGAAATTCTGGCAAAAGACCCAAACAATCAACAGGCAAAGGAAATGTTGATAGGGTTTTGTGATAACAATATTGATTTTACAAAACCAGTATCTTTCCCTGACATTTCACAACACGAATATGCGGGAGATTCTTATAACTGCGGTGTCATCTCAGGAGAGACTGAACTTGGCCGTAGAATTGGCATCCGATTTATTTCCGCAGAACCCAATCATCTGATTATCGGTTTCAAGTCCTCGCGACGACAGAGTGTCTTTATTGTTAAAACCCGTTTACGATTGCAGAATACCGTCGGGAGATTGATTCCTTTAATAAACTTAATAGCGATATTTGCCTTTAGGCTTGCAGGTATTAGCGCTCGATAATTACCAGATATTTTGCGCGAACCTTGCATCCGGGCACGGCGATGTGTCGCGGCTCAGAAATAGTCCTTGGTGCGAGCGTCAATATTAAACAGCGACATTTGGGTGGGCTTCTCCGGGGTGGTCAGTAGCGCAAAGCATCAGAAAAGTGCTTCGGGTGCCCGGAGGGGGATGTAAAAAAGCACCAGAATTGGCGCTAACGAATTTTAACCGTCCAGCCCGGTCTGCAAATCACGTTAGCTGGACGGTTACAGACAAATGCTGTTATGCCGAAAATAAGTCGTTAATTTTTGCAATCACATCGTCCAGTAATTCGAAACGGCGGCGGTATTCAGCACGTTTTTTACTGGCGATCGCCTCCAGCGGTTTACGCGCGAATTGCAGCGGTAAACGCCAGCGCCATGCACTCTCTTTTTCGCCTTCAATTGATGCCCAAAACTCATCATAGCTGGCATGGAAATAGCGGCCTTTGCTCAGGCGATAACGCAACGCACGGAAGACGTGCCCGTTATCACTGACGCCATAAATTGCCGAAACGCCGGAAAGCAGGGAAATCTGGCTGATGACTTCAAGCAGCATCTTTTTCGGGAAGATGCCGTGGCAGGCGCGGGTTGAGATTTTAATCACTTCATGGCTGACGCTTCGGCGCGGGCCTTGCAAACCACCAACCACCAGCTCGCGATGGCCTTCTTCACCCACCACACTAAAGGTCACGCTTGCCAGCAAGGTTTGCTCGCTATCATACATCCACAGGGTGGCTTCTCCCTCACGCTCAGCTTTGTTGGCGCAAGAGGCATAGACGCTAAAACGCGCATCATCTTTGCCAGTAAATTCAATAATCTGCACCGGTACGGGTGAGCTCATCGCTTCAGCCAGTTTTGGCGATACTTTTTCATCAAGCCAGGCGTAGTGGCTGATAATGGCATTCGCACGTTGCGAAGCATTTAACCCGAGCGTTAAATATTGGCGATGCGATTTGCTCGGCAGCGTTATTTGCGCATCAAGTAAGCGGCTAAAATTCGGGCGCTGCGAAAGCGCGGTAAGCATCCGGTTCGTGGACGACCAGAACAGCAGCGAACGTAACAAAAACTTAAAGCGGTAATTACGTTTTTTCCAGATAGGACCAGGCACAAGACGTCCGCTTATCAGGTCGGAAATAATATGCGTATTATGATTTGAGTTAAGTTCTGTTTGCAGGCTGGGATTCGACACGGAGAAAGACCTCTAAAAGTTGAGCGCTTAGTTTAGAGGCCTGGAAAATACAAATTAACCTTGCTGCCAGCTTTATTTCCGTTCTGTTTAAGTTCTATTTATAAATAGATACAAAAACAATTCTCTCTTATTTAAGTAGGATTTTCCTATACTGGTGAGAGGGGGGGATGAATATGTATCAGCGTATTGAAGGCATTCACTGGCGACATATTTGGATTGTCGGCGATCTACACGGTTGCCACCAGCGTTTAATGCAAGCCTTACGGGAACGCCACTTTGATCCCTATCAGGATTTACTCATCTGCGTCGGGGATCTAATCGATCGTGGTCCGCAGAGCCTGCAATGCCTTGAATTACTCAACAAACCCTGGTTTCGTACCGTGCGTGGCAATCATGAACAGATGGCTATCGACGCGCTACGTTACGGCGAGATGGCGATGTGGCAGCTTAATGGCGGCACCTGGTTTAGCACGCTTGATGAAGCTCAGCAGCAACAGGCGCTCGAAGCACTGCGTACTTGCGCTGAATTGCCATACATTATGGAGCTGCGCTGCAGGGAGGAGGTGAATGTGATTGCCCATGCAGACTATCCGGCAGAGGAGTATCTGTGGGAACAGGAGGTGGACAGTGAATCCGTGCTCTGGCGGCGCGACCGGCTTAACCAGCTTTTAGCTGGTAAAGGCAATCGCATCGCGGGGGCCGATCATTTCTGGTTTGGCCATACTCCGCTTAAGCAGCGTTTTGATGGGCACAATCAGCACTATATTGATACCGGGGCGGTTTTTGGCGGCGAACTGACGCTGGTACAGCTTCAGTGATCAGAAATCGCTGAACTCGTTAGCCGGGTGCCAGAAACCATCGATAAACTCTTCTACCGGAAAACAGCCGCCGTGGCGCATTCGCTGATCGTTCATTGCGATGAGACACTGCTGTTCCGTGTTATAGACATCGACCACGATGTCATCGCATCCACCGTCCAGGTAGCAAACAAATAAAACCAGAGCGAACATTCCATCCTCAGCGCTGTACAACGTAACGATAAGTGTAGGGGATGAATGAGGGCAGGGGAAATCAGGCAGGTAAATAACCCGTCTTGCGGACGGGTTCCCTTTGGGTCAGGCAAGACGCATAACCCAGGTATCAGATTTCTGATCGTAATGTTCGCGATAAAGCACCGAGTGTTCGCCATTCAGGATCGCGGGAATGCTGGTATCCGCGTCCCAGGCATCAAGCTGCATACATAAATCCGGGTCAGAACTGCAGGGAATGCGTAACGTTCGCTCGCCCTGATTATCTCCCTGCAACTCGGCATCGTCGATTTCAAATGCGCCAATACGCACGCTGGTTTTCGTCATAATGCTCTCCGTTGATCGTCAAAAAATGTGGTATGACCAGTAAGGTCACCCACATTTCAGCCTGGTACAACAATGAGCAAGTCGCCAGTAAAAAAATGCGTTTTTTTAGCGCACTGTCACGCATTACCGGCGAACAATCGCCCATCACGTACCAGTTCACGGGGATAACTGTTTTTCAGACGTGAACCAATTTTTTTGGCAAGCCCCAGAGGCTGGCCCTGGAAAGTGACAATCACTTCATCATTTTTGGGAGGATTTTGCGGGTAAATATCGCGCCCGCGATACCACTCTTCCGCCTCCGCGAGCGTCAGCGCAAACGCCAGCGGATTATTAAGACCGGCGAGAGCAATAACGGCCTCATGCTGCCAGCGATACCCTTTGTTATAGGTCTCAGCAAGACGAATACCAATACGCGAAAAACGGACTTTGCCAATCAGTGGCTCGATCTGCGCCGGGAACAGCCAAATCTCTTTATCCCGCTGCCATAATGCAAGCTCGTCGCTCCATTGAAGACCAACCTGCGCAGCTGCTGCTGCCACCTGCGCGGCGTCTTTGGGTTTCAGCGGGGTAAAGGGAAAATTACCGACCTTGTAAGTCGGCGCGGGCAACGGCGCTATCGCGGCGGTTTTGCGCAGGCGGGCAACAAAAAAACCTTCACAGTCGTAAATCTGCGGGAACACATGCAGAAAACCTTCTGCGGTGAGCGCCTGGCTGGCTTGCGGGAACAGTTCACCGAGCGGCAAAAATTGTACAGCATGCGGGTACTTAGCCTGCAGCCAGTGGCAGATCGCTTCGTTTTCGTCACGATTAAGGGTGCAGGTTGAGTAGACCAGGGTTCCCCCGGGTTTTAAGGCGTGGAATGCGCTGTCGATCAACTCGCGTTGGGTGGCGGCAATCTCAAGGTTACTTGCAACAGACCAGTTTTTTAACGCGTCAGCATCTTTACGTACCACGCCTTCGCCTGAGCAGGGCGCATCAAGCAAAACGGCATCGAACATTTCTGGTAATGCCGGACCGAATACGCGTCCGTCAAAATGGGTCAGCGCCACGTTGCTGATGCCGTTGCGACTGATGTTGGCATGCAATACTTTTACGCGGCTGGCGGAAAACTCATTTGCGAGGATCGCGCCCTTGTTGCCCATCCGTGCGGCAATCTGCGTGGTTTTAGAACCGGGGGCTGCGGCGACATCTATCACCCGCTGCGGCATTTCCCCGTCGGCAAAAAGCGCTGCTACGGGCAACATTGAACTGGCTTCCTGAATATAAAACAGGCCGCTCAGGTGCTCGGCGGTGCTGCCCAGTGGCAATGTGTCTTCATCATCGCGCTCGATCCAGAAACCTTCCGCACACCACGGTACCGGCGTTAATTGCCAGCCATAAGGCGCGACCAGTTCCAGAAAGTCGTTAACGGCAATTTTCAGCGTATTGACGCGGATACTGCGCCGCAGTGGGCGTTGACAGGCAGCAATAAATTCATCGAATGAGAGATGTTCCGGCATGGCTTGACGCATTTGCGCCAGAAATTCATCCGGAAGATAGACAGCGTTTTGAGCCACGGGGCGTACCACAGGAGTAAAAACAGGCGCGCAGTGTAACACAAAGGCTCCGGCGCAAGCACGCCGGAGCCTGCTGGCTTAACGCGGCAGGGCGGTGCCCCACTGGCGCCACTCTTTGGGTTCGCTTTCGAGCAGCAGGAAGTGTTTACCCGGTTGCGCTTTCGGCGCCAGTGGTGTTTCCGGCGGCGTAGCGAAGGCGATACCACCGCGAATAAACTGGTTGAAAGTCCCTGTTTTCACCACACCGCCAACCAGACCAAAGTCCAGCGAGTAACCGGAAGCGAGCCAGAACACCGAGTTATTCCGTACCAGGTGCTGATAGCGTTTACTGATCCGCATGCCAATCATCACGCGATCGGAAAGCGTTCCCAGCATCATGCCGGTAACGGTGCCAACTTCGATACCGCGGAATAACACCGGGGTGCCGATGTTGATCGAACCCGCTTCCGGCGCTTCGACAACGATATTCAGACCATCGAGGTAGCGGGAATCGGTAATGGTGGCTTCTGAAATTTCAAAGTCGCGCCGCGCGTCGCCGCGTCCTGGCTCCACATTGATATAGGGCTGCAACAAGGTATCGAGGTGTTCGACACCCGCAGCGGAGATTTGCGGGGTGATCACCGAGAAGCGTGACCCGGCGCGGGCAAACGTCTGGACATATTCCGGATACAGCACGGCGCTCGCCTGGACTTCGTTCTTATCGGTAATCAGTTGCAGGTCCTGAATCTGGCCGATATCGATTCCCAGATAACGAATAGGCATGCCCGCCGCCATTTTTCCGGCGTCAAATGCATGTAATGTAATCTGCCCACCGACCGCGCGAGCCGCGGTTTCTGAAGCATAAAGTACGCGTTTATCACCTTTGCGCACACGTCCACTGGCACCGCTAAGGTTATCGAAACTGATAGCGCCCTTGATGGCGCGCGAGAGCGGGGCGGCCTGCACGGTGAGGCCGCTACCGTTCAGTTGTACTTTCGCGCCACCTTCAGCCCAGAAAACGCTATTGCTGGTCAGTAAGTTGCGGTATTCCGGTTTGATATGCAGTTCAATATCAAACGCATTCGCGCGCGGACGCACGGTAATCACTTCGCCGACTTCAAACTTGCGGTACAGCACCACTGAACCGGCCTGAACGTCCGGTAGCGTGTCCGCCGTCAGCGTCAGCGTGGTGGTTGGCAGGTCGCTCAGGCTGTTTTCGAGAGCCTTATCGAGATTGGCGAACAGAGGGTAACTGTTTTTCATCTCGCCTTTGGCACCAGGCAGAATGCGGATGCCGCCGCTGAGCCACTCATTAGCGCTGGCGGCGAGGAACTCAACGCCATCCAGTCCTACTTTGACATCAACACGGCTGTTGACGACGAACTTACTGTCGCCGTGCACTAAATCGCGATACTGCGGATCAATAGCGACAGCAAACGTAACGCCCTGGCTCGTCAGGTTGCGCTCCAGCACCTGGCCGACCTGCACGCCATGGAGCACCAGCGGTTGTCCGGCGTCAATACCGTAGCTTTCCGGTGCGGTGAGTGTCAGGGTTACCACACCAGGTTCCTGCAACAGGTTTTTGTCCGCCGGCAGGACAACAAACTGATTACGCGGTTGACCTTCACCCGGCACCAGCTCCAGCGTGCTGCCGGTCAGCAGGGAGCTGAGATTGGTATTGCTCAGTGAAATTTTGGGATTGTGCATTTCGATGCGCGTGTTATCGCGCAACAGGTTCACCACACTCGGATCAACCGTTAATTCGCCGCTGACAGCGCCGCCAGGGTTGAGGTTAATTTTAGTCAGTTGCCCCACTTCCAGCCCCTGATACATCAGCGGTGTTGAACCGGCTTTTAATCCCTGGCCGCCCGGCAAATCGAGTTTCACCAGTACGCCGCGCTGGCTGTGCGCCAGGTCTTCGTATAAGCCATATTCGTCGTCCTGGGCGGCGGGTTGCGAGGCTTCAGGCGAGTCAAAAGCGATTGCACCGTTGACCAGTGCCGCCAGACTTTCAAGTTCGAATTTTGCACCGCTCAAGCCGACATCGGCTTTCACACCGGAAACGTTCCAGAAACGGCTGCCTTTTTTCACCAGATTGGTAAAACGGCGCTCGATCAGTACATCAATGGTGACGCCCTGTTTATTGGTGTTGATCGAATAGTCATACACGCGCCCGACCGGAATTTTACGGAAGTAGACCAGTGAACCGCTGTTCAGCGCCCCTAAGTCCGGAGCATGAAGATGGATCATTAATTCGCCGTTGTTCAGGCGATATTTCGGTTGCGTATCCAGCGCGGTGAAGTGCTCCTGCGGTTCGCCTTTGCCTGGCATCATGCCAATATAGTTACCGCCTACCAGCGCATCGAGCCCTGAAACGCCCGCCAGCGACGCTTTCGGCGTAACCAGCCAGAACTGAGTTTCACTGCGCAAGGCGTCTTTCATATTGGATTTGATACTGGCGCGGACTTCGATTTTCTTCAGATCTTCGCTCAGGCGGATGTCCTGCACCGTGCCGACTTCAACGCCCTGATAGCGGACAGGGGTACGCCCTGCAACAATGCCATCGGCAGACATAAAATCAATCGTGATGGTGTTGCCGCGATCTTCATAACTGCTCCAGATAAGCCAGCCCGCAATGAGCAGGGCGATGACCGGGAGCAACCAGAAAGGCGAAATGCGCCGTTTTGTTTTAATACGCGCTTCAGTCGGCGAAGCGGGGGTTTCCTGACTCATGTGCATCCCAAAGTAAGCGGCTGTCCAGCCATTCCACAGCAAGAATAGTCAAAATTACCGCTGCACCGAAATAAAACGCAGCGGGTCCCATAGTAAAAGCGAGGAGTTGGTCGCGGTTAATCAGTGACATCATTAATGAAATGACAAACAGATCGAGCATCGACCAACGCCCAATCCAGGTCACAAAGCGCAAAAGTAAAATACGAGTGCGTAACCCCTGTTCAAATTTGAAATGGATGCTAAGAAGCAGTGTAAACAGCACGATCACTTTGGTAAACGGCACCAGAATACTGGCGATAAACACCACACCCGCCACGGCAACATTGCTGTGCGCCAGCGAAATTATCCCCGACATAATCGTATCTGCTTGTCGTGTGCCGTTGACGTAAATAACGGAGATTGGGAGCAGGTTTGCCGGAAACAGAAAGATCAATGATGCGAGAAGTGATGCCCAGCATTTCTGCAAACTCTGTTTACGACGATGCGTTAATGGAATGTGGCAGCGAGGGCAGCGACCGCGAACGTCCGGATAACCGGTAAAATGGCAACCCAGACAGATCAGTAACTTGGGATCGGGGCGTCTCGCCGGGCGTTGCGGATAAAAGCGCTCCCACAGCTGTTCAACGTTCAAATGGATGAGCGTCATTACGCTTAAAATCACGAGCGCGACAAACGCAAACAACCCGATACCCGGTTGGATGTAGGCATAGTCCTGCACTTTAATCGAGGCGACGCCAACGCCAACCAGATAGATATCCAGCATCACCCACTCTTTCAGTTTTTCCAGCATTAACAACACCGGGCGCAGGTTCATGCCGAGGATGTTGCCAAGCCATAAATAGGCGATAGCTGTAACCAGCACCAGCGGCGCGCCAACGGTGCAAAACAGCACCATCGCGCCGGTGATCGGCGAGCCTTGGGCGGTCATTTGCCAGATACCCTGCAACAAATTGGCGTCAATACGAACACCGAGTAAATAGAGATGTAGCAGCGGTTCACCCCAGGCGAAGGGCATCAAGAGGATCATAGTCACCGCCATCGCACCGAGGCGCGTTAATGACCAGTCCCGTCCGTCACGAACTTTCGCATCACAACTGGGGCAAAATGCACTTTGGTGCGATTTCATAACCGGTAACGCAAAAAGCGTATCGCACTGGGGGCAGCGCTGGTAATGTGCGCGTGGCAGCGCTTCACCCACGCGATGAACGGCGATTTTTTTCCCCGGCGTAATTTGTTGTATCTTTAGTGCCATTGCGGGTATCAGAAAATGTTTAGATGCATCTATCTTAACTCATGAATGGAACATCTTGAGCATCAACGCATTTAATGCTTATTTTAATAGGCTAAGCAGTTTTTCGAAGTAAGACACCAAAGTGGTTGGATAATGAACAAAACAGAATTTTACGCGGATTTAAACCGCGATTTTCAGGCGTTAATGGCAGGTGAAACCAGTTTTTTAGCGACGCTCGCGAATACCAGTGCGCTGTTATTTGAACGCCTTGATGGGGTGAACTGGGCCGGTTTTTATCTTCTGGAAGTGGATACGCTGGTGTTAGGGCCGTTCCAGGGCAAAATTGCCTGTGTGCGCATTCCGGTTGGGCGAGGAGTTTGCGGCACTGCGGTTGCGCAAAATCGCGTACAGCGTGTGGAAGATGTGCATCAGTTCGATGGTCATATTGCCTGTGATGCGGCAAGTAATTCTGAAATCGTACTGCCGGTAACGGTAAATAATCAGATTGTTGGCGTGCTGGATATCGACAGCGTCGTCTTTTCTCGCTTCACCGCCGAGGATGAACAGGGGCTGCGCGAACTGGTTTCGCATCTTGAAAATGTTCTTGCGGCGACCGATTATCAAAAAATCTTTGCACCCGTCGCAGGATAATCAACGGATAACGTAGCATTTACCGATAGCGTCATTATAATGACGCCTGTTCATGCCTGCGCTTGTTGGCAACGTCCGTTGTAATCAGGAAATTTCATGGAAAATCAACCTAAGTTGAATAGCAGTAAAGAAGTTATCGCTTTTTTGGCCGAACGTTTCCCTCACTGTTTCAGTGCTGAAGGCGAAGCACGCCCCCTGAAAATCGGTATTTTTCAGGATCTCGTCGAGCGTGTTGAGGGTGAGATGAATCTCAGCAAAACCCAACTTCGTTCCGCTTTACGTCTTTATACTTCAAGCTGGCGTTACCTCTACGGTATCAAAGCTGGTGCGGCGCGTGTGGATCTCGATGGCAACGCGTGTGGCGTGCTGGATGAGCAACACGTAGAACATGCCCGCAAACAGCTTGAAGAAGCCAAAGCGCGCGTTCAGGCACAACGTGCTGAACAGCAAGCTAAAAAACGAGAAGCCGCTGCTGCCGCAGGTCAAGAAGAGACGCCACGCCGTGAGCGCAAAGCTCGCCCGGCTCCGCGTCGTAAAGAGGGTGCTGAACGCAAACCTCGTACTGACAAACCTGTCGCGAAAACCCAGCGTGCACCTCAGCAGGAAGAGCGCCATACACCAGTTTCAGATTTATCTGTGCTGAGCGTTGGTCAAAACCTGAAGGTGAAAGCAGGGAATAATGCGATGGACGCCACGGTGCTGGAAATCACTAAAGATGGCGTTCGCGTACAGCTTAGCTCGGGTATGTCGATGATTGTACGCGCAGAACATTTAATGTTCTGAAACGGAGGCCTGGCCTGGCATGAACACTTTGTTTAAGCGCACAGCATTGGCTGGTCTGTTATTCGTAACAGGCCACGCTCTGGCTGTGGAAGATATTACCCGTGCCGATCAAATTCCGGTATTAAAGGAAGAGACCCAGCACGCGACGGTGAGCGAACGCGTTACCTCGCGTTTCACCCGCTCTCACTACCGTCAGTTTGATTTAGACGCCGCTTTTTCGGCGAAGATTTTCAATCGTTATCTCAATCTGCTCGACTACAGCCACAATGTGCTGTTGGCGAGCGATGTTGAACAGTTCTCCCAGAAAAAAAGCCTGATTGGCGACGAACTGCGCAGCGGTAAACTGGACGTATTTTACGACCTGTACAACCTGGCGCAGAAACGTCGTTTTGAGCGCTACCAGTACGCGCTGAAGGTGCTTGAGCGCCCAATGGATTTTTCCGGCAATGACACCTTTAACCTTGACCGTAGCAAAGCGCCATGGCCAAAAGATGAAGCGGAACTGAATGCGCTGTGGGACGGCAAAGTTAAGTACGATGAGCTTAGCCTGAAGCTGACCGGAAAAGACGAGAAAGAGATCCGCGACACGCTGACGCGTCGTTATAAGTTTGCGATTCGCCGTTTGGCGCAAACCAATAGCGAAGACGTGTTCTCGTTAGCCATGACCTCTTTTGCGCGTGAAATTGACCCGCATACCAACTACCTTTCTCCACGTAATACCGAGCAATTTAACACCGAAATGAGCCTGTCTCTTGAGGGGATTGGCGCGGTGTTGCAGGGAGATGATGACTATACCGTGATCAACTCTATGGTCGCGGGCGGCCCGGCGGCGAAAAGCAAAGCTATCAGCGTTGGCGATCGCATCGTAGGTGTAGGTCAAACTGGCCAGAACATGGTTGATGTTATCGGCTGGCGTCTTGACGATGTGGTTGCGCTGATTAAAGGACCAAAAGGCAGTAAAGTGCGCCTCGAAATCCTGCCGGCGGGTAAGGGCACCAAAACGCGTATTGTTACCCTGACGCGTGAACGGATTCGTCTCGAAGATCGCGCCGTGAAAATGTCAGTGAAGAGCGTCGGCAAAGAAAAAGTTGGCGTTCTCGACATCCCTGGCTTCTACGTTGGTCTGACTGACGATGTTAAAGTCCAGTTGCAAAAACTTGAAAAACAAAACGTTAGCAGCGTGGTTATCGACCTGCGTACTAACGGCGGCGGCGCGCTGACGGAAGCGGTATCGCTCTCCGGTCTGTTTATTCCGTCCGGCCCGGTAGTACAGGTTCGTGATAACAACGGTAAAGTGCGTGAAGACAGCGATACCGACGGCGTGGTCTATTATAAAGGCCCGCTGGTGGTGCTGGTTGACCGCTTTAGCGCCTCTGCATCAGAAATCTTTGCAGCTGCAATGCAGGACTATGGTCGCGCGCTGATCGTCGGCGAACCGACGTTCGGTAAAGGGACTGTTCAGCAATATCGCTCGCTCAACCGTATTTACGATCAGATGCTTCGTCCTGAGTGGCCGGCGCTGGGATCGGTGCAGTACACCATCCAGAAATTCTATCGTGTTAACGGTGGGAGCACGCAGCGCAAAGGCGTAACGCCGGACATTATTATGCCAACGGGCACGCAGGTTACTGAAACCGGTGAAAAATTTGAAGACAACGCACTGCCGTGGGACAGCATTAACGCGGCTACGTTCGTCAAGTCTGGCGATTTAAAACCGTTTGGCGCGGAGCTGCTCAAAGATCATGAGGAACGGATCGCCAAAGATCCTGAGTTCCAGTACATCATGAAAGACATTGCGCGTTTCGATGCATTGAAAGATAAACGTAACATCGTTTCTCTTAACCTGGCGCAGCGTGAGAAAGAGAATGCGGAAGATGATGCCATTCGTCTCTCTCGTCTCAACGATCGCTTCAAACGCGAAGGCAAACCGTTACTGAAAAAACTGGATGATTTGCCAAAGGATTATCAGGAGCCCGATCCGTATCTCGATGAAACGGTTCATATTGCCCTGGATCTGGCGCATCTGGAAAAAGATCAACCAGCGGAACAGCCCGCTCCCGCCAAGTAAAATAAAACAGGCACAAGAAATTGTGCCTGTTTTTTTTAACAACTCCTCTCTGGCGTAAGCAATGTACTACAAAATGTAAAGTTGTGTTTTTCTCGTGACTTACGCCGCTCGGATGCTTGAAAATAACCGCTATGCCCATACGATGTGGGTAATCGCACAGTGCGTTTTGTTAAGTCGAGGTTAAAAGAAAATTATGATGCGAATCGCGCTCTTCCTGTTGACTAACCTGGCCGTCATGTTGGTGTTCGGTCTGGTACTTAGCCTGACGGGCATTCAGTCGAGCAGCGTTCAGGGCTTGTTAATTATGGCGCTGCTGTTTGGTTTTGGCGGCTCGTTCATTTCGCTGTTGATGTCGAAATGGATGGCGCTGAAATCTGTCGGTGGTGAAGTGATTGAACAGCCACGTAACGATATGGAGCGCTGGCTGATTGACACCGTTGCCCGGCAGTCTCGCCAGGCGGGTATCGCGATGCCGCAGGTGGCTATTTACCATGCGCCGGATATCAATGCCTTCGCAACTGGTGCGCGCCGTGATGCTTCGCTGGTTGCTGTCAGCACCGGCCTGCTGCAAAACATGAGCCGCGATGAGGCCGAAGCCGTTATCGCCCATGAAATCAGCCACATTGCGAATGGCGACATGGTCACCATGACGCTGATTCAGGGTATCGTGAACACCTTTGTTATCTTCATTTCACGTATCATTGCGCAAATAGCGTCAGGTTTCCTCAGTGGCAACCGTGATGATGGCGAAGAAACTAACGGCAACCCGCTGATCTACTTCGCTGTTGCAACCGTGCTGGAGCTGGTGTTTGGTATTCTGGCGAGCATTATCACCATGTGGTTCTCGCGTTACCGCGAATTCCATGCCGATGCCGGATCTGCAAAATTGGTTGGCCGTGAGAAGATGATTGCTGCCCTCCAGCGTTTGAAAACCAGTTATGAACCGCAGGAAGCAAGCAGCATGATGGCTTTCTGTATCAACGGTAAGTCAAAATCGCTGAGTGAACTGTTCATGACTCACCCGCCGCTGGATAAACGTATTGAAGCATTGCGTTCTGGCGAATATCTGAAATAACAGGTTACCTGGAATAAAAAACGCGTCGAATGACGCGTTTTTTATTGCCCAGCTAAAACCACGTTCTGTGGATGCGGTAAGCACTAGATTGAGCTTTGCCCTACAGCATCCGGATTTAAAGCTTACCGAACGGGCAGGGCGTTAATTCCTTCGACGATGTGCTATACAAGCGATTCTTTACTCACTGGCGCGCGGCTGTGTAATACGTAGACTGCTGATTACGGCGGCGATCGTGGCGAGTGTTCCTGCCAGTAGCAACGAGATATGCGTCCCATGTGTTTCAAAAAGATTAAACATCAACGCTACCAGCGCAGCTCCGGCGCTTTGTCCCAGCAACCTCGCCGTACCCAGCATGCCGCTGGCACCACCGCTGCGCTGTCGTGGCGCTGCAGTGATAATAGTGTGGTTGTTGGGCGACTGAAACAGACCGAAACCTGCACCGCATAATGCCATTCGCCAGATGATATCAGTATCAGCCGGTGCCGATGGTAGCAACGCCAGTGCAAATAACCCGCCCGCCATCATGACCATTCCTAACCCACCCAGAAGCCCGGCATGAACGCGCTCAATCAGATATCCTGCCAGCGGAGCCATTACCATTGTCGCCAGCGGCCAGGGCGTTAACAGCAAACCTGTTTCCACTTCACTGCGCCCAAGCACCGTCTGCAAAAAGAAGGGCAGGGAAACCAGTGCCAGCATCTGTGCGCAAAATGAACAGACCGAAGTGCCAATCGACAAAGAAAAAAGCGGGATCCGCAGCAAATCTACTGGTAATAAGGGCACCGGTAATTTCAACTGTCGGCGAATAAAAAGTGAGCCAATCAGCAACAATGCGGCCAACTCCACCAACACTAACACCGTGGATTGCCCCTGTGCGAAGCTGCTAAGAGCAGTGATTAACAGGCCGAATGTCAGCGCGTTCATCACTGCGCTGGGCAGGTCGAATTTAGGTTTTGCACTGCGTGCCGCATTGGGAGGTAAATATTTTATTGCCAGCAGCAAGGCGAGAATACCCAGCGGTACATTGATCAGGAATAACCATTGCCAGGAAGCAACAGAAAGAATGGCCGCTGCAATGGTCGGCCCTGCTGCAGATGATACGGCGACAACGAACGAGTTAATGCCCATGCCGCGTCCCAGGCTTCGATAGGGGTAAATCAGCCGAATGAGCGCAGTATTAACGCTCATCAGCGCGGCACCGCCAAAGCCCTGCGCAACACGCGCTAGTGTCAAGGTCAATAACGAGTCGGAAAGCGCGCAAAATAGCGAGGTAAGCGTAAAGAGCACCAGGCCACATTGATAAACCCGGCGATAACCAAACATATCGCCAAGGAATGAAAGGGTCAGTAGTGAAACGACGATCGCAATTTGATAGGCATTCACAATCCAGATTGAACTGGCAGCGGAAGCATTGAGATCCCGGGCAATGGTCGGTAGAGCAACGTTTGCAATTGCACCGTCCAGCACGGCCATGGCGATGCCAATAATAATTGTCAGAATTGCGCCGTAACGCTGTGGAATGGGCAAGCCATCAAGGGAAGTTTTATCCATGGAAATTTCAGGGCTAATGTCACAAAGTTATTTGTATAATAATTCTATCATTGGCATTCCGGTTTTATGTCGCAGATTTGTAACGAAGTTGACAAACGCGCATTGCGGTGACCGGATGACGAATTTATAATAAAAACCGATTCTGAATTTTATAAAACACAGGCGATGAGGTGATTAATGGCAATCGCAGATTTGGACAAGCAGCCAGATTCTGTCTCTTCTGTATTGAAGGTATTTGGCATTCTGCAGGCGCTCGGAGAAGAGCGTGAAATCGGCATCACCGAGCTTTCGCAACGTGTCATGATGTCGAAAAGCACCGTTTATCGCTTTTTGCAAACCATGAAATCGTTAGGTTATGTCGCGCAGGAAGGGGAGTCTGAAAAATATTCCCTGACGCTGAAGCTTTTTGAGCTTGGTGCGCGCGCATTGCAAAACGTTGATTTGATCCGCAGCGCGGATATCCAAATGCGTGAGCTTTCTCGTCTGACGAAAGAGACCATCCACCTGGGCGCGCTGGATGAAGATAGCATCGTCTACATCCATAAAATTGATTCAATGTACAATCTGCGCATGTATTCGCGCATTGGTCGCCGTAATCCGCTGTACAGTACCGCGATTGGTAAAGTCCTGCTGGCATGGCGCGATCGTGAAGAAGTGAAGCAGATTCTTGAAGGTGTTGAGTATAAGCGCAGCACTGAGCGCACTATCACCAGTACCGAAGATCTGTTGCCGATGCTGGATATTGTGCGTCAGCAGGGTTATGGCGAAGACAACGAAGAGCAGGAAGAAGGCTTACGCTGTATTGGTGTACCGGTTTTTGACCGTTTCGGCGTTGTGATTGCTGGTTTAAGTATTTCTTTTCCGACATTGCGCTTTTCGGAAGAACGCCTGCATGAGTACGTAGAAATGCTGCACAATGCCGCGCGTAAAATTTCCGAACAGATGGGTTATAACGACTATCCGTTCTGAATGAAGATAAAAAAAGCCGCCTGAAGAGGCGGCTTTTTTTTGTGTAAAGGATTAGCCGTTATCGACTACGGTATCGCTTTTACGCAACAGCGGGCAGTTTGCCAGACCAAAAAAACCATTACTGGAATGCACATATTGTGCGGTGCTGGTGCCTCGTGCAGTAGCATATTTACATTGCAAGCCCAGCCCAGCAGCGTTTTCCGTACTGTTAATCAACACCCCGTAACCGCTCAGCAAGAGCCCAATCCACAGCAGCGCCAGAATAATAACGCTTCGTATGAGTGTACGCATATTTGCTCCTTGCACATCGGTAGACTGTATCACAAGGCTACGGTATTTACCTGGTGAAACAAGTCCAGCATTCCTAAAAATACCGAAAGGAGATACAGTTAGTCGCGGTTTAAGGAAGCCATGATAACCTGGTTACACCTTGCAACGTATCGGAGAGTGGAGTGAGAAAATATAGATGGCTGATTCTGGCTGCCGTATTGGTAGTCTGCCTGCTGCTCTGGACTCAAATGCTTAACGTAATGTGTGATCAAGATGTACAATTCTTCAGCGGCATCTGCGTCATCAATAAATTCATCCCCTGGTAATGGCATTTTTTCAGTGAGAGATTTCCTTCCTTGACGTCAGTGGTAGAATGCCGCGTCTATATAGAGGTGGTGAAATGAACGAAGTATTAAATTCAGGCGCGATCAACCTTGCGTCAATAGTCCTTTCTTTGGTGGTTCTGCTTGTCGGTCTGGTTTTGTGGTTCTTTATCAATCGCGCCAGTTCACGTACGAATGAACAAATCGAGTTACTCGAAGCTCTGCTGGATCAGCAAAAACGACAAAATGCCTTGCTGCGCCGGCTGTGCGAGTCAAATGAACCTGAAAAAGAAGAAGCGGTTGAGCCAGCAAAAGCGCAACAAAAAGGCGATGATGATTTCATTCGCCTGGTCGCAGAGCGCTAGCCAGACCGGGAGTGCGAGATGGCGTGGAGAAACCCCTGGTATAACCCTGCAATCTCGCACCACACGCTGGAAGGTTTTAGCAATTCGACCTCTGTCGCCCATCAAGCCGGAGATGTTAAGCGCTGGCGGAAAGAGCGCAAAGCCGCCGGGCTTCCCAGACCACCCTCCAGTGGTTACCCGGGGTTTATCGAACAGTGGTGGCAAAAAGCCAATATTACTGGTGATGCTGATGGCCTCTGGTGGTTAGGCCATGCCAGTATGCTCTTGCGCCTGCAGGGCCAATATCTCCTCACCGATCCCGTCTTTTCCCACCGTGCTTCACCTGTTAGTTTTGCGGGTCCTCAGCGGCATACACCGCCAGCACTCGCGATTGCCGACATTCCGCAACTGGACGCGATCCTTATTTCCCACAACCACTACGATCACCTGGACGCGTGGACGGTGCGTGCGCTGCTGTGTCGCTTTCCGGATGTGCATTTCTTTGTGCCTCTGGGGGTGGGCGATTGGCTTCGTCGTCGCGGTGCACAGCATGTTACTGAGTTAGACTGGTGGCAAAGTTTTACATTTCAGGGAATGACCTACACCGCGGTGCCTGCACAACATTGGAGCATGCGCACTTTGTGGGATCGCAATCGCTCGCTGTGGTGCGGCTGGGTCATTGAATCATTAACGCAGCGTTTTTGGTTTGCTGGTGATACAGGTTACACGCCAGAATTGCTCACCATTCCTCAACGATTAGGTCAACTGGATACTATCGCGCTGCCGATTGGGGTTTATGCGCCACGCTGGTTTATGGCAATGAATCATATGGATCCGCAAAGGGCTGTCGCGCTTTGGCAACAACTGGGGGCACCACTTGCGATTCCCATTCATTGGGGGGTATTTGAGCTGGCGGACGAATCGCTTGATGAGCCTGTAACAGAGTTACAGCGAGCATTAACCGAAACGGCAGCAGAGAATGATAACTTTCGGATCTTAAAAATTGGGCAGTATTTGCCCTTTTGTTAATTCAGACTCTCCTCCAAAAAGATGAGTTCTTTTATAATCATGTTGTTTTATTTATATCGAAACGTTTTCTTTGCCTTTTTATGAGGCAGTGTCATCATAATTTCATTATTTTGGTGCACAACTTTGCTTATTTGCACAAGAAATATCCATACCGGTTTAAGGTAATAGTTTCTCCGATGCGTATATTTGTTTAAGAATCTTCCTGGTCTCAGAAAAAAGCATAAGTATGCTCAAAAAGTTCTTACGATATACGCTATATGCATAGCGGGGATGGAGCTGACATGGAGCAACGGAACTTATTGAGCTATAGTAATAAATTGGCTGCTTTGAGTATTGGTATTGGTGTTCAGAGCGTCTGTTATAGCGTTCAATGTTATGCATAAACGTGCACAACAAGTCTCGGTTCCTGTTGAATTTGTGCGACGGATCCAGACATGTTTAAAAATGGCTTGCCATAATTTACGTATTATGTGATAACACGTTTTGGGTCAATCGAGGTACAGTTCTGTTTATGTGTGGCATTTTCAGTAAAGAAGTCCTGAGTAAACACGTTTCGTTGAATACAGCTTCTCTGCCGAACCTTATATTAGTGCCTCAAGCAGTAATGTCTCAGTTTTCTCAGTCAATGCCTGCGGGCGAAGTATATACATTAAGGAATTTTGCAAATGGCAAAGATTAAAGGTCAAGTTAAGTGGTTCAACGAGTCTAAAGGTTTTGGTTTCATTACTCCGGCTGACGGCAGCAAAGATGTATTCGTACACTTCTCTGCGATCCAGGGTAACGGCTTCAAAACTCTGGCCGAAGGCCAGAACGTTGAGTTTGAAATTCAGGACGGCCAGAAAGGCCCGGCTGCAGTTAACGTAACTGCTATCTGATTTCGACACCCCTGAGCTTGAAGCGCATGTAGCGCATCAATGTCAGACATAAAGCCTCGCCTTAGTGCGGGGCTTTTTAATTTCCACGGCATAACAAATGGCGGTACACTTTCGCCCTTTAAGAACGCCCCGGAGTTTTTATGGCTTTCAGTTGTCCGCTCTGCCACGAACCTTTGCACCGTCGAGATAAATCCTTCTTTTGCGCACAGCGACATCAGTTTGATATTGCGAAAGAGGGGTATGTCAATCTTTTGCCCGTTCAGCATAAACGCTCGAAAGATCCTGGTGACAGTGCGGAGATGATGCAAGCGCGCCGTGCCTTTCTGGATGCGGGGCATTACCAGCCACTGCGTGATGCGATTGGCGACATTTTGCATGCGCGGCTACCGTCGTTAGCCGATGCGGTGCTGGATATAGGCTGTGGAGAAGGGTATTACACCCAGGCTTTTGCCGCGATTGCTCAGCGACATGGTGCACAAATGTTAGGTCTGGATGTTTCAAAAGCGGCGATCCGTGCAGCGGCAAAACGCTATTCGGCGATCATGTTTTGTGTTGCATCCAGCCACCGCTTGCCTTTTGAGGATGGTTGCATTGACGGGCTGGTGCGTATTTATGCGCCCTGTAAGGCGCAAGAACTGGCACGCGTAATGAAACCAGACGGTATTGTTATCACTGCATCACCTGGGCCACGCCATCTGATGGAACTTAAGGGGCTTATCTATGATGAGGTGCATTTACATGCGGAAAACAGCGGCGATATTGCGGGATTCAAACTGCTGGAACAGCAATCGCTCTCTTATGAGATGACATTGACGGGCCAGCAAGCCGTTGCGTTATTGCAGATGACGCCTTTTGCCTGGCGGGCAAAACCGGAGGTGTGGGAAAAGTTAGCGGCAATGGAGCAGTTCCACTGCCAGACCGACTTTACAATCCACTGCTTACAGCGGGAAAGTTAAGCGGCGAAGTGGCTCCACAAGATCTGCGCGCCTATGCCAATGAGTACGATCCCACCGAGGATCTCGGCGCGCTTTCCAAGCAAGGGGCCAATAAAGCGACCAATCATTATTCCTAACGTGGACATAATAAAAGTGGCGCAGCCAATCGCCAGCGCAGTTGCGAGAATATTGACTTGCAGGAACGCGAGGCCAACGCCAACCGCCATCGCGTCGAGACTGGTAGCAATTGCGGTGGTTACCAGCAACCAGAAACCATGACGATGGGGCGTTTCCGCTTCACAGTCGTCATCGCCACGTATTCCCTCAAGCACCATTCGACCACCGAGAAACACCAGCAGCACAAACGCTATCCAGTGATTCCATTCCAGAACGAATTTTGTGGCCAGCAGGCCCAACCCCCAGCCAATCAGCGGCGTCAGGGTTTCAATCACGCCAAAGATAAGGCCAGTGCGCAATGCTTCGGAAAACTTCGGTTTATGTAAGGTGGCACCCTTACCGATAGAAGCCGCGAAAGCATCCATCGACATGCCAAAAGCGAGGAGAAGAGTGGCAGATAAATTCATGTGAGCATCCTGACCGGGAATTCCATATAACACATCTCTGCCCCCAGTAAACAGCAGTTGATGTGCCAATGGTCTCGCCTGACTGATGGTTTCAGTCCGTACGCGCCACGTTTTGCAACGAGTATGTTGACACGTACATTTCCGGGTGGTGGAAATCGGCTACTCCCCAACGACGGACGCACCTTAACATATTTTGAGAATATAAAACAACAACGGCAATATATAATGTTGCTTGCCGTGTGATAACGATTAGCGTTTAGATTTATTGGTGAAAGTTACGTTAAAAAATATAAGTAAATCTCCCATAAATATAGCAATGGCTATAACTCTGCTGATTATTTGCGCGGAGCGATTTTCGCCCTCTCAAATGCTAACTTACTGAGTTTTAAGTAAAACTGTTGAGATCTTTTCCAGGTCGTCGATATTTCGTACGCGAATAAGCAAACGTCGTTGCTCTAATTGCATCACTAACACACCATCTTCCGATAAATTCATCTCTTTTATACGGCTATATTCAATCCAGGCATTAGCAAAGAAAAAACCACGCATTTTAAAGATGATTTTGGGGGCGCGGATCCAGAATAGATAAATACCCAGCAAAGCCAGGGCAAATAATAACCACATGGTTAATGATGAACCGCCATTGGCTGTGTTGTTATAGATAAGGATCACCAGTAGGCCGACAAAAATAGCCCCATCGGTACGGCTTCTGCGTAACAGGGGAACCGCCAGGAGCGTGGCACCATTGCGGCGTGGCATGATGAATTCATCATAGATGGCGAAAGCCAGCAGGGCGGCGATAAACAGTACCAATACGATATCCGTAATCGTCATTGTTTCTCCTTACATAAAAAAAACCGGGGGCAAGCCCCCGGTTATCACATCACATATTAAAGACCCAGAAGACCGATAGCGTAACCCACAATCCCGATGACGAAGAAGCCAACGATGATCCACAGCGGGTTAACTTTCTTACGCAGCAGCCACATACAAGCGAAAGTCAGCAGCAGCGGTACCAGGCCTGGCATCAATTGATCGAGAATGGTTTGTACTGTCGTAACGTTGGTTTTACCGGTCTGATCGGTAATTTCTGATACCACCAGTGGAATGTTCACATGCGTCCACTTGTTAACCAACGCCCCCATAACAAACAGGCCGAGAATTGACGCCCCCTCGGTCAGTTTTTGCAGGAAACCACCGCCCATATCTTTAACAATATCGATACCTTTACGGTAGCCGTACGCCACGCCGTAATAACGTGTTGCCAGACGGACGATATTGAACAAGACGAAGAACAGCAGTGGCCCGAGCAGGCTACCGCTCATGGCAATCCCTGCTCCGAGCGCTGCAAATACCGGGCGCACCGTACCCCAGAAAATCGGGTCACCGACACCTGCCAGCGGCCCCATCAGACCAACTTTAATACCGTTAATCGCGCCATCGTCGATCTCTGCACCATTCGCACGCTGCTCTTCCATTGCCAGCGTAACGCCCAGTACCGGCGCTGCAACGTACGGATGGGTGTTAAAGAACTCCAGATGACGTTTAATAGCCTGACGGCGCGCTTCGTTATTTTCCGGGTACAGGCGTTTAATCGCCGGCACCATTGAGAAGCAGAAGCCCAATGCCTGCATACGTTCGAAGTTCCATGACCCCTGGAACAGGTTAGAACGCAGGAACACGCCACGAATGTCACTCTGGGTGAGTTTTTTCTCAGTCGGAGTTTTTGTCATATCAACCATGTCGTTCACCTGTTAATCCAGTTCGTTATCAAGATCGTTGGAACCCGCAGCCGGAGCAGCGCCGCCTGCTGAACGGTTATATTTCGGGCTGAGCTGAATGTAGAGGATCGCCATGACTGCACCAATAACACCCAGCGAGACGAGGTTGAAATTGGTGAATGCCGCCGTCACGAAGCCGAGATAGAAGAACGGCATCAGGTAGCCTGCGCGCATCATATTGATGACCATCGCATAACCTACCACCACGATCATACCACCGGCGATATTCAGACCGCTGGTCACGACTTCAGGAATGGCGTTCAGCATGCTCTGAACTTCACTGGTACCGACAGAGATAGCGACAATGACCGCCGGGATAGCGATACGCATAGCTTGCAGGAACAGGGAAGAGACGTGGATCCAGGAAAGTGCCGTCAGGTTGCCGGTTTCGGCTGCCTTATCCGCGGCATGCTGGAAGCCGACGGTAATGGTACGAACAATAATGGTCAGAACCTGGCCTGCTGCCGCCAGCGGAATGGCCAGCGCGATACCAGCACCGATGCTCTGATGACCGCCAATGACCAGAATGGTCGAGATAATCGACGCCAGCGCCGCATCGGGAGCGACCGCCGCACCGATGTTCATCCAGCCCAGAGCAATCATTTCCAGCGTACCGCCGATAATAATACCGGTTTTCATATCACCCAGAACGATGCCCACCAGCGTACATGCCACCAACGGACGGTGGAACTGGAATTCATCGAGTATCGACTCCATACCGGCAATACACGCGACGACGAACACCAGCACAATCTGAAGAGTGGTAATCTCCATTGTACTTCTCCTATAGCTAAATCAGACGTAAGTGTGAAAACTGAGTCAATCAGGCCGCCGCGGTTATTTCGCCACTTTGCTGATTAAATCCATCATTTTCAGTTTCGGATCGTTTGAAACTTTGCGGACTTCCAGCTCAATATTGCGTTCGTTCAATTTCCTGAAGGCGGCAATATCTTTCTCGTCCACCGAAACTGCGTTATTCACCTGGGTTTTACCCTGACGATAAGCCATACCGCCAATGTTGACGGAGGTGATTTTTACCCCTTCTTCAACGACGCGCAGCACATCCGTCGGATTGGTGAACAACAGCATCACGCGCTCGCCCGCGTATTTAGGGTTGTTGTACACACGCACCATTTTGGCGACATCAACGACATGCGCCGTCACACCTGGAGGCGCAACCTGAGTCAGCAGGGTTTTACGGACATTATCTGCTGCCACTTCGTCGCTCACGACGATAATACGCGTAACGTTAGTCTCTTTTGTCCAGCGGGTAGCAACCTGGCCATGGATCAGACGGTCATCGATACGGGCAAGGCCGATAACCATATAATCATTAGGCCCCATAGGTTTGGCCGGTGCTGCCGCTTTCGGTGCCACAGGAGCCGGTGTGGGTTTTGCCACCGGTTGTGCTTTCAGCGCTTTCACGCCTTCACGTCCGGTTTCCACCGCCAGCGCCACCAGTTCGTCAAACGTCGGGTTGTCATCGCGGGCCATCAGTGTTTCCACCAGCATCGGAATATTGACGCCAGCAATAACTTCATAATGCTCTTTATCGACGACAATACGGCTGGCAGCGTTAAACGGACTGCCGCCCCATGTATCAACGAGAAACAGCACACCTTTGCCGGTATCCAGCTTCGCCAGCTGTGCGTTGTACTTTTCGATCAACGTTTCCGCATTTTCACCGGGAACAAAATCAATCCAACCGACGTTCTCCTGCTCGCCCAGCAGCATCTCGGCGGTTTTGAGCAACTGTTCCGCAGCCCAACCATGTGTGCCTATAACAATAGCAATGGTCACTTGCTACCTCCTTCTTCTTGTCGTTAACACACCATTAATTGATGTATTGTGAATCTGTCCCGGTAACGGTAAACCGAATCGATTCAGATAAGGGTTAAAGAGAACACCTATGACTTTCGGGAATTATTTTAGATAGCGAAAAAATAATTTATGTGATGAAGATCCGTAATTTAGGTTTCCTCTTCGTGAAATTTCGAAGCGCAAAATATCCACACAAATTGCAAATTCCGGTAAATCTTTGCAAATGCCAAAGTCTCTCTGATATGTTTATCCTCCGTTTAATGAGTCAGGAGTATAGGGCAGCAGCCCACCGTATGGATCGTCACCGACGTCAGTTCACTTTTTGGCCTTCTCGTGCCACGCAGCCCGGCGTTTTCCGCCATTTCCCAACGACGTTCAATGTCACATTTGTGCGTTTGTGCACACTGAATAACGCATCTCTTCTCAGGAGCCTGTCATGGAATTCTTAATGGATCCCTCGATTTGGGCGGGATTATTGACGCTGGTTGTTCTGGAAATTGTTCTCGGTATCGACAACCTGGTGTTTATTGCCATCCTTGCCGACAAACTGCCGCCGAAACAGCGTGATAAAGCGCGTCTCATTGGTCTGTCGCTCGCGTTGGTGATGCGACTGGGGCTGTTGTCGCTGATCTCGTGGATGGTCACGCTGACACAACCGCTTTTTTCCGTCTGGGATTTCACCTTCTCCGGGCGCGATCTGATTATGTTATTCGGCGGTGTGTTCCTGTTATTTAAGGCGACGACGGAGCTGCACGAACGACTGGAAAACCGCGAGCATGACAGCGGGCATGGCAAAGGCTACGCCAGTTTCTGGGTAGTGGTCGTGCAGATCGTTATTCTTGACGCCGTCTTCTCACTCGATGCGGTCATCACCGCAGTAGGCATGGTCAATCACCTGCCAGTAATGATGGCGGCTGTCGTTATTGCGATGGCAATGATGTTACTGGCGTCAAAACCGCTGACGCGTTTTGTGAACCAACATCCCACGGTGGTCGTGCTCTGTCTGAGCTTCCTGCTGATGATTGGTTTGAGCCTGGTGGCTGAAGGTTTTGGCTTCCATATTCCGAAAGGTTACCTGTACGCGGCGATTGGTTTCTCTATCATCATTGAGTTCTTTAACCAGATTGCGCGCCGCAATTTTATTCGCCATCAGTCGCATCTGCCGCTGCGCGCCCGTACGGCTGATGCCATCCTGCGTTTAATGGGCGGCCGCCGTCAGTCGAACCCGCAAATTGAAGCTGATAGCCAGGCCTCTGTACCGGTGCCGGAAGGGGCGTTTGCGGAAGAAGAGCGTTATATGATTAACGGCGTATTAACGCTGGCTTCACGCTCGCTTCGCAGCATTATGACGCCGCGCGGTGATATCAGTTGGGTGGATGCCAACCTCGGTATTGAACAGATCCGCCAGCAATTGCTGTCCTCGCCGCACAGCTTGTTCCCGGTTTGCCGTGGTGAGCTGGATGAAGTCATTGGCATTGTGCGCGCAAAAGAGATACTGGTGGCGCTGGAAGAGGGCGTGGATGTTGCGGCGATCGCTTCGGCAACACCGGCGATTGTGGTGCCGGAGACGCTGGATCCGATTAAGCTGCTGGCCGTATTGCGCCGGGCGCGCGGGAGTTTTGTTATCGTCACCAATGAGTTTGGTGTCGTGCAAGGCCTGGTAACGCCGCTGGACGTGCTGGAAGCTATCGCCGGTGAATTCCCGGACGCGGATGAAACGCCAGAAATCGTTGCCGATGGTGACGGCTGGCTGGTGAAAGGCACCACAGACTTGCATGCGCTGCAACACACGCTGGGTCTGGACAACTTCATCGATGAAGACGAAGACATTGCCACCGTGGCGGGTCTGGTGATTGCCGCGCGAGGGCAAATCCCGCCAGTGGGCGAAACCTTCGAAATGGCACCGTTGCATATCACCGTGCTGGAAGCCAACGATTACCGTGTTGATCTGGTCCGTATTGTTAAAGAGCAACCTGCTCACGACGAAGAAGAGTAATCTTTACCCCGGCATTAACGGCGCGACATGACCGTTATGCCGTTCCGGCGGCGGGGAGATATTCCCCGCCAGCCAGGCCGGAAAATCCTTCACCGGCATCGGTGCTGCAAAAAGAAATCCCTGCAACATATGCACACCCTGTTGACGTAAATACAGCGCTTGTTGCGTTGTCTCCACCCCTTCCGCGACCAGCTCAATATTCAACCGTTGGCCGAGCGCGATAATCATATCGGTTACCGTCGAGTTCACCGCATCCGTACCAATAGCCGCGGTATAAGACTTATCAATTTTCAGGATGTCCGGGTGTAATTTCTCCAGCCACGAAAGCGAACTATTACCCGTACCGAAATCATCAATGGCAATCTTCGCGCCATGGCGATGAAGCTCACGCAGCATGCGGGATTCGACATCCAGCAACGCATCGCGCTCCGTGAGTTCAATGGTTAACTGCTGGGCAGGATTTTTGTTAAACCAGAGCTGGACGAGATCTTTTAACAATTCACCGTGGCGCAAATGGCTTGGTGCGGCGTTGATGCCGATATGAAAGTGAGGATCATCAGGAAAGAGCGCCAGTTGACGCTGGGTTTCAGCCAGCACATAACGTGTCAGTGGGGCAATCAGATGCTGCTCTTCGGCAATCGGGATAAATATCTCCGGCGGGATCCAGCCCTGACGCGGATTGTGCCAGCGCAACAAAATTTCGACGCCCGCACACTGCATATTGTGTGCATTGAGTAATGGCTGGCAAAACAGCTCAAACTCATGCCCGGCAAGCCCGAGGTTTATCTCGCGGGAAAAACTCATCCGGCTGGCGGTGGCAAACCAGGCAATAAAACCGGTCAATAAACTCATCATCAGCGCCAGCGGCAACTGCGAAGGCAAATGCCACAGCGCCAGTCGCGTAGAGCCCGGCCCGGTTACGCTAATGGTAAAAGGAAAATGGGCAGAAGTACGCTGGTAGCGCTTTTCGTTTTCCAGCGGCGGCAAGTTATCCAGCACACCTTTGCCTTCGACCAGATGTTTGCCGCCGACGCTGAGGCTGACGCTGGTAATCAATGGCGCTTGCGGCTCCAGCATTAAATTACTCAGCAGCTCAATATTTACCGCCTCCATCACGCCACTTTGTCCGTCCTCACTGGTGGGATACCACATGATCAAGATAGGGCGATCTTTTAGCAGTGACTGATCGGTGGTGAGCACCAGCTTTTGCGAACGTGAAGGCAGCGAGGGCTGAAGCTGGTGAATGGCAACATCGCGCTGGCCAAAGATACTCGAACAGTAGAGCGTTCCGTTCTGAATCAGGCCGATAGAGCGCACGGTTTGCAGGCTTGCTGCCAGCTTGCGAAGCTGCAGGTGAATATCGCTACAGGGAATGCCAACCAGCGGCACCAGCACACTGCGACCCGCCTCCAGCGGCAGCATCAATCGCTCAAGGGTTTTAACCGCGTGGTTGGTAAAGGCGTAAATACGCTGATGATTTAAATTACGCTCCGAAATAAAGCGAAACGTGAGGGTTAAAAATAGTGCGACAGCGCCAACCAGCACGCAAACAATGGCGCGCCGTCGTCGGTAACTTTTAATGATCCGTTGAGCCGTCTGCATGCCGCTGCCGCCTGTAAAATCCCTGGCCTGATTTCCATGCCAGAACACTCAAAGTGTAGTGGGGAATTACCGGAGCGACGATAAATCGGTGAAAGCTCACTTTACTGCAGTAAACATGAAAAAACGCCGTTCGGCTGAACGGCGTTGATAAGCAAGAATTAATCACACTGTACTTTGATGGCTAGCCCGCCACGCGATGTTTCACGGTATTTGGCGTTCATATCTTTACCGGTCTCATACATCGTTTCGATCACTTTATCGAGCGAAACGCGCGGCGCGCTGGTTCGGCGCATCGCCATGCGCGAGGCGTTAATCGCTTTCACTGAAGCAATAGCGTTACGCTCAATGCACGGCACCTGGACTTGCCCGGCCACCGGATCGCAGGTCAGGCCAAGGTTGTGTTCCATGCCAATTTCCGCCGCCACGCAGACCTGTTCCGGGCTGGCACCCAGCAGTTCTGCCAGACCCGCCGCAGCCATCGAACAGGCAACGCCCACTTCGCCCTGGCAGCCAACTTCGGCACCAGAAATGGAAGCGTTCATTTTATACAAAGCGCCGATAGCGCCAGCGGCGAGAAAATAGCGGATATAAATATCCGGGCTGACGGATTCAATAAAGTGATCGTAATAGGCCAGCACCGCCGGAACGATACCGCAGGCACCGTTAGTTGGTGCGGTTACCACGCGGCCACCGGCGGCGTTTTCTTCGTTAACCGCCAGCGCAAACATGTTCACCCAGTCGATAACGTTCATTGGATCGCTGGAGAGCTTATCGCTGGCAACCAACATGCGGCGCAGTGCGGAAGCACGGCGCGGAACGCGCAGCGGCCCCGGTAATACGCCTTCCGTATTCATGCCGCGATCGATACAGGCGCGCATGGTGGACCAGACATTACCGAAGTACTCTTCAATCTCTTTTTTCGAGTGCAATGCCAGTTCGTTCTGCATAACCATGCCAGAAAGCGACAGGCCGGTTTCTTTGCAATACTCCAGCATCTGGGTAGCGGAATTGAACGGATAAGGGACATCGACCGAGCTGGTGGTCTCTTTACCAAAATGCTCTTCATCGACGATAAAGCCCCCGCCGATGGAATAATAGGTTTTGCTGTAAATGACGCTTTCGCCATTCAGCGCGGTGATACGCATGCCATTCTCATGCAACGACAGGTTATCGCTGTGAAAACGCATCCCGTCATCTTTCGGGAAATCGACTTCATGACGCCCCTGCGCCAGCAACAGACGACCGCGATTTTCCACATCACGGATAAAACCCGGAATTGCATCGATATCGACTGTGGCCGGCTCGTTACCCGCCAGTCCCATAATGATCGCGATATCGGTATGGTGGCCTTTCCCGGTAAGGGAGAGCGAGCCGTACACATCCACTACCACGCGGGTGACGTCATCCAGCAATCCTTTTTCGACCAGATCATCGACGAACTGCTTACCGGCCTTCATCGGGCCTACAGTGTGGGAAGATGAGGGACCAATCCCCACCTTAAACATGTCGAATAGACTAATCACATTAACGCTCCTGACAGGGTTACCGGCGTTTCCAGTAACGATGTAATAACTGCGCATAGTGTAAGAGGGAAGGCCATCATCAGCTTAACTATTCACATGAATTAAACTAATGGCTAACCCTGATTTTACTAATAGCGCGTACGCTGTCACAAAAGTGCTATATGTAAAGTATAGTCAAGGTCTGCGCCCAATCTGCAGCGCCAGCGAGCGAATAATTCCTGCCGTCATGCCCCAGACAAAATAATGCTGATACCAGGATAACCACACCCGATGCGCATTGCCGTGGCGGTGGATATCCAGCGGATGATAGCGGCCAAGACGCAGCGCTTCGGCGAGCGGCATTTCAAACACCGCCGCCACTTCATCTTCACTGGCGTGATAGGGCAAATCCGGCGGGATAATGCCGACCACTGGCGTAACCTGAAAACCGGTCACGCTATCAACTGGCGGCAAAACGCCAATCACCTCGACGGCCTCAGGCGGAATGGCGACCTCTTCCTGCGCTTCGCGCAGTGCCGCAGCGATTAGCGACGCATCCGTGCTGTCAACCGCGCCCCCGGGGAACGCTACCTGACCGGCATGCTTGCGAAGCAGAGGCGAGCGTTGCGTCAGTAATAAGCCGGGCTGCTCACGGCGCACTACCGGCACCAGTACCGCCGCCTGACGTGTATTTGCCACCGCCGGGTTGAGTTGCGGGCGTAAAAGCTGAAAGCGCGATAAAAAATCATCCAGAGTTAAAGCCGGTTGCTCCACGAATCATCTCTCCAGTTGCCGCAGGATACGGTTAACTTTATCAAAAGTTTCCTGATACTCCGCCTCTTCCAGGCTGTCGGCCACAATGCCGCCGCCTGCGGAACAGTAAATTTTCCCCGCACAGGCGCTGAGCGTGCGAATGGTAATGCTGGTATCCATGTTCCCGCAGAAACTGAGATAACCAATCGAACCGCACCAGGCGTTACGCCGCTGCGGTTCAAGCTCATCGATAATTTCCATCGCCCGCACTTTCGGTGCGCCGGTGATCGAGCCGCCCGGAAACGCCGCGCGCAGCAGATCGCTGGCATGGCGTCCGGCGGGCAATTTCGCCGTTACAGTGCTGACCAGATGGTGCACGGCAGGAAAAGGTTCGACCACGAACAGTTCCGGCACGCGCACCGACCCCGGTGTCGCCACGCGACCGATATCGTTGCGCATCAAATCAACAATCATCAGGTTTTCGGCCTGATCTTTGGGTGAGGCGGCGAGTTTCTGTGCCTGCTGCGCATCGGCCTGCGGGTCGGCAAGCCTTGGCAACGTGCCTTTAATCGGCCGTGTTTCGATATTGTCGCGTTCAAGGCGAATAAAACGCTCCGGCGACAGGCTCAGGATCGCGCCGTGTTCAAGGCGTAGAAAAGCGCTGAACGGCGCGCGGTTTTCGCGATTGAGTTGGCTAAACGCCAGCCACTCATCCCCGCAATAGTCGGCAGCAAAACGTTGCGCCAGATTGACCTGGTAGCAGTCGCCGCTGTGTAACCATGCCTGAACCTGGCGGAATTTTTCGCCATATTCGACACGCGTCATATTGGCCTGCCAGGCGGAAGTCAGCCGAAACGGTTGGCGCTGCGGTTCACTTTGCGCCTGTAACCATGCCAGCCTGGCGTTAACATCGCTATGGCTGAGCAATGTCACACGCTGCAACTGATGATCGACAATCAGCGCCCAGTCATAAATCCCGACCGCCATATCCGCGATGCGAATGTCCTGTTCGGCAATCGCGGGCAGCTTTTCGAAACGACGGCCTAAATCATAGCCAAACAGCCCCAACGCACCACCCTGAAACGGCAGATCGGCATGAGGTTCGCATCGAAACGGGTAAGCATCCAGACGTTGTTGCAGCAGGTGTAGCGGATCTTCCTGCGATATCTCGCTACCATTAAGGGTAGTGGCCTCGCCGTGTGTCGTCAGTGTCTCCAGCGGATCGGCAACCACAATATCAAAACGATTATGCGGATGTTCAGCATGGCCAGAATGCAACAGCATGGCCCAGGGCTGGTGGCTGAGTGGCGCAAAGTAGTGTTCGGCGGCGTCCTGGCGCCACGGCAGCGAAATAACGGCGGGGGATAACGTCTTCATTGATCCTGACTCATGTGCGTCTGCGCTGGTGAAGCGCGCCGACGCATGGAATAATTAGCGCCAACAATTTAGCAGGAGTTGACAATGTTTGCAGGTTTACCTTCCCTCAGCCACGAGCAGCAGCAAAAAGCGGTAGAGCGTATCCAGGAATTAATGTCCGGTGGCATGAGCAGCGGGCAGGCGATTGCGCAGGTTGCTGAAGAGTTACGCGCCAGCCATACCGGCGAACGGATCGTGGCGCGCTTTGAAGATGACGATGACGAGTAATTACACCGCGGCGATGATTTTGATTTCCACTTTATAACGCGGGTTCATCAGTTTTGCCTGCACGGTGCAGCGCACCGGTGCATGGCCCGCAACAACCCAGGCATCCCACGCTCTATTCATGGCGGCGAAGTCGTCGCCATCGGCCAGAAAAATGGTGGCATCAAGAATGCGCGTTTTATCGCTGCCTTGCTTGAGCAGAACCGCATCAATTTGCGCCAGCGTGTTGGCCGTCTGTTCAAACGCATCGGCATCGAGGTTTTCCGGCACGCCAGTGTAGTAAAGCGTCTGATTGTTGATAACCACATCAGACCAGCGGTCTGCCGCATCAATACGCACAATTGTCATTGTCTTTTCCTTCTTATTGGCCATGAATTCGCGGGCAAGAGTGCCATAAAAACCTGGCTGGCGTAAATCCGCTCACCCTGACATAATCACTGGCGATTTAACCAGGGGGTAGTGTGACGGACGATTTTGCAACAGACGGCCAGTTAGCCAAAGCCATTGCGGGATTCAAACCGCGTGAACCGCAGCGCCAGATGGCGCAAGCCGTCACACAGGCGATTGAGAATACGCAGCCGCTGGTGGTGGAAGCGGGAACCGGTACCGGTAAAACCTACGCCTACCTCGCGCCTGCGCTGCGCGCCGGGAAAAAAGTGATCATCTCCACCGGTTCGAAAGCCTTGCAGGATCAGCTTTACAGCCGCGATTTACCTACCGTCGCCAAGGCGCTTGAGTTCACCGGGCGTACCGCGCTGCTGAAAGGGCGCTCCAACTACCTCTGTATTGAACGTCTGGAGCAGCAAGCGCTGGCCGGTGGCGATCTGCCGGTACAAACGTTAAGCGATGTGATTTTGCTGCGCTCCTGGTCGAATCAAACCACCGATGGTGACATCAGTACCTGCGTCAGTGTGGCGGAGGATTCGCAGGCGTGGCCGCTGGTGACCAGTACCAACGATAACTGTCTGGGTAGCGACTGCCCGATGTATAAAGACTGTTTCGTGGTCAAAGCGCGCAAAAAAGCGATGGATGCCGACGTGGTGGTGGTCAACCATCACCTGTTTCTTGCCGATATGGTGGTGAAAGAGAGCGGCTTCGGGGAGCTGATCCCGGAAGCCGAAGTGATGATCTTTGACGAAGCGCACCAGCTTCCTGATATCGCCAGCCAGTATTTTGGTCAGTCACTCTCCAGCCGCCAGCTTCTTGATCTCGCTAAAGATTTCACCATTGCCTACCGCACCGAACTGAAAGATACCGCGCAGTTACAGAAGTGCGCCGATCGTCTGGCGCAGAGCACGCAGGATTTTCGCTTGCAGTTAGGTGAGCCGGGTTATCGCGGTAACCTGCGCGAGCTGCTGGCAGATGCGCATATTCAACGTGCGCTGTTGCTGCTCGATGATGCGCTGGAACTCTGTTACGACGTGGCGAAGCTGTCGCTGGGCCGCTCCGCACTGCTGGATGCCGCGTTCGAACGCGCGACGACATATCGTGCCAGGCTGAAACGGCTCAAAGAGATCAACCAGCCAGGTTACAGCTACTGGTATGAATGTACTTCACGTAACTTCACGCTGGCGTTAACGCCGCTGACCGTAGCGGATAAGTTTACCGAGGTAATGGCGCAGAAAAAGGGCAGCTGGATTTTCACCTCTGCAACGCTTTCGGTGAATGACGATCTGCACCACTTTACCGCGCGACTTGGCATTGAAGGGGCGCAATCGCTGTTGCTGCCAAGCCCCTTTGATTATGAGCGCCAGGCATTGCTGTGCGTACCGCGCAATCTTCCCCAGACCAATCAGCCAGGCGCTGCACGCCAGCTGGCAGCGATGCTCAGACCGATGATCGAAGCCAACAATGGCCGCTGCTTTATGCTGTGCACCTCGCACGCCATGATGCGTGACCTCGCCGAGCAATTTCGCGCCACCATGAGCTTGCCCGTCTTGCTGCAGGGAGAAACCAGCAAAGGGCAACTGTTGCAGCAATTTGTGAATGCCGGTAACGCGTTACTGGTGGCAACCAGCAGTTTCTGGGAAGGGGTGGACGTGCGTGGTGACACGTTATCGCTGGTCATTATTGATAAGCTGCCGTTTACGTCTCCGGAAGATCCGTTGTTAAAAGCGCGGATGGAAGATTGCCGTCTGCGTGGAGGCGATCCGTTTGATGAAGTTCAACTGCCGGACGCGGTGATTACCCTGAAACAAGGCGTCGGGCGCCTGATACGTGATATTGACGATCGCGGCGTGCTGGTCATTTGCGATAACCGTCTGGTGATGCGCCCCTATGGCGCGGTGTTTCTCGCCAGTCTGCCGCCTGCGCCGCGAACCCGTGATATTCGCCGCGCGGTTGAATTCCTCGCCTCTCCCCCGGCGCAGTAATTTTCTGTGGACTGTGGTAAGATGCGCGCCATTTTGTTTTTCATGGACCGCTATACCCATGCGCATTCTGGCTATTGATACTGCCACAGAAGCTTGTTCTGTCGCCTTATGGAACGATGGAACCACCTTCGCTCACTTCGAACTTTGCCCACGCGAACACACGCAACGCATCCTGCCACTGGTCAGGGATGTGCTTGGCGACGCTGAACTTAACCTGACGCAACTGGACGCACTGGCGTTTGGTCGTGGTCCGGGAAGTTTTACCGGCGTGCGCATCGGCATTGGCATTGCGCAGGGGCTGGCGCTCGGCGCTGATCTGCCGATGATTGGCGTTTCAACGCTGGCGACGATGGCGCAGGGCGCGTGGCGCAAAACGGGCGCGCCCCGCGTGCTGGCGGCGATTGACGCACGCATGGGCGAAGTCTATTGGGCAGAATATCAGCGCGATGAAAATGGCGTCTGGCACGGCGAAGAGACGGAAGCGGTATTAAAACCGCAAGCCGTCACTGAACGTTTGCAGCAGCTGGATGGCGAGTGGGCGATGGTTGGTACTGGCTGGCCCGCATGGCCTGAGATGGGCAACAACAGTACGGCAACCCTGCGTGATGGTGAGATCTTATTGCCCGCCGCGGAAGATATGTTGCCCATCGCTCGTCAATTGTTGGCTGCGCAGAAAACCGTCGCCGTCGAGCATGCCGAGCCGGTTTATTTGCGTAACGAAGTGGCATGGAAGAAACTTCCTGGCCGGGAATGAATCTCAGTAGTATCCACTGGGGTAAGGAGTCGCATCATGGCGGGTCAAAAAAAGGTTGTGCGCAGGTTGCTGGCAGGGCTGGCAATTGCGGTATTAAGCGGTTGTGTTTCTGTGCCTGACGTGATTAAAGGAACCAGTCCCACGCCGCAGGATGATTTAGTGCGCGTGATGAGTGCGCCGTCGCTGTATGTCGGCCAGGAAGCCCGTTTCGGTGGCAAAGTGGTGGATATTCAGAATCAGCAGGGGAAAACCCGGCTGGAGATCGCTGCCGTACCGCTCGACAGCGGCGCGCGTCCGGTTCTGGGCGAGCCATCCGTTGGGCGAATTTTTGCTGATGTGAACGGTTTTCTCGATCCGGTCGATTTCCGCAATCAGCTGGTCACCGTGGTTGGCCCGATAACCGGCACGGCAGACGGCAAAATTGGCAACGCGCCGTATAAATTTATGGTGATGCAGGCAAATGGTTACAAACGCTGGCGGTTAACCCAGCAGGTGATGTTGCCGCCGCAGCCAATCGACCCGTGGTACTGGGGGCCGGGGCCGCATCCGCGTGCGTGGCACGGCGGGTACGGTGGATGGGGCTGGTTCCCCCCTGAACCTGCACGAGTTGAGACGGTCGTAACAGAGTAATTTCTTGTTTTATCAGGAAAACGAAACAGCGGCTAAGCCGCTGTTTTTTATATTGGGCTTTGTATAAGAAAAATAATTAGTGACGCGCTTCGCAACCTTCAATCCGCTTAATTAATAAACTGGTACGCTGAGTTAATATTATGTTAACGACTTGTTTGTTAACTGGGGTTGTGATGACCAAGAATACTCATTTTAGAGGTGATGCATTGAAGAAGGTTTGGCTAAACCGGTATCCCGCCGATGTTCCGGCGGAGATCAATCCTGACCGTTATCAATCCCTGGTTGAATTATTTGAACACTCCACGGCGCGTTACGCCGACCAGCCTGCGTTTATCAACATGGGCGAGGTCATGACGTTCCGTAAACTTGAAGAGCGCAGCCGGGCGTTTGCGGCTTACTTACAGCAGGGGCTGGGGCTGCAAAAAGGCGATCGCGTCGCGTTGATGATGCCGAACCTGTTGCAATACCCGGTGGCGCTGTTTGGTATCTTGCGCGCCGGGATGATCGTGGTGAACGTCAACCCGCTTTATACGCCGCGTGAACTGGAACACCAGCTTAATGACAGCGGGGCTGCCGCGATTGTTATTGTGTCGAATTTCGCCCATACGCTGGAAAAGATCGTTGATAAAACGCAGGTGCGGCATGTCATTTTGACGCGCATGGGCGACCAGCTTTCCCCGGCAAAAGGGACGCTGGTGAACTTCGTGGTGAAATACGTGAAACGGCTGGTGCCCAAGTATCATCTGCCGGACGCCATCTCCTTCCGTCGGGCGCTGCAGACCGGTTACCGCATGCAGTACATCAAACCGGAAGTGGTCGCCGACGATCTCGCCTTCCTGCAATACACTGGCGGCACAACCGGCGTGGCAAAAGGGGCAATGCTGACGCACCGCAATATGCTGGCAAACCTTGAACAGGTGAACGCGACTTACGGGCCGTTGCTGCATCGCGGGAAAGAGCTGGTGGTCACTGCGCTGCCGCTGTACCACATTTTCGCCCTGACCATGAACTGCCTGCTGTTTATTGAGCTCGGCGGGCAAAACTTATTGATCACCAACCCGCGCGATATTCCGGGGCTGGTGAAGGAGCTTGGCAAATATCCGTTTACGGCCATGACCGGCGTGAACACGCTATTCAATGCCTTGCTCAATAACGACGATTTCCGCAAGCTGGACTTCTCCTCGCTGCACCTGTCCGCTGGTGGCGGGATGCCTATTCAGCAGGCGGTTGCCGATCGGTGGGTGAAATTAACCGGGCAGTATCTGCTGGAAGGTTACGGTCTGACCGAATGTGCGCCGCTGGTCAGTGTGAACCCGCATGATATTGACTACCACAGTGGCAGCATTGGCCTGCCGGTTCCCTCAACGGAAGCCAAACTGGTCGATGACGACAACAATGAAGTCTCACCGGGCGAACCGGGCGAGTTGTGCGTGAAAGGGCCGCAGGTCATGCTGGGATACTGGCAGCGCCCGGACGCCACGGATGAGATCCTGCGTGACGGCTGGCTGCACACTGGCGATATTGCGGTGATGGATGACGAAGGCTTCCTGCGCATCGTCGATCGCAAAAAAGATATGATTCTGGTGTCCGGTTTTAATGTCTATCCGAATGAAATCGAGGATGTGGTGATGCAACATGCCGGCGTGCAGGAAGTGGCGGCTGTCGGCGTACCGTCGGAAAACAGCGGCGAAGCGGTGAAGATTTTCGTGGTGAAAAAGGACGCTTCGCTAAGCGAAGAGGCATTGATCGCTTTCTGTCGCCGTCAGCTGACCGGATATAAAGTGCCGAAGCTGGTTGAATTTCGCAATGAACTGCCAAAATCGAATGTCGGTAAGATTTTAAGGCGAGAATTGCGTGACGAAGCGCGTGGCAAAGTGGACAATAAAGCCTGAGCTATGCGTGAGTCCCCTAACGCCGGTTAAGCCGGCGTTTTTTATGGGCGCAACTAAAGAGAAAATGACGTGAATTACCAGATGATAACGACGAACGATGCGCTGGCAGCAGTATGTGAAGCCGCCCGCGCATTTCCAGCGATTGCCCTGGACACCGAGTTTGTCCGCACCCGCACCTATTATCCGCAACTGGGGTTGATCCAGTTGTATGACGGTGAACATGTGGCGCTGATTGATCCGCTGACCATCACCGACTGGACGCCGTTTCGCGATTTGCTCATCAACACCGCCGTGACCAAATATTTGCATGCGGGAAGTGAAGATCTGGAAGTGTTCCTCAATACGTTTGGCGTACAGCCACAGCCGATGATTGACACGCAGATCCTCGCCGCGTTCTGCGGCCGCCCGCTGTCGTGGGGCTTTGCAGCGATGGTGGAAGAGTTTACCGGGCTGGTGATTGATAAGAGCGAATCCCGTACTGACTGGCTGGCGCGTCCGCTGACCGAACGCCAGTGCGATTACGCCGCCGCCGATGTGTGGTACCTGCTGCCTATCGCCGGTAAATTGCTGGCGGAAACCGATCAGGCGGGAAGACTGGATGCCGCGCTGGATGAGTGCCGCCTGATGATGCAACGCCGCCAGGAAGTGTTAGCCCCGGAAGAGGCGTGGCGCGAGATTACCAACGCATGGCAATTACGTACGCGCCAGCTTGCCTGTCTGCGCTTACTTGCCGACTGGCGGCTGCGCAAAGCGCGTGAGCGCGATTTAGCCGTCAACTTTGTGGTGCGTGAAGAGAACCTGTGGGCCGTGGCGCGTTATATGCCTGGCAGTATGGGCGAACTGGACAGTATTGGTCTTTCCGGGAGCGAAATCCGCTTCCATGGCAAAACGCTGCTGGCGCTGGTTGCGCAGGCGCAGGCATTGCCGGAAGAGGCGCTGCCAGAGCCGCTGCTTAATCTGATGGATATGCCGGGTTATCGTAAAGCGTTCAAAGCTATCAAAGCGCTGGTGCAGACCATCAGCGAGAGTCAGGGTATTAGCGCTGAGCTACTGGCATCACGCCGGCAGATTAATCAATTACTCAACTGGCACTGGAAATTGAAACCGCAAAATTCGTTGCCGGAATTAATTAGCGGCTGGCGTGGGGAATTGATGGCCGATCAGCTGAAAATATTACTTGCGGAATACCCGCGTTAAATACTGTAAATAAATACAGCTTATTTGCGGAAATAAAATAAAAAAGGCAGAAAATATTCTGCCTTTTTTTATCCCGGTACTTGGGAAATCTATTTTGTCTCTTCGGTTTCCGGTAGGGTGACGTTCAGTTCCAGAATGGAAATATCATCCCCTTTTTGCTCCAGTTGCACCGACACCATTTCCGGATCGATTTGCACGTATTTGCAGATCACTTCCAGAATGTCCCGCTTCAATTGCGGTAAATAATGCGGTTCAGCATCGCTGCGGCGGCGTTCAGCAACAATTATCTGCAGACGCTCTTTCGCAATGCTAGCGGTGTTCTTTTTTCTGGAGAGAAAAAAGTCGAGTAATGCCATAACTTATCCTCCGAACAGGCGTTTGAGGAAACCTTTCTTCTCTTCTTCAATGAAGCGGAAAGGACGATCTTCTCCCAGCAGACGTTCCACGGCATCGGCATAAGCTTTGCCGGCGTCAGCATTGGTATCCAAAATAACCGGCTCACCCTGGTTCGACGCACGTAACACCGACTGATCTTCCGGGATCACGCCAATCAGTTTGATACGCAGGATTTCCAGTACATCTTCCATACTGAGCATGTCACCACGGTTTACGCGACCCGGGTTATAACGGGTGAGCAGCAGGTGCTCTTTAATCGGCTCTTCGCCATTTTCCGCGCGGCGGGATTTCGACGCCAGAATACCGAGAATTCGGTCAGAGTCGCGCACGGAAGAGACTTCCGGGTTGGTGGTAATAATCGCTTCATCAGCGAAGTAGAGCGCCATCAATGCGCCTGTCTCAATGCCTGCCGGGGAGTCGCAGACGATAAAATCGAAGTCCATTTTCTTCAGGTCTTCCAGCACCTTATCGACGCCTTCGCGAGTCAGGGCGTCTTTATCACGCGTTTGCGATGCCGGGAGAATGTAGAGGTTCTCAGTGCGTTTATCTTTGATTAACGCCTGATTGAGTGTGGCATCGCCCTGAATAACGTTAACGAAATCATAAACCACGCGGCGCTCGCAGCCCATAATCAGGTCGAGGTTACGCAGGCCGATATCGAAGTCGATAACGACGGTCTTTTTGCCCTTCTGGGCTAAACCAGTAGCGATGGCCGCGCTGGAGGTGGTCTTGCCAACGCCCCCTTTACCCGAAGTAACAACAATAATGCGTGCCATAGGAGTTCCTTGTTAAAAGGGCTTAATTTAAGGGTTGAATTGTCAAAGCGTCGTTGGCCAACTGCAAACGCGCCGCTTTGCCATAAAATTCGGCCGGGATTTGATCGCTCAGCCAGTATTCCCCCGCAATGGAGACCAGCTCCGGCGTGAGATGAGAACAGAATATTTGGGCGTCTTTATCGCCACTGGCGCCTGCCAGCGCCCGGCCGCGCATCATGCCATAGACATGAATATTGCCATCGGCGATGAGTTCTGCGCCCGCGCTGACGTGGCTGGTCACAATCAAATCACAATTTGGCGCATAAATGCGCTGGCCAGAACGCACCGGCGCGTCAATTAAGCGTGTTTTTGTGATCGGCGCCGCAACCGGCGTCGGTTCCGGTGCGCACTCGTTACGCGCTGCTTTCTCTTTTCCTTCCGTCAGCAGCGGAAGACCGGCGCGTTCAACTTCAGCCTTCAGTTCTGGATCTTTGCAACCGCTAATGCCAACCACATGTAAATCTGTCGTGGTAATAGCCTGCAACAGCGCGGGCCAGTTAACAGCGCCTTCCAGCGCGGAAACATTGACAACAATAGGAGCGTGCAGCAAAAAAGCGGGAGCCTGAGCGATTTTGTCTTCTAACGCCTGACGTATAACCTCGGGTTTTGCATCATGCAAGTGAACCACTGATAAGGTAAAACTACTGCCTTTTAGCTCGATGGGCGTATTTGACATCCTGACCTTACTCATTTTGCTATTATCACCCGCATCTTGAGTGATATTCCGAAGACTATCAGGCATGTTATAGTCACTATTATTTTCAGGCAAGTAACCTCCCGATAATTCCGAGTAAAAGTATGTTTTGTGTGATCTACCGAAGTGCCCGACGCGATCAGACTTATCTGTACGTCGAAAAAAGAGACGATTTTTCCCGCGTGCCGGAAGCATTAATGCAAAGTTTCGGTCAGCCTCAGTTGGCAATGATTCTGCCGCTCGATGGCCGTAAAAAATTGGTCGGCGCAGATTTAGAAAAAGTAAAAGAGGCGTTAATTTCGCAGGGCTATTATTTGCAACTTCCTCCGCCGCAGGAAAATTTATTGAAGCAGCATCTCGCCGCTCAGGGTAAAGAATAATCCTACGGCAATAACGGCGGATCGCTCCGCCGTTTCTTAATTATGGCTATTGTATCGCCGTAACATATTGGCATTTGACAAACCGCCGGGTGGCGCGGATAGTCATTTTTCGCTCATGTTCAATGTGTTACCGGAGGTCGTACACCATGTATCAACATCATAACTGGCAGGGCGCTCTGCTGGATTTCCCGGTGAGTAAAGTGGTTTGCGTTGGCAGCAACTATGCGAAACATATTCAAGAGATGGGGAGCGCTACCCCGGAAGAGCCGGTACTGTTTATTAAGCCCGAAACGGCGTTGTGCGATCTTCGCCAGCCGCTGGCGTTGCCGCAGGATTTTGGGTCGGTTCACCATGAAGTTGAGCTGGCGGTGCTGATTGGTGCAACGCTGCGTCAGGCGACGGAAGATCATGTGAAAAAAGCGATTGCCGGTTATGGTGTCGCGCTTGATCTGACGCTGCGCGATCTGCAAGGCAAAATGAAAAAAGCCGGGCAGCCATGGGAAAAAGCGAAAGGGTTTGATAATTCCTGCCCCATTTCAGGGTTTATCCCGGCGGCGGAATTCCAGAGCGATCCGCAAAACACCACGCTTGGGCTGAAAATCAACGGCGAAGTGCGCCAGCAAGGTAACACGGCGGATATGATCCATAAAATTATTCCGCTGATTGCCTATATGAGCCGCTTCTTTACCTTAAAAGCCGGCGATGTCATTCTGACCGGCACGCCAGAAGGGGTAGGGCCATTGAACAGTGGTGATGAGCTGGAAGTGAGTTTCGACGGGCTTTCGTTGACGACTCGCGTCCTTTAAAGCAGTTTGCCGCCTTTCCTGGCGGCAAAACTTGCATCCGCATGCCAGACTGGTTATAAGGTGCACCCTGGATTTCAACGGCGGATTTCATCATGAGCGACACTCTTTTCTGGCAAAGCAAAACCCTTGAGCAAATGACGGACGCGGAGTGGGAGTCGCTGTGCGATGGCTGCGGGCAGTGCTGCCTGCATAAGTTAATGGATGAAGACACTGACGAAATCTATTTCACCAACGTTGCCTGTCGCCAGCTAAACATAAAAACCTGCCAGTGCCGCAACTACGAACGCCGCTTCGAGTATGAGCCGGACTGCATCAAGCTGACCCGTGAAAATCTTCCCACTTTCGAATGGCTGCCGCCAAGCTGCGCTTATCGCCTGCTGGCGGAAGGAAAGGCGTTGCCGCTGTGGCACCCTTTGCGTACAGGCTCGAAAGCCGCCATGCATGCCGAGCGTATTTCGGTGCGCCACATTGCGGTGAAAGAGTCAGAAGTCCGCGACTGGCAGGAGCATATCCTTAACAAACCTGAGTGGGCGGATTGATGCGTTGATATGAAAGGGGTTTTTAATTACTAATTTTGTGCCTGGGGCATCTGCGGGATACTTCCTCCAAAGTTCGCGTTCAAAATATCCATTTAATTTGACCTGCCCCCATTATTAAACACAATAATCAGTTAGTAATGTCGGTTGATTTGCTCCCGTATTCTCCGTTTCGCCATCCCGCTGCAAACTCTGAAGGGGGCTGATAATTCAACGAAGAATGAGGCCGACATTCGTTATAGTCCTGCCGCCATGCGCTTATAATTGCTTTTGCATGAACAACATCATGGAACCAGTGCTCATTCAGGCATTCATCGCGAAAACGACCATTAAAACCCTCGATAAAGCCATTCTGTGTCGGCTTGCCCGGCTGAATAAGCCGCAGCTCAACATTATGTTCAAAGGCCCACTGCTCCAGCGCACGGCAGGTAAACTCAGGCCCCTGATCTGTTCTTATCGTCGCCGGATAGCCACGAAACAGCGCAACGCTGTCCAGAATGCGTGATACCTGAACGCCTGTAATCCCGAAAGCAACGCTGAGCGTCAGACATTCCTTCGTGAAATCATCAACGCAGGTCAGGCATTTAATCCGGCGACCACTGGCCAGCGCATCCATGACAAAATCCATTGACCACGTCAGGTTGGGACCTGCCGGACGCAACAGCGGAAGCCGCTCAGTTGCCAGCCCCTTACGGCGCCGTCTGCGTTTTACGCCCAGGCCATTGAGATGATAAATGCGGTAGACCCGTTTGTGGTTAACGCAAAGGCCTTCACGACGCAGAAGCTGCCAGATACGCCGGTAACCGAAGCGTCGGCGTTCCATTGCCAGTTCGGTGATACGTGCAGACAGATACGCATCAGTAGCCGGGCGGTGCGCATCATAACGGCAGGTCGACAGGGACAAACCTGTCAGCCTGCAGGCACGCCGTTGCGACAGACCTATCGCTTTGCACATCACTGTCACGGCTTCCCGCTTCTGGTCTGTCGTCAGTACTTTCGGCCCAGAGCCACCTGTAGTGCCTCTTTATCCAGCATGGCTTCGGCGAGCAACTTCTTGAGGCGGGCGTTCTCTTCTTCAAGTGACTTAAGCCTTTTTACTTCAGGTACTTCCATGCCACCAAACTTCTTACGCCACGTATAAAACGTGGCGTCGGAGATGGCGTACTTATGGCAAAGTTCACGGGCGGAAACACCCGCCCCGGCTTCGCGAAGAATATTGATGATCTGTTCGTCGGAAAAACGCTTCTTCATGGGGTTGTCCTCATGTTGCTGATGAAGACATTACTAACATCGTCGTGTGTTAATCAATGGGGGGCAGGTCACTCATCAACCATTATTACGTCACATGGGCTAGGTTGAGGCTGCAGATCAGATCGACAAAGGCATGAGCGACCCGATTATCGCGCACATGTGACCCAGTTTCTGGGGTAAATAAGAACAGGGCCCGGTTGGTTCCCGCTTTTTATGGTTATATACCAGCCTAATTAAAAATAAGAATCCGCTATATGGTTGAGGCAATAAATACTATTTACTCTAACAATGTGTGCTTACTTTAGAGGTATAAAGATCATGTTTAAACGTCGCACTCTTAATGCTGCACTTGCGGCGGTGATTTCGTTGGCCGTATTTTCCGCGCCTGTATTCGCAAATCCGGGAAACGGAAATGGTAATGGAAACGGCGGCGGTCATGGCAACAGTAACGGCAATCATGGCAATAGCGGTAACCATGCTAATAAAAGTAATAACCCTTCTTCCGATGACCAAATTAACCGTAAAAACTATGGAAAGCCGGACCATGTTGAGTCAGATATTAGTGCCTCGCGTGCCCGTTCCCTGGCAGTCAATTACGGCCTGACCGGCTATCAGTCTCTCCCGCCGGGGATTGCGAAAAATCTTGCCCGTGGCAAACCTTTGCCTCCGGGGATTGCGAAAAAAGCAGTACCGGCCTCCATGCTTGGCCAACTGCCTTACTATCCGGGTTATGAGTGGCGCATTGTCGGAGATGATCTGGTTCTGGTCGCGCTGAGCACCGCTATTGTTACCGCGATCATCAATGGTGTTTTTAATTAATACAGCTCACGTTTTACCCACAAAGCCTCGCAACCTGCGGGGCTTTTTTATACGCCGGAAAAAGAAAGATGCGAATTCTGTGAATACTTAACAAGTCCTTCTCAGCGTTGGCGTTTTTCAGACGAAAAGGCAAGGATTGAAAATTGCCTTCCGCTGCTCAATGAGCTCTACGCTTAGGGTGATGACAGACGAGTAGAATATTTTTTTGACTTAAGGTAAATCCAGGCTGGCGGAATATAATTGCCGGTCGCTATTTGTTAAATTGTTCCCTTTTATAAAATAAGCCTTACAAAGGAAGATAATGAAAATTAACGCCGGATATGCGGTGCTATTGGTAACGTCATTATTACTCCCGGGTTGCACAAAAACCGGTTCTGCAACGCAGCGCGCAGGGGTGAACGATAAGGTCGATAACATGTTTGCCGGGTATAAAGGGACACAGGTAACCGCGGCGGAAAGCGATATCAACCGCTATGCAGGGCAGATCAAATCGGCGACTGAAAGCCACCTTTTTGAGGGGGATCGTTACGCCGGGAAATCATGTACGCTGCAAATCAGTCTTGCTGAGAATGGCGCTTTAGAAGATGCGCGGCCGATAAGCGGCGATTTAGCGCTTTGCCGCGCGGCTATTATCGCTGTCACGCAAGCGAGACTCCCGAAACCACCTTCACCCGCGGCGTATGCGGCCTCAAAAAATGCGACGCTGGAATTCAAACTGTAATGGGGAATACAGGAGGCATAGATAAGCGACTCGCTTTTTCACTATTGCCTGCCGGTGCAGGGGGGAGAAAATTACTCCTGCACCAGCCACATGTCCGACTCTTCAAACATCTCTTCGAGCATACGGTTGAGCTTTTCACGATCGCTTTTGCTGGCGTCGCTGTTCAGGCCATTGGCCTGCATCGGTTTTACGCGCACGTCGGCATCAGGAAAGATACGGTGCACACGTTTAGTCAGTTCTTCGAGGATAATCTCTTTAGCGCCGGGTAAACCCGCAACATTACGCTTGTCATAAACCAGTTCAACAAACACAAGGCAGCCCTTTTCACTGTTTTTTCGTACAGCACTTATACTGGATGAAAAGCCAGTATTCAAGCAAAGAATCCTTTTGCGTTTAACGAGGGGGCGATCTTTGGGCAGTGATGGAAGGCGTTGCACAAAAAAATCCCACACGATGCGGGATGCTCAGGCGAGTTTAATAGACGCTCTTTTCCTTTATAAAATGCTCACCGTTTATCTCATGCTGGAACGAATCCCGTCACAAGCCTGATAGATCTTTGGGATGGTCTAAAGCGCACTATTTTTAGCGATCGGGTTCATGTCGGGCATGGCGGCATTAACATTGAGCACCTGACTATATTTCATTACCAGACCGGTGATAAAGACATATACCCGCTTAATAATGAAGACGAGCATTAACGTAGTTAATTTAACTTAAAACCTGCTTTCGCCAGGCACATTGAGCAATTATCGGCAGCGCTAATCTACGCTTCAACCGCATTTTGTGCGTACTCCTGTGCGCCGCGGCGGCGGTGTGATACTGTTGTATCTATAAGTTTTATGTATTGTTTTACAGGAGTTGTTGTGTTTGCCGAATATGGAGTTCTTAGTTACTGGTCCTATTTTATCGGTGCTATTTTCATCATTTTATTGCCGGGGCCGAATACCTTTTTTGTATTGAAAACCAGTGTTGCCCATGGATTACGAAATGGCTACGTTGCAGCGAGTGCCGTGTTTATTGGTGATGCGGTCCTGATGTTTCTGGCCTATGCAGGCGTTGCCACGTTGATTAAAACCACGCCGGTATTATTCAACATCGTTCGCTATCTTGGGGCGTTTTATCTGCTCTACCTTGGCGTCAAAATGTTGTACACCACGCTCAAACGCGGCGCGAAAGAAGAGGGCGACCATGACGTGCATAAAGGCGATATCTTCAAGCGGGCGCTGATATTAAGCCTGACGAATCCGAAAGCGATTTTGTTTTATGTCTCCTTCTTTGTGCAATTTATCGACATTTCTTTTGCAAGACCTGGGATGTCATTCTTTATTCTCGCCAGTACGCTGGAGTTGATCAGTTTCTGCTATTTCAGTTTCCTGATCGTTTCCGGTTCGTATCTCACACAGTGGGTAAAAACCAGGAAAAAGCTCACCCGGTTGGGTAACTCACTGCTGGGGCTGGTTTTTGTTGGTTTTGCCGCACGCCTGGCGATGCTGCAATCCTGAACCTGAGGCAATAGAGATGCGTTTCTACATCGCGGCTTACCGAAATGCTTTTCGCCGTAGCCATACATTGAGCGGAAAACAACTGGCCACATTTCTGCTTTATAGCGTTGTGGTTTTTGCGCTGTTGATGGGGTTGTATCTGCTGGCATGGCAAGTGGTGATTTATACGCCGGTGATAAATTATTTAACCGCGCCGGGCGTGATGCAATTTTCAGTTTATGCCATTCATTTTTTCCAGCTCATTGTCTTGGTACCCGTGGCTATCCACCTTTTGAAAATGGTGGTCGCTTATCTTTGTCGCAAATAATTATTCCAGTGCAATAACCTGATTGCTGAAAAAACCACGTCCGAAGACGTGGTTTTGACGGGTTCACTGCGTTAATTCAGGCATACGATCCATTACAAATCTCAATACTTTTTCTCCATCCATCGACGCGAAAGGGTAACTTTCAATAATGGCAATGGGGGCTTCTTCAGCTATGTGATTTTTGAGTTCACCAAGTTTGTACTGAATGTGCGGCGCAACTAAAAAACAGTCAAAAGCAGGGGCGACGCTGGCGAAGTTATCCACGCCGACAGCGCTGACGAGCAGGGGATAACCATGTTCATTAGCCGCTTTTTGCATCTTTTTGGCCAGTGATGTGGCGGTATTGCCAAAAAGACAACATATTAATAGTTTTTTCATAGGTGCCTCCTCTGGTAGTTGCGACCACACTATGCCCGTCGTTGGCGAGAAAATGAGCGCAATATCCAGGTTTACACCACCTAATACGAAAGTTTATGCAGGCATAATTCAAAGCAGTTTATTCATGTTATAGCCAGTAATCTGGTAACCATTCGCTTCATACACTTTTCTGGCATGTTCGTTTTCGGCCGCCACGCGAAGTTTAATTTGCCGAATCCCCGCCGCGCGAAGATTTGACTCCAGAGATTGCATTGCCTGGCTTCCCAAACCTTTGCCGCGAAAGGCAGGACGCAGGTAAAAATCATAAATAAAAGCGGATTTATCGATAAAGTCGGCTCTGTACCATAGCGATCCCACAATCCGGGTCATGCCGTTGTCGACAAGCGTAATCGTTGTCAATGAATGGCCGGGCGTTTTCTGCGCCTCCGGCAAACTGATTTCAATTTCTCGCCTGGCTTGTTCTGTCGCCTCATCCTGGGATAAACGGTAATTTGCTGCAATTTCTGTAGCATAATCAGGGATAAAATAAGCAATAAAATCAGTGAATTCAGCCGCTGACATGGGACGTAACCGAATCATTTTAGACCTCACTGTATTCTCCGGGCGTTTTCGCCCGGAGCCCGCTTTGCAAAGGGTTACCGAAACACCGATATCGCTTCCGCCAGGCGAATGGCCTGCTGGTTCAGGCGACCGGTTGCTTCCGCCCCTTCTTGTACTCGTTGTGCATTCTGGTGGGTGATCTTATCCAGATCTTCCACTGCCAGGCTGGCTTCACTCAACGCCGTTGCCTGCTCGGCGGTTGCCGCGCTGATCTGTGCTATCAGCGAGGTCACATTTTGCACTTGCTCAACGATCTCCTTCATGGTTTTTCCCGCGTCGTCCGCCAGTTGGCTGCCGGAATTAACATGCGTCACGCTATTCTCAATCAACGCTTTGATTTCGCTGGCGGCTCGCGCACTACGCTGCGCCAGACTGCGTACCTCTCCTGCGACAACGGCAAAACCTTTACCTTGTTCACCCGCTCGCGCCGCCTCAACTGCCGCGTTCAGCGCCAGAATGTTGGTCTGGAAGGCGATGCTGTCGATAATACTGGTGATACTGGCGATTTGCCGTGAGCTTTCTGCAATCGCCGTCATCATTTCTATCATCTGGTGCATTACCTGGCCACCTTGCCGTGCGGCATCGCGCGTACCTTGTGACAAGGCGGTGACTTCGGCGGCGGTTTCCCGGTTACTTTTTACCGTGGCGGTTAATTCGTTCATCGTCGCGGCCGTTTGCTCAACGTTCGCCGCCGCCTGTTCTGTCTGGCGGCTCAGGTCATCATTGCCTTGTCTCAGAGACTCCGAGGCTTTCAGCACGGTCATCGCCTGGCCGCTGACATCGTTGACCAGCCAGCGAAACATCAGGCCGAGCTGGCTTATCGCGCGCAATGTCATACCGACTTCATCTACCCGATTGGGTTGATCGACTTGATGTGCTTCGCCACTCGCCACCTGTAAAGCCTGGCGGTACAAGCGCTCAATCGGGCGGACAATTTGCAGCTCCAGCCAGATATTGATAAACAGCAGCAGGAGCGTCATAAAACTGGCGAAACTGACCAGTTGACCGGGCGTCAGATCGTGACCCCAGGCAGCGGCAAGGCTGAATAGCAACGCGATGATCAACGCCGAACGTAACCGCCAGCGCAGAGGCATGGTGACAAACAGGGAGCGCCAGCGCATCAGGCCCGTGCGGATAATTAACCCTTTATGGAAACGCCGGCCGTTCGCCTGGCCTTCACGAAACTGGCGATAAACCTCTTCGGCGGCAGTAACTTCTTCTGCCGCTGGTCGGGTACGCACCGACATGTAACCCTTCACTTTTCCCTGGCGAATCACCGGAATCGCGTTAGCGCGCACCCAGTAATGATCGCCATTACTGCGGCGGTTTTTTACCAGTGCTGTCCAGGGTTCTCCCTGTTTCAATGTCGACCACATATCGGCAAACGCCTGCTTTGGCATATCCGGATGGCGCACCAGATTGTGCGGCTGGCCTTTGATCTCCTCCAGTGAGAAGCCGCTGACATCAATAAATGCATCATTGGCATAATTGATGTAACTGTCCGGATCGGTGGTGGACATTAACGTTGCATCATTATCGAAAACGTACTCTTGCTGTGTAACGGGCTCATTGTTGCGCATAGTGAGTATTCTCGGGAAAAAGGAAGGGCGTGGGATATTGCTAAATTCTTATATCTATTTACGGCATGGTTCACTCTGAGCTTTATATTTTTTGACGCACTTCTGATAACCGTAAAACAAAAAGAGGTTTTGCGCCATAAACATAGCCATACAAAATAAAAGTGCTTTAATTATGGTTAGATTGAAAAAACATTATATATCTGAATTTTTTATCGCCTGGTCAGAAAGGCCGTTTGTGAACATGCCAGATAGTTAGTGTGCTGACGAATATTTAAGATAAGGCACATAAATAAATAGCTGAATCGTTCTCTGGCTCACTAAATACAGCAATGAGCATTTCCGCTGCGTACGGATTCAGCTAATCTGAAATGAACAACAACGAAAGGATTGTTCATATGAAAGGTAATGTCGTTCATCACGAACACCGCATTGGGTTTATTGTTATCCGCGATGAGAACGGCGAGTTCGCTGTCGCGGAGCTACTGGGGAGCTACGATGTCGAAAGGGGCGATGTCGTGTCCGGCGAGCTGCAGACCAGCGGCGGCGGAACGTTATTCAATGAGACGCAGGATGAGTCGATGGATGTTTTTATGAAGGGGTACGGGCTATCGGAACAGGATGCGATAAGCTATATCCTGCGTACGCATTAAACCGCAACAGCGAGCGTGGCTCGCCTCTGCCGGGCGAGCTGACGCAACCCTTCACTTTTTTCCGGACCGGGCATTTTTCCACCGGGAAAGCCGTTTTTCCGTGGTCATGCAGAACCTTAAGTTAAATTTCCTCTCTCTTGACTGAGAACAGGCAAGGGCAGTTGCAGACGATTCTGCAAGACAATTATCCGACTCTGCGTAATGCTAATGTCAGATTAACGCATTATCTTTTTTCTCATACTTTAGCCGTTTTTATGTTTTTACCTTTCAGGTATTTAAAGTTAATGAGCTTAGGATAGATGATGAATACGATCCCGCATAAGATCCACCAGGTCTACACCCGGGGGATGGCAGCGCTACCGGCAGAGGTGCATGCCTCCATCGACAGTCTCAGGCAATTAAATCCCGACTGGGAATATTATTTTTACGACGAGAAAAAAATGCTGGCCTATCTGCATGAGCATTATGGTCAGGAGATGCTGGCATTATATGAAAAAATAAATCCGCAGTATGGCGCTGCGCGCGCGGATTTTTTTCGCTATTTATTGATGTATCGTGAAGGTGGCGTTTATTTAGATATCAAAAGCTCTTGCACTGTTCCGTTTAGCGAAGTTATTCCGCCAGATTGCGAAATATTATTATGTAACTGGGATAATAAACCGCAGGGTTGCGATAATAATATGGGCAAACATGAAGAACTCGCTTTTCTGAAAAATGGCGAGTACCAGCAATGGAATATTATTGTCGCTCCGGCTTCACCTTATATTAAAGCTGTTATTGATGAGGTCGTTGAGCGGCTTAAACGCTATAAGCCGTGGCGCTATGGTGTCGGAATGCGGGGGGTGTTAAATACCACCGGGCCAATTCCGTTTACGCTGGGTATAGAAAAAGTGCGTAAGTGTGAGCGTTTTCGTCAGCGGGAAAATCACCGTGACGTGGGGCTGGTCTATCGCAACGTCAGTAAAAAAGTCATTAAGCAATTTAATGCAAGCCACTACAGCAAATTACGAACGCCTGTTGTTACGTTGACCGGAGCGGATCATTTCTATTATTTACTCTGGCGCGCTTTTGTTTTTCCGTTCTGGCGTTTGAAGAAAAATACGATTAATGAGAGCAGGAAGGTGCTGAGCAAGCTGAAGTCGCGTTGTACCTGAAGGGAAGAGAAAAGTAAAAGAAAGATGGCAGTTTCGACATCAAAACTGCCAGCGAAGATTTTTTGAGATTGTTAAAGCGTATATCCATCACTTGCGCACTTTATAACCTGTAGGCATAAAGTGCGCAAACGCAAATTTTTCTGCGGTTGGATTGATAAAATTTATGATCAGCGTATTAATTCATCACTATTGCTGATTGACCAGCCCGGAGCCGTGCCCGGAGCTGGTCATCAGGAGCTATGCCGGGGTGCGCTGCTCATGCAGTTTGAAAATTTGCACCATCTCCAGCAGATTCTCAGCCTGCTGCTGCATCGCGTGCGCGGCGGCTGAAGATTCCTGCGACAGCGTAGCGTTCTGCTGCGTGGCGGCATCCATCTGGGTAATAGCGATGTGTACCTGATCGATGCCCGTACTTTGCTCATTACTGGCCAGCGAAATCGTCTCCACTAACTGGCTGACACGTCCTACGCTTTGCATGATCTCTTCCATGGCGTTACCGGCGTTTTTCACCAGCGTATTGCCTTCATCAATACGACTGACTGAGCGCTGGATCAAATCACTGATCTCTTTCGCCGCTGTCGCGGAACGTTGTGCCAGCGCACGAACTTCAGAGGCGACAACCGCAAAGCCGCGGCCTTCGGTTCCTGCGCGTGCGGCTTCCACGGCAGCGTTCAGCGCCAGGATATTGGTCTGGAAGGCGATACTGTCGATTACGCCAATAATGTTGCTGATTTCGCCGGAGAGCTGATTAATTTCACTCATCGTGGTGACAACTTTTTCCACCACTTCGCCGCCCTGGTTTGCCACACGGGTCGCTTCCCGGGTGATATCGCTGGCAACACGCGAATTCTCGGCGTTGTTTTTTACCACCGAGGTGAGCTCTTCCATCGATGCCGCCGTCTGTTCCAGCGCGCTGGCCTGCGCTTCATTACGCGACGAAAGCTCACGGCTGCCGCTGGCGATTTGCTGCGACGCACCGGCAATCGTTTCGGTGCCGGAACGCACGCCGGTAACGATGCGTGTCAGATTACCGTTCATCTCCTGCAGGGCCTGCATCAGTTCGGCGGTTTCATCGCGTCCGGATACCACGATAGCAGACTGTAAATCACCGGCTGCGACATTGCGGGCAACCGATACCGCCTGTGCCAGCGGGTGAGTGATACTGCGGATCAGCCACCAGGTGATCAGCATACCGACCATCAACGTGAACGCCATTACCAGCATGAGCATCAGGCGTGTCTGCTGGTAATGCTCATGATTACTCGCGTCGGTCTGCGCACGGATAAGCTCCGCTTGTTTCAGCGTGCTGGCGACCATCTCATCAATCATTCGTGTCGGTTCACGATCGATTCCTGTCACCAGATGATCGACGCGTTGGGCGCTGGTGGCATCCTGAACACTGTATTGCTGCAGCGCAGCCAGATAATGGCTTTCCAGTTCAGCATGTAAATTGATGGTCTTGATGGCCTCGGTATTGGGCAGCCCAATTTGCGGCAGCAGTTCGCTGAGCGTTTTCAACAGCGCCTGCGTTTTCTGGCTCTGTTCGACAAAGGCGTTTTTATACTTGTCGAACGCTTGTTGTCCCTGCGTGCCGCGCAGCAGGGTGTTTTTCCACTCCTGCACCTGAATCTTAAACTGCACCTGCGCGTTGCGGGCCGTGTCGATACTCTCCGCAACCACCTTCTCCGTGGCCATGATCTGTTGGTTTTGTACTAATCCGCTGGCGTTAATCGACAACCCGCGAATACCCATAAACAGCGTTGCCAGTAAAAGAATGGCCGCCAGGAAACCGAGCCGTTGCCCGATAGTGAGATGGTTGAGTTTCATCAATCGATACTTCCCATAGTCAGTGAGGCGCAAAAAAGAGCGCACACCAGCAATATCGACGGGTTTAAGCACAGCTTTAATGAGGGAAGGGCAGTAAACACGCAGAATTTGAGTTAACTACTTGAAGCGGAATGTGATCGGTTTTTTATGACATTTTCGTGACAAAGCCTGACTGTTGGGAAATACAACAGTCAGGCTAATTTATCGGCATTACGAACCGTACAAATGTTGCTGCTGCGGCTCTGTCGCCATCTTCGATAATAAGCGGAACGGTTTGTTATCCGCGAGCCAGGCCGGGATCTCCTCGGGTGATAGCGGACGTGAGAAAAGATAGCCCTGCGCTTCATCGCAGCCGTATTCGGCAAGCATTCGCGCGGTTTCCAGATCTTCAATCCCTTCCGCCAGCACCACATAATGCAACTCTTTGAGCATCATAATGACGTTGCGGGCGATAATCCGGCTGCCGGTGTCAGTGGTGACCTGGCTTACCAGCGAACGGTCGAGCTTAATCACATCGATGGGAATGCGGCGTAAATAACTGATATTGCTGTATCCTGCGCCAAAGTCATCCAGCAAAATGGTAAAGCCAAGCAATTTTAAACGATCAAGTTCTTCCAGTGCCGGATCGCTTTCCAGCACTTTCTCAGTCTCCAGGCATTCAATACGGACATCCGAGGTGAACAGCCCGGCGGCCAGCACGTTCTGTTCCAGTTCATCGGCAAATCCGGGGCGCGAAAAATCACTGACCGTGACGTTAATGGACACCGGCAGCAGAATACCTTGCTGTTTCCACTGTTTAAGCTGAGAAATCACAGACTTAATCACCCACTGCGTCAAGTCCGTCATCAGCGTGGTTTTTTCCGCCAGCGCCACAATCACTGCCGGTGAGATCTGTCCCAGTTCCGGGTGCTTCCAGCGTAACAGCGCTTCCACGCCTTCGGTTTTGCCAGAACGCAGCGAAATCTTAGGTTGAAAAACGAGGTAGAGCTGATCGGTGGCTTTGATTGCCTCGCTGAGATCGTAGAGCAGCTTAAAATCTTTATTCCGCTTGTGATCGAGAATCGGATTGAACTGCAACACCCGGATCTTTTCGCGGATTGATTCATGCAGCGCGCTGATGCCCTGGCGTACAATCTCCTGCACGTTATCGTCCTGCGGCGAAAATTTTACATAGCCTGCGTGGATCGTCAGATTGATATCGATGTCGCCGGTGATTTTCGCTTTTATTCCAGGCAATTTTTCCGCCCGTTTTGCCAGCGTCAGCGCATAGTCCATATCGACCAGCACAGCGTAGCGCCCGGTGGTGAAAGCATACAGCGTGGTCTCTTCTTTCAGCTTTAAGCGCAAGCGCAGCAGTGGCCCGAAACTGCGCAGCATCTTCTCCAGCGCTTCCACGCCCAGGTAACGGGATAATTCATACGCGCGCGGCATATCAATACAGTCAAAAATCATCAGGGCGTAGCTGCCGCTCGTTTTTTCCAGCGTCAGTCGCTCCATCTCTTTCACCAGAAACTGACGATTCGGTAAACCGGTGAGGGCATCGATTAACCCAATGGTATAGCAGGATTCAAGATAAACGGTGGCGAGCGCGGCGACGCGGTGGAAATTGGTTATCTGGCGTGATGTCGGCGTATAGATTTCAGGATGACTGACACATAACGTGCCCAGCACCGTGCCGTCTTTATTTATCATTGGTGCCGATGCGTAAAAAAGAATATTGCCGCTTTTTACCAAAGGTTGATGATTAAATCGTTCATCGAGCCGGGTATCGGAACTAATAACGGTCTGGCAACCGTGCAGCGAATATTGGCACATGGTCTGTTCGATACGAATTTTGACGTGCTCAATCGGGATATTCTTAACATATTTGATATATTGATATTCGTCGTCGAATGTTGTGATAAAACATCCTTCGACGCCCATCACTTCACATGCCAGACGCGCAAACTCGGCTAGTGCTGCATCGCGGGATTTATCTTCCTTACTCAGCAGCTCCAGTGCGGCAAGCCGTTTGCTTTCGCTTTTTTTGAGACCAGTGAACATAGCGAGCTCCTGCCCAAATCAATGAGACGGTGGTGTTCTGTTCAGATGACTCCATCATGCGCTTAGGCTTACCGCTTAATAAAAATCCTGACGCGCAATTACCACCAACCGAATTGGGTTCCGGCCACAGCAATAACCGCCACGACGAGCATAATGATGGTTGTCTTTCTCACGAAAACTCCTTTGCTGGCGATAATCGCCAGAAATCAATTGTATAAGAAATAGAAGAAAATGAGATTTTTCTCAAGCCTGTATATCACAGAGATATGCTTAATCGAGACGAATAAAAGGTTTTTTTTCTTTATTCTTCTTCACGTGATACATCGCTTCATCCGCCGCTTGTAACGCACCCTCGGCATCGGTCAATTTCGGGTTGATTTCGATGACGCCCACGCTGGCGCCCGGGTAGAAAATTCGTTTTTCCCCGAGCTGATATTCGCCGGTAATGCGTTTGTCGAGGCTCTTTTTCAGCGACGTTAAATGGATACCTTCCGCCTGCTTCAGCGGCCCGCCCAGGCAGGCGAGTAAAAACTCATCACCGCCAAGACGCCCGACGATATCGTCTTTACCGCGATCCGTCGCCAGCCGTTTACCCACTTCAATAAGAAACTGATCGCCAGCCTCATGTCCCAACTGGTCATTGATGCCTTTGAAATTATCGAGATCGATAAAAGCGATAATCACGTGCATTTCCAGATGGCGGGCGAGGGAAAATAGCGCTGCGAGATTTTCGAAGATAGCGCGCCGGTTGGGTAGCCCGGTCAGCGCATCGGTATAGGAGTAGGCGATCAGCGCCGCGTTAGCTTCGCGCAACTGATCAACGAGACTCTCTTTTTCAATGAATTGCGCAATCAGCCTGGCAAACAGTCGCAGGACCTGTTTACCACGCATGCTCAGTGATTTTCTGGCATGGCTGGCAGCGCATAACGTGCCATAAAGCGAACCGTCGGCCAGATGCACCGGGGTACTTAAATAGGTGGTGATGCCCAGCGCCTGCGCCGCTTCGCAATCTTTCCAGCGGTTGGCTACGTCATTGCTGAACGGGCAGCCATCATCCAGTGCGCGTTTGCACAGGCTATCGCCCCACGGCAGGGAGAACCCTTCCGGGATATCAAGCTGTTTACTGTTGCGGGAATAGACAATGTGCTGCAGGCGGGGGTTGTCACTAATTTTCGTTAAGTACGTCGATTCCATATCTGTCACCATTTCCAGCATTTCCAGAAACTGGCGAACTAACCCTTCAAGCGAGTGTTCTTTTGACAGCGTTTCAGAGACACGGGCGAGAATGAAATCGGACATGACTTTTTTACTCCTGTGCCCTGGTGATATGGACATTAAAGCTGAAGATTTTATGGCGCGTCATTAAATCATGAAAAAAACATGATTTACATATCGTAGCGGGATGGCATTAAAAAGTTGCAGGCGAGAACGAAAAAAAGCCCCGTTGATGAAGCGGGGCAAAAACTCATTGATTACGGAATGATGTTCTCTGGTCATGGGTGAGAACGAGGCTAACTATACCCGCTGAAAGTGCAGTAAGAATGGAGAAATCATGGAGATATCGCTGTTGCATGGCTATGCTGGAAAGCGGTTTACAGGCGATTTAAGGAAAAAAAGATGCGTTATTGGTTACTGGCGTTACCTGTTGTTCTCGCGGCGTGTTCTGCCACACAGCCTGAATCTCCCCGCCCCCCACAAATCGGTATGGCTAACCCGGCGGCGGTTTATTGCCAGCAGCGGGGCGGCGAGCGCGTGCCGGTGCAAAGCCCGCAGGGCGTACGCACGGAGTGCAAATTGCCGGGCGGCGAAGTGATCGATGAATGGGCGCTGTGGCGGCGCGATCACCCGTAATCGCACCACGTGACAATCGCCGGGTCGCCAGGGTACACTTCTCTCTAAGAATTATCCTATTTTCAGCTGGCGCGGGAGCGCATGAGAGAAGCATGTTCCAGTTACGTCCGGGCAGCCCGGCTTTAATTATCGGTGCCCAAACCGCCAATGGCCGCAGCAATATTGGCAAATCCGTTGAGCTTTTTGGGCTGTGTCAGCCCGGCGAGCGTTTTCTTAATCCGGTGAACGGCGTGGTAACAGAAATGCCACGTAATGCCGCGCGTGCGCTGTGGCTGGTCACCGGCGATGTGACCGCTTTTGATGGTCAGCATGGCTTCGCGTTTGTGCGCGCCGAACATCTGATGCCGCTGCAGCCGGACAGCGAACCTCAGGATGTGCGCGAGCGCGTTATCGGTTAAGCCAGCGAGCGCAACCACTGAGCCAGCACCAGCGCGTGGTTCTGCTCACTGTTTTTTGCCGCGTATAACAGCGTCACGGTACCTTTTTTCCCGCGTGCCGCCAGCGTTTTTCCTGCCTCTTCCTGCGCGGCAAGTTCCTGACGGTAGCTTTCACTGAACGCGGCGAAATCAATGGCTTCGCCGTGAAACGCTTTGCGCAGTTCTGTTGATGGTGCCAGCGTTTTATTCCATTCATCGCAGGCCAAATCCGTTTTCCTGATGCCGCGCGGCCAGAGCCTGTCGACTAACACCCGATAGCCGTCGTCATCGGCGGCGGGATCATATACCCGTTTGCACTGGATCATTGTGACCTCTCCATCTCTTCAATCCACGCCACCAACGCCGGTAATTGCCGATCAGAAAAGACGCGAATGCCGTGTTCTTCCAGTAGCGCGGCCGCTACGCCCATACCTTGCCGACGCGTGCCGCTAAAGGTTCCATTATAGATAAACTGGCTGCCGCAGGTGGGGCTGCCATCGGTGAGCAGGGCTGCGCGACATCCCGCGTTCTGCGCAGCCTGCAGCGCCAGCCAGGCGGCTAACTGATAGTGTGCGGTAACGTCCCGCCCATCGTTTTCGACAATCCGCGCCTGTTCACGCATCACGTCTGCGCCGTGGCCGGCGATAATTTCCGCCGGTCTTCGCGGCACGGGTAAACCGGCGGCCAGTTCCGGACAGTGGATCACCAGACGATCTTCCTGCTGCCAGCGTCGTAGCGCCTCATGTAGCGCCGCTTTAGCACTGCCGTTGTAACGCACGTTGAAACCCATCAGGCACGCGCTGACAAGAATTTTAGTTTGGTGCATCTCATTTGCCCTAATGCCTTGCCGGAAAACTATTTTTTCATAATTTTGCATGATATATGCCTGCTGATTTTAAGGTGTTGTGATTACATTAAAAGACAGCTAATGTGATATTCCTTATGTTATTCGTTATCCGCTCCGGCATAAGGACACTTTCATGCATCACATTCCTCCGAAAAAAACATTACGCATCGCATTGGTCGGCGATTACAGCCACGATGTTGTTGCACATCAGGCGATCCCACTGGCGATTGATGATGCCGCTGCCGTGCTGGAAATCACTGCGGATTACGACTGGTTACCCACCAGCGAAATCAACAGCGATGAAGATCTGGTTGGCTATGACGCCATCTGGGTTGTACCGGGAAGCCCCTATAAAAACGCCAATGGCGCGTTTATCGCCATTAAATACGCACGTGAAAACGCGGTGCCGTTCCTCGGGACGTGCGGCGGCTTCCAGCATGCGGTCATTGAATATGCCCGCAATGTACTGGGCTGGGCAGATGCGGCGCACGCCGAAACGGAAAACGTCGGCCGGATGGTGATCACGCCGCTGACCTGTGCGCTGGTGGACCAAAACGGTGCTATCGAACTGCGACCTAACACGTTAATTGCCCGCGCTTACGGCCGTGAACTGATTGAAGAAGCCTACCGGTGTAGCTTTGGCGTAGCAGAAGAGTTTGCCCGTGAACTGGAAAGCGGCGATCTGCGGGTTACCGGTTGGGATGAAGACGGAGAGATCCGTGCCGTGGAGCTGGTGACGCACCCGTTTTTTGTCGCTACCTTGTTCCAGCATGAACGCGCGGCGCTCGCCGGGCGTCCGGTACCGCTGGTTCAGGCGATGCTGCGCGCGGCATGTGAATAAAAAAACAGGCCTTCGGGCCTGTTTTTTTTCTACCTCTGAACCACCTCCGGAAGCGGTGGTGAGTGGCTGGCACGCCTTACGCCATTTCGCGATCGCGCCCGGCGAATGCCCCGCAAACCGCCATAACCACCGATAACACAGCACAGGCCAGCAGCGGAAGATGCCAGTCGCCGCTGGCATCATGAATTTTCCCCATCAGCGGCGGCCCGCAAGCCGCCAGCAGATAACCGACCGATTGCGCCATACCGGAAAGCGCGGCCGCCTGGTGAGCGGAGCTGGCACGCAGACCGATAAACGTTAACCCGAGGATCATCGTCGCGCCGGAGCCAAAGCCAAAAACAAGGGTCCAGAGCGTGGCATGTTCCGGAACCAGCCACAATCCCAGTGAACCGACAGCACACAGCAGCGCGACCACGACAGCGATACCGCGCTGATCTTTCAGCCGGTGCAGAACCAGCGGCACCAGCAGACCCGGCATTGCTGTCGCCAGTTGCAGAATGCCATGTACTGATCCCGCCTGCGCTTCACTGAAGCCGTGCGCTATCAGAATCGACGGCAGCCAGCCAATGACGATGTAATAGATTAATGAGTTGATCCCTAAAAACAGTGTGACCTGCCAGGCAAGCCAGGAGCGCCAGATCCTGCGACTATGCAGCGCGCCGGCGTTACTGAGTGCCGCAGGTGCGCCGTGGCGCAGCCGGGGGAGCCACAGCAACAGCGCCAGTAATGGAAAGATCATCAGCATCAATAATGCGCCATGCCAGCCTGCACCGTATTGCGCCAGCGGCACAACGACCGACGAGCCGAGCGCCGCCGCTGCGCCCATAGTGAGTGAGTAAGCGCCTGTCAGTTTCGCCACATGTTGGGCGAAGTCGCGTTTTATTATCCCCGGCAGCAGCACGTTGCCGAGTGCGATCCCGCAGCCGATGATCGCTGTACCCGTAAACAGCAGCAGTGCTGAGGGCAGGGAACGAAGGGCGATACCAAGGCAAATCAGCACCATCGCCGCGAACAGGCTGCGTTCCATGCCGAAACGGCGCGCCACACCCGCCGCCAGTGGCGATATCAAGGCAAAAGCCAGCAGTGGCAGGGTGGTGAGCATGCCGGTTTGCGCGGTGGTTAACCCATATTCCGCGCGAATCGCATCCAGCAGCGGCGCTGCGCCAGTAAAGGTGACGCGCAGCGTGGTGGCAATCATCAGGATCCCGGCAATCAGCAGCACGCTTTGCTTACCGCGGGAGGGGAGGCTGTTAGTCATTGTCTTCTCTGAAAAAATAACAGGCCGCTACGATAACGTTTTTTTCTCCGGTTTGAATCAAGCTAGAATGACACTTTATCGCTAAAGTCGGACAAATTAATGCACGGACTTGGGCTCGGCGGCTACGATCCGGATAGCCAGCAGGAAATGGCGGTGGCGTTCAGCATCACCGTTGAAGAGAGTGAACAATTGATCCCGGCGCATCACCATCGCAAAGGGCAACTCATTCTGGCGTTGAAAGGCGCGATTACCTGCGAGGTCGAACATGCCCGCTGGATGGTGCCGCCGCATCATGCGATGTGGCTTCCCGGGCAGGTGCTGCACAGTAACCGCGCCACGGCGAATGCGCAGCTCTGTTTCCTGTTTATTGAACCCTGGTCGGTGGTGATGCCGGATCACTGCTGTACGCTCAAAGTTTCGGCACTGGTACGCGAATTGATCCTCACATTAGCCACGCGCACGCCTGCCCAGCGGCGGCAACCCGCCACCCAGCGGCTGGTGCAGGTGCTGTTTGATGAACTGCCGGCACAGCCGCAAATGCACTTACAGCTTCCGGTTTCCGCACACCCGAAGATCCGCCAGATGGTCGACAGCATGGAAAGCAACCCGGCAGACAGGCAGACACTGGCGCAGTGGGCGCAGGTGTTTGCCATGAGTGAGCGCAATCTGGCGCGGCTGGTTGTCAGGGAAACGGGGTTAAGCTTTCGTCGCTGGCGGCACCAGATGCAGCTGATCCTCGCGTTACGGTTATTAATTGACGGCCATCCGGTGCAGCATATTGCGCAGGCGCTCGGGTATGACTCGACGACCGCGTTTATCACCATGTTTAAAAAGGGGCTTGGGCAGACGCCGGGGCGTTACCTGGCGGCGCTCGGCGAAGCGTGACATTTTCTGCTCTCTATTCCGTTGTTTTTATGTGGACTTGGCATGTTTGTTCTGCCAGGACGGGCAAGATAAGCAGTAAGTATGGGAGGTTTGTTTTTAATAACTTTTACGGATAATCAATGCACTTTTTGATATTTGTCTGATGAATAAGGTTGTGTGACCTTAGCGCTGCGTTAACACAATAACAGGGCATAAGGATTAGCATGGCAACCTCATCACATACGAAAAAAACAGGCGCAATCAGCGCCCTGGCGCTGCTTTCAGCGCTCTCTTTTTCCGCGCACGCGGACAAACTGGCGGATATCAAAGCCGCGGGCGTCGTCAAAGTGGCGACCTTTGACGCCAACCCACCGTTCGGCGCTATCGATGCGAAATCCCATGACATCGTGGGTTATGACGTCGATTTTGCTAAAGCGCTGGCAAAAAGCCTCGGCGTAAAACTGCAACTGGTGGCGACGAACCCGGCGAACCGCATTCCGCTGCTGCAATCCGGCAAAGTGGATTTGATCGTTGCGGATATCACCATCACCCCGGAACGCGCGCAGGTGATCGACTTCTCCACGCCGTATTTTGTCACCGGTCAGCAATTCCTCGTACCGACTACTGCGGCCGATAAGCTGGACGCCTACAGCAAAGCGCGCATTGGCGCGGTTAAAGGCACCACTGGCGAGCAGACGCTACACCAGCGTTTCCCGCAATCTCGCGTGCTGGCTTATGACGATATCCCGCTGGCGCTGACCGCGTTGCGTAACGGCAACGTGCAGGCCATCACCCAGGACAGCACCATTCTGGCCGGTTTGCTGGCGGAAGCGCCGGATAAAGCGAAATTCAAAATCCTGCCGGACTTGTTGTCCAAAGAGGAGATCGGTGTCGGTGTGAGTAAAGGCGAAACCGCATTGCTTAACGCGGTGAATACTGAACTGGTCAACCTTGAGAAAAACGGCGAAGCGGCAAAAATCTACGATACCTGGTTTGGTCCGCAAACCAAAACGCCCGCTCCACGCAGCTTTACCATAGAAGCGAAGTAACTATGCTGGCAGGTCTGTTTTCTACCTCTGTGGCGGATGCCACAGAGGTGTTGCCCGTGGCGAAAGGCACGGTGGAGTTTCGCCAGGCGAGCAAACGCTACGGCGACAACGTGGTATTAAAGTCGATTGATTTACAGGTTGCCGCCGGCGAAGTGCTGGCGGTGTGCGGGCCTTCGGGTTCCGGTAAATCAACGCTTATCCGTTTGATTAACCAACTCGAAACCCTGAGCGGCGGGGAGATCTATGTTGACGGTCAGCCGACCAGCCAACTGAAAGGGCGCCAGCTTCGCGAGTTGCGCCGCCATGTCGGTTTCGTTTTTCAGCAGTTTAATCTTTATGCCCACCTCAACGCGCTGGATAACATTACGCTGGCGTTACGCCGTATTCACGGCAAAAGCGCCGCCGAGGCGCAGGCCATCGCGCTGGCGCTACTGGCGCGCGTTGATTTGCAGGATAAAGCGCATCACTATCCTGCGCAGCTTTCCGGCGGGCAACAGCAACGCGTGGCAATCGCCCGCACGCTGGCCGCCGATCCGCATATCATTCTGTTTGATGAGCCAACCTCGGCGCTTGATCCGGAGATGATCGGCGAAGTGCTGCAGGTGATGAAATCGCTGGCGCACAGCGGCATTACGCTGATTGTGGTGACCCATGAAATGCAGTTTGCCCGTGAAATCGCCGATCGCGTGATCTTTATCGACGGGGGCGAAATCCTTGAGCAGGCAGCACCGGCGCAATTCTTTTCTGCCCCGCAGCACCCGCGCGCGCAGCGCTTCTTACAGAAAGTGCTCAACCCGCTGCACGCGGATAGCAAGGAGTTGTAATGGCGCTGCATCTCGACTGGGCGGGCGTGCTGACCGGGCAGCCCGTACAATGGATCATTTCCGGTTTTCTTACCACCATCTGGGTTACCGTCGCGGGAACCGTACTGGCGACGGTATTAACGATACTGCTGCTGGCGCTGCGTCTGGCCGGTGGCAAGGTCGGGCGAGGCGCGGTGGCGGCGTGGGTATCGCTGTTTCGCAATACGCCGCTTCTGGTGCAGCTATTGTTCTGGTATTTCGCCGCCTGGAATGTGTTGCCGCTGAGTTTCCGCCAGTACGTTAACGACGATCACGCGTTCAGCATTTTGCCGGGCGATGTCTGGTGGTTGACGCCAGAGTTTCTCTCGTCGGCCTGGGCGCTGGGGCTGTTTACCGCGGCCTTTCTGGTTGAAGAGATCCAGGCGGGTTTGCACGCGGTGCCGCGTGGACAGGTTGAAGCCGCGCAATCGCAGGGGTTTAGCCCGCTGGCGTTGTTCCGCTGGGTGCTGCTGCCGCAGGGACTACAAAATGCCTGGCAGCCGGTAGTGGGGCAGTATCTGAATCTGATGAAGCTCTCTTCGCTGGCGACCGGTATCGGGCTGGGGGAATTAACCTACCAGACCCGGCAGATCGAGAGTTTTAACGCCCACGCGCTGGAAGCGTTTGCCATCGGCAGCGCGCTCTATTTGCTGCTGGGGCTGGTGATGAGCGTGTTGTTCAACGTGCCACGTAACTGGCGGGCGCTGCGCCGTGCAGCGGAGGTGCAACATGATCGCTAACATCACCGTGATCACCGATAACCTCGATTACTTACTGTGGGGGCGAGCGGCGCAGGGCGAGCCGGGCGGGGTACTGTTATCGCTGCTGATGACCGTCGGCGCGGCGGTTCTGGCGTTTCCCGGTGGTGTGCTGCTGGCGTGCTGCGCATGGCGGTTTCGCGGCTGGCCACGCAAAGTGCTCTTTCTCTGGGCGGAGCTGATTCGCGGCATTCCGCTGATCTTCGTGATCTTCTGGCTGTGGTTTTTACTGCCCTGGTTAACCGGCGCCGATCTCCCCGGTGCGGTGACCGTGACGCTGGCGCTGGCGTGGTTTACCTCGGCGGCGGTGATGTATTCGACCCTTGCCGCGCTTGGGGCACTGCCGAAAGGGCAGTACGAAGCCGCGCTCAGTAGCGGGTTTGGCAGTGCGCAAATCCTGAGGCTGGTGCTGTTGCCGCAGGCATTACGCAACGCGTTGCCGTCGTATATCGGTTTGCTTATCGCGCTGCTGAAAGACACCTCGCTGGCGTTTATTGTCAACGTACCGGAACTGACGACAGTCGCAGGCCAGGTGAATAACCGGGTGCAGGTCTATCCTGCCGCGCTGTTTGTCTTTACCGGCCTGGTCTATTACCTGCTGTGCAGCGCGCTGGAGTTTACGGTCAAACAGTGGCAGCGGCGTCACTCACTGCCGGCCAATTAGCAGCGAAACCAACCCGGCAGCAATCAGTGGCCCGACCGGAACGCCCCGGAACAGGGCCACACCCAACACGGTGCCGACCAGTAATCCCGCCACCAGCGACGGTTGTGAACTCATCAACGTTACGCCGCGTCCGCCCAGCCACGAGACAAAAACACCAACCGCAATCGCCACCAGCGATTTCCAGTTCACAAACGAGTGCAGCAGCGTCGAGGGCGGCAATGAGCCGCTGGCGATCGGCGCCATCACGCCAATGGTGAGGATAATAATGCCAACGGTCAGCCCCTGCTTTTCAATCCACGGAAAGAAGGTATTGAGCGGGGTGATGCGTACAATGATCAACACCAGAATAGAGACCGCAACGGTGGTGTTATGGCTGACAAAACCCAGCGCCGCGAGCGCCAGCAGAATAAACAGCGTGGTATCAAACATCAGAAATTCCTTGCCAACAAAGAAACCTGTTTACTCTACGCATAAACCGGTGATGAAACAGGCTTTTTTCGTGCAGGCAGATAATTTCAGGCAGTTGCCAGAAGCGAAGGGCGGTTTTTAATCAAAAGTCAGCTGAATTGTCATCAACGATTCATAATTCAGAGATATGAATTAGGCACCGACAGGCCTTTGCGAGTTACCATCATGCCTTCAGATGTGTTGATTATCACCGCACTGTTCTTCACGCTGGCCGCCGGGCTGGTGATTTCCGTCTTGATTCTGGAAAGGAGCGGCTGGTAAGCCGCACAAGCGCGTTATTCGCGGCGAAAATCCACCAGTTCCGGCCTGGCGATGCGCAGGTAGTCGCCGGTATTCATGATCACCGATTTCTCCAGTAACCCGGCGTTAAACGCGATGTCATCAAAGCGCTGAAACAGTACCGGGTCGGCGACCAGATGCAGATCCGGGTGAAAGCTGAACGGGGGAATGGCGCCAAATACGCACGCCGTTAACGCATCCACTTCCGCCGGGCTTGCCAGCGAGGCTTTACTGCCACCAAAGTGCTGCGCTAAGCGGGAAAGGTCGGCCTGTAAGTCGGCGGCCAGAATCGCCAGCACATGCTTCTTCACTCCGTTACCTTTGATCTTACACAGCAGCGCTTTCGCGCCCTGGCCCAGCGCGGTACCGCGAATTTCACTGACGGCCTCGCATTTGCCGACGGCCTCGTGTTCAACAACGCGAAAGCGCGCGTCGTGCTGTTCAAGCAGGTTTATCAAATGCTGGTGGATGTTACGGCTGGCAATTTCAGACATATTCACTCCCGATGAAGACGTTGAAGATTAAGAATAATTCACGCACCGGGAGATGAAAATAAAAAAGCCGCCCTAAAGAGGCGGCGAAAAAATACAAGCACTACAAACAACGCTTTTTGTGTGTACTGTTAGTTTCTTTTCAAAAGGCAGCCATATGCCACCAGGCTCAAGGTGTTCACAGGATGAACTGAGCGCAACAGCACCGACGTAAACGTTATCCACGCCCGCCGTGCCACAAATGTTTCGATGGGATTACTGTGCCACATTTACGCGCAGGCAAGAGGACAAATAGCCGCTATTTTGTACGGCAATTCAGCCATTAGCCCGGCGAAATGCGGTTTTTTTACGCAGATGCGCAATAAAGAGAGGCAGCCGGAAAGGGTTCCGGCTGCGGAAGGTTAGCTGGTGGATGTCGTTTGTTTATGGAAAAGTTCGCGGAATACCGGGTAGATATCCTCCTGATCGCGAATATGCTGGATGGCGAAATTATCGAACATCGTTTGCAGGTGTTCATACTCGCGCCATAACGTCTGGTGCGCCCGGCGGGTGATCTCGATATAACTGTAGTAACGCACCACCGGCAGGATCTTCTTCGCCAGGATTTCGTGACACAGCGGTGAGTCGTCCGCCCAGTTATCGCCGTCCGACGCCTGCGCGGCGTAAATATTCCACTGCGCCGGGTCGTAACGCTCTTTTACCACTTCATCCATCAGTTTCAGCGCGCTGGAAACAATGGTGCCGCCTGTTTCCTGCGAGTAGAAGAACTCATGTTCATCCACCTCTTTCGCCTGCGTATGATGGCGGATATAGACCACCTCGACGTTTTTATAGGTTCGGCTCAGGAACAGATAGAGCAGAATGTAAAAACGCTTGGCCATATCTTTGGTCGCTTGATCCATCGAACCGGAAACGTCCATCAGGCAGAACATCACCGCCTGGCTGGAAGGTTCTGGCCGTTTTTCGTAGTTTTTGTAGCGTAAATCAAAGGTGTCGATAAACGGTACGCGCTCAATTTTTGCCCGCAGTTCGGCAATCTCTTTACGCAGACGCTCCTCTTCAAGTAATTGTGCAGGTTCGCTTTTTGCCACCGTTTCGAGGCTGCTTTCCAGTTCGCGCAGCTCACGACGTTTTCCTGCCGTCATGGCGGTGCGGCGCGCCAGCGAGTTTTGCAACGAACGCACAACGCTGATATTCGCCGGTACGCCGTTGGCGGTGTAGCCCGCGCGGTGCGTTTTGAACTCATTAAGCTGCCGTTGCTGGTTCTTTTTCAGGTTCGGCAGCGCCAGATCCTCAAACAGCAAATCGAGATACTCATCTTTGGAGATCTGGAAAACAAACTCATCCTGGCCTTCGCCGTCAGGGCTGGCTTCGCCCTGGCCGCCGCCACCACCACCACCGCCGCCTTGTGGGCGCTCGATGCGGTCATTTTGCACAAAATGATCGTTTCCCGGATGTACGCGGTGGCGCAGGCCGCCACGCCCCTGATGGAACATCGGTTCGCTGATATCTTCCGTCGGGATGGAGACGGATTCGCCATTCTCCACGTCGGTTACCGAACGCTTGTTGATCGCTTCGGAGATCGACTGCTTTATTTGCGCTTTATAACGGCGTAAAAATCGCTGGCGGTTAACCGTGCTTTTATTTTTACCGTTCAAACGCCGGTCAATGAACCAGGTCATAGTTCCCTCCCGCTGCGTATGCCAACGTTGCAACTGGCCGCGCACAGGGCGCGGCCAGCGCGTTGTTATGATGATTTACGTACACGCAGATACCATTCGCACAACAGGCGAACCTGTTTGCGGGTGTAGCCTTTCTCCATCATACGGTCGACAAAATCGTCGTGCTTTTTCTGCTCGTCGGTAGAGGTTTTGGCGTTGAACGAAATCACCGGCAACAGCTCTTCGGTGTTCGAGAACATTTTCTTCTCGATAACCGTGCGCAGTTTTTCGTAGCTGGTCCAGTTCGGGTTGCGTCCGTTGTTGTTAGCGCGGGCGCGCAGCACGAAGTTAACGATCTCATTACGGAAATCTTTCGGGTTGCTGATCCCGGCCGGTTTTTCAATTTTTTCCAGTTCCGCGTTCAGGGATTCACGGTCAAACAACTGGCCGGTATCCGGGTCGCGGTACTCCTGATCCTGGATCCAGAAATCCGCGTAGGTGACATAACGATCGAAGATGTTCTGTCCATATTCGGAATAGGATTCGAGGTAAGCGGTCTGGATCTCTTTGCCGATAAACTCGGCGTATTTCGGGATCAGATAGCCTTTCAGGAATTCCAGGTAACGTTCAGCCAGCTCCTGCGGGAACTGCTCACGTTCAATTTGTTGTTCCAGTACGTAGAACAGGTGCACCGGGTTGGCTGCCACTTCGACGTGGTCAAAGTTGAACACACGTGAGAGGATCTTAAAGGCAAAACGTGTCGACAGGCCGTTCATCCCTTCATCAACACCGGCGTAATCGCGGTATTCCTGATAGGACTTCGCTTTCGGATCGGTATCTTTCAGGCTTTCACCGTCGTAGACACGCATTTTCGAGTAGATGCTGGAGTTCTCCGGTTCTTTCAGTCGCGAAAGAATCGAGAAGCGGGCCAGCGTTTCGAGCGTTCCCGGTGCGCACGGCGCATGGGAGAGCTCACTGTGGTTGAGCAGTTTTTCGTAAATTTTCATCTCTTCAGAGATGCGCAAGCAATAAGGCACTTTGACGATGTAAACACGGTCAAGGAACGCCTCGTTGTTTTTGTTGTTACGGAACTGCACCCATTCGGATTCGTTCGAGTGGGCGAGGATGATGCCGTTAAACGGCAGGGCGGAGATGCCTTCCGTACCGTTGTAGTTGCCCTCCTGCGTGGCGGTCAGCAGTGGGTGCAGCACCTTGATCGGCGCTTTAAACATTTCGACGAACTCCATGATGCCCTGGTTCGCCCGGCACAGCGCGCCGGAGTAGCCATAGGCGTCTGGATCGTTTTGCGCGTGGTTTTCCAGTTTGCGGATATCCACTTTACCGACCAGCGCTGAAATGTCCTGGTTGTTCTCATCGCCCGGTTCTGTTTTGGCAATCGCAATCTGTTCCAGAATCGACGGCCAGACTTTTACCACGCGGAATTTGCTGATATCTCCGCCAAACTCGTGCAGGCGTTTGGCGGCCCACGGCGACATGATCGTGCCGAGATAACGGCGCGGGACGCTGTACTCTTTTTCCAGGATCTGTGCGTCTTCCTGCGGGTTAAACAGGCACAACGGGTGGTCGTTAACCGGGCTGCGCTCGCCATTGGCGCTCAACACGTAAATTGGCACCCGTTGCATTAAGGATTTCAGGCGTTCGGCCAGGGACGATTTACCCCCGCCCACCGGGCCGAGCAGATAGAGGATCTGTTTCTTCTCTTCCAGACCCTGCGCAGCGTGTTTGAGGTATGAGACGATTTGCTCAATCGCCTCTTCCATTCCATAAAATTCCTCGAACGCGGGGTAGCGTCCGATAACCCGGTTCGAAAAGAGACGGGAAAGCCGTGGCTCCTGGGCAGTGTCTACCATCACAGGTTCCCCTATGGCCATCAGCAGCCTTTCAGCAGCATTTGCATAGGCGCTGCGATCTTGCTTACAGATGGCAAGAAACTCCTGCAGAGTGAACTCTTCGTCCTTGGCAGCTTCATAACGCTGGCGATAGTGATCGAATATATTCATGGCATGCCGTCCTTTCGTAATCTGTGGGAACAGTACAGCTATCAGTTTTTCCACTTTTAGCGTCGCAAACCAACGGGATAAAAATTATGCTCCGTCCTATTTGTTATGAGCGTGTATCCAGCTTTGATCAAGTTATCGCTGAAGAAGATTCTGATGGCAGAGGGCCTTTTTTTGCCCCATATTTGGATTAAATATCTATTGAGTTAGATTTATACAGATTTTTTATATTTGATATCGGGATTCTGCATTGGAAAATGCCAACATTTTACATCAGGCGAATGTTGGTAAATTTTTACAGGATGTGCGGGATCGCAAGTATAGAAAAAGTGACGCCATCATGGTCACTTCGCCGAAGCGGAAAGATTATCGACAACAGAAGTACGCGAGCTGTGTTAAAGGATGATGACAGGCAGGATTAACAGGGCGGTTGTCGCCAGCAAAACGAAAGACGCGGTGCCAGGCGGCAATGCCCGGCACCGTAAAATGACATGTTAGCTGCGGTGCTCTTCAATGTATTGCGCGAGATCCGCTGGGGTTTTCAGCACGCTGGCGACTTCTGTTGGTGGGATCATGCAGCCGTAAACGTCCTGCACTTCCAGCACCATATCGACGGCGAGGATGGAGTCGAGAATATCGGACTCAATCAGCTCATCGTGAAAGCCCACTTTGCGGGATAAAATCTTTTCAAACAGCGCGAGAATTTCTTGTTCCATGATTTGTCCTGTGTATTCAGTTGCTGCGGGCATGGGTGTCCAGCAGTTTGCGGTCGATTTTGCCGTTAGGGTTCAGCGGCAAAGCCTCCTGGATGATGATTTGCGACGGCACCATGTATGGCGGCACCACTTGTGAAAGCGAGTGTTTAATCGCGTCCGGCGCCAGATTTGTTACGCAGAATGCCGCGATACGCAGCACGCCGCCGCCCGCTTTCATTAGCGGTAATACCACCGCTTCACGAATGCCGGACATCGCCAGCAGGCGGTTTTCAATCTCGTTAATTTCGATGCGATAACCGTTGAGCTTGATCTGGCTGTCGTTGCGGCCCTGGCAGTAAATAAGCCCATCTTCGTAGCCCAGATCACCGGTCTTGTAGCCGCGCCAGGCTTCGCCCTCACGGTGCAGCAGTTTCGCCGCATTCTCCTGCGGCAGGCCGAGATAACCGCGCATCACGTTTTTGCCCCAAATAACCAGCTCACCGTCGGCGGTAATCTCCATTCTGCTCTCTGGCATCATGGTGCCGACCGGCAGCAGATCGTTTTCGCTGGCGAGGATGTCGTCCGTGATTTCGACAACGGTAGTGGCGATAGTCGCTTCGGTCGGGCCGTAGGAGTTGAGGATTTTGGCCTGCGGGAAGCGGCGGCGAAGCTGTTTGACCAGCGCTTTGTTTAGCACTTCGCCGATAAACACAAACACGCCGAGCGCGGGCAAATAATCACTGTTGAATTGCGGGGAGAGCAGTTTCTGGTAAGCGAAAGAGGGGGTGGAAACCCAGACTGAGACCGCGTTACTTTTCAGGCGATCAAGCCAGTTTTCTGCCGCGATATCCTCTTTGGCGTTCAGCACGATATGGCCGCCGGTTGCCAGGTTTGCCAGCAATGGGATCAGTGACAGGTCAAAGCTGAACACCGCGTGATTCATCAATACCGGTACTTCCGGCAAGGCAAAATCCTGACGCACCCATTGCATAAAGTGCCACACGCTTTCACGGCCGATCTGCACGCCTTTCGGTTTACCCGTGCTGCCGGATGTGAACATGATATAGGCGAGATCCGGCTCTGCCAGCGGCTGGGCGATTTCACCGGTCGGCACAAACTGCCGGGTCGCTACGTCGTAGTAGTACGGCGCGCTGGCGAGATGGCAAATCTCTTTCAACCGTTCCTGCGGGTAGATGCAATCTACCGGAATGTAAGGAATGTTATGCAGCATACAGCTATAGATAGCGACGGCGAATTCCGCCTGCTGGTGGCCGTACAACACCACTGGCGTCGCCGGCGAAGGCTGACAGCGCTGATAGCGTTCGGCCCAGTCTGTCACCGCGCCAGAGAGCTGTTGCCAGTTAAGTGCTTCATCGCTGCCGCTTATCGCTAACTGATGCGGGCGGGCGGGATCGAGTAATGCCGCACGCAGGAAATCCTGCAGCGCCTGGAGGTCAGAGTGTAGGTTCATAGAGGTGACATTCCGCTAAAAATGTAAAGAGATGCCGCAGCGCTTGCCAGCGTTAACAGGCGTCCCAAAAAGAGGATCGTGGGGAATTGCAGCCAGCGGTTCAGCACCGGGCTACGTTTGGCTGACCACAGCAGCATGTTGTGCGCCACAGAAATGGCGCCAAACAGCGCGCCGCTAATCACATAGTGCCGTTCGAGCCCGTTCCATGCCCCCATACAAAACAGCGTGCAGAAAATACCAATATTCTGCGCCAGTGTTTTGTTCTGACGGAAAAAGTCGAGCTTCATTAAATTCATATAAATCGGCATAAACACCACATCGCGCAGCCACTCTGAAAGGCTGATGTGGAAACGACGCCAGAAATCCTGCGGATTTTTCGCCAGAATCGGCATATTAAAGTTTGCCGGAACGTTGAGGCCAAACAGACGAGCGGCACCGATGGCCATATTGCTGTAACCGGCGAAATCAAAATAGAGGTAAGCGCTGTAGGCGAGCGACATCACGACGCCGACACTTAATGTAAACGGGCGGTGGCTCCAGTCCTGGATCACCAGGTTATCGATCAGCATGGCGAATAAAAATTTCTGCACGATGCCGGTGAAAATTTGCTCTGCGGCGATGAGAAATTGCTCACGCGTGAGCGTAAACACCGGTTTATTAATATCCGTTATCCACGTCCGCCAGCGGTACATTGGACCGGCCAGAATAATAAACGGCATAAACAGGTAACAGAAGTAGTGCAAAACATTGTTGCCGTCTTTTTTATTGCGATAGAGCAAAACATCGATGGCGCGAAAGGTCATAAAAGATAAACCAATCATGCCCCAATGGTTATTCAGGTGTAATTTCACCGCAAACAAAGGCACTAATGTTAAACTTACCGCCTGCCAGGTTTTTAACCAGCCTTTCTCTTTTAAGGTAACGAGAATATAAAAGCTGATAAAAACCGTGACGGGAACGATATAGTCGCCCTGAAATATATATCCCCAGCCAAAGGCCGCCAGCACGGAAAAAGCGCATAAGTAAGTTAACCGATAGCGCAGCACGCGGTTAACCAGCGCAAATAACAACGCCGAGGAAAAGAGAAAAAAGAAAAAGGTTCCGGAGCTGTACATCATTCATTCCTCAGAACTTTTGATATTCAAAGTGCACTTTTAAATTCATGCTTTCATCAACAGAGGACCACGCGATAACGGTGACCGCCAGTAAGAGATAAAGGAAAAACAGACGAATAGCGCATTTCATCGTTTAAAACTCTCAATAATAAAGCGGTCCATCGGTACCCATGCCAGATCGGTAGGATGCAGGCGATCCCAGTTCCAGCCGTCCTGATACGGCATGGAGTACATATCAAAATAGGGGATCTGGTTTTCTTTCAGGATGGCGGTGGTTTGCGTTACCGCAGGCTGCACCAGCTCAGGGTTTTGCACCGCACGACGGTTTATCGCATCGATAATGACTACCACCTGAACGTGGTGCTCTTTCAGCAACTTAATCATGGCGCGAAACGCTTTCAACTGTTCCGGCTCAACGGGCGAATCGTCCCATACTTCTGGTTTTTCGCCGGGTTGATAAACCGTTTTGTCCATCCACAAGGTGTCTGCGCTTTCCTGGCGCGCCTCGTTCAGTTCGCGGGCGTGGGCCAGTTCATGTTCCCAGTTCGGCGTGATATCAACAGCGGGTTGTACAGGCCAGGGGCGTGCGGGTGACGCTTCAACATCCAGCAACGCCAGCCAGTCGTTTTTAATCAGTGTGCAGAAATTAGCAAATTCGTAACTGACTTCTTGCCAGATATTATCCAGATCCCAGCCAGCTATTTTCATTTGCTCAAAGGTTAAATGGCTGGTCTCTTTTTTATTGATATGGCGTAAGTAGTTGACCAGGAATGGGCGTGTTTGTTCATCCTGCATTAAAGGATTAAAAACCGGTGCCGGAAAATTATTCGCGAAAATAGCCGGAGGTACGCCGGTTGAATAAAAACTATCGGGCGCGAGCAGTAAAACGACTTTACTGTTTGCGTTAAGGTCATTCTTAAAGCGAGACAGCAGAAGAAAATGGGTGACGCTATCATCAAAACTGTCGCCAAATGCAACAACATTACGGTGTAAATCATTATTAAGGTAATTATATACAGCGTAAGGTTCATCTTCTGAGGTGGCGACTTCCGATGCGCCGATGAAAAAAATCGCATTACCCTGCAGGGCATGAGAAATAGTGGCTATCTTTTCCGCCTGTTCTTTTGCCGTACCGTCCATTGCTTTAATCAGCGGCTGGAATTTAAGCGGCGGATCAAAACGGGTCAACAGCGGATGAACGCAGAGGAACAGGATGGCGAGAAACGCCATCAGGAAATGTAGGCAGAAAGTATTTTTGATTTTCATTATAAAATTAAAACTACTTGATATTCATTTGTTTAAAATATGTTGTTTTTTAACATTACAGAGGAATTGATCTCTGTTTCCGCGACACTATATACCAGCCTTATGACAGATGATGAGCACTGCCGTGTAACGGTATGTACAGCGCGTCATTTATCACCAGAAATGGCCGAACAGGTTTAATGAACAGAGGGGGAAGTGTTTTATTGCCCCCGATGATGGCGGGCTTTTCGCCTATCGAATTTGCGTTTTTTTGTAATGTTTAGGTAAAAAAATTTGGGTAGGCTGGCGCGGGCGGTTAAACTTCTTGCGCCAATTATTTGACTACAGGAAAGAAAGGACTGTGACCAAAATCAAACTCGTGGCACTGGGCGTGCTGACCGCGTCCTGCGCTTTTGCAGCAAATGCAGAAAATACCTTTTCACTGGGCGCTGGCGTAGGCGTCGTTGAATCCCCGTATAAACAGTATGATAAACGTGTCCTGCCGGTTCCTGTTATCACCTATGAAAGTGATAATTTCTGGTTTCGCGGCTTAGGCGGCGGTTATTACCTGTGGAATGACCAGGCGGATAAACTCTCCATCACCGCGTTTTACTTCCCATGGGAGTTCAAACCAAAAGACAGTGATAATAACCAGTTGCGTCAGTTGGATCGCCGTAAAGCGACGATGATGGCGGGGCTTTCATACATTCACAATACCGAGTACGGTTTCCTGCGCACCACACTGGCGGGCGATGTGCTGGATAACAGCAACGGCGTTCTGTGGGATATCGGCTGGTTGTACAACTACAACAATGGTGCGCTGAGCGTCACGCCGGGCGTCGGTGTTGAGTGGGCCAGCGATAACCTGAACCAATACTACTACGGTGTGTCGCGCGATGAAGCGCGTCGCAGCGGGCTGAAAAGCTACGATCCGGATAATGGCTGGAGTCCCTATCTGGAGCTAACGGTCAGCTACCGTCTGACGGACAGCTGGACCGTGTACGGCACGGGCCGTTACACCCATCTGTCGGATGAGATCAAAGACAGCCCGATGGTGGATAAATCCTGGGGCGGTCTGCTGTCTACCGGGGTGACGTACCGCTTCTGATTGTGCAGTTGAATAGTGCGATCTGTGCAATAAAACAGGGCCATTGGCCCTGTTTTGCTTTACGGTGCAACGTTTAGCAGGAGGAGAATATGGCAGACAAAAAAGTGGTTTTTGCTGGCCAGGTTTCACAACCCGCCATTGGCCAGGGCACATGGTACATGGGGGAAAACACGCGACTGCGTCAGAAAGAAGTGGATGCGCTGCGCGCGGGTGTCGATCTGGGATTAACGTTGATTGATACGGCGGAAATGTACGCTGACGGCGGAGCGGAAGAAGTGGTCGGCGAAGCCTTACAGGGCGGTTTGCGTGACAAAGTGTTCCTGGTTTCCAAAGTTTATCCATGGAATGCGGGCGGCAAGAAAACCATCGAGGCTTGCGAAGCCAGCCTGCGTCGCCTGAAAACAGAGGTTCTCGATCTCTATCTGCTGCACTGGCGTGGTAACTACTCCCTCGCTGAAACCGTCGAGGTGATGGAAACGTTGATCGCGCAGGGCAAAATACGCCGCTGGGGCGTTTCAAATCTGGATCACAGCGATATGCAGGAGCTGATGCGCGTGCGCGGCGGGGACGCCTGTGCGACAAATCAGGTGCTGTATCATCTTGGTTCACGCGGCATTGAATATGATCTGCTGCCGTGGTGCCAGCAACGGGCAATGCCAGTGATGGCCTATTGTCCGCTGGCTCAGGCTGGCCGCCTGCGCGATGGTTTGCTGGAAAACAGCACGGTGCGCGAGATTGCCGCAGCTCATGGGGTGAGTGCTGCGCAAATTTTACTGGCATGGGTGATTAGCCATCAGGGCGTGATTGCCATTCCCAAGGCGTCCAGCGTAGCGCATGTGCAGGAAAATGCGGCGGCATTGAATATCACGTTAAGTAGCGAAGAGTTAATACGGCTGGACAACGCGTTCCCGGCACCAGGCCGTAAAACGCCACTCGACGTGGTGTGACAGGAGTAATAACCCTCTCCTGTCGGGAGAGGGTCGGCAGGATCAGCGTTTAACGACGCGGATAGTCTGCGCCAGGCGGGACGGCTTCTCTTCAGTGGTTTTCTGCGGCACGGTCGCGTTAACCGATTCCACACAGACAAACGTTTTGTAACCGTCATCCGGCATGTCAGTCATGCTGACGGAGAGTGCCGGGCCGGGGTTCCACGCCACGACGTTTGCGTTATGGCTGTGGATGACTTCAATGGTGCGGTTAAGCGCGCTGTCGTGGATCAGGCTGCAGGCTTCCGCATTCAGATAGACGCGGTCGGTGCGATCCGGGAACGTCTGTATACCATCGGCCAGTACATCTTCTTTCGCATCATTGACTTTGTCGATAAAGCGATCGCCAAGACCACTCACTTTTACGGCTGCGATATCACCGACATTGAAATAGGTGTGCAGCGCCGAGGTGGTTTCAAACTCACCATGAGCTTCCAGCTCCATTTCGCAGGTCGCGCCCAGTTTGTAACGGGCATACACCGTAAAGTCGTGTGGCCAGAATTTGCGCGATGCATCGCTGCTCTGCAGTTCAAAGGTCAGTACAACGCCGCTGGCGTCTTCGTTATGCGCCTTCAGCGCCCATGGCAGATTGCGCGCAAAACCATGCGCTGGCAGACCTTGCTGTTTTGCCGGGCCGAACCACGGCCAGCAGACCGGCACGCCGCCGCGCAGTGCGACGCCATTTTTAAACGGCGTGTTGCCACTCAGCCACAGGACTTCTTCTTCGCCCTGCGGTTTCCATGAGAGCAGATGTGCGCCCTGTAAGGCGAATGAACCTTTAACCTGCGGATGGTCAACGACGATAACGTCCAGCTCGTCCATTTTGCGCAGGGTGAGAGTAGGGGTAATTTGTTCGACTACCGGAAGTGCAAAAATTTTATTAATCATTAACGCAATCCTCTGTCTTCAAAACAAAAAAAGAGCGACCGAAGTCGCTCTTTCAGATCATGTTCTCATCTCAACTTATTTGGAGATGTGAGCGATCAGATCCAGAACTTTGTTGGAGTAACCAGTTTCGTTGTCGTACCAGGAAACCAGTTTCACGAAGTTGTCGTTCAGTGCAATACCAGCTTTAGCATCGAACACGGAAGTGCAAACTTCACCGTTGAAATCGGTAGAAACCACGTCGTCTTCGGTGTAACCCAGAACGCCTTTCATCGGGCCTTCAGAAGCGGCTTTGATGGCTTTCTTGATTTCTTCGTAGGACGCAGCTTTTTCCAGACGAACGGTCAGGTCAACAACAGATACGTTCGGAGTCGGAACGCGGAACGCCATACCAGTCAGTTTGCCGTTCAGTTCCGGCAGTACTTTACCTACAGCTTTAGCAGCACCGGTAGAGGACGGGATGATGTTCTGGGATGCGCCGCGGCCGCCGCGCCAGTCTTTGTGAGACGGGCCATCAACGGTTTTCTGAGTGGCGGTGGTCGCGTGAACAGTAGTCATCAGACCTTCGATGATGCCGAAGTTGTCGTTGATAACTTTTGCCAGCGGAGCCAGGCAGTTAGTGGTGCAGGAAGCGTTGGAAACGATGTCCTGGCCAGCATATTTGTCGAAGTTAGCGCCACGTACGAACATTGGGGTGTTGTCTTTGGACGGGCCAGTCAGAACAACTTTTTTCGCGCCAGCGGTGATGTGTTTACGAGCGGTTTCGTCGGTCAGGAAGATACCGGTAGCTTCAGCAACAACGTCAACGCCGATTTCGTTCCATTTCAGGTTAGCCGGGTCTTTCTCAGCAGTAACACGGATGGTTTTGCCGTTAACAACCAGGTGGCCGTCTTTCACTTCTACGGTACCGTTGAAACGACCGTGAGTGGAGTCATACTTCAGCATGTACGCCATGTAATCAGCGTCCAACAGATCGTTGATACCAACGATTTCGATGTCAGAACGTTCCTGAGCAGCACGGAAAACAATGCGACCGATACGGCCAAAACCGTTGATACCTACTTTGATAGTCATATATTCCACCAGCTATTTGTTAGTGAATAAAAGGTTGGCTGTAAAATTACAAAAACCTTACGCAGCGTCAAGCGGAATCGTGTCAATCATTGCGACAAATCAATCCTCCGCATAACCTTTGTTCGACTGACTCGCCTCACTCTTCCTTTGAGCATGCTCCCCATATAGGGGCGCCGCCCGGAATTTTAAAGGTCAGACAGGATAAAAATGTGAGATTAATCACAATTCACCGGCTGCTTTACCGCAACAAATAAGTTTAGAACAAAAGTTAACGCCGCAGTGTTAATGTTTTGTTAGAATCAGGGTGAAAAGTTGTCGAGTTTTTATCGTGAGGCGTGATCAAATGGCGCATAATTCTTCTGAAGACGACCTGAAAAAAACACTGACTGAAATGCAGTTTTACGTGACGCAGAACCATGGCACCGAGCCGCCGTTCACCGGGCGTTTTCTGCATAACAAACGCGACGGGGTTTATCACTGTCTGGTGTGCGACGCCGCGCTGTTCAATTCGCAAACCAAGTATGATTCTGGCTGCGGCTGGCCAAGTTTCTTTGAGCCGGTGAGCGAAGACGCTATTCGCTATATCAACGATTATTCGCATGGCATGCAACGCGTGGAAATCCGCTGTGGAAAATGTGATGCGCATCTGGGGCACGTCTTTCCGGATGGTCCGCAACCGACCGGCGAACGCTATTGCGTCAACTCTGCTTCCCTGAGTTTTACGGATGACGAAAACGGTGAACGATCTCAGGGTTGAAAAAACGATTCAGCAATTATTCCACGGAGTTTTCAAAGATGAATCTTGATCAAATCGTTAACAGCATGACGCCGGAGATCTACCAGCGCCTGGTAACGGCCGTTGAGTTAGGTAAATGGCCAGATGGCGTTGCGCTGACAACAGAGCAAAAAGAGAACAGTCTGCAACTGGTGATGCTGTGGCAGGCGCGCAATAACACGCAGGCGCAGCACATGACCATTGATACCAACGGCCAGATGGTGATGAAAAGTAAGCAGCAATTAAAAGAGGATTTTGGCATTTCGCCAAAGCCGATCGCGACGTTTAAATCGTAAGTCGCCATGCCGGAGGCGCAACGCCATCCGGCAGGGGCATCATCAGGCGTGCGTTTCCTGCCAGTCCGCGAGCGTATAGAGCGTCGCGCCAGCCGCTGACATCTCCATAAACGCCTGCGTGCTGTCCTGCGGATTCAGGTTCACGCCACGGCAACCGTCGGTAATGACATTCACCTCGTATCCAAGTTGTAGCGCATCCAGCACGGTAAATTTCACGCAGTAATCGGTGGCTAAACCGAGAATTACCAGTTCGCGGATGCCGTGCTGCTGCAACCAGTTGTGCAGGGCGGTTTCCTGACGATGGCCGTTATCGAAAAACGCGCTGTAACTGTCAATCAGCGGGTTTTCCCCTTTGTAAAACACCGCATCGATAGCTTTCTGGTTTAGCAACGGATGCAGCGCTGCGCCTTCGCTGTTTTGTACACAGTGATCGGGCCAAAACGTTTGGGTTAACCCGGCCAGTTCGCCAGTTGTGAACGGCGCGACGTGGTGCTGACTGGCGAAACTGCCATGTCCGGCCGGGTGCCAGTCCTGGCTTGCCACGATGGCATTGCCGCGTGTCTTACACCACGTCATCATGGCATTAGCAACATCAACCGTGCTGTCACCTTCAGCTACCGCCAGCGCGCCGCCAGCGCAAAAATCATTCTGCATATCAACCAGCAGCAGTGCGCGTTGTGTCATTCGAGCCTCCTCATTCATCCGGCGTCAGTTCACCGCGCAGGTTTTGTGTCATGGCGGTGCGAATGGAATCAGCGTCCAGATCCTGGCTTAACAGGTAGTGAAGTTTTGTCAACGTCGCTTCCACTGTCATGTCTGCGCCGCCAATCACACCTGCATGGGCGAGGGCGTTGCCGGTGGCGTAGCCGCCCATGTTGACCTTGCCGGACATACATTGTGTCAGGTTGACCACGACAATGCCGCGGGCGCTGGCTTCCTGTAACTCTTTCAGAAACTCACCGTTTTGCGGTGCATTACCCACGCCGTAAGAACGCAGGATCAGCGCTTTTACCGGCTGACGCAGGAAGTTACGCACCACATCGGCGGAAATGCCCGGATAAATCGTTACCACGCCAATCGGTTGCGGGGTGATCGGGTGGACAACCAGTTCTCCCGTGGTGTGCGGCGCGGGCGGCGTGCCCAGGCGGCGAATATGAATACCCGCTTCCAGTAATGGCGCAAGGTTAGGCGAAGCGAACGCGTCGAAACCATCAGCGTGCGCTTTGGTGGTGCGGTTGCCGCGATACAGACGGTTATTGAAGAACAGCGTCACTTCGTTAATCGGGAAATTCGCCGCCACATATAACGCATTAAGCAGGTTGATTTGGCCATCAGAACGCAGTTCGGCGAGCGGGATTTGTGACCCTGTCACAATAACCGGTTTGCCTAAGTTTTCCAGCATAAACGACAGTGCCGATGCGGTGTAGGCCATCGTGTCTGTACCGTGCAGAATGACAAAACCATCGTAATCGTCATAGTGCGCTTTCACATCGTCTGCGATATGTTGCCAGTCTTCCGGTGTCATATCGGACGAATCCATCAGCGGCTCATATTCATGGATGGTGAAATCAGGCATCTCCGGGCGATGGAATTCAGGCATCAGCGCCAGTTGACGTTGCAGGTGACCGGAAACCGGCACATAGCCGTGTTCTGAGCGTTGCATACCGATAGTACCGCCCGTGTAGGCAACGTAAATGGATTTTTTTTGCATAGTTATATTCTGGCTTCATCAAAAAAATCCCCTCCGGTGGAGGGGACGTGGTCAGGTGATTTTAGCGGATATTGGCGCAGTTCAGACAGAGCGCATAACGATTTTGTGGATCGTTAAACACCGCCAGTTTGTCGGTTTCAGCTTTCATCTGTAGCGCAGCGCTTGCCAGTGGCGCGGGCAAATATGCCTGCAATGCTTTTGGCAGCATGGCGCTTACCGAACCGGACATGCTATCCATTAGCCGATCAAAGAATGTCGGCTCTTCCTCGTAGTAATCGATATGCCACTGTTTCAGTTTCGCAAGCTCAGCCGCTTTCGCCAGCGCGTCGTCGAAATCGCCCAACGCATCAACCAGCCCGTTATTTTTCGCATCCTGGCCGGTCCAGACGTGACCCTGGGCGATTTTATCAACCTGCTCAGGCGTGCTGTTGCGCGACTGCGCCACCAGCGTGATAAAGCGTTTGTAGCCATTCTCGATGCTCAACTGCATCATCTGCGAAACTTCGTCCGGCAGCGCTTTGGTCATGCTGACATCTGCCAGCGGCGAGGTTGCTACGCCATCGGTATGCACGCCGATGCTGTCGAGGCTGTTTTCCAGCGTGTTGATAACCCCGAAGATACCAATCGAGCCGGTCAGCGTGCTGGCACTGGCGATAATGTAGTTCGCCGGTGTCGAGATCCAGTAACCGCCGGAGGCCGCCATGCCGCCCATTGATACCACGACAGGTTTACCTGCCGCGCGGGCTGCCGCCAGCTCGGAGCGGATCACTTCCGATGCGCTGACGCTGCCGCCTGGGCTGTTGACGCGCAGCACAATGGCTTTCACTTTCGGATCCAGACGTGCGTCGCGGATCTGTGCGGCAGTGGTGTCGCCGCCTACGTTCCCCGGCGTCTCTTCGCCGTCCATGATCGCGCCGTTAGCGAAAATCACTGCCACAGTATCGCCGACATCGCTCGGTTTTTTCGCCTGGTAATCATACATGCTGACCGCGCGGAAGTTCTTATCCTCCGTGCTCCAGCCAAACTGTTTAACCATTGCTTTTTCCGCATCGGTTGCCGAGCCCAGCTCATCCACCAGCTTGTTGTCCAGCGCATATTTTGCCGTGTCGCCATCCACTTTACGCAGTCCATCCAGCATCGCTTGCGCGCCCGGGAAGACCTGCTGCGCGGTGATTTGGCGGTTAGCGGCAACGGTGTTGAGGTAGTTCTGCCACAACTCATTAATCCAGCGGCTATCTGCCTCGCGCGCTGCCGGGGACATATCGTCGCGAATAAACGGCTCAACGGCGGATTTATAGGTGCCGACGCGGAATACGTGGGTGGTGACTTTCAGCTTATCAAGCAGCGATTTATAGTAGAGGCCGTTGGTGGCAAAGCCATGCAGATCAACCACACCCTGCGGCGACAGCCAGATCTTGTTGGCGAAGCTGGCAAGGTAATACTGGCCCTGACTGTAATTGTCGCCCACGGCATAAACCGGCTTACCGCTGTCGCGGAACTCACGCAGCGCTTTGCCGATATACTGCATCGACGGTTGATCGGCACCAGCGAAATTTTTCAGATCCATCACAATCCCGGTGATATTCCGGTCATGCTGCGCCTGGCGAATGGTATCGACGATGTCAAACAGTGAGTTTTCCTGCAGACGATCCGAACTGGCACCAAACAACTGGCGGCCCAGTGCGCCAAGCCGGCTGCTGGCCGAGGTTTTGTCCACCACTACGCCGGAAATATCCAGCAGCAATGCGCCCCGACTGTTACTGCTGGTTTTGCTGTCGCTCATTTGCATCCACACGCCTGCGACAACCAGCACCAACAAAATAAAGAAAAGATTGAGCACCAGCTTGCGGATAAAGTTCAGCAATCGCCAGCTCCACTTGAAAAAACCGGCAATAATACGCCAAAGGGTTCGCATGTATTCTCCCTGGTAGTTAACGACCACCGCTGCCCGAGCGGCAAAGTGTGGTTATCCTAATTACCCCGCTGCCACTTGTCAGCAGGAATCGCCTCCGGCGCTGTAACAATTTCTACGCCCGTGTTAATTTTGTGAACAAATTTCAATACAGGAGTTTAACTAATGGACGCACTTGAGCTGCTCGTCAATCGTCGTAGCGCATCCCGGCTGGCAGAACCGGCCCCGGCAGGTGAACAACTGGATAACATTGTGCGTGCGGGGATGCGCGCGCCGGATCACGGTACGCTTCAGCCATGGCACTTTTTTGTCATCGAAGGGGAAGGGCGCGAACGTTTCAGTCAGACGCTGGAGCAGGCCGCGATTGCCGCAGGCCAGGATGAAAAAGGCGTCGAAAAAGCGCGTACATCGCCTTTTCGCGCACCGTTAATCATCGCGGTGGTGGCAAAATGCGACATTCACCATAAAGTCCCGCAGTGGGAGCAGTTGCTCTCTGCCGGCTGCGCGGTAATGGCGATGCAGATGGCGGCGCTGGCGCAGGGGTTTAACGGAATCTGGCGCACAGGCCCGCTGACCGACAGCCCGGTGGTTCGCCAGGCATTTGATTGCCGCGAACAGGATAAAATCGTCGGTTTTCTGTATCTCGGCACACCGCAACTGAAAGCCTCGACTACTGTCACCGTACCGGATACCACGCCGTTCGTGACACGTTTCTAAGCTCCGCCTGATATCGGACGGCTGCGACAACTCTGCCGCAGCCGTTTTCTTTTAAAGTCCAGTCTGCTTTCGCCGATAACGTGTTCTTATTAAGGAAAAATAAGGAAAGATGATGCGTGGCGAAATGAAAGCAGGGATGGTAATTGTGGGGGCAATGACGCTGGCAGGTTGCACCATCTCCACTTCCACGATGGACGATTACTCAGCAGCGGATGCGGCAAAGCTACGCGTTGAAAACTATGCGACACCATTGGTGGCAGAAATTTACCAGCAGTCGGGAAGTTGCCTTCGTCAGGTCGATCAAAAATCGCTGACATCCGCAGTGAATATCCTTGGCATTAAATCCACCCGCAATAAAAAAATCGCTGGTATTGCCCCGTTACCCGCCAGCTCGCCATTACAGGGCAAAGATGTGATGGAGTTTTCCGTTAAGCCTGGCCAGTTCTTGCGCATCGGCTATGTCACCGTTTCGCAAACCACCTATTCGCAAACCGTGCATGAATCATTTCGCAGCGTATCGCCAAAAGCGGGGCACAGCTACGAGGTATACACCTTGCCCGGCGGCTACTACACCCACGAAATTATGATCACGGACGTTACCGAAGGCAAAGATACTCCGGCACCGGTGTGGGCACTGAATGAGTGCCCGTATGATTACAATCTGTTCCACACCAAAGTTTATCGCTAAGCGGTGGAATGCTGATGAAACGTCTGATATCCACTGCCGTGATGCTGCTGTTGGCTGGCTCACTGACGGGCTGCATTGAGGTAACGAATAAAGTCGATAAAGTTATGACATTGCGCACCTGGGAGACGGAAAACAGTCCGGTCATCTATGCCACATTCAATGCGGCAACTGGCGTGCGCGTTAGTTTTTCGACGCGCACATTCCCGGTGCAAATCGCCGATAGTGATGCGTGGTTACGTTTTACCATTGATTACGGTAATGCTTTTGTTCAGTTGCACAAAATCGAAGTCACTCACCTGACACGCGATCTGCAGCCCTTTGACGCGTTTCTGGCATGGGCTGATAAGCCGCTGGCCACCCGACAGGCTGAAAAGGCGCAGATTAATGCGCGTGCGGACTATGTCAGCAATCACTATTCCGTGGTTAATGAAGCGGGTACGGATGAACCGTTGTTTATTTTCAGAGGGGATATTTTCCTGTTCTCTGACCCCGTCCAGCTGGCGCTCACGCGTGAAGATGTAGCCAACATCATCGTAGAGGCGCAGCGGGTACAACGCCTCTATAACCTGAAAAACGCGAAGGGATCATCGTAAAAGCACGCCCGTCCGGGCGTGCGGTTTACTTATGCTGGGCGGCAAACTCGTCCTTGGCTTTCTGCAACTGTTGCTGGAACGCCGGATTAGTATGCAAAGTGGCAACGACAGCGGAGCCAACAATGCGCGCGGCGTCCACGTCACTTTGCCAGTGGTAGCCACAAATCACCCGGCTTTGCCCCAGGTCGTAGCCGCGTTTGAGGATCTGATCCTGACGCTGTGGGTTAATCTCTGCCAGCACCAGTGCGGTAGCCCAACCGATAGAGGTATGACCGGACGGATAAGAGCCGTTTTTCGCCAGTGAATCCTGCTCTTTAGTGTTGCAGGTTGGTACGCCGTAGAAGGCAAACGGGCGGATACGCATATATTTTTGCTTCGCGCCGCGGGTTGCCAGATCGCCTGCATCTTCGATCATATTGGTCAACAGCTTATGCAACTGCGGGGAGTCTTTCTCGGTGATCGGTGAGCCAAATGCGCCGGAGAAGGCGTTTGCCACGCCGCCGCTGCTCAGGTTTGCGTCTTCCGCTGCCTGTTTGCCGCGCTCGGTGTTACGGAGCAAGCGGCCCTGCTCGTACATCGCCTGATCGTTTAAAAACGCGATGCTACCGACTTCCGGCGGTGGTGGTAACAGCGCCAGGCTATCAATCGCCTGCGCATTTTTCAGGTAATAAAGATCAGGTTTGGTGGTGGCATCATTCCCGGATGGAACCAGAGCAAAAGCGCTGGTAGAGAGCAAACTAGCAAGACAAAACGCGAGGATATTTTTTTTCATGAGCGGTTCCTTTGTGTAAAAAAGCATCTGTAGCCCTCAGTGGCTGCTGTCATATTTCTGTCATGAAAAGCCAAAAAGAACATTGCGGTGACTCCCAAAATGGCCGATGTAGTTATAAATATGAAGTTTACGAGCGAAAAATCATCGTATGCAATCTCTGTTTCGTTTGCTTAATGAGCAATAACGCGCGAATTAAGGTTGCCAGACTTACCAGCTCCGCATTTGAGCGCTACCATAGCGCGATTGCAATGACAGGAGATGTCCATGAGCGAGCAAGCCATTCGTTTAACGCAATACAGCCACGGAGCCGGTTGCGGTTGTAAAATTTCCCCCAAAGTGCTGGATACCATTCTGCATAGCGAGCAGGCGAAGTTTCTCGACCCGAACCTGCTTGTCGGCAACGAAACGCGTGATGACGCCGCCGTTTACGATTTGGGTAACGGTACCTGCATTATCAGCACCACCGACTTCTTTATGCCGATTGTCGATAACCCCTTCGACTTTGGCCGCATTGCCGCGACCAACGCCATTAGCGACGTTTTCGCGATGGGCGGCAAACCGATTATGGCGATTGCCATTCTGGGCTGGCCACTCGACAAACTGGCACCGGAAATCGCGCGTGAGGTGATCGACGGTGGGCGTTTTGCCTGCCAGCAGGCGGGGATCGCGCTGGCGGGCGGTCACTCAATCGACGCGCCGGAGCCGATTTTCGGCCTTGCCGTAACTGGCGTGGTACCAACCGAACGCGTGAAGAAAAACAGCACCGCCCAGGCGGGCTGCAAACTGTTCCTCACCAAGCCGCTGGGCATTGGCGTATTAACCACGGCGGAGAAAAAATCGCTGCTCAAACCGGAACACGTTGGTCTGGCAACGGAAGTGATGTGCCGCATGAACCTTGCCGGTGCCGCCTTTGCCGGGATCGACGGCGTAAAAGCGATGACCGATGTCACCGGCTTTGGCCTGCTCGGTCACCTGAGTGAAATGTGCCAGGGCGCGGGTGTACAGGCGCAGGTCTGGTATCAGGATGTGCCGAAATTGCCGGGTGTGGAAGAGTACATCGCCCAGGGCGCCGTGCCGGGTGGTACCCAGCGTAACTTCGCCAGCTATGGTCATCTGATGGGTGAGATGCCAACGGCGGTGCGCGATTTACTGTGCGATCCGCAAACTTCCGGCGGTTTGCTGCTGGCGGTGGCACCGTGTGCAGAAGAGGAAGTTAAAGCGACGGCAGCGGAATACGGTATTCAACTGAGCGCGATTGGTGAACTGGTCAGCGCACGCGGCGGTCGCCCGATGATCGAGATCCGTTAATCCTATGCGGTTATTTATTGCCGAAAAGCCCAGTCTGGCGCGTGCCATTGCCGATGTGCTGCCGAAGCCGCATCGCAAAGGCGACGGCTATATTGAGTGCGGTAATGGTCAGGTGGTGACCTGGTGCATTGGTCACCTGCTTGAGCAGGCGCAGCCGGACGTCTACGACAGCCGCTATGCACGCTGGAATCTGGCCGATCTTCCAATCGTGCCGGAAAAGTGGCAGTTGCAGCCGCGCCCGTCGGTGCTTAAGCAAATCAATGTTATCAAACGCCTGCTCGCCGATGCCGAACAGGTGGTGCACGCCGGTGACCCGGATCGAGAAGGGCAGTTGCTGGTTGACGAAGTGATTGACTACCTGCAACTGCCAGCTGAAAAACGCCAGCAGGTGCAGCGGTGCCTGATTAACGATCTCAATCCGCAGGCGGTAGAGCGCGCGATTGAGCGCCTGCGGGCAAATAGCGAATTTATTCCACTGTGTGTGTCGGCGCTGGCGCGCGCCCGTGCCGACTGGCTCTATGGCATCAACATGACCCGCGCTTATACGCTGCTGGGGCGCAATGCCGGCTATCAGGGCGTGCTCTCCGTTGGACGCGTGCAAACGCCGGTGCTGGGGCTGGTGGTGCGTCGTGACGAAGAGATTGAGAACTTCGTGGCGAAAGATTTCTTTGAGGTGAAAGCGCATATCGTCACGCCAGCCGGGGAGCGCTTTACCGCTTTGTGGCAGCCGAGCGAGGCGTGTGAACCTTATCAGGACGAAGAGGGGCGCTTATTGCATCGTCCGCTGGCGGAGCATGTGGTGAACCGCATTAGCGGCCAACCCGCGCTGGTGACGGCCTATAACGATAAACGGGAATCAGAACTCGCGCCGCTGCCGTTTTCGCTTTCGGCGTTGCAAATTGAAGCGGCAAAACGCTATGGGCTTAGTGCGCAGAATGTGCTCGATATTTGCCAGAAACTCTACGAAACCCACAAGCTGATCACCTATCCGCGTTCTGATTGTCGTTATTTACCGGAAGAGCATTTTGCCGGACGACACGCGGTGATGAACGCGATTGGTGCGCATGCTCCGGATTTGTTGCCGCAGCCGGTGGTGAACCCGGACACGCGCAACCGCTGCTGGGATGATAAAAAAGTCGATGCCCACCATGCGATTATCCCGACGGCCCGCGCCTCGAAGGTCAATCTCAGCGATAACGAAGCTAACGTTTATAACCTGATTGCTCGCCAGTATCTGATGCAGTTCTGCCCGGATGCGGTGTTCCGCAAATGCCAGATCGATCTCGACATCGCCAACGGCAAGTTTATCGCCAAAGCGCGTTTTCTGGCGGAGGCCGGGTGGCGCACGCTGCTTGGTTCGAAAGAGCGCGATGAAGAGAACGACGGCACTCCGCTGCCGGTGGTGGCAAAAGGCGACGAATTATTGTGCGAAAAAGGCGAAGTAGTGGCGCGCCAGACCCAGCCGCCGCGCCACTTTACCGATGCAACATTGCTGTCGGCGATGACCGGGATTGCGCGTTTCGTACAGGACAAGGAGCTAAAGAAAATTCTGCGTGCTACCGATGGTCTGGGCACCGAGGCGACGCGCGCCGGGATTATCGAACTGCTGTTTAAGCGCGGTTTTCTGGTGAAAAAAGGGCGCTACATCCACTCGACCGAACCGGGACGGGCGTTGATCCATTCGCTGCCGGAGATGGCGGCGCGGCCTGATATGACCGCGCACTGGGAGTCGGTGCTGACGCAAATCAGTGAGAAAGAGTGCCGCTATCAGGACTTTATGCAGCCGCTGGTGGGGACACTGCACGAGTTGATTCACCAGGCGCGCAACACGCCGGTGCGTCAGTTCCGTGGGCTGGTGGCACCGGGCGGTGAGAAGAAAAAACCGTTTGCCAAAGGTCGCGGGAAGAAACGCCCGCCATCAGCAGAGGCGGGCGGTGACGCGGCATCTGCGGCCGGATAACGCGTTTTCGCTGTTACCCGGCCAGCTTATTAAATCACGCCCTGCGCCAGCATCGCGTCGGCGACTTTCACGAAGCCCGCGATGTTGGCACCGCGCACATAGTGCGTCTGTTTGCCTTCGCCACCGTACTCAACGCAAGCCTGGTGAATATCCAGCATGATGTGATGCAAACGCGCATCCACTTTTTCCGCTTTCCAGCCCATACGTGCGGCATTCTGCGCCATCTCCAGACCGGAGGTGGCAACCCCGCCTGCATTCGCCGCCTTCCCCGGCGCGAACAGCACGCCCGCCTCGAGGAACAGTTCGGTGGCATCAATGGTGGCAGGCATATTGGCACCTTCCGCCACCGCTTTTACGCCGTTGGCAATCAATACGCGCGCCGCGTCGGTATCCAGCTCATTTTGCGTGGCACACGGCAGCGCGATGTCGACCGGCACTGACCACGGTTGTTTGCCTTCGAGGTATGTCAGACCAAATTCCCGTGCGTAATCGGCTATACGGCCGTCGCGGCTGGTTTTGATCTCGCACAGACGGGTCAGTTTTTCACGGTTAAATCCGGCTTCATCTACCACCGTACCGGCAGAGTCCGACGCGGTAATCACCCGTGCGCCAAAAGCTATCGCTTTTTCAATCGCGTACTGCGCCACGTTGCCGGAGCCGGAAACCGCCACACGCATCCCTTCAAAGCCAAGACCGTGACGCTTGAGCATCGCTTCAGTGAAATAGACCAGGCCGTAACCCGTCGCTTCCGGGCGGATCAGACTGCCGCCAAACGACAGCCCCTTCCCGGTAAACACACAAGCGGTATTGTTGGAGAGCTTTTTCATCATCCCGGCCATAAAACCGACTTCGCGTGCGCCGACGCCAATATCTCCGGCGGGCACGTCGGTATCCGCGCCAAGATGACGATACAATTCGCTTATCAGCGCCTGGCAGAAGCGCATCACTTCGCCATCGCTCTTGCCTTTCGGATCGAAATCACTGCCGCCTTTGCCACCGCCCATCGGCAGGGTAGTGAGCGCGTTTTTGAACGTTTGTTCGAAGCCGAGGAATTTGAGGATCGACAAATTTACCGACGGGTGAAAACGCATACCGCCTTTATAGGGGCCAATAGCCGAACTGAACTGTACGCGCCACGCGCGGTTAACCTGCACCTGATTGCGGTCATCAACCCAGGCGACGCGAAACTGGATCACGCGCTCCGGTTCAACGAGGCGTTCGAGTAAAGACATCTGGCGGTAACGCGGGTGAGCTTCAAGGAAGGGCCAGAGGGTAGTCATCACTTCACGAACGGCCTGGGAGAACTCCGGCTGGTGCGGGTCACGCTGTTCGACATACTGGAGAAATGATGCAAGAGAGTGCGTCTGATCCATAGATATAAGAGTCTCTTATTGTTGTGGTGAATTTGTTGTGATGGTGGTGCGCAAAAAGCAGGCACTTCCGGACTATAACATCCGCAAAGCTATATGCCGCAAGGGAAAAAAAACGCACTCCAGGCAAATTAATAATTGGCAATCTGTCATAACTAAAAACGATGATCGGTGTAATTAAAGTCCTGCCGCAGAGATCCGTTATAGTAATGAGTGGCGTCAATCAAAAAGGACAAGTTATGGCTCGAATTAAGTGGATAGCAGCAGCGTTACTGGTTGCTGCCTCAACCAGCGTGCTGGCTGAACGTTTACCGTCGCCGGGAATCGAGGTGAATGTGCCGCCGGAAGTGTTCAGCTCCGGTGGGCAGACGCAGACCACGCAGCCCTGCATGCAATGCTGCGTATACGGTAATCAAAACTACAGCGAAGGGGCGGTTATCAAAACCGAGGGGGTGTTATTACAATGCCAGCGCGATGAGAGAGCCATTTCCACTAACCCGCTGGTGTGGCGGCGCGTGAAGCCATAAACGCTTCCAGCAGCGGAATATCCGCCGGAGCCAGCGGCAGTTTTAGCGCTTCGGCGGGTAAGCACCACAATAACGCGCGGTGATAGTGACGTACCGGTTCACCGCTAAAATTCACCACATGCCAGGCGTGCAAATGAATCAGCCGCCCGGAAACCTCCCGCTGATGGCTGGCAACATAGCGCGCAGGTACAGCATCAATACCCAACTCTTCCCGCAACTCGCGCGTTAGCGCCTGCGGCTGTGTTTCCCCGGCTTCTACTTTTCCACCGGCAAATTCCCACAGACCGGCCTGATCGGCATGGTCGGGTCGCTGCGCCAGTAAAATGTTGCCGTCGCGCTCAATGATGGCGGCCACGACATCCAGGGTTTTCAGAAGGGTCATTACTGCGTTCCGTTAGTGTGCTGGCTCCATTCGAACCAGCCGCCATCATACACGGCGATATCTGCCCAGCCGAGCGCGCGGGCAATAAAAAAGGCAAACGAGGCGCGCCAGCCGGTACCGCAATAAAAAATCACCGGGTTATCGCCAGTGATGTGCTGTTGTTGCCAGAGTGCGGCGATCTCTGACGGGTTTCGCACCGTGCCGTCCGCATGGTGAAAATTGGTAATCAACTGGCTGTCGCCTGCTGCCTGCCCCCAGCGGGCGCCGGGAATATCGCCGACAGCGGCGATATAGTCGTAACCGCTTATCTGACCGCTAAACTCAGGCCAACTGCGGATACTGACCAGCAATGTGCCGGGCTGCGCCAGACGCTGCTCGGTTTGCGCCATATTGAGCAGAAGCTCAGGCCGCGCCGGGATATTCACGCCAAAATCCAATTGCGGGTTGATGCCTGACGCTGCACCGGTTTGCCGGGCGAAACCGGCGCGCAACCAGCTCTGCCAGCCGCCATCCAGTAAGCGAACATCTCTGATCCCGGCGTATAACAAAATGTGCGCCATCCGCTCCGCCGCATAATTGCCGCGGCCGTAAAGGATGCGGTACTCTCCGCGCGCAGGCCATGACTGAGCAGCACCTGGCGTAATTGTTCTGGCTTGAGCACATTCCACAGCGGCAGGCTTTCTACTTCGCGGGTGTCGATATAATCCGCGCCGGGAATATGCCCGGCGCGATAGCGGTGTTCAGCGTCACAGCCCACTTCCAGCAGCCGCCACTCGCCCTGCGGGCCAGCGGTAACCGGGCGGTGTTGCAGCAGATCCGCCAGCCACGTTGCACAAACCCACGGAGAACGCGCAGGCGTCATCGGTCAGACCTTAAATTTGGCCCACACCGGTGCGTGGTCGGACGGTTTTTCCATGCTGCGAATGTCGTAATCGATACCCGTCTCAATGCAGCGCTCCGCCAGCGGTTGGCTTGCCAGCAGCAGATCGATACGCAGGCCGCGGTTATCATCGAAGCCTTTTGAGCGGTAATCAAACCACGAGAAGCGATCCTGAGTTTCCGGGTTGGCTTCGCGGAACGTATCCACCAGCCCCCAGCCTTTCAGACGCTCCATCCATTCGCGCTCTTCCGGCAGGAAGGAGCATTTACCGGTGCGCAGCCAGCGTTTGCGGTTCTCTTCACCGATACCGATATCAAGGTCTGTCGGGCTGATATTCATATCGCCCATGATCAACACCGGTTTTGTTTTATCGAGTTCTGTATCGAGATAGTTCTGCAAGTCCTGGTAGAACTTCTCTTTCGCCGGGAACTTCAGCGGGTGGTCGCGGCTTTCGCCCTGCGGGAAATAGCCATTAATCACCGTGATATCGCCGATAGGCGAGGGGATCTCCGCCATGATAATGCGGCGCTGCGCTTCTTCACCGTCGTTCGGCCAGCCGCGACGCACGGAAATCGGCGTCTCTTTGGTCAGCAATGCCACGCCGTAGTGGCCTTTCTGTCCGTGATAAAAAACGTTGTAACCCAGCCGTGCGACATCTTCGAGCGGAAACATATCGTCGTGGACTTTGGTCTCCTGCAGGCCGATGACGTCCGGCTGATGTTGCTCAACCAGCGCTTCAAGCTGGTGAGGGCGGGCGCGCAGGCCATTGATATTAAAAGAGACAAATTTCATAGTCGCAGCCATTTAGCAGAGTGAAAGATGCAGAGATGTTAGCAGAATTTACATTTAACCACCGCCACTTATTGATATCGCCGCCGCCGATGCGCACTGGCGCATCACGCGCCCTTATTTAGGGCGAAACGCACTAAAACAGGGCGCACGCTGTAAATTAATTTCGCTGATGATCACAGTTCTATAATTAAAATTTCTAATTGCATAAACAGGCGTCTTTCCTCCCTCTCCACCTCATTTGGATCTCTGGTTATTCACTTTTTATGCAAATAAAGTGAATGGCGATAGGTTTTAAGTTATTGAAATTTCGTTGCTGAAAGTCGTTTATGCAGTTTTATCGCTGGCTGGCACGAACCGTGCAATCTACATTTACAGCGAAAACGTTCATATTCGTTAACATTTTTTCAACTATTTATTTACCGGATGAGGTCGCTATGTCTCTGTCAATTACGCGTGAAAACTTTGATCAATGGATGCTGCCTGTCTACGCGCCTGCACCTTTTATTCCGGTACGCGGTGAGGGCTCCCGCTTGTGGGATCTGCAGGGTAAAGAGTATGTCGACTTTGCCGGAGGGATTGCGGTGAATGCGCTGGGGCATGCGCATCCCGCGCTGTGTAAAGCGCTCAGCGAGCAGGCGGCGAAGTTCTGGCATACCGGCAACGGTTACACCAACGAGCCGGTGCTGAAACTGGCGAAACGCCTGCTGGACGCGACCTTTGCCGATCGCGCCTTCTTTTGTAACTCCGGTGCCGAGGCAAACGAAGCGGCGCTGAAGCTGGCGCGCAAATATGCCCACGATACCTTTGGCCCGCATAAAAGCGGCATTGTCGCGTTCAAGAATGCGTTCCATGGACGCACCTTATTTACCGTTAGCGCGGGCGGGCAACCGGCTTATTCGCAAGATTTTGCGCCGTTGCCGCCGCAAATCCAGCATGCGCAGTTCAACGATCTGGCCTCCGCCAGCGCCTTAATTAATGACGATACCTGTGCCGTTATTGTCGAGCCGATGCAGGGTGAAGGCGGCGTGGTGCCAGCCAGCCAGGCGTTTTTGCAAGGGTTGCGCGAGCTGTGTACCCGTCATAACGCGCTGCTGATTTTTGATGAGGTGCAAACCGGCGTTGGTCGCACCGGCGAGCTGTATGCCTATATGCATTATGGTGTGACGCCGGATGCGCTGACTACGGCAAAAGCGTTGGGCGGTGGTTTCCCGATTGGCGCGATGCTGACCACCGAACAGTTTGGCAAAGTGATGAATGTCGGTACTCACGGTACGACCTACGGCGGTAACCCGCTGGCCGGCGCGGTGGCGGGTGCGTTGCTCGATATCGTCAACACGCGGGAAACCCTGACTGGCGTGAAGCAACGCCATCAATGGTTTACGGAGCAGCTTGCGGCGATCAATGACCGTTATCACCTGTTCAGTGAAATCCGCGGCTTAGGGTTGCTGATCGGTTGTCAACTGGCTCCTGAGTATGCCGGAAAAGCAAAACAACTTTCACAACTGGCGGCGGCAGAAGGCGCAATGGTGTTGATTGCCGGTGGCAATGTGCTGCGCTTTGCTCCGGCGTTGAATATCAGCGAAGAAGAGATCCGCGACGGGCTTGCGCGTGTTGCCCGCGCCTGTGAAAAATTCATTGCGGAGAACGCATCATGATGGTGATCCGTCCTGTCGCCGAAGGCGATTTACCGGCGCTGATGCGGCTGGCCGGAAAAACCGGTGGCGGCCTGACGTCGTTGCCGGTTGATGAAGCAACGCTTGCTGCGCGGATTGAACGTTCGCGCCGTACCTGGCAGGGCGAGCTGCCGAAGGGTGAGCAAGGGTATGTTTTTGTGCTGGAAGAGACGCAAAGCGGCGAGGTGGCGGGCATTTGCGCCATTGAGGTCGCGGTGGGTCTGAACGATCCCTGGTATAACTACCGGGTCGGGACCCAGGTTCATGCCTCGAAAGAGCTGAATGTCTATAACGCGCTGCCAACGCTGTTTCTTAGTAACGACCACACCGGTAGCAGCGAACTCTGCACACTGTTTCTCGATCCCGCCTGGCGTAAAGAGGGCAACGGTTATCTGTTGTCGAAATCCCGCTTTCTGTTTATGGCGGCATTCCGCGAGCGCTTTAATGAGAAAGTAGTGGCCGAGATGCGCGGCGTGATTGACGAGCACGGTTATTCGCCATTCTGGGAGAGCCTGGGCAAGCGTTTCTTTTCGATGGAGTTCAGCCGGGCGGATTACCTGTGCGGCACCGGGCAAAAAGCCTTTATCGCGGAGCTGATGCCAAAGCACCCTATTTATACCCACTTCCTTTCACAAGAGGCGCAAGCGGTGATTGGCGAGGTGCATCCACAGACGGCACCGGCCCGTGCGGTGCTGGAAAAAGAGGGCTTTCGCTACCGTAACTATGTCGACATTTTTGATGGCGGGCCGACGCTCGAATGCGATGTTGACCGGGTGCGGGCGATTCGCAAAAGCCGCCTGGTGACGGGAGGCGAAGGCCAGCGTGCACCGGGTGAATGGCCCGCGTGTATGGTCTCCAATGAGCAGTACCAGCAATTCCGCGCCATGCTTATTTACGCGGATCCAAACACCGAGCGTTTGCTCTTAACGGCTGCCGAACTGGATGCGCTGAAGTGCCAGCCGGGGGATACCGTGCGGCTGGTGCGCCTGTGTGCCGAAGAGAAAAGTGGCGAGGAGAAAACAAAATGAGTTTATGGATTAAGGGTGACTGGGTAACAGGCCAGGGCGAACGCCGCGTCAAAACCAACCCGGTAAGCCACGAAGCGTTGTGGCACGGCTTTGATGCCGATAGCGAGCAAGTGGCGCTGGCGTATCAGGCCGCGCGCGACGCTTTCCCGCAGTGGGCGCGGCAGGCTTTTACTGAGCGACAGGCGATTGTCGAGAAATTCGCGGCGCTACTGGAGACCAACAAAGCGGCGCTGGCCGAAATCATCGCCCGCGAAACCGGTAAGCCGCGCTGGGAAGCGGCGACCGAAGTGACGGCGATGATCAACAAAGCCTCAATATCGGTAAAGGCGTACCACGTGCGTACCGGGGAACAACACACGGAGATGGCAGATGGTGCCGCAACACTGCGCCATCGCCCGCATGGCGTGCTGGCCGTTTTCGGGCCGTATAACTTCCCTGGTCATCTGCCGAATGGGCATATTATCCCGGCGTTGCTCGCGGGTAATACTTTGATTTTTAAACCCAGCGAACTCACACCGTGGACCGGTGAAGCGGTGGTCAAACTCTGGGAGCAAGCGGGTTTGCCTGCAGGTGTGCTGAATCTGGTGCAGGGCGGGCGTGAGACCGGCCAGGCGCTGAGCGCACTGCCGGGGCTGGACGGATTGTTATTTACCGGCAGCGCCAATACGGGATATCAGCTTCACCGCCAGCTTGCCGGGCAGCCAGAAAAAATTCTCGCACTGGAGATGGGGGGGAATAACCCGCTAATTGTTGAAGATCCTGACGATACCGATGCCGCCGTCCATCTGGCGATCCAGTCAGCATTTATTACCGCCGGGCAGCGCTGCACCTGCGCACGCCGCTTACTGGTTAAGCGTTCTAAAGCGGGCGATGACTTTCTGGCGCGGCTGGTGGAAGTGAGCGCGCGGCTGCAACCGCAGGCCTGGGATGCGGAACCCGCGCCGTTTTTCGGTGGCCTGATTTCACCCCAGGCGGCGCAGCAGGTTTACCAGGCCTGGCAGGCGCACGAAGCTCGCGGCGGTAAAACTTTGCTGGCACCGCGCCTGTTAGCGGAAGGAACCTCGCTGCTGACGCCGGGGATTATCGAGATGACGGACGTGGCGGGAGTGCCGGACGAAGAAGTTTTTGGCCCGCTGCTGTGTGTCTGGCGCTATGACGATTTTGATCAGGCAATCCGTATGGCGAACGACACGCGCTACGGGCTGGCCTGCGGGTTAATTTCACCGGATCGGCAAAAATTTGATCAACTGCTGCTGGAAGCGCGCGCCGGGATCGTCAACTGGAATAAACCGTTGACCGGTGCGGCCAGTACCGCGCCGTTTGGCGGCGTGGGCGCCTCGGGTAACCATCGCGCCAGCGCGTGGTACGCAGCGGATTACTGCGCCTGGCCGATGGCGAGTCTTGAATCTCCCGCGTTGATGTTGCCACAGACGCTCAGTCCGGGACTGGATTTCTCTCGCGAGGCGCAGCCATGAAAGCACGTGAGGTTAACTTCGATGGCCTGGTTGGGCTAACGCACCATTACGCCGGATTATCTTTTGGTAATGAGGCCTCGACCCGCCACCGTTTTCAGGTTTCTAACCCGAAACTGGCGGCAAAGCAGGGGCTACTGAAAATGAAAGCGCTCGCCGACGCGGGTTTCCCGCAGGCGGTGATCCCGCCGCAGGAGCGCCCTAATATCGCGGTCTTGCGGCAGCTTGGTTTCAGCGGCAGCGATGAGCAGGTAGTGGAAAAAGCTGCCGCACAAGCGCCGCAGATCCTCTCCGCTGCCAGTTCGGCATCGTCGATGTGGGTCGCAAACGCGGCTACCGTCTGCCCGTCGGCGGATGCGCTGGATGGCAAAGTGCATCTCACGGTTGCTAACCTGAATAATAAATTCCACCGCGCAATGGAAGCCCCGACCACAGAAGCCCTGCTGCGCGCCATCTTTCGCGATGAAACAGCGTTTGCTGTCCACCCGGCGCTGCCGCAGGTTGCCATGTTTGGCGATGAAGGCGCGGCGAACCATAACCGCTTTGGCGGTGATTACGGCGAAGCGGGTGTGCAACTCTTCGTTTACGGTCGGGAGTACGCAAGCCATGATGCCCCGGCGCGCTATCCGGCGCGCCAGACGCGCGAAGCCAGCGAGGCGGTGGCACGTATTAATCAGGTGCGCGCGGAGCAGGTGGTTTTCGCCCGGCAAAACCCGGACGTTATCGATCTGGGCGTGTTTCATAACGATGTGATTGCCGTTTCGAACCGACAGGTGCTTTTTTGTCACGAACTGGCCTTTGCTAACCAGGCTCGTGTGCTGGCCGAGCTACACTCTAAAGTACCGGGATTTATGGCAATTGAAGTTCCGCAGCAGGCTGTTTCGGTTAGTGATGCGGTGGCAACGTATCTGTTTAACAGCCAACTGCTGAGTCGTGATGATGGCAGCATGTTGCTGGTATTGCCGCAGGAGTCGCAGGAACATGCCGGGGTGTGGCGCTATCTGAACACGCTGCTGGCGCAGGATAACCCGATCAGTGAGCTTAAAGTATTTGACCTGCGTGAAAGTATGGCGAACGGCGGTGGTCCGGCGTGCCTGCGCTTGCGTGTGGTGCTTACCGAGGCGGAGCAGCAGGCCGTTAACCCGGCAGTAATGATGAATGACAGTCTGTTTGCCACCCTCAATGACTGGGTGGATCGGTACTATCGCGATCGGCTGACGCAAGCGGATTTAGCCGATCCGCAGCTTTTACGCGAGGGGCGGGAAGCGCTGGACCGATTAACGCAGTTGTTGAATCTGGGATCGGTGTATCCCTTCCAGCGTTAACCGGAGGCCGTATGGATAACTTTCTTGCTGCAACGCTTGCGGGCGATATCCCGCGAAAAATGTCAGGGGAGTCGGGCGGTATTCACTGGTTGTGGCACGAACAAGGGATACTGGAACTGATCCCGAAACAATCCGTCGGGCGATCGCTGGTCATCTCGTGTGCTATCCACGGTAATGAAACCGCGCCGGTGGAGATGCTGGATCAGTTGCTTAAAAATGTCTTTGCGGGCGAACAGCCACTCACCTGGCGGCTGCTGGTGATCCTTGGAAATCCGCAGGCGCTGGCGCAAAACAAACGATTTTTGCATAACGATCTCAACCGGATGTTTGGTGGCCGCTGGCAGCAGTTGCCGCCCAACGATGAAACAGTGCGCGCCGCCCAGCTTGAACGAGCGGTGACGCATTTCTTTGCGGCGGGCGATGAGGTGCGCTGGCATCTGGATTTACATACCGCGATCCGCGGTTCGCATCATGTGCGCTTTGGCGTGCTGCCACAGCGAGCAGAGCCCTGGGATGAACCGTTTCTGGAATGGCTGGGTGACGCAGGACTGGAGGCGCTGGTGTTTCACCAGGCGCCGGGCGGCACCTTTACCCATTACAGCTGTGAGCATTTTAATGCGCTGGCTTGCACACTGGAGCTTGGCAAAGCGTTACCATTTGGTGAAAACGATCTAAGCCAGTTCCAGCGCACGGCCTGGGCGCTGGCGGCGTTACTGGCGGGCGAACCCGCACCGGATACGGAAAACACGCCGCTGCGCTATCGGGTGGTGCAGCAACTGACCCGCCACAGTGAAGAATTTAAACTCTTCATGAGTGCGGATACACTCAATTTTACGGCCTTCAGTGCGGGTACTTTGCTGGCAGAAGATCGCGGCGAGCGGTATGTGGTGCAACATGAACAGGAGTATGTTTTGTTTCCGAATCCGAATGTTGCCATTGGCTTACGTGCCGGACTTATGCTCGAGAAAATTAATTAAACAGCAAGCCCTGTTCACGCAGGGCTTATTTTTATGGTTTTCTTAAATAAATTGCAGAATTATCCTGTTGAAGCGCTTTATTAATAAATCACGTTGATTTAAGATTATCCACAATTCCTTTTTAATCAGCATATTGAATATTTAATTTTCGACTCTCCACGCTTTATCCTTATTTCCTTCACATTTGACGTAAAAATGATATTTACACTTTCATTGTTTTACCGTCGCTCTGATTAATTGACGATAAAGCCAGTAAAGTGATTAGCGTCAACACGGCAACCGCCGTAAGTAAAACCGAAGTAAGGAATAAAATTATGCGTAAATTGACTGCTCTGTTTGTTGCCTCTACCCTGGCTTTTGGCGCTGCAGGTCTGGCTCATGCTGCGGATACCACCGCCGCACCCGCTGACGCGCAACCCATGATGCACCACAAAGGTAAAGGCCCGCACGATATGATGTTCAAAGGCCTGAACCTGACCGATGCGCAGAAACAGCAAATCCGCGAGATCATGAAAAGCCAGCGCGAAGAGATGAAACGTCCGCCGGTGGAAGAGATGCGCGCAATGCATGACATCATTACCAGCGACAGCTTTGACCGCGCGAAAGCCGAAGCGCAAATCACCAAAATGGAACAGCAGCATAAAGACGTTATGCTGAAACGTATGGAGACGCAGAACAAGATTTACAACATTCTGACCCCGGAACAGAAAAAGCAGTTCAATGCCAATTTTGAGAAGCGTCTGACAGAACATCCGGCAGCGGAAGGTAAAATGCCTCCTGCACCTGCTGAATAATTCAGCACCCCTCCTTAAGACCGCCGGTTTTGCTCATCGCTTGTTTTACGTGATGGGCAGAACCGGCGGTTTTTTCTTGTTTCCCTCTTGCCAGCCGCTACTGGCGCGGTATCCTCGTTAAACCCGTTTTTGCGGCGATGTTACTTATCTGAAATTTATGATTTTTTACATGTCTGATTGCGCAGTAGCCTAAGGCAAATCGCGTCGGCTGCCGATAACTCACACATGGCAAAGTAAACAATAACAATGATGCAGGCTGTCCGAAGAGGCAGCGGCGCAGGTGAAGCACCGCGCCCTTCAGGAGTGATGATGGAATTCTTTGATATCCGTAAAATGCCGGTAAATCTCTGGCGTAATGGGGCGGGCGAAACCCGAGAAATTTGCTGTTTTCCGCCCGCAACACGTGATTTTAACTGGCGAGCCAGTATCGCTTCGCTGGCCAGCAACGGTGATTTTCCGCAATTTCCCGGTGTGGATCGAGTAATAACCCTTATTGAAGGCGGCGAAGTGACGCTGAACGGCGGAGGCGCTTTCAGCCACACGCTTAAACACCACCAGCCCTTTACTTTTGCCGGTGAGCAGCCGGTCAGGGCTGAACTTTCAGACGGGCGCATGTCGCTGGATTTTAATGTGATGACGCGCCGCGATCGCTGCCAGGCGAAAGTGCGTATCGCCGATCGCACCTTTACCACTATTGGTACACGCGGCGGCGTTATTTTCGTTCTGAGCGGGGCGTGGCAATTGGGCGATAAATTGTTGACCGCCGATCAGGGCGCCTACTGGCAGGAAGGGCGACAAACTCTGCGGTTGCTAAAGTCAGAAGGGCAATTACTGTTCAGTGAAATCACCTGGCTGCCCGGCCATTAACCCAGTTCAATGATTTCGTACTCCCCGGAAAGCAGCGGCTTGCAGAGAATTTTGTAGCCGTCATGATCGAAACCCGCCGGTAAACGCAGCAGTTGCGCGGCAGCGGCGGGCTCATCAACTGAACCTAACCATAGCCAGTTGTGAATAATGTGATATTGCGTCATTCCCGCAGCGCTCTCTTTTAGCCCGATTGGGCCGCGCCATGGCCAGCAGACCAGTTGCAGGCGTGCCATCGCAGCAGCTAAGCGTTCATCATGTGCTTCACGCGTCTCTTTGCCGCAACATGCGCCGGCACAGCGCTGTAATGCGGATCGAAAACAAGCCCGGCCGCGACTTAGCGATTCCAGACCCAGCAGCCCGTAGCACAGCTTTTCGTCATCAGCGATCGACTGCAGCGCTTGCAATGCGGCGCGACGGTTGGCAAACAGGCCATACAGATTGGGAGAGGAGGAGAAATCCACCTCTTTGGCATACACCACCTGCGGTTTTTCACCGCTAAGGCGAAGCGAGCAGAGCTGGCGATTACGGCGCAGACGCTTATTAAATAGCGGCTGTTGTTCTTTAATCAGCCGCGCTTCGAGCAACAGCGCGCCAATCTCCCCGGCGGTACAAATCCAGGTAATACGCCGCGACTGACGCAGCATCGCCGCTTCATCGGGCGTGCGCAGGTGTGACAGCACACGACTGCGGATATTGACGCTTTTACCGATATAAAGCGGCATCGCCTCGCTTTCGCCGTGAAAAATATAGACGCCGGGCTGTTTGGGCATTGCTTCCAGCCACGGACGAAGATGTTCCGGATATTCATAGATTGCCGCCGCTTCGAATTCAAGACGCGGGGCGGATTGACGCCTGACCACAAAAGACTCCTGATACTGTTTACCTATCCAGTATAGCAGCCAATAAGTGCCTAAAAAAGAGGCGGCTTGCGCCGCCTGTAGGTTATTTCTGTTTCCAGAAATCGTCGAATACGGTAATAGGCGGGCGGCGCTTGTGCTCCGTTTTCACATACCAGCCTTCAATGATTTTCGCGATACTGGCGTCCAGCGTTTTCCCTTCCAGATAATCATCGATATTTTCGTAAGTTACGCCCAGTGCGGCTTCATCGGGCAGTGAAGGGCGATCGTCTTCCAGGTCGGCCGTTGGCGCTTTTTTATAAAGATGTTCCGGGCAGCCCAGGTAAGCCAGCAACTGTTTACCCTGGCGTTTGTTCAGACGGAAAAGCGGGTTGATATCAGTGCCGCCATCGCCATATTTGGTGAAGAAACCGGTCACCGCTTCGGCGGCATGGTCGGTACCAACCACCACGCCTTTCGTCATGCCCGCAATGCTGTATTGCGCTTTCATACGTTCGCGCGCTTTTTCATTGCCGCGCACGAAATCGCTCAGTTCGATGCCTGTGTCACGGAGCGCCTGCTCGCTTGCCAGCACTGAGGCTTTGATATTGACGGTCAGAACGCGATCCGGCTGAATAAACGCGATGGCATCCTGGCAATCCTGTTCATCCGCTTGCTTACCGTAAGGCAGGCGGACGGCGATAAACTGATATGCTTGATTACCCGTTTCCTGGCGCAGTTCGCTGATTGCCATCTGGCTGATTTTCCCGGCCAGCGTGGAATCCTGGCCACCGCTAATGCCAAGCACCAGCGTTTGCAAAAAAGGATAGGTTTTCAGATAGGTTTTCAGAAAGTCCACGCTGCGGCGAACTTCTTCTTCGGCATTGACCGTGGGCTTCACGCCTAACGCCTGAATAATCTCTTGTTGCAGAGTCATTTACCCCTCCGTTGTGTTGTCCTGCTTTGCAGGGTGCAAATAGATAATAGGGCCAAATTAACCCTTTGGCGGTAAAACGACAAGGATCACAGATTTGAGTGCCGCAATTTACGGCGTTTTAGCAGCTTATCTCACTTTTATTAGATTTCTCCGAAAGTTATACCAATGCCGTCTGTTAGTTGAAAAATGCAATTTTATATTCCAGGCTTAGATAACACGCTGATACACAAGCGGATACAAAAGAGGATGGAATATGAATAAGAACATCGCAGGAATTCTGGGCGCAGCTGCAGTGCTGACTATGCTGGCGGGTTGTACGGCTTACGATCGTGCAAAAGATCAGGTTTCTCAGCCGGTGGTGAAAGATGTGAAAAAAGGCATGAGCCGCCAGCAGGTTATGCAGGTTGCTGGCCGTCCTTCTTCTGAAGTTACGATGATCCACGCGCGCGGTACTTGCCAGACCTATATTCTGGGTCAACGTGACGGCAAAACCGAAACCTATTTCGTTGCGCTGGATGAAACTGGTCACGTCATGAACTCCGGCTACCAGACCTGCGCCGAGTATGATACCGACCCGCAAGCTAAGCAGTAATTTCGGTTTTTAGCCTGAGCAAATAAAAAACCGGCCAGTTGGCCGGTTTTTTATGGCTGCAATAACGCTTACGCCGGGATGCTATCGATTTTGCTGATGCGCGACCAGACGCGGTGCGCCGCAAGATGCGTCAGAAAATCATCCATAAAATTCGCCGTGGCGTTATCCGCCTCGACAATACCGTCCTCTCCCTGATCATCCACCTCCAGTAAGCGCTTAAACTGCCGTGCATCACCCGCAAGCGCGATAGTTTTCAGGTGTTTATAGGCTTCCAGCAGATAATATTTCGCGTCGCCATTCTGCAGGATATCGCTGATATCGCCGCCGGGAACAATGACGCCATCTACGGTCAGCGACGGCGATCCGGCGAAGGTAGCGGCAATCGGTAATTCGGAGCCATCATCCGCAATCACGTTGCCCATTCGCGCATAGAGCAGCTTGCTATGAACGCCTTTGGCTTTCAGCCCCTGCAATACGTTGAGTACATCCGCTGCGCTAACCTTATCATGCAGTAAAACTGCCACCACCCGGCCTTTCACGTTGCCATCCGGGATGGCATAAAGACTCAGCGAAGGATCTTTTTTCAATCCATTCACTTCCGGCGGCGGGGCGATATTTAACTGATCGTCGCTCAGGGTGATACCAAGGTTTTCCGCTACACCTTGCGCCAGATGCACGTCAATGTGCGCCAGGTGATCCACCACACGTTCGCGAATATACGCGCGCACCACTTTGCTCAACTCGAAGCTGAAAGCGTCAATAATATGGCGTTGTTCAAACGGTGTCTGGCTTAACCAGAACAGGCGAGGATGTGCGTAATATTCACCGAAGGAGGGGCTGCGTTCGCGGATTTTTTCCCCTTCGACGCGCTCCTGGTAAGTCTCGAAACCACCGCGTTTCGGGCCGGGCGGTGTTTCCCGCGGCCAGTTATCATTGATGGAGTTCGGTTCATAGTTAGCGGGATTGGTGTCAATCTCCATGCGGTGCATGCCGTCGCGCTGCAAATTATGGTACGGACAAGTTGGGCGGTTGATGGGGATTTCATGGAAGTTCGGCCCGCCGAGTCGGCTGATTTGCGTATCGGTGTAGGAGAACAGACGCCCCTGCAGTAGCGGGTCATTGGTAAAATCCAGACCGGGCACGATATGCCCTGGGTGGAACGCAGCCTGCTCGTTTTCGGCAAAGAAGTTATCCGGGTTACGGTTTAACACCATTTTTCCGACGCGCTGCACGGGAATCAGTTCTTCGGGAATCAGTTTGGTTGGATCCAGCAGGTCGAAATCAAATTTGAATTCATCCTCTTCCGGGATCAGCTGTAACCCCAGCTCATATTCCGGATAATCGCCAGCTTCAATGGCTTCCCATAACTCGCGACGGTGGAAGTCCGGATCGCGCCCGGTCAGTTTTTGCGATTCGTCCCACACCAGTGATGCCTTGCCTGCCAGCGGTTTCCAGTGGAAGCGCACAAACGTAGCTTTGCCTTCGGCGTTGATCAGGCGAAATGTGTGGATGCCAAAACCTTCCATCGTGCGATAGCTGCGCGGAATGCCGCGATCGGACATCGCCCACATCACGTTATGTAAGGTTTCCGGTTGTAATGACACATAGTCCCAGAAGGTGTCATGCGCGCTTTGACCCTGCGGGATCGCCCAGTGCGGCTCTGGTTTTACCGCATGGACAAAATCGGGGAATTTATGCGCATCCTGGATGAAAAAGACCGGCGTATTGTTGCCAACCAGGTCAAAAATGCCTTCTTCGGTGTAGAACTTGGTGGCAAACCCGCGGATGTCACGAACGGTGTCCGCTGAACCCGCGCCGCCCTGCACGGTAGAAAAACGGACAAATACCGGGGTGATTTTATCCGCATCAGAGAGAAAATCCGCTTTGGTAATATCACTCAGGCTACGATAGGGCTGAAAGTAACCATGTGCCGCCGACCCGCGCGCATGCACGATACGTTCCGGGATGCGTTCATGGTCGAAATGGGTGATTTTCTCCCGCAGGATAAAGTCTTCCAGCAGTGTTGGGCCGCGTTTTCCCGCGCGCAGGGAGTTTTGGTCATCGGCAATGCGCACGCCCTGGTTAGTGGTAAGGGGATAATTTTCGCCGCCCTTGCGGTAAGGCTCCAGCGCGTTCAGTTTGTCATTCGACGTGTCCGGCGCTTTCATGCTCCCCGGCGCGGTCGGTTGCTCGCCAGGTGCTGTGGGGCGCGGGGAAGGGCGGTGCGAATTGTCCTCAGGGGCCAGGGAGTCCAGCCCTGGGCGGGATTCGTTAGCGTCATGAACCGGGGCGTGATGATGAGGGTCTTTCTCGTTGTGCGACATTGAACTCGTCTCCTGTTTTCATTGCTGAAAAATGGTCGATGTTTCCTTAAAACCCTTCTAACTATAGAACAACGTGCTGCGTTAACCTGGTTAATCAGGAGGCGGCAAGGAAGTGAAAAATCAGAGAAAGTGGTGCCAGGCGCGACGTACAGGCTCACAATCGGCTATGATAGGTCTTTAATGTTTGAAGAATTTGTCTGTAGAACGCATCGCTTATGAAATCTTATCGTCAACAAAACCGAGCCATTATCAGCTATGTCCCGCGTGTCGAACCGGCTCCCCCCGATCACGCCTCAAAAGTGGATGGCTATCGTGATGTCTGGTTGCTGCGTGGCAAGTATGTGGCGTTTGTGTTGATGGGGGAAAAGTTTCGCCGCTCGCCGATCTTTAGTGTCCCGGAAGCCGCGCAGCGCTGGGCGCTGCAAATGCGCCAGGAAGGCGAGATAGAAGAAGAGTAAAAAAAACCGCCTGACATTGCAGGCGGTTTTCATTGTCAATCAATGCCCCAGGGAGCGAGTGGCATTGTTTATTTCTTGCCGGGTGATTAACGGTGCGCCAGTTCGGCGTCCTCTTCACTGTCCAGCACCGCTTTATCGGTCTGTTTCAGCCACTGGCTGGTTAACGTACCGGCGGTCATGGAACCACTGACGTTCAGGGCGGTACGGCCCATATCGATAAGCGGTTCAACAGAGATAAGCAGTGCCACCAGCGTTACCGGCAGGCCCAGCGCAGGCAGCACGATAAGCGCGGCAAAAGTCGCACCACCACCAACGCCTGCTACGCCTGCGGAACTCACGGTGACAATCCCTACCAGAGTGGCAATCCACAGCGGATCCAGCGGGTTGATGCCAACAGTCGGGGCTACCATCACTGCCAGCATCGCCGGGTAAAGCCCCGCACAGCCGTTCTGCCCAATGGTTGCACCAAAAGAGGCGGAGAAGCTGGCGATGGATTCCGGTACGCCCAGACGACGCGTTTGCGCTTCCACGTTCAGCGGAATGGATGCAGCGCTGGAGCGGCTGGTGAAGGCAAATGTCAGTACCGGCCATACCTTACGGAAGAATTTCAGCGGGCTAACGCCGTTCACGCCAAGCAGCAGACCGTGCACTACAAACATAATGCCCAGGCCAAGATAAGAGGCGATAACGAAGCTGCCCAGCTTGATGATGTCCTGAATGTTAGAACCGGCGACAACTTTGGTCATCAGCGCCAGCACGCCATACGGTGTCAGTTGCATCACAAGGCGTACCAGTTTCATCACCCAGCTTTGCAGCGTATCGATAGCGGTCAGAACGCGCTGGCCTTTCGGCGCGTCATCTTTCAGCAGCTTGAGTGCCGCAACGCCAAGGAAAGCAGCGAAGATAACGATGCTGATAATTGATGTTGGGTTTGCGCCGGTCAGGTCGGCAAACGGGTTTTTCGGTACGAAAGAGAGCAGCAATTGCGGCACGGTGAGATCGGCCACTTTGCCGACATAGTTGCTCTGAATAGCATTCAAACGCGCAGTTTCTGCCATACCCTGCACCAGTCCTTCCGCCGTCAAACCGAACAGATTGGTCACCAGTACACCCACCAGCGCAGCGATAAGCGTGGTGAACAACAATGTACCGATGGTCAGAAAACTGATTTTGCCCAGTTGTGACGCGTTATGCAGCCGCGCAACGGCGCTCAAAATTGAGGCGAAAACCAGCGGCATGACAATCATTTGCAGCAACTGAACATAGCCATTGCCGACGACGTTGAACCACTGGATGGAATCTTTCAGTACCGGGTTATCAGAACCATAGATAGCCTGCAGCGCGAGACCAAAGATCACGCCAAGGCCTAAACCGACCAGTACTTTTTTTGCCAGGCTCCACTGTTTGTGACGCGCCTGCGCCAGCAAAAACAGCAGTGCCACGAACACTACAACGTTCGCGATGAGTGGAAAATTCATTCCCGTTCTCCTGATATCATTATTCGGTCGGCCTTCTCGGCCGCTCCTGTTGCGCAAGGTTAGCAGAAGTGCCGAAACGGGCTTATATCCAAATGGAATGGGTTATATCAAAAGCCTTAGAAATGCCGGTTTAATGTTCAGATTGCTGATGAATAAAGCGATTAAACTGATCTTGCAGCGACGTTATCATGTGCGATGACCAGCGCACTGCTCCGTTTTCGGGCAATGTTTGCGGCATCCATACCGCATAAGTAAATAGTGCCATACATAATACGCGCTCCAGTTGATTCCCTTTTTGCGGCACCAGCAGCGGCAGACGAAAGCGCCAGCGGCAGGGCCAGAGCAGCGGTACACCCGCAGGAGTAAGCATGTCCGCCAGAATATGGCTGAGATAACCCACCACCATTCCCTGTAGCGCATCGGCGGGCACTATCCAGCTTTCTGGTACTTTTAAATAAAAGAGCGTCAGTGCCAGAAAAACCGCCAGCAGGCTATGCGTAAATCCGCGATGCCCGAAAGCGCGGGCGACAGGTTTTGATATCCACTTCAGACGCTGCCCGAGAAAGGATTTGGGATGGTCGATATCCGGCAGCAGGCAGGTGAGAATAGCGGACGGGACAATATGCCACCAGTCACCCTGGGCGAGGACGGGCGTTAACTCAGCGTTTTTGGAAAACACCGCGCAAGCAATGGAAAAAAGCAGGTGTCCTTCCGCCGTCATGGTCAAACTCACTCAACTGTCGATGCATACAGTATAGGATGTTTGTACAGTAGGCGGAAGAGGTGACGGTGTAACTCTTTGTCACAATCCTGAGCGCTTAACGCGCCAGCCAGCCACCATCGACGGCAAGGGTGTAACCATTAATATAATCCGCCGCTTTTGAGGCCAGAAACACCGCAGCGCCTTTCAGATCTTCTGGTTCTCCCCAGCGTCCGGCCGGGATACGTTCAAGGATCTCCTGGCTGCGTTCCGTATCTTCGCGCAATTGCTGCGTATTATTGGTCGCCATATAGCCGGGTGCTATCGCGTTCACGTTAATCTGATGGGGCGCCCATTCGTTTGCCAGTAAACGTGTCAGCCCCATGACCCCGCTCTTGGACGCCGTATATGAAGGCACGCGGATACCGCCCTGGTACGAGAGCATCGAGGCGATGTTAATGATTTTACCGCCATTACCCTGAGCGATAAATTGCCGTGCCACCGCCTGAGAGAGAAAAAAGACCGTTTTCAGGTTCAGGTTCATCACGTCATCCCAGTCTTGCTCACTGAAATCAATGGCATCGCAGCGGCGGATCGTGCCCGCGTTATTCACCAGAATGTTGATGTGCCCAAATGTCGCAACGGCTTGCTTAACCACCTCCTCAAGACCCTGCTGGTGGCGAAGATCTGCCTGAATTGCATGGAAACGGCGTCCTAAGGCCTGCACGCGGGAGGCGGTTTCCTGCGGCACTTTGCGGCCAACACCAACGATATCGCAGCCCGCTTCCGCAAGCCCTAATGCCATTCCCTGACCCAGCCCGGTGTCGCACCCGGTGACGATAGCCACTTTACCCGCAAGCTTAAAGGCTTCCAGTATCATATTTACTCCGGCGTTATAAATTGTTGTCTGGGCATCTGCGCCTGAAGATCAGGATAGAAGGCGGACAGCGAAAATACAAATAAAAATGAAATGGCGTTTCAAAAAATGAGAGGTAATGGGGCGATCGATATCACCCCAGAGGAGAAATTAACCGAGCAAATGTGTGAGGGTAAGCTGTTCGAGGCTTTCGAGTTTCACGTTAGCGAGCACATAACGCAGGTCCGTGCGATGTTCGGCATCCGGCACAACGATGGAACGCATCCGCGCCGCTTTGCTGGCAATCATGCCGTTAACCGAATCTTCCAGCGCTACACACGTGAGCGGGTCTACGCCCAGTTTTGCCGCACAGTCCAGATAAACCTGCGGGTGCGGCTTGCTGTAGGGTAACTTTTCCGCGGAGGCGAGTGCGTCGAAACTGTCGCGTAGATCGAACATAGTCAGCACTTTTTCCAGCATATGCAGCGGCGACGCAGATGCCAGCCCTACCGTCAGTCCGCTGTTTTTACACAGCGCGACGGCTTCACGTACGCCAGGCAGCAACGGGCGCTCTTCCTCAACAAGGGAGATGGCGCGCTGAATGATGCGTTCGGTGACTTCCTGACGGCCCGGACCATTCCACGGCTGCTGGGCATACCACATTTCAACCACCATATCGATGCGCAGGCCAAGCGTATCCGGTAACTCATTGCGCCTTGAAATGTCGACGCCAAGACTTGCCACAACCTCGAGTTCGGCGCGATCCCAGAGCGGTTCAGAGTCAATCAGTAATCCATCCATATCAAAAATGGCAGCAAGAATTTGTCGCGGGGCAGACATAACACCTCTCTATTCACGGATTTTGCAGGGATAAAAGCGAAATTATGGTTAAGCATTCATCATACTGCCTTTAAAGATCAGGCGAAAATGGTTATCAGCAGGTAGACTAAGGCGCAAACAGTGCGTCACTTACAAGGGGAAACCATGACGTATCAACAAGCTGGACGCATCGCCGTACTGAAACGCGTTCTGGGTTGGGTGATTTTTATTCCAGCCGTCATTTCGACCATTATTTCTGTACTGAAGTTTATGTACGATCACAGCGAAAAACAGCCGGGCATCAATGCCGTGATGCTTGATTTCGCCCATGTGATCATTGAGATGATGCGTTTTAACACGCCATTCCTGAATCTTTTTTGGTACAACTCGCCAACGCCTGATTTCCACCAAAATCTGAACATCATGTTCTGGATTATCTATGTACTGATCTTTGTCGGGCTGGCGCTGCAGGCGTCCGGTGCGCGCATGAGCCGCCAGGCGCGTTTTCTGCGTGAAGGCGTGGAAAATCAGATGATCCTCGAGAAAGCCAAAGGACCGGAAGGGTTAACACGTGAGCAGATTGAAGCACGCATTGTCGTGCCTCATCACACCATCTTTCTGCAAATTTTCCCGCTCTATGTATTACCGGTGATAATCATTGTTGCAGGCTATTTCTTCTTTACGCTGCTCGGTTTTCTGTAACGCCTCAAACCCGAGGCGTTACGCCCCGGGTCTGAGCACAACACTCACGCCGCCAGCACGCGATCCAGCGCTTTTTGCGCATTCACCAGATGTTCGCCACCGAATAAGATTGCCCGATTAAACAAAGTGTAAAGCTGGTAAAGGGGTTGGCGATCGAGGAAATCTGGAGGAAGCGGGGAGATGGACTGGTAACCGTCATAGATTTGCGGCGGCTGGTCCGGGTGCAGCGGCAGCATCGCCAGGTCACACTCACGGTCGCCCCAGTAGCAAGCCGGGTCGTAGATGTAAGGGCCGTCAGGCCCAAGGGCGCAATTGGCCGACCAAAGATCGCCATGCAATAACGAGGGTTGCGGCTGGTGAGAACTCAGCCGTTGCTGAACGTGTTCGACAATCGCGTCGATATTGCCAAACTCCAGCCCTCTTTCCGCCGCCAGTTCTAACTGCCAGCCAATGCGTTGCTCGGCAAAAAACGTTGACCAGCGGCGCTGCCAGGCGTTGGGCTGCGGCGTGGTGGAAAGATCGTTGTCGAAATCGAGGCCAAACTGCGGCTGATCGCTCCACTGGTGCAGGCGCGCTAACTGCTGACCCAGCTGAAACGCGCTGTGCGCATCAAGCGGGCGGGCAGGAAGATACTCCATAACCAGAAAGCTGTAGTCGCGGTCGCTACCCACCGCCCAAACCGCAGGGACACGCACGGTATTGCTGCGTGCCAGCAGGGCGAGCTGATCGGCTTCGGCCGTAAAAATGGGGAGCAGTGCGCGATCATCACACTTTACGAAGAGATCGCGCCCGGCGTAGCGTACGTGCCACGCGGCATGGATTTCGCCACCGGGCAGTTCGTCGCGTTGTTCAATTTCGCCTTCACCCAGTTGTTCGCTTAACAGACCACTTATCGCTTGCCACATGATGTCTCTCCCATGTAATCAGCCAGATCATAAGGTTAGCGCACTACAGCTGTTGAAAAATCCGACTTAACGCACGCCCGGCATACGCAACGGTGGAAAGGCACTTAATGTTCCTGTTTCTGGAACGCCTCCCAGGTGGTGACAGTGATTTCCGTCTCTTCGTCCACGGCGCTTTCAGCAAGCCCACTTGCCAGCGCATGAACCTCTTTTTCATTTAGCGCACTGATGAAACCGAACGTATTGGTACCAAGATCGTGTACGTTGCCGTTATCATCAGCCATCGTGAGGAGAAAGCCGGCACGTGTAAAGTGGTTATTGATCTCATTGATGTCTGTCAGCGTCTGGTCATGAAATTTGACCTCAACTACGTAGCGGGTGATGCCATCGCTGCCCATCTTTCACCTCGTTGTTATCTTGATGTTTTTTTAGCATAGACGGCGAGTGACATTTGTCGACCACCGCGGAGATATTTGATATTTCCCCTTCCAGCCGGAAGGGGAGGTACGTCAGGCATGGCGCAAATAGTCGTAGATCTTTTGCGTGTCTTCCTGCGCGCACAAACGAGTACCCTGGTTGATGGTGGCTGCACTCCCGGCGGCGACGCCGAAACGCACCATGTCATCAAAAGGCGCATCTTGTGCAAGTTTGAGCGTCATTGCGCCAACCATGCTGTCGCCAGCGCCCACCGTGCTTTGGCTTTTCATCGGCGGCGGTACGACCTGAACACAGTTTTCAGCATCCACGCCCAGCGCTCCCTGCGGGCCAAGGGAGACGACCACGCGCAAGGCTTTGCCCGCCTGAACGATCTCCTGCGCGGCTTTGCGCACATCATCAGGCTGGGTAAGCTCTCTGCCGACCAGCGCGCTCAACTCCTTCTGGTTGGGTTTTACCAGCTCGATATTACCAATTGCGAGCGCTGCGGTTAGTGCCTCGCCCGAGCTATCGACAATGCAACGAATTCCCTGTTTTTGCGCGGACTTAACTAACTGTGTCAGCTTTTCAACCTCGATACCCGGAGGCAGACTGCCACTTATCACCAAAATCGCGCCGCGCTCAATAGTCAGGACTTTCTCTTCAATCTGGCGAAACTCGTCTTCATTCAATGCGGCACCAGGCATAACAAACCGGTATTGCTCACTGCTGGACTCGACATGAACGTGCAGGTTCTGCCGCGTCCAGTCTTGTGTGGCTACGGTTACGGTCGGTACGTTCTCATCGGCCAGTAATGCGGTGAGATGTTCACCCGTTGCGCCGCCAGTGGGAAATATTGCCGTTGCTTTACCGCCCAGATGGGCAATCGCGCGTGCAACATTAATGCCGCCGCCGCCAGGCTCAAAAACGGGTGCTGTACAACGCAGTTTACCTTCGGGATAAATTTGTGGCGTTAGCGTCGCACTATCAAGCGAAGGCGCCAGCGTAAGGGTGTATATAGCTGCCATGTTGACCTCCTTTTTCTCAGACTGATGTAAGCCTGGCACTGTTAAGGCAGAAGGGAAAGGAATTAAGGGCATGATTTCAAAATGATATTGATTTAATGCGCAGCAGTTATTAATAACCTTTTTTGCTGTTTTGAGATCCCTCTTATTCAAAAAATCAAATAAGATTTCATTGATCTGTTTAAGCGGCCTTTTTATAATTTGTTACCTTTCTTTGGACCGCTGATCATTGATCCTAATGAAAGTTTCCGGGACCGTGTTGGTCTCTTTTTTTGCTGTTCGGACTCTAAATAAATGAAGCTTTTGAAGACAGTACCCGTGCTTGTGATGGCGGCGGGTGTGTTTGTATCAATGCACGCGTTTGCAGATGATACCGTTTTTACTGTCATGGATGATCCCTCTACCGCTAAAGCGCCGTTTGAAGGCGGTGTAAACGGTGGTTATCTGGCTCAGTCCGGCAATACAAAGAGTTCCTCTTTGACTGCTGATTCCACCTTGACCTGGTACGGCGAGACTACCGCCTGGTCTTTGTGGGGCAACGCCAGCAATACATCGTCAAATGATGTGCGTTCGTCTGAAAAATACGCAGTAGGTGGCCGTAGCCGTTATAACATGACGGATTATGATTACCTGTTTGGCCAGGCGAGCTGGTTAACTGACCGCTATAACGGCTATAGCGATCGCGACGTGCTGACTGCTGGTTATGGTCGTCAGTTCCTGAATGGTCCGGTTCACAGCCTGCGCTTTGAATTCGGTCCTGGTGTTCGTTATGACAAGTACACCGACGGCAACACGAAAACGACTGGGCTCGGTTATGCTTCCGGCACCTACGCCTGGCAGATGACCGATACCACGAAATTCACGCAGGGTGTTTCCGTATTTGGTGCGGACGATACCACCGTGAACTCAGAAACAGCGCTGAACGTAGCGATTAACGCGCACTTTGCTCTGAAAGTTGCGTATAACCTGACCTGGAACTCCCAGCCACCGTCAACGGCGCCGGATCATACCGATCGCAGAACGACGGTAACGTTAGGCTATAAAATGTAATTTGTTGGGCCGAAAATATCGGCCCATCTTTTATTTGTTAATTTGTGCTCTTTTCATTCCACTATTCCTTTTTCAATTTCGTTTAAGTATTCTTTTCTCTTCATAATTTACTCACAATTAATATTTGGGTTACACATTCAGTTTATTTGACACGAATAGATAAATAAATTGACTGTGCAAAAGTGTGATCCAGATCTACACTAACAACACGGGCAAAAAAGCCCAGCCAGTTAATGTTGTTATTCAAGTATGAGAATTTAATTATGAAAAAAATCAAAACCGCTGCGGTCGCCGTCGTGCTTTCTGCACTCTCTTTTGGCGTTTTCGCGGCCCAGCCTGCAGTAACTGCCAGCCAGACTAACACTAACATCACCAACATTGAAGCGGGTTCCAATATGGTTCCGGTGTCTCATTCCACGCAGGATTCAAATGACAATGCGTTTAACGCACATACCCTGGTTGCGGGCGAGTGGAACTAAATACGTTTTCAGTTAATTCATTAACTTTGAAAAAAACCGGATTTAGTCGTGCCGGTTTTTTGTATTTGTGCGGCAATGTGGATTTTGTAAGATAAGGTTATTTCGCTGCGGGCGAAAAATGATTTTGTTATTAAGTGCTGTTATTAAATGAAGTGAAAATACCATGTTAGCTACCAAGAAGCGCCAGAATATTTTCTGCAGACTGGTTAGCGACTTTTAGCACCATATCCTGGCTCTGCTGTAATATCTGCGCTTTTGCCATCTTACTGACTTCCAGCGCGTAATCCGCATCTTCAATCCGGCTCTTCGCCGCTTGTGTTGCAACATTTTGCTGTGCCAGTACCGATTTATTCGATTCAAAACGATTGATATACGCGCCATATTGCGCGCGCCAGCCGCTTACTTTCTCGAGTGCTTTGTCAAGCGCACCCATTGCGACACCTGCTGAGGCCGCCGTTTGCAAGGATGTCGCGTTTAAACCCAGTGATTTCACATCAGCCGGAGTGGCTGGCATGGTTACGGATTGTATATCATCCCCAACGATCGCGCTGGTTACGACCTCCCACGGGCGACTCTGCTTTGGCGGTTCCGCCGGCGTTATTGTTGGTTTTGGCAGCGTTCCCCAGGTTAAGTTGCTGGTGAAAGAGCCACTGCCTACGATCATCACCACCAAATCTTCCGTAACGTTATCGATCTTTACGCGCTCAAGTCGGTTTGAACCGTTGCTACCATCATTGTAAGCATTGCCCGGTTCGTAACGGTCACCATCGCCGCTGTAAGCAATAGCCATACCGTTGTAATTCAGCGTTTCGCTACCGTTTAGCGCCCAGGCTGCGCCGCCATCAATCAGTAAAGAATCGTCGTAGGTAGCGCCATGCGCAAAACCGTTGGCTTCGGTCAGAACCCGGCTGGTCGCTTTCGCTGAATCCGTGATGCCACGACTTTTCCATGTATAGTCCGGGGCTGCGCCGTTAATTGGTGTACCGGCCAGATGCTTACCATCGCGCGTGAATAACTGGATGTCATCATCCAGGCCCAGTGAATCAATGGTAATAGCAATATTCGTCGAACCGGCAGGGATGTAGGCCAGCGAGACAATGCCTGAACTGAACGAATAATTGGTACCCTGAACCGGAAACTTGACGTTTAACGGCGGCACATCACCAATCAACTCCGGTGGCAGTTCGGGTGAATCAGTAGCCAACGGGTAGCGTCCAAAAATCTCGGTACCCTCTGAGATTGACTGAATATTGTTAAGAATATTTTGATATTCGTTCTGAATGCTTTGCCGGTCATTCTCCGGGAGAGTGCTATTTCCTGACTGTATGGCCAGGCTTTTTGCCCGGATCAGAAGTTCGCTAACAGTGTTCAAACTGCCATCGGCGGTCTGTGCCATACTGATAGCATCATCAAGACCACGCGATACCACGCTATCCGCACTGGCGTTAGAGCGCATGCGATTAGCGATAGACTGCCCGGCAGCATCATCCTTCGCGCCATTAATGCGCAACCCCGATGACAGACGTTCAATACTTTCCTGAAGCGAAGAGGACGTTTTTTTTCGGGCAGTGAGGTTCAGCCCGATAAACTCATTATGATTGATTGCCTGCATTACCGTCATTAATTCATTCAGACCGCTAATGAATTAATCATCGGCAAAGGGGTGAGTAACTTTAAGGTAAATTCGCAGGAAAATTTAACTTTGTGCAAGTGTCTGAAAATAGATGGCGTGCAGAAAAAAGCCTGTTGCGTTACCTCTTCACGCTGCCAGGGGATAGAGGCAGTGTACAGTTGTTGCTAACAATATGCTTTACTCACACTTTTTACAGATGTAAGCCGCATTCTTCGTGAGGCAGGCTGCTTATCAAAACCATCGCCACCGGAGGTGAAATGGGAACATCAAAAGACGAAGCGTTATATGACGAGATGTGCCGCGTAGTGGGGAAAGTCGTGCTGGAGATGCGCGATCTCGGACAAGAACCTAAACATATTGTGATTGCCGGGGTGGTGAGAACTATGTTGGCCAATACAAAAATTAAGCGTTCCGGGCTAACGCAAGAAGCGATGGAAACCGTGATCCGCGCTTTAGGTTACAACGCCTGAAAAAGCAGGCTGGATATGATAAAGAAAGGCACGTGCGTGCCTTTCTGAACAGTCATACCTGGTCAACGGAGGTGGCGTTATTGACGCCGTTTCTTGTAACGGCCCGGAAGGGAGCGGGATGACTTCATGCTGTGGTGCTTATAAAACGAAAAAATAATGATCGCGAGAAGCGCGAAAATAATAACGAAGTAAAGGATTACCATGCTTTATCAGTAGGTTAGGTGTTTACGGGTAGCCAAATAAACGGCTTGAGATGCCGCTATGTCAAGAATTTGGTAAAAAATCAGACAATCCTTAGGTTGGGTGGTTGTTTTTGAAACGTTTTCTGTGCGGAGTTTTGAAACTGCAATAAAGCCGCACTCTTGAGCTGAGTCACACTAATCCTTTCAACCCCCTTCGCAAATGTGTACTATTGCCGGGTACTTAACAGCGGCAGGTAAGGGTATCAGGTAGCAGTTGATCTCTACGCTGTACAGATTCCGCAGAGTGAAGCGAGAAAACTTATCGTCGCGGCTGTTATATCTTTGATCTCTCATTTTGTATGTGCTCTTTCGTGTGGGGCACCACTGCAAATTAAGGAAATGAAATGCCTGTAATTACTCTTCCTGATGGCAGCCAACGCCATTACGACCACGCTGTAAGCCCAATGGATGTTGCGCTGGATATCGGTCCGGGACTGGCGAAAGCCTGTATCGCTGGCCGCGTCAACGGTGAACTGGTAGATGCATGCGATGTGATTGACAGCGATGCCAAACTTGCCATCATCACTGCAAAAGATGAGGACGGACTGGAAATCATTCGTCACTCCTGCGCGCATCTGTTAGGTCATGCGATTAAGCAACTTTGGCCCAACACCAAAATGGCTATTGGTCCGGTTATTGATAACGGTTTCTACTATGACGTTGATCTTGACCATACGCTGACCCAGGAAGATATCGACGCGCTCGAAAAGCGTATGCACGAGCTCGCCGAAACAAACTACGATGTCATCAAGCAGAAAGTAAGCTGGAAAGAGGCGCGTGAAACGTTTGTTAAACGCGGCGAAAGCTATAAAGTTTCGATCCTTGATGAAAATATTGCCCATGATGACAAGCCTGGCTTGTATCATCATCAGGAATATGTCGACATGTGCCGTGGTCCGCACGTGCCGAATATGCGTTTCTGCCATCACTTCAAATTGATGAAAACAGCGGGTGCCTACTGGCGCGGTGACAGCAATAATAAAATGCTGCAGCGTATCTATGGTACCGCGTGGGCAGATAAAAAAGCGCTGAACGCTTATCTGCAACGTCTGGAAGAAGCGGCAAAACGCGATCACCGTAAAATCGGGAAACAGCTCGATCTGTATCACATGCAGGAAGAAGCGCCGGGTATGGTGTTCTGGCATAACGATGGCTGGACTATCTTCCGCGAACTGGAAACTTTCGTACGTTCTAAACTGAAAGAGTACCAGTATCAGGAAGTGAAAGGCCCGTTCATGATGGACCGTGTGCTGTGGGAAAAAACCGGCCACTGGGACAACTACAAAGATGCCATGTTTACGACGTCTTCTGAGAACCGTGAATATTGCATCAAGCCGATGAACTGCCCGGGTCACGTTCAGATCTTTAACCAGGGCTTAAAATCCTACCGCGACCTGCCGTTACGTATGGCAGAGTTCGGTAGTTGCCATCGTAACGAGCCGTCAGGCGCTCTGCATGGCTTAATGCGTGTACGCGGCTTCACTCAGGATGACGCTCATATCTTCTGTACAGAAGAGCAGGTGCGTGATGAAGTGAACGCTTGTATTCGTTTAGTCTACGATATGTACAGCACCTTTGGCTTCGAGAAGATCGTCGTCAAACTCTCCACTCGTCCGGAAAAACGTATCGGTAGCGACGAGATGTGGGATCGTGCTGAGGCGGACCTGGCTGTGGCGCTGGAAGAGAATAATATCCCGTTTGAGTATCAACTGGGTGAAGGCGCATTCTACGGTCCGAAAATTGAATTTACCCTGTATGACTGCCTCGATCGTGCATGGCAGTGCGGTACTGTCCAGCTGGACTTCTCCTTGCCGTCTCGTCTGAATGCCTCTTATGTTGGCGAAAGTAACGAGCGACAAGTCCCGGTGATGATTCACCGTGCAATTCTTGGTTCTCTGGAGCGCTTTATCGGCATCCTGACTGAGGAATTTGCGGGCTTCTTCCCAACCTGGCTTGCCCCCGTGCAGGTAGTTGTGATGAACATCACTGATTCGCAGGCTGAATACGTTAACGAATTGACCCGTAAACTGCAAAATGCGGGCATTCGTGTAAAAGCAGACTTGAGAAACGAGAAGATTGGCTTTAAAATCCGCGAGCACACTTTACGTCGTGTCCCTTATATGCTGGTTTGTGGTGATAAAGAGGTTGAAGCCGGCAAAGTAGCTGTGCGTACCCGTCGCGGTAAAGACTTGGGTAGCCTGGACGTAAATGATGTTATCGAGAAGCTGCAACAAGAGATTCGCAGCCGCAGTCTTCAACAACTGGAGGAATAAGGTATTAAAGGCGGAAAACGAGTTCAAACGGCGCGTCCCAATCGTATTAATGGCGAGATTCGCGCCACGGAAGTTCGCTTAACAGGTCTGGAAGGCGAGCAGCTTGGTATTGTGAGTCTCAGAGAAGCTCTGGAAAAAGCTGAAGAAGCCGGGGTCGATTTAGTCGAAATTAGCCCTAACGCCGAGCCGCCCGTTTGCCGTATAATGGATTACGGCAAGTTCCTCTATGAAAAGAGCAAATCTTCTAAGGAACAGAAGAAGAAGCAAAAAGTTATTCAGGTTAAGGAAATCAAATTCCGACCTGGTACAGATGAAGGCGACTATCAGGTAAAACTCCGCAGCCTGATTCGCTTTCTCGAAGAGGGCGATAAGGCCAAAATCACGCTGCGTTTCCGCGGTCGTGAGATGGCCCACCAACAGATCGGTATGGAAGTGCTTAATCGCGTGAAAGAAGATCTGGTTGAACTGGCAGTAGTCGAATCCTTCCCAACGAAGATCGAAGGCCGCCAGATGATCATGGTGCTTGCTCCGAAGAAGAAACAGTAAGGCCATCAAGTAACTAAACCTGTGGGCCACAAGCTCACGGGTTTAGTTCGCCTTTGTTTCGTTTATTAACAATGCGAAGTGGAAGTTAAAAAATGCCAAAAATTAAGACCGTACGCGGTGCTGCTAAGCGCTTCAAAAAAACCGGTAAAGGTGGATTTAAGCACAAGCACGCTAACCTGCGTCATATTCTGACCAAAAAAGCTACCAAGCGTAAACGTCACCTGCGTCCGAAAGCCATGGTTTCTAAAGGCGATCTGGGCCTGGTAATCGCGTGCCTGCCGTACGCATAAGTCGTTAACCTTTTAACTTTTTTAAGAATATAGATACAGGAGAGAGCATATGGCTCGCGTAAAACGTGGTGTGATTGCACGTGCACGTCATAAGAAAATTTTGAAACAAGCTAAAGGTTACTACGGCGCGCGTTCACGCGTTTACCGTGTTGCCTTCCAGGCTGTTATCAAAGCTGGTCAGTACGCTTATCGTGACCGTCGTCAGAAAAAGCGTCAGTTCCGTCAACTGTGGATTGCACGTATCAACGCAGCAGCACGTCAGAACGGTATTTCTTACAGCAAATTCATCAACGGCCTGAAAAAAGCCTCTGTTGAAATCGACCGTAAGATCCTGGCTGACATCGCAGTATTCGACAAAGTGGCATTTACTGCCCTGGTTGAAAAAGCGAAAGCAGCTCTGGCGTAAGCCAGTTTAAGAGAGGGAGCGTAGCTCCCTCTTTTGCTTTAACATTATCAATGCATTGACATTTTGCCGTGATGCGTTTTCAATAAGCCATCACCGCCACTTACCCTGTTAAGGTAACGCAAGCATGAATGCTGCTATTTTCCGCTTCTTTTTTTACTTTAGCACCTGAATCCGGGAGGCTAGCGCGTGAAAGAAGAAACGGAAAACAGCGCCAGAAAGCCTCCCTTGTGGAGGCTTTTTTTGTATCTGCCGCTTGTAAATATCGTCATATAACGAGGAAAACCATGTCACATCTCGCAGAGCTGGTTGCCAGTGCGAAGGCAGCCATTAACGATGCTTCAGATGTCGCCGCGCTGGACAACGTACGCGTCGAATACCTGGGCAAGAAAGGGCACCTGACCCTTCAGATGACCACCCTGCGTGAGCTGCCGCCAGAAGAGCGCCCGGCTGCGGGTGCGGTGATCAACGAAGCGAAAGAGCAAGTGCAGCAAGCGCTGAACGCGCGTAAATCGGATCTTGAAAATGCTGCATTAAATGCACGCCTGGCTGCTGAAACTATTGATGTGTCGCTGCCGGGTCGTCGAATAGAAAATGGCGGTTTGCATCCGGTGACCCGCACAATCGACCGCATCGAAAGCTTCTTTGGTGAGCTTGGCTTTACTGTCGCCACGGGTCCGGAAATCGAAGATGATTATCATAACTTCGATGCGTTGAACATCCCGGGCCACCACCCGGCGCGTGCTGATCACGACACCTTCTGGTTTGACGCAACCCGTCTGTTGCGTACCCAGACTTCAGGTGTACAGATCCGCACGATGGAAAATCAGCAGCCGCCGATCCGCATTATTGCGCCGGGTCGCGTATATCGTAACGACTACGACCAGACGCACACTCCGATGTTCCATCAGATGGAAGGGCTGATTGTTGATAAAAATATCAGCTTCACCAATCTGAAAGGTACGCTGCACGACTTCCTGCGTAACTTCTTTGAAGAAGATTTGCAGATCCGCTTCCGTCCATCTTATTTCCCGTTTACTGAGCCCTCAGCGGAAGTGGATGTCATGGGTAAAAACGGCAAATGGCTGGAGGTTCTTGGCTGCGGGATGGTGCATCCGAACGTACTGCGTAACGTCGGTATTGATCCGGAAGTTTACTCAGGTTTTGCATTCGGTATGGGTATGGAGCGCCTGACAATGCTCCGTTACGGTGTCACCGACTTGCGCGCGTTCTTCGAAAACGATTTGCGTTTCCTCAAACAGTTTAAATAAAGGCAGGCAAAACAATGAAATTCAGTGAACTGTGGTTACGCGAATGGGTTAATCCAGCCATTGATAGCGAAGCGCTGTCCGGGCAAATCACCATGGCGGGCCTCGAGGTCGATGGGGTTGAACCGGTTGCCGGTGCATTTCATGGCGTGGTCGTGGGCGAAGTGATGGAGTGCGCTCAGCACCCGAACGCCGACAAACTGCGCGTAACGAAAGTAAACGTGGGCGGTGAGCGCCTGCTGGACATCGTCTGTGGCGCGCCAAACTGTCGCCTTGGGCTCAAAGTCGCGGTCGCCACTGTCGGTGCGGTACTGCCGGGCGATTTCAAAATCAAAGCGGCAAAACTGCGTGGCGAGCCGTCGGAAGGCATGCTCTGTTCTTTCTCCGAGCTGGGTATTTCTGACGATCATACCGGCATTATTGAACTGCCTGCAGATGCGCCGATCGGCACCGATATCCGTGAATATTTAAAACTGGATGACAACACCATCGAAATCAGCGTGACGCCGAACCGTGCCGATTGCCTCGGAATCATCGGTGTGGCGCGTGATGTTGCGGTGCTCAACAAATCTCCGCTGACCGAGCCGGATATCGCACCTGTTGCCGCTACCATCGCCGATACGCTGCCGATTACTGTGGAAGCGGCAGAGGCCTGTCCGCGCTACCTTGGCCGTGTAGTGAAAGGGATTAACGTCAAAGCGCCAACTCCGCTGTGGATGAAAGAGAAGCTGCGCCGTTGCGGCATTCGCTCGATTGACGCCGTTGTGGACGTCACCAACTACGTGCTGCTGGAACTGGGGCAGCCGATGCATGCGTTTGACCGCGACCGCCTGGATGGCGGCATTGTGGTGCGTATGGCGAAAGAGGGCGAAACCCTGGTGCTGCTGGACGGTAATGAAGCCAAACTGAACGCAGACACGCTGGTAATTGCCGACCATAGCAAAGCGCTGGCAATGGGCGGTATCTTCGGTGGTGAACACTCTGGTGTAAACAGCGAAACGCAGAACGTGCTGCTGGAATGTGCTTTCTTCAACCCGCTGTCCATTACCGGCCGCGCGCGCCGTCACGGTTTGCATACTGATGCTTCTCATCGTTATGAGCGTGGTGTCGATCCGCAACTGCAATACAAAGCGATGGAACGCGCCACGCGTCTGCTGCTTGATATCTGTGGCGGTGAAGCCGGCCCGGTAATTGATGTCACGAACGACGCCACGCTGCCGAAACGTGCGACCATCCGTTTGCGCCGTAGCAAGCTGGATCGCCTGATTGGCCACCATATTGCCGACGATCAGGTCAGCGATATTCTGAACCGTCTGGGCTGCGAAGTGACTGAAGGACAGGATGAGTGGCTGGCGGTAGCCCCGAGCTGGCGTTTCGACATGGAAATCGAAGAAGATCTGGTCGAAGAAGTTGCTCGCGTTTATGGCTACAACAATATTCCTGATGAGCCGGTGCAGGCTGGCCTGATTATGGGTGAGCACCGCGAAGCGAACCTGTCGATGAAGCGTGTTAAAACCATGCTTAACGATAAAGGCTACCAGGAAGTCATTACTTACAGCTTTGTCGATCCGAAACTGCAGCAACTGATTCATCCGGGTGAGGAAGCACTCATCCTGCCAAGCCCAATTTCCAGCGAGATGTCGGCGATGCGCCTCTCTCTGTGGACCGGTTTGCTCGGCACTATCGTTTATAACCAGAACCGTCAGCAGAGCCGTGTGCGTATTTTCGAAACCGGCCTGCGCTTTGTGCCTGATACGCAAGCTAATCTTGGCATCCGTCAGGATGTGATGCTGGCGGGCGCGATTTGCGGTAACCGTTATGACGAGCACTGGGATCTGGTGAAAGGAAGCGTCGATTTCTTCGATTTAAAAGGCGATCTTGAGTCCGTGCTGGAACTTACAGGTAAACTTTCCGCCATTGAGTTTCGCGCGGAAACGAATCCTGCACTGCACCCAGGCCAATCTGCAGCGATTTATCTGAAAGATAAGCGCATTGGTTTTATTGGGGTTGTTCACCCGGAACTGGAACGTAAGCTTGATCTGAACGGCCGCACACTGGTATTTGAACTGGAGTGGAATGCGCTTGCAGACCGCGTGGTTCCTCAGGCTCAGGAGATTTCGCGCTTCCCTGCGAACCGTCGTGATATCGCTGTCGTGGTCGCAGAAAATGTGCCTGCAGCAGATGTTTTGGGCGAATGTAAGAAAGTTGGCGTAAATCAGGTAGTTGGCGTAAACTTATTTGACGTGTACCGCGGTAAGGGTGTAGCGGAAGGGTATAAGAGCCTTGCCATTAGCCTGATCCTTCAGGATACCAGCCGTACACTCGAAGAAGAGGAGATTGCCGCTACCGTTGCCAGATGTGTAGAGGCATTAAAAGAGCGATTCCAGGCATCATTGAGGGATTGAACCTATGGCGCTTACAAAAGCTGAAATGTCAGAATATCTGTTTGATAAGCTTGGGCTTAGCAAACGGGACGCAAAAGAGCTGGTAGAGCTGTTTTTCGAAGAGATCCGTCGTGCTCTGGAAAACGGTGAGCAGGTAAAACTCTCCGGCTTTGGCAATTTCGATTTGCGCGACAAAAATCAACGTCCGGGTCGTAATCCAAAAACGGGCGAAGATATTCCCATTACAGCCCGGCGCGTGGTGACCTTCAGACCCGGCCAGAAGTTAAAGAGCCGTGTCGAAAACGCTTCGCCCAAAGCTGAATGATATGAACTAATTAAAAAGGCCGCATCGCGGCCTTTTTTCTTTTCAGCATCCGGCATCAACCTTAGAATCAGTGGCCTTGCTGACCAATAAAACGGAAAACATGCTGGCATACGCTCATCTTCAACAGCAACGCAACCGCCGCTGGCTGGGTGGATTACTGCTGCTCTTACTCTTCGCGCTACTGTTTAGTCTCTGCGCGGGCGATCAATGGATTTCTCCGGGCGCCTGGTTTACGCCGGATGGGCAACTGTTTGTCTGGCAAATTCGTTTGCCGCGCACGCTGGCCGTGTTGTTGGTTGGGGCTGCACTGGCGTTGTGCGGTGCGGTGATGCAGACTCTGTTCGAAAACCCGCTTGCGGAACCTGGATTGCTTGGTGTCTCAAGCGGTGCGGGCGTTGGGCTCATTGCTGCTGTATTGCTGGGCGGTGGATTGCTCCCTGGCTGGGCGCTCGGCGTTTGTGCGATCGCTGGCGCGCTCGTTGTGACGCTGATCCTGCTGCGTTTCGCGCGCCGCCACATCTCTACCAGCCGTTTACTGCTGGCTGGTGTCGCGTTGGGTATTATCTGTACCGCATTGATGACCTGGGCCGTCTATTTCTCTTCCTCCTTCGATTTGCGCCAGTTGATGTACTGGATGATGGGCGGTTTCGGCGGCGTGGACTGGCAACAAAGTTGGCTGATGGCGGCGCTGGTGCCTGTCATCATTTGGGTCTGTTTCCAGTCCCGGCCCTTGAATATGCTGGCGCTGGGAGACATTTCCGCGCGCCAGTTAGGGTTACCGATGTGGCTATGGCGAAACGTGCTGGTGGTAGCCACGGGCTGGCTGGTCGGGGTAAGCGTCGCGCTGGCAGGCTCAATTGGTTTTATCGGTCTGGTTATTCCACATATCTTACGTCTGTGCGGTTTGACCGATCATCGGGCATTGCTGCCAGGCTGCGCGCTGGCAGGGGCGGTGGCACTGTTATTTGCCGATGTGATAGCGCGTCTGGCGCTCAGTGCGGCCGAGTTGCCGATAGGCGTTGTGACCTCGACGCTGGGCGCGCCGGTATTTATCTGGCTATTATTGAGAGCCGGGCGTTGAGCCCGCAAACCATAACATTCATTAAGGTGACGCTATGCAACAGGATATTCTCAATACTGAAGTTAAGACTATCGATGGCGAGCAGACAACGCTTGCCGGTTACCACGGCAAGGTGCTGCTGTTGGTCAACGTCGCCTCGAAATGTGGGCTGACGCCGCAGTACGAACAGCTGGAGCAGATGCAAAAAGAATTTGAAAGTGAAGGTTTTACCGTACTCGGTTTCCCCTGCAATCAGTTTCTCGGCCAGGAACCGGGTTCAGAAGAGGAAATTAAAACCTTCTGTAGCACCACGTATGGCGTAACATTTCCGCTGTTCAGCAAAATCGATGTGAATGGCGAAGCACGTCACCCGCTGTATAAAAAGCTGGTTGCCGCAGCGCCGAAGGCCGTTGCACCTCAGGGCAGCGGTTTCTACGAACGTATGGAGAGCAAAGGTCGTGCGCCGAAAGAGCCGGGCGATATTCTGTGGAATTTTGAAAAATTCCTGATTGGTCGTGACGGCAAGGTGATTCAACGTTTCTCTCCGGATATGACACCAGAAGATCCAATTCTCGTTGACGCGGTAAAACAGGCGCTGGCGAAGTAATGTCGATGCTGTTGCAGCTTCAGGATGTGGCTGAACCCGGCAGGCTTGGGCCGATAACGGCATCGGTCGGCCGGGGAGAAATTCTGCATCTTGTCGGGCCGAATGGTGCGGGGAAAAGCACACTGCTGGCGCGCATTGCCGGGTTATCGGGTGGGCAGGGAAGCGTGCTGTTTAATGCCCGTTCGCTGGCGCAGTGGCCTGCATCGCAACTGGCGCAACATCGTGCTTACCTGGCCCAACAGCAGACACCGCCGTTCGCTATGCCTGTCTGGCAGTACTTATCCCTGCATCAGCGCGATAACGCACAAACCGCGCTGCTGGCGCAGATTGCGGGCAAGCTCGGCCTCAGCGATAAGCTGGGGCGGGCGGTGAATCACCTGTCAGGCGGCGAGTGGCAGCGGGTACGCTTAGCGGCGGTGATTTTACAGATTCACCCGGCCGGCAACCCCGCCGGAGAGCTTTTATTGCTGGATGAGCCGATGAATAGCCTCGATGTTGCCCAGCAGGCGGCACTGGATAAACTTTTAAACGAGCTGGTTGCCGCAGGTATTACCGTGGTGATGAGTAGCCACGATCTTAACCATACGTTGAGGCATGCGCGCCAGGCATGGTTGCTCAGCGGTGGCAAACTGTTAATGAGCGGACGGCAGGATGAGGTGCTGACGCCATCGCATCTGGCGACGGCGTATGGTTTGGCTTTTCGCCAACTGGATGTGGAAGGTCACCGCGTGCTGATCCCAACAACGTGACGAAAACGTGACTTGCCACATATCTGATTCACACGGTAGATTATTCCGAGAAAAAGAAATAAAGAGGCGTGATCCAGGATGCGTATCTGGTTATTGCTGGCAGCGGCGTTATTCCTTGCAGGATGTAGTTCTCATCGCGCGCCGCCGCCAAATCCAAGATTGTCAGATTCGATAACCGTTATTGCTGGCCTGAATGATCAGCTCAGCCAGTGGCATGGTACGCCCTATCGCTACGGTGGCATGAGCCGTTCCGGTGTTGATTGTTCCGGCTTCGTTATGATGACGTTTCGCGATAAGTTTTCGTTGCAATTGCCGCGCGAGACGCGGCAACAGGCGGAAATTGGCACGAAAATCGATAAAGATGAGTTGCTGCCAGGCGATCTGGTTTTCTTTAAAACCGGTTCCGGAGAGAGCGGGTTGCACGTTGGAATTTACGATACAGATAATGAGTTCATTCATGCCTCAACCAGCCGGGGAGTGATGCGTTCTTCGCTGGATAATGTCTACTGGCGTAAAAATTTCTGGCAAGCACGCCGCATCTAGAATGAGAAAGCCCGCAAGGGCTTTTTTTAAACCAGGAAATTTCCACTAAATAATCACGTTTATCTTAATTAAGATCTGTGTACATTGGGATCCGGACATCCATCAATTCGTTATCAGGCTAATAAAGGTTAAGGAGAAGCCAAAAAATAAAACGGGAAAAAAATGAAGTTAATCTCATTTAAAACAATAGATTTGAAATATTTCCACCTGTGTTTGACAATGCCGGATATCACCCTTAATGCGGGGCTGGCGCAATGATAGTATCGCTGGATGACACATATCGCTCTGAGCTTCTATTACTGCCTGCGAGGAAAAGTAACGGAATGCTACAGGGACTGGAAATTATCGTTAACTTTGTGGGGCCAGACAGCAATGTCCGCACGCCTACAGAGCTGGTCATTCCGCGCCTTACGCCTGAAGAAATAATCGCTTTATTCAATGAACAACTGGCACTCCTTGAAGCCTGCCAGCTCTTTTTTATTCAACATCAATTAGCGGCCTGGATTAATATTGCGCCCTCTTTGGTTGATGTCTTGTTGGCAGATGAAACGCTAGCGACAAACATTAGGAAATTTCCTTTTCTTGAATTTACCATTAATGAGAATTTTCCCGATCTAAATAAGGGAAAAGATAATCACCCCTTGTTTCTATTGGCGAAACAATATTCACTGGTGCTGGCTAATTTTGGTGCCGGAACCGCTTCGACAAAAGCCATTTTTGATGGTTTATTTAAGCGCGTGGTATTGGATAAAAATTTTGTCCACCAGCGGCTGGCGTCACCTTCATTCGAACCTTTTATGCGGGTGATTGTTGCGCAGCTTGAACCCTATTGTGATGCATTGATGATTGCAGGCATTGATGATGAACAGGCGCTCAACCGGGCAGCAGCCTTTTCCTTTAGCGCCATGCAGGGCGCCATGTGGCCACCCGTCACCGTTGAACAGTTAACCTCTCTGGTTCAGCCATAGCCCTGCTTTTGCCTGGTGTTTTAACGCTAAAGTTAGCACTACACTAAAGGCAGGAGGAACCATGACCCTGTCTTTTACTACCCACTGGCGAGATGAATTGCCAGATTTTTATACCGCATTATCCCCAACACCGCTGCACAACGCCCGTCTGCTATGGCGCAATGAGCCACTGGCACATGCGCTGGACGTACCGGATGCGCTGTTTCATCCCGTCTCGGGAGCCGGCATCTGGGGCGGCGAAGCGCTGTTACCCGGCATGTCTCCACTGGCGCAGGTTTATAGTGGACATCAGTTTGGTGTCTGGGCCGGGCAATTAGGTGATGGACGCGGGATTTTGCTCGGTGAGCAGCAACTCCCGGACGGCACAACCCGGGACTGGCACTTGAAAGGTGCCGGGCTGACGCCGTATTCACGCATGGGGGATGGCCGCGCGGTGTTGCGTTCGACCATTCGCGAAAGTCTGGCTTCGGAAGCGATGCACTATCTGGGGATCCCGACCACGCGGGCATTGAGCATTGTGACCAGCGATACGCCAGTCATGCGCGAAAGGCAGGAGCAGGGCGCGATGCTGATGCGTATTGCCGAAAGTCATGTGCGCTTTGGTCATTTCGAACATTTTTACTACCGACGCGATCCGCAAAAAGTCCGTCAACTGGCAGATTTTGTTATCCGTCATCACTGGCCGGAAATGCAAAACGAAAGCGATAAATATGTCGCATGGTTCCGGGATGTCGTGCGGCGCACCGCGCAGATGATTGCGCGCTGGCAAGCGGTAGGGTTCGCGCACGGTGTAATGAATACCGATAACATGTCGATTCTTGGTTTAACAATCGACTATGGCCCGTTCGGTTTTCTCGATGATTACCAGCCCGGTTTTATCTGTAACCACTCTGATTACCAGGGGCGGTACAGCTTTGAAAACCAGCCGGCGGTGGCGCTGTGGAATCTGCAGCGCCTGGCGCAGTCGCTATCGCCCTTTATTGCGGTGGAGGGGTTAAACGCCGCGCTGGATGATTATCAGCACCAGTTACTCACCGAGTATGGCCTGTTGATGCGCAGCAAGCTGGGCTTCTTTACTCGCCAGCAAGGCGATAACGATCTTCTGAATTCGCTGTTTGCGCTGATGGCGCGCGAAGGTAGCGATTATACGCGTACGTTCCGCATGCTCAGCCTGACCGAGCAGCAAAGCACTGCGTCGCCGTTACGGGATGAGTTTATCGATCGCGGCGCATTTGATGACTGGTTTGCACAATATCGCTCACGCTTACAGCAGGAAAATATCGATGACGCTCAGCGGCAGGCGCATATGCAACGGGTTAACCCGGCAATGGTGCTGCGAAACTGGCTGGCGCAGCGCGCTATTGATGCCGCAGAGAAAGGCGATAGCAGCGAGCTGGAGCGACTTCATGAGGCATTACGCCAGCCATTTATCGATCGCAGTGATGATTACGTCAGCCGTCCGCCCGACTGGGGCAAACGGCTGGAAGTCAGTTGTTCGAGTTGAAATGGCCTACTTTGTCAGGATCAATTTTCCGGCATGCGTCTGGCGCAGAAGGTATTGCTGCCCGTTGTGCTCAATAACGACGCGCCCTTCATCCCCCAGCAGTGAACGGCTGTGAATGCGGCGATCGGTTGGGGTGATGTGCGTGGGCTTTTCCTGAGGCGTGACCGGTGATGCAGGCGTGCTATCCATTTGCGACATATCCGTTTTAAGACAAACCAACAATGATAATGATTATCAATAGTATGGCGATGTGAAGCAAGGGCGATTGTTTGCCTGAACGCAGTTCCCCCAGGAAAAAGTAGGGGGAATGCGTAATTGAGTCAGCAGGAAAAGGTTAAAAACGGGTGGCAACCGCGGTTGCGAGCTTTTCCAGCAGCAGTTCACTGTCTTCCCAGTTCAGGCATGGGTCGGTAATGGATTGCCCGTATACCAGCGGCTGACCACTGACAATTTTTTGCGTGCCTTCTTGCAGGAAACTTTCCGCCATCACACCAGAGATCGCGAGCGAGCCATTACGAATTTGCGTACAAATGTCGTCACAGACATCCAACTGGCGGCGATGCTCTTTCTGGCAGTTGCCATGACTGAAATCCACCACCAGATGCTCCGGCAAACCAAATTCACGCAGCGTATCGCACGCATTGGCGATATCTCCGGCATGGTAATTCGGTTTTTTACCGCCACGCATAATGATGTGGCCGTACGGGTTGCCGCTGGTCTGATAAATGGTCATTTGCCCGCTTTTATCCGGCGAGAGGAACATATGGCTGGCGCGGGAAGCGCGGATCGCGTCAACGGCGATACGTGTATTGCCATCGGTACCGTTTTTAAAACCGACCGGACAGGAAAGCGCCGAGGCCATTTCCCGGTGGATTTGGCTTTCAGTGGTGCGCGCGCCAATCGCTCCCCAGCTAATTAAATCGGCAATAAACTGGCCGGTCACCATATCGAGGAATTCGGTCGCGGTGGGTACTCCCAGCTCATTGACCTGCAACAGCAGTTTACGCGCCAGTTCAAGACCGTGATTTACGCGGTAACTGCCGTTCAGATCCGGATCGGAAATCAGTCCTTTCCAGCCCACTACGGTGCGCGGTTTTTCGAAGTAGGTGCGCATAACGATTTCCAGATGCGCGTGGTGTTTTTCACGTAATACTTGTAAACGGCTCGCGTAATCAACGGCTGCGTCAAGGTCGTGAATCGAGCAGGGACCAATAATCACCAACAGGCGGCGATCTTCACCATTCAGAATTTTTTCTATCCGCCGACGGGATGCGGTCACATGCTCCGCTACCTCTGAGGTAACAGGGTAGCGCTGCGCAAGTTCAGCTGGTGTCACCAGGCTGCTGATAGGCGCAGTGCGAAGTTCATCGGTTTTGTTCATCAAGAATCTCAAAAATTAGGTGCTTCAGCGGCAGGAATGCCGGAAGTGATGCGCAACACCTTAAACCAATCCCGGCTTATTTCAAGAGGGGTTGCAAAGCACATCACGTTTCCGGGCAATATCATAGCGCACTTCGCACCTGTGTACTAGCTTGTTAGTACATGCGGCGATTTAACCCCATAATATCGAGCATCTTGGTGGCAATTTCTTCTACCGAGTAGTTGGTACTATTAAGGCAGGGGATCTGATTCTTGCGATAAAGCGCTTCCACTTCTGCAACTTCCATCCGGCACTGGCGCAATGACGCGTAGCGGCTATTTTCCCGGCGCTCTTCGCGAATGGCGGCAAGGCGCTCAGGATTAATGGTCAGACCAAATAATTTATGCTGCAGTGGCTTTAACGCAGCGGGGAGCACGAGGTTATCCATATCATCGGCAATAAAAGGATAATTTGCTGCGCGAATACCAAATTGCATCGCCAGATACAGACTGGTCGGTGTTTTTCCACAGCGCGAAACGCCCAGTAAAATCACCTGCGCCTGATCCAGATTGCGCAAAGAAATACCATCGTCGTGCGCGAGGGTGTAATCAATAGCTGCGATACGCGCATCGTATTTCGTTAAATTACCGGGATTGAGCCCATGTGTGCGGTGCGCAATGGGGGTGGGATCGAGTTTTAATTCCTCCTGCAGCGGTGCTACCAGCGCCTGAACGATATCCTGACAAAATCCTTCGCTTTGCAAAATAATGGCGCGAATTTCCGGTATCACAATGGAGTAGAACACCAGGGGGCGATTGCCGGTTTGCTGATAGATGGCGTCTATTTGTTCTTTGACGGCACGGGCCCGGCTCTCGTTTTCCACAAACGGCAGCGTAATACTGCTGACGGCAACCGGGAATTGCGACATGACCGCATGGCCTAATACTTCAGCGGTGATAGCGGTTCCATCAGAAATATAAAAGACGTGGCGATCAACTGAACTGTCCATTTAACCCATCCTGAATGACATGCGTAATTCTCTGAAAGCATAAATTAAAACCCTCAACATGCGTATCTCCTTTTTCTCATTTTTAAAATGAAATGGTGTTTTTATTTTTAATGAACTCAACGGTTCATTTTTTTTAATTTCCCCTATAAAAAATAAGGAGATACAAAAATGAGAAATTACTCAAGGTGATTTATTGATGGGAATCTATCCGAAAAACCAGAAATCGTAATTGCTTACACGATTCACCGTTTTTTCAACGGAATTAATTATGCCAGGATAAAAAAGTAGTTCGACGTTTTCACCCATTCATATATCACAAAAGGATTGTTTCGATGTCCAACAATGGCTCGTCTCCGCTGGTGCTTTGGTATGACCAACTCGGCATGAATGATGTAGACAGAGTTGGGGGCAAAAATGCCTCCCTTGGTGAAATGATTACTAATCTGTCCGGTATGGGGGTTTCCGTACCGAATGGGTTTGCGACCACGGCCGATGCGTTTAACCAGTTTCTGGAACAAAGCGGGCTAAATCAGCGCATTTACGAATTACTGGATAAAACTGACATCGATGATGTGTCCGAACTGGCCAAAGCCGGTGCGCAGATCCGCCAGTGGATTGTCGACACGCCGTTCCCGCCGGAGCTGGAAAAAGCAGTCCACGAAGCCTATGCCAAACTCTCTGAAGACGACGCTGAAGCGTCTTTCGCGGTGCGTTCTTCTGCGACCGCAGAAGACATGCCGGATGCCTCGTTTGCCGGTCAGCAGGAAACCTTCCTCAACGTGCAAGGGTATGACGCCGTGCTGGTGGCGGTGAAGCATGTGTTTGCCTCGTTATTCAACGATCGCGCCATCTCCTATCGCGTGCATCAGGGCTACGATCATCGCGGCGTCGCGCTTTCTGCCGGTGTGCAGCGCATGGTGCGTTCGGATATCGGTTCTTCTGGCGTGATGTTCACCATCGATACGGAATCCGGTTTTGATCAGGTAGTGTTTATCACCTCTGCCTGGGGACTGGGCGAAATGGTGGTGCAGGGCGCCGTTAACCCGGATGAGTTCTATGTGCATAAGCCAACGCTTGCGGCAAATCGTCCGGCCATTGTGCGTCGCACCATGGGATCGAAGAAAATCCGCATGATCTATGCGCCGACGCAAGAGCATGGCAAGCAGGTGCAGATTGAAGATGTACCGCAGGCAGAGCGCGACCGTTTCTCCCTGACCGATGACGAAGTGCAGGCGCTGGCGAAGCAGGCGGTGCAAATCGAGAAACACTATGGCCGTCCAATGGATATTGAATGGGCGAAAGACGGCCATACCGGTAAATTGTTTATCGTGCAGGCGCGTCCGGAAACCGTGCGTTCGCGTGGCCAGGTGATGGAGCGTTACACGCTGCATGCCCAGGGGCGCATTATCTCTGAAGGCCGTGCCATTGGGCATCGCATTGGCGCCGGTACGGTGAAAGTGATCCACGATATCAGCGAGATGAACCTGATCGAGCCGGGCGATGTGCTGGTAACCGACATGACCGACCCGGACTGGGAACCGATCATGAAAAAAGCGGCGGCGATTGTTACCAACCGCGGCGGTCGTACTTGCCACGCGGCGATCATTGCGCGTGAGTTAGGTATTCCGGCGGTGGTGGGCTGCGGCGACGCGACCGAACGTATTAAAACCGGGGAGAAAGTCACCGTCTCCTGCGCCGAAGGCGATACCGGTTATGTGTATGCCGATCTGCTGGATTTCAGCGTGAAAAGTTCAAGCGTAGACACCATGCCGGATCTGCCGCTGAAGATCATGATGAACGTCGGCAACCCGGATCGCGCCTTCGATTTTGCTTGCCTGCCAAACGAAGGCGTAGGCCTTGCGCGTCTGGAATTCATCATCAACCGCATGATCGGCGTGCATCCGCGCGCACTGCTGGAGTTTGATGATCAGGACGCGAAATTACAAAACGAAATCCGCGAAATGATGAAAGGCTTCGATTCGCCGGTTGAGTTTTATGTCGGCCGTCTGACGGAAGGCATTTCGACACTGGGAGCGGCATTCTGGCCAAAACGCGTGATTGTGCGTCTGTCTGATTTTAAATCGAACGAATACGCCAATCTGGTCGGCGGTGAGCGCTACGAACCGGAAGAAGAGAACCCGATGCTCGGCTTCCGTGGCGCAGGCCGTTATGTGGCCGACAGCTTCCGCGATTGCTTCGCGCTTGAGTGCGAAGCGGTAAAACGCGTGCGTAACGATATGGGGCTGACCAACGTGGAAATCATGGTCCCGTTTGTACGTACCGTTGAACAGGCAAAAGCGGTAGTTGATGAGCTGGCGCGCCAGGGGCTGAAACGCGGTGAGAACGGGCTGAAAATCATCATGATGTGCGAAATCCCGTCCAACGCGCTGCTGGCGGAGCAGTTCCTTGAGTATTTCGATGGTTTCTCTATCGGCTCCAACGACATGACGCAACTGGCGCTGGGTCTCGATCGCGATTCCGGCGTGGTCTCAGAACTGTTCGACGAACGTAACGACGCGGTGAAAGCGCTGCTTTCGATGGCGATCCGTGCGGCGAAAAAGCAGGGCAAATATGTCGGCATTTGCGGGCAAGGGCCTTCGGATCACGAAGACTTTGCCGCCTGGTTGATGGATGAGGGCATTGATAGTCTCTCACTCAACCCGGACACCGTTGTGCAGACCTGGCTAAGCCTCGCCGAACTGAAAAAATAAAGGCAAAAGTAAAATCCCCGACATAATGTCGGGGATTTTTTTATTTCAGCCGCGAACTCGGCGGCGATCACAATAACCAAAAAACGTAAAAAGCCTGGCAATTATTGCAATTGTCCCCTCGTTAGCTTCTTCCAATACTTGAGCCGGTAGTGAGCAGTGCGACGTTAATCTGTCGCGCCATGTTGAAATATTTTTTGACCTCACAAGGCTAATAAAAATGACAATCTCCTCTGTCCTGAGTACAAAAGACAAAATTGGTTACGGTCTGGGTGATATGGCGAGCGCCCTGGTCTGGCAAACCGCAACGCTGTTTCTCGCTTATTTCTATACGGATGTGTTTGGGTTACCCGCCGCCATCATGGGAACCATGTTTTTGGTCGTGCGCGCGGTGGATGCTTTTGTCGATCCTTGCATCGGCGCACTGGTGGATCGTACGCAAACGCGACACGGGCGTTTTCGCCCCTGGCTGCTGTGGTTTGCAATACCGTTTGGTGTGAGCTGCATTATTACCTTTTATGTCCCGGACGCAGGGGCGACGGCAAAAATCCTCTATGCCTGCGTCACTTACGCCATCCTTAGCTTTATCTATTCTGCGATTAACGTCCCTTACTGCGCCATGCCCGGCGCGCTGACGATGGACCCGCACGAGCGCCACTCGCTGCAGTCCTGGCGCTTTGGTTTATCGTTTATTGGCGGCCTGATCGTGACCGTTATTGCCCTGCCACTGGTGGCACATCTGGGGGCTGGTAATGATCAAAAAGGGTATTTTTATGCCATGAGCATGATGGGCGTACTGGGCATTTTTCTGTTCTTTGGCTGCTTCTTTATGACACGCGAGCGTTTTACGCCGCGCAATGATAGCTCCGGTTCGCTGTTCAGCGATCTCAAATTGCTGGCGAAAAATACGCAGTGGCGCATTGTCTTTGTGTTTAATATTTTGCTGTTAACCGCGGTTGTAACGCGTGGTTCCGCCACGATGTATTACGTCAAATACGTATTACAGCGCCCGGATATGGTATTTACCTTTATTGTTTCGGGCATGATCGCCGCCCTAAGCGGAGCACTATTATCAGCTCGGTTATTAGGGAAATTTGACCGGGTGCGCGCCTACCAGTGGACAATTATTACATTCGTCGTTTTCGCGGCGCTGATCTTTATTATCCCGCCGACGCAAGTGTGGCTTATTTTTGGCCTCAATATCGTTTTCAGCTTTATTCAGAACCTGACCACGCCGCTGCAATGGACCATGTTCTCTGATGTGGTGGATTACGAAGAGCACCGCAGCGGGCGTCGCCTCGACGGACTGGTGTTCTCGACAGCGTTATTCGCCATTAAATTTGGCCTGGCGCTTGGCGGCGCAGTCGTGGGGTGGGTGCTTGGTGCCGTGGATTATGCGCCGAATCAGGCAGCCCAGAGCGCGACGGTGCTGACGACCATTAACGCATTGTTTACGCTGATCCCCTGCCTGCTGTTTATCTGCATGGTGCTGCTGCTGACCCGCTACAAACTCAATAGCCAGGTTGCCGACAGTATCGCGCAAGATCTGATACGTAAACGCGACGTCAGTGAAAGCGACACGGCAGTGCAAACCGCCCCGGATTTCAATAACACAGGAGTGACCCGATGACTGCTATCTACCAGGACGCAAACCGTCCCGTGGCCGAACGCGTTGCGGATTTACTGGCGCGGATGACGCCGGAAGAGAAATTCGCGCAAATGCATGCGTTGTGGCTGGTGCTTTCAGAAGAGGGAGAGCACCGCGAGCGCACCGATCTCAGCGATGAGTTTGCCGGTGTCAGCACGCAGGCGGCGCTGGCACAGCGGCTTAAACTGGGGGTCGGGCAAATAACCCGTCCACTGGGCACGCATATAGTGGAGGCGAAGCGCGGTGTACGCGCGGCTAATCGGCTACAAAAAACGTTGGTGGAAGAGACGCGGTTGGGTATCCCCGCACTGTTTCATGAAGAGTGCCTGGTGGGTTTATTGTGCAAAGACGCGACGTTATTTCCCTCCTCGCTGAACTACGGTTCCACCTGGGATCCGCAACTTGTGCAACGTGCCGCCCATCATATCGGGCTGGAAGCGCGATCGACCGGATGCAAACAGGGGCTGGCTCCGGTACTGGATGTCTCGCGCGATGTGCGCTGGGGGCGCACGGAAGAGACGTTTGGTGAAGATCCGTGGCTGGTGGGGGTGATGGCGTGCGCCTACGTGAACGGGTTGCAGGGTGGAAAGGGCGATATGCTGGCGACGCTCAAACACTATGTTGGCCACTCGTTTAGCGAAGGCGCGCGTAACCATGCCCCGGTACACCTCGGCTTTTGCGAGCTGAACGACACCTTTTTGCTGCCGTTCGAGATGGCAGTGAAGCTGGCGAAAGCAGGATCGGTGATGCCGGCCTATCACGACATTGATAACCAGCCGGGTCACAGTGACCATTTCTTGCTCACCACTTTGCTGCGTGAACAGTGGGGCTTCGAGGGCATTATTGTTGCCGATTACGGTGGCGTCAGCCTGCTGCATCAACATCACGGCGTGACACACGATGCCGCAGAATCCGCTGCGCTCTCGTTTAATGCCGGGCTGGATGTTGAATTGCCAAAAGATGATTGTGCACGCCATCTGGCAGAGGCCGTTGAGCGTGGCCTTATCTCCATGGCAAAAGTGGACGAAATTGTCGCCCGCGTGCTGGCAGTGAAATTCCGCCTCGGTTTGTTCGAACAGCCTTATACCGATGAACAGGGCATCGACCTGCAGTCTGCCAGGACGCGGCAGGTAGCGCGCGAGGTCGCTACGCGCTCAATGACGCTGCTGGAAAATAACGGCATTCTGCCATTGAACGGCTCACCGAAAGTGGCGGTAATTGGCCCGACCGCTGACGACCCGCTGGCTTTGCTCAGCGGGTACAGTTTCCCGGTGCATTTGATCATTAGCGATATGCTGGAGGAGACCACGCAGGTCACCACGCCGCTTGCGGCGCTGCGCCAGACGCTGGGAGAGGGGAACGTCCGTTATGCCAAAGGCTGCCATATTATTGAAAAACGTATGGCTGGCGCCCCCGTTTTCCCCGGGGATGCGTCGGGTAAACCGATGCAGCAGTCACCGGTTTCCATGGATTTGAGCCTGATCCCGCACGCGGTGAGCGTGGCGCAGGAAAGCGAGGTGATCATTGCCTGTGTGGGCGATCTTGCCGGGCTGTTCCAGAGCGGGACGGTGGGAGAAGGTTCCGACACGGACAGCCTGACGCTGCCGGGTGTGCAACAACAGTTGCTGGAGGCGTTAGTGGCAACCGGGAAACCGGTCGTGGTGGTCATGACCGGTGGGCGTCCGTATAACCTGCAAGGGCTGGAGTCGCGCGTTGCCGCATGGTTAATGGCGTGGGCGCCGGGGCAGGAGGGCGGCCGGGCGATTGCCGATGTATTGACCGGGCGGGCAGAGCCGCAGGGGCGTCTGGTCGTCAGCGTGCCGAAAAGCGCGGGGGCGATGCCCTATTATTACAACCACAAGCTGAAAAGCGGTGGTACACCGTTTGCCTTCCATTTTGGCGCACTTTACCCCTTTGGCTACGGGAAGAGCTGGACGCAGTTCGAGTATATGAACCCGGTGTTGCTGACACCGGATGTGGCGATTGATGACGATATTCGTGTGCAGGTGCAGGTAAAAAATAGCGGAGATCGCAGCGGCAGCGAGGTGGTGCAACTGTATGTCCGGGATAAAGTAGCGTCAATGGTGCGTCCGGTGCAGGAGCTAAAAGCGTTCCAGCGCGTGGCATTATCACCGGGTGAAACGGCAACCCTGACGTTCATCGTGCCGGTGGATATGCTCAACTTTACGCGCCGTGACGGGCAGCGCATTGTCGAACCGGGTGAGTTTGAGCTGCAAATCGGTGCCTCATCGGCAGATATCCGCGCAGCGCTCACGGTGAACGTTTACGGCGAGACCCGCGAACTTCCCACCGCCTGGAAAATGATGAGTCAGTGCGAAGTCAGCCAGTGATAACATCGTAGCCCATCGCTCGATGGGCTATTTTTTTGCACAAACAGACAACAATAACCCGGCTGAAATAACAACCACGCTGCATGACTTACAATTACCTGAGGTATTTGTGCGATCGTAAGCTATTCGTGCCTGCCGCTGGTATATATTTATTGTATTGATAATTACCCCGCATATAATTCCCTCCCGTAACTTAGCTCTTCGTTATTTTCTATTTCTCTGTACTTGCAGAAAAAAATTTATTGAGATTTTACCTGGTGGGAAAATAGCTGCGCGCCATTATGTCCATTTTATTTGTCATGGTGTGACGGGGTTTGGCGACATTGAACCCGGCGGTATCCGGTGGGTGAACTACGCCTGTGAACGCAGGATTTACAGGGCGCTGCAGGGCCGGTTATGTAACGTCGTTGATCGCGTGCTGTCTCAGCATCATCTTATCAGCAGCTGGCGCAGGTAAATACGTAAGCGGGTTTAGAGTGATCGTGTTTTCACGATTTTAATTTATTAACTATTGCAGTTTTTATTCCGCTGTAGCGGAAGTGATCTATTTATTTGCCTGCAATCGTGTTGAGGTTATTCAAATGAAAGCTTATTTATTCATGTATATCGTGCTCGCATGCGCGGGTCTTAATGGCTGTGCGGCGTATAACGATCATATTCGTGACTGTGACGGACACGATGTGAGCACGATGCATTTAGCACTCGATTACCTACCAATTGGTGCAGCCATTGATAATGGCGCCTGCGCGGTGAGCGGCAACGGAAGCGCGTCTGCATCCGGCAAATAAGTGCTTGAAATGAAAGCGGCGAAAAAAAAGCCCATCGTGGGAGATGGGCAAAGACTACACACAGCAATTCGTTGTTTCACTCAGGGGATTTCCATGCTTATAAATCAAGGTGTTGATTTATAACCGTGAGCTAATAGTAGGCATGTCGATTTTTTGCGTCGATCAGATTCGTCTCATTAGTTAAATGGACGTGAAGAATATATGGGCTAAATCGCGCAATATTTCGCTTTCAGAGGGATCTGATCGGGATTTCGTGTCTGAAATGATAAGTAGCGCTTAATAATAATTAAGGCGGGCTACCCCGCCTTATTATTTTCAGGAGGGGTTATCTAAATCGTCGACTTCGCTTAGCGCATTATCTGCCGCTACCGGTTCGGGCGCTTCATTCACCCACGCGGAGAATAGCCGCCAGGAAACCGCCAGTAATACCGGACCAATAAACAGGCCAATCATACCGAAAGCGACCAGTCCGCCAATTACCCCTGAAAGAATAAGGATCAGCGGTAAATCCGCACCCATGCGAATAAGTACCGGGCGGATGAAGTTATCCAGCGTGGCGACAATGCAGCTCCAGACCAGCAACACGGTGCCCCAGGTGGAATCTCCGCTCCAGTAAAGCCAGATAATGGCCGGAACCAGCACCAGTAACGGCCCGAGCTGCACCAGACAGGTCATCAGCATGACCACGGTAAACAACGTAGCGTAGGGCACGCCGGAAATGGCCAGACCAACGCCGCCAAGCACGGCCTGCACCAGCGCGGTGACCACCACGCCAAGCGCTACGGCGCGTATAGCCTGGCCTGCCAATAGCACAGCGGCATCGCCTCGTTTCCCGGCAAGACGAATGGCGAAATGGCGGATCCCTCTGGCAACTTGCTCACCGCGCCAGTAGAGCAGGGCGCTGAACAGCAACATCAGGCCGCAGTGCAGCATAAAGCGTCCGATATGCGCGGCCTGGCCGACAAACCAGGTGGTTGTCGCGCCTACATACGGCCGCAGTTTGGCCATAATGGCGCTGCCGCCCATATCCAGCAGGCTGTGCCAGCCCGCATAGAGCTTCTCACCAACGAAAGGGATGCTGTTTAGCCAGGCTAAATCCGGCGGTGACATGGCGCCGGTGCTGATGGCATGGATCACCGGGCCGCTGGAGTCCACCAGGCTATTAACCAGTAGCGCGACAGGAATGATAAACAGCAGGATCAACAGCAGCATCATCACTAACACTGCCAGCGATCGGCGGCCAAACAGCACGCGTTGCAGGCGTACCAGCAGTGGCCAGGTGGCGATCACCACCGTTCCCGCCCAGGCAAAACCGAGGATGAAGGGCTGGACGACCCACAGACAGGCGATAATCATGATTGCTAAAAACAGTACCGACAGCATGATTTGCGGTACATCCCTGGACTGACGTAGATCAACCATACGATTTACTCACCTTATTGAGTGGCTGAAAATTCGGTGTTTCTGGAAATCACCAGTGATAATGATTAATGATTTCAGCGGTTTTGGACAGTCCGATTCTGCCTGTAATTCTCATGGGCGCATAAGAAAAAAATGTGATACAACGATGAATGCTTAAAGCAAACGATTAACTATTCACAACACTAACAATCAGGCAGGGTCAAGCATAATGATCCCACAGATTTCCCAGGCACCGGGCGTCGTTCAACTGGTGCTGAATTTTTTGCAGGCTTTGGAGCAACAAGGTTTTACCGGTGATACCGCCACCAGCTACGCCGACAGGCTAACGATGGCGACAGACAACAGTATTTACCAGCTATTACCCGATGCCGTCGTTTTCCCTCGTTCAACGTCCGACGTTGCCTTGATCACACGCCTCGCGGCCGAGCCACGTTTTCGTACGCTGGTCTTTACTCCGCGCGGCGGCGGTACCGGCACCAATGGCCAGGCGCTGAACCAGGGCATCATCGTTGATATGTCCCGCTATATGAACCGCATTATGGAAATCAATCCTGAAGAGGGATGGGTGCGCGTTGAAGCAGGCGTTATCAAAGATCAGCTCAATCAGTATTTGAAACCTTACGGTTTCTTCTTCGCGCCGGAGCTGTCGACCAGCAACCGCGCGACCCTGGGGGGAATGATCAACACCGACGCTTCCGGACAGGGGTCCCTTGTTTACGGGAAAACTTCCGACCATGTGCTGGGTGTCCGCGCTGTGCTACTGGGCGGCGATATCCTCGATACGCAGGCGATGCCGGTGGCGCTGGCAGAAACGCTGGGTAATGCCAGCACCGCTATCGGGCGTATCTATAAAACGGTGCTGGAGCGCTGTCGCGATAACCGTCAGCTGATTCTGGATAACTTCCCCAAACTGAACCGTTTTCTTACCGGTTACGATCTGCGTCATGTGTTTAATGACGAGATGACCGAATTTGATTTAACCCGCATTCTGACCGGCTCAGAAGGGACGCTGGCGTTTATTACCGAAGCGCGCCTTGATATCACGCCGCTGCCGAAAGTTCGCCGTCTGGTGAACGTTAAATATGATTCGTTTGATTCCGCGCTGCGCAATGCGCCGTTTATGGTGGAAGCGCGGGCGCTCTCCGTCGAAACCGTAGATTCGAAAGTGCTCAATCTGGCGCGGGAAGATATTGTCTGGCATTCGGTGAAAGAGCTGATTACCGATGTGCCGGACAAAACCCTGCTTGGCCTGAATATTGTTGAGTTTGCCGGTGACGATCAGCCGCTGATTGATGCGCAGGTGCAGTCGCTGTGCCAGCGCCTCGATACGTTAATGGCTAAGGGTGAAGGCGGCGTGATTGGCTGGCAATTGTGCGAAGATCTGACGGGCATTGAGCGCATTTACGCCATGCGTAAAAAAGCCGTGGGGTTATTAGGGAACGCGAAAGGCGCAGCCAAGCCGATTCCCTTTGCGGAAGATACCTGCGTGCCGCCGGAACATCTGGCGGATTACATCGTTGAATTCCGTGCGCTGCTTGATGGACACGGCCTGAGCTACGGCATGTTTGGTCATGTCGATGCCGGGGTGCTGCATGTGCGGCCCGCGCTGGATATGTGCGATCCGCAGCAAGAAGTGCTGATGAAATCCATTTCGGATGATGTGGTGGCGTTGACGGCAAAATATGGCGGTTTGCTGTGGGGCGAGCACGGGAAAGGTTTCCGCGCCGAATATAGCCCGGCGTTTTTTGGCGAGCAGTTGTATGGTGAGTTACGCAAAATCAAAGCGGCGTTCGATCCGGAAAACCGGCTGAACCCAGGTAAAATTTGCCCGCCTGAAGGCATTGACGCGCCGATGAAGAAGGTGGATGACGTTAAGCGCGGTACGCTTGACCGGCAAATTCCTATTGCCGTGCGTTCCTCATGGCGTGGCGCCATGGAGTGTAACGGTAACGGCTTATGCTTTAATTTCGATGTGAAAAGCCCGATGTGCCCGTCGATGAAAATCTCGGCGAACCGTATTCATTCGCCAAAAGGGCGGGCAACGCTGGTGCGTGAATGGCTGCGTCTGCTGGCCGATCGTGGCATCGATCCAATTAAGCTGGAAAAAGAGCTGCCGGAAAAGCGGGCCAGTTTGCGCACATTAATCGAGCGTACGCGCAATAGCTGGCATGCCCGTCGCGGCGAGTATGATTTCTCGCATGAAGTTAAAGAAGCGATGTCAGGCTGCCTGGCCTGTAAAGCGTGCTCTACACAATGCCCGATCAAGATTGATGTGCCGGAGTTCCGGTCACGCTTCCTGCAGCTCTATCACAGCCGTTATCTGCGCCCGGTACGCGATCATCTGGTCGCCACGGTTGAGAGTTATGCGCCATTAATGGCGCGCGCACCGAAAACATTTAACTTTTTTATGAGCCAGCCGTGGGTGCGTTCCCTTTCCGCGAAGCATATCGGCATGGTGGATTTACCGTTGCTGTCGGTGCCGTCATTGCAGCGTCAGATGGTCGGGCATCGCACGGCGAACATGACGCTTGAGCAGCTTGAACAGCTCGATGCCGCGCAGAAAGCGAAAACTGTGCTGGTGGTGCAGGATCCATTTACCAGCTATTACGATGCGCAGGTCGTGGCCGATTTTGTTCGTCTGGTCGAACGGCTTGGTTTCGCGCCGGTCGTGTTGCCTTTCTCGCCAAACGGCAAGGCGCAACACATTAAAGGTTTCCTGAATCGCTTTGCAAAAACGGCGCAAAAAACCGCAGATTTCCTTAACCGCGTGGCACAACTGGGCATGCCGATGGTCGGTGTCGACCCGGCGCTGGTGCTCTGCTACCGCGACGAGTACAAGCTGGCGTTAGGCGATAAGCGTGGGGACTTTCATGTGCAACTGGTGCATGAATGGCTGCCGGCGGCGCTGGATAACATCGGTGAACGCGCGCTCAGCGGTGAGCCCTGGTATCTGTTCGGCCACTGCACAGAAGTGACTGCGCTACCGGGTGCTACGGGGCAATGGGCGTCGATTTTTGCGCGTTTCGGCGCGGTACTGGAAAATGTCAGCGTTGGCTGCTGCGGCATGGCCGGAACCTATGGTCATGAAGTGAAGAACCATGCCAGTTCGCTGGGCATTTATGAGCTTTCCTGGCATCAGGCGATGCAGCGTTTGCCGCGTAATCGCTGTCTGGCAACCGGCTACTCTTGCCGCAGCCAGGTTAAACGAATCGAAGGGAATGGCGTGCGCCATCCACTACAGGCATTGCTGGAGATTTTGGGATGATCTGGAAACGTGCGGTTACGCTGGAAGCCCTGAATGCAATGGGTGATGGCAATATGGTGGGGTTGCTGGATATTCGCTTTGAACGCATCAGTGACGATGCACTGGAGGCGAGTATGCCGGTAGATCAACGAACGCATCAGCCGTTTGGCCTGTTACACGGTGGTGCGTCGGTGGTGCTGGCGGAAACGCTCGGTTCTGTTGCCGGCTATTTGTGTACGGAAGGGGAACAGAAAGTGGTAGGGCTGGAGGTCAACGCTAACCACTTGCGCTCGGTGCGCAGCGGGCGTGTGCGCGGTGTTTGTCGGGCGCTGCATACGGGAGGGCGGCATCAGGTCTGGCAAATCGATATTTACGACGAACAATCCCGCCTGTGTTGTTCATCACGGCTGACCACGGCAATTGTCTAATCATTTTCGGCGGTATAACCGCCGAAAAATCTTCATTTTTTATTCATTATTCTGCGCATTAGATTTTAACTCTTCGTGCTATATTGTCCGGCACTGGATGTACCGCCCGATTGTCTTCAACCGGCGCGAGTGGCTGTAACGCGTAATGACCTGATGAAGTGATTCATTGTCTCTTTAAGCGCTACTGAATTAAGGCTTTTAGGTAACAATGATGACACCGTTTAAGCGCGAATTTTTACACCCACGCCATTGGGTGACATGGGCCGGATTAGGTTTGCTCTGGCTGCTCGTTCAACTTCCTTATCCTGTTCTTGCCCGCCTTGGCGCGGGGCTGGGGCGGCAATCACGTCGATTCCTGCAGCGCCGTGAGCGTATCGCCCGCCGTAATCTCGAATTATGTTTCCCCCATATGAGCGATGAACTGCGTGAGCGGCTGATTGCGAAAAACTTTATGTCGTTGGGCATGGGGTTGATTGAAACCGGCATGGCGTGGTTCTGGTCGGATAAGCGTGTACGCCGCTGGTTTGATGTCGAAGGCTATCAGCATTTGCAGACCGCCCAGGCCAGCCAGCGTGGTGTGATGGTGGTCGGTGTGCATTTTATGTCGCTGGAGCTCGGCGGGCGCGTAATGGGGCTTTGTCAGCCAATGATGGCAACCTATCGCCCGCATAATAATGCGTTGATGGAATGGGTACAGACGCGCGGGCGTATGCGTTCCAATAAATCGATGATTGATCGCCGTAACCTGAAAGGTCTGGTCAATGCGCTGAAACAAGGGGAAGCCGTTTGGTTCGCGCCGGATCAGGACTACGGTCGCAAAGGCAGTATTTTCGCCCCGTTCTTCAGTGTGCAAAACGCGGCCACCACCAACGGCACCTACGTTTTATCGCGCCTTTCCGGGGCGAAAATGTTGACGGTCACGATGGTGCGTAAAGAGGATTGCTCCGGTTATTCGCTGCATATCGGCCAGGCACTGAATGACTATCCGGTTCAGGATGAGTTTGCTGCCGCCAGTTACATGAACAAAGTGATTGAGCGCGAAATCCTGCGCGCACCAGAGCAGTATCTCTGGATCCACCGGCGTTTTAAAACCCGCCCGGTCGGCGAACCTTCGCTTTATAACTAACCTTTGTTAACGCGCCCCTTCTCAGGGGCGTTGTATTATTCTGTTGCCAACAACATGTATACGGGATGGTTATGGTCAAGTTTATTGCGGGCGGCTGTTTAGCCTTATTATCGGCGTATTCATCGGCTGCGGGTATCACATTGCAGTGTGAAGAGTACCGCGCCAGCGTCGAACCGGATGGGCTCACTGTCAATGGTCGACATTACACGAATCCACAGGAGAATCCGTATGATATCTCCGATCAATATTCCGGCCGCTCGCTGATTTATACCGACAGCCAGGATCAAAACAAGGCTACCAACTGGGCGGCGATCCATATCATCACGCAGATTGAAACGGGTAAAAAAGCCTTCTTCTACGCGGACAGCAAGCACACCAACGATAAAGCGATCGTCTGCACCCGCGAAAACGCAGATGAATAGTACACGGGCAGCCTGCCTGGGATAGCGCCTTTACCCAATCACCCGCCAGCGGCTTTTATGAGAGTTTAAAACCCCTCCAGTAGCTGGAGTTGCTTAAAAGTTAGCGGGCGGGAAAAGGTATACCCCTGAATACCGCCGGCGTTATACCTGTTAAGCAGAGCGAGGTCGGCTGTGCTATCCACGCCTTCACAAATCACATTCGTCCCGGCAGGTATTACGCTATCAATGAAACGGTGCAGTGTTGAAAGTTTTGCCGGGTGGCGGGCAATGCCATCGACAAGGGAACGATCGATTTTAATAGTATTGAACGCAAACAATTGCAGGCGCTCTGCATGTTCATTTCCACAGCCAAATTTACCGAGTGAAACCATAAAGCCATACTCTTTGGCTTTCTTTAATGAAGGTAACTTACTGATAAATTGAGGATAAGTCATTTTGTCGCTGACCTCAATTTCGATACGTTGCGGGGCAATATTACTGTGCTGGCAGCGTTCAAGGAGCTGGGTAAGATGATCCATATCATTAGCCAGCTGCGGCGATAAAATGAATGAAACCGTCATTGTTTCTTTCATTTTTAGTACATGACAAATAACTTCAAAAATAAAATCGGTTACTTTTCTGCTGACCGACGTTTCTTCCAGCAGAGCGGCTATTTGCTCTGCGGGAATGAGAAAATCCTCAGCGTTATAAAATTGCGCCACCGCTTGATAGCGGAGAATGTTTTTTCCTGAGAGAGTAATGATGGGATGAAACTCTGCCGTCATCAGGAATTTTCTGCCATTAATTTCCAGTGTGTTAATTTTCATTTTCCTGATTTCGCCCCTACTCAAAAGAACAGGACATTCTTAATAAACAATTTTCAATTCTACACAGGCCCTGATAATGATTGAAAATTGTTTTAAATGATCGATTATCTTATTTTGATAGTCTATATCTATTACTATCATGAAAATGATCGCTTAAATCTATAAATTAACAAAGAAGATTATTCTTAATATTTATTTTTTGGCGGTTTTGTGGTGGTTAGACTTACAATGAGTTTGTGTTAGGTTGTTGTTTTGTTGTGGGAAAGGTAACTGGCCGCCAATATGCTTAACGCGCTCCTGCCCGATGTTTGGCTTATGACAATAAAGCACGAATGAATTAACAATATTAACCATTAGTAAGATGTCTGCTGGTAATGCACGCGTGTTTATAAGCCTGGATCTTTATTCGTTTTTTGGGCCTTGCTGTTTAACCGAGGTATTGAAGGTGTATTCAGGATGCGTTTAAAAATAGATGGCCAAACATAAAAATATAATGACAGTTTTATGACAGTAATAACCTGGTCTCGAATAACAAGAAGAACGAACGGGAAACGTATTTCCCGTCCGGTTAATTAAAGGGTTAGCAATAGACTATCGCCGGGTGGGCTAATTACCTGGCTTTCGCAATGTAATGAGGGATCAACAATGTTGTTTCAGGAAATCGACGATCAATTGTGAAACACATTCAGGATTTTCCCGGTTACTGATATGCGCCGCATTTGGAATCAGTGTGAATTGACAACCTAATGCTTCAGCCATCTGTCGCCCTTCCACGGGCGGGCGCGGCAGATCCAGTTCACCCGTTGCCACATGCGCCGGACAAGCCACAGAATCCAGAATGGTCATCCGATCTGGTCGACCGAAAATCAATTTACCGAGCGGCACAATACTGCTGCGAAGTTGCTCAGCAGAAAGTGAGGAAAGATAAGCGGTGAGTTGCTGAACATCTGCAGGCGCGGCAAACTGCGAATAAAATTGACCGACGATATAGTCGAGTAACTCCGGGGGAATGGTGCCAGTCGCATCGATGGCGTTGAGCATCGCGAAATAACGCTCTCGCGCCAGATCGGTTTCATCGCCGATAAAGGTATCAAATAACATTATCGCCTTAACCCGCGCAGGTGCGGCGGCTGCGAGTTCTGCTCCCCACATTCCACCAACCGACAAGCCGACCACGGCAAACTGGTCGATTTTGAGCGAATCCATTAAAGACAAATGGTCTGCAGCAATATCGGCCAGAGAGGAGGGGGAGCCTGGCAACGCGGGGGATTCGCCATGTCCCCACAAATCTGGCGCTATCACACGAAAGTGCTGGCTGAGCGTTTCAATTTGCGGCGACCACATCGATTTATCAAACAAATAGCTGTGGCCCAACAGCACGGGAAAACCCGTTCCGCTATCTAAATAAGACATCATTGGTTTTGCATTCATCAATACTCTCCTTGTTTGATGGCTCAGCGACGTGAGCGCATTTTCAAAAAAACGAAGATAACTGACTTCATCTGAGAAATGAGGGAGTAATTTCTTATTTTTTGAACGTTTTTTCTTATCCCAGTGCCATTTTCGCTAGAGCGGCCAGAACACCATAACCTCACTCCGGCGTGGAGATAGTTGGGTAAAGCAAGGTTTCCAGGAAGCTGGCTACTATCCATAGCGTTTCGCTGAAAATTGACCATAACCCCACCACCAGAACCACCACCGCGAGCAGTAACAAAATCAACGCTGTTTTATCCATAACTTACTCAAATGTGGTAAAAAATCCTCGCTTTCGGACACTCATTCCAGCATCCAGTTCAACTTTTTTGCTATGACTATTTTGCCGTCGACGTGCGGCCTATTGATATCACTGGAGATTAATTTAACAACACAAATTGCCGAAGTTTGGGTTATGCGTTTAAGACGCCGTTACACGCAAAGATAATGTTTTGATAAGCGGGCCACTTTTTACAGTAAAAAATACCGAAACCCTATTTCAATAATAGGCATTGGCTATACATCTTTTCGTTTTCATCTCTTTCTCGCCGCTGTGCCCGCTAAAGTCATTATTTATCAATTTATTAAACAAATTTTCACTTACCTGTAAAGCCTTTGCGCAGAGTCTATGCTTATACCATGTGCCGAAAAAAGGGGCTTGTGGGGAATAACCCTTCGGAAAAGAGGTTGAAGTGATAATCATTATCACTAACATAGCATTATGAGCCTTTGATCTGCTGATGTGAGGTAAACGATGGAATCATTTAATCCGCAAGATTTTACGTGGCGGGGGCTAACCATGACACCCGCTGCTGCAGAACATATCCGTGCGCTGGCCAGTAAGCAGGCCGGCGTGCTCGGCGTACGGCTGGGTATCAAGCAGACGGGTTGCGCAGGTTTTGGTTATGTACTCGATACCGTGACGGAGCCGAGCGAAGACGATTTGCTTTACGAATCTGACGGCGCACGCCTTTACGTACCGCTGCAAGCGATGCCGTTTATTGACGGCACCGAAGTGGATTACGTGCGTGAAGGTTTAAATCAGATCTTCAAATTTCATAACCCGAAAGCCCAGCACGAATGCGGCTGTGGCGAAAGTTTCGGGGTATAGGCGGTACTATGTCTCGTAATACTGAAGCAACTGACGATGTCAAAATCTGGACCGGCGGCAACCTCAATTATAAAGAGGGCTTTTTTACCCGGTTGAGCACCGACGAGCTGGCAAAAGGCATCAATGAAGATGTCGTGCGGGCCATTTCAGCGAAACGCAACGAGCCAGATTGGATGCTCGAATTCCGCCTGAACGCCTTCCGCGCGTGGCTGGAGATGGAAGAACCGCACTGGCTGAAAGCGCAGTACGAAAAACTGGATTATCAGGATTACAGTTACTACTCCGCACCGTCCTGTGGCAATTGCGACGACACGTGCGCCTCGCAGCCCGGTGCGGTGCAACAGACCGGTGCAAATGCCTGGCTGACGGAAGAGGTCGAAGAGGCCTTTAACCAGCTTGGCGTTCCGGTACGCGAAGGTAAAGACGTGGCGGTCGACGCCATTTTTGACTCCGTCTCGGTGGCAACGACGTACCGGGAAAAATTGTCGGAGCAAGGGATCATCTTCTGCTCGTTCGGCGAGGCGATCCATGACCACCCGGAACTGGTTAAAAAGTACCTCGGAACGGTGGTGCCTTCCAATGACAACTTTTTCGCCGCGCTTAACGCCGCCGTCGCCTCTGACGGAACGTTTATCTATATCCCGAAAGGCGTGCGTTGCCCGATGGAACTGTCGACCTATTTCCGCATTAACGCGGAAAAAACCGGCCAGTTCGAGCGCACCATTCTGGTGGCGGATGAAGGAAGCTACGTCAGCTATATCGAAGGATGTTCCGCACCGGTGCGCGACAGCTATCAACTGCACGCGGCAGTGGTGGAAGTGATCATCCACAAAGACGCGGAAGTGAAATACTCCACGGTGCAGAACTGGTTCCCGGGGGATAACAACACCGGCGGCATTCTCAACTTTGTGACCAAGCGTGCGCTGTGCGAAGGCGAAAACAGCAAGATGTCGTGGACGCAATCTGAGACGGGCTCCGCCATCACCTGGAAATACCCGAGCTGCATTCTGCGCGGCGATAACTCGATCGGTGAGTTCTTCTCCGTCGCGCTGACCAGCGGGCATCAGCAAGCAGATACCGGCACCAAGATGATCCATATCGGCAAGAACACCAGATCGACGATTATTTCCAAAGGGATCTCCGCCGGACACAGCCAGAACAGCTATCGCGGGCTGGTGAAAATCATGCCGACGGCGACCAATGCCCGTAATTTCACACAGTGCGACTCGATGCTGATTGGCCCGGATTGCGGGGCGCACACCTTCCCGTATGTCGAGTGCCGTAATAACAGCGCGCAGCTTGAGCATGAAGCCACGACATCGCGTATTGGTGAAGACCAGCTCTTCTACTGTCTGCAACGCGGGATCAGTGAAGACGATGCCATTTCCATGATCGTCAACGGCTTCTGTAAAGACGTTTTCTCTGAACTGCCGCTGGAGTTCGCCGTTGAAGCGCAAAAACTGCTGGCTATCAGCCTTGAACACAGCGTCGGTTAAGGATTAAAGGATAAGAAATGTTAAGTATTAAAGACTTGCAGGTAAGCGTTGAAGATAAAGAGATCCTGCGCGGCCTGAGCCTGGACGTGCGCCCTGGTGAAGTCCACGCGATTATGGGGCCGAACGGTTCCGGGAAAAGTACGCTTTCCGCGACGCTGGCCGGACGTGAAGATTACGAAGTGGTAGGTGGCAGCGTCGAGTTTAAAGGCAAAGATTTGCTGGAGCTTTCGCCGGAAGAGCGAGCCGGTGAAGGGGTGTTTATGGCGTTCCAGTATCCTGTGGAGATCCCCGGCGTCAGTAACCAGTTTTTCCTGCAAACGGCGCTTAATGCGGTGCGTGAATATCGCGGCGAAGAGGCGCTGGATCGCTTTGATTTCCAGGATCTAATGGAGGAAAAAATTAAACTGTTGAAAATGCCGGAAGATCTGCTTACCCGTTCGGTCAATGTCGGTTTCTCCGGCGGTGAGAAAAAACGTAACGACATTCTGCAAATGGCGGTGCTGGAACCCGATCTGTGCATTCTGGATGAAACGGACTCCGGTCTTGATATTGATGCGCTGAAAATTGTTGCCGAAGGGGTGAATGCACTGCGTGACGAAAAACGCGCATTTATCATTGTCACGCACTACCAGCGGATCCTGGATTACATCAAACCGGATTTTGTACACGTGTTGTATCAGGGGCGCATCGTGAAATCCGGTGATTTCACGCTGGTTAAGCAACTGGAGGAGCAGGGCTATGGCTGGCTTACCGAACAGCAGTAACGCGCTGCAACAGTGGCATCATCTGTTTGAAACGCAGGGCGGTGCGCGTTCTGAATCGGCGCAGCAGCATCTGCAGCAAATGCTGCGTTTAGGGTTGCCGACACGCAAACATGAAAACTGGAAATACACGCCGCTGGAAGGCTTACTGAACAGCCAGTTTGTGAATACCTCTGGCACGATTGGTGCCGGGCAGCGCGATACGCTGGCATTGCCGGTGGATGCCGTACGACTGGTGTTTGTCGATGGTCAGTTTAACGCGGCGCTGAGCGATGACACCGCGGGTTCTGGTTTTGAGGTCAAATTTGCCGATGTGCGGGAGGCGCTGCCTGCACCGGTGCAGCCGGAAGTGTTCCTGCATCTGACAGAAAGCCTGGCGCAGAACGTGACCTTGATTCAGGTAGCGCGTAACCAGCGTCCTGCTAAGCCGTTGCTGCTTATGCATATTACTCAAGGACTGGCGGGCGACGAGATGAATACCGCCCATTATCGCCACCATCTTGAGCTTGCCCAGGGGGCGGAAGCGACAATTTACGAACATTACGTCAGCCTGAACGATGCGCGCCACTTTACGGGCTCACGCCTGACGATGAATGTGGCGGCGAATGCGCACCTGCACCACGTCAAACTGGCGTTTGAAAATCCGCAAAGCTACCACTTTGCGCACAATGACATATTGCTTGCGGCGGATGCGGCGGCAGATAGTCACAGTTTCCTGCTCGGCGGCGCGGTGTTGCGCCACAACACCAGCACGCAACTTAATGGCGAAAACACGCAGTTGCGCATCAACAGCCTGGCGATGCCGGTGAAAGCGGAAGTGTGCGATACCCGTACCTGGCTTGAGCATAATCAGGGCTACTGCAACAGCCGCCAGCTACATAAAACCATCGTCAGCGATAAAGGCCGCGCGGTGTTTAATGGCCTGATCAAAGTTGCGCAACATGCCATCAAAACCGACGGGCAGATGACCAATAATAATCTGTTGCTCGGACGTCTGGCGGAGGTGGATACCAAGCCGCAACTGGAAATTTATGCCGATGATGTGAAATGCAGCCACGGCGCGACGGTAGGCCGCATTGATGATGAACAGATGTTTTATTTGCGCTCGCGCGGCATCAATCAACAGGCGGCGCAACAGATGATAATCCATGCTTTCGCGGCTGAACTGACGGAAGCCATTAGCGACGAAGCATTGAAACAACAGGTTCTGGCGCGTATCAGCCAGCGCCTGGCAGGGGGCAGAGTATGAGTTTTCCCGTGAACGCCGTTCGCGCCGATTTCCCGGTGCTGCAGCGTGAAGTGAACGGACTACCGTTGGCCTATCTCGACAGCGCGGCCAGTGCGCAAAAACCGAACCAGGTCATTGATGCCGAAGCTGAATTTTTCCGCCACGGGTATGCGGCGGTACACCGCGGTATTCATACGCTCAGTGCGGAAGCCACCCAGCGGATGGAAAACGTGCGGGTGCAGGCAGCTGCGTTCCTTAACGCACGGTTGCCGGAAGAGCTGGTGTTTGTGCGCGGCACGACCGAAGGAATTAACCTGGTGGTGAACAGCTGGGGTAACAGCCAGGTGCGCGCGGGCGACAACATTATCATTAGCGCGATGGAACACCACGCCAATATCGTTCCGTGGCAGATGCTGTGCGAGCGCGTGGGCGCGGAGTTACGCGTGATCCCGCTTAACCAGGATGGCACGCTGCAACTGGATGTGTTGCCAACGTTGCTGGATGAACGCTCGCGGTTGCTGGCGATCACGCAGGTGTCGAACGTGCTGGGCACCGAAAACCCGGTGGCGGAAATCATTGCGCTGGCGCATCAGCATGGTGCGAAAGTGCTGGTGGACGGCGCGCAGGCGGTCATGCACCATCCGGTGGATGTGCAGGCGCTGGATTGCGATTTTTATGTTTTCTCCGGGCATAAACTGTATGGGCCTACGGGTATTGGCGTGTTATATGCCAAAGAGGCTATCTTGCAGGATATGCCGCCGTGGGAAGGGGGCGGCTCGATGATCGCCACTGTGAGCCTGACCGAAGGCACAACTTATGCGAAAGCGCCGTGGCGTTTTGAAGCCGGTACGCCGAACACAGGCGGCATTATCGGGCTTGGTGCGGCAATTGAGTATGTCCGCAAGCTGGGGCTGGAAGCGATTGGTGAATACGAGCAGACGCTGATGCATTACGCACTCAATGCGCTGGCGGATGTGCCGGATCTGACGCTTTATGGCCCGGCGCAGCGCAAGGGCGTCATCGCGTTTAATCTCGGGAAACACCACGCCTATGATGTCGGCAGTTTTCTCGATAATTACGGCGTTGCGGTGCGCACCGGCCACCACTGTGCGATGCCGCTGATGGCGTTTTACCATGTTCCCGCCATGTGTCGCGCGTCACTGGTTATGTACAATACGGAAGAAGAGGTGGATCGTCTGGTAACTGGCCTGAAACGCATTCATCAGTTACTGGGCTAACGTGAGAGGCAAAAATGGCCGCATTACCCGATAAAGAGAAACTGCTGCGCAATTTTAGCCGCTGTGCCAACTGGGAAGAGAAGTACCTCTATATTATTGAGCTGGGGCAGCGTCTACCGGAATTAAGCGCCGACGCACACAATCCTGAGAACGTTATTCAGGGCTGTCAGAGCCAGGTCTGGATTGTCATGCACCGCAATGAAGCGGGGGTGATTGAGCTGGCAGGCGACAGTGACGCCGCGATTGTCAAAGGACTTATTGCCATCGTCTTTGTGCTCTATCAGCAGATGACCGCGCAGGATATTGTGGCGTTTGACGTGCGCCCGTGGTTTGAAAAGATGTCCCTTACGCAACATTTGACGCCTTCTCGCTCACAGGGGCTTGAGGCGATGATCCGCGCGATTCGCAACAAAGCCGCCAACATTAGCTAAACTTAAAAGACCATTTTTCATCCTGTTACGATGCGAGGCGTTATACGCCTCGCTGGATCTTCAGCTTTCTGACACCTTGTCAGTGGATACAGGAACTTCAGTATGAAACGCGCGTCTTTGCTCTCCTTATATCTTTTCGGCGCCCTAAGCGCACTCCAGGTGGCTCGTGCGGCAGTATATCCTCTGCCTGCCGACGGGAGCCGCGTTATTGGGCAAAACCAGACTTACACCGTGCAGGCGGGGGATAAAAACCTGCAGGCCATCGCCCGTCATTTCGACACGGCAGCAATGTTGATCCTTGAAGCCAATAACACGATTGCACCTGTACCGAGGCCGGGTACGATCGTCACCATCCCTTCACAAATGATTTTGCCCGATACGCCGCGCGAAGGGATTGTGGTTAATCTGGCCGAGTTGCGGCTGTATTATTTCCCGCCTGGGAAAAATAGTGTGCAGGTGTACCCGATAGGTATTGGCCAACAGGGGCTGGAAACGCCGGTTTCGGTGACGCGGGTCAGCCAGAAGATCCCGAACCCAACCTGGACACCGACAGCGGGCATTCGCGCGCGTTCATTAGCCAACGGTATTGAATTGCCACCGGTGATACCCGCAGGGCCAAATAACCCGTTAGGGCGCTTTGCGCTGCGTCTGGGGATTGGCAATGGCGAATATCTTATCCACGGTACCAATGCGCCGGACAGCGTTGGGTTACGGGTCAGCTCAGGTTGTATCCGCATGAATGCGCCGGATATCCAGGCGTTATTTGCACAGGTTGCGGCTGGTACGCGCGTGACGATTATCAACGAACCGGTGAAATACACCGTAGAGCCTGACGGGCGGCACTTTATTGAAGTGCATCGTCCGCTGGCACAAAAGGTTGAAGAAAATACGCAGACGGTGCCGATCACCTTCTCTCCCGCGCTGGAAGCGTTTATTCATAATGCCGGTGGTGATAGTGGCATGATTACGCAGGCGTTGAATCGTCGTGCGGGTTACCCGATAGCAATTCCGGTTAAGACAGCGGCGGCAGCGTCGAAAGAAAGTGTGTTGTCCGTACAGAACAATGCGAAAGGTACGACGGTGGATGCAGAAGCCCAACAGGAGGCGGTAACGCAGTAGGCGAACAAGAAAGGGAAGTTACAGGCAAAAAAAATGGCGCACCGAGTGCGCCATTTCATTACAGGAACTCTTACTTACGGTAAGAGTGAGCCTGGTTGTCCAGACGCTGGTTAGCGCGAGCTGCGTCATCTTTAGCAGCCTGAACGTCGGAACGGATTGCGTTCACGTCGTTGCTCAGCTGGTCAACTTTAGCGTTCAGAGTCTGAACGTCAGAAGACAGCTGATCGATTTTAGCATTGCTGGAGCAACCAGCCAGCAGAGTAGAACCCAGGATTACCGCGCCCAGTACCAGTTTAGTACGATTCATTATTAATACCCTCTAGATTGAGTTAATCTCCATGTAGCGTTACAAGTATTACACAAAGTTTTTTAGGTTGAGAATATTTTTTTGATGGGAATCCACTTAAATTTGATCGTTCGCTCAAAGAAGCACCGACTTTCAATAAAAGGTTAAAAAACGCGTGTTAAAACAGCGAGCTTCCATCGGATTCATCTTAGATAATGGCCAGTTTAAATAGTGAAATCCGATTGGATTTTTTATTTTAAATGGGGGCGGGAATATAAAAAAAAGCGCCGCAAGGGCGCTTTTTTAATCAGGCTGAATTGTCCGGCGATTATTACAGAACGTGGACAGAAGCCGTGTTTGTAGTGCCGCTCGGAACCAGTGCGCCGGAAACCATAACAACTACGTCGCCTTTGCTTGCCAGGCCGCTTTCCAGCGCCACTTCTTTACCCAGACGGTAGAAATCATCTGTAGAAGAGATCTCTTTCACCAGCTGCGGGATAACGCCTTTGCTCAGCACCAGCTGACGCGCGGTCACTTCGTTGGTGGTCAGCGCCAGAATAGTGGCATCCGGGAAATATTTACGTACAGCGCGAGCAGATTTGCCGCCCTGAGTCGCAACAACAATCAGCGGAGCTTCCAGTTTTTCAGCGGTTTCAACAGCGCCACGGCAAACCGCTTCCGTGATGCGCAGTTTACGGCTGTCGTTGTTGAAATCCAGACGGCTGGTCATCACGCGATCGGTACGCTCGCAAATGGTGGCCATAATGGTCACCGCTTCCAGCGGATATTTCCCTTTAGCGGATTCGCCAGACAGCATCACGGCGTCGGTGCCGTCGAGGATGGCGTTCGCCACGTCGCCAGCTTCAGCGCGGGTCGGACGCGGGTTTTTAATCATGGAGTCGAGCATCTGGGTCGCAGTGATAACGACTTTGCGAGCGCGGATACATTTTTCAATCATCATCTTCTGCGCGAAGATCACTTCTTCAACCGGGATTTCTACGCCCAGGTCGCCACGCGCAACCATGATGCCGTCAGAGGCTTCGAGGATTTCGTCGAAGTTGTTCAGGCCTTCCTGGTTTTCAATTTTGGAGATGATCTGGATGTTCTCGCCACCGTGAGCTTTCAGGTGCTCACGAATTTCAACCACGTCAGAACGTTTACGGATAAAGGAGGCCGCAACAAAGTCGACGCCTTGTTCGCAACCGAAGATCAGGTCTTGCTTATCTTTTTCAGCCAGCGCCGGCAGGGCGATGGAAACGCCTGGCAGGTTAACGCCTTTGTTTTCACCGAGGTCGCCGTTGTTCAGCACTTTACAGATAACTTTATTGCCAACGATTTCGGTCACTTCCATACCGATCAGACCATCGTCTACCAGTACGGTGTTGCCAACGCTCAGATCGTTGGTGAAACCTTCGTAGGTCACGGCAACCGTATCCGCGTTGCCGACAACAGATTTGTCAGTGGTGAAGGTGAAAGTCTGACCTGCTTTCAGGGAGACGTCGTTGCCACCTTCCAGTTTGATGGTGCGGATTTCCGGACCTTTGGTGTCCAGCAGAATTGCCGCTTTTTTACCGGTTTTGCTCATCACGTTGCGCAGGTTTTTGATGCGCTGGCCGTGCTCAGCATAGTCACCGTGAGAGAAGTTTAAACGCATGACGTTCATGCCAGCGTCCAGCATTTTCGCCAGCATCTCTTCGGATTCGGTTTTCGGACCGATGGTGCAAACAATTTTGGTCTTTTTCATGACAGTTCTGGTCTTTAAGTTTGAGTTGAGAAGGATTGGGAATTTACGCTCCGGTTAGCGCACGGCTCCGGAGTCAAACCTGTGTTGCGAAAAGAGCGATGCCACAGTCTAAGGATAGGTGACATCAAAAAAGCGTGCAGAAGAATGTGTGCCTGAGATTCAGCCAGATCGGGGAAAAATTGATGTGAGTAATTTGTTTTACAGTTCAATCAGCTGAATCCATTCAAATTAGGGTGGCGGCATTATAGCGTCGACATCGACAGAAAGGAATTAAAAACGCCGTTTCAAAATACGAATTTATCATCATTGTTGATTTGTTGTGTAACCGTTATCACAAAATTGCGCAACCGTTGCGTAGCCGAGGCAGTCCGCGGCCTGGCCATCGTAATGGTATCAGTTTGATCCACTCTCACGCCGCGTTATTTCTCTTTTACGGCTCCGCTTATTTACTTTCTCGCCTGCTGAGATTGGAAAATAAACAATAAGATTTTTCTGTTTATTTTTTATGCGCAAGGGGTTGTGGGTATTAATTTAATAAAAAGTGTGCGCCAGTTTGCTTTTTAAATAATCGCCGGGGCGGCGGGTTTTTTACTTCTCTCTTTTGCATCAGCGAGGCGGATATATCCGAGGAGTACTGCTTAAAAGGGTGGAAATATATTTTATATTTCTGAATTAACATCACGTTTTTGCATGAAATTTGTTTTAAGGATAATCTTAAAATGTTTGCTTTTGTTGATGGTTAACTGCTTGTTTTTTATTAAAAAGCAGAATGAATTGCGAAAGTGGTATAAAACTAAATTGTTGATACTTAAGGTCTTTAACTTTTAGAAAGAATTTGCAATAAAACGCCTTGTTACTACTCTTAAGCGACTCTTGATGAGACCCGAAAAATTTATAAAAAATTTCGTTCCGGATTATTAACTCCGGAGGTCGGCTGGTGCCTGCTTATTATTTACTGCCAGCCTTATTAAATGCGTTTACTCATGATGAAGGTTGGGTGATGACAACTTCCGCTGTTGCTGGACAGGGATATGCTTTTATTCCGCCGCCAGAAATTCCGACCCAGCAGGGACCGATGGGCATTCTGTACGATTTTAATGACGGTGCCCGGTTATTGTTGCCAGCTGGTAACTGGCGGGTAGAAATAAGCGATGACGAAACGGGAAATATTCTGTTTGCCGACGATGTCGCGCAGGGCTGGGTAATCAGCACAAAAAAATATTACGTGCCGTTTCGTCTGCGGGTCTGGGACGGCGTCCAGCCGGAGCCCGTGCTGGACCACGCTCTGGATATGCGCGGCAAAACGGTACTGATCTCCTTTCCCGGCGGTACGCTGGGCGACCTCATCGGCTGGGTACCTTACGCTGAACGCTTTCGGCAGACGTACCAGTGCAACGTTCATTGCACCATGGCACAGCCGATCGTCGATCTCTTCAAGCCGGTCTATCCGCAGCTCAATTGTGCTACCCCAGAAGAGTGGCTGGCCGGGCCAGGCGTGAGTGAGCCGCATTACGCCAGCTGGCGCGTCGGGCTCTTTTTTCACGGCGATCTCGACAAGCAGCCATTTGATTTTCGCGCTGTCGGTCTGCACCGCACCGCCGGACATATTCTCGGCGTCGATCCCACAGAAATCGTTCCGGACCTGCGCCAGCGCAGCGCGCGTCGTATCGCTGAACCCTATGTCTGCATCGCGACCCAGTCCACCAGCCAGGCCAAATTCTGGAACAACGGCAATGGCTGGCATGAAGTTATCGACTATCTGAAAGCGCAGGGCTACCGCGTGCTGTGTATCGACAAAGAGCGTGTGGTAGGCCGCGGGTACATCTGGAACAAAATCCCCCACGGCGCGGAAGATTTCACCGGCAATCTGCCCCTCGCTGAACGCGTGGCGTTGCTGGAACACGCCGAATTTTTTATCGGCCTCGGCAGCGGTCTCTCCTGGCTTGCCTGGGGTTGCCATATTCCGGTGGTGCTGATCAGTGGATTCAGCCTGCCGAACAGCGAATTTCATACCCCCTGGCGCGTCATCAACACCCATGTCTGCAACGGCTGCTGGGATGACGTGCGATTTAATTTTGACCATCAGGACTATTTCTGGTGTCCGCGCCACAAAGGCACGGACCGGCAGTACGAATGCACACGTTTTATCACTGGTAAGCAGGTCATCGGTCATCTTCGTCGGCTGATTGCCCTGCGAAGCAATCCCTTTGGCATCAAAACAACAGCACTGGCAGACCCCGATCAACATGCCGCCTGACGGATGAGAGACGGGTTTTGAGGACACAGAAATGAAAAAAAGTCTTAACTGCAGTTACCGGCTGGTATGGAATGACGTTCAGCGGGCGTTTGTGGTGGTTTCAGAACTGACCCGGGCGAAAGGCAAGCGCGCAGGCGGCGCGGTGTTGATCTCGGCGGCGGTGGGTGGCCTTTTCGCAAGCAGCGGGGCGATGGCGTTTACCCCGGACGTCACTGGTTCGACGCGGGATGAGGTGGTGCAGGAGGGGGTTCAGAATGTGCGCTCTGGAGGCTTAACCACCAATCATACCATCAGCACCCGTGGTACGCAGATAGTGGCGGGCGGGCAGACCGTGGATACGCGTGTTCAGGATGGCGGTTCGCAGATTGTGCGGCAGAACGGCCAGACGACCGGTACCGTTGTCACTAATGGGACACAGATTGTTGAAGCGGACGGGACGGCAACGGGCACGCAGCTTAACAGCGGCGGTACGCAGGCGGTCGCCGGCAGGGCTAATAGCACCGTTGTCGGCGCTGGTGGTGTGCAGACTGTGCAGGAAAGCGGGGTGGCAAGCCAGACGATTATTAACACTGGTGGCGTGCAAGCTGTTAACGGCAGTTCCGTCCAGGGCGTCATTAACGCCGGCGGCATCCAGCTCATCAATAGCGGTGGTTTCTCTCAGGACGCGACGGTAAACAGCGGGGGTGTCCAGCACGTTAACGTCGGCGGTTCCGCAGCCGACACCGCCATCTTTGGCGGCGGCAATCAGGTCGTGGCCGGCACGGTATCCGGTGCGCACCTCAACGACGGTGGCGCGCAACTGGTTCAGCAAACCGGTAAAGCCACCGGCACCATCATTAACAATCGCGGTACGCAGACCGTAGACGGCACCGCTATCTCCGCAGTGGTCAACGGCGGCGGCACCCAACTGGTGCATAGCGGCGCGCTGGCGGCGGGCACCATCGTGAACAGCGGCGGGGTTCAGCATATTAATCAGGGCGGGGCAGCCTCTGACGGCGTGGTGTTTGGCGGTGGCACCCAGGTACTGGCGGGAACCGCATCCGGCACCAGCGTCAACGATGGCGGTGCGCAGCTGGTGCAGAAAACCGGCAAATCCACCGGAACCATCATCAACAATCGCGGCACGCAGACCGTAGACGGCCAGGCCATCTCTTCTGTCGTCAATGCTGGAGGGACGCAGCAGGTTAATCGCGGCGGGCTGGCGACGGGCGGCGTGGTGAACACCGGTGGTCTGCAACATATCAGCGAAGGAGGTGCAGCATCCGATGCCATTCTGCTCGGCGGCACCCAACTGGTGGAAGGCACCACCTCCGGCACCATCATTAATAACGGCGGTCTGCAGCAGATCCACGCCAGCGGCATGAGCAGTGATGCGGTGGTTAACGCCGGCGGTAAACAGGATGTGGACGGCGTCTCCTTCTCCGCTGAAGTGAACGACGGCGGCCTGCAGAAAGTCCGCAGCGGCGGTGCCGCCACCAGCGCAGTTATTAACACCGGCGGGATTCAGAATGTACTCTCAGGTGGATCAACCGCCTTCACCACGCTGTTGGGCGGTATTCAGCAACTGGCGGGCGTAGCGGCAGATACCATTATCGGTGCCGGCGGCGTACAGCACGTTCAGGTCGGTGGCAGCGCCAGCGGATCGCTGATCAACGATGGCGGCCTGCAGCGCGTGGATGGCACAGCCAACTCATCGGTTATTTATGAAGGCGGCATCCAGTTGGTGAACAGCGGCGGTCTGGCGGATAACGCGACCGTTAACAGTGGCGGCCTGCAACACATCAATGAAGGTGGTGCAGCGTCCGACACCACGGTGTTTGGCGGCGGTCGGCAAGTTGTTGCCGGTACGGCCTCCGGCACCAGCATCAATGACGGTGCCTACCAGCTTGTTCAGGCAACCGGTAAAGCCACCGACACTATCATCAACAGCGGTGGCACTCAGGCGGTAGACGGCACGGCGATCTCCGCTGTAGTCAACGATAGCGGGGTTCAACTGATCCACTCCGGCGCGCTTGCCGCAGGCTCGCTGGTTAATTCCGGTGGTCTGCAGCATATCAACGAAGGCGGCGCTGCCTCGGATGCGCTGCTGTTTGGCGGTACCCAGATTGTCGAAGGCACCGCATCCGACACCCGGGTGGACTCTGGCGGTGTGCAACAGGTTCACGTTACCGGGAAAACCATCGACAGCAAAATCTATGACGGCGGTTTCCAGGATGTTGACGGCACCGCTAACGGCACGATCGTCTACACCGGCGGTAAACAGCTGATCCGCAGCGGCGGTCATGCGAACGACACCCGCGTCGATAAAGATGGTGTGCAGATTGTGCGTGCCGGCGGCGCGGCGTCAAAAACGACGCTGCTGGGTGGAACGCAGCAGGTCGCGGGTATGGCAGGCGACACGGTTATTGGCGATGGCGGCATTCAGCACGTCCAGGTGGGCGGCATTGCCATGGGCGCGCTGATCAACAGCGGCGGTCTGCAGCGCGTTGACGGCTCGGCGACCTCCGCCGTGGTGAACAACGGTGGCGTGCAACTGGTGAACAGCGGTGGGCTGGCCGCAGGCTCCATCGTCAACAGCGGTGGCCTGCAGCATATCAACCTTGGCGGCGCGGCGTCTGATGGCACTATCTTCGGCGGGGGTAAACAGTTGGTGGCAGGGACCGCGTCCGGCACCAGCGTCAGCGATGGCGGTCAGCAGATCGTGCAGGCCAGCGGTAAAACCTCCGGTACGCAAATCAACAGCGGCGGTGTGCAGAGCGTGGACGGCAGCGCCACCTCATCCGTGGTACGCGATGGCGGCATCCAACTGGTGAATAACGGCGGCCTGGCGGCAGGTACTGCTGTACACAGCGGCGGCCTGCAGCACATCAACCTTGGCGGCGCAGCGACTGATGGCACTATCTTTGGCGGCGGTAAACAGGTGGTGGCAGGCACGGCGTCCGGTACCAGCCTGAACGATGGCGCTTATCAAAACGTTACGACCACCGGGAAAGCGACCGGCACCCTGATCAACAGCGGCGGCGTGCAGAGCGTTGATGGCAACGCGACCTCGGCAGTGGTGCGCAACGGCGGCATCCAGCTGGTGAATAAAGGTGGTCTGGCGGCAGGCACCACGGTGAACAGCGGCGGTCTGCAGCACATCAATCTCGGCGGCGCGGCGTCTGAGGGCACCATCTTCGGCGGCGGCAAGCAGCTGGTGGAAGGTACTGCCTCCGGTGCCAGCGTGAACGATGGCGGTACGCAACTGGTGGCAGGGAGCGGTAAAACCACCGACACCCATATCAACAGCGGTGGTGTGCAGAGCGTAGACGGTACGGCCATCTCGTCCGTGATCAATAACGGCGGTCAGCAAATCGTCAACTACGGCGGCCTCGCTGCCGGTTCGATCGTCAATAACGGTGGGGTGCAACACATTTCCGCTGGCGGCGCGGCGTCTGACGGTACGGTGTTCGGCGGCGGTACGCAACTGGTGGAAGGTTCGGCTTCCGGTACCAGCATCAGCGACGGCGGGGTACAACTGGTGACCAAGAGCGGTCAGGCCAGCGGCACGCTGATTAACAGCGGTGGCGTACAACGCGTACACGGCCAGTCGTTCGACGCGGTGATTAATAACGGCGGTGCGCAGATCGTTGACCCGTATGGCTGGGCACGCCAGAGCGTGATTAATGCCGGCGGGACGCAGATCCTCAGTAACTCTGCTGTGGCGATCTCCACCGTGATGAATGGCGGTGAGCAGCACATCAATAACGGCGCGAAATCTTTCGCCGCGCGCCTGCTGGGCGGTACGCAGAATATCGGCAGCGGTGGGCAGGCCTTCGAAACTCTCGTTGAAAAGGGTGGCGTGCAGAACGTTAACGCGGGCGGTTACACCTACGGTGGCACCATCTCCACTGGCGGCAGACAAAATGTTGCCTCCGGCGGCGTAACCGACTTCACCTTTGTCGATGGTGGCCTGCAGGTGGTTGACGGTACCTCGATTGTCAGCATCGTGAAAAACGGCGGGCGTCAGGTTGTCAACAAAAATGCCAATGCCGAAGTCTCTGTGGTGATTGATGGCGGTATTCAGGAGGTCTTTGGCACCACCACCGGATCGGAGATCACCCGGGCGGAACAGCGCATCTATAGCGGGGGTTCAGCCACCTCTACCGTGCTGAGCGATGGTGCGGTTCAGGGGATTTACGACGGCGCGATAGTGACCGATACCCGTAACCGCAACAGCATCCAGAACCTGTACAGCGGTGGGCGTGCAGAAAACAACCTGATGGATGATTTTGCAGTGCAGAACATCGCTGCGGGCGCAACGGCGGTGAACACTTCGATGATCAACTCCAGCCAGCAGAATGTGCGCGGCAGTGCCGTTGATACCGATCTTTCGGCGAATGCCGTGCAGAACGTCTACCGCGGCGGGACCGCGACTCGCACGGCGATCTACGAGCGCGGCATCCAGAATATCTTCAGTGGCGGTTCATCAATACTTGCTGTCATCCAGGCCGGTGGGATCCAGAACGTGCTGAACGGCGGTACCGCCATCAGCACCACCATTAACAATGGCGGTACCCAGAACGTGAATAGTGGCGGGACGGTGATCTCGACCATTATCCGTGAGGGCGGGATCCAGAACGTCAATGATGGCGCGATCGTTATCGACAACAAAGTGGTTGGCGATCAGGTGGTCAATCAGGGCGGTACCGTCGCCTCGTCCACTGTTAGCGAAAACGGTACCCAGAGTGTCACCTTTGGCGGCACGGCGATTGCCACGACCGTCAGCAAAGGCGGCGCCCAGTTCGTGCGCGCCGGTGGTACGGCGGATCTGACGGCGATTGAGCGCGGCGGCGTGCTGGCGCTGGAAGATGGCGCAACGGTCACCAATATCAATCTCAATAGCGGCGCAGCATTGATGGCGGGCACCGGTACCACGCTCAACGGCACCAACGCACTTGGCAGCTTCTCCATTGCCAATAAAGTTGCCGATAGCGTGCTGCTGGAAGGCGGCGGTCTGCTGTCGGTTGCCGCTGACGGCAGTGCCAACAACACCGTGGTAAGCGAGAACGGTACGCTGAGTGTCGCCGAAGGCGGGATGCTGACCGGGATAACCAAAGTCAACGACGGCGCTACGCTTGCCGGCAATGTTAACAACAGCGGCGAACTGCGTATCACCACTGATACCAGTGCCAACACCGTTAACGCGGCCATCAACGGTAGCGGTACGCTGTATAAAGAAGGTGATAACACGCTGACCCTGAGCGGTGCGCTTAATCAGGCGGGCGGTACTTATCTGCAGAGCGGTACGCTGGTGTTCAGCGGGCTGGATGCCGTGACCGACATCATCGCCCAGCGCGGCACCTCGCTGCAGTTGACCAACGGCACTACGCTGACCGGGATGATCGACCCGACCGACCTGACCGTCGATGCCGGTTCAAGCTGGCTGATGACCGCAGACTCCCTGCTCAATAACCTGACGCTGGGCGGCTCGATCGATTACCAGGCACCGACCGGGACGTTCGTTCCGAAAACCCTGACGGTTACCAATCTGGTGGGCAATGGCGGCACCATTACCCTGAACACCCTGTTTAACGGTAATAGCGCAGTGAGCGACAGCCTGGTGCTGGACGGCGGCACCGCCACCGGTAATACGCGGATCGCCATTCGCAGCCAGGGCGGTCTGGGTGCACGTACCACCGGTAACGGCATCCAGGTGGTGAATGCCATCAACGGCGCGACCACGACCGATGATGCTTTCAGTCTCAGCGGCAGCCTGCAGGCGGGGGCGTATAACTACACCCTGCAACAGGGCAGCGCCGACCAGAGCTGGTATCTGACGACTGCTGAAGCCGGTGGCAACGAGAACGGCCCGCAGAACTACCGTTCGGCGACGTATCTCTATAGCTCTGTCTATGCGCAGGCCATGGACTACGACAGTGCGCTGCTCGGTTCGCTGGATGCCCGTCGCTATGCGGCGCGTACCGCCGCCGAAAGCGGTAGCAACATGTGGGCCCGTTTCCAGGCCGGTCAACTGAGCCACGATCACGGCAGCAACGATCTGCGTAACGGCAACACACCGGACAGTAAAGGCGGCTATACCTTCCTGCAGATCGGTAGCGACCTGTGGCAGGGTTCGGCTTCTGCCATGGAATGGACCGTTGGGGTGTACGGTGCGGCGGGGCTTTCTGCCGTCGACGTGCAGCGCAACGACAAGTCGAAAGCCGGTACGGTACGTGATGACGCTTACAGCGGCGGCCTCTACCTTAACGGCGTGCATGAGAGCGGCTGGTGGATAGATGTGGTGGCCCAGGGCACACGTCACAACTTCGATACCAACCCGCGCGATGGCGACGGTCTGAAAACTCACGGCTGGGGCTATGTTGGCTCCTTCGAAACCGGTCTGCCGTTTGAGATCGGCGGCGGCCTGGTGCTGGAACCGCAGGTGCAGTACCAGTATCGCGGCGTGAACCTGAAAGATGGTAATGATGACGTTGCAGACGTGCAGTTCGGCGATGGTCACAGCCAGCAGGTGCGTGCCGGTCTGCGTCTGGGCAACAACGCGACGCTGAAAGAGACTGGCAAACCGGTACCGGTAAGCTGGTGGGTGCGTCCGTCCTTCATCCAGACCTTCGACTCGAAGGGTACGCTGAACGTCAGCGCACCAGGCGTAGCAGGCAGCGAGGTTGCGTTCAATCCGGATCAGGACGGCACCGCTGCGGCGCTGGATGTCGGCATTGACGGTCAGATCCGCGATAACGTTACCCTCGGGGTGCGGGCAGGCTACACCCGGAGCATTAATGACGCAGGCACTGGCGGCTACGGCGGTCAAATCACGCTGAAAGTCGGCTTCTGATAGCCAGGAAGTAACACGAAAAGCCGTGCCGTAAGGTGCGGCTTTTTTTTTATGCACATTCGGAGACGGTAGCTTGATCGCTGTCGCTAACGCAGAGTCGGCGTGGCGGTGAATATATGCTGAGATGAAAAAGAGGGATAAAGCTGAGAATGACTAAGAATGGTGCGTCCGAATGGACTCGAACCATCGACCCCCACCATGTCAAGGTGGTGCTCTAACCAACTGAGCTACGGACGCACTGAAAAGGAATGGTGCGTTCAATTGGACTCGAACCAACGACCCCCACCATGTCAAGGTGGTGCTCTAACCAACTGAGCTATGAACGCAGTGTTGTGGTTGACAACGGGGACGAATATTAGCGGCAGGCCGGAGATGTGGCAAGCGGAAAATGGCAAATTTCTCACGCAATTCACCTGATTGCGGAACAACTGAGCAAAATGTCGTGAAAGTAGCCGCCAGCGGGCGGCTATCAACGTTTTAGCGCGCAGCGCGCTGCAAAATGGTTGCCGAGGGCTGACGTTGCAGGTAACGCATCCGCAGCATCATCATTATCGCCGCCGAGGTCAGGCCAATAATAAAGCCCATCCAGAAACCCGCAGGGCCCATTCTGTCGACCACTAAATCGGTTAACGCCAGCGTGTAACCCACCGGTAAACCCAGCACCCAGTAAGCAATAAAGGTGATAAAAAAGATCGAGCGCGTATCTTTATAACCACGCAGGATACCGCTGCCAATCACCTGAATGGAGTCGGAGATTTGGTAAATCGCCGCCAGCAACATCAAGTGCGATGCCAGCGTCACGACCTGTGGATTATCGTTATAGATCAGCGCGATATGCTCACGCATTAACGCGGTAAAAATCGCCGTTAACGCCGCCATGGAGATGCCGACCAACAACCCCGTGTGGGCTGAGGTTTTCGCATCCAGCGTGGAACCCTGGCCGAGACGAAACCCGACGCGAATGGTCACCGCCGCTGACAGCGAGAGCGGTAAAACAAACATCAGGGAACTGAAATTCAGCGCGATCTGATGTCCGGCGACATCGACAATGCCTAACGGCGAAACGAGCAGCGCCACCACGGCAAACAGCGTTACTTCGAAAAAGAGCGCCAGTGCAATGGGCAGCCCGAGCTGAGTCAGGCGTTTTAACACCGCGACGTCAGGTTTGGCAAAACGTTGCATCGCTTGAATATCACGCATCGCGCGGGCGCGTTTAACGTACAGGCGCATGCAAATAAACATCACCCAATAGACGGACGCGGTCGCCACGCCGCAGCCCACACCGCCGAGTTCGGGCATACCGAAATGGCCGTAAATAAAGATGTAGTTCACCGGGATATTCACCAGCAGGCCGACAAACCCCATCAGCATACCCGGGATCGTGCGGGCAAGGCCTTCGCACTGATTACGCATCACCTGGAAAAAGAGATAGCCTGGCGCCCCCCACATCAACGCACGTAAAAAACGCACGGCTTTATCCGCCAGTTGCGGATCGATGTTGTGCATGGCGTAAATAATATGACCGGCATTCCACAGCACAATCATGATCAACACCGCGACCAGGCCCGCCAGCCAGAACCCCTGACCAACCTGATGGGCAATTCTGTCGCGACGTCCGGAACCATTTAACTGGGCAATCACCGGCGTCATCGCCAGCAGCAGACCGTGGCCGAACAGAATGGCGGGAAACCAGATTGAGGTCCCGATTGCCACCGCCGCCATATCCGTGGCGCTGTAGCCACCGGCCATTACCGTATCGACGAAACCCATGGCTGTCTGGGCGACCTGCGCGAAAATAACCGGCACGGCGAGCGCCAGTAACTGACCCGCTTCTCTCATATACTTCTGCACGAGAACACCTTTATCTTGTAGTTATAAGAAGAATGGAACGACTAATCAGGAAGGAGTTTTTCCTTGTGCTAAAAAGGATGCCGCACAGCGATGGGTGCGACATGTGTACAAATATTACCTGCTATGGCGCGCTTTTGCCATGCCAGTCATAAAGCAAAGTTATCTTTTAGCATGCGGCGCTACGCTTATCTTCTCGCCAGAGTGGCGGGAAAAAGGGCGGCAGGGCGATTGAAACTGGCAAGGGTAAATTTCACCTGTTATTGTGCGTAAAGAACACGGTAATGGCCGTATGAATGGAACAGGAGTGGTAAGTATGTTTACGGGTATTGTGCAAGGCACGGCGAAACTGGTGTCAATTGAAGATAAACCCAATTTCCGCACTCACGTTGTTGAGTTGCCTGAGACGATGCTGGATGGTATTGAGACCGGCGCTTCCATTGCCAATAATGGTTGCTGTCTGACAGTGACGGCGATTAACGGCCGCCATATCAGCTTCGATCTGATGAAAGAGACGCTGCGTATCACCAACCTCGGCGATCTGAATGTCGGCGACTCGGTAAACGTTGAGCGCGCGGCAAAATTCAGCGATGAAATCGGCGGTCACTTGATGTCGGGTCATATCATGACCACCGCCGAAATAGTCAAAATTCTCACCTCGGAAAATAACCGCCAGATCTGGTTCAAAGTGCAGGATCCTGCACTGATGAAATACATTCTGTACAAAGGTTTTATCGGCATTGACGGGATCAGCCTGACGGTTGGCGAAGTCACCAGTAGCCGCTTCTGCGTGCATTTAATTCCGGAAACGTTGCAGCGTACGACGCTTGGCGCGAAAAAACTGGGGCATCGCGTGAATATCGAAATCGACCCGCAAACGCAGGCGGTTGTCGATACCGTGGAGCGTGTGCTGGCCTCGAAAGAAGCGGCGATTGTCGCAGCAGCCAGCGAAGAGTAAAAATAAACCCCGGCATGCCGGGGTTTATTTTTTAACGCGCGACGCGCAACCCGTGTTCAATACCCCGGCTGAAAACCACCTGCCAGAGCTGAATGTCCCGCGCACGAAACGCCCCCGCGCAGGCATTGAGATAATAGCTGAACATCCGTTTAAAGCGCTCCGAGTAGTTGTCGGCGATTTCCGGCCAGGCGGCAAGAAAACGCTCATGCCACGCCATTAACGTACGGTCATAATCCGCGCCGAAATTGTGCCAGTCTTCCATCACAAAGTGTGATTCGCTGGCATCCGCAATCTGGCGCACAGAAGGCAAACAACCATTCGGGAAGATGTAGCGGTTGATCCACGGATCCACATTATGATCGGTACGTTTTGAGCCGATGGTATGCAGTAAAAAAATGCCATCAGGTTTCAGGTTACGATCGACAACGCGGAAATAGGTCGCATAGTTTTTTGGCCCGACATGTTCAAACATGCCAACGGAAACAATGCGGTCAAATTGCTCGTCGAGATCGCGATAATCCTGCAAACGGATATCGACATCCAGCCCTTCGCAACGCTTCTGCGCCAGCTTTTGCTGCTCTGCGGAAATCGTCACGCCAACCACACTGACGCCGTAATTTTGCGCCATAAACTGCGCCAGACCACCCCATCCACAGCCAATATCCAGCACGCGCATGCCGGGTTTCAACTGCAGCTTTTCACCAATAAGCCGCAGTTTTGCCCGTTGTGCATCGTCCAGCGTTTCAGCGTCTTTCCAGTAGGCGCAAGAGTATTGCATCTGCGGGTCCAGCATGCGGGTAAACAGATCATTACCAAGATCGTAATGTTCTTTGCCCACAATCCAGGCCCTTTTTTTACTTTGCAGATTAAATAATCTTGCTCCGGCAATGCGGAGTGTATCTTTGAAATGGTGCGGAAGTTGGTTTTCCAGCCCGGCGCGTAAGACTTTGGTGAAGAATATGTCCAGGCGGGCGCAATCCCACCAGCCGTCCATATAACTTTCGCCGAGCCCGAGCGAGCCTTCCTGTAAAACACGTTTGAAAAAATCAGGATTTTTCACCTGAATATCTGACGCTGCGGGACCGTTGACGCGGATACCTGCGCGACCCAGCAGTTCGTTTGCTATACGGAACCAATTGTCATCCCGTACGCTAACTTCTTCTATACACGATGAACTCATAACTTCTCCATCACTCGCAGTGATCAGAACCTTCAAACAGCGTAGACGCTTTTTCGGGCTTGTGAGAAATCTCACGGTTTTTACCGTGAGGCTGATATCCGACGTAGAACAGAGGAAGGGAGAGGACCCTTGCCGAAAGGCCTTCCATGGGTAAACGGGTACAATCCGGTACCCGTTAATGCATAATATTTATCGTATTTATCAAACAGCCGAAAATGAGTATAGGCTTCAAAATCGGGTGATTCAATAAAAAGCCCGTAGCAAGCTAACCACTGTGTTGTTGATAGTCGCTTGCGCAACTATTAATGCGACGAGGAAGCCACAACCTTTTTACCTGCTAATTCATCGTGCGTGCGGCGCTGAAGGCGATAACCCAGCGCGACCAGTAGCACCATTGCCAGCATGACACTGGTTGTCGTCAGCAGTGGTGTGGCGATGAGCCATGAGACCACCAGGCTTGCCAGAAAACATAAACCCAGCTGTAGCGTATTTTGCAAGGCGGCTGCGCGGCCGGTTGCCTGCGGGAAAGGACGCAGCGCCTGCGCGACCACGATAGGGTAAATCGCGCCGTTGGCCATTGCCATAAAGCAGAAGGGGATGAGCAGCGCGGCCAGCGACACGTCCGGCATAAAACCGACGGCCCAGGTGGCGAGGACACTTAACGCGAACGCCCCCAGCAGCCATGGCAACAAACGAGAACCCTGCCATTTCTGCAACGCGGCACGGCAACCGTAACCGCCCACCAAAAAGGCGATGGTTTGCGGCACATAACTGAGGCCAATAACCGATGGGCCATAACCCATTTCATGCAGAATAAACGGTGAACCGGTCAGCCAGGCGAAGAAACTGGCTGAGCAGGCGGCATAGATAATCACATTCCCGCGATAATCCCGGGCACGCAGCAGATCCATAAATGTCAGCGGTTGTTCGTGGTGTTCACTTTTCTGCGCGGGTGATTTCAGCCGCCATGCCGGGATCATCAGAATTAACGTTATCGCCAGTAAAGTGGCGAAAATGGCCTGCCAGTTGAAATGCGCAAGGATCCAGGCGCCCAGCAGCGGTGCCAGTGCCGGCGTCAAACCCACCAGCGGCATAATGGTGGCGAAGATGCGATTGACGCGATGCGCGGGGTAGTTATCCGTCACCAGTGCCTGCCAGCTTACTGTCGCGGCGCAGACGCCGACCGCCTGGAGAAAGCGCAGTACCAGCAGCAGGGTTGCATCACGTACCCATAATGTTCCCAGACAGCCCAGCGCGAAAATCGCCAGCCCGGCCAGCAAAATCGGCTTGCGACCATAGCGATCTGATAGCGGCCCCCATACCAGTTGCGCAATGGCAAAGCCCGCCAGAAACAGGCTTAAAGTCGCGCTAACCACCGCAGACGATGTGTCTAAATCTTGCTGTATCGCGCTGAAGGCGGGGAGGTACATATCAGTGGCTAAAAAGCCGAGCACGCTTAATCCCGCGAGCCAGACTAAAAATCCGTTGCCAGGTTGCATTGGTGTTTCTCTTTAATTGCAGGTAATCAGGGCTGTCGAGTGTAAGGAGTGCATTAGCGCTTGTGAAACGCTAATATTTGCGTAGTGGTTTCAAATTTTTTGCAGGCAGATTATGTGGTCAGAATATTCGCTGGAAGTGGTTGATGCTGTCGCGCGCAATGGCAGTTTTAGCGGTGCGGCGCAGGAGTTACACCGTGTACCTTCTGCAGTGAGCTATACCGTGCGGCAGCTTGAAGAGTGGCTCGCTGTTCCGCTGTTTGAGCGTCGCCATCGGGATGTTGAGCTTACGCCTGCCGGAGTCTGGTTTTTGAAAGAAGGGCGAGCTGTTATCAAAAAAATGCAGATCACCCGTCAGCAGTGCCAGCAAATTGCCAACGGCTGGCGCGGGCAACTGGCGATCGCCGTCGACAACATCGTAAAACCTGAACGTACCCGGCAATTGATCGTCGATTTCTATCGCCATTTCAGTGATGTTGAGTTGCAGGTCTACCAGGAAGTCTTTAACGGTGTCTGGGATGCGCTTGCTGACGGGCGGGTGGAGCTGGCGATCGGCGCAACGCAGGCTATTCCCGTCGGTGGGCGTTATGCGTTTCGCGATATGGGAATGCTGAGCTGGAAATGCGTGGTTTCCAGTCGCCACCCGCTGGCGTCACTGGCAGGCCCGCTTAGCGACGATACCTTGCGCAACTGGCCTTCACTTATCCAAGAAGATACGTCCCGCTCGTTGCCGAAACGTATTACCTGGCTACTGGATAATCAGAAACGCGTGATTGTTCCTGATTGGGCGTCGTCGGAGGCGTGCTTATCGGCAGGGTTATGCGTGGGAATGGTGCCGGCACACTTTGCCCGCCCGCGGCTCGACAGCGGTGACTGGGTTGCGCTGACCCTGGAAAATCCCTTCCCGGATGCGGCGTGCTGCCTGACATGGCAACAAAATGAGGCGTCCCCGGCGTTAAACTGGCTACTGGAATATCTGGGAGATAGCGAAACGCTGAATGACGAGTGGTTACGGGAGCCGAATTAACGGCTCCGTAATAAGCGGTTAGCGGCGGTAGTCGCGGAACGGGCCATCGGCCACGGAACGGCGCTCAACCAGACGCGGATGCACTTCAATAGACTGCGACTCTTCGCGCTTGTTGACGATACGATCAAGCAGCATGGTAAACGCCGTTTCTCCCAGCGAATCTTTCGGCTGGTGAATCGTGGTCAGGGCCGGGGTGAAGAAGCGTGAGTTACGTACGTTGTCATAACCAATCAGGGAAATATCCTGCGGTACGCGTAAACCCATCTCATCGGCAGCGCACAGCGCGCCCATCGCCATAATGTCACCGCCGCAAAAGACTGCGGTAGGGCGATGCGCCTGATTGAGGATTTGCTGCATCGCGCGATAGCCGGATTCCGGCTCGAAATCGCCCTGCACGATCCAGTTTTCCGGCACGCTGATAAGGGCTTCTTCCATCGCTTTCATAAAGCCGGCCAGACGGCCCGCGCCAGTGTTACGCTCCAGCGGGCCGGGGATCACGCCAATATCGCGATGTCCGCGATCAATAAGGTAGCGCCCGGCCATATAACCGCCTTCAAAGGCGTTATCAATAACGGAATCCGTAAAGTCGGCCTTCGCTTCGCCCCAGTCCATCACTACCATCGGAATATGGCGGTACTCTTCGAGCATGCTCAACAGCGATTCCGGGTATTCGGAACACATTACCAGCAAGCCATCGACGCGCTTTTGCGCCATCATCGACAGATAAGCACGCTGTTTTTCGAGGCTATTCCAGGCATTGCCGAGGATCAGGGTATAACCCTTCTGGAAGCACTTTTTCTCTACGGCTTCAATAATTTCAGCAAAGTAGGCCGCTTCACTGCTGGTGGCCAGCAAGCCGATCGATTTAGTGTGATTCACTTTCAGGCTGCGGGCGACGGCGCTGGGGGAATAGTGCAACTCTTTAATCGCCGCCCACACAGCGTTGCGCGTCTCTTCGGCGACGAAACGGGTTTTGTTAATTACATGTGATACGGTTGTAGTGGAAACGTTTGCTCGTTTCGCTACGTCTTTAATCGTTGCCATCAGATATCACTCCAGACCATATCATAAGCTCCTGATAATACTTAAGGTAAACGTTTGCCTTTAATCACCCTGTACCCATCAAAGGGGGTGCGGTACGCCGGGAAAACGACACTGGACGTCAGGAGGGGAGTCAATGGCCGGTACGCTAATAAATTTAGCGTCGAATTTTGTCTGATCTTGAGCAAAAGGGGAAGTATTAAAACGTTTCTCCTGCGAATTCCCGCAAGATTTTTAAGATAATTTGTGCAAAAATGCGTTATCTCACTTTTTGTGGGGAAATTAAAAAGGGGAAAATTGATGAGCACCGATCTGAAGTATTCTTTAATCACTACCGTCATCGTTCTGAGCCTGATTGTTTTCGGCGGTCTGACTGCTGCACTGCATTGATCTATCGCGAGGGAGAGCCTTTTCTCCCTCGGTTTTCTTCCCCGCCATTGTTATCACTTCTGCAATAATCTTTTGTCATTCTGCTAACTTCTGTTTTTTGTGATAGCTGTCATACTTTTGGCTTCAGCGACAGGGTCGCAAGTCGGCATGTCTATTTTGGAGTCACAGATGAAAATTAATTTCCCTTTGCTTGCCCTGGCGATTGGCGCCTTCGGCATTGGTACCACCGAGTTTTCCCCGATGGGATTACTGCCGGTTATTGCCCGCGGCGTCGATGTTTCTATTCCGGCGGCGGGGATGCTGATTAGCGCCTACGCTATCGGCGTGATGATTGGTGCGCCGTTAATGACATTGCTGCTGTCTCACCGTGGCAGACGCAATGCCCTGATCTTTTTGATGGCGATTTTTACGCTCGGTAACGTGCTGTCGGCGATTGCGCCGGATTACGCCACATTAATGCTGGCGCGGATCGTCACCAGTCTGAACCACGGCGCGTTTTTTGGTCTTGGCTCGGTGGTGGCGGCAAGCGTTGTCGCCAAAGAGAAGCAGGCCAGCGCAGTGGCAACCATGTTTATGGGGCTGACCATTGCTAACATTGGCGGTGTGCCTGCCGCGACCTGGCTGGGTGAAACCATTGGCTGGCGTATGTCGTTCATGGCCACCGCCGGGCTGGGTGTGATTGCCATGGCAAGCCTGTTCTTTTCGCTGCCGAAAGGTGGCACAGGTGAGCGCCCGGACGTACGTAAAGAGCTGTCGGTACTGGTACGCCCACAAGTGTTGTCCGCATTGCTGACCACTGTGCTCGGCGCAGGTGCCATGTTCACGCTGTATACCTACATTGCGCCGGTGCTGCACACCATTACCGATGCCACTCCCGTTTTTGTGACGGCGATGCTGGTGTTGATTGGCGTTGGTTTCTCCATTGGTAACTATCTCGGCGGCAAACTGGCGGATCGCTCGGTCACCGGCACGCTGAAAGGTTTTTTGATCCTGCTGATTGCCATCATGCTGGCGATCCCGTTCCTGGCGCGCAGTGAAGTGGGCGCAGCCATCAGCATGGTGGTGTGGGGCGCGGCGACGTTTGCGGTGGTTCCGCCGTTGCAGATGCGTGTCATGCGTGTTGCGCATGAAGCACCGGGCCTTTCATCTTCAGTCAATATCGGTGCCTTTAACCTCGGTAACGCGCTGGGCGCGGCAGCCGGTGGAGCAGTGATTTCCGCTGGGCTGGGTTATGATTTCGTCCCGGTTATGGGGGCGATTATTGCCGGGCTGGGCCTGCTGGTGGTGCTGTTCTCTGGTCACTCTCAGCCAGAACGTGCCTGTGCCGCAGCAGAATAAATAGCACAAATGCAAAAAGGAGGGGCTAGCCCCTCCTTTGTTTTATGCCGCGTTTATGCCGCTAAATTTTTGGCCACGAATGACCAGTTTACCAGCGCCCAGAAATGTTCGAGGTAGTTCGGACGCGCATTACGGTAATCGATGTAATACGCATGTTCCCAGACATCGACGGTTAACAGCGGGGTTGCATCGCTTGTCAGCGGAGTGCCCGCATTAGACGTTGAAACAATGGCTAATGTGCCATCCGCTTTTTTCACCAGCCACGTCCAGCCAGCACCGAAGTTTTTTACCGCAGCATCGGTGAATTGCGCTTTGAATTCGGCAAAGCTGCCGAATGATTTGGCGATAGCTGCCGCCAGCTCACCGGTCGGTTCACCGCCAGCATTCGGGGCCAGGCAGTTCCAGTAGAAAGTATGGTTCCAGACCTGGGCCGCATTATTGAACACGCCGCCTTCGCTGGTTTTCACAATCTCTTCCAGCGATTTACCTTCAAAAGCGCTGCCTTTGATCAGGTTGTTGAGGTTGGTGACATACGTCTGATGGTGTTTACCATAGTGGTATTCCAGCGTTTCGGCTGAGATATGCGGCGCCAGGGCGTCTTTTGCATACGGTAATGCAGGTAATTCAAACGACATTGCTATTCTCCTTTCATTATTTTAATAACACCCAATAGCCCTACTGGATGTGCGGATTAGGGTAGCAAATCGAAAGGCCAGACAAAAGAGGGAGTTACCTGCCGCAGGCGCGGCAGGTGAGGGGTTAGCGAATGGTTTTCGGCGTCACGACGCGACGCGCGCCAACATAATGGCGCTGCCAGTAATCTTCACTCAGCGAGGTAACCTGAATGTCCTGGCCGCTACGCGGAGACTGAATGAATTTACCATTACCGACATACACGCCCACGTGATCGGCGGTACCACGGCCCTGGGTACGGAAGAACACCAGATCGCCGCTCTCCAGTTCCGCCACATTCACCGGCGATGCATCGCGCAGGTGATACATTTCATTGGCGGTACGCGGAATACGGAATTTCACCAGATCCTTATATGCGTAATAGACCAGACCGCTGCAATCGAAACCGGTGCTTGGTGAGGTGCCGCCCCAGTGATAAGGCTTGCCAATCTGGTTCATCAGCTTGGACATGGCGGTTTTTTGTGCTTTTTGAATGCGAACTTTATGCACATCGGCGATGGCGTTAGTGCTTTTAACCTTCACACAATGCGGCTTGTGGCCTTTGCGCGGCGTACATTTCTCAGTCCAGGTGACGGCGGTGGTTTTTAACGGGCTGGATGTATTACGACGCGAGGTGATTTTGCTGGCTTTTTTGCTGGTAGTAACTTTTTTGTTTGCCGGAGCTTTTTTACTCTCCGTTGTTTTTTTGCTGGTGGTTTTTTCTGCCGGACTGCGACTGTTTTTCTTTGGTGTCTTTTGTGATGTATTTTTTTTCTTACGTTCGGATGCTTTCGCCAGATGCGATTTTTGCACGGCCGACGCTCGCGCCTGTTCAGAGGCACTCGCTAATGGCGTGAAAGAAATCGTGGTGAACAACAAAGCACAGAGCGTGATTGAAGCTTTTGGTATCCGCGCCACTGAGCAATCCCCTGTTAGGGCAAGCATTTAATATGCCTGCAAATGGTTTTTTAAAACTCGTCGATTCTAATCCATAAAAACCCCAAAAGTTAATACTGTTTTTGCATCTATAGCTTCGTTTCGTTAACAAGCGCAAAAAAAAGCAGCAAAACGTTTCTATGTGCTCAAGAGTTAGGCAGCAAGCGGGATGGCGAGTTGAGTTAAGTCATATTCCTAAGGCAACTTTTGCCGACAGACGATAAAATCATGAACGGTGAACAAAATGTTATTTTCCGATGCCCCTCTGAACCGTTACAATGGCGAACATCTGCCGTAGAAGAAGTTGAAGGAAGCATGACAATGAGCACAACACTTGAAAAAATCCAGCGCCAGATCGCTGAAAACCCGATTCTGCTGTATATGAAAGGCTCTCCGAAGCTGCCAAGCTGCGGTTTCTCCGCCCAGGCGGTACAAGCGCTCTCTGCATGCGGTGAACGTTTTGCCTATGTAGACATTCTGCAAAACCCGGATATTCGCGCAGAACTGCCGAAATACGCTAACTGGCCGACCTTCCCGCAACTGTGGGTTGAAGGTGAACTGGTTGGCGGCTGCGATATCGTGATTGAAATGTATCAACGCGGCGAATTGCAGACGCTTATCAAAGAAGCGGCGGCAAAACATAAAGACGAGCCGAGCGCAGAGTAATTTCTGCCAATAAAAAAGCGACCTGACGGTCGCTTTTTTTATGCCTGATTTTCATCCGCGATGGGCAACGGCCAGCCGCCAAGGCGCTTCCAGCGGTTGACGATTTCGCAAAACAGCAGGGCGGTTTGCTCTGTATCGTACAGTGCGGAGTGCGCCTGCGAGGCGTCAAACGCAATGCCCGCTGCGCCACACGCTTTTGACAGCACCGTCTGCCCGAGAGCCAGCCCGCTTAATGACGCGGTATCGAAAGTGACAAACGGGTGGAACGGGTTGCGTTTCAGTGAAGCGCGTTCCGCAGCGGCCATCATAAAACTGTGATCGAACGTCGCGTTGTGCGCCACCATAATAGCGCGGTTACAACCCTGATCTTTAATGCCTTTGCGCACCATTTTAAAAATGGCATGCAGGGCGTCATGCTCACTCACCGCGCCACGCAGCGGATTGCCCGGATCAATGCCGTTAAAGGCCAGCGCTTCGGGTTGCAGGTTCGCGCCTTCGAAAGGCTCAACGTGGAAATGCAGCGTGCTGTCGGGCATGAGCCAGCCTTGTTCATCCATTTTCAGCGTAATGGCGGCGACTTCCAGCAGCGCGTCGGTTTTGGCGTTAAACCCGGCGGTTTCAACATCAATTACCACAGGGTAAAAACCGCGAAAACGGTCGCACAGACCAGTCAGTTGAGCGTTATCGGACATCAGGATCTCTTGATACGGGAAAATGGCAGCGCATTATGGCAAATTTTACGAAGGGATGTAAAACAGCGGGCGCAAAGCGCGCCCGGAGGGGATTAGTTACCCAGGCCTTTACCGGCGTCTTTCTCTTCGATGAGCTCGATTTTGTAACCGTCCGGATCTTCAACGAAGGCGATAACCGTGGTTCCACCTTTAACCGGACCCGCTTCACGCGTCACATTACCGCCGTTGTTGCGGATAGCTTCGCAAGCTTGCGCCGCGTTTTCCACGCTCAGCGCGATATGACCGTAAGCATTACCCAGATCGTAGCTTTCCACGCCCCAGTTGTAGGTCAGTTCAATCACCGCTTCTTCGTTTTCCGGGCCGTAGCCAACGAAAGCCAGCGAATATTTATATTCCGGGTTTTCACTGGTACGCAGCAGCTTCATGCCCAGCACATTAGTATAAAATTCGATGGAGCGTTGCAGGTTGCCGACGCGCAGCATGGTGTGAAGTAAGCGCATAATATCCTCTTGTATGAATGTGTTAACGTTCCGAATAGAAACACAGTTTTAGTATAGCGGCGCAGACCCGCCGCTATCAATGAACAATCAGAGGATCACAGAGAAGGGTAGTCGGTGTAACCTTCCGCGCCGCCGCCATAGAAGCTTTCCGGGCGCTGTGGGTTCAGTTCCGCTTTCAGTTGCAGACGTTTTACCAGGTCCGGGTTGGCGATATAGGCGCGACCAAAGGCTACCGCGTCAATCAAACCTTTCTCGATCAACTGTTCCGCTTTTTCCGGGGTATAGGCACCTGCACCAATGATCGGGCCGTGGAAACGTGCGCGCACTTTTTCACGGAACGCGTCGGTGTACGGTTCACCGCCGGCCCAGTCCGGCTCTGACATATGCAGGTAAGCAATACCGCGCTTGCCCAGTTCCTCGATCAGATATAACGCATCGGCTTCTTCGTTCGGGCCGTTATCCATGTTCTGGAAAGAACCGATCGGAGACACGCGAATACCAATGCGCTCTGCGTCCCACTCTTTGCTTACCGCGTCGACTACTTCCAGCACCAGGCGCGCGCGATTTTCCACGCTGCCGCCGTACTGGTCGGTACGCTGGTTCGCCGACGGTGAAAGGAACTGGTGCAACAGATAACCATGGGCCGAGTGCAGTTCAACCAGATCAAACCCGGCGTCGCGCGCATTGGCAACGGCCTGGCGGAAATCATTAACGATACCCGGGATCTCATCGGTTTCCAGCGCGCGCGGCGTGGAGGTGTCTTCACGCGTGGCGTTGCCGTTGGCATCACGCAGAGAGGTACGCGTTCCCGCGTTGATGGCTGACGGTGCGACCGGCGCGGCACCACCCGGTTGCAGACTGCTGTGCGAGATACGACCGGTGTGCCACAGCTGTACGGCGATACGGCCGTTTTCGCTATGCACGGCATCGGTGATTTTCTGCCATGCCGCAATTTGTTCTGCGCTGTGCAGACCCGGTGCGCCGGCATAGCCTTTCGCCTGCGCGGAGATTTGCGTGGCTTCGCTGATAATCAGGCCGGAGCTGGCGCGCTGACGATAATATTCCGCCATTAACGGCGTAGGAATATCACCCGGCTCGATGCTGCGCAGTCGCGTCAACGGTGCCATAAAAACGCGGTTTGGAACGGTAATAGCGCCCACTTTCAGCGGCGTAAATAATTTACTGGACATAACAACTCCTGAATAGACCGGTCGACTAGTGAAAAGTGAAATAAAAATGCCTGCTCTCAGACAGGCGTTGCAATGATGCTGTTTGCATGCGCCAGCGCGCTTTCCAGCGGCAGGGCGCTTCGCGAAATTTTGGCCTGCAAATTGGCACCTAACCACAGGGAGTACAACACTTGCGCCTGCGTTAGTGGTTCCCCCTTAAACGTTAAGCTGCGATCGTTACGCCCTTTTTCCAGCGTATCCGCGAGCAGGGCGATAACGCCGCTCGCGCCTTTGTCCATTGCTGAACGCATGTCTTCCGACAGATCGCACACTTCCGCCGACAGTTTCACCGTCAGGCAACCGCTAATAATTCCCTGTTGGCTAAACTGCCGGAGCGTCTCCTGATAATACGCCAGTAGCCTGTCACGGTAGTTTCCCGGCCCGCTGGCGAAATGGGTCGCCAGCCGCTGGTGATACGCGGCATAGTGACGCTCAAGCAACGCTACGCCGAACGCCTCTTTAGAGCGAAAATAGTGGTAGAAAGAGCCTTTTGGCACTTCCGCTGTTTTCAGTAATTCGCTCAGGCCCATACCGGTAAACCCGCGATGCATGCAAAGCTGCTCGCCGGTCGCCAGTAAATGTTCGCGCGTGTCATGTTCGGTATTTCTGCTCATCGCGCCACTCTACTAGACCGATCGGTCTGTTGCAAGTGGCGAACAATGCGTTTTTCGCCTTGCGCGTTATCGACAGGCAGTCTTCAATAAAGGGAACTGCCTGTATTACCGGAGACGACTGTGCCAGAACAACTGGAGTTTTTCCCCGTCCAGAGCCCGTGCCGCGGTATTTGCCAGTCGGATGAGCGCGGTTTTTGTCGTGGCTGCATGCGTAGCCGCGATGAGCGTTTTAACTGGCAAAAAATGACCGATGCGCAAAAGCAGGAGGTGCTGCGTTTGTGCCGCCAGCGTCTACAGCGCAAAATGCGCGCAAACAAAGCGTCCTCTGCGGAAGAACCTCAGCAACCTTCACTGTTTTAGTCGCCAAAATGCGTATACTCGAAGGCAAATTACCTTCGAGGAAATCATTATGGTTCAACGTATTGCCCTCGCGCCGCAAGGCCCGGAGTTCTCCCGTTTTGTGATGGGCTACTGGCGTTTAATGGACTGGAACATGTCCCCGCAGCAGCTGGTTAGCTTCATTGAGTCTCATCTTGATCTCGGTGTGACTACCGTTGATCACGCGGATATTTACGGCGGTTATCTGTGTGAAGCCGCGTTTGGCGAAGCGCTCAAGCTCGCTCCGCATCTGCGTGCCCGCATGGAGATTGTCAGCAAATGTGGCATCGCCACCACCGCGAAACCGGAACATGCGCTGGGTCATTACATTACTGAACGCGACCACATTATTCGCAGTGCCGAACAGTCGCTGGTGAATCTTGCCACCGATCACCTTGATTTGTTACTGATCCACCGTCCCGATCCGTTGATGGACGCCGATGAGGTGGCGGAAGCATTTCTGCATTTGCATCAGAGCGGAAAAGTGCGCCACTTTGGCGTTTCTAACTTCACACCCGCTCAGTTCTCTCTGTTGCAGTCACGCCTGCCATTTACGCTGGCGACCAACCAGGTCGAGATCTCGCCGGTTCACCAGCCGCTACTGCTGGATGGTACGCTGGATCAACTGCAACAGCTGCGCATCCGCCCGATGGCATGGTCATGTCTCGGTGGCGGGCGTCTGTTTAACGATGCTGCGTTCCAGCCGCTACGTGATGAACTGGCGCGCGTTGCGCAGGAACTGAATGCCGAAACCATCGAACAGGTGGTCTATGCCTGGGTGATGCGTCTGCCGTCTGCGCCGCTGCCCATTATTGGCTCGGGTAAAATTGAGCGCGTGCGTTCGGCGCTGGGGGCACTGAACCTTCAGATGACGCGCCAGCAGTGGTTCCGTATTCGCAAAGCGGCGCTTGGTTACGACGTGCCATAACGCGGGCAGATGACCTCCCGGTGAAATCTGCCACCCTGGTTTAAACTTACAGGGTTAAAACAGACCGAAGGAGGTCATATGAAGCGTTTTAGTCTGGCTGTGTTGGCGCTCGTGGTTTGCGCCGGGGCGCAAGCCGCCAGTGAAGAAGTGGAAATGAACCTGGTCACTGCGCAGGGCGTTGGGCAGTCTGTTGGTAGTGTAAAAATCAGCGAAACCGATAAGGGGCTGGAATTTGCGCCCGATCTGAAAGCTCTGCCGCCCGGCGAGCATGGTTTTCACGTCCATGCCAAAGGCAGTTGCCAACCTGCTATTAAAGAGGGGAAAGCCTCTGCTGCTGAAGCGGCAGGGGGACACCTCGATCCGCAGCATACCGGCAAGCATGAAGGGCCAGAAGGCGCCGGACATTTAGGCGACCTGCCGGTGCTGGTGGTCAACAATGACGGTAAAGCGACCGACCCGGTGGTGGCGCCGCGTCTGAAAAAACTCGCGGATGTGAAAGGCAAAGCGCTGATGGTGCACGTGGGCGGCGATAATATGTCCGATCAACCGAAACCGCTCGGCGGTGGCGGCGCACGTTACGCCTGCGGCGTTATCAAGTAAGCGTTCCGGCTGCCGGGGCTTGCTCCAGCTGCGATAGCGCGCAATATAAGCGCCAGACAACCGAGGCCAGCTCCCGCGCGGCCGGCTGGTGATGTTTACCCAGCACCGCGCTAATCCGCTGCAGCTCGGTCAGCGTGGCAGAAAGCGTTCGTTGCCGGACACCACGCTCACTCATCACATCCCGCAATAAGACAATGCATAACTCGCGGACTTTGGCGAGGGGATCAGAGCGAATTTCCCAGTCGCGTAGCTGCCAGACAACATGCGAGCAATTCAATAACACAACCCCCCAGCGCAGCAACCAGCGCCGTGCTTGCGCGTCCTGGCTATGGCTTAACTGGCTAATGTGGTGATAAACCACCGATTCAAACTCATGCTCGCTCAGCTGTGGTACGCGGCTAAGTTGATCGACAAAACTGCGGCGCAGCGTGCGAATGTGACGCCGACTTTTGCGGGCATCTGAGCCCGGGCGTAACACGGCAAACGCGAGCCACGCCAGCGCGACGCCTGAGATCTTCGCCAGGTTGTCATTTAAGAAGTCCGCAAAGTCATAAACCGGTGGATTGGTCACGGCGATAAACGAGCCCATAAAAACAATCAACTGCCCCCACAACCCGGCCAGCTTTGGCATTTGTAATTTCAACAATTGCAGGGTGGTTAACAGCGGGAAGAGAAACAGCAGAAACACCGCCAGCTCGCTGATTTGCACCATCAGGCCGAATTTCACCATAAAGCTGAACAGCGACAGCAAAATTAAGGTGCGCAACAGCAGTGTCAGGGAGTTAAACGGCGCGGGTGAGACGGAGTAAAGCACACAGCTGATAGCCGCCAGCGTCAGCGCCGCCGAGCCCGATTCCCACTGCGTATTGATGCTCCATGCGCCGACCAGACTCAGCGCGCAAAAGGTACGAATGCCGCTCCATAGCGCTTCGGCATTATCCGTATCACGCATCAATCCCGGGCTTCGCGGTGGCGTATAACTGCTGACTGGCGAAGCATTCTCCACACGCGCCAGCCAGCGGCTACTGGTGAGGTATAAACGGCAGAAGTAGCGTAAGCGCTGCCAGAATGCATGGTGCCGGTAATCGTCGCTTTCTCCGGGCGCGAGCGGGGCGATAATCCGTGCGACGGTAAGCGCATCCGCGCGCGGGTGAGCAAGCGCGGAGAGCAGTTGCTCAAGAACCGGGCGCAAATTTTCCGGCGCGTCGGGCCAGTTCAGCAGCATTCTGCGCAGGCTGGAGATCACGCTGGTCATGCGCAACTGTTGGTGCAGTAACCAGGTAAGCAAACTGTTTTGCCGCCGAAAACGGTAATGGCTCCAGAACGCCTGAATGCGCAGCAAATTGGTGGTGAGGATCTGGCCGATAACGCTCTCATGGGCGGTGCGGATAGCATCTGTGGTTTCTGGCTGCCACAGAAGGCTTGCATGTTCCAGCAACCGGGCATGCATTTTTTTCAATGCTGACAGCAGGGTGGTTCCGTCCGCGTTGCCGGGCAGGATCATCATCATCATGCCGCCGCACAAAATGCCCAGGATCACTTCGCACACGCGCGCCTGAGCAATATCCCACAGCTCAGTAATATCGGTCACATCGACCATGGCGAACGCGATAATCGCGGCGGTATAACCCGCCAGTTGAAAGGCATAGGCGACATTATTGGTGAACTGCGCGCAAGCCCAGGTACAAAAGCCAATCCAGGTGACCATGGCGAACAGAAACAGCCACGGATCGTTGAGTGTCTGACCGGCAATGATCAGTGCCGCGCTGGCTCCAAGCAGGCTCCCGGCAATACGGCCAAGGCTTTTACTGATCACGCCGCCGACGGTGGGGAAGCTGACAACGGCTGCGGATGTCATGGCCCAGTACGGTTCATCGAGATCGAGATAATAAGCCACCGTGAGCGCCAGACACATCGCGATACCGTTGCGCAGCGCATAGCGCCACTGTCCGACCGTGGCTTTTACCCATGGCAAATTTTGCCAGAGCCAGACAGGCGATTTCATTACTGACCGCCAATCGCCACGGTGCACGTGGTGCCGGAAACCAGCGTCAGCCCGGCGGGCAGGTTATCAAACTGAATACGTACCGGCACACGCTGCGCCAGCCGTACCCACGGTACGTTCGGTTTGATATCGGCAACCAGCCCGCTGTCAGTCTCGACGCTTTGGTCATATATCGCGCGACCAATACTTGCTACGTGACCCTGTAACGTAACATCTCCACTATAAAGTACGATTTTCGCTGCTGCCCCTTCATGAATATGGCGCAACTTGGTCTCTTCAAAGTAACCCATCACATAAAACGAATGGCTATCGACCAGCGCGAAAACCGGTTGCCCGGCGGTAGCGTAATTGCCAGTACGGGTGGAAAGGTTGGTGACCCAGCCGTCTACCGGTGCCTTAACTACTGTTTGCGCCAATTGCCATTGTGCCTGCGCAAGTTGTGCTTGCGCTGCCGCAACGCTTGCCTGCGCGGCTTTAACACTAATATTGGCAGTATCGAGATCTTCTGCGGAGATGTAGTTTTGTGAGAGATGGCGACGGCGATTGGCTTCATTATTCGCTTTTGCCAGATCGGTTTGCATACGAGCCAGTTGGGCTTCGGCGTTCAGTACGGCAATGTGGTAAGGCGTATCGTCAATACGAAACAGCACATCGCCCGCTTTAACCAACTGGTTATCTTTCACCTTCAGTTCGCTGATGCTGCCTGAGACCTGCGGTGTGATACTGACCTGCTCAGCGCGGATCTTTCCGTCACGCGTCCAGGGGGACTGCATATAAAAGTTCCACATCCACCAGGCCGCGACAATCGCCACAGCCAGCACCAGGAGAGTAGAAAAATACTTCAGGGATTTCAGGCGCATAATTACCACACAATTAGCAAGCCGAGGGCGAGGCTCAGCGCAATAACAAACAAGGAGAGATCCATCAGGATGGGGTGCCAGATATCACCCGCATAAATCCACCCGCGCAACAGGCGATGCGCAATAAGCCAGAACAAAAAGCCCAGCATGACCACTTTAAATACGGGAGGGAAATAGACCGATGCGCCAAAAATCAGATCTTGCAGGGGTAAGTTCGGGAAACTTGAATTCAACTTCACACTTTGTGTCCTGTGCAACCTAACGGATCGCCAGATTGATGATTATCATTAGATAAGTACCAACCACTGCGTGTTGCTAAGGCAGGTGGAATCTCAGCGTAAGCCCCGGCGAGAACCGCAATACATTTGTTTTACCAATATAAATACTGCAAACTATTCTAAAATGAGTATAATAACTTAGCAAGCTAATTATAAGGAGATGAAATTGGAATCGCCATTAGGTTCTGATCTGGCACGCTTAGTGCGCGTCTGGCGCGCTTTGATTGACCATCGCCTGAAACCTCTGGAATTAACGCAGACTCACTGGGTAACGCTGCATAATATTCATCAGCTGCCGCCCGATCAGTCGCAAATTCAACTGGCAAAAGCGATTGGCATTGAGCAGCCTTCGCTGGTGCGTACGCTGGATCAACTGGAAGAGAAAGGCCTTATTTCTCGCCAGACCTGCGCCAACGATCGCCGGGCAAAGCGGATCAAATTGACAGAAAAAGCGGACCCAATCATTGAAGAAATGGAGACGGTTATTCGTAAAACCCGGGGGGAAATACTTTCCGGGATCTCTGCGGAAGAACTCGATCAGTTGATTAAAATGATTGCCCGACTGGAACAAAACATCAATGAGCTTCAGTCGCGAGACTGACCAGCAAAGCCTTGCATCCGCAAGGCTTTTTTACATCAACATTCAGTATCGGCAATATGAAAGGGCGGCCACTGGCGTGACCACCTAATGCGGGAATTAACGCGGGGAAACGGTAATCTGACGACCGTTGCTTGCCATCACGACGCGCTGGCCTGCGGAGAAACGGGTGTTGCCCTGTTTCTGCACGACCATAATGGTGTTGCCATCATCTTTACGAATTTCCAGCTCAACACCCTGCGTTTTATTCAGTGAACCCTGGACGGATTGCCCTGCAACACCACCGGCTACCGCGCCTGCTGCGGTGGCGAGAGAACGTCCCGTGCCGCCGCCAACAGTATTGCCAAGGAAACCACCCAGCACTGCACCGCCAAGCGCGCCGATAACATTGTTTTCGTCGCCACCCTGAATCTGTACCGGACGGACGTTAACAATGGTGCCGTAAGTGACATTCTGCACCTGTTTAGCTTCGGATGCAGAGTAGACATCACCGGAAAGCGTGTCATTATTCACGCAGCCAGCCAAAGTAAAACCAATCAGCGAAACTGCCAGTGCACGTAACATCATTTATGAATCTCCTGTTCACCATGAAACGCCCTTGCGGGCATCCGACATGGTTAAATTATATGGCATTTTAGCAATACCAGGTCATATCTTCTGCCAAATCCCGGCAAAATAATAATCAACGCGAGTTTAACCAGATTTAAACGAAGCGATTATAAGCGCAGCACGGCGTAATTTCACTTAACGGAAAATCATCCGATTGTTAAAAAGTGTTTGCAGCCGATGGCGTTAACCCCCGCTTTATGGTGGAGTGGTGCCCTTCGGTCATGCATTAAAGGAAGGCGTATGAAATCGGGTCGCTACATTGGGGTGATGTCTGGAACAAGTCTGGATGGGGTTGATGTGGTGCTGGCGGCAATCGATGAAACCATGGTCGCGCAGCAAGCGAGCCTGACGTTTCCGATTCCGCTGCCGTTAAAAGAGGCGATTCTTGGCATTTGCCAGGGACAGCAACTTACACTTTCGCAACTGGGGCGGCTGGATACCCAACTGGGCAAGTTGTTTGCCGACGCGGTGCTGGCGTTAATGGACCGAGAGCAACTCCACCCGGAAGATATCGTCGCGATTGGCTGTCACGGGCAAACCGTCTGGCATGAGCCGACAGGCATTGCGCCGCATACTTTGCAGATTGGTGACAATAACCACATCGCGGCGCGTACGGGGGTGACGGTGGTCGGTGATTTTCGCCGCCGTGATATCGCGCTTGGCGGGCAGGGCGCGCCGCTGGTGCCGGCCTTTCACCATGCACTGCTGGCGCACCCGGTAGAACGGCGCATGGTGCTCAACATTGGTGGCATCGCCAATTTATCGCTTCTGATCCCCGGCCAGCCGGTCAGAGGCTATGACACCGGACCTGGCAATATGCTCATGGACGCATGGATTTGGCGGCAAAAAGGCAAACCCTACGACAAAGATGCGCAGTGGGCGAGCGAAGGCAAAGTGGTGCTGCCGCTCCTGCAAAACATGCTAAGCGATGCCTACTTTGCCACGCCTGCACCGAAAAGCACCGGTCGTGAATACTTTAACTACAGCTGGCTGGAACGCCACCTGGCGCACTTCCCGGGGTTAAGCGCCAGCGATGTGCAGGCCACGCTGGCTGAACTGACGGCGGTGACAATTTCCGAGCAGGTGCTGCTCAGTGGCGGTTGTGAACGCCTGCTGGTCTGCGGTGGGGGGAATCGAAATCCGCTGGTCATGGCGCGTCTGGCGGGGCTTTTGCCAGGTACAGAAGTCACCACCACGGATGAAGCCGGTATCAGCGGCGACGATATGGAAGCGCTGGCGTTTGCCTGGCTTGCGTGGCGGACCCTGGCCGGACTGCCTGGCAATCTGCCCTCCGTCACCGGCGCGTCCGCTGCCTCGGTGCTCGGCGCGATTTACCCTGCTAACCCTCGGCAGAATCAGAGTTAACCGCATTTCACTTTAGTTGCACCGGGCTAGACTGACCAGGCTTAGGGAGGGCGTTTCGCCCTCCGTGACCAGGACCGTCCCGGGAATACTCTATGAAAAAAATAGTCATCGCCTGTCTGCCCGCACTGCTTGCCGGATGCAGCTATTACAATCAGTTTGTAGAACGCATGCATACCGATACGCTGGTTTACCAGTGCGACGAAAAACCGCTCACCGTGAAAATTAATAACACCCGCCAGCAGGCGAGTTTTGTCTGGGATGATAAATTGCTGACCTTACAGCAAGGGCTTTCAGCCTCCGGCGCACGTTACACGGATGGCGTCTACGTTTTCTGGTCGAAGGGTGAGAGTGCGACCGTCTACAAGCGCGATCGCATCGTACTGAATAATTGCCAGCTTATTCCGCAGCGTTGAGATTTTCACAGGGGGGCGCATAATAGCCCCACCTGATGATTACTTTCGCTAACGCCATGTCTGATAACGATCAATTGCAGCAAATCGCGCATCTGCGCCGTGAATACACCAAAGGTGGTCTGCGTCGCGGCGACCTTCCCGCCGAACCGTTGGCATTATTTGAACGCTGGCTGGGGCAGGCCTGTGAAGCTCAACTCGTTGACCCGACTGCAATGGTCGTGGCGACAGTGGATGAGAACGGCCAACCTTACCAGCGTATCGTATTGCTCAAGCATTATGATGAAAAAGGGCTGGTGTTCTATACCAACCTTGGCAGCCGTAAAGCGCATCACATTGAAAACAACCCTGCTGTCAGTCTGCTGTTCCCATGGCATATGCTGGATCGCCAGGTGATGGTCACCGGCAAAGCGGAGCGGCTTTCAACGCTCGAAGTGATGAAGTATTTCCACAGCCGCCCGCGTGACAGCCAAATCGGCGCCTGGGTATCGAAACAATCGAGCCGCATCTCCGCGCGCGGCATTCTGGAAAGCAAGTTCCTTGAACTGAAGCAAAAGTTCCAGCAGGGCGAAATCCCGTTACCCAGTTTCTGGGGCGGCTATCGCGTCAGTATTGACCAGATGGAGTTCTGGCAAGGCGGTGCCAATCGACTGCATGACCGTTTTTTATACCAGCGCGAGAATGATGCGTGGAAAATTGACCGCCTCGCGCCGTAAACCCTGAAAAATGTTGCTATAAGCGCTGGCACTCCGTGTTCCGGCGCTTTATTCTATCTGCCCCCCATGAAGTATCCTTTCGCATCTGGCGAAAAGTCGTGTACCGGCAAAGGTGCAGTCCGTTTTATACATGGAGATTTTGATGGCAAGCAGTAACTTGATTAAACAATTGCAAGAGCGGGGCCTCGTGGCTCAGGTGACGGATGAGGAAGCGTTAGCAGAGCGACTGGCGCAGGGCCCGATCGCGCTCTATTGCGGCTTCGATCCCACCGCTGACAGCTTGCATTTGGGGCATCTGGTTCCATTGTTATGCCTGAAACGCTTCCAGCAGGCTGGCCACAAGCCAGTAGCGCTGGTGGGTGGCGCGACCGGTCTGATTGGCGACCCGAGCTTTAAAGCCACTGAGCGTAAACTGAACACTGAAGACACCGTGCAGGAGTGGGTGGATAAAATCCGCAAACAGGTTGCACCGTTCCTCGATTTCGACTGTGGCGACAACTCCGCTATCGCTGCAAATAACTACGACTGGTTTGGCAGCATGAACGTGCTGACCTTCCTGCGCGATATCGGCAAACACTTCTCTGTTAACCAGATGATTAACAAAGAAGCGGTCAAGCAGCGCCTGAACCGCGATGATGTCGGCATCTCGTTCACCGAGTTTTCCTACAACCTGCTGCAGGGTTACGACTTTGCCTGCCTGAACGAACTGCATAATGTCGTGCTGCAAATTGGCGGCTCCGACCAGTGGGGTAACATCACGTCGGGTATCGATCTGACTCGCCGCCTGCACCAAAATCAGGTGTTTGGCCTGACGGTTCCGCTGATCACCAAAGCCGATGGCACCAAATTTGGTAAAACCGAAGGCGGCGCGGTGTGGCTCGATCCGAAGAAAACCAGTCCGTATAAGTTCTACCAGTTCTGGATCAACACCGCCGACGCGGACGTTTACCGCTTCCTGAAGTTCTTCACCTTTATGGACATCGCGGAAATTAACGCGCTGGAAGAAGAAGACAAAAACAGCGGTAAAGCGCCGCGTGCGCAATATGTGCTGGCTGAGCAGGTGACGCGTCTGGTTCACGGCGAAGAGGGGTTAACCGCCGCTAAACGCATCACTGAAAGCCTGTTCAACGGTACGCTGAGTGATTTGAGCGAAGCCGATTTTGAACAGCTGGCGCAGGATGGCGTACCGATGGTTGAGATGGAAAAAGGTGCCGATCTGATGCAGGCGCTGGTTGACTCTGAGCTGCAGCCGTCCCGCGGCCAGGCGCGTAAAACCATCGCGTCTAACGCTGTTACCATCAACGGCGAAAAACAATCCGATCCGGAGTATTTCTTCACTGATGGCGATCGCCTGTTCGGCCGCTACACGCTGTTGCGCCGCGGTAAGAAAAACTACTGCTTGATCTGCTGGAAATAAAAACAGACCTGCCGAAGGGAGTGAGAAATCACTCCCTTCTTTTTATTGCTCGACTTTTGCAAGGCTACCAACAATGAAGAATATCCTCGCCATTCAATCGCATGTGGTCTTTGGTCATGCGGGGAATAGTGCCGCCGAGTTTCCGATGCGCCGCCTGGGCGCTAACGTCTGGCCGCTGAACACGGTGCAGTTTTCTAACCATACCCAGTACGGCAAATGGACCGGCAGCGTTATGCCGCCAGCCCATCTGACCGAAATTGTGCAGGGCATTGCGGCAATTGACCAACTGAAACGCTGCGACGCGGTGCTGAGTGGTTATCTGGGTTCGGCAGAGCAGGGAGAGCATATTCTTGGGATCGTCCGCCAGGTGAAAGCAGCCAACCCGCAGGCGAAGTATTTCTGCGATCCGGTCATGGGGCATCCGGAGAAAGGCTGCATCGTTGCGCCAGGGGTTGCCGAGTTTCATGTCCGCCACGCCTTGCCTGCCAGCGATATCATTGCGCCCAATCTGATTGAGCTGGAGATCCTCTGCGAGCATGCGGTCCACACGGTGGAGGACGCAGTGGCTGCGGCACGCGAGCTGATTGCGCAGGGGCCGCAAATCGTGCTGGTGAAACACCTGGCGCGCGCGGGACTGAGCGCCGATCGCTTTGAAATGTTGCTGGTGACGTCCAGTGAAGCCTGGCACATTAGCCGTCCGCTGGTGGATTTTGGCGCACGTCAGCCTGTCGGCGTGGGTGATGTGACCAGCGGATTGTTACTGGTGAAATTGTTGCAGGGGGCGAGCGTACGTGAAGCGCTCGAACACGTAACGGCGGCGGTGTATGAAATTATGCTGGCGACCAAAAATTTGCAGGAGTATGAACTGCAGGTGGTCGCGGCGCAGGACAGAATTGCGCAACCTGAGCATCTTTTTAGCGCGACATTGCTGTAAAAAAGGCGGGGATCCCCGCCTTTATTGTTGCCCGCTGAGCAGCGCGTACGCGGGCATTCACATTCTACTGAATACCTTCTGCCGCCATTGCAGTCGCCACCGCAGGGCGAGCGGCAACACGCGCCATATACGCATCAATATTCGACAGACCTTCCATATTCAATTTCACCGCGCGCGCCCAGCGCAGAACCGTGAACAGATAACCGTCGGCAATGGTAAAGTTCGCACCGCTAATCCATGCGTTATTGCTCAGGGATTCATTCACGTAGTGCAATTTTTTCTCAAGCAAAGCGCGTACGGTGGGTTTGTACTCTTCCGGTGTATCCGGGCGAAACAGCGGGGTGAAGCCTTTATGCAGCTCGGTTGCGATAAAGTTCAGCCACTCCAGCGTTTTGTAACGCGGCAGGGTGCCAACAGGTGCCAGTAACTGGCTCTCAGGCGCGCTGTCAGCAACGTATTGCATAATCGCCACGCCTTCGGTAATCAGAGTGTTGTCATCCAGCAGCAGCGCCGGGATTTGTCCTTTCGGGTTGATGGCAAAAAAGTCATCGCCGTTTTCCAGGCGTTTTTTCATCAAATCAACACTTACCAGATCCACATCTTTTCCGCTCTCACGCAGAGCAATATGTGAGGCGAGAGAGCAGGCGCCCGGCTTGTAAAACAGTTTCATTATCTTTTCCTTATGGCTGATTTCCGGCATAGGTTATTACGCGGCAGAATAAAAAAAAAGCCGCTAACTTGCGTTAGCGGCTGAATAATTCGAGTTCCCCGCGGCGATTATGCCGTAGCGGTTTCCGACGTGTCGCGAGTGGTATCTTCGCTCTGCGTCATGCGGTTCAGCTTCGGTGCGGTGACGATCATCAGCAAAGCGATAATCGCTGTCGCGATACCAATTTGCAGGAACACGGTGCCATAGATATTCAGTGACATCAGCGGATCGGTCACGTTTTCCGGGATCGCCATCTGATTAGCCACATAGCCGGCGATAATGTTCGCGCCAGCCGTGGTCAGGAACCAGCTTCCCATAATGAAGCCCATCAGACGCTGCGGCACCAGTTGCGCAACCATCGCCAGACCGAGACCAGAGATCATCAGTTCACCGATACTTTGCAGACCATAGCTTGCGATCAGCCAGCTTACGGAAACGATACCCGCATCAGATGCGAATTTCGTGCCCAGCGGCAGCACCAGGAACGCGCCGGAGCACAGCACCATACCGATAGCGAATTTGTGCGGCATCGGCAGCGTATCACCCATTTTGTTATAGATAGCGGCCAGAATCGGGCTACCAATGATGATCCAGAACGGGTTCAGCGCCTGATACTGCTCAGGTTCGAAAGCGATACCGAACAGCGTGTGCTCAACGTTACGGATAGCGAAGAAGTTCAGCGATGTCGGCATCTGGCTGTAGAGCACGAAGAAGACAATCGCTTGCACCATCAGAATAAAGGCGACGATCATTTTACGACGCGCGGCACCTTTCAGCGCGAAAGTCTCTTTGGCGAAGATGCAGATAATACCCAGCGCCACAACGCCCAGCACCATACGCGCGATGCCCTGGTTGTGCAGCAGCCAGGTGGCGATAGCAATCAGCGCCACAATGCCGACAATGGTTGCCAGCAGATAGCCAACGCGCAGCGGTTCGAAATCGGGTTTAGAACCGTGATTTTTCACCCAACGTTTGCAGAAGGCGAAGTTAACGATAGTGATCAGCAGACCCACCACGCTCAGACCAAACGCAGTGCTCCAGCCGAACTTCGCAGCCAGCCACGGGGTTGCCAGCATGGAGAAGAACGAACCGACGTTAACGGACATGTAGTACATGGTAAATGCACCATCCAGACGCGGGTCGTCTTTCGCATAGCAGGTGGAGAGCAGGGATGATGGGTTGGCTTTAAACAGACCATTACCCACGGCAATTGCCGCCATGCCCATGTACACAATGCTCGCATCATGACCGGACCACGCTACCAGCGCATAACCGATGGCCAGCACGATCGCGCCCAGCATGATTACGCGTTTGGTGCCCAGTACTTTGTCACCCAGCCAGCCACCGATGGCAACCAGGCCATAAACCAGTGCGCTGAAGGAGGAGAACAGTGTAATAGAGTCCGCTTCTGACATACCCAGTTGTTTCACCAGGTAAACAGCCATAATCCCTTGCAGGCCGTAGTAACCAAAACGTTCCCATAACTCGATAGAGAAGATCAGATAAAACGCTTTCGGTTGCTTAAAAGCGTTCAGGCTGACGCTTTCCGTTGGTTTGTTTGCAGTTGACACATATACCTCTTTTTTTACATCCCATATTAACGGGGGTGTTCAGCGCGCAATGACCAGAGTTCATCACGCTTATAGTTATATTGGGAGGGGAAAACGGCGGTTAATGTTCACTATCCAGCGCGTTCAGGCAAGTCTTTTGACATATTCTGTTACATAGATCCAGGGCATTACAATGCTCGGTGTTTTTATTTGTTATTCAGAGTTAAATTTCATCATTGAAATAAAAGTGGATTTTTCTACTACAGTCCGGGGGTTAGATTGCACATTAAGGCATATGTTCTGCTATTTTGGCTAAATGGTAGTGTATTGGGCTGGTTTATGTAGTCAATCTGGTCATATCTCTTGTAAAACATGATTAAAGTTTGCACTGCAACCATTTGCTATACATCGCCAATCTCTTTTTTAACATTGTGTTAGCAATAGCGACCGAATTTGCCGTCAGTTGGATTTTTTTCTTCTAAAAAAAGGAATAAACTTATTAAATACGCATAAGTGGACGATTATTTGCTCAATATCACGATCTGTGCGCAATCATTCGCCATTTTAGCTCTTTTGTAGAGATGCGACCTTTATCACATAACGTAATGGCGGAAAATCAGCGAAATCCTGCGTGCAGCGTGTTGGCTGCACGAAAAAAAACGTGCAGCCGGTGACGGGTTATATGGATTAGATCCGTGAAGCTTTCAACTCGTTTTTTGCTGCTTAATTTATGCCTAGCGTATTTTTCTCGCTTCGTGTTCCTCTGCGCAGGAATCCTGGCAACAATCGCGCCATCCCTTTTTTGCGAATCGCTTTATCAATCCCCGCCGGCTGTTGCACTGCGCTGGCCTGCTGAACCACATTGTTTTTATAAACGACATCAATGATAAATGAGGGTCCTTCGTCATCATCCGACGATTCTTCGCGTGTTACCCCGGTAGCGATGAGATTGAAAGCATCGAGTATGCGGGCGGTGGATTTACCATTTGGTGTTCGCTGAAAAAACGCCTCAAACAGGGTTTTTCCGGTTAATCCTTCTGTTTCGTTCAGTGTTTGCTCATTTATCACGCTTTTCCTGATGATTTTCTTTGGCATCTCGCCTAAAAAACCGCTGTTCTCAGCCGCTACTTTGTATTGATATTGCGCAATATGTGTCGCGAAATAGGGTTCTGGTTCCACCCGGAAGTTGTGGGCAAATACCCACACGTCTTTCAGAAACTTATTGGTGAAAATATTTTCTGTTTTCAAACTTTTCGACTCGATGCTGAAACCTTCGTCACCGCTGTATTCGACAAACAGGTGAGAGAAATTTTCCCGGTTTGCAATGTAGTCCAGCGCATCTTGATCTTTAGGGGATAAATCAGGGTAGCTGAAGGTCTGAGTGGACGCAGGGGCACCGGTATATTGTCGCGAATGCTTGAAGTGGGTATAGATGCGCTCCTCATCATAATTATTGAGTCGCATAAATTTGAGGTGAGCGAGAACCTCTTCCAGGGTACCAAACTGTTTACTCGCAATATAATCAACGGTTTCCATCAACCTTTTCCCCTTCAAAAAGGCGACCCGTGGCGCGAGCCCGTCGGGATCATGTAATGCCACAGGGTTATTGCGCACCATGCGAAACAGATTGAGCCCGTCAATGCCACCCGCCGGATCCGCGCTCAGCCACCGCCCCGCCCACGGCTGATAATAGCGGTAGCCGTAGTAATAAAGCCCGGTGCCGTCCTGCTCTTTACCTGAATAGCGGATGGTCTTGTAATCCGCCTCCAGTTGACTGCGCGAGGCGAATAACGCCGTGCCGCCGAACGGGTAATACTCCTCCTGGCTGATAAGCTCGCCGCTGGCGTCCACTTCCAGACTGCTGCTGCCGGTCAGGTTGTCGTAGCTGTAGCGCACCGCGTCATTGCTGATACCGGCGGGCTGCCCGCTTTCCCAGTGCAGCACCCGCACCTGGGCACGTCCGGCCACGCCGACGGTTATCACCTGCAGGGTTTCCGCGCTGCTGCTGCGCAGCTCCAGACCCGGCAGGTAAATCACCCGTCTGGTCTGCGTGCTGTTGCCGGTCAGCTGCGAGGTGATTTTGACGATGCGCTGGCTGCTGGCGTCGTAGCGGTAACGTTCGCTGTCGTCCGCTGCGCCACTGCGGGTGACGGGCGTGACTTTTTGCAGTTCCTGTCGCGCCGTCCACAGCAGATTCTGCCCCGGTAAAAGCTCTTTCTGCTGACCGCCGGCAGTGAACAGCACCTCCACATCCGCCGGGGTTTCGGTGAGTGTGCTGAGTACCGCCCGGTTGCTGCGGTCGGATACGGTAATGCTGGTGGTGTAGTTGTTACCGGACGCCGGGGCGCTGTGCCGGATTTGTGTCAGATTACCGGCGTTATCGTAGGTGTACGTGCGGGAGTAGTTCGTGTAAGTGGCGTTATCGAAGGAGGTGACATCAGGCAGGTTACTGTTCTGCTGTACCGCACTGGCCATCTCGCGTCCGCTGGCGCTGACCAGCTGGTACAGGCTGTCGTAAGTGTAGTGATTTTCGGGAACCACTTCCTGATTGCGCCAGAAACGGGTCTCCTCAGCATCGTTGGTAATCACCAGCACATTGCCCACCGGGTCGTATTCGTAGCGCAGGTCCTGCACCACTTTTGCCGGTGTCATACGTTCCGTTTTAATACCGACCAGCCGCTGGGTTTCCGCTTCGTACGAATATGTGGTCACCACGCCGTTGCCGTGCTCCTCACGCAGCTTCTGCCCGGCAGCGGACCAGGTCAGGGATTTCACGATAATCTGCTCGGAACCGCCATTCACCGTCAGCCAGCTTCCCTTCAGCAGCCCCGCCACGTCATAGGCCACGCGCTGGATGTTGCCTTTCGCATCGGTGGTGGTGAGTACATTTCCGGCCGCGTCCACCGTGCTGGTTGTGGTGTAGGTTTCGCCCGCCAGCAGGTCGTTCCACGCGGAAGCATCCGCGCCCTGCCAGTCTGCTTCGGCATCGTCCGGCAGTAACTGGCGGGTGACGGCAAGCGGCACACCGTTCAGGGAAAGGCTGGCCGTGGAAAGCAGACCCGCCGGGTCATAGTGGCTGACCAGCTGGCCGGCAAGATTGTGGCTCTGTTCATCCACTGAATTCCCACTCCAGATAAATCGTTCAGTGACTTTTCCCTGCTCGGTAATGCCGAGCAACCGCCCCGGCAGGTTTGCCTCTTCATACTGAAAAGTACGGGTCACCGCAGCACTACGGTCATTCCCTGAGCCAATATTGCTGACCTGTAAAAATGTCCGCCCGGAAGCGTCACTGAGCACAACCACCGTACCGGCATCCGCGCTCTGCGTACGCAGCGGCGTGCCGTTCAGATCACAGGTAAATTCAAAGTTCGCACGCCCGGCGGCATACAGACGCGGGTCGACACTCTGTGACGGTAAACCGCGCGCGTCAAACTGATGGCGGGTGATGCGCTCATCGGTGGTGTCCGGCGTTTCCGGATGGCGGTGATAAACGATGTCGCGTACCGCCAGACCACGGTTATCCAGCACCGTGACCGACGGGGTTTTAGTAAACGTTGTGGTTTGCATAAGTTCCTCTTGTTGCCTGGTAACCGACGGGTTAGCCGATTGCGGCAGAGATAAAAATCGAACAAACATTCAACGATGCACATTGCGGATTGACTGGTTCCACAGGAGGGAGAGTACGCCGCACTATTGCATCTGTAGCGAACCAGGATGCACAGGAAACCTGGTAAAGTGAGTATAACTAACCGCCGAAAAGTGGAGAGTGCCCGCACTTATCAGGGTGTTAATCCATGACAGCAGACAATGAGTCTGTCAGACTTGCCGCAATCTTTATTACACTGGAGTCAAACTATGAACTTTCATCCATGGCTCAACGCGTTACATATCGCGGCGGCCATCGTCTGGATAGGCGGAATGCTGGTTATGGCAGTTGTTGCCGGCTGGTGCGCTACACAAGCAGATAACACCGCGCGTGTCGCATTGGCGGGCGATGTCCGGCGCTGGAACCGGAAAATCACCACGCCTGCAATGGTGCTGCTGTGGGTTGCTGGTGCGGTAATGGTGGTTGCGCACGGTCAAATGCCGCATCTGTGGCTGATAATCAAGGTGGTGGTAGTGTTGCTGCTTTCAGGCCTGCACGGTTTTCTCTCTGCCACGCTGCGTCGCATCGCGGCAGGTGAAGCGGTGAAGGGAATGGGCGCTTTGCGTAATGCAACCACCATTACTGTTGTCGCTGTGGTGGTGATAATTCTGCTGGCGGTACTGCGCCCGTTCTGACGGCGTTAACTATCAACTTTACTGTCGTACTCGCACAGATCTTCGATAATGCAGGAGCCGCAGCGCGGCTTACGGGCGATGCAGGTGTATCGCCCGTGCAGGATCAGCCAGTGGTGGCAATCGACTTTAAATTCAGCGGGTACCACTTTCAAAAGCTTCTCTTCCACTTCCTCAACGTTTTTACCCGGCGCGAAACGTGTGCGGTTAGAGACGCGAAAAATATGCGTATCCACGGCGATGGTTGGCCAGCCAAACGCGGTGTTAAGTACCACATTGGCGGTTTTGCGCCCGACGCCCGGCAGCGCTTCCAGCGCGGCTCTGTCTTCCGGCACTTCGCCATTGTGTTTTTCCAGCAAAATACGGCATGTCTTGATGACATTCTCCGCTTTGCTGTTAAACAAGCCGATGGTTTTGATGTACTGCTTCACGCCCTCAACGCCCAGCTCCAGCATCGCTTTGGGCGTGTTTGCCACCGGGTAGAGCAGGGCTGTCGCTTTATTGACGCTGACATCGGTGGCCTGCGCGGAGAGCAGTACGGCGATCAGCAACTCAAACGGTGAGGTGAAATTCAGCTCGGTAGTCGGGTGCGGGTTGTTTTCCCGTAAGCGGGTTAAAATTTCCAGTCGTTTTGCTTTATTCATTATGCCTTCCCGGGCGCGGCCTGAGTGCTGTCGTTTTCCGCAGTCGCCGCCGCTTCACGGCGTTTTTTCATTTTCTGATCGATAAGGTATTTCACCGCCAGCATCATGCCGAGGCCAATAAACGCGCCCGGCGGCAACATCGCCAGCAGGAACGGGGAATCGGTGTGGAACACTTCTATGCGCAGCGCCTTCGCCCAGCCGCCTAACAGGCCATCCGCGCCATCAAACAGCGTACCGTTACCGAGGATCTCGCGCAGGGAACCCAGGACGAACATGGCGCAGGTTGCACCCATACCAATAGAGAAACCATCGAGTGCTGAAAGTGCCGGGCCTTTTTTGGCCGCAAACGCTTCAGCACGTCCCACCACGATACAGTTGGTGACGATCAGCGGAATAAAAATGCCCAGTGACTGGTAAAGCCCGAACGCATAAGCGTTGATCAGCATTTGTACCGCGCTGACCACCGAGGCGATGATCATCACGTAGATAGGGATGCGGATCTCATCCGGCGTCCAGCGGCGCAGGAGCGAGATAAACAGGTTGGTCAGGGTGAGTACGAGCGTTGTCGCCAGTCCCAGACCCAGCGCGTTGGTGGCAGTGGACGTGACCGCCAGCAGCGGACACATACCCAGTAGCTGTACCAGGGCAGAGTTGTTTTTCCACAGTCCCTGAACAATAACCTCTTTCACTTCGCTCATCGCTTACTCTCCACAACCCGGTAAACGGGAAAGCTGTTCCGGTAGTGTCATCGCGTACAGGCCGGTCCGTTTCACCGCGTTAACGACCGCGCGCGGCGTAATGGTCGCACCGGTAAACTGATCAAAATCACCGCCATCTTTTTTCACCGCAAAGTGACTATCGGCCGCGCCGTCAATCCGCTTCCCGGCGAAGTGGGTGATCCAGTCAGAAATTCGCAGCTCAATCTTATCGCCGAGACCCGGGGTTTCATGGTGCTCCGTCACCCGCACACCCAGCACCGTGCCGCTGAAATCTGCGCCGACAAGCAGCTGGATGGCGCCTGAGTAACCGTCCGGTGCGGTCGCTTCAAGGACAGCAGCAACCGGCTTGTCATTTTTTTTGGCGATCCACACATGGTGTTGTCCTTTGCCAAGCGCCGGATCGCTGACCAGAAAACAGCTCTGTTGCAGCGAGTTATTATAGCTGTCGCCCGGGATCACCTGATCAAACAGCGCTTTTTGTTGCAGCGCGGCCTGGTCGGCAATCGTTGTTTTGGTCATTTGGTCTATAGCGGCGGTCAGCCCGGTAGAACCCGCGGCGAACAGCGCCAGCGTCACGCCATGTTTACGCATTGTCTTTAGCATGGCGGCTCCTTAACGATGCCCGTACACGCGCGGACGCGTGTAGTAATCAATCAACGGCACGGTAATATTTGCCAGTAATACGGCAAAGGCCACGCCATCCGGGTAGCCGCCAAAACTGCGGATAAGCCACACCAGCACGCCTGCCAGCGCGCCAAAAATCAGCCGGCCTTTGTTGGTGGTCGAGGCGGTAACCGGATCGGTCAGAATGAAAAATGCACCGAGCATGGTCGCGCCAGAGAACAGATGCAATTGCGGCGCAGCCAGCGACTGCGGGGCGAAAACCCAGCCGAGTGTGGCGCAAATCGACAGGGTCAGCAGGAAGCTTACCGGGATATGCCAGCGAATGGTTTTCTGCCACAGCAGGAACAGACCACCGGCCAGATAACCGAGGTTGACCCACTGCCAGCCAGCACCAGCCAGCACGCCGCTATAGATAGGGGAGCGCAGGATCTGCTCGACGCTGTGTCCGGCATGCAATGAAGCTTTAAAAGTGTCGAGCGGCGTCGCCTGGCTGACGCCATCGATACCAATGCGCAGCGTTTCCATATTTGCGCCAGCGGCAGTGTGACCGGTGAAAATAACCTGTAACGCATCGATAAAGCCGGGAACGGTGCGTGCGATTTCATAGGGCGGCAGCCAGCTGGTCATCTGCACCGGGAAGGAGATTAACAGCACCACATAGCCAATCATCGCCGGGTTAAACGGGTTATGGCCTAAACCGCCGTAAAGCTGCTTGGCGATAACTACAGCGAACACGGTGCCAAGCACCACCATCCACCACGGGGCGAAAGAGGGAATACTGATAGCCAGCAGCAGACCGGTTAACAGGGCAGAGTTGTCCGCCAGGATCGCGCTAACGTTCTGCTTGCGTAATTTCAGTACCAGCGCTTCGGCAGCCAGTGCGCTGATAATGGCGAGAATGAGCTGTATCAGCGTCCCCCAACCGAAAAACCACAATTGCGCAGCAATGCCCGGCACGGCCGCGAGCGTCACCAGCAGCATGATACGTGAGGTCTGGCGCTGGTTATGGGTGTAAGGGGAACTTGCGATTCTGAAAACCATTTAATCCTCGTTAACGGCTTGCTGTGCGGCCTTCTTCGCCTGAACACGGGCGATGGCTGCGGCGACGGCGGCTTTGCGCGGGTCGTCATTGGCGGCCTGCGCAAAAGACGAGACCTCATCAGTTTGCGTGGCGGCTTGTAGTTGTTCTGATTTGCGCGCTTTGGCGCGGGCAATCGCCGCTTCAACGGCAGCTTTGCGCGGATCGACCGGTGCAGATTCAGCCGGTGACTGTCCGGCGTCCACCTGAGGTTGCTCAGCGTTTGCGGTCGATTCTGCTGGCTGGCTCTGCGCGAGCTTACGCGCTTTGGCGCGGGCAATCGCCGCTTCAACCGCGGCTTTGCGTGGATCGACCGGTGCAGGTTCAGCCGGTGACTGTCCGGCGTCCGCCTGTGGTTGCTCAGCGTTTGCGGTCGATTCTGCTGGCTGGTTCTGCGCGAGCTTGCGCGCTTTGGCGCGGGCAATCGCCGCTTCAACGGCGGCTTTGCGCGGATCAACCGGTGCAGATCCAGCCGGTGACTGTCCGGCGTCCGCCTGAGGTTGCTCAGCGTTTGCGGTCGATTCTGCGGACTGGCTCTGCGCGAGCTTGCGCGCTTTGGCGCGGGCTATTGCCGCTTCAACGGCGGCTTTGCGCGGATCGACCGGTGCAGATTCAGCCGGTGACTGTCCGGCGTCCGCCTGAGGTTGCTCAGCGTTTGCGGTCGATTCTGCGGACTGGCTCTGCGCGAGCTTGCGCGCTTTGGCACGGGCAATCGCCGCTTCAACGGCGGCTTTGCGTGGATCAACCGGTGCAGATTCAGCCGGTGACTGTCCGGCATCCACCTGTGGTTGCTCAGCGTTTGCGGTCGATTCTGCGGACTGACTCTGCGCGAGCTTGCGCGCTTTAGCGCGGGCAATCGCCGCTTCAACGGCGGCTTTGCGTGGATCGGCTGTTTCGCTGGTGGCGGCACTGTTTTCCACCTGCTGCGCTTTTTCTGCCTGGCGGGCGCGTGCCTGCGCTTTGCGTGCTTCGCGCGCGGCAATCACTTCGCTGTTATCAGGCATGGCACCGGCCTGAATGACAACTGGCTGGGCAGCGGTCGTCTGTTTTTCGCGCACGCGCGCCAGCGCGGCATCAATCGCCAGCTGATCTTTAGCCGCAGGCTGAACCGCAGCCTGTTTATGACGCTGCTGACGGGCGATTTTTTCGCGCTCAAGACGTGCCTGGCGCGCTTCAAAGCGCGCTTTGGCTTCGGCGTTGCGTTTTTCTTCCTCGGCGATGGCGTAAATCTCAGCCTTCTCCTGGCGGAAATATTGCACCAGCGGAATATTACTTGGGCATACCCACGCGCAAGCACCACATTCGATGCAATCGGAAAGGTTATGCGCCGTCGCTTTGTCGTGCTGCTGGCCTTTGCTGAACCAGTAGAGTTGCTGAGGCAGCAAATCGGCCGGGCAGGCGTCGGCGCAGGCGCTGCAGCGAATGCAGCCTTTTTCTTCCTGCGGCTCGCCCATCTCGCTGGCGGAAGGTGCTAACAGGCAGTTGGTAATTTTTACTACCGGCACATCCAGCCACGGCAGCGTGAAGCCCATCAGCGGGCCGCCCATAATCACCAGTTGCTCAGCGGAAGGGCAGAAACCGGCGAAATCGAGCAGATGGCGCACCGGTGTTCCCAGGCGCGCCCAGACATTGCCCGGTCGGCTAACCGCTTCACCGGTCACCGTAACAACGCGCTCCGTTAAGGGTTCGCCGTCGATCACCGCGCGTTTAACCGCATAGGCGGTACCCACGTTTTGCATCAGAATACCGATATCCGACGAACGTCCGCCGTGCGGCACCTGCTTGCCGGTGAGGATCTGCGTAAGCTGTTTGGCACCACCGGAGGGGTATTTCGTTGGGATGACTTTCAACTGAATATCGTGGCTGCCCGCCAGCACTGCACGCATCATGGAGATCGCCTGCGGTTTATTATCCTCAATACCGATAAGTACCTGACGCGGCCTAAGGATGTGCGCCAGAATCCGCACACCTTCCATAATCTGCGCCGCGCAATCCTGCATTAAGCGGTCATCAGCGGTGATGTAGGGCTCGCATTCCGCAGCGTTAATAATCAATGTTTCGATTTTATCGCCGCCGCCTTGCAATTTTGCTCCGGTCGGGAAGCCTGCGCCACCAAGGCCGGCTACGCCAAACTGGTGGATGCGCTCGATCAGCTCGTCATGGCTATGCGAACGATAATCCGCCCAGCCGTCGCGCTCAATCCAGCGATCTTCGCCATCCGCTTCAATAATGATGCTCATCTCTGGCAGCGCAGAGGGGTGTGCGGTGGAGTGGGGCGCAATCGCGACCACGGTGCCGGACGTCGGCGCATGAACAGGTAACATACGGCCACGGCCGCGCGTCAACGGCTGGCCACGCAACACCTTGTCACCGACGCGTACGCACAGTTCGCCTTCGGCACCAATATGCTGCTTTAACGGGAGCACAAAGCGGCTCGCCAGCGGCATTTGGCGCAGCGGCGTACCGTTTGATTGGGTTTTCATTTCAGGCGGATGAATGCCGCCGTGAAAATCCCACAGTTTCTCTTTTCGGAAAGCGGAAAATAACTTAAGCATGGTGTTCCACAGGAATATTACGCACCGGAATGGACTGCAAATCCCATTTCCAGCTATGGGTGGTCGTTTCCACAGGACGCAATTCAATGCACTGCGTCGGGCACGGATCCACGCAAAGATTACAGCCGGTGCACAGATCGCTCATCACCGTATGCATGGCGCGCGTTGCGCCGAGAATGGCGTCTACCGGACAAGCCTGAATGCACTTAGTGCAGCCAATGCAATTGTTTTCATCAATAACCGCTAGCATGCGTACAGGCTCAAGCGCTGCGGCATCGCCATCAATGGGTTGCGGATCGACATTCAATAGCGCGGCGATTTTCAGCATCACCGCTTCGCCGCCGGGGGCGCAGCGGTTAATTTTTTCACCCTGCAGACCAACCGCCTCAGCGTAAGGGCGGCAGCCTGGGTAGCCGCACTGCCCGCACTGGCTTTGCGGCAATAATTCATCAACGCGTTCAACAACCGGATCATCCTCAACCGCAAAACGGCGGGAGGCATAACCCAGAATGACGCCAAACAGCAGCCCCAGCACGCTCAGTGCGGCAACGGCTATGGAAATCGCACTCATATTACAGTTTCACCAGACCACTAAAGCCCATAAAGGCCAGAGACATTAAGCCCGCAGTGATTAACGCAATCGCATTGCCGCGAAAGGGGGCGGGCACATCGGCAACGGCAAGACGTTCGCGAATCGCGGCAAACAACACCATCACCAGTGAGAACCCTACGGCGGCGGCGAAGCCATACAACGCCGACTGCATGAAGTTGTGCCCAAGGTTGATATTGAGCAGGGCCACGCCGAGCACCGCGCAGTTAGTAGTGATAAGCGGCAGGAAGATACCCAGCAGGCGATAGAGCGCCGGGCTGGTTTTGCGCACCACCATTTCGGTGAACTGCACCACCACGGCGATAATCAGGATAAACGCCAGCGTGCGCAGATAGACTAAATCCAGCGGGATCAGCACCCATGTATCGATGAGCCAGGCACAGATAGACGCCATCGTCATCACGAAGGTGGTCGCCAGCCCCATGCCCATTGCGCTTTCCAGTTTTTTGGAAACGCCCATAAACGGACACAAGCCAAGAAACTTCACCAGCACGAAGTTGTTGACCAGTACCGTTCCGATAAATAGCAGCAGATAGTCTGTCATTATGTGGCCTGAAATAAAAAAAGCCGCCTATTATCGGTCAAACAGCACCGGGCGACAACAGGATAACTGTAAGGTTATTACGGATTAACAAAGGTCCTTTTCACGCGGCTTGAGCGCTTGAAATAGGGCACCATCAACGCGGCGGCAAGCAGCGGAAAGAGTAACTGACGCAGTGCCAGTTCATCGGTGACAGGAGCGAAGGCAAAGGCTTTCACGGAGAGCAATACGCAGACCAAAAGCCAGATAATATAGTGCTTCGGCACGCTGCGGCGGCGTTTAAAAAAGGCGATAACCAGCCAGAAAGTGTAATACCAGATGGCGATCGCGAAGGCGAAAGAGACGAACCACAGTATGGTTTGTTTCAGCGGTTGTGCGCCCAGCGCCGTTACCGACTGGGGTGTCATTAAGGCAGTGGCATACAGCAATAATGCCAGCGAGGTGCTTAATAACGTGACCAGCAACCAGGCCAGAGGGCCGAGTAACCAGCCTCCGATTCTTTCTGCGGGAGTCGTTGTCATGCGTATTCCTCTGTTAAGGCATTAATGCTCTGAATGGTTTCGCCGGGCGAGGAGTATAAAGCATTACACAACGAATGCCAGCGGCGTTACTGCACGTAGCGCCATACCGAGCGCGGAACGCACCCAATGTCAAACAGGCGGCCGCCAGAAACCAGTTCAGCCCGGCGATGATCGGCTGCGCGGTACATGTTGATAATTTCACCGCTGTCGGTCAGCGTGTAGTTAAGGTGATCAAACAATTTTTCCAGACTTTCAAGCGAACTGATTTTGCGGAATTTTAATAAATAGTCCTGAACGGTCATGTCGAGGGGTGTCCATATAATAAGAAAGAGGCAGAAAATATACGCGGGCTAATTTTGTACGAATAATAAACATTATTACCCGGGCGTAAATAGCACAGGAATGGTCTGCCACTAAATTAAGAGTTTTCTTTTCAGGTGAAACCAGGCACCAGAACAACGCCCGGCTGTGAAGATTAACGCCCTTCGTCATGGCTGGCAATAAGCATATGACGCTTAATTGCACTTTGCGCGTTTTACGGCGGCAATTATTTCTTTTGTGCCGCGACGCTCTGTTCAGGGGGCTGATAATTATCGATATGGCTGGCAAAAACCAAAAGAATGGTCGATACGCCGAGCACCACCCAGCCCATTAATTCAATAATCCGATTGAAAATTCCGGCCATACTTTTACTACTCCCTGATGTTTACTTTTGTCTGCGGCTGTCGATAAAAACCGACGCCCGGTTGCAGATTTAAGCAGATTTTTTAGGCAGAAACCAGGGCTGAGCGCGGTAAATTCATTCGTTTCGCTAATGGGTTGCTGAAGCGGTTGTCGCCACCTGGCAGATGGTGTGAAATAGACGTTCCAATAAGGAGAGACCCCTCTATGAGCGATAATATCCGTGTCGGATTAATAGGTTATGGCTACGCCAGCAAAACATTTCATGCGCCGTTGATTGCCGGAACGGCGGGAATGGAACTGGCCGCGATTTCCAGCAGCGACGAAGCGAAAGTAAAAGCGGATTGGCCAGCCGTGCCGGTTGTCTCTGAGCCGAAGCATCTGTTTAACGATCCCTCGATTGACCTGATTGTCATCCCCACGCCGAACGATACCCATTTCCCGCTGGCCAAAGCGGCGCTGGAAGCGGGCAAACATGTGGTGGTGGATAAACCCTTTACGGTGACACTGTCACAAGCACGTGAGCTCGACGCGCTGGCGCGCAGTCTCGGGCGTGTGTTGTCGGTGTTCCATAACCGCCGCTGGGACAGTGACTTTCTGACGCTGAAAGCCTTGCTGGCCGACGGTGCGCTGGGCGAAGTCGCCTATTTCGAGTCGCATTTTGACCGTTTCCGCCCGCAGGTACGTAACCGCTGGCGCGAGCAAGGTGGGCCAGGCAGCGGCATCTGGTATGATTTGGCGCCGCATTTGCTCGATCAGGCGGTTAACCTTTTCGGCTTACCGGTATCGATGACGGTGGATCTGGCGCAGTTACGCCCTGGCGCGCAATCCACAGACTATTTTCACGCGGTGCTTGCCTACCCGCAGCGGCGCGTTGTGCTGCATGGCACTATGCTGGCGGCCGCAGAATCGGCCCGCTATATCGTGCATGGTTCGCGCGGCAGTTACGTGAAATATGGTCTGGATCCGCAGGAGGAGTGCCTGAAAAGTGGTGCGCGGTTGCCGCAGGCCGACTGGGGTTATGACATGCGCGACGGCGTATTAACCCGCGTTGACGGCGAAGAGCGTAAGGAAGAGAACTGGCTGACGCTACCGGGCAACTACCCGGCTTATTACGCGGCCATTCGCGACGCGCTTAACGGCGTGGGGGAAAACCCGGTTCCGGCCAGCCAGGCGATCCAGATAATGGAGCTGATTGAGCTGGGCATTGAATCTGCAAAACATCGTTCCACGCTGAGTCTGACCTGAAAATCACCGCTCACGCATTGTCGTGAGCGGTTTTCTTCTTTCTTCTTACGCCTTCGCAACCCTATCGCGCAGCGCTTGTTTTTCCGCCGCGCTGAGAAAAGCCATCTCCAGCCCGTTAATCTGCGCCTGGCGAATCTGTTCGCGACTCAGCCCGGCGGCCGGGGCCGCAACCTGGTATTCATGACCAATTTCGACACCTTGCACGGCCGGGTCGTCGGTATTGATGCTCGCCAGAATGCCATGCTCAAGGAAGGTTTTCAGCGGATGGCGGGCGAGGGAGGGCACGGTACTGGTCTGAATATTCGACGTCAGACAGGATTCAATACCGATGCGTTGTTCGGCGAGAAAATCCATCAGCGCGGCATCTTCGATCGCCTTCACGCCGTGGCCAATTCGTACGGCGCCGAGTTCACGAATCGCCTGCCAGATGCTTTCCGGACCGGCGGCTTCACCCGCATGAACAGTAATCTGCCAGCCCGCATCGCGCGCACGGTTAAAATGCGAAAGGAAAAGACTACCAGGGAAACCCAGCTCATCACCGGCCAGATCCAGCGCGGTAATGCCGTCGCGGTGCGCCAGCAGCGCGTCGAGTTCCTGCAAACACGCGGCCTCGCCGAAGGTACGGCTCATAATGCCGATTAAGCGCACCTGCACATTGAAATCACGGCTCCCTTCGCGCACGCCGGCAATCACCGCTTCGACAACGCCCGCGACCGGCAGGTTGTGGGTCATCGCCATATAACCTGGCGAAAAGCGCAGTTCAACGTAGTGCAACCCGTTCAGCGCCGCGTCCTGCATGTTTTCGTAAGCGACGCGGCGACAGGCATCCAGTGACGCCAGCACTTTGACACCCCAGTCGAGTTTCGCAAGGAAGCTGACCAAATCCGGTTCATTAGAGGTGACCTGAACGTGCGGACGCAGTGCTTCAAGGGTTTGTGCAGGCAGGGGCAGATTGTACTGGCGGCCAAGATCCAGAATGGTTTGTGCACGGATGTTTCCGTCGAGATGGCGATGAATATCAGTTAACGGCAGGTTGGGATCAATCATGGTCGCACTCTTATTTTAAGAAAGTGCTCGCCATTATAGAGACAAAAGGCGGTAAAAAGCTATCTTGCGCAACCCGGAGGGCGGGTTGCGCAAATCTGGTTTAATAAAGCGACGCTAATGCCGCGATTAATCCCTTCACACCTTGTTCGAGTTTCATCCGTGGGCAACCGACATTCAGGCGCACAAAGCCTCGTCCTTCCGCGCCGTAAGTATCGCCGCGCATGATGGCCACCTTTTGCTCCTCGATCAGCGCTTTTTGCAGTGCGGAATCATCAATCCCTAACGGGCGCAAATCTATCCATGCCAGATAGGTGGATTCCGGTACTTGCCAGTTCAGCACAGGAAAGGCGTTATTCAGACGCTCTGCCAGATAAACCAGATTGGCGCGCAGGTAAGCACGAAGCGCATCCAGCCACGGCGCGCCGTCGCGGTAAGCGGCGATATGGGCGACGACCGACAGCACCGCCGGCGAGGAGAGGCCGTTGCTGTTTTTCAGCGCCTCCAGCCAGCCATTGCGCGACGACGCATCATCAATAAGCCCCCACGCGCCGGTCAGTGCGGGAATGTTAAAGCTTTTCGATGCCGAGCTAAACAGCGCCCACGGCCCGCGAGCGACAGCGCACCAGGGGATGTGCGGTTGGCTGCTCCAGACCATATCCATATGAATTTCATCGCTTATCACTTTCACGTTATGGCGTTCACACAGCGCCGCCATGGTTTCCAGTTCATGGCGAGTCCATACTTTGCCGGTCGGGTTTTGCGGGCTGCACAGCAGCAGGATTTTACTCTCCGGCCTTGCCAGCACGGCGTCGAGCTGCGCCATATCGCAAAACCAGCCTGCATTGTTGTGTTGAAGCGGCACGGCCAGCAACTGCCGCTGATTCCCCTGAATGGCTTTATAAAACGCGTCATACGCCGGGGTATGAACCACGATGCCATCGCCCGGCTGTGACCACTGGCGGATCATTTCGGCAATCATCCAGATAACCGACGGACCATAAACAATGCTGTCAGTATCGATCTGCGTATTAAAGCGGCTGGTCATCCAGTGCGAAATAGCCCCCAGAAACGCCTCGTTTTTCCAGCGGCTGTAACCCAGTACGCCATGCGTAAGCCGCTGTTGTAGCGCGTTAATCACGCACGGCGCGGTGGCAAAATCCATATCGGAAATGGTGAAAGGAAGCAAATCCGCGCGCCCAAAGCGATCGGCGACATAATCCCACTGCGTACACCAGGTGCCGCGGCGGTCAACCGGAGTGGCGAAATCGAAGATATCCGTGGTCATTTTATTATTCCGCCTCCACCGGGGTGCCAAACCGTTGCGCATTGATAAGCTGCGCCATTTCATCTTTTACTGACTGCACCTGCGGCCCAATCACCACCTGCAAATCATGTTCATTCACTTTGATAACGCCAATCGCGCGGTTGGCCTTGAGGGCGTCAACATTGACGTTATCCATCTCCTTGACCGACAGGCGTAAGCGGGTGATGCAGTTATCCAGCGTTGCGACGTTATCCGCCCCGCCAAGCGCGGTAAGCAGGGCAGGAACGTCATAACCGGATTTGCCCGTCACGCCCTGCGTTGCAGAGGCCGCGCTTTCCGCTACAGCGTTGTCGCGCCCCGGTGTTTTCAGGTCAAAATGGGTGATCGCGAAACGGAATAAGGCGTAGTAAACGACGAACCAGATGGCGGCCACCAGCGGCACCAGATACCACTTCGTCGCCATGCCGTGCAGCACGCCGAAGACAATGAAATCAATCACATTGCCATCCGTGTTGCCGATCGTCACGCCGAGCACAGCCATCACGGTAAAGCCCAGCCCGGTGAGCACGGCATGAATTAAATAGAGCACCGGGGCGACAAACAGGAACAGAAATTCGATCGGTTCGGTAGTGCCGCCCACCACGCAGGCAATCACGCCGGAAATCATCAACCCTTTTATTTTATGGCGGTTTTCGGGCCGTGCGCAGTGGTACATCGCCAGCGCCGCGCCGGGTAAGCCGCCCAGGAACGCGGGCATCTTGCCTTGCGAGAGAAAACGGGTCGCGCTTTCGGCGAAACCGTGCGTTTGCGGGCAGTTAAGCTGCGCCTGGAAAATGGTCAATGCACCGCTGACGCTGTGTCCACAAACGTCCATCGTTCCACCGGCTTCCGTAAAACGGATCAACGCCACCAGAATATGTTGCAGACCAAAGGGCAGCAGCAGGCGTTCGCCAGTGCCGAAAATCATCGGCCCAAAATCTCCGGCGCGATCGATAATGTGCCCCAGGCCGCTAATCGCCATGGCAAACCACGGCCAGACCAGCGGGATCGCAAGCCCCACCACGCCCATCACGACGCTGGTGACAATCGGCACCGAGCGCGTCCCGCCGAAAAAGGCCAGCGCGTCCGGCAGGCGCAGGGTGTGAAAGCGTTCATGTAAACGCCAGATAATAATCCCGGCAATCACCGCGCCGAGGATCCCGGTATCAATGGACTGGATGCCGAGCACATTCTGCACGTTATGTGCTTTGAGCAGTGATGCATCGGTAGTGGGCAATATGCCCTGCGCGGTAAGCCAGAAATTCACCGCCAGGTTCATCACTGCATAGCCGACAAAACCGGAAAAAGCCGCCACGCCTTTATCTTCACGCGCCAGTCCAAGCGGAATAGCGATGCAGAACATCACGGGCAGGAAACTGAACGCGAATGAGCCAATTTTGTTCATCCAGATAAAAATGGCCTGCAGCAGCGGATGGCCCAACACCGGCAGCAGTGTTATCACATCGCGGCTGCTCAGCGAGCTGCCAATGCCGAGCATGATGCCGCAAAAAGACAGCAGCGCGACGGGCAGCATAAAGGTTTTACCGAGCTGCTGGAAAAATGCCCACAGGTTCGCTTTTTGCGCGGTTTTCCCCGCCATAACCTCTCCTCACGAAAAAAGAATGCTCTGGCGGATGCGCAGAGCGCAGACGGTTTTATCAGTTTTTGTCGCGCAAAAAGCGCGAGCCGGTAACGGGGTTGTCGTTTTCGGATTCCGGCAAGGTGGCCCAAAAGAAAATAAAAAGCCCCTCGAAAGGGGCTGGAAAATTACTGCTGCGGTACCGCCGGAACGGGCGGTGTCGCGTCGTCCGGCTGGGCAGGCTGCAGCCCTGGCATACCAAACATCCCGACAAACTGCTCGAGCGGCATTTTTTCGCCATTCAGCGTCACCTGGCCGTTAGCATATTGCAGGCTGGTGAGGATGCTGTTGTTTTCCACGGTGGTGATGCGGAACATCTGGCCCATCGCCGCCAGGCCTTTCACCTGCTGGCTTGCCAGTTTCGCCGCGTCCTCTTGCTGATAACCTTCAAGTTTCGCCACCTGAGTCATCATTTCGGTGGCCATATCCAGCGGGATCGTCAGCTTGCTGTCGAGGGATTTCACCGTGCGGTCAACCTGATCGGCCAGCGTTTGCGGCGTGCCGGTTGCGGTTGACGGATCTTTCAGGAACAGGGACATATTAAACGACGCTTCGCCTTTGGCGTTCTTCCAGCTTAGCGGCGCAATGGTCAATACCGGCTCGCCTTTCAGCAACAGCGGAACAATACTGAGGAACGCTTCAGTGGCTTTCTGCTGGTAGAGCTCCGGGTTCTGCGCGATATCCGGTTGCGCCATTAAGGCCCGGATTTGCGCGTCGTACTGCTCGCTGGCCTGATGCCAGGCTTTGCCGTCAATCTGACCCACTTTCAGCGTCAGTTTTCCGCTGCCGAGATCCTGACCCTGCACCTTCAGGCTGTTCAGGGAGTAATCCAGTTGGCTGTTAAGGCTCTTTTTGTCGTCCGCAACGTCCGATTTGGCGGTTAAGTTCATGCCTTCGAGCAGCGCCATCTCTTTATTTTCAATAGAGATCGCGAGCTTATCGAGGCTCATCTTCTGGTTGCCGGTACGCTCATCAAAGCTGGACATTTCGCTGGAGCCGTCGGTTTTCAGGTTATTGAACGACAGCTGCACTTTCTGCCCATATTCATTTACCGTATCCACCAGGCCGCTTTCGGCTTCGCCGCTCAGCGACAACGCGTTACCTTTGCTGTCTGCGCTGAAGCGGAAATGACCGCCGCTGAAGGCAACTTTGTCGCCATCTTTTTCTGAATTCAGCGGGCTCAGCACGACATCCGTGCGGGTATCGCCGCTGTAGCCAATGCGGGTGTCGGCGGAGAAGGGCGCCTGGCCTTTGGCGATATCAAACAGCCCTTTTGTCACTTCGTTATTGACCAGTTGCGTATGCACGGAAGCCATCGCAGGCGTCAGGCTAAAGGTTTTAAGCTGCGCCAGCGGGAAGGGTCCATGATCGACCGTCTCGTGCAGAACAATGGCTTGCCCCGGCTTCAGCCAGGTATTGGTGCTGCCGGCGAGCGGTTTAATGTTTAACGTTAACTGGCTGGAAAAGAGGCCGCGCTGGTAATCCTGCGCAGAGAGCTCAATATTGGCCTCCGGCGCGTTGCGCTTAATTTGTGCGTTCGCCTGGCTGACCATCTCCGCCAGACGACCTTCAAGTTGTTTGCCGGTGTACCAGGCTCCGCCCGTCCAGACGATACCGAGCGCGACGATAATCCCCGCGGCAACCCACGTTTTTTTCATAGTATTTATCCCTAAAAAAGAAACCAGGCGGTTAACGCCGCCTGGATGTCGAGTGATGTGCCTTCAAGCTTAGCAATCCTTGCTAAAAAGTTCAGTAACTTACTCTCACTTATTAAACACTCGCGCTACGCGACCGGTGCCGCTTACGCCAACAGGTGATTCGTCGGCGGCGATAAACGCTGATTCACCTGCCTTGAGCACTAATTGCTGGCTCGCTTTGCTGAGCACCGCCTCACCTTCGACGCAGAAGACAATGGCCGCGCTCTGCTGCGCCAGCTGGGTTTCGCTGGTGCTGAGATCGTGCAGCGAGAAGGCAAAGTCGTCTACCGGGATCGGGAAATCCAGCTCCGCGCCGTGCTGCGTCGGTTGCGTCAGCAGCTCATTCGCCGGTTTTGGCGTGAATTTTACGTTCGCCACCAGTTCCGGAATGTCGATATATTTCGGCGTCAGTCCGGCGCGCAATACGTTGTCAGAGTTCGCCATCACTTCCAGCGCCACGCCCTGCAGATAGGCATGCGGCGTTTCGGCAAACAGAAACATTGCTTCGCCTGGGTTCAGTTTCACCACATTCAGCAGCAGCGGAGAGAAGAGGCCGCTGTCATCCGGGTAGAACTCGCTAATCAGGCGAATGGTCTGCCACGGTTCGCCGGAGTGATTGCCGAGCGCTGATTTCAGCACCGCCAGCGCGCGGGATTTCTCCTCGCCTTGCATATTGAGCAGTGCGGCAAACAGCTCGCTCAGGCGCTCTGCGCCCGGCGCTTGCAGGAAATGGGCGATCGCCGGGTGCGCGCCCGCCACCGGTTGCAGCAGGGAAACAATGTCGGAAAACTCGCGAAAGGCGTTCATCGCAAGGAACGGCGTCAGGGCAAACACCAGTTCCGGCTTGTGATTTGGATCTTTGTAGTTACGTTCTGCGGCGTCCAGCGGAATGCCTGCGGCGTTCTCTTTGGCAAAGCCTGTTTCGGAGTTTTTCTTGTTGGGATGCACCTGAATCGACAGCGGCTGGTCGGCGCACAGCACTTTAAACAGGAACGGTAATTCGCCAAAACGGTTAGCGACGGCGCTGCCCAGCAAACGGGTTTTGTCCTGATCAATCACCTCACGCAGCGCACGGGTCTGGCCGCTGGCATCCTGCACCTTTGAGCTGCTCTTCGGGTGCGCACCCATCCACAGTTCCGCCATCGGCAGATTGTCAGGATTGGCGATGCCGTAGAGATCCGTTAATGCCGTTTTACTTCCCCAGGCATAGTTCTGCACGGAGTTGATGAGTTTTTGCATTATCAAGCCCTTTCTCATTAATGAAATTATGGCGTTATTAAAGCAACAAAGCCGACGGAAGTAACCTGCGAGGGTAAAAAGTCGTACTAGTCTCAGTTTTTGTTAAAAAATTGTGTAGGATATGGCGACTCGCTTTAACACAGGCAGATGGATTGACTGCCTGAACAATAACCAGATCAGCCGTAAGTGAGAGAACAATGTCGAACAAACCCTTTTATTATCAGGATCCTTTCCCGCTCGGAAAGGATGACACCGAATACTACCTGCTAAGCCGCGACTATGTTTCTGTGGCTGAGTTTGAAGGGCAGCAGATCCTGAAAGTGGATCCGCAAGCGCTGACCCTGCTGGCGCAACACGCTTTCCACGACGCCTCATTTTTACTGCGCCCGGCGCACCAGCAGCAGGTCGCCGATATCCTTGCCGATCCCGAAGCCAGCGAAAATGACAAATATGTCGCCCTGCAATTCCTGCGCAACTCGGACATTGCCGCGAAAGGCATTCTGCCGACCTGCCAGGACACCGGCACGGCGATCATCATGGGTAAAAAAGGGCAGCGTGTCTGGACCGGTGGCGGGGATGAAGCGGCGCTGGCACGCGGTGTTTACAACACCTACACCGAAGAGAACCTGCGCTATTCGCAAAACGCCCCGCTGGATATGTACAAAGAGGTGAATACCGGTACCAACCTGCCGGCGCAGATTGATCTCTACAGCGTTGATGGCGACGAGTATAAATTCCTCTGCATCGCAAAAGGCGGCGGTTCGGCGAATAAAACCTACCTGTTTCAGGAAACCAAAGCACTGATCACGCCGGCGAAGCTGAAAAATTATCTGGTTGAGAAGATGCGCACCCTCGGCACAGCGGCCTGCCCGCCGTACCATGTCGCGTTTGTGATTGGCGGTACGTCGGCGGAAGCGACGCTGAAAACGGTCAAACTTGCCTCCACCAAATATTATGACGCGCTGCCAACTGAAGGTAACGAGCACGGACAGGCGTTCCGCGACGTGCAGCTGGAGCAAGAACTGCTGGTGGAAGCGCAGAACCTCGGTCTTGGCGCACAGTTCGGCGGCAAATATTTTGCGCATGATATTCGCGTGATCCGCCTGCCGCGCCACGGTGCGTCTTGCCCGGTTGGCATGGGCGTATCCTGTTCAGCCGATCGCAATATCAAAGGTAAAATCAACCGCGATGGCATCTGGCTGGAGCGTTTAGAGCAGAATCCGGGCAAATACATTCCGGAAGCGCTGCGCGAGGCCGGTGAAGGCGAAGCCGTGAAAGTGGATCTTAACCGCCCGATGAAAGCGATCCTCGAACAGCTTTCGCAGTACCCGGTCTCTACGCGCTTGTCGCTTACCGGCACGATTATCGTTGCGCGCGATATCGCCCACGCGAAGCTCAAAGAACTGATGGACAGCGGCGAGCATCTGCCGCAGTACATTAAAGATCATCCGATTTACTACGCAGGCCCGGCAAAAACGCCGGAAGGCTATGCCTCCGGTTCGCTGGGGCCGACTACCGCCGGGCGTATGGACTCTTATGTCGATCAACTGCAGTCGCAGGGCGGTAGCATGATCATGCTGGCGAAAGGTAACCGCAGCCAGCAGGTGACCGATGCCTGTCACAAGCATGGCGGTTTCTACCTCGGCAGCATTGGCGGCCCGGCGGCGATCCTTGCGCAGAACAGTATCAAAAGCCTTGAGTGTGTCGCTTATCCGGAACTCGGTATGGAAGCTATCTGGAAAATTGAAGTGGAGGATTTCCCGGCGTTTATCCTTGTGGATGACAAAGGCAACGACTTCTTCCAGCAAATTCAATCCGGGCAGTGTGCCCGCTGTGTTAAATAGTATTGACCGCCCTTCGGGGCGGTTTTTTTAAGCACAAAGCAGTAAACAACATTATAAAAAGCATCAATACTTTTACTTGTTTGCAGGTGAGCAATGTCGCAACCCAATATCACTTTGTAACCAAGGAGAGAGTCATGGCAACGCATCGCAGTGAGAAAGATTCGATGGGCGCAATCGACGTCCCGGCAGACAAACTGTGGGGAGCGCAAACCCAGCGATCGCTTGAGCATTTTCGTATTTCAACGGAAAAAATGCCGGTCTCACTGATCCACGCACTGGCGCTGACCAAACGCGCGGCGGCGAAAGTTAATCAGGATTTGGGGTTACTGCCCGAAGAGAAAGCGCGCGCGATCATCGCGGCGGCGGATGAAGTGCTGGCCGGGGAACATCCCGATGAGTTTCCGCTCGCTATCTGGCAGACCGGGTCCGGTACGCAGAGCAACATGAACATGAACGAGGTGCTGGCCAATCGCGGCAGCGAAATCCTCGGCGGCGTGCGCGGCATGGAACGCAAGATCCATCCCAATGACGACGTGAATAAAAGCCAGAGTTCCAATGATGTTTTCCCGACAGCGATGCATGTCGCGGCGGTGATTGGCGTGCGTGAGCAACTGATCCCGCAGCTACAGGTGCTGAAAAAGACGCTTAATGAGAAAGCCACCGCGTTTGCCGGTATTGTCAAAATCGGCCGTACGCATTTGCAGGACGCGACGCCGCTGACGCTGGGCCAGGAGATCTCCGGCTGGGTGGCGATGCTTGAGCATAACCTCAAACATATCGAACAAAGCTTGCCGCATCTGAGCGAACTGGCGCTTGGCGGCACCGCCGTGGGCACCGGACTGAATACGCACCCGGAATACGCCGTGCGCGTGGCGCAAGAGCTGGCCAGCTTTACCGGACAACCGTTTATTACCGCGCCCAACAAATTTGAAGCGCTGGCGACCTGCGATGCACTGGTGCATGCCCATGGCGCGCTGAAAGGGCTGGCCTCTTCGTTAATGAAAATCGCTAACGATGTGCGCTGGCTCGCCTCTGGCCCGCGGTGTGGTATCGGCGAAATCGCCATCCCGGAAAACGAACCGGGTAGCTCGATCATGCCGGGTAAAGTTAACCCCACACAGTGCGAAGCGATGACCATGCTATGCTGCCAGGTGCTGGGCAATGATGTGGCGGTGAATATTGGTGGCGCATCCGGCAACTTTGAGCTGAACGTTTTCCGCCCGATGGTTATCCATAATTTCCTGCAATCGGTGCGTCTGCTGGCGGACGGGATGGAGAGCTTTAACGAGCATTGCGCCGTGGGGATTGAACCCAACCGCGAGCGTATTGATCAACTGCTCAATGAGTCTTTGATGCTGGTGACCGCACTGAATACCCATATCGGCTACGACAAGGCGGCGGAAATTGCCAAAAAAGCGCATAAAGAGGGGCTGACGCTGAAAGCTTCTGCGCTGGCGCTCGGCTACCTGACGGAAGCCGAGTTTGACAGCTGGGTGCGTCCGGAATCGATGGTTGGCAGTTTGAAACAGGCTTAACCCGCCAGATACAGGTGCAGCCGCGGGATGATCAGCGTCAGCGGCTGCGCCTGCGGTTTATAGCGGTGTTGAATAGTTTCCGCGTTGTAATCCAGCAGCTCGCCAATATCCGGAACGGTTCCACCATTCTCTTCTGAAATCAGCGTGATAAGCGGTGTCGGACAGGCATATTGCACCTGCTTTTGTGAACCGGCATACCAGACGCGGGCAATGGGCTGCACTTTCACCGGACGTTTGATTTTCAGCCGCGCCTGTTTTGGCAGGGCGGCGATATCGTTGTACTCCTGTTCAATACGTCCCAGCCACTCTTCTCGCGTCCATGCAGAGACGGCGCGCGGGGATTTCAGGCTTTTTTCCAGTTGCGCCAGTACCTCATCGCGGGTGAGGTTTTTAATAATGTGCTTATTCGCCCAGCCAAAACGGATGGTTGCCGGTGCGCGAATGGCCGTCAGTGTCCGGTAAGCATTTAAGGTGATAAGCCCCGGCAGATGGCGGTGAACCCATTCAAACCGGGCCGCAGGGGCCAGCCCCGATTCCTGAGTGACTATCCGTTCAAAGGTTGATTTCAGCGCGTTCACGGTGCTGATGCGTTCAGCCAGCGCGCTAAGCGTGGCCTCATTTGCCTGGTAGCAGATAACGCCCGGCAGCCGCACAGCAGCTTTGCTGCTGCGGTTTTCCGACTGCTGCTGAATAAATAAATGGGTGAAATGATTGAGGGCAAGCGCTGCCGCCTGCTGACCAAGATGTTGTTCGACATGGATCGTGGTAAGCGGGTTGTGTTCCGCGCCTTTGGGGATATCCGGCAGGCTAAATACGCGCGCGGCCATTAACCGGCACTCTGCTAACTCGGTTTTTAGCGCAGCCAGTTGCTGTTCCAGCTGCCGGAAGGTGGTGTTGAGGCGTTCGATCAAATCTAAGGCAGCCATTGTCTACTCCATTAGTTACAACATACTTGTATTTATAGCACAGTCGCCGGGAACAGGCCACTGTGCGGTTAATGGTCAGGAGGGCAAAACAATGTGGTGGTAAATTGGCCAGTGGAAAGAAAATTTCGCGCCGCCCAGCTCGCTCTGCGCGCAACTGACTTCGCCGCCGAAAGCCTGCGCGATGGAATGCACAATTGCCAACCCTAACCCGCAGCCGCCGGTCGCGCGGTCGCGGCTGGGATCGAGGCGAACAAAGGGTTCAAACACGCGTTCGCGCTCTTCGGGCGCAATACCGGGGCCATCATCTTCAACGATCATACAGGCTTGTGAACCTTCGCGTTGTAAGGTGACTTTTATCGTTTGCTGGCTGTAACGCAGGGCGTTATTCACCAGATTATCCAGCACGCGCTCCATCAAACGCATATCCAGCGCGCCATAATCTTCACCCGGCGTTGTTGCCAGCAAAAAGGTGTGCTGCGGGTTCATGCTGCGCGCATCGTCAAGGTAACTGCTGAACCACGCCGGTAGATCCGGCGTAGTGAGTTTCAGTTCGGTCTGCGGGCGATCGAGACGGGCGTAAGTCAGCAACTCTTCAATCAGCGCTTCCAGTTGCCCGATATCGCGATTTAACGCCGCATGCTCGGTTTCGCTGAGGTTTTCGCTCATCTCCAGCCGGTAACGCAGCCTGACCAGCGGCGTGCGCAGTTCGTGGGCTATGCCGTCTATAAGGTGCTTTTTACTGGCAATCAGCGCATTGATATTGTCCGCCATCTGGTTAAAGGCGATGCCGAGCCGCTCAAAACTCGAGGCACTGTCAAAATGAATGCGCTCCTCTAAATGCCCCTCGCCGAAGCGTTGTGCTGCCGATTCAAGCCGCAACATCTCCTGCCAGTGCGGGCGCATCCAGATAAATACCGGGAAGGCGAGAGAGATAGCAATTAACGCCATCAATCCCATATCCAGCAGCCGCGTTTCATGCAGGAAAAAGAGATACGGCACCGGGCCGACCGCCAAAACATAATGGCTGCGGGGAATACGCTGGATAAAGGTGTATTCCGAATCAAGCGCCACGATATCGCCTTCGCGCAGCCGTTGCGCCGGACGTGGTTCCAGCGTGTATTTGCTCATTGGCTCAATGCGCAGATTAAACGACAGATTGAGATCCAGCTCCTTCAGGGTTCTGGCCCATTGATTGGGCGGGATCTCGCGCAGCTCGCTACGCATCAGGTACAGCGAGCTTTTCATCAGGTCGTCGAGGGACTGGCGGCCAGCGCGCTCGGCGGTGAATTTATAAACCAGACCCACCAGCATCGTCATGACCAGAAAGCAGACGAACAGCAAAAGGTAAAACTGGACGAACAGCTTTTTCATAGCGACACCTGGTTTTGCGTTTTAGTTGTCCCACGCATGCGGGGCAAACAGATAGCCTTTGTTGCGCACGGTTTTAATACGGTAGGGTTCCGTTGCGCTGTCGAGCAATTTTTTACGCAGACGGGAAATCGCCACATCAACGCTGCGATCCATGCCATCGTAGCTTACACCACGTAAGTTTTTCAGCAGCGCATCGCGGTCCATAATCTGCCCGGCATGGGTCGCTAATTCCCACAGCAATTCGAAATCGGCGGTGGAGAGGGCGACTTGTTGCCCGGCCAGCAACACCTGGCGGTTAACCGGATCGATAGACAAGGTGCCGAAGCTGATTGTCTTATGCTGTTTCAGCGAGGGCGTGGCGGGTTCGGCGACGGTATTCACACTACTGCGCTGGCGCAAATGCAAACGCAGACGCGCCAGCAATACGGCGGGCGGCGTGGTTTTCAGAATGTAATCGTTGGCGCCCATCTCCAGTGAAAGAATGTGGTTCATATCACTGTCCAGCGAGGTGAGCAGCACAATCGGGCCGCTCCACTGGTTACGCAGGTCGCGGCACAAGGTCATGCCATCTTTCCCGGGCAGCATGATATCCAGCAGCACCAGTTCGGGTTTTTCGCGGGCGATCACCTCTTCGGCGCGATCGCCACGGGGTTCGACAATGACGTCCATATCGTGTTTGCCCAGATAAGCGGCAATCAGTGCGCCCACTTCCGGGTCATCTTCCACAAAAACGATCTTATTCATAAGCCATCGCGATTGTTCAAAAACGTCAACATACACCGCCTTGCTATAAGCTGCCATTAATCTTTTCTAAACGAAGAGGCTTCCGTTATGCTGTAGGTCGTTGTTGTTGCAGTGATAAAGGGAAAATCATGGGGTTGGTGATTAAAGCGGCTATCGGGGCGCTGGTGGTGGTGTTGATTGGTCTGCTGGCCAAAACAAAAAATTACTATATCGCCGGGTTAATCCCGTTATTTCCGACTTTCGCGCTGATTGCGCACTATATTGTCGCCACTGAGCGTGGCGTTGAGGCGCTGCGCACCACGATCGTGTTCGGCATGTGGGCGATTATTCCCTATTTTATCTATTTACTGTCGCTCTGGTATTTCACCGGTTTGATGCGGGTCTGGCCGGCGCTGGGCTGTGCGGTTATTTGCTGGAGCCTCAGCGCCTGGTTGTTAATTTATTGCTGGAGCCGTCTGCATTAGCGCATCAGCATCCAGGTGGCGGGAACGGCGGCGATTAACAAGGCACCAATCAGCGCTTTTTCACGTTGTTTGAGCATTTCCGTCATCTCATGTGTGCGACGGGCGTACATAAACACCAGCAGCCCCGGTGCGTAGAGCACTACCGACAACAATAAATGCATCGGACCGGATGCGTACAGCAGCCATAAGCCATACAGGCAAGCGCCAATCGCCACCGCCTGGTGCAAAGGACGCTGCGCGATCTTCCACAGGAATGCGCCGACAAGGAAATAGGGCACCAGAATCATCTCTGACGCGATGGTCAGCAGCGTGTTGTAATCTGAACCGGTGAGCCAAATCAGCACCAGGCAAACCTGCACGCTGATATTGGTCAGCCACAACGAGGCAGCAGGCGCATTGTTTTTATTCTGCTGTGCGAAGATCTTCGGAAACGCTTTATGCGTTGCGGCCAGTAACGGCACTTCCGCCGCCATAATCGTCCAGCTCAGGTACGCGCCGCAGACGGAGACAATCAAACCTGCCGCGATAATGACTTCTCCCCAGCTTCCCAGCAGTTTCACCATCAGACCGGCCATTGACGGATTACGCATTTCCGCCAGTTCCGGGCGCGGGACGACGCCGAGCGAAAGCAGGGTAACCAGCAGGTAGACGGTCAGCGCAGCCAGCACGGCGAGCAGTGTGGCGCGGCCAACATCGTGCTTATTGCGCGCCCGGGCAGAAACCACAACCGCGCCTTCGACCCCAATAAATACCCACAGGGTGATCAGCATGGTGTTTTTCACCTGTTCCCATACCGGAACGCCCAGCGCGATGCCGCTGAAATCAAGGCGGAATTTGTCGAGGTTAAAGGCCAGCGCCGTCAGCACAATAAACAGCCCGAGCGGCACCAGTTTCGCCAGCGTCGCTGCCAGATTGATACTCGCCGCGGTTTGTACGCCGCGCAGAACCAGCGCATGCACAATCCACAATAGTGCGGATGCGCCAACAATCGACTGCCAGGTGTTGCCATCGCCAAACAGGCGCAACGATGGCGTGTCGGTAAAGAAACTCAGGGCGGAAAAGACGATAACCAGATAAGAGACGTTGGCGATAACCGCGCACAGCCAGTAGCCCCAGGCCGAACAAAAGCCAATCAGCTCACCAAAACCTTCACGGGCGTACGTGAATATGCCGCCATCCAGATCCGGGCGAATACGGGTCAGGATCAGCATGGCAAAAGCGAGCAATAAAATCCCCGCCCCGGTGATCATCCAGCCAATGATCAGCGCCGCCGGGCTGGCAACTTCCGCCATATTTTGTGGCAGGCTGAAAACACCAGCGCCCAGCATTGAGCTTAAAACCAGCGCAGTTAATGCGCTCAGGCCAAGTTTCTTTTCCATGGTTATCCTGTCAAAAAAGCAACTAATCCAGAATAATTATTTTGCCGTGGCGCATAAATATGGTGGATATCACTAAGGCGCGGGATTTTACGGAGAGTCGACGGACCATGCAATGAGGTGGGACGACAATTTTACGAAAAAGGGTAAAAAAATAAAAAAGGCGGCCGTAGCCGCCTGATTCATAAATGCAGATTATTTATACAGATCGGCGCTGATGGTCATGTTGTTGCCACTTTCTGACCACTGGCGGGTGATGTGATAGTACTTAGCACCTTTCTGCGCGGCACGTTTGGCGACCTGGTAAGAGATCTCCGTCATGTTGCCATAGTTGCCGGTGAACTTGATGCTGTCGAAAGGAACCATCTGCGCGGCGGTGATTTTATTCACCTCTTCAATTTTTGTTCCGTCAGGCAGCGTGACACTGTAACGACCGCCGGAAGACGACTGAGTTTCGAAGAAACGACCTACACCGACGCCCGCTGTCGCATCGCTGGCGACGCCTGGGATCTCAACTTTTTTGGCTTCTTCTCCGCCTTTTGCCAGCGCGGCGCGGCCAGCATCCGAGTCACGCGGGATAGCATCCGCGCTCTGGATAACGCGTTTTTTCGCGTCGGCTTTATAGATGAAGGCCGTGACGATCTGGTTGCCGCCCTGGTTAGCATCTACCTGGCGAACAATAAAGAAAGAGGCTGCGCCTTTCTCTTTGGCGGCTTTAGTAATTGCGTCGTTCACTTCCGGCTGGGTGCGGAAGAAACCCTGAACGGTCACCGTATCGTACGGCTGAAGCGCAATTGCTTGATCTTTAGGTAACTCGGTCACGCCGTTAATAACACGGAAAGCAGGACGTTCCGCTTTTGCTGCGTCAGCCTTGTATAAATCAACCGTGGCGCGCTGATTACCGCTGTTGCCCGCGTCGGAGGTATCAACAACGTAAAATGATGCGGCACCTTCTTTATCCGCGCGTTTGGATGCTGCGTTAACGACGTCGCCAATGGCATTAAAACGGCCGGTGATCACGATGCGATCGTAAGGTTTTACCGCTGCCGCTTGCTCCGGTGTTAACTCTGTCGCTGCGTTGGCGGTAAATGCCATTGCCGAGAGAAGTGCTGACGCCAGGAGGGTGTACTTAAGCTTCATAAAAATAATCCTTCGCCTTGCGCAAACCATAAACTGGTGTTGTTGTTGGGAAAACGTCGGTGATTATTGCATTTAAACAGCGCAACTGTCTGCGTCATTTTTCACTGACTGTGCTACCGGAAGGGAAATAACGATAACCTTTAGTGATATGTTGAAAAAACAGGCGCTTGACCAGCAAAACCGATAAAGGTTATGACTTTATTAAGTTAATACATTGTTAAAAAGCGCATCTTCGCTGGAGATTAATCGTGTTTTGCCGCTTCGTCTGAGCGGAATATCGGCCTGTATGCGGGAATTTAAGGCAAATAACCTTGCCTGCGGCCTCCGACAGGTAATTTTCACGGATAAATGCATAATTTCTCTTTTCCGGCTGTGGATCACAGGCGTTATTTTCAGTAGGTTATAGAAAGTTTGTTACTGTTTTATTTTCCGCAGCGTTGCGTAAATAACCGCGCCGGAACCACTGACAAACCATCATCTAAAACCGATGGAAGGGAAAACTATGCGTATTGGTGTACCTAAAGAACGGTTGGCCAATGAAACCCGCGTTGCTGCGACGCCGAAAACGGTCGAGCAACTGCTTAAACTGGGTTTTACCGTCGCGATTGAAAGCGGCGCGGGCAAGCTGGCAAGTTTCGATGACGATGCGTTCGCCCAGGCCGGCGCGACGATTGTCGATGGGAGCAACGTCTGGCACTCGGACGTTATCCTTAAAGTTAACGCGCCGGATGACGAAGAGATCGCGCTGCTTAATCCGGGCACGACGCTGGTGAGTTTTATCTGGCCTGCGCAAAATCCGGCATTAATGGAGAAGCTGGCCGCGCGTAACATTACCGTGATGGCAATGGATTCCGTGCCGCGTATCTCCCGCGCCCAGTCGCTGGATGCGCTGAGCTCAATGGCCAACATTGCGGGATATCGTGCAATTGTTGAGGCGGCGCATGAATTCGGCCGTTTCTTTACCGGGCAGATCACGGCGGCGGGCAAAGTGCCGCCGGCGAAAGTAATGGTGATTGGCGCGGGCGTTGCCGGTCTGGCGGCGATTGGCGCGGCTAACAGCCTTGGGGCCATTGTGCGAGCGTTCGATACGCGCCCTGAAGTCAAAGAGCAGGTGCAGAGTATGGGCGCCGAGTTCCTGGAGCTGGATTTCCAGGAAGAAGCGGGCAGCGGCGACGGTTATGCGAAAGTGATGTCCGAAGCCTTTATCAAAGCAGAAATGGAACTCTTCGCAGCCCAGGCGAAAGATGTCGACATCATTGTCACCACGGCGCTTATCCCGGGGAAACCGGCACCGAAGCTGATCACCCGTGAAATGGTTGACTCCATGAAGCCAGGCAGCGTTATTGTGGATCTTGCTGCGCAAAACGGCGGTAACTGCGAATACACGGTACCGAACGAGGTCAGCACCACCGCCAATGGCGTGAAAGTGATCGGTTATACCGATTTACCAGGCCGTCTGCCTACGCAGTCTTCCCAGCTTTACGGCACCAACCTTGTGAACCTGTTGAAACTGCTGTGCGTTGAAAAAGATGGCAACGTAGTTGTCGATTTCGATGACGTTGTGGTTCGCGGGGTTACCGTGGTTCGCGACGGTGAAGTTACCTGGCCTGCGCCGCCGATTCAGGTTTCTGCGCAGCCGCAGACTGCGCCAAAAGCGACTGCGGCACCAAAAGAAGAGGCCAAACCGGCTTCGCTGTGGCGGAAATATGCCTTTATGGCACTGGCGATCATTCTGTTTGGCTGGCTTGCCAATGTTGCACCGAAAGAGTTCCTCGGCCACTTTACCGTTTTCGCGCTGGCTTGCGTGGTCGGTTACTACGTGGTGTGGAACGTCTCGCATGCGCTGCACACGCCGCTGATGTCGGTCACTAACGCCATTTCCGGCATTATCGTGGTCGGCGCGCTGTTGCAGATTGGTCACGGCGGCTGGGTCAGCTTCCTGAGTTTTATTGCGGTACTGATTGCCAGCATTAATATTTTTGGTGGTTTCACCGTCACTCAGCGCATGCTGAAAATGTTCCGGAAGAACTAAGGGGTAACAGATGTCTGGAGGATTAGTTACAGCTGCATACATTGTTGCCGCGATCCTGTTTATTTTCAGCCTGGCGGGACTTTCAAAACACGAAACGTCCCAGCAGGGAAATAACTTTGGTATCGCCGGGATGGCGATTGCGCTGATTGCAACCATCTTTGGCCCGGACACCGGCAATGTCGCCTGGATTTTAGTGGCGATGATTATCGGCGGCGCGATTGGTATTCGCCTGGCGAAGAAAGTTGAAATGACCGAAATGCCAGAGCTGGTGGCCGTGCTGCACAGCTTTGTCGGCCTGGCTGCGGTACTGGTAGGCTTTAACAGCTATCTCGATCACGAAGTGGGACTGGATCCGGTGCTGGTGAATATTCACCTGACGGAAGTGTTCCTCGGCATCTTTATTGGTGCGGTGACCTTCACCGGTTCTATTGTCGCTTTCGGTAAACTGCGCGGGAAAATCTCTTCTAAGCCGCTGATGTTGCCGCATCGCCACAAACTGAACCTGGCGGCGCTGGTGGTTTCCTTCGTACTGCTGCTGGTGTTTGTGCGCACCGAAAGTGTCGGCTTGCAAGTGCTGGCGCTGTTGGTGATGACGATAATTGCGCTGGTGTTTGGCTGGCATCTGGTCGCTTCTATCGGCGGTGCGGATATGCCGGTCGTGGTTTCCATGCTGAACTCCTACTCCGGTTGGGCGGCGGCGGCGGCGGGCTTTATGCTCAGCAATGACCTGCTGATCGTGACCGGTGCGCTGGTCGGTTCTTCCGGTGCGATCCTCTCTTACATTATGTGTAAGGCGATGAACCGCTCCTTTATCAGCGTGATTGCCGGTGGTTTTGGTACGGACGGTTCTTCAACTGGTAGCGATGAAGAGGCGGGCGAGCACCGCGAAATCAATGCCGAAGAGACCGCAGAGCTGCTGAAAAACTCGCATTCGGTCATCATCACCCCGGGCTATGGCATGGCGGTGGCGCAGGCGCAGTATCCGGTGGCGGAAATCACCGAGAAACTACGCGCGCGCGGCGTGAAGGTGCGTTTCGGTATTCACCCGGTTGCCGGACGTTTGCCGGGCCATATGAACGTGCTGCTGGCGGAAGCGAAAGTGCCGTATGACATCGTGCTGGAAATGGACGAAATCAACGATGATTTCGCCGACACCGACACCGTGCTGGTTATCGGTGCGAACGACACGGTTAACCCGGCGGCGCAGGATGATCCGAAGAGCCCGATCGCGGGTATGCCGGTGCTGGAAGTGTGGAAAGCGCAAAACGTGATTGTGTTTAAGCGCTCCATGAACACTGGCTACGCGGGCGTGCAAAACCCCTTGTTCTTCAAAGAGAACACGCAGATGCTGTTTGGCGATGCCAAAGCCAGCGTCGACGCTATCCTCAAAGCGCTGTAATGCGTACCGCCTGAAAAACCGCTCTTCGGAGCGGTTTTTTTTTGGTCCACGTGGACGAAAGCAGAGTGTCTATACTTTTATCTTCATGTTTTTTATGAGGAGGAAGGATGACGTTTTTATCACGTTTTGACTTCATATCCATAGTGATGTTGCCATCATTCTGGGTTGGTCTTGCCACGGTGGTTATTGTTACGCTGGTTGTCTACTGGCTGTTCACCTACTTACTGAATATGGTGCTGAAAGGCGCGCGCAACTGGAGTGAAAAGCAGAACGGCGTCGGCAGGCTGCAGCATGTTGTGGTGGATATGCTCAGACGCACCAGCAAATTCCTGCTCTTTGTGGCGGCGTTACTCTTCAGCCTGCGGTTTGTCGATCTCCCCGATCATCTGTTTAACACGCTCGGGCACGCCTGGTTTTTAGTGCTGGCGATCCAAATCGCCCTCTGGCTTGATCAGGGCGTGGTGTCGTGGATGCGTCACTTGATGTATTCGCCCAATACCAGTAAAAACCCGGTCACCATGGTGATTGCGGGTCTGCTGCTGCGCATGATGCTGTGGACGATGATGCTGTTATCGATTCTGGCGAATGTCGGGGTCAATATTACCGCGCTGGTCGCCAGCCTTGGCGTGGGCGGTATCGCCATTGCGCTGGCGGTACAAACCATTCTCAGCGATGTTTTCGCCTCGCTTTCTATCGGTTTTGATAAACCTTTTGAGATTGGTGACTTTGTCGTTTTCGGCGACGTTGCCGGCACCATTGAGCATATTGGCCTGAAAACGACGCGTATCCGTAGCCTGAGCGGGGAACAAATCGTCTGCGGTAACGCCATCCTGCTTCAGCAAACGCTTCATAACTACAAACGTATGCAGACCCGGCGCATCGTCTTCACTTTTGGTCTGGCGCTCACTACGCCGCCGGAGAAACTGCGTAAAGTCGGCGAGATGGTGCGTAGCATCATCACTGATGTTGGCAACACGCGCTTTGACCGCGCCCATTTCCTCGGATTTGGTACCGATCGGCTGAATTTTGAAGTGGTGCATATCGTCAACTCGGCGGACTACAACACCTACATGGATATCCAGCAAGAAATCAATATCCGCATCATGGAACATCTCGCCGCAGAGGAGATTGAGCTGGCGCTGCCGTGCGTAGTGGTGAAAGGGGGAGTGGCTGTCGAAACGCAGCCCGCTGAGCCACAGGGGGAACAAACGGCCGTATAAAAAAACCCGCCTTGCGGCGGGTTGCTTGTTTAATCGTCTTCGTCGTCGTCCAGTTCGACAGGCGTCTGGTACTCATCCGGTTTAATGACCAGTAGGTCGCAGCGCAGATGATCAATCACCTGCTCGGCGGTGTTGCCAAGGAAGGCGGCGGAGATACCGGTGCGCCCGATGGTGCCAAGCACGACAATCCCTGCCTGCAGATGTTCAGCCAGATCCGGGATCACCTCTTCGGGTAACCCTTTTTCCACATGCGTGAGTTTTTCATCAATGCCAAATTTCTGCCGTAACGCTTTCATTGCCAGCAAGTGCTGACCGCGAATGGCGTCGTTGTATACGCTGGGGTCGAATTCCGGCAGTTCAATCGCGATGTTGATAGGCGTCACCGGGTAAGCGCCAACGAGATGAACTTCGGTGTGGTTTACCTGTTCGGCCAGTTGCAGCGTCTCTTTAACCAGCTTTTCATTTAGCGAGTTGTGGTAAATCTCTTCGCTGGCAAGGTTGACTGCGACCACTGCACGTCCGGCTTCCGGCCAGGGTTGGTCTTTCACCATCCACACCGGGCACGGGCATTTACGCAGCAGATGCCAGTCGGTCGGCGTAAAAATAACGGATTCCAGTTTGTCATGCTGGTGGGTCATCTTTAGCAGTAAATCGTGTCCACCTGCCAGAACTTCCTGAATAATGGCTTCGAAGGGACGATTGTGCCAGACCACTTTGATTTCGATTGGCACACCCGCGTCGATATAGTATTTCGCCTGCTCGCGGATCCACGCGGTGCGCTGGCTGATGACGCCCTGGCGCATTGCGGTACGCTCGTCTGGGGACAGAAGGGTGGTCATTTCGTAAGAGAAGTCATAGATAGGCAGAAACGCTTTAATGCGGCCGCCAATCCGTTGATGCAAATACACAGCACGTCGTAACGCTGGCTGATCGTCCTGATTGGGATCGATGGCGACCAACATATTCTGATACTTAGCCATACAGGGTCTCCTTACATCTGTCACCACAGTCTGTCAGTAAAAGATAACCCATAAGTGCTGAATGAAACAGGGGAAAGCCTTCGCCAGATCAATAAATCAGATAAATTAATGACCCGGCAAAGGGGATATCAGGCGGGGAAAAAATCAGGCAACGTTACGCGCATGACCGGCCAGTTGCGCCAGCATGTCGCTATTTTCAATGGTGATATATTTTCCTTTCACCGCCAGCATGCCGCTCTTCTGGAAACGGCCTAACAGACGGCTGATGGTTTCCACCGTCAGACCCAGATAGTTGCCGATGTCGCCACGCGTCATCGTCAGGCGGAATTCACGCGGGGAGAAACCGCGCTGTGCAAAACGGCGTGAGAGGTTATAAATAAATGCCGCCAGGCGTTCTTCTGCGTTTTTCTTCGAAAGCAGCAGGATCATATCCTGATCGCCTTTGATTTCGCCGCTCATCAGACGCATCATCTGCTGACGCAGATTGGGCATTTTACCCGAGAGGTCATCCAGCGTTTCGAACGGAATTTCACAGACCATCGATGTTTCAAGTGCCTGTGCGAAGCTCGGGTGATGGCCGGTACCAATGGCATCAAAGCCCACCAAATCACCCGCCAGATGGAAACCTGTGATCTGCTCGTCGCCCTGTTCGGTAATGGTGTAGCTTTTGATCGTACCGGAGCGGATAGCGTACAGCGATTTCAATTCATCCCCGGCTTTGAACAAGGTCTGACCTTTCTGGATGGGCTTTTTACGCTCAATGATGTTATCGAGCTGATCCAGCTCGTGTTCATTAAGAGTAAAGGGGATGCAAAGCTGGCTAATGCTGCAATCCTGGCAATGGATTGCACAACCGCCAGACTGAATGCGTCGTATAATTCGCTTTTCCGGGATCATAGGTCTGCTCAACGCCGTAATTGATATTGGTCAATTTTAACAGCTTTTTACTGGTCGCGTAAGCCCGGTAAAACGTCAATTCACGATTTATAAAACGGGAGGCAGAAATGAAAAGAGATGACATTGCACCATCTCTTTGAAATTCCATCATTTCGCTAGGGCTTTTACCACAAAAGAGGGTGAAAAGAACGCTAAATGTGCGTTTTTTCTCACAATAGAAGATACCCTTCATGGCGTAGCAACCACTCTTTTCGCTGCACACCGCCCGCATATCCCGTCATTGTGCCGTTACTGCCGATAACGCGATGGCAGGGCACGACAATACTCACCGGATTTGAACCATTCGCTGCGCCGACCGCACGTGCGGCACCTGCACGTCCCAGTTTTACCGCCAGTTGACCATAATGCATGACCTGACCACAGGGGATGGTGCGTAGCGCTTGCCACACGTCGCGCTGAAAAGGCGTGCCGCCAGTTGCCGTCGGCAGAGTTTCAATCACTGCCAGATCGCCGTCAAAATAGTCCTGCAATTTTTGGCTTAGCCCGCCCGGATTATGCGCTGCCACGCGCTGGTAACCCTCCCGGCGATAGTGGATATTTAATAACTCAACCATCCGATCGCTGTGTTCTTCCCATTCAACCGCGCGAAGCTGGAATTGTTCATCGCACAGCACCCAAAGTGGGCCAAGCGGCGTGGAAATATTATCTTCAAGTAAAGTCAGCATCTGGCATCCTTTTCAGTGGGCAACGGCGCCAATTTACCAAACGTCCGGCGATGCTGCTATACCCCGAAAGAGACTATATTCTGGGTAAAGAAATAAGCTGGTGAAATAATAGCCAGCGAAGTATGCATTATTTAATAGATGATATATTGCGCTTATTTCGCGAATAAAAAAATAGAGCCTGCCGACATCCGTCAGGCTCTACAGTACACACAGCAGCGCATCCGTTCGTTATTTTATGCATTTTCATCCTTGCGCGGTAAATATAGTTATAGCGTTCCTTCATCATATTTCCAGTAAGAATTGGTGATTGATTTCACGTTAATTTAACTGAAATTCAGAATATTAATTTTTCTTAAGTTGAGTTTTTCATAACATTACTAAGAGTGATGTTATTGGAATATCGTCCAGGAGAACCATTCGCTATTATTTTTTTCGGGTGCAAAAGCCATTTTGCCACCAGGCATTGTGAGCGCAGGCCCTGCCAGCTATAGTACGGGGGCTGAAGTAGCCGGAGGACTGCCCTATGAACCCTGACGACAAATTGCTTTTCCTTGACGCCATGGAAGATGTCCAACCCCTGAAGCGCAGTGCCGATGTGCACTGGCAACCGAGCCACAATTCGCGCACGCTACAACGCGTCGACACGCTGCAACTCGACAACTTTCTGACCACCGGGTTTCTTGATATCGTGCCGCTTGATTCACCGCTGGAGTTCAAACGAGAAGGCCTGCAGCAAGGGGTGCTTGATAAATTGCGCCAGGGAAAATATGGCCAACAGGCAAGCCTGAACTTACTGCGCCAGCCGGTCGAACAGTGCCGACAAATGGTGTTTCGTTTTATGTATCATGCGCGCCAGGATGGGCTACGCAATGTGCTTATCATTCATGGTAAAGCGCGTGAAGAGGGTTCGCATGCGAATATCATTCGGAGTTATCTGGCGCGCTGGCTACCTGAATTCGATGAGGTTCAGGCGTTTTGCACCGCGCTGCCGCACCACGGCGGAAGTGGCGCTTGCTATGTTGCGATCCGCAAATCTGAGCAGGCGAAACAGGATAACTGGGAACGGCATGCGAAACGCAGCCGTTGAAAATCGCGGTGGTGTCGGATAATTAGTTTGCGAATGATAAATAAAAGGCGGGAACCAGACCGGTTCCCGTTGTTTTTTTAATCGGCATATTCGGCCGCAATAAGAATTTCATTTTGCCGGGTACCCAGCGCGCTTGAAAGATGTTCTGCCTCCGTACTACTCAGCTCAATTGAAATATCCTCCTGTCCATCGTTGAAATCGATGTGCAGGCATACACTGCCATTAGATTTCGTCACGGAGATTTGATTTGGAAACAATGCAATATTCTTTTTACCCATCATTAATACCTCTTCAGTATTCGACTAACTCCCTTTGACCTTCCATCGCTGCCAGTACACCATCGGCCAGCGCGAACATTTCATCCTCACCAGGATAAACGACGATTTCAGATGTAATAAAACTGACGCGCTGACGAATAAGTTCGACAATTCTTCTGTTATAGGCAATGCCGCCGGTAATGATGATGGCGTCGACCCAACCCTCCAGTACGGCGGCGCACGAGGCGATCTCTTTGGCTATCTGATAGGCCATGGCTTCCAGAATGTCCTGCGCTTTTTTATTCCCATCCATAATCTGTTGCTCAACATCGCGGATATCCTTGGTGCCGAGATAGCCATATACGCCGCCTTCGCCAATCAACTTCTTCTTCAATTGCGCATAAGTGTACTGCCCTGAAAAGCATAGTTTTAATAATTCATAGCTGGGAAGGCGGCCTGCGCGTTCCGGCGAGAATGGCCCATCGCCGCCCAGGGCTGAATTCACATCCACAATACGACCGTCGCGGTGAGCGCCCACGCTGATGCCGCCACCTAAGTGGGCAACGATCAATTTAAGCGTGGAATAGGGGCGGTTTGTTTCCGTGGCATAACGGTGCGCGACAGCTTTTTGATTCAGCGCGTGAAAAGCGCCCACGCGTGAAATCTCCGGCATTCCGGATATTTTTGCTATCGGGTCATATTCGTCGACGACGACAGGATCAACGGTATACGCCATCTCTTCTTTATTTACCGCCCGCGCGAGTTCCCAGGCCAATATGGCACCCAGATTAGAAGCATGTTCACCGTTCAGGCCGACACTGGCATCGTGAATATAGTCATCATTAATACGATAAACACCGCTTTGCAAATGACGAACCAGACCACCGCGCCCGATAAATATATCAATGTCATTTAAGCGAAAACCATGTTCCTGCAATATGTCGAGAATAATCTGCTTGCGAAAGGCTTTTTGATCCAGAATCGTGGAAAAAGCCGCCATCTCTTTTTCATCATGGTTAAATGTGCGGTAAATAAGCTGCGTGCGGTTGTTATATACCGCAATTTTTGTAGACGTTGAACCTGGATTTATCACCAAAATATACATAGTCAGTCCTTGCATTGAGATATCGCACAAGCAATAGCAAAATATTTTGTTTTAGCGCTGTCTGATCGTGAGGTAAATACCACCGGTTTTGTTGTTCCCGTCAGTGTGCTTGCGCTCAATGCTCCGCCAAGCTGCATCACCGTTTTATAAAAGACATTGGCGCTGTTGATATCCGGAAGGATGGCCAGGTCAATATCGCCGCCGACCTGCGAATGCAACCCTTTATGTCGGCAGGATTCTTTATTAAAAGCCAGATCGATGGACAACGGCCCTTCAACAATACAGTTATCATAAGCGATGCCGCTCAGCGCCGCGGCATCCACGGTAGCGGCGATTGCAGGCGTAATATGCTCAACGGCGGCAATCAGCGCGACTTTGGGCACCGCAATACCAACCTGATGCAGGACATTAACCGACTGGGCAATCATCGTGGCTTTATCTCGCTGATCAGGTGTAATAGTGATACCGGCATCAGTGATTGCAAACAGCTTGTGATAATGCGGGCTTTCGATAAACGCTAATTGCGTGACAAGCCGCGATGCCGCAATGCCAGTCTCTTTATTTAAAATCGCTCGCAAATAAATGGCGCTATCGACAAGTCCTTTCATTAAAATATGCGCTCGCCCGGATTTAACGACGCTCACCGCCGCTTTGCAGGCTTCTGTTTTATCTGGAATATCAATTATTTCGATATGGCTGATATCAAATTTAAGATGTTCGGCGAGCGAGGTTATTTTATCCCGGCAACCAATCAGAATGACCTCTGCCAGCCCGTCATTTCTGATCCATTTAATGGCTTCGAGTGCATGAGAATCTTCTGCTGCGGCAACGGCAATTATTTTCGGCCTTTTCCTGCGCGCAAGCTCAACAAACGAACTTAATTTTTCAAGCATGATAAAAAATCCTGAGTCCCCAATATTGCCTCACCAGATGTATCACCGGTGAGGCCCGGAAATGGCATATCTTTAATACATATGCTGGCCGCCATTGATGGCGATATTGGAGCCGGTAATAAACCCGGCCTTATCACTGGCGAGATACAGGGCCAGTTCGGCGATTTCATCGGCTTCGCCGAGGCGACCAACGGGAATTTGCGCCACAATAGCTTCCAGTACATCGGTGGGGATGGCCTGCATCATCTCGGTGTTGATGTAGCCTGGGGAGATGGTATTAACGGTAATATTTTTACGTGCTACCTCCTGCGCCAGTGCTTTCGTGAAACCATGCACACCCGCTTTGGCGGCCGAATAATTAGTCTGTCCAAACTGTCCTTTCTGACCATTTATCGACGATATATTAATGATGCGCCCGCGCTGGTTAGCCAGCATGTTATCCAGAACGGGTTTGGTCATATTGAACATACTGTTCAGATTGACCTGAATAACCGCATCCCATTGCGATTTATCCATTTTTTTAAAGGTTGCATCGCGGGTAATACCCGCGTTGTTTACCAGAACATCGATATGACCATATTGCTTCAGCAGTGTACCGACCGTGTCCTGACACTGCGCGTAATCGCTGACGTCACAGCGAATAGCGTCGGCTTTGGCAAACCCTGCTTCTCGCTGGATCTCAACCCACTCTTTCAGGCGATCCGCATCCGTATCAATGGCGATAACCTGGTAATGCTCCAGCAGAAAGCGAAGGTTGATTTTTCCACCAATACCGCGGATCCCACCGGTCACAAGCGCAACTTTACCCATCATCATTTCCTCACGTTAAATAACATTCTTTATCGCGGCGTTATTCCATTTCGACGGTGACGGCGATGCCCATGCCACCGCCGATGCACAGCGTTGCCAGACCTTTTTTGCTTTTTCTGCGCTGCATTTCATGGAGCAAAGAGACAAAAATTCGCGTGCCGGATGCACCGATAGGGTGGCCGAGCGCAATCGCGCCGCCATTGACATTCACTCTGGAGAGATCCCAGCCCATTTCCCGGTTGACGGCGATGGCCTGAGCGGCGAAGGCTTCATTGGCTTCGATAAGATCCAACTCATCAACCTGCCAGTTCGACCTGGTTAGCGCATGACGAGATGCCGTGATGGGGCCGGTTCCCATTATTTCTGGCAAGACGCCTGAAGTACCGAACGCCACGATCCTGGCCTGCGGTTTGATCCCCAGCTCACGCGCTTTTTTCGCCGTTGCCAGGATAACCATTGCTGCACCATCGTTAACGCCAGAGGCATTACCGGCGGTAACGGTGCCATCGGTTTTAAAAGCTGGTCGGAGTTTGGCTAAGCCTTCACGCGATGTTTGCGGACGGGGAAATTCATCGGTATCAAACAGGGTGGGTTCTTTACGAGGGCGGGTGATGTCAACCGGAACAATTTCACTGGCAAAATGATGTGTTTCTAACGCGATTGCTGCTTTGTGTTGTGACGCAAGAGCGAAAGCATCCTGTTCTTCACGTGTGATCGCATATTTTTCGGCCACATTCTCGGCGGTGATCCCCATGTGATAATCATGAAAAGCATCCCAGAGGCCATCCTTCACCATACTGTCCAGCATTGGCCAGTTACCCATTTTCATGCCGCTGCGTGAATGGGGTAAAACATGCGGTGCCTGGCTCATACTTTCTTGCCCTCCGGCAATAATTAATTCGGCATCACCACATTTCAGCGCCTGCCATGCCAGTTGCAGCGCTTTTAACCCCGAGCCACACACTTTATTAATTGTCAGCGCCGGAACATCGACAGGAATACCTCCCTGAATTAACGTCTGGCGCGCCGGATTTTGCCCGCTGCCTGCGGTAAGCACCTGGCCGATAATAACTTCATCGATCTCTTTTGCTGCAATGCCTGTTTTTTTCAGAAGCGCTTTAATCACCGTGGCGCCTAATTGCGGCGCACTAATCTCAGCAAGCGCTCCATTTAGTACGCCGATAGCAGTTCTTGCACAATCAAGAACGACAATATCCGTGTCCTTCATTTGTATTACCTTTTGATTTAAATGATTCAACTATTAATGCGCAGAGATTTTTCTACAGTATTGATATGCGTCAATACTTAAAAGTTGTTAACAATGGCGTTAAAATTACAATGCTTCTTATTTTTCTGTAATTAACCTTATTTACTGCATTTGTCTGGTGGTTTTTTCATTCATCATTAATTCATCGGCCATGATCTTTTTCTTAAACTTTAATAAGGATTGCATGTAGATCTTTCTTGTTGGTACCGGAGGTATCTTATTGATAAAACGCTTTCTTCTCCTCGGGTAGCTACGGGGGTGGCGCTGCATGGCAATTTTCGACTTAAGTAAAAAATCTAATTTAAGGGGTAATTTACACATACTCCGTATCTGAAAAGATAAATATAAATCCATTCTTATAGCTAATGACAATCCGATGGGGGTTGACGAGGTTGGGGGGAAAAGGTGTATATGGATACAATTAGTTGTTTCTCTAAATGCTTCCGTTAAACGCTTTCAAAATATATCTGAAAAGGACGTGTGCTTTATGGTTAACTCAATCCACAATTTGCATATTGGTCAGTGTGCAGAGTTTAAAAAAACATTGACGGATAATGACGTCGCAGATTTTGCATTGGCATCTGGCGATACCAACCCCGTTCATCTGGATGAGAGTGCAGGGCGGGATAGTATATTCGGGCAACGTGTTGTTCATGGTATTTTGGTAAGTGGGCTCATCTCAGCGGTAATTGCTAATAAACTGCCCGGCAACGGTTCTATTTATCTTGGCCAGGATCTCAAATTTATTAAGCCAACATTTATTGGCGATACGATTACGGCGACGGCGGAAGTTATCGCGATTAATTGCGAAAAAAACCGGGTGCGGCTCAAAACCACGTGCACCAATCAGCATGGGGATAAGGTTATTGTCGGTGAAGCCGTCGTTCTGCCGCCGCTGGAAAAAGCGCTGGCTGAGGAGGTGAACTGATGGAGCTTATTATTCAAGGCAATGTGGCTAAAAACTGCCATCCTGAAGGTTTACGCCAGGGCATTGATAAACAAATTAACTATGTTGAGTCGCATGGGGAAATCTATGGTCCGCGCAAGGTGTTGGTGATTGGTGCCTCTTCCGGATATGGGCTGGCCTCACGCATCGCGGTGGCCTTTGGTGGCGGTGCCGATACGATTGGCGTTTCATTTGAAAAAAGTCCGGGCGAAAAAGGTATAGGCAGCGCCGGATGGTATAACAATATTTTTTTTCGTCGCCGGGCGCATGAAAAAGGGCTTATCGCGAAAAATTTTATCGCGGATGCTTTTTCCGATACGACCCGCAACGACGTGATTGCATACATCAAGCAGGAGTTTGGCGGCAGCATTGATCTGCTTGTCTATTCGGTTGCCTCTGGCGTGCGAATTTGCCCGGATGGTACGCGCTACACCTCGACGCTTGGCGTGCGCGGGCAAGCCTTTTCCGGCCCGGGTTTTGACCTGGAAACCCGCAAGATGGTGAATCAGACGCTGGAACCGGTGACCGAACAACAACTTGCCGATACGGTAAAAGTCATGGGCGGGGAAGACTGGCAACGCTGGATTGATATGTTATCGGCGGCTGGTGTGCTGGCTGAGGGGTTCAAAACGGTGGCGTACTCTTATACTGGCCCGAAATCAACGTGGCCGCTCTATAAAGAGGGCGCGTTAGGCGCGGCGAAAGCCCATCTGCACGCAACAGCCGATCATCTTGACGCACAGCTCCAGCGCATTAATGGTCATGCCTATGCGGTGGTGTGCAAAGCGCTGGTGACCAAAGCCAGCGCCTTTATCCCTATGTTTCCGTTATATATTACCTTGCTGTACAAGGTAATGAAGCAGAAGCGGTTGCATGAAACCTGCATCGAGCAGATGCACAGGCTGATGTTGAACCACCTTTACCCACCAATGGGCAACGTCGTAACGGATGAGGAGCGGCGGATCCGCCTTGATGATTTCGAGCTGCGCCCGGATGTTCAGCAAGCTGTGGAGTTGCTAAGAAAACGGGTCACCACCGAGAACTTTAAAACCGTTGGTGACTTCGCCGGGTATCTTGCCGAGTTTTACGCGCTGAATGGCTTCTCAATGCCGGACGTGGACTACTCCTCTGAGCTGGATCTGCGCCAGCTGGTAAAAGAGTACAGCCATGCATAAGCATGCCTGATATGACAAATGCGCCAGTCTGTCGGCGCATTTGTTGATGAAAATCTCGGTCGGTTATGGTTTCCGTACGGTCTTTATTTCACGACAGGCAGATCGGAATAGCGTGTGGTGTAGGCGGGGGAAAGCATGTCGCGTTTCATCGCCCAGTTTTTTTCAATTCCCTGTCCTGCAAACCAGACGCTTCCTCTCCCCGATGTATTTAAACGATCAATGGTTTCCATCAGCGCTGCGCTGTTCGCGTAGGGGCGATTCTCATCAAACAGATTGAGTTGGGCAACGCCGCTGCTGAAAAAATCTGAAAGCATCACGCCAGCCTTCATATAACGATGCCCCTCCCGCCATATCTGATCCAGCGAGCTTGTCGCAGCACGGATAATGTCGCGCGTATCATTGGTCGGCGTCATCAATGTCACGGATGCCTGATTTCCGTAGTAAATACGATTATCCGCATGCGGGCTGGTACGAATAAAGACGCTGATGAAGCGGCAGAACTGATGTTCCGCGCGTAACTTCTCTGCCGCGCGTTCAGCATAGGCGCAAATGGCCTGATGCATATCTGAATACTGCGTGATCCGCTTGCCAAAAGAGCGGCTACAGATAATTTGCTGCTTGGTGGGGGGAAATTCATCAAATGCCAGACATGATTCGCCGCGCAGTTCCCGCACGGTTCGTTCCAGCACAACATTGAAGTGTTTACGGATAACCCAGGTTGAACTGTCGGCAAGTTGCAGCGCATTTTCAATGCCCATTAACGCCAGCTTTTTACTGATGCGACGTCCCACGCCCCAGACCTCATGTATCGGCACGTGAAACAGTAATTTACGTTGCCGTTCCCGGGAGGAAATATCCACAACTCCCCCGGCGCTGGCCCATCTTTTGGCGGCGTAATTGGCCACCTTGGCGAGGGTTTTCGTTGGGGCAATGCCAACGCCCGTTGTCAGCCCGGTATTTTTCAAAATCTGATTACGAATCTGATGGCCGAATGCCTCAAGTGAAATACAGTTTGATACGCCAGACAGATCGATAAAAGCCTCATCAATAGAATAAAGCTCGACGGAGGGGGTGATTTCAGCCAGCGTCGACATGACACGATTGCTGAGGTCGGCATACAGCGCATAATTTGAGCTAAACACCGTCACGCGCTGACGATGAAGCTCATCCTTGATTTTGAAATAAGGCGCAGCCATGTCTATGCCCAGGTCCTTTGCCTCACGCGATCGCGAAATAATGCACCCATCGTTGTTGGACACGACAACGACAGGTTTCCCCTGCAGATCCGGGCGAAACAGCGTCTCGCAGGAGGCGTAGAAGTTATTCACATCAACAAGCGCGAACATGTCGATTTGACTTCAACGTAAATGTCACGACGCCGAAGATCTGCAACTCTTCCTCGGCCTGGAAAACAATCGGCGCATAATGAACATTATGCGGGATGAGCTGGAGAACAGGGCGGGTTCGCAACTCCTTCACCGTGAAATCCCCGGCAACCGCCGCAACAACAATATCACCGTGCACTGGGGTCAATGAGCGATCAACCACCAGCAAATCACCATCGCTAATCCCCGCACCGATCATCGAATCCCCGCTTACCCTGACAAAGTAAGTCGCGCTGGGGTGTTTAACCACCAGTTTGTTTAAATCAAGCCGCTCTTCGACATAATCCTGCGCCGGGCTTGGGAAGCCACAAGGAACGCGCTCAGCAAAGAGCGGAAGGGGAATGAGGCGATCACTCTCGGTCGATGGGATGAACTGCATGATGATGAACCCGGTTAACTGTGTTTATATACAGTATTGCTAAATTCTGTCACTGATCAAGAGGCGAAGCGGGCCACATTCAGGAAATGTTTGAAGTAGCAAAGAATTTAGCTAAAAAGTCTCGCCAAAAGCTGGTACCTGAAAGCGGGTAAAAATAGACTGTTCCCCGTAGGGAAAATCTCATTTATGCCTGATGCAAGCACATTGAAGCGTTCTCTTACCGCGAGTCAATGCGTGTCGGTTTGTGAGCGGGGCCGAATAATCGGGTCTTGCGCGTAATAAGCGCCGCAATCATTTAAACGTGAATGACTGATGATGCGCGATACAGGCGCAATCCAAACAGATAATAAATACACACAGGAATGAAACATGATCAAAAAAATAACCTACGCATCGGCCATGCTGCTTGCGGCCTGCATCAGCTTTAGCGTGAGTGCAGCACCTAAAACCGCGGTAAATAAATGCCCGGCAGCGATGGATGTGGATAGTGTTGAAATTCGCGATGGTCAGCAGCTTATGATCCTGACGAAGGCGGCACTAGAAAACTATGAAATGGCGGTAGCCAAGGACGCTAAGTGTGTATCAATTTATCGTGATACATATCGGGCTAAATATCTCCCTGAACTCAAGAAACTGGACGCCAGTACTTCGGAACCTGTCGTCAAATTAAAAAGCGCGCCATTGTTGGTTGCTTTTGAAAATGTTATGCAACCGGGCTTAGATATAAAGGAAACGGATAGCAGGGTTAACGCCTACTATGCTGTCGCAAATGCCTACCTTGAGACAGCGATGCCGGGTAAATGGAAAGTATCAGAAGATAGCGACGAAATGCGGGGCGAAAAAACGTATCTGTATACGCTGGAGTCTGAGGATGTCGCAAAACTTTCGCCTCCCTATAAACAAGCAAAGGCGACGATTCTGGTGATGCAGAAGGAAAAAGCGGGCGTGATTAGCGATCCGAAAATTATGTATTACGTTTCAGAGGGCCAATTAACGCTGCCTGTAGAAGGCGGTGAAATCGCGGCGAAATATGACGACGATGGAATCAGTCGCTATGACGGCACGATATGCAGTGATGACAATCGTGCTTTCTGCCCTAATCTGGCCATTTACCAGCTGTTTGCTTATCTGGATGTGCGCAGTAGCCACAAGGCTATCATTGAGTTGCCATTCTATATTGATGGCCCTTACCAATATCATTTTAAAACCACTGGCTTAATAACCCGGCGTACAACACCGGATTACTTGCTGCCAAAAAATGCGGGGAAATAGCGCAGTATCAGAAATTCAGTAATGTGAGGGTTACTATTTTTCGCGTATTAGGGAGAGGCGTAGATGTTAAATATTGCCAGAAGCACCGGTAATTCCACCACCGGTGTGCATATGCTGCAACGCTTTAAAAATGGCTACCGCATTCGTTGTAATCGCGAGACCTTAAAGCGGTTCACTTCCATCGATGTTAAGCCGGAGTATCAACATCTGTTCGGCGCAGATGGCGAAGGTATCTACCATTCGGCAACCTTTCCAACTATTGCTGAAGGCGCGCAAGCGCTGTGCAACTTCATCCGGACGGTTTGCGGTCTGGAGTGTCAATGGAAACCGTAACGGTATTGCGGTTTCACGCGTTGAACCTGTAAAAATAAGGGTATTTACGAGCATTTTCGTGCCTGTTGGCGGCGTCTCATCCGCGCCGGAAAAGAGTGGCGATGCCGTGGCTGACGTTGAAACGGGAATTGGCGTCGGCTGGCAGGAGACCAGCCGACGCTATGATTGTTGCGCACGTCGCCGATTTACGGCGACGTATTCATCACCACCGTTTTACTGCGAATCGTGTTCGTTCAAAGTCAAACGCTCGCCGGAACCCTGAAAACGCTCACCAACTCTTTCATCACTCTGGCTTGTTCGTTGAGCATTTCAGACGCGGCAACCGACTCTTCGACCAGCGCCGCATTTTGCTGGGTAGTGGTATCAATCTGGCCGATCGCAATGTTGATTTGCTGTACGCCGTCACTCTGTTCGAGGCTCGCTTGTTCGATCTCTTTCAGAATACTGGAGACGTTATCCACGTTCTCGACCATTTCGTCCATTTTACCGTTCACCTGACGCACCATCTCTAGGCCACGCACGCTCTGCTGCGTCGAGTTTTCAATCAGCGCACGGATATCTTTCGACGAATTCGCCGTTTTCTGCGCCAGATTGCGAACTTCCTGCGCCACCACGGCAAACCCTTTGCCATGTTCACCTGCGCGAGCTGCTTCAACCGCGGCGTTAAGTGCCAGGATATTGGTCTGGAAGGCGATAGAATCAATCAAATTAATAATGTCAGACATTTTGTCCGCCGAGCTGCTGATATTGTGAATTTCCTGCGTCAGCGAGGTCATCAATTTGCCGTTATCTTTCGCCGCGTCACTGGCTCTTGCAGAAAGCTGCGACGCATTTGCCGTATTATCACCCGTATTCTTAACCGTTGAAGAGATTTGCTCCATGGAGGCGGCAGTTTGCTCAATGGAACTCGCTTGTTCTTCCGTACGGGCAGATAAATCGCGTGTGCCGGCCATGATCTGCGATGCGCCAGTGGCAATATTTTCCGCGCCGCTGCGGATCTCCAGAACAATTTTTTTCAGCTCCTCCTGCATGTGGCCGATTGCGCCTGTCAGCAGCCCCGTTTCGTCTTTTGAGGTGACTTTTATCTCGGTGCCCAGATCGCCTTTCGCGATCCTGATCGCCGCATCAACGGCATGTTTGATAGGGCCAACAATGGCACGTGAAATAATGATTGCCATGATAATGCCGAATATAAAACAGATGAGGGTAATGAAGATCATCACCATTCGGCTCAGATTGTAATCATGCAAAAAATCACTATATGACGTTTGCATTTCATCCCGTTGCAGGCTGATAAAGTTATTAATTTTTTCAATATACTGACTTTCATAATTACGCGTGTTGGTTGTATATTCCGTCATGGCGGCGTCAGGATTGGTTTGTATATTGCCAATCACTTTGCTACGGGACTGAATATAGAGACTGCGCGCGGCGGTGATTTTCTCTAACAGAGCCTGAGACGCATCATCATCAGCCTGTTTATTCAGCTGTTTATACAGTTCGCTTATTTGTTCAGATCTGGCGGCAAGGTCTGTAATCAACTGTGCTTTTTTAGCTGCATCTTTTTCAATGATCGCATTAAGAAACAGCGTCGTTGAACCATTAACATCGCGGATTAAATTATTACCCAGCGCGGTGGTCGGGTAATCTTCAGTCACGATTTTGGATATTTTATTTTTCGCCTCATCAAGCCGGTAAATCGCATTTCCGGCAATAAAAAGTAATAACAATAATAATATCCCGAAAGATAGCATTATCTTATTTCTGATACTTATACCCTTTGGCTTACCGATCGTTGTTGTATTTTCCATGGTCTTCCCTTAGTGAAATTTATCTGCATGCCTGGCCGCTATAGCGGTCGGCATCTACGTTTTATCGGCCATGAGAAGGTATTGATTAGTGATCGATCGTTAAAATCTTAATAAAAATGAAAAGCAATAGTTTATATCTATCAATTGTAAGGTGATCGATCGTTGATATATTGTATAATTTTGATGCAGCAATTTTTTTGAATGAAATTGATATTGTTAACGTAAATTAAAGAAATATCACTGAGGAGAGAAACCGCGTAAATAAAATGTATGGCGGCAACAAACCGTAACGCACCGATCTACAGAGCAATATTTATTGCCAGAGAATAAATAATCACCTAAGTAAGTACTTCAGAATTATTGCATAAGAAATACATCAAACCAGACAGATATGGTCGCTTTGGTATGCCGCACGGCGTTCTCTATCCAGCGCGGCATTCACTATGGCTACTGCAACAGTATTTTTAAGGTTAACTGCTGATATAGGTCAGATAAGCCGCCAGATAAACGACACCACAGGCAAACCATATTTTTGCCAGAAACTGATAATCGTTTTTGTCCATTTTTCCCGCACCTTTCAAAAAGTATACGTAATGGCAATGACCGCTGAGCTTTGGTTACGGCGCAGCACAATTGGGCTGTCAGCCGCGTGATCGTTCAGCCATGTGTAATTGGCGCTCAGCAATGTTCCCCAGTGGGCATCAAATTGATGGCTCCACGTCAGGCTATTATCGATCCCATAAAATCCCTGTTCTGCGCGGTAGCGCGCATAGCCGGAACGCAGACTTTGCTTTTGGCTGACACCGTAAAACGTATTCATATATCGGCTATCGCCAAACAGCGCGGCAGACTGGAAAGCCAGCGTATCGCGGGTGGTCTGCACCGGCAGCAAGGTGAGGGACGCCTGATACTGCACCCCCTGGCTGTCGGTAAGTGGCAGGGTGGCTTTGCTTTCCAGCACCAGCCAGTCTGTGGCTTGCCAGCCAACCGCCAGCGCGGTATTCAGCGTGGCGTCAATATTGCCCATGCCTTTTAAGTTTTCCGCGCCGTCCCGCCAGCCAGAATCACGATCGGCGCGGCCTGACGCATAACCCAGCGTATGTTCCAGATAAAAACCATTGTCGGTTTGCAGGTCATAACCCAGCCCTTTTTGCGAATCAAAAAAGAGCGCATTATCGCGGATCTGAATTACCGGAACCACCTGCACACGTTGCTTGTCTGAACCGCTGTAGCGCGGGGCATATTCCCCGCCAATGCCCACCGTCACTCCGTTTTGCACGGCGGGGGCGTCGTCGGCTCTGGCTGTGGAGGCCAACAGAGCCAGCAGGGGACAGGCGCTATACAACACGGTTTTTCTCATTATCATCATCACATCTCGCTGGGTGGGGTAGTATGCTGCGGCGAAGGTTCGCCATGTCCTGACAAGGAATATAGACAGGTCATATCAATAAACGGTCAGGGAATTATTAAGAAATGGTCAAGGTAAGCAAATGATATCCCGTAGAGTGCTTGTGATTGAAGATGATGCCGATGCGGCCAGCGTACTGGAAGCCTATCTGCGACGTGAAAACTATGACGTTTCGCTGGCCGGAGATGGGCTGACAGGGCTGGACATGGCGCAGCGCTGGAAACCCGATCTGATCTTACTGGATATCATGTTGCCGGGCATGAACGGCACCGAGGTGCTGGCGGCGCTGCGGCGCATTAACGATGTCCCGGTGATCATGGTCACCGCCATGGGGGATACTTCTGAGCGCATAGGGGCGCTGCGATACGGGGCCGATGATTATGTGGTGAAACCGTATCACCCTGGCGAAGTGGTGGCACGCGTGCAGGCGGTGCTGCGGCGCAGTAAACGAACGAACACGCAGGAAGAGGTGCTCCGCTGGCAGACGCTGGAGGTGGATACTGTCGCCATTACCGCAACGGTCACGAAGGCTGAAAACAGTGTGCGCAGCCTGGAACTGACGCCAACGGAGTTTTCTATTCTGATAACGCTGATGCGCCACCCGACATTGCCGTTTTCCCGCCAGCACTTGCTGGAACACTGTTTGCCGGAGAGCGAAGCGCTGGAGCGCGTGGTCGATACGCATGTCTACAACTTGCGCAAAAAGCTGGAAAACGCGGGTGTTACCGGCGTTTTAGCGAATGTGCGTGGTATTGGATACAGGTTCCGCCAGCCATGAAAAATCGTGCTCATCAATCGCTGTGGCGCTGGATTTGCGCGCGCATCATCGCGCTGGCTATCGGCACTGTTATTGTCATTGCCCTGTGTATGTGGCTGCGTTGCGCCGTGCAAAACTTCTGGGTTTTGCATGATATGCCGTCTGCGGTGAAAGCGGAGTACCTCGCCCTGCTGGACAACCCGCAGGCGAACCCGGTGCGTTTCCATGAGATCGTCGATAAATGGTGGGGGATAAGCTATTCGAAGCCCTCCATCGCCTCGGCCGACTGGATCATGGTGGGCGTGCTGGTACTGGTGATGATCCCCTTTATTGTGATTATGGGGCTACGTTACGCCCGGCCACTCTCTTTACAGTTCAGCCACCTGCGCGAAGCGGCCGATGAAGTCACGCAAGGCGAATTTGGCCGCCAGGCGGATCTGGTAAAAGATGCGCCCGCCGAAGTGGTACGTTTTGTCAGCGATTTTAATGACATGACCCGCCAGCTGGCGCGCTACGACCGGGAGTTGCGCGCGTCGCACGTTGCGATGGCGCACGAGCTGCGTTCTCCGCTCACCGCCGCCATTGGTCGCCTGCAAGGGATGCTTGATGGCGTCTTTGAACCCAGCCAGCAACAACTGGGGATGGTGATGAAACAGCTACAGCACCTGAGCCGCCTCACGGATGAGTTGCATCTGCTTTCGCTGGCCGATGCCGGTCAACTGACGCTTAATCTTCAGCCGCTGTCGCTGGAAGATCTGTTAGCCGAGCAGCTCGCCTGGCTGAAACCGCAGGCTGATGCCGCAGGAATAGCTATGGCGCTGACGTCCCGTTCCTCTTCGCTGTTTACTGGCGATGCGTTCCGGCTGGGGCAGGTCTTTATCGTGCTGATGGAAAATGCGCTGCGCTATGGCCGGCGGGGCGGCCAGCTTGCGATCCACCTCAGTCAGCAGGGGAGCGCGTGGCGGATCGATTTTGAGGATGACGGACCGGGCGTGGAAAGCGATTTTCTGCCAATCATGTTCGATCGCTTTACCCGCGCGGAAACCTCCCGCGCCAGGCATTCCGGCGGCAGCGGGCTGGGGCTTTCTATCGCGCGGGCGATATGTGTTGCCCACGGCGGCAGTATCAGCGCGGCGCTGCCCGAAAAAGGCGGATTACGGATCAGCATCAATCTCCCTGTGGATGGTCGCGGCGAAAAAAAATTGCACTCTTGATGAATTCTTGACGAAACGTGGAGTGATTCTCGACGCACGCCGCGTTAAATGGCGCCATTACCGATCCGGAGTGGCGTCATGTCAGAACAATTCACCGATTATTTTCGTCAAAGCCTGCACCACCTTTTTAATGCGGCACGCGCTTTATCCTTCCTCGCTCTGCTTCCATTACTGGTTACGGCGGCGGTCATTCCGCTGTTGACGGGGTGCGGAGAGAAAAAAACAGACCACGCCGCACCGCCCAGGCCTGTGCGTTATCTGGTAGTCGCGCAGGCGTCGCCGAATCCGGGCACGGTACGAACCGGCGAGATCCACGCCCATGATGAAACGGTGCTGGCTTTCCGGCTGGATGGCCGCATGGTCAGCCGGCAGGTGGATATCGGCGCGCGCGTACATGCCGGGCAGGTGCTCGCCACGCTGGAAAGTGAAACCGGCAAGAACCAACTGGCCAGCGCCACCGCCGATATGGAAAGCGCCCGCGCCGCCGAACAGCTTGCCGCGCTGAACCTGAACCGGATGCAGAAACTGATGCCCTCCGGCGCGATCGCCCGCACGCAGCTTGATAGCGCCCGTGCCGACTGGCAGTCTGCCGCATCCCGCCTTAAAAGCAGCGCTGCAGCAGTGCGCAATGCCCGGGATAATCTGGCCTGGACCCAACTGACCGCGCCTGCCGATGGCGTTATCACCCGCGTTAGCGCCTCTGCAGGACAAGTGGTCAGCGCCGGAGAAAGCATCTTCACGCTGGCGACCAGCGACGCGCGCGATGTGGTTTTTGCTATCGCCGATCCGCAATTACTGCCCGCGCAGGCAGTAAGAACGCACCTATTTTCGGTCGCGCTGCTGGCCGATCCCACGCAGAAAACCACCGGCGTATTGCGTGATATCAGCCCGCAGGCCGATCCGCAAACGCGCACATGGCAGGTCAGGCTGACGCTTCAGTCCCCACCAGCGGCGATGGCACTGGGTGCCAGCGCCACCGTTGATATTCCGGTGGCGACATCGCCCGGCTTTGTGGTGCCCGCCTCGGCGTTGAGCCGCGTCGGCGACCAGCCGGCGGTCTTTGTCATCGACAAACAGTCGCAGGCGCAGCTTCGGACGGTCACGCTTGCGAGCTACACCGCCTCGTCTGCGGTGATTGCAACCGGCATCAGTGCGGGTGACCGGGTTATCACCGCAGGCGTAAGCAAACTGCGCGCCGGTGAAAAAGTGACGCCGGGAGAGCTGCAGCCATGAGGTCCGTTGAAACCAAACCGCGCTTTAATCTTTCTGCCTGGGCGCTTGAACACCAGCAACTGGTGAGCTTTTTTATGATGCTGGTTATCGCCACCGGCATCCTCTGTTATGAAAACCTGCCGCGCAATGAAGATCCGGCGTTTACCATCAAGACGGCGGTGGTCTCGGCGCAGTGGCCAGGCGCGACGGTTACCGACACTACCCGGCTGGTCACGGATGTACTGGAAAAAAAATTACAGGAGATCCCGTGGCTGGATTACATCGAAAGCGAAAGCCGGGCAGGCAGCGCCGTTATCTATGTAAATCTGCGCGATGACACCCCGCCGGCGCAAGTGCCGGACATCTGGTATCAGGTGCGCAAAAAGATGCAGGACATTGCGCCTTCGCTACCGCAGGGTGTGCAGGGACCGGCGGTAAATGACGAATTTGATGATACGTTCGGCACGATTTATGGCTTCACGGCGGAGGGCTACACGGCGCGTGAACTGCGCGATCGGGTGGAAGATATTCGCCGCGACCTGATGTCAGTGCATGATATTGGCAGAATCACTCTGCTGGGCGAACAGCAGGAGCAGATCGTCATTGCGTTTTCTCCCCGCCAACTGGCTGGCATGGGGCTGGATATCCAGCAGGTGAGCGATGCACTCAATGCACAAAATGCCGTCGAGCCAGCCGGGATTATTCGTACCGGGCAGGATAACGTTGCGCTGCGGGTTAGCGGCGCGCTGACTACGGAAGAGAGCCTGCGGGCGGTTACCCTGCATATCAACGATCGCTATATTCCCCTGACCGATATCGCCACCGTGAGCCGCCAGCTCGCCGAACCGCCAGCGCCGGTGTTTCGTGTCAACGGTCAGCCTGCGGTGGGGCTGGCCATTTCCATGGCCTCCACCGGTAACATGCTGCGTTTCGGCCAGGCGCTCAACGCCAGGATGGCAGAGATTAAAACCCAGTTGCCCCACGGTATAGAGATGACAAAAGTCGCCGATCAATCCGCGGTGGTGAGTGATGCGGTTAGCGGCTTTGTGCGTGTGCTTGTCGAAGCGGTGCTGATTGTGCTGGCTGTTTCATTTGTCTCGCTGGGGATGCGGGCAGGGCTGGTGGTGGCCGCCGCCATCCCGCTGGTGCTGGCGATGACGTTTGCCGGAATGATGCTGGCCGGTATTGGCTTGCAGCGGATTTCTCTGGGCGCGCTGATCATTGCACTTGGCCTGCTGGTGGATGATGCCATGATCACCGTCGAAACCATGGTCGCCAGGCTGGAAGCCGGCGAATCGCGCAAAAGCGCCGCTACCTACGCCTTTAAAACCACCGCGTTTCCTATGCTTACCGGGACGCTGGTGATGATCGCCGGTTTCATTCCCGTCGGGTTTGCCGCCTCCAGCGCCGGGGAGTACTGCTTTTCGTTATTTGCCGTGGTGCTGATAGCGCTACTTTGCTCATGGGTGGTGGCGATCCTGTTCTCGCCGTTGACCGGGGCCTGGCTGCTGCCCGCCAGAATAGAAAGCCACCGCAAAGGCAGCGGACGCCTGGCGCGTGCCTACCAGGTCTTACTGGCGCGCGCGCTGCGCCACCGCTTAATGACCATTGGCCTCGCGGTGGTGGCGCTGGCGCTGGCGTGCGTGGGTGCCACCCGAATGCACGGGGAGTTTTTCCCGGCCTCGGATCGCCCCGAATTGCTGGTCAGCCTGTCGCTGCCCGCTAATACCGCACAACTGGAAACAGAAAGGCAAGTCGAACGGCTGGAAAAGGTGTTGAACGGTAACAAGGATATTGATCACTACACGACCTATGTCGGCTCCGGCGCGATACGTTTTTATCTGCCGATGGATGTCCTGCGCGATAACGAAAACACGGCGCAACTGGTGGTGGTGGCAAAAGATTTAGCGGCGCGCGATCGCCTGCGCCAGCAACTGGACAGCGTGCTGGAAAGCCAGTTCGCTGGGTTTACCACGCGCGTTTCGCCGCTGGAGTTAGGGCCGCCGGTAGGGTGGCCAGTGAAATACCGGGTGAGCGGGCCGGATTATGCCAGGGTACAACAGTTCGCGCGTCGGCTGGCGAGTGACATTGGCACTTCATCGCTTGCCCGCGAAGTGAATTTGACCGCCGGTGAACCGGAAAGAACCATCACGTTGCAGGTGAACCAGACTGCGGCGCGGGCGGCAGGGGTTTCGTCGCAGAGCATTGCACAAATGCTGAATACGGTCTGGTCCGGGCGTACGGTAACCACGGTGCGGGATAATGATCGGCTGGTGGATGTGGTTCTCCGTGGCAACGATCGTGAACGGCTGGATATCGGCACGTTATCGACACTGATGTTGCCTGGCGCTAACGGCACGAAAATTCCGCTGAACGAAGTGGCAACCGTGCGCTGGGGCGTGGACGATCCGGTTATCTGGCGTCGCCAGCGGCTGCCGTTTATTACGGTGCAAACCGATCTGGCGCCCGGCGTGAGTGCCGAAAACCTGTCGGCTGGCCTGCGCCCGGCGGTGGATAAACTGCGTGCGCAACTGCCTGCAGGATACCGGATCGAAGAGGGCGGCACGGTAGCGGAATCGGCAAAGGGGAACGGCTCGGTTTACGCGGTGCTACCAGTGACGCTTATCGTGATGCTGGTGTTGTTAATGCTCCAGTTGCAGCGTTTTTCCCGCATGTTGCTGGCGCTGTTGATGGCACCTTTTGGTTTGCCTGGCATTGTGCTGGCGATGCTGCCGACCGGCACGCCGATGGGGTTTGTCGCCTTGCTTGGCGTGATTGCGCTGGCGGGGATGATTATTCGCAACGCCGTCATTTTGATAAGCGAAGTGGACAGCAATCTGGCGCAGGGGATGGCCGCGAACGAGGCGATTGTGGCTGCCGCCGAACACCGCGCCCGCCCGATTATGCTGACGGCATGTGCCGCCATTCTGGGCATGATCCCGATTTCACATCAGGTGTTCTGGGGGCCAATGGCCTATGCAATTATCGGCGGGCTGGTTGTCGCCACGCTGGTGACGCTTACCGTTTTACCGGCGGCGTTCAGCCTGTTGCTGGATAAAGAAAGACGCCATTAATGGAGGTGCCAGGAGGGGACATCACGCGCCAGGGCGAGATGTCTTTAAAGTAAATGCCAAAAGCGCCGATAAGGAGAGTGGGGCGCATGCAGGATTTTTCAGCGCCGGAAGCGATAAAGTAACCAGGATGTTGCCAATAATTTTCTGCAAAAGGGATTGATGACAGGCAGACCGCCAGCGCGGGGTGGTCTGCATAAAGGTATTCAAAATGATAAAGGTGCTGAAAAAAGGCGTTTCCATATATATAGCAGCGTTATTATTATCTTTTGCTTTTTTCTATATTGTTGCGCAAGTCGCCTACTATGCTTTTATCCAGGAAAAAGTAGAAGATTATGCCGAATCGATACTTGCCCGCAGCGATAATATTATTCTTCAGGTCCGCGAAATCAACGCATTACGCGAAGAGTTTTCCGTCTACACCCCGTGTAGCGATCCCTATTTGCACGCGTTAAGAAAACGCTTATGGCCTTATCCGCTGATCAAAGATATTGGCTATGTTGAAGACGGCAGAATAATCTGTTCCGCGCTGTGGGGGAAATATGCTGCGCCGTTGTCTCTCAATGTGTTCAAAAACAAAGTGAGCAGAGGCAGTTATACATGGGTGTTTGATGCACTGATTGAGAGCAATATCACTGCGGATGTCGTTTATAATAATAATTTTTCTGTTACAGTGTCACCTTTCGCTTTCACCCGTTTTCGCGAAGATTCTATCCGCTGGGGTTTTAATGCGGTGGTCGGAGACTACAACCACAAACAACATTTTTTCCGCGTAGGCAATAATACATCGCTGCTCGAAAATATAGAGCATGGTAAAGTGCATGAACTCTTTTTTATTACTGAAAAATCATGTGATGCGCGGCATGATATCTGCGTTGTGGCTGGCGTCAGACACTCTTTCGTGTTTAATAACAACGGCTATATTCTTCTTTTCCTATTTTGCGTCGCCTCGTTGGTGGGGTTGATTATTGGCGCGTTAATCAATAAAAATCAGCATGAGAACCAGTCATTATTAACCCGATTAGAAAATGCCATTATTAATAAAGAGTTGCATTTTGTTTATCAACCGCTGTACCGGGTAAAAGATAAAAGCATCATCGGTGTCGAAGTGCTGTTGCGCTGGAATGATAAACAGATGGGAAATATCGGCCCGGATATTTTCATTCCGCTGGCAGAAGAAAATGGTTTAATTAATAAGATAAGTCTCTACGTGGTTGAACATGCGATCAAAGAGTGCGGTGCTGCGTTGAGAGAAAAAGATATCACGCTAAGCATAAACGTCAGTTGTTCAGATATCTGTTCAAAAACGTTTTATCAGCGGCTTATCGATACCCTGCAACAAGAAGGCGTGGCAGGGAAACATATCATGCTGGAAATCACTGAAAGGCAGAGTGGCCGCATAGAAGATATTATGCAGTCAATATGTTTATATAAAGAGCATGGCGTGTTATTTGCGCTGGATGATTTCGGTACCGGTTATTCCAATTTAAAATGGCTGTCCATGCTGGATGTAGATGAAATAAAAATTGATAAATCAATAACGGATTCTATCGGTACACAGTCCATTAACCGCCATATTCTGCCCGGTCTTATCGCCATGTTTAAAGATATGCCACGCATTATCGTTTTCGAAGGCGTCGAAAATGAAGCGCAGCATCTTTTTTTGCAAGGCAATTTGCCGGAATCCTGTGCACAGGGCTGGTATTTTTCCAAAGCATTAGCTTTTTCTGAGATAGAAAATCTTCTGGCACAGGTAAAACAAATGGGTGAATGCGCCGTTGAGGGCGCTGACAACAACGTCGCCGTGATGGCACCCTGACAGCGAAACGGCGCTGCCACCGGAGGCGGCTCTGTTTTTACAATCAATGGGTAACGCTCTACACTGGTGGGCAGTTTCCCCATTGGATGTCCCGGATGACGACACTTAAAAGTAATAATTTCTTTTTTATCATTCTGTTATTACTGGTCAGTCTGGCGTTTTTCAGCCTGATCCAGCCTTACTACTCCGCCATTATCTGGGCGGTGATCCTGGCGCTGATTTTTTACCCGCTGCGCATGCGTTTATCGGCGTTGCTCGGCGGACGTAACGGCGTGGCATCGCTTATCACCGTGTTGCTGATCTGCGTGATTGTCTTTATTCCGTTGATGATGGTGCTCTCCTCGATCGCCGTGGAGGTCAATAGTCTGTACCAGCGGTTGCAGAATAACGGCACCGATTTGCCGCAGTTGTTAAGCGACGGGATCGCGCATCTGCCGGAGTGGGCAAAAAATTCGCTGCGTGAAAATGATTTCGATTCGGTCGCCGCGATCCGCGAAAAACTCTCCGGCGTGGCGCTGAGCGTTGGGCGCTATCTGGCGGGCAGCGCGGTACTGATCGGCAAAGGTACGCTGGGAATTACGGTCGGCTTCTGTTTGATGGTCTATTTACTGTTCTTTTTACTGAAAGATGGCGCAGAACTGGTGCGCAAAATCTACGACGTGGTGCCGCTGTCGGCGACCATCAAACGCCGCCTGTTTCTGAAATTCGCCGGTGTGGCGCGCGCAACGGTAAAAGGCACGCTGGTCGTGGCCATTGTGCAGGGGGCGCTGGGCGGTATCGGTTTCTGGTTTGCCGGGTTCAACGGCAGCCTGCTGTGGGCGACGTTAATGGCGTTTTTGTCGCTGATCCCGGCAGTGGGGACAGCGATTGTCTGGGTCCCGGCGGTGATCTTTCTCTATTCAACCGGCGAGCTGGTCACGGCGACCGTTCTGACACTCTACTTCGTGATTGTGGTGGGGCTGGCTGACAATCTGTTGCGCCCGCTGCTGGTGGGCAAAGATACCCGCATGCCGGACTACCTGATCCTGCTTACTACGCTCGGCGGGCTGCAGTTCTTTGGCATTAACGGTTTTGTGCTGGGGCCAATGATTGCCGCGCTGTTTATTACCTCATGGAATTTGCTGGCGCAGTCGCGGGCGAATACAGAAAAACAAGCGTAATAATATTAAAAACGCCGTCTGGAAATTTATGGCGGCGTTTTTGTTTGTCGTAAAGAAGTGCAAAGACTTTGAGTAAAATCTTAGCCTGTGATAAAAAAGGGCGGTGTTTAACTACTGAGGACAATTTATTCCCGCTACGATGAGAAGCAATTTGCGGATAATTGTAATTATATGGACATTCTGTTCAGCGTCTTAAAACCTGATTCTTCCCTCCCGTTTTCTTCCTGCTGCCTGTTGGCAGATGACCAGTACTGGCGCTCTGCGCTGTAGTTTTCTCTCTGCCTGAGCTGGCACGTTGTGCCCGGCTGACATCGTTGTTTTTCCGGTTTCCCGTCGTTCGGTAAGCCGCAGGAAAGTATGTTCTCAAGCAGGAGAAAAAAATGATTTACTGGATTTTATTAGCCCTGGCAATTGTTGCTGAAATAACCGGCACGTTGTCGATGAAATGGGCAAGTATTAGTGATAGTCACACCGGTTTTATTTTAATGCTGGTGATGATTGCGCTGTCGTATATTTTTCTGTCATTCGCGGTTAAAAAAATAGCCCTCGGCGTGGCGTACGCATTATGGGAAGGCGTTGGCATATTCATAATTACTATTTGTAGCGTCTTTCTTTTCGATGAACCATTATCGATGCTGAAAGCCGCCGGTCTGGCTACGCTGGTACTGGGCATTGTGTTAATCAAATCCGGGACGCGCAAAGCCGTGCGTCAGGAGCGTAACCATGCTGCAGTTTGAGTGGGTTCACGGCCTGTGGCTGGCAATGGCGATTGTGCTGGAGATCGCGGCGAACATCTTTTTAAAGTTCTCAGACGGTTTTCGCCGCAAGTGGTATGGTTTCGCTTCCCTTTTCGCTGTGTTAGCGGCATTTAGCGCCTTATCGCAGGCGGTGAAAGGTATCGATCTCGCGGTGGCGTATGCACTGTGGGGCGGGTTTGGCATTGTCGCCACGCTCGCCGCCGGCTGGGTGCTCTTTGGGCAGCGCCTGAATTATAAAGGCTGGCTTGGTCTGGCTCTGCTGATTGTCGGTATGACACTGATAAAACTCGCCTAATGTTAAGTTGCCCACGTTTGTGGGCAATGAAATTCGCGGGCGGTATCAGGCTTAGGATACTATCTCCCCACACCTCTGTTTCCCTCGACACCAGTAAGGGACGGCCAATGTTTAATCCGTTAAGCTGGCGCAATCTCCCCACGGCAAGGACGCTGTTTGTCATGCTCTTTATGGCCGGCATCGGACTGATTGTTTCCGTCGTCGCGCTGCTTTATCTTTCGCTGCACCTCATTAGCACTAAGGCCAATGAAATTGATGAACACCGCACCGCGCTGTCTGTGCAGGGGGCGATTCAAACGGCGGTAAACCGGACCCGGTCGCTGGTCATTGATAACGCTGTCTGGGATGAAGCGGTTAAAGAAGCGTATCGTCCTCAGCTGGATAGCGCATGGTTATACAGCACCTGGGGTTCGGGTTTTAAAATCAATAACCTGTACGACGGTACCTTTGTGCTGGATGAGAAGTTCGCCGTGCTGTGGGGGGCGTTTCGCAGCCAGCCTTTTACCGGGCCTAATCTGGCGTTTTTTGGTGACGGACTGGCCGCGCTGATTCGTGATAACAGCGAGCCGCTGCGCGCGGGAAAAGAGGTTTTCGCGGGGATCACCCGCACGCGCGAAGGGGTGGCATTTGTCAGTATCGGGCTTATTCGCCCGGCGAGCGGGCGGCTTAACGTTTATGACGAGACGCGCCGCTACCTGGTGATCACCCGCCATCTCAATGCGAAGCTCCTCAGCGATCTGGGAACGACCTTTCAGATTGATGACTTGCGCTTGCAGGCGCGACATGCCGGCGTAGCCAGCATACCGCTGCGCGGTTCGGCAGGTGAAACGCTGGGATATCTGAGCTGGACGCCGCATTTACCCGGCGCGGAGGCCGCGCAGGCGGCTGCGGCCAATATCCGCCAGATAGCCGCGTTAGCGGCGGGGTTGATCCTGCTGTTTATCGCCCTCAGCAGCGCCGGGCTTTACAAACTGGCGCGTGGGGAAAAGCTGGCGCGCAAAATCGCCCTGACGGACTGGCTGAGCCGTTTGCCTAACCGCCGCGCGCTGATTGAACATCTCGATAACCTGAGCGCAATGGGCGATCCCGAAATGATCAGCGTGGTGTTTATCGATCTCGACGGCTTCAAAGACGTGAATGACATATATGGCCACGATGTTGGTGACCGGTTGATTGTGACAATCGCCGATACGCTACGGCAGAAAGTGCCGACCGGCGGCATGCTGGCGCGAATGGGCGGTGATGAATTCGCCATGACGCTCAGCGGCCCGTGGTCACTGGAAAAAGCCGACGATTTTGCGCATAACGTGTTGCGCTACCTTGAGATGCCCGTGCGCATTGGCAAACGTACTATCCATATTGGTGCCAGCATCGGTATTGCCAGCGGTACGCTGCTGGAGTGCTCCAGTTCAGAGTTGTTTCGCCGCGCGGATATCGCCATGTATCACTCGAAAATTACCGGCAAAGCGCGAATGACCCACTATGACGCAGAGCTGAACAGCGCGCGTGAACGGCAATTAATGATTGAGAATGACATCCGTGACGGACTGGAGCGCGATGAGTTTGATGTCTGGTATCAACCGATTGTCGACGCGCAAAGCCAGACGATGATTGGCGTTGAAGCGCTGGCGCGCTGGCCGCGCCGCCCGGATGGCGAACTCAAGCCGGATGACTTTATCCCGGTCGCCGAAACCAGCGGGCTTATCTACGCACTCGGACAGTTTGTGCTGCGCCGCGCCTGCAGCGATTTGCAGCAGCTTAATCATCTGAAATTGTCGGTTAATATCTCGCCTGCGCAATTTCGCGACCCGGAATTTGAAGACAAAGTGGCGCGGGTACTGGAAACCTGCCTGTTTCCGGCGCACCGCTTACAACTGGAGGTGACGGAAACCTACGTGCTGGAAAACCCGGAGCGCGCCCGTTCGGCCATCGCCAATCTGAAAGCGCTGGGCACGGCGGTTGCGCTGGATGATTTCGGGACGGGTTATTCGAGTATTGGTTACCTGCGGCGCTTTAATTTCGACACCATCAAAATTGATAAATCGCTGGCCGGGCTGGTGGATGATGACGAACAAGCCTCGGCGCTGGTGAGCGGTACGATCCGTATTGCCAGCGCGCTGGGCATGCAGGTGGTGGCGGAAGGTGTGGAAAACGAGAAGCAGATGAAGCTGCTGCGGCTGGCCGGCTGCGACCAGCTGCAGGGGTACTATTTCAGCGAACCGATGCCGATTAAGGATATTTTGCAGTTACCTTTGCTGCGAAAGGGCTGAATTACTCGTCTGCCTCTTTTGCCAGCGCTTCCAGTTTGTCACGAAAACCGGTAACCGAAATGGCGCGGTTGTCGGCGCGCCAGCGATCTTTCGCCGCCGGCGCCGAGCTTTGTACGGCAATCAACTGCCAGCCCGCATCGGTTTTTAACATCAGTGGCGAACCGCTGTCGCCGGGCAGCGTATCGCACTGGTGTGACAATACGCTATTTTGCGCCCAGCCGGTGACGACACAGTCCTGGTGGCTGAACAGGCTATCAAGATGATCTTCCGGATAGCCCGCCTGCGTGACTTTACGGTCGGTCGCTTTTAATGCGGCGGTGAGTTCATCTTTATCGCCGACAAAGATCGGCAGCGGCATAATGCCGGAAGGGGGATAACGTAACACGATCAGCCCGAAATCCCAGGGCGCGGCAGAAGAGGGAACAATCCAGCCATCGCCGTCGGCTTTCAGGCGGTGGCCGAGCGACGGATCGACACGGCCTTCGATACCGTGAATTTCATACCGCCAGCTGCCTCGTTGCGAAACAAAGCGCAGCGCTACGGCTTTGTCCGCTTTGCCGCGCGGCGGTGTTAACAGGCAGTGCCCGGCGGTTAATGCCAGGTGCGGCGAGATAAGCGTAGCTGTGCACAGATTGCCGCTGGCGGTTTCCAACTGACCAATCGCATCCCACGGCGCTTTGGTAGGGGTAGTAACAGGCACCCTGTCATCATGACCAAAAAAGAGCGTTTTCACATCACGGGCGCTTATCGCGTCATCGCCGCCATCGTCAGCATGTCCAACAGCGGAAAACAAAAACAGCGGTCCCAGCAACAGCACAACGGTTTTTCGCATATCACACTCTGGTGGGGTAATTATGATTATTAACGTAAGCCCAGGTAAACAAATATAGACGGGACAAGCAGAAAGTGGGAGTAAAATCAGCGTGCTACATTAATAAAGATAAAAGCGGACGGCAATCAGTGCGCAGATGATTAACATCGCCAGAATGACTTCAAAACGATAACGTCGCAGCATCATAGGCCCTCCAGAGAAAAACGGCGCTTCACCCTAAGGGTTCAGCGCCGACTTGTCACAGCGTTCTGATACGAACGCCGGTATCAGACACGTTTACTTATGCAGCCGGTTGTGCAGCCGGTTTGGTCGCAGTGTGTTTAACGTGTTTTTTGTGGTGTTTTTTCGCAGCCTGAGCTTTCTGCTCTACAGCTGGTTTAGCTGCTTTTTTGTGATGTTTTTTCACTTTTGCGGCCTGAGCTTTCTGCTCAACGGCTTTTTTGTGTTTTTTGTGCACTTTTTTAGCCGGTGCAGCTTTAGTGGTGGCAGCCGGTGCAGCGGTCGTTGCTGCCGGAGCAGCAGCCGGAGCCTGGGTAGAAGTAGCGGTGTCAGCAGCGAAAGCAGCAGAAGACAGACCCAGAGCAGCGGCAACAACCAGAGCTAATACTTTTTTCATTCCGATATCCTCGAATTGGTTTCTTCATTCAACCCCACTGCGGGGCCGTTGAAAGAACTATATCCCTGTAATTAAACGCCTTCCGTGAGTGATTGGTTTCGGCGTGTAACGTAATGTACAGAGCGAGGAACCACGCCGGAACTGCCGCTCCGGCGCGGGTGTATCAGAGGTAACGGCGGAGAAGATGCTGGTGGAAATAGTCGGCGTTTAGCGCTTCGCCGGTGGCATTCTGAATAAGCTGCGCGGTACTGAAGCGGCTGCCGTGCTGCCAGATATTTTGTCGCAGCCAGTCAAAGAGCGCCGTAAGATCGCCTGCGGCAATCGCCTCGTCCAGCCCTGGCAGCGCGGTTCGCGCGGCGTGGAACAGTTGCGCGGCATACATGGCACCGAGCGTATACGACGGGAAATAACCAAAGCCGCCATCGGTCCAGTGAATGTCCTGCATACAGCCGTTGCGGTAGTTGCCTTCGGTGGAAAGCCCCAGCCAGGCCTGCATTTTTTCATTCCACAACCGCGGAATATCGTCAACCTCAATCTCGCCGTCGATCAGCGCGCGTTCAATCTCATAACGCAGGATCACATGCGCCGGGTAACTCACTTCGTCCGCATCGACACGGATATAACCCGGTTTTACGCGTTGGTTCCAGGCGACAAAGTTGCGCGCTTCAAACGCTGGTTGCATCCCGAAACGTTCAATAATGGCCGGTTGCAGGCGGCGCAGGAAAGCCTCGCTGCGGCCTAATTGCATTTCAAAGAACAGGCTTTGTGATTCATGAATCGCCGTGGAACGCGCCAGCGCAATCGGCTGCCCCGGCCAGCTGCGCGGCAGATTTTGTTCATAACGCGCGTGGCCGGTTTCATGTACCACGCCGAACAGCGCGCTCAACAACTCATTTTCATCGTAACGCGTGGTAATACGCACATCTTCCGGAACGCCACCGCAGAAAGGATGGGCGCTGACATCGAGCCGCCCACCGTTAAAGTCGAAACCGAGTTCCTTCATCGCCTGCAAACCCAGTTCACGCTGGTCGGCAATCGGGAACGGCCCCTGCGGTGCTATCAATGCTTGCTGCTCCTGTTTTGCCACCGCTTTTTTCAGCAGATCCGGCAACCAGGATTTTACTTCGCCAAACAGTTCATCAAGGCGGGCGCTGGTCATATCCGGCTCGAATTTATCCAGCAGCGCATCGTACGGTGAACACCCTTTCGCGGCGGCCCGCAGTCTGGCCTCTTCACGCGCCAGTTTAACCACCTCTTTCAGGTTGGCTGAAAAGCCTGTCCAGTCATTGGCCGGACGCTGCGTGCGCCAGGCGTGCTCACATTTGCTGCCCGCCAGCGACTGCGCTTCAACCAGCGATTCCGGCAGCAGTGCCGCTTCCTGGTAGTGCCGTTCAATTTCGCGCAGGTTGGCCTGCTCAATATCGTCCAGATCTTCTTGCTGCGCGTTGGCGATCCACTCGCCCACCTGTTTATCGGTCAGGATCTGGTGGCGCAGGACACTTAACTCTGCCAGCGCTTCGCCGCGTGCTGCGCTACCGCCTGGCGGCATCATGGCAAACATATCCCAGCTGGCAATCGAAGCGAGGTGGGAAAAGCGCGACAGGCGCAGGAAAGTGCGGGTGAGCTGGTGATAGTTATGCTTGTCCATAATGCCTCTGATTTTTAGCGTGTGATCGTGTAACCACCTAAAAGTAGTAGTTATTCAATACTTTTCCTGAACTGTATCATAATAGGAATAATCTATTTAAATAACCAATACCAACGCGTAACGCAGTAATATTATGAATCCTTTTGTCTGGGTAATATTTGCTCTGCTGGCGCTTGATGCGGTGCGGGAATTAATGGGCGCGGCGTCGATTTTGAGTCTGTTTTAACACACACAAGCACAGAGTAAAAAAAAGCCCTGCATGCGCAGGGCCGTTAACTATCGCGGCATCAGTGCAGGCGAGAGTGGAGCCTGCTTCCCACCAGGATGGCAATCACCAGCATGGCGGCGATAAAACCGCCGACGCCGTTCCAGCCATAGCTGTGCCAGAACACGCCGCCTAATGTCCCTGCCACGCTGGAGCCGAGATAGTAGCTAAATAAGTAGAGCGACGAGGCCTGGCCTTTGGCGCGTCGCGCGCGCGGGCCAATCCAGCTGCTGGCAACGGAATGGGCGGCAAAGAAGCCTGCGGTAAACAGCAGCATACCGATGAAAATCAGCCCCAGCGTTGAGAACAGCGTGAGCAACAACCCCAGCAGCATGATGGCAGTAGCGCCAACCATCACCGGCCCGCGCCCGTATTTATTGGTCATCACACCGGCTTTCGGCGAACTCCATGTGCCCGTCAAATAGGCAACGGAAAGCAGCCCCACCACCGCCTGGCTCAGCATCCACGGCGATTGCATCAGGCGGTAACCGATGTAGTTAAACAGGGTGACGAACGAGCCCATCAGCAAAAAGCCTTCCAGAAACAACAGCGGCAATCCCTGGTCGCGCCAGTGCAGGCGGAAATTGATAAACAGCGTTTTTGGCCGCAGCGAGGTTGGGCGGAAATGGCGTGATTCGGGCAGGATCCGCCAGAACATCAGCGCGGAAGCCAGCGCAAAGCAGCCAATCACCGCCAGCGCGATACGCCAGTTAAAAAAGTCGGTAAACACGCCGCTCAGCAGACGTCCGCTCATGCCGCCGATGGAGTTGCCGCTGATATACAGCCCCATTGAGAAGGCAACAAAACTGGGGTGGATCTCTTCGCTTAAATAGGTCATGCCAACGGCCGCAACGCCGCTCAGCGATAAGCCAATCAACGCGCGCATCACCAGGATGCCGTGCCAGCTGGTCATCATGGTTGACAATAATGTGCAGCACGATGCCAGCAGCAGCGCGGTGACCATCACTTTTTTTCGCCCGATGGCGTCCGAAAGCGGGCCGGTAAACAGCAGACCAATCGCCAGCATGGCGGTGGAGATCGAGAGGGAAATACTGCTGCTGGCCGGAGAGACGCCAAACTCCTGTGACAGCACCGGTAAAATGGGCTGAACACAGTACAGCAGGGCGAATGTCGCTAACCCGGCGGAAAAGAGCGCCAGCGTGACGCGCATAAATTGGGGAGTACCACGTTTGATAAATTGTCCCGGCAAAGAGACTGGTTTTTCGTCGACGACGCTTGCCGGCCCGGTGTCAACGGTTGTTGTACGACTCACTGGAGATCCTTAACGTTTTATACCCGTGATTTTGGTGACGGGCTTACCACGTCGCTAAGGGTATGAAAGTGGCAATATTCCGTCTAATATATTAATAATCTCAAATAATATGTATTAAATATGAATATTGAACTGCGTCATTTACGTTACTTTATTGCCGTTGCCGAGGAACTGCATTTTGGTCATGCGGCGGCGCGGCTGAATATCTCGCAGCCGCCGTTAAGCCAGCAAATCCAGATCCTTGAACAACAAGTTGGTGCGCGCTTGCTTGCCCGCACCAACCGTAGTGTGTCACTCACGCCTGCCGGGCGGCAGTTTCTGGCAGATAGCCGGCAAATTTTAAGCCAGGTCGATGAAGCCGCCGCACGCGCCATGCGACTACACCAGGGGGAAACCGGGGAGCTGCGCATTGGTTTTACCTCCTCCGCGCCGTTCATAAAAGCGGTCTCCGACACGCTCTCTTCGTTCCGCCAGCGTTACCCGGATGTGCATATCCAGACGCGCGAAATCAATACCCGTGAACAGATCTCGCCGCTCAATGAAGGGTTGCTGGATTTGGGGCTGATGCGTAACACGCCGTTGCCGGAGACGTTGGCCTGGGATGTGATCCTGCGTGAGCCGTTGCTGGCGATGATCCACAAAGATCATCCTTTAGCGGCGCGTTCGGCGGTGTCGCTGGTGGAACTGGCACAGGAGCCGTTTGTCTTTTTCGATCCGCATGTCGGTACCGGTCTGTATGACGAGATCCTCGGCCTGATGCGCCGTTATCAGCTGGCGCCAACCATTACGCAGGAAGTGGGCGAAGCGATGACCATTATCGGCCTGGTGGCGGCCGGGTTAGGGGTGTCGATTTTACCGGCGTCATTCCGGCGTGTGCAGCTAACGGAAATGCGCTGGGTGCCGATTATTGAAGCGGATGCGGTATCAGAAATGTGGTTAGTCTGGTCAAAACATCATGAGCAGGGCAGCGCTGCCGCCCGCTTTAAGCAGCAGTTGATCACCGCTGCTGACGGATAAATTTTGCACATAAGTCATTGCAAAATGTGCTGTAAATCACACGCCGGGGTAAATATTTGACGGCGACCAGTGAAGTGTTTCACCATAGCCGAACGTTTATTTCGAAGCGTGAAAATAAGGGAGTCAGAGGTGGTTGCTGATAGTCAGCCTGGGCATATTGATCAAATAAAGCAGACCAATGCGGGGGCGGTATACCGCCTGATTGATCAGCTTGGCCCGGTATCGCGCATCGATCTCTCACGCCTGGCGCAACTTGCTCCGGCCAGTATTACGAAAATAGTACGTGAAATGCTCGAAGCCCACCTGGTGCAGGAGACGGAAATCCAGGAGCCTGGCAGCCGCGGGCGTCCGGCGGTCGGGCTGGTGGTTGAGACCGAAGCCTGGCACTACCTTTCTTTGCGCATCAGCCGGGAAGAGATCTTTCTTTCCCTGCGCGATCTGAGCAGCAAACTGGTCGTCGAAGACCGCCTTGAGTTAGCGCTGGTGGATGAACTACCGCTGCTGGATCGCATTATTCTGCATATTGACCGCTTCTTTACCCGCCATCAGAACAAACTGGAACGTTTGACCGCCATCGCGATTACGCTGCCCGGCATTATTGATACCGAAAACGGTATCGTTCATCGCATGCCCTTTTATGACGATGTTAAAGATATGCCGCTGGGTGAAGCGCTGGAAAAGCACACTGGCGTGCCGGTGTATGTCCAGCATGACATCAGCGCATGGACGATGGCCGAAGCCCTGTTTGGCGCGTCGCGCGGAGCAAGGGATGTGATCCAGGTGGTTATCGATCACAACGTGGGGGCGGGGGTGATTACTGACGGGCGCTTGTTGCATGCGGGAAGCAGCAGCCTGGTGGAGATTGGCCACACGCAGGTTGATCCCTACGGCAAACGCTGTTATTGCGGCAACCACGGTTGCCTTGAAACCATCGCCAGGGTCGAGAGCGTGCTGGAACTGGCGCAGTTGCGCATGAGCCAGTCAATGAGTTCGATGCTGCACCAAAAACCGCTGACCGTGGAGTGGCTCTGCCAGGCTGCGCAGCAGGGCGATTTATTGGCGAAAGATATCATTAGCGGCGTGGGTGCGAACATTGGACGCATTCTGGCCATCATGGTGAATTTGTTCAACCCGCAAAAAATACTGATTGGATCGCCGCTCAGCAAAGCGGCAGACGTGCTTTTTCCCGCCATTGCCGCGTGCATTCGCCAGCAGGCGTTGCCCGCATACAGCCAGCACATTAGCGTGGAAAGCACGCAATTTACCAACCAGGGCACCATGGCCGGTGCGGCGCTGGTAAAAGACGCGATGTATAACGGATCTTTACTTATCCGTTTGTTGCAGGGGTAACATTTTTACACTGTTGCCATAAAAATTGCGCTACCTCAATCTTGCCCCCAGGCAGTTACCTTAGACTTTCCCCACTGAATTATTTTCCTGGTTTATATTTTCGTAGAACAACGGTGGGATGAGTGATGCTTAAGCGTTTCTTTGTAACGGGTACAGACACTTCTGTCGGGAAGACAGTGGCGTCCCGCGCGCTACTCCAGGCGCTGGCAGCCAGTGGTAAAACGGTGGCGGGTTACAAGCCTGTTGCCAAAGGGAGCAAAGAGACGCCGGAAGGGCTGCGCAATAAAGACGCGCTGGTGTTGCAAAGCGTTTCGTCACTGGAGCTGCCTTACCAGGCGGTCAACCCCATCGCATTAAGCGAAGAAGAGAGCAGCGTCGCGCACAGTTGCCCCATCAATTACACCCTGTTATCGAATGGCCTGGCTGATCTCTGCGATCGCGTCGATCACGTCGTTGTGGAAGGCACCGGCGGCTGGCGTAGCTTAATGAATGACTTACGCCCGCTTTCGGAGTGGGTGGTGCAGGAGCAGATGGCGGTGGTTATGGTGGTGGGTATTCAGGAAGGGTGTCTTAACCACGCCTTGCTGACCGCGCAGGCCATCGCCAGTGACGGCTTACCGCTGATTGGCTGGGTGGCGAACCGCATCAATCCGGGGCTTGCGCACTATGCCGAAATTATCAATGTGCTGAGCAAAAAGCTGCCCGCGCCGCTGGTCGGTGAATTGCCGTATCTGCCGCGCCCGGAACAGCGTGATTTGGCACAATACATCAATCTGCAAATGGCGACCGGCATGTTAGTTGCCGATCGTATTCTGGCCTGACGCGGGCCGTTCGCTCATAGCCCGCTGTTCCTGTTTCTCCGCTTATACTCTTTATTGCATTTGATGAAAAAGTAGACAATTTAAGCGGAGAATCTTATGAGCACATCCCTTTACAGTAAAACGCCCCAGGTCACGGTGCTGGATAACCGTGGCCTGGCGGTGCGTGACATCGTTTATCACCGCCATCCGGAAACGCCGGACACCACCGACGAGCGCATCACCCGCCATCAGTTTGACGCGCGCGGTTTACCATCACAAAGTGCTGACCCGCGCCTGGATGCCGCCGGGCGGGTGAATTTCAGTTATCTCCCCGACCTGAACGGCGCGCCGCTGCGTACGCAGAGCGCGGATGCCGGAACCACGATTGCCCTGAATGACGCTTCCGGGCGGGCGTTTTTGCAGGTCAGCAATATTCGTTCAGAGAATGACCGCACCGCCGCCGTTACCCGCACTTTTCAGTATGAAGCGGCAGGCCTGCCGGGGCGGTTGCTCAGTATTACCGGGCAGGGAAAAGTCTCTGAACGATTTATCTGGAGTGGGAATTCAGTGGATGAACAGAGCCACAATCTTGCCGGTCAGCTTGTCAGCCACTATTTAGCGAAACAGCGGTTTTTGCGCCACCGGAATAAGCAACTGCGATTGCCACTCCGCGAGCGCAAGCCGCGCAAGTTGCCCCAGTGCGGTGAAAAACGGGTGATTTATCTGCCCAGCAGCGCGGAAACTCTCAAGGTGATAACCGTCGGCGTTGCCGGTCGCGCACAGGTACGGGTGCTGCACTGGGAAAGCGGCCTGCACACCGGTTTCGCCAATAATCAGATTCGTTACAGCTACGACAACCTCACCGGCAGCGGCAGTCTGGAAATGGATGCAAGTGGCGAGCTTATCAGCCAGGAGGAGTACCCGTTCGGCGGTACTGCGTTATTTGCCGCGCGCAGCCAGCTGGAGGTAGATTACAAAACGATTCGTTATTCCGGCAAGAAGCAGGACGCAACCGGGCTGTATTACTACGGCTACCGCTATTACCAGCCGTGGACGGGCAGATGGCTTTCCGCAGATCCGACAGGCACGGTGGACGGGCTGAATCTGTTCAGGATTGTACAGAATAACCCAGTGACAATGCACGATCCCGACGGAATGGCACCAGCAAATGCCTGAGCGTTGGATACAGCGACGCGTCTTCATGAAGAGCTCGGGCACTACGAAGCTGCACGGTTATTCCTGATTACGACTGGATCATATTCGGGGTCAGGGTCATATGAAAACATTACTAACATCGCGGTGTATTAATCAATGGGGAGCAGGTCACGGGCTTTATAACGCGCCTCTGCACAACTGAATCATATCAGAATGGATGTATTATTTATGCCTCATTGTTGATATATATTCCAAAAGGATTTAGTAATGTGAAAGATATAAGCCATATGGTAGATAGATATTTTTTACTCTGGGTGTTATAACAGAAAACGATATCACTTATAAGGCAGCGCTTGATATTATTGCTGTCTCTACACATGAAGTGGCTCAGTTTATTTTTTTGGGAGAACCTGTCGATGCATATCGCCATTCCATATTTTTTGAATAGTTTGAATAATTCAAGGCTATTTTTCAATACTCGGCCTTCTGAATGATTTTCCAGGATTACCAATACCGGGGGTTATTTTTTTTCAGCCAACCGCAATAAGGAATATTATATGTTTGAATGATCATTAAAGTACCCCATCATACTTGTCCATAGCCTTTTGGGTTTCGATAAAATTGCCGAAGTATATCTTTTTTTCACGGCATCGAAAAAGTGTTCGGAAGGTCGGAGTAAATGTATATTCAGCGATGCTGTCAGCAATTAATAGTAATGAACTCCGCGGTGAGCAATTGTTGGAGTTTATACAGCAGATGTTTACAGAAACCGGCGCTGAAAAAGTAAACCTGATTAATCACAACCAGGGCCCGTTGGCTTGCCACTATGTGGCGGCTACTCATCCGGAGCTTATTGCCTCGGTAACTTCCGTTAATGGTGTCAATGATGGTTCTGAATTTGCCGACCTTATGCGGCTGGCGCTAAATCCAGGACATCTACCTGAAACGGTTGCAGATGCTGTAATAACAGCATTTGGAAAGCTATTATCGTATATTTTTTTCATAACGATTTTCTATCAAAGAAAAAATTAGAATGGGAAAGTGAATATGTTGAACTATGATTGGACCACAAACCTATCCCCACTAAATGGGGTGCCCATGTACAATTATCCAACGTCTCGGGATCTTCCTGATGAATTTCACCCCAGAAATTCATACACTGATAAGCTTTTGTCTCTTGTCAAACAATTGAAAGAGAATTTTACTCAATCACATTTGAGCATGCTTATCTCTCCTACCAAAGAGCAACTGGCAGATGTCGAGAAAATGGGAGAGTTGCATGCGAAGTACCTGATGAATTTATTCTGTAAAGATAGTCTTTTTTCAGAAGATGAATACTACCGTATGATTGAAAAGGTAAGATCATATTGTGATGTGGTCACCGATACAGACCTGGAAAAGTATGATTCTCAATATAAAACGATAGATCGCCCTCTCGTTTCTGAATACTTGTACGATGATGACTTTTTTGCCTACTGGCGAGTTGCAGGTAATAACCCACTGGCAATCAAAGGTGTGGTTGAAATTCCAGGTAAATTTCCGATAACAGATGAAATTTATCAGAAGGTTATGGGCGATGATGATACGCTGACAGATGCGCTGTCGGAAAAAAGAATTTATATGATTGATTATGAGACTCTGGATGGTGCCACCGCCGAAGATGGGGTGGAAAAACCAGAAAGTGATAGCTCATCAAAATCAGTTATCGGATATTCATACATGGCGATTGCGATGTTTGCGGTACAAAAAGGTACGGTGAAACTTAAAACTGTGGCTATCCAATGTGGACAATCATCTTCAGATGATAATCCATTATTTAGTCCGAGTGATAATGATACGTACCGCTGGGGCTGGCAGATGGCGAAAATGGTCGTTCACGCGGCTGATAAGGCTGAACACCAGTTGTGCCATCATTTGGGTGTAACACACCTTGTGTCCGAAGCTTTCGCTCTTGCAACTATAAGAAACTTCACGACAGATCATCAAGTTTATCGTTTACTTATTTCTCATATTGAAGGAACAAACAGGATTAACCATAATGCCATTCTGGCTCTTCTGGGGCCCCAGAAATTCGTCGACAACTTAATCGCCGCCGAACTGGGAACGTTGGCAAATAAGACAATTGAAATGCGTTTGTCCTTCGATTTTTATGAAAATTTTCTCCCAAGAGATTTAGAAAATAGAAATGTGTCTGACACAACAGCCTTTCCTGATTATCCCTATCGTGATGATGGATTATTGCTCTGGAATGCTATTCGAAATTGGGTTGGAAAATACATTTCATTGATATATCCTGGCGACCTTCAGCTAAACAGTGATAATGAGCTTCAGTCATGGATGCAGGATATCGTAGATAATGGTAAAATAAAGGGATTCCGGGTTGTTTCAACCAGAGATGATCTTTCTGATGTGTTAACGATGATAATTTTTACAGCTTCAGTTCAACATGCAGCATTAAACTTCCCACAAAAATCTCATATGATGTATGCTCCGGCAATGGTTGGCTCTCTGACAGAGAAAAAGCCAGTCAACCTTGCCGGTAATACAAAGGCTCACTGGATTTCCATGCTACCAGGTACCGTCCGTGCAGCGGCCAAAATACAGATATACACACTACTTGCTGGCGTTTATAACGGGTACCTTGGTGAGTATGTGTATAAAAATGGCAATGAGATATTTAATCAATCTGATGATGAGTTTATCTATTCCGCATTGGTAGAATTCAGGGATGAATTGAGTGCTATTTCAGCTAAGATAAAATCCAGAAACGAAAAAAGATATCATCCTTACGAGACGTTAATTCCTGCCAATATTCCTGCGAGCGTTAATATCTAATAGGGCGTATGGCCTATGAATTCTCATAGGTCAGAACAACAGATAATGCGAGAGCGGATGGTAAAGTTACCAACAGTCTGTCGTTAATATTAATGAATGGAGTGGTCTATTTTGGGGGGCTCTAAATATATAAGCGCACCCGTTTTAGTTCCAGGTGCTTTTTGAGATATCCGGCGTTTCAGTCATCAGTCGGTACTCTTCCAAGGTAAGGTTATTCAGGAATTAAGGGGTGCGCTCGCCGTTATATTCAGCCAGCGCCCTGTAATTTCCCGTGCTTCATTCAGCGTTCAGAATAAATAAAAATCCAGGCGACTGACAAGTTCCAGCGTGGACTGCAAATCAACCAGGCGGGCACTGATGTTGATCAGCGTTTCTTCAGCATCTCTGTTCCGGGCTGAAGGCCCGAACGACCTCTCTGTTTTACTGATGCATTTTCGCTCTTGCTGCCTCTCAGTCGCGCCATGCGCTTTCAACGCCGGTTTAATAGCGTCCAGATTATGATCCACCGCAGCACGCAAGTTACTCGAGTCCAGTTCGATTTGCGTTGGTGTATTACGTCGCCGTAAGTTTCACTGAGCTTCTGGTGAACCCTTTTGGGAATGACTATTGCGGAATCCTGATCAGTCAGTGCAAGGATCTCATTATCGTCCGGCAGTGGATAGTTAGCTCTCAAATAAACGTCAACAGCCGCCCTTGATGGCATATGGTCAGCTTCATATTTTCCCTGACGCCGCTATACAGCTCCACCTCCAGAAATTCAACTGGCTGTTTGCTCAGGTAGATATAAATCGGCGGAATATCCGGCACCGGCAGGATTAGAATGTAATCCGCAAAATGCTTCTCATCGGGTGTCGGGCTGGTCGTAGCCGTAATACCCGTATTATCCGGTAGCGGATCCACAATCACCGGGTTTGGCAGCACTGGCTGCACCTGATTACCGGTGTTCGACGGCGTATTTACCCCCGAATTATCCGCTGTCCAGATGATGGTGATGTGGGCTTCGTGCAGTAACAAACATGCAGAGAGAAGGGGACAATGATGAAAGAACGAGCGGAATCTGTTTCCGCTCACCTGTTACTGAACGCATGAGGACAAGTTGTGAAAGATGTGTGCTTATATCCTCTTACGACGCTTTGCGGAGTACATCACCTCGTCGCTCTCTTTAAGCATCTCCCCCAGCGACTGGTAACGTCGCGCGTCACTATGCAACATTCCAAAGGAATAATTAATGTTGTACGGCTTACCCGATTTTTTGTTGTACTCATCCACACTCTTGCGGAGGTTGTTCAAGAAAGCATCAGCATGAGCCTGCTGCGTAACGAGAACGGCGAATTCATCCCCACCAAGACGTCCTACGATATCTCCGGCACCAAGATGTTGGTGCAACAGCGCTGAGAATACTTTTAATACTTCATCACCTTCAGCGTGCCCCCATAGATCGTTGATAGGTTTGAATCTATCCAGATCAAAAAAGATAAGGCTAAATGCCGCATTATCTTTAGCAAGGCTGCGGAATCGTTTTTCCCCCGTCCTGTAAAAGCCACGACGATTAGCGATACCTGTCAGGCTATCTGTCATGGCCATTCCAATCACCCTGAATTCATCTTCCAGAATAAAGGCTAAATCCTTGAGTGAGGCAATATCATCGTCGTTAAAGCCACGGGGGGTGGTATTGATCAGACAAAGCGTACCTGCTACCTGTCCATCAGGCAGATGTACCGGGTAGCCTGCATAGAATCTGATGTAAGGCTCACCCGTCACCAGAGGGTTATCATGGAAGCGTTCATCATTAGCTGCGTCGTTAACAATAAAGGGGCCTTCCTGCAAAATGGCATGACCACAAAAGGAGATGTTACGGGGCGTTTCCTTAATACCCAGCCCCTCACATGCAAGCAACCATTGGCGCTCGCGATCAAGCAGGCTTATTAGTACGACAGGCACCTGGAAGACCTTTTTTGCAAGGCGAGTTAAACGATCAAAACGTTCATCGGCACCTGTATCCAGCAGGTCTGCCAGATGGAGAGACTTTAATCGTTCTTCTTCATTTTCGGGGATTCCTGGAAATTTCATACGGCCTCGCAGAGATATACTTGCTTTGTGTCAGCTACGTTGACTGCATCCAGACTGGCTAAGCCTTCCACGTCATTAGAACAATATAGTTCAAACGATAATGGACAGCCTGCTTGCTACGCGGTGCACGACATGTGATCCCGCCTGCTTTTCACCTGTCGCAGCCTTTCAGCTCACAACCCCCTCTTTTAGTAGAAAGTTAAACATCACTGAATCGCAGACAAAACGTCGGGTTGGTGGGGATGGGGTGCCTGTTTAACCCGTGGCGATTCAATGAGCGGTTGTCAGGGCATTTTGACTGTTGACCCTGACCCCGAATATGATCCAGTCGTAATCAGGAATAACCGGCTTCATGATGGCTGCATATTCTGCCAACCGGCAGACTTCTCAGCGAATTCGGATGGCGTCATCCAGCCCAGTGCAGAATGGGAACGCCTCTGAAAATACATATAAATCAAATCCGACAAACTTTGCAGAGGCCGTCAACTATACTTTCGGTGACCATTTTGGTTGCCTAACATCTAACGGAGTATTCCATGAGTCTTTCCCTTTACAGTAAAACCCCGTCGGTCACGGTGCTGGATAACCGTGGCCTGGCGGTACGCGACATCACGTATCATCGCCATCCGGAAACGCCGGACACCACCGACGAGCGCATCACCCGCCATCAGTTTGACGCGCGCGGTTTGCCGTCACAAAGTGCCGACCCGCGTCTGTATGCCGCCGGACTGGCGAATTTCAGTTATGTCCCCGACCTGAACGGCACGCCGCTGCGTACGCAGAGTGCCGATGCCGGCACGGTGGTTGTGCTCAGTGACGCCTCCGGGCGGACATTTTTACAGGTCAGCAATATTGGCTCAGGGAATGACCGCAGCGCCGCCATCACCCGCACCTTCCAGTATGAAGAGGCAGACCTGCCGGGGCGGTTGCTCGGCATTACCGAGCAGGTTGCCGGTGGCAGCGCGCGCGTTACGGAGCGGTTCGCCCGGGGCGGTCATTCCGCAGATGAACAGAGCCATAACCTTGCCGGCCAGCTTGTCAGCCACTACGACCCGGCGGGTCTGCTTTCCACGACCAGCGTTTCCCTGAGCGGTGTACCGCTTGCCGTCACCCGCCATCTGTTGCCGGACGATGCCGACGCAGACTGGCAGGGTTCGGATGCTTCCGCGTGGAACGACCTGCTGGCGGGCGAAACTTACACCACGACCAGCACGGTGGACGCCGCCGGAAATGTACTCACCACCACCGATGCGAAAGGTAATATCCAGCGCGTGGCCTATGATGTTGCGGGGCTGCTGAAGGGAAGCTGGCTGACGGTGAATGGCGGTTCTGAGCAGATTATCGTGAAATCCCTGACCTGGTCCGCTGCCGGGCAGAAACTGCGCGAGGAGCACGGCAACGGCGTGGTAACTACGTACGCATATGAAGCGGAAACGCAGCGGCTGGTGGGCATTAAAACCGAACGTATGACACCGGCAAAAGTGCTGCAGGACCTGCGCTACGAATACGACCCGGTGGGTAACGTGCTGGTGATTACTAACGATGCTGAGGAGACGCGTTTCTGGCGCAATCAGGAAGTCGTTCCCGAAAATCACTACGCCTACGACAGCCTGTACCAGCTGGTCAGCGCCAGCGGACGCGAAATGGCAAATGCGGTACAGCAGAGCAGTAACCTGCCTGATTTCACTTCCTTCGATAACGCCACGTACACAAACTACACCCGCATCTACACCTACGATAACGCCGGTAATCTGACGAAAATTCAGCACAGCGCCCCGGCGTCCGGCAATAACTACACCACCAGTATCACCGTATCCGACCGCAGCAACCGGGCGGTGCTCAGCGCACTCACCGAAAACCCGTCGGATGTGGAGGCGCTGTTCACTGCCGGTGGCCAGCAGAAACAGCTTTTACCGGGGCAGAGCCTGCTGTGGACGGCGCGACAGGAACTGCAAAAAGTCACGCCCGTCACCCGCAGTGGTGCAGCGGACGACAGCGAACGTTACCGCTACGACGCCAGCAGCCAGCGCATCGTGAAAATCACCTCGCAGCTGACCGGCAACGGCCCGCAGACCAGACGGGTGGTTTATCTGCCGGGTCTGGAACTGCGCAGCAGCGCCACAGAGGCGTTACAGGTGATAACCGTCGGTGTTGCCGGACGCGCGCAGGTACGCGTTCTGCACTGGGAAGGCGGGCAGCCTGAAGGTATCAGCAATGACGCGGTGCGTTACAGCTACGACAACCTCACCGGCAGCAGCAGCCTCGAAGTGGACAGCAGTGGCGAACTCATCAGCCAGGAGGAGTATTACCCGTTCGGCGGCACGGCGTTATTCACCTCGCGCAGTCAGCTGGAGGCGGATTACAAAACCATCCGCTATTCAGGTAAAGAGCAGGACGCAACCGGGCTTTATTACTACGGCTACCGCTATTATCAGCCGTGGGCGGGACGGTGGCTTTCCGCAGACCCGGCGGGGACGGTGGATGGTCTAAACCTGTTCACAATGGTGAGGAATAATCCTGTGATATTGAATGACCATCAGGGGCTTAATAGTTTTAATGGAAATGACGATGACTTTACGCCGGTTGAAGATGTTGAAATAGAATATCAGCGCACCAATGCACTTGGTGTATTGGATGCTGCGATCGCAAAACTTAGTGATAAAAAAATATCAGGAGATACAAAACAAAGGATTAGAGAAGTTTTACAAGGTACAACCTCCAAAACTAAAGTGAAGACTTCAAGATTTAAAGATGAGTTATTAGGTAGGTTTAAATTTATGCGCGCAAAACTGGCGAAAGCCTCATTTATATATGATACAAGTGAAGGTTCTGAACGCGTCAATGCATATGTGTATGCGGATCAGAAAGGTAAACATGCAGGGAAGGTTTTTTTTACCAACAACTTTTTAGAAAAAGCAGGTGACATAAGGAATATACAAACTCTTTTACATGAAACTTCGCATTTTAGCGGTTTGTATCGTAGTGCTAAATGGAGTGAAGTATATAAATCAGAAGGAAGTATGGATTATTTTTATACAAAAAAGATTGCAACTAATGATATTAATAAATTTATAGAAAGTGCTATTCTTGGATTTGAGAAATGGTATGGGGAAATGGACAGTGACCTTATTGGTAAAGGAGCAGATGTAAGACCTGCTGGGTTGAGTCGTTTGAAAACGGCTATTCATAATGCAGATAATTTAGCTGTCATAGCATTAAGTCTTGGTCGTGAAAAACTACATGCGCATGAGCATTTTAGTTTAAGATTGCGCCATGGTCGTATTAAACGCTTTTTGCAAAAAAACGAATTTTCATCCAGAGCTGCGGGTTCGAATACTCATATGTATATTGGCTAATTAATTCAGTGTTGAGTTGTTGGTTTGGAGTGCCGGTTAGGTTAGTAAACCTAGCCGGCATTATTTAATGCGGTTTGGCTATTATTTAAATAGTAAATGCTCGTTGCGTTTTTCTTTGGTTTAAATATTCCGCAACACGCTCCTGCCATAATGACAGCTTTCTTCATCGACAATCGACAATCGACAATCGGCATCTGGCAAGTGTTACTTTCATATAATCATCTGAGCACGCGCAGAGTAGTTTCGCTTTGACGAATCCAGTGCTTCGTCTTCGATAACCGGCATTATTAGGTGCGTAACAGTGCATAAAGCCCGGCGATCTTTCCGGGCGTGTTATAGGGGGTAACATTTCCTGAACGGGTGTGGCGTAACCGCTGCTTTCTAAACGTCAGTGGCGGCGACGTTAGCGAAACAGCGTTTTTTGCGCCACCGGAATAAGCAACTGCTCTCGCCACTGCGCCAGCATTAATTGCGCCAGTTGCCCGAGTGCCATGAAAAAAGGGTGCTGCGCGTTATCACAGAACTCGGCAAGAAACCGCCCGCTCCACGGCAGCAGATGCCAGGCCAGTAATTGATCGCAGGCGTTGTTTTTGCCTTGTTCCACCAGCCACGCCGCCATCAGCAGCAAGGTGCCGAAGTGATCTTCCGGCTCGTTTTGCCCGCTATTGAACGCAATATTGTTGTCGCGCATCCACTGGCGCAGCGCCAGCGTCGAGTCGCCAAACAATACGCTTTCTTTATCCAGCCAGACCGAACCCCACGGCGGCGCGGGTAGCGCCCACGGGCCGATCAACAATCGTTGCCAGGCCTCATTAAGCGGCTCGTTACATGGTTGCGCAAACGCCTCTGCCAGCGGAATAAGCGCCTCTTGTGGTAAAGGCCACTGTTCCAGCCACTCGCGACTGCGTAGCGCGGCGACGAGCGGCGCGGAGGGTTCGCTCTCCGGCGGATAGTAAAAAAGCGCGCCCAGCACGCGGGCGGTAAAAATAAAAGACTCGCGGGTTGCGTCCGTCATGCTTTCTCCTGAAAAGCGCGGGTTTCCCCGCGCATTGTGATTAACCCGCGACGGCAACGCCAACGGTCATATGCAGGCCGTAAAACAGACCACGGCCAATGATTTCACCGGCTACCACCAGCACAACGCCGACCAGCAAGCTGCTGGCTTTCGGTTGTCTGCGCATTACAAGCGGACAGATCCAGCAACCGAGACCGAGGGCGACCAGCAGTAAACGCACCACCTGCAACAGGGCGTAATCCGGCACCAGCGCGACCGCTTGCTGCACTGAGCTGTGGGTTTCGCCAAGCTGCATGCTCTGCAACATTACCACGGCAACGCTTGCGATAAGTGCCGCAACGCTGATGGCGGCAAAACGCGGGGCCGGAAAACGCATACCCGCCAGCCGCAGCAGCAACGCCGCCAGCAGCGGCCCGCCCGTCAACATAGTGAGGAAAAATGCGGCGGTGGTGTAGCCGTTATGCCAGGTCGGCACGGTATCAATCTGGTAAACCCGCGTCATCGCCCAGACAAACAGCACCCCCAGCACCATGCTGATAATCAGCCAGCCGCGCCCCAGTGCAGCGGGCAGTTTGCCAAGCCAGGCCAGCAACCACCAGAAACCGCCGACGGCGAAAAACAGCGATCCGGCGGCGATTTCATTACTCAGTGACGAGGCGCCAATGCGGTTTAGCGAGTTAAACGCGCGCAGCGGTGAACCGAGGTGCATCATTGAGGCGATAAAACCGATGCCCATCAACACCCAGAGCAAAAACTGGCTGCGGACAATCCGCACCTGGCCGCTATTGTCATCTCTGGCGTTCATCCACACGAAGCCAGTCACAATCAATCCGCCCGCCACGCACTGACCGAGCACCGTAAACAGAACCAGCGGCCATTCATGCCATCCGTTTCCCATCTCACACCTCCTGCGGGTTTGCCAGATAGCCGGTGGTATCCCCCGTCGGACGGCTGTTGGCGTTTGGTTTGATGACAATATTGGGCTTCGTGAAGTGCGATGCCGGAAGCGGGGCGATAGCGGCCAGTTCGCCATGTTGCTTACGCAATTCGTCAATCGGGCCGAAATCGAGCGCGCGCAGCGGGCAGGATTCCACGCAGATGGGCTTTTTCCCTTCTGCAACGCGGTCATAACAGCCGTCGCATTTGGTCATATGACCTTTTGCCGCATTGTATTGCGGCGCGCCGTACGGGCAGGCCATATGGCAGTAGCGACAGCCGATGCAGACATCTTCGTCCACCACCACAAACCCGTCTTCCCGCTTATGCATTGCACCGCTCGGGCAGACTTTGGTACATGCCGGATCTTCACAATGGTTGCAGGAAATCGACAGATAATACGCAAAGACGTTTTGCTGCCAGACGCCGTTATCTTCCTGCCAGTTACCGCCCGCGTATTCATACACGCGGCGGAAACTGACATCCGGGGTTAAGTCTTTGTAATCTTTACAGGCCAGTTCGCAGGTTTTACAACCGGTGCACCGGGCAGAATCGATAAAAAATCCATACTGGGTTGTCATCGGCTACTCCTTAAACCTTTTGAATATCGACCAGATTGGTGTGCTGCGGGTTGCCTTTCGCCAGCGGCGAAGGCCGGTGCGTGGTCAGCGTGTTCACGCAGCCGCCGTGGTCAATGCGATCGCCGTCCATACTGGCCTGATGCCAGGCCCCCTGGCCCATGGCGCTGACGCCCGGCATGATGCGCGGCGTCACTTTCGCGGCGATACGGACTTCCCCGCGGTCGTTAAAGACGCGCACCATGTCGCCCTGTTTGATCCCGCGCCGTTCGGCGTCGATCGGGTTGATCCACACCTCCTGGCGACACGCTTCCTGCAACACATCGATGTTGCCGTAGCTGGAGTGGGTGCGTGCTTTGTAGTGAAAACCGAATAATTGCAGCGGGAATTTTTCGCGCGCCGGATCGTCCCAGCCTTCAAAGGTTGAGGCGTAAACCGGTAGCGGGCTAATCACTTCGTCTTTATCCAGTTCCCAACTGTTGGCAATTTCCGCCAGCTTGCTGGAGTAAATTTCAATTTTGCCGGAGGGGGTTTTCAGCGGGTTGGCGATCGGGTCGTCGCGGAATTTTTTATAGGCAACAAAGTGGCCGTTCGGATCTTTGCGCTTATAAATACCCATCGCTTTCAGGTCTTCATAAGCGGGCAGTTGCGGATCTTTGGCGACCATTTTGGCGTACAGGTATTTCAGCCACTCTTCCTGCGTACGACCTTCGGTAAATTTCTGGTAGATATCCGGTCCCAGGCGGCGAGCGATTTCGCTGGTTATCCAGTAAATCGGTTTACGTTCGAACTTCGGCGCGGTGACGGGCTGGAGGAAAATCAGGTAGCCCATGTTCCCGGCATAATCATTGGGGATGATGTCTTCCTGTTCGACGGTCATCAAATCTGGCAGCAGAATGTCGGCATACATCGCCGAAGAGGTCATAAAGTTCTCAATGACCACGATCATTTCGCACTTGCTGTCGTCCTGCAGAATGTCGTGAGTGCGGTTGATATCGCCGTGCTGGTTGGTAATGGTGTTTCCGGCATAGTTCCAGATAAATTTAATCGGCACATCAAGTTTATCTTTACCGCGTACACCGTCACGTTTGGCGGTCATCTCCGGGCCGCGCGCAATGGCATCGGTCCAGGTAAAGCACGAAATCGAGGTTTTCACCGGGTTTTCCGGCATCGGCATGCGTTCGATGGTGATGGTGTAGGTGGATTCGCGCGCGCCGCTGTTGCCGCCGTTGATGCCGACATTGCCCGTGAGGATTGGCAACATGGCAATGGCGCGTGAGGTCAGTTCGCCATTGGCCTGGCGCTGCGGCCCCCAGCCCTGGCAGATATAAGCCGGTTTGGCGCTGCCAATTTCCCGCGCCAGTTTGATGATTTTATCGGCGGGAATACCGGTGATACGCGATGCCCACTGCGGTGTTTTAGCGATGCCGTCTTCGCCCTGGCCGAGAATATAGGCTTTGTAATGGCTGTTGGCGGGCGCATCGGCAGGCAGCGTTTTTTCGTCGTAGCCGACGCAATATTTATCCAGAAACGCCTGGTCGACGAGGTTTTCGTTAATCAGCACCCACGCCATACCGGCAACCAGCGCGGCATCGGTACCTGGACGAATAGGCACCCACTCATCTTCGCGTCCGGCGGCCGTGTCGGTATAACGCGGATCGATAACGATCATCCGCGCATTTGAGCGTTCACGCGCCTGCTCGAGGAAATAGGTAATGCCGCCGCCGCTCATGCGGGTTTCCGCCGGGTTGTTACCGAACATCACCACCAGTTTGGTGTTTTCGATATCCGAGGTGCTGTTACCGTCGTTGGAACCGTAGGTGTAAGGCATCGCACAGGAGATTTGCGCGGTGCTGTAAGTGCCGTACTGGTTGAGAAAACCGCCATACATCGCCATCAGGCGGGCAATAATCGACGCCGAAGGGGAAGAGCGGGTAATGTTGCCGCCGACAATGCCGGAGGAGTAATTAATGTAGACCGCTTCGTTGCCGTATTTTTGCACCACGTCTTTCAAACTGTTGGCGATAGTATCCAGTGCTTCGTCCCAGCTGATACGTTCAAACTTGCCTTCTCCGCGTTTACCGACGCGTTTCATGGGGTAGTTCAGGCGATCCGGGTGGTTAATGCGGCGGCGAATAGAACGGCCGCGCAGGCAGGCGCGCACCTGGTGATTGCCGTAGACATCCTCGCCGGTATTATCGGTTTCGACCCAGTAAACTTCATTGTCACGGACATGCAAACGCAGCGCGCAGCGGCTACCGCAGTTGACCGAACAGGCTCCCCACACCACTTTGTCTGGCGCGGGTTGCATCGCCTGTTGCACGGCAGCGGCGGCAGAACGCAGGCCAAAGGGCAGGGAAAAACTCCCGGCGGCCAGCGCAAGCGATCCTAAAGCGGTGGATTTCACCAACGTTCGTCGGCTGATCCCTCCCTGGTATTCACTATCGGACATAGCTCACTCCATTATTTTTTATAATAAAAAGAAATTGCCTGGTGTATTAAAAGCAGGCTAATGAAGTGATCATGTTAATCATTAGGGAGTAGAAGAATCTTAAGCGTGATCAAGTTGAGGGAAATCCCCCTGAAATGAAGGGGGATTTTATTTACTGCGTGCCGGCGCTTTCTTCGCTCTGCTGAGCGGCGCCGCTGTTGCGGGTGTAGAGAATTTTGTAGGTGTCATTGGCGCAATGACCGACGACCTGCGAACCTGCCTGGTCAGCCTGATCATTAGGCACGATGGTTAGCGTAAATCCCGTTTCCGGCACGCCATTATTGATAATACGTTGCTGAATATCGGTTTTAACCCGTTCGCATGAGTCCGGCGCGGCGAACGCCGGTACAGCACCCACCAGCAGTAATGCGCAAAGCCAACGTGAATAATGCATCCTCATCTCCTTCTGTTTTACCCGCTCTAAGCTTAGCACCTGCGATGGCTGCAAAAGGTAAATATCTGAATCATCTGAATAAGCCGCTATCGCTGTTTTAATAGCTCCACCTCCGGCGGGAAATCGACCGGGACGGCGGTGAGCAGGAATTCGCCCAGACGGTCAATATTATTTTTGCGCGGCGAATCTTTTGGCCACACCAGCCAGTAACTGTCGCCAGTGCTTATTGCTTGCGGGAAGGGCAGCGTTAGCTGATTTTGCGCCAGGGCGGGCAGGCTGAGCAGCAGATCGCCGACCGCCACGCCATGGCCACCGATCGCCGCCTGGTAGGCTTGTTCGAGCGTGTCAAAAACCGCGCCGCCGCCAGGGGCGAGCGTGGGAAATAAACCGCTCCCGGCTTGCCAGCGCCGCCAGTCGCGGCGATCGCGCGACGGATGGATCAAGGCGCAACTGCTCAGATCGCGTTGCGCCAGCGCTTTAAGCGCCGGGGCGCAGAGCGGGATCAGCCACTCATCAAATAAGCGCAGGCTTTGCGTGTACTCACCAAAATGGCCGTTACCCAGCAGAATGGCGCAATCGAAGGGTTCGGTGCGGAAATCGACGGTATCGATATCCATCCAGACACTACTGATCTCAATCTGCGGTGTGCTGTGCTGCTGGCGAAAGGCATTTAACACATCTAATAACCAGCGCATTGTCAGCGTCGATGGGGCTTTGAGCCGCAGTTGATGCTGGTGGCTGCGCAGTGTCTGGCAGGCATTTTCCAGTTGCAAAAAACCGTCCTGTAAACGAACAGCCAGCTGGCTTCCTGCGTCGGTCAGGGTAATTTTCGGGCCATGGCGCAGAAATAAACGACACCCAAACCACTCTTCAAGGGTACGAATATGGCGGCTTACCGCACCGGGGGTGACATTGAGAAAAAGGGCTGCCTGGCTAAATGATGCCATTTGTGCGGCAACGGTAAACGCCCGTAGTGCATAGAGTGGCGGCAGGTTTTGGTTCATCCGTTCGTTATCCATTATGAGTTTTTTGCATAGCGAACGGCAGTTTAACTCGTTTTTCAGGCCCGCGCTTTCCGGTGATACTTCGTCAATAAATAAAAGGAGGGAGAGGATGGGATCACTGAATGTGGTGCTGCTGGGAACATACATCGGCGTGGTAGTGACGTTGCTGGCAACGCCCGGGCCGGTGGTGGCGCTGGTGTGCGCGGCGGCAGCGCGAGGCAATCACGCGCGCGCGTTTTTAACGCTGGCAGGCACTAATCTGGCCTCGCTGGTATTAATCGCACTGGCGGGGTTAACGTTGGCGGGCGTTGTCACGCTCTCGGGCTGGCTACTAAATCTGGTAGCAATGGCGGGTTCGCTCTTTATTGCGATTAGCGCTGTGCAGGCATTGCGCGCCTTGCGGCGTGAAAAAGGCACGGGGATGACCCACAATAGCGGGCAGGGCGGGTTTGTTGCGGGATTTATGACGGCCATCGCTAACCCAAAGGATATTCTGTTTTTTATCGCTTTTTTCCCGCAGTTTACCGGCATTACCGGTGATTTCTCCGCCAGCATCACGTTGCTTACCGCCATCTGGGTAGTAATGGATTTTAGTGTCTTAACGCTCTATATCCTGGCCGTTAAACGTTGGTTACCCGCGAGGCAAAGTGGGCGTTTTGCTACCTTCTCATCGTTGATTTTATTGCTAACAGGCGTGGGTGGCGCAGGCTATTCGCTGTTGTTACTCGCCAGCCACCAGGCATAGCCACAAAGAAGTCATTGCCCTAAGTTATAAAGCTTTTGCTAATATAAGCGCATTACAAAAGAAGAATGTGGTGAACCCATTGAAAAAACAGCTGTTACTTATCTCTCTGGCGGTGGCGCTTGCCGGATGCGATAAGCCGAAGGGACCCGTTTCATTCACGCCGGAAATGGCGAGCTTCTCGAATGAATTCGATTTTGATCCGTTGCGTGGCCCGGTTAAAGATTTCAGCCAGACGTTGCTTAACGATAAAGGTGAAGTCACGAAACGCGTTACCGGAACGATGTCGAAAGAGGGGTGTTTCGATACGCTTGAACTGCACGATCTGGAAAATAACAGCGGCGTGTCGCTGGTGCTGGATGCCAACTACTATCTCGAGGCGGAATCGAAGGAAAAACGACTGCGTTTGCAGGGCAAGTGCCAACTGGCGGAGTTCCCGGCAGCGGGCGTGACCTGGGATACCGACGATAACGGATTTGTGGTTCGCGCAACGGGCAAGGAGATAGAGGTTAAATACCTCTATGACGATGAAGGGTATCCGCTGGGAAAAACCACGACATCGAAAGACGCGACGTTGTCTGTTGTGTCTACGCCTTCGAAAGATAAGCGCAAAAAGCTGGATTACACCTCTGTCAGCACGCTGAACGATAAGCCGCTGGGCAATGTGAAACAGGCCTGTGAATACGACAGCCATGATAACCCGGTGAGTTGCAGCCTGGAGATTGTGGACGAAAGTGTTACGCCACAGGTGTCGCACAAATACAGCATCAAAAACACCATCGAGTATTATTGATGCCGCTGACCACCGCGCTTTACTGCGCGGTGGGTTTCAGTAGCATCGGGCCGCTTGTTTTGTGGTTTTCAAGATACTGCTGCTGGAAAATACACATGCGAATGGTGTTGCGGTACTCACCGTTAATAAAGAACTCATGGATTAATTCACCTTCGACCATAAACCCCAGCTTGCGATAAATGTGAATCGCTTTTTCGTTCTCTTTATCCACAATCAGATAGAGCTTATACAGGTTCAGTACCGTAAAGCCGTAATCCATCGCCAGCTTCGCGGCTTTTGATGCCAGCCCTTTGCCCTGATATTCCGGGGAGATGATTATCTGAAACTCCGCGCGGCGGTGAACGTGGTTAATTTCAACCAGCTCCACTAATCCGGCTTTTTCGCCATTACACTCGACCACAAAACGGCGTTCGCTTTGATCGTGAATGTGCTTGTCATACAGGTCAGAAAGTTCAACGAAGGCTTCGTAGGGTTCTTCAAACCAGTAACGCATGACGCTGGCGTTGTTATCCAGTTGATGAACGAAGCGCAAATCTTCGCGCTCGAGCGGGCGCAGGCGGACGGTGTAAGCGTCACTCATGAAAAGTCCTTTTACGTAAGCGGAAATCGGGCGCGCGAGCGCCCGGGGCGGTTAACGAATTTGCTGTCCGGTGCGGCGATCCAGACAACGCAGGGTATTGGGTTCCCAGTAGGCGTTGAGGTTGCTACTTTTCTGGCATTTGTCCTGCGCATCAAACGCGACATCGGTTTTATCCCACTCTTTTTCCACGCGCTTGTTCACTTTGTTGCGCAGGCTGCGGGTGTCATTCCATTGCTCTTTTTCCATCGCTGCGGATTGGCGGCTTTGCGCGTTATCGCCGGATTCAATCACCAGACGATTGGTTTCGGCCAGTGCGGAGGTGGTGTACACGATGGCACCCAGCGTCAGCATTGCGGTGAGGCACAGGCGTTTGCTAAGTGTTTTAGTCATTGCGATTTCCTTAATTTGAGGGAGAAACAAGATGCCCATATCACTCTATTCTATGCTATCTCAGCCACACGGGATAGCCAGCCGGGACTCACTCTCAGAGCATTATCAGGTATGATAGTTCAACCAAGTTTGAATCAACGTGCCTCTGATGCTGAAAACCACACTCCTGTTCTTTGCCACCGCGCTGTGTGAAATTGTCGGTTGTTTTTTGCCCTGGTTATGGCTAAAACGCGGCGCTACGCCACTGTTACTCATTCCCGCGGCGTTCGCGTTGGCCATGTTCGTGTGGTTGTTAACGCTGCATCCGGCGGCCAGTGGGCGCGTTTACGCGGCTTACGGCGGCGTGTATGTATGCACCGCGTTGATTTGGCTACGTGTGGTCGACGGCGTCAAACTCAGTGGTTACGACTGGCTTGGGGCGCTCATCGCCATGTGTGGGATGTTGATCATCGTGGCTGGCTGGGGACGCGCGTAATGTACGCCGTTTTTGATACTCAGCGTGACAGCTCCGTTGTTCGCATGCGGTCTTTGTTTCTCTCCTGATTTCATTCTGTTAGCACGGTTTAAATAACAGCTAAGGCAATATCCGGCGCGTGAAATCGCGACAGGCGCGTAGAACTTCTGAAGAAAATGGGGCACGGCGACAGCATTTGACCTGGCAGGAATGTCTTCAACATGCCCGGTTCAGTAAGGCTGTTTAAGATGATATCCGTCACCTGCGAAGGGATTCATTTACTCTTTGAACGCTTCAGATATTGTTCGCGGGCGCGAATATTTTTAAAACGCTTTTTGCCGTAATGCCGTAATGCCGTAATGCCGTAATGCCGTAATGCCGTAATGCCGTAATGCCGTAATGCCGTAATGCCGTAATGCCGTAATGCCGTAATGCCGTAATGCCGTAATGCCGTAATGCCGGAACGCCGTAATGCCGTAATGCCGTAATGCCGGAACGCCGGAACGCCGGAACGCCGGAACGCCGGAACGCCGGAACATCTGCGCTATCGCGTAGTTTCATCTTCTCAACGCATGGCCTGAATCACAAAGGTAAATGTGTAGCGTTTTGAAATATTTGGTTACCATTCTAGTTGGTGTAGTCCGCAAATCCTGTCGCAAATCATAGTCTGGTTTACCGCAGTCCGTAATCTATTGAACCACTGTTTCACTTAATAAGATGAGTCTCACCATGGAAAACAGGCTATTAACGGCGAAAGCCACGCTACCCACTTATGACCGTAACAAACTGGTTGCGCGCATTGTGCATCTCGGCTTTGGTGCGTTTCACCGCGCGCATCAGTCAGTTTATGCCGATATTCTTGCCGCAGAGCATGGCAGTGACTGGGGCTATTGCGAGGTCAATTTGATTGGCGGTGAGCAGCAAATTGCCGATCTCAAGCAGCAGGATAACCTCTATACCGTGGCGGAAATGTCTGCGGACGCGTGGACTGCGCGTGTGGTTGGCGTAGCAAAACGCGCGCTGCATGCTCAGGTGGATGGCCTGGAAACCGTGCTCGCCGCTATGTGCGAACCGCAGGTTGCCATTGTTTCGCTGACCATCACCGAGAAAGGGTATTGCCACTCTCCGGCGACCGGCAAATTGATGCTCGATCACCCGTTAATTGTCGGCGATCTGCAAAATCCGCAGCAGCCAAAATCGGCCGCGGGCGTGATAGTGGAAGCTCTGGCGCGCCGTAAAGCCGCCGGTTTACCCGCGTTCAGCGTGATGTCCTGCGATAACATGCCGGAAAACGGCCATGTCACCCGCAATGTGATCTGCGCTTATGCACACGCGGTGAACGCAGAATTGGGCGACTGGATTGAAGCCAATGTGACATTCCCGTCAACCATGGTAGACAGAATTGTTCCGGCGGTGACTGCCGAAACGCTGGATAAAATCGAGCAACTGACCGGTGTGCGCGACCCCGCAGGTGTAGCTTGTGAGCCGTTCCGCCAGTGGGTGATTGAAGACAATTTCGTGGCGGGTCGTCCGGCGTGGGAAAAAGCAGATGCCGAGCTGGTGGCAGATGTTGTGCCGTTTGAAGAGATGAAACTGCGCATGCTGAACGGCAGTCACTCCTTCCTGGCGTATCTGGGCTATCTGGCGGGTTATCAACACATTAATGAGTGCATGGAAGATGAGAATTACCGTCGCGCCGCGCAAGCGTTGATGTTGAAAGAGCAGGCGCCAACGCTGAAAGTGCAGGGGGTGGATCTGGCGCATTACGCCGATCTGCTGATCGCCCGTTACAGCAATACCGCGCTGCGTCACCGTACCTGGCAGATCGCCATGGACGGTAGCCAGAAACTGCCGCAGCGTATGCTGGATTCTGTGCGCTGGCATTTAGTGCATCAGCGTAATTTCTCCTTGCTGGCGCTGGGAATTGCCGGCTGGATGCGCTATGTCGGCGGCGTCGACGAGCAGGGGCAAGCGATTGAAGTGTGTGATCCGTTGCTGACAGTGATCCAGAGCGCGGTTAACAGCAGCGCGCAAGGTGAAGCCCGCGTGCAGGCGTTGCTTGGCATTGAGGCGATTTTTGGCAATGAATTGCCGAAAGACGCGACCTTTGTGGCGCAGGTGAAAAAAGCCTATCTGACACTGCTGGAGAAAGGCGCGAAAGCCACGGTGGCGCAGTACGCTGCAACACTTTAACTGCGAGTCTTAACTCAACACAGAAACAGTGAATGCCGCCACGGCGGCATTCTTTTTTCACCACGCTTTTTTCAACCGCTTAGTGCAAACCAAGACGAATCAGTTCAACCGGTTCGAATTTGCCTTCACAGCCTTCCACTTCCACCGTTTTGCTACGGCGCACCTGCGCGGGGTTTAACCCCTCGGCGTGAATCGCGACGATTTTACCAGTGCGGCCAGTGCCATTAATCATCACGCGCGTGCCGGTGGTGATAGCGTTACGGTTACGATCATACGTCATCATGGTGGTTTCTCCTTATTGAAATCCGCAAAACGAAACGGGGCAGAAGATGTCCCCGAAATGGACGCCTTATAAATACGCCCCTGAGCCAGTGAGTTTTTGTTTTTGATCAAAGTCACACTTTTTTGCCGGAAAAAAATGTGACCTGGCGGAGATAAGAAGGGGGAAGGATTACTCTTCGCTGAACCAGTCGCGGTTTTCCTGGCGAATAGTTTTTACTGACTCGCTGATTTCCTGCAAATGCAGCGTCATGGCGCGATCAACGGCGTCAGCATCGCGCTTTTCCAGCGCGGAGAAAATATCCATATGCTGGCGCAACAGCATCTCCGGCGGCGAAACATGATCAAGGCTCATATAGCGCACGCGGTCGATGGTCGCTTTAATATTTTCGATAGTGTCCCACGCTAACTGGCAGTCGGCGATGAGCGCCAGCTTCTGGTGGAAATTATCATCCAGCTCAAAAAAGTCATTCAGTTGTTTACGCTCAATCGCGGTGCGCTGCTGATTAAGGTTTTGCTCCAGCTGATAACATGCGCTGTCATCAATCATCGTTGCGGCGCGGCGGGCGACGGCGCATTCAATGGCCTGGCGAACGAAGCAGCCGTTACGCACCTGCGTCATGGAGATCTTATTGACGTAGCTACCGCGTTGCGGGCGGATTTGGATCAGGCCGTTTTCAGCAAGCTTAATAAAGGCTTCGCGTACTGGCTGGCGTGACACGTCAAAGCGCACCGACACCTCTTTTTCAGACAGCGGCGTGCCCGGTGGGATCAGGCAATGGACGATGTCCCGCCGTAAGATGCGGTAAATCTGTTGATTGACGGGCTGTGTAGGGTTGAGTTGCGTTTCAGCGGCCATTCTCTCTTACTTTTTAAGGGGTTAACCGGTCTACCATACCATTAATTTACCGTACATCCCATACCCGGCCCGCAGGCCGGGCGCGGAAATTACCCTTCGCGGTGGACGCTAAGACCAGCATATGTCTGGCTGACTGGCATCATTTCGAGGGTATTAATATTGACATGCTTCGGCAACGTGGCGACCCACCACACCGCTTCGGTAACGTCTTCCGGCGTCAGCGCTGTGGTGTTCTCGTAAGTTTTTCCGGCTTTTGCATCATCGCCTTTAAAGCGCACATTCGAAAACTCGGTGCCGCCCACCAGGCCCGGTTCGATATTAGTCACACGCACGGCGGTGCCGCTAAGATCGGTACGTAAGTTCAGGCTGAATTGCCGCACAAAGGCTTTGCTCGCGCCATAGACGTTACCGCCTGCATAGGGCCAGCTACCGGCGGTGGAACCGATATTGATAATGTGGCCGCGATTACGCTCAACCATGCCCGGCAGCACTGCGCGTGTCATATACACCAGACCTTTATTATTGGTGTCGATCATGGTTTCCCAGTCGTCGACATTCGCTTTATGTGCCGGTTCCAGACCCAACGCCAGGCCTGCGTTGTTAACCAGTACATCAATATCGCGCCACGCGGCAGGCAGAGCAGAAATAAACTCTTCAATCGCCGCGCGGTTACGCACGTCCAGTTGTGCGGTATAGAGGTTATCGCCCAGTTCGTCCTTCAGTTCCTGCAAACGTTCCTGACGACGACCTGTGGCAATCACTTTATGGCCGTTCTGAATAAAACGGCGTGTAATACCTTCGCCAAAACCCGCGGTTGCCCCGGTAACCAGAATAATCATCTCACTGTTCCTCAACGCATTTTGTGGTGTAGTGACATAGCATGCACCGCTTTATAGCGGTAACACAACTTATCCCGCATACAGTGTGGCAAAAAACGCCGGCTCATGTGCGAAAGCAGAGAAATGATTGCGATGCGCGCGGCGGATGCCTACTCTGAGAAGAATCACCGCATTCAGGAGCGAAATATGTCGGTCACTAATCCTTTCTTTTCTGCCAGCACACTGCCTTACCAGGCGCCGCCTTTTGACGTTATTAATCAGGAGCATTACCGCCCGGCGTTTGATGAAGGAGTACGGCAAAAACGCGCTGAAATCGTCGCTATCACGCAAAATCCTGCGCCAGCGGATTTCGACAACACCCTGCTGGCGCTGGAGCGCAGCGGTGCGCTGCTCACCTGTGTCACCAGCGTCTTTTTTGCCATGACATCGGCCCATACCAATGATTTTTTACAACAGCTCGATGAGGCGTTTTCTACCGAGCTTGCTGAACTGGCGAACGATATTTACCTCGACGACGCTCTGTTTGCCCGCGTGGAAGCGGTATGGAAGCAGCGCGACGCGCTCTCTCTGGACGCCGAATCTTTACGTCTGGTGGAAACCACCTATCAGCGCTTTATGCTGGCGGGCGCAACACTGAGTGCGCAGGACAAAGCGACGCTGAAAGCGTTGAACACCGAATCAGCCACCCTGACGAGCCAGTTTAACCAGCGGCTGCTGGCGGCGGATAAAGCCGGTGGGCTGGTGGTGGATTATGCTCATCAGCTTGATGGCCTGAGTGCAGAAGAGATTGCCATCGCTGCCGAGGCAGCAAAAGCCAAAGGGCTGGAAAATCGCTGGTTGTTGTCGTTGTTGAATACCACGCAGCAGCCGGCGCTGGCGGCGTTGCGCGATCGCCAGACGCGTGAAAATCTGTTTAACGCGAGCTGGTTGCGTACGCAAAAAGGGGATGCCAACGACACCCGCGCTATTGTGTTGCGCCTTGTGCAGTTACGTGCGCAGCAGGCGAAACTCCTCGGATTTGCCGATTTTGCCAGCTGGAAGATTGCCGATCAGATGGCGGCAACGCCGCAGGCGGCGCTGGAGTTCATGCGAAATATCGCGCCCGCCGCGCGTGCCCGTGCTGAACGTGAGCTGGCTGATATCCAGCAGGTTATCGATACGCAACAGGGCGGTTTTACCGCACAAGCCTGGGACTGGGCATTCTATGCCGAGCAGGTGCGTCTGGCGAAATATTCACTGGATGAATCACAAATCAAACCGTACTTTGCGCTCAATACCGTGCTCACCGAAGGCGTTTTTTGGGCCGCGAGCCAGCTGTTTGGTCTTCGCTTTACTGAACGTTTTGATATTCCTGTCTATCATCCGGATGTTCGCGTATGGGAAATTTTTGACGCGGATGGCGCCGGATTAGCGCTGTTCTACGGTGATTATTTCGCCCGCGACTCAAAAAGTGGTGGCGCATGGATGGGCAATTTTGTCGAGCAGTCAACGCTCAACGGCACGCGACCGGTGATTTACAACGTCTGTAATTACCAGAAACCCGCAGCCGGGCAGACGGCATTGCTTTCGTGGGATGACGTTATCACGCTGTTCCATGAATTTGGCCACACCCTGCACGGTCTGTTCGCCAGCCAGCGCTACGCCAGCCTCTCCGGCACCAATACGCCGCGTGATTTTGTCGAGTTCCCGTCGCAACTCAATGAGCACTGGGCCAGCCAGCCGCAGGTATTTACCCGCTATGCCCGCCACTACCAAAGCGGCGAGCCGATGCCGGAGCTACTTCGCGAGACGATGTTACGCGCCACGCAGTTTAATAAAGGTTACGACATGACCGAACTGTTGAGCGCAGCGCTGCTGGATATGAACTGGCATGCGCTGGCAGATGGTGAGAATGTAAGCGATGTGGAGAGTTTTGAGGCACAAGCGCTGCGCAAAGAGCATCTCGATGTGGCAGCGGTTCCGCCGCGGTATCGCAGCAGTTATTTTGCCCATATTTTCGGCGGCGGTTATGCGGCGGGTTATTACGCTTATCTGTGGACACAAATGCTGGCAGACGATGGTTACCAGTGGTTTGTGGAGCAAGGCGGGTTAACGCGTGAAAACGGGCAGAAGTTTCGTGAAGCGATTTTATCCCGTGGTAACAGCGAAGATCTTGCCGCACTTTACCGCCAGTGGCGCGGTCACGATCCTGAGATCGAACCGATGCTGAAAAACCGGGGATTGAGTGAATAGCGCGAGAAAATTGCTTTAAAAACTTACATAACCTGCCAGAGCATTGACCTGAATATGCCCGGCAAATAACGTGGACGTGGTGATGAATCCCCCTGCGCGGAGGGGCTACCAGTCATACCTTTTTGGGGTGAAAGCGAGTTCTGCGGGCTGGAGCAGACTCACCGGGAGGCACCCGGCATCACCGAAATCTGTATCGCCAGAGGCTTTTTTTCTTAAAGGCCTCTGGCGTTTTTCTTAAATCACCACGGTTCAAATCCCTGTTTTTACCCACTTCATTTATTAAATTGCGGGCTGGTTCACACTTCCTGGCATAGCGTTATCCCTCTCATTAAGCCAAATTAAAGAACCTGATTTTACGGCTTAACATTCTGTGGCATTACGCAGGCATTGAGAAAGTGGCTGTGCTAATGTCGAGTGCTATTTAAGCAACTGAGGTAACCGACATGACCAAAAATGTAGTGGTAATACGCGCCGGTGGTAAGGTTGAAAACGTGACCGTGGAAGATAATGCAAAATCGGTCACGTTTAAAAATGAGCAAAGCTCTTTTCTTGAAATCCCAATTGAACCCTGGGAGCTTGACGGAGAAACCTTCCTCGTTGCCCGATTTTCTGACCTGGTCAGCCAGCAGGAAACTGAACAAGCCATCCGGAAATTCTATTGATCAACAACCGCCCGCGGGCGGTTTTTTCATGCGGTACGCGGAGGTGTAAATGGCAAATGAACGTGAAGTTTCAGAAACTGCCGCTCCCACAGTGAGCACTCAGGATAGCGCCTTATCCCATCTGGTTTCCTGTGCCAATCTCGGCGCGGGCATGGTGGTGACGCTGGTTGTTGGCGGCCAGGTGGTGGCGGGTGAGCTCGTATCCGGCCAGGAATATGCGTTATATACCGCGAAATCGATTCGATCTATTCAGGGGGATGACGCGTCGCTGAAAAATTCCATCGCGCTTTTCTTTGATGATCTGGCTAATGATTATCGCGTTGAAGAGGGACACGATATTCCGCTTAACTATTTACATATTAAAGATCCGTCGTGGATGACGGGAAATGGCGGTTGGACGAGCGTAAAAGGAACAATATTGCGCGTACATATTGCGAAAGTGAGCGGCTTTTCTTTAGGGAAAGCGAAAAACGCCTGAATAAAGGAAATTAAAAGGGCCTCAAATGAGGCCCTTCCTATAACACTTGTTTTGGCCACCGCCTTCTTCGAAGAACAGGTATACAGGATCTGGCTGTAAGCCTTGCGCCACAAACCGAGCAAATGGCCCCATGAGGCAAACGTTGACCCGGGCAGAATGTGGTAAATAAAAACTTCTGGCTGCTGCAAACCGGGCATTTAAATTTGATATTGGGGATAACCCCTCCGGTCTGTGAAATGGTGATCCGACGTTATCACAAACTTTATACGCCGGAAGATATATCTTCTGTAATTTCAATAGCAAAAGAGCACTCCCCGCAGAAAAACGTTTCGATGAAACCCGTTTCAGCCATGACGCGAGCGCCACGCGTTCAGCACTTGTTTAGGTTTTATTGAGGAAGGCAATGCTAGATTGGTTGGCAGTCCGCTAACCCGTCGTTTAAGTTAGCGCGTAGAAAAACAGCAATCTATCCATGCAAGCATTGGCCGCCTTTTAAGGGCGGTTTTTTTTTGTCTGTTTGCGCAAAGCGTACAAAAAGAAATGGCCCCTTACGTGTTTTCGCAAGGGGCCATATCGGCGGGGGATTATCAGCGATCATCAGTCATCCCATTTGTGGCTGAAATAAGCAGCAAGGAACCCGGAAAAAACAATAATGCCCAGTACTGCGATAAAAACATGCATATTTGCCATGGTGTCAACTCTCCATTTAATTAACCAACTTGCCTCTCTTACCTTAATTGGTGGCCGCGATGGAGAAAGAATAGCCTGCTTAACCTCAATAAAAGATGAATAGCGTGAATTATTTCGCCGCGGCGCTAAATTTTTTGCGGTATGCCGCCGGGGATATTCCACGCTGCTGCTGAAAATGGTGGCGCAGTGATGCCGCAGTCGCGAATCCGCTGTGCCCGGCAATCAGCTCAATACTCATCCGTGAGTGAATGAGTAAATCTTCAGCCCGGCGTAATCGCTCCTGCAAAATCCAGCGGGCGGGGGTGGTTCCTGTTGATTCTTCGAAACGGCGCAAAAACGTACGCGGGCTCATGCCCGTTTGTTTCGCCAGTGACGCTACCGTGTGGCTGCCTGTCAGATGTTGATGAAGGAAATCGAACAGCTGTCCTAACTGGCGGCTCTCGCGCGTGCGGGCGACCGGGCGTTGAAGCTGCTGGGTTTGCGAGCCATCCCGGTGCGGCTGCACCACCAGCCGCCGGGCGACATTATTCGCGACCTCAATACCGAAATCCTCGCGCACGACGTGCAGGCATAAATCGATCCCCGCCGCGCTGCCCGCCGAGGTCATCACATTTCCTTCATCGTAATAGAGGGCGTCATCCAGCACGATAATCGCCGGGTAGGCTTTCCGCAGCATGTCGGTATAGCGCCAGTGGGTGGTGGCCTTGCGACCATTAAGCAACCCGGCCGCCGCCAGCACAAACACTCCAGAACAGATAGAGATCACCCGGCAGCCGCGCTGCCAGGCTTGATACAGCGCGCTGCATAATGCAGGCGGAACAGGCACCTGGGCACCGCGCCAGCCCGGAACCACAATGGTGTCCGCTTGCGCAAGCAGTTCCAGTCCGCCTGCCGCCATCACGCGGATACCGCCTGTGGCGCGCAGTTCGCCCTCATCCACGGCGGCAACGGTAAACGTATACCAGTTATCGCCAAGCTCCGGGCGCGGCAGACCGAAAATCTCCACTGCGACGCCAAATTCAAAGGTGCAAAGCCCATCATAGGCCAGCGCGACTACGCGGTGGCGGGCAGGGGTGTGTCGTGAAGTTGTCATTATCCTGGTGTTATCTGGCATAGAAGGGGGCAGTGAGTTAGTCCTGTGTTGGTTAAATTAGTGTTAACACAAACAAGGAGAAAAAACGATGAGCTACGTAACTGAAGTTCCCGCAGCATCACCGGAAGAAACCGCCCTCCATTTTCTACGCCGTTTGAGCGTGGAAACGGATTGCGCCGATGTCCACCATGCGATTACCCACGGCGAGCAGGATTTTGTGTTACTGCATGTAGTGGGCAACCCGCAGACTTTTGCCCGCCGTCACCTGCCGGGGGCATTGCATTTGACACATAGCGAGATGACGGCGGAGCGCATGGCGCAATGGCCCGCCGATACGCTGTTCGTGGTCTATTGCGCCGGACCGCACTGCAATGGTGCCGATCGCGCGGCGCTGAAACTGGCGCGCATGGGGCTGGCGGTGAAAATCATGATTGGTGGTATCACCGGCTGGGAAGATGAAGGCTATACCTTTGCCAGCGGTACGGGAGCGTTGTAAGCCATTTCTTCACCTTTCACGGCACTAAGTTGAAATTTTTTCATGTGCCGTGAAATTTTCTCGGTTGCTGCTTTTCCTGCGCTATGACATTTTCTTTGGACATTTAGACATCCAGAAGTCTAAAGATTCAAATAGTGAATTATCACGCCGGTCAATCATTCCGGCGCAGAGGAGAGCAATATGCAGCGACATCAGGCCCCATTCCGTGCAGACGTAGTCGGCAGTTTCTTGCGCCCGGACGAGATCAAGCAGGCACGCCAGCAGTTTGCGCAGGGTGAAATCAACGCTCAGCAGTTGCGCCGTGTTGAAGATGATGCGATTCGTCAGGTGGTTGAGCAGCAATGTGCCTGCGGTCTGCATGTCGTCACCGATGGCGAGTTTCGCCGTGCCTGGTGGCATTTTGACTTCTTCGATGGCCTCGAAGGTGTGGAACGTTACGACGCCGATAAAGGCATTCAGTTTAATGGTGTGCAAACCAAAGCCCACGGCGTGCGCGTCACCGGTAAATTAGGCTTTGGCAATCACCCAATGCTGGAAGATTTTCGCTTCCTGAAAAGCATCAGCGGCACCGCGCAACCGAAGATGACCATTCCCAGCCCAAGCGTGCTGCACTTTCGCGGCGGGCGTAAAGATATCGACGCCACGGTTTATCCGCAGCTTGACGCTTACTTTGACGATCTGGCGACCACCTGGCGCGATGCGATCCAGGCGTTCTATGCCGCAGGCTGCCGCTATCTGCAACTGGATGATACGGTTTGGGCATATCTCTGCTCTGATGACCAGCGTCGCCAGATCCGCGAACGTGGCGACGATCCCGATGAACTGGCGCGCATTTATGCCCGCGTGATTAATAAAGTGCTGGAAGGTAAACCGGACGATTTAACCATTGGTCTGCATGTGTGCCGCGGTAATTTCCGCTCCACCTGGATCTCCGAAGGCGGTTACGAGCCGGTGGCAGAAGTGCTGTTCGGCAGCGTGAATGTTGATGCGTTCTTCCTCGAATATGACAACGATCGTTCCGGCGATTTCGCACCGCTACGTTTTGTCCGTCCGGGCAAACAGCAGGTGGTGCTGGGGCTTATCACCACCAAAAATGGCGAGCTGGAAAACCCGGAAGGGGTAAAAGCGCGAATTCAGGAAGCGGCGAAGTTTGTCGATATCAACCAGATTTGCCTCAGCCCTCAGTGCGGTTTTGCCTCTACCGAAGAGGGCAACACGCTCACGCCTGCCCAGCAGTGGGACAAAGTACGGCTGGTAACGAAAATCGCCGAACAGGTATGGTAAATAAAAAACGGCGCTCCGTGCGCCGCTTTTATTATTGCGCCTGCAATCCGCCGAGCGGCCGTGCCTGCACGCCTTTGAGCATCATCAGCCAGGCCACAATGATGGTCACCATCAGAATGACAAACAGTGAGGCCGCGGGCAGCGTGGTCAGGATAACCCCGGTAAGTAATGGGTTCATTGCCGCGCCGAGCCAGCCCAGCGCCTGCGCCGAGAAGTAGGTCGCTTTCATTCCCGGCGGCGCGATGTTATCGATCAACATATATTCACCGGGGGCATAGATCACTTCTCCCAGCGTAAACACCGCGGCGGAAAGCCCCCAGAGCCACAGGTTATCGCCGGATAACATAAAACCGATAAGGCCGATAACAAAACTGAAAGTGCCAATGGCCATCGCCGGACGCAGGTTGGAGGCGCTGAGTTTACGGCCAACCGCATACTGCAAGGTGACCACAATCGCGGCGTTGACCGGCAGCACTACGGCCACCACGCGTTCGGCGAACTCGCTGCTGGCGACCGTCATCACATATTGTGACAGGCAGGAAGCAAAAGAGCCGGCGACAAACGAGGCGAGAAAGTTCGATAAGGTAAACCAGCCGAGCGCTTTATCTTTCAGCAACACGGAAGGATCCCACGCCATAGAGTTATCGGGGCTTTCGCCAACCGCGACGCGGCGTACAAACAGCTGAATAAACACCAGCGGAAAGGCCGCACAGATAGCCGCCAGCCAGAAGGGCAAATTAATGCTCTGCATGACCAGCAACGTGCCAAGCGGCGGGCCAACGGTCCAGCCGACATTCAGCACCGTGTAGTTGAGCGAGAAAATTTTCGCTTTCGCCGCAGGCGCGAGTGTGTCGGCGAAATAGGCCTTCAATACGGTGGAAAACACCGAGTAAGCGCAGTTAATCAGGGCAAAAAACAGCACCACTAACCCGGCATGGTGTGACAGCGGGATCGCCGCAAAACCGGCTATAAAGGCGATAATCGCCAGCAGCATATAGCGCTTTTTATCGAACTTGTCTGCCAGCATGCCGAAGCCAAGGCTGAACACCACGCCGATTGTCAGCGCAATAGACATCGCGTAACCGACCTGATCGACCGCCATCCCGTACTGGCGATTCAGGTAGATGGTCATAAACGGCAGCGTGGCGCCGCGTCCGATGGTTAATAAAAGTGAAGATGCCAGTAACGCGGCGGTGGAGCGTGTTTGCTTGATGGTCATGTTCCTGCCCGACATGGTGTTGTTATATTTTTTTGTGATGGGTACAGCTTTAACATGCATAAAGTGTGATGTACAACCGCAGTTTTGTCGGGAAATGCCCAAACTGCCCTACCTGAATTAATGATCTGTCGCTGTACAACTTTTTGCGTTAACGTAAATTTTTTACAAAAGTTTAAAAAACACAAGGGCGAAGAATGACGCGTAAAGATGTCCTGCTGGCGATGCTGGTAGTTGTAGCGTGGGGGCTGAATTTTGTGGTGATCAAAGTTGGCCTGCACAATATGCCGCCGTTGATGCTGGCCGGGTTACGCTTTGTGCTGGTGGCCTTTCCGGCCATTCTGTTCGTCGCGCGACCAAAGGTGCCGCTGCGGTTGTTGCTCGGCTACGGCCTGACAATCAGCTTCGGGCAGTTCGCATTTCTGTTTTGCGCCATCAAGTTTGGCATGCCCGCAGGGCTGGCGTCGCTGGTGTTACAGGCGCAGGCGTTTTTCACCATTATTCTCGGCGCCGGCGTGTTTGGCGAACGTTTACAGATAAAACAACTGGTTGGCATCACGCTTGCGGTACTGGGCGTGCTGGTGCTGATCGAGTCCAGCCTGAACGGTCAGCATGTTCCGCTGCTGGGGTTCCTGTTGACGCTGGCGGGGGCGTTTTGCTGGGCCTGCGGCAATATCTTCAACAAAAAAATCATGCAGCACAGCTCGCGCCCGGCGATCATGTCGCTGGTGGTCTGGAGCGCGCTGATCCCCATCGTACCGTTTATGGTCGCTTCGCTGATTTTCGACGGTCCGGCGCTGATGCTGCAAAGCGTGGTCAGCATTGATTTCACCACGCTGTTGTCGCTGGTCTATCTGGCGTTTGTCGCCACGATCCTCGGGTATGGCATCTGGGGTACGCTGCTGGGGCGCTACGAAACCTGGCGTGTGGCGCCGCTGTCGCTGCTGGTGCCGGTGGTCGGTATGGCGAGTGCCGCGTTATTGCTGGGTGAGACGCTATCTGCGTTACAACTGGTAGGGGCCGTGCTGGTGATGGCGGGGCTGTATATCAATGTGTTTGGTTTTCGTCTGCGCAGTCTGGTGCGGGCGTAAGCATAAAAAAAGCCCCGCGTGATGCGGGGCAAGACGTTTAGCTGCGCTGATGGTAATACGGCACACCTAATGCGTCGGATTTGTCACTACCCACGCCCATATGGTTAAAATCAAAAGGCGATGTTTGCTGGGCGGTGGGTAAAATCATCGCGTCACGGTTGTTCTGCTGTGCGGGATGATTAACTTGCTCCGCATAACTCTGGCCGGATAACAGCACCATCAGGGTGACAGCGGCACAGGCGATACGTTTCATACTTTCCTCGATACGTCTTTTTACTGCAGGCGATTAAATTAACAAGCGTGATTCAGCGGGAACAGATACCGGGACTCTGCCGGAATATCCGTCACGCGGAATTTATGCGGCGGCACGTCGAAATAGTTCTTAAACGTGCGCGTTAAGGTTTGTTGCGATTCAAACCCGTAACGCTCTGCCAGATACAGGATCGGCTCATTACTTCCCTTGAGCTTTTGCGCAATTTCCGTCAGTTTGCGGCTGCGAATGTACTGGCCCAGCGAATGACCAGTCTCTTTTTTAAACATCCGTTGCAGGTGCCACTTGGAGTAACCTGAACGCTCTGACACTTTTTCCAGCGACAGCGGCGATTCCAGGTTGTCCTCGATCCAGTCCAAAATGCTATGAATAGTGATAGCGTCAGTATTGCGTCTGGACATCGTCATACCTCTTTGTTTTTTTACGGCAAAATTTTCTTGAGCAAATACTCAAGGGTTGCCACTTCTTCTGTCGTTAAGTTTTTAGTTAATTCCTGGTGCAGGTTATGCCCTACTAATTGATGACATTGCTCACACAGCGTCGCGCCTTCGGCGGTTAACCGCACCAGCACGCCGCGCTTGTCATTCGGATTCGGGTTACGTTCGATCCAGCCTTTGCACACCAGTCTGTCCAGCATGCGGGTCAGGGCGCCGAGATCGACGGAAAGCACTTTTTTCAGTTCTACCGGGGTGATACACACTTCGCAGCGGATAGAGCAGAGCACCTTAAACTGGGTGGCGGTGATATCCAGCGGCGACAGGTAGTCGTTGAGTAAACGATCTTTTTTCTGGTTAACCATGTGGATCAAGCGGCCAAGAGGAATGATGTCGTTAAATAGATCATTCGTGCTTTTCACAATGGTTGCCCCGGCAAGTAGATTAGTCACGGCAGATATTATTGCTCAGGCAAATATAAGTCAACCGAATGAATCCACGATGCCACTATTTGCTAAAACGTTTCATGTCTGGAAAAAAATCCATTCGTAACGCACTGAAAGTAATCATTTAATCAAGACGCGAGCCGCGCGCGGGCATGCCATTGCCGCCGCGTTATGGCTATACTGGCGGGGTTTTGACCTTGCAAGGAGTGACCGTCAGATGCTGGAACTTTTTAAAGCCATTGGCCTTGGGCTGGTGGTATTGCTACCGCTGGCAAACCCGTTGACCACCGTGGCGCTGTTTTTAGGGCTGGCGGGCAATATGAACAGCGCGCAGCGCAACCACCAAGCGCGGATGGCCTCGGTTTATGTCTTCATTATTATGATGGTGGCGTACTACGCCGGTCAGGTGGTGATGAACACCTTCGGTATCTCCATTCCGGGGTTGCGCATCGCCGGGGGATTGATCGTGGCGTTTATCGGTTTTCGCATGCTGTTTCCGGCGCAAAAGCCGCATCAGGCGCCAGAAGTGAAAACCAAGTCAGAAGAGCTGGAAGAGGAGCCCGGCGCCAATATCGCCTTTGTGCCGCTGGCCATGCCGAGCACCGCCGGGCCTGGCACCATCGCTATGATCATCAGTTCCGCCTCGACCATTCGCCACGGCGCTGAGTTTCCCGAATGGGTCATCACCGTTGCGCCAACGCTGATTTTTGCCATTGTGGCGCTGATATTATGGGTAAGCCTGCGCAGCTCCGGGGCGATCATGCGGCTGGTGGGCAAGGGCGGTATAGAAGCTATCTCGCGGCTGATGGGCTTTCTGCTGGTCTGTATGGGCGTGCAATTTATCATTAATGGCGTGCTGGAAATCATCACCACTTTTCATGCCGGAGCCTGATGCGCACATTTCTCTCCTGGCTGGTTGTGGCGCTGGTTGCGCTAACCGGCTGTCAGCAGCGCCCCGGCGTGCAACCGCCGTTGGCGCAAAAAAGTTTCACTGAGTATCAACAGCAAACGCGCGATTTTGTTGCCGCGCACCGGGCGTTTCAGACGCTGGATAAAGCGAGCGAACTGCGGCTCAACACACCACAGGAGTGGCGTCCGGCGAAGCCTGCGCATAAAGGCATTTTGCTGATCCACGGCCTGGGCGACGGGCCAGGATCGTTTGTGGATATAGCCCCCGAACTGGCAAAACAGGGCTTTCTGGTGCGCACCGTGCTGTTGCCAGGCCACGGTACGCGACCTGCTGATCTGCTGGATGTCGATGTTGCTCAATGGCGGCAAGTGGTGCGCGAGCAGGCCGATATTCTGGGCAAAGAGGTCGATGCCCTCTGGCTCGGCGGTTTTTCCACTGGCGGGAATCTGGCACTGGAATATGCGATGGCGCATGACAACGTGCAGGGGCTGCTGCTGTTTTCCCCGGCGTTCAAATCCAGTACTGGTTACGATTTTCTCGCTCCGACAGTAGCGTTGTTTCGCGACTGGTTGCGTCCGCCGAGCGCTATTTTCCCGCAGCAAATCGCCACCCGCTACTTACGTGTGCCGACCAACGGTTTCGCCCAGTTCTGGCGCACCAGCGCCAGCGCGCAGCGGCTGCTTGCGCGTAAGCCGTGGACAAAACCGGCGCTGCTGGTGTTAACCGGGCATGATTCGGTGCTCAACACCCGCTGGATCCTCGATCAGTTCGATCGCCGCTTTACCCACCCGGCCAGCCGTGTGATTTGGTACGGTACACCCCCGGCGGAAGCGGCAAAAATGTCTCGCTTACGGGTAAAAACGGATTATCTGCCGCAGGATCGCATCAGCCAGTTTTCCCATATGTCGGTGCTCTTTTCGCCCCGTAATCCGCTGTACGGACGTAAAGGCAGCGTGCTGCTCTGTGCGAATGGTCAGTCAGAAGAGGCGGCAAAGCGCTGTCTGGCGGGTGAAACGGTGTGGTATTCAGACTGGGGGCTGGTCGAGGCGAACAAAATTCATGCCCGCCTGACCTGGAATCCGTGGTTTGACTGGCAAACCACGGTGATGGATGAGGTTGTCGCTGCCGCGCAGTAACCGGCGCGGTTTACACGTGGCTGGCGTGGGTTTGCTCTTCCAGCTTCACCGGCCAGCGGCGGAAAATCACCACCGCCCACACCAGCGCGGCAATCGCCGGGATCGCCCCGGCGTAACCGATCACGTTCATCGACCAGTGCAGGCTTATCTGGTTGCCGACCAGCGCACCCGCGCCGATACCAATGTTAAAAATGCCGGAAAACAGTGACATCGCCACATCGGTTGCATCCGGGGCCAGCGCCAGCACTTTGACCTGCATACCCAGGCCGATAATCATAATCGCTATGCCCCATACCACGCTCAGCACCGCCAGATGCATTTCGCTACCGGAAGCGGGCAGCATCATCACCAGCGATATTACCAGCAGACCAATCGCGCTGCACACCAGGCCAGAGGCGTGCTGATTCCCCAACTTGCCGAACAGCACGCTACCAATAATGCCGGCACCACCAAGCACTAACAGCAGCAGGGTGGCGAAATTGGCGCTGAAGCCCGCCACATTTTGTACGAACGGCTCAATGTAGCTGTAAGCCGTGTAATGCGCGGTAACCACCACGGCGGTGAGCAAATAGATGCACATCAGCGCCGGGCGACGGAACAGCACCGGCAGGCTTTTCAGCGAACCCGAATGTTCGCTCGGCAGCGCGGGCAGCAGTTTCACCAGGCACACCAGCGTGACCAGCGCGCCCATACCGATAGCAAAAAAGGTGGTACGCCAGCCGAAATACTGCCCGACGATACGGCCAATTGGCAGCCCGAGCACCATCGCCAGTGCGGTGCCGGTGGCGATCAAACTCAACGCCTGCGCACCTTTCCCGGCTGGCGCCAGGCGAATGGCCAGCGAGGCGGTAATCGACCAGAAAATGGCGTGGGCGAAAGCAATGCCGATGCGGCTGATAACCAGCACCTCAAAACTCCAGGCGAGGAACGACAACACATGGCTGGCGATAAACAGCACAAAGAGCGCAATCAACAGCTTACGGCGCTCAATCTGGCTGGTGAGCAGCATAAAGGGCAGCGACATTAACGCCACAACCCAGGCATAGATGGTTAACATGATCCCCACCTGCGCGGTTTCCATGTCGAAGCTCTGCGCGATATCCGACAGCAAACCCACAGGCACGAATTCGGTGGTGTTAAAAATAAATGCGGCGACAGCAAGCGTCACTACCCGCAGCCACGCGACTTTTCGTGAAACGGTATTCGTAGTCATAAGGGTATTGGGGGGTTGGTTGGCGAAAAGAAGAGGTCACGATCTTACTGCCTTTGCTGGCGAAAATACAAACATTTTGTGATGTGGATCTCACTTTTTATTCATGGGGAAAATACCAGTTGCAACGTTTCCGAATAGCGCTCAAAAACAGAAGACGAAAAAGAGGAAATGCTATGCAAACCATCGATTTTTATATGGTCGACGCCTTTAGCGACCGCACATTTGGCGGTAATGCCGCCGCCGTCTGTCCCCTGACCGAATGGTTAGCCGATGATGTGCTGCTGCGCATGGCGCAACAGCATAATCAGTCCGAAACCGCCTTCTTCGTGCGTAACGATAGCGGTTTTGAGCTGCGCTGGTTTACCACGCAGGATGAGATCAATCTCTGCGGCCACGCGACCCTCGCCGCCGCGCACGTGATCTTTGAATATCTCGATTACCCGGATACTGAAATCCTCTTCACCACCCGCTTTGTGGGGGAACTTAAAGTGAGCCGCAATGGCGACTGGCTGACGCTGGATTTCCCGGCCTGGTCGACAGAAACGGTAAGCCAGCCACCGGCGCTGCTGCTGAAAACGCTGGGTATTGAACGCGCGAAAGAAGTGCGCGTGGCGCGGGATTATCTGGTGGTGCTGGAAAACCAGGCGCAGGTAGAAGCCTTAACGCCGGATATCGCGGCAATGAAACCGCTTGGCAAGATGGTCTGCGTGACCGCGCCCGGTGAGAACGTCGATTTTGTCAGCCGCTTTTTCTGCCCGGGTGAATCGGTGGCAGAAGATCCGGTGACCGGTTCGGCGCACAGCATGTTGATCCCGTACTGGGGCGAAAAACTGGGTAAAAACAGCCTGCAGGCGCGGCAGGTCTCCGCGCGCGGCGGCGATTTGCGCTGTGAATGGCGCGGCGATCGCGTCCTGATTGGCGGCCAGGCAACGCTCTATCTGTTGGGCAAAGTGTTCTTACGCTAAAAACCGTCCGGCAGTAACGCCGGGCGAGTTTCTTTCGGCTCATTGCGCTGTTTCTGTCGGAATTCAAACGGACAGAAGTGACGATCATCGGCGGGCGCAGCCAGTCCTGCATTGGCGAGCACCGGCGTAAACTGCCGCAAAATATCTGGCCGGATCTGGCGCTTTTCAGCCGTAACGGCTGGGATTTGCCGCGCGGTATCTCCGCGCAGACGGAGGAGAAAGCGGCGCTGAAACACGATTTGATTGTTAACGCCAAACGCCGGGGGGCGCTGGCGGACAGCAGTAAAGATGGCGCGTGGTCGCTGTTTAACGTGGCGAATCCCGATTCGCTGACCGATATCATTACCGATACGCAGCGTAGCGCCGGGATCCGCCAGCAGCTGACAACGTTACCTGGCCGGTTAACGGCGCCAGTCAGGGCAAGCGGGCAATATTCGCTTTGATAACTTCGGCGGAGTGGTTGAATTTCGCCACTTCGTCACCTTCCAGTTGCAGTTCAATAATCTGCTGAACGCCGTTTTGCGCCAGCACGGCCGGTACGCCAATCGCCACGTCGCTGACGCCATATTCCCCGTCAAGAATGCAGGAGATTGCCAGTGCGCGGTGGCTGCCGGTGAAGATATTGCGGCAGATCTCGGCGATGGTGCCGGCGATGCCGTACTCCGTACAGCCTTTACGGGAGTAAATCTCAAAGCCGTGGCGGCGTACTTTGTCGGCCAGCGCGTCAACATCCAGCCGCTGGCCGGTTTTGCGCCGGTAAACATCGGCAATCGGCGAACCGTATACTGACGAGTGCGACCACACCGGAAACTGCGTGTCGCCATGCTCGCCAAGGATAAACGCATCGATACTTTGCGCGCCAATATCCAGCGCCTGGGCCAGCGCGCGGCGTAAGCGGGTGGTATCCAGCCAGACGCCGGTGCCAATCACCTGGTTGCGCGGAAGCCCGGAAAGTTTCCACACCTGCCAGGTAATGATGTCGCACGGGTTGGTCGCCACCAGAAAAATGCCGTTAAAACCGTTTGCCATCATGGATGGCACAATATTTTTAACGATCCGCGCGGTGTTGGCCAGCTCATCAAGGCGGGTTTGCCCTGGCTTTAACGCGCCGCCGGAAACGGTGATCACCGCAATATCCACATCCGCGCAATCTTCAACCGGGCGGGTGGAAATGGTCATCATTCCGGGCATATATGCGGCGGCATCCGCCAGATCCTGGGCGTGGCCTTCCACCCGTTGCTGGTCTAAATCTACCAGAATTAACTCTTCACAAATGTTCTGGTTTAGCAGGGCATAAGCAGCAGATGCGCCGACATTGCCTGTGCCAATAATCATCACTTTCCGGGCTTTGGTGTTCATGAGTATTCCATTTTCTGCATCGTATGTTGCGTAAGGTACAACCTATATTCTCAGGAGCGCAATCTCAGGAGGCGTAGCTATAGGTTATTCATATGACGGCGGTAGCAAATTCTTGTTTATTTTTAACAGGCTAATAACAAGGAGCCTGCTATGTACCGCATTGTTGATGCCGCGGCCACGCAACCGGATCTGATTGCGCTGATCGCTGCTCTGGACGCCTACCAGAGCGCACTTTACCCGGCAGAGAGTAACCATCTGCTTGATCTCGCGGCATTACCTGCCGGAACGCTGATTTTGCGCAAAATTATGCATCACGACGAGGCCGTCGGCTGCGGCGCAGTGGTGCTCAACCACGACGGCAGCGGCGAGATGAAACGGGTGTTTATCGATCCCCGCCATCGCGGCCAGCGGCTGGGGGAAAAATTGCTCGCGGCGCTGGAGCAGGCAGCCGCCGGGAAATCGTGTCATACCTTGCGGCTGGAAACCGGCATTGAACAGCACGCGGCAGTGAAACTGTATCAGCGCTGCGGTTACCAAATATGTGAGCCTTTCGCGCCGTACAGCGCCGATCCGCTGAGTATTTTTATGCAGAAGTCGCTGGTTGCGGAGCCGCATTCAACAGGGCAATAAACGCCTCCAGATGGCGGGTTTTCGCGCCGCGCCGCCACACCAGCCAGGTGGTGAGCCAGCGCCAGTTCTCCGCCAGCGGCCAGGCTTCCACCTGGTGATGACCGGGCATGCTTTCCAGCATACTGCGCGGGATCAGCGCCAGGCCCGCTCCGGCAATCACGCACGCCAGCATGCCGTGGTAAGACTCCATCTCGTGAATTTTACCGGGCGTGGCGCGATCGGCGTGAAACCAGCTTTCAAAATGGCGGCGGTAGGAGCAGTTGGCGCGAAACGCGTAAATGCTGGCGCCGTTTACCTGAGCCGCATGGGTAATCACCTCATGGCCGACAGGCGCGACGATCATCATCTCTTCGCGGTAAACCGGAATGCCTTCCAGGCCGGGATGCATAATCGGGCCGTCAACAAACGCCGCGCTTAGCCGCCCCTCCAGCACACCATCGATCATGGTGCCGGAAGGGCCGGTGGCGAGATCGAACTGAATGCGCGGATAGCGCTGGTTGTACTGTGCCAGCGTCGCCGGAATGCGCACCGCAGCGGTGCTTTCCAGCGCGCCGAGCGAGAACAGCCCTTGCGGTTCATCACCGGCGACCACCATCCGCGCTTCATCGACCAGCGCGAGGATCTGCTGGCTGTAGCGCAAAAAACTGTGCCCGGCGGGAGAAAGGCGCAGGCGCTGGTTTTCGCGGATAAACAGATCCACGCCGAGATCGGACTCCAGCTGGCGAATGCGCGTCGTCAGGTTCGACGGCACGCGGTGCACCTTCTGCGCCGCCTGGGTAATGCTGCCGGTCTGCGCCACGGCGTTAAACATCTCAAGCTGGGTTAAGTCCATGCCATTCTCTCTTTGTGAACAGAGTGGTTAATATTATTCAGTTTTCAGAAATAACAAATTGCGTCATCCTTGCGCAAGTCCTGAACACATTTAGCGGAGTATTTATGCCTGTTTCCTCAATCACGCACGCGCTTTCCATCAACCCGGCCACCGGTGAAACCCTGCGCGCAACCCCCTGGGCCAGCCGTGAAGAGGTCGATACGGCAATTGAACTGGCTACCAGCGGTTATCGCCAGTGGCGGCTGTTGCCGCTCAGCGAACGTGCGCAAACCTTACGTCGCCTCGGCGATGCGCTGCGCAAACGCGGGGAAGAGATGGCGCAGATGATCCGCCAGGAGATGGGCAAACCGATTTTGCAGGCGCGCGCGGAAGTGAATAAGTCTGCCGCGCTGTGTGACTGGTACGCGGATCATGGCCCTGCGATGCTTGGCAGTGAGCTGACGCAGGTCGAACAGCAGCGGGCAACCATTGAGTACCGCCCACTGGGACCGATTCTGGCGGTGATGCCGTGGAACTTCCCATTGTGGCAGGTGCTGCGCGGTGCGGTACCGATCCTGCTGGCGGGCAACAGCTACCTGCTTAAACATGCGCCAAACGTGCTGGGTTGCGCGGCGTTAATAGGTGAGATCTTCGCTGAGGCCAGCGTTCCGCAGGGCGTTTTTGGCTGGGTGAATGCCACCAATGACGGTGTGAGCCAGGCGATTAACGATCCGCGCATCGCCGCCATTACCGTGACCGGCAGCGTGCGTGCGGGAGCGGCTATTGGCGCGCAGGCGGGGGCGGCGCTGAAAAAATGCGTCCTTGAACTCGGCGGTTCTGATCCTTTTATTGTGCTCAACGATGCGGATCTTGAACTGGCGGTGAAAGCCGCGGTAGCAGGGCGCTACCAGAACACCGGACAGGTCTGCGCCGCCGCCAAACGTTTTATCGTCGAAGAGGGCATTGCGCAGGCCTTTACGGAGAAATTTGTTGCCGCTGTCGCCGCGTTAAAACAGGGCGCACCGGACGAAGAAGAGCATTATCTCGGGCCGATGGCGCGCTTTGATCTGCGTGACGAGCTGCATGCGCAGGTCGAAGCCAGTATCAACGAGGGCGCAACGTTGCTGCTGGGCGGTGAGAAACTGGCGGGTGAGGGGAATTACTACCCGGCCACCGTACTGAGCGGTGTGACACCAGAGATGACCGCGTTTCGCCAGGAGCTGTTTGGCCCGGTCGCCGCTATCTCGACCGCACGTGATGCACAGCATGCGCTGGCGTTGGCAAACAACAGTGATTTCGGCTTGTCGGCTACCGTCTTTACCGCCGATCCTGCGCAGGCGCAACGTTTTGCCGAACAGCTTGAGTGCGGCGGTGTGTTTATCAACGGCTACAGCGCCAGCGATGCCCGCGTGGCCTTTGGCGGCGTGAAAAAGAGTGGTTTTGGCCGCGAGCTTTCCCACTTCGGTCTGCATGAGTTTTGCAATATCCAGACGGTGTGGAAAGATCGTCTGTAAGCTAAACGCGCCCCGGCGGGGCGCGTCATTGCTGGCTGTCATGGACCTGTCATGATCCTTTTGTAGACTCACGGCAACTTTGTGGTTATAGAAGAATATCATGAACTTAAAGCAAATTTTCCGCCGTATTTTGCGGCGTGTTTCTCCACGACAGTTTGGTTTGCTCGCCGGGATTTTCTGCATTATTGGCTTGTTTTCGGCCCTGCAAATCGCCTCCTCGTTTGTCCTTTCCGCGTCACTCCATAACGCCCAGCATAATGAACAACTCAACCAGCAAGCGCACCTGCAACAGGTTCGGGTCGATGAAGCGCGCATTGCGCTCCTGACGGCAAGCGATCTGCTCAACCGGGCGGGCGTCTATTTTATGCAGGATAAAGAAACCGGCTCGGAAGGGAGCTGGCACAGCCTGATGGATGAAACCCATAAGGCCCTGGAGACCTCGCAAAAGGCCTGGCAAGCGTGGCTGGCGCTCAACCCGCCTAAAGATGAGGCGCTGATTAACAGCTATCAGCTTTTCTACGGCGCGTTAAAAGAGCAGGCCGACGGGCTGGTGAAAACCCAGTCGATTGACGCCTTCTTCGCCGTGCCGGCGCAGGCGTTCCAGGCTGATTTCAATGACAACTATGCCCGTTTCCAGCAGGCCAGCGAAGCGCGCGCCGAGCAGGGACGCCAGGCGCTGATGGCGAACCTTGCGCAGTTACAGCATGTGTTTGTGCTGGTGCCTGCGCTGCTGGTGGTGATTGCGGTGCTGGTCTGGTTTGCCATGTCGCGCTGGGTGATCACGCCGCTGCGCAGCCTGATAGCCCATATCAATATCCTGGCGGCAGGCGATCTGGGTACGACGCTTCCGCCGGTGAAACGCTTTAACCGTGAAGTTGACCAGCTCGGCCTCAGCATCGGCACTATGCAGCAAGGGTTGCAGCAACTGGTGATGCAAGTCAGCGACGCCACCTCGTCGATGGTCGATACCATTCGCCGCCTCGCTGAGGATAACCAGTCGCTTTATCAGCAGTCGGCGAAACAGGCGCAGGAATTGACGGATGTGACCGAGCATATCGCCACGCTGGAATCCCATGTGGAAGGTAATACCGGTTTTGCTGAGCAGGCGCGCAAACAGGCCGATGAGGCGCGGGAAGTGGCCGCCGGTGGCGATCGAATGATGGATACGGTGAATCAATCGATGCGCGAGATCGTCGAGCGTTCGGCGGAGATGCGCAATATTGTAGCGATGATTGATGGTGTCGCTTTCCAGACCAATATTCTGGCGCTGAACGCGGCGATTGAAGCGGCGCATGCCGGCAACCACGGTCGCGGCTTCGCGGTGGTGGCGAAAGAAGTGGGGCTGCTGGCGCGCAAGAGCAGCCACTCCACGCAAACCATTCAGCAATTGATCAATCACTCCTTACAGGGCATCAACGACGGCACCCAGGCGGTGAGCCGCCTTGAGGATAACCTGCAGCAGGTCACCGGGCTGGTCGGGCATTTAAGCGGCGTACTGAGCGAAATTTCTGCCGCCACCCTCAGCCAGGGCGACAGCATTCACAAAATGACGCGCCGCCTGCACTCGCTTAACAACGTTGCCCGCCGCACCGGGGAACTGGTCTCGACGGCCACCGAAGCGTCGGAAAAATTGCACAACGATTCTCATCAATTGATGCAAGCGGTTGCGCGTTTTCGACTTCCTGCCTGACGCAACGTATTCGCCTCTGTTATACTCGCAGGCCATTTTTGGCCTGTGGGTAGCAAGGAGTCAGAGTGGCAACGGTGATGGATAACGGCGTGCTGGAGGCGGTGCTCGCTGAGGTACGCCCGCTGTTGGGGCGCGGCAAGGTTGCGGATTATATTCCGGCGCTGGCGTCGGTGAGCGGCAACAAATTGGGCATTGCCATCAGCACCGTGCAGGGCGAACACTTCCAGGCGGGTGATGCCGACGAGCGTTTCTCAATACAATCAATTTCCAAAGTGCTGAGTCTGGTGGTGGCGATGAACCACTACGCGGAAGAGGAGATCTGGCAGCGGGTGGGCAAAGATCCCTCCGGTCAACCGTTTAACTCCTTGTTACAGCTTGAAATCGAGCAGGGCAAGCCGCGTAATCCCTTTATCAATGCCGGGGCGCTGGTGGTGTGCGATATGCTGCAAAGCCGCCTTAGCGCGCCGCGTCAGCGCATGCTGGAAATTGTGCGCAAACTCTGCGCCGCGCCGGATATCGCCTACGACAGCATGGTCGCGCGATCTGAATTCGAGCACTCCGCCCGCAATATGGCCATTGCCTGGCTGATGAAGTCCTTCGGTAATTTTCATAACGATGTCGCCACCGTGTTACAGAACTACTTCCACTATTGCGCGCTCAAAATGAGCTGTGCCGAATTGTCGCGCACTTTTTTATTCCTCGCCGATGGCGGACACAGCGCCCAGCAGGCGGCGCCGGTGGTGACGCCGATGCAGGCGCGGCAGATTAATGCCCTGATGGCGACCTGCGGCATGTACCAGAACGCCGGGGAGTTTGCCTGGCGCGTCGGCTTACCGGCGAAATCCGGCGTCGGCGGCGGGATCGTCGCCATTGTGCCGCATGAGATGGCAATTGCGGTCTGGAGCCCGGAGCTGGATGAAGCGGGCAATTCACTGGCTGGTGTTGCGGTGCTGGAAGCGTTAACGCGAAAACTGGGGAGATCGGTCTATTGATGAATGATTTCGCGCCGTTGTTTGCCCGGCTGGGACGGTCAACATTCCGTTCGCGTTTTCGCCTCGGGGTGAAAGAACGCCAGTACTGTCTGGATAAAGGTGCGGAAGTGATTGCTTCCCACGCGGCGGATTTCGTTGCTAAACGCCTTGCGCCAGCGTACCCACAAAATGATGGCAAACAGACGCCGATGCGCGGCCACCCGGTATTTATCGCTCAGCATGCCACGGCTACCTGCTGTCGGGGATGTCTGGAAAAGTGGCACAACATCCCGCATGGTCAGGCGCTAACTGAATCGCAACAACACTACATTGTTGCGGTGATATACCAGTGGCTGGTAATGCAGATGAATGCGCCGCGCTGATAAGCGCCGTGTAAGCCAGCGCCGCGTGTTGCGGGCCGATAGCCAACGTTAGTGATATGGATTGAGATTTGATGCGTGCACTTTTTTCATCCCCTTTCCGTCCTTTTCGGAAAGAGACGCCGTACACCAATGCGGTCATGGTGTTTATCCTGACAACGCTGTTTTATTTGCTGGGCGCGATGATGCGCCTGGTCGAAGAGCTTTCCCTCTTCTGGCCGCTTAATGCGGTGATGGCCGGTGTTTTCGCGCGTTATGCCTGGTTGCAGCGCTGGCATTACTACCTGATTAGCTACGTTGCCATGCTGGTCTATGACGCCATCACCACGTCCTGGGGTATGGCGTCGCTGATTATCAACTTCTCCAATATGGTGTTTATCATCACCATGGCGCAGCTTATCGGGCTTGAACGTAACCAGATGACCAAAGCGCCGGAGCCGGTTAACGCGCTGAAACTCTTTGGCTACTGTCTGCTTGCCGCGCTGCTGTGTGCGTTTTTTGGCGCGCTGGGCTCCGTGGGGATCAATGGTCAGGGGTTTGGCCTGCTGCTGGCCGACTGGTTTGGCGAGCAGTTCTCAACAGGCGTGCTGATCCTGCCCTGTATGCTGACCATGAGCTGGCCGCGTAAACCGCTGAACGTCGAGATGCGCAATGTAATGCCGGTGCTTGCCGTTGGCGTATCGATTGTCGCCTCGGTCGTGATTGGCGGCGCAGGCAGCCTGGCGTTTCCGCTCCCGGCGCTGATCTGGTGTGCGGTGCGTTACTCGCTGCCGCTGACATGTCTGGTGACGCTGCTGACCGGCGGGCTGGAGATAATTCTGGTCGCCAGCGGCCATATCAATATTTTCGTCAGTTCACCGCTACAGATCCCGCATATGTTCTCCGCGCGCCTGGGGATTGCCACCATGGCCATTTGCCCGGTGATTGTCTCGGTCAGCGTTGAGGCAATAAACCGCCTGATGCGCCAGGTTTCCCTGCGCGCCGATTTCGATTTCCTGACCCGCGTTTACTCGCGCTCGGGTTTGTATGAGGTGTTAAACCGCGATGCAAAACGCTTTGCTGACAAACACATCACCGTGATGTTGCTGGATATTGATTACTTCAAAAGTGTCAATGACAGCTACGGCCACGAATGTGGCGACCGGGTGCTGACCTCCTTTGCGCGAAAAGTACAGCAGGCGCTGGGCACGCGCGGTGTGCTCGCCCGCATGGGCGGGGAGGAGTTCGCTGTCGTGGCGACAACGCAGGACGCCAGTGAAGGTAAACACCTGGCGGAAACGCTGCGCGAAAAAGTGGCGCAGTATCCGTTTAACTGGCAGCAACAGACGCTGCATTTAACCGTCAGTATTGGTATCAGCCATGGTAAAGCCGATGCCGGGCAATTAACGGCAACGTTCAATGCGCTCCTGGCGGTGGCGGATGAAAATCTCTACCGCTCGAAAAAACGCGGGCGTAACTGCACGACAGATGCTCAACATAACGCGCCGGAAATGGCGGAAAGCGCCATCGGCGGATAATTCCCCGCGCGTGTCGCAGCGGGTGATGACGATAGCGGCAATTAATATCGATAACTTATTAAATTGCTTGCTACTAATTTTTATCGTCAATACTATTATTGCGTATACGTAGCGGAATCATCGCGTTATGAGCGGATCGGATAATTTGAATAAACACGAGCGGATCCCAGGCAGACGTTTTGCCAGGCGGATGTATCTGATGCGTATGCTGGGAACGCTACTCTGCTTTTTCCCCATTCTTTCCGTCCTTCTTGAACTGCAGCGCCCCTTATGGAGCGTGGCGTTACTGTGCGCCAATGCCTTTTTATGGCCTACCGTCGCGTTTTTGCGCGCACGCAACGCGCAGATGCCGCTGCGAATTGAACATCAACACCTGGTCTTTGACGCTGGCGCTGGCGGGTTCTGGATTGCGCTAATGGCGGTCAACCCGCTGCCTTCGGTGGTGATTGCCACCATTTTGCTCTCAGACCGCTTATCGGCGGGCGGGTTTGTGCTGATGCGTAAAGCAGCACTGGCCATGCTTGCGGCGTTCTTACTTACCTGGCTGGCGCTCGGTTTACCGCTGGAGTTGCAGGTGACACAGCGGACGATGTTCGCTACGTTGCCGCTCATCGGCATCTATATCCTGGCGCTTAGCGCACTTACCGACAGCATTGCCGTCAGACTGCGGATAAAAAGCCGCGAGCTTGAGCGTATTGCGATGATGGATCCTTTGCTTGATATCGCCAATCGCCGCCTGCTGGAAAAACGGATCCAGTACGAGCTGGAAAAACTGCACGTGACACCGCGCCACTCCTCGTTGATGTTTATCGATATTGATAATTTTAAAGAGGTGAATGACCGCTTTGGTCATAAAATTGGCGATGCATTACTGGTCACCGTGTCGAAAATTTTGCATATTGCCACCCGCACAACGGACACGCCCGCGCGCCTCGGTGGCGATGAATTTGTGATTTTATTGCCCGATACGCCAGCCGAAGAGGCGTATGCGGTGGCAACCCGGATCATGGATGCGGCTGCGGTAATGACAGTGATGCAGGAGCATGCGTTCAAATGTACGTTGAGCATCGGTATCGCCAGCGCGCTACCGGAAATGCACAGTGTTACCGACTGGTTAAAAGCCGCAGACGACGCGCTTTACCAGGCTAAACGGCTGGGAAAAAACCAGATCTACTCGCACTGACAAATGTAGCGAATAAGCTACGCTTTATGCTGTATGCCGTGAAATTAACGACACTTTTTATAGTGTTGCGCATTAACAGCCTGAGAATGGAAACGGCCCTTTATGAAAATACCTGCTATTCCTGCAGATGAGGAACAACGGCTGGCGTCGCTGCGCGACTCCGGGCTTCTGGAAACCGGCGTAACCGAGCGTCTTGACCGGCTTACCCGGCTGGCTAAGCGCATGTTCGATGTCCGCGCGGCGCTGATCACGCTGGTTGATGAAGAGATGCTTTTCTTCAAATCCACCTCAGGGACCGTGCGCGAACCGCTCCCGCGTAAGATCACCTTTTGTGGTCACACCATTTTGCATACCGAACCGTTGATTATTCCGGATACCCACGGCGATGATCGTTTTGCCGATAATCCGCTGGTCACCGGGGAGATGAACATCCGTTTCTATGCCGGGTATCCGTTACGTTTGCCGGACGGTGCGGTGGTTGGCGCATTCTGCCTGGTGGATAGCACCGCACGGCAGTTTACGGACGCTGAGCGGGACTACCTGAAAGATTTCGCCATGATCGTTGAAGACGAGTTTGCGGTGATGAGCGCGGCGACCACCGACGAGCTGACCGGTTTATTTAACCGCCGTGGTTTTGAAAACCTGGCGAAGTTCGCCATTGTGGGCGCGCGTCGTCGCGCGGAACCGTTAACGCTGGCGTGGATCGATCTCGACAATTTCAAAACGATTAACGACACCTGGGGTCATGCGGAGGGTGATGAAGCGCTGAAAGCGATGGCGTCGGTAATGAGCGCCAGCCTGCGCGAAGCGGATCTGCGGGTGCGCTACGGCGGCGATGAATTCGCGATCCTCTTTTCCGATACCGATGAGCAGGGCGCATGGATTGCGATGCAGCATCTGGTAGAACAGGTTGAGGCGTGGAATCAGACCTCTGGTAAACCGTGGCAACTGGCGTTTTCCTGGGGGATCAGCGAGTTTGATCACAATGGCTGCGGCGAGCTGAAGCCGTGGATGAAGGCGGCAGATCAACAGATGTATGCCATGAAAGAGCGCAACCACCGCGGCCGCTGAAGCATCACAAAAACCTATGTTTGCCGGGCTTGTGTTAATAAGTTGTAAAGCTGATAGTGGTTGTTTTTAAGGAATAAAAATGACCACTTATCATATCCATTCGCTGGCGGGCGAAGCGCTCGCATCACATCTTCCTTCCCTTTGTGACGTGCTGGAAAACTGCGTTTCCGGCGGGGCTTCCGTCAGTTTTATGCATCCGCTTTCGCGTGAGAAATCCCTGCAATTCTGGTCCGGCGTCGCCGCAAGTGCCGCGCGCGGAGAACGCATTGTGCTGGTGGCGCAAGACGATACAGGGGAAATTGTTGGCACCGTGCAGGTGGTGCTGGAACAACCTGAAAACCAGCCGCATCGCGCCGATGTGTCAAAGTTACTGGTGCATGAAAAAGCCCGCCGTCAGGGGCTGGCGCGTCGTCTGATGGATGCGCTGGAACGTGAGGCGCTGGCGCACGGCAAAACCGTGCTGGTGCTGGATACTTCCACCGGCAGCGGGGCGGAACATTTTTACCTGCAATGCGGCTGGCAGCGGGTGGGTGAAATTCCGCGCTTTGCGCTGATGCCGGACGGAAATGTGACGGCGACGACAATTTTTTACAAGTTCTTATAATCCGCGCCAATAAGACATCCCATTTTGATCAAAACAGGGTTTCATGGTCTAAAAGTCTGGTAAGTTATTACACCAATCTTCCCAGGTTGTATGACTAATCAAAAAAGGAACCCACTGTGAACACATTAAACCGTCGCAACTTTCCCGGCGCTGAATACCCTGAACGTATTATTCAGTTCGGCGAAGGGAATTTTTTGCGCGCTTTTGTCGACTGGCAAATCGATCTGCTGAATGAGCACACCGACCTGAACGCCGGTGTGGTGGTTGTTCGCCCGATCCAAAGTGATTTCCCGCCGTCCCTGAGCACTCAGGATGGCCTGTATACCACCATTATTCGCGGTCTGAACGAGCAGGGTGAAGCGGTGAGCGACGCGCGCCTGATCCGCTCTGTGAACCGTGAAATCAGCGTCTATTCCCAGTACGACGAGTTCCTGAAACTCGCCCATAACCCGGATATCCGCTTTGTTTTTTCAAACACCACGGAAGCGGGCATCAGCTACCACGCGGGCGATAAATTTGCAGATGCCCCGGCCGTTAGCTACCCGGCGAAACTGACGCGCTTGCTGTTCGAACGTTTCACCCACTTCTCTGGCGCGGCGGATAAAGGCTGGGTGATCATTCCTTGCGAATTGATTGATTACAACGGTGACGCGCTGCGCGAGCTGGTGCTGCGTTATGCACAGGAGTGGGCGCTGGGTGCGGAGTTTACCCGGTGGCTGGATAACGCCAACACCTTCTGTTCCACGCTGGTTGACCGGATCGTTACCGGTTACCCGCGTGATGAAGTGGCGAAACTGGAAGCGGAGCTGGGCTACCAGGATTCGTTCCTTGATACCGCTGAGCACTTCTATCTGTTTGTGATTCAGGGGCCGAAATCGCTGGCGTCTGAACTGCGTCTCGATAAATTCCCGCTCAACGTGCTGATTGTTGACGATATTAAACCGTATAAAGAGCGTAAAGTGGCGATCCTCAACGGTGCGCACACGGCCCTGGTGCCGGTGGCGTATCAGGCGGGGCTGGACACCGTGGGCGAGGCGATGAACGACAGCGAAATCTGTGCGTTTGTGGAAAAAGCGATTTACGAAGAGATTATTCCGGTGCTGGATCTGCCACGCGATGAGCTGGAATCTTTCGCCAGTGCGGTTACCGGGCGTTTCCGTAACCCGTACATCAAACACCAGTTGCTGTCGATTGCCCTGAACGGCATGACCAAATTCCGCACCCGTATTCTGCCGCAATTGCTGGCAGGGCAAAAAGCCCATGGCAAACTGCCAGCGCGCCTGACTTTTGCGCTGGCAGCGTTGATTGCGTTCTATCGCGGTGAGCGTAACGGGCAGGCGTATCCGGTGCAGGACGACGCGCACTGGATCGAGCGCTACCAGCAGTTGTGGAGCCAGCATGGCGATCGCCAGATCAGCACCAGCGAACTGGTAAAAGCGGTGCTGTCCGTAAGCGAACACTGGGAACAGGATCTGAGTAAAGTTACGGGGCTGGTGGAGCAGGTTTCGCTGGATCTGGATGCTATCCTGCTGCGTGGCATGCGCGATGCGGTTAAACCGCTGTGCTAATTGCATTTTATTAAATGAATGTCCAACCCGGCTCCGTCCGGGTTTTTCTTTTTTTAATAACGGCTAACGGTGCAACCGCGAGCGGCAAGAGAAGTAACGGCGTCGGAATAGTGTGCTTATCATTCATTAGTTACAACATACTATTAAATAGTTGTATAACAGGTTTCAGCAACTTCTGCGCCAGCCTTCGTCGGGAAGGGCGACTTTTCATCACAATTTATTATCAAACTTGCAACTGTGATTGCGATCACGTTTAATAGTGCCGCTCTCCCTTATGCACACAATTCAAGATGATCGTTCGACCTCAACAACACTGGCTTCCCCGTCTTTTCGTCTGGCACGGTTCCGTACTGCCAAAAATCACGTCGCGTTTGCTGATGAATTTCCTGCTCTCCATCGCGGTGATCTGGATGCTGCCGTGGTACACCTCACTGGGTATCAAGCTGACCGTCGCGCCGTTCAGCATTCTCGGTGTCGCTATCGCTATCTTTTTAGGTTTTCGTAACAACGCCTGTTTTGCCCGCTACAGCGAAGCAAGGGTGTTGTGGGGACAGTTGATGATCGCCTCGCGTTCGCTGCTGCGTGAAGTGAAAACCACACTGCCAGACGATGAGGGATTACGGCACTTTATTCAGTTGCAAATCGCCTTCGCGCACTCTCTGCGCATGACGTTGCGCCGCAAGCCACAAGGCGACGTGCTGGCGAAATACCTGTGCCCAAACGATCTGCATAACGTGCTGAACGCGCACTCACCGGCCAACCGTATTCTGCTGTTAATGGGCGAATGGTTAGGCGAACGCCGGGCGCAGGGCGCACTTTCGGATGTTTTATTCAGCAGCATCAATCAGCGACTACATGATATGTCCGCCGTGCTTTCTGGCTGCGAGCGCATTTTCACCACGCCGTTGCCGTTTGCCTATTCGTTGATCCTGCATCGCACCGTGTACCTGTTTTGCATCATGCTGCCGTTCGCACTGGTGGTGGATTTGCACTTTATGACCCCGTTTATTTCGGTGCTGATTTCCTACACCTTTATTTCGCTGGACACGCTGGCAGAAGAGCTGGAAGACCCGTTTGGCGAAGAGGATAACGACCTGCCGCTGGACGCTATCAGCAACGCCATCGAGATTGATTTACTGCAAATGGTGGATGCCGATGTACTTCCGCACAAAATGACACCAGGCAAAAATTATCAATTAACCTAAACTTTGCTGTGGAGAGTCATCGATCTTTACGATTTTTTCAGTCTGATAGCGAAACCCACAACAGAGAGGGACGTGCGATGGAAAAGTCCGACAGAACTATCTCATTAGCGTTGACCCTGCTGGTCAGCTTCTCACTTCTCGCCACGGCGTGGGATCTCTCCTTCGTCAGTAACTTGCCTTAACATCATTGGCCGCCAGCAGCGCCCGTGTCTCCTCAGCCGGGCGCTGCAATAGCGCCAGCGCTTCCTCCGCTGAACGCACATTGGTATAACCGATAATCACGCCGTAGCGTTTGGCGGAGGTGTTATACCAGCGCGAGAGCGGACTAACCTGCAACTGGTGCCGCTGCCAGATGTCCGCCAGCGCGATATCCCGCGTGCTGGTGCGTAAAAACGCGATGACATGCATCCCACCATCGCTCACTTCCACGGTAAAAAGCCCCGGATAAACCTGCTCCAGCGCGTCCAGCACATATTTTCTGCGTTGCGAATAGAGCGTGCGCATCTTTTTTAAATGCTTATAAAAGTGACCTTCGCCGAGAAACGCCGCGAGGATTTTCTGCGTCAGCACCGGCTGGCCGCTTTCGGTGAGTTCCGCCGTTTCACGAAACGCGGCAAGCGTCGCGCGTGGCATCACAATGTAGCTGATGCGCAGCGCAGGCATCACCGTCTTACTGAAAGTGCCCATATAGATCACCCGATCATCGATATCGAGACTTTTCAACGCCGGAAGCACTTTGCGGGTGTAGTGAAACTCGCCGTCGTAATCATCTTCAATAATCCAGCGATTATGCTGACTGGCCCAGGCCAGTAATTGCTGCTTGCGCGGGAGCGAAAGGGTTACCGCCAGTGGGCTATGATGTGACGGTGTCACAAAAACCAGCTGCGCATCGCGGTGGTATTGTTGCAAATAGTCGACATTCAGGCCCTGGCTGTCCACCGGGACAAAGTGCAGATTATTGGCGGCGCGTTTCAGCGCCTGGGTACCAAAATAGTAACCGGGATCTTCAAACAGCACTTTATCGCGTGTCGCGGTAAGCGCATTGAGGATCAGTCGCAGGTTGTTGCTGTACCCACTGGTGATGAAAATCTGATCGGCCGTGCAGGATAAACCGCGCGACACACTCACATAATGCGCAATCGCCTCGCGCAGCGGCGTGTAACCCAGCAGCGGCGGGTTGGTCATCTCCATTGGTGACATCGATCGCACCGCTTTGCCGCACAACAGTAGCCATTTTTTGTAGGGGAAGGCATCCAGAGACGGAATGCCGGGGCGCAAAAAACCGGGGCGATCGCGCAGTACATCCGCAATGCCCGGTGGCGCGTCTGCTGCCTGAGGCCCAATGTCCGGGGTGGGCGGTTCGCTCAGTACCAAATCCGGGTTGACCCGCGTGCCGCGCGCGCCCTGGCTTACCAGATAGCCTTCACCGATCAGAATCGCCCAGGCCGTTTCCACTGTTTTGCGCGCCACGCCTAATTCACTGGCCAGCACACGCACCGAAGGCACTTTATCACCCGGTTTCAACAACCCGCTGGCAATGCTGCGCCGATACTGCTCGTAAATGGCTTTATAACCCGGCTTCATGTCCTACCTCTATTCACGGTTTTTGCATCTTTTTACTATGGCATAAACGCGTACTATAGCGGCTGTTGAATCCATAAACGAGGCTAAAGACGATGAGCAATCGCGTAAATCTGTTCCAGACTGTTCCGGCATTAATTAAAACCCTCGGCGATGCCAGCCAGGCGTCGCACGCCAGCAGCCTGGATATTAGTATTAAAAATCTGGTCGATATCCGCGCCTCGCAGCTCAACGGCTGCGCATTCTGCCTGGATATGCATGTGAAACAGGCAAAACTGCACGGTGAGCGCGAACTGCGCATTTACCACGTGGCTATCTGGCGTGAATCGCCGCTGTTTACCGCCAAAGAGAAAGCCGCGCTGGCGCTGTGTGAAGCGTTGACCAAACTCGACGCGCATGGCGTGCCTGATGAGCTGTACCGTGAGGCGCGGGAGCATTTCAGCGAAGTGGAACTTTCCGAGCTGGCGTTTTCCATTGCCATTATTAATAGCTGGAACCGTCTGATGGTGCTGTCGCAAACCTTACCGGGCGCGCTGGATAAAGCCTACGGGCTTGATCGCGCGCACCTCGAGTAGTTAACGCTCCGCCCGGATAAAGGCAATAAACGCCTGCAACCCCACAGGGATGTGGCGGTGTCCGGGATAGTACAAACACAGCCCTTTAAAGGGCTGTGTCCACTCATCCAGCACGCTGACCAGCGTCCCGTTACGCAAATCCTCTTCAATGTAAAACCCCGGCAGAAAGCCCACGCCCAGCCCCGCGCGCACGGCGGCAATCGAGGTAAACAGATCGGTGGTCGACAGCCGTGGCGGAACGGCAACCGCTATGCGCTCGCCGTGGTGCGCCAGCTCCCAGCGGTAATTTCCGCCGCTGGACATGCGCATGCAAATCCCCTGGTGCTGGCGTAAATCATCCGGCGTCTGCGGCGTACCGTGTGCGGCAAACCACGCTGGTGTTGCCACTACGCGCATGCGGATATCCGGCGTGAGCGGCACGGCAATCATATCCTGTGGGATCGACTCCGCCAGGCGGATCCCGGCATCGTAACCGTCGGCCACAATGTCGATCATCTTCGCTTCAGTGGCGACCTCCATGCGCATCTGCGGGTAGCGCGCCAGAAAACGCACCAGCAGATCATCCAGGAACAGTTGCCCGACGGCTAGCGGGACATTCAGGCGCAACGTGCCGGAAGGCTCATCCGCCACGCTGTGGATCTCCTCGTGCGCGTGCTGGATTTCACGCAGCGCCGGGCCAATACGCGCAACAAACCGCTGCCCGGCTTCGGTCAGCGCCACGCTGCGGGTGGTGCGGTGAAACAGCCGAATCGCCAGGCGACTCTCCAGCCCGGCAATGGCGTTACTCACCGCCGTTGGTGACATTCCCAGCTCCTGCGCGGCGGCGCGAAAACTGCCCCGACGCATCACCGCCATCACCACTTCCAGCTCAACCAAACCTGAACGATGCATAGATTATCCCGAATTTCGCAACAACCTTTGCAGCATAGCGTGGATTATCAGCGCGATAAAGGCGTGTCACACTGGCTTCATTGTGAACAGGAGGTGGTTATGCATGCGATTGAACAGATCTCAATTAATGGCGAATGGGGCACGCCACAAGGTACAGAACGTTTCGACCTGTTTAACCCGGCAACCGGCGAAGTCACCGGCCAGGTGCGGCTCGGCAATGAGGCCGACGCGCTGAACGCTATTGCGGCGGCAAAAGCGGCGTTTCCCGACTGGTCGCAAACCAGCCGCGATGAGCGAATCGCCGCCCTGATGCGTATGCGCGATGCGATGGAGGCCTGCCAGCCCGCGTTGTTGCAGACAATTGTCGAGGAGTATGGCGCGCCGGCGTCGCGCGCCAATTGGATGGCGCATTATCCGGTGTCGGTTATCGAGGCGGCGATCGACGCGCTGAAAGCGTTTGAGTTTGAATCCGTAGTGGGCCAGGCGCGCGTAGTGATGACCCCGCTCGGCGTCGCCGGGTTAATTACGCCGTGGAACAGCGATGCCGGATTTATCTGCGGCAAGCTGGCGGCAGCGCTCGCCGCTGGCTGCACGGCGGTCATCAAGCCGAGTGAGATGAGCGCGCTGCAAACCCACATCGTCACCCAGGCGTTACATGAGGCGCAACTGCCACCGGGCGTGTTCAATATTGTTACCGGGCGTGGCGAGGTGGTGGGCGAGGTGTTCAGCCGTCATCCGGACGTGGCGAAAATCTCCTTTACCGGCTCGACGGCGACGGGCAAAGCCATTTTGCGTAACGCGGCAGAGACGTTTAAACGTGTCACGCTGGAACTGGGAGGCAAGTCCCCGACCATTATTCTGGAGGATGCCGATTTAGCCGACGCCGTGCCGCTGGCGATCCAGGCCGGATTTATGAATAGCGGCCAGGCGTGTGTCGCGGGAACACGCATTCTGGTGCCCGCATCGCGCAAAGCCGAGTGTGAAGCGGCGCTGGCGCAGGCGGTCGCGGCGGTTAAATCGGGCGATCCGCGCGATCCCGCCACGGAAGTTGGCCCGATGGTCAGCGAAAAACAGTGGCAACGCGTGCAGTCCTATATCCGCCTTGGCCAGCAGGAAGGCGCACGCCTGTTAGTGGGTGGAGAAGGGCGCGCAGCCGGGTGCGAGCGCGGCTGGTCGGTGCGGCCAACGCTCTTTAGCGAGGTCAAAAACAGCATGCGTATTGCGCGCGAAGAGATTTTTGGCCCGGTGTTATCGGTGATCGCCTATCGGGATGACGCCGAAGCGATCGCTATCGCCAACGACACCGATTATGGCCTGAGCGCGCTGGTGCTGGGCCGCGATCCCGAACGCGCACGCCGTGTTGCCGGGCAAATCGCCGCCGGGCGGGTGTTGGTCAATACGCTGGCGCACGAGGCTGCCGCGCCATTTGGCGGGTTTAAACATTCGGGGATCGGGCGTGAAATGGGGCGCTGGGGACTGGCGGCCTTTATGGAGCCGAAAAGTATTGTTATGTAGCAAGTAAACGCCGTGCCACCCGAAGCGAGTGGCACGGGTTGCGATTAACGCGCCAGCTGGAAGAAGCGCACGGAGTCGCGCAGCATCTCGCTCTGTTCGGTCATCGACTGGGCGGCAACCGCCGCTTGTTCCACCAGCGTGGCGTTCTGCTGGGTCACCTGGTCCATCTGGTCAATCGCCACGCTAATCTCTTTGATCCCCTGATGTTGCTCGGTAGAGGCAGCGGAGATCTCAGCAACAATATCCGTCACTTTGTTAACCGAGCTGACAATCTCTTCCATCGCGCGGCTGGCGGTATCGGCGTAGCGGGAACCGTCGGTAATTTTCTCAACGGTGCCTTCAATCAGCTGTTTGATCTCTTTCGCTGCCTCGGCACTTTTCTGCGCCAGGTTGCGCACTTCACCGGCCACCACGGCAAAACCTTTACCCTGCTCGCCAGCACGCGCGGCTTCAACGGCAGCGTTCAGCGCCAGAATATTGGTCTGGAAGGCGATGCCTTCAATCACCGAAATGATATCGACAATTTTCTGCGAGCTGTCAGAGATTTCATGCATGCGTTTCAGCATGTCATGCACCTCTTTACCGCCTTTAACTGCCGTTTGTGACGTCTGGCGCGCCAGGTCGCTCGCTTTACGGGCGTTTTCCGCGTTACTCTTCACGTTCTCGGTGATTTGCTGCATGTTCGACGAGGTTTGTACCAGCGAGGCCGCTTGTTCTTCGGTACGCTGTGACAAATCGTTGTTGCCTTCGGCAATTTCGCCTGCGGCGTGGGAAATCGATTCGCTGCCGTCGATAATACCGGTGATGATTTCCGCCAGTTTATTGTTCATTAAATGAATGGTCGCCAGCAGGCTTTCGCTGTCGCCCTCGCGCAGCGCAACCTGGGTGCCCAGTTTACCGTCAGCGACTGCCTTCATAATCGACATCGCATAGGCCGGTTCGCCGCCGAGCTGGCGGGAGAGATTACGCGAGATAAACAGCGCAATCACGCCGGTGGCAATCAGCGCCAGCAGCAGCAAGCCGCTCAGCAGATAAAGTGCCTGGCGGTAACCGGCCTGAGAATCTTCCCCGGCTTTATCACCAATCGCGACTTCCATATCCACCAGCGTCGCCAGATCTTTCATCAACTGGGTACGATATTTTGCTGATACCGCGCCGCTGATTTTGGCCGCTTCCGCCGCATCACCACGATTCATGGCGTCGATCACTTTGGCGTTTACATCAACAAAGTTTTTAAAGTTATCCACCACAGTCGCGAACAGGGCGCGCATTTCTTGCGGCTCATTGGCCGAGATTTTGGCGTACTGCTGTTGAGCATTCAGGAAGGTTGCCTGGTTTTGCAGCAATTCGCCGCGATGTTGATCCAGCGACGCTGGCGTGGTGGAAGCAATATACTGCACCTGTTGCAGGCGCATTTCAGCTAAGACGCCTCGCATTTCAAGGGTATAACGAACGCCTGGCATTCTGCTTTCGCGGAACTGGTCAATATTTTTATTGGTGCTGTTAAGTTGATAAATAGAAACAACGCCCAGCAACAACATCATCACAATCAGGATGGAGAAGCCGATGAGCAATTTGGTTAATACAGTGGCCTGCGCAATTTTTTTCATAATCCACAACTAAGTAAAGAAAGGTAATATTAATAACGGCAATATTTTAGGAAAAATTGATCTATTTATCTGATCTCTATCACACATTGCTATGATTTTTGTGCAATGGCACACATCGGATTTTTAATTTAGATTAAGGGAAGGGCGGTTGTTAAAAAGGTTGGAGAATAATACTTCATTGAAGTGAAATATTGTTTCAAATGGTATCTTTGTGCTGAAGTTTATTTTCTGCACACCGTATTCAGTGTGCAGAAAAATTAATGGGAAATAGTTATCGGCAGTTCGTCCGCCCATTTTGTGGCCTGGTTCATCAGCTCTGAAATGGCCGAATTGGGTAAGCCAATTTCATGCGCCACGTCGCTGGCCTCATCCCACATCCGCTGCTCGTACAGGCGCGCCAGCCGCACGTAGGGGTAGAGTTCGCCGCTGTTGGCCTCAAGCGCTTTAGCCACTTCCGGCGAGACGGCGATCTGTGCCATCAGCTCTTCCAGCGGTAGCCCGAGGATCACATCCAGCAGCGAGAAGAGCCCTGCCATAAAGGCATCATTAGAGATGTTATTGGACGACGTACGTGCCGCCACCAGTTCGCAGAACTTGGCGCGGATCAGGCTCAGGTAATAAATTTCAGTGTTGGTGACATCCTCGAAGGAGGTGAGACACGCCACCAGCACAAAACGGCGCATTTCACTGATGCCAAGGTAGACCACGATGTCGCGCAGCGATTGATTGCGAAAACCGCTAATACCGCGCGTGTTATATAAAATGTTTTGCGCATAACGCATAATTTTAAACGAGAGAGAAACATCGCGTTTCAGCAGATCTTCAATTTTGTTTAAATTGGGTGATTCAACGTTAACTTCCTGCATCAGCTTCAGAGCAAATGCACGATTTTGCGCCAGTTTATTTCGTTTAGTCACCACCGGTTTGCTGAAAAAATACCCCTGGAAAAGATGAAAGCCTAATTTTTTAAAAGTCTCAAACTCTTCGTAGGTTTCCACTTTTTCGGCCAGAAAAACCGCATGGCGCAATAATTCCCGATTGGCGAGAATATAGTCGCTAATTTTTTCGCGCGGGCTTCTTCTTATGTCAAATTTAATCACGTTGACATAGGGCATAAAGGCTTCCCACTGATTTCCGGGTTCGAAATCATCGAGCGCAATGCGAAAACCCAGCGCGTGCATCCGTTTGACGGTTTCCAGCAGTTTGAGATCCGGTTCGGCGTCTTCCAGAATTTCAATCACCACGCGGTTCACCGGCAGCGTTTCCGCGAGACCTTCGACCAGCAACTGGTAGGGAAAATTGACGTAAACCGTACTGTTGTCGCTCTTCCGGCCCACCGGCGCGCTGAGGAACTGCTCTTCGATTAACTGCGTGGTGGCCTGTTCCGCAGAGATATCGGGGAAGCGGTTATCCATGCTGTTCCGAAAGAGGAGTTCGTAACCGACGGTGTTCAATTGCTTATCAAAAATCGCCTGTCTGGCCACAAAAGAATACATTCGCCACCTCGCACACCGTGTACTTTTGTATAAGTTTTCCAAATATATAAGCAACATTAACACCCTGGCTACCGGAACCGTGTGACTGCGGCAAAATATTTGACTTTTATTGTGAAAGGATAGGACAGCAAAGCGGTAAGTGTACAGGCGACGCGGGTTTTAGTGCGGAGTAAAAGCCTGATTACCCGCTATATCAGGCTGGTTACGTTACGAAGGTTCAAAACAGAGCGGGCGTTCGCAGCAGGCATCACAACTCGGCGAGCGGCACACCACTTCGCCTTCGCTGTGCAGACAACGCTGGCGGTAGAAAAACTTTTTCCAGCGCATATTGTTGCTGTTCATCTCAACTAAAGGCGCGAAGCAATCGCTCATCAGCTCCCGTAGCTCCGTGCGTGAGCTGAGCCCCAAATCCTGCCACAGGTGATTAAAAGCCAGTGAGACACTGGCAATAATGTGCTGCATCGGCGCGGCATCTGCCGACATATGGCACGCCAGCCACTGTGCCAGCTCTGCGCGCTCTGCGCCGCGCGTGGCGTTGAGTTCGCTCATAAGCTTTTGCCGCAGACGGCAGTCAGCCGGCATTTCTGGCGCAGGCGGGGCGAAACGCGCCTGCAGGTTTTCCCAGTCGCTCACGCTTAAACCCATTCTTTCCGGGTAGCAACCTTCACCGTGCAGGTAAAGCCACAACAAGCGCCGTAACCAGTCATCAACGGGCATCATGCCACCCCCTTGTTTTGCCCCTTTGTCGGCACAGTCTGCCACCAGCGTAACAGCGAGGAAGCGATGGGTTGCCAGGCATCATCAACGCAGGGCTGAATGCCGCGCGATTGCAATTTTTGCCACGGTTCGTAGCCGATACGGGCGCAGAAAACGGCTTTCACATCGACCAGCAAGTCGAGCACGGTGTCCAGTATTGCGTCGCTTTCCGGCGGCTCACAATTATCCGACCCCTGGCAATATTTCGGTGTGAAACGCTCGTTGACCAGCACAGCGCCCGCGGCCGATAAACTGTAAATACGAAAGCGATCCGCATGGCCAAAATGGCAGTCGATCAGCTCGCCATGCGTTGACGCCACCGCCACCAGACAGGCCTCTGCATCATCGGATTCGCCTTTGGTGACGATACTGGCGTGAAGCTGCGCACGGCGAAACAGCGTCGGCAACCACGGCTGCGGGGCGGATTCAACGGGTAGCAGGGCAAATTGCTGGCTGCGATCTTCGCCGAGCATACCAATCGCATCCGCGCGGCACTGCTGGCAGTGGGTCATTTGCGGCATCACTTCGCCACAGCTTTCGCGCACGCGCGCGACCATCTCTGCATCGGGTTCGGCCTGGCCGTTAAGGCCAAACACCGTGCCGTGCTCCGGGCGGGCTATCAGCGGCATAATGTTATGGATAAACGCGCCAGCTTCGCGCAGTTCGCGGCTGACATCGGCCAGCGCGAAATCGTTAATACCGGGGATCAATACCGAGTTGATTTTCACCAGCACGCCTTGTGCCGTCAGGCGACGAACCCCCTCCAGTTGACGGGCTATTAATATTTCACCCGCTTCGCGTCCGCTGTACCGTTCACCCTCGAGCCACAGCCAGGCGTAGATCTGCGCGGCAATTTGCGGATCGAGCGTATTGATGGTCACCGTTACGTGATCGACGCCGAGACTGACCAGCCGATCAACGGCGTCCGGCAGCATCAAGCCGTTGGTGGAGAGGCACAATTTCATATCCGGTAGCTGTTCGCGCACCATCTCCAGCGTGGTGAAGGTGCGTACGATATTCGCCAGTGGATCGCCGGGCCCGGCAATGCCAACCACCGACAGTTGCGGGATAGCCGCCGCAACTTGCCGTACTTTCGCCACCGCCTGCTCGGGGGTTAAGAGCGAGGATGAGACGCCAGGCCGGGATTCGTTACTGCAATCAAATTTGCGATTGCAGTAGTTACATTGCAGGTTACAGGCGGGCGCTACCGGTAAGTGCATACGCGCAAAACGGTGATGACCGCTTTTCGAGTAGCACGGGTGCAGCGCCACTTTACCGGCGATGGCATCGGAAAGCGGTTCAGACGGCGTTGACTGACACCGGGAACCGCCAGCGGCGGATGAACAGGACATCATGGAAAGTACCTCCGTTTACGGAATTATTCCTGGTGGTTGCAAATCCCGTTCCTGTTTCAACCTGTTGAAAAGTAGTGATATTTATTTTGCCGGGTTGTCGGTTTTGTGGCATTTGGCTGACAATGTACCGAATGCCACAACCGCTGTTATAGCCTTGGCAGGGTGATATCCATCGTCTGAATGCGATAGGCGACCTGGCGCGGCGTCATTCCCAGTAAGCGCGCGGCTTTGGCCTGTACCCATCCCGCTTTTTCCAGCGCCGCAATCAGCCGCTGGCGCTCGTCAAGGGTGTTATCGAGCCAGTTATCGTCGTGCGTGACGCTGATAACCGGCGGTTTGGCTGGCTGGTCGCGATGATTAAACAAAATCACGTCCCGATCGATCAGACCGTTTTCCGACATCACCGCCGAGCGCTCAAGGCAGTTTTCCAGTTCACGCACATTACCGGGCCAGTTATAGCTCATCAGCAGGCGGATAGCGCCCTCGCTAATGCGCAGCGTGCGGCTCTGGTTGTGGGCGATTTTGCGCACCAGAAAGTGCGCCAGTTCGGCAATGTCCTCCTGGCGTTCGCGCAGCGGAGGTAGGGCGATGGGCATCACATTCAGGCGGTAATAGAGATCTTCGCGAAAGTGCCCCAGCCGGACTTCATCTTCCAGATTACGGTTCGTCGCGGCAATAATGCGCACATTGACTTGCAGTGTCTCGTCGCCGCCGACGCGTTCCATTTCGCCTTCCTGCAGGATGCGCAGCAGCTTAGCCTGAAACGAAGCGCTACTTTCGCCAATCTCGTCAAGAAACAGCGTACCGCCATCGGCCAGCTCAAAACGGCCTTTACGCTGGCGTACCGCACCGGTAAAGGCCCCTTTTTCATGACCGAACAATTCGCTTTCAAGCAGTGTGTCCGGCAGCGCTGCACAGTTGAATTTCACAAACGGCGCACTGGCGCGCGGTGAATTATGGTGAATGGCGTTGGCAATCAGTTCCTTACCGGTGCCGCTCTCGCCGCGTACCAGAACGGTGGTGTCCCAGCGCGAGACCTGACGGATAATCTCCATGGTCTGGCGCATCGCCGGGCTGTTACCGACCATATTCTCGAAGCCGAATGCGCGTGAGGCAGTGCAGGATTTCGGGCTGGCAGCCTGCGTTATCGCGGCGCGCGGGGAAGGGCGCGCTGCCGGTGGGGCCATCAAACGCACGGTCTGCGCCACCAGGTTGGCAACCGTTTCCAGAAAGCGAGTGCAGGCGGGTAACCGCTCTTCGTAACGCGCCATGGGTTGCGCCGTCAGCACACCAAACGTCTGCGCATCCGGCCCGATCAGCGGCACGGCGATAAACGGCAGGTTGTAATCATACAGTCCCAGCCGGTCAAGAAAACGCTGATCGTCGGCAACCCGTGCCAGCACTAATGATTGCCCTTGTGAAAGCACCGTCCCGACCAGCCCTTCGCCCGGACGGTAGCGAATTTGCGAGCTACCGGGGATTAACTGCTGATCGGCTTCCTGCAACGCTTCAATAGTCAAAATCGCCTGCTGGCTGTCGTACAGACAGATCATGCCGTGCTGCAAAAAGGCGTCATTGTGCAATACGCACAGCACTTGCTGGAGCGTCTGTTCGACTTCGGTCGCCCGGCTGAGTACCACGCTTATCCGCTGCATCGCGGTGAACTGCTGGGACAAATCGAAGCGCCAGACGGTATTACCCGACTCGGTTCGCTGGGTCATTTTGAACCTCCGGTCAGTGAATGAAATAGCGGGAATCGTAGGGTCAGGCAGCTTCCGCCTTCCGGGCGTGAAGTGAGTTCTATCGCGCCGTGGTGGTGCGCCACCAGCGTCTGGATCAGGCGCAGCTCCATGCCTTTGCCCGGCGCGTTAAGCGCATCCGGCGAGTGGGTATGGCGCACCGGGATCAGCGGCACATTGTCAGTAATATACAAAGAGAGCCAGCCCTCTTCTTCGCGGGCGAAAATCTCTGTTTCTGCGGTGAAATCACGCAGACCGGCGGCAATATCCAGCGTGCGATCGAGCCACAAACTCAGGCAGGCCAACAGTTGCGTACGCTGACCAAATCCCACCAGATGATGGGAATCCAGCGTGACCTGCAAATTTTTACCTTCTCCGAAGCGGGTGTGATAAAGCGCGTGCAAATCGTCAAAAAAGGGTTGCAGCGGCCAGACCGCCGCACTTTCCAGTTCCAGCGACGGGCGGCAACGTTTCAGCCGCGCCATCGCCTCTTCACCTTCGCGCCACGCGGCGTCCAGCGCCATGTTGTTGTTATCACTGCCGTTTAACCGCCGCGCCGCCGCCAGCATATTGATGGGGCAGTTAAGCTGGATCAGCGCGGCGTCCAGCGCTTCGCGGATCGCCGCCAGCAGTTTGCCGCTGGTTATCTGCTGTTTAAGGCGATCTAGCCGTCCCTGTTCCTGCTGCTGGCGCTGTTGGGTGTCGTCGGTGATGACCACCAGCGTGCGCGTCAGTGCGTTATCAATAAAGTAGCGACTGGCTTCTTCGCTGACGCCCGGCAGCGCCCAACAAGTGACTGATAACCAGCGCACCGCTCCGCGCAACACCACCGGTAAGACCTGGCCGTTCGCCAGCTCCGCTTTGCGGGCTGAAAAATTAAGTTCGCTCAGGAGCTCTTTTCCGCCGCAGTCGGCACAGAATGTTTTGTAGGCGAGGTTATCCATCACCACATGATCGCGTTCATCCACCACAACCACCGCCGCCGGAATGTTATTCAGCACCGCTTCGGTCAGCGTCATGTGGTTACGCAACCGCTGCTCAAGCGCGTAGCTGGCGCTGATATCACGCTGCATTGCCAGGTAGTGTTCCAGTTCGCCAAACGGGTTAATTACCGGGGTAATATCGATCTCGACCAGATACAGGCTGCCGTCGCGGTGGCGGTTGATCAGTTGCCCGCGCCACGGTCGGCGTTGTAATAAGGTGTGCCACATATCCTGGTAGATTTCCCTGGGGGTTTGGTGGCTTGCAAGCAGGCGGGGATTTTGCTGCAACAACTCTTCAAGCTCATAGCCGGTCTGGCGGCAGAATGCCGGGTTGGCATAGACAATGCGTGCGTCGGCATCGGTCAGCGAAATGGCGACGGGCGCTTCTTCAACGATGGTAAAAAACAGCCCAGGATGGTGTTGCGAAAGCGCACCGGCGATTGCCTCGGGCGCGCTGGCATCCATCATCATATTCAGGGTCATCGCACACTCCTGCGGTCAGTTAGTCGTGTCGTAGTTCTGACAATTTGTGCCACCTGGCGGCTTTCGCCCGGACAACATGTCAGGTACGTATAACCATGCAAAGAGTGCACCTTTTGGCCGCTAACCTGACAAAACCTTGATCCAGATCGGTATTAAGCGCGCTATCAGCGCCAAAGCCGCGCCAGGCGGGCGTCTGCGAGGGGAGGCCGAAGGAAAAAAAGCGCCAGACTGGTGCATTAATAACCATTCTGGTGCAGGTTTTGCCCGTTACCAAAACTGGCACACTCTTCGCAATATCAGATACGTTCACCGCAATTCCCGGCGGGATCTCTTTTTCAACAGGAGCGTGTGTTATGGCAAATATTGGTATTTTTTTCGGCACCGACACCGGCAAGACCCGCAAAATCGCCAAACAGATCCACCAGAAACTGGGCGGGCTGGCGGATGCGCCGGTCAATATCAACCGAACCGATTTAGCGACTTTTCTCTCGTATCCGGTGCTGGTATTAGGCACCCCGACGCTCGGCGACGGGCAACTACCGGGGCTGGCTGCCGGTTGCGAGGATGAGTCGTGGAGTGAATTTGTCACCCAACTGCAGGGCGATAGCCTGCGTGGTAAAACGGTGGCGTTGTTTGGGCTGGGCGATCAGGTGGGTTACCCGGATAATTTCGCCAGCGGTCTGCGCCCGTTATATGACACGCTGCAACGCTGCGGGGCGCAGATGGTCGGCCACTGGCCCAATGAGGGCTATACCTTTGGTTCATCGTCCGCGCTTGAGGCGGATAACTTTATTGGTCTGGTGCTGGATCAGGACAACCAGTACGACCTGACCGATGAACGTATCGAGGCGTGGCTGGAGACGCTCAAACCGCTGATCCTCTAATCTCTGAAGCCCGGCGGATAACCGATCACCGGGCTTTTCAGCGCGCCTGTAATAATGACGCCAGCCACTGGCGTTGCCACTGCTGTTGGGACTGACGGAACAAATACTCCCGTGCTTTCGCCAGCGCGTCTGCCTTCGCCATCAGCGCCGGTTGGCGGATCTGTTCACACCATAACAAATGCCAGCCCAGCGCCGTTTCGACCGGCTGGCTGACCTCATCTGTTTGCAGCGCAAACAGCGCGTTTTCCAGTTCCGGAAAGAGTAGGCCACGGCTTACCCAGCCCAGACGCCCCCCTTCCAGCGCGCTGGGACAGTGCGAATGGCGCTCTGCCAGCCGGGGAAAGGCGGCGCGGTGGTCACGGATTTGCTGATAAAACCGGGTGATCTGTGTTCTTATCCCGGCGTGGTTTTGCTCTGTGGTCAACAGCAGATGGGAGGTTAGGCGTTGTTCCGGGCGCATAAATTGTGTCTGATGCTGCTGATACCAGCGCAGGACGCTCGCCTCGTCCGGGAGGGGGGCTGTGCGTGCAACCTCAGCAAACTGCGTTTCCAGACGAGCATGATGCGCAATCACTGCCTGGCGCTCGGCTGAGGAAAAAGGGCACTCATCGAGCTGCGGCGCCAGCGATGCGGCCACGGCATTACGCAGCTCGTCAGTAACGCTTGCGTCGCACGCAATGGCAACTACTGCCAGTTCGAGCTGGCGCTGGCGCGCCCAGGCGCGGTCAAATGCCTGCTGGTGTGAAGCTGGGATGTTTTCCGGCTCGCAGTGCCAGCGGGTCAACGCCAGCCGTCGGCGGGCGAAACGCTCCCACGGCATCATTGTGGCGTCTCCAGCAAAATCATGGCGCGGGCGGGAACCTGAAACCAGCGCCCGGAAAAGGTGACAGTGTAACTCTCCGCGTTGTCTCCCTGGCCCGTGGCGGCGATCTGGCCTTGTTCTCCGGCGGCCACCACGATGTTATCGCCGATGGCCAGCGCGTGGCGGCAGGCGACGGTATCGCCATACTGGAACTGCCCGGCGTGCCAGGGGGCGGAAAGCGGCAGCAGTTCCTGCTCACGGCAGCCCACAATCAAACCGCAGTCGGGAAAGTGGATTTGATAAATCACTTTTTCCATCAGGAACGTGCCCCATTCACGGACAAAACCCGTGCTGCCCCGACGCACCAGCAAATCGCCGCGCCGGTAACCCGGCATGGTGCCATCGTTGCGGATCGCGCGGCTAACGCGAACTTCCTCACCGAACGCATACTTTGGTTTCATGATGTCGGCTCCGTTGTACAGTGTTCGTAGCTTTCCGCCAGCAGCCTGCGCGCCAGAAGCCAGGGCTCGCGGGGTGTAGCTTCAAGCAGATTCCGCAGCGGCACATGATCACGCAGGCGCTGGTGAAATTCGCGCAGCACCGGCAGGCAGCAACGGCGCAGCGTGAGCGGTTCATAAGGTACGGAGAAAAAGGTAAAAAAGGACTCGGCGCTGTCGAGTTCAGCCACGCCGGGGATCTGATAAAACCATTCCATCTTTAACCCCTCGCCAGGTGTGTGGCGCTAGTGCCACACAAGGTGGTGTAAAGCGCAATCAGTTCATCGTCTTGCGGCGTGCGTTTGCTGTTTTCCGCCACGCGGCGAATGGCGGGCAGCAGCAGGTCGACTTGCAGGGCATTAAGGTGATAGCCCAGGCGGGTAAACACACCTTCCACGGCCTGGCGACCGGAGTGCTTACCGAGCACCAGCCGGTATTCGCGGCCGATCAGCGCCGGATCAATGGCCTGGTAGCTTTCGCGATCGCGCAGCAGGGCGGCGACATGCACGCCGGATTCATGGGTAAATACCTGCGCGCCAACCAGCGGTTGCTGTGGGTCAATGGGACGCCGGGCGGCATCGGCGACCTGCTGGCAGAGCATCGGTAATTGCGTGAAATCCACGCCGCTATCCAGACCCAGACAGCGGCTCAGACCGAGCGCGACAGTTTCCAGCGCGGCGTTTCCGGCGCGTTCGCCAAGGCCCAGCACGGTCGTATTCACACTGGTTGCTCCGGCGCGAACCGCCGCCAGCGTATTGGCGGTCGCCATACCGAGATCGTTATGGGCGTGCATTTCGATTTCACCGGGCCAGCTTTGACGCAGCGCGCTGATACGCTGAGCGGTGGTGAAAGGGTCGAGCAGGCCAAGGGTATCGGCAAAACGCAACCGCTGTGCGCCTGCGCTGCGGGCGACGTGGGCAATCTCCGCTAATGTCCGATCGCTGGCGCGGGATGCGTCTTCGCAACCAATACAGACCTGCAATCCCTGCTGTCGCGCCTGCGCAATCAGCGTGGCCAGCTTATCCAGCACGACCGGCAGCGGTTCGCGCAATTTGTACTGGCGCAGTTTATCAGAAGCCGGTAGTGAGATATCCACCCAGTTCATGCCGAGATCGGCGCTCTGGCTGATTTCATCGGTATTCATGCGACACCAGGCCATGAGCGTGGCGTCAGGCAGTTGCTGGCGAACTTGTCGCATCCGCTGGCGTTCTTCGCGGCCCATCGCCGGGGTGCCGACTTCCAGCGCAGTCACCCCGGCGGCAAACAGCGCTTCGGCAATGGCGATTTTCTCGCTGGCGCAAAAGGCGACGCCGGGGCTCTGTTCGCCATCGCGCAGCGTAGTGTCATTGATCACAACCCTGGACATGTCGCCGCCTTAGCCGTAAACCGGCGTAAAGGTGGCGGGGGCAGAACCATCCTGCCAGTAGGGAGAAAGCGCGCGCAGACGGGTAATAATGGCTGGCAGCGTCTCGATCACATAGTCGATCTCCTTTTCCCGCGTATAGCGCGAGAGTGAAAAACGAATACTGCCATGCGCCGCCGTGTAGGGAATGTTCATCGCCCGCATCACATGCGACGGTTCCAGCGAGCCGGAGGTGCAGGCGCTGCCGCTGGAGGCGGCGATCCCCGCCTGGTTAAGGAGCAGTAAAATGGCTTCCCCTTCGATAAATTCGAACGCCAGGTTCGCCGTGCCGGGAACGCGGGGTTGATCACCGCCCATCACCATCACTGAGGGCACCTGTTTTACCAGTTCGTCTTGCAGGCGATCGCGCAGGCTGGCGATGCCCGCGCTACCGGGCAGGTGTATCTGCGCCAGTTCGCATGCCGCACCCATGCCGACAATCCCGGCGATATTCTCCGTACCGGCGCGGCGACCGCGCTCCTGATGCCCACCGCGCAGCAGTGGACGAAAGCGGGTGCCACGGCGCAAATAGAGGCAACCCACACCTTTTGGCCCGTGCAGTTTATGCGCCGAGCAGGAGAGCATATCGATCTGCGTGCGGGCGATATCCAGCGGGATTTTACCCACCACTTGTACCGCGTCGCAGTGAAACAGCGCGCCATATTCCTGCGCCATAGCGGCCATTTCGATCACCGGAAACAGCACACCGGTTTCATTATTCGCCCACATGACGCTGACCGCCGCCACACGCGTGCTCAGCGCGCGGCGATACTGTTCCATATCCACTGCGCCGCTGGCATTAACGCCAATACGATGGATAAGGTAGCCCTGGCGTTCCAGATGTTCGCACACGGCGAGAGTGGCCGGGTGTTCAACGGCGGTGGTAATAATCTCCCGGCGCTCCGGCATCAGTTCAACGCAGGCGTGCAGTGCGGTGCTGGTGGCCTCGGTCGCGCAGGAGGTGAAAATGATTTCGCTACTGTGATCGGCCCCCAGCAGCGCGGCGACTTGCTGGCGGGCGCGTTCAAGCGCGGCGCGGGTGGGGGTGCCAAAGTCGTGAATCGATGACGGGTTACCGTAATGTTCGGTTAAGAATGGCATCATCGCTTCCAGCACCATCGGGTCGATACGGGTGGTGGCGTTATTGTCCAGATAGACCTGCTTCATATTTTCTCCCCCATCGGTTGACAAGTGGTGGCTCAGGCGGCCACGACGTCCATATAGCAGCCGGTACGCTCCATCAGTTTTTGCTGAAGCCAGGCGAGCGTCATGTCGGTCATCATGCAGCCGCTGCAACTGCCGGAAAGGCTGACGGTTACGGTGTGATTGTTGACGCTAAGAAGCGACATATCGCCGCCATCGGCCTGGATATGCGGACGTAATTCGGTGATCGCATCAACGACCTCCTGCCAGTGCGGATCTTTCTCCGCTGCGACGGCAGTGGCGGCCTGCGGGTGTCGGGCGAGAATATCGGCCAGCGCCAGTTCAATTTTTTCATGGCACGCGGTGCAGCCGCCGCCCGCTTTGGTGTAGTTGATCACCTCTTCAAGGGTGGTCAGCCCGTTACTCAGCACCGCCCGGCGAATTTGCCCTTCATCGACGCCAAAGCATTTGCAAATCAGCGCGCCTTCTTCGTGCTCATCGATCAGCGTTTCGCCACGGTAGTGGGCAATCGCCGCCCGCAGCGCCTCCTGACCCATCACCGAGCAGTGCATTTTTTGCGGCGGCAGGCCATCAAGGTAATCAGCAATCTGCTGGTTGGTCACCTGCTCGGCCTGCGCCAGCGTGCGGCCGATAATCAGCTCGGTGAGCGCGGAAGAGGAGGCAATCGCGCTGCCGCAGCCAAACGTCTGAAACCCGGCTTCAAGGATGGTTTCACTTTGCGGATCCACGCGTAGCATCAGCCGCAGCGCATCGCCACAGCTTAACGAGCCCACATCGCCCACGGCGTTGGCGTTTTCCACCACCCGCGCGTTACGGGGATTAAAAAAATGATCTTTCACTTTCTCGGAGTAATTCCACATGTGCCTTGCTCCCAGGAGAGATGACGGAAAGCGCCGTGGCGCATTTCACCGCCTCAATCAACGGCGGGTGATGACAATCAAGCAAAAGCAATACCAGAAGGGAAAAGTGTTGTATTTCAATGGAGTAGGTTAATGTGCCAACATAAAACCCGGCGCTGTGTCGCGATTTTATGTTGGCTTTGTCACACAACCGACACGGCGTGTGGCTAACGCTCATCCTCTTCCTGCCAGGTTTGTTCCTGGAGCATGCGGGCGAAGCGTTGTGGATTGCGGGCGCTTTTGCGCTGCTCTTTGTCATACCAGTAGTGCTGAATTTCCTGCAACAGCCCGGCAATGGTGGTCGCGTGCGGCACGCGAACCGCGCGTACGCCGATTTGCAAAAGCTGGCGAAAAACCGCTTCACCAATCGCCACGCAGTAGAGCGTGACGCAATCTTCCAGCGCGTGAATGCGACAATCGAGTTTCTCTTGCTGGTGTCCGGCGAGCACAGAAAAATCCACCACCCGCAACAGCGTGACCTCGTGCTCTTTCACGCCATAGATCACTAATTTGGGCGTGGCGCCAAAGTGTTGATCCACGTGGTGATAATCCGAACTGGCAAAGGCGACTTTCATTGACCATTCGCCCTGGCAAATGGTGCTGAACTGACGATTAACATGCGGCATACAGATCTCCAGGCGTAACGTTGTTGTCGATGTGCTGGCGCAGCGGCGAGCGGTAGGTTGCAAGCGGGTGGTGGCGTTCGCGCATCACATTCGCCAGCTCAAACAGCGTGTCACGAATGCCGCTATACCCCTGGCGCAGGCGACGAAATTCTCCCAGCCGGTCATACACAGGGAACCCGGCGCGGATAAGCGACAGATCAAACTGCGCGGCGAGATCGGCGGCATGAGAATTAGCTACCAGTAATGCGGCGGGCGTCGCGCAAAGCTGATCCTGCATATCTTCCAGATCGCCGATGACCACGGTTTCCACCGGCAGATTTTGCAACCCCGGCTGGCTGACCGGCGCGACAATCGGGCCGGGGAGCATGCCCTGGCTGCGGGCGAAATCGCACCATGCTGCCAGGTGATCGCCTTCTGCTGCCATGGCGATAGCCGCGCCCTGCAACCACATATGGCAATCGATCATCGCATCCTGCACTTGCCCGCGCTGGCGCTCAATCCACGCGGGGACGTCGCGCCCGGAGAGGGTTTTCAGTCGATGAATAAACGTGTCGCAGGCTGCAAGCGTCATCAGATGCGGCAGGGCGATCACCTCGCCACGGCTGCGCTGCGCCAGTAACGCCGCCGCACGACCCAGCGAGTTGCCAATCACAAAGGTGGCCAGGTTTTGCCCCATCTGTTCAATCATGCGCAGCGATGTTCCCCCCTGGGTAACAGGCGAAAAATCACCGTTTGCCAGATGTCCGTCCAGCGACAGCGACAGATCCGGCACAATCACCGGTTGCAGGCCGAAGGCCTCAACGTAACTGCGCAACAGTTCGATATCGCCCGGCGTCAGTAAATGGCTGACCAGCAGGTTGACGCGGCGGTTGCGCAGGCTGGCGGCGGGCTGCACAGGCACCCACTGTTCAATCATGCTTTCCAGCACGGCGCTGTAGCCGTTTTCCAGCGAGCCGTAAAAATCCGGGGTGTTGACGGTGAGCAGCGCAACGCCTTTATGCCGGGGAAAATCATCACGAAACTGGCGTACCACCCGCGAAATATCGCTGCCCTGGGCTTCTGAAAGCCCGGTACTGAGCAGCACAATCGCTTTCGCGGCATTGCGCTGACAGAGAACATTGAGCGCGGTAAAAATGTTTTCATCGGCACCCATAATGGTGGAAGTCGGGTCCATCGCCGTCGATTGCAGCGGGATCGGGTCGTGAAAATGTTGAATAAAGAACACCTTTGCGAAGGCGCTACAGCCCTGTGCGCCGTGTACCAGCGGTATGCACTGTTCGAACCCCAGACTGGCGAGGATCGCCCCCAGCGGCTGGCCGCTTTTTATCGGGCTGACCGCCAGCGGTTTTTTACTGCGAAGAATTTCGGCCATTGAACGCTCCTTATTGCCACGGCGCGCGGGCATGCGTTTGCGGCCAGACCGGGCTTTCCAGGGTCTGACAAAGTTGTTCGGCAAGCGTAATGATGCCGCGATAACCGGCAAACGCGTGTTCACGCTCCTGGTTGATATCAAGAAAGGGCAGACGCGCTTTATAAGCGGTGTACATGTTGCGACCGCCTGCGATCATCATGTCGGCTTTGCAGCGATAAACCACATCCAGCAGGGCGCGGGCATTGCCTTCATCCAGCATGATGGCGTCATCGCCCATCAGTTCACGGATGCGCTGTTTATCCTCTTCGGTGGATTTGCGCGTTCCGGTAGCCACAACCGTCATGCCGAGATCCTGCAGTGCCGAAACTACCGACCAGGATTTAACGCCACCGGTATAGAGCAGCACTTTCCTGCCGCGTAAACGTTCGCGCAGCGGTGCCAGCGCCTGCTCTGCGGCGTGTTCTTCACGCGTAATTAGCTGTTCGGTGCGCGCCATTAAATCGCTATCGCCGGTGAGCGTTGCCAGCTGGCGCAGGGCATCAGAAGTGGCGCGAACGCCATAAAAACTGCCTTCAAACCACGGCGTGCCGTAACGTTGCTCCAGCGATCTGGCGACATTAATCAGCGCTCTGGAGCAAACCAGCATATTGACCTGCGCGCGGTGCAGCGTCTGGATCTCGGCAAAGCGCCCGTCGCCGGACAGGGAGCCCAGGACGCGAATCCCCAGCTCATCAAGCAGCGGCTGGATATGCCAGAACTCGCCGGCGATATTAAATTCGCCAATCAGGCCAATGTCATGACGGTGCGCCGGGGCAAAAGGCGTATTGTCCGGCCACGGCGCGGGTTCGCGCCCGCCAATGACTTTTTTCACCATCACCTCGCCCGCCAGGCGGTTCCCCAGGTTTTTGCTACCGTAAAAACCGGCCACATCTACGGCAATCACGGGCACACCGGTGGCGGTCGCTGCGGCCTGGCAGACGGCTTCAATATCATCGCCTTCCATTGCCGGAACGCAGGTGTTGTAAATAAATACCGCCGCCGGATGATAGCGGTCGACAATGTGGCGCACCGCGTGAAACAGCCGCCGCTCGCCACGCCCCATGATGACATCCTGCTCGTTCAAATCGGTGGTGAATCCCAGCCGGTTAATCCGTGGGCCGGAACTCAGGCTGCCGCGGTTATCCCATGAGCTACCGGCGCAGCCAATCGGGCCATGTACCAGATGCGCCACATCGGAAAGTGGCAACAGGGTGATCTGTGCGCCGTCGAAGGCGCAGCCTCCGGCAGTCGCACCGGGTTTGGGCGCGCTACAGCCGGATTTCTGTTTATGGTTATGCTCGCAGGCCGGTTCATCGAGCAGGGCCAGGATGTCGTTCCCCTTCATCATCACCTCATTTTCTGGTTGGGTTAGCGTTAATGGTGCAAATCGCAAGCCAGAAACGAGTGATTGATTTTTAAGGGAAAAGTGTTGTGCGCTTTGTGACAAAACAGACAATTGGCGCAATGCCCACGCCAAAAAACGCCCCCATCAGGGGGCGGTTTAAAACACCCGCGCTTCCAGCGGATTAGCGCGTTCCAGCCGTTTCGCCAGCCACGGCGGTAACGGCCCGGCCAGCAGGTTCTGGATGGCGGCGCACTGGGACAAAATGGTATTGCCCGGGGATACTTTCATCGGGTGAATATTATGACGAATCAGCCGTGCGGCTGCCGGGCCGCCGATCGCTTCACAAAACAGCAAATGGCAGTCGTGGAGTAACTGCGCGCGGATGTCATTCGGTTCCTGGTTTTGCGGGTGAGAAGGGTAGCGGCGCAGATCATGGAGCCAGCCGCCCTGGTCATCAAACCCGTAAATAAAGAAAAGTCGCCCCTGGCCGAAATGACCATTGATGGTGAGCCCATCCTGTGAGCAGAAGGCGACAACCAATTGCGGACGGCGGGTTTTGCCTTCCTGCACCTGTAAATGGGCAGGCAGTTCGCCGCGCAGACAGGCTTTAACCCGCGCCCAGCGGCCACTGGACATCAGGGCTTCCGCAGACGGAAACCGGGCTTCCAGTTGCGGTAATTCGAGTGCTGCCAGCCCGTCGGGTGTCAGCACGTCCTCACAACTGTGGGTGAGCCAGGCCATGATTTGCGCGGGTTGCAGCTCCGGCAGGCACTGAAACAGCGCCAGCATCCGCCAGAACAGCGTATCGTTGTCGGACATTGCTCACCTCCTTATGCCTGCGCGTCGCGGGTGGCGCGCAGGCTGAGCGGAAAAGCCGGGCGGCCGGGTTGCAGATTGACGTAATAACGGCGTCCACCTTCAAGTTCAAGCGCGCCGCCCCAGTGTTCCGGCGTGTCGTGTTCAACCTGTAACACGCGGGCTTCCAGATCCTGTTTCGCGATATAGCAATAGAGATCCGCGCCGCGCTGGCGAAGAATAATGACCGGCATAGAGCCTCCCTGGCCCCGCGTGGCGCGGGGCGTGTAATGGTTAACGGATAAGATCGAAGCTGTAGTCGGTTTTGCCGAGCTTGATGGTCTCTTTGTCCACTTTCTCCAGTACCGCATTCACAAGGGTAGTGAGAATGCTCATGGCGCCCTCATAACCCCAGGTGGTCTGGCGGTGCAGATGGTGGCGGTCGAACAGGGGAAAACCGAGGCGGATCAGCGGAACTTCAAACTGTTCGCCCTTGGCTAAGGTGTCGCGCTGAATAAACTTGCCGTACGAGTTGCCAATCATAAAGTCCGGCTGGCGGGTAAACATCAGCGAGCGGAAATGCCACAAATCGCAGTTGATAAATACTTCGCTCTCCTGGCCGTACGGTGAGGCGTCGAGCATTTTCTTCATCGCTTTCTGCCAGCGCTTGTTACCGTTATGGCAGAGGATAACGGTCGGTTCGCAGCCCAGCTCCAGCAGGAAACGGGTCAATCCCATGACAAAATCCGGGTCGCCAAACAGACCGAATTTTTTACCGTGCAGCCAGGTGTGGGAGTCGAGCATCATATCGACCAGCCGCCCGCGCTCCAGCGCCAGCGAGTCGGGAATGGCCTTGCCGGTTAACTGACTGATCGCCATTAATAGTTCATCCGTTCCTGCCAGCCCAACGGGAACAGAAACCTCGGTGGCGGGCTGATTCCACATCTCCTGTACCACTTTTTTGCTTTTCACCAGTTGCCAGGGTTGCAGCAGCAGCGTGTCGATAGCGTCCGGCGCCTCGCGCATCTCTTGCTGCGTCGTCCCGCCCGCGTACATCTGGTAATGCCCGTTAGCAGGGGTATCCAGCACTTCTGATGGATCGGAGAGCACACTCGCCTGCACCTCCATTTGCGCCATCATGCGTTTCAGCACGCGAAAATTGCCGAGATAGGTTTCAAACCCGGTCACCAGGTTGATGCGTGAAAGTTTACCGGGCTGTGCCTGATGGTCTGCCGTAAAGGTACGGGCAAAACCTTCAAACATGTTATCCCAGCCGGTGATATGGCTGCCGATAAAACTGGGGGTGTGCGCGTAAGGCACGGGGATGGCGGCATCGAGAAAACCATCTTTTTTGGCGTTGGCGATAAAAGCCTGCAAGTCATCGCCGATTACCTCCGCCATACAGGTGGTAGAGACGGCGATAATCTCCGGTTTATACAGCGCGCTGGCGTTTTGTAGCCCGGTATTGAGGTTGTTATTCCCGCCGAACACGGCCGCGTCTTCCGTCATTGAATCCGACACGCAGGCCACCGGTTCTTTGAAGTGGCGGTTAAAGTACGTACGGAAATAGGCCACGCAACCCTGTGAACCGTGCACATATGGCAGGGTGTTGGCAAACCCCAGCGAACAGAGCACCGCGCCCAGCGGCTGGCAGGCTTTTGCCGGGTCGATAGTCAGCGCTTCGCGTTTGAAGTTCAGCGCTTCGTATTCCGGGGTGGTGGTCCATTGAAAAACTTCCTGCACCCGCTCCGGCGAGTGCGCCTCTTCGAGTGCCCGTTTACCGGCAAATAACGTCTGGTAAGCATCCTGTTCAAACAGGGGATGGCAATTCTGTATTTTCTCAGCAGTCTGGCTCATGGTGTTCTCCTCCCGCGCCACAAATCGGTGAACAAACGGGATAACAGGATAAAAATCAGGCGGATTTCAGCCACGGCGCGGTCAACTGGCCCCACGCGGGGTTGTTGAGCGTCATATCCATATCGCGGGCGAAGATGGCGAAGCCGTCATAGCCGTGGTACGGGCCGGAGTAATCCCAGGAGTGCATCTGGCGAAACGGCACGCCCATTTTCTGAAAGATGTACTTCTCTTTGATGCCGGAACCGATGAGATCTGGTTTCAGCGCGTTGACGAACGCCTCCAGCTCATAGCTGCTGGCATCATCAAACAGCAGCGTGCCCTCTTTCAGATCCGGCAGGGTGCGGTCGTAATCATCGTTATGAGCGAACTCATAACCGGCTGCGATGATCTCCATTCCCAGGTCTTCATAGGCGCCAATCACATGGCGCGGACGCAGCCCGCCCATATAAAGCAGCACCTTGCGACCCTCCAGACGTGGGCGATATTTGGCGATAATGGCGTCGTTCTGCGCCTGGTATCGGGCGATCACCGCTTCGGCGTTGGCGCGAATGGTGTCGTCAAACTGGTCGGCGATTTTGCGCAGCGATTCCGCAATTTTCGTCGGGCCAAAGAAGTTGTATTCCATCCACGGAATACCGTGCTTCTCCTCCATATGGCGCGAGATGTAGTTCATTGAGCGGTAACAGTGCACCAGGTTCAGTTTGACGAACGGCGTGTTTTCCATCTCCACCAGCGTACCGTCGCCGGACCACTGCGCCACCACCCGCAAGCCCATCTCTTCGAGCAAAATGCGCGAAGCCCAGGCATCGCCGCCGATGTTGTAATCGCCGATGATCGCCACATCGTAAGGAGTGGATTCGAACGGTTTACCTTCGCGGTTTTCCAGCACCCAGTCGCGGATCACATCGTTGGCAATATGGTGACCGAGGGATTGCGACACGCCGCGAAAGCCTTCGCACCGCACCGGAATAACCGGTTTGTTGATGGCTTTACAACTGGCGTTCGCGACGGCCTCAATGTCATCGCCAATCAGGCCGACCGGGCATTCCGACTGAATCGAAATGCCTTTGGTCAGCGGGAACAGTTCTTCCAGCTCTTCAATCAGTTTGGCGAGCTTTTTGTCGCCGCCAAACACGATGTCGCGCTCCTGAAAATCGGAGGTGAAGTTGAGCGTGCCGAAGCTGTCCACGCCGCTGACGCCGGTGTAGTAGTTACGTCGCCCGGCGCGGGAGTACTGCCCGCAACCGATTGGGCCGTGGGAGATATGCGCCATATCCTTGATTGGCCCAAATACCACCCCTTTCGATCCGGCATACGAGCAGCCGCGCACGGTCATTACGCCCGGCTGCGACTTGCGGTTAGAGATGATGCACTTACCGACGCTTTCCTGCTCCGGGTCTGTCACCATCATGTGTTTTCTGCGTTCTTTGCGCGTCTTCTCCGGGAAAACCTCCAGCACCTGCTCGATTATCTCCAGGTTACGTTCGCCTGTTGCATTGCTCATGGGTGTGCTCCTGTGCTCAGACGGCGTTTTCTTCGGCGGCGGTTTTACCAATGATGCTGGTGTCTTCCACATCCATAATGCCGAACTCCATCAGCAGCGCTTCCAGCTCATCCATGGTGCAGGGGGTGGGCACCACCATTTTGGTGTTGTTGACGATTTTGCTGGCAAGGCTGCGATATTCATTCGCCTGATTGCAGGTCGGGTCATATTCGATAACCGTCATACGGCGAATTTCCGCACGCTGCACAATGTTGTCGCGGGGAACAAAGTGGATCATTTGCGTGCCGAGTTTTTCAGCCAGCGCAATGATCAGTTCATCTTCACGGTCGGTCTGGCGCGAGTTACAAATCAGCCCGCCGAGGCGCACTTTGCCGGATTTGGCATACTTCACGATGCCTTTGGAGATGTTATTGGCAGCGTACATCGCCATCATTTCGCCAGAGCAAACGATGTAGATCTCCTGCGCTTTGTTTTCACGAATCGGCATGGCGAAACCACCGCATACCACATCGCCCAGCACGTCGTAGAAAACAAAATCGAGATCCGGCACGTAAGCGCCTTCTTCTTCGAGGAAGTTAATCGCGGTGATCACCCCGCGACCGGCACAACCCACGCCTGGCTCCGGGCCGCCGGATTCTGCGCAGCGCACGCCGCCGTAACCGATTTGCAGCACATCTTCTAATTCCAGGTCTTCCACGGAGCCAACTTCAGCAGCCATCTCCATAATGGTGTTCTGCGCTTTCGCATGCAGGATCAAACGCGTGGAGTCGGCTTTCGGGTCGCAGCCGACAATCATTACTTTTTTACCCATCTCCGCCAGCGCGGCGACCAGGTTCTGTGTGGTGGTCGATTTGCCGATCCCACCTTTGCCGTAAATGGCGCATTGACGCATGGTCATGGTGTTTCTCCTGTTGGTTTTGTGTTTGCCACACTTCCTTGTGCAGGGAACATACCAGCCATGCCAGAGTGATTAATTTATTGATTTGTATTGATTTTATATTTTGACGTAGAAGAGAAAAGGGACAAAGAGTTCACAATCATCTGACCAATTGTACGAAACAGCACAATTCTGTTTGCGGTCGTGGCCGCCCGCCACGGCGTGACACTTTGTCGGCAGTTCAACAAGCTGTCGCGTCCACTGTCTTATTCCACGCAATCCATTTCCAGCCCCGGTGACTAATTGCTTGTATTCACTGAAATAACCGAGATGGCACAGGCTGTGCAATAGCCAGGGCATCACCACCTCTAAGAACCGAGGAACGAGCAATGTCCGGAAAGATGAAAACGATGGATGGCAACGCAGCGGCAGCCTGGATCTCCTATGCCTTTACTGATGTCGCAGCGATTTACCCGATTACGCCCTCCACGCCGATGGCGGAAAACGTCGATGAATGGGCTGCGGCGGGCAAAAAAAACCTGTTTGGCCAGCCGGTGCGTTTAATGGAGATGCAGTCGGAAGCAGGGGCGGCTGGCGCGGTCCACGGCGCGCTTCAGGCCGGAGCGCTCACCACCACCTACACCGCGTCGCAGGGATTGTTATTGATGATCCCTAACTTGTACAAAATCGCCGGTGAACTGCTACCCGGCGTGTTTCACGTGAGTGCGAGGGCGCTGGCGACAAATTCGCTGAACATTTTTGGCGATCATCAGGATGTGATGGCGGTGCGCCAGTGCGGCTGCGCGATGCTGGCCGAGAGCAATGTCCAGCAGGTAATGGATCTCTCGGCGGTGGCGCATCTGTCAGCAATCAAAGGCCGTGTGCCGTTTATCAACTTTTTCGACGGGTTTCGTACTTCGCACGAGATCCAGAAAATCGAGGTGCTGGAGTATGACGAACTCGCGCCGCTGCTGGATAACGATGCGCTGAACCGCTTTCGCCGCAATGCGCTGAACCCGGAACATCCGGTGATCCGCGGGACGGCGCAAAACCCGGATATCTACTTTCAGGCGCGCGAAGCGGCTAATCGCTATTACGATGCCTTGCCGGAAATTGTCGAAAACTATATGGCGGAAATCTTTGCCCTCACCGGGCGCGAATACCATTTGTTTGATTACTACGGCGCCCAGGATGCCGAACAAATCATTGTGGCGATGGGGTCGGTGTGCGACACCATTTCGGATGTCGTGGACGCCCTTTGCGATAGCGGTGAAAAAGTCGGCCTGCTGACGGTGCATCTGTTTCGCCCGTTTTCGCTGGCGCATTTCTTTGCCCGGATCCCGTCCAGCGTGAAACGCATCGCGGTGCTCGATCGCACCAAAGAGCCGGGTGCGCAGGCCGAGCCGTTATGTCTGGATGTGAAAAATGCCTTTTACCACCACGATAACGCGCCGGTAATTGTCGGCGGTCGCTACGGGCTGGGCGGTAAAGATGTGCTGCCGGGAGATATTGTCTCGGTGTTTGAAAACCTGAAAAAACCGCTGCCAAAAGATGGCTTTACGCTGGGTATTTTTGACGACATCACCCACACTTCGCTGCCGCTGCCTGCCTGGGACGTGCAGGTTTCACGCGAGGGGATCACCGCCTGCAAATTCTGGGGGCTGGGATCGGATGGCACTGTCAGCGCCAACAAGAGCGCGATTAAGATTATCGGTGACAACACGCCGATGTATGCGCAAGCCTATTTTGCCTATGACTCGAAAAAATCGGGCGGCATTACCGTGTCGCATCTGCGTTTTGGCGAACGGCCCATCACCTCACCCTATCTGATTAATAAAGCTGACTTTATTGCCTGCTCGCAGCAATCGTATGTCGATAAATATGATCTGCTGGAAGGGTTAAACCCCGGCGGGACATTTCTGCTCAACTGTACCTGGTTTGGCGAAGAGCTGGAGGCGCGACTGCCCAACGCGATGAAGCGCTACATCGCGCGCCAGGGCGTGCGCTTTTATACCCTCAACGCGGTGGACATCGCCCGCAGGCTGGGGTTGGGCGGGCGTTTTAATATGCTGATGCAGGCGGCGTTTTTTAAACTGGCGGGCATTATCGAACCCCAAACGGCGTCGCGTTATCTGAAGCAGGCCGTTGAGAAATCTTACGGGCGGAAAGGGCAGAAAGTGGTGGATATGAACAATGCCGCCATCGATCTTGGCATGGAGGCGCTGCAGGAAGTGATGGTGCCGGAGCGCTGGGCATGGCTGGAAGATAATGCCAGTGAGGATACGCGCCTGATGCCGGACTTTATTCGCGATATTCTTGAGCCAATGAATCGCCAGTGCGGCGACAAACTGCCGGTCAGCGCCTTTATGGGCCGGGAAGATGGCTCGTTCCCACCCGGCACCGCCGCCTGGGAGAAACGCGGTATCGCCCTGCAGGTGCCGGTCTGGAACCCAGAAGGCTGCACCCAGTGCAATCAATGTGCGTTTATTTGCCCGCATGCGGCGGTGCGCCCGGCGCTGCTGGATGAGGCCGAGCGGCAAGCCGCGCCGCCTGCGCTGCTGAGCAAACCGGCGCAGGGAGCGAAAGGGTATGAATACCATCTGGCGATTTCGCCGCTGGATTGTTCCGGGTGCGGTAACTGTGCGGATATCTGCCCGGCGAAAGGCAAGGCGCTGACCATGCAACCGCTGGAGAGCCAGCGGGCGATGGTTCCTGTCTGGGATCATGCGGTAGGTCTATCGCCTAAAGCCAATCCTTTCAGCAAAACGACCGTTAAAGGCAGCCAGTTTGAAACACCGCTGCTGGAGTTTTCCGGCGCGTGTGCCGGGTGCGGAGAGACACCGTATGCGCGGCTGGTCACGCAACTGTTTGGCGACCGCATGATGATCGCCAATGCCACAGGCTGCTCGTCAATCTGGGGCGCCAGCGCGCCGTCCATTCCGTGGACGACAAACCATAAAGGCCAGGGGCCGGCATGGGCGAACTCGTTGTTTGAAGATAACGCCGAGTATGGCCTTGGCATGATGCTGGGTGGTCGCGCATTACGCGAACAGATCGCCAGCGATGCGCGAAACGCGCTGGCGTTACCGCTTGGCGCAGACCTTGAGCAGGCGCTGCGCCAGTGGCTGGAGCATAAAGATCTCGGCGACGGGACGCAGGCGCGCGCCGGGCAGCTCAGCGCGTTACTTGAACAGCAGAAGGGTGATGACCCGCTGCTCAACCGGCTGTATCAAAACCGCGACTATTTCGCCAAGCGATCGCAGTGGATTTTTGGCGGCGACGGCTGGGCGTATGACATTGGCTTCGGCGGGCTGGATCATGTGCTGGCCTCCGGCGAGGACGTCAATATTCTGGTGTTTGATACCGAGGTTTACTCCAATACCGGCGGGCAGTCGTCAAAATCAACCCCTGCGGCGGCCATCGCCCGATTTGCCGCTGAAGGCAAGCGGACGCGCAAAAAAGATCTCGGCATGATGGCGGTTAACTACGGCAATGTGTATGTCGCGCAGGTGGCGATGGGGGCCGATAAAGCCCAGACATTGCGGGCGATTGCCGAGGCGGAAGCCTGGCCCGGACCGTCGCTGGTGATTGCCTATGCCGCGTGCATCAACCACGGTCTGAAAACCGGTATGGGATGCAGTATGCGCGAGGCGAAACGGGCGGTCGACGCGGGTTACTGGCATTTATGGCGCCATAATCCGCAACTGCTGGAAAAAGGGAAAAACCCGTTTATTCTCGACTCCGACGAGCCGGAAGATGATTTTCGCGAGTTTCTGCTCGGCGAAGTGCGCTATGCCTCGCTCGAGCGCATCTCGCCATCACTGTCCGAACAGCTATTTACACAAACTGAACAGGATGCGAAGCAGCGTTTTGCCCGCTATCAGCGGCTGGCGGGGGAGTAAGGTGCTGAAGCCCGGTGGCGTCGCTACCGGGCTGATAGACACCCGTAGCCGGTATGGCGAATAACACAGAGAACATTTTTACGCCCGCACGCATTATCGATGGCAAGTGGGATCTTCCACCCTAATTTTCCCCATGAATTGACAGCCAGAAGGGGTGTTTCAATCCTGTACATCAGCCCCTTACTGGAACTGTTTATGAACGCGAAAACCCACCTGAGTTAGCGATCCGCAACGTTATATTTTCAGCACGAATTGACAGGCCGGACGGGCGTTTCAATACTAAACAGGAACTCTTTACCGGAACTGTTTATGAACGACGAAACCTCGCCTGCGTTTATCATCCGCAATTTTAACCACATCGAAATGGAAAACTTCGTGCGCCCGCCGCTGTATGAATCACTCGGCGGCTCGCTGACCAAAGGCACCCTCGCCAGTAAACTCGGCGCGTCGATCGATATTTTGCCACCGGGCAAACGTGCCTGTCCGTTTCATCTGCATCACGCGCAGGAAGAGATGTTTATTGTGCTGAACGGCAACGGTACGTTGCGCATCGGCGATGAAGAACGGCCCATCCAGGAAGGGGATGTTATCTGCATTCCGCCAGGCAAAGCGTGGCCGCACCAGATTATCAATACCTCTGAACAACCGCTGCGTTATATCTCGATTAGCACTATGGAAAGCCCGGAAATCTGCGAATACCCGGACGCCGATAAATTCCTCGCGAGAGCACGTACAAACGGCCGGGATGACTTCCGGCGCGTCGAATTTCGCGGTGCAGGTGTGGATTACTGGGAAGGCGAGCCGTGAAAACCATCGCCCCGGTGCGAAGGGAAAACCGCCGCATGGGCGATACCTGCTACAGGCTGACAAAATGGCTAACGCGGGTATCACCGCGCAGTTCGTGAATGAGAAGTGCAGGTGGATCGCTTACCGCCGGGATGTGCTGAGCATTGAGCATCAGCGGGTTCGCCGGGCAGATGGAGCCGCAAAGGTACGCCGGGATACCGGCAAATGTGGCGGACATCGCGCGGTGGACGTGGCCGGCGCACAGCGCCAGCGGCGGATGCGGTAAGCGCGCCAGCAGTTGCGCCAGTGCCTCGCCGCCATCACACATGGCGTTATCCAGCGGGGCAATGCCGCTTGGGAAAAGGTGCTGGTGCAAAAAGACCATCGCCGGTTGCGGCTGCGCGCGCAGCGCCGCTTCCAGCCAGTGCAGATGTGGGCGGATATCGCCCCGGCTTTCACCGGTTACGGTCACATCCACGCCAATCACCGGCACGTTATTCATGTGCTCATGAAAATGCAGCGCGTCATGCGCAGCGCGGTGAGCAAAAGCGGCCAGATTGTCACACATCACGGTTTTATCATCGGCATTGCCGGGCAGGATCAGCGAGCGGCACGCCAGGCGCTGTAATGCGTGGTCAATGGCGCGATAGCCTGCCCCCCAGCCGTCATCGGTTAAATCACCGCTCACCACCAGCAGATCGGGGCTGAGTTCACGTAACCAGTCGATGGCGCGGTGCAGGCGCTGCAGGTTGTCATTATCCGGCGCGGCATGAATATCGCTCAGTTGGGCAATCAGCATTCTCTCTCCGGGTTATCCGTTTTCACCGTCAAAGCGTAGCCTAACCAGGCTCACTGTAAAAACGGCATAAGTGACTGCATTGATGGTGTGGTATTTGGTTCCGGCGACTGGGATCCGCCGGACGGCAGGTGCGATTTCCGCCTGGAGCTGCACACCGGACAGTTAATTAACGACTGAGCGTTACAGCACGGCTTCGTTGGCCTCACGGATGGCGGCGATAAACGCCTTCAACGTCGCCGGTATTTGCCGGTGACCGGAATAATAGAGACATAAACCAGCAATCGGCGGGCTGAACGGCGACAACACCTGTTGTGCCAGCCCGTTGTTGATCGCCTCGCGGGCATAAGGTTCGGGGACATAAGCAATGCCGAAGCCTTTTACCACCGCCTCGACCATCAGCGAGCTGTTATCAAGACATAAATTGCCGGGCACGTTGAGCGTCAGCGGCTTGCCATGTTGCACAAACTCCCAGCGATAGCGTTTGCCGCTCGGCAAACGCTGGGCGATACAGCGGTGGCGCAAAAGATCTGCCGGGCTTTGCGGTATACCTGCGCTGTGCAGATACTGCGGCGAGGCGATGGCGATAAAGCGGATCGGCCCGCCGAACGGCACCGCAATCATATCGAGCGGTACGGATTCCGCCAGCCGTACGCCCGCATCAAACCCTTCGGCGACGATATCCACCAGCCGTCCTTCGGTGACAATATCCAGCACCACCTGCGGGTGCGCCTGTAAAAAACCGTCAACCACGTGCGCCAGCAGCCAGCGCGCACCACCTTCATTGGCGTTAATGCGCAGCGTGCCGTGCAGCTCCTGCGGGCGAAAGCGGGTGGCATCCAGCGCCATATCTAACTGGTTTAGCAGGGGATCAATGCGCTGCAACAACGCCGCGCCTTCTTCCGTCAGCGAAACACTGCGGGTTGTACGATGTAACAGGCGCACGCCAAGCTGGCTTTCCAGCCCGCGCATAGCGTGGCTCAGCGAGGAGCGGGACACCCCCAGTTCATTGGCGGCTTGTTGAAAGCTGCGGTGCTGCGCGACCAGCAGGAACGCTTTTAAATCTGCGAGAGTGACATTTTTCATTGTTGAGTATTTTTCACCGCTGCATGCCGATTGGTGCGTCTTATCATAGCAGCGCCGGTTACTTACGCTATCCACTCACCGGAAAACATGTGGAGGTATTTATGACGACATGGCTGATTACCGGCGCTTCGTCCGGGCTGGGATTATTGATGACGCAAACGCTGCTGGCGCGCGGCGACCGCGTGGTGGCCTGCGTACGGCGCGCGGTCGCGCTGAATGCATTACAGGCGCAATATGCGTCGCGGCTGCACATCAGCTGTTTTGATATGACCGACAGCGCGGCGCTGCGCCGCGAGGTGGACGCCGCGTTTACCACTTTTGGTGTGATTGAACGGGTGGTAAGCAACGCCGGCTACGGCTTGTTTGGCGCGGCAGAAGAGGTCAGCGATGCGCAAATTGAGCGGCAGATCGCTACCAATCTTACCGGCTCCATTCAGTTAGTGCGTGCCGTATTACCGTGGCTGCGCGCGCAGCGCGGCGGGCGGATTGTGCAGGTCTCTTCGGAAGGCGGCCAGGTGGCGTACCCCAATTTCAGCCTTTACCACGCCAGTAAGTGGGGTATTGAAGGCTTTCTGGAATCGGTGGCGCAGGAGGTGAAACCATTTGGTGTCGATATTGTGATTGCCGAGCCCGGCCCAACGCAAACCGGCTTCGGTGCCGGGCTCGATCACGCCACGCCGCTCGCGGTCTATGACGATACGCCTGCGGGCGAGGTGCGCCGGGGGATCGCCAACGGCAGTTTTGACATAAAAGGCGATGCGCAGCGCACGGTTGATGCAATTATCGCAGCGGCAGATGCCCCCGTGCCGCCGTTCCGGGTACCACTGGGCAGCCTTGCCTGGGAGCACCTGGTGGCCTCGCTCCGCGCCCGATTAGCGGAAATTGAGCGCCAGCGCGATGTGGCGTATTCCGCCGACCGGGATTAAAACGACAACAGCGGTTTGGCTATCCGGCCTGGCGTCTGATACCGCGTGATAGCCTGCCGCCAGTGCTGAAAATCTGTCAGCGTGACCTCGCTCACGGGCGTTATGCGCAGCCGCTCCCAGAGTGTGCAAAACGCTTGCTGCCAGCTATCTGCCGTCATCGCGTCGAGATAGTTACGCACATGGAACCAGTGGACCGCGGGTAAGCGCTGGCGGATGCTGAATGGCTGCCCGGAGAGCAAACCGTAGCTGATAAATTGCCCCGTTTTCGGCATTGATTGCAGCAGCGTTTCCGCCAGTGTGCCGCCGGTGGCGTCATAAATAACGCTGGCTTTCTCCGCCGCCCGTTTGATGGCGGCGCTGTCCGTATCGGCCAGCGGTATCACGCCGCAGGCCGCCAGGCCGCTGGCATGAATGGCGGAACGATAAATACCGGTCACGCTTTTCGCCCCCTGACCCCTGGCCCACTGCGCAAGGTAACCGGCGCAGTCAGAACCCGCCGCGGTGACCAGCACATGTTGGCCGTGAGCCGGGTAACGTTCCAGCATCATCTGCGCGGCCAGCGGATTGATGTAGGCGCGGGCGGCGAGCGTATCGTCAATATCATCCGGCACCGGCACAACCAGCTCCGCCGGGCAATCAACATACTGCTGCCAGGTGCCCTGGCCGCGCAGCGGCAACACACGTTTGCCCAGCAGATGCGCGTCTGACCCGGACGTTTCTGTTACCACGCCCACGCCTTCATAACCCGCGACGGCGGGCAGGGTGATGCGGTGGCTGTAGGCGCCGGTGACCGGGATCACATCTGAGGCATTCACCGGCGCAAAGCGCATTTTGACGCGAACCTGTCCTGCCGGAAGCGGTGCCAGCTCGGTGGTTTCAGCTTGCAGAACAGTCTGCGGTTCGCCGAAACTTCTGTACACTAACGCGGTGTTATACATGATGCCCACTTGTGATGTTGCTCTGTCTGAACAAGGATTATACCTATGTTTTTCCCAGTGAAATCAATCTGTTCTTTACTGCTATTGAGCGCGTTTGCCGCCAGCGCCGCCAATATTGATAACGCCACGCTGACGGCGGTGGCCCGCCTGCAGGAAGAACGTTTAGGCGCACGCATCGGTATTGCGGTAGTGGATACCGCCAGCGGTGAGACGGTGAGCTACCGCGGCGATGAGCGTTTTCCGCTTAACAGCACCCACAAAGCGCTGCTGTGCGGCGCGTTGCTGAGCAAGGTCGACAAAGGCGAACTGGCGTTAAATGAGACCACTCAGTTTGCGCAAAGCGAGCTGGTGACCTGGTCACCAGTGACCAGCAAGTTTGTTGCGCCTGCTTCGATGAGCTGGCAGCAACTGTGCAGCGCGGCAATCACTGAAAGTGACAACACGGCGGCAAATCTGCTGGCGAAAAAACTGGGCGGACCGGCAGCGGTGACGCGCTTCTTTGCTGATTCCGGTGACAGTGTCACGCGACTCGATCGCGCCGAACCTGAACTCAACAGCGCCGTGCCGGGCGATTTGCGCGATACCACCACGCCGCTGGCTGTCAGCCACACGCTGCAAAAGCTGGCGCTCGGCGAGGTATTAACGCCGCGTTCGCGCGCGCAACTGGTGCAGTGGATGAAAGAGGATAAAGTCGCCGATGCGCTGCTGCGTTCCACGTTGCCAAAAGGCTGGGTGATTGGCGATAAAACCGGGGCGGGCGATTATGGTTCGCGTTCGATTATCAGTATTGTCTGGCCGAAAAAAGGCGCGCCTCGTATTGTATCTATTTATATAACGGATACTAAAGCGACAATGGCGCAAAGTAATGACGCCATTGCCCGCATCGGCAAAGCCATATTCAGCGCGACGAAGTAATAAAAAGGGCAGAGAGAAAAATCTCTGCCACTTATTTTAGTTAAATAACTTTCTGCCCCAAATTACCCGCAAAAATAACCATAAATGGATAATGGTTAAGTGTTGAGAATATCCTTATAATCTCCGTCCCTTTTCATGTCTTAAGTTTAAGCTGGAGGACAAATGGAGCTCAACCGGAGGCAGTTCTTTCGGATCTGCGCGGGCGGTCTGGCAGGAAGCACTGTCGCATCTCTCGGATTTTTATCTTCTTTTTCCGTTCACGCGGAAACCCGTCAATATAAACTCTTAAAAGCAAAAGAGACGCGAAATAACTGCACCTATTGTTCAGTCGGCTGCGGCATGCTGATGTACAGCCTCGGTGATAATGCGAAAAATGTCAGTGAAAGTATTTATCACATTGAAGGCGACGCCGATCATCCGGTGAGCCGGGGGTCATTGTGCCCGAAAGGCGCTGGCGTCCTGGACTATATTCACAGCGAAAATCGTTTATTACATCCGCAATATCGCGCGCCGGGTTCCGATAAATGGCAGCGAATTAGCTGGGATGAAGCAATTGATAAAATCGCGCGGTTAATGAAAAAAGATCGCGATGAAAACTTTATTGAAAAAAATGCGCAGGGCGTAACGGTCAATCGCTGGACCACCACCGGCATGCTCTGTTCTTCGGCCGCCAGTAATGAGACCGGCATTCTTGACGGCAAATTTACCCGCGCGCTGGGCATGGTGGCGATCGACTGTCAGGCGCGGTTGTGCCACGGCCCGACCGTTTCCGCGCTGGCACCGACCTTTGGCCGCGGCGCGATGACCAACAACTGGGTGGACATCAAAAACGCCAACGTGGTGCTGATCATGGGCGGTAACGCCGCCGAAGCGCACCCGGTCGGCTTTAAGTGGGTGGTGGAAGCGCAAACCAAAAACAACGCCACCGTGATGGTCGTCGATCCGCGCTTTAACCGCAGTGCGGCGGTGGCCGATTTCTATGCGCCGATCCGCGCCGGTTCCGACACCGCGTTTCTGCTTGGCGCGATCCGCTATCTGATTGAACATGACCAGATTCAGCATGAATATGTGCGCCACTACACCAATGCCAGCCTGATTATTCGCGAAGATTACGCCTTTAACGACGGCCTGTTCAGCGGCTACGACGCGCAAAAACGCCAGTACGACAAATCAAGCTGGTTCTACCAACTCGACGCCCAGGGCAATGCGTTGCGCGACGAGACGCTGAGCCATCCGCGCTGCGTGTGGAACTTGCTGAAAGCCCACGTTGCGCGTTATACGCCGGAAATGGTCAGCCGCCTGTGCGGCACCACGGTAAAAGATTTCACCCATGTCTGCTCGGTGCTCGGCAGCACCAGCGTGCCGAACCGTACCGCTACCATTCTTTATGCGCTGGGCTGGACGCACCACTCGGCCGGGGCGCAGATCATTCGCGCGGCGGGGATGCTGCAACTGCTGCTCGGTAATATCGGTATGGCGGGCGGCGGCGTGAACGCGCTGCGGGGCCACTCGAATATTCAGGGCTATACCGACTTAGGCCTGCTGTCGACCAACCTGCCGGGTTATATGCCGCTGCCGTCAGAGAAACAGCCGGATTACCAGACCTATATTTCGCAAATCACCCCGCCGTCGCTGGGGGTGAACGAAGTGAACTACTGGCAGAACACGCCGAAGTTTTTCATCAGCATGATGAAGAGTTTCTGGGGCGATCGCGCCACGGCGGAGAACAACTGGGGTTACGACTGGCTGCCGAAATGGGATCGTCTCTACGATGTGATGACCCAGGCCGAACTGATGCTCGAAGGCAAAATCAACGGTTATATCGTGCAGGGGTTCAACCCGCTGGCGGCTTTCCCGGATAAGAACAAGTCATCACGCGCACTGGCGAAACTGAAATACATGGTGGTTATCGATCCGCTGGCGACTGAATCCTCCACCTTCTGGCAGAACCACGGTGAGATGAACGACGTCAATCCGGCGGAAATTCAGACCGAGGTGTTCCGTCTGCCATCCTCCTGCTTTGCTGAAGAGGACGGTTCCATCGCCAACTCCGGGCGCTGGTTGCAATGGCACTGGGCCGCCGCCGAGCCGCCGGGAGAGGCATTGCACGACGCCAAAATCCTGGGACGCCTGTTTATGCGCCTGCGCGAGTTGTATCAGGCCGAAGGCGGAGCTAACCCGGAACCGCTGCTGAACATGTCCTGGGATTATAACGATCCGTACGATCCGCATCCGGAAGAGGTGGCCCGCGAAGCCAACGGTAAAGCGCTGCGCGATCTGTATGACGACAAAGGCACGCTGATTGCCAAAAAAGGCGAGCAGTTAAGCAGCTTTGCGCAACTGCGCGATGACGGCTCCACCAGCAGCTTCTGCTGGGTGTACTGCGGTAGCTGGACGGAGCGCGGAAACCAGATGGCGAACCGTGATAACAGCGATCCGTACGGGCTGGGCTGTACGCCGGGCTGGGCGTGGTCATGGCCGGCGAACCGCCGCATTCTTTACAACCGCGCCTCTGCCGATCCGGCGGGTAAACCGTGGGATGCGAAGCGCGCACTGCTGCACTGGGATGGTCAGCGCTGGACAGGTATGGACGTTGCCGATTACAGCCAGGCTGCGCCAGGCAGCAATGTCGGGCCGTTTATCATGAACCCGGAAGGCGTGGCGCGCCTGTTCTCCATCGACAAGATGAACGACGGCCCGTTCCCGGAACACTACGAGCCGATTGAATCGCCAATTGGCACCAACCCGCTGCACCCGGAAGTGGTTTCCAGCCCGGTAGCGCGTATTTTCGCCGCCGACAACGCCAATATGGGCAAAGCGGATGCTTTCCCGTATGTCGCCACCACCTACTCAATAACCGAGCTGTTCCGCCACTGGACGAAACATGCCCGCCTTAATGCCATCGCGCAGCCGGATCAGTTCGTTGAGATTGGCGAAGCGCTGGCAAAAGAGAAGGGCATTCTCGCCGGCGATGACGTGAAGGTGATGTCGAAACGCGGCTTTATCAAAGCCAAAGCGGTGGTCACGAAGCGTTTGCAAACCCTGACCATTGACGGTCGTCGGGTCGACACTGTAGGCATTCCGTGCCACTGGGGTTTTGAAGGGGCCACGCGTAAAGGCTTCCTTGCTAACACGCTGACACCATCGGTGGGCGACGCTAACTCGCAGACGCCGGAGTACAAGGCGTTTTTGGTCAATATTGAGAAGGCGTAAGGAAGCGAAACCATGTCCATGCAATCACAAGACATTATTAAACGTTCAGCGACCAACGGTTTTACGCCGCCGCCGCAGGCACGGGATTTCCGGGCCGAAGTGGCAAAGCTGATTGATGTGTCCACCTGTATCGGCTGTAAAGGCTGTCAGGTGGCCTGTTCCGAGTGGAACGATATCCGCGATGAGGTGGGGTATTGCGCCGGGGTGTATGACAACCCGCTCGATTTAAGCGCCAAATCCTGGACGGTGATGCGCTTTAGCGAGACCACGCAAAACGGCAAGCTGGAGTGGCTGATCCGCAAAGATGGCTGTATGCACTGCGCGGAGCCGGGCTGCCTGAAAGCCTGCCCGTCGGCGGGCGCGATCATTCAGTACGCCAACGGGATTGTCGATTTCCAGTCGGAGCACTGCATTGGCTGCGGCTACTGCATTGCCGGTTGCCCGTTCAACGTGCCGCGCCTCAACCCGGACGATAACCGGGTCTACAAATGCACGCTCTGTGTCGATCGCGTCAGCGTCGGCCAGGAGCCCGCGTGTGTGAAAACCTGCCCGACCGGGGCGATTCATTTTGGTACCAAAGCCGAAATGCTGGAGCTTGGCGAGCAGCGCGTGGCGCAGTTGCAAAAACGCGGTTACGTCAACGCGGGGGTATACAACCCGCAGGGCGTGGGCGGTACGCATGTGATGTATGTGCTGCATCATGCCGACCAGCCGGGGCTGTACCACCACCTGCCTGCGGAACCGAAAATCGATGTGCCGGTTACTCTGTGGAAAGGCATTCTCAAGCCGCTCTCCGCCGCCGGGTTTATCGCCACCTTTGCCGGTCTGCTGTTCCACTACATCGGGGTGGGGCCGAACAAAGAGACGGATGACGATGAAGAGGAGCACGACCATGAATAAAAGCAAAATGATCCTGCGCACCAAATTTATCGACCGGGCGTGCCACTGGACGGTGGTGATCTGCTTTTTCCTGGTGGCGTTATCCGGTATCGCGCTCTTTTTCCCGACGCTGCACTGGCTGACGCAAACCTTCGGCACGCCGCAGATGGGACGCATTCTGCATCCGTTCTTTGGCGTGCTGATCTTTCTGATCCTGATGTTTATGTTCGTGCGCTTTGTGCACCACAACATTCCGGACAAGAAAGATCTGCCGTGGCTGAAAAACATTGTTGAGGTGCTAAAAGGCAACGAGCACAAGGTGGCCGATGTCGGCAAATATAACGCCGGGCAAAAAATGATGTTCTGGACCATCATGAGCATGATTTCGCTGCTGCTGGCGACGGGCGTGGTGATCTGGCGACCGTACTTTGCCCACTTTTTCCCCATCTGGCTGATTCGCTGGTGTTTGCTGGCGCATGCCACCAGCGCCATTATCCTGATGCTCGCCATCCTGGTGCACATGTATATGGCGTTCTGGGTGAAAGGTTCGATCAAAGGCATGATTGAAGGCAACGTGAGCCGCCGCTGGGCGAAGAAGCACCATCCGCGCTGGTATCGCGAAGTCGAAACCGCAGAAGAAAAACAACAGCAGTAACGCAACTCACCGCCCGGTATGCGCGTGCATGACCGGGCGGCCCGCCAATGGCTTTGCAGATTATCGACTATGATTGTTCTTCGTGACATCGTGGAGAGGTAATTGCATGGCGTCGAAATCGTTTTGTAAAAGCTGGGGAGCCGAATACCTCGCGAATGGTCGCGTGCGTTTTCGGTTATGGGCCACCGGGCAGCAGCAGGTTTCACTGCGTTTACCGGCTGGCGAATTGCCAATGCAACGCCTTGATGACGGCTGGTTTGAACTGACCGTCGATAATATCGCCGCTGGTACGGCGTACCAGTTTCTTCTGAGCAACGGCATGGCGGTTCCCGATCCCGCCTCGCGCGCGCAGGCCGCCGACGTTAACGGTCCTTCACTGGTCGTCGACCCGGATCATTACGTCTGGCAACACCCGCAGTGGCAGGGCCGCCCGTGGGCAGAATCCGTAGTCTATGAGCTGCATATCGGGACATTCACCCCGCAGGGAACGTTTCGCGCGGCGATGGAAAAATTGCCGCACCTCGCGCAACTCGGCATCACCATGATAGAAGTGATGCCCGTTTCCCAGTTTGGCGGCAATCGCGGCTGGGGCTATGACGGCGTGCTGCTTTATGCGCCGCACTCGGCTTACGGCACGCCGGATGATTTTAAAGCCTTTATCGACGCGACTCATGGCTACGGCCTTTCAGTGGTGCTGGATATTGTGCTCAACCACTTTGGCCCGGAAGGCAACTATTTGCCCGCGCTGTCGCCGGATTTTTTCCACGCCGAACGCCAGACGCCGTGGGGGCCAGGCATCGCGTACGACGTTGACGCCGTGCGGCGTTATATCGTTGAAGCGCCGCTCTACTGGCTCAACGAATACAACCTGGACGGGCTGCGGTTTGATGCCATCGATCAGATTGAAGACAGCGCCGAGCCGCCGGTGCTGGTGGAGATTGCCCGCCGTATTCGCGAGGAGATCACCGACCGGCCGGTGCATCTGACCACCGAAGATTGCCGCAATATTATTGCGCTGCATCCGCGTGAGCCGGATGGGCGTTCGCCGCTTTTTACCGCCGAGTGGAATGACGATCTGCACAATGCCGCGCATGTGTTTGCCACCGGCGAAACCCATGCCTATTACCAGGATTTTGCGGATAAGCCTGAAGTGTGGCTGGCGCGCGCGTTAACTGAAGGGTTCGCGTTTCAGGGGGAAGTTGCCCCGTCAACCGGTGAACCGCGCGGAGTGGACAGCCGCAACCAGCCGCCGGTGGCGTTTGTCGATTTTATCCAGAACCACGATCAGACCGGTAACCGCGCCCAGGGCGAGCGGCTCATCTCGCTGGCGGGCGAGGAGAGAACGCGCGTGCTGCTCGGCGCGCTGCTCTTTTCCCCGCATATTCCGCTGCTGTTTATGGGCGAAGAGTATGGCGAAACCAATCCTTTCCTGTTCTTTACCGATTTTCACGGTGATCTGGCGCGCGCCGTGCGTGAAGGGCGCGCGCGCGAATTCCAGGGCCATGCGGGACATGAGGGGGAAGCGGTTCCCGATCCGAACGCGCCTGAAACCTTTACCCGTTCACAACTGGACTGGGCGAAAACGCAGCAGGAGACCGGCCAGCGCTGGCTGACGCAAACCCGCGACTGGCTGACGCTGCGCCAGAAATATGTGGTGCCGCTGCTGACAAATGCACCGCGGCAAAATGGGGAAGTGATCGCCACCGCGCCGGGGTTTATCGCGGTCCGCTGGCGCTTCCCGCAGGGGACATTATCGCTGGCGCTCAATATTGGCGAAGCCTCGCAACCGTTGCCGGAACTCCCCGGCAAAACGCTGGTGGCCTGGCCGCGCGGGCAGGATGACTTACCGCCGAACGCGTTCATTGTTCGTCTGGCTTTGGGAGAGGGAATGTGAATACGCCAACCGCCACTTACCGCTTGCAGTTTCGTAACGGAATGACGTTTGATCGCGCCGCGGCGCTGGTTCCGTATCTTAAACATCTGGGCATCAGCCACCTTTACGCCTCGCCCATTTTTACCGCCGCCAGCGGCTCCACCCACGGTTATGACGTCACTAACGCCAATGAGATCGATCCGACGCTTGGCGGGCGCGGCGGGTTTGACCGGCTGGTGAGTGCGTTAAAAAACGCCGGGCTGGGGCTGATTCTGGATATTGTGCCAAACCATATGGCCGCCTCGCTGGAAAACGCCTGGTGGCGCGATGTGATAGCCAAAGGCGAGAAAAGCCCGTATGCCCACCATTTCGACATCGACTGGTCGCGGCGGCTGACGCTGCCGTTTCTCGGCGATGATTTTGACACCGTGCTTGCAAACGGCGAGCTGGCGATCAAAGCCGATCCGCTGACCGGTGAACCGGCGCTGGCCTATTACGACAATTTTTATCCGCTGGTGGCAGAGAGCTGGCAAGGGCGGGAGCAGGCACTCATCGGCGAGACCGACCACACGCTAATCGCTGAAATTCATGCGCAGCAGCCCTGGCGGTTAATGAGCTGGCGCGATGCGGCGAATGACCTCTCGTACCGGCGCTTTTTTGAAATCACCGGCCTGGTTGGCGTGCGCGTGGAAGATGAAGCGGTATTTGATGATACGCACCGGCTGATCCTTGAGCTGGTGCACAGCGGCGCGGTGGACGGTTTGCGAATCGATCACGTTGACGGGCTGGCCGATCCGCAGGGTTACCTGACGCGCTTACGCCAGAAGGTGGGGCCTGAGTGTTACCTCACGGTGGAGAAGATCCTCGGCAAAGGCGAGCATCTTCCGGCGGACTGGCCGGTGTCCGGCACCACCGGGTATGAATTTATCGCTGCGCTGTCGGATGTGCTGGTCGATGACGCCAAGCTCGCTAACCTGCGCAAAGCCTACGACAGCGTTGCCGGGCGGCGCGTGAATATGCGCGAGGAGCTGCGCGACGCCAAGCTGCTGATGGTCGATCGTAACTTTAACGGCGAATTCAGCGTGCTGGTGTCGCTGGCACTCACTATTGGTCACGCGGAAATCCCGGTGCCGCAGGAGGACGCGGTACGCCAGGCGCTGCGTGAACTGCTGATCGCCTTCCCGGTTTATCGCACCTATGGCACGGAACAGGGGCTACCGGAGGCTGACACCGCGCTGTTAAACAAGGTGGTGGAGAGCGTTCAGCGCAGCCCGTATGCGCCGGATGCTGCCGCGCTCGATTTTGTGCGCCGCATTTTAGTCGGCGATGTCGCGAAAAGCGCGCTCGGTGCGGCGGCACGTTTTCGTACCCGCTTTCAGCAGCTTACCGGCCCGCTGATGGCGAAATCCGTCGAAGATACGCTCTTTTTCCGCCAGCATGTCGATCTGGCGCTTAATGAAGTCGGCGCGGAGCCACTACCGCGCACCTTTTCGCTCGATCGTTTCCACGCAGAGATGCAAACCCGGCTTGAGCGCCAGCCGGATGCGCTTTCCGGCACCTCAACCCATGACACCAAACGCGGGGAAGACGCCAGGGCGCGGCTCTATACCCTGACGGAAGCGCCCGAACGCTGGGCCGATTGCGTGGCGCGCTGGCGGCAGATGAACCATAGCAAAGTGCAACTGCTGGACGATGGACACGCCCCGCGACCGATGGTGGCGTGGATGATCTATCAGGCGCTGGCGGGCGTCTGGCCGGTCAACTTACAAGCCGATGACGTGGAAGGTTTGCGTGCGCTGGAAGAGCGGTTTGTGGCGTTTGTTGAAAAAGCGCTGCGCGAAGCGAAACAGCGTACCGACTGGATCGAGACTAACGACGCCTATGAACAGGCGGTGCTTGATTACGTGCGTCATTTGTTGTCGCCGGAGAATCGCGAGTTTTTGACCGATTTTACCGCCTCGCTACAGCCCTTTATTCGCGCCGGGCTGGTCAATAGCCTGACGCAAACGGTGATCAAACTGACGGCACCCGGCGTACCGGATATTTATCAGGGCAGCGAAGCGCTCAATTTCAGCCTGGTCGACCCGGATAACCGGCTGGAACCGGATTACGCCGAGCTTGAGCGCCTGCTGGTAGACGAAGAGCAGGCCGATCCGCATTCGCAGGAGAGCTGGTCGAGCGGGCAGTTAAAGCAATTTTTCATCTACCGGCTGCTGCATTTACGCCAGCAGATGCCGTCGTTGTTCCGCCGGGGCGCTTATCTGCCGTTGACCATTGCGGGTGAAGAGGCGGAGCACCTGATCGCCTTTGCGCGCGTGCAAAACGAGGATGCGTTAATTGTGCTCGCCCCGCGTCTGCTGTTCGATGCCATCGACGGCAGCCTGGCGGGCGCCAATATTGCCCTGCCGGCGGAACTGGCGAATCGGCGTTACCGGGACATACTCAGCTCAGAGGAGGTTTTTCTCACCGACAAAGTGAATCTGCGATCGATAGGCGGTTTCACCTTTGCGGTACTGGTCAGTGCATGATTGCGAAGAAAAGGGTGCGGTTCATCAATCGTTATGTCTGGTGAGACTTTACAGGCGATCAAGGGGAAGCAATGTCTGACGGAAAACAGTTTTACATTACGGCGGGGCACGGCCAGCAACTCGGTGCGAATTACGACGGTGAGGGCGTTAACTTTGCCCTTTTTTCAGCGCATGCGCATCGTGTGGAGCTCTGTTTATACGCGCCCGATGGCAAGCAGGAGATCGCCCGGTTTGATCTGCCGGAAAACACGCACGAGATCTGGCACGGTTATGTGCCAGGCCTGCAACCCGGCGCGTTATACGGCTACCGGGTGCATGGCCCGTTTGAGCCGGAAAACGGCCACCGGTTTAACCCGAATAAATTATTGATTGACCCTTATGCCCGCGAACTGGTCGGGGATATCGAGTGGAATGCGGCCCATTACGCTTATGATTTAGGCCATGAAGATAAAGATCTGACCTTTGATACCCAGGACAGCGCGCCGTTTACGCCCAAGTGCCGGGTTATCGATCCCCACGCGTTCGACTGGCAGGACGGCGCACGGCCGAATATTCCCTGGCCACGTACGGTTTTCTACGAAACCCATGTGAAAGGCTTCACCCAGCTTAATCCGGCGCTGCCGCCGGAACTGCGCGGCACGTTTGAAGGGATGGGACATAAGGCCTCGGTGGAGTACATCAAAAGCCTCGGTATTACCTCTGTCGAACTGCTGCCGGTTCACTGGTTCCCGGACGACCAGCATTTGCTCGATAAGGGGCTGCGTAACTTCTGGGGCTATAACACGCTTGGTTTCTTCGCCCCGGCGTCGCGTTATTACGGGCCGCGCGGCATTCAGGGCTTTCGCGATATGGTGCGGGCGTTTCACGATGCCGGTATCGAAGTGATCCTCGATGTGGTTTATAACCACACGGCAGAAGGCAACGAACTGGGGCCAACCCTGTCGTTTAAAGGTATCGATAACTTCTCTTATTACCGCACATTGCCGGATCAGCACCGTTACTACATTAATGATACCGGCACCGGCAACACGGTGAACACGTCGCACCCGCGCGTATTGCAGATGGTGATGGATTCGCTGCGTTACTGGGCAGAATCGATGCATATCGACGGTTTTCGCTTCGATCTGGGCACCATCCTCGGGCGCGAGCCGGAAGGGTTCGACCAGCGCGGCGGCTTTTTTGATGCCATGACGCAGGATCCGCTGTTATCCAGGCTGAAACTGGTTGGCGAACCGTGGGACATCGGCCCCGGTGGTTATCAGGTGGGCGGTTTCCCGCCGGGCTGGGCGGAGTGGAACGATAAATACCGCGACACGCTGCGTGAATACTGGAAGGGCGATAACGTCTCGACGGACTTTGCCGCCCGCCTGCTGGGCTCCGGTGATCTGTACGATCAGCGCGGGCGTCGCCCGTGGGCAAGCGTGAATTTTATTACTGCCCACGACGGTTTTACGCTGAATGACCTGGTGTCGTACAACGAAAAACATAATGAAGCCAACGGCGAAGACAATAACGACGGTCACAATGACAACCGCTCCTACAACTACGGCGCGGAAGGGGTGACCGACGACGAAGGCATCAACACCGTGCGCGAACGGCAAAAACGTAACTTCCTTGCGACGCTGTTTTTCTCCCACGGCACGCCAATGCTGCTGGCCGGGGATGAGTTTGGCCGCACCCAGCAGGGCAACAACAATGGCTACTGCCAGGACAGCGAAATCTCGTGGATCGACTGGGACGCACCGCACAGCGGCAACGGGGAAGCGCTGCGTGAATTTACCCGTCATGTTATTGCGCTGCGGGCATCACAGCCGATCCTGCGGCGTGAAAACTGGCGCGATGGCATGGAGATCCGCTGGTACAACGCCGGTGGCGGCGAGCAGTTACCGGAGCAGTGGGATGAAGGTACGACGCTCGGCGTTTATATCGGACGCCCGGATTTGCAGGAAGAAGAGGGGATCTGGCATGACGTGCTGATGCTGTTTAACCCGTTTGAAGGCACGGTGCCGTTTCGCATTCCGCAGTTCGGCGAAGGCGGTTGGGTGCTGGAGCTGACCACCGCCGATAGCGCGAAACGCGGGGTTGTTATTACCAAAGAGAAGGATTTCGAACTCGAAGGGCGCAGTATCGTGCTGTTCCGTCGTCCGTAGCAGTGATGCGCCAGGCGACATGCTTGCCTGGCGCGTTATATAGGTCAGTTTGTGGCCTCACCGACCTCCGTTTGCCAGGCGTTTTCCGCCACTTTTTTTCCTGTTGCATCGAAGATGTGATAAGTCACCGTCAGCACGCCGGTACTGTCAGGCGTCACCGTCAGATCGGCGATTTTCACGCCGCTATCCACCGCCAGCGTCTGCTGTTTTTGCCCGGTCAAAAGCGGGCGGTCGCGCTGTGTTACTTGCCATTTCAGCGTGCAATCTTCGCAGGGGGTATAGGTATCATTTACCGCCCACAGACGTAGCGTGGCGGGTTTTCCGCGCTGCCACTGCGCGCTGACCGGTTCAATGGAGGGTAACAACGGCTGATAGGCTTTTTGCAGTGCGTAATACCCGGCTTTCGGATGGCGTAAATAATCCACCACGCCCCAGTTTATCGACGGCCAGGTTTCGACAAACATGAACTGGAACAGGGCAGTCACAGGCTGATAGCGTTGACGACGATAGCTTTCCGCCGCCATCGCGACAAGCTGCGCCTGGTATTGCTGGGTATTTTCAATAAACGTTTGCAAATCCTCGCCGCGCGGGATATTGGCAAATTTAAAGGTCTGAAACGGCTGGAAGTTATGGTATTTCCACTTCACCCAGCCAGCATCGTCCGCCGCCGTGGTTGCAGGCCACAGTAGAGAAGCGGGAATAATGGTTTTCAGTGTGGCAAGGCGCGGCAGCGCCTGCGCGCCAAACTCGGTGATAATGCCGGTTTTCGCCGGGGCGAGCAGATCGCGCATCACGCCGAAATACCAGCCTTGCCAGTAGTGCTCTTCGACGGCGGAAAAACGATGTACGATCCGCGAATTATCTTTGGCCAGCGTGTCTGCCACGCGCGCGGTCAGCGTTTGGTTCAGATCTTTATGCCAGTCGGGAAAGCGTTTTTCCATCCAGGGGGAGTTCCACGGCGGTTCGTTATGCCCGCCCCAGACGATGATGGACGGCGAATTGCCAAACTGCTCGACCATCTCGCGGGTTTGTCGCGCGGCGTTATCGGCAAAGGCCGCGCTGTCGTCATATCCCCATTGCAGCGGCACATCCTGCCAGAGCATCAGCCCCAGTTCGTCGGCAACCTGGTAAAGCGGGCGGTTGGCTACATGACCATGCACGCGAATGGCGTTGGCGTTCATTGCCAGCACCATGCGCAGGTCACGCCGATATTTCTCCGCGTCCATGGTGCTCAACCACGGCGAACCGATGTAGTTGGTTCCTTTGATAAACAGCCGTTTTTCATTAATAAGCCAGCCACGGTTATCCGCTTGTTCTTCTACCTTACGCAGCCCGGTTCGGCTTTTAGCGCTATCCATTACGCCGCGATCGTCCGCGAGGGTGACACGCACCTGGTAGAGATTCGGTTTACCCAGACTGGCGGGCCACCAGAGCTTTGCGCCTGCCATGGGCAGCCTCACCGTCATCGTTGCGGTTTCCCCGCCGGTGGCATTCAGGGTCACAGCCTGTTCAAGGCGGAATGCACGACCGTTAAAATTCGCGGGTTCGGCAAGCAGCTTCAGCGTTGCGGGCCCGCGGTTGCGCGACCGGTAGCGGATCTCTGCGCGTAAGGCAGGGTTCGCCAGGCCGTTTTGCCAGTCCGGGCGCAGAATAATCTCGTCGATCACGGCGCCCCGGCTCAGGTGCAGACGCACCGGCGACCAGATGCCGCCAGAGTTGGCATCCTGACCATGCGGTGACCAGGCGCCACCGGGGCGGGTGTCGTGCTGATTTAGCACGCCTTTGATCAGCTTTTTGTGCAGCGGCCAGAGCGTTTTTGGATCTTCATATGGGCTGTCGACGCGCACCGCCAGGCGATTATGGCGACGTACTGTGTCGGTAATATCGACAGCAAAACGCTGGAAGTACCCTTCGTGGCGCGCCAGGTGCTGGCCGTTGAGCGAGACATCGGCATAGTAATCCACTCCGTCAAACACCAGCGTTGCCAGCGTATCCTGGGCAAGAGCGGGCAGGGTGAAGTCGTGTCGATACCACATTGCCCCCTGGTGATCGTACCCGGCTGAATACCAGTTGGCCGGAACCGTTAATTTTCGCCAGTCGCCGACAGGTGCGCGAATGCCGTCAAATTCAGCCTGATTGGCATCATGCACACGCCATTGCCCCGCCAGCGACCAGCTCACCGGCGTCGGATGCGCCTGGGTGAAGGCTGACAAAAACAATAAGCACGTGACGGTGTAACGTTTCATGATGAGGCCTCCCGCGTTTGTAACCAGTTGAGCGCGTGCTGGCGCTCATGTTGCAGTGGCGCAAGCAGGCGCGCCAGTTCCGCGTCGCTCAGGCTTTGCGACTGGCTTTCCAGTTGTTGGAGAACCTGGCTCAGGCTCCGGAAATCAAGCGCGATGGCTTCTCCACGCAACTTATGGGCACTGCGGCGCACGGTTTCACGATCGCCGGAGCGTACCGCCTGTTCAATGGCGTCGCTGAGCTCCATCAGGCCTTCCCTGAAAATGGTCATAAGTTCGTTCAGTAGCGCCCTGTCGCCGCCCAGTTGTTCAAGCAGGGCGCTTTCGTTGGGCATTCCCGCTGCCATTTGCGCTGCGGCGTGGGGCGAGGGGGTTCCCACTACGCGGGTCAGTTCCGCATTCAATGCTTCACGCGTGACGGGTTTGGCGATATAGCCGTCAAAACCCAGTTCGAAGCAGCGCGCTTTGTCGCCCTGCATGGCATGGGCGGTCATGGCGATCACCAACTGTGGCGGCACACCGCGCCGGGCTTCTTCTTCTCGCAGCAGACGAATAGCCGTTTCACCGTCCATGCCCGGCATTTGCAGATCCATCAGAATCACATCCCAACGGCTGGCCTGCCAGTGCTCAAGCGCGGCCTGGCCATCGGCGACGATTTCGCAGCGATGCCCAAGTTGCTCAAGCAGCCGGTAGGCCAGCTTTTGGTTGACGAGGTTATCTTCTGCCAGCAGAACATGCAGGCTCTGCTGCAGTGTTGGCGGCGCAGCGGCGGGTTCTGCAGCCGGGCTGACCGTGGGCGCGGGCGTGGGTACGCTGACCGGCAACAACAGGGAGGCGATGGCCTGTTGCAACTCGCTGTGATCGACCGGTTTATGCAGATAGTGCGCAATGCCAATGCGCTTGAGCATATTCCTGTCGAAATGACGATTCATGGAACTGAGCATAATAATGCGGCTCTGGCTGGCTTCCGGTAGCACCGAGAGTTCCAGCGCCAGTGAGATGCCGTCCATATCCGGCATTTGCGCATCCAGCAGGATCAGCGGAAACGGCGGCATTTGCGCCGCCAGCGCCAGCGCTTCCAGCGGTTTGTTGATACAGACCGGCGTCAGCCCCATGGCGATCAGTTTGGCCTCCAGCAAGCGTAAGTTGGTGGCGTTATCATCGACGACCAGCACCCGTTCACCGTGAAACTGGTGCGCTTCTGTCGTTGTCATTTCGCTCACGGGCAAGTTTGCCAGCGGCAGGGTGAAGGCGAACTCACTCCCAACGCCCGGCGTACTGGTCACCGTTAAATTTCCCCCCATCATCGCCACCAGCCGCGCGGAGATGGTCAGCCCCAGCCCGGTGCCGCCATAGCGGCGTGTGGTGGAGCTGTCCGCCTGGCTGAACGCTTCGAAAATCAGTTGCTGTTTATCCGGGGGAATACCAATGCCGCTATCGCGCACCCGAAACCGCCACTGGGAGCCGTTGCCGGCGGGTTCAATTCCGAGCAATACCTCACCGTGGTGGGTAAATTTCAGCGCGTTGCTGATGAGATTGGTCAGGATCTGGCGCAGCCGCACGCTATCGCCTCGCACCACCTCTGGCAAGCGCGGGTCAATATCGACCAGCAGTTCCACCCCTTTTTCGCTGGCGGCAGGCATATGCGGGCGGATCAGCGACTGGATAAACGGGCGTATCTCCAGCGCCTCGTCATGAATCAGGATCTTCCCGGCTTCGATTTTCGAGAAGTCGAGAATGTCATTGATAATATGCAATAAAGATTGCGCCGAGCTCATCACCAGCGTCAGGTATTCGCGCTGTTCGGCGCTCAGCGGGGTTTCAAGGCACAGTTGCGTCATGCCGAGAATACCGTTCATTGGCGTGCGGATTTCATGGCTCATATTGGCGAGAAACGCGCTTTTGGCTTCGTTCGCTTGTCTGGCGACATGGGCCGCTTCAATGGCGAGCAGCTCTGCTTCTTTGCGGCGGTTGATATCCTGCAATGTGCCAATCACGCGCTCCATTGCGCCGCTCAAATTCAGGGTGGTAACCTGGCCGGAGAGCAGCATCCAGCGCCACTGATCCTGCTTATAACGGACACGGATTTCGCATTCAAACACCGGAAAATGGTGCGCGCGGGAGCGCAGCACGGTGCGGATCAGGTGAAAGCGATCCGCCGGATGCACCAGCCCAAGCATGGCGTTGACATTATGGTGCCAACTGTCGCGCGGTTGCCCCACCAGGCTTAACAGCGTATCGCTGAGCTGGAGGATATCCGGCGAGACTTGCCAGTCCCAGATCCCGATATGAATCGACTCCGCGGCCAGCAAAAAGTCAGCGTGCAGATCCTGGCGTGCGCGCTGCGCCATATCGAGGTGTGAAATGTCCGTATGCAGGCTGATGATGCCGCCATCGGGTAAACATTGATGTTGAACAAACAGGCGTCGTTCTCCTTGATGACGTACCTCGTAGTGACTTTCCAGCCGACAGTTGCGGATTACCGACTCTTTTAGCGCCTGTCGCCGGGCAGGATCGGTATTGAAGGCGGTATCGATAAACTGGCTGGCTAACGCTTCCAGCGTGACGCCGGGTTGCAGGCGGGTGGCCAGCGACGGGTAAAACTGGCCGATTTTGTCATTCCACGCCACCAGCCGTTCTTGCGCGTCATACAACATCACCGCAATCGGTAGCGCGTTGAGGTCGAAGCGCGAGGCGGCGGTCATGATTGCGCTCCCGCCTGGTAGTGCAGCTCCGCCTGACGGCGAAGATATTCCAGTCCAGGCGCTATCGCCATAGCCCAGGCAGTGAGGATCTCTTCATCGCACAGGGGATCGCGCTGGCGCACGGTATCAAGCATGGCTTGCCGCCAGAGGGCGAAAAAGCGGGGCGGCAGGTGCAAGCCGCTGTCGCTCTGGTCGCGGGCAAGTTTTTCCAGAAAATCGGGCACGAAGAGGGAGCCATCCACCGCCAGCATGGCAAAAAAGCTCTTAAATATAAGCTGACGGCCTTGCTCGGCGTTACCGAGCAAAAAATGGCGTTCGGTTTCCGGCGACATGCGCACAAAGGCGTCATAAAAAGCATTGAAAAAGGGCTTTTTGTCATCCTGCGGGAACACGCGGCCCAGACTGGCTTCAAAAAGATCGCGGTAAAATTTCATTTTTTCACCTCCACCCGGCGCTCGCCGGGTAAGCAGAGTCCCGGCGCGCTGAAAACATCAGTCGCCTGCAGGTTGAAATAGCTGCCGTTATCGATTAATCCATTGCGGAATAGTGGGCCGCCGTGTGCCTTATAAAACAAGCTTTCCAGCACCATGGCGTTAGTCGACAGGGTGATCGTTCGGTTAAAGTCGCCGGTGGCTTCTACCCGACCTTCAAACCAGCCGCGCTGTGCATCGTTCATCCGTCGGCTGACATTCATTAGCGCATCGGTAAAGGGGGTGTCCCACAGCACCCAAAGGGCGAAAACCGCTTTGGTGGAAACCTGCGCCAGACGCGGATAGTATTTCCCGTCGGCACCCAGTGTGTTCCAGGCGTAACCATTGCCCCACACCGTGTCGTCAACATGCCACGGAGCCTGGCCAAGCGCGAAGTCGGCCCTGGCGGTAAGCACTTTCTCTTTTTCCCACCGCGTTTGTTGGGTGAGCCACACCTGTTTGGCCCGCTCACGTAACGCCTTGCGGGTGGCGCGCTCTACGCCCGGCGGTTGCCAGCCGAACTCCAGCCCTGGCAGCATGTAAGGCAGTGTGGAGATGAGCGAGGGTTGCCAGGTGGTGCGCGGGTCGCGGGCATCCACTTCCAGCGCCCGCTGGTGGATGATCACGTTGCGTGCGGGCGGCGCGAAAGCCTGGTCTGGCGCAAAACCCCATAAACGAAAGGCGGTGGCCGCGTATTCGCTTTCGCCGAGCCGCAGCTCCTCGCGGATCACCGGTTTGCCATTCTCAATGGAGGAGGACCAGAGTTCGCCGTGGGGATCGATAACCTGGCAGAAGTTCCAGCGCAGAACGATTTTATCCAGATACTCCTGGTATTGCGGCGCCCATTCGCTGACGAGGCGTAAGGCCAGCATCAGGCGCGCCATATCCCGCGCCGACCAGCCGTTTCGCTGCGTCTGACCGCTAAAATCCACCAGCGAGGCGTTTGGCGTGGCGTAGAGGCGGCCCGGTGTGCGGGTATCGGTCAGCGCGAGGCGGTTCAGCGTGCCGAGCAGTTGCGTCAGCCGATGATCGAACTCATCTTCTTTCAAAAGCCCCAGTTCTCTGGCGGCCAGCAGGGCAATTAACGTGTCGCCCATCTGCCAGAGCGTGGCGCGGGGCTGTTTATCGCTGCCGTTGACCAGCCCGGTTTGCGGCTGGGTATTGTTAACGAAGTAGCGCCACGCTGTTTGCGCCCACTGGCGCTCCTCCGGGGTCAGGGCACTGATTCGCGCGCTGGTGTTCCAGCCGCCTTTGCTCAGCCAGCGCCAGCCCGCGCCGCCATCTTTAACAAGGGCGAGCAGCGCCAGCGCAACCAGCAAGAAACCGAGCAGCGCGGCCAGGGCTTTGCGGCTTACTGTTTTAAGCATGACGCCGCCACCGGGGGTAATTTCACCGGCTCGTCCGCATTACAGGACGCGCACTGGCATGCCTGACAACTGGATTTTGTGCGCAGGGCGGTGCCGGTCCGCTCACACCAGCTTTTCACGGCGGACGTCGGGTTCAGGAACGGGCGGTTGCGCCGGGTATTGTTTTCTTCAAACAGATCGACCAGTTTTTTCTCCCACAGCGAGGGGGCGAAATTCTTGTCTTTCGGATTGTCGGTATTAAAGCGCAGCAGCTTGCCGCTCTTTTTAAACATCAGGGCTTCAAGCATGATGCCGTTGTTGTTGGCGGTGAACTCTTTAATCGGCCCGCTGCCGTTCTCATACAGCCCTTCGTAGTAGCCTTTGCCCTCTTCGTTGGCGTTTTCGATAACGCTTAATAACCGATCGGTGTAGGGCGAATTCCACAGCACCCACATGCCCAGCGCGGCTTTTAGCGATACGGCGGCGGTTTCCGGCACGTACTGGCCTTTGTCGGTAATGGTGTTCCAGTTGAAGCCGTCACTGAACACCGTGTCGTAAACAAAGTAAGGCGCTTTATCCAGTTGATGCTCGGAGCGGGCTGTCAGCATGCCGGTAATGGTGTAGCGGTTCTCCTGCGCTTGATACACGCGATCAGCGAAGTTTTTCATCCACGGATGTGAATAGTGGTTTTTGGTGTTACTGCGATCGTCGGCGGTATCAAAGCCCATCTCCAGGCCATACAGCAGATAAGATTCTGTCACCACGTAGTTATGCTGAAAGGTTCGGCGCGAGTCGCGCGAGTCATACGGCACCAGCACGCAGTAGATCTCCGCCAGATCGTACGGTTGCGGGCGGCTGGCCTGGCAGGTATTAAAACCCCAAAGCTGGTAACCCGCCGAGGCGTACTCTTCATACCCCAGGCGTCCTTCCTGAACATATTTCGGCTGGCCGTTCTCCAGATACGCGCCATACAGCGTGCCGCAACCGTCGACCACATGGCTGAAATCCCAGCGCAGAACGACGTTATCAATACTGTTGCCGTACTCCGGATAACGTTCTTTGATAATTTTCATCCACAGCAGCATGCGGCCAATATCCAGCGCGGAGAAGCCAATCTCGCCGGGTTTGTTCAGGTAGTCCACTTTCTGTGCGTTAATGGTGTTGTAGACCTTGTTGGGCAGCTCATTGCGAAACAACTGGATGGTATTGAGGGTGGCGAGGAATTTGATTAACCGCCGATCAAACTCGGCTTTATCAATAATGCCCAGTTCACGCGCCGCCGTCAGCGCGGCCAGATAGGAGGCGCTGTCCCACATGGTGGTGGAGGGGTATTTATTAACCGCGTTCACCAACCCGGTGGTGGGCTGATAGTTTGCGACAAAGTATTGCCAGGCGTTTTTCGCAATCTTCATCTCCTGTGCCGTCAACGTGCCGCTGCGCACCGGATAGTCGGACGCGGGCAACCCCGGCGCGGCCTGGGCGCTGGTCATCACCAGCCCGAGAGCCACAATGCCAGCCCACCGGCGAAAAAGCGTCAAACAAATCAACTTCATGGCGTGGCTCCTGCTGCTGGGGTTGGACGGGCGGTGGTGTTCATACAGCTCAGGCACAGCATCTGGCCGTGCGCGATAAACGAAAGGCTTTCAAGCACGATGGCGTTGGTGTCGGCGTCAATAACGTTATTCACACTGGCGTTGAGATTAAGCCCCTGCTGCCAGCCTTTACCGGGAACCTGCAACGTCAATACCTGTTCGCGCAGGGCTTCACTCCAGGTGTTACGAAACAGGGCGTACCACGCAAACGCCGAGCGGGTGGAGGTGATAGCGCGCTGCTCTGGCGGGGCGTTGCTGACGCTGCTCTGATTGTCCGGCTGGCGGTTTGGCTGCTCGGTAACATATTCGGGCGCGGGCTCGGCATAATCGGTGCTGATGGGGGGTTTACGAACCTGCAAGCTGTGGCGGCGCTGCTGAATTTGCATAATGCGCCAGGCGATCTCCGCGCTTTGCGCGTCAAAACCGGTCTCCAGTCCGGTGAGCAAATAGGGCAGGCTCACCAGCGACGGCTGGCGTCCCCACGGCGTGCGCAGCCCTTCGTCGGGCACCATAACGCCGTCGATATCAATCATCGCCTGGCCTTCCGGCGGATTGGTGACGGCTAGCCCCGCATCGTTGTCAATAAGACGCAGCGTGTGGCTGGCGTACAGGCGGTAACCAAAGCTGTTACGCGGTTCATCTGTCGCCAGTGTCCAGTGATGTACCGGCAGTGAGGCGCGGGTGATTTCGCCGCGTTCAATCAGCGCGCCGGTCTGCCACTGATTAAACAGATCGCGGATTTCCGCCGCGTGCTGCGGGTAGTGCCAAAGCAGGGTTTGCAGCGCCGTCAGCAAGCGTCCCATGCCGATGGCGGAACTCTCCGCCTTGCCGAGGATTTTCAGTGTATCGGCGTGGTAATAACTGGCGGGTATTCCCTGCGCATTAAGGGGTAACTGACCGAGGCTGAACAGCGCGGCAGTGATGCGCTCGTCAAACTCTCCGGTGGTGATAATGTCCAGACGCTGTGCGGCCATGGCAGCGAAGAGATAGCTGCCGGTGCTCCATAAGCTGAACCACGGTTCGGCGTCGCGGGCGTTTGCCAGGCCGTTTGGCTGGGTGTTATTGACATAATATTGCCAGGCGACCCGCGCCCAGATCGCTTCGTTAAAGGTTAAGTCGCGCGTGGTGGGCAACGGCGGAAACGCTTTGCTCAGCGCCAGACCGGACGTGCTCTCTACGCGGGTAGGCATCTGGCGTTCCACCCAAACGACGATGGCAAAGCCCAACAGGAAACCGAGCAGGATGGTGATATAACTGCGGGCGTTCAGCAGCGCATCGCGCATTCTCATGGCGTTGGCTCCTCATCGGGCGGCGTCCACATCGCCGCGAGGATTAGCGGCAGCATGGCGGCAATATTCACCGCACCCCAGAAAATGTTGATCACGTAACCTGAAGGGTCATCCACCTGGCCGCGTGCCACCTGAATCCCGCCCCATAGCAGGCCAAGCAGTGTCAGCACCACAATGGCGATTTGCGGCTTCACAAGGTAGAGAAACCGCCCGGCCTGGCGCTCTTTGGGCGTGACGTGGAATTTGATCTGCTCCCCACGCAGAACGGTATCGAGGGCGCGTAAATTCATCGAGAAAAAAGAGAGATAGGATGCCCGTCCATCCCAGGCGGAAATACCCCATGTCCCAAACATGAACGCCAGCTCCGAAACAATAAAAAACGGTAAGAAATGCAGATAAAACGGCGTGGACCACGCAGAGACGGGGGGGATGCCGGTAAACAGATAAATAATGGGCGAAATCAGGAATACGGTATTCCAGATACAGGCGAGATAAGACCAGAACGTGGTGGCGTACATCAGCGTCTGAGGCAGCGACAACTTGAAGCGGCGGCGGGAAAAAATGTTGTCGTGAAACAGAATATCCAGCGAACCAGCGGCATATTTAAAGCGCTGGATCATCCAGGTCAGCATATCCTGCGGTGAGAGCATTTTGGATTCGATACGCGGATGCATGACTGAACGCCAGCGATGTGCATCGTCGCCATGCAGGACAATGGAGGTATAAATATCTTCCGAGACGTGGAATTTGTACGGCGTCAGTTCGGTGTCGTAAATCACATGCGGGCGCATCGCTTCCTGAAGCGCTGCACGCATGGCCGGATCGCGAATATCACGGGTATGACGGTCGATTTCGGCATCGACGTTCCACACGTAGCTGCGCAATGCCGCCTGCATCACCGCTTCGCGGCGATGAATTGACGCTGCACCGCAGCAAAACGCGGCATTTGCCCAGTTGCGGCGGCGCAAAATGACATCATAAAACATGCGCGGATCGTTGAAAAACGGGTCGCGGCCAAGGGTGACCGGGCCACAAATTTTTTCCAGCGTCCAGCCGAGCGCATACCCGGCTTTGCCAGTCCGGCGTGCGAGCCAACGCGGCAGCCGTTCGCCTTCCGGCAGATCGTAAAACCATTGGGGGGTTTGCACCCAGGCGACATCCGGATCGCGAAAATAGCCCAGCGTATGGCTGAGCAAGGTGGGAAAGACGCGGGTATCGGCATCGCAAATCACAATAAAGTCGCCGTCGGTTTGCTCCAGTCCGTTGCGCAGATTTCCGGCTTTGTAGCCCATATTGTTCTGCCGGGTGATGTAATTGACGCCTTCTTCATCGCAGACGGCTTTCATCTCAGCGCGCCGCCCGTCATCCAGCACATGAATGCGGTAATCGAGCGGGCAAGGGTAGGTGACGTTAAGCGCGTCGCGAATCGATAAGCGCACCAGCTCGACATCTTCGGAATAGGTGGCAATAAACAGATCCACCTTGATTGGCCTGGAATCAATGGCTTCTTCTGCGCCATGACAATCGTTGATATCTGCCGGTGGATTTTGCGCCGGTACATCCTTTTCCTGCCACAGGTTAATGGTAAATAACGCGGTACCAATCCATGCCAACGTCTCTGCCAGCACAAGGGGAATGGCGTACCACAGCGCATCCATATTCAGCGATTCCATCCAGCGCCAGCGAATATAATTTGCCCCCAGAATCAGCGCCGCCACAGCCAATATTTGCCATGCCTTTTTTACCCATCCGGGAGTGCAAAGGGGTTCTGGCGGGCGACGCGCTTCAAATCTGGAAAAATAAAAACCCATAGTCGCAGATATCCTGATCTGTTAATCATTCGCAAATGAATAATATGCGTCGTGAAGATAAATCTGAGTTGCTTTTAATAGCCTGTGGGAAATGCTTTTAAAGTCATTGTAGAACCCCATCGGTAACTTTCAAGAATGACTGCAATTGCCTTTAAGTAACGCCTGATTAACTGGAGTTTCTGTTTAAGGATATATTTTATAATCTGGCGAAGCGGATTCATTTTGCCGGTCAGAGTGTACTACGCTATGTAAATATTAACTTCGCAACCTCTTTTCAGGGCAACGTTTACGAGATGGAAATAAGCCAGTCTGCGCCTGTCGCTATAGCGAAAAACCGTGAAAAAACAACGTGGCGTTATGTATTAGCCGACCGTCGCGATCTACGTATTGATATGATGCGCGGTGTGGCGCTGGTGATGATGGTGGTGGCGCATACGGAAGTGATGTCGGTTTTTAATATTTTTACGTGGGAGCGATTTGGTCTGACAACCGGCGCGGAAGGCTTTGTCATTCTTTCCGGATTTATGCTCGGTATGCTCAATCGCGTGCGTCTGCAAAAAGCGGTGTTATTAACGATTTCCTGGGGATTATGGCGACGCGCATGGAAAATATATCAGGTTAATATCATCATCATAGTTTCTATTCTATTACTCTCGCATCTGCATTTTATAAATACCTTTGAAGTTACCCATTTTACCGATCGTTACTCAGGTACGCATTGGTCATTATTTCCGACCAGCCCGCAAATTCGTGAAACCTGGTTTAATATCATCCTCTATTTGCAAATTGGTCCGCATCAAACCCAGATTCTGGGATTATATATTTTCCTGCTGTTAATAAGCCCATTATTTCTGGGACTACTGCATAACGGAAAAGTAGTCTGGCTATTGCTGCTCTCGCTGGCGGTTTATTGTTGCTGGCAAGTGTGGCCGATGCGCGTCACGGTCTCCGAGTTTGAATTCGCCTTTCCGCTGATGGCCTGGCAACTGATCTTTGTGCTCGGCATGTGTTGCGGCTGGTACAAAGAGGAACTGCTTTCGCTCGCGCAAACGCCAGCGGGAAAAGCTGTGGTCGCGGCACTGGTGGTGGTGGCGATAGTGCTGGGATTTGTGGCGCAAAACCATACCAATCCTTTTATCCCACCGGCGTTATTGTTGCAGGTGATCCCGCCCGCCGATTTTAATGTCTTTTACCACACCTGGGCGGCAAAAAACGGGCTTGGCCCGGTGCGGGTGGTCAATGACATCGCCCTGATGGTGACCGTTTATCTGGTGCTGACCCGTTGCTGGACGCCGATTTACCGTGCCACGGGCTGGTTTTTTATCCCGCTGGGGCAGCACTCGCTCTACACCTTCATTTTGCATGTGTACGTAGTGCTGGTGGTCAGCCAGTTTGTCACCTTCGATTTATGGCGCCAGGCATGGCTGACCAACACGCTGATCCATGCGCTGGCGCTGGGCGCGTTATGGCTGATGGCAAAATATAACGTCGCCGGACGCTGGATACCCAATTGAGGGAACACGATATGCGGGAAAAAATAGGGCTGGTGGTCGTCCTGTGCGGTAGTCTTGCGCCAGCGTATGCCGCCGAGCATAGCCAGGACGCGGGTCAGCAGGAGAGAGCCGCCGAGCAGATCCCGGCGGGGGGCATTAACAGCCGCTGGGGGCGTCTGTTCGCCGGGAATAAAGATAAATTTTCTGCGGCGTTGAGCTTTAACTCAGGGCTGAAACAGCAATGGGTAACGATACCGAACAATTCGGAATCGGCCTCGCAAACCAAAAAAATCAACCAGACGCTCAATCTGAGTCTGCAATATTCCCCCTACAGTTTCTGGTTCGCGAACGTCATCACCCGCATGCCGGTCAGGGATACCAGCCGCTATACCACCGATTTTCGCTACAGCTTCGGCTATGACGACTGGCACCCGAACACCGTTAGCCTGGTTTACAGTAACTACGGCGATAACCATTTCTGGACAACTGGCAGTAAACGGCACACCTATTTTGAGCAGGGGGCGTTTACGCTGGCGTATAAGTTCTCGTTGCCAAAGCCCATTGAAAATAAGCTTTTAATTAATAAAGGCGATGCGCTGACCTGCCAGCTCGGTTATAGCTGGGTGCCGCGCTACTACGACGCGCAAAGCGACAGCGTGAAAGCCAATAAAAACGTCATGCTTGGCGGCTGCGGCTACACCCTTAAACAGCACTTTTTCGTACGCGCAACTGCGTTCTGGTTCCCTGATAGCAGCCAGCAGCAGCCATGGAACGGCGATTATAGCTACAGCTTTGGCTACGCCACCTATGCGCCTGGCTCGCTCTCTATTCAGTACAGCAACTACGCCGGTACGCGCTTTCCCGGTCATAAAAATGGCAATGCACGATTCCGGGAAGGCACGGTGAGCCTTATCTGGTTGTTACCGCTTTAGGAGCCATGAGGATGGAGCAAAAAAGGGTACTGATTGTCGATGATTCGCGGGTTTATCGCCGTTTGCTGGTTAATCTGCTTTCACAGTGGGGCTACCAGGTGAGTGAAGCGGAGAACGGCGAAGAGGCGCTGGCGATGATGGCGCGAACGCCCGTCAGTATGGTGATCAGCGACTGGGAGATGCCGGTGATGGATGGCCTGGCGCTGTGCCGCGCCATTCGAAACATTGAGTATGGTCACTATGTGTATCTTATTTTGCTGACCGCGCGCGAGAGCGCGGATGACATTACCGAAGGCTTTGACGCAGGCGTGGATGATTTTCTCAGTAAGCCGGTCAACCAGAGCGAGCTTCAGGCGCGTTTACATGCCGGGGCGCGCATTCTGGCGCTGGAAGCAAGCCTTGCCGCGCACAATACACGTTTAAGCGAGGCATTAAACCAGATAGAGCAGGATTTACTGGTGGCCGCGCGGTTGCAGCGTTCGGTATTACCCGCGCATCAACTGCGCTATGAACACTATTTTGCTGACTGGCTGTTTCTGCCTTCTGCCTGGGTCTCCGGCGATATCTTTAATGTGTTCCCGCTCGATGGCCATCTTGGGTTTTATTTTGTTGATGTCGCCGGGCATGGCGTTGGCGCGGCGATGATGTCGCTGGCGGTTGCCCGGCAGTTTCTGCAGGGCCGCGTGGTGGAACGTTTTCTTTTTAATGAACATGGCGAGGTGGCGTCACCCGCGAAGGTTGTGCAGATGCTGAATGCGCGTTTTTGCAGTGAAGATACGGAGATAGTCAGCTATTTCACAATGGTTTATGGCGTTATTAACCTGCGAGATGGCAGCGGGACGTTGTGCCAGGCCGGGCATCCCACGCCGTTTATCGTCTCGCCTGACGGGCAAGTCCGCCAGACGGGTAATGGCGGGCCCCCGGTCGGGTTACTGCCGGATATGCAGTGGGAAGACACTGCATTTAGTCTGCATAACGGCGAGCGGTTGTGCCTGTTCAGCGATGGCATTACCGAGTGTGAAGGGCCAGGCGATGAGCAGTTTGGTGAATTACGCTTACAACATTGGTTACAGCAGCAGACCGGCAAGCCCATTGAGGCGCTGCTGCCGTTATTCGGCGAGCATTTGACGCGCTGGCGTAATCATGACGGCGGGAGTGAAAGAACCATGACGGATGATGTTTCGTTGTTAATTATCGAGCGCGGAGGGGATGGGCATGAATATTGAGATCGAACGGTTGCCGCAGGCCATCATTATGACGCCGGTTGTCAGACGTCTGGATGCGTCGGTGGCGGCGACATTCAGGGAGATGCTCTCACGTGAAATGGCAAATGAGCAGAAAGCGTTAATCATCGATTTTAGCCGCGTCGACTTTATCGACAGTAGCTGTCTGGGCACGCTGGTGTCGTTACTGAAAATGATGAATGGCAAAGGTGAAATGCTGGTTTGCGCCCTCAAGCCCGGTATCCGCAATATGTTCACTCTGACGCGTATGGACAGGGTGTTTCGTATCTGCGAAGACCGCGATGCCGCCTGCGCCGCGCTTGCCAGGTAAACATGATGCGTGAGGCGATTACCCTTGAGGCTACGTTGGGCGCATTAGCTCCGCTGGCGGAGTGGTTGCAGCGCAACATGGCGGCGCTGCCCGTTGATGATGCGTGGCGCTTTGCGCTCGATCTTGCCGTTTGCGAAGCGGCGACCAATGTTATTCGCCATGCGTTAAACGAAGACAGCCACCGCGAATTTTCTGTGACATTCAGTTGCCACAACGATGCTGTGCAGGTCGAGTTGACAGATGATGGTATCGCCCTTTCGCCAGACAGCCTGAACAAAGCACGGCGCAAAATTGGCAGCGACGAGGAGCAGGAGCTGGAAAGCGGCAGGGGGATAATGCTGATGTTGCTTAGCGTGGATAACGTGAGCGTTGAGCGGGAGGGTGGCTGTAACAAAACCACCCTCGTAAAGCGCCTGTGATGCGTTAGCTGTGCGCCGTGCGGATCAGTAATTTACCCTGCAGTAACAGCGCGAAGGTTTTCACCATCAACAGCGCGATCACCAGGTTAGCCGCGATAAACAGCGGGAATGACATCCAGTACAGTGCGCCACCCGGCGTGCCGTGTCCCAGACGAATCGAGGTGGTTGCCAGCGACGCCACGCCGAATGAAAAGCTCCAGAACGACGGGTTAAACGGCTGCGAACTGTACCAGGGGATCAGTCTTATCATGAACAGCATCTGTAACAGGCCATAACCGAATAACAGTTTGGCGAACACATCGGCCTGCCCGCCGTTGATGCTCAGCCAGGCGCTACAGGCCACGAATGCAGGCGCCATCTGAATGCCAAGCGATGTACGCACCGCGGGCGACATTTCATCAAGGTTGCGCATCCGGCTGAGAATAGCTGGCTCAAGACTCAGCCAGGAGAAGAGCCCGGCGCCGAGAAACAACATCCCGACATCGTTAAAACCAAACGCGCCACAGGCCATCGCGCTGATAAAATTATTGGCAACCGTAGGCAGATAAAGCCCTGGCGTCGTTGCTTCTTTCGGGTGTTGACCGCGCCATAACCCGGCGGTTTGCCAGGCGGAGTAGGTGAGCTGCGCCACAACTGCAATAAGAAACAGCCCCAGCGCCAGCGTATGCAGCCACGGCGCAAGGCCAATGGCAACCAGCATCGAGGTTGCCGGTGCCAGGCTGACAAAACTGCTTTTCAGCGGATGGGTGATCTCTTCCAGCACGCTCGCGCCGTGGCGAAACATTCGGCTAACAAATGCCAGCATCAACAGCGCCCAGATGACCATCGCCAGAATGATTAAGCCATCCGCAGGCAATAGCGTGACCGGCCAGATAGTGGCGGCGAAACGCCAGGAAAAGCCCAGCCCGATAATGCCAAGCACGATGCCAAAGTAGCCCGCCGGCAGGTTGAGGTGTGAATCTTTCATCACCAGACTCCTGAAATGTGTAAACCCTGAAGTAAGACGCGCGCCATTATATATGACATTTCATATGCACGTTTCACTTTTTATTCAGCTTAATATGTTGATTAAATAACCGATTAATTAATGACATTGAATTATTGTTGGCTTGGTCTACCGTTAAAGAGTAAATGATCGACTGTGCTTTTCTGTTATTTACAGCCATCTCAAATCAATCCGGAGAATGCCTGATGAACAAAAAAAGTTTAGTGATTATTAGCGCGTTAACATTACTGGCGAGTAATGCCTGGGCCGCCAAATTAATGGAAAAAGCAGAATTTGATAAAGTTTCTTCTCAATATGAAAAGGTTGGCGAGATTGCCACATCCGACGAGATGTCACCCATGGATGCCCGCCATGCGCTGAGCAAACTGGCGGATGAAAAGGGCGGCGATGTGTATGTCGTCACCTCCGATCAAACAAGGAAAAAAATTCACGCAACGGCTGACGTTTACAAGAAAAAATAAAATACTAAAGCCTCCCGCGCGGGAGGTTTTTATTTGCGAAATAGCCTGGTCTGAATATATCGAATATCGCGTCAGTTAGGTTTTAAATTAATTGTTCTTTTTAACGAGATATATTGGTGCGCAGGGTAAATATACCTGCGCATCTGTTTTTGTTTTTCTATCGCAGTAATAGAGGAGTGTGTATGGGCGTCATCTCACGAATGACGATGCGTGTCTTTGCCATCGTATTATTTCTCTCTGCCAGCTCTGGCGTGTTTGCAGGTCAGTTAATCCTTAAAAATACTTCATCATCACCGATAACCTGTACGGTTGACGGCTGGACCCGCGCGTCTGGCGGCAGCTTTGACTGGTTTATTAAAGTTGAACCGGGGCAGAGTTTTTATGTCGGGCAAAATACCAGCCGCCCAAATCCGCCGATCATTAACTGGGCGAACTGTAATTCTGGACGCAGGATATTATTACCCGCGGTGCGTCGGTTTTTTTCGGCAAATATATCTTCGCCAGCGAGGATTCAACCGACAAAGATTTCAATGACTCTTTTTTCCAGCTGCAATGGTTTGAAAACGTAGGCTGAGGCGTTTTCCTCTTGGCAGGAGTGCTTCGGCACTCCTGTCGCTCACCGAAACGGCCCATTTCCCTGATATGCCTTGATTTCCCTTGTTGGTTTGGCAAAATCATTTATCCATTGGGTGAATGCTTTCTCTCGCAATCTGTCTGTTTTGCGGGCGGTAGCGTGCCTGCGCAAATATATTTAAAGGGAAATAGCGATGTTATTCGTAGACAGGGGGCGTGTCGCCATTCCATCCGTGTTACTGCCTGGCGGCGCGGCAGAGGCGGAAAAAGAGAAAGCGGCTGAGTTTTATAAGCAGGCGCATCATTTGCAGAGTCGCTTTGAATTTAAGGTTTTCAGAAGCAAAGAGGTTAAAAGTGCGCTGTATGATCTCTTTCAGGGTAAGTGTGCATGGTGTGAATCACGGATAAATTCAACGGCGTCAGGAGATATTTGCCATTACAGACCTAAGGGCGGTGTCGCAGAGAGCCGTAAACACCCAGGATATTGGTGGCTGGCAAACCAGTGGGAAAATTTGTTGCTAAGTTGCCCCGCATGTAATCGGCCGCATCAATATAACGGTGTCATAGCGGGAAAATCGAGCCGCTTTCCTCTTGAAGATGAAGCACAGCGCGCCTTTGTGCCTGGATGGGAAGAACGCGAAAAGCCGTTATTGTTGGATCCGACGTTTGATGATCCTGCCCGGCATTTTGTCTATGACTGGGAAGGAAACATCCTCAGTGAGACGCCAGAGGGGCAGATGACGATCACCATTATCGGGCTTAATCGCACGGCATTGGTCGAGGCGCGAAGAAGCGCACTGGCTATGGTTCGTAGTGTCCTGAAAATGTTTGCTACTACCTCCAGCGTCGACTCAGAAGAGCAGCGGATGTTTATACTTCGTCATCTGCAAGAGTTGACCGCTGATAATGCTGAGTATGCAGCGATAAAACGCCAACTCATTTCGGCAGAGCTTAAAAAGATCGTACGCGATACCGGATACGATGCTTTCCATTGGTTGAAATCAACCCTGCCAGTTACAAAGAAAAGAGTGAGCGGTATATGGGAAAAACTCAGGGATTTTGAGTTAAAACAATCTGATTTCTCCTTACGCAACAGTCGGGGTATTGCTATTTCGCGGTCGCAAAGCCGCAAAATACAAAAAGTGACGATCGCTAATTTTAAAGGCATTGATGAGTTAACGTTTGATGTCGCCAGTAACTGGCAAATGCTTTTGGGAGAAAATGGCGCGGGTAAAAGTTCGGTTTTGCAAGCCATCGCGCTCTGTTTGAGCGGCGCGGACAACTTTGCAAAATTAGTGAACGAAAACGGTATCGATCCTAAAACCTGGATCAGGTCTAAACGGCAAAAAGCCACAATTCAAATCCAGGTGAGTGGTTTTGTTAAACCTCATTCGTTGCATATTTATCGTGACCGGGCTGTGTTTTTACGTGCTGCAAATAAATCAGCATTAGTCGACTATGCAAAAGGCAGCGCCACGGTGACAGGCGCAAGCGAGGCCAGGGATGTCCAGTTTGTTCTACTTGGGTACGGTGCGACACGGTTATTAAAACCCGCATCAAAAATGCCGCCGCAATTCCGTTGGCATGAAGAAAAAGCGATACGCTACGCACGATTCGATAATTTGTTTGATCCGCTTTCGTTACTGATTTCCGCAGAAGAGTGGCTGTTAAAGCAGAAACGAGAGATCTTTGATCTCAGCGCGCGCGCGTTAAAAGATTTGTTAGGCCTGGATAACAACGACATTTTGGTCAAGCGAAATAACACCATTATGGTTGTTATGGATGACAAAAAACCTTTACCGCTGGCCGCGCTTAGCGATGGTTACAAGACGGTGATTGCCTTGTGTGTGGATATCCTCGCGATAGCAACGGAGTTTTGGGGCGATCCTGGCAGCGCCGAAGGCATCGTGCTGGTGGATGAACTCGATTGCCACCTGCATCCAACGTGGAAAATGCGCATTGTCAGTGCGTTAAAACGGGCATTCCCGGAAATGCAATTTATTTGCACCACCCATGATCCGCTCTGTTTGCGCGGCCTGGGCGCGGGAGAGGTGTGTGTGATGCAGCGTGATGGTGAAGGTATCACCTTGCTGAGCGATTTGCCAAACCCGGCGGATTTCCGTGTGGAACAGTTATTAACCTCTGCATTTTTTGGCCTGAACAGTACGCAGGATCCGGAAAATGAGGCGATCTTCGATGAATACTATGCGCTGCTCGCTTTACCTGAAACGGATCAAGAACAATCTGAGCGGCTTAAGCAATTAAAAATTGAGTTGAAGGATCGACGCTATATTGGCGAGACGCCGCGCGAACAGCTGATGTTTGAAGCAATCGATCATATTATTGCCGACAATAAACAGAAAGGTTTTTTGCAAATCCATGACATGAAGCAGGAAACCATTAATACAGTGAGTAACCTCTGGCAAAACGCTTTAAATAAAAGGTTGCTAAAGGAATGATTAAAATTAATCGTAGCCAGGCAACGCCAAATATTCCGGTTTACGTTAGAACGATGACGCGTGGTCGAAGCGTTGGGCTTACTCAAGCTGCGCGGGAATATAATGAGTCGATCGATTTTCACACTAATGCATCTCATTACCACAATGAAGAAAAAATAACAGACAGTAAATTTAAATTTAATGTCTATAAGGACAAAGAACTTGTTTCTGAGCTCGGGAAAATATTTGGCAATAAGTGTGCCTATTGTGAAAGCTGTTTTGGTGCTGTCACACCAAAAGATATCGAACACTTCAGGCCGAAGAGTGAAATAAAAACTCGTGGCGAAGCAATACTTCGTCCGGGGTATTACTGGCTTGCGGCTGAGTGGCTCAATTTACTGGTGTCGTGCCCGGATTGTAACCGCCGACGAGAACATGAGGTTCCCGGTCAACCAGCAATGGTAAACCTTGGGAAGGATATACAATTTCCGATAGCTGATGAAAATGCGCGTTTGCGTGCCCATACTTGCAGTGCCATTCAAATTGCTAACGAAGAGGCGCAACGCCTGCTGATCAACCCATGCATCGAAGATCCGGAAGATTACTTCACTTATGATGATGAAGGGCTGATTCACCCCAGAAACGCCAGTGACGTGAAAGCAATATGTTCAATACATGTCTATGCCTTGCAGCGTAAGGCACTGGTTGAAGCGAGAAAAGCGACACTGGTGCGGTTACAGCGTCTCTTTTTTCATCTTTGCTTGCCGGTTCAGGAGTTAATGCAAATACCTGCCAGACATGTCAATAAACGGATAATCAAACAAAACCAAATTACCGAGTTAATGAACGATGTTTTGGATATGTTTGAGCCGGAAAAACCTTACCTTGGCCTGCTTCGGGATTATATTCGTCGACATGTTGCGTCAGGGACTTATCGGGAATATCGAACAGCCGGTATTCATGTTGAGGATCTTCTGAGGCTGCCTGTATCCCGCCCGCTTCCGGTGCCGCGTCTTAACCTGAGTACTTTCAGAAACATGACGTCAAGGATCCCCATCGGTTTGCGGTTGAGATAAATTAAATCATTATTTTTCAATAGGTTGTTTGCTTATTGCGCTGCGGTGGAATTTATTTGCATTTCCCTGGCAATATTTTTACCGCTCATCCGTCTACTTCATCACAAGCAATTATTCACCAACCTGATGGAGTAGAAAAAAGATGAGAGATTTTGATATGCATGAGCACAGACACGGACACCGTCACGGTTTTGGTCGGCACCGCATGATCAAACCGCTGATTATTGGCGTGGTGGTATTCATCGCGTTAGGGCTGCTGGTGATGTCGTTGTGGAACGCGCTGCTACCGGCCATTCTTGGCGTGAAAAGCATTGGTTTCTGGCAGGCGCTGGGGCTGTTAGTGCTGAGCCGCATTCTGTTTGGCGGGCTGGGATTCCACGGGGGAATGTTTGGTATGGCGCGTCGGCGTATGCACGAACGCTGGATGCAAATGACGCCGGAGCAGCGTGAAGCCTTTATCCAGCAGCGCCGCGAAGGGTTTGGTCGCCGCGATCGCTGCGGCTGGCGTGGACGCTGGGATGAAAGGGCAGATGACCGCCATCAGCCTGACGATAGCAGCGCCAAAAAACCGGACGCTGAGTGAGCACGGTGAAAACCATGGACGGCGAGTCTTTGCTGGTTAACGCGCTGAATGCCTGTCGCTCACGCCTGAAAGCGTTTATTCGTGGGCGCACGGCAGTGCGCGATGACGCCGACGACATTTTGCAGGAAGTGACTTACCAGCTGATGAATGTGGAACACCCGGTGGAAAATGTTGCCGCCTGGTTGTTTCGCGCCGCGCGTAATGAAATGACTGACAGAGCGCGTAAAAAACGTGAGCTACCATTGTCCGGTTTTTTCAACGGCGATGATGATGAGGGCGATTTTGCGGAAGATGAGCTGGCGGAAACGCTGTTTGGCGTGCCGCAAACGCCGGAAGAGGAGTATCTGCGCGAACTGTTATGGCAAGAGCTTGAAAGCGCGCTGGCAGAGCTTCCGCCCGCCCAGCGCGAGGTGTTTGAAAAGACCGAGCTTGAAGGTTTGAGTTATAAGGCGCTGGTGGAGGAGACGGGCGTCAGTATGCAGGCGCTGTTATCCCGTAAACACAAAGCGGTGCTCTATCTGCGCAGCAGGCTGCGCAGTGTTTATGATGAATTAACAGAAGAATGATTATGGCGCTACACCAGAATATATGTGTCAGTTGCTAATTTAGTGATCCACTGATAATCCCGAAGATCGCCTTAAAATTATTATCGATAGTTACTATTTTCTTATAGTAATTTACTCAGCTTATAATCATCATTATGATCGTAATGAAACATTTTTATTTTGAAATCAAATAGCTTAGACAAATCTTGTAAGCATTTTTCGATCCTTTTTGCGCTCATCTTATCATCTAGTTCGAATAAAATGTGATATAGCGAAGCCCATATTAATGCTGCTTTGCTGAACGAGATTTTTTCATCCATGCCAACAAGGGTAAATAAATGACAGCTCTGAAGTTTCTTTGCAAGATGGCTATTCACCACGAAACATGAAGAGATAAAAAGTCTCCGATGTCTAATAACGTTATGAAGCATGCCAGCCAAATCATCATGACTTATACGGTCATCGTTTGTCATATATATGGCGTCTTTACTGCCATGAGCAGAAATATGAAGGTATCGATATCGTGATTTTTTGTATTCCTGTAGCGCTTTTTCGAACTCGATTTTACTTCTTACATATTTATATATTGGTTTTTTGAGATCGAGTGTGAGTATTTTTGAAAGCATATCTCCTTCTTGTCTTTTATTTTCCTCATCAATTTCAGTTAAACTTTCAATAATAAAAACTTCAGGTACAAAACTTGCCATTGTAATCCCTCATTGGCTATTAATAGAATATCTTCTGATATCCAAAAATACGCCCCGGATATCAGAAATAAATAAACTATTCACCCCAGCGGCTCTTCAAATAATTCACTGCCTGCTGAGTTTGCGGCTGTTCCAGATAACTTTCGCGGAACAAAATCGTGCCGTTAATCTGCGGCAGCGATTCGTTTAAATCGAGCTGTTTTTTCAGCTCAGGCACGCCGCCGTTGACGGTCCAGTCGGGCTCATTCTTCGAATATTCCCCCACCTTATACAGCGCCACGCCGATGTAGAGGCGTGTTTTTGTCGGTTTCACGACATCCGCCCACCATTTTGCCAGCACATCGTAACGCGCCGCATCGCGCGCGAATGGCCAGTAGATTTGCGGGGCAATGTAATCCAGTAACCCTTGTTGCACCCAGCGGCGCGTGTCGGCGAACGATTCGTCATACGCCGCGGCACCACGCGTATCGGAACCGGCGGCGTCAAATGAGCGGTTACGCCAGACTCCCGCCGGGCTCACGCCGAATTCGACATTTGGATTGAGTTGTCGGATGGTGCGTGAAACCTGCTCAATCAACTGCTGCGTATTGTTGCGCCGCCAGTCTGCTTTTGAACTGAACGCCTGGCCATATTGCCGGTAAGTCTGGCTGTCATTCAGCGCGGAACCGGGGGTTTCAGAGTAGAAGTAGTCGTCAAACTGCACGCCATCGACCGGGTAGTGTGCCACCACTTCTGCAACGATGCTGGTTATCCAGTCGCGCACTTCCGGAATGCCTGGATCGAGCACAAAACGGTCGCCTGATGTGCGGATCCAGTCACGATGCAGCACGAAAATGCTGGCCGGATGCAGGGATAAGGTACGGTTGAGTTCCGCGGTGGTCGACGGTTTGGTATTAACCGAAACGCGGTAGGGGTTAAACCAGGCGTGCACTTTCATGCCGCGCTTGTGCGCTTCATCGAGAATAAACTGCAGCGGATCGTAACCCGGATCCTGCCCAATCGTGCCGGTCAGCATATCTGACCAGGGTAAAATCTTTGACGGCCATAGCGCGGTGCCATCGGGTTTGACCTGGAAAAAGACGGTATTGATGCCAAGGCTTTTTAGCTTATCCAGCTTGTTTCTCAGCGCCTCTTGCTGCTGGCTAACGCGCAGCGCAGCACTCATATTGACCGAATTTACCGGCGGCCAGTCGAGACGCGACACGGTCGCCAGCCAGATACCGCGTACGGGTTGTGTATTTTTTGCAGGCGTTGTTGCGAGTGGTTGTTTGGCCACCGGCGGCAACGGTGTGACGAGTGATTTCGGCGCTTTCGGGGCGCAACTGGCGAGTAAAAGCGCAGTGGCAATAAGCACGCCTGACTTTTGTAGTAACATCTGAAAATTAGCTCTTAGTCGTTCGACCGCGGGTCCACGGGTTAAACGCTGGTTCGTCTGATTTGGCCGGGGCGCGCTCTTCCAGCGATTCGAGATACAGCGCCTCAACTTCCGCGCGCGCCCAGGGCGTGCGTCGCAAAAATTTCAAACTGGATTTAACGCTTGGATCGTTTTTAAAGCAATTAATATTGATGCGTTTGCCGAGTTCGAGCCAACCGTAGCGGGCAACCAGCGCGTTAACCTGCATTTCAAGCGTCACGCCGTGCAAAGGATCTTTTGAAATATGAACGACCATGTGAAGTCCGGTTTTCGGGAAAAGTTTTGCGGAAGGTTACAAGAAAGCCCGCTAAGCGTCACGGGCTTTGCGCCGCTAAACGTTACCGCCCAGACAGGCACAGGCGACTTTCTGCGTTCCGGTCACCTTGAGTAAGGCGGACTCTCAGCGTGACGGTATCAGTGGAAAAAGGGAGAAAGTGGCGTGTGATTGCTCTTGAGGTAAGTGCTGGCAGACGCGCTGCCAGCACTGAGCGTTGCCCGCGTGCGGGGCGCGTTAACCGCCGTTATTCTAACAAGTTACGGTGTAACGTTTTCACGGCGCTGTCAGCGCATTCTGCGGGGAGCAGGAAGCAAAGATTATGGCTGGAGGCACCGTGGCAAATCATCCGCACGGAATAGTTTTCCAGTTCGGCGAACACCTCTTTGCATACCGCCGGAGCCTGCGAGAGCGTGTTACCAATAAGCGAGACTAACGCCAGACCGGTCTCGATTTCGACATGGCAGTGCGATGACAGTTCGGTAAGCAGCGCGGTAGTCAGTGTGTCCGCTTCACCGGACGTAGAGCCGGTGGAGTTGAGGATGAGCGCAATGCTGGCTTCCGAAGTTGTCACCAGATCCATCGCCACATCATGACGCGACAAAATGTTGAACATCTCGGCTAAAAAGCGGTGTGCCGGCTGCGCATCAATGCTGGATAACTTTAACAGCGTTTGCTGGCGACGAACGGCCAGCGCACGGTAACGCGGCGGTTCGGGCGTGTCACGGCAGACCAGCGTTCCGCCCGCGTGCGGCTGGGCGCTTGAACCGACAAAGACCGGAATATTTTTACGCATCGCGGGCAACAGTGTTGCCGGATGCAGCACTTTCGCGCCGAAGGTCGCCATTTCACTGGCTTCAGAGAATGAGAGCGTATCGATGCGTTTTGCCTGGGCAACGATTCTGGGATCGGTTGTATAAATCCCGGCGACATCGGTCCAGATATCCACTCGCGCTGCCTGCAACGCTTCCGCCAGCAATGAAGCAGTGTAATCACTGCCGCCACGGCCGAGCGTGGTGGTTTGCCCCGCCGCGTCGCTGCCAATAAAGCCTTGCGTGATCACCAGCGACTGCGCAATGCGCGGGCGCAAATGCTTTTCCACCCGTTCTGCAATCTCGCTTATAACGGGTACCGCGCAGCCGAACGTGTCGTTCGTGCGAATCACTTTGCGCGCGTCAAACCACTGCGTTTCCACGTCGCGTTCGCGCAGAACCTCCACAAACAGCAGGGAAGACATCAGCTCCCCGTGGCTCACCAGTTCATCGCACAGCGCGTCTGACCGGGAATCAACGGCCATGGCCGCAAGATGGCTGATATTATCGAGCAGGCGGTCGATCTCCTGGCCGATGGCTTCTGGCTGTTTCAGGCGAGAAATAATGTTGTATTGCAGGGTGCGCAGGGTGTCGATCTTATCTTGTCGAACGCTGCTTTCCAGACCGCCTGAAAGTTCAACTAACAGGTTGGTGACGCCAGCGGAGGCAGATAAAACAACCAGACGAACGTCTTTATCAGCAAGGACAATGGTGGCGCTGCGGCTCATCGCGTCAAAATCGGCGACACTGGTTCCGCCAAATTTGGCAACGATGGTGTGTGGATAAATGCGAGTCATAACAATCTCATATCAGGGCGCCATAATTTTATGGCATGAAAATTTTCATTCTCGGCATAAGGGAAGTGTGCTTCGCCTTACGAAATGTCCGCCCGCGAACATTTCTTTTTACAACCCAGGATTCTGCTCCCGTTGTCGATAACCTGTATTGCCTCTCACGAGTTACCGGGTGTGATACGCATTAATGATTAAATAGATGCTTCCTTTTTTTCGCCTCAGGGTTTTTATCGCGGGGCATAGTAAGTGATTTAACTCGCTGAATCGATATTTTCCTCAACATTTGCAATAAACCAATGGAAAATATCATGATTTATTCAGTGCTTGCTGGCGGAGTTTGGCTTAAATAACGTTCTAATAACATAAAAAGAGCACAAATATTAAAAAGCGAGGCTTATCATGGCATTGTTTCCGATGCGGCCTGGAATATTCTTGTAACAGAATTGGTTACAATTCATGCTGAACAATCCCCACGCATAAATATTTTTTGTCATTGATTTTTAAAGAAAATGACATAAATAGCCTGAGAAAATAAAAGATTGAGTCCGCTGCTGAAAACACATATATTAGCCGCGTTTTTTACAAGCCCCCTTAAACCCTTATTCAACCCGGTGTTAAATCAACCCAGGTTGTAGGAGAGATATGATGACGGATAAAGTCCGTATTGATTCTTTGAGTGCTAAATCATTCCCGCAAAGCAATGAGACCTTTTTAGCAAGACAGGCCGAATTTGAATCCAATGTCAGAAGCTATCCGCGTAAATTGCCGTTAGCGATTGCCAAAGCGCAGGGCGTCTGGATCACCGATGTTGAGAATAATCAATACCTTGACTGCCTTGCAGGCGCCGGTACTCTGGCGCTGGGCCATAATCATCCTGATGTGATTCAAAGCATCCAAAGTGTCATTACCAGTGGCTTACCGTTACATACGCTCGACCTGACCACGCCGTTAAAAGATGAGTTTTCAGAATATCTGCTCTCTTTGCTGCCGGGTCAGGGCAAAGAATATTGCCTGCAATTCACCGGGCCTTCCGGCGCGGACGCCGTGGAAGCGGCGCTGAAGCTGGCGAAAAAAGTGACCGGTCGTTCCGGGATTATCAGCTTCTCTGGCGGTTACCACGGCATGACGCACGGCGCGCTTTCCGTGACGGGCAACCTGTCGCCGAAGGAAGCGGTAAACGGCATGATGCCGGAAGTGCAGTTTATGCCTTATCCGCACCAGTATCGTTGCCCGCTGGGTATCGGTGGCGAAGCCGGTGTCAAAGCGCTGACTTACTACTTCGAAAACCTGATCAACGACGTTGAAAGCGGCGTGCGTAAACCGGCTGCTGTGATCCTGGAAGCGGTGCAGGGCGAAGGCGGCGTGAATCCGGCGCCGATCGAGTGGCTGCAGCGTATCCGTAAAGTGACCCAGGAACACGGCATTATGTTGATCCTGGACGAAGTGCAGGCTGGTTTCGCCCGTACTGGCAAACTGTTCGCCTTCGAACACGCCGGTATTGAGCCGGACATCATTGTGATGTCCAAAGCGGTTGGTGGCGGTTTGCCGCTGGCGGTACTGGGTATCAAAAAACAGTTCGACGCCTGGGCGCCGGGCCACCATACCGGTACCTTCCGTGGTAACCAGCTGGCGATGGCAACAGGCCTCACTACGCTGAAGATCCTCAAAGAAGATCGCATTGCCGATAAAGTGGCAGAGCAGGGCGAATGGCTGAAAGGCAAACTGGCTGAAATGCAAAAACGTTTCCCGGTTATCGGTCACGTTCGCGGCCTGGGCCTGATGATCGGTATTGAGATCGTTAAGCCGCACGAAGCGCAGGATCACATGGGTTGCTACCCGGCAGACGGTGAGCTTTCTGCACTGTTGCAGAAAAAATGCTTCGAATCAGGTCTGATCCTCGAGCGCGGCGGCCGTGGCGGTTGCGTACTGCGCCTGCTGCCTTCGCTGCTTATCAGCAATGCTGAGCTGGAAATTTTCCTCGATAAATTTGAAAACGCGCTGCTGAGCGCTGGCGTGAAGCCTGTTTAATCGGAGTAAGTAAGCGAATGTCTGATTTAAATCCGATTCTTTCGGGTTCCGCGCAGAGTATTGCTGCCTATCAGGAAGCGATTGAGCAGAGCACGCAAGCTGTGGTGCAGTGGCTCAAGCAACCTGAAATGTATCAGGGCAAAACTGTCGCGGAATTACGTGAGCGCATCAATTTAGAATTCACGTCTCAGGGCCTGGGCAACCAGGCCGCTATTGAGCGCGCCGTTGAGTATTTCCTTAAAGACAGCTTGTCCGTGCATCACCCGCAGTGCGTGGCGCACCTCCACTGTCCGAGCCTGGTAATTAGCCAGGCGGCGGAAGTGCTGATCAACGCCACGAACCAGAGCATGGATTCGTGGGATCAAAGCCCGTCTGCAACCATCATCGAGATGAAACTCATCGAATGGTTGCGTGCTCAGGTGGGATACCCGGCGGGTGACGCGGGCGTGTTTACCAGCGGCGGGACGCAGAGTAACCTGATGGGCTTGATGCTGGCGCGCGATGCCTTTTTTGCACGCCAGGGTCACTCCGTTCAGCAGCACGGCTTAACCGGTAATCTCAGCAAAATTAAAGTGTTATGTTCTGAAAATGCACACTTTTCAGTGCAGAAGAACATGGCGCTGATGGGGCTGGGTTACCAGTCCGTGACGCTGGTGAAAACGGATGCGTTTTCGCGCATGGATGTTAACGATCTGGCGCAGAAACTGGCCGAAGCGAAAGCCAACGGTGAGCAGGTAATGGCGATTGTTGCTACTGCCGGCACCACCGATGCGGGCGCGATTGATCCGTTAGCGGACATCGCCGCGCTGGCCGCTGAACAGCAGATTTGGGTTCACGTTGATGCGGCCTGGGGCGGCGCGTTACTGCTCTCTGAGAAGTATCGCCATTTCCTCAATGGACTTGAACTGGCGGATTCCGTGACGCTGGATTTCCATAAGCAATTCTTCCAGACCATCAGCTGTGGCGCGTTCCTGCTGAAAGATGCGCGCCATTATCAGTTAATGCGTTACCAGGCGGCCTACCTGAACTCTGACTTTGACGAAGAGCAGGGCGTACCAAACCTGGTGTCGAAATCCCTGCAGACAACGCGCCGTTTCGATGCGCTGAAGCTGTGGATGGGTCTTGAAGCGCTGGGTAAAAAGCAGTACGCCGAAATTATTGATAACGGCGTAACGCTGGCGCAGCAGGTGGCGCAGTTTGTTGCCGAACAGCCGCAGCTGGAATTGGTGATGCAGCCGCAACTGGCCAGCGTATTGTTCCGTTTCCGCCCGGAAAAGGGTGATACGGCAAGGGTTGCGTTGCTGAACCAGCGTATCGGCGATGCGCTGTTGGCCTCCGGGAGCGCCAACGTTGGTGTAACGGAAGCGGACGGGGTGACCTGCCTGAAGCTGACATTACTGAACCCGACCGTTTGTCTGGAGGACGTCAAAGTTCTGCTGGCAAGTGTGGTTGCCTGTGGTCAGCAGTTACAGAACGCCTGATTCGCCTCGTAAGTAAAAAAAGCCGACAGCAGCGATGTTGTCGGCTTTTTTATTGTCTGCAAAACGTCTCTGCGTGTCACGCTTCGTCGGGCGCAGCCGGCTCGGGTTCCCAGGAAATAATGTCACATGGCCTGCGTTGTTGGGCTTTCGATCGGCTGGCAAATTGCGCAGCACTTTTCGTTGTTCTGAAGCAGATACCAGGAGTGAATAAACAGCGCAGTAAATCCAGGGCGCAAGGAGATGCAGCGCTGCTGGCAACGGTGTCGTTTTCAAACCACAAAACTCATTACGACTAAGCGCCGGGCAAAACCAGACCTATGTAAGGTGAAGGTCGCGAATCGACAGTGCGCTGCAAAAAGAGGTGAGTGTAGTGGGACCGATAGCTCAGGCAAGACTGGCCTTGGCCGTGGGTTATCTGGTTATACTTAATTTAACATAATATACATTATGCGCACCAAGATGCGATCAGACAGAACCGGCGTTTTGTGGTCATCCTTATATATGGTCAGATCTGACCGTGAATTGGTTTGACATGTTTACATTGTCATAAATGAGCGTTAAAACGGTCTATCCAAAAACGACTGTTAGTATGGTGAGAAATCGATTAGCAACACTGATGCCACCGAAAGGAAGCTCATCACGTCAGCCGATGGCCTTACAGATAAAGGGAACAAAAGTAATAGAGTCTCAGGAATGAGACAAACGTGCAGTATTACGTGCAGTATTACGTGCAGTATTACCAACACTGCACGTTCTTTATTGTGCGAAGTTTGAACAGTGAAAAGGATCAAAAAGGATGAGTAGAGATAACGAAACAAGCATTTTTGGACTGCTTTTTACCGGCGTAATTGTTTTCTGCTTGGCTGTTATTGCCTGGCTAATGAAAACTTTTGATGTTGAATGGCAAACGGCACTGGAGACTGCGCCTGGTCTGATTATCTGGCTTCTTGTTGTTGGTGCAGGGATCTTTTTCGGGATCCAAATGGAAACAGGCCTTGTTCGCTGGGGTACTCCGCTGGCGATCGCCCTTCTGATTCCGGTGTTCAAACCAATTATTAAGGAAGCCGCCGGAGTTCGTGAAATGCGCGGACTGGTCTTCGATGATATGGTTTCGTGGTATGGAACTGGCTGGGGAATGTCTCTGATATTCTTCGGAATTCTTATCGTCGGATACGGCCTGCTTTATTGGTGGCACAGAAGAAATTCATATTATTGGTAATAATATTTTAACGAATCGAGCTGGTGGAAGATCGTTTTAAACAGGAGTAAATTTAAATGGCAAAAAAATCAAGGGTTTATGGGGTAAGGGTTAGAACGGCTCAAGATGGCGAATTTATCTATGGGAAGCCTGTTCCGGGTATGAGTAAGGCACATGTATTCAATGAGGTTAATAGCCAATTAATGGCTGTACTGGAAGTGAAATATCTTGGCTGGTATGACATTACTCTATCCGCAAATAGTTCGACAGATTATTATTTCGAACTAACTTCCAAGAAGAAAGGTAATACTTATATATTTGAGCCCGGTGATTTCGGCTGGAATCATTTAAATTATCAGTTCCAGCAAGATGTTGATGAAATGGTTGAGGTTATGGATTCGGATTATTAAAACTTAAATATTGGTTCGTGCAATGACGTTATGCTAAAGAGGCCGCTGCGGGATTCGATTTTCGCAGCGGCCTTTTCAACATAACGAGTCGTACATTATGCGCAATGCGCACTAAAGTGGTATTAGACAGAATCTAGCTGTTTGCCATCATCAGTTACAGCATTCATTCCGCCATGGGCGTCCCCTGATGAAAGCGCATCTGCCATCGACCTGGCATTGTTTTACACGCCTCCCACAACGATGTCCGCAATGTTTGCTTCGTCATCTGGCCTTGTCCGTCGAGGATAAAACTTCGATACGTCAACAATGCATAACCGTTGTTGTGCATCGACAATGTAAAATCATCTGACGCGATCGGCTTAGCGTCCTCATTTGCCAGTGCAGCAATCACTTGTTCTCTGCTGTATCGTTTACCGGATCGGCCAACCTCAAAAAAATCATGATGTAAAAGTCTCTCGACAATGTCGGGCTGGCAGCGAATGTCGGGATCATGAAGCTGCTGTTCATATTTCACCAATATCGCCAGTAACGCATCTTCTTTGTGCATCGTCTTTCTCCCGTCCTGTTTGCATCACACAATTTTGAATGCATCGCTATGCACTAATCGCCTGCACACTCCCAGCATAAACTGGCGCAGCCAGCGATGCGCGGGATCGACTTCTGAACGTGGATGCCACAGTTGAGATACGGTAATGGTGCGCGTTTTTACCGGCAGCTCAAACATTGCCACTCCCTGCCTGGACGCAGGACTGAGAAGAAAAGAGGCCGGGATAAGCGCGATAAGATCGGACGCACGCGCCACGGCTAACGCCGCAGGAAAACCCGGCACCACAGCGGCGATTTTCCTGCGCACGCCCTGCTCTGCCAGCCCTTCATCAACCGGACCGCTTGTTAACCCCCGACGCGACGCCACGACATGGCCCCAGGCGACATACTCGTTGATCGTCACCTCATTAAGTTGCGCCAGTGGATGCGTATCCCTGACGACGCCGACAAAACGGTCTCTGAACAGCGCCTGCACGCGAATTTCTGGCCCCATTTCGCTCAGCACGCCAATTTCCAGATCGACCCGTCCTTCCCGCAAGGCACTGGAGCCCTTCTCTGGCTTTGGCGTAAACCGCAGCATCACGCCTGGCGCGACAGCCGCCATTTCCGCAATCAGCGTTGGGCCAAACGCTTCAACAAAACCATCGTTGGCGCGCAGGGTAAACATCTGCTGCAGCGAGGCAATATTAAGCTCGGGTTGCGCGGGTCGCAGCAACGCCCGCGCCTCGAAAACGGCGTTCTGCGTGCGTGTCTGAAGCGTTTCTGCATACGGCGTCAGCACCATATTGCGCCCGGCGCGTACTAATAGCGGGTCGCCGGTGGTTTCGCGCAGACGGCTAAGTGTCCGGCTCATCGCCGAGGCGCTCAGACCAAGCCGCCGCGCTGCCGCCGCCACACTGCGCTCGGCGATCAGCACATCAAGGGCAAATAACAAATTCAGATCGGGTTCACTCATCGTTTTCGTCCACAACAGAAGGTTCAGATATGGCGTTTGCTGCAACGTATTAATGCAAATGCTGCGCCTTCCGCCATATATCCCGCGAAATTATAGTTACCGCAAGCACAAAATCAGCAGAGGTTGTTTATGACACTATTTTTGGATAAACCCGGTGATGAAGGATTGCCCGGACGCGAGCGGTTGATGGCCATGGTTGCGGTGATGACCAGCACCACAATGGCGGTGTTTGATGGCTCAATGGTGAATATCGCCTTGCCGCAAATTGCGCGGGCGTTAGATGTAACCGCCGCGGAAGCTGTTTGGGTAGCGAATGGCTATCTGCTCTCCGCCGCCATGACGCTGGCAATCTTTGCTGCGTTAGCGGCACATATTGGCTTTCGCCGATTATTCGCCGCCGGGCTGGGGCTCTTCACGCTGGCCTCGCTGGGCTGCGCACTGGCGCAATCGTTGGAGACGCTGGTCGCGATGCGTATCTTGCAAGGGATTGGTGGGGCGGCAACACTCAGCATTGCACCGGCGATTTTGCGCTCGGTCTTTCCTAATCGATTACTGGGGCGCATCCTCGGAATGAACGCCCTGTTGATCGCCTCCAGTACCGCTATCGCGCCGGTACTGGGCGGCACGCTGCTGGCAACGTTGAGCTGGCAATGGTTATTCGCCATTAACCTTCCGCTGGGCATCATCGCCCTGCTCTTCACATTACGGGTGATCCCGACTGCAACCACCGCGTTGCGCGGGCCCTTCGATACGCCGGGGGCGCTGCTTTCCGCTCTTATGCTGGGCGCGATGGTAATGGCATCAAGCGCCATTTCCCGTTCCGGATCAGGGCTAACCGCGTTGAGTTATGGGCTTGTTGGTCTGGCTGCCGGGGCATTGTTTGTATTGCGTCAGCGCCAGGCACTGCAGCCGCTGATGCCGCTGACGCTTTTTGCCTCGCCGCGTTTTTCGCTGGCGGCACTGACATCGCTGGCCTCTTTTATCAGCCAGGGAATGACGTTCGTCGCCCTGCCGTTTCTGTTTCAGAGCGTATTTGGTTACAGCGCGCTGACGTCGGCGTTGCTGTTTACCGCCTGGCCTGTTGGCATCATGCTGGTTGCGCCCCATGCCGGACGGCTTGCCGACCGCTACGCACCTTCGTTGATTGCCACCGTTGGTCTGTGCCTTTTCGCGGTGGGGTTAATTTTGCTGGCGCGATTACCGCATGATCCGCCGGTGTGGGATATCAGCCTGCGCAGCCTGATCTGCGGTATTGGCTTCGGTTGTTTCCAGAGCCCGAACAATAAAGAGATGATGGCGAACGCCTCAAGGGAGCACAGTGGTTACGCGTCCGGCGTGCTGGCGATTATGCGCACGTTCGGCCAGTGTCTTGGCGCGGCGCTGCTTGGCGGGATCCTTGCACTCTATGCCCCTTCCGGCAATGTGGAACAGGAGGCTTTTGCTGTCCGGCTTGGCTTAGGGCTGGCCGCTGCGGCAACACTTCTGGCGATCCTCTTTAGCCTGAGCCGCGTCCGGCAAATATCTTCACCGCCGCTTTAGCGAACGCGTTGCGCCAGCCATACGGTATGCCCGGCGCAGTGCGGATCTTCCTGAACCATCCCGATAACCTCGAAACCGTGATTTGCTAATAACGCGCGGTATTCGTCAGGTGCGAGACTGGCATGGAACAACGGTTCACCGGCAAACTGCCCCATTGCGATCCCGTGATCGGTTCCGCTGGTGAACATTAACGCGCTGCCCACATGGCTATGTTCGGCAAAACGATCGAACATGTTGCGTTGATCCTCATGCGTCAGGTGAAAAAAACTGTCCCAGGCCAGCAGCCCATCAAAGGTTTCACCGAGCGACAAATTGCGCATATCCTGCTGGATCCAGCGCTGAGCGGGAAACTGCTGGCGCGCGCGGTCCAGCATTGCGCTTGCGCCATCAACGCCGGTGAGTTGAAAACCCTGGCGGATAAACCAGCCCGCAATCGGCTGCCCGTTACCGCACCCGACATCGACAATGTTGCCTGCATCCGGCAGCAGGCTGGCGAATTTTTCCAGCCAGCCTTTTTCGAAAAGCGCCTTTGAGCGCTGCTCAGCAAATGTCCGGGCGTGACGTTGATAGATAGAAAGAATATGTTGTGCGGCGCTGTTCATGTTGATCTCGCGTTAAGCCAGGGACCCGGCGCATACGGTTGTGATGAGAAGCAAAATGCCCGCGCTATTGCAGCATGCCTTTGAGCTTTGCCAGCAAATACGCGGTGACGGACGTTGCATCGCTGATCTTTCCTTCACACATCAACGTCTCAAATTCTTTCAGAGTAATTTTGCGCGTCGTCAGACCAAACTCTTCGGGATCCAGTTCCTGCTGCTGATGCACCAACGCTTCAGCAAGGAAAATATGGTAACCCTGGCTGGAGTAGCCTTGCGCCAGCTTCTGGTACCCGACATGACGTATCTTTCCTGCCACCAGCCCGGTTTCCTCGCGCAGTTCACCGGCCGCCACATGCAGCGGATCCGCCTGCGGCGCGCATTCCCAGGCGCCTTGCGGCAGTTCAATAGTGTGCTTACCCAGCGGATAGCGGAACTGCTCAACCACATACAGGCTGTCACCTTCGCGGGCGATAATCACGACAAAATCAGCTTTCTCAACAACGGAATAAATACCTTCGTTCCCATCTGCCCGCAGGATTTTGTCTTCGCGCAGACGCATCCATTTGTTGCGGTACACTTCGGTTGTGGCAAGCGTTTTAATCGCCGACATCACGGCTCTCCCTGTTTGACCTCAGGCGTAAAGAGTAACATGTGAATAGCGTAAGCGGGGGGATCTATTTGGCGCAGGAATAGGTTTCAGAGAAATCGGCGGTGGAGAAACAGAGGGGATATTAACATTCATATCCCCTTTGCAATGTCGGCTTATGGCACGCCATCGCAATTACAGGCTGCGCCGCCCTCGCCCGCCTGGCACAAGATCTGGCACATGCAGTTCCAGTCTATTTCGCCGTTCACTTCACACTCCGTCTGGCTGGCGGCGAAGACATTCATTGATAAACCAAATAATAAAATGGAAAGTAAGGCACGTATTTTCATAAAAAGTCCCTTTCTGTGATGAATCATGAAATAAAGCCACGCGATAGCGCAGCCTTATTATTATAGGAGATGTTTTATGATGGGGTGTTAATTAAGTTATTTATTTTAATAGGAATTTTCTCCTCATCAATCCATTCTGTGAATAAATGCTCTTTATTTATTAACAGGGAAATTATATTCCATTTCAATACAGCGTAATTCCGCACGCGCCAGCGCAGAGGGATAAATACTTTCCCGCACTATGACAAACCCCTGCTTTTGATAGAAACCACAGGCGTTGGGTGTTGATGCCAGTGTGATGTGCAGCAAACCGCGCTGCATCGCTTCCTGTTTAATGGCTGCAATTATCTGCGTCGCCAGCCCCTTTCCTTCCCACTCCGGTAATGTGAAAATGGCCTCCACGCTGGCGTTGGTGAGATCGAGAAAACCCGTGGCAACCGGCTGGTCATTTGCCGTGGTTGCCACATAAAAAGGGTTATTGGCAATCATCAAACGCTGGCTTTCCGGCATTTTATCCGGGGTCCAGGCGGTGATAACCTTGTCCTCATAAACGCCTTTGCAACCGTGGCGGATAGCCTGGTTACGGATGTGCCAAATAACTTCTGCTTCTTCAGGCTGTGCCCGTCTGATCGCCATATTCCTTCCCCCTAAATGCCACCACCCATTCTAAGATTATTCTTATTTTTGCTCTTGGACATCGTCAACGAAGCGCCCTTGCGGAGGGTTAACGGTACGATATATAAATTAACAAGCGGTTAAAATACATGCAACATTCAGTGATTTATAACAAATTTCATTCGAAAGCAATGCGCTAAACGTTGCCCCTTTTACCGGGCGTATATTCTTCACGCACTGGCACAAAAAGCCTACAGCATATAAGGAAAAGATCAGTTATTTCATCCAGTTAATTTTTATGTTATCAGTATCTGCCTGCATAGCTTACGGCCTGCTTTCTGGCATGCGCCCTACCGAGGCTGATAGATAATGGAACCTCTCGTATATGTTGTCGATGATGATAATGCCGTCAGACGATCAATTGTCCGGCTACTGGCAGCAGAAGGTTACCGCGCCATTGATTTCGCCTCTGCGGAATCTTTTCTCACTCACCCGCTGGTTTCCGTACCCTCTTGTTTGATTCTGGATTTGAATATGCCGGCCGCGGACGGTTTCGATGTCGCCAGCGCGTTAAAAGATCGCGGACGCGAATTGCCGATAATCTTTCTGACCGGTTATGGCACCATTCCGTTGACCGTGCGGGCAATGAAAGCCGGGGCGCGTGAGTTCTTAACGAAGCCGGTAGAGTCCGAACGCCTGCTGTCGGCGGTCGCGGACGCGCTGACGGTGGCGGCGCAAGATTTCGAGCAACAACAGGAAAATTTTGCCCTCAAGCAGCGCCACTTATCCCTGACGCCGCGTGAGCAGGAAGTTTTTGAGCTGGCGATCAGTGGCTTGCTTAATAAGCAGATTGCGGCGGAATTGGGTGTCAGCGAAATTACCGTAAAAGTCCATCGCCGCCGGGTGATGGATAAAATGCAGGCCCGCTCGCTGGCGGATCTGGTGCATGCCGCAAGCCACCTGCATATCGCCAAATCCCGCAGCCGCTAATCCGCGGACACCGGCAAGGTAAAGGCAAACACGCTGCCGAATGGTAGCCTCGACTTCGCCGTTAGCTTGCCTTTATGCCGCTCAATAATGGCATAACTGATGGTCAATCCCATGCCCATGCCCTGCGCTTTGGTGGTATAGAACGACTCAAACAGCCGCCCCTGTACTTCTGCACTCATCCCGCTTCCGGTATCCGCAATCTGGCAAATCACCTCTTGCGGGTTCTGCGTCAGCGTTGAAAGCGTTAACACGCGCGGGCGCGAGTCGATATCCGCCATTGCTTCAACGGCATTCATCACCAGGTTAAGCAGCACCTGCTGGATCTGTACGCTATCGCCATAAATAAAGCTGTTATGTGCATCAAGGGCATACTCAACAGCGATCTGCCGCCGCGCCAGCTCGCTGCGGGAAAGCGTCATGATATGGCGCAGTAAGAAATGCAGATCGATGCGCTCAAACACCGGCTCCTGCCTGCGCGTCAGCGATTGCAGGCTACGGATCACCTCTCCGGCGCGCTGCCCTTCGCTGATAATCTCCTCCAGACCAACGCGCACATTATCGACCGGGATCGGTGAGCGATTAAGCCAGCGCAGGCTGGCACCGGCGTTAGAGACAATCGACATTAGCGGCTGGTTAATTTCATGGGCAATCGATGAGGTTAACTGCCCGACGGTGGTGGCGCGCGACACCCGCGCCAGCTCGGCCTGAGCGACGCGCGCGGCATCTTCGCTCTGCCGCTGGGCGGTAATGTCGGTAATGGTGCCAAAATATTCATGCACCTCATCACCGGAAGAGACCGGATCGCCGATGCCGAGGATATACCGGCACTCGCCATCGGTGCGGATAATGCGAAACTCCGCCTGCATGGTGAGACCCTGCGCGACACTGCGGGTGACCAGCGCGCTGATATGCGGATGATCGTCCGGGTGAACAAAGGTTAAAAACTCGGCCATGGAGATCAGTTTGCGCTTCTCGCCCAGCCCCAGGATGCGCGCATACTCATCCGACATATGCATCAAATCCTGTTCCAGCTCCCAGCGCCAGGTTCCGGTGTGGCTGATTTGTTCGCCCAGCATCAGCGAGGTCTGGCTGGCGCGCAGCTCTTTTTCTACGCGCCGACGCTGCATGTTCTCTTCCACCAGCTTGGCATACAGCCGCGCGGTCTCCAGCGACACCGCAGCATGTGCGCCAAGCAGGTTCACGACGCGAGACTGGCCTGCGGTAAACATCTCCGGCATCAGGCGGTTTTCCAGATATAACACCCCCACCAGCCGCGCCTGTTTGAACATTGGCACACACATTACCGCCGCCCCGGAAGAGACAAGATACGGATCCTGGCTAAACGGGCTGTACTCTTCCGGCCGGCCGGTGCGGATCTCTTGTCCGGTGCGGATCACGGCCGCCAGCACCGATAACGGCATATCTGTCGCCAGCGGCATCTCTTTGATCACCCGCACCAGTACGCCCTCTTTACTGGTGTGTGCGCTGGCTTCGATTTCCGGAATGTTGTCATCAAGTACGCGAATCAGTAAGCCGCGCTGCGCACCGGCACGCTCCAGCAACATGGTCATCAGGATCTGAATCAGCCGTTCGAGGTTGATCTCCTCTGATAAGGCGCGGGAGGCTTTGATGATACTTTGCAGATCGCGAATTTCATCGTTCTGCGCAAAGGAGATTGTGTCATAGGGGGTACTTTCTACAGGCGTGAAAAGATGGGGATGCTCCTGCTGCAAATGGCGGACTTTGGCCTGCGCCCCGACGCGTCCCCAGGCGGCCATCGCGCCGCGAAAATACGCGTCGGCTGCGGTCTGGTATCCACAGGAGAGCGCAAAACGCCCGGCCAGCTCATGCGCCAGCGCATTGCTGGGGTTAAAACCGGCTTCGCGGGACAGCGTAATCGCCTTCTCATACTGTTCGAGCGCGATGCTGTTCATGCCGTCAAGGCGCACGATTTCCGCGTAAACCAGCGCTTCTTTATCGCTGAAGGTTCCCGGATTGACGCGCGCCCAGCGGGCGATTTTATTGTAGTGCTGGTTCAGCCGCAGGCGGTGCTCAGCGGAAAACGTCTCTGGCGTTAACTGCATCGACAGCGCAAGCGCGCTGTAAAGGTGATAATCCAGCAGACTGATATGCCCCGGTGCGGACCAGGCATGTTTTCCCGCCTCTTTCAGACACGATTCCGCGCGGGAACAGGCTCCGGTGAAAAAGTGCGCCATCCCGCGATAGAGCCAGAACCAGAACAGCATGGTGGCAGGCGGCGTCGGGGGCAGCAGCGATCGGGGGAGGATCGCTTTGCCGCTTAACATGCTATCCGGCTGTCGCAGATACTCGACAAAGTGACGTTGTAACAGCAGCAGGTGATCCATGTCCGAATACTGGGTTTCACGAATAAAAGCCAGACCGCGATCGATATGGCCTAATACCGTGTCGAGGTGATCGCCGCGACTCATGGCGTTGATCACCTGGCGAAAAGCGGCAAAACAGGCAATGGTCAGATCGCCATGCGCAACGGCCGCGGTAAAACAGGCGTTAGCACACTCCACGCTTCGCGATAGCGGTTGTGTCCAGACACAGCTACGCCCGAGCGGCACCAGGGCTTTCGCGGCAAATTCATGTAAACCGTGGCGCGTCACCAGCTCCTGTGCCAGAACGCTGTAACGGTAGCCCAGTTCATACTCTTCATAGCGTTCACCGAGCAGTACACCAAACCAGGCCAGTGCCGAGGTGGATGCGCCGGTCAGCCCGCGTTCGAGCGTCAATTGCAGCATCTGGCACAGCAACAGGAAATGCAGGCGCGGGCAATTAAAGCTGGCATACAAACTGGCGCTCGCCAGCAGGTTCATCAGCGCGTCGGTTTCCTGATGATTCATGCGCGGCAGCGCAGTAAACAGATGCGCGGGATTATCACCAACACGCGCATGCATCTCCTGCCACGCGTGATCACAGGCTGCATCGTCAGGATAACGGCTCAGGTGAATGCCAAACACGGTCAACCAACAGAGCGTTGTTTCCAGCGCCAGCTGATAACCGGACTGGCGAATATGCACTTCTGCCAGCAATGTCGCGGCCTGCGCTTTTTCCGTGAGCCCGCCAGGCGAGGCCAGTAACCGTTCGCACAGTCCGCGCGCGGTTGACAGGTTACCGAGCAAAAACTCACAGGCGGTCTCCTCCAGCGACAGCGCAAAGTCATGCCCTGTCCCGGTGCGAAGCCGCTGCGCGAGATGTAAATAGCTCAGGGCCGACGTGTAGTCGCCAGTATGTTTTGCCCGTCTGGCGGCAAGCAGGCTAAGTTCACTGAAGTGCTGGCGTTGCGGCGGCAAAATGTCGTCGGCCGCGGCATTAATGTGGTGAATTGCGCGAAACAGCAGCTCATTGCCCGGGGCTTCGGCTGCCGTTTGCGCCAGTAATGTGGCCGTGGCCAGATGCAACTGGCGGCAATATGCAGGTTCCAGCAGCGCGCAGGCCGCTTCGTGAATGCGCTCATGGGTAAAGGTGTACGCGGCGGCGTTAAGCGTGACCAGTTGTACCGTAAGCGCAGGATGCAGACGGTAGTGCACCTCGCTGGCAGAAAGGTTCAGCACACGGCTTATTAACGTGATATCCCCCGCGCTGCCAAGACAGGCCATGCTCCCGAGCAGGATGCGCGTTTCAGGCGGCATTTGCGCCAACTGCTGGAGCAGCAGATCGGGGACATTTTCGCGGTGGTAGCGGGTGCTAATCGCCGCCAGGTCATACTGCCATTTGCCCTGGTAACTGTTATGGCTCACCAGACCGTCTTCGGTAATGCGCTTAAAGAACTCATGGACGAACAGCGGATTGCCGCCGGTTTTTTCATGGATCAGTTTTGCCAGCTCAAGGGTGGATGCCGGGCGCGTCTGAAAAACGGTCGCCAGCCAGCGCGAGATTGCTTTCGCCGAACGCGGTTGCGGCACACACTCAATTACCCGGCTGGCGGCGCTACGCAAGCGGGCCAGCGCGGTGGCAAAAGCCGGATCGTCTAACGAGGCTACGTCGCGGTGTGAAACCACCATCAGCAGCGGCAAGGCATGGCTGTGCTGTAACAGGTATTCCAGTAAATGCAGGCTGGCGTCATCGATCCAGTGCAGATTATCGATAAGGATAATCAACGGGCAACCTGGTGTGGCAAAGACATTCACCAGCCGCAGCACCATGTGGTTGAAGCGCGCGCGTGAATCGAGCGACAAGGTGTCGACAAACAGCACGGGTTTACTGTTAATCAGCAGACCCAGCTCCGGCGCGAGGCTCACCGCCAGCGCTTCATAACCGGTGAGTGCACTGCTAAGCCGCGTCTTCCAGCGCGCCACTTCCTCAGCGGGTAAACCCAGTAAATGCAGCGCCAGCGAGCGGAAAGCGGCCGTCAGCACACCCAGCGGCAGAATCGACGAGTTTTGTTCCACCTTCCCGAGCGCGATAAGCGACGGGCGGCTCTGAAAGGCCTTTAACGACGAGGCCATCAGCGACGATTTCCCCATCCCGACAGGGCCGCTGATGGTGACCAGCGTTTGCGTACCGCTTTGCACAACCGCATCCAGCGCGTCGGCCAGCGATTTGGCCTGCGGATGGGCGCGATACAACGTGTTAGCAAAATGCAGCGCCGGTGACCGATCCTGCAGACCTGGCGTAAAGGCGGCTATCTCGCCATCGGGCGTTAATGTCGCCTGGCAGCGGCGCAAATCCGCCATCAGCCCATCGACCGTCTGGTAACGTTTTTCCGGCGACTTTGCCAGCAGCTTCAGCACAATGGTGGAGAGCATCTCCGGCACCCCGTCGCGCAGGCTATGCGGCGGCGAAGGTTCAGAGGCGATGTGGTGCAACACCCATTCCGCCTGCCCGCCTTCGCTGAGATCGAACGGCAATGTGCCGGTCAACAGCTCATAAAAGACAATCCCCAGACTGTAGAGATCGCTGCGGTTGTCCACGGCGTGGTGGGTGCGCGTGGTGTGCTCCGGTGACATATAGGCCAGCGTACCGCCGGAGAGCGGCAGCCAGTTCTGCGCCGGTTCCCCGACGGTACTGGTCGTCAGTCCAAACCCGCCCAACCGGCAGCCTTCATCGGTGAGAAAAATATTGCCGGGTTTAATATCGCCATGGATCAGGTTGCTCTGGTGCATCTGGCGCAGCGGCGTGCAGATGCGCAGGGTCAGTTCAAGCCAGCTGGCGATACACGCCATCGGCTGGGTGATCATGCGGGTGAGCGGTTTAAAGGCAAATGTAGGGTAAACCAGCGCAACGCGGCCGTGATACTGCGTGCTGGCCACCGGTTTTACCGCCCAACGGCTATCTAGCTGCTGGCGCAGCGCTAATTCGTTGTTCAGCAACTGGCTGGCGCGCGGCTCGGCATCGTCGCTTACCGCCGTGGCGAGAATAAACGCATCACTCGCCCACGGGTAGTGGGCATTCATCCAGACAATGCCGCCCTCCTGCGCCAGCGGCGTGTAGATAGCATCATCCTGCAGCGTAAACGGTTGGTTTTCGGCCAGCATCGGCGGCCAGGGGGGAGATTTTGCGTTTCCGGTCATGGCGTCTCTTCACCTCCCGCCAGCGTGCGCGAAATATGATCAAGCAGCATGTCGATATCGATCGGTTTATGCAAAAAAGCAACGGCACCGGGTTGCCCCGCGAACCGTTGCCAGGTTTCATCGTCGTGACCGGAAATAAATATCAGCGGCGGCGGGCACGGGTTACATTGCAGTTTCTCGTACAGCGCCGCCCCGCTCATGCCTTTAAGTTTAATATCGGCAATCACCAGCGCGGTTTGCCGCTGCGCGCTACCATCGTTGAGGAAGGCCTCGGCGGACGCGAAGGTCAGCGTGGCATACCCCGCCGATTGCAGCAAATTGCTTAACCCGCTACGCACGGACGGTTCATCATCAACAATGGCAATACGCAGGGTGTGCGTCATGGTTATCCTCGGGGCATTAATCCCGGCGCGGCGGTGCGTCCGGCGGTTCAGGTTGCGGCGTACCGCTAATCTTTGGCACACACTCATGGCGAAACCATGCCATGGTTAACGGTTGCCGGGCAAGTAACCGACGGGTAATCGGAACCAGTTGCTCTCCCACCAGCATGCCGAATAACCCCAGTAAGGCAATCACCGGCGGTGCGGGGGAACGCGTCCCCAGTAAAGCATAAATCCCCCCAGCCAGAAGACCGACCAGGAGGGAAAGGATCTAGGATTTCATAGGCTCACCCCGCCGCAGCTTGTGTGATCAGTGCGCTGACGAGCTGTTCGCCCATCAACATGCCAAGCAACCCGACCAGCGCAATCGCCGGTGGCGCAGGCGATCGCACCTTCAGCAAGGCGTACATTACGCCAATCAGCACGCCTGCGGCGAAAGAGACAAGTCCGACACTCATGGCATTCTCCTGCCGTTTAAAGGCTGACCGGCGTACACCGGCCAGCAAGAGACTTATTTCGCCGGAACCGGTGCCAGCGTGCGATGACCCGCTTTCGCGCGAGAAGGCGCTTTGTGCACCATGGTGTAGGCATAATCGACGCCCATGCCGTATGCGCCGGAATGCTCTTTCACAATATTCATGACCGCGTCGTACGTTTCGCGGTGCGCCCAGTCACGCTGCCACTCCAGCATCACCTGCTGCCAGGTCACCGGGATCACGCCTGCCTGGATCATGCGCTGCATGGCGTAATCATGCGCCTCTTTCGAGGTGCCGCCGGAGGCATCTGCCACCATATAGATTTCGTAGTCGCCTTCCAGCATGGCGCACAGGGCGAAAGTGTTGTTGCACACTTCGGTCCACAAGCCGGACACCACCACTTTACGTTTGCCGTTGGCCGCCAGCGCATCACGCACTTTCTGGTCATCCCAGGAGTTCATTGAGGTGCGTTCCAGAATATCTTTCTCCGGGAACACATCCAGCAGTTCAGGATAGGTGTTGCCGGAGAAACTTTCGGTCTCGACGGTAGTGAAGATGGTCGGAATATTGAACACTTTGGCGGCTTTCGCCAGCGCGACGGTGTTGTTTTTCAGCACCTGGCGGTCAATAGACTGCACGCCAAACGCCATCTGCGGCTGGTGATCGATAAAGATTAACTGACAGTTTGCCGGGGTCAGAACTTCAAGTTTCGCGGTAGTCATACAAGCATCCTTAGAGGTTAAAGTGAGGAGTGTTACGTTCAGACAGCAACTCACGCGCCATCGCTATCGTTGGCTGTATGTTAGGTATCCCTCCCCGGCATAACTATTATCTGAAGGTATAACTATCCTTTCGTATACCTATACGTTCGTATAACTGTTCATTCTTTCCCAACGCTTAGCATAATCCGCCCAGACGCTTATCCGGCCCATGAGGCCGCCAGACTGGAGGAAGTATGGATTTGCTCGTACATGCAGAACTGATATTGCTTAATGGTCAGTTTCATACGGTTGATCGGGAAAACCCGCTCGCCGATGCCGTGGCTATCCGCGACGGAAAATTTGTCCAGGTGGGGACCGAAGCCGAGGTGATGGCTTACCGTGGTGAACGCACAAAAGTGGTGGATCTGAAAGGCCATACGGCGATCCCGGGGCTGAACGACTCGCACCTGCACCTGATCCGCGGCGGGCTTAATTACAACCTGGAGCTGCGCTGGGAAGGTGTGCCGTCACTGGCGGATGCCCTGCGTATGCTGAAAGAACAGGCGCTGCGCACGCCGTCTCCGCAGTGGGTACGCGTGGTGGGCGGCTGGACAGAGTTCCAGTTCGCCGAACGCCGTATGCCGACGCTGGACGAAATTAACGAGGCCGCGCCGGACACGCCGGTGTTTATCCTGCATCTGTACGATCGCGCCCTGCTCAACCGCGCGGCGCTGAACGTGGTGGGCTACACCAAAGACACGCCTAACCCGCCGGGCGGCGAAATTCAGCGCGACAGTAATGGCAATCCGACCGGGATGCTGATTGCGCGGCCAAACGCGATGATCCTCTACGCCACGCTGGCGAAAGGGCCAAAACTGCCGCTGGAGCAGCAGGTCAACTCCACGCGCCAGTTTATGCGTGAGCTGAATCGTCTGGGGCTGACCAGCGCTATTGACGCGGGCGGTGGTTTCCAGAACTACCCGGAAGATTACGAAGTGATCGCCGAACTGCACAGCAAACAGCAGATGACCATTCGCATCGCCTATAACCTGTTTACCCAGCGTCCGGGGCATGAGCTGGAAGATTTCGAAAAATGGACCGATATGTTAACGCCGGGCCAGGGCAGCGACTTTTTCCGCCACAACGGTGCGGGTGAAATGCTGGTCTTTTCCGCCGCCGATTTTGAAGATTTCCTTGAGCCGCGCCCGGATCTGGCGCCCGGTATGGAAGAGGAACTGGAGCGCGTGGTGCGCCATCTGGTTGAGCACCGCTGGCCGTTCCGCCTGCACGCCACCTATAACGAATCGATCAGCCGCATGCTGGATGTATTCGAAAAAGTGAACCGCGACATTCCGTTTAACGGTCTGCACTGGTTCTTTGACCATGCGGAAACCATCACCGAAGCCAATATTGAGCGTGTAAAAGCGCTCGGCGGCGGGATTGCGGTTCAGCATCGCATGGCCTTCCAGGGCGAATATTTCGCCGAACGCTACGGTTCGCAGGCCACTAAACAGACGCCGCCGGTGGCGAAAATGCTGGAAGCCGGGTTGCCGGTTGGTCTGGGCACCGACGCCACGCGCGTTGCCAGCTACAACCCGTGGACGGCGCTCTACTGGCTGGTTTCCGGGCGTACGGTTGGCGGCATGCAAATGTACGACCACAGCGCGCGTCTCGATCGCGATACCGCCCTGCTGCTCTGGACGCAAGGCAGCGCCTGGTTCTCCAGCGAACAGGGGAAAAAAGGCCAGATTAAAGTCGGTCAACTGGCCGATCTCGCCATCCTCAGCAAAGACTACTTCCGCGTACCTGAGGAGGAGATCAAAGGGATTGAATCGGTGCTGACGGTGGTCGGCGGTGAGATTGTTTATGCCGCTGGCGCGTTTGGTCCGCTGGCACCGCCGGCGATCCCGGTACTGCCAGACTGGTCGCCGGTGGTGAAGGTCCCTGGTCATTATCGCAGTGCGCCGCCGCAGGCCGCTCGCGTAGGTCAGGCGTCGGGCGTACACCACTGCTCTGGTCCGTGTGGCGTACATATCCATCAACACGATGTTGCACGCGGTGCCGCCATGCCGGTTTCCGATGAAAACGCCTTCTGGGGCGCGCTCGGTTGCAGCTGCTTTGCGTTCTGACATCATGAAAACATCCTCTTTCACTGCTGTTTCGCCCCGCGTTGATGCGGGGCTGTTCTTCCTGCGCCTGACCGGCAGCCTGCTGTTGCTGTATGCGCATGGCCTGCCGAAGGTGCTGCATTTCAGTAACGAACTGGCGCATATCGAAGATCCGTTTGGTCTCGGCCCGTGGATGAGTCTGCTGCCGGCGATTTTCGCCGAAGTGGTTTGCCCGCTGCTGATCATCGCCGGTGTCGCCACACGGCTGGCCTGTATCCCGATCATCGTGGTGCTGCTGGTCGCGATGCTGGTCGTGCATGCAGACTGGTCACTGGCCGAGGGGCAATTTGGCTGGTTGCTGCTGATTATCTTCACCACCTTGCTGTTAACCGGGCCGGGAAGCTGGCGGCTGCGCGTGGCGGCGAAAGGAGCACTGGCATGACGCAACAAAACGAACTGCACGCAGCGGTGACAGTGTCACCTGATATCAACGCTGCCCCAGCCGCTTCTGCCTGGCAGCCGCTGCGCCAGCGCGTTTTCCGCATGCTTTGGATAGCGACGGTGGTATCCAATGTCGGCTCATGGATGAGCGACATCGGGGTGAACTGGACAATGCTCTCGCTGAGCGCCGATCCGCTGGCGGTCGCGCTGGTGCAGGCGGCCAGCAGCCTGCCGATGTTCCTGTTTGTACTGCCTGCGGGGGTACTGGCGGATATCGTTGAACGGCGCAAAATCCTGCTCTTTTCGCAAGCCTGGACGTTCTGCGCGGCAGCCGGTCTGGCGCTGCTGTCGTTTACCGGCAATGTCACGCCGGAAGTGCTGCTGGCGGCGACGTTTTTACTCAGTACTGGCGCGGCGCTTAGCTCACCGGCTTTCCAGGCGGTGGTGCCGGATCTGGTTGAAAAACGCGAACTGAGTCCGGCGATTGCCCTTAATTCGCTGGGCATCAATATCAGCCGCGCGATTGGTCCGGCGCTGGGCGGGCTGCTGCTCTCTTTCGCCGGTCCGTGGATGGTGTTCTTCCTGAACGCCCTGTCGGTACTGGGCGTGGCGTTTGTGCTCTATCGCTGGCAGCCGCAGGTGACCATTCAGCGTCTGCCGCCGGAACACTTTTTTACCGCCATTCGTGGTGGGCTGCGCTATGTTCACGCCGCGCCGGTGCTGCGCAATGTGCTGGCACGTACGGTGGCGTTTTTCCTGTTTGGTAGCGCCGGATGGGCAATGCTGCCGCTGGTGGCGCGACGCGAGCTGGGTCTCGGCCCTGGCGGTTACGGCATCATGCTGGCCTGTATCGGGTTCGGCGCGATTTGTGGCGCGATGCTGCTGCCAAAATTGCGCAAGCGGCTGAATGCCGACCAGATGATGGTGGCCGCCAGTTTGCTGTTTGCCGTCACCATGGTAGCGCTGGCGTTTATTCGCCATGTCTGGCTGCTCAATGCCTTTGAGTTTTTTACCGGCTTCGCGTGGATAGCCGTGCTCTCGACGCTGAACGTCGGCGCACAGCGCAGCGCGGCCCGCTGGGTAAAAGCGCGCGCGCTGGCGGTCTATCTGACCGTGTTCTTCGGCTCAATGACGGTCGGCAGCGCCATCTGGGGCAAGCTGGCGTCGGAGTTCGGCGTGACGTGGGCACTTTGTGCCGCCACGCTGGGGATGGTGCTGGGAACTGCTACAGTTTTACGCTGGCGGCTGGAAAAAGACGCCGCGCTGGATCTCGACATGATTGATCCGGCGGGCTTCGCGACCGAAACCGACATTCCGCATGAACGCGGGCCGGTGATGGTCAGTTGCGAATATCGGGTCTCCCCGCAAGATGCGCATGATTTTGTCTGTGCGATGCAGGAGATGCGCCGCGTGCGCAGGCGTACAGGCGCGATGGGCTGGGCGGTGTATGAAGATGCCCACCATGCTGGCCTGTTTGTTGAAACCTGGGTGATGGGATCATGGATCGAGCATTTGCGCCAGCATGAACGTCACACGGTCAATGACAAACTGATTAGAGAGCGCGTGCTGGCCTTTCATCAGGGCGACGAGCCGCCGGTGGTCCGGCATCTGGTCGCGCCCGCGCAACGATAAGCGTTATGCAGTTAAAAACCACAACACAACAATGAGGTAAACACATGAGCACAATCAAAACGCAGGATGGTACTCAGATCTATTACAAAGACTGGGGTGCGGGTAAGCCGGTTCTCTTCAGCCATGGCTGGCCGTTAGATGGCGATATGTGGGACAGCCAGCTGAATTTTCTTGCTGAACGCGGCTACCGTGTGATTGCGTTTGACCGTCGCGGTTTTGGTCGCTCCGATCAGCCGTGGAATGGCTACAACTACGATACTTTTGCTTCCGATATTAACGATCTGATTACCGCGCTGGATCTGCACGATGTGACGCTGGTTGGCTTCTCGATGGGCGGCGGTGACGTCACCCGTTATATCGGCCGCTACGGTAGCGCGCGTGTCGCCGGTCTGGTACTGCTCGGCGCGGTGACGCCGATTTTTGGCAAAACCGACGATCACCCGCAGGGCGTTGATAAAAGCGTATTCGACGGGATTCAGGCCGGTCTGCTGAAAGATCGCGCGCAGTTTATCAGTGATTTCGCCACGCCGTTTTATGGCCTGAACGCCGGGCAGAAAGTCTCTGACGGCGTGCTGACGCAAACGCTGAATATCGCCCTGCTGGCGTCGCTGAAAGGCACGCTTGACTGCGTTACCGCGTTTGCGGAAACAGATTTCCGCCCGGATGTGGCGAAAGTGGATGTGCCGACGCTGGTTATTCACGGCAGTAACGACCAGATCGTGCCGTTTGAAGCGACCGGTAAATTATCGGCTGAACTGATTAAAGGCGCGGAACTGAAAGTCTATGAAAATGGCCCGCACGGCTTTGCGGTCACGCATCAGGATCAGTTGAACGCCGATCTGCTGGCGTTCCTCAACAAACTGTAATTACCCCTGATATTGCACTCGCCCGGTACGCCATGCGCACCGGGCTTTTTTATCACTTCTTATGGAACAACTGGCTGGCGGTATCGCTCAGCACCTGAACCGCACCGCGATCCCCTTTCACCATTGACGCCATAAACGCTTTCGCCTGTTTGAAGGTGATGTGCGGCGGTAATGGCGCAACTTCCGGATCGGTCTTCACCTCCAGCACCACCGGGCGATCTGCCTGCAACGCCTGTTGCCAGGCGGCGGATAAGGCCTCGGGCGTATCGACAAAAATGCCCTCCAGCCCCAGCGTGCGGGCAAATTCCGCATAATGCACATCCGGTAGTTGCTGCGTCGCTTCAAAGCGGGGATCGCCCTCCATTACCCGCTGCTCCCAGGTGACCTGGTTGAGATCCTGGTTATTGAATACGCAGATGATTAAGCGGGGATCCTGCCACTGTTGCCAGTATTTCTGAATGGTGATCAGTTCGGCCATATTGTTCATTTGCATGGCGCCATCGCCCACCAGCGCCACCACGGGTTTTTCCGGCGCGGCAAATTTCGCGGCAATGGCGTACGGCACCGCGGCACCCATACAGGCCAGCCCGCCGGAAAGCGAGGCGCGCTGCCCCTGCTTAACGCGGTAGTCGCGGGCGAACCAGTTCGCGCAGGAACCGGAGTCAGAGGTGACAATCGCATTCTCCGGCAGTAGCGGAGACATCTCCCAGACCACGCGTTGCGGGTTGACCGGTTTTGCCGGCGCCATGGCGCGCTGCTCCATCAGTTGCCACCAGTCGCGAACGTGACGGGCAATCTCTTCCTGCCAGCTACGGTCGTTTTTGTGCGTCAGCAACGGAAGCAATGCGCGCAGGGTTTCGGCTGCATCCCCGTGCAAATTGACTTCGCAGGGGTAGCGCAGGCCAAGCATTGCCGGGTCAATATCGATCTGTACCGCGCGCGCGTTGCCCTCCGGCGGCAGAAATTCCGTCCACGGAAAACCGCTCCCGATCATCAATAACGTGTCGCACTCCTGCATCAGTTTCCACGATGGTTCCGTGCCCAGCAGGCCAATGGAGCCTGTGACGAACGGCGCATCATCAGGCAGCACATCCTTGCCGAGCAGGGCTTTTGCCACGCCTGCGCCCAGTAAATTTGCCGCCTGCACCACTTCCACCGCCGCGTTACGCGCGCCCGCGCCAATCAGTATTGCCACCTTTTTCCCGGCGTTCAGTACCTCTGCCGCCCGTTGCAGGTCGGCATCGTGTGGGATGACGCGTGGTCGCTGGTAACCCGAACCTGAATGGGTAAATCCGTGCGCGTGCCGGGGCGGTTGCCAGGCTTCGTCCTGTATATCTTTGGGGATGATCACTACGCCAACGCCATTTTGCGCCATGGCCACACGAACGCCGCGATCGACCAGATGCCGGACTTGCGCGGGCGATGCCGCTTCCTGCACGAAGTTGGCGACATCGGCGAAAACGCGATCCAGGTTCATCTCCTGTTGGTAACTGGCACCCCGCGCGGTGGTTTCTGCCTGCCCGGTGATGGCCAGCACCGGCGCGTGATCCATTTTGGCGTCATACAAGCCGGTGAGCAGATGCGTGGCCCCCGGGCCGCCCGTCGATAAGCAGACCCCCAGTTCACCGGTAAACTTCGCGTGACCGACCGCCATAAACGCGGCCATCTCTTCATGGCGAACCTGGATAAATTCAATCCCGTCGCCCGCTTTATTAGCGCGCTGGATGGCGCCCAGCACACCGTTGATGCCATCGCCTGGATAACCGTAAATGCGAGTCACGCCCCATTCTTTCAGACGCTGAACAAAGAAATCACTGGTTTTCATGCTCACTGTACTTTCTCCTTGCGAATTGGTAACAGTCTTTAAGGGTAGACGACGCTCGCCGCTGACCAACCTGTTATCATTCTGATAAATACAAAGAGGAGAAAAGAGAAATGGCGCTGATAGTTAAACATGAAGTGACCGAGCAGGATCAGCAGGAGCTTTTTACCGGTTTGCGCCGCTACAATCAGCAGTTTGTTAATCTCAGCGAATGGGCGCATCTGGGCGTCTATTTTCGCGATGATAATGGCGTCATGCAGGGCGGTTTGATTGCCCACCAGCAAGGTGGCTGGCTGAATATCCACTATTTATGGGTGCATGAGGATCGGCGTGGCAGCGGGCTTGGCAAAGAACTGATGCAGCGCGCCGCGCAGGAAGCGGTCGCGCTGGGTTGCCACCATGCGCTGGTGGATACCTTCAGTTTCCAGGCACTGCCTTTCTATCAAAAACTCGGTTATGAATTGCAAATGTCGCTGCCGGATTATCCGCACACCGGTATGCAGCGCCACTATCTAACGAAAGCGCTGGTCTGAAATTCAATCCACTTGCCGTAACAGCGCTTCTGTTGCGGCAACCGCGCGATCGCGCCCTTCTATTTTGGCCTGGTAAAGCGCTTTATCAGCGCCCTCTTTTAGCCGGATGGCATCGTCAAAATTCGCATCGGCGATCAGGCTGTAACAGCCTGCGCTGATAGTGACCACATTTTCCTGACCGCTGGTTTTGGTGTGCGGAATTTTGGCGCTGCGCACCATTGCGACAGCCTGACGCGCGACAAACAGCGCGCCTTCCGGGCCGGTATCGGGCAGGATAATGGCAAACTCTTCGCCGCCGTAACGGGCAATCAGATCGTGACTGCGTACTTTCAGTTTGGCAATAATTTCGCCGACCATTCGCAGGCAGTTATCGCCGGCAACATGGCCGTAAAAATCGTTATAACGCTTGAAATAGTCGATATCGAGCATGATAAGCGAGACGGGTTTTTGCGTCACCGCAGAGGCTTTCAGGCTTTTTGCCAGAAACAGATCGAACTGGCGACGGTTGGCAAGCCCGGTCAACCCGTCAGCCAGCGCCATCAGTTGCAAGGTGTGGTTGATGCTGGTGAGTTCATCGCGCAGGACGGCAAGTTCCGTCTGGTTGCGCACATTAAGCCTGACCTGGCGGAAGATAATCGCCCCCATCAGCAGCGTACCCAGCAGCAGCATGGCATTAAGCACCAGATCCGGCAGGCTGTCTTTTAACCAGCTATGCCACAGCGCGGGTTTGTCATAACCCGCTGCCACCACCAGCGGATAGCGCTCCAGGCGGGCGAACCCATAAATGCGTTCAATGTGATCCAGTGCGGAAACCCAGGTGCCATTCCCCCGGTCCTTTTTCGCCAGTTCGCGGGTAAATAACGGGCTGGCAGAAAGATTGCGGTTGATGATTTCATCGCCATAGGGGCGCACATACACGGCGGTGCCGTCGGTATTTACCAGCGCCAGCATGTCGCGGCTTTGCAACTCAAAATAGCCATAGAAATGGCGGAAATAGTCGACTTTTACCGTTGCCAGCAAAACACCGGCAAAACCGCCGGAACTGTCGCTGATGCGCAGCGACACCGGGATCACCAGATCGCCGGTCGAACGACTGCGAATAACATGGCCGATGTGAATACTGCCGTGGCCGTTACGGCGGTGGTAGACAAAATATTCGCGGTCACTGTTGTTCGACATCACCGGAATTTTGCCAAACGAGGTGGCTTTCATATTGCCCTGGGTGTCGTAAACCATCAGCCCATGCAACTGCGGTAACCGCTCTGCAAGCTCTGCGAGATAAACGCCGAACTGGTTGACATCAATGCCTTCAATGCTGTCTGTTGGCAGATTGCGGCGAATGTCCCGCAGCACGAGCTCCGTTTGCAAAAAGGTATCTTCCGCCTGGCGCGCCTGTGAAACGGAAAGGTTAATCGCATCCCGTTCGCTGTCTTCGACGACACGTTCCCATGCGCGGGATAAGGTCCATGCGCTGGTCGCGCTGCCAGCCAGCAACAGACCAACCATAAAAAAAGTGATACTGCGCCCGAGGGAGGAATGGAGCGCCAGCGCCCGCGCGACACGTCTTTTGAGTTTCATCATTCCCCCGCAACCACATCCACTGTTATTCAGTTAAGCATAGAAGAACGATGATTTATAAGCCAAATAACGCAGGGGTTTGCGCTATTTCCGGCGTAATACGCACGGCGTTGGCATAAAAAAGGAGAATACCGTGAGGATCCTCCTTAGCAGTGAGGCTTGCCGGAAAAGATTAGATTTTGTGAAGGATGCGCTGGGGCCAGTTAATTGCCGAAACACCATTAAGCATCGGGCGGGCAAACAGAAACCCCTGGAAACGCTGAATGCCAACGGCTTCCAGCCAGCACCACTCTTCCACCTTCTCCACCCCTTCGGCGACGACGGTAATTTGCAGTTCGGCGCAGCAATCGATAATCGCTTTCACAATCGCCTGTTTCGGGCCATGCAGATGAATATCGGTGACGATGGTGCGGTCGATTTTTAGCTTGTCTGGCTGGAATTTCGCCAGCAATGACAACCCGGCAAAACCGGAACCAAAATCGTCAATCGCCAGACCAATACCGGCGGCGCGCAGCTGGCGGATGGCCCAGGTAAATTCTTCATAACCGGAAATCACTTCATCTTCTGTCACTTCGACGATGATCTGCCCGGGGTTAAGCTGGTTACGGGTGATGTGATTCAGCAGAATGTCCACCGCGCCGGGAATTTTGACCAGCGACATCGGCAGCAAATTGATGGCGACTTTGTGGTTACCAATGCCGAGGCGACGCGCCATTGCCAGCGCCCAGCCTTTCGATGCGAGGTCGGCTTCGTGCAGCTTGTTTGGCGCAATCGTTGAGAAATAGTCCTGCGGGCTGCCGCCGTCGGGTCCACGGATCAGGGCTTCCAGCGACGAAATATTGCCGCGCAACGGTTCGATAATGGGCTGGAAGGCAAACTGGCACGGTTGTTCGTGAAATAACGGGGTATCGCTGGCGAAAGGCGATGTTTTGATGGCGAAACGCCACTGTTCGGGCGACGTGTTACGCACCCCGCCGTTGGTGTTCGGCGAGGCGATAAACGTGCGGATAAATTTGTAGACCCGATCATTGCTGGCCAGCTTATATTTCAGCGTGCCAAAGCGGAGGATCGCGCGTAGCACGACGTGGGGTTTCATCACCCGCAAATCGAACAACACCATTCCTCTGTCAACAAAGCGACGGCGCGGCGCGAAATCGCGCAGCAGTTCAACCACATTACCGTGGCGGGGATCTTTGCCGATCCGCTCATACACCGCGTTGACCGATGCCTGCGGTCCCTCAAGGACCTGTAAAAAATGATCGCCGTCGAACAGTAAAATTCCCGTTACATGCAATTGCGCGTTGCGCAGGCTTGCTCGCTCGACAATGCCTGCCAGTTGTGAGGGATCTAATGTTCGATTCAGTCGGCTACGGTAAATCAAAGTCGCTAACACGAAATGCTACCCTCAGAATGCCCACAGAAAGCCCGATTAAAAATACGCCATTCCGGAGTCTATCAGCGGTTGAGGATTTCCGTCCGTCAAATAAGGGGCAATCTGTTAGCGTTCTCGTTGGCTTAAAATTGTCAAACGTGCGCGATAGCCGTGGCGAATATGCTCACAGGCGATTTCCTGCGCCGCGGCACTGTCACGTCGCGCCAGCGCGTCAACAATGGCCTGGTGTTCGCGTTTCGACTCTTCGGTACGCTCTTTTAGTTCGTAGGTGGTGCTGCGCAATAACGACAAATGGATGCGTAAATTGTCCAGCATTTCATTGAGATAGGGATTATGTGTTGCGCGGTAGATTTGACGGTGGAACATGCGGTTGTGATCGTGAAGGGCTTTGCTGTCGGTCAGAGAGGCTTCGGCGTGAACCATCTCCTGTAGCAAGGCTATCTCCGCGTCAGAAGCGGCATTGACTGCCAGTGCCATCGCCAGCCGCTCCAGCCCTTCGCGCACATCGAACAACTGACGCAGACGCTCGTAACTGATGTGGGCGATGATAAGACCGCGTTGCGGTCCCGGTTCGGCAAGCCCGAGCGTTTCCAGGCGGTGAAGCGCTTCACGTATCGGCGTTCGGCTCAGGCCAAACTGCTCTGCCAGCCGCGTCTCCTGTAGACGCTCTCCCGGCAGCAACTCTCCTGCTTCGATAGCGGAAATAAGAATTTCAAACGGCGTTAAGCCCGCGTCGCGACCCGTCGATTTCACGTTTTAGCTCCTTTCGTATGTACTGATGATGGCTTTGCAAAGTCTGCACCCTGCCGTCGTTCATCTTGCCACAGGAACGGGGAGGCTTTTGCATTTTTTATTCTTTGCTTATTTAAAAAACATCTTTTGACGTTTACGAAATCGCTGCTATGTTTATTTTAAATTCATTGTATACAAATGAATTCAAATATACACAAAACGAATATTTGCTTTTTATTTTGTAAGCCAACACCGTATTTGCAAGTCAACACCAGGGAAACTGTGTTTTACCATGACAACGAAAGCAGAAACTGCATTAACCCGTGGAGAACAGCTAAGCCATTTTATCAGCCATGCTAATCAACTCGTTGTGCCAGCTGCCGTTCGGCACGAAGCAAAACGCGCATTAATTGATTTTCTTGGCGTGGCGATCGGCGCCGTTAATGACGATGCCGTTAACGCTGTTCGCCAGGTGGCGAAAAAATGGAATGCCGCCGGTGATGCGCGAATTTTCCTTTCTACTACCACCACTCCGGCACTTGCCGCATTAGTTAACGCCACCATGGCGCACGCCGCTGATTACGACGATACCCACCCAGCGGGCGCAGGCCACCCCGGCGGCCCGTGCTGGTCAACGGCGCTGGCGATGGCGCAGGCGCATCCGGTTGACGAGGAGCAGATCCTGCTGGCCTTTATCACCGGTTTTGAAGTGATGGCGAAACTGGGCGGCGGCTGGGTTCCGGGCGTTGGCCGCAACCTGCAACGCCGTGGTTTTCACCCTACTTCTGTTGTCGGTCGCGCCGGCGCGGCAGCCGTTGCCGCAGCGATTTTGCAGCTTTCCGAAGAACAGGTGCGCAACGCGTTAGGCGCGGCGGCAACCATGATGGGCGGTTTGCAGAAATCTTCCGGTACCCACGGAAAACCGTTCCACGCCGGGAAAGCGGCAATGGACGGTATTCTGGCGGCTGAACTGGCAGCGGAAAATTTTGTCGGTGCCCACCATTTTTATGAAGCTGACGGCTGGGTAAAAATCTTTATCCAGGACGGCAGCGCGGAAATTCCCCCGCTTGATTTCGGCGTGAGCTGGGAACTGCTCACCAACGGCTACAAGCTGTATGCCAGCTGCCGTGGTACGCATGCGTCCATTGAGACCGCACGTAAACTTTATCCACAATTGCAGGGGCGTGCTATCACCCGAATTTCGGCAAAAGTGCACCCGATGGGCATGGTTAACGCCGGAATTATGGAGCCGCGTACGCCGCTGGAGAGTAAATTCAGCATTCCTCACTGTATCACTCTTGCATTAAGCGGCTACGCTCTGACAGATACCGATTTCACCCAGGCGACGGTTGACGATCCGCGCCCGCGTGCGCTGCTGCCGCTGCTGGAAGTGGAAGCGGTTGATGGACAGTCCGCCAGTTCCGCCTTTATTGATGTCTGGCTGGATGATGGCAGCGTGTTGCATGCGCATACGGATGTCTATCGCGGTCACGCGCAAAATCCACTGAGCGACGATGAGTTGCGCGCCAAATTTGACGCCCTCACCGTTCCTGTCCTCGGCGCGGCGCGAAGCGCACAATTATATGACGCCGCCCTGCACTTTGAGCGCCCCGGATCGCTGGCGCGCATCACCGGATTACTTGCCGGCGACCACTAATTCTTTTTTTGTACAGGAAATCTGTTCATGACTATTGCCCGACAACTTGCCGGTAATTTACTGGCGTTCTCCCGGCAGGCTTTCCCGCAGGCCGCGTACGCCCAGGCGCGTACCGCGATAATTGATACGTTAGGCGTGACGCTTGCCGGCGGTGTGCAGGATGGCTCGCGCAAATTGCGTGCAGTGATTGTCCCTTCTGCCGCGACCGGCAACAGCCGCGTATTTGGCACCGACCTGAAGCTGAACGCGCTCGATGCCGCCCTGTTAAATGGCGTCTCTTCGCACCTGCTTGATTTTGATGATTCCAACTCCTGGCTGCACGGCCATATTTCTGTCGCCGTTTTGCCCGCGCTGCTGGCGCTGGCGGATGAGCTGGATATCAATGGCGAAGCGGTGCTGCGCGCGTATATTACCGGCTATGAAACCGCGGTGCGCATGGGTAAAGCCGTGAGCCCGTTTCAGTACCGCCATGGCTGGCATCCGACTACCACGGTCGGCGTTTTCGCCGGTGTGGCGGCCTGCGCGGTAGCACTCGATCTTAATGAAGAGCAAACCGCCACGGCGCTGGCGATGACCGCTTCACTCGCCAGCGGCATTAAATCGAACTTCGGCACGGAAACCAAAGCCCTGGCGGTCGGCCAGGCGGCGCGGAGCGCGGTAATGGCCTGCAAACTGGCAAAAGAGGATTTCAGCGCAGGCGCGAATGCCTTCGAGCATCATCAGGGATATTTCCACGTCTATAACGGCCAGGCGAATGTCGACCCACTCCCGTTAACGGAAAACTGGGATGCAACGCCGTTTATTCTCGATACCGTGAAGAGTAACAATTACAAATACTTCCCATGCTGTTACGCTATTTTATCGCCGCTAGATGGCGTGCTGGCGCTGCGTGAGGAAACCGGGTTGCAGCCGCATGAGATTGAGCATATTGAGGTGAAAGTTCACCCGATCCGCTTCCCGCATATCAATATTCCGCAGCCGGAAAACCCGCTGGCGGGTAAATTCAGCCTGCATTATTGCGTGGCGCGTGCGTTTGTCACCGGCACCCTGACGCTGGATGATTTTATCGACGACGCGCGTTTTCAGGATCCGGCGACACAGACGTTAATGCAGAAAGTGACGCTGGAGCGCCATGACGAAGAGATTACACACAGCGCCTTCGTCACGCTGACCACCGTCGACGGACGGCAGTTTGCCTTGCGGGTCGCCGGGGCGCGGGGTTCCAGCCCGGCAATTCCGCTGCCGGATAACTTGATAGAACAGAAATTTCTTGATTGCGCCAGCCGAATTCTGCCAGCGGCAGAGGCTCAGGCGCTGTATCATCGCCTGCTGCAGGATGATTTTCGTTAAACGGATGTGAGTATGACACTGACGTTGATACCGCCGGAGATTTCCCCGCTATTTGCCGGGGTGATGGTGTTTTGCAGTTTCCTGACCTCGGCGCTGACGGCCGCCATGGGGCTCGGCGGCGGCACAGCATTGCTGGCGATCATGGGGCTGGGGATGCCGGTGAGCAGCCTGATGCCGGTACACGGCATGGTGCAGCTTGGCTCCAACTTTAGCCGGACGCTGATTCAGCGAGTCCATGTGGTGTGGCCGCTGGTGCTGTGGTTTTTACTGGGTAGCGCGGTCGGCATTGCCGTTGGCGCACCGGTTGCGGCGGTGATCCCGGACAGCATCGCCCGTATCGCACTGGGGTTGTTTATTCTCTGGTCGGTGCTGCGTAAACGCGGAGAACAGAAACCGCTGAGTCGGCCGTTGTTTATTATTGGCGGCGCAGTGAGTAGTCTTGGGACGATGATTGTTGGCGCAACCGGGCCGATGGTCGCCGGGCTTATCAGTTCACAAGGGCTAAAACGCCAGCCGCTGATTGCCACACATGCGACCTGTATGGTGTTGCAACACGGGTTAAAGATCCTCGCGTTCGGGCTGATGGGTTTTGCCTGGGCCAGCTGGTTACCGGTGCTGGTGGCAATGATTATCAGCGGTGCGCTGGGTACGTGGCTCGGAACGCGCGTACTGGATAACGTACCGGAGCGGCTGTTCCGCATACTGTTTCGCATTACCATGATCCTGCTCAGCGCGCAGTTGCTGTGGCAAGGTGTGCGGGGATGGCTGCAATAATTCCATCGTCGGTTTTCTGGATATGCTTTACTGAATTCGTTCTTTGCTAAGGAGGTCATGGATGAGGAACATACGTATACAAACGGAAATGTTAGTGAAATCAGTAATAAATACAGTTAATTAATCGGATAGCAACTTTAAAAAGGATCGGTCATGCTCAAAAAATCTCACCTTGCCGCCTCAGCCTTGCTGCTGGCGCTCGGCAGTTTCCTGGCGCCAGCCCAGGCGGAAAACGCGCCAGCTGTTAATGGCGATACCGTGAAAAAAATTAAAGCGCGCGGTGAACTGGTGTGCGGCGTTCACCCTGCCCGTCACGGTTTTGCCGCGATTAACAGCAAAGGCCAGTGGGAAGGTCTTGATGTTGATTTCTGCCGTGCGCTGGCAACGGCGGTGCTGGGCGACGCGTCGAAAGTGCGTTTTACCCCGCTCTCGACCGCACAACGCTTTATGGCGCTGCAGTCTGGCGAAGTGGACGTGCTGTCACGTAATACCACCGCGACGCTCACCAACGATGTGTCGCTCGGCATCAGTTTTGCGCCGCCTAACTTCTACACCGGCACCGGTTTTATGGTGCGCGCCAACAGCGGCGTGAAAAAACTGGAAGATCTCGACGGCGCAACCGTTTGTGTCACGCCAAGCAGTACCGAACGTAACGTCGCGCAGATTTTCGGCTCGCGCAACATTCACTACACGCCAGTGGTTATTGAAAACAACAAAGAGTATGTCGCCGCCTACCTCGCGGGTCGCTGTGATGTGATCGCCCGCGATAAAGTGGCGCTGCCCGGTATCCTGGCGTTTGATACCGACAAACCGCAGGATCATGTGATCCTGCCGGGGATGTACTCCAAAGAGCCACTGGCGATGGCGGTGCGCAAAGGCGATAACCAGTGGTATGACATTGTGAAATGGGTGGTTTACGCCACTTTCGATGCCGAAGAGATGGATGTTAACCAGAGCAATGTCGATGAAAAACTGAAATCCACCGATCCGGATGTTCAGGGCCTGCTTGGTGTCACCGGCGGCTTCGGTCAGAAACTGGGGCTGGATGACAAATGGGTGTACAACATCGTTAAACAGGTGGGCAACTATGGCGATATTTACAACCGCCACTTTGGCCCGAAAAGCGCTGAACCGCTGGATCGCGATTTGAATAATCAGTGGAACAAAGGTGGCCTGCTTTACGGTCTGCCGATCCGTTAATCGCCGGGCCGCCTCCGTCTTGCGGGGCGGCCCTTCTCCACTCCTGCCACAGTCGTAATTTTAATGATGAAACAGTCTGACAACTCCGGTGTTCTGGCGTCGGATGCGACGCGCGAGGCCACCGCGTTTCGCCTTTTCACCTTTTTTGGCAGTCAGTCCGTGCGCAGCGCCTGCTACCAGTTGCTGCTGGCGGCGCTGCTTGCAGGATTTAGCTACTGGCTCTACAGCAACGTGGTGGAAAACCTGCATGCGCAACGCATTTCGACCGGTTTCGGTTTTCTGCACCAGCCTGCGCACTTCGCCATCGGGGAAACGTTAATTCCCTACTCCGCGAATGACACCTACACCCGCGCGCTGGTGGTGGGGTTTCTTAATACCCTCTATGTGACGCTGTGCGGCATTGTGCTGGCGACACTGCTCGGATTTTTGGTTGGTATTGGCCGGGTTTCCAGAAACTGGCTATTGATGAAAGTATGCGTCACTTATGTGGAGCTGCTGCGTAATGTCCCGGTGATCCTGCATGTGATCTTCTGGTCGATGGTGATCCGCAACCTGCCCGCGCCGCGCCAGGCGATAGAACTGCCGGGCGGTTTTCTTACCAACCGGGGCTTAACGTTCAGCGTTCCGGCGGCGCACAGCGGCTGGCAGTGGACATTGCTGGCGCTGCTGGCTGGCTGTGTGTTAAGCCTGCTGGTTTCACTGCTTGCGCGTTACTGGCGCGAGCGGCGCAGCAAAGTGCTGCCCACTGGACGTATTCGCCTCGCGCTGATTATCGGCCTGCCGCTGCTGGTGTGGTGGTTGTCCGGCGCGCCCCATGCGCTGAATACGCCGGAGCTGCGCGGGTTTAACTTTCGCGGTGGGTTTACCATCAGCCCGGAATTTACCGCGTTGCTGCTGGGGATCTCGCTCTACTCATCTGCCTATATCGCCGAAATTGTTCGCGCGGGGATTCAGTCCGTGCCCAAGGGGCAACTGGAAGCGGCGCGCGCGCTGTCGTTTTCATCGTGGCATGTCATGCGCTATGTCGTCATTCCGCAGGCGATGCGGGTGATGGTGCCGCCGCTGGCGAGCAAATATGTGAGCCTGGCAAAAAACAGTTCGATAGCCGTGGTGATTGGCTACCCGGAACTGGCGAATATCAGCAACACCATGATGAGTCAGACCGGCCAGGCGCTGGAGGCTATAGCCATTATGATGGTGGTGTATCTGGTCATTAGCGGTACCACCTCGCTGTTGATGAACCTGTTTAACCGCTACGTCGCCATTAAAGAGCGCTAAGGAACCGTTATGCAAAATCCTGTGGTTTTCTGGCTACGACAGCATTTATTTAGCAGCGTTGCACAAAGCGTATTGACGCTGCTGTTATTAACCGTGCTGGCGCTGGTGGGGTCAACGATCCTGCGCTGGGGCGTGATAGACGCGGTCGGTTTTAACGGGACGGCCGAGCAGTGCCGGGCGGCGGCTGGTGCCTGTTGGGCGGTGATCGGCGAGAAGTATCGCCCGATCCTCTTCGGGCTCTATCCGTATGATGAGCAGTGGCGTGCCGCCCTGGCGGTGCTGGTGTGGTTTGTCACCGTCGGGCTTTCGCTGTCGCCGATGTGCTGGCACTCGCGCCTGTTGTGGCCGCTGTGGATAGTCTCGCTGGTTGTGATGTCAGTGCTGATGAGTGGCGGTCTGTTCGGGCTACCGCCGGTCTCTTCAGCGGACTGGGGCGGTCTGCCGCTGACGCTGCTGCTTTTTTCCGGGACGGTGATTATTGGCATGCCGGTGTCGGTGGCGCTGGCGCTGGGCCGCCGCTCTCCGCTATCGTTTTTGCGCGGTTTGTCGGTGGTGTTTATTGAAGGGTTACGCGGCGTACCGTTGATCACGATCTTATTTGTCGCCGTGAACGTTTTTCCGCTGTTTTTACCGGCCGGGATGGAAGTGAACAAGCTGCTGCGGGTGATTATTGGTATTGCCCTGTTCTTTGCCTGCTATCAGGCTGAAGTGATCCGTGGTGGTTTGCAGGCGGTACCGCGCGGTCAGTATGAAGCGGCCGCGGTGCTGAATCTGGGTTACTGGCACACCACCACCAAAATTGTGCTGCCGCAGGCGCTGCGCATCTGCCTGCCGGCGGTGACCAACCATATTATTGCGGCGATGAAGAACTCGTCATTCGTGATCATTATCGGCCTGTTCGATGTTCTGACCGCCACCACCGCAGTGATGCAGGACCCGGTATGGCGTCGTTATTACATTGAAACCTATGTGTTTATCGCCGGCCTGTATTTACTGTTTGGCTTTTCGCTTTCCCGTTACGCGGTGTGGATCGAAGGACGCATCGATGAACGCCGCAACCCTGAAGGAGTTTCCTGATGCAAACCACAACGCCCCCGCACGATGCGATCATTCAAATGACCTCCGTCAGCAAATGGTACGGGAAATTTCAGGTGCTGGATGATGTTTCGCTCAGCGTAAAAAAAGGCGAACGCGTGGTGATTTGCGGGCCATCCGGTTCCGGTAAATCGACGCTTATCCGCTGTATTAACCGGCTGGAAGAGCACCAGAAAGGCCAGATTCTGGTGAACGGTATCGAAATGAATGACAACGTGCGCAACATCAGCCGCATTCGTTTGAGCATCGGCATGCTGTTTCAGCAGTTTAATCTGTTTCCGCATTTAAGCGTGCTGGATAACCTGATTATCGGCCCCACGCTGGTGCGCAAGATGAGCCGCCCGCAGGCAACGGAGCTGGCGATGCACTATCTGGAAAAAGTGCAGATCGCCAACCAGGCGCATAAGTTCCCGTTGCAGCTCTCCGGCGGCCAGCAACAGCGCGTGGCGATTGCCCGCGCGCTCTGTATGCAACCGGAGATTATGCTGTTTGACGAGCCAACCTCGGCGCTGGACCCGGAAATGATCAAAGAAGTGCTGGATGTGATGCTGGATCTGGCGGACAGCGGCATGACGATGATTGTGGTCACGCATGAAATGGGCTTTGCCCGTACCGTGGCGGATAACGTGATTTTGATGGCCGACGGCCGCATTGTTGAATCCGCGCCGCCGGAAACGTTTTTCACGCAGCCTGCGCATCCGCGTACCCGTCAGTTCCTCGATCAGATCCTCAGCCATTAATTGCAGTGCGGCGGAAAACCGCCGCACTGCCGTCGCAATCAATATTCTGCTGCTGCATCGTTAATAACCATAAATAAATTACTGGTATTGTGGTTTTCTTATACCTGGGACTTTATCTAAAAGTAAAAATGTTAGCCTGCGATGTTAATGTTTCTATTTTTGATCGTCTATTTATTCGCCTTTGCTGCATCACTGGCTATTAATTTGACTTAAGAATGTACTTATGGCTGGTTTGTTTTTTTGTCGTCATTTTTCTTTCGCAAAATCATAACAATATTTATAAATTGAGTCGTAAGTATGACTAAAAAAATATTTAACGCAGCTACTTTCCGTTGCCGATAACTTTGTGGAGAATGCACTGGTAATAACAAAAACTCACTGGCCGGTAAATTATAAAAAAGCCTATTACCGCGTCAGCAATTTATTGATCGCGGTACATTACGGGGTTTTTCATGAAGCGTAACACTCCTGTTACACAGAAAGAGTATTTGCTTAACGATGGGGCGACGCTGTTGTCGACCACAAATACGCACAGCCATATTACTTATGCCAATACGGCATTTATTGACGCCAGCGGATTTACCGAAGACCAGTTGATGGGCGAAGCGCACAATATTATTCGCCACCCGGATATGCCCGCCGCCGCTTTTGGTGATATGTGGTTTACCATCCAGCAAGGTGATAGCTGGACCGGGATGGTGAAAAACCGCCGCCAGAACGGCGATCATTACTGGGTGCGCGCTAACGTGACGCCGGTTTATCAGCAAGGTGAGTTGACCGGTTATATCTCGGTGCGGAATATTCCACAACGCGATGAAATTGACGCCAGCGCCGCGCTTTATGATCAAGTGAATGAAAACAAACTTCGCGGTTTCCGTTTTTATAAAGGTTTAGTGGTTCGCCGTGGGTTATTTTCTTTCCTTTCAATTTTCCAGCGGATTAGTGTTTCAAAACGGATTAACCTGGGCGCCATTATTACCGCTGCCCTGTTAGTGGTATTGCAATTCCTGCCATTTAATGCTGCTGAAAAAGCCGGTGTAACGGTTATTGCATTGGGATTACTTTCCGCTTTTTTGCAGAGCCAAATATCACGCCCGCTTAAAATAGTTTTGTCACAAATGCAAAAAGTGGTCTCCGGGCGAAAAGCCGACTACCGCCATTTTAACCGCGTGGATGAAATCGGTTTGCTGATGCGCCTGGTAAACCAGTCCGGGTTGAACCTTAATTCGCTGGTGGGCGATGTTTCCGCGCAAATAAAAGGCATTCGCGTGATCAGCGGGCGCATCTCCAGCGAAGGCGATTCTCTGCGGCAACGTACGGAAGAGACCTCCGGCGATCTGCACCAGACTGCGGCGGCAGTTGAAGAGATCGCCAGCGCGGTAAGGCAAACGGCGGAAACCGCAACAGAAGCGATGGCGCGCGCGGATGAGACCAGCGCCAGCGCGATGGAAAGCGGCGATGTGATGAAAAAGACCATTGCCATGATGCAGTCGGTTTCCGCGGACAATAATAAAATCGTCGACATCATTGGCGTCATCGACAGTATCGCTTTCCAGACCAATATTCTGGCGCTGAATGCGGCGGTGGAAGCGGCGCGTGCCGGTGAATCCGGCCGCGGTTTTGCCGTGGTTGCAGCTGAAGTGCGTAATCTGGCGCAACACTCCGCCTCTGCCGCGCGTGAAATTCAGACGCTTATCGAACACAACGTGGCTAACGTGAAAAGCGGTGTTGAGATGGTCGAGAACACCGAAACCCACCTGACAGCGATGATCGAAAGCGTGATCAATATGTCGGCGATGATTAAAGAGATCGGCATCGCCACCCACGAACAGACCCAGGCGCTGGAGCTGATTAACCAGTCCGTTTCGCGTATTGGCGCCATGACGCACAACAACACCGGCATGGTGGAGCATGTCACCAGCGCGGCGGAAGATCTCTCTGAACGCGCCGCCCGCCTGCATCGCGCGGTGCATGTTTTCGGCGGTAGCTGATAGTCCAGGACACCATGCTATAGTGCTGCTCCCGGTCGTGGAAAACAGGACATAGCATGGTGTTTCTAAGAGCAGTGCTGATCTTCATCTTTTCGGCTGCCGCCCATGGCGCCGATCGTCTTTCTCCTCCCGCCGGGTTTATGCAACCGCCGGAACATCACCCAGCAAAAGCGGTTAACTGCCCCATAGCCCCCGCGCCTTTTACTGGCGTGCTGGATTTTCAAAGTAAATATGCAGGCTCCGACAGCGCGCGTGCCACGCTCAACCCTGAAGCCGACGCCGCTTTCCGCCAGCAAACCAGACCAATTACCGATATGGAGCGCTTTGTCAGCCGCCAGGTCACCGCCTGGGCGCAAAACGGGAACCCGTCGAATGTCGCCTGTGTGGTCAACGCCCTGGCGGAATGGGCCAGCGCGGGTGCGTTAACCGGCGATGCGAAGAACCATACCGGCAGATCAATGCGTAAATGGGCGCTGGCCACCTTCTCTTCTGCCTGGCTGCAGTTGCAATATTCGCCTCAGCATCCGCTGCGCGCTTATCCGGCTCAGCAGGCAAATATTGAGCGCTGGCTCAGCACACTTGGCGATTTAACTCTTAACGAATGGCATGATTTACCGCTGAATAAAGTCAATAACCACAGCTACTGGGCGGCCTGGGCCATTATGGCAACCGCGGTAGTCACGCAGCGGCGCGATCTCTTTACCGACGCGCTGGATATTTACCGTACGGCGATGCAGCAAATTGATCCGCAAGGTTTTTTACCCAACGAACTGCGCCGTCGTCAGCGGGCGTTCTCTTACCACAATTACGCTATCCAGCCGCTGGTGATGATTGCGCTGTTTGCCCGTGCGAACGGTGTCGATCCAGAAGCGGAAAATCACGACGCGCTGCGGCGTCTGGGGGAAGTGGTGATTGGCGGGATAACCGATGCGCAGCCGTTTGCGCAAAAGACAGGCGCGGCGCAGGATGTGTCGTTTTTACAGCACCCGACCAATCTGGCCTGGCTTGAAGGCTGGTGCCAGCTGTATAGGTGTGATAACGCGCTGCGCCAGCGTATCGCGCCCCTGCGCCCGTTGCAAAACACCCGTCTGGGCGGTGATCTCAGCCATCTGATGGCCGCCACCGCCCGACAGGAGTAAGTGAGGTTAACCGGCGTTTCCGGCTATCGCCAGATAGTCCGTATAGAGCTGTGGCGCACCGGAAAATGATGCGAGCGTGCGCCACTCGTCATACATCCGTTCCGTATCCTGATGTGCGGCGACAAAGGCCAGTGATTTTTCCGTGGAGACATCCAGCCCCGGATGAAAGGCGTTCAGCGACGCCAGACTCTCGATTTCCAGCATCACCGCGTACTGATCGAGACGATTACCGCCCTGACCTTTCAGCATGTGGAATTTCCAGCCGGGGTAATCTTCGACGCGGTGGATATTGTCAGTAATGAATTTTTCGAACGTCTGCGGCAGCACGCCCGCGCGCAGGGCGAGGTTGTGGAAACCGACGACGCGCGCCACCGTTTCTTGCCCGGCTTTGGCCTGGTAATTCGGCCCATCCGGCAACGAGCTATGCGTATTTTCCGCCACCAGGGAATAAGTGGTGAAAATGGTCGGCAGCTCGGCAAACGTCGCGAAGGTTTTCCACTCAGCAATCAGCGCCAGCGCCTGCGGGTGTTGCTGCCAGAATTGCTGCGCTTCGGCGGTCTGCTCGCCACTGGCTGTCACATAGCGGGCATACTGCTGCGCATCCGGCGCTTCGTACAGCATCAGATACTCGTTTTCTCGCTCACCGCGCAAACCTTTAAGCAACGTCCAGCGCCAGCCCGGATACGCCGGGAGCTGCACACCGCGCTCGCGGGCGAATTGCTCAAAATCGCCCGCCGTTACCCCTTTTTTCAGGTTGAGGCCAATGTAATGCACGCTAAAAACTGCATGAGATGGGTAATTCATAAAGACTCCTTTCTTTTTTTCAATTTTTCAATTTTCACAACACGGGCGTGCCCGTGGTTAATGGATAATGTTGTGCGCCAGCAGGCTAACCAGCAGCAGAAGCACAATGCCGGCGCTGAACACCGCGCTCAGGCTGAAGTGTTGAGCCATGGCGCCAATCAGCGCCGGGCCGCTCAGCAATCCCGCATAGCCGAATAACGTGACGGCGGGCAGCGCGAAGTGCGACGGCACACCGGGCTGATTCCCCGCGCCGGAGAAAAGCACCGGCACAATGTTCGCCAGCCCCGCGCCAACCAGCACGAACCCGGCAAGAGAGAGCATGGCGCTATGCAGTGAAACCATCACCAGCAACCCTGCCGCGGCACACACTCCGCCGAAGAGCAGCACGCGCACGTTGCCATACGTGTTGATTAAGCGATCGCCATATACCCGCCCCAGCGCTACGGCAATGGAGTAGAGCGTAAAGCCCAGGCCCGCCTGCCGCGCGGGCATCTGCCGTTCGCTGTGCAGGAAAACGGCGGACCAGTCCAGCATCGCGCCTTCGATCAGAAAGATAAAAAAACAGACGATGGCGATGAAAAGCACATGCGGATGCGCCAGTGTTCGCAGCAGGCTTCCTTTCGCGTCGGTTTGTTGCGGGCGTCTGGCTAATAAATGGCCGGATGAAGCCAGCGCGATCGCCAGAATCAGCAGCGCAATCAGTAAAATGGCGTGTCGCGGCGCCACACCTGCCCACAACAACAGGCTGACGCTTCCGGCACCCGCGATGCAACCCAGGCTATAAAAGCTATGGAAACCGGCCATTCTTGCCTGTCCGGATTCACGCTCAACCACCACCGCCTGGCTGTTCATCGACACATCGAGCAGGCCATTTGCCGCGCCGAAAAAGAGCAGAACCCCGCCCATCACGACGGGGGAATCGATAAACAACATTACGGGCAGATCGAGACACAACACCAGGGCGCAGCAGAGGATCACGGCCCGACAGCCAAACCGGCTGATTAAGCTACCGCTGAACGGCATTGCCAGCATCGACCCTGCGGCAATGCAAAACAGCAGCAAACCCAGCGCGCCGTCATCAACGTGCAGCGTGGCTTTCACCAGCGGGATCAGCGGTGCCCACGCGGAGACCGCCAGACCGGCGATAAAAAATATCCCCCGCGTCGCATGCTGTGCGCCGGTATTTGTGGCCGGGTGAGGCGTTGTCATTGGCTACACTCCTTGTCCCTGGCTTTCGGCCACGGCCAGATAATCGGTGTAGATTTGCGGCGATCCCGAGAAGGACGCGAGCTGTTTCCACTCCTCGTACATCTGTTTGGTGTCCCGGTGTGCGCTGGCGAAAATGGCTGCCTGATCGGTGGCAAGATCCGGTTCAGGATAGAAAACATCCAGCGCCGCAAGGCTTGCGATCTCCATCATCACCACATATTGATCCAGCCGGTTGCCGCGCTCGCCTTTCAGCAAGCGGAATTTCCAGTCCGGGTAATCTTCAATACGCTGGTAATTTTCGGCGATAAAGGTCTCGAAGGTCGCGGCTTCGACATCCGGGCGCAGCGCCAGGTTATGGATGCCAATCACCCTGGCTTCCGGTTCCTCTCCCGGCCGCTCTCGATAACGGGGGCCATCCATCACGGTGCTTTTTTTGTTTTCTGCCAGCAGCCGATAATCGGTGTAGATCGTCGGTAGCGCGCTGAATGTCCCTAGTCGTTGCCACTCCCGCAGCAATTGCTGGGCGTGCGGGCGATCGCGCCAGAACTGACGCGCCAGTTCGGTGAGATTGCCGTCCGCGCGCTGGTAACGATCGCGCAGGTCGGCGTTTTCGATTTCATACAACATCAGAAATTGCCCGGCGCGCTCTCCCCGCAGGCCGCGCAGCAACGTCCAGCGCCAGCCGGGATAACAGGGGATCTGGCACCCTTTCTCACGAACAAACTGCTCAAACTGTTCATTGGTGACCCCGGCTTCGGTGTCAATGGCGATGTAATAAAGGCTAAAAACCGGTGTTGATGCGTCAGTGTGTTTCATGCGCGACCTCCTGGCTGTCGGCGAATGTGAATTGGGTATTAATGATCGCTTCCACCAGCGTGACGCCATTTGGCGTAAGCGTGACGTTATCGCCAGTCACGGTGATGAGCGCTTTTTGCGTTAACGTTTCTAACGCACGATGAATAACCGGGTTGCTGAAAAAACTGCGACCGTCGAAGCGCTGGCGGAATTCGCTATCGTTGACCGGGCGCAGAGTGGAGAGGGCCATTTTGAAGGCATTCACTTCGCGCTGAAGCGGTGAAAAACCCTGTTGCGATTCAATGGGTAAGCGCCCTTCTTCCAGCGCCTGGGAGTAGTGTTTGTAATCCGTAATGTTGATCGCCTCCGACTGCGTGCATTTCGAACTGCCGCCAAGACCAATCGCCACTTCCGGATACTGTTTATCAAGATCAGTAATCAGCCCTTTCCACTTCTCCGCAGGCTGGGTGCGCTGATGGAAATACATGGTGGGATGCTCAGTGTACTCATCGGCGAAGTAGCGCTCGATCAGCTCACGCATCTGGTACTGCTTACCGAGCCCCGGAAAGCGGCTGGTCGTCCCTTTTTTCTGCCATAAACTCTGGCGCTGCCCCGATACCCCGGTGCGCTGCTTCATCAATTCCGCCATATGCAGCTTTGTGCAGACGACATGGGAAAGCGCCAGTTCGCGGCACTTCTCCATATCATATTTCACGTCATCGACGCTTTGCCCTGGCAGGCCGTAGATCAGATCCACACTTATCCAGTCGAAACCGACTTCGCGCGCGTTCGCAATCGTCTGTTCGCAGGTTTCCGCGCTATGTTTGCGTCCACAGGCCTCGATAAGCTGGTTATTGAATGACTGGACGCCAAAACTGATTTTGCTGAAACCCAGCGTTTTGAGCAGCTGCAGATAGGCTTTTGTCAGCGTTGCCGGTTCCCCTTCAAAGCGCAGCGTGGCGGCAGAAAAGTTAAAGTTGTTGCGGTAAAACTCAATCAGACGCCGAAGTTCCGCTTCCGGCAGCAACGACGGCGTGCCGCCGAAAACGTTAAATTCGCCCACTTCCGCATGGGCAAGCGCGGGCACGTTTTGCAGCCACAACGTTGCTTCCTGAATGTTCTGATCCACCACCCGGTGAAAAACGGCCCGCGAGGGGGCGCTCTGCGGATTAATGATAATGGTCGGGAACTGGCAGAAATGGCAGCGGTAGCGGCAGGTGGGAATCGACGCCCAGAGATGGATCTGCGCTGCCTGTTTAATGTCGTGTTCCATCTCGCGGAAAAAGGCGTCCTGCGGGTAGTCTTTGATGTCGCCCGGAAACACGTGGCAACCAAAAGGATCCCGGTAGACGTACTCCAGCAAGGTGTGATTTTCCGGCGCCGCCAGAAAGTCGTACACGCGCGGCACCGGGTAGTGCGGGTCGAGATCGTTCAATGAATCCAGAAGTGCGCTGTTCATCAGAAGACTCCCCCGTTGGCAAAGTAGTTATGCGCCATGCCGGACTCGCGATCCTCACAGAAATACCAGACGAAACGCTGGAAATCGCGCTCCTGAACCTCGTCAAAACAGGCTGGCAGCGGCGGCGGGAAACCAATGTCTTCGCCTATCGCGCGGCGCATGGCGCTGAAAATCTCGTCGCGAAATTCGAAATAGAGCCGGTAAGCGGGCGTTTTATAGGCGTGGATGGGCGTGAAATCGATAATGCGTGTTTCGTGTTTGATGGCCTCGATGCGCCGGAACAGGCGATCGGCTACCACCGGACCGAAGAAGTCACGCACGGCGTCGCTGTCTAACAGCAGGTGCGGGTTGAGAAGCACCGGCAGCACAATATTTTTCGGCACGTAATCTTTTATGGAGTAGTGCCAGGCCTGCAACGACTGCGCCGGTGTCGTGTCGCTCAGCGAGGTTTGCTGTCCCCCTTCCGGACGGACATCTTTCATGATGATGATGCCATCCTGTCCATAAGCGACACCGGTTATCACTTCCTGCAGAATGGTGTCCACGCGGCGGCTGTTGATTTCAACATGGGAATCGCGTGCGTAGACAGGTTTTCCGCCCGCGGCGATCACGCGAATACCGAAATCCCAGTCATCGGAAAGGTGCTCGACAAACCGGCCGTTATTGAGCTGGTAAAAGATCTCAATGCCGCCGACTTTGTCGTACATCGTACGTTCAACGGCAAAACCTTTGCCATCCGGGAAGCCGCCAAACAGCGAGAAGGAGACATCGCGGCAGCGCAGCGTTTTCTGGATCTCCGCAAACAGGTTCGGGCGCAGCCGGAAGTCGTTTTCGTTGTAGTAGTAATTACAGGTGCCTAAATCCCCTGCTTCCTCGACCATTTTTTCAATTAGCGTGTGCAGCCACCAGCTGTCCACGGTACAGTCCGCATCGGCCGAAACGATATAGTGCTTACGGTTTATGCCAAGGCGTTTATCACGCGCTTTTGAACGCAGCGAGGCGTAGTCCATTCCGCATTTTCGCGCGGAGGAGACACCCTGCGTGGTTTCCTTGATGATATGAATATCCATTGCCGGATTGAGCCGATGAAAATCCTCTATTTGCGCTACTGAATCGTCGGTGGAATTATTATCCACCACGATCAGCTCCCAGTTATCATGTGTCAGCATGTTATTACGCGTTCTTTGATGAAGTAACGAGACAAGCACAGAATTAATTCTGTCGCTCTCGTTATAAACGGGTAAGACAATCGAAACATAAACATTGTTACGCATATATACTCTCCCTGAGTATTAATTAAGACTCAATGCTCTTACTGTTAAGTATTTTCTTACCAATAAGAAAATTTTGATAAGCCATTTCTGACATTAACGGTTTGTTAGTGATGAGTTTATAAACATTGAGAATAAACTCATCGTCAGGTAAATCATCTTTCTCGGCAGAAATATCCATGACTGGCGCAAAGAAACCATATTGCCCATAAACTTCGTCATAATATTCGTAACGTGTCGAAATGTAACAGCACCGGTGACTAATCGCTTCACCAATCGGATTTCCATAACTGTCGTAATCCCATGACGTCAGAAAAGAGACGACATCACACGAGTAATATAAATCTTCAATGGTGTAGGTATTCATGCCCGGAGGCATGTAACCGTGCTGCAGCCAACCAATAAAGTGTATAAACGGTTCAACCTGTAATGTCCTTGCTAACTCAACCAGCGATTGATAACACTCTGGCGCCTCATGGGGATCGCCTGCGATAACAAGAAATACGTGCCCCTCGCGACCGTGTTGTTGAAATAGCTGGTTGAGTTTTGATACCAGGTAAATATCCCGGTCAAGCCGTTTTTGTGGGATGAGGCGCGTGGTTCGGGCAATCAATATATCATTACAACCTATACCAAGGCTGCGCCGCATATCACTATGACTTCGCGCCTCGCTAAAGTTGTAAGCGTTCTTTTTAACTTTAACTTCAACAGCATAGTTACACCATTCTTCAAGTTTTGCTTTCAAATCCTCATTAAGCGTAACGTAGGTGATATAGGGGGATTTTATGGGTTTGATGGCATATGGGTATGGATAAGCACCATATTTCATCACCGTTTTTTCGCTGTTCCACATTAAATCATGGTCGCGCCAGGTGACGAATTTCTCTAAATCATATCGCTTCCCATATACATCTATTGCAATATATAGGGCCTTTGTATAAATAATATTTTCCGGAAGCGTGCCGTTTTCAACATAAACCGTGCCGATATTGAGTTGCTCCCATTGCAGCACGATTTTTTTTGCCAGTTGGCATGCTGTTTTATCAATCACAGAAAGAATTCTTTCACGTTCCGCTGATGAAACGGTTATTTTCTGACTAATCAATACATTATGCGAGTACTCGATAAAACCGGGGTTGTAGTCAGGTAGGCTGGTAATGTCATTTATTCGTACAAGCGTAAATCCACCTTTATATATAGCATTCTCCCATTCATATGGTTTATTGAATTTGCCTTTATCAATCTTGATGTCGTAACCAAGATCAAGATAAGGCTTAATTCCCTTGTGCACTAACTCTTGTGCTGTTTTGAATGCTTCAACAGTAATTCCTGAAAAAGCAACAGCATCAAAAGAAATAAAAATTACTCCATTTCTAACGTCCATGGAATTACCTCTTTCTCATTGCGAAGATATTTTTTTAATTATTCCATTGATGCTAAGAAAAGCATATTACGGCCTGGGTTTAAAGTGGTTGGTATCGCAATGTTGAAGATAATGTCATTTTTTTACTTTTCGTCACATAAAAAAGCGAAATGATGTTTCATCCGTAATATATCAATTTAATTATTGTAACCATTAAGCAACTTTGTGAAGGCGTTTAAACTCAAGAATATTCTACTTTAATTGAGGCCATTCGGAATTTTTACTCGCAAACCCTATAGTGTGCAGGAATTTAATCTGTTAGAGAGGCTTTATTATTTATCGCGATAAAACCTAAAGGTAACTTTTCTTATTGCACTTTATACCGGGATGTCCGAGGATAACAGTTCGGTATGTTTTTTGTACCGCGCAATGATGAGATTGAATTTCGCCCGGTCAGTCACCGGGCTTGTCCTTGAAACATTGAACTGGATTAAGGAGTAAGCATGAAATCGAACCGTCAGGCACGTCATCTTATGGGGCTGGATTACAAAGTGTCGAACACCCGCAAAGTTGTCACGAAAGACAACCAGGAAGAGACGGTGGTCACTCACCGCTCCGGGCGTCATCGCCGCGCAGGCTGATTTGTCCACCCTCACCACCCCGTCCGGGGTGGTGTTTTATCCCCCCCTCTCCTTGTTATTGCTAAAAATTCAATCAACGAATACCGCGATCGGGAAGTATTTGCTGAAGCGATGCTTTATACTTGCGCCCGCCGCTGTACCTGCCCGTGACTCACCCCCACGGGAGAAAGTTGATCAAGGAGCTGTAAGATGAATGCAAAGCATAATAAAAACCGATCGTTATATATCCCTTACGCTGGACCCGTGTTGCTGGAGTTTCCGTTGCTGAACAAAGGCAGCGCCTTCAGCATGGAAGAGCGCAGCAACTTCAACCTGCTTGGCCTGCTGCCAGAAGTGGTTGAAACCATTGAAGAACAAGCCGAACGCGCCTGGTTGCAGTATCAGGGCTTTAAAACCGACATCGATAAGCACATCTATCTGCGCAATATTCAGGACACCAATGAAACCCTCTTCTATCGGCTGGTCGAAAATCATCTCGAAGAGATGATGCCGGTGATCTATACCCCAACCGTCGGCTGGGCGTGCGAGCGTTTCTCTGATATTTACCGCCGCGCACGCGGGGTGTTCATCTCCTGGCAGAACCGCGCCAGCATGGACGACATCCTGCAAAACGTGCCGAACCACAACATCAAAGTGATCGTGGTGACCGACGGGGAACGCATCCTCGGTCTTGGCGACCAGGGCATCGGCGGCATGGGTATTCCGATTGGTAAGCTGTCGCTTTACACCTCCTGCGGCGGTATCAGCCCGGCTTACACCCTGCCCGTCGTGCTGGATGTTGGCACCAACAACCAGCAGTTGATTAACGATCCGCTCTATATGGGTTCGCGTCATCCGCGTATCACTGGCGATGATTACTACGCTTTTGTGGATGAATTTATTCAGGCGGTGAAACAGCGCTGGCCGGACGCGCTGTTGCAATTTGAAGACTTCGCGCAGAAAAATGCCATGCCGCTGCTGAACCGTTATCGCGATGAAATCTGCTGCTTTAACGATGACATCCAGGGCACGGCGGCAGTCACTGTCGGGACGCTGATCGCCGCCAGCCGCGCGGCGGGCAGCCAGCTCAGCCAGCAGAAAATCGTTTTCCTTGGCGCGGGTTCCGCCGGTTGCGGTATTGCGGAACAAATCATTGCGCAGACTCAGCGTGAAGGGTTGAGTGAAGCGGACGCCCGTCAGAAGGTCTATATGGTTGACCGTTTCGGCCTGCTGACGGACGAAATGCCGAATTTGCTGCCGTTCCAGAGTAAGCTGGTACAAAAACGCGAAAACCTGCAAAACTGGGACACCGGCGCGCAGAATGAAGCCCTTTCCCTGCTGGATGTGGTGCGTAACGTGAAACCGGATATTCTGATCGGTGTTTCTGGACAGACCGGGTTGTTCACGGAAGAGATCATCCGTGAAATGCACAAACACTGCCCGCGCCCGATTATCATGCCGCTGTCGAACCCGACCTCGCGCGTGGAAGCAACGCCGCAGGATATCATTAGCTGGACGGATGGGATGGCGCTGGTTGCCACCGGCAGCCCGTTCTCGCCCGTGCAGTGGAAAGAGAAAACCTACCCGATTGCCCAGTGCAACAACGCCTACATCTTCCCGGGCATCGGTCTGGGGGTTATTTCCAGCGGCGCGTCACGCATTACGGATGAAATGCTGATGGCGGCAAGCGAAACGCTGGCGGAATACTCCCCACTGCTGCTCAATGGCGAAGGGTTGGTGCTGCCGGAGCTGAAAGACATTCAGCAAGTTTCGCGCGCCATAGCCTTTGCCGTTGGCAAAATGGCGCAACAACAAGGCCTGGCGGCAAAAACCTCGGCCGAAGCGCTGAAGCAATCCATTGACGAAAACTTCTGGGAGCCGAAGTACCGCAGCTACCGCCGTACTTCTATTTAATCTCCGCACCCGGCGCCGTGGTGCGCCGGGTTTTTCCCTGCTGGTAAAACATTCATTTCCCCGCTAAACTCCTTTTCACCCATTAACTTACTGAATATAAAAAAGGAGGCTACTTATGCTGTATTGTGAATTGTTTGACTATTCACATGCCTTTGGCGATCGCGCCAGCTCAAGCGTTATCGGTTTCGTGCTGCGATAACTTCGGCTTGAGCGAAGACAACAATCCCTTCCCTTGGGCTTACCAGGTTATCGTCAGCGATTTTTGACGAGGCACGCTTGTGCCTGTAACTCTTGAGTAAGCAATGAGCACATTACTATCTGCACAATCCATCCGTGTTGAAACGGCGTTTGGTCCGTTATTCTCCGATCTCTCCTTCACCCTGAAAAAAGGCGATCGCCTCGGGCTAATTGGCGACAATGGCTGCGGCAAAAGTACGCTGCTAAAAGTGCTGGACGGTTCGCTGTCGCCGCTTTCCGGCAACGTGACGGTGGCAAACCAGTGCCTGCTGGCGCGCGTTGAGCAACATCTGCCCGATGCCCTGTTATCGATGACGCTGCTTGATGCGGTACTGGCACAGCTCCCGTCGACGGAGCGCGACAGCCAGCGCTGGCGCGGCGAAGCATTACTGGCCAGCATGGGGCTGAGTCCGCAGGAAATCGCCTTAATGGCCGCCACGCTGAGCGGTGGGCAACATACCCGCTTGCTGCTGGCGCGGGCGCTTATCCGCGAACCGGATCTGCTGCTCCTGGATGAGCCGGGCAACCACCTCGATCTGCCCACATTGCTGTGGCTGGAACAGTTTCTGCAAAGCTGGTCCGGCAGTTTCGTGATGGTGTCTCACGACGCGGCGTTACTGGATGCGGTGACCAATGGCAGCTGGATCCTGCGTGACCATACGCTGCACAGCTTCGCGCTCCCCTGTAGCGCGGCGCGGCAGGCGCTGGAAGCGCGGGATGAGAGCGATGCCCTGCGTCACAAAGCGGAGCAAAAGGAGATCGACCGCGTTACCGCCAGCGCCAAACGGCTGGCCACCTGGGGGCGCGTCTATGACAACGAAGATCTGGCGCGCAAAGCGAAACAGATGGAGCGCCAGGTTGAACGCCTGAAAGAGAACCAGACCGAACTGACCGAGGGCAGCCAGTGGCGGCTGGCGCTGCATGGCGAGGAGCTCAGGGCGGACCGTCTGCTGGAGATGGAACAGCTCGCTGTTCCGCCTGCGCCCGGATTACCGGACTTGTTCCGGGTGCCGGTTGCGCGGCTGAAAAGCGGCGATCGGGTCGCCATTGTCGGGCGTAACGGCTGCGGGAAATCCTCGCTGCTGCGTCTTATCTGGCGGGCTTACCAGCAGGAAAGCGCATCCGGGTTGCGTCTGCATCCCCGGCTGAACGCCGGTTACTACGACCAGACGCTGCATCAGTTGCCGGATGACGCCACGCTGTTTGACGCGCTAGAGCCGTTTGCCCCCACGCCACAGGATCGCAAAATGGCGCTCATCAGCGCCGGTTTTGCCTGGGCGCGTCACGGGCAACGCGTGGCGACACTCAGCGGCGGTGAGCGCTCCAGGTTATTGTTTGTCGGTCTGTCGCTGGCGCGCTTTAACCTGCTGATGCTGGATGAGCCAACCAACCATCTGGATATGGCAGGCAAAGAGGCGCTGGCGCAAACGCTGCAACAGTTCAGCGGCGGTGTGTTGCTGGTCAGCCACGACAGATCGCTTATCAGCAGTAGCTGTAACCGCTTCTGGCTGGTGGAAAACGGTGAGCTGAGCGAATGGCATGATGCTGAGGCGGTGTTCGAACGCCTGCGCGAAAGTGTCCGCCACGAGCAGACAGCGCCGGAGGCGCTTAGCGTCGCCGCTGAGCCAGAGGATATTGATGCCCTTCTGGAGCGTTTAATTAAGCTTGAAACCCAACTGGCAGAAGACCTGGCGCGTAAAGCGAAGCACCAGAAACCGCAACTTCAGGCGCAGTGGCGCGAGGAGATTGCCCGCCTGCAACAACGGTTGTAGTACCACAGCAAACAGGCGCCTTACGGCGCCTGTTTTTTAACATTAGCCTGTGCTGCGGGTTAGCAACAGGTGCTGGTTTATTCTTTTCGCGCGGAGGAGACACCCTGCGTGTCCTCGGATCGACATCATGCAGAACCGGCAGAGACTTTTTAGTGAGGACGTCACTCAAAAAGCGCAACCCATGTCAGCGGTAGGCAGGCGGTTTCTTACTGCTGCGGTTTTTTCGCTTTCCAGGCCTCCCATGCCTGTTTGATTTCCTGCTTTGCGGTTGCCGCGTCGTTAAAACCGTTCAGCTCCACTTTTTTACGTCCGTCCGGCAACTGTTTGTAAACGCGGAAGAACGCTTCCAGCCGTTGCTGCTCGATTTTAGGCAAATCGGTGATGTTTTTAATGTCGTCATAGGTCTGGTCGATTTTGCTGGCCGGTACGGCAACAATTTTGTCGTCCGTTTCGCCGCCATCAATCATTTTCAGCACGCCAATCGGGCGCAGTTTAATCAGCGTTCCCGGTGCCAGCGGCGCGCGGGTATAAAAAATCACATCCAGCGGATCGCCATCCCCCGCCAGCGACTGGGTGAGCGAGCCGTAGTTCGCCGGGTAAGCCACCGGCATAGACTGGAAGCGGTCAGCCACGATAAAGCCGGTTTTGGCGTCCGTTTCATACTTAATAATGCCGCCCGCCGGGATTTCCGTTACCGCGTAGAACTCTTCCGGGTTATTTTCCGGCTGCGGAAACGCAAGAATATTGTGTGCCTGAACCGAGGCGGATAAGAGAATGCTGACGGCCAGCAGTTTTTTCACCAGATGCATTGTTAATCACTCTTTTATTATAGAAAGCAGCAATTTGGCGGCAATTGATGACAGTAGCATGACATTGATGCTGCGAAATCTATAACCTTATTAACAGCGTGGTTACTGATTATTTACCCTACCTAAACCAGGGGAAAGGCGCTGAAAGTATTACAGCATGTTGCCCTGCTCTTGAATGTCCCTCCTAAACCATTAATTCTAAAGACGTATATTACGGATGAAGCCATACGCCACACCCGGATCTCAGTTCCATGCCTCATCACAGGAGAAACACCATGAAGGCTGCTGTTGTTACAAAAGATCATCAGGTTGAAGTAACTCAAAAAACATTACGCCCGCTGAAACATGGCGAAGCGTTACTGAAAATGGAGTGCTGTGGCGTTTGCCATACGGACTTGCACGTGAAAAACGGGGATTTCGGCGACAAAACCGGTGTGATCCTCGGACACGAAGGCATTGGTATTGTCACCCAGGTGGCCGAAGGCGTGACCTCGCTGAAAGTGGGCGATCGCGCTTCTGTGGCGTGGTTTTTTCAGGGCTGCGGCCACTGCGAATATTGCAACAGCGGCAACGAAACCTTGTGCCGTGAGGTAGTAAACGCGGGTTACACGGCCGATGGCGGCATGGCGGAAGAGTGCATTGTGGTCGCGGATTATGCGGTGAAAGTGCCGGACGGTCTGGACTCCGCCGCGGCCAGCAGCATCACCTGCGCGGGCGTAACCACCTATAAAGCGGTGAAAGTTTCGCAGGTTAAACCGGGCCAGTGGATTGCTATCTACGGCCTCGGCGGGCTGGGTAACCTGGCGCTGCAATACGCCAAAAATGTGTTTAACGCCAAAGTCATCGCCATCGACGTAAATGATGAGCAGCTTAAACTCGCTGCCAGCATGGGCGCGGATCTCACCATCAACTCGCGCAGCGAAGATGCGGCAACAGTGGTGCATGAAAAAACCGGCGGTGCGCATGCCGCCGTAGTTACCGCAGTGGCAAAAGCGGCCTTTAACTCGGCTGTTGATGCCGTGCGTGCCGGTGGGCGCGTGGTGGCCGTGGGTCTGCCGCCAGAAGCAATGAGCCTCGATATTCCGCGCCTGGTGCTGGACGGCATTCAGGTCGTTGGTTCGCTGGTCGGTACGCGTCAGGATCTGCACGAAGCTTTCCAGTTCGCCGCCGAAGGCAAAGTGGTGCCGAAAGTGGCGCTGCGCCCGCTGGAAGATATCAACGCCATCTTTAAAGAGATGGAACAGGGCCAGATCCGTGGTCGTATGGTGATCGACCTCCGCCATTAATCACCGGGCATTGCCTATAATCGGGGGGCATGACTGCCCCCTTTTTTCTGACACAGAGGTGTTTATGATCCCCACTATCCCCGGGCTTGAAGTGCTGTTTATCGCCGGTTTCGGCCCCATCCCGCAAAACGTTGCCGACAGCCAGGCGTTTTACCAGCACACCCTTGGGCTGCCGTTGAAACCGATGGAGGGCGCGAGCGATTACCTCGTCGCCGATCACGATGCGCTCGACGGCGCAAAACATTTCGCCCTGTGGCCACTGCATCACGCCGCCGCGTCGTGCTTTGGCGCAGAGAAATGGCCAGATTCCCACCCCGTTCCGCAAAGCTGGGTTGAATTTGAAGTGCAGGATTTGGCTACCGCTACCGATGTGTTGGTCAACAAAGGGTATCAACTGCTGGTTGCTAACCGTCTGGAACCCTGGGGGCAGAGCGTCACGCGCCTGCTTGCGCCTGAAGGGATACTGGTCGGGCTGACCATTACGCCCTGGCTGCGTTAACGCGCTGTCTTAGCGGGGCGTGCCCCGGTTTTGCGCTTTTCTGAAATGCTTATCTCAATTCCTTTGTTCCCTTGTTATAGCGCGCACCGGATGATGAATCCGACGTTAAGACAATAGATAACAAAGGAATTCACCATGCACATCCCTTTTCGCTTGCCGCTGCTGACGGCGCTGATAACGGCCGCTTCCGTTCAGAGCTGGGCGGCACAGACGCCGGTTAAAGGTGGCACGCTAATTTATCTTGAGCAGCAGGCGCACACCAATTTATACCCTCCAGCCGGGGGTTTTTACCCCAACGGCGGCATTCTTAATCAAATCACCGACAAGCTGACCTGGCAGAACCCCAAAACATTGCAGGTGGAGCCGTGGATTGCAGAAAGCTGGAGCACCAACGCCGATAAGACCGAATACACCTTTAAAATTCGCCCGGGGGTGACCTTTTCCGACGGCACGCCGCTTGATGCCAACGCGGTAGCGAAAAACTTCGACACCTACGGCCTTGGCAACAAAGCGCAACGCCTGCCGGTATCGGAAGTGATCAATAACTACGATCACAGTGAAGTGATCGATGCGCAGACCGTTAAATTCTACTTTAAAAAACCGTCGCCGGGCTTCTTGCAAGGCACCGCTACCATTGGCTCTGGTCTGGTATCGCTCAGTACGTTACAGCGTAACTTCGAACAACTGGGCGACGCGCGGCAGATTATTGGTTCCGGGCCGTTTGTCGTCAGCGATGAAAAACTGGGGCGTGAAGTCACCCTCACCGCGCGTAAAGATTATCAGTGGGGGCCGAAAAACCTTACCCAGCAAGGCCCGGCGAATCTTGATGGCATAAAAATTATTGTCACCCCGGAAGACAGTGTGCGCATCGGCGCGTTGCTGTCGGGTCAGGCGGGCTTTATTCGCCAGGTGCAGGCATACGACGAAAAGCAGGCCACCGATCAGGGTTTCAACATTTATGCCGCGCCGACACGTGGCGTGAATGACAGCATAAGTTTCCGCCCCGATAACCCGCTGGTTGCCGATGTGCGGGTCCGCCAGGCGCTGCTGCACGCCACCAACGCTAAACAAGTTGTCGATACCCTTTTCTCGCCGAATTATCCGCAGGCAACCTCTGTGATTGCTCATTCAGCCGCCGGTTACGTCGATCTGCGCGACAAACTGACATTCGATCCGGCGAAAGCGAAGCAATTGCTGGACGACGCGGGCTGGAAAACAGGCGCGGACGGTATTCGCAGCAAAGACGGACAACGACTGGCGCTGGCAGTGTATGAATCCTTGCCGCAGCCGCAAAACAAAGAGGTGCTGCAACTGGTGGCGCAGCAGTGGCGACAGGTTGGCGTGGCGTTGAGCGTAAAAGCCGGCGATGCGGGTAGCCATACGCTGGATAACCTCGACCCGCTGAAAACACCACTCACTGTTTCCGAAGTCGGGCGTGCCGATCCGGATGTAGTGAAAAGCATGTTCTATCCGGCAAACCGCGACGCGCTGCTGCAAAAAGGTGGCTCCAGCGACAAGGTGAAAAATTTCCGCGACGACAAACTTAACGACCTGCTGGTGAGCATTTCCGCCGAAGTGGATGGGCAAAAACGTCTGCAACTCACCGGTGACGCGCAGCGTTATCTGCTGGATAACGCTTATGTGATCCCGATTTTTGAAGAGCCGCAGGTCTTTGCCGGCGCGCCATGGCTAAAAGGCGCAAGCTTTGAAGCCGTAGGTCGCCCGTCGTTCTACGGCGCGTGGATTGAAAAACACTGAGGAGGCAGGCGATGAGCCACTATCTTCTGCGGCGCGCCGGGCAAGGTCTGCTGGTGTTATGGGCCGCGTTTACTCTCTCCTTCGTGCTGCTTCAGGTGCTGCCGGGCGACGCGGTGCTGATTAAGTTTCAGAACCCGGATCTGGGCCTCAGCCCGACGCAAATCGAAGAGATGCGCGTGGCCTATGGCGCAAACAGTCCACTCTGGCAGCAATATTTTCATACGCTGCTTGCCATGGTGCGCGGAGATTTTGGCTATTCGGTGCAAGCGGGTGTGCCGGTTAGCGAGCTTATCGCCAGCAATTTGCCGGACACGCTCCAGCTGGCGCTCCCCGCCTTTGCGCTCGCGGTAGCACTGGCCTTCACGCTGGCGTTTGCCTCCCGACTTCCGGCGCTGCGCGGGCTTAGTAATGCGATTCAGTCTGTTCCGGTGCTGCTGATCTCCTTACCGACATTCTGGCTGGGGATCGCGCTGATTCAGCTGTTCTCATTTCACTGGCGGTTGATCCCGGTGATTAACCCTTCGCCACTACAGGGGCTGATCCTGCCGATTATTACCGTTGCCATTCCGATTAGTGCACCGCTGGCGCAAATTTTCATGCGCAGTATCGATCAGGTTGCCGCGCAACCCTTTGTTGCGGTAGCACGCGCGAAAGGCTTTAGCGAAACCGGCGTGCTGTGGCGGCATGTGACGGGCAACGCCCTGCTGCCGGTGCTGAACATTGCCGGGTTGCTGCTGGGTGAATTGATTGCCGGGGCGCTAATTACCGAAACCGTGTTTGGCCGTTCCGGCTTAGGCCAGCTTACTCAGCAGGCGGTAAATAATCAGGATATCGCGGTGTTGCAGGCGGTGGTGATGATCTCCGCGCTCGGCTTTGTGCTGATCAACCTGCTGGTTGATTTACTGATGCCGTGGTTTGACCCGCGGCTGCAAACCGTTAGCGGAGGGGCGTTATGAGCCTGGTTGATTACGCCATCGCCGCACGCAAGCGGGTTCCTGTCTGGTCGGGTTTGCGCTGGCAGCCAGGATTATGGCTGGCGTGGACGGTGATTATTCTGGCGGTTCTGGCCGCGTTATTCCCTGTGTTGTTTACCGCGTATAGCCCGACAGAAGGTATCGCCGGCGCGCAGCGGTTGGCGCCACAAACCGGTCACTGGCTGGGCACCGACCAGCTAGGACGCGACCTGTATGCGCGCATTGTTTATGGCGCGTCGCATTCCCTTTCGGCTGCGTTGGCGGCGGTGGCGATGGGGTTGATTGTCGGCACGCTGACCGGCGTTATCGCCGGAGCGCTTGCCGGACGCGTCGAATCGGTACTGATGCGTCTGGTGGATGTTCTGCTCTCAATTCCTTCGTTGTTGCTGTCGCTGACGGTCATTATTTTGCTTGGCTTTGGTACGGTGAACGCGGCAATTGCCGTCGGCGTGGCTTCGGTCGCCAGTTTTGCCCGCCTGTCGCGCGGCGAAGTGGTGCGCATTCGCCATACCGATTATGTCGAAGCGGCCAGAGGCAGCGGCGGCACCTTTCTGGCCGTGCTGTGGCGACACATTTTACCCAACTCGCTCACGGCGGTACTGGCGTTCGCCACACTGCAATTCGGCCAGGCGATCCTCGCCCTTTCCACCCTCAGTTTCCTCGGTTACGGCACCCCGCCGCCGGTGCCGGAATGGGGCTTACTGATTGCGGAAGGACGCAATTATTTATCCACTGCCTGGTGGCTGACGACCTTCCCGGGTGTAGTCGTGGTTGTGGTGGTGCTGGCGGTAAACCGCATCAGCCGCCAGTTTAGCGGAGGCCGCGCATGACAGTGTTATCGGTAGAAAATTTACGCGTCAGTTATCGCACCGGGCGAGAATGGCGCGAAGTGGTGCATCAGGTCAGTTTTACTCTCCAGCGTGGTGAAATGCTGGCATTTGTCGGCGAGTCGGGTTCCGGTAAAACCACCACGGCGCAGGCGATTATTGGCCTGCTCGCTGAGAATGCCCGGCGCGACAGTGGCAACATTGTGCTTAATGGCGAAGTGATAAGCCAGTGGTCGGCCAGGCGGCTGAACAGCTTGCGCGGTGCGCGCATCAGTCTGGTGCCGCAGGATCCGGGAAATTCGCTCAACCCGGTCAAAACGATCGGTGCGCAGGTGGCGGAAGTGCTCCATCTGCACAGCAAACTCACTGCCCGACAGTGCGACGCGCAGGTGCTGGCATTGTTGAGCAAAGTGGGACTTAGCCATCCAGAGCAACGCATCAAACAGTATCCGCACCAGCTTTCCGGCGGCATGAAACAGCGTGTCCTGATCGCCATGGCTATCGCTCTGCAACCGGATGTGATTATCGCCGACGAACCGACCAGTGCGCTGGATGTCACCGTGCAGAAACGCATTCTCGATCTGCTGGACGTGCTACGCCGCGAATCCGGCACGGCAGTGCTGTTTGTGACGCATGATTTGGCGCTGGCCGCCGAGCGCGCCGATCGGCTGCTGGTTTTCCGTGACGGCGACATTCAGGAACAGGGTAAGACGGCGGATATTTTGCGCGCGCCGCAGCATGCCTACACCCGCCAGTTGCTCAGCGATGTGCACGGGCAATCACTGACTATCGCGCCGGTTTCCGGCCAGCCGCACTCCTCACCGGCAATCCGTTTGCTGGATATCGATAAACGCTTTTCGCTCGGTAAAGGCCACACGTTACAGGCGCTTGACGCCGTGAGCTTTGAGGTACGCCGCGGCAGCACCCACGCACTGGTGGGCGAATCTGGTTCCGGTAAAACCACGCTGGCGCGCATTCTGCTGGGCTTTGAACAAGCGGATAGCGGCAGAGTGATCATTGATGATATCGATGCCACGCAGTTGCGCCCGGAGGCGCACCGGCAACTGCGGCGCAAAATCCAGTTCGTTTATCAGAACCCTTTCGCCTCGCTCGATCCGCGCCAGACGCTGGCGCAGATTATCGAAGAGCCGTTAAAGAACTTTGAGCGCATTGAGAAAGCGGAACGCATGGCGCGCGTGGAGGCCGTTGCCCGCCGGGTCGCGCTGCCGCTGTCGCTACTTGAACGCACGGCGCGGGAGCTTTCCGGCGGGCAACGTCAGCGCGTTGCGATTGCCCGCGCACTGATCCTTGAGCCAGCCATTCTGGTGCTGGATGAGGCCACTTCTGCGCTGGATGTCACGGTACAGGCGCAGATCCTCGCCCTGCTTCAGCAATTGCAGCAGCAACTGGGTCTGACTTATCTGTTTATCACCCACGATCTGGCGACCGTGCGCCGTATTGGTCACAGCGTCACGGTGCTGCGTAATGGTCGCGTTGTCGAACACGGTCCGGTTGAGCAACTGTTTGCCGCGCCGCAGCACGACTATACCCGCGAATTAATCAACGCCATTCCCCATTTTTCACCCGCTACGGAGGAGTTCGCATGACGCGAAAACGCCTGGGCTTTTTTACCCGTCTGCTTGATAACGCCGCGCCGAAAGAGCGCTACCGGCTGGCGACGGAACAGATCCGCCATGCCGAACGCCACGGTTTCGATACGGCGTGGATTGCGCAGCACCATTTCCATGAGCACGAAGGCGGTTTACCGTCGCCGCTGGTTTTTCTGGCGCACGTTGCCGCGCACACTGAACGCATTCGGCTCGGCACTGCCATCATCACTCTGCCGCTGGAAAACCCGCTGCGGGTGGCGGAAGACGCGGCGGTGCTGGACTTGCTCAGCGACGGACGGCTGGAAGTGGGCTTTGGCTCCGGCGGGACGCCGACATCCTTTCTGCCGTTTGGTCTGACGATTAACGAACGTGCGACAGCCTTTGCCGATGGTCTGCATCTGATCCAGAGTGCGTGGCGCGGGGATTCGCTCACTCACCCGGATAACCACCTCTACCCGCCTGCGCCGCAGCTGGCGGAGCGCGTGTGGATCGCCACCTTTTCGGTTGAAGGGGCTATCCGGGCAGCGCAAGGCGGTCACGGATTAATGCTGTCGCGCACCCAACCGCGTCCGGCCGATGAACCCTTCCTGCCGCTGGATGCTATCCAGAACCCGATGATCGATGCCTACCTTGCCGCGCTGCCATCCGGTGCAGCACCGCGAATTCTCGCGTCGCGCACCGCGTTTGTTGCCGACAGCGTTGATTACGCGCTTCACGTCGCAGCACCGGGCCTTACGAAGCAAGCGCAGCAGCACCGCGCGGCGGGCTATCGCGTAAATGGTGACAACGTCACTGATTATATTCAGCAATTTGATGCCCATATCGGTGATGCGAAAACCGTTCTGGATTCGCTCAGCAAAGACAGCGTGCTGGCGCGCGCCACCGATATCTCTTTCCAGGTGCATTCGGTCGAACCTTCGCACCAGGACACCCTGCGTTCCATCGAACTGATCGCCGGGCGGATCGCCCCGCAGATTTTATAAGGAGTGGTTATGGCGTTTACTCAGGACATTCTTGCCGAACTGGCGGAGATCGCTCCCGGCTCTCCTGTGGCTCAGGCGCGTGACACGCGTGATGCCGCAACGCAGCATGCGCAAGGCAGTTACCAGGCGCTGTTTGATATTCAGGAAGAGGCGTTCACCGCCGATGAGCGCTATAGCGTGGCGGCGAAAGTGGCGAAATGGCACAACGCCAATGAGCTGGCGGCACACTACGCCGGTTTTGGCCTCGCCGACCCGACTTCGGCACGCTTAACCCCGGCGCTGGAATTCGCCCGCTTACTGACTTTTTCGCCGGTGAAAGCGACGCCTCAGGCGCTCAACACACTGGTTGCCGCGGGCTGGAAGAAAGAGAACATTGTCACGCTGGCGCAACTGGTTGCGTTTGTCAGCTTCCAGAGCCGGTTACTGGCCGGATTGCGGCTGTTAAACGGAAAAACGGTAGCTGACAGCGATATTCCGGTGGTGGCCGGTGCCTGGCACACCAGCGCGAAAACGCAAAGCGGCAAAGCCGCGCCGGTACAATTTACGCAACAGGAATTAGGCTGGGAGCCGTGGCTGGCGGCAAAACCGCTGGCGGAATTCACGCCTGACGAACAGGCGATCCTGGCGAAGTTTGGCCATACGGATTCCGACTATTTCCGCCTGCTGGGCCGTAACCTGCCGGTGCTGGAGCAGCGCACCTTAACCGATAAAGGCATTTTCTATACGCCGGGTGGTTTACCGCGTGCGGAACGCGAGCTGGCGGCCACCGCGGCCAGTAAAATTAACGGCTGTATCTACTGCGCTTCGGTCCATGCGCGTAAAACCAGCCAGTTATCGAAGGATGATAATGCCGTGGAAACCTTGCTGGCCGTGCAGCCGGGCGGGATTTTGAGCGAGGGACAATCGACGCGCTGGCAGGCAGAAATTGATGCCGCTGCCGCGCTGTCGGTAACGCCGCCTGCGCTAACGGTGGCGCATCTGGAAAGACTCAATGCTCAGGGGCTGGATACCTTGCAGCAACTGGATCTTATCCAGTCTGCTGCGTTTTTCGCATGGGCGAACCGCTTGATGTTAACGCTTGGCGAGCCGTATTTGCCGTGAGTGATTGACCCGGTGGGCACAAGGCTCACCGGGTGGAGGATGAATGCTGAACAGCCTGTTGCGGTTGATGCTTTGTTTTTCGGTGACCATAGATCAGAAGCGAGGTCATGGCGGCAAACGTCAGCACCGCCGCCGGTAACGTCAGGTAGCTGTAAGTGAAACCAAACGCAATAATCAACCCGCCAAACCAGGCACCGACTGCGTTGCCGAGGTTAAACGCCATCTGTCCCCCCGCCGCACCGAGCATTTCACCGCCCTTCGCATTTTGCAGCAGCATGATTTGCAGCGGCGCAGAGAGCGCAAACAGCCCGGCGCAGCAGACAAAACCAAGCGACAACGCCCCCACTTTGCTTTCACCGGCGACAAACAGCGCCAGCATCGCCAGCATAATCAGTAATTCCGTTACCGCCGCGATGCGCACTGGGCTGAATTTCACCGAAAGCCTGCCGCTGAACATATTGCCCAGCACCATGCCGAGCCCCATCAGCATCATGATCAGTGTCATCGCGCTTTCGCTGAAACCGGAAACATTGACCATAAACGGCTTCACATAGCTAAACCAGGCGAATACACCCGCGTTGCCAAACATGGTGGCGGCAAAAATCAGCCACGGTTCTGGTTTTTTCAGGAAGTGAAACTGCTCGCTCAGGCGGCTTTCGCTGGTATCAAACAGCGACGGCACCCAGGCAATCACCGAGACGATCACCAGCGCGAAAAAGACGGCGATCAGCAAGAAGGTGTAGCGCCAGCTGAACGCGTGTCCGATCCACGTGCCGAGCGGAATGCCAATCAGATTGGCGACGGTCATTCCGGCGATCATCCCGGCTACCGCCATGGTCACTTTTCCCGGCGGCGCGATTTTAGAGAGGATTATCGCCCCCACGCCAAAAATCGCCCCGTGCGGGAAACCGGAAATCAGGCGCGCGATAATCAGCATGGTGTAGGAGCTGGAGAAGGTAAAAATGGCGTTACCGACGAGACACAGCGCCACCAGAAACAGCAGCGTGTTTTTCAGCGAAAAGCGGTTCGAAAAGAGCGCCATGATCGGTGCGCCAATCACCACGCCAAAGGCGTAAGCGGAGATCATGTGCCCCGCCGAAGGAATTGAAATGCCGACATTGTTCGCGAGTTCGGTCAACACGCCCATAATGCCGAACTCCGCCATGCCCAGACCAAAGGTCGCAAGTGCCAACGAAAAAACGGTTTTTTTCATACCACTAACCACTTGTTAAAAGTTTGCGACAGGCATTATTGACTATTCATGCCACAGCGACCAGTTGAAATGGCCGGGCTGACATATAAATCCATGCATTCGGGCAGATTAATGAATAAAGCGCAAAAGGGGGAAACGCAGGTGTGAGGAAAGAAAAAACCGCTCCGAACGGTTATCCGGAGCGGTTTGCAGATTATTTAATGCCTTCGGTGCTCTCTTTTTTCGCTTCCAGACGCTCCACATCGCGATACCAGCGCGGGTGGTGTTTCTGCGCCCAGCGGCGGCTCACTTTCCCTTCAATCATCCCTTTGATGGAGCCTTTCACCCAGAACGCCATATACATATGGATCAGGATAGCGTGCAGCAAAATGATCGCCGAAGTGGCGTGCAGCAGCAGGCTGTAGCGGATCACCTGAATCGGGAAGTAGTGCGCAAAGTACGGGCGCCAGATAACCACTCCGGTTACCAGCAGCACAAAAATCATGCTCATGATTGACCAGAACATCATCTTTTGCCCGGCATTGTATTTGCCGACTTTCGCCACCTTGTGCTCGTTGCCTTTCAGCACTTCGACAATGTTTTTCAGCCACGGCAGATCCTGCTTGTCCGGGATGTTGTGATGCACAAAACGCACAAACATAAACATCAGCGCGAGGAAGACAACCACGCCAAAGAACGGGTGCAAAATGCGCCCCATCTGCGGCGTGCCGAAAGTTTCCGTCAGCCATTGCAGCGTCGGGAAGAAAAACGAAATGCCGGACAGCGCAACCAGGAAAAAGCAGATCACCACCGTCCAGTGACAGGCGCGGTCGATAAACGTGGTGCGCACAATCATTTTTGACTTACTCATGGTGCTCCTCTTCATCGTCGTCCACCTCTTTGTTCGGCCCGATGCCGATGTAGTGGTAAATCAGCCCGGCGAAGGTGGCGAGGAAACCCGCCGCCGACAACGGCTTCAGTACCCCTTTCCACAGGTTGACCGAGGTATCTATCTGCGGATCTTTCGGCAGGTTGTGGTACAGGCCCGGCTGATCGGCATGATGCAGCACATACATCACATGCGTACCGCCCACGCCCTGCGGGTTGTAGATGCCCGCACTGGCGTAACCGCGCGCCTTCAGCTTTGCCACGCGCTGCTCGCCAAGCTCGAGCATTTCGGCTTTGGTGCCGAAATGGATAGCGCCGGTCGGACAGGTTTTCACACACGCGGGCTCCTGGCCGACGCTGACGCGATCGACACAGAGCGTGCATTTATAAACCCGGTTATCCTCTTTGTTGAGGCGCGGCACATTAAACGGACACCCGGCGATGCAGTACCCGCAGCCGATACAGTTCTCCTGCTGGAAATCGACAATACCGTTGGCGTACTGAATAATCGCCCCCGCCGACGGGCAGGCTTTCAGACAGCCCGGTTCCGCGCAGTGCATACAGCCATCTTTACGGATCAGCCATTCCAGTTTGCCGTTCTGTTCGGTTTCGCTAAAACGCATCACCGTCCAGGATTTAGCGCTCAAATCGGCCGGATTATCGTAAACCCCGACGCAGTGCCCCACTTCATCGCGAATATCGTTCCACTCCGAACAGGCCACCTGGCAGGCTTTGCAGCCCACACAGGTGGAAACGTCGATAAGTTTGGCGACTTCCGCTTTGTAATCACGCGCCCGCGGGGGCGGCGTGACCGGGTTGGTGGCGGAGCGTTTCAGAATGTCCTGCGTTTCCATAGCCATTATTTCGCTCCTTTACGCCTTCTCGATATTGACTAAAAACGCTTTGTACTCCGGCGTTTGCGAGTTTGCGTCGCCCACGTTCGGCGTCAGGGTATTGGCGATATAACCTTTTTGCGCCACCCCTTCAAAGCCCCAGTGCAGCGGAATACCAATGGTTTCCACCGGTTGACCATGAACCAGCAAAGTCCGCAGACGACGCGTCACCACCGCGACCGCGCGAATAAAGCCGCGCTTGCTGCTCACCGTCACGCGATCGCCGTTGGCGATGCCTTTTGCCGCTGCCAGCGTTTCGCTGATTTCGACAAACTGTTGCGGCTGGGCGATGGCGTTGAGACGCGCATGCTTGGTCCAGGTGTGGAAATGCTCCGTCAGGCGGTAGGTGGTGCCGACATACGGGAACTGATCTTTTTTCCCCATCCGTTTGGCATCGTCCTCGAACAGACGCACTACCGGGCTGGAGATCACGTTCGGGTGCAGCGGGTTGGTGCCCAGCGGTGTCTCCACCGGCTCGTAGTGTTCCGGGAATGGCCCTTCCGCCAGCTTGTCGAGGGCGAACAGCCGACCCAGCCCCTCCTGCTGCATGATGAATGGCCCGGTATTGCTGCCCGGCGGCGCGGTGTTGAAGTCCGGGATGTCGTTGCCGACCCACTTCGTCCCGTTCCACTGGATCAGCATCCGTTTCGCATCCCACGGTTTACCCTGCACATCCGCCGACGCGCGGTTGTAGAGCACGCGGCGGTTTAGCGGCCACGCCCACGCCCAACCGAGCGTATTGCCAAGCCCGGACGGATCGGCGTTATCGCGGTTCGCCATCTGGTTACCCTGCTCCGTCCAGCTCCCGCTGTAGATCCAGCACGATGAGGCGGTGGTGCCGTCATCGCGCAGCAGCGCAAAGCTATTGAGCAGTTGGCCTTTTTTCGCCAGCAGTTGCCCGTTGGCGTCATAGAGATCCGCCAGCGCGTAGCCGTTGTTCTCTTTCGCCACCTCTTCCGAGTGCGGGTTGTGCGGCTGGCGGTAGTTCCAGGACATCTTCAGCAGCGGCTCCGCGCCTTTGCCGCCTTCGGTGCGGTACATCTCGCGCAGGCGGTGGTAAATCCCGGCGAGGATTTCGCCATCGTTCAGCGCTTCGCCCGGTGCATCCTGGCCTTTCCAGTGCCACTGTAACCAGCGGCCGGAGTTGGCGATCGAGCCATCCTCTTCGGCAAAGCAGGTCGATGGCAGACGGAACACTTCGGTCTGGATATCCGCCGGGTTGACGTCGTTCATCTCACCGTGGTTCTGCCAGAAGGTGGAGGTTTCGGTCACCAGCGGATCGATAACCACCAGGTACTTCAGCTTGCTCAACGTGCTGACCACTTTGTTTTTGTCCGGGAACGACGCCACCGGGTTAAAGCCCTGGCAGATATAACCGTTGACTTCGCCTTTCGCCATCTTGTTGAAGTACTTGATCACATCCCAGGCCTGATCCCACTTCGGCAACCAGTCAAAGCCCCAGTTATTCTCTTTCTGCGCCGCGTCGCCGTAGAATGACTTCATCAGGCTGACAAAGAACTTGGGATAGTTGCTCCAGTAGTTCACCTGGTCCGGCAACAGCGCTTTTGGCGTATTCGCCGCCAGGTACTGCTGTAAATCGGTCTGTTTTTCCGACGGCAGCGTCAGGTAACCCGGCAGGCTGGTTGATAACAGCCCCAGATCCGTCAGCCCCTGAATGTTGGAGTGCCCGCGCAAGGCGTTTACCCCGCCACCGGCCATCCCCATATTGCCGAGCAGCAACTGGATCATCGCCATGGTACGGATGTTCTGCGCGCCGACGGTGTGTTGCGTCCAGCCCAGGGCGTACAGGAAGGTGGTGGTTCTGTCCGCCGCGCTGGTTGAGGCCAGCACGTCACACACTTTCAGGAAGTCCGCTTTTGGCGTACCGCAGATGTTTTCGACCGTTTCCGGCGTATAGCGGGCCACATGCTGTTTCAGCAAGTTCCATACGCAGCGCGGATCGGTCAGCGTGTCATCACGTCTGGCGTAGCCGTTTTCATCAAACTGGTAGTTCCATGAGGTTTTGTCGTACTGGCGTTTTTGCGCGTCGTAGCCGCTGAACAAGCCGTCTTCAAAGGCAAAATCGTCCCGCACCAGCAACGCGGCGTTGGTGTAGTGTTTGACGTATTCGGCGTTGATTTTGTTGTTTTCGATCAGGTAGCGCAGCACGCCGGAGAGGAAAGTGATGTCCGTCCCGGAACGTATTGGCGCATAAATATCGGCAACTGATGCCGTGCGCGTAAAGCGCGGATCGACGACGATCAACGTGGCGTCGTTATTGTTTTTGGCTTCCATCGCCCAGCGGAAACCGACCGGGTGGGCTTCAGCGGCGTTACCGCCCATCACCATCACCACGTTGGCGTTTTTGATATCAACCCAGTGGTTGGTCATCGCACCGCGACCAAATGTTGGAGCAAGACTTGCTACCGTTGGTCCGTGTCAGACGCGCGCCTGGTTATCTACCGCCAGCATGCCGAGAGAGCGCACGAATTTTTGCGTCAGCATGCCGGTTTCATTACTCGCTGCTGAGGCACACAACATGCCCGTTGACAGCCAGCGATTGACTTTTACGCCTGCGGCATTGTTTTCAACAAAGTTGGCGTCGCGGTCGTTTTTCATCAGACGGGCGATGCGGTTAAAGGCGTCATCCCAGCTAATGCGCTGCCATTTGTCAGAGCCTGGCGCGCGGTATTCCGGGTAGCGCAGGCGGTTTTCACTGTGTACGTAATCCAGCAGACCGGCCCCTTTCGGGCACAGCGCGCCGCGGCTGACCGGATGATCCGGGTCGCCTTCGATATGATAGATGGCCTCTTTCGCGTTTTTCGCACCATCGCCCAGGCTATACATTAATAACCCGCAACCCACGGAGCAGTATGTACAGGAATTTCGCGTCTCTTTGGCGCGCAGTAATTTATAATTTCGCGCCTGCGCCAGCGCCATTTCGGGAGCAAATCCCAACGCGGCCGCCGTGGTTCCTGCCATTCCGCCCGCGCAGATTTTAAAAAATTGTCTGCGGCTGACGTCCATTGTTTTCCTCAATTATTGTCTTTGACTGCGGCCGGAAAACTAAACACTCCACGCAGTGAATTAATTGCGGTAAATCAATAACGCCTGGCACTTGATACCTAATAGTCTCGAGCGTTCTCTTTTCATGACTCGAAAGGAGTAGATGCCATGCGATTCATTTCGTTTAAGCATTCACGCGTGTTATACATTGAGGCTTTGTTTCAGGCGGTTAAGTGCGGTAATGAATAAAAATAAAGCAACGCTGATTGGTTTACTGGCGGTATTACTCTGGAGCACGATGGTCGGTTTTATTCGCGCCGTCAGCGAAGGGCTTGGCCCGGTTGGCGGTGCGGCGATGATCTACACCTTAAGCGGGTTGCTGCTGGCTGTCATCGTCGGTATCCCGGATTTACGCCGTTTTTCAGCTCGTTATCTTATTGCCGGAAGCGTGCTGTTTGTCAGTTATGAACTGTGTCTGGCGCTCTCGCTGGGCTTTGCCGCGACGCGACAACAGGCGATTGAAGTGGGCATGGTCAACTATTTATGGCCGAGTCTGACGATTCTTTGCGCAATATTATTCAACGGTCAAAAAGCCAGTTTATGGGTTATTCCCGGTTTATTACTGGCGTTATTGGGCGTGAGCTGGGTGCTCGGCGGCGAAAGCGGCCTTAATATCTCTGAAATCCAGCACAATATTATCTCCAGCCCGCTGAGCTATGCGCTGGCATTTGCCGGTGCGTTTATTTGGGCGGTTTATTGCACCGTTACTACCAAATACGCCAACGGCGCGAACGGCATTACGCTGTTTGTATTGCTGACAGCCGCGACATTATGGGTGAAATTCGCGCTCACACCGCAGCCGGAAATGGTTTTTACGTTGCCGGTTGTGGTGAAATTATTGATGACCGGCATTGCGCTCGGTTGTGGTTATGCCGCGTGGAATATTGGTATTTTGCACGGCAACGTCACCGTGCTGGCAGCCGCGTCCTATTTCACGCCGGTGCTCTCTTCCGCGCTGGCGGCGGTGGTGTTAAGCGCCCCGCTCTCGTTCTCTTTCTGGCAGGGCGCGCTGATGGTGTGCGCCGGATCGCTGCTCTGCTGGTACTCAACCCGCCAGCGCGCGTGATCCGGCCAAACGCTACGCTTTTTCCACTCGCGCCAGGCTAAACCAGATCCCTACCGCCAGCAGCATTAACAGTGCGCTGGCGGTGCTCAGTGCAATGCTGTGCGAACCGGTAAACGCCGTTTTCGCCGCCGAGATGATCCCTTCAGCAAGTGCGGGTGGTGCTTCCTGCGCCAGGCGGAATGCTTCGCCAATGGAGGATGAAGCCTGCGCGGCGGTCTCGCTGCTTAACCCCTGCGGAAGCTGGATCGAGGCGGAGAAACTGCGGCTCAAAATCAGCCCAAACACGGCAATGCCCAGCCCGGCACCCAACTCGTAAGACATCGCTTCTATCGCCCCGGCGGCTGCCGCTTTCTCTTTGGGCGCTGCGGCCATAATCGCCGCCGTTGAAGCCAGTAACGCGCTCGCCGCACTGAAACCGAGCAGCGCCATCAATACTCCGGCCTGCCACGGCTGGGTGGCAAAATTGGTCGCGGAAAGACCAAGAAAACTCACCGCGCTGAGCGCCATTCCGCCTGCGGCGACGCGGCGTAAGCCCAGTTTTGACACCAGAACCCCGGCAATCGGCCCGCTAAACCCGCTCGCCAGCATCACCGGCAGCATAAACACCCCGGCGGCAAATGGCGTGAAACCGTGGACAAATTGCAGCTCCTGCGCCATCAGCAGCTCAAAACCGACCAGCGTGACCATCGCGGTGATCGCCATCAATACACCGCTCAAAATGACGCGATGCGTAAACAGACGCATATCGATCATCGGCGTGCTGGCGGCCAGCTGAATGCGGACAAACCCGGTCAGCAAGGTGGCACCAACCAGTAACGTGCTCGCTACGATCCACAGCGGAAGCGTGCCTTTCATTGCCGTTTTGGCACTCCACACCAGCAGTAAGATGGCGACAATTAAGCTCAACGCCTGGTTCAGGTGTAACGGCTGATCGGCGCGGCCCTGCTGGCGCGGTACAAAGCGTGCGGTCAGCGCCATCACGACAATGACGATCGGCACGTTAATTAAAAATACCGACCCCCAGTAGAAATGCTCCAGTAACATACCGCCAATTAATGGGCCGAACGCCGCGCCGCCGGAACCAATTGCCGCCCAGACGCCGAGCGCCGTATTGCGTTGCTGTGCCTGCGAGAAGGTATTACGGATCCCGGCAAGCGTTGCCGGCACGATCATCGCCGCGCCCACAGCTAACAGCGCGCGCGTGGCAATCAGCCAACTGGCGCTCGCGGCAAAGGCCGCCAGTAACGAGGCTGCGCCAAACAGGCCGCTGCCGACAAGCAGCAGCCGCTTAAAACCAATTCTGTCGCCCAGCGCGCCCATCGGCAGCACCATACCGGCCATCACCAGCGAGTAAATATCAATTATCCATAACAGCGCATTTCCGCTGGCATTTAACTCCACGCTCAGTGTGGGCGCGGCAACATGCAGCACCGTCGCATCAATCGCGACCGGAATATAAACCAGCACAATGATGACCAGCGTTAACCACTGACGAAACATACTTCTCTCCATCGTTTTTCATTCCTGGACAGATGTCCAGAATCGCGATCCTACGTAAAGTTGAACGCATGTCCAGCTTTTTGTTAAACTCCGTTGACGCTCTATTTAACCGAGGTTTTATGCGCTATCTGAACAAGGATGATCGCCGGGAGGTGATCCTGAAAGCCGCGATGCGCGTAGCGCTGGCGGAAGGTTTTTCCGCCATGACCGTTCGCCGCGTGGCAAGCGAAGCCGGGGTTGCCACCGGCCAGGTCCACCACCATTTCACCTCGGCGAATGCATTAAAAGCCGAGGCGTTTATCCGCCTGATTGCGGAACTGCTGGAGGTGGAAGTGGTACCCGCGACCGCGCCATGGCGCGAGCAGTTGCACGCGATGCTGGGCAGCGATGAAGGCGGTCTCGAACCTTATGTGCATTTGTGGCGTGAAGCGTTACTGCTGGCGAGTAAAGAGCCGGAATTCAAAGGCGCGTACCTGCTGACCATGGAGATGTGGCACGTCAAAGTGGTGCAACTGATTGAGCAAGGCCGTGCGGCAGGCGAATTCACGGATACCGATACGGCGGCAAACATTGCCTGGCGCCTGATGGCGCTGGTCTGCGGGCTGGACGGGATTTGCATGCTGGGCATGCCAGATGTCGATGAAGCTGCCTTCAATCGCCATCTGGCCGTCATGATTGACAACGAACTCCGTTAAACTTTTTCGCCGTGCAAATCGAAACCGGCCATCACCGTTTCCAGCTGTTGCAGGCTAAAGCCATACTGTGCATCGTTCACACCAAGCCCAAAGCGCTGTTGCAGCGCGTCATACAGCGCCGGAACATCTGCAAAGGTCACCTCTTCCAGCACCTGACCGTTTTTCCAGTGGGTAAAATGGAAGTTGGTTAACGTCAGTTTTACGCCGTCCGGCAGATGGCGGCACATCAGCAAGTGATGGCGAAAATGGGATGCCGGCCAGTGTGCGGAGTGAAAATTCCCCATTACGAAATCGGCCTGGTACTGCTGACCCATCTCAAACTGATACATCGACTGCCAGCGTTCGTGGTGACGGAACTGGAGCACCCAGTCTTCCCCCTTGCGCTGCAAGCGGTAGACGCCATGCGGCGTGGCCTGCTCAATATCCTCCTGTAAGCGGATTGGCGCGGTCAGTGTCTGCCCGCCAAATCCGACATCGGCGATCCACGGCTCGCCCGCAATCTGCACCAGCAAAATACGGTGCGTGCGCGGTGGCATCTGGTGTGGATTAGCAATCACCACCCGTCCTAACAGGCTGCGCACCGTAAAACCCACCTCTTTCAGCACGCGCTCAAATAGCCCGTTCTGCTCAAAACAGTAGCCACCGCGACGGGCAACCACCAGTTTATGAAAAATCGCCTCATCGCTGAGTTCAATCTCGCGCGGCAGTACCACATCGAGGTTTTCAAAAGGGATAGCGCCGTTGTGATGTAAATGCAGCGCCCGCAGCGTTTCCAGTGAGACATCGGGCGTTTGCTCCCAGCCAATACGGGCCAGATAAGCGGTCAAAAAAAGGGTCATACAGGCTCCTTGCGAATGGTGTCCCGTTGTTATAGCGCATTTTTTTCGCGTTACCGTCGATTTCGTGCCCTCGATTTATCCCTTTGTGCTGCGCTGCATAATGCCGAGCGCGGTGAGCATCAATACCAGCCCGGTGAGCAGCGTCAGTGTTGCCATTGCCATCCCCTGACCTACTGAGCCTTGCTCGAATTGCCGCCAGATAAATACCGCCACGGTTTGTGTGCCCGCCGGCGCCAGCAACAGCGAGGTGAGCAGCTCGCGCGAGGCAATGGCGAACACCATTAACATGGAGGCGAGCATCGCCGGGAAAACCAGCGGCAGCACAATCAGACGCAGTGCCTGGAACGCGCTGGCACCGTGAACCCGGGCGGCAGGCTCCAGGTTGCCGCCTAGCTGACGCAGGGCGCTGCCGATATAACGCACCGGCCACGGCAGCAGCAGGCAACAGTAAGAGATAAGCAAAATTGCCCAGCTGTTGTAGGGCGAAACCGGCCAGAAGCTGCGGTTCCACAGCAAAATCAACCCAACGCCAACCACCACGCCGGGCAGCGCGGCTGGCATCAGCGATAACGCATCAATTACCGAGCGCCCTTTTATCTTCTGCATCACCACCAGCCAGGCGGCGCACAAGCCCAGCGCGCCGGTAATCAGTGCCGCGCCGAATGCCAGCGACAAACTGGTGCCCAGCGCGGGTAGCGCATCACCGCGCTGTTCGAACAGCGCCGCAAAATGCTTCATGGTGAGATTATCCAGCGACACGCCGCCGGAAAGCGTAGAGCTAAAGCCGGTGAACGCCATCGATAACCCCGGTAGCACCACGGCGAGAAAACCGACCGCCGCCATCACCAGCAGCACCGGTAAAGTGGCAAAACCGAGTTTCGCCCCGACAAGCTCGGTCGGTTTCCCGGAAACACTAGTGACATCTTTATCGCCGGTCAGTTTGCGTTGCAGCCACCATCCGCACAGCGCAATGGCGATCAGCACTACCGACAGCAGCGCCGCGCCGGGCAAATCGATCGGCCAGTCGGCGAGTTTCTCTTCGATACCGACCGTCAGCATCACCACGCCGGAACGGGTACCCAGCGCGGCGGGCACGCCATACTCTTCCACCGCCAGTGTAAAGGCCAGCAACATACCTGCCGCCAGCGCCGGGGAAAGTAACGGCAAGGTGATATGGCAAAATGCGCGCCACGGTGTGGCGCCATGAACGCGGGCGACTTGTGCCAGGCGCTGCCCGCTGGCGAGCAAACTGCGCGATACGGCAAAGTACACCACCGGGAAGATATTCAGCGTCATCACCAGAATGATGCCGCTCTTGCTAAACAGCAGATTGTTGAGATCCAGCCCGGTGAGCTGCATCAGGTAGCCCTGGGTTTGCAGCACCAGCATCCACGACAGCGCGGCAATATAGGGCGGAGTTAAGAACGGGATCAAAAACAGCAGATCCCACAGTTTCGGCCACGGTAAATTAAATAACCCGCGCGCGACGCCAAGCGGCAAGCCAATCAGTGCGCTGCAAAGCGCCACACCGCAGGCTATCTGTAGTGTCCCGCCGAACATGGCCGGCAGTTGCGGCTCTGACAATAAGGCGGGCATGGCGGAAAATGCGCCGCTGAATTTTCCGGCGCTAAAGTGCGGGAATACCGCCTGCAACACAATAAACAGCAACGGCAGCGCCACCAGTATCAGCAGCAGCGCCAGCGTCGCTTGCGCAATCAATCTCTGGTTCACAACGGGTATCCTGAAAGCGGGGTTGCCCCCGCAAAGATCGAAAGGATTACTGAGCAAAGAGCGCGTTAAAGCGCTTCAGAACCTCGCCACGTTCACTGGTGCCGCTGCTCTGGGTTGGCAGCACTTTCAGTTCGGTAAACAGCGGGCGTTTCGCTTCCACGTCCGTGCGGGCAGGCATCAGCCAGGCGTCGGCGACCATTTTCTGCCCTTCCGGCGACAGCACATAATCGATAAACGCTTTAGCGTCGTCAGCGTGTTGGGTGGTTTTGAGGAGCATCATCGGGCGCGGCGCGATAACGGTGCCGCTGGCCGGGAAGATCACTTTCAGCGATTCGCCCTGCGCGATATTGCCATAGGTGACATAGTCGACCGCGCCAAACACCGCCGCTTTCGCCCCTTGCATCACCGGCGTTACCGCCTGGGCGTTCGGGCCGCTCACCACCATGCCGTTCTTTTTCAGCGCCCCGAACAACTGCCATGCGCGGTCGCCCATGCCATTTTGCAGACCGATCAGCAGATCAAGTGAGGCGCCGGAAAGTGACGGATCCGGCGTAGTCACTTTGTCTTTAAAGTCAGGAGATGTCAGATCGTTCCACTCTTTCGGCTCCGGGGTGCCGCTCTTGGTGTTCCAGACAATCCCCAGCGCGGAGATGCCCTGCGCCACATAGTCAGCGCTTTTCAGTGTCTGCGGGACATTTTGGGCATTGGCACTGGTAAACGGCAGCAACCAGCCGCGATGATGCAGATCTTCGGCGGTATCCCACGAGGCAGAAATCAGAATGTCGGCCTGCGGATTGGCCTGCTCGGCTTCCAGCCGCGCCATCACTTTGCCGGTGGTGGCCTGGAAAATATTAACTTTAACGCCGGTTTTTTGCTCAAATCCGCTGGCCAGGCTTTTTGCCAGCGAGCCAGGACCTGCGGTGTAAACAGTCAGCGCGTGCGCGCTGGAGATCATCATCGACGACAGCACCATGGCTAAAGCGACTCCTTTTTTCACGGACAGTAAGGCTTTCATGCAATTTCCCCTGAGGTTGAAGTAACGGTTCGTACAGATTCAACGGTCCCGGACGCTAAATGCACAATGCGATCGGCAAGAAGCTGTGCTTCGCGGTGGTCATGAGTGACATACACGGCGGTGGTGCCGAGCTGGCGCAGCAGTCGTGCCATCTCAAGGCATAAGGATTCGCGCAGCGCGGTGTCGAGATTGGAGAGCGGCTCGTCAAACAGCAGGACGCCGGGTTCGGCGACAATGGCGCGTGCCAGCGCGACGCGCTGCTGCTGCCCGCCGGAAAGGCCTGCCGGTTTGCGCCCGGCAAATTCCGCCAGCCCAACCCTTTCCAGCGCCTGCGACACGCGCTGTTCACGCTCTGCGCGCGGCACGTTGCGCATTTTCAGCGGGAAAGCGACGTTTTGCGCCACGCTCATATGCGGCCACAGCGCGTAATCCTGAAATACCATGCCGATATCGCGTGCTTCCGGCGGTAGCGTCCAGCCCGCTTTCGCCACCAGGCGATCGCCAAACCAGATCTCACCTTCCGCCGGTTCACTCAGCCCTGCCAGCAAGCGCAGCAACGTGCTTTTGCCGCAGCCAGACGGGCCGAGCAGCGCGACAATGCTGCCAGGTTGAATATGTAAATCGATGTGATTAAGAACGGTATATGCGCCAAAGGCGTAGGAAACGCCTTGTAAGCGGATGTCTGTGAATGCGCTCATTCACGCCCTCCCGTAACAGAAAGTCGTGACGTACCCGCGGTCTTCATCCGACGGGGCGCATCCACCTGCACAAAAGTCAGGGGAGCAAACATATTGTTATCCTCTTTGGGATTTGATTGCGGCTGACTATAGGCAGCGAATATGACGAAGAAATGACGTCAATATTGCGCATTGATTTTTAACTGAATGTCTAAACTGATAGGCATATTCCCGCACTCACGTCGAAAAGGATCCCCCGTGCGCATCGCTACGATCACCAATTTTGCTTATACCGCGACCGTGGTATTAACGCTGACCTCCGGCGTGGCGCTGTTTATGGCGTCGAATGCGGAACGCGCCGAGCGTGACGCCGTGGCGCAAAATCGCGTTTTCGATACGTTGACGGACGATCTGGAAAAAGAGGCTTATGCGTTAACTGAGCTGGCGCGTGAAGCGGTGATCAAGAAGCAGCCGGAAGTGATTCAAAGCTGGAAAACCCGCCAGCAGCAGGATATCGCTCTGGAAAATCATCTGGTCGCCCTGCGTGACCGTGGCGCTTCCGATGAAGAGTTACTGATCCTGCGCGATGGGCTGTCGACGCTGGACCAACTCGAAGATGAGCAGCGCATCGCCATCGCCGATATCGAAGCCGGGAAAACGGACGAGGCGATGAATCTGTTGTATAGCGCCAGCTATGAAGAGCGACTTTCCGAAGCGGAGTACCGTTTCGCCCACTTCCGCAGCTTGTCGGATCAGCGTGTCCAGAGCGCGATAAGCGAAGCAACCGATCGCTCTTTACGCTTGCGCACGTTATCAGAAATTATGGTCGGGCTGACAGCGCTGCTGTTCCTGTTTGTGCTTGGTTTTATTATCAAACACCGCATTTTGCGCCCGGTGGTGACGTTGAGCGATGTGGTTAACCGCCTCGCGACCCAGGATTACAATGTGGAAGCGCCGGTCCTGGCGCAGGTGGATGAAATTGGCGATATGGCGCAGGCCATTCGCATATTTCGCGAAAACGGCCTGACCCGGCAGCGGCTGGAACAGGAGCGCGACGCGGAGTGGGCCACGCGCACGTTGCTGGCGCGAATGACGCAACGACTTCAGGGGTGTGATTCCCATAGCGCGATTTTTCGCGTGGTCAGCCGCTTTGCGCCACAAATTATCCCGGATATGGGCGGACGGTTGTTTGTACTTAATCCCCGCACTAAGCGCATGAAGTGCGTGGCGCGCTGGGGTTTGCCGCCGGGCGAAGACGCACCCTTCCCGGCTGAACATTGCTGGGCACTGAAACGCGGGCAGTTGCATAGTCCCGCCAAAGGTGGCGTTGATATGCCCTGTGAACATATCAAGCCAGAGCTCGCGTCACGCGCGATTTGTGTGCCGCTTAATGCGCAGAATAAAAGCATTGGTTTGCTCACTTTCGATAATTACACGACGGGCAAAGAGCCGCCCTATATCTACCTTGAGCTGCTGGCAGAAACGCTGGCCCTGGCGCTGGCCAATCAGATCCTGCGCGATACGCTGACGGAACGCGCCATGCACGACTCGTTGACCGGCCTGCTCAACCGCCACAGCCTGGATGAGACGCTGCGCAATATGCTCGATCAGGCGATGGTGGAAGGCACGACGCTGAGCTGTCTGATGGTCGACGTGGATTATTTCAAGAAACTCAACGACCAGTACGGCCACGACGCGGGTGACAAAGTGCTGCGTGAGCTGTCACGGTTGATCACCGAAACGCTGGATGACAACAGTGTTGCGTTCCGTTATGGCGGCGAAGAGTTCCTGCTTGTGCTGCCCGGTGCGGATGAAGTGCAGGCGAAAAAAGTGGCTGAGACGCTGCTGCATAATGTCCTTAATCATCACATGCTGTATGAATCACAGGATATTGGCCCGGTATCGGTTTCCATTGGGCTGGCGACCTGGCCGCGCCACGCGCGCGCGGATAATCTGGTCCGGGCAGCCGACCTGGCGCTCTACCTGGCGAAAGAGCAAGGCCGCGGCCAGATTGTGGTGGCCAGGAGCACCGGATAATGCGCCACGTCTTGATTTTGCCGCCTGTTCGGCCATTTAATGGCAGAAACGTTTGCACAGAGGAACCGCTATGAGCTATTTCCGTCCGGTGGCGTTAGAACATGCCAGCCGCCTGCTAAACCACGGTCCGACCATTCTGATTACCAGCCGCGATGAGCGGATCGACCGGCGCAATATCATGGCGGCGGCGTGGTCAATGCCGGTGGAATTTTCCCCGCCGCGAATTGCGATAGTGGTGGATAAAAGTGCCTGGTCGCGCGAGTTGATTGAACACAGCGGCATGTTTGGCATTGTGGTGCCAGGTGTTGCGGCAACGAACTGGAGTTACGCAGTTGGCAGCGTCACCGGTCGCGATGAAGATAAGTTTAATTGCTATGGCATTCCCGCTTTTGCCGGGCCGGTGCTCGGCCTGCCGGTGATCGAAGAGAAATGCCTGGCGTGGATGGAGTGTCGTTTGCTCCCGCCGACCGCCGCGCAGGAAAAATATGACACGCTGTTTGGCGAAGTGGTTTCCGCCGCCGCCGATGAACGTGCGTTTATCAACGGGCGCTGGCACTTTGATGACGATAAGCTGAACACCATTCATCATCTTGGCGGCGGCACGTTCGTCACCAGCGGCAAGCGCATTACCGCTGGCGAATAACGAAGCATTTACTCAGGCAGCGCCTCGATCCAGTTCATCGCCAGTTCTGGCCAGACCGCTGCCGGCAGGTGTTTTACACCGCGTACGCCAAACCCATGTTGCCCCTTGCTGAACAGATGTAATTCAGTGAGCACATGATGCGCGTGCAGCGCGTTGAACATCATCAGCGAGTTGGCCACCGGCACCGAAGGATCGTCCACGGCATGCAGCAAAAAGGTTGGTGGTGTTTGTGCGGTGACATTCTGTTCCGGCGAGTAGTGTTTAATCTGCTCCGCCGTTGGCGTTTCACCAATCAGCGCTTTTCGCGAGCCGGGATGGGCAATCGACTGATCCATTGAAATCACCGGGTAACCCAGCACTACAAAATCTGGCCGTGCGTGCTGGTTATCAATGTCGTCCACCGGTGTGTACACCTTCTCGTCATAGCGCGTTTCCAGACTTGCCGCCACGTGCCCGCCTGCGGAGAAACCCATCACACCGATTTTTTTCGCATTGAGATGGCGTGATCCTGCCTGCGCGCGCAAGGTGCGCACAGCACGTTGTGCATCCGCCAGCGGTGCGTTTGAACCTTCGGCGTGACCATCTTCCGGCATGCGGTAGGTCATTACAAACAAGGTGTAACCGCGCGCATTGAATGGCGCGGCTAAATCACTGCCCTCTTTATCCAGCACCACGCGTTTATAGGAACCACCCGGGATCACGAGGATGGCGATACCGTTGGGTTTTTGCGGTTTGTAAACGGTGATTTGCGGCGCTCGAATGCCGGTTGCGGCGCGGTCGGGAAGCGCAGGATCTGTACTGCGCTCGGTTAATACCAAACTGACCGGGCTACTTTTGGCGCCTGGTGCATCGCCTTGCGGCCAGACGGGAAAATGCTCTGGTGCGGCAACGGAAGGGTGCGAAAAAAGGAGCAGCGCGAATGTCAGTGAACTGAGTTTCCGGAACATAATCATCTCCATGTCAAAGATGCTTATGTAACATTAACCCGGCAAATGAAATTCGAGCCGCTCCACAGAACAATGTTTTACTAAAAATGAAAACCACTTCAGGGTAGCGCTAACAACAAACCACTAATAAATCGCCACAGGGTTGATGTTGACCTGTGTTGAACCGGTGTACAGCGGTTGGCCAAGGACGAACAAGAATTCCCAAACTTGCTTGCTGACCAGTGGACGTGTATCGATCAACTCCAGGTTGTAGATACCCCGCTTCGCTAACAGATAGTGATTGATTGCGAATTCCTCCTTAGTTGCCGGGTTTGGATACACTTCAGACGCCCAGGTATCACCGCCAAACGCGACGATCTGCTGGTCCGCCAGCCATTTTGCTGCTTCCATGCCAATGCCAGGCTCCTTTTCCAGAAACTGTTTATTGTCTTTACCAACAAGTTCCAGCCATCCGGTATTGAATAACACGATATCGCCCTTCTTGAGGATTAATCCCTGGTTTTTTAATACCGACTGAATATCCGCGACGCTAAACTCTGTACCGCCGGGAACAATCTTTTGTTGATAAAAAGCGGTCATATCTAATACCACACCTCGCGTTACCATCGGCGGGACTTTTTCAATACCTAATTTTTTAACCCTATCGATAGTGACAAAATCTGCCGCTTTATTACCGTTGTAATAGATATTATTAATGTCGATATGGCCAATATCATTTAACAGCATGCCCACGCCTGTCCGTGTATTAACCTGTTCGTTACGAAAGGTTGATGTATTCGGGCCATGTGTATTCCCATCCTGCTGGCCGGATTGAATATTGTAGAGATGAAAACAACAGTGTTGAAACGCCGGGAAATTCTTATCAACCGCTACCGACAGCGGCACCACAACGCCCTGTTTTACAAGGCGAATAGCTTGTAAAACACCCTCAGGCGTGAGCAAGTTGGCGGCACCTGTTTCGTCATTTTCACCATAAACAGAGGGATACCAGTTTTGTGATTCCGCAGCGGGTTCTGTGGCCTGTAACGGCAGTGCTGCAAACAAGGGCAATAATAATATGAAAGAACGAGATGGCTTCATGAATGACGTTCCTTGTTTAGTGCGTTGCTGCCGCAATTAATCCAACAAGCGCTTTCCGTGAAAATTATATTGCTCTGTTCTTTAATCCGAGCCAGATAATAAAAACTCTAGAGTTGTATTTAAGAACGCGCAAATATGAATTTTCTGAAAGCGAAAATAATGAAAAAAGTGATGTGCTTACAATCATAATGAGAATGCCGCGTATTATATATTTCGGGCGGTTGTTCAAAAAAAAAGGATCTTTTTTTACTTATTGGTAAAAAAAAGCCTGCGCAACAGGCGCAGGCGACAGGAAATTTACAGTGAATAGCCAGGCTTCTTGATAAGCGTGTCGATATGCGGCGCAATGTCGGTGTCCCACACCTGCGCTTTCCAGTCGTCCGGCGTGACTTCGTTAAGGACGACGCTGACAGCGCTATCTTTGCTGTTCAAATGGCGAATAATTACCTCAGCGATATCGCTCGCCAGTGCGTTTTTTTGCTCCTCAGTCAGATCGCGGGGAAAACATTTGATATCAACGTGCGGCATAGCAAACTCCTTGTTTTATAAAGAGAGTGACAGTAGCACAAGTTACTGCTCATTGCGCCGCATTCAGGTTATCAAAGTGTGACAATTCTGGCAGTTATCTTTGATCTTTTCAGCAGCGCACAGAGGCCATATGCAAGGATAAAAGCCAGCAAAGAGTAAGCAATGATATAAAGATAACTCTTCGCCCCCGGGATGCTTCCTAACAGCTTTTCATGAATAAACACGCTATGTACTTCCACCACAAAAATGTTATGTACAAGGTAGATCCCTAACACACTGTCACTCACATTACTCACCCAGCGCGGCAAGGCGTTAATATTCAGGTTAACCACAAATAAAAACAAACCGACCGATGTGATAAGTAATAATAAGTTATAAAACTTGCCATAAAAAATGGCGATCCCCGCGCCGGACGAAATGAAGGCCAATATTAACAATGCGGCAATTGCCATTATTAACGTCATAATATGCGCCACGGAGAATGGCCTGAGCGTTGGTTTAACCAGTCCGAGATAACCGCCAATTAAAAAACAGATCAGCCCTTCCGGTTGAAAGGGAATAAGCAAGTTAAATGCAAATAGCGAGAAATGGAAACTGACTTCCGTCCATGCATTGATTAATGTCAGATTGGCGATAATTACCATTAACACAACTACTTTCAGAATTTCACCCGCGCGCTCTTTCTTAAACGCATGGCGCATTAAAGGCGTGAAAATGTACAGCGGAATAATGGCAAATATAAACCAGAGTGGCGTTGCTTCTGTAGTGGCTTTGCTGACATTCAGGTAATTAAGAAGATTTATTTCCGGCACGTCGGTAAATCGGCTTATCCACCAGGTGTCATAGGCGTAATAAAAGAGTAACCAGAAAATCAATACGCCAACGATGCTTTTAATCTTAGCAATAACATAGTTCGCTTGATTTTCGTGTTTGTTATTTAATAAAAAATAGCCGCTACAGATAAAAAAAAGGGCGACACCAGATAGCCCAGCCTGTCTGAAAAAGCACAACACGACATCGCTTTCGTCTCGATTCAGAAAAAACAACGTCACGTGCGCCAGGATGACAAGAAAGATCGCGAGTATCTTGAGAAGGTCGATGGTTGCAATTCTCATAGCCACCTCTCCTACAGCGATAAGATAAAGTGCGTAATCTTAGTCGCCAGCCTTTCCATGCCTAATTTTGAAGGGTGCAAACCATCGGGAATCACGCCAGCTGTATTACTGGTCATAATATCCATATTGAGTTCGTTGAAGCCGGAGTTCTTTTGCAGGTCGAGATAAGGTATGGAATATTCCTCACACTTTTCTCTGCTCACGTTGCAATAATCGGCCAGATAATATCCTTTGGCATTTTTTTGTCCATGACCACGCGCAATTGAAACAGGTGTCGTAACAACAAACCCTACTCTGGCCAACGGATATTTTTTTATGACGCCAGTAAGCAGCAGATCCATTGCGCCATAAAAAGTCAGTGACGTTTTATCGTGTTTATCGCCTATTTCAGTGCCGCCTTCCGAGCCGAAGTTAAAACCGAAATCGTTGCCACCGCCCCAGATAGTAATAAGATCAGGATTTTCCCCCATGGTTTTATAACGTAAACAGATGGCTGAATTATCTTGCTCATTTTTTTGTGCGATACAGGTTCCACCAATTCCGTAGTTTGTCCATTGCGCCAGCCCTAAATTCTCTGCGACGATAGGTTGATACCATCCCCGTTCTGTTATGCTGTCGCCAAGCGTAAACCATGAACCACCTTTCAAATACGAATGAATATACTCCATCATTTTCACCCTGTTAAATTACTATTCCGATTTTGCTATAGAGATCCAATATTGCGTCAACGACGAAAATTCGCCAAATGTTGTCTCATATAAACGGGGCGATTTCAAATTATTTTTTCCTCGCCCCACTTTTATATACCGCTTCAACTTATGCGAGATACTAAGAATATTAAAATAATCCGAAATAAGCGGTTAACGGATAATTTCATTATTTCGCAGCACAGTCTGTAATTGCGGTAACTGACATACCGCATCCGCGATGGCGGTAATATTTGGCGTGTGCCCGGCGAACCACGCATGACGCGGCCCCCATGTGCGCATGACGCAAAGATAAATATCCAGCAGCGTCAGTTGTTGGCCAAAAGCGTACGGTGCCGCCTGCAATTGCGTGTCGAGCCACAGATAGAGCGATTTACGGTACTTCTGGCAATTTTCTACTAATTGCTCCGGCGCATCCGCTGCCCAGTGTTCCGGGTAATCGGCGTAGGTAAAAGTGGGATAGACATTCGCGACGAGCCATACCAGCAGCCGCCAGAACTGCTGCCGTTGCGCGGTGCCTTCGGCGGGCGCGAAATCCGGACGCTGGTCGAGGATCATCAGCGCCACGGCGGCGGATTCCGTCATCACGCTGCCATCGTCCAGTTGCAGCGTTGGTACCTGGCACAACGGGTTTAATTTGCGCAGGGTATCTTGCTGTGGGCCAGGTTTGTCAAAGCCATCAACATTGACGAAGCGATAAGGGATCTCGGCCAGCGTCAGCATCACTTCGCTGATGGCCGATCCCCAGCCGGGAACACCATAAACCGTAATCATAAGGGCTCCTTATGTTCAGGATGAGCCTTAAGCTTAGGTCAGACTGGCGAGAAATTCGTCAACTTGTTGCGGCGTGGTAAGGCGGACAAAGCGCAGATGCTGATAGCGCGGATCGGCCATATCCTGCGCATAACGTTCGCGGTTTTTGCGCCAGGTCTTTAGCGACCAGAGGATGATCGACTCGCGGCTCAAAAAAACACGACGCAGGCTTTCGCGATTACCGGTTCCCGGCCATAACTCCTGTTGGCTTCTGGCGCGCGCAATAGCGCGCAGCGTCACCTGGCGCAACGTGCGCCAGAATCCGTAATCGACCCATACCACCAGATCAACGTGCCGCCATTTAATATCGCGGCTGCGGTTATAGTTGCCATCAAGCACCCAGCCGGGTTGTTCAAGCAATTTTTCCAGGCGCGCATACAACTCTTCATCCGGCGTCCCCTGCCAGTTGGGGCGCCAGTAAAGCAGATCCATTTCGATATAAGGCACATTGAGCTGGCTGGCCAGACGTTTTGCCAGCGTCGATTTTCCGCTGCCGCTGGTGCCAATAACGTTAATTCTCATGAGATCACGCTGATTCCCGTTCAATAAAGTGAAAACCGATATCCACAATCTCCTCCCCGGAACGTGCTCCTTCGATGCGTTCCATCAGCAGGGTTGCCGCGCGCTGGCCGATGATTTTCCTGTCGACGCTCACCGTGGTGATGGCTGGGTTATTCCCGGCGGCGAAATCGAGATCGCCAAAACCAATGACCGCCAGATCCTGCGGTACGCGCATGCCACGCGCCTGCGCCTCGACAATAGCCCCCTGCGCCAGCGTGTCGGAGCTGCAAACAATGACATCGGACTCACCCAGCGCCAGCAACTGCGATAACCCTTCGCGCCCTGAGGTAAATCGTGCCGGCAGCGCCACATCCACACTGAGCGGATCGGTAATGCCATGCCGCGCCAGCGCTTCACACAGCCCGGCTTTACGCTGCGAGGCGCGTTTATCCACCGTCCACAGCAACCCCGGACGGCGATACCCTTTGCGCAACAGGTACTCTGCGGTAGCCTGCCCCACTTTTTCATGCGAAAAACCGACCAGCATATCGAGCGGTGTGGGCGTTAGATCCCAGATTTCCACTACCGGCACACTGGCGTTGAGGATCACCTTTTTCAAATCGGTTGAGTGGTGAATACCGGTCAGCACAATGCCATCCGGGCGGCGCGACAACAGCGCAGCGACCAGATCCGCTTCGGTTTGCTGGGTATAACCGGCGACACACAGCAGCATATGGTAGCCGCGCATCGCCAGTTCATCGCTGATGGCCTGAATCGTATCGACAAACATATTGTTGTTGATCTGCGGGACGACCACGGCAATCAATTTACTGCGCCGCGATGCCAGGCCACCGGCCAGCGCGTTCGGGATATAACCCGTTGCTTTAACGGCGGCGAGCACTTTTTCCACCGTTTTCGGGCGTACCAGTTGCGGCGTGTTAAGCGCCCGACTTACGGTCATTGAGGAAAGCCCCGCAGCACGGGCAACATCTTCCAGCGTGGGCGCGCGCGGGAGTACAGGACGGGCGGTTTTCGACATGTTCACTCACAGAGAACCAGACGGTTATTGGCGATGAATAGTTTCAGTGTTTGTATTATACCCCTTTCTTCTTTCATTGCCTGTCTGCCCTCATAAATCAGTGAGTTAACTCGCATATCACCCTGCAAATGTTATCGCTATCATTTTGTTGCGTGAGGCGATCTCACCAACGGGGAAATGTGATTAAGGTAGCAATAACACCCCTTTTTAGCGCCGGGTTTGTGATCGGTTGTACAAAATCCCCTCCTTTTTCTGGTGAATGTTTTTCTGTCGATCTACAAATGTTAGCGCAAACATCATTGTTATTCACAGGAGCAAAACCATGACCGTAAGTGCTAATTCCGATGCCGTAACCTACGCCCGCGCGTCCAGTGTCAAAACCGCTGCTGAAACCGGCGACCGCATCGAGTGGGTAAAACTCTCCCTCGCCTTTTTACCGCTGGCGACACCGGTCAGTGATGCGAAGGTGCTGACCGGGCGGCAAAAACCGCTGACAGAAGTGGCGATTATTATTGCCGAAATCCGCAGCCGCGACGGTTTCGAAGGCGTCGGTTTTAGTTACTCCAAACGCGCCGGCGGCCAGGGGATTTACGCCCATGCCAGAGAGATTGCCGATAACCTGCTCGGTGAAGATCCCAACGATATCGACAAGATTTACACCAGGCTGCTGTGGGCGGGTGCCTCCGTGGGGCGCAGCGGCATGGCGGTGCAGGCCATCTCCCCTATCGATATTGCGCTGTGGGATATGAAAGCCAAACGCGCCGGTTTGCCGCTGGCGAAGCTGCTCGGCGCGCAACGCGATTCCGTGCAGTGCTACAACACCTCGGGCGGTTTTCTGCATACCCCGCTGGAGCAGGTGCTGAAAAATGTCATTATTTCGCGTGAAAATGGCATCGGCGGTATCAAAATTAAAGTCGGCCAGCCGGATACCAAAGAGGACATTCGCCGTCTCACCGCCGTGCGCGAAGCGCTGGGCGATGACTTCCCGCTGATGGTGGATGCCAACCAGCAATGGGATCGCGAAACGGCGATTCGTATGGGACGCCAGATGGAAAAATTTAACCTTATCTGGATTGAAGAGCCGCTCGATGCCTATGACGTTGAAGGCCATGCCCAGCTTGCGGCTGCGCTGGATACGCCGATCGCCACCGGCGAGATGCTCACCAGTTTCCGTGAACATGAACAACTGATCCTCGGCAACGCCAGCGATTTTGTGCAGCCGGACGCACCGCGCGTTGGCGGGATCTCGCCGTTCCTGAAAATCATGGATCTGGCGGCCAGACACAACCGCAAGCTGGCACCGCATTTTGCCATGGAAGTGCATTTGCACCTGTCTGCCGCCTACCCGCTGGAGCCGTGGCTGGAGCACTTCGAATGGCTCAATCCGCTATTTAACGAACAGCTTGAACTGCGCGATGGCCGGATGTATGTCTCCGACCGCCACGGTCTGGGCTTCACGCTGAGCGAACAGGCACGCGCCTGGACTCAGCAAAGCTGCGAATTCGGCAAACGCCCATAATCATCGATTCCGGACGGGAGGCCCCTTCCGTCTTTTTTGTACCCTACACCCGACATTCAACCCTGTTAAAGGAGTTGTGATGAATACAATAATTAAACGCACCAATGTGCGTTACGGCATTCTGTTATTTTTATTTCTTGCTACGGTATTTAATTATGCCGACCGCGCGACGCTTTCGGTTGTCGCGCCAATAATGAGTAAAGAGTTAGGTTTTGATCCCGAAGCGTTAGGTCTCGCATTTTCCGTATTTGGTATCTCCTATGTGGTAATGCAAATTCCCGGCGGCTGGCTGCTGGACAAATATGGTTCACGGTTAGTTTATGGTGCGGCGTTGATTGGCTGGTCAATCGTCACGATGTTTCAGGGTACGATTTATCTCTATGCCAGCCCGCTTATTGTGCTGGTTGTGCTGCGCCTGATGATGGGGGCCATTGAAGCGCCCGCCTTCCCGGCCAACAGCCGTCTTAGCGTGCAGTGGTTTCCTGATAAAGAGCGTGGTTTCGTCACGGCGGTTTACCAGGCTGCGCAATATATTTCGTTAGGTATTATCACTCCGCTGATGACGATTATTTTGCACACCCTGAGTTGGCATTATGTTTTCTATTATATTGGCGCGACTGGCGTAGTGCTGGGGATATTCTGGTTAATTAAAGTGCGTGACCCGTTATCCCATAAGGAGATTAACCAGCAGGAGATTGATTATATTCGTGATGGCGGCGGCGAGCCGGAATTAGGCAGTAAAAAAGGACCGGCGAAAATCAGTTTCGCGCACCTAAAAAGTGTCTGCGTGAATCGCATGATGATCGGCGTTTATATTGGTCAGTTCTGCGTGACGTCAATTACCTGGTTTTTTCTCACCTGGTTTCCCACCTACCTTTATCAGGCCAAAGGGATGTCGATTTTAAAAGTGGGCTTTGTCGCCAGCATTCCGGCTATTGCCGGGTTTATCGGCGGCCTGCTGGGCGGCGTGGTATCCGACTGGCTGCTGACGCGCGGTTACAGCCTGACTACTGCGCGTAAATTCCCCGTTATCTGCGGCATGCTGCTCTCCTGCGTGATTGTGCTCGCCAATTACACCGATTCAGAAGTGGTGGTGATTGCCGCCATGAGCGTTGCGTTCTTCGCCAAAGGGTTTGGCAACCTTGGCTGGTGCGTGCTCAGCGATACGTCGCCAAAAGAGGTGCTGGGAATAGCCGGTGGCGTGTTCAATATGTGCGGCAATCTGGCGAGCATTGTTACACCTCTGGTGATTGGTGTGATCCTCACCAATACCCATTCCTTTGATTACGCGATCCTCTATGTCGGCTCAATGGGGCTGATTGGTCTCTTCTCGTACCTGTTTATTGTTGGTTCGCTGGCGCGAATTACGCTTACGCCGACCACAGCCTGAAACTGGCGACCCGATGCGCCACGCTGTTCCGCAAGTTGTACTCCCGGCGGAACAGCGTTTTTTGTTTAATCGTAGGTGATCCCCGGCGGGTTGACCTGCGAATGTTCAACCGCTTCCCCCTGCTCTCCCCAGCGCGCCAGCACCTGTTGATATTCACCGCGCGCGATTGCGCCATCCAGCGCCGCCTGCAAGGCATACACCAGGCCGTTCCCTTTTTTCGTGGTGGTTGCGACCCACGCTTTTTTCGGCCCCAGGCCGACAACTTTCGTGTTGCCGTTAAGCGCCGCTTTGTAGGCTGCGACGGACTGCGGGCCAAACACCACATCCGCGCGACCGGACTGAATATACAAATTCCCCGAGGCGTCATCAGTCAGATAAATCGGCTGCGCTAACGGGCGACCGGCGGCCTGGTTCTCTTCATTCCAGCGCAGCAAAATACGCTCCTGATTGGTGCCGGAACCGACAATCACTTTACGCCCGGCGAGATCGCCTGCGGAGCGGATGGCCTGAATTGCGCTGGAGGATTTCACCGAAAACGCCAGTGAATCGGCGCGGTAGGTGGCGAAGTCAAACTTCTGTTTGCGCGCTTCGGTAACCGCGATATTCACCAGCGCGACATCATAACGCCCGGAAGTAATGCCCAGCGGCCAGTCTTCCCATGCGGTTGGCACCAGCCTGAGCTTTAAACCGAGGCTTTGCGCCAGTAAACGGGCGATATCCGGATCGCTGCCGATGCGTGTGCGATTATCGCTGGCGACCAGCGCCAGTGGCGGTGAGTTAAGCGCCGAGATCGCCACGGTTAACGTTCCCGGTTCGACAAAGCGATAATCCGCCGGGATTTTCGCAATCGCCGCGACGTTGCGCTGCACGGTAACCGGCTGTTCATTAGCCTTTAAATCCAGTTGTCCGGCGGCGAAACTGCCCGTGCTGACCAGCAGCAGCGCCAGTAATCGTTTCATGGTGGCTCCTTATAAGACCTTCGATAAAAACTGGCGTGTACGCGGATGCTGCGGGTGATTCAGCACCTCGTCGCTGCTTCCCTGTTCAACAATTTTGCCCTCGACCATAAACACCACCTGATCGGCGACTTCGCGGGCAAAGCCAATTTCATGCGTCACCACCACCAGCGTGGACCCGGCGCGCGCCAGCTTTTTGATCACATCCAGCACCTCACCCACCAGTTCCGGATCCAGCGCCGATGTCGGCTCATCGAATAACATCACCCGCGGGCGCAGCGAAAGCGCGCGGGCAATGGCGATGCGCTGCTGCTGTCCGCCGGAAAGATGGCGTGACCAGGCATCGGCTTTATTACGCAATCCCACCACATCCAACAGATCGTATGCCTGTTCGATGGCCTCTTTACGGCTCAGCTTTTTGTGGGCAATCGGCGCTTCAATCAGGTTTTCCAGCACCGTCAGGTGCGGGAACAAATTGAAATTCTGAAACACATACCCGACGTTAACGCGCTGGCGCAAAATCTCCTTCTCTTTCAACTCATACAGTTTGTCGCCGTGCAGGCGATAACCGATGTATTCGCCATCAATGCGTATAAACCCTTCATCCACGCGCTCAAGGTGATTAATGGTGCGCAGCAGCGTCGATTTCCCGGAGCCGGATGGCCCCAGGATCACCGTGACCGAACCGGGCGGGATCTCCAGCGACACCTCATCCAGCGCTTTATGGCGACCAAAATATTTGCTGACGCCGGTAATCGAAATATGACCATTAAGAGAGGTTGGCATGAACAGCCTCCTGCGGTTGCGCCACGCGGGCAGTGGAATATGAACGAATCCGCGAGGGTGAAATGGCTGAACGCCGTTCGCTGCGCGCCAGCCAGCGTTCAACCAGATACTGAATGGCCGACAGCACGCTGGTGATCACCAGATACCACACTGCGCCAACCATCAGCAGCGGGATAACCTCCTGCGTGCGGTTGTAAATCATCTGAATGGTGTAAAACAGCTCCGGCATCGCCAGCACATAAACCATCGCAGTGCCTTTGGCGAGGCTGATTATCTCGTTAAAACCGGAGGGTAAAATCGTGCGCAGCGCCTGCGGCAGAATAATGCGCAGCGTGCGCCGCCAGGCGGGTAACCCCAGCGCGGCCGCCGCTTCGTACTGCCCGTGATCAACCCCAAGAAAGCCGCCGCGAATAATCTCGGCGGTATAGGCACTTTGCACCAGCGTCAACCCGACAACCGCCGTGGAAAACTGCCCCAGTACATTGATGGTTTGATAGCTCGCCCACTCAATGCCGGTAAACGGAATGCCGAGCGATAGGGTGTCGTACAGATAGGAGAAGTTATAAAGAATGATCAGCACCACAATCAGCGGCAGCGAGCGAAACAGCCAGATATAACTCCACGCAAGGCTACTCAGCAGCCACGATGACGAAAGCCTGGCTAGCGCCAGTAAACCGCCGAAAATCACGCTCAGCGCCGTGCCGAGCAAGGTCAGCAACAGCGTCTGCCCTAACCCTTCGAGGATCACCGGGTCGAAAAACCAATGGGCAAACACTTTCCATTCCCAGCGCGGGTTAAAAGCCACGGACTGAACAATCGCCGCCAGCACAAACAGGGCGACAAGTGCGCCGACCGTGCGCAGTGGGTAGCGCGCGGGCACCACCTTGATGGTTTCTGTATTCTTCATGGTCGCTCCTCAGGCGGTTTTGCTTAAACGCTCAACCGACAACGCTTTGCTAAAGCGCAGCCGACCGTCGAACGGCGGCTGGCTGTACTCTTCCGGATCGCGATGGATATCAAACTGCGGCTGATAGCCCTGGCTCAGATACAGCCGCACCGCTTCCGGCTGGCGAAAACCGGTGGTCAGGTAGATGTGGCTGTAACCGGCCAGTACCGCGCGCCGCTCCAGCTCCTGCACGATTCTGGCCGCCAGCCCTTGCTTACGCAGTTCATGCTTCGTCCAGATGCGTTTGATCTCCGCCGTATGGGCATCAAACGGTTTGTAGGCACCGGTCGCGATAATTTCTCCCTCACGCTCCAGCACAATAAACAGCCCCTGCGGCGCCAAATACCACTCGGTGAGTTCCACTTCGGCGCTGCGGGAAAAATAGTCGCCATAGCGGGCAGCGTATTCGCCAAACAGCCCGTCTAAAACCGGCTGCAATTCCGGTGCGTCTGGCGAGACATCGCGGAAACGTTCACTCATGACTGCCTCCTTAATCGCCAAGCCCCGCCGGATTCACCTCCGACGCCGGAATACGCTCGACGCCCTCGCCCCAGCGATTGAGCACCTTGTCGTAGTCGCCGGTTTTGATCGCGCCATTGAGCGCCGTTTGCACCGGTTCAACCAGCCCGCTGCCTTTACGCAGGGTGACCGCGATATGCGCCGCTTTCGGCCAGCCGCCGTCCACGCTGCCAACCAGTTTGGTTTTGCCGGTCAGCGCCGCTTTCCATGCGCCGATGACGTTCGGGCCAAAATAAGCGTCGGCGCGACCAGATTGCAGCGCCAGCGTCTGGGCAGCATCATCTTTGGTGTAGACCGGCGTAAAGGGTTTCAGCCCCTTTTTCACGTTTTCCGCGTTCCACGCCAGCAGGATCGCCTCTTGGTTCGTGCCGGAGCCGACAATAATGCGCAGCCCGGCAATGTCTTCCGCTTTCTCAATCGATGTCAGAGGACTGGTGGATTTGACGTAAAAACCGAGGGAATCCTTGCGGTAAGTGGCGAAGTCGAACTTCGCTTTGCGCTCTTTGGTGACGGTAATATTGCTGATCGCCGCATCATATTTGCCGGAGGTGACGCCGAGCGGCCAGTCCTCCCACGATGTCGGCAACACGTTCAGCTCCAGACCTAAGCTGCTGGCCACCAGGCGGGCAATGTCCACTTCGCTGCCGAGCAGGGTTTTATTGTCATCCGCAAAGACCGTCAGCGGCGGCGAGTTGAGCGCTGCCACGGCGACGGTCAGTTTCCCCGGTACGACAAAGTGGTAATCCTTCGGCAACTGCGCAATGGCTTGCGCGTTTTTCGCGGTGGTGATCGGCGTTTTGTTGGCTTCCAGGCTCACGCCCGTCCCATTGATATTGACATCTTCGGCCCAGGCCAGTGGTGTCAGGGCCAGCGTTGCCGCCAGCAATAGTGATGTTTTCTGCATAGCGTTTTCTTCTTTTATTGTTGTGAGGACGGATGAACAGGCAGCGGTAAACCTAAACTCTCGCGCAGCGTCGTGCCGGGGTATTCCGTGCGGAACAGGCCGCGGGCCTGCAGCAATGGCACCACTTTTTCGACAAAGCGCGGGAACGTATCCGGCGTACCGCCCTGGATGATAAAGCCGTCGGCGGCGTAGCTTTCGAACCACTGTTGCAGGCCATCGGCCACTTGCTGCGCCGTGCCGGAAAAGCGTGGGCGCGGCGAGGCGCTCTCCAGCGCCACCTGGCGCAGCGTTAACTGACGCTCGCGCGCATTACGCTTGATCTCATCGGTGGTGCTGCGAAAACTGTTTTGCCCCAAATCGCCGATATCCGGGAACGGCTCGTCGAGCGGGTACTGGCTGAAGTCATGGTGTTCGAAATAGCGCCCGAGGTAGTTCAGCGCATCCGTAATGGAGACCAGCGCGGCGGTGGTCTGGTACTGCTGTTCAGCATCTTCTTCGCTGTCGCCGACAATCACGCTGACGCCCTGGAAAATATGCAGGTCATCATGGCGGCGGCCATATTTTTCCAGCTGATTTTTCACATCGCGATAAAACGTTTTAGCTTCATCAAGCGTCTCCTGATGCGTAAAAATGGCGTCGGCGTGACGGGCGGCCAGTTGTTTTCCATCGTCTGAAGCACCGGCCTGGAAAATAATCGGTCGCCCCTGCGGTGTGCGGCCAATATTAAGCGGCCCGGCAACCTGGAAAAAATCACCGTGGTGATTCAGCGGGTGTAATTTAGTGGCGTCAAAGAATTGTCCGGTGGCTTTATTGCGCACAAACGCGTCCTCTTCCCAGGAGTTCCATAACCCTTTCACCACATCGAGATATTCATCGGCAATGCGGTAACGTAAGGCGTGATCCGGGTGCTGCGCGCGGGAGAAGTTTTTCGCCGAACCCTCCAGCGGCGAGGTCACCACGTTCCAGCCCGCACGGCCATTGCTCAGATGATCAAGGCTTGCGAACTGGCGCGCGACGGTAAATGGCTCGCTGTAGGAGGTGGAAAGTGTGCCTACCAGACCGAGGTGCGAGGTCACGCTGGCGAGCGCGGATAAAACTGTAATGGGTTCAAAACGGTTTAAAAAATGCGGGATCGATTTTTCGTTGATATATAAGCCGTCGGCGACAAAGAGAAAGTCCAGTTTCCCCTGTTCGGCGATACGCGCGGTTTCCTGCACGAAGCCAAAATTAATGCTGGCATCGGCGAGCGCCGCCGGATGTCGCCACGCGGACATATTTCCCGACGCGCCATGTAATATGGTGCCAAGCCGCAGTTGTCGTGCTGTAGACATAATCGATCCTCATATTCAGGCAACAGGTGGCCCGGAGCGTGCGCCCCAGGCAGACAAATTTCACATCAGGATTGCAGCAGTGCTTTTTCTGCCAGCAGCGCGAAATAACGCGCCGCCTCTTCGATTAACGCTTCATCGGGGTTAAACGCCGGGTGGTGCAGGCCGTAATCGCTGTCGCTACCGATGCTGACAAACGCGCCGGGAATATGCTGCAAATAGACGGCGAAATCCTCGCCCCCCATGTGCAGATCCGCCTCCTGTGTCTGGTAACCGTGCCAGTCGGCGACATCGCGGGCGAACGTGGCCCAGCGATCGTGATTGACCAGCGCGGCAGGTCCTGCAAACCAGCGCACCGTGATATTGGCGTCAAACGCCTGCGCCAGACCGGCGGCAATATCGTCGACGCGGCGTTTCACCGTGTCGCGCACCGCCGCCTGGTGAGTACGCAGTGTGCCTTCCAGCTCGACATGTTCCGGCAGCACATTCCACGTATTGCCCCCCTGAATGCGGGTGACGCTCAGCACCACCGACTCCAGCGTATTGACGTTACGGCTGGCAATGCTTTGCAGCGCGACCACCAGCTGGCTGGCGAGCAAAATGGCGTCGTTACCTTCGTGCGGGCGTGCGGCGTGCGCGCCTTTGCCGGTGACGGTCAGCGAAAAGCGATCCACATTGGCGTAAAACGCGCCGCCGCGCGTGGCAAACGATCCGACCGGTAAGCCAGGTTCGTTATGCATGCCAAAGATGGCGCTAACGTTGTCCAGTGCGCCGGCGTCGATCAGCCGTTTCGCGCCGCCAAAATTCTCTTCTGCAGGCTGGAACAGAATGCGTACTCTGCCCGGCAGTTGCGGCTCTTTCTGTTTCAGCAGCAGCGCCGCGCCGAGCATGACGCTGGAGTGAATATCATGCCCGCAGGCGTGCATCACGCCAGGGTTGCGCGAGGCAAACGGCACGTCGACCGCTTCTTCTATCGGTAAGGCATCGATATCGGCGCGCAGGGCGATCACTTTTTCGCCGCTGCCCACTTCCGCAACCACGCCTGTCGGCAGGCTTAACGGCAGCAATCTCAGCCCGGCGCTCTCCAGCCAGTGGCGAATGCGCCGGGTGGTTTCAAACTCCTGCAACGACAACTCCGGGTGCTGGTGTAACTCGCGTCGCCAGTCGATCAGTTGTTCCGCAAAGCTCATCCCGCCACCTCCTGCGTTGCTTTGGTGTTGGCGTGGGCTTGCGCCAGCCGTAATACAGAGGTCAGCCGCGCGCTGCCTTCGCTGATCGGCGTATCGATAATAAATTCATCAATGGCGAACTGCTGGTGCAGATGATCCAGCCCCGCCAGAACCTGCTGTGGCGTGCCGGCGATCAGTGACGGTTCGCGTTTTGCGATGCGCACTGCCGGGCTGCCTGCCTGGCGGGCAAACGCCTGACCTTGCGCCTCGCTGGCGACGCTCACCCGCTGGCCGTTTGCCAGCTCAACGCCCCAGATTTCAACCTGTTGCGCCAGCACATTCGCCTGGGCTTCGGTTTCCGCGACGATCACCTGCACGGCAACCAGCGTGTCGCGCTGGCTCTGCTGCTGCCACTGCGTGACAACGTCACGCAAAAGGGCTTTGTCCCCGTTGAGATGGGCGGCAAAAACGAAATTCCAGTCCAGCTTTGCCGCAAGCGCCGCGCTTTCGAGGCTTGCGCCGAGCAGAAAACTGTCTGCACGCTGCGGGGGTAACGGCGTTGCCAGCACGGTTTCTTCGGCGTGGTCATTTTTTGCCAGGGATAACCAGTTATCCAGCTGCGCCAGTTGATCGGCAAAACTGCCCTTTTCGGCGCTGTTTATTCCTTGCTGCAGTGCGCGGGTGGAGAGCGGCAAGCCGCCGGGAGCTTTGCCAACGCCAAGATCAACGCGGCCCGGCGCAAGGGTTGCCAGCAGGTTGAAGTTTTCTGCGACTTTGAACGGGCTGTAATGTTGCAGCATCACCCCGCCGGAACCGACGCGAATTCGCCGCGTTTGACCCAGTATCCAGGCGATAACCAGCTCCGGCGACGGGCTGGCCAGCTGGGTGGTGTTGTGATGTTCGGCAATCCAGAAGCGGTGATAGCCCCAGTTTTCCGCCTGCTGCGCCAGTTGCAGCGTGCGGGCCAGGGCGTCCTGTGCGGTTTCGTGCTCCGCGATGGGGCTTTTATCCAGCAAACTCAGGCGATAAGACATGCAATAGACTCGCGTTAGAGAAGATAACCCCATTAATAGGGCGACGCGCGCATGCTGTGAAACAATTAATTTACATTAAATAAGCAAAAAATTTGCAAAGACGTTGTTCCCCGGCGCTGCACTTACTTTCTGTGCGAAAGACAATCCGGCAATATGTTTGCAAATTTGTTACATATTCGTATTACTGATGGTGGTTTTTTCTGTTGCATTTTTCAGCAAGTTGAATCATTTGCACTGCTTGTCCCTGCCAACCTCACAATTTCCGCTAATAGTCGGCTGCGATGGCACTGGTATGTTTTGCGTCGTATATCGATTGCGGTTACGATGCTGCGCCATGTTTGGTCTTATCCATACGAAGAAACACTGGAAAGACAGAACATTTTCCCGCGCCAGGCAATCGATTGGTTTTCTGCCTGCCGGGTAGAGGAATTCCGCAAGGTTCAGACAGGTAAACAGGTAACGCAATGAAAACAGACAACAACGTCACGGATCATCACGCCGCGAAACGACGCTGGCTCAATTCTCACGAAGAGGGCTACAACCGCGCGATGGGTAACCGCCAGGTGCAAATGATTGCTATCGGCGGCGCAATCGGTACGGGTTTATTTCTGGGCGCAGGTGCCCGACTGCAGATGGCGGGGCCGTCGCTGGCTATCGTTTATCTGGTGTGTGGTATTTTCTCCTTCTTCATTCTGCGCGCGCTGGGCGAACTGGTATTACACCGCCCTTCCAGCGGCAGCTTCGTCTCTTATGCGCGTGAGTTCCTTGGCGAAAAAGCCGCGTATGTCGCCGGCTGGATGTATTTCATCAACTGGGCGATGACCGGCATCGTGGATATCACCGCCGTTGCGCTTTATATGCATTACTGGGGTGCGTTTGGCGATGTGCCGCAATGGGTGTTCGCCCTTGGCGCGCTGGCGATTGTCGGCACCATGAACATGATCGGCGTGAAGTGGTTCGCAGAGATGGAGTTCTGGTTTGCGCTGGTCAAAGTGCTGGCGATTGTGGTGTTCCTGGTCGTCGGGACGATTTTCCTCGGCAGTGGTAAACCGCTCGATGGCGGCGCGACCGGCTTCCATTTGATCACCGATAACGGCGGTTTCTTCCCGCACGGCCTGTTACCGGCACTGGTGCTGGTGCAGGGCGTGGTGTTCGCATTCGCCTCTATTGAACTGGTTGGTACGGCGGCGGGCGAATGTAAAGATCCGCAGACCATGGTGCCGAAAGCTATTAACAGCGTTATCTGGCGTATCGGTCTGTTCTATGTCGGCTCCGTGGTGCTGCTGGTTCTGTTGCTGCCGTGGAATGCTTATCAGGCGGGGCAAAGCCCGTTTGTCACCTTCTTCTCCAAACTGGGCGTGCCGTATATCGGCGACATTATGAATATGGTGGTGCTGACTGCCGCGCTCTCCAGCCTCAACTCCGGGCTTTACAGCACGGGGCGTATTCTGCGCTCGATGTCGATGGGCGGTTCCGCACCGAAATTTATGTCGAAAATGAGCCGCCACCACGTACCTTACGCGGGCATTCTGGCGACCATTTGCGTCTATATTGTTGGCGTGTTCCTGAACTACCTGGTGCCATCGCAGGTGTTTGAAATCGTGCTTAACGTTGCCTCGCTGGGGATTATTGCTTCCTGGGGCTTTATCGTGGTGTGCCAGATGCGTCTGCGCAAAGCTATCCACGAAGGCAAAGCGGCGGATGTCAGCTTTAAAATGCCTGGCGCTCCGGTGACCTCTTGGCTGACGCTGCTGTTCCTGCTTAGCGTGCTGGTGCTGATGGCGTTCGATTATCCGAACGGCACGTACACCATCGGTTCTATTCCGCTGATCGCGGTGTTGTTGGTTGCGGGCTGGTTTGGCGTGCGTAAGCGCGTTAATGAGATCCATAGCACCGCGCCGGTTCATCCGGATGCCGCACAGAAGACACGTTCGTAACACGTCATAAAAGCAAAAAGCCGCAGCGGAAACGTTGCGGCTTTTTTGTTGGCGCGAAAGTTACGCCTGCGCTTGTTTAAAACGTTGCCAGGCGGCAGTAATCTGCGGCGCAATCAACGCATAGTTTTCCTGGGTATTATCCACGTGGTAGATCGTTGGCAGCCCTGTCGCCAGCACGCGCTCGTAATCGTCAAAATACCCTGCCGTCTCAGTGGTGTAGTAATAGTCAGTGAAAGCCTGACCCTCTGCGTTTAAATCCTCTTTCCAGAATTTTTCATCACACATATTGATGAGAAAATCGCGACCCGTGATCGCGCGGTTGCGCACCGCGGCCAGCTCATCAGCAGACTCTTCCCGGTGAAACTCCCCTTCGAGCTGGTTGTCGATAATCCACGTCAGGTAAAAGCCGATATGGGTACCGGCGTTCTCCATCGGCAGCTCGTCCGGATATTGCCCGCCGTAGTGCCAGTCCATTCTATCGATAGCCATCTTATCCCCTTGGGAATGTTGTTAATCGGGACACGCGCCATTGCGTATCCAGCCTGAAATCATGTCCAGCGCGCCGGCTGCATACGCCTTGCGCCCTGATAACAGAAATAACCCTTGTTTCCACGCTGGCCACTGGGACGCTAATTGATAATCGTACCAGCGGCTGTTGAGCAGCCCGTGCGTGGCCGCCGGGATCAGCCGAAGGCATTGTGGCGTTTCCAGCGATAATTGCGCCCGCCAGACACCCATCGTTTCCTTTGAATCAACATTGCGATCGTCTTGCCCCATTAACACCATGACCGGCGTTTGCATGCTGCCGATGGCAACACGCGCATCAGCAAGCGCGTTACGGCGTTCAAAATCGTTGCGCGTGCAAACTGCGGCGCACGGACGGGACGTGGTTTCTTGCGTATAGTGCGCATCAAACGCGGCGGTATCGTTCGCCACCGCCCGGGTAATTTCATTCGCAGGTTGACCGGCAAGCTGCATACGCTGGCGCAAATAATATGCCCCCTGGTTACGCCAGTTTATTGCCGGGCCCACCAGAACGGCAAAATCGGCCTGCGCCAACTGACTGGCCTGCGGCACCACCCAGCCCGCCTGAGAAAAGCCAACAAAACCTAACCGGCTGTGCGCCAGCGCCGGTTGCTGTCGCAACTGTTGCAGTACAAAAGCGGCTTCCTGCGCGCGATCGTCCATGGTTTGCGCCAGCCAGTTTCCTGTGCTCTCACCAACACCGGGTTTATCCCACGAAAAGACCGCGATCCCCTGAGAGACAAGATGGTTCACCAGCGGCAGATAGCCACCATCAGACCAGCGATCCTGCGCGCCATCGCCGTGAACGAGCACCGCCACTGGCGGCGACGAGACATCTGCGGGAAGGATCAATGTTCCAGCCAGTGAATCGCTACCGTGGGTGATGCGCAGGGTTTGTTGCCCGCCCGCATCGGGAACGTCAAATTCGCTCAGGCGGAAAAAGAGAAAAAGCGCCAGCAAAAGAGCGGTCACGATCGTGGCAAGCAATGTACTGCGCATGGTATTTCCTTGCTGTATAAGAAAAAGCTCCCCGCAGGGAGCTTAAGGTATCAAACGATTACAGCGCAATACGTATCACATCATCTGGCTGCGTGGCCTCTTTCTCGCGCGTTGAAGCCTGTTTCACACTGACGTACAGCGTGTTGCCGTCCGCTGAAAGCGCCAGGCTGTTCGGATGGGTTGGCGTGGCGAAGGTTTTCACTACGCTATAGGTTTTGGCGTCGATAACGCTTACCTTCCCCGCCTCGCGGTGCGTCACGTAGACTTCATTGCGCGCCGGATTAAACAGCACCGCCAGTGATTCCGGCGCGGCGATTTTCTCCATTACCTTGCCGTTACGGGTATCGACAACCAGCACTTCCGGCGCTTTTGAGTCGGTGATAAACGCGCGATGACCGGCGGTATCGAGGCTCAGGTTGAGATAGAAGTGCTCTTTGCCGTCATCCTGCAATTTTTTGCGTTCAAGGATGCGGTTATTGCGGGTATCAATGGTAATTAGCTCGCCGTCAGCATTGGTGGTGTAGAGACGTTTTGCCGCAGTATCGATGGCAAGGCCGGTGCTGTATGTCCCCGTACTGGTAATGGTCGTTTTCAGCTTCAGCGCAGCACCATCCACCACCCATATCGCACTCTCTTTCCCGACGCCGGTGATGTAAACGGTATTGGTCTCTTCATCCACCGCCAGCTCGCGCGGGCTGAGCGGGCGCACCGTTTCCGAACGTTTACGCGCCTCCAGCACCACGCGGCCTTTGATGACGCCGGTTTTAGCGTCTACCGCCGTTACGCAACCGTCTGTGGTGTTGCCGAACCACAGCGTCTGCGTGCGGTGATTAAGCGTTGCGCCGAAGGGTTTTACATCGCTGTGAATAGCTTGCGTAATGGCAAGCGTGGCCGGATCAAGACGGTAAATCACCCCGCCTTTATCCGTTTTGCGGCTTTGCGCAGTGGCCAGCCACAGCGCGTTTTCCTGCTGGCTGATGGCCATTTCATAGGCACCTTTGCCGACGGCTTTGCGCAGCATCTCCTCTGCGGCGTGGGTGTTAAATGAACCCGCCAGCAGTAACGATCCCAGAAGCAACGTACGGCGCAAGCGCGGTGAGCATAATTGGCGTAAAGACATGACGACTCCCTTTGTTCAACTTAATGGTTACGTTTTCACATGCGTCCAGTGCACGAAACGGCGGTTTCGCTTATTGTTGTAGTTGAGAATAGTAATCATTAATGACAAGAAAGTGGAGTGTTAATCGTCGCGACGCAGGATCCCGTTTCCTCCGTTACACTAATCATTAACGTAATGTGCGTTTAAAGTTTTCAAATAATTTACATACGCTTTAACATATTGGCGTATTTCCTTTTTTTGGTTCGTCTTTTAACTTGGTTCCGTCATGAATATCATTTCCGCCACAAAGGCCACCTTGCCGGTGTTATTGCTACCGGCTGCGCTCTCCACGCCCGCTTATGCGGCCGACAACGAACAAACCATGATTGTCAGCGCCACACCGCAGACCGTTTCCGAACTGGACAGCCCCGCCGCCGTGAGCGTCGTGCAAGGCGACGACATCCGCCAGGCTGCACCGCGCGTCAATCTTTCGGAATCGCTGAACAGCGTTCCCGGTTTACAAGTGCAAAACCGGCAAAATTACGCCCAGGATCTGCAACTGTCGATTCGCGGCTTTGGTTCGCGTTCTACTTACGGGGTACGCGGCATTCGCCTGTATGTGGATGGCATTCCCGCGACCATGCCGGATGGCCAGGGGCAAACTTCGAATATCGATTTAAACAGTGTGGAGAGCATTGATGTGCTGCGCGGCCCGTTCTCGGCGCTGTATGGCAACGCATCTGGCGGGGTAATGAATATCACCACGCAGACCGGGCGTGAACCGGCAACCATTGAAGCCAGCAGCTATTACGGTAGCTTTGGTAGCTGGCGCTACGGGTTGAAAGCCACCGGCGCAATGGGTGACGGAACGCACGCGGGCGATGTTGATTACACCGTGTCCAGCACCCGTTTTGTCACCCAGGGTTATCGCGATCGCAGCGGCGCGCGGAAAAATCTCGCCAACGCGAAACTCGGCGTGCGCATTGATGACGTCAGTAAACTGAGCCTGATTTTTAACAGCGTTGACATTAAAGCCAACGATGCAGGCGGGTTAACCGAGTCCGAGTGGAAAGATAACCCGCGCCAGTCACCGCGGGCGCAGCAATACGATACGCGCAAAACCATTAAGCAAACCCAGGCGGGCCTGCGCTATGAGCGCCAGATGAGCAGCCAGGATGATTTAAGCGTGATGATGTACGCCGGTGAGCGTGAAACCACGCAATATCAATCGATTCCGCGCGGCCCGCAGCTCAACCCCACCCACGCGGGCGGCGTGATTGATTTAACGCGCCACTATCAGGGTATTGATACCCGCTGGACGCACCGTGGTGAGCTGGGTGTACCGGTGACCTTTACCGGTGGTCTGAACTACGAAAACATGAGCGAGGAGCGCAAAGGTTACGAAAACTTTGTGATGAATGGCACCACGCCGGTGTATGGCGAAAAAGGCAGTCTGCGCCGTAACGAACGCAATCTGATGTGGAACGTCGATCCGTATCTGCAAACCGCCTGGCAACTCACCGATAAGCTGTCGCTGGATGCGGGCGTGCGTTACAGCTCCGTCTGGTTTGATTCCAACGATCATTACATTACAGCGCGAAATGGTGATGACAGCGGCGAAGCCAGTTATCACAAATGGCTGCCTGCTGCGTCGCTGAAATATGCCATGACCGAGGGCTGGAATGTGTATGCCGCCGCCGGTCGCGGTTTTGAAACGCCCACGATTAATGAACTCTCCTACCGCGCGGATGGCAAAACTGGTCTCAACTTCGCGCTGAAGCCGTCAACTAACGACACCGTGGAGATCGGCAGCAAAACACGTATCGGCAATGGCCTGCTGACCGCCGCGCTGTTCCGTACGGATACGGATAATGAGATCGTGACCGATACCAGCACTGGTGGGCGCACCACCTATAAAAACGCCGGGAAAACCCGTCGTCAGGGCGCGGAATTATCCCTCGATCAGCAATTCGCCGGGAACTGGCGGGCAAAACTGGCGTGGACCTATCTTGATGCAACATATCGCAGTGACGTATGCGATGGTGCATGTAATGGCAACCGTATTCCGGGTATCGCGCGCAATATGGGCTTTGCCTCGCTGGGCTGGATCCCGGATCAGGGCTGGTACGCGGGCGCAGATGTGCGCTATATGAGCGATCTGATGGCCAATGACGAAAACAGCGCCAAAGCGCCTTCTTATACCGTCACCGGGCTGAATACCGGCTATAAATTCAGCTATGGCAACTGGATGATGGACGTGTTTGGCCGGGTCGATAACCTGTTTGATCGCAAATACGTCGGTTCCGTTATCGTTAACGAAGGCAATGACCGTTATTACGAACCGGCCCCGGGGCGTAATTACGGCGTCGGCTTATCGGTCGCGTATCAGTTTGAATAATAAAAAAGCCCCTGTTAGCAGGGGCTTTTTTTTATAGCGATAACGCTCAGGCGTGTGACAACCAGGCGTGGGACAACCAGGCGTGGGACAACCAGGCGTGGGACAACTAGGCATGTGACAACAGTGGGAACATCACCTGATGGTCGCGAAACACATTCTCTTTGCCGCTGAACAGAAACAGCGTGTCCTCATCGTCGATTAACGTGCATTCGCATTCGCGGGATTCGTTGGGCGTAAAACCTAACACCACACGCTGGGTTTGTTGATTGGCTAATGCATTAACGATTTGCGTTAATGTCGTGCCCGGTTCGGCAAAAATATCGAAGCACAGCAGCGTGCCTCTGTTTTGCGTGGCAATGGCGATAGCCTGATATTTTTCTGAAAAGTAGACGCACGCTTTTAAATACGACGCACAGTAAAACATCAACAACCCTACGTTGTTATTCATCGGCAGCGCCGAAAAGGGGTTAGATTTCGCGTAATAGCGCAGCAACTGCTGCCTGTCGGCGTCGTCGTCCATATCCAGCCGGCGAAAGTCACTCGCCACCGGCGTGGCGCGCAGGGTGTATTGATATTCCCGCGCTTTCTCAAAGCCAAACTTCGGATAAAAATCCCGCACGGTGGCGTTTGCGTACAAATAGATTGCATCGGCCCGGTGTTGCCAGTCCCGGATGATTTCCGTCAGCAGGTAACGGGCGAGTCCGTTATTGCGATAGCGCTTATCGGTCATTACCGTGCCTATCTGGATATAGCGTTTTTCGGCGCCCAACCAGCGTGTATCGATAACGTTAACCGAGGCATTGGCGATAACCTGGTTGTCATCAACCAGCGCGTAGGGAATGTAGTTTTCCGTCCAGAATCCCGCCTGATACCATGCCTCGAAGGATAAATCGAAGGTATCTACGGCTAAATCAATAAAGCTTTGGCGCAACGTATCGTGCTGTTTTAGTTGTTTTACCAGAGGGTATTTCATACCGCCGTTTCCCATAAAAAAGCCCGGTTGCATCGCGCTTCCGGGCTGCTACTGATGCGCGTATCAAAAGTTAAAACGTAGTCCAGCCCTCATCGCTCGTGGCGGTTTCACGCGGTTCGACGTTCTGCTTCACAGCGGGCCTGGCGGTCGGTTTACCTGTTTTGGCGACCGGTTTTGCGCCATTCTGATCGAGACGGAACGTAGCGACCAGTTCTTCCAGCAAACGTGCCTGCTCTTCCAGCGAACCCGCCGCCGATGAGGATTCGCTCACCAGCGAGGCGTTCTGCTGCGTGGTGCTATCCAGCTCACCCACCGCGCGCGCGATTTGTTCAATACCGCGGCTCTGCTCTTCGGAAGCGGAAGAGATTTCGCCCATGATATCGTTAACACGAGTGACAGACTGCACCACCTGATCCATGGTTTCACCGGCTTTCGCCACCAGTTCGCTACCGACATTAATGCGTGATACAGATTCGCTAATCAGCTGTTCAATATCTTTTGCCGCCTGCGAGCTGCGTTGCGACAGGCTGCGCACTTCGCTGGCGACTACCGCAAAGCCACGGCCCTGTTCACCGGCGCGTGCCGCTTCTACCGCGGCGTTCAGTGCCAGAATGTTAGTCTGGAAGGCGATGCTGTTAATCACAGCAGTAATATCGGCAATTTTGTTCGAACTGTTATGAATATCGCCCATGGTGTTCACCACTTCGCGCATCACCGTGCCGCCTTCGCTGGCGGTTTTCGACGCCTGAGCGGCCAGGCTGCTGGCATTGCGCGCGTTATCGGCGTTGTTTTTCACCGTGGCGGTCAACTCTTCCATACTGGCCGCGGTTTCAACCACCGCCGCTGCCTGCTGCTCGGTGCGGGAAGAGAGATCGGTATTGCCTTCGGCAATCTCCGTCGCTGCACGCGAAACCTGGCTCACGCTGTTGCGCACTTCAAAAATCATATCGCGCAGCGTGTCGTTCATCCGGCCCATCGCACCGGTTAATTGCCCCAGCTCATCGGTGCTCTGCGCACGAATTTGTGAGCTGAGATCGCCACTGGCGATACGTTCTGCCAGCGCCAGGTTGCGATCGATAGGACGCGTAATCTGGCGGATAACCCACCAGGAGACAATTACACCGAGCAGGATAGCGATCACACCGATAATCGACGCAATGGTGCTCGAGGTGTACGCCAGTTCATCGTTGTGCGCTTTCACCAGCGTAATGATCTGTTTGAGCGAGGCGCTGCTCTCGTCCCCACCCACTTTTACTTTATCTTCCGCGGCTTTTAATGCCTGGAAAGCGCTGAGATAGTTGAGACTTAAATCGCGGTATTTCACCGTGTCATCCCACAGGGATTGCAACGGTGATTGCAGCTCACCCGGTAACTGGCTTGCCAGTGCCTGAACGCTCTTTTGCGTTGCGCCAAAACGGGCATCCAGCGCTTCTTTCGACTCTTTACCCGGGCTGTAACGCACCACCAGTGCGGCGTCGCGCACCGTGCTGATCGCAAATAACTGTTCGTAAATTTGCGCCATCAGCGCCGGGTCGGCCACCGGTGTGCGCACCAGCGTGGTATAGCGCGCCGAGAGATCTTGTGCGGCCAGTTTATCGAGCGAATCGCGCACGGTTTTGATGTCACCGGTGGCTTTTTGCATCTCGCCAATCGCGCTCTGGAACTGTTCCAGGTGGCGGGCGACATCGTTAATAATTTGTTTTTCGTTTGCAGACCAGGACATATCGTCGGCGCTGGCAGTCAGCTCGGAAGCGTGACGCACATAGTTGGCCATCACCTGCCCTGATTTATCATCGCCATAGAAGTATTTCAGACGGTTAATTTTGGCCTGAAATACTTCAATGTTGATGTTGTACATAAGATTGGTTTTTTCGTAGACGTCGCGTATTTCTTTGAAGCGCAATACGCTCAGGACGGTGGCAATAGCAACCAGAAAGAGAACTAATCCAAAACCGACTGACAGCTTCCTACTAATTTTTATGTTGCTTAACCGCTGGCTAAATGACATTCCGGACTCCTTGCTAAACCCCAATGTTAGCGCCCAACAACTGCACGCACACATTGTTATCGGCAATGAAACCAGGGAGTTCAGGTATGAGCTGGTCTTATCAGTGAAAAACGTGATATTGATGCGCCCCATTCGCAAATTTTTGCCGGGGAGCATCAATATAGAGAGAAAGGATTATGTTGTTGAATTATAACTTATCGATAGAATTGTTTGTGAACGATGTTTGCGCCCTCATCAATCGCACGCCATAACGCGCGTTCGCTAGCGAAAGCGTCTCCCTCTTCTAACGCGGCCAACAAATCGCTGTAATTTTCGACGCGCGTTAAATCCTCAGAATTTGGATAAAGATAATTGTAACAAGGCCCAATACGAACCCATAACTGCTCAATCAATGCGGTTAGCGTCGGCATCCCGGCGTGGTTGTAAACACTAAAGCGAAACACGCGGTTAGCCTGCAGTCCCTGCTCCGTGTTACCGCTTTTCATTGCTTCATGAAAATTCGCCGCCAGGATACGCAACTCACGAATTTTCTCCTTCGTCATATGCTGGCTGGCAGCGCGTGCGGCCATGCCCTCAAGATTTTTACGAATCTGGTTAATTTCGTTATAGCGATCAAGGCTGACTTCCGGAACCAGAAAAGCCTGCGCCGGCGTGGCATGCAGCGCACCTGCGGAGACCAACCGCAGTAACGCTTCCCGCACCGGTGTAATACTGGTGCCTAATTGATCTGCTATTTCCTTTGTGATGAGCCGCGCGCCCGGTTTAAGCGCACCAATAATAAGCGCACTTTTAAGACTCGCCTCAACTTGCATGGTGAGACTGGTCCGCTGCGCTTTTTCCAAATCAAGCATGTTTGTATCCCGTATAATTTCTTATTTATTCTCAGCCTGGTAGCGTGTCCGTAATTTGTGTCAATGAATATATTATATACACATGCCTGGTCTTGGATGGTCGCGTAAAAGTTAAAGCAATTTGTATTTATTATGCACAACTACCAGGAACCGCCTTCACAAGGTCATCAGTTCCTTATGCTTATCTAATTAAAGACGTTTCTCAAAAATTTGCACGATTTCTGATGGCGGTTTTTCACCGCCATCATTCTTTTAGCTGAGAGGCCCGATTTGCATTACGACTTTACCGAAATTTTTCCCTTCCAGCAGGCCGATAAAAGCGTCTGGCGCATTTTCCAGCCCTTCGATCAATTGCTCACGGTACTGAATTATTTCCTGTCGTATCCATTGTTCCATTTCTTGCTGAAATTCATGAATACGGTGCCCGTAATCCTGGCCAATAATAAAGCCCTGCAAACGGATTCGTTTTTTCAGCAAGATTGCCATTAATAACGGAATACGATCCGGACCGGCAGGAAGATCGGTGGCGTTATAGCCGCTGACTAACCCACAAAGCGGAATTCGCGCGGAGGTATTTAATAACGGCAGCACCGCATCAAATACTTTTCCGCCAACATTTTCGAAATAGATATCGATCCCCTGCGGACAGGCCGCAGCCAGTTGTTCGGCAAAATCCTCTGCGTGATGATCAATGCAGTGATCGAACCCCAGCACGTCAACCGCATGCCGGCATTTCTCGCTGCCACCGGCCACGCCGACCACGCGGCACCCCTTAATTTTACCGATTTGCCCCACCGTGGCGCCTACCGGACCGGTTGCGGCGGCAACAACTAACGTTTCACCGGATTTCGGCTGGCCGATATCCAGCAATCCCATATAGGCGGTAAACCCCGGCATACCAAGAATGCCGAGCGGCCACGACGGGTGCGGCGGGTTGTCTCCCAGTTTGACCAGGCCTTCGCCGCCCGAGATGTCGTAATCCTGCCAGCCGCTGTAGCCCAGCACCCAGTCACCTTCTGCGAAATCCGGGTGTTGCGATTTCACCACGCGGCTAACGGTGCCGCCGCACATCACTTCACCAATTTTCACCGGCGGCGAATACGACGGCGCATCGCTCATCCGCCCGCGCATATAGGGGTCTAACGAGAGGAAAACCGTGCGCAGCAACACCTGCCCTTCGCCTGGCGTGGCGATAGCGTCTTCTTCAAGGCGGAAATTCTCTGCGACGGGCGCACCGTGCGGGCGGGAAGCCAGTACCCAGCGGCGGTTGCGGTGAGGATCTTGTTTCATTGTTCGCTCCTGTACGTGTCAGACTAACTATTGATACTAGTCCCTGACGGCCAGGAGCGCGTTTACATTACGAGCTGGAAGGATTTAGCCGTACCACCAGATAACGGCAAGGCGCGTGGCTTTCATTGATAAAGCGGCAATCATTTGGCGGGCCGAGCTCCAGACAATCTCCGGCGTGCATCTCATGTCGCGTGTCGCCTTCAACGAACACCAGTTCCCCCTCCTGTAACCAGATAAGCTGGCGCGCCAGCGCATAGGCGGACGCAGGCATCGGAATATCGCTCCCGGCGGGCAGCTCGATTTGCACCAGGTCGATAGGTAAATCACTGCGCGGTGAAACATGACGGCGCAGATAGTGGCTCTGCGGATCGCGCCAGACGGGCTGATCGGCGTGGCGCAGCAGTTTACCTTCCTGCATTTCCGCGCGTGCAATCAGCGTTGACATACTGATGCCAAACGCGCCGGAAAGCCGCGCCAGCAACGCCGCCGTTGGGCTACTTTCGCCGCGTTCAATTTTGTGGATCATCGCCCGCGACACGCCGGCGCGCTCCGCCAGTTCGCTCAGTGACCAGCTACGTGATTCACGTTCAACACGAATTCGCGCACTGATCCGTTGATTTATATTGTCTGAGATAGTATTCATAACGTAATACTATAGTGTACAAATTTGAGGTTCAACCATGAATATTCGTTACGCCGGGAAAGAAGATTGCGCGGCCATCGCCGTCATTTACAACCATGCAGTGGTTAATACCGCAGCCATCTGGAATGACCAGACGGTCGATGTCGACAATCGTATCGCCTGGTTTGAAGCACGCGCCGCGCTCGGCTATCCGGTGCTGGTCAGCGAAGAAAACGGCGCAATCACCGGCTATGCCTCATTTGGCGACTGGCGCGCTTTTGACGGTTTTCGCCACACGGTTGAGCACTCGGTTTATGTCCACCCGGAACATCAGGGCAAAGGCATCGGCCTGGCGCTGATGGAGCGCTTAATTGAGGAAGCCAAACGCATCGGTAAACATGTGATGGTCGCGGGTATCGAAGCGCAGAATCACGGCTCAATTCATTTGCACAGCAAACTTGGGTTTGTGATTACCGGGCAAATGCCGCAGGTCGGCACTAAATTTGGCCGCTGGCTGGATTTGACGTTTATGCAGCTGCAACTCGATGACCGCACCGAACCGGACGCCATTGCATGAATCAGTCGCTCACCCTCACCTTTTTGATTGCTGCCGGTATTGGCCTGGTGGTGCAAAACACCTTAATGGTGCGCATTACCCAGTCGGCCTCGACGATCCTTATCGCCATGCTGCTGAATTCGCTGGTCGGCATTGTGCTGTTTGTCTCTATTTTGCTGATCAAACACGGTGTGGCCGGGTTTCAGGAGTTGTACGCCAGTGTCAAATGGTGGACGCTCATTCCCGGTCTGTTGGGGTCGTTTTTTGTCTTTGCCAGTATCAGTGGTTATCAATATGTCGGTGCGGCAACCACCATTGCGGTACTGGTGGCAAGCCAGCTTATCGGTGGTCTGGTAATGGATGTGGTGAGAAGCCAGGGCGTGGCGCTGAAAGCGCTGATTGGCCCGGTATGCGGCGCAGTGCTGCTGGTGATTGGCGCCTGGCTGGTAGCCAGACGCCAGTTTTAATTACAGGATCTCGCCACCTTTGGTGAGCTGTTCGCGTCGCGCTTCCATATCTTCTTTGTGCTGCCGACCATGGTGCGCAATTGCCTGACGCAGGCGCTGTTGCTGGGTGTAGCGTTCATCCCGGCTCAGTGCCGCATCATCGCTGAGTTCAACCAGTAACGCATTCATCCCGATAATAACGCCTTGTTCGATAGCCGCGTCGACACGTGCGATAACCTCATCCAGATGTGACATAGCCTCTCCTTTAATTCAGCTTCGCTTTAGAAAAATCGCTGCCCATCAGGCTGACGGTATAACCGCTGACATTACTGCGGGTAGCGTAAAACGTTTTGCCGTTAGCCAGCGCGATCCACGGTGCCTGCTGGTAGAAAATCTCCTGCGCCTGGCTGTAAAGTTTGGCGCGCTCGGCAGGAGCGGCAGTGACTTTGGCTTTCTGCACCAGGGCATCATACCCCTTATCGCACCAGCGGGCGGCGTTGGAGCCGGTTTTGATGCTGTTGCAACCGAGCAGCACATCAGCAAAGTTGTCCGGGTCGCCGTTATCCGACATCCAGCCGAACAGCGCGGTATCGTGTTCCCCTTTGCGCATCCCGGCCAGATATTCACCCCACTCGTACGAGACGATCTTCGCCTTCACGCCAACTTTCGCCCAGTCCGCCTGAATCATCTCGGCGATGCGCCGCGAATTCGGGTTATACGGACGCTGCACCGGCATCGACCACAGCGTGGCTTCAAAGCCCTTTTCCAGCCCGGCCTGCTTGAGCAGTGCTTTGGCTTTTTCAGGATCGTAGCTGTAATCCTTCAGATCTTTATTAAACCCGAGCATGTTCGGCGGTAGCGGTGATTTTGCCACCGTACCGGAGCCGAGGAACACCGCATTGACGATAGCTTGTTTGTCGGTCGCATAGTTCAGCGCCTGGCGCACCAGCACATTATCAAACGGCTTTTTCTCGGTGTTAAACGCGAGGTAGCCCACATTCAGCGCATCAATGGTATGCAGCGTTAAGTCTTTGTTGTTTTTGATCTGATCAAACTGCACCGGTGCCGGGGCGGGAATAATCTGGCATTCATTGGTTTGCAGCTTCGCCAGACGGGTTTGCACATCCGGCGTAATAGAGAAGATCAGATGTTTGGTAGGCACTTCACCTTCCCAGTAATTTGGATTGGCGATATAACGGATTTGCGCATCGGTTTTGTACTGCTGTAAAGCGTACGGGCCAGTGCCGATTGGCCAGTTATCGACGTTTTCCGGCGTGCCTTTTTTCAGCATCGCATCCGCGTATTCCGCAGAGAGAATCGAGGCGAAATCCATGCCCCAGTCGGCAAGAAACGCGGCATTCGGCTCATTCAGTACAAACTGAACATGGTTATCATCGATTTTTTTCACTTCTTTGATCAGCTTATCAAGGCCGACATCGGTGAAGTATTCGTAATTACCTTGCGAAACATTATGATAAGGATGTTTCGGATCCATCTGGCGCATCACAGAGAAGACGACGTCATCGGCGTTAAAGTCGCGCGTCGGTTTGAAATATTTATTGCTGTTAAATTTAACGCCCTGGCGCAGCGTAAAGGTCCAGGTTTTACCGTCTTCAGAGACTTTCCAGTCGGTCGCCAGCGACGGCACCGGTGTGTTTTTCACCGGATCAAAGGTGACCAGGCGGTTATAAAGCACCTGCGAGCTGGCAACAAATGTCGGCCCGGAACTGGCAATTTGCGGGTTGAAGGATTCCGGTGACGCTTCGGAGCAGTAAATGATTGTATCGTTGGACGCCGCCCATGCGGCACTTGCCGGTAACAGTGTGCTCAGCGCAAGGGCGAGCAGCGTTTTTCCCGTGGACATTATCAGGAGCCTTCTTTTTTTATATGGAGCATTAATCTCAGCACAGCAGATGAGAACTGGCAAATAATGATTCCGCATCAGGTTATTCTAAAGCATTTGTTTTTGCTGAAATATCCACCATTATTAATGAATAAATTTGCGTTAAATAAATTTCGTGCCGTCAAGCGGGTTCGACGCGCTCAATGCGTCGAGAATTCAATGGTTTTGCGCTTTCTTCTGCCTTTTACTGGTAAGAAGTTTGCGTATAGTAGACGCGTGAAGAAGTCTATGGGATGAAAACGTGGCAAAAACTCTCTTGCGTAGCGGCGATTTGGATGATTTCCAGGCCGTTGGCGGCGGCGGTCAGGCCGTATTCGATTCGGCATTGCAAATTCGTGAAGCACTGCGTCTGCGTAAGCAGCAGGCGCTGGTAGATTGCCTGGCAATACCCCAGGTCAATGATGAAGGGGATCGTGTCGACTGGTATTCGCCCATTGATGGCCGCGCCCAGTCATGGAAAGCGGCGGAACCCGAGGCGCGCGCCCGTGCGCTGCGTTACCTTGAGAGCACGCTGGACAGCGCCGCCGCGCTGAGCCGCAAATGCCTGCAATCACCGAAAACCGCGCAGCAACTGTTTGGCTCGCTGCTGGAAAAAGCGCTGCAATTCCCCGGCGAAAACCATGTTTTCCTCGTTGATGGCAAACCGGTCATCACCTTCTGGGGCTTTGTGAATCTCAATGAAAGCGCCCGCGAAAATGTGCTCGAGTGCCTGCAAGAGCCGGAGCCAGAAATCCCTGAAATTATTATCGAACCGGAGCCAGAGCCGAAAGAAGAGCCCGCTGTCGAGGTGACATTCAGCCAGGCAGATGCGCCGCTACTCACGCCGCAAGCGGAAATCAAACCGCAGCCCGTAGCCGCACCGCCCGTGCAGGAAGCAGCACCGGTGGTTGCCCCTGAACCCGCTCCTCAGCCTGAACCTGCACCGGTGGTGAAAAAACGCCGCCGCTACGGTCTGTGGGCGTTGCCCGTTGCTGCGGCAGTCGCGGCGGCAATTGCCGTGCCGCTGGTGCTTAATCAGCAACAACAAGCGCCTGCCCCTGCCCCCGCCGAACCAAAAGCGGAGCCGGTCGCTATTGCGCCGCCGCCGATACAAGCCGAGCCGCTGCCTGAACTGGCGGGGAAATTGCCGCTGCATCAGGCTGAAATTGTTGCGCCTGCGGTCAAAACACCGGAAGTCAAACCGGTTGACAAAGGGCCGGTGGTTATCGCCTCTATCCCGAAAGATGTACTGGTGATGGATGCGCTAGAAGTGAAAATTGGCTCCACTAAATTCCTTAACGGTAACTGGCGTGTGGCGATGGATGTGAAAGATCCGGTCACTGGCAAAGCCCCTGCCGTGCGTTACCAGATCCAGAACAATAAAGGGACGGCGCGTATTGTGATGGGTAAAAATGTGACCTGTCGCGCCGATCTGTTCTCCGGCCTGCATGAAACCGGCGAACTGCTGATTAAGAGCCGCAGCAACGCACGTTGCAGCGACGGGACGCGTTACCCGATGCCGGAAATTTCCTGTAAAGCAAGCAGCAATGACGTCGCGGAATGCAGCGCGCGTTTTGACGCCAACACCACCGTTCCGGTGACGTTCAGAAAAACAGGTGACTGAGTTTATGCTGGTTAATCTTTGCGACTACAAACAGAGCGTGACGCTGATTGCCAATAGCGGCGTGCAGTTTCTTGATTTTGGCCTGACACCGCAGGATTCCGCCAACAGCGGTCGATTTGTGCGTAAAACCGCCAATGGCCCGCTGCTGCGTCTGGATTTCGATCTGGTCAACGAGCGTTATACGCTGCCGAACCGCGACGGCGGTCAGCCGGAAGTGGTAAAACCCGAAAGCACACATTCGCTGCAATATTCGTTGTCGATCCTTGATGGTATCTGGCTGCCGATCCCGTTCCTGCGCTTCAACCCGCCCCGTACTTTCGTTGAAGGCCCGGATAACTGGGCGCGCGTGCAGATCCGCAAGCTCAGCGAACCGGACAGCGCCGGAAATACCCACCGCGTGGCGCTGGCGCTCGACAGCCAGATTAACGGTAACTCGCCTGCCGCACTGGCGCCGCAGGAAAACGATATTCTCAATGGTACGCGGTTCTCACTGGCCTGGCGTGATGACGAAGTGGCGGATTTCCTCGATCAAACCTGGGTTGATGGCTGGCTGCGCGAAGCGTTTTTGCAATTCATTACGCAACACGAAACCCGCAGTGAGCGCGAAATTAACCAGGCATTGCGCGGTTTTGAATACCAGGCGCACTGGCTGAATCTGATGAGCCTGCTCGGCATGCAATTGCAGGTGCCGGAAGTCAAAATCGTCACGCACACGCTGAGCACCCCGGCGATCCCGGTCGATCTGATTCTGGATGTTGGCAACACCCACACCTGCGGCGTGATCATTGAAGATCACGGCGATGCCAACGATGGGTTGCGCCAGACGGCGGAATTGCAGGTGCGTTCGCTCAGTGAGCCTCAGTTCCTCAATGAGCCGCTGTTTACCAGCCGTCTTGAGTTTTCTGAAGCGCGCTTCGGCAAACAGCACTTCTCGGTCGAGAGCGGTCGCGAAGACGCCTTTATTTGGCCTTCGATTGTCCGCGTGGGCGATGAAGCCCGCAAACTGGCAACGCAGCGCCTCGGTACTGAAGGCAATAGCGGTATCTCCAGCCCGCGCCGCTATCTTTGGGACGAAACACCGGTATTGCAGGACTGGCGCTTTAGCCAGATGAACAGCAAAACCCAGCGCGAACCGCTGGCGACCGCCTTCCCGTTAATGAACCTGATGAACGACGAAGGCCAGCCGCTGTATAGCCTGCCGCTGGATGAGCGTTTACCGGTCTTCTCCCCCCAGTACAGCCGCAGCACGCTGATGACTCACATGCTGTGTGAATTGCTGTCGCAGGCGCTCGGGCAGATCAACAGTGTCGCCACGCGTCTGCGTTTGGGTTTTCCTGCGTCACCGCGCCAGTTGCGCACCATTATTCTTACCCTGCCCTCGGCGATGCCGAAGCAGGAGCGTGAAATTTTCCGTCGCCGCATGTTTGAGGCCATCGCGCTGGTATGGAAAGCCATGGGCTGGCATCCGCAGGATGAAGACTTTGCTAACCGCAAACAGCAGGAAAAAAGCGTGGTGCCCGTGCCGCACATTCAGATGGAGTGGGACGAAGCCAGCTGTGGCCAACTGGTATGGCTGTATAACGAAGCGATTTCCCGTTTTGCCGGGCAAACTGAAACGTTTTTCGCCTCGCTTGCCCGTCCGGATCGCGAAGAAGCTCCTGGCGCGGTAAAAGGCCGTTCGCTGCGCGTGGCCTCCGTCGATATCGGCGGCGGCACGACAGATATGGCGATCACCCATTATCAACTGGATGATGGCACCGGCAGTAACGTCAAAATCACCCCGCAACTGCTGTTCCGCGAAGGGTTTAAAGTCGCCGGGGATGACATTCTGCTGGATATCATTCAGCGCTGTGTACTGCCGGCACTGCAAACGCAGATGCAGAAAGCGGGCATTACCGATGCCGCGGCGATCATGGCGACGCTGTTTGGCGATTCCGGGCGTATTGATACTCAGGCCGTACTGCGCCAGCAGACGACGCTGCAACTGTTTATGCCGATTGGTCATGCCATTCTTGCCGCGTGGGAAGAGAGCGACATTAACGATCCGCTCGCCGGATTGCATGCAACCTTCGGCGAACTGCTCACGCAATTGCCGACGCGCAATGTCATGAACTACCTGAAGCAGGCGATCGATCATGCGCTGCCGTCCGGTTCAGCGGAATTCGATGTGCTGGCTGTCCCGCTGCAGGTCAATTTCCGCGAGTTGCAGGATGCGATGCTGGCCGGACAATTTACCCTGACCGCCCCGCTGCATGCGGTTTGCGAAGCCATCAGCCACTACTGCTGCGATGTGCTGCTGATCACCGGCCGTCCTGGCTGCTTACCCGGCGTGCAGGCGCTGATTCGCCACCTGCAACCCGTGCCGGTTAACCGCATGATCTGGCTTGATAAATACCGCGTACATGAGTGGTATCCGTTCAGCCAGCAGGGTAAGATCGGCAACCCGAAATCAACCGCCGCCGTTGGCGCGATGCTGTGCAGCCTGGCGCTCGATTTGCGTCTGCCGCGTTTTAACTTTAAAGCGGCGGACATCGGTGCCTATTCCACCGTGCGCTATCTCGGTGTGCTGGATAACGTCGTCAATACGTTGCGCGATGAGAATATCTGGTATCACGATATCGACCTTGATAAACCCGGCGCAAAACTGGACGCGCGTTTACACTTCCCGCTGCGCGGCAATGTTACGCTCGGTTTCCGCCAGCTCGCGAACGCCCGCTGGCCGGCTACGCCGCTCTACACGTTGAGTATCAACTCGCAGGAACTGGCGAAAACCATCGCGGGCGACGGCGTGCTGAATGTCCGTTTGCAGTTCAGCGGCGGCAATAAACAGCACGGGCCCGAATCGTTCACCTTGAGTGAGGCCTGGCTCCAGGACGGTACGCCGGTCGCCGCAGACGCGTTAACTTTTAAACTGAATACGCTGGCCGATCGCCGCCATAGCGGCAGCCATTACTGGATCGACAGCGGGAGTGTGTATCTGAAATGAGTGCGAGCGTAAAAACCACCCAGGCACTGGCGACATGGATCAACGAAAACCGCCAGCACGCACCTTTACTGGATGATGATGCCGACGCGCTGCTGTCGCGTCTGACGACTGCCGCCGCCGAGGAAAGCGCGCTGCGTGAAGCGGTCGACGCGCCCTGCACCGTTGGGTTGTATGGTCATTCACAAGCGGCCAAAGCGCATCTGCTGACAGCCCTGTGCGGCAGCGGTAACGGGCGGCTTAATGTGCGTCCCGGCGAAAAAACACTGGATTACTTCACCCATATCAATCCCGGCCATGCCCTGACCAGCATGGCGCTGCGCTTTAGCCAGCATCTCGCGCCGATGGATGAGGGTTTCCCGCTGTGCCTGCGCATTATCAGCGAAGCCGAGCTGGTGCAGATCTTTATTGCTCATGCCGTTCAGCAGCCGGAATTGCGCGCCGTTGATAAATCGGTGATCGAAGACCGCGTCGCGAAATGGCGCTCACTGCGCCAGCCGAATGCAGTGCCGGGGATCACGGCGGAAGATATCGGCGCGATTGCCCGCTTCTGGCGCGCGGCAGTGCCTTCGTCGCAGCAACAGATGGACGATGCGCTGTGGTATCAGTTTGCCTGCCTGTTGCCATCCCTCGATCTCAGCGCCCGCGCCAGCGCCTGGTCGCTGTTATGGGGCGAGCAGCAGGAACTCACGCAGCAGTGGTTGTCGCTGGCGCATACCCTTCACCAGACCGGTAACGCGCAGGAACTGGCGGCGCCGCTCAGTATTCTGGTGGATACCTTTGCCCTGCCAACCGACGGTTTCTTAACGCCATCGGAACCCGGTAGCGATGAGATCCATGACGAAGTGGTGGTTCACCCGTGGTCAAACGAGCAGTTGCACAATGCGGTCAGTATTCCGCTGGCCACCCTTGCGCTGATTACGCGCGAACTGGTGTTGCCGGTGGAAAACGCGGTGTTAACGGCCGTGGATATTCTCGATATTCCGACACCTGGCCCACAGGATGGCCAGCCGTTGTGGCGTAGCAAATGCCGCTGGTTGCTGGAAAGTTACCGCCAGCGCCTGCAACCGGATGTATTGATGATTTGCAATGCGACGCTGGAGCGCTCAGCAACCGCAGCCACTGCGCGCGCATTATTAAACTGGGTCAAAGAGACACAATCCGGTCAGGAAACGGCGCTGCCGGGGCTGGTCTGGGCGATTACGCCGCAGGATGCGCGCTTTACGCTGGCACAGAATCTGGACGAAGCCGTACAACAGCTCATCGGTAAACCGGGTCAGCACTGGGGAACGTTACAGGCGCTGGATGCCAGCAGTCTGCAGCGTCTGCTGGAGTGGCTGGTGCAGGCGACAGCGCCTGGCCTGCGTCAGCAGCGTCTGAAAGCGCTGACTGAGCGCCATCAGCGCGCCCTTCGCGATCTGCTGCAACCCTGGCTTGCCACCGCCGCGAAAGACGCGGCGGCGCAACGCGCGAGCGCGGAGTCCGTGGTGCGTGAACTGCAAGGCCAGGCTTCACGCCACGGTGAATTACTGGAAGGTTTACAGCCGGATATGCAGCAGTTCGATACGCTGTGGAAAGTTCAGCAGCCGCGCGAAGAGAAAGTCAGCGGCTTGTTTAATGAATCTATCGATCTGTTTGCTGAATCCACAGAAAGCAGCGAACCGCAGGCGGTGTCGAAAGATATCGGTCAGCAGGCGCATGCCTTGTGGGTCAACCATGTGCGCCAGTGGAGCCGCAACGATGATAACGCCGCGCGTCTGGGGCTCAGCCCTGCCACGCTGCGCCAGATGGCGGAGATTGTTATCGTCAGCAGCTACCGGCTAAATTTACCCGATCAGTTGCAAAAAATTATGCAGCGCGATACCGCCTGCGCCGCGCAACTGTACGCCGCGATTGGTAACTTTGTCGCCTGGCTGGGTTACGCGGAGATCGCGCAAGCGGATCGCCCGGAAAGCCGTGTCAACAAAGGCAGCACCATTTTTTCCAGCGGTACGGATGGTGCCACTCAGGCGCGGTTAACCCGTCTGAGCGAACAGCCGGTACACGCCGCCACCCGCTATGTTTATGACTGGCTGGTGGCGTTGTACCACCGGGCTATCGAAAACATTGGTTACAGCCATCCGCTGGATATCAGCCCGGCGGCGCGCAAAAAACTCAAATCCCTGCTTCCCTGAAAATCACCCGGCCATGCAAATGTGCCGGGTTTCTTTTTACTCATGTTCCGCAATAAATGCCGCTAATGACTGTGCCAGTAAGGCTGGCTGTTCGTCAGACATTGAATGACCGGCTCGCGGAATAATGCGCAGCTCAATCCCTTGTTGCAGCACACTGTCGGCATCGTTATCCGGTAGTGACAGCTCGCCAAAAATCAGCGTTTTAGGGCGCGGAAACCGGGCAAATAACGACATCCACGACGGCTCAATACCATCAACCAGGCTTTTCGCGCCGCGCCATACTGCCCAGGGCGCGCTGCTTTGCAGGCTTCCGGCCCAGGCGGTTTTTTCCTGCGCCAGCATCGCCGCGTAGCCGCAGGTGACAAAATCGGCCTCATCCTGGGCCGCGATAATGCGGCTAAACGCCCCGCCACCGGCGTGAAAATTAGGTTCAGATACCGCCAGCGCGTTGACACGCTGCGGGATACGCGAAGCGACTTCAATGGCGATACTGCCGCCCATGCTGTGGCCGTATAACCAGAATGCATCGAGCCCAAGATGATCCAGCAGTTCAATCACCACTTGCGCCTGATCGCTGGTGCGATAAGAGAAGCTCGCCGGACGTTCACTGTAACCGTAGCCCGGCAAATCGATAAGAATGGCGCACCTGCCAGCAAACGCCGGATCGGCGACGATGCGCGGGTATTCGTACGAAGACGCGCAACCCAGACCATGAATAAAAACCACCGGATCGCCTTTGCCCGGTAACGCGTGCCAGCGCACCTGCGCCTGCGCGTGGAGTGAATAGAGACTGTTCATACCTGCCCTCTCTGCTGCAATACTGTTTTTATATACAGTATCACAGCATTATGGCAAGGACACGATTAAAAGAGAGAAAAAAGTAACGCGACGGGAAAACTGATGGGCCAGGTCGCACCGACTAACAAAGCGCTAAGCAGGCGGATTTTGCGGCTATCTTTGGCGAGAAACCAGGTTGCCACGGCGCATAACACCGCCATGACAACGTAGAAAATAAGCAGTTTGGTGTAGAGTTCCAACGTCTGTCTCCTGTCCTTAGGTAAAACATCCGCCTAACATGTTGCACTAATTTTCAAGGCGTTATCGCCTTCGCCGTCACGCTTTGCTGGCAAAATTTAGAATATGGAAAATAACAGCGCAACCGGGAAGCTCATGGGCCATGTCGACCCCACTAAAAACGCGCTCAGCAGGCGAATACGTTTACGATCGTGAGAAAGAAACCAGGTAATCAGCGCGCAAATCAGCGCCATGACAAAGTAGAAAACCAACATTTTTTGGTATAACGACATAACAAACATTAACCCAGAAATAACAAAACGAACGCAATATGCTCTTTTTATTGATATATATCAAGTCGAATAAGGATTACCACGAAAGGTGTAGCGGCGAGCTTTGATTTAACAGGCTGATAGTTCGAAAGAAGCAGTAAGCACTGTCTCGGCCTTCGACCTGCCAATACGCTTCACGCCGCTGTGCCACAACCGTGTAATTTGCTGAACAGAATGCTGATTTTGTCAGTGACAAAACGTTTCGGGACAAAGCGGGCTGGCAATCGCTTGCGACATGCCGGTATGAAGAAAAAGGGAAGCATGGTAAATCTTGCCTGTATTAAGGCGGTAGGCACTGCCGGGTTGTCCCGGACGAAACAACACAGCGCTCATTACAAGTTTCTGCAAAGCTGCCGAGCCAGCGATCTGGCGACGCCAATGAAGGATATTGCAGACCCTGCTCTGCCGCGGATAAGCGCTGAAAGCAACAAACTGCAGGCTGATAGCGTTCGGGTCTGCTTAAATAATAGGTTTCGTGACGCCTGCTTAATCCCTGAATTTCCCCGGCATCATTCTTTTTAACGTGTTATCCCGCCAGATATAGTGATGCATCAGGGCTGCCGCGGCATGTATACCAATGATGAAATAACCGGTGTTAGCCAGTAGTTCGTGAATTTCCTTCAGGCTGTGTTGTAAAAAGGTATTTTTAACGGCCGCTACGGGCATAGTAATAAACAGGAAAACCCACTCTTTCTGCCCAAAATAGAGCGAAACTACACCAAGAAGAGGAAGTACGATAAAAAGCGCATATAAAATAAAATGAACAACAGTGGCGCTGAGTTTCTGCCATTGCGGTAAAGGTGGGACAACCGGTGGCTCCGGCGTAACAAACCGGAATATCATTCTGACCAGCATCAGAATAAATACAGAAACGCCACACGTGTAATGAGTAATCGCCATCCAGTAACGTCCTGCAGACTCTTTAGGGAAAATACCCTTAAATTCCATCGCTGCGTACGTTATCGCAATCAGCAATAAAACCAGCCAGTGTAACGCTATCTGACTACCCGAATATTTTTTCATTTCTTATCTTTCCTGAGAATTAAACGATCTTCTAAGCCAGTACATGGCCGGCAAGTGTGCCTGCGCCCATTGATACAGCCATTGCCATGGCACTCCAGAAAGTGATTCTGAGTATCGCTTTCAGTGGTGATGCTTTGCCCACAATCGATGAGATATAGCCAAGGAGAGTGAGTGAAAAGAGTGTGGAAAGGATGACGAAGGGAAAAACCAGTGTTGCGGGCGCCAGCCATGCAACAATCAACGGCAACACCGCGCCCGCAGAAAAACTCAGCGCCGAGAAAATGGCCGCTTGCAGAGGTTGTGCCGAATTGGTTTCCGTCAGTCCCAGCTCCTCACGGGCATGTGCGTCCAGCGCATCCTTTGCCATAAGCTGCTGTGCAACCTGATGAGCAAGAAGAGGCTCCAGACCCCGCTGAATGTACAACGAAGTAAGCTCCAGCACTTCGCCCTCATAATCGTCAACCAGCTCCCTTTTCTCCTGAGCGAGAGCTGCGTTTTCTGTATCCGTCTGGGAGGAAACGGAGACATATTCTCCGGTTGCCATCGACATTGCGCCCGCGACAAGCCCGGCAATCCCTGCCAACAAAATACCTGATGATGGAGTGCCCGCCGAGGCAATACCGAGCACGAGACTCGCTGTAGACACGATACCGTCATTTGCCCCCAGCACTGCCGCCCTTAACCATCCCACTGTTCCGATACTGTGTCGTTCCAGATGCATTGTGCGGTTTTCCTGTTAATCAATAATTAATAATTCATACATTACTGATATTAAAAAGCTGCGTTAGCCGATAATTTATTCTCTCAGCCTTAACACCACATTAAGATCACCTGAGTATAATCCCAAATCTTTTTTTATTTCGCGTGGCAGCCATATGCGTAATGATAATGGATGTCAGTAACGTTCAGTCCGTACACAAAAACATCTGCCAGCGCTGGCATTAATTTTATTTCACCGCTTATGCGGATGCTTAGTGGCATATTATCAGTAACGCAGGGGTTGATTGCTGATGGTATTCATTCTCTTTCTGTTTTAGCCGCTGATTTTTTTCGTGTTACCCGACAATAAAAAAATCTGACCGCTTTCACCATTATGGGCAAAGCAGTATTTAAAAGATGCTTCAATGCTTTTGGGAACTATGTTAATGCAAATAAATTGCGGTATCTGGCAACGCTTGCTGAGTTACACATTGCCACTTTATGGCTGACGATGAGGGCAGTAATAATAAAACAAGGTTAATCCGCGTTGCCCTGTGTCTCCTGTTTGCAAACGCATGGCATCGCATCAGCGAGGTAGACGAAGGGCAATGAAACGATATATCCAGTAATTTAACTTAAGGATTAACTGATGTGTTATTGCGGCCGCTAATAATGTCGGGAAGTTTGGCGAGCCGGGATCATCTCTGATATTGTCTACCGGCAAGGCAGACATCAGATGAAACAAGGTAAGGTTATGCAGAAATATGACGACCTGTGGCAAGCCATAGAAGTTCGGGTGCGTGAAAACAATGACATAACGCACGTCGATATGACCACTGATACCGCCCGGGGCAATGCGGCCCGGCAGCGCATCGCGCAGATATTCGTCCTTGAAGTGTTGCTCTCTCGCCACCGGGAAAAGTACGCCAGCAGCTTCGTTCCGCTTGCCGGTGAAGAGGCGCTTTATCATTTAATATTTAAACGCACCGGCTGGAAACCCTTTGAAGTAAAACAACTCTCGTTTATTGATGCCATGTTCGTGCTGGCAGAATTATTCCGCGATGAAACGCTGCCGGCGGAAGTGCGCGCCGTTCTGCGTTCGCAGGGTGTAAAAGATGAGCCCTTCTCGACCTATGATTTTTCAGAGAAAGATTGGGCACCGCGTGAAAATGAGGTATTCCTGAAAAGGTAAGCCTGCAAATTAATTGCATTGTTAAATAAATAAGGGCTCTGATGAGCCCTTATTTTTTAATTCAGCATGGAGGGTGCTGTTTCATTACCTGCGAGACTTTCAACGCGGGCAAAATAAAACTCTTCACCTTCGCAATAGTAGGTTTCGATAGGCATGCTGGCACTTGCCGCCCCGCCATCAAGCCCCGCTATCGCCCATTGTACCGAGGTTTCGCCATCTTCAACGGTCAAAAATTCAGACGCGCCCCCTGGTACGAGCACGACTACGATTTTACTCATTACTCTTTTTTCCTTGCCTGATTTTTTTAAAAGCCAGACATTCTTGCCCACGGTAATGACTGCCATTTTTCGCGCTGATGACATTCATGTGACAACCAATCTGGGCAATGTCTGTGTGCGGTTTTATTTAAATGTTTTTATTTCGCCACTCCGCTGATGGCTGGCTATTATTAAACCAGTTTTTCATTAATAACAACACACTTAATTTACTATGCGATTTACCTCATGTTTCCTAAGGAAATAAACGCGATAAACGCCGTCCATGGCGTTTATTTGTGGATTAATGTTTGATCATCACATGGCGAACTACGGTGTAATCTTCCAGGCCGTAGAGCGACATATCTTTGCCATAACCTGAGAGTTTCTGCCCGCCGTGCGGCATTTCGCTCACCAGCATAAAATGCGTATTTACCCAGGTGCAGCCATATTGCAGACGCGCACCCAGGCGATGCGCGCGCCCCACATCCCTGGTCCACACCGATGACGCCAGGCCATATTGCGAATCGTTGGCCCAGCTCAGCACCTGCTCCTCATCATCAAACACCGTGACGCTCACCACCGGGCCAAACACTTCCCGCTGTACAATCGCGTCCTCCTGTTTTGCGCCTGCCAGCAGCGTTGGCGGGTAATAATAGCCTGCGCCTTCATGCCTTTCACCACCGGTCACCACACGAATATGGCTGAGCGCTTTGGCTTCATCGACTGCCTTGCTAACTCGCGCCAGATGCGCTGCGGAACTGAGCGGCCCAAGCTCTGTCGATTCATCGTCCGGCGCGCCCATTTTCAGGCTGGCGACCGCCGCGCCCAGTTTTTCTACCAGTGCGTCGTAAATACCTTTTTGCGCGTAGATACGGCATGCAGCAGTACAATCCTGCCCGGCATTGTAAAAACCGAAGGTACGCACACCTTCCACCACCGCATCGAGATCCGCATCGTCAAAGACGATCACCGGCGCTTTGCCGCCGAGTTCCATATGGGTGCGCTTAATCGACGAGGCAGTATGACCAATAATGTGTTCACCCGTGGCAATCGAGCCTGTCAGGGAAACCATGCGCACTTTTTCATGGCCGGTCAGCGGATCGCCCACGGTGCTGCCGCGCCCGAACAACACATTCAGTACACCCGCCGGGAAGATATCTTTCGCCAGTTCCGCCAGTTTTAACGCGGTGAGAGGCGTAATTTCCGACGGTTTGATCACCACGCAGTTACCCGCCGCCAGCGCCGGGCCAAGCTTCCAGGCCGCCATCATCAGCGGGTAGTTCCACGGCGCAATCGAGGCGACTACGCCCAGAGGATCGCGGCGGATCATCGACGTGTGCCCTTCCAGGTATTCACCTGCCGCCAGCCCATTCAGGCAACGCGCTGCGCCAGCGAAGAAGCGGAACACATCCACTACCGCCGGAATTTCGTCATTCAGGACGCAGTGCAGAGGCTTACCGCAATTGAGGGATTCCAGCCGGGCGAAAGTTTCCGCATTATCCTCAATCACCTGCGCCAGTTGCAGCAGGCATTCGGCGCGCGCCTTAGGCGTCGTTTGTCCCCAGCTGGCAAACGCGCGATCGGCAGCCTGCACGGCGGCGTCGACTTGCGCGGCAGACGCTTCGGCGATCTCCAGCAACACGTCACCGGTAGCCGGGTTATAAACGGGCTGCTTCTCACCTTCGCCGTTAACCAGTACTCCATTGATAAACAGTTGATGTTGCATAGTTCAGTCCTTTTAGCATGGTCAGTTATTTGCCGGTTCCGGCAATCGTGTCGGTATCACGGGTCAGCCACCAGGCCCCCAGAATCGGAATCATCGTCACCAGCATTACCAGCAACGCCACAACGTTAGTGACGGGCACATCGCGCGGACGCCCCAACTGGTTGAGCAACCACAGCGGCAGCGTACGCTCGTGACCTGCGGTAAACGTGGTGACAATGATTTCGTCAAATGACAACGCAAACGCCAGCATGCCACCCGCCAGGAGCGCCGAACCCAGATTGGGTAACACCACATAACGGAAGGTTTGCCAGCCGTTCGCGCCCAAATCCATTGATGCTTCGACCAGGCTCCAGGAGGTTCGCCGAAACCTGGCTATCACGTTGTTAAACACCACCACGACGCAGAACGTGGCATGCCCCACGACGATGGTAAAAAAGCCCGGCTCCAGATTGACCGTTTTAAACGCGGTCAACAGCGCAAGCCCGGTGATAATTCCCGGTAAAGCAATCGGTAACAGCAGCAGCAAGGAAATGGCGTTTTTACCGAAAAATTCGCTGCGCCATAAGGCCATTGCAGCAAGTGTGCCAAGAACCAAGGCAATTGCCGTCGCCAGCGCCGCGATTTGCAGTGACAGTGTCACCGCATCGAGAATATCTCCCCTCGCCGCCGCCACGCTAAACCAGCGCAGCGTAAAGCCCTGCGGCGGAAAGCTGAACGCGGCATCCTCGGTATTGAAAGCATAGATGGCGATGATCAAAAGCGGAAAGTGCAGAAAGATGACGCCGCCCCAGGTGGCGACTTTGAGCAAAAACGGTGCGCGTTCAGAGTGCATCAAACGCTCCCAGGCGTTTCACAAACGCCAGATAAAGGGCGATCAACACCATCGGGACAAGGGTAAACGCGGCGGCCATCGGCATATTACCAATCGCCCCTTGCTGCGAATAAACCATATTGCCGATGAAATAGCCCGGCGGGCCAACTAACTGCGGCACGATAAAATCTCCCAGCGTCAGCGAAAAGGTAAATATCGAACCGGCCGCCACGCCCGGTACCGCCAGCGGTAACACCACATAACGGAAGGTCTGACGCGGATGGGCGCCTAAATCGGCTGAAGCTTGCAGCAGCGACGGGGGTAAGCGTTCGAGCGCCGCCTGAACCGGCAAAATCATAAACGGCAGCCAGATATAGACGAACACCAGAAAACGGCCCAATCCTGAAGTGGAGAGCGTATTGCCGCCCACGGCGGGTAGTGTCAAAAACGCAGCAAGTAGCGGCTCCAGCCCAAGATGGCTTAAAAACCACTGCGCCACGCCATCTTTCGCCAGCAGCAACGTCCAGGCGTAGGCTTTAACGATGTAGCTCGCCCACATCGGCAACATCACTGCGATATAAAAGAAGGCTTTCCATTTGCCCTGCGCATAACGCGCCATATACCACGCCATCGGAAAGGCGAGAATGGCGCTCGCTACCGTCACACATAGCGCCATCAGCAGGGTACGAAGAATGATGTCGTAATTGGCCGGATTAAACAGCGCCAGCAGATTGGCGAACGTTAAATCCGGCGTGACCGACATGGTGAAATCATCGAAGGTGTAAAACCCCTGCCATAACAACGTGAGCAGTGAACCTAAATAGACAATGCCAAACCACATCAGCGGGCCGAGCAGCAGCAAAAGCAGCCCGTACACCGGTTTGCGCCAGAAGATGGCGCTAAGATTGACGCGGCGCGGCGAGCGTTGCGCAATACTCATCACCCTTTCACCCCGCTCCCTGTAACGGCACCATCGCCTCGCGCGACCAGGAAACCCGCACCGATTGGCCCGGTGCCAGCGTTTCCGGCAGTAACGCATCGGAGAGGTTCGCCTGGCTGACTAACAGTTTTTCTCCGTGCGGCAGCGCCAGTTCAAAGCGGGTAGCTGCGCCCTGATATTGCACTGCCTGTACCACCGCGCTGGCTTCGATCTCCCCTGGCGTATTCAGGCGAATATGTTCCGGTCGCAGCGAGTAAACCCCGTTCATGCCGCAGAGTTTTTCCGAAAGCGCCGCATCAAACACATTCGAGGTACCGACAAACCCGGCGACAAACGGCGTGCGCGGGCGCAGGTAAAGCTCGCGTGGTGTATCGATTTGCTCGATACGACCATTATTGAACACCGCCACGCGGTCGGACATCGACAAGGCTTCGCCCTGATCGTGGGTAACAAAAATAAAGGTGATGCCGAGATCCTGTTGCAGCTTTTTCAGCTCCAGTTGCATCTGTTCACGCAGCTTCAGATCCAGCGCGCCCAGGGGTTCATCGAGCAATAACACTCTGGGTTCATTTACCAGCGCGCGGGCGATGGCGACGCGTTGCCGCTGGCCGCCGGAAAGCTGCGAGGGTTTACGCGCATGCACAAAACCGAGCGCCACTTTTTCCAGCGCGTCACGGGCGCGGGCATGGCGCTGTTTTTTGTCCATGCCTTTCACCATCAGCCCGTAGGCGACGTTATCGAGAACAGACATGTGCGGAAACAGCGCGTAATCCTGAAAGACGGTATTCACGTCCCGCTCCCAGGGCGGCAGCTCGCTGGCTTCGCGACCAAAAATACGAATGGCACCGCCGCTAAGCTGTTCAAACCCGGCAATCAGCCGCAGGCAGGTGGTTTTGCCGGAGCCGGATGGCCCCAGCATGGAGAAAAACTCCCCGTCGTTGACGGCGAACGTTACGCCGTCAACCGCCCGGACATCACCATAGACTCTGGCGACATCCAGGAATTCTACCGCATAGGTCATAGCGCGCTCCTGGCAGGTTAACGGCCGCCCATTATGGCGATGTAATCCTGCGTCCAGCGGCTGTAAGGCACATATTTGCCGCCTTGCGCTACCGGCGTTTTCCAGAAGGCGATTTTGTCAAAGAAGCTGTAACCGTTGGTTTCGCAGCCCTTTTCACCCAGCAAGGTGCTGGCTTTGCACCCTTCCGGTACCACCGGCAGTGAACCAAACCACGCCGCCACATCGCCCTGCACTTTTGGCGTCAGCGACCAGTTCATCCACTTATAGGCGCAGTTCGGGTGTTTCGCGTCGGCATGCAGCATGGTGGTATCCGCCCAGCCGGTTACCCCTTCTTTGGGAAAGACAGTGGCAATCGGCTGATTTTCACCTTTCAGGGCATTCGCCTGATAAGGCCACGCGCTGGAAGCCACCACGCCTTCATTCTTGAAGTCGCTCATCTGTACCGTGGTGTCATGCCAGTAACGGTGAATGAGCAAATGCTGATCGCGCAGGGTTTTCAGCACCGCCTGATACTGCGCTTCGGTAAGCTGGTACGGATCGTCAATACCGAGTTGCGGTTGCGTGGCTTTCAGGAACAGCGCGGCATCGGCGATATAAATCGGGCCATCGTAGGCCTGCACGCGCCCTTTATTACTTTTGCCATCCGGCAGATTTTGCTGCACAAAGACCACCGACCAGCTATCCGGCGGCGTCGGGAACGTTTTGGTGTTATACATCAGCAGGTTGGGCCCCCACTGATACGGTGTGCCGTAGGTTTTTCCACCGACATTAAACCATTCGCCTTTGACCAGCTTCGGATCAAGCGTTTTCCAGTTGGGGATAAGCGCGGTGTTTATTGGCTGGACGCGTTTCCCCATGATCAGGCGTAAAGAGGCATCGCCGGAGGCGGTCACCAGGTCGTAGCCGCCTTTCGCCATCAGGCTCACCATCTCATCGGACGTGGCGGCGGTTTTCACATTCACCGCGCAACCGGTCTCTTTTTCAAAGGCGGTCACCCAGTCATATTGCTTATCGGTCTGGCCGCGCTCGATATAGCCAGGCCAGGCGATAATATCCAGCCGACCTTCTCCCTTTCCCACTTCGGTTGGTTCGGCGGCGTGTGCGGTCATGACGGTCAGACCCAGCGCACACAGGCTGCTGCGGGCAAATTTCTTGCTCATTATTTTCTACTCCTGTCGCAATGAAAAAAGTGCGGCAGCCTTGCCGTAAATATATCTCCCTTAATAAAAATAGACGGCGCGCTGACGGCATGAATGTGGCCCGTCGGAAATTTCGCAAGGATGTGACAGATGACGCATTGCGTTAACAATGAAAATGCTACTGCGCGCTCTTTTAGAGTATAGACAAGGGGTTAGCGAACGTCCGTTAATCTGTGTTGCTATTCACATTTCCTATGAATACCAGGTTCGGGAGCGCAGAAAATAATGACGGCGCACGTCATATTTACGCCGCCGTTATTTTTAACGGGAGAATAAGTTATTCAGAAAATAAGAAAGACGGGTGTGGTTAATTCATCATCTGGCGAATTAATTCACCCAATTGCATTGCCGCCCGCTCCTCTTTATCGCCCCAGACCCAGGCGCAATTAAAGCGGAAAAACGAACGCCAGTTGTCGGATGTCGAAAACATTTTCCCTGGCGCAATGCTGATATGGTGCGCCAGCGCCTGCTGGCTCAGTTCACCGGCATCCAGCCCGGCGGGCAACTCCAGCCATAAGAAATAGCCGCTCTCATTACGATAGATTTTCACTTCCGGCGGCAAATGCCGCAGCAGCGCCTGCCAGGCCAGATGTTTGCGCTCGGCAAGCTGTCGACGCAGGCGGCGCAAATGAGCGTCGTAGTGGTGCGTCGATAAGTAATCGACCAGCGCCAGTTGCAGCGGTGAACTGGTGGATAAGGTGCTCATCAATTGCAATTGCTGAATGCGCCTGGCGTGGCGTCCGGCCGCGACCCAGCCGACGCGAAACCCGGCGACCAGACATTTAGAAAAGGAGGAACAGTGCAACGTCATGTCTTGCGTGTCCCAGGCTTTGGCCGGTAATGGCTGTTCACGCCCGTAGTAAAGCTCGCTGTAAACATCGTCTTCAATCAGCGTGACGTTATGTTGTGCCAGCAGCGCGACCAGTTGCGCCTTTTTCGCAGCACTTAAGGTAAACCCGAGCGGGTTCTGCGCATTGGTCATCAGCCAGCAGGCTTTGACCGGATAGTCGCTTAACGCCTGCGCCAGCGCCTCAAGATCGATGCCCTCTTTTACATCAGTCGGCACCGACAGCGCTTTTAACTTCAGCCGCTCCAGCGCCTGCAACGCGCCGTAGAAACAGGGGCTTTCAATAATCACCCAGTCACCCGGTTCTGTCACCGCCTGCAGGCTGAGGTTCAGCGCTTCCAGCGCGCCCGCGGTGATAACAATCTCATCCGGCGAAATGTTCATCCCCTGGCGGGCATAGCGTTTGGCAATGGCGTGGCGCAACTGGCTGTTTCCCGGCGGCAGGTTTTCTATCACGCTCATGGCGGTGGCGCTTTTGCTCACCTTTGCCAGTGACCGGTTGAGCTGCGGCATCGGGAACAGTTTGGGGTCGGGAAAGGCGGAACCAAACGGCAGCACCGAAGCATCGCAGCTGGCCTGTAACACGTCAAAAATATAGGTATTGATGTCCACCGCTTCGTCACGCGTGATCCTGGCCGCCGGCGCACGCGGCAAGCCAGGCGCTGGCGCGACAAAATAGCCGGACTGTGGCCTGGCAATCACCCGCCCCTGGCTTTCCAGCAACTGATACGCATGACCGACGGTCATAAAACTCAGCCCGCTGCTGACGACCTGCTCGCGCAGCGACGGCAGCTTCTCTCCGGGTCGCCAGACTCCAAGCTCAATTTGTTCTGCGATTTGCTGCGCCAGGCGCTGGTATTTTTTCATGATTTTTCACGTGTTAACAAAACGACTACATCATGGCACGCGGTGCGCCATCTTGCTATATCAGTTTATACAAAACAGCCCATTATGCGCACTGTTATGGTTACAGGTTACCGCTTCGTCTGGACTAATCCGCAACCTGCCATACCCTTTACAGGGAACTGTTATACGAAAATTACCTGTATCTGTTTCTGCAAGTTCACGCTTGCGCTCATTAACATTGACGCCACAACATTGACATTGGGGTTGTGCATGTTCGGTTTAGACGCGTTTTACCTGGCGAGAATACAGTTCGCCTTCACCGTTTCTTTTCATATCATTTTTCCGGCAATAACCATCGGCCTTGCCAGCTATCTGGCGGTGCTTGAAGGTTTGTGGCTTAAAACCCGCAACCCGGACTGGCGCACGCTGTACCATTTCTGGTCGAAGATCTTCGCCGTTAACTTCGGGATGGGGGTCGTGTCCGGGCTGGTGATGGCGTATCAGTTCGGCACGAACTGGAGCGGTTTTTCCCAGTTCGCCGGTAGCATTACCGGGCCATTACTGACCTATGAAGTGCTGACCGCCTTCTTCCTTGAAGCAGGTTTTCTTGGCGTGATGCTGTTTGGCTGGAACAAAGTCGGCCCTGGCCTGCACTTTTTGGCCACCTGTATGGTCGCGCTGGGCACCATTATGTCCACCTTCTGGATCCTCGCGTCCAATAGCTGGATGCATACGCCGCAGGGCTTTATCGTTGAAAATGGGCAGGTGGTGCCGGTCGACTGGTTTAAGGTTATCTTTAATCCTTCCTTCCCGTACCGGCTGATGCACATGACCATTGCGGCATTCTTAAGCAGTGCGTTGTTTGTCGGCGCGTCTGCCGCCTGGCATCTGTTACGCGGCAATAATACGCCCGCGATCCGCAAGATGTTTTCTATGGCGATGTGGATGGCGCTGGTTGTGGCGCCGATTCAGGCGATGGTCGGCGATATGCACGGGCTGAATACGCTTGAACATCAACCGGCAAAAATTGCCGCCATCGAAGGCCACTGGGAGAACCCGCCCGGCGAAGCGACGCCGTTGCTGCTGTTTGGCCTGCCGGATATGGAGCAGGAGCGCACGCGTTATGCCGTGGCGATCCCGGCGCTCGGTAGCCTGATCCTGACGCACAGCCTCGACAAGCAAGTGCCGGCGTTGAAAGATTTCCCAAAAGATCAGCGCCCCTATTCCCCGATTGTCTTCTGGTCGTTTCGCATTATGGTCGGGCTTGGCGTGCTGATGATTGGCCTGGGCGTCGCGGCGCTATGGCTGCGTTTTCGCGACCGGCTCTATCAGTCGCGACCGTTTTTACACTTCGCGCTATGGATGGGGCCTGCGGGGTTGATTGCCATTCTTGCCGGTTGGGTTACGACAGAAGTGGGTCGACAACCGTGGGTGGTATACGGCTTGTTGCGTACGGCCGATGCGGTTTCCGCCCATGGCGATCTGCAAATGAGCCTCAGTTTGCTGGCGTTTTTTGTTGTCTACTGTTCCGTTTTTGGCGTGGGTTACAGCTACATGGTGCGGCTGATCACCAAAGGGCCGCAGGAGCGTGATGAGCACGCCACGCAAGGTACTCCGGCGCGACCGCTGTCTGCGGCGGGCGAACATCTCCAGGCGGATGAGGATAAATAATGGGCATCGATCTTTCGTTAATCTGGTTTGTCATTATCGTCTTCGCCACCCTGATGTATATCGTGATGGACGGTTTTGACCTTGGTATCGGTATCCTGTTTCCCGTCACGCGTGACGCTCACGATCGCGACGTGATGGTCAACAGTGTCGCGCCGGTCTGGGATGGCAACGAGACCTGGCTGGTGCTCGGCGGCGCTGGGTTGTTCGGCGCGTTTCCGCTGGCGTATGCGGTGATTGTCGATGCGCTGACCATTCCGCTGACCTTAATGCTGATCGGCCTTATCTTTCGCGGCGTGGCCTTTGAGTTTCGCTTCAAAGCCACACCCGCGCACCGGCCGTTCTGGGACAAAGCGTTTCTCTCCGGCTCTCTGCTTGCCACCTTCACCCAGGGGGTGGTGGTGGGCGCGGTGCTAAACGGTTTTCCGGTGACGGGCCGTACGTTTAGCGGCGGTGCGCTCGACTGGCTGACGCCGTTTAACCTGTTTTGCGGCGTCGGGCTGGTCATCACTTACGCCCTGCTCGGCGCGAGCTGGCTGGTGATGAAAAGCGAAGAGCCGTTGCAGGGGAAAATGCGCAAGGCCGCAAGAAAACTGTTGCTGGCGATGTTGGTGGTGATTGCCGTGATTAGCCTGTGGACGCCGCTGACGCATTCCGCAATTGCCGATCGCTGGTTCAACTTGCCGAATCTCTATTTCTTCTCGCCGGTGCCGCTGTTAGTTGTAGTGTTGAGTGCCTGGCTGTGGCGCAGCCTCGGCAACCCGGATTCCCACACGCTGCCGTTTGTGCAGACGCTGGGGCTGATTTTCCTCGGGTTTAGCGGGCTTGGCATCAGTATCTGGCCGCACATTATTCCGCCGGATATCACGTTGTGGCAGGCCGCAGCACCTGTGCAAAGCCAGGGCTTTATGCTAGTCGGCGCCCTGCTGATCATCCCGATTATTCTGGTTTATACCTTGTGGAGTTACTACGTGTTTCGCGGCAAGGTGCAACATGGCGCGGGGTACCATTGATGAAACAGTCGTTTTTTAACCGCCTGATGTGGATGCTTTTAATCTGGGGAGGCAGCGTGCTGGCACTGTTTGCGGTCAGTATGGTGTTCCGGCTTCTGATGTCGGCGGCGGGGTTTAAATCGCACTAACTGGCCATGGGCAACGCACGATCCCGGCTAGAAATTTCCGGGATCGTTCACTACGCTTTTTGTTGTCAAATTTACATTAGAGCTGCGATTTTTCATGCGTTTAGGGAGAAATAATGATTAACCTCGTTCAGACGCCTTACAATCTCCGGTCGGGTTACCCGATTGTTCGCCGTACGCTGGAAGACAAAAAGAAGCTGGTTAAACAAGATGGTTTTGGCCCGGAATCGTGCTGCGCCACCGTCGAATACACGCTGCGCGGTAATTCCCGCTACGCCTTTGGCAATAGCCAGATGCGTATTGAGATGCCACCGGATATTTACACCAATAACTGGGTAAAATTGCATGGCGAAATGGCGGCGCTGATTGCGGCGATACGACGCATTGAGAACGCCGGCAACGGCGATGAACAGTTGCCGATCACCAGCGTGTATATCGAATTACGCCCCTGCGAAGCCAACTGCATGCAGGCGTTGCAAAATATCCTGCCTGATAACACCACCGTTTATTTCTCCTTTCTGCACCCCGATCAGGTTGATGAGTGGAAACAAAGCGCCCGCGCGCTTTGTGCGGCATAACACTGACCAGAGACGCTCATGATTAGCGTCTCTGGTCACCACGGCGTTACCCGTGCATCACCACACTTTGCTCAACGGGAATCCGCGGCATGCGTGTTTTCGCAGAGGGCGCAGACATATCGGCATAGCCAAACGAGATGCCGAACAGCAGCCGATAATCAGCGGAAACACCGAGTTCTTCGCGGATCATATCGGCGTGAAAACCCAGTAAAGTCTGCGGAATTCCGGCAAAACCACGCGCCGTCAATGACAGCAAAAAGCTCTGCGCATACATGCCAATGTCGGAGGCAACGCGGATGTTGTCGCCAAAAGACGGCATAAACAGAAAAGCGGCGTGTGGCGCGTTAAAAAACTGATAATTCCGCAGATAAGCCTCTTTGCGCCGAGCTTTATCTTCACGCGCCACGCCTATCGCCTCGTAATAAATCCGCGCTTGTTCATGAGCGCGCTCAAAATAGTCGCCATGAAAATCATCATAAGAAAAGGTGAAATCCGGCGTCTGGTGCCCTTGCAGATCGTTTTCCGTCATCCTTTTTCCAAGACGATTTTTCGTTTCACCGGAAACCACATGCACATGCCACGGCTGGGTGTTGCAGTTAGACGGGGAATATTGCGCATCCTGCAACACGTCCCGAATTTGCTCGTCCGTTAACGGGGTTGGTAAAAATGCGCGGGCGGAAAAACGCTGGCGGACGGTTTCATCGAAGGCTTTCACTACAGTGCTCATGATTCTTCTCCGTATTAATTGTTCGCGTAGCTTAACGATGAAACCTGTTCGCAAAAACACTACAATGCGCCATGGACCTTTGCGGATTACGCACAGATGAATAAGCTCAGTCAAATTAGCGCCCGCTCAATGCAGCTGTTTCTCGCCATTGTTCGCGAGGGAAATTTATCCGAAGTCGCTCGCAACGAAGGTCTGGCAGCCTCATCGCTGTCGCGCGTGGTTCAGCAACTGGAGCAGGCGCTGGAAACCCAGTTGTTGTACCGCAACACGCGCGCGGTGATCGCCACCGAGGCGGGTCATATCTATGCCGACACGTTTCGCGCCATGTTACAGCAGCTTGCGGACGCGCAAACGCAGGTGGACGAGCGTCGCGATGAGCCTGGCGGGCGCATTCGCATTAATGCGCCGATCTCGTTTGGCCTGCGCCATATTGGCCCCAAAATCAGCGAACTGAGCGAGCGCTATCCGCGTCTGCATATCGAACTGAACCTGAACGATGACTATATCGACCCGTTTGCCGACGGTACGGATCTGCTGCTGCGTATCGCGGCGCTGCAGGATTCTGAGTTGCACGGTCGGCTGATTGCGCATCAGCAGTGCCATTTGGTGGCGACCCCCGCCTACGTGCGCCGTTATGGTCAACCGAACACGCCAGAGGAGTTGCAGTCGCACCGGTTACTGGCGTATCGCGGGAAAAGTGGTTTGCAGCGCTGGCGTTTTCAGCGGGGGGAGAAATATGTCCAGTTTTCGCCGCAGGCCAAAATCGTTTCCGATAACGCGGAATTGCTGTTACAGGCCGCACTGAGTGATGCGGGAATATTACTTTTCCCGGACTGGCAAGTGGGTGAAATGCTGAATCGCAACGAGCTTGTAGCGCTCATGCCCGATTTCACCGCCAGTTATTCGGCAACGCCGCAGTCGCTGTGGTTGCTCTATCCTGGCGGGAAATACCCGTCGCTTAACACCCGCACGGTGATCGATTTTTTACTGGCGAGTTTCGGTTCACCGCCTTACTGGCGCTATCTTCCACCGCGCCGCCAGGAATAATCCAGAAGGCGTAACGCTCCATAATCCCTTCACTTTTTTATCGTCAAATCGTCGCCACGCAACAGAACGAGTAAGGATGGAAAAGATGAAAAAGAGTGCACTGGTGTCTGCCATTCTGGCGGTGAGCTTCTCTTCGATGGCGTTTGCTGACGAACGTCCGCCGCTACCGCCGGAACAGTACCAAAATGGCCCGCAGCATAACGGTGATAAAAAACCGTCGCACGATGCGCCGCCGCCGAAACATAAGCAAGATAAGCCGCCGCGCCCGGATGACAAACACCGCGACAAACACAACGGTAAGAAACCACCGCTGCCGGAAGAAAGTCGTCCGGGTGACGACCGCTAATCTATCCTGAAATGCAAACAGGCCTTTCGTGATGGCGAAAGGCCTGTTTTTTTATCTGGCAGATACGGTTTTAACGCCGCTTGCTCAGGAGATTACGATCCCATCGCTTTGGATAACCAGGACTTGCAGATGCCACGGCGTAAATTCCACGGTTTCGCCGGTTTATCCTGGTAGCGGTCATACACTTTATCCAGATCGTCCTGGCTGGTGATATTCAAATCCGCCGGAATTTCGACCGCGCCGCGGGAGCTGATTGCCACATAGTGTTTTCCTTTTTCAAGGAAAAATGCGGTCTCATGGATCCACATCCTGCCGCTTGAATTATCCTGAACGATTAATGTCCAGTATTGATCGCCTTTCAGACGGCTGGTAAAAAGCCGGTCAACAACGCCTTCCAGCATATTATTGCTGATGTAAATCATCTCGGCGGAATTAAAGCAGTCGCCCTCTTTGTTATAACGCTGGAAATAAAAAAGCCCTTGATGAGCCTTATTAGCCTGGGTGTAGACCACTGTCGCGTCGCTACCGGTATAGGCCTGATAACGCTGCGTTCCGAGCGGGCCAGGCGTACAGGCAGACAATAAAAAAGCACCAGCAACAAGCAAGGCGCTTAACGTAAATTTACGCATTTCCTCTCCGTGAATATCATCAATAAGCCATTTCTTATTATTTTCGCCCGGCTAGATTAACGTATTACGGTTATTAACGCATGCTTGTTATTAGCGCAGCGAGATAATTTATAGCTATTCAGAAGAATTGTTTTAGGGACAGTAAAAAAAACAGGGTGGCATAGCGCCACCCTTTGTTTATTTGCGTTTTGGCAACGTTTTTACTAAGTCATCGGCACTTATCGACGCCACTACGCTGCCCGGCAGGGGCATTTTCAGTATATGGTTCTTAATTTTGCCTATCACATGCATTTCACACGGACGGCAGTCAAACTTCAGCGTCAGCACTTCGTCGCCATGCACCAGTTGCATCGGCGTCGCGCGCCAGCTTTTGATGTTGCCTTTCGCCTGTTTCGGGCACAGGTTGAAGGCGAAGCGCAAACAGTGTTTGGTGATCATCACCGGCACATCGCCCTTCTCTTCATGCGCTTCGAAGGCGGCGTCAATCAGCTGCACACCGTAGCGGTGATAAAATTCACGCGCTTTATGGTTATAGACGTTTGCCAGGAACGACAAGTGTGTTTCCGGATAAATCGGCGCGGGTGTCGCCACCGGTTTGCGGCTGCCGCGTTGGTAATTCGCCAGCCGGGCCTCTTCCAGCATCTCTACCGTTTCGCGACGCAGCTGGTTGAGCAGGCTGTTGGGCACAAACAGCGCACCCGGCAGATTCACGGTGATCGCCTGTGCGTAATACCGGGTTTGCCCCAGTTTCGCCAGCCCGTCTTTCAGGCTTTCCAGCGCTTTTTGCGCATTATTGGCTTCGTCAAACTGCCCGTCCAGCGTGTGCGTCACGCTGACGCCATCTTCGCTGGTCAGCGTCAGCACCAGTTGCTCCTGCCAGCCGCCCAGCTCAATATCCACGCCGATGCGACGCTCGCTGGAGGTTTTCAGTAATGCCTGCTGCCAGTTATGGTCAAGGTTACGGTTCAGCGCGTGGTGCGGGCGCAGTGTTCGCAGCGCGTCCGGCATTTCGTTCGGGAATACGCGGTAGCGGTTCTCGCCCGTTTTCTCGGCGACGTTGACACGAAAACCCACCACTTCACGCTTCACCAGCACGTTCAGGCCATCACCGTTGGCCAGCGGTTCGGTCACTTCAACATCGAGATGATCTTTCGCTACTTTCAGCACTTCACCGACCGGCAGGCCGATAAATTTCGGGGAATCAAACGCGCCGATATCAATTTTACGCGCATTGACAAAATAATCGGTGCTGCCGCGATGGAAGGTTTTGTCCGTCGAGGGAATAAAGAAATGTTCGGTACGTCCGGCGGACGCACGCGCCAGGTCGCCGCGATCTTCGATAATGGCGTCCAGCATCTGGCGATAATGCGCGGTGATGTTCTTCACGTAGCTCATATCTTTGTAGCGCCCTTCAATTTTGAAGGAGCGCACACCGGCATCGATCAGCGCCGCCAGGTTGGCAGTCTGATCGTTATCTTTCATCGACAGCAGATGTTTTTCATAGGCCACGACGCGGCCCTGATCGTCTTTTAGCGTATAGGGCAAGCGGCACGCCTGAGAGCAGTCGCCGCGGTTAGCGCTGCGCCCGGTCTGCGCATGGGAGATATTGCACTGCCCGGAGTACGCCACGCACAGCGCGCCGTGGATAAAGAACTCAATGGTGGCGTCGGTCGCGTTATGAATGGCGCGGATCTGCTCCAGGTTCAGCTCACGCGCCAGCACAATCTGGCTAAAACCGACATCGGAGAGGAATTTGGCTTTTTCTACACTGCGAATGTCGCACTGTGTACTGGCGTGCAGCTCAATCGACGGGATATCCAGCTCAAGTACGCCCATATCCTGCACGATCAGCGCATCGACCCCGGCCTGGTACAGGTCATGGATCAGGCTCTGCGCCGGTTCCAGCTCGTCATCATGAAGGATCGTGTTCAGGGTAATAAACACTTTCGCGCCGTAGCGATGCGCGAACGGCACCAGTTCGGCGATATCGCGCAGGCTGTTACCGGCGTTGTGGCGCGCGCCAAAGCCAGGGCCGCCAATGTAGACCGCGTCAGCGCCATGAAGGATCGCTTCACGGGCGATGGCGGTGTCGCGGGCCGGGCTTAACAGTTCAAGATGATGGGGGTGCAGGCGCATACAATCGTCGTTATCCATTATGTACAAAATGGCGGCTATTGTAGTCACAACCGGGGCGTTTCACCACCTGCCGCAGGGGGAATTTGCGTCTGTCGGCAATGCAATGTCGAAATTGCTATTTCCGCTGCGTTTCATGCGGCGATAGAGTGGTGGCTCGGACATTCCTCGTCACGTTTTATCCACCGTACTGCCGGTTGCAGGTGAGGCTGAACTTTCCTGCAGCCCGAAGTATCGCGGGTCAACGTTGTCATGTTATTTATCGTCGTCGTTTTTAGCCGCGGGCGTGCTTGCGGCTTTTTCTTTTGGATAATGGATCAACGAGTGGAAATGCACGGTGTGTGCGGAACTGTTGCGATAGGCATGGGCCTCATCGCCCGCAAAGCGCACACCCATTCCGCTGGTAAATGTTTTCCACTGCCCGCCGAGACATAAATCCAGCGCGCCATTGATGACAATCACATGCTCAATCACCCCGCTTTCGTGGGGCGTCGATTCACTTATCGCCCCCGGCGCCAGCGCAATTGAAAAGAGATCAAAGTGCAGCTTTTCATCCCACGGGAAAATGGGCGTGATTACCATCGCCTGCTGTTCAGGATCGTAGGCGTGCGGGGTATCGCTCTCCGGTGGCGCAATAAAGGTAGAAAACGGCACGTTCAGGCCGGTGGCGATTTTCCAGAGCGTGGCCACTGTCGGGCTTGATTCATTACGCTCAATTTGCCCGAGCATCGCTTTGGAAACGCCCGTCTCTTCTGCCAGCCTGGAAAGGCTCCAGCCACGGCCCTGACGGAGAAGTTTTAAGGTGCTTGCCAGGTAGTCTGCGATGTTCATTACGCCTCCGGGAAGAAAAATCCGGGGCAGTATAGCGCAGCGTTTCTTTTTTAGAGAGTGAAACTATAACCACGCTAAATACCTTATTGCACTGCCAGCTTGTGCGCTATAACGGCCAGTGATACTTTATGCGGATGCTATAACGCACAAGGATTATTTCATGTCGCATGCCACCTTTTCTCGCGCGTCTGCCCTGCCTTTTTCCAGCCTGCTGGCTGGCTTTGTCGCGGTGCTGGTCGGTTATGCCAGCTCCGCCGCCATTATCTGGCAAGCGGCCTCGGCGGCGGGCGCAACTGCCACGCAAATCGCCGGCTGGATGACCGCGCTCGGTCTGGGTATGGGCATCAGCACGCTGGTGTTAAGTCTTTGGTATCGCATGCCGGTGCTTACGGCCTGGTCAACACCAGGCGCCGCGCTGCTCGCGACCAGCTTACAAGGGGTTTCACTGAATGAAGTAGTGGGCGTATTTATCTTTGCCAATGCATTAATTGTCCTGTGTGGCATTACCGGGCTGTTCGCCAGGCTGATGAAAATCATTCCCCACACGCTGGCCGCGGCCATGCTGGCGGGCATTTTGCTGCGCTTCGGTTTGCAGGCGTTTAGCAATATTCAGGGGCATTTCGTCTTGTGTGGCAGCATGCTGCTGGCCTGGCTTATCTGCAAAGCGCTGGTACCGCGCTATGCCATTGTCGCCACACTTCTGGTCGGGGGGCTGGTGGCGTGGCTAAGCGGTGACGTTGTCACGCAAAAAATCACTATCGCGGTCGTTGCCCCGACTTATATCGCGCCAGAATTTCACTGGTCGTCGCTGGTGAGCATCGGTATACCCTTCTTTCTGGTAACGATGGCCTCACAGAATGCGCCCGGTTTTGCCACGATGCAGGCGGCGGGATACCACGTGCCGGTTTCACCGTTGATTATTTTTACCGGCGCGCTGGCACTGGTGTTCTCGCCGTTTGGTGTCTATTCCATTTGTATTGCCGCCATCACGGCGGCGATTTGCCAGAGTCCGGATGCTCACCCGCAGGCGGAAAAACGCTGGCTGGCCGCGGCGGCAGCCGGGGTGTTTTACCTGCTAGCCGGTCTGTTTGGCGGCTCGATAACCTCGCTGCTCACCGCCTTGCCATTAAGCTGGATCCAGACGCTGGCAGGGCTGGCACTGCTGGGCACGATGAGCGGCAGCCTGCACCAGGCGCTGATCACCGAACGCGATCGCGATGCCGCGATGGTCACCTTTCTGGTTACCGCAAGCGGCGTCACGCTACTGGGGATTGGTTCTGCATTCTGGGGCTTAGCGATCGGCGGGATTTGCTACAGCGCATTACGCTTAGCGCGACGCGCGTAACTGCGAGGGCGTAATGCCTTTCGCCGCTTTGAAGCGGTTACTGAAGTGGCTGGCCGAGTTAAAACCGCAGGCCAGCGCAATGGTGGTCAGCGGCTGATCGCTATGAAGCAGCAGATCTTTCGCCCGCGCCATGCGCCGTTGCATCACGAACTGGTGCGGCGCCACGCCCATTGACTGGCGGAACATGCGGGCAAAATGGTATTCGCTCAGCGCGGCCTGCGCGGCCAGATCCGCCAGCAGCAGCGGTTCTGCCAGATGCGCATCGATATACTCCAGCACCGTGCGAAGCACCACGGGCGCTAAGCCGCCCGTTACGGTCGGCAGTTGCCACTGCACGTTACTGTAGTGCTGCACCAGGTGCGTCAGTAACAGCGTCGATGCGGTACTCAGCGTTAACTGGTTGGCGTTTTGCTGCCAGTCGCAACCGAGCAAAAACTGGCGATAAAGCGCGGTGATACGCGCATCCTGGGAGAATGTTTTCTCATCCAGCGTAAACGATGCCGGGCTGCGATCCCACACCTGCTCACCCACTTCACGCAGGTGCTCATCGGTGCAGTAAAGGTGGACAAAAGACAACGTATCGCGGATATCCCACACCGATTCGCTCTCTTTCGGCATCAGGCAAAAGCGATCCGGCCCGCCGCCATTTTTCCAGCCGTAGGCGGTTTTGTGATAGCTCTCATAGCCGTCGGCAACGTACAAACTCAGGGTATGGTGATTGCAATATTGGGTGATGTTGTCGCGTTTGTTCGACCAGGCCGCCAGTTGAATGCCAGAGTGCAGCGCCACCGAGTTGTGCAATACGGCGTTGTGTTTACTCAAGTTTTCAAAGGCTTCGTAGTGTTCAGACATTCACGGAAATTATCATAAATTCACCAGAACCCCAGTCTATGAATAGCTGGCAGCGGATACCAGCGTTGTGTAAAGAAAAGCGCAAGAATATGCAAGTCCGGCGCAAACCGGTGCAATCGCCTGCGTTGCGGTTTTGCCACACTCAGCATTCGTTTTACGCACTGGAACTCAATATGAACGCATTGCTGTACGGTTTGGTGGTGGTTATCTGGGGGACAACCTGGATTGCGATTTTTCTACAACAAGGGCCGGTCGCCGCGCCGGTGTCGATCTTCTGGCGCTTTGCACTGGCCACAGTGGCAATGATGCTGGTACTGCTGGCGCAGCGTAAGTTGCGCGCCCTGCCGCTGCGCGATCATCTGTTTTGCCTGCTCCAGGGCTGCTGCGTGTTTGGTTTTAACTTCTGGTGCTTCTATACCGCTGCGGCGTGGATCAGCACCGGGCTGGAGTCGGTGATCTTCTCCATGGCGGTGTTATTTAACGCGGTAAACAGCTATCTCTTTTTTGGTCAAAAGCCACCGGCGCGCTTTTTTGTCGCGGCGCTCCTCGGCCTGACGGGGATTGTGACGCTGTTCTGGGAGGATCTGGTCACCAGCGGCTGGAGCATAACGTTGCTGATGGGGATTGGCCTGTCGGCGCTGGGCACGCTGGGTTTCTCGTTTGGCAATATGATAAGCCTCCGCCATCAGCGCAAAGGGCTGGAAACCATCACCACCAACAGTTGGGCGATGCTTTATGGAACGTTAATTATGGGAGCGATTGGCCTGCTGCGCGGTGACGATTTCACCCCGCAATGGACGGCCAGTTACCTCGGCGCGCTGGTCTACCTGGCGCTGTTCGGATCGGTGATTGGCTTTGGCGCGTATTTTACGCTGGTCGGGCGCATTGGCCCCAGCAAAGCGGCTTACAGCACCCTGCTGTTTCCGCTGGTTGCGCTGACGGTTTCGACGTTTTTCGAGGGCTATATCTGGCATTTCAATGGCGTTGCCGGTTTACTGCTGATCCTTACCGGCAATCTGGTGATGTTTGCCCGCCCGGAAACCTGGCTGGGCGGGCGCGGAACACGGCGAAAAGCTAACGCTTGCTGATATCAAACATCGTCGCGTCGGTCGCCATATCGTCAATAACTTGTTTCAGAGAGTCGACGGTGACCGGCGCATTTTCGTTATTCACATCTTTCCCTTGCCCCTGGCGCACCACTTTCAGTACCGGCGCATTGGTCTGCGCATCAATTAGCTCGCCTTCAAAATAGAGGTGCGTGTTCATCGTGCGATGGCCGGTTGCCATCTGCGTTCCCGCCACGACCATGGCCACCGGCACCACTTCATAGAACTGCAATCCCTGTTTGCTGGCGTCCACGCCGGTTATCGCCCCGCGGAAAATCAGGCTGTGCTGGCCTGGCGATGTCACCAGCGGTTTACGCGCGGCGGCGGCAGCTTTCAATTTGCTGTTGGTGTAGTTGAGAACGCCATCCAGCACCTGTTGATTTACCTGGCTGGTAGGTTTCGCCAGCGGATAATAGACCACCGGGTGGTAGACAATACTGTCGTATTTCGCTGGATCAAAACCCGGCGCCACCCAGCGAAGTACCGGTTTACCGGTGGCGGAAGTGGTTTCCTGCAGCCCTGAATAATCTTTTAGAAACCCGGAGTATTTTTCCGGTTGCGTCACTTTTGACGCGCAGCCTGATAACGCCAGCAGGCCGGAAAAGACGGCAACGCTAACCAATGCATGAGTACGCATGAGGATGTCCCTGTGAGTGCGGAATTGCTCTTAAGGTATAGCAAACGCAGCGGCGTTTTGTGGGGGGGAAAAACGACAGCGTTGACAACGCCGATACCCTCATGGTTAACGCGCAGAGAAATGGACGAGCAAACCGCTAACGTACAGGGTTCGCTCGCCCATTGATGGCTATTTCTTCAGATCTACTTGCCAGAAAATATGTTTGCCAAACGGGTCGATTTCGTAGCCCTGCACTTCTTTGCGTACCGGTTCGAAAATCGTTGAATGGGCAATCATTACCGCCGGCATTTGATCATGCATCATTTGCTGCGCCTCTTTATACAGCGCGACGCGTTTTTCATGGTCGGTCGTGGCTTTCGCTTCGGCGATAATTTTGTCAAATGGCGCGTAACACCATTTCGCCGAGTTAGAGCCGCCATTGGCTGAGGTACAGGTAAACAGCGGGCCAAAGAAGTTATCCGGATCGCCGGTCGCCGTGGTCCAGCCCATCAAGGCTGCCTGGTGTTCGCCACCTTTCACCCGTTTCAGGTATTCGCCCCACTCGTAAGTGACGATTTTGGTCTGCACGCCCACTTTCGCCCAGTCCGCCTGGATCATCTCGGCCATCCGTTTGGCGTTCGGGTTATAGGGGCGTTGCACTGGCATGGCCCATAAATCGATGGTTGTTCCCGGTGCAAATCCGGCCTCTTTTAGCAGCGCTTTGGCTTTTTCCGGATCGTAGTCGTAATCCTTCAGTTCGCTATCCGCGCTCCAGACGCCCGGCGGCAGCAGGTTTTTCGCTGCGGTGCCCGTCCCCTGGAACACGGCCTGAATGATCGCCGGTTTGTTGATCGCCATCGCCAGCGCCTGGCGCACTTTGACATTATCCAGCGGCGCTTTTTGCGTATTGAACGACAGGAACCCAGTGTTTAACCCGGCTTTGCTCATCAGCGTGATGTCTTTATTCTCTTTCAGGCGCGGTAAATCTGCCGGATTGGGGAATGGCATGACCTGGCACTCGTTTTTCTCCAGTTTTGCCACCCGCACGGACGCATCCGGCGTGATGCTGAAGACCAGACGATCAATTTTGGCTTTGCCCTGCCAGTAGCCGTCGAACGCGGTAAACAGAATGCGCGAATCTTTCTGGTACTGCGCCAGGCGGAACGGACCGGTGCCAATCGGATCCATATCGACACGTTCCGGGGTTCCTGCCTTTAACATCGCATCGGCGTATTCCGCTGAGAGGATCGACGCAAAATACCAGCCAAGATCGGCGACAAACGGCGCTTCCGGGTGCGCCAGCGTAAAGCGCACCGTATGGTCGTCGAGTTTATCAATCGCGGTGATCAGCGAACCGAACTCCAGGCTTTCAAAGTTCGAGTAAGTGCCATTAGAGACATTGTGATAGGGATTACTGGCGTCTTTTTGCCGCATAAACGAGAAGATCACATCATCGGCATTGAAGTCGCGCGTTGGCGTGAAGTATTTATTGCTCTGGAATTTCACCCCCTTGCGCAGATGGAAGGTGTAAATCTTGCCGTCTTCACTGACATCCCAGCTTTCCGCGAGGCTGGGTTGCAGTTGCGTGGTGCCCACTTTGAAATCCACCAGCCGGTTGTAGACCGGCACCGCGCTGGCATCCACGCTGGTGCCCGAGGTATAGAGTTGTGGGTTGAAATTTTCCGGCGAGCCTTCCGAGCAATAGACCAGCGTTTTCGCCGCCACAGAAGAACTCACTATCATCGCGGCCAACGCCAGAGCAAGTGTTGTCGGTTTGCTAATCATAGTTTTTCCTGTTGTTTTATTGTAAAGGCTTGTTGTTTGCCCTCTCATAAATAACATTAAAGTGAATTTGCAAACACCTGATAATTCGAATAAAGAAGGAATCACTATGACGTCGTCGCTCTCCAGTCAATTAACGCATCGCTTCTTTCGCTACCTCAGCATCACCAGCCAAAGCGATCCGGCGGCCACCACTTTACCCACCACCGTCGGGCAGTTTGATATGGCGCGTGAACTGGCTAACGAGTTGAAAACACTGGGTCTTGAAGAGATCATTATTGACGATCACGCGACCGTCACCGCCGTCAAAAAAGGCAATGTTCCCGGTGCGCCGCGTATCGGTTTTATCACCCATATCGACACCGTGGACGTCGGTTTATCCCCGCATATTCATCCGCAGATCCTGCGCTTTGAGGGGCAAGATCTCTGCCTGAACCGCGCGCAGGATATCTGGCTGCGCGTTGATGAGCATCCGGAGATCCTCGCTTATCCGAATGAGGAGATAATCTTCAGTGACGGCACCAGCGTACTCGGTGCGGATAACAAAGCCGCGGTTACCGTGGTGATGACGCTGCTGGAAAACCTGACGCCAGAACAGCGTCACGGCGATATCGTGGTGGCTTTTGTACCCGATGAAGAAGTGGGCCTGCGTGGCGCGAAGGCGCTGGATTTAGCGCGTTTTGATGTTGATTTTGCCTGGACAATCGACTGCTGCGAACTGGGCGAAATCGTTTACGAGAACTTTAACGCCGCCAGCGCGCAAATTCAGTTTACCGGGGTGACCGCGCACCCGATGTCGGCGAAAGGCGTGCTGGTGAACCCGCTGTTAATGGCGATGGATTACATCAGCCACTTTGATCGTCAACAAACGCCGGAGCACACGGAAGGACGCGAAGGTTATATCTGGTTTAACGGTATCAATGCCGTGCAGAGCTACGCGACGCTGAACGCCAACATTCGTGATTTCGACAGTAAGAGTTTTGCTAAACGCAAACAGCAAATTGCCGATGTTGCGGCAAAAATTGCGGCTCAGTATCCCACCGCGAAAGTGGAGTACAGCATCAGCGATACCTACAGCAATATCAGTAACGCGATTGGCGAAGATCGCCGGGCGATTGATTTACTGTTCACAGCCATGGAATCACTGGGGATCACGCCAAAACCGACGCCGATGCGCGGCGGCACCGACGGTGCGGCGCTTTCTGCTAAGGGTTTGCTGACGCCAAATTTCTTCACCGGCGCGCATAACTTCCACTCGCGTTTTGAGTTCCTGCCGCTACGCGCTTTCGAAGCCTCTTATAACGTTGCGCTACAACTTTGCCTGCTGGCGGCGCGTTAAAACAGACCGGGGATGGCGTCGGAACGGCGTTCACCCCGTAATGATAGTCCGATCTAACCTGCCGGATGGCCTTGTAATCCGGCATTTGCTACCCATGCGATGACAATTCATCACTGTAATCCTTCAACCCTTTGCAGGAGGCATTTACCCGGCGAATAGCGGGAAGTGGCGCAGTAGAGATTGAAAGAGAAATACGGAGGGCTGGCAGTAAAAAAACCGGAGGCCGGCTTCCGGCGCTTTTACTGCCGCAGCAGGATAAGTTACGCGGATTTGCGTGCCAGCATCGTGGCGAAACGTAATTTGATGCGGTTACCGTTGGCATCGGTGCGGTGAAGTTCACCCACCTCTTCGTTGTATTTCAGCAGTTCCCAACCGGCGTAGTAATCGCGCAACTCCCCCTCTTTAAAAGCAAACGGGAAGCCGACCGTGCACGGGAAATCTGCCGTGTCCATTGCCGCGACAATCAGGTTATAGCCGCCGGGTTTGGTGCAGCGCTGCATATTGGCAATCAGCCCTGGGATGGTTTTCGCTTCCAGAAACATCAGCACTACGGTCGAGAGAATAAAATCGTACTCGCCGTCAAAACTGAGATGGTTGAGATCAACCGCCTCAATATGTAAGTTTTCCAGCCCTTCTGTTTCACGAATATTTTGTAAGTTGCTCAGACTGTTCGGGTTTTTATCCCACGCGGTGACATTAAAACCCCGGTTGGCGAGAAACAGACTGTTGCGGCCATTACCGCAGCCGAGATCCAGTGCTTTACCCGGCTGGACATAATTCATGGCGTTAAGCACTTCCGAATGGGTCGGAGTCATGCTGTATTTTTCAGTAAAGTAGTTATCAGTGCGGGTGGTCATGCTGTTCCTCAATACGTCGCGAATTTATAAGTTGCATTTTTTGTGCATTTTATTGGTTTCGCTGGCGGATAGCCAGCGGCGTAAAATTTGCTACGTTTAACTCAGGCAGATGGGGGAAATGTAGCATGAATAAGTATCGGCTCAGTGATGAGCAACGGACAATGCATTACCAGATTGGCGGCGAGAAGCGATCCGTCGCCCTGCGCCAGATTATTGCCCTGCGCGATTTCAACGATGTTGTGGCGGGCAGCGCCGGTGGCTGGGTCGATAATGAAAACGTGCTCGATCAGCAAGGAAACTGCTGGATTTACGATGAAAACAGCATGGTTTTTCTTGGCAGCGCAGTGCGTGGCAATGCGCGGATCACCCAGCCGTGCGTGATTTGCCACGATGTCATGATTGCGGATAACGCCTGGGTTGACGGCAGTGAGATAAGCCACGGCGCGCAATTAAGTGACAACGTCACCGTTCAGGCCTCTACGGTGCGCGGTGGATGTCATTTACGCGGCGATGCGCGCATTCTCAGCGGCTGCGACATCATTGCCGCGAAAGGTTTAACGCTGGATAACGAACAGATTTTGCAGATTTACGATCGCGCCACCGTCAGCCATTCGCGCGTGGTGCATCAGGCGCAAATTTATGGCGATGCCATCGTCAATTACGCCTTTATTGAACACCGCGCCGAAGTCTTTGATTTCGCCCTGCTCGAAGGCAACGAGCTCAATGATGTCTGGGTGTGCGACTGCGCCAAAGTGTATGGCGCCGCACGCGTGGTCGCCGGGACGCTTGACGATGAGATCCCGACCATTCGCTACAGCTCGCAGGTAGCCGAAAACGCCGTCGTTGAAGGCAACTGTATTTTAAAACACCACGTGCTGGTAGGCGGTCGCGCCTGGCTACGCGGCGGGCCATTGCAGCTGGATGAAAAAGTGGTGATTCAGGGCAATGCGCGCATTCACGGTAATGTGCTGATCGAGCATCAGATTGAAATTTACGGCGATGCGGTCGTCGAGGCGCAGGAAGGCGAAAGCATTCTGTTACGCGGGCCGAAAGTGATTAACGACACGCAGCACATTACCCGCACGCCGCTGGTTGGCTCTTTATAAGTTGCTTGTCTGTTATCAAAGCCGACGTCGTTTATCCGCAACTTTTCATATTGTTGCAGGTGGTTTATGAGGCACCCGGCGGAGAAAACGAACCCCCTGTTCTGTTCACTTTCCTCCTGCCAGGCTACAGGATTTTCGCTTCAACAACCTTTGCGCAGTTTTTGTAATCCGTAGCGGCCGTCACCCGGCTGGCGGCAAAGACGGCACCTTTGCCACTCGCTTTGCGACGAGACATCCCTGATAACACCGGGCCTGCAACGAACACTCTGTTGCAGGTTTTTTTCACAAAAAATTTTTTCTTTCGTGTGGAATAAACCCGCCGTTGCTTCGTCTTATCCGCTCATGATTAGCAGGTGAGCGACTATGACAAACACTCCTTTTACGACCGGCCAGATCCTTGCACGCCTTGCGGCAATCGCATTTGTTCCGCTGGTGTTGATTGTACTGTTTCTGTGGGGCGGAGGCTGGTTAACTCCTGCGCGCCTGAGCGCAGATAAACTGGTTAATGTCTTACAACAAGCGGGCGGAGAGCATCCGGGTTATCGGCGAAATCACGCCAAAGGGCTCTGCGTTACGGGCAGTTTTATCTCTAACGGTAATGCCAGCACGCTATCGCGCGCCTCGGTATTTGCTGTCGGAGAAACGCCAGTAACCGGGCGTTTTGCCATCGCCGGAGGAAATCCCGCCGCGCCGGATTATGCTGTGCCTGTGCGCAGTCTGGCGCTGGCGTTTCAGTTAGCAAACGGTGAACAGTGGCGCACCGGCATGAACGCAATGCCCTTCTTCCCGGTCTCCACCGTTGAGCAATTCTATGAATTACAGGTTGCCTCGCTGCCCGATGCGGCAACCGGCAAACCGGATGCCGGGAAATTCAAAGCCTTCGTGCAAAAGAACCCGGAGGTCGCGCCGTTTCTGGCATGGGCAAAACAGAATGTGCCTTCGTCGAGCTGGGCCAGCGATCGGTTTAACAGCCTGAACGCATTCCGGTTTATGGATAAAGCAGATGTCGCGCATCTGGTGCGCTGGAGCATGGTGCCGCACACCGATTATCAGCCCATCAGCGCCGACGAAAAACGTGATAAAAATTTCCTGCAAACGGATCTCAAACAGCGTCTGGCGCAGGGGCCACTGAAATGGGATCTGCTGATCACCGTCGCCCAGCCGGGTGATGATGGCAGCAATGCGGCGAAAGTCTGGCCGGCCGACCGGCAAACCATCAACGCCGGAACGCTGGTTCTTACCCGGGCAACCGAACAGCAAAACGGGCCATGCAATGACATCAATTACGATCCGCTGATCCTGCCGGATGGCATTGCCGCCTCCGACGATCCGTTACTCAATGCGCGTTCTGCGGCTTATGCTAAATCTTACAATGCGCGCACCCGTGAACAATCCGCCCAGGCTGGAGCTCATTTATGAAACAGGTTGCCTATTTCCACCCGGCGCTGCGCGTGCTGCACTGGTTAATGGCGGCGGCGATCATCGCGATGCTGTTTATCGGCGTCGTGATGGTTTCCACCGTCTCATCCCTGCACAGTTTGCTGGTGTCGATCCACAAACCACTAGGTTTGATGATTTTTGTGCTGGTGCTGGTTCGTCTGTGGCTGCGGTTTTATACTGCCACGCCGGCGTTACCGGCGACGCTTGCGGGCTGGCAACGCGCCATGGCGCATCTTTCACACTGGGCGCTCTATGCCATGATGCTTGCGCAACCGCTGATTGGCTGGGGAATGCTCTCGGCAGCGGGCTATCCGGTGACTGTCGCCGGTTGGGTGTTACCGCCCGTCCTGCCGGTGAATAATGATACTTACGCGCTACTGCGGCCACTGCATTCCCTGGTGGCGCTGGCGCTGTTCGCAACGGTGATGCTGCATCTGGCCGCCGCACTGTTTCATGCCCTCGTGCTCCGCGATGGCGTTTTTGAAAGTATGTCGGGAACCCGCAAGCGATGAAGGCAAGCTATGCAACTGACTGATGATGAGATTCGTCAGGTGATGCCACATTTGCAACGCTTTGCGCTGTGGCTAACCCGCAACCCGCACAGCGCGGAAGATTTGGTGCAAAGCTGCCTGATGAAAGCGCTGACGCGTAGCCCAAATAGTGATGGCGAACGGAGCCTGCGCGCCTGGCTGTTCGCCATTCTTTACCGTCAATTTATTGACGGCGAGCGGCGTAAGCGGCGGTATATGAAAATCCTCGCCTTTTTCACTGGCGAGGAGACCACCGGCGCGTCAACCGAGTCACTGGTCATGGCGGATGATACGCTGGCGGTGTTCGCCACGCTGCCGACCGATTATCGTGCCATTCTGTTGCTGGTGAGCATTGAAGGGCTGAGTTATAAAGAAGTCGCCCAAACGCTCGATATCCCGACCGGCACCGTGATGTCGCGCCTGTCGCGCGCACGTAAATTGCTACATGAGAAATTAGACGGTACGGCAGCGCCGCTGCCGCTGAGGAGACTGAAATGACGTTGCCACCGGATGAACACGATCTGCATGCCTGGATGGATGGCGAAACCGATGAGGCGACCTCAGCGCGTATCGAGCGCTATCTGGCAGAAAACCCCGATGCCGCCGCGCAGGTTGCAGGCTGGCGGCGTGACGCGCAGCAACTCCGCCAGGCCATGAGCCAGCAAACTATCGCCCTGGAAAAACCGGAGCCACACTATTTACGCCGCCAGGTACGCCAGCAGCGACAGTGGAAACTGGCCACCGCGTTCGCGCTGGTACTGGCGTTAAGCGTGGGCGGTTATACGGGCTGGGAGCTGAAAGAGTCGCAGATGTTAATGACTCATCAGCCGATGGAGGACGCGGTTCAGGCTTATAAACTTTTTGATAATGCCGCCGTCACGCCAATGGATGTGGTGGCAAGCCAGCAAACCGAACTCACCCGCTGGGTCGCCCGGTATTTTATTAACGGTAACCAGCCGCCGAATCTCGAACAGTATGGTTTCACCTTATCCGGTGCGCGGCTTATCGCCACCGCGCAAGGCCCGGCGGCGCTGATTATGTATCAGGACAGGAACGGAACGCGGGTCGGCTGGTATATCCGCCCGTTAAGCCCGGTCAAACTCCCTCACGGGGAACGCGAGGCCGAAGATGTGATGGCGCAGTACTGGAGTGATGATCACTACAACTACGCGCTGGTCACACCGATGAACTCACCGGCGGTAAACGGCCTGCGCAAAGCGGTGTCGCAGGCCACCAGTTAGCGCGATCAGGCCTTATCGACGATCTTCGCCCAGATATTCTGATCGTCGTAGCTGCCGTTGAGAAACTCCGCCTGTTTAAGGCAGCCTTCGAGCGTAAAGCCGTTGCGCCCGGCAACCTGATTGCTGGCATGATTCGCCACCCGGCATTTGATGACAAAGCGGCGGATATCGCCGCGGCGGGCATAAAAATCGATCATTGCCTGCATGGCCTGAGACAATATCCCCTGCCGCTGGCACTCCTCATCCAGCCAGTAGCCGATATAAGCCGTTTTGTTTAACGGCTCAATCGCGTTAAACGCCAGCACGCCCACCAGCACATCGTCGCGCACAATCATGAACATTTTGGCGTAGCCGCGCTGGTGCAACAGTATATTGCTCTGCACGGTTTTACGGGTGTCATCAACGGACGTGACCGACTTCGGCCAGTTGAGAAACTGCTGTAGCCAGTCGCGGTTTTTGACAATTAACTGGTGCAGATCGTGCACAAACCGCTCGTCGGCGGCATGCAGCGTGAGATGGTCATGCACCGGTATAACGGTATCGTCCATTGCGGCTCCATAAAGCATTCGCCCCCTGACGGGGGCGAAGTGGGTTTAGCGCATGACGCGGTCATCAACGTAGTTACGTTTGTCCGGCGCGGGCGGGAAGTATTGATAAAGCCAGGTTTCGCTGATGGCGTCGCCCTGGCAGCGCAGGAACAGACGCATGTCTACCGGATCGGTGGAATCATTGGTCGGATACCAGTCGAACAGAATGCGATAACCGTCAAACGGTTCGACATAGAGGATCTCAACCTGTTTCGCTTCCCCGTTTGAAAGCGTGATGACCGGCTCAATGCCTTTCGGCGCGGCCGCTTTCAGGTCACCGCCAACAAAATCAATGGCGAAACGACGCGCCCATTTATCCGGATAGTGTTCGCCCGGCGCCCAGCCTTCCGGGAAACCGCCCATGCCGGTACGGGTGGCGTAAACGCGGGCCAGCGGAGAACGCACCGGCGGCATCGCGCTCCAGTACAAGCGGTACTGGAAGGCAAAATCATCGCCCGCTTTGACCGGTTTTTCCGGCTGCCAGAAGCAGACAATGTTATCCAGCGTTTCGCCGGTGGTCGGGATCTCCATCAGGCTAACCGCCCCTTTGCCCCACTTGTTACGCGGCTCCACCCACAGACTCGGACGTTTGTTGTACCAGCCCATCACATCCTGGTAGTGGGAGAAATCACGATCGAGTTGCAGCAGGCCGAACCCTTTCGGGTTTTCATCCTGATAAGCGTTGAACTGCAATTTTTGCGGGTTATTCAGCGGGCGGCAGATCCACTCGCCGTTCCCGCGCCACATCGCCAGACGATCGGAGTCATGAATTTGCGGATGAATGGTATCGCAGACGCGGCGTTCGTTATTACCGCAGCTGAACATACTGGTCATCGGCGCGATACCCAGTTGCTTAATGTCTTTGCGCGCATACAGGCGGTTATCGACATCCATGATCACCTGGCTCTCTTCGCAGTGGATCACGAACTTATACGCCCCGGTAATACTCGGGCTGTCGAGCAACGCATAAACGGTAAAGGTGGTGTCGGCGGGTTTTGCCGTCTCAAACCAGAAGGCGGTGAAATCCGGGAACTCTTCCGGCGTATCGGTAAAGGTATCAATCGCCACGCCGCGTGCGGAAAGACCGTACTGGAAGGTGCTGTCTACCGCGCGGAAATAACTTGCGCCAAGGAACGAGACGATATCGCGGCGCGCCAGTTCAGGCGCTTTAAACGCGCGGAAACCGGCGAAACCAAGATCGCTTTGCCCTTCCAGCTGTTTGGTATCGACGCCCGCGTCGTGGTAGTTAAACAGCTCCGGGCGGAAGTGAATTTCACGCGCCTGGTGCGTCTCCTGGTCAAGGGAGAACATGCGAACGCGGCGGCGAAACCCCATGCCGACGTGGAAAAATTGCACGTCCAGCAGGCGGCCATCAACATTGTTCCACAGCGAGTGCTGCGCATCGTACTGAATGCTGTTGTAAGCCTGCGGCGTCAGGTTCGCCAGCGTATTGGGAAGCGCTTTAGGCGCGCCGCCCCACTGCTGTTGCGCCAGATCGTGCGCCATGGACTGCAGCACGGAGAAATCAAAACGGCGGCTCTGGCCATCGGCGATGTCCGTTTCCGCCGCGAACGCCGCGCGGGAAAAGAGCGATGCAACACCGGTGGTGCCGTAAGTTGCGGCAAGGGCCATGGATGCTTGAATAAATCGTCTGCGGTTCATGCCTGGTAACACGTCCTTCTGGTCGTCAAATGGCATTTCGCGATGGCGCGAAACAGCGGCAAAAGCGTTCATTAATGAACGCATCACTCTAGACAAAATTCATTGAGAATCCAATTGTTGGCTGCCGAATATATGAACGAAACATGAAATATTTTCTGTCGATAAGAGCAGCCCGAAAGCGGCGTAAAGATCTGTATAACGGTGGGCGTTTGCGGCGGAAATAAAAAAGCGCCTGCCGGACATCAACGGCAGGCGCCAGAGTGGTCATGCTTTATTTTGCGCTGACACTAACATCAATGCCGGGGAAGTACTTCTCCGCCAGTTTTTTGATGGTGCCATCAGCGCGGATTTTATCGATGGCGGCATCAAGTTGCTTTTTGGTGGCCTCATCACCTTTACGCAGCCCGAAACCGATACCACTGCCGAGGATCGTATCGTCCGATACCGGTTTGCCAATAAAGCCAAACCCTTTCCCCTGCGGCTTGCTGAGGAAACCTGCCTGCCCCGCCGCCGACATCACCAGTGAGGCGTCAATGCGGCCGTTCAGCAAATCTCCCCACGCCATATTCTGATCTTTATACGACACCACCGTGACACCGTGCTTTTCCCAGTGCTCTTTGGCGTAGGTTTCCTGAATTGATCCCTGCAACACGCCAATGGTTTTGCCTTTCAGCCCCTCGGCGGTCGCTTCCATGCCGTCGCCACTGTTGCCGACCAGTTGTGATGGAATGCGATAAATCGGCTGGGTGAAATCGATGCTTTTACGCCGCTGTTCGGTAATGTTCATCGCCGAGTTGATGGCATCGAATTTCTTGGCAGTCAGCCCTGGGATCAAGGCGTCAAACGAGGTTTCCACCCAGCTACATTTCAGTTGCGCCGCTTTGCAGACAGCGTTTCCCAGTTCGATATCAAAACCTTCCAGTTCGCCTGACGCGTTGCGGCTTTCAAACGGGGGATATTCCGCTTCCACGCCGTAACGCAGCGCGTTTTCGGCAAACGAGGAGAATGAGCAGAGCAAACCCATGCCCAGACAGAGTGCTTTAAATTTCATCATTAACGCTCCTTAGCGTGGCTTAACACGACACAGGGCCTGCGCGCCTGCTCTTAATGTTGCCTCGTCTTTCGCAAAAGAGAGGCGGATCAACTTGTTATCTGTACCATCGGTATAAAACGCCGACAACGGAATGGTGGCGACCCCGCAGTCAATAATCAGCCTTTTTACCATCTCGCTGTCGCTTTCATCGCTGAAGTGGCTGTAATCCGCCAGCAGGAAAAACGATCCGGCGCTGGGTAGTAAACGAAACGGCGACTCAGCGAGCAAGGTTTGCAGCAGGTCGCGCTTACGCTGGTAAAACGCCGCCAGCGACAGCCAACCCTGCGGGTCACGCATATGATCGGCAAAGGCATGCTGCATGGGGGTATCGGCGGAAAACATCAAAAACTGGTGTACTTTGCAGATCTCATCCATCAGTTCCGCAGGCGCAACGCAGTATCCCACGCGCCAGCCCGTCACATGATAGGTCTTGCCAAACGACGAGATAATCACGCTGCGCTCCGCCAGTTGCGGATGGGTTGCCATGCCGTGATGCGGCTCGCCGTCGAATACCACATGTTCGTAAACTTCATCGGAGAGGATCACAATATCGGTGTGCCGGGTGATCGCCGCCAGTTGCTCAAGATCGGCGCGGGAAAACACCTGCCCGCTGGGGTTGTGCGGCGTGTTCACGATAATCATGCGCGTGCGCGGTGTGATTGCCGCGCGCACTTCGTTCCAGTTCACCGCGAAATCCGGCACCGTCAGTTTGATGGCTACAGGCGTTGCCCCCTGCAAACGGACAATGGGCGCGTAGCTGTCGAACGAGGGTTCAAAGTAAATCACTTCATCACCCGGATGCACCAGCCCGCTGATAGCCGAGTACAACCCTTCGCTGGCGCTGGCGGTGATAAGAATTTCACTGTCTACGTCGTAATCCGTGCGGTACAGCTCGCTGATTTTTTGCGCAATCCGCTCTTTTAACGGGTGCAGACCGGTCATTGATGCGTACTGGTTATGATTGGCCTGCATGGCGCGCGTCACCCCGGCAATCAGCTGCGGATCGCAAGGAAAGTTGGGCGCGCCCTGAGAAAGGTTTATCGCATTATGTTCGGCGGAAAGCTGGCCGATAACGGTAAAAATGGTGGTGCCGACATCGGGTAATTTGGAGCGAGTTTTCACCGGGGTACGCAGAGTCATGCCTGATCCTTTCACATAAAAAGTGCATAACCATTCAAACCAAACCCTGTTGAGCCGACAACCGAATTGTTGTCATAATAGCCATGAATAAATTGCATAGCTGGAGTTGTCATGTCGCCCCGATCTTTGCCGCTCAATGCCATCGACGCTTTTCTGGTCACCGCCCGCCATCTTAATTTGACGCACGCAGCAAAAGAGTTGTGCCTGACACAGGGCGCGGTTAGCCGCAAAATCGCCGCGCTGGAAAACTGGTTCGGCTTTCCGCTGTTTGAGCGCCACGCGCGCGGTTTACACCTGTCGCCGCAGGGCAGCGCCCTGTTACCGGAACTGCGCGGCGCGTATGAACAACTGGTAGCGGTCGCCTTCCAGGCGCGCTCGCAACAAACGGTGGTGCGCCTGAAAGCCCCGACCTGTGCGATTCGCTGGCTGGTGCCTCGGCTGGTGAATCTGGAACAACGTTACCCGGAATTACAGGTGGCATTGACGACTACCACCGATCACACCATTAACTTCAAAACAGAACCTTATGACGCGGCGATTGTGTTTGGCACCCAATTAAGCGCCGGGGATCTGCTGTTTGAGGAAGCGCTAACGCCGGTGATTAGCCACGCGCTGGCGCAGCGCAATGCGCTGGAAACCGCCACGTTATTACATCCGACACGGGACAAAACCGACTGGTCGCTGTGGCTGGCAAGACAAAGCGTTTTTCAGCCCGTCATGAGTAAAAATCAACACTTCGACACCATGGATTTAGCCATTACCGCCGCCATTCAGGGACTGGGGATGGCCATCGCCGATGAAACGCTGGTAGCGGAAGATATCGAGGCTGGACGCTTGCTGCGCCCGTTTTCGCAGAGTGTCAAAACCGGTGCCAGTTACCGCCTGGTGCTGCGGGAAACGGAGAATAAAGCCGCCGGGCTGGCGGCGTTCAGAGAGGGGTTGCTGGGGGCTAATCAAGCTTCACATGGTGGCGCATAACCCGGCGAAAGAAGCTCAGACGGGCACGCATAAAGCGGTTAACCAGGCGAAATCCTGCATGTTTATTCAATCCCATGCGTAACAACCGATCGCGGCCGCGCACGCAGGCCAGCCAGTTGACCGGGCCGGGTAACGCTTCTGTACGGCGACTGGCCTGGGCGGCAAAACGAACCCAGTAATCAGCAATATGCGCGGCAAAGGCGAGATCGCGCGGGTTGACATAATGGCAGGACGGTTCCGAAAGCATAAGATTGTCGAATACATACGGCACTTCATTACCGTGCCACGCGCCGTTGATATAGGTGTCGTGTGCCGCTTCGGCAACATAATCAAACCAGTAACGCCAGCAGGGTTGACCGACACGCTGCTGAGCCTGCATCACCACCAGGCCAAGCGTGGTAAAGGCCATATCGCGGCACACCTGGCGACCCAGTTCCGCATCCCCTTTCACCCCTGGATAAAGCAGGCGGATAAGCCCCAGTCCGAGCCGCTGTTCGCGGCGCATCTTTTCGATTTGCCCGGCGAGATCGACGCCAAACTCGGCCATCACGCTGGCTTCATCACTGTTCGACCCGATAATGACCGGCAACGGGTGTTGTCGACCGGCGAAAAAGGTATCGAGCATCGGTTCCGGTAACACGCAGTCACCCGCGATGGGCGCAGGCGCAATTTTCAATGGCGCTTCCAGCGGCCAAAAGGCTTCTGCCGGCAGCGCGCGCAGCTGCCCGGCACTGGCATTTTCCAGGCCAAAATGTGCGGCAATCGCTTCACCTTTTGCCAGCGCCGCTTCGCGCGGCGTATCCGGCAAGGTATAACTGCTCTGAATAATGGCTTTGTGAAACAATCCTTCAGCCAGCGGCGAGGCCATCAGCGCCATCACGCTACGCGCACCCGCCGATTCGCCAAACAGCGTCACATTTGCCGCATCACCACCGAAAGCAGCAATATTCTCCTGTACCCAACGCAGCGCGGCTATCTGATCAAGCAAGCCAAAGTTGTAGACACGTTCACCGCTCTCCTGCTCAAGCGCCGGATGGGCGAAAAAGCCAAGATGGCCAAGGCGATAATTGATCGTCACCAGCACGACGCCGCGTGCCGCAAGCGCTTTTCCGTCATACGGCGGCAACCCGCCGGAGCCGATAGTAAACCCGCCGCCGTGCAGCCAGACCATCACCGGCAGCGGTTTTGTCCGCGAAGCCGGTGACCAGATATTCAGATAGAGACAATCTTCGGAGAAACGCCCCGGATCGCCGCCGCCGACCTGCTGGCAATAATCACTGTTTTGCCAGCTGGCGGCGGAAAACGTGTCGGCGATGCGCACCCCCTGCCAGGATTGCGGCGGCTGTGGCGCGCGCCAGCGCAGCGCACCAGTGGGCGGCGCGGCAAAGGGAATACCGCGCCAGACATGAAAGGCATCTTCACTGCATCCCAGCACACTGCCCTGGCGGGTGTGTGCCAGCGGCGTTAATGGATTTTCCATAACAATATCCAGAAATAACTGATTTCTGGCAGATTACCTGTTTTACAGCAGACCGCAACGCCGTTTGCTGCGCGCTTCGGCTTCCGCATAGAGTGTGAATTCATCGAACACCGGGCAACCCAGCGCGGCCTCAAACTGCGCCTGGCTGGCGTTGCCGTGGCTACGCGCCTGGGTTTCGTTGCCGAGGTTAGACTGGAAGATCCCCGCCGCGCTGACCGGCAGAAAATCCTCATAGGTAATGGGTTGCGCCACCACCCAGCCGCGCTCGATCAACGGCTGGGGATCGTCGCCGGGATGAATCGCCTGCCGGTGCGCTTCACCCGTTGGCGTCAGGCGATAGCGGAACCACGCCAGCCCCTGCTTGCGCAGCAGCATCTCGCTGTCAGGGAAGGCTTTAAACACCTCCTGCAAATGCAACTGGTGCGTCAGGTTATCTTTGCCGGTTCCGGCGCTGGTCAGCAGTTGATCATAGAGTGCGCGCCCTTTCTGCGTTAACGCGATGCCGCGCTGTTCGATTTCGCCAAAACGCGCGGTATGCGTGCCCTGGTGCTCACCGTTAAACAGCACCGGTTCATCCAGCGCTTTGAAACTGGTCTGGCGCAGCAAAATCGGCACATCGCGACGCGGTGGCCCTTCAATGAGGATTTTCGGTTCTATGCCGTACTCCGGCATCAGCGCCTGAACACGGTCAATATCCAGCGTGCGTGGCGTTAAGTGATTGATATGGCAGCCAGGGAAACAGACCACATCGGCAATCAGGCGGTGCTCATCATGCAGCGCCTGATAGGTTTGCGCATCCACCGTGGCATGGCGGTGCCAGCGGAACGTTTCCAGCGCTTCCTCAACAAAGGCTTTAGCTTGCTGCGGGGTAAAACCGCCATTCAGTTCATGCAACTCAATCAGCTGGCGGCATGCCGGGGTGAATATGTCACGCTTTGCCAGAATGGCGGCGGCTTTATCACGCAGCGTGTCGTTCTCGATAAGCTCCAGGCGCAGCAGCGAGGTAAAAATACGAAATGGGTTACGCGCCAGCGCCGCGTCTTCGATCGGGCGAAAGGCGGTGGAGTGCACCGGAACGCCCGCCTGCGAGAGATCGTAATAGCTGACCGGAAACATCCCCATAATGGCAAACATGCGCCGCAAAGTAGAAAGCTCCTCGGCCGTCCCTACCCTGATGGCGCCGTGACGCTCGACATTGAGCCGCGCTAATTCATCGGCGTTGGCCAGTTGTTCATGCAGACGCGGGTTGTTCTCCAGCACCGCCAGATTCACATCCGCGACCAGCTCCAGCAGCGTGCCGTATTGTGGAACTTCCTGCTGGTACATGGCTGACATCGCCTGTGAAAATTGTTCCCGAATCTCATCAGCCGTGATGCTGTACGCCATAGTGTAATCCCTCCAGTGTGTTCTCTCTGGAGTGTAGAGAAGCCTTTTTACGTGCGTGATGGGAAATTTACAAAGTGTGATCGTGGCAGAAAACGCGCGTGCGCCGCGCGGTAACGAACATAACGAAAGATTATGGAACAGCGCCGCCAAAAACCCTTATCAACATGCAGGTTACGTCACATTGCGGGCAGAATCCGTTTGTAACTCAAAGAGATTAAATGTTAATAATATTTTGCTATCTGGTTATCAAAATTAAACAACTTAACTTGCCAGCGGTTCTGCACGGTTTTTAACATCATCTTATGGAAAAAAACGGTCTGTTTTCACAGCGCATTCGTCTGCGCCATTTGCATACATTCGTTGCCGTCGCTCAACAAGGAACTTTGGGGCGCGCGGCTGAAACCCTTAACTTAAGTCAGCCTGCGCTGTCGAAAACCCTCAACGAACTCGAGCAACTCACCGGTAAGCGCCTGTTTGAACGTGGCCGCATGGGCGCGCAACTCACGCTGGTCGGCGAACAGTTTCTTACCCACGCGGTTCGCGTTCTGGACGCGGTTAACATTGCCGGGCAGTCGCTGAGCCACAAAACCGAACTCAAAAACGACCTGATCCGTATCGGCGCGCTGCCGACCGCCGCGCTGGGGATCTTACCGGCGGTCATTGGCCAGCTGCACAAACAGCAGCCGGATATCACCATTCAGGTTGCCACCGCCAATAACCCGATGATCCTCGCCGGGCTGAAATCCGGTGAACTGGATCTGGGCATTGGTCGCATGTCAGACCCGGATTTGATGAGCGGCTTGAGTTATGAACTGCTGTTTCTCGAGTCGCTAAAACTGGTGGTACGCCCGCGACATCCATTGCTGCAAACCACCGTCACGCTAAGCAAAGTGCTGGAATGGCCAGTGGTGGTCTTGCCGGAAGGCACCGTGCCACGGCAGAACACAGAGGATCTGCTCGCCAGCCAGAACTGCGCGCTGCCGTCTGGTTGCCTGGAGACGCTTTCCGCGTCGCTGTCACGCCAGCTCACGGTGGAATATGACTACGTGTGGTTTGTCCCTTCCGGTGCGGTAAAAGATGATTTGCGGCTGGGCTCGCTGGTCGCGCTGCCCATTACGCCACCCGGTATTGGCGATCCGATTGGCATCATCACCCGCGTGGATAGCCCCCTGCCACCTGCCGCTCACGCGCTGATAGCGGCGATTCGCAAAACGATGCCGGGTTGATCCCGGCTGGCTTATCTTCTCTTCCGTTTGCGCAACAGGTGAACAGCTCGTTAATTGTGTGATAAAAATAGGTTGTTGAATAAGGGTTGTTGTTACGCAACTTACACTAACGCTGTAACAATCCGCAGCCGGAAGAAGAGATGAAATTCAAAACCGCTATTAAACCCTACCACGCTGCTGCCGGTGGTCTGGGCTCGCTGGAAGCGACAACGCGCTTCGTTATTGACAGTAAAAACGCGCTGAAAAATATGCGCAACCTGTTGCGCATGAACAAAGCGCGCGGCTTCGACTGCCCCGGCTGCGCCTGGGGTGATGACAATAAAAGTACCTTCAGTTTTTGCGAAAACGGCGCGAAAGCCGTGACCTGGGAAGCGACCCGTCGCCAGATTGACGCCACCTTTTTTGCGCAACACAGCGTGACAGCGCTTAACCGCCAGAGCGACTATTTCCTTGAATACCAGGGCCGGTTGACCGAACCACTGCGTTACAACCCGCAAACCGATCACTACGAACCGATTTCCTGGGACGATGCGCTGGCGGTGATTGGCGAGCATATTAAGGCAATGGATAACCCCAATCAGCTCGAACTGTATACGTCCGGCCGTGCCAGCAACGAATCGTCCTGGCTTTATCAGCTGTTTGGCCGCATGGTCGGCACCAATAACTTCCCGGATTGCTCCAACATGTGCCACGAAGCGAGCGGCGCGGGGCTGAAACGCAGCATTGGCGTGGGTAAAGGCACCATTCACCTGGCCGATTTTGAGAAAGCAGACGCCATTTTTGTCTTTGGGCAAAACCCCGGCACCAACCACCCGCGTATGCTGCACAGCCTGCGGCACGCCGCCGATCGCGGGGCGCGCATTGTCACCTTTAACACCCTGCGCGAACGCGGTCTTGAGCGATTTGCCGATCCGCAAAAACCGCTGGAAGTGGTTACGCCGATGGCGGGTGCGATCAGCTCCTCTTACTATCAGCCCAATCTCGGCGGTGATATGGCGGCGGTGCGCGGAATGGCGAAAGCGTTGCTGGAAACGCAGCGCCAGCGGCTGGCTAACGGTGAAGCGAGCATTTTTGACGATGCCTTTATTGCGCAGCACACCCACGGCATTGACGCGTGGTTTGCGCAAATCGATGCCACCGACTGGTGGACCATTGAGCAACAGTCCGGTCTCACTCAGCAACAGTTGCGCGACGCAGCCGCCATCTGGCAGAACGCAAAACGGGTGATTTGTACCTGGGCGATGGGTATTACCCAGCATAAACACTCGCTGGACACGGTACGGGAAATCACCAACCTGCAACTGCTTGGCGGTCACTTAGGCAAACCGGGCGCGGGGTTGTGTCCGGTGCGCGGGCACAGCAATGTGCAGGGCAACCGCACGATGGGGATTGACGAAAAACCGCCTGCTGCCCTGCTCGACAGCCTTGCCCGCCATTTCAGTTTCGAGCCGCCGCGCGAGCACGGGCATCATACGGTAGAGGCCATTTCGGCAATGCTGCGTGACGAAGTGAAAGTGCTGCTTGCCCTCGGTGGCAATCTGGCCGCCGCCGCGCCGGATACGCCCCTTACCTGCACCGCGCTGCGCCGTTGCGGGCTGACGGTCTACATCAGCACCAAACTGAATCGCAGCCATTTAATGCCGGGTAAACAGTCACTGATCCTGCCGACGCTTGGCCGCACCGAAGAAGATATGCAGGCAAGCGGGCGTCAGTTCGTCACCGTGGAAGACTCTTTCAGCATGGTGCATGCCTCTGAAGGCATTGGTAAACCGCTGGCCGCCACGCAGCGTTCGGAAACCGCGATTGTCGCTGGCATCGCCCATGCCACGCTGGGCAGTGACAAGGTTGACTGGCTGGCGCTGGCGGGTGATTACAACCTGATCCGCGATCATATCGCCGCCACTATTCCCGGCTTTCAGAACTTTAATGTTCGTTGCGAAGAACCGGGTGGTTTCTGGCTGGGGAATGCTGCCGCAGAGTTGCGTTTTAATACGCCTTCCGGCAAAGCGGAATTCAGCGCCGCCGCCCTGCCGCTGTCGGTCTGCCCGGAGACGCAAGCGCCGTTTGTCCTGCAGACATTACGCTCGCATGACCAGTACAACACCACCATTTACGGGCTCGATGACCGTTACCGTGGGGTTTATGGGCAGCGCGACGTGCTGTTTATGCATCCGCAAGATATTCGCGCGCTTGGGCTGAATGATGGCGACCGGGTGGATATTGAAACCCAGTCGACTGATGGCGTGCAGCGCCGCGTTGAGGATTTCCGTCTTGTCGCTTATGACATCCCGCGCGGCAACCTGGCGGCCTATTATCCGGAAACGAACCCACTGGTTCCGCTGACGCGTTTTGGCGACGGCACCGGTACGCCAACCTCGAAATCCATTCCTGTCATTATCACGCCGGCAAAAACACGCGAAACGCTGCGTATTGCCTGATCGCAACGCCCGCGTTCAGCGGGCGTTCTCTAAAGCGCTTCCTGTTTATCCGGTTTACGGATGCATTACGGCGCGATCCGCTTACCGTTGCAATCAACAACCTGCTCCCCATCCTCTTTCGTAAACGCGCCTTTCTGCGCTTCAGGCAGGATCTCCAGCACCACTTCCGACGGGCGGCAAAGGCGCGCACCGCGCGAGGTAACAACAATCGGGCGGTTAATCAAAATCGGATGCTCAAGTATAAAATCGATCAGCTGCGCATCGGTGAAGCGATCTTCTGCCAGCCCCAGTTGTTCGTACGGCGCAACATTTTTTCGCAACAACTCACGCACTGAAATGCCCATTGCGCCAATCAGTGTTGTGAGTTCATCGCGCGAAGGCGGTGTCTCAAGGTAGTGAATAATTGTCGGCTCCACCCCGCTGTTGCGGATCAGCGCCAGCGTGTTGCGCGAGGTGCCGCAGTCAGGGTTGTGATAAATCGTAATGTTGCTCATAAGTACTCTCACGACAAAGGAAAAGAGAGGCGCAATGCCAGCGCCACCAGCGTGACAAAAAGAACCGGCAATGTCATCACGATACCGGTTCGGAAGTAATACCCCCAGCTCACCGCGATCTTCTTCTGCGCCAGCACATGCAACCAGAGCAGTGTCGCCAGGCTGCCAATAGGCGTGATTTTCGGCCCCAGATCGCAGCCAATCACATTGGCATAAATCATCGCCTCTTTAAGCACGCCCGTTGCGCTGCTGCCATCAATCGACAGCGCACCAATCAGCACTGTTGGCATATTGTTCATTACCGACGAGAGGAATGCGGTAATGAAACCTGTGCCGATGGTGGTCGCCCATAAGCCCTTATTGGTCAGCAGATTCAGAACCCCGGAAAGGTATTCGGTGAGCCCCGCGTTTCGCAGCCCATAGACCACCAAATACATGCCCAGCGAAAAGACAACGATTTGCCATGGTGCACCGCGCAGCACTTTGCTTGTATCAATCGCTGCACCTTTTTTGGCGACGGCAAACAGAATAAGCGCACCAACAGCCGCAATCGCACTCACCGGAATACCGAGCGGTTCCAGCACAAAAAAGCCTGTCAGTAGCAGGATCAGCACTACCCAGCCGGTGCGAAATGTCGCCGGATCTTTAATTGCGCGGGCAGGTGCTGCCAGTTTATCTGCGGCATAATTTTGCGGAATGTCACGGCGAAAAAAGAGGTGGAGCATGGTAAGTGTCGCCGCGATTGCCGCGATGTCCACCGGCACCATGATGGAAGCGTAGGCGGTGAATCCCAGGTGGAAAAAGTCTGCCGATACGATATTAACCAGATTCGAGACAATCAGCGGCAGACTGGCGGTATCGGCAATAAAGCCTGCGGCCATCACGAACGCCAGTGTGGCTCGCGGGCTGAAACCAAGCGCCAGCAACATGGCAATGACAATCGGAGTCAGGATCAGCGCGGCACCATCGTTGGCAAACAGGGCTGCAACCGCCGCTCCTAACAACACAATATAAGTGAACAGCAACCGCCCGCGCCCGTTGCCCCAACGTGCAACATGCAGCGCTGCCCATTCAAAAAAACCGGACTCATCTAACAGTAAGCTGATGATAATGACGGCAATAAACGTCGCCGTTGCGTTCCAGACAATATTCCACACCGCCGGAATATCGCTCATATGAATCACACCGCAGGCCAGCGCCAGCACCGCGCCAAGCGTTGCGCTCCAGCCAATACTCAACCCTTTGGGCTGCCAGATAACCAGCACGAGTGTGAAAATAAATATGCTTCCAGCCAGTAACATTTCAGACTCCATGATATACGGATTTATGCATATGTTTTGTTATCAGCACGAACCCAAAGACACTGATTGCAGTTTGGCTCGCGTCTCTTCACGCAAGCAATCCCATGCTGTATCGATGGTTGCTGCCGCCCAGGCGGGCATATGAGGTGACAGCCGATAATGGATCCATTTCCCTGCCCGTCGATCAACGACCAGACCATATTCACGTAACATCGCAATGTGCCTGGAAATTTTAGGTTGCGACTCCCCCGCCGCTGCGCAAATATCACATACGCAAAGTTCGCCGGACTCTCTGAGCAACAGCAGGATGGTTAACCGCGTTTCATCGGCGAGAATTTTAAAAAGCTGAACGGGTTGCAGCATGCCTTTACCTTAATGACGCCAAATAACATATATGGTAATTCATATGTATTTCTTTTTGAAGAGACAACGAGAATCACCGGAACATCTGGCCTTTCACATCATTTTTTTGCCCAGCTGCAACCAATGTTAAACAAACATTTCACTCATCGGACACGTATTCATGGCACTGATAAACTCAACAGTATCTATCACAGCGATCGGAAGGTTATTGCCATGCAATATGAAGAACAGCAGCTTATCAACGGCCTTTTCCAGCGCCTGAAACAGACCGAGCAACAGAACGGCCAGCGCGACGCCGAGGCTGAGCGTCAGATAGCGGAATTTGTGCGTCAGCAACCTGCCGCGCCGTACTATATGGCGCAATCGATCCTGATTCAGGAAGCGGCGCTAAAACAGCTCCAGAGCAAAGTCCAGCAGCTGGAAAGCGAGCTGGCCGCGCAAAAAAGCAAACCGCAAACCGGCGGTGGCAGTTTCCTCGGCGGCCTGTTTGGCGGCGGGAGAAGCCAGAGTCCACAGCCGGAAAATAACTGGAATGCACCTCAGCAGCCGCAGCAGGACTATTCCCGTTCGGCGGCACCTGCGCCACGCGGGAGCGGTTTTATGGCCGGGGCCTTACAAACCGCGGCGGGCGTTGCTGGTGGTGTGGTGCTGGCCGAAATGCTGACCAGCATGTTTCATCAGTCCCGCCCGGAAGAGATTGTGAATATTATTGAAGAACCGGCGACGGCGGCGGGTAATTCGTCGTTTGAAAACACGCAGAACGACAACTTTAGTAATGCCTCAGACACCCGTTTTCTCGATCAGAACGATTCGTTCGGCAATGATTCTTACCAGAACGATGATTTTGATGACACCGATTACAGCAACGATGACGACAGTTTTATTTAACGCTGCCCACGCCTGAACCTGGCCCGGTGGCGCTGTCTGCCGGGCAATTTCTCCCCCTTTTTAAAACCTACCAATTCAGGTGGCATGCCCCTTGCCAGTCGGGCATTGATGCTAACCTGTGCGGCGCTCAGCAAAATGAGTCGGTTTTTTCTTTTTTCGGACAAGGAGAATGGGATGTTCATCGCCAAACCTGTCGCACGTACGCTGGCGGTTGCCGCCTGCCTGCTGGCACTGTCAGCCTGTGACGACAAAACCACCAAAACGCAAGAAGCGCAGCCGTCAGCCGAACAGGCCGAAGTGCTGAAGTACAACGAATATATTGCCGCGGCTAACATGACCTCGGCCAACTTCGGTAAACAACTTGCTGAATACCAGAAGTACACACAGCCCGCTTTCGATGGCAAAAAGAAAATGGATGATCTGTTTTTTACTGAACCGCTCTCTATGGGGCGTATTAAAGAACATCTGGATAAAGCGCACAGCATGAAGCCGGATATGCCGGAACTGGATGAACCGGGGCTTCTTTACAGCGAAGCGCTGGCAAAAGCCGAGCCGGTAAGCCGCGATATGTACAACTACATCAGCGCAAAAACATACAAAAGCGATAATGGCGCTCACGGTCGTGAGATCCAGCCCGCGTTGTTGAGCAGCATGCAGATGCTGGTCGTTGCGCAGGCGAATTTCTTTGAAGGTATCGAGGCAAAAGATCGTGCGCGCATTAAAGCGGAATTCGAACGTACGCAAAAAGGCACGCTTGAGCACGCGCAAATGGGGATGGTCTACTACCTGAAAGAGAGCCTGGATGCCGCCGGTGGCGTGCTGGATGGCAAAGGACTGGGCGATAAGAAGGCGGCATTCAAAGAGGCGCTCGATCAGTTCAACAGCATGGCTACCGCTTACGATGCCAAAGTACGCGAAAGCAACAAAACGGGCTGTTCGAGTCTTCTGTCTAAAGCCAATGACTATCTCTCCACCGGCCGTGACATTATTGAGCGCACCGAAAATGGCGAGTACGAAAAAGATGCCAAACAGTCAACGCAGTTTCAGCTGATGCAATCGCAGCAGACACAGGACGCCCAGTCCCTGCTGCAAAACTACAACAATATGGTCAGCGCCTTAAACACCAACCAGTGTTAAGATTTTGCGCATAAAAAAAGAGGCCATTCGGCCTCTTTTTTGTTTTCTGCATACTCAGAACGTTTCCCAGTTATCACCCTGCGCCAGCGCCGGGCGCTGTGGCTTGAAGGTTTTGCTGGTTGGCGATGCCGCATTATTCTGACGCTGCGGTGCCGCTTCAGTTAAACGGAATGCCCCCACGGCTTCGGTCAGACGAGCCGCCTGCTCTTCCAGCGAAGCCGCCGCCGCCGAGGCTTCTTCTACCAGTGAGGCGTTCTGCTGGGTGACGTTATCCATTTCCGTGATCGCCTGGCTCACCTGAGTGATGCCTTTGCTCTGCTCATCAGAAGCGGCGGCGATCTCCAGCATGATATCGGTCACGCGCTTAACGGCTGTGACGATCTCACCCATGGTTTCACCGGCGGAAACCACTTCTCCGGAACCTTGTTCAATTAAGCTCACGGATTCGCTGATCAGCGCTTCAATCTCTTTCGCCGCCTGCGCACTGCGGCTTGCCAGCGTACGAACCTCGCTTGCCACCACCGCAAAACCACGCCCCTGTTCGCCCGCGCGCGCCGCTTCTACCGCCGCGTTAAGCGCCAGAATATTGGTCTGGAAGGCGATGCTGTTGATAACCGCTGTGATTTCGGAAATTTTGCGCGAACTGTTGGTGATATTGCCCATCGTTTGCACGACGCCAGAAACAATCTGCCCACCTTTGGTCGCTTTGCCGGAGGCATCGCGTGCCAGCCCGCTGGCATGGTGCGCGTTGTCGGCGTTCTGCTTCACGGTCGCGGTTAATTGCTCCATGCTGGCAGCCGTTTGTTCAATGGCCGCAGCCTGTTGCTCAGTACGGGAAGAGAGATCGGTGTTACCGGCGGAGATCTCGCTGGTACCGCGATAGATCTCTTCCGCGCCCTGACGCACCGTCGCGACTGTGGTGACCAGCGAATGCTGCATCGCTTGCAGATCGCTACTCAGACGACCAATTTCGCTACGCCCGGCAGGCTCATCGGCTACCGTTAAATCCCCTGTTGCGATGCGAGAAATGCGCTGAGCCGCACGTTGCAGCGGGTTAATCACTACGCTGCGCAATACGGTAAAGGTGATAACCGTCAGCACCAGCGCTAACGCAAAGGCGGCAGCCATAAACATCAGCCCAAGCTGGGTGCGGCTGTGAGCCTCTTCGGTCAGGCGCTGCGCACGTGCGGTACGGATATCAATGGCTTTTAACAACACTTCGTTATAAGACGCATCCAGCTGGCGCGCCTGCTCACTTTCGTGGTTAATGATCGCTTCAAACATGCCGTTTTTGGCATATTTCAGCATCGGTTGCATGCCCGCGATGTAGGCATTAAAACGGGTGGTGAGATCGCCATCCAGGGCAAGGTCCGCCGGAGTTTTGACCGGGCGTTCCATATATTGATTAAAACCGTCCTGTGACTGCTTCATGCGTTTTTCTGCTTCAGCCACGTTGTTTTTCATATCTTCCATTTCGGCGATGCGACTGGCCGCGCCGGCGTGGATCAGGCTGATACGCGCTATGCGTAAGTTATTCGAACTGTTGGATAATCCCATGCGCACCTGGATTTCCTGTGTGACATCCTGCTGATCGCGATCCGCTTGCATCAGGAAGTAACCCGCCAGACCGGAACTTAATGCAAATAGCACTAAGATGCCGCCGAGAATGGAAGAAAACAGGGGAACCAATCGAATATTGTGCATAAAACCAATGCCTTGTGTTCTTTGCATCGCTGCTTTTTTATCCATGGCTATCGACTCTCATATATGTCTGATACGTACAACAGGAATGATATATAGGCATCGGCAATAATTGGATTATTCTTATGGCGAAAAGCGCGTCAGCGGTCACAGATTTGGAGTTTGGTTGCGCCAGCGGTGACACCGCTGGCGTGAGAGAGCGTTACTTTTCGCCGAAATGGATAACGGTGCGGATAGATTTCCCCTGATGCATCAGCTCAAAGGCATCGTTGATCTGCTCCAGTGGCATACGATGTGTAATGAAGGGATCGAGGCGAATTTTGCCCGCCATCGCATCTTCTACCATGCCTGGCAGCTGTGTACGACCTTTCACACCGCCGAAGGCGGAACCGCGCCATACACGCCCCGTCACCAGCTGGAATGGACGGGTGCTGATCTCCTGCCCTGCGCCCGCCACGCCGATGATGACGCTTTCGCCCCACCCTTTGTGGCAGCACTCAAGCGCGGCACGCATGACGCTCACATTGCCGATGCACTCAAAACTGAAGTCCACACCGCCGTCCGTCATTTCGACAATCACGTCCTGGATTGGCCGGTCGTGATCTTTCGGGTTAATAAAGTCGGTTGCGCCCATCTCTTTGGCGAGAGGGAATTTGTCCGGATTGGTATCGATCGCCAGAATGCGTCCCGCTTTCGCCTGAACTGCGCCCTGGATAGCCGCCAGACCGATACCGCCGAGGCCAAAGATTGCGACCGTATCGCCCTCTTTGACTTTCGCCGTGTTATGCACCGCGCCAATGCCGGTGGTTACACCGCAACCCAGCAGACAGACTTTATCCAGCGGCGCTTGTTCGTTAACTTTCGCCAGCGAGATTTCCGCGCAAACGGTGTATTCGCTGAACGTGCTGGTGCCCATGTAGTGATAAATCGGTTCGCCGTTATACGAGAAACGGGTTGTACCATCCGGCATCAGGCCTTTGCCCTGCGTGGCGCGAACGGCCTGACAGAGGTTGGTTTTCCCGGATTTACAGAACTTACACTCGCCGCACTCCGCCGTGTAGAGGGGAATAACGTGGTCGCCCGGTTTCAGGCTGGTCACCCCTTCGCCGACTTCCACAACGATGCCGCCGCCTTCATGGCCGAGCACCGCCGGGAACACGCCTTCCGGATCGTCGCCAGAAAGCGTAAATGCATCGGTGTGGCAAACGCCGGTGTGTGTGATGCGCACCAGCACTTCACCCTTTTTTGGCGGCGCTACGTCTATCTCGACGATTTTGAGCGGTTGACCCGGCCCAAAGGCCACAGCTGCACGTGATTTCATAAGTCGCTTCCTTTTTGTATATGGCTTATTGCTTATTTTAGATAAGAGCGCAGAAGATGACCGACTTCCGCCATGCGCACCGCGCGTTGATCGGCAGTGGTTTCGCCGGTGACCAGCTCATCTTTGAGGTGAATTTCAACCATTTCGCCCATCAGACCATTGGCTGCGCCGCGTACGGCGGCGATTTGCTGCAAAATCGCGATGCAGGGCTCGCCGCTTTCCAGCGCACGCTCTAATGCATCAACCTGGCCACGAATGCGACGAACCCGCGTAAGCACGCGTTTTTTATCTTCTGGTGAATGGGGCATACGACCTCCTTGATACTATAGGGGGGTATGGTAACTTTTATTTTAGTACGATGTAAACATTATGTTTTTTATGGGTATCAGAAGGTTAGGCGTTTCAGTACAACGACCTGTGAAGCATAAAAGGGGTTTCGCCGTCCCAATTCGCCCCGGTTGCGAATATGAACCAGCCGGATCAGGAATAACCGCTTTCCTTTTTCACCGCGAATAAAAAAGCCCCGGCGAATGCCGAGGCTAGTGATAAGACCAGGGTAGTATTACCACTTCAGATCTTGTTTTGATGCCTTTTGATTTTCGTTGTACATCATTTCAATAGTCGTGTAGTTACACATATCCAGTGCCGAATGGCAGTATGTCTTAATGACTTTATCCATTATTTTTCGGTCTTTCGCCTGTGAAGCCTCTTTGAACGCGCGCAAATTCTCCTGCTCCATCATTCTTAAAGTCGTTTCCTGACACATATTGAGCTTGCTATTGCAGTAATCTTTCTGAACGCGATCTTGAATGTACTTAATAACTTCCGCTTTCTGCGCCTCTGAACCATCAAAATCCATCGGATGAATGAATTTTGCGAAAGATAAAGAAGGCAGGAAACAGATAAAAAGCAACAGTGATTTTTTCATAAACATCCTTTTATTATTTATCAGAAACATGTCGTTACATTACATCAAATCAGTTTGTTTGGCACTTCGCTGATAGTAAAAAATCCCGCCCAAAGCGGTTTTTATCGGGATGATGTATAAAAACAACTTATCAAACATTCGTTATGCATTGCCCTGTTTTATTCGGTTGTACAATATTGATGCGCAAATTCATCGAAAACGTGATCGCGATGATATGCACTGTCAAAGCCGCCTCATCTACAGCTCTAACGGTATGTTTCTATGTCAGCCAGTGCGAACGACAACGTTCACGCCAGCCTGTCTGCTCAACTCCGCACCAGCGTACAACTCCGCACCAGCGTATTCCTGATATGTTCCATAAAGAAGTACGCAAAGGTAACATGTCCTTCTCAGCGTATGGTGCGTCGATGTTATGGGAGAGAGTCATTTTAATGCTTGCCGAATACATTAAAAACGCGGGGCTTTTTTTTATCTGCTTCGTGGCTGCATTATGTTTATCAATATATGGAATGCCGCTCAATAGCTTAACCGTTGGCGTTTCAGACTGGGCTTATGCAACCTTTCGCCCGCTGATTTCCACGCCTTATGAAGCCGATGCCGATCCCACCTCATTCTTTGCGTTTGTCATTATGCTATGTGTTTATGCATCGATTATGTTCGTGATCGTTAAATTAATTCTTCGCACAAAGAAGAGTTAACTCGCGTTCTTAATACAAGCAACTATTGTCAGCCAGCGTTTTGACCGACAATATTTCCCAGGTTGCCACCCCCTGCGGTACTCAGCCTCAGTTTTACTTCACCAGCGACGAATAAATCAGCTTGATCCCTAAAATACTCAGTACCGTGGCCGAGGTTCTGTCCACCGCTGTTTTGATGCGCAAATACACGCGGCGCGGTTTCTCGGATGAAAGCAGCAGCGCCACCAGCGAATACCAGCCCGCATCAATCACAAAGCTCATCAGCGGGATCACATAATAGAAGACCGTTGGAATATTGGCTGGCAGCAGCGCGGTGAAAATAGACGCGAATACGATAGCCGTTTTCGGGTTGCTTAACTGAATAAACAACCCATCACGAAACGTCTTCCACAGCCCTTTGGGTGCGTCGTTATGGTTCACAGAGAGCGTCAATGGTTGTGACGCGCCGCGAAAAATCTTCACCGCCATCCAGATAAGATACGCGCCCCCTGCTATCTTTAGCGCCATATAGAGTTCCGGCACCGCATTCAGCACCCTTTGCAATCCCAGCATCGCCATCAGCGCAAAAGTCGCCGCGCCAACCCCCATTCCCAGCGAGGTGACTAAACCATGCACACGTGAATGCGCCAGTGAATTACGCGCAACGTAAATAAAACTCGGACCAGGGCTCATTACCCCCATCATTAGCACGGCGGCGATCGCAATCAGACTGGACAAAAGCACGGAAAACCTCCTGACAAGGCGAGACTAAAGTGACGTGATGACTCTAGCAGAGAGAAAACATAATGTATTCACCGGAAAAGGATAACAATCGTAAAAATATATTGTACAAAACCCCACCATTTTTGTTTGATATCAAAATCCTAAGTAAATTTAATTAAATATATCGTAGGTTAATCAGTGCAATATTAAATATAAAATTTAACTTAGGGCTGGCGCGAATTATTTGATAAGATTTTTCTTAGTGAGACATTATGCTATTAGCAAGGAGAACTTATGCGCTGGGATATTACGGATATGCTGCTTTCCCCAACGACCGGCACGGCGTTTGCTGTCGCCAGGAATAGCGAGCATCTGTCGGTTATTGTCTGGTATCGCGGCAACTATTTTTTGCGACCAAACAACTACTTACATACTGATGGCGCACGGGTATCCATTGATGGAAAACCACAGAATTTTCGCGTTATTCATACCATGCCCTTTTTCCCTGCTATCTGGCGGACTTTAAAAACCAGTTGTCATTGTCCTGGTAATGATAACGTTTCATTACGGAATTGTGAAAAGCAGCAGACGTGTTTATTCGAACTTTGTCCCTATGGAATAAAAATGATTTCCTAGGTTAATATCACGTTGATATTTATTCCCCGGACGGACAAATAAATATTCCCCTGTAGATGAAAGCGAAAGAAAATCATCGGCCATTGCGCGCACCCGCCACGTCCTGCTCCGTGACGGATACGCGCAATATCCTGTTTAAGATTTACCTGATAGCCCGGCGGGCTCCTCCGGGCAAAACGTCAGCGTTTTAACGGCTGCCCTGCGGTTTCGCGGGCGCGCAGCACTGTCAGGAAGGTGATGAGCGCCGCGCCCATCACATAGAAGGCGGGCGAAAATTTATCGCCGGTGCTGGTAATGAGCCAGGCGGAAAACCAGGGTGTGATGCCGCCAAAGAAGGCGACGGCAAAGTTATAGGCGATAGACAAGCCGCCATAGCGCACGCTGGTGGGGAAAAGTTCCGCCATTGCGGCGGTACAGGCGCCATCAAACGCGGCGATAAACGCCCCCAGCATCACCATTGCCAGCACAGCAGAGAGCACATCGCCGTTCGCCATCACCATCATGGCCGGGTAACTCAGCAGAATAAACCCGGCGCACCCGGTCAGCATTAACGGTTTACGGCCATATTTATCCGACAGATAGCCCATAAACGGCACCAGCACCGCCACGGAAAAGAGACCAATCGTGGTGATGGCGTAAGCGTTAAGTTTCGAGAAGTGCAACTCGGTTGAGAGATAGCTCGGCATAAAAGTTTGCAGCGTCCAGTGCCCGACCGCTTTGATCACCACAAAACCGACACAGAACAGCAACGCGCCCCACGCGGTGGTTACCGCTTTACGCAGCGGCGCGGATTCGGTTTGCCCGTTCTTCATGGCGTCGAGAAATTCTGGCGAATCTTCCAGATGTTTTCGTAAATACAGACCGACCCAGCCCAGCGGCCCGGCAATTAAAAAGGGAATGCGCCAGCCCCAGTCGCTCATTGTGCTTTCACCGAGCGTTGCCGTCAGCAGAAAGACCAGCCCGGAGCCGACGACAAACGCCATAAAACCAAAGTTATCAATCCAGCAGGTGAAGTAGCCACGGCGCTCCGTAGGGGCATATTCCGCCAGGTAGGTTGTCGCGCCCGAGCTTTCGCCCCCTGCGGCAAAGCCCTGAATCAGGCGCGTTATCACCAGCAGCACCGTCGCGGTAATACCAATCTGATGATAAGTCGGTAGCAGCCCCATTACGAAGGTGGCACCGGAGGTGAGCAGGATCACCGTTGCCAGCACTTTTTGCCGCCCTTTTCTGTCGCCCAGCGAACCGAAAAACAGCCCGCCAAGCGGGCGCATAATAAAACCCGCGCCAAAGACCGCGAACGACGAAAGCAGTGCGACGCTCGGATCGCCCGCCTGGAAAAACTGCAGGCCGATAATGGCGGCGAGCGTGCCATACAGGCCAAAGTCAAACCATTCGACAAAGTGACCAATGCCGGTGGCGAGCAGCACTTTGCGTAATTTGCGCGATCCGGCAGCGTGTTCTTGTGTTGCCATCCGATCAAGAGACTCCTGTACTGGCTGTGTCATATCCCCTCCGCCCGATAGTGTTTCTATAATAGATATACTATCTACACTGCTTGTACGAATTGCGCACAGCACGGATGGCGTAAAATGTGATTTCCGCCCTGCTTTTCAATGTGGAAAACCCGACAGGATCACATTTTAGACGCGCAGAAATGAAAAAGCCCCGCAGGATGCGGGGCCAGCAATGAGGAAGCGTTAGCCGCGTTTTTTTGGCATCATGCGCAGCAGCGTGTTGTCTTTAAAATAGTAGTGATGCGCCAGCGCCGCACCGGCATGCAACGCAATGACAAAATAGCCGACATTGGCCAACAGCTCGTGGAACTCTTTAAGCGTATCCACCAAATCATAATTCGCTTCGGCGGCATACGGCATCGTAATACCGAAAGCAATCCATGGACCACCGCGGTTATACATCATCAGCAGGCCAATAACGGGCAAGGCAATAAACAGCAGGTAAATGACCAGATGCCCAAGGTGCGCCAGCCCGGTCATCATCGCGGACGGTTTCGGCTCAATCGGCGGCGTCGGGCTTTTCAGCCGCACCAGCAGACGCGCCACCATTAGCACCAGAATTGAAATGCCACATGAAACGTGGACCAGATTGAAATAAGGACGATAGCTGCGCGGGAAGAATCCGCGTAGTTCCATGGCGCAATAAGCGCCAATAACCAGCAGGAACACCAGCCAGTGAATGGCGATTTGTAATCCGGAATATTTGCTACGCATAAGGAACCCCAAAACGAACGAACCGGCGTTCAACATACCGGGCTTTCCTTAAAAATTCATTAACTTTTCCTTATCATTTTTCAGGGACTTACCACTGCCTGAATGGGATTCATTTGCCCAATAACGCCCGCCAGGTTATCACTAAATAAGTGCAAAACGGTGATTCATTACATTCTGATGGAGAAGATCGATGAGCAAAATTGGCATTAATGGATTCGGGCGCATTGGGCGCCTGGTGTTACGTCGCCTGCTGGAAACCAACAGCGGCGCAGAGGTGGTGGCGATCAACGATCTGACCTCACCCAAAGTGCTGGCCTATTTGTTAAAGCATGACTCCAACTACGGTCCGTTCGGCTGGAGCGTGGATTTTACCGAAGACGCGCTGATCGTTAACGGCAAAACCATCACGGTATATGCAGAAAAAGAGGCGAAAAATATTCCGTGGCGCAGCGCCGGTGCTGAGATCATCGTTGAGTGTACCGGTTTTTATACATCGAGCGAAAAATCGCAGGCGCACATCGACGGCGGAGCCAAAAAAGTGCTTATTTCCGCTCCGGCAGGCGAGATGAAAACTATCGTCTACAACGTTAACGACGACACGATTAATGCGCAGGACACCATTATTTCTGTGGCTTCCTGCACCACCAACTGTCTCGCGCCGATGGCCAAGGCATTGCAGGATAATTTCGGCATTAAAGTCGGCACCATGACCACCATCCACGCCTACACCGGTACGCAGGCGCTGGTCGATGGCCCGCGCGGGAAAGATCTGCGCGCCTCTCGTGCCGCCGCGGAAAATATCATTCCGCACACTACCGGTGCGGCGAAAGCCATCGGTCTGGTGATCCCGGCATTGAGCGGCAAGCTGAAAGGCCACGCGCAGCGCATACCGGTGAAAACCGGCTCCGTTACCGAACTGGTATCCATATTAGAGAAGAAAGTGACGGTCGATGAAATTCATCAGGCACTGAAAAAAGCCACCGAAAATAATGAATCTTTCGGTTATACCGACGATGAGATCGTCTCTTCTGATGTTATCGGCAGCCATTTTGGTTCCGTCTTTGACGCCACGCAAACCGAGATCACCGAAGCTGGCGGTATACAACTGGTCAAAACCGTCTCCTGGTACGACAACGAATACGGTTTTGTCACTCAGCTGGTTCGCGTACTGGAAAAATATCGCGCACTGTAATCTCTCCATCCACGCCGGGTAACAACCTGGCGTATTCAAACCAGGCAGCACATGAGAAATATCAGCCCGGAAGATTTACTCACCCTGATGAACGTGGCGGTACAACACGCCACGACGTTCCCCGTCTGGCCAACCGGCGAAGCTCCGGGTGCCGCGGTAAGCACGGTGAAGTTTCAGCTTGAAGAGCATCATACCGGCCCCTCGCCTTTTGACCGATCCGTCACCGGCGTACGCGCTCCGCACATTACTGTCTACGCGCCACAAAACCCGAACGGTGTCGGTATTCTGGTCACGCCTGGCGGCTCTTATCGACGCGTGGTGCTGGATAAAGAAGGCAGCGCGCTGGCCCCCTGCTTTAATGCCAAAGGTTACACCCTGTTTGTCATGACCTACCGCCTGCCCGGCGACGGGCATGAGGAAGGTGCGGACGCGCCGCTGGCCGATGTGCAACGCGCGATACGCGTCATTCGCGCCCGTGCGCAGGAGTGGCGACTCGATCCTGAACGTATTGGCATTATGGGTTTTTCCGCCGGCGGCCACGCCGCAGCCAGCCTTGGCACACGCTACAACGAAAACGTCTATCACCCCGTTGATGAGATGGATAAGCAACACGCCCGCCCGGCGTTTATGGCGCTGGTCTATCCGGTTATTACCATGCACCAGGAGATTGACCACCCGATGTCGCGCCAGCAGTTGATTGGCGATACGCCGGGCGACGAACAGATCCGTCGCTACTCCGCAGAGCAAATGGCCGATGAAAACACGCCGCCGACCTTTCTGCTGCATGCGGTCGATGACCCGGCAGTGAAAGTGGAAAATAGCGTGGTTATGTTCAGCGCCCTGCGCCGCCTTGGCGTGCCGGTTGAGATGCATCTGTTCGAACAGGGGAAACACGGTTTTGGCATTCGCGATGCGCTGGGCTTACCGGTGGCAATATGGCCGGAACTGATGATGGCGTGGATAGCAACCAAAGTATGAAACGAGCCCCCGCCATGTGCGGGGGCTGCGTATATCAAGATTGCAGATAGACCATTTGCGTTTGCAGATACTCGTTCAGGCCGTGGCGTCCATCCGCCCCACCAATGCCCGATTTGCGCCAGCCCGCATGGAAACCCTGCATCGCTTCGAAATTCTCGCGGTTAATGTAGGTTTCACCAAACTTCAGCCCCCGCACGGCTTTCATTGCTGTCGTCAGATCGCGGGTATATACCGACGACGTGAGGCCATAATCGCTGTCGTTGGCCATCGCCAGCGCCTCTTCCAGCGTGTCGAACGCAACCACCGGCAGCACCGGGCCAAACGTCTCTTCATGCATGATGGCCATCTCCTGGCGCACATCGAGCAGCAATGTCGGCGGGTAAAAATAGCCTTTGCCGGCGACCGCCTTGCCGCCGAGTACCACGCGCGCGCCTTCAGACACGGCGCGCTCGACCTTCTCTGCAACGCGTTGCAGTGCCGCCGCATTGATAAGCGGCCCCATCGCTATATCGTTGCGCTGCGCCGGATCGCCAAACTGTACCGCTTTCATGGCTTCGCCAAGTCGATTGACAAAGCGGTCATAAATGCCTTTTTGCACATACACGCGTTCGGCGCAGTTACACACCTGCCCGGTGTTGATGACGCGGGAATCAACAATCGCTTTCACGGCCAGCTCAAGATCGGCATCATCAAAAACAATTGCCGGCGCTTTGCCGCCCAGTTCAAGACACACTTTGGTGATGTTTTTCGCCGCTGCCGCCATGATTTTCTCACCCGCGCCAACGCTGCCGGTCATGCTGACCATCGCCACTTTCGGATTCCCCGCCAGCTCCTGCCCAACGGTTTCCCCGCGCCCGAGCACCAGGTTAAAAACGCCTTTTGGTAAGCCGACATCATGGACGATTTTCGCGAAGGCGATCGCGTTGTTCGGTGTGAATTCGCTCGGTTTAATCACGATGGTGTTGCCGGTAATCAACGCAGGCGCCATTTTGCGGGCAATCAGGAAGAACGGGAAATTCCACGGCAAAATGCCAGTGGTGACACCCAACGGGCGTTTAAAGACAAAGATATTTTCGCCCGGACGGTCGCTTTGCAGAATTTCGCCTTCATAGCGCCGCGCCCACTCGGCCATATAATCGATGTAATCGGCGGTAAAAGAGACTTCCACCTCCGCCAGTTGCTGAATTTTTCCCCCTTCGGCGACAATCAGCGCACTGATCTCAGACGCTTTTTCACGAATGCCCACCGCGATTTTGCGTAACCAGCCCGCGCGCTCAATAGCGGGCAGCGCTTCCCAGCCTGGCTGCGCCCGTTCTGCGGCGTCAATGGCCTTGCGCGCGTCTTCGGCGGTGCCATCGGGAATACGCGCCAGGATCGCTTCGGTTGCCGGGTTGATCACATCCAACCACGTATCGCCTTGCCAGCTCACGAATTGACCATCGATAAACATAGGGTGCTGTACCGGTGCTGTCATGCCTCGCTCCTGTAATAACATTGTTTTTAACAAGTAAATTCGTTGTTAAAAATCTATCCGCGCACGACATTTTTCCTACAGACAGGGGCAACTTTTGTGAGAGAACGCATAAAAGGGGCGCTAAAAAGCAACAAAACCGTGACAAGTACAGCGGAGGAAATGCCCGTTTGCGGCAACGTCTGCGCAAACGGGCATTGAGGTTACAAAGCGCGGCTACCGAGCGCCGCAGTAAGCGTGGTATCGGCCATTAAAACCTGCCACGCAGCGTCGACTTCCTCCGGGAAATCAACATGAACGATAAAATCGCGGCCGTTTGGCCCGTAGCCATTAGCATCATCGCGCAGACGCGGCACTTCCCCCAGCAGCAACGACAAATAACGCTCAACCGACCATAAACCTCGCTGCTGCGGCTGGAATGCCAGCCCCTCAGCCGTGTTGGTTAACTGCGGAGTAAAGCCGGGCCAGCTCAGCCAGTGCGGCGCATCGTGACACTGCTGGCTGACGCGGGCAAACGTCGCCATTGTGCGGCGCTGCATGGTGGGATCCTGCACCACCATCACGGTTTTCGGTTTTACCCCCTGCGACATCAGCATATCGATGCTGAACCTGGCGTTCTCGCCGCAGTTGGTGGATTTGTCCTCAATCAGGATCTGTTTCGCATCAATCTGCCAGAACTGGCGCGCGATATCGGCCAGAATTGCCGCTTCGCCGCGCCCGGTGGTACGCACGACGTTATAGCGTGGATGCCGGGCGACAGCCGAATAAAGAAACGTGGTGGAGTGCCCGACGCCACCGCTTATCAGAAGCGGCGTTTGCTGCGCCGCCGCCAGCGCGCAGGCGGCATCGATCACAGGAATGACAGCATTACCCGCGAGGATCACCACATCAGCCCGCACGGGCGTGGGCTTACCGACAAAATCATTTTGCGCGAGCCACGCACCCAGCGTATTTGCCGCCGCCAGCGTGCGCTCTGATACGGCAGGAAAAGTCGTCATCAGCATAGAACCTCCTTCGCGTTAACTTACAGCCTACCGCGTCATCACCCGCAGAACAGGGGATCACTCCGAATCCTGTTCGCAGCGGTTCAGGTAAGTTTCTGTAGCCTTTTTGAAACATGTGCAATACCCCGCGATGCAGGGATTACCGCTGTATCTGCCCCATTGAAGACAGCGCCTGTAACCCGGCGTTAAGCAGGCAAAACGGCATACTTTTATGCTGCACGCATTCGTGCACTAACGAAACCGCACCTACCGGTCACAACGCTTTTTCGAAACATACCGCTTCCGGCCTGCCAATATAGGTGCCGTAGTTTTCACGGATCCGAAAGCCGTTGCGCTGATAGAAATCAATGGCACGCTGGTTGATTTTGCGCGTCTCCAGCCACAGCGCATGAAAACCGCGCTCCCGCGCATGCTGCTCAAGCGTGCGGAGCAACTGAGCGCCTACGCCGCGCGTGCCGGGGCGCGCATACATGCGCTTGATTTCACCGATCCCGGCGGACAATTCACGAACCGCAACGCAGCCCACCGCCACCGCGTTTTCTTGTGCCAGCAAAAAGAAGCCCCGCTCACCTAAGGCTGCGGCGTCAAACGAGGCTCTGCCGCAGCTGCCTGTGAGGTGTTGCAGGTAATCAGAAAGCGCGTCCTGAAGTTGCAGGCATGCAGGTTCGCTTGCCCCGGTAAGCGTAATGGTTAGTGCACTCATTGTGACGTTGTCACCTATAGTTGTTTATTTTTATCAATAAAGCAGATCACTTAACGTCAGTAACCTATATTTTTCTTATGCACTTGCATTGCCTTTGACGGCACAAGTAGAATCATTAGCCCGCTAACCATTCACATTAACAATCTTTGTTTCTATATGGATTACAGCTGTCCCCGACATCTTCATGCGCGCACAACTTACCGTCGCGAACGATCACCCTTAGCCCGGTCAGGAAAATGTAATGCGTTTGCCGAAAAGCGACCCGTATAGCCCACGCGAATGGCAGCCGCATGAAAAACCGATGCTGCTGGGTTCGCCTTCCACCCCTTATCACAGCACTCCGCGCCGTATCGCCTATGGTGTCGTTGGCCTGCTGGTTTGCATGACCGGCGCGCTCGGCAACGCGATGGTGACAGCTAATTTGCAAAACCTGCAAGGCACGTTTGCCGCCTGGTCGACGGAGATCGCCTGGCTGCCCGCGGTGTATGTGATGACCAATGTGTCAATTAACCTGCTGCTGGTAAAGTTTCGCCAGCAATACGGTCTGCGCGCGTTTACCGAAGGGTTTCTGGTGCTGTATGTACTGGTGACCTTCTTCCACCTGTTTATCAACGATCTTAGTTCTGCCCTGTTTGTCCGCGCCGCGCACGGCATGGTGGCGGCGGCACTCAGTTCGCTCGGCATTTACTATCAGATTCAGGCCTGGCCGGCGAAACATCGCTTAAAAGCGCTGACCATTGGTATTACCGGTTCGACGCTGGCGATTCCGATTGCCCGCCTCTTTTCTACCGAGCTGCTGCAACTGGATGAATGGCGCGGGCTGTACCTGTTCGAACTTGGGCTGGCGCTGCTCTCGCTTGGCTGCGTGATCGCCTTAAAATTGCCGCCGGGCGATCGTAAAAAAGTGTTTGAAAAGAAAGATTTCATCACTTTCTTTCTGCTCGCACCAGGCATGGCGCTGCTGTGCGCGGTGCTGTCGCTGGGTCGGCTGGACTGGTGGTTTGAAGCGCCCTGGATCGGCTGGGCGCTGGCAGGCGCCGTGGTGCTGATCGTCTCGGCGATAGCCTTTGAACACAACCGCAGTAACCCGCTGCTCAACACCCGCTGGCTCTCCAGCGGCAGCATTGTGCGTCTTGGGCTGATTATGCTACTGATCCGCATTGTGCTCGCCGAGCAGAACACCGGCGTGTTTGGCTGGCTGCAATATGTTGGCCTGCAAAACGAGCAAATGACCAGCCTGGCGTGGTCGATCCTGGCAGGTATCATCTGCGGTATTACCGCCAGTTGCCTGACGATTAAACCCCAGCGACTGGCATGGCCGATTGTCACCTCGCTGGCATTGATGATTATCGCCTCGCTGCTTGATAGCCAGTCCACCAGTTTGACGCGCCCGAATCAGTTGATGGTAAGCCAGTTTTTACTCGGTTTTGCCAGTGCGTTTTTTATCGCACCAGCGATGCTGGCAGGGATTGGCGGCGTGGTGGCGGAGCCGCGCAACCTGGTCAGTTTCTCGGTGCTGTTTGGCATGAGCCAGAATATCGGCGGGCTGCTGGGTTCGGCGATCCTCGGCACGTTTCAGACCTGGCGGGAAAAGTATCACTCCAGCCTGTTAGCGGACCAGCTCACCACCTTAAACCCACTGGTCAATGAGCGTTTGCAATATTACAGCCAGATGTTTCAAAGCCAGCTTGGTGACAACACATTGCTTAGCGCGCAGGCGGTGACGCAGCTGCAAACGGTGTCGACGCTGGAAGCGAATATTCTGGCTTACAACGATACTTATCTGCTGACGGCCAGCATTGCTGCCGCCACGCTGATTTGGATTTTATGGCGCTTGTTGCGCCTGCGTATTACTGCCCGCCTTGTGTTGAAGCGGGCCACTGGGAGCAAATAATAATGTTACTGGAGTGTCTATGAGCCAGCAGGATGCCGCCAAAGAGCGGGCCAATACCCGCAGCAACTTACGTGTGGTTTCTCTTTTTTCCGCCGCCGCGATTGGCCTGGTGGGCGTACTGGTGATCCTTTACGCCTGGCAGTTGCCGCCGTTTACGCGCCATACCCAGTTTACTGATAACGCCTATGTACGTGGCCAGACAACATTTATCAGCCCGCAGGTGAACGGCTACATCACCGACGTGCCGGTACAGGATTTCGCCGTCGTGAAAAAAGGCGATCTGATTATGCAGATCGATGACCGAATCTACCGCCAGCGCGTCGATCAGGCGAAAGCCACGCTGGCGATGAAGCTGGCTGCGCTGGATAACAACCTCCAGCAGCGAAAAAGCGCGCAGGCCGTCATTGCCCGCAACGAAGCCGCGCTTGCCAGCGCCAAAGCGCAGGATTTGAAATCCCAGGCAGATTTAAAACGCGTGAAAGCACTGACCGCAGACGGCTCGCTCTCCATTCGTGAACGCGACGCCGCCCTCGCCACCGCCGCGCAGAACACTGCCAGTATTGCCCAGGCACAAGCGACGCTTGAGATGTCGCGCCAGGATTTGCAAACCACCATCGTTAATCGCGGGTCGCTACAGGCAGATGTGGAAAACGCCAAAGCGGCGCTTGAACTGGCGCAAATCGATCTGCAAAACACCCGTATTGTCGCCCCTCGCGACGGGCAACTGGGGCAAATCAGCGTGCGCCTTGGCGCGTATGTCACCGCCGGAACGCACCTGACCTCGCTGGTGCCGTCGCAACGCTGGGTGATCGCCAACCTGAAGGAGACGCAACTGGCAAATGTGGTTGTCGGGCAGCCAGTGCGCTTTACCGTCGATGCGCTGGACGGGCGCAGCTACCACGGGCGCGTGGAGAGCATCTCACCGGCTACCGGCGTGGAATTTAGCGCTATCAGCCCGGATAACGCCACCGGTAACTTTGTCAAAATCGCCCAGCGCATTCCGGTGCGTATCCAGGTGGAGGCGAAACCCGACGAACTGGCAAGGCTGCGCCCTGGAATGTCGGTGCAGGTACATATTGATACGCGGGAGGCAGAGCAATGAAGCGGCGTCTCACCGTTGTCGCGTTGAGTCTCACCCTTGCCGCTTGCCAGTCTGCCGATGTTCAGCAAGCCCAACCGTCGCTGCAGATCCCGGCGGCCTGGCGCAGCGAGGCGGGTCCGGTCAGCAAAACGGATAGCGTCTGGTGGCGTAACTTTCACGACAGCCAGCTAAACCGCTATGTCGACCAGGCACTACGCCACAACAGCGACGTGCTGATCGCCCGCGAGCGGGTCAATGAATATCAGGCGCGGGTTTACGCCGCCGACAGCGCCCTGTTCCCCGAACTGGACGCCGGAATTTCCGGCACCCGCGCCCGGTCGCAATCTGCCGCCACGGGTTTACCCGTTTACAGCACCTTGTACAAAGGCAATCTGACGGCCAGTTACAACGTCGATATCTGGGGAGCCAGCCGCAGCGCGTCTCGTGCGGCAGACGCCTCGCTGGAAGCCCAGAAAGCAGCGGCAGCGGCGGCCGATTTGACGGTGGCGACCAATGTCGCTTCCGGTTATCTCACGCTGCTGTCGCTGGATGCACAATTACAGGTCACGCAATCCACGCTGGCAGCGCGGGAAGATGCGCTCAAACTTGCCCGGCGACAGTATGAGACCGGCTATACTTCGCGGCTGGAGCTGATGCAAGCGGATTCCGAGTTGCGCAGCACGCGCGCGCAGATCCCGGTGCTGCAACATCAGATAAGCCAGCAGGAAAATGCGTTGAGTGTGCTGCTGGGTAATAATCCGGGGACGGTGAATCGTGGCGAATTTGCGGCGTTAACACCGCTGACATTGCCCTCGCAGTTACCGTCAAGTTTGCTCAACCGGCGGCCGGATATTGTGCAGGCGCAGCGCCAGTTGGTTGCCGCCGATGCGACACTCGCCGCGTCGCAGGCGAAATTACTGCCGTCGATTAACCTGACGGCAACCGGCAGTATGCAGGGCGATACGCTGCCCGGTTTGCTGGATAATCCGCTACGGTTGTGGAGCATTGGCGGCAGCATTCTTGCCCCGTTGCTCAACCGCCAGGCGCTGAATGCGCAGGTCGATGTCTCGATGTCGCAGCGTAATCAGGCGCTTTACACCTATGAAAAAACCGTGCGCAACGCGTTCAAAGAGGTGAACGATAGCCTTGATGCCATCACCCGTCTGGGCGAGCAGCTCACCGAGCTTGCCGGGCAAGTCGATGTCGCGCAGGAGACGTTACGCATTGCGCAAAACCGTTATCACAACGGTTATTCCTCTTATCTGGACGTGCTGGACGCCCAGCGTACGCTGTTTTCCGCTCAACTGAGCGCGGTGCAGGTTAAAAACAATCTGTTACTGGCGCAGGTGGATCTCTATCGCGCACTGGGAGGTGGCTGGTCCGGACTGAATTAAGTTTCTAATAAACCAGGAGTAATGCTATGCAGCAGAAGTGGTCCGCGGTTGACGAATACTTAGTAAAACAGCTGATTCCGGAAGATGAAATCCTGACGCAGGTGCTGGCAAATAACCAGCGCGCAGGGCTTCCGGCCATTGATGTTTCGCCCGCTCAGGGGCAATTACTGGCGCTGTTTGTGCGCATGGTGCGGGCGAAGCGCATTCTTGAAATCGGTACGCTCGGCGGTTACAGCACAGTGTGGATGGCGCGCGAGCTGCCAACCGGCGGCGAACTGCTGACGCTGGAAGCCGATCCGCTACACGCGGCGATAGCGCGTGAAAACCTGCAGCTTGCCGGGGTGGCGCATCAGGTCACCGTTGCCGAAGGCCCGGCGCTGCAGACGCTGGAAAACCTCGGCGAACGCCCGCCGTTCGATCTGATTTTTATCGATGCCGACAAACCCAATAACCCGAACTACCTGAAATGGGCGATGCACTATGCCCGTCCGGGTACGCTAATTATTGGCGATAATGTGGTGCGCGACGGTGCAGTGACTAACCCGACGACCACCGATGCCAGTGTGCAGGGCGTGCGTAAATTCATCGAGATGATTGGCGCCGACCCGCGCCTGACGGCCACTGCCATGCAAACGGTCGGCGTCAAGGGATGGGACGGCTTTACGCTTGCCTGGGTGAATGCGTAAGGTTACCGGTGCAAATCATTGCCGGATGGGAAACTCGCTTAGCTGGCAACGCGCTAAGGCGATGATAGTAGCCCGGTAGGCATCGCAACCGGGCTACTATCCGTTCAGGCGCTAATCTGCTCCATTGCCTGCAGGATACGCTTATCGGAGATGGGATACGGTGTCCCCAGTTGCTGCGCAAAGTAGCTGACGCGCAGCTCTTCGATCATCCAGCGGATCGCTTTGACATCCTCATCTTCCCGGCGTGCCGGCGGCAGTTTATTCAGCCACTGCTGCCAGGCTTGCTGCGTCTGCTCCACTTTCAGCATCTGCGCGCGGTCGCGGTGCGGATCGACGGCCAGTTTTTCCAGCCGCTTCTCGATGGCTTGCAGGTAACGCAACGTGTCGCCCAGACGGCGGAAACCGTTGCCGGTAACAAACCCGCGATACACCAGCCCGCTCATTTGCGTTTTGATATCCGACAGCCCGAGCGCCATGGTCATATCCACGCGCCCTTTCAGCCGCTTGTTGATATTGAACACCGCCGTCAGGATCTGTTCGACCTGTTTGGCGATCTCCACCACCGTTTCGTTCAGTTCGGCGCGCACTTTTTCATGCAGCGCAGCGAAGCTCTCTTCCGTCCACACCGGGCCGCCCGCGTCATCAATCAGTTTGTCCACGCCGCAGGAAATGCAGTCATCAATCAAATCCAGCACTTTGCCGTACGGGTTGAAATAGAGCCCCAGCTTGGCTTTGTTGGGCAATTTCTCGTGCAGGTATTTAATCGGCGACGGAATATTTAGCAGCAGCAGGCGGCGGATACCGCGCCACATCGCCTGTTGCTGCTCCTGCGGGTTATCAAACAGCTTGATCGCGACACTGTCACGTTCATCGACCAGCGCAGGCCAGGCTTTTACCTTGTAGTTACCGCGTTTTTGCTCGTAGCTTTCCGGCAACTGGCCGAAACTCCAGATATGCAAACCGCTCTGCTCGATGCCGTCATCGGCCACCGCGGAAAGAGTTTCCTGCACTTTGCCTTTCAGGCGCTCTTTCAGTTCGGCCAGCGAGCGCCCTTCCAGCAGCTTCTTGTTCTTGTCATCCACTACGCGGAAGCTGATTTTCAGGTGATCGGGCACCTGATCCCAGTGCCAGTCGTCGCGGTCGACGGTAACCCCCGTCATCCGGCGCAGTTCGCGCTCCAGCGCATCCAGCAATGGCAGTTCCAGCGGTGTAACGCGTCCCAGAAACGCTTCGGCGTAGTTTGGCGCGGGAACGAAGTTGCGCCGCGTCGGTTTCGGCAGTGATTTGATCAGCGCAATCACCAGTTCGCGGCGCAGGCCGGGAATTTGCCACTCAAACCCGCTCTCTTCGACCTGGTTTAATAACGGCAGCGGGATATGTACCGTGACGCCGTCGGCATCCGCGCCCGGTTCAAACTGGTAACTCAGACGCAGCTTCAGGTTGCCCTGATGCCAGAAATTGGGGTAATCGAGCTTACTGACGCCCTCTGCGCCCTCTTTAATCAGCATGCTCTTTTCGAAGTTGAGCAGATCGGGGGCTTCACGGCTGGCCTTTTTCCACCAGCTGTCGAAATGGCGGGCGGAAATCACCTCGTGGCTAATGCGCTGGTCATAAAACTCAAACAGCGTTTCGTCGTCCACCAGAATGTCGCGGCGGCGGGATTTGTGCTCCAGTTCTTCCACTTCCGCGCGCAGTTTCAGGTTGTCGCGAAAGAAAGCATGCCGGGTTTGCCAGTCACCCTCGACCAGCGCGTGGCGAATAAAGAGCTCACGACACAGCATCGGGTCGATCTGGCTGTAGTTCACTTTGCGCGCCGCAACGATTGGCAGACCATAAACCGTCACTTTTTCCGTTGCCATTACCGCGCCCTGCGCCCGCTCCCAGTGCGGTTCACTGTACGAACGTTTAATCAGGTGCTGCGCTACCGGTTCAACCCATTCCGGATCGATGCGCGCGGCGATGCGCCCCCACAAACGGCTGGTTTCCACCAGTTCCGCAACCATTGTCCATTTCGGCGGTTTTTTGAATAAACCCGAGCCGGGGAAGATGGAAAAACGGGCATTACGCGCGCCGGTAAATTCCTGTTTATCGGCATCTTTCATACCAATGTGCGACAGCAAACCGGTTAACAGTGCGATATGAATTTCGCGATATTCCGCAGGCTCGCTGTTGACCGGGATCCCTAACTCTTTCACCACCTGGCGCAGTTGCGTGTAGATATCCTGCCATTCGCGCACGCGCAGATAGTTCAGGTAATCCACCCGGCACTGACGACGGAACTGGTTTGACGAGAGCGCTTTTTGCTGCTCGCCCAGGTAATTCCACAGGTTCACAAAAGCGAGGAAATCAGACTCTTTATCATGAAAGCGCTGGTGCTTCTCGTCTGAAGCCTGCTTTTTATCCAGCGGTCTTTCGCGCGGATCCTGAATCGACAGCGCCGAGGTAATGATCATTGCTTCGCGCACGCAGCCATGTTTTTGCGCTTCCAGTACCATACGCGCTAAGCGCGGATCGACCGGCAGTTGCGATAGCTGGCGGCCCAGCGGCGTCAGTTTGTAGGCGGTCTGCTGCTCGTCGGTGGTGATCGCGCCTAACTCTTCCAGCAGGCGAACACCGTCCTGAATATTGCGTTTATCCGGCGCTTCAACAAACGGGAAGGCGGCGATATCACCGAGCCCTAAAGCCGTCATTTGCAAAATGACCGACGCCAGGTTGGTGCGCAGAATTTCCGGATCGGTAAATTCCGGGCGTGACAGGAAATCATCTTCTGAATAGAGACGAATACAGATCCCTTCCGACACGCGGCCGCAGCGCCCTTTACGCTGGTTAGCAGAGGCCTGTGAAATCGGCTCAATCGGCAAACGCTGCACTTTGGTGCGATAGCTGTAGCGGCTGATGCGCGCCGTACCCGGATCAATGACATATTTGATGCCCGGTACGGTCAGCGACGTTTCCGCCACGTTGGTCGCCAGCACGATGCGCCGCCCGCTGTGCGGCTGGAATACGCGGTTTTGCTCACTGTTTGATAAACGCGCATACAGCGGCAGGATCTCCGTGTGGCGCAGATCGCGCTTGCTCAGGGCATCGGCGGTGTCGCGGATTTCCCGCTCGCCGCTCATAAAGATCAGAATATCGCCTGCACTTTCGCGCCCAAGCTCATCCACCGCATCGAATATCGCCTGAAGCTGGTCGCGTTCCGTGTCGTCCGCTTCTTCGACAATCGGCCGATAGCGCACTTCCACCGGGTAAGTGCGCCCGGACACTTCGATAATCGGCGCGTTATTGAAATGGCGCGAGAAACGTTGCGGATCGATGGTGGCGGAGGTGATGATAATTTTCAGATCCGGGCGGCGCGGCAGTAATTCACGCAGATAACCCAGCAGAAAATCGATGTTCAGGCTGCGTTCGTGCGCCTCATCGATAATGATGGTGTCGTACTGCATCAGCAAGCGATCCTGCTGGATTTCCGCCAGCAGGATACCGTCGGTCATCAGCTTGACCATGGTGTTGTCGCTAACGTGATCGCTGAAACGTACTTTATAGCCAATGCAACCGCCCGGTTCGGTTTTCAGCTCTTCGGCAATACGGTTGGCAACGGTGCGCGCCGCCAGACGACGCGGCTGAGTATGACCAATCAACCCTTTAATGCCGCGTCCCAGCTCCATGCAAATTTTCGGTAATTGCGTGGTTTTACCGGAGCCGGTTTCGCCGGCCACAATCACCACCTGGTTATCGCGGATAGCTTCCAGGATCGCCTGTTTTTTCTGGCTGACCGGCAGGTTGTCCGGGTAATCAATGGTCGGGCGCGCGGCTTCGCGCTGCGCCACTTTTCCGGCGGCTTCGTTTATCTCTTGCGCCAGCGTCTGTAGCAGTGCTTGCTGAGATTCAGGATTTTTAACTTTCTTGCTGCCGTGGAGGCGGCGGGCGAAGCGCTGCTGGTCGCGTAGCATCAGGGTGCTGAGCTGCGCGCTGAGATCGGTAATCGTCAATTTCTGTTGTTCTGTCATAGCGTTATTGGGCAGAGCACTGCCGGGAAACATCTTAAGTTCGCAATCGCAGTAGGATAGCACATCGCCGCAATCCTTTTCTTGTTCAAGAAATTCGAACATAGGATTCGATATATTGCGCTATTCATGTAGAGATTTTGTGAATAGAGTGTCATGACGTCACGGGGCAACCCATTGCAAATACAATAAAGGAAACACCCAATGAGCAAAGTTTTAGTTCTTAAATCCAGTATTCTGGCAGGGTACTCACAGTCTGGTCAGTTAGCCGATTATTTCGTTGAACAGTGGCGTGAAAAACACCCGGCGGATCACATTACCGTGCGTGACCTGGCCGCTAATCCGATCCCGGTGCTGGATGGCGAACTGGTTGGCGCGCTGCGCCCGAGCGATGCCCCGCTGACACCACGTCAGCAGGAAGCACTGGCGCTCTCCGACGAGCTGATTGCTGAGCTGCAAGCGCATGACGTGATTGTCATTAACGCCCCGATGTACAACTTCAACATCCCGACGCAGCTGAAAAACTACTTCGATCTGGTGGCGCGTGCTGGCGTGACGTTCCGTTATACCGAAGCGGGCCCGGAAGGTCTGGTGAAAGGTAAACGTGTCATCGTGGTTTCCAGCCGTGGCGGTATCCATAAAGACACTCCGTCCGATCTGGTTGCGCCGTACCTGAAATTGTTCCTCGGCTTTATCGGCATTACCGATGTGAACTTTGTCTTCGCAGAAGGTATTGCTTACGGTCCGGAAGTGGCGACCAAAGCGCAGACCGACGCCAAAGCCGCAATCGACAGCCTGGTGGCTGCCTAAGATTTCCCCCTCTCACCTCCTGGTGGGAGGGTGCTTTTCCCCGCTTTTCCGGCTATTCACCTTCCGTAATATTATCGGCTGGATGCTTACCCGCGCCGCCTGTGGTTACGACACATCCCGCTTTTTTATCAACCCCATGACGCGGTGGCTGATTCACCGGAGTGCGAAAGCGCTGGCAGGCTGCCCCAGCACCTTGCTCAGGAAGGTAACGCGCCGCTTACGGTTTCTTCATCCATTTACCGTTAATGCCCTGCACGTAGTCGCCGGGCTTCGCGCGTTCCACCAGTTTCTGTCCGGCCATTCTGGCCACGTCATCCACCGCGATGTTGTTGCGATCGGCCAGTTGCTGGTAGCTCTCAGTGCGCGCTTTGTTAATGCGTTCCACCAGCGCCAGCGTCTCTTTATCCTGGCTTATCGGCGCGACATATCCATTGAGTGTTTCACCGACGCGCCCCTGGGTGCGGGCCTCATCAAGCGTCAGCGCCTGAGCGGTTGCGCTGAAAAGGCCAACGGCCAGCAGCGCGCTTATGACACGTTTTTTCATCATCGCCTCAGAACAAGTCGCTGCGGGTTTTCAGCAGGGTTTCAACGTCTTTATCCACTTTGATGTGAATTTCATGCTCGATCTTCACGTTCATATTGATGGTGATCGGCTCCTTTGGCGCCGCCACCTCAATCCGCGGCGTGCAGGCGGCCAGCAGCATTGTCGCCATCACTACGGGCAAGGCTTTCAGGGTTCTCATTTTTTATCCTCACACTCTTCGCCCTTCGCGCAGCGGGCTTGCGGTAGCGCCGCGTGTTGCTCAAGCCATGACTGCAAATTGTCGCCAAAACGTAAACTGCGCCATAAGGTGAATACATTCTCCTCATGGGTATAGTTCAAATTCACGGTACTGCTTTTGCCATCGACAAAACTGGTGCCGCGCAGGGTGGCCTGCAGCGTCAGCAGCCCCAAATTATCCAGATTGATCTTCGTCCATGAGCGGGAAATTTCCATATAGCGCAGCCAGTTAATCGCCGCGCCCGCCGCCATGTTGTCCTTCACCACCGCGTCAGCGGTATCTTTATCGATCCGCAGCGTCATCGGGCCGGGGTTATGCAGCCAGCCATCTTTAATGATCCATTGCGGGTTATCCAGCCACAGCGGCAGCGCGCCGTCAAACGGCCCGGAAAGCGCGAACTGCTTCGGATTCACTGCGCTTATCAACTCACTGGCGGAAATGTGCTTCAGACGCAGCAGTGCCGGGTCGTGCTGCGGCATACGTAACTGCTGCATGGTCACTTTTCCGCCCAGTACATCGACGCTGACATCGCTTAAAACGAGCGGATTGTCCTCGCTCCACGGCCACGCGCCCTGCAAATCAGCGGTGATGTTTTTCGCTGTCACCTGGTTTGTTATCTCACCGATGCGCAATGAAACCGGTCTGCGGGTTCCCAGTTGCCAGCGCCCTTCGCGGTAGCGGAATGGCAGCACAAAATCGACGCCGCTGATTTGGTTGTCCGGCGTCCAGACACTGCCGCTTTTTAGCACACCGTGACCGCCCGCTTCAAAACCCTGGTCCGCTGCGGCGGAAAAGGCGACCTGCGCATACAGTGCGCCATTGAGCAGCTTCATTTTCCAGTCCGGGGGAATAAGCGGCTGGAATACCGAGAGCGCCTGACGCGGCCACCATGCCTGACCGCGTAAACGCTCACCGTCCCAGCGGCCATTAACCTGCACCGGGCCAATCGTGTCGGCCTGCAACGCCCCCTTAAACTGGAACATGGTTGGATCGTTGCCTTCGACGCTGAATGTCAAGGTCGAAGGCGGTAAGACACTTCCCGCGCTGAAGCTGGTTTGCCCGGCATCCAGCGTCAGTGCGCCGGTGAACTGCGGATTTGCCGCGTCACGCACCCACTTTACTGGTGCATCCAGCACTAACCGGGGCGCAGCCATGTGCATCGCGCCATATTGCAACTGGTCAAAGCCGGTCGAGAGATCGTTAAGTGTGATCGTGTTGTTATTCCATTCGCCGCGACCGGCGACTTCCCAGCGTGCGTTCATCGGCGTGAAATTGCCGTCGCCCCAGTAGCGCCAGCGCCACAGGCCGTTATCCGGCAGAAAATCCTGCGCCTGACCATCAAGATGCAGACGGAAATCCCCCATCGCATTTTCATGCGCGCGAAGGATGGCCTGCAAACGCCCGTCAATACCATGCTGAGTGAGCTTGACGCCCGCCAGCGGCCAGCGCACTTCATCAATATTTAACGAATCAATCACCCGTCCGCGCGAGCGCAGCAGCGCGCCAGGCGTAAAAGCCAGTTGCGGATCGTCAATACTGCCGCTCAGATGGGCGGGAAGCACCGCATAAAACACCAGATCGCCCTGCTTTGCTTCTCCGGTCAGTTGCAGCGGCATATCGTTCTTGTCGCTACCAAGACGGCCAGGGCCAATTGTCAGTACCGCATTGCCTTTCCCGGCGTCGCCCTGCGTCAGCACGTTTAACCGGCCACTGAACTGCGCCTTTTCCAGCCCCTGTTGCCAGTTATCCACTTTTACACCGACCCGACCGCTCAGCGGAAAACCCTGATAGGGCCAGCTCCAGCGTCCATCGCTGATGGTCAATTGTTCGGGCGTAAGCTGCCACGGCAGAGCGAGTAGCGGATCGCCCTGATCGCGCGCCATAACCACCAGTTGCCCTTCGTTATCGCGCCAGTCGAGATCGACATCCACCACGCCCGGCTGCTGCGACAGGGTTAAGGTGCTTTCCATATGTCCGTTAACGGGTACGCTGTCTGGAACATCCGGCAGGGTAAATTCGCCACCGAGTGTAAACGGCGGCTGATCATCGACAAGACGCAGCGCCATGCGGCTAACCGTCAGCGTCTGCCCGCGCAAACGGGCATGGAGATCAACGCGCTCGCCTGAATAAGTAAGTTGCTGCACATCCGGTGTCAACGACGCGGATAATTTACCTGCCCACGTTTTCCATGGCGAAACGGTAAAACGCTCTACCGTCAGCCAGCTATAAGGCAGCATGGCTTGCCATTGGGCCAGCGTACGCGGCGCGGCAGAAACAGTTTCACTTTGTGGCAGTTTATTCAGGCAGGCGGTGTTAATATCCAGCGCGCCAATATGAAGCTGCCAGCGGCTGGGGTGTGTGAGTTCGGCGTTCTGTAATGATGCCAGTTGACAATCACCGACCAGATAGCGCAGATCGGGGATGTTTAACGCGTGTCGGGTGAATCGCGGGCTCTCCTCCATGGCGATACGCGTGCCGGCTGGCAACCAGATCCCGACCAGCGTCGGCACCCATTGCGCAAGCGTCAGCAGCAGCGTAAGCGGCAACAGAAGGAACAGTAACACCAGTGCGATGGCGGCTTTGTATTTACCCTTCATGGGTAGCTAATATCCTGATTTTGCATATGATTAAGCCGATTCTGGCGGTTATTGTGGCATGTTTGACCGTCCCTTTGAAGGCGCGAGTCGTTTTAATCATAGTCTGGCGAGTGCATTTTCAGTAGTTACAGAAAATAGTGTTTTAATATCATTAACTTATGGATTCAGCGTATGTTCACGAAAGGTTCTTTAATTCGCGGCTGGTTTATCGGTACCACCGTTTTCACCTGCTTTACCTTCAGCGATTATCTCAGTGCTAACTACTTTCACGACTCCAAAATTCCATGGCTTATCGGCGTATTCACCGCTCTGGCGATCAACTGGAGCGCCATTGGCTCGTTGAAACAATTGCGCTAGCAGCGGATATACTGAAACTGGATACATTCACCGCGCCCATGGTTGTCAATAAAATTTGAACGTTTACATAATAATTTTAAAACGTGATAATGTGGGTAGAAAACCATTGGAGAAAGTCTTATGAAACTCGCGATATACAGCACAAAGCAATACGATAAAAAGTATTTGCAGCAGGTAAACGAGAAATATGGCTACGATCTTGAATTTTTCGACTTTCTGTTAACCGAAAAGACTGCCAAAACCGCGAACGGCTGTGATGGGGTCTGTATTTTTGTTAACGACGATGGCAGCCGCCCGGTGCTGGAAGAGCTGAAAAAGCTCGGCGTGAAGTTTATCGCCCTGCGCTGTGCCGGGTTCAACAACGTTGATCTCGACGCGGCAAAAGAGCTGGGGTTGCAGGTCGTGCGTGTTCCGGCCTACTCACCGGAAGCAGTGGCAGAGCATGCCATTGGCATGATGATGACCCTGAACCGTCGCATTCATCGTGCGTATCAGCGTACCCGCGATGCTAACTTCTCCCTGGAAGGGCTGACCGGTTTCACCATGTACGGTAAAACGGCGGGCGTTATCGGCACCGGTAAAATTGGCGTTGCCGCCTTGCGCATTCTGAAAGGGTTTGGCATGCGCCTGCTGGCGTTCGACCCGTACCCGAGCGCAGCGGCGCTGGAGCTTGGCGTGGAGTATGTTGATCTGCCGACGCTGTTTTCGCAGGCGGATGTTATCTCCCTGCACTGCCCGCTCACCCCAGAAAACTTCCACCTGCTTAACCGCGACGCCTTTGCTCAGATGAAAGATGGCGTAATGATCATCAATACCAGCCGCGGTGGATTAGTGGATTCGCAAGCGGCGATAGAAGCGCTGAAAACGCAAAAAATCGGCGCGCTGGGAATGGATGTGTATGAAAACGAACGCGATCTGTTCTTTGAAGATAAATCCAACGATGTTATTCAGGACGACGTGTTCCGTCGCTTATCAGCTTGTCACAACGTGCTGTTTACCGGTCACCAGGCATTCCTGACGGCCGAGGCGTTGATTAGCATTTCCGAAACAACGCTGGAAAACCTGCGCCAGTTACGCGACGGCGAAGCCTGCCCGAACGTGCTGGCCTGATTGTCCGGGGTTCCCCTGCCTGCACGGGAACCCTTTCGGACAAACCCCGATGACGCCCAGGCTTAGCCTGTTAGAATCCCCCACGTGATGGATAACCCCTTAGAGGACGAGATGAAGAAAATCATGACTTTGGTTGCGTTGAGCGTAGTGCTTTCTGGCTGCGTGAGTTCCCGCACCGACACATTGAAGCCACAGCAACTGGCAGATCAGCGTTTTGTGCTGACCACCGTGAACGGCCAGGCCGTGCAGGGTAATGACCCGGCACCGGAAATCCGTTTTGATAAAGACCTGCGCGTGTCCGGCAAAATGTGCAACGGCTTTATGGGCCAGGGAAAACTCTCTGAAGGCAAATTGACCGTCAAACAGATGGGCATGACCATGATGCTCTGCCCTGACCAGCAGCGTAATGAACTGGACCACACCATTAATGCGATGCTCAGCGAAGGTGCGCAAGTTGATCTTACTGACAACCAGCTGACGCTGGCGACGGCGACGCAAACCCTGATTTACACGCGCGCGGCGAAGGCTCAGTAACTGCCGCAGCTTCCGGTGGCAAGCGACTGTTCACTGCAGCGTTTGCCATTTGGTAAGGCGCACATTCCCACCATTGAACCATCGAGTTGCCGGGCAACAGACAACGAACCACCAATCATCGCGCAATTCGCCTGACCACCATTTGACATTGCGGCTTTAAGCCCCGGCGCTACGTGTGCTGCGGTCGCTTGCTGAACGGGTTCACTGCTGCATGCCGATAATAATAAAGCGGCACATCCTACTAAAAACGCTGCGCGCATTTCTCTCCCCCTGCCCCTGTGTCCTCAGGATAATTTAAAAAAGCGAAACCCAAGCATCATAGGCAGCAAGACGCAATACGTCGAGAGCTGAAAAGCATCTTTATGCGACCTGGAAACATTTTTTTGCGTTTTTTGGGCGGGTGAACACATTTCGTCGCAAACCGCGATTCAGCGGGTTCGTCAACTCAGGTTCAGTGGCAGGCGTTCCGCAGGCTACATCGCCACGAATGGCCGCATCACGCAATTTGGCGGTTTGAGTTAACAACACGGTCGCGTCCTGAAGATTTCGCTGCGTAAAGCGCCTCATCGGCGAATTCAATGAGCATCGCCTCGCGCCCCTTCAATGCGGCGGCAGATCCAGCGGCAACACCAATGCTCACACTCACGACGCCAAGCGGGCTTTGCTGGTGGGGAATATTCGCAAGCTTAATATTATGGCCTATCTTTCTGGCAATATTTCCGGCGGAATTCGCATCCGTTTCAGGCAGAATGACCACAAACTCTTCTCCGCCATATCGGGCGGCCAGAAAAGAAGTTTCGCTAATGGTCTTTTTCAAATTTTCGGCGACTGCCTGTAAACAGCCGTCACCGGCAATATGCCCGTAATTGTCGTTATATTTTTTAAAGTAATCGACATCAATTAATAGCAGTGCAATCTGCTGTTTGTTGCTGGTACATTTTGCCACTTCGTCCACTAAAGCCTCATCGAATTTGCGCCGATTCGCCAGCCCGGTTAAGCCATCTTCAGTGGCCATCACTTGCAACTCGGCATTCTCAGACGCCAGAGACTCTTTTGCTGCCGACAGCTCTTTGCCGATGCGGATACGGTTGCGAACATCCTGAATAAGGTAATAGCTGGAGAAACTGACGCAGCCGATAAGAAACAGAATGATCGCAGCAAGAATTTCAGACTGACGACGCCATGAAGCCATGGCTTCATCGATGCTAACGGCAACGGTTGTCACCAAACCATAGCGTTTATTTTTTTGAAATGAATAAATGCGCTCTATTTTATCGAAACGCGACACTGACGTTGCGATCCCGGAATTCCCTCTTTTTAAATAATCCGTAAATAATGGCGAGTCCGAAATTTCCTTACCCATATATTTATCATCAAAAGGATAACGTAAAAGCACGATCCCCGCGTCGCTGGTTAACGCAATCGCGCCCTGCTTTCCAATGTCCAGCTTTCCATAGGTTTGCAAAAAATTGGCGATGTTCAGCGTCAATACAGCAACCCCTTTAAAATTCCCTTCGTTATCCTCCAGCCGTCGACTCACGGTGATCACCCACTGGCCATTTGTTCTGCTCACCACAGGCGGGCCGATAAAGATCTCCTTTGAATTATTATCCCGGTGGTGGATGAAGAAAAACCGGTCAGCGCTATTACTCCTGCCCCAAAAATTCTCCTGCAAAGCGATAACTTTATTTCCTTTATCATCATAAATAATAATGTTATTTAACTGGGTGAGAAGCAGGTTCTGGTCGGCGAGTATTTTCTTAATATTCACTAACTGCGCGGGATCCATGCCATATATTTCCGTTATGTCAGAAATGTTTTTTATCAACATCTCGCTTTGCCGGATAATTCCCTCTGAATAGGTATCGAGGGTATGGCTCAGGTTGGATATATTCGTATTAAGTTCATTCCGCGTATGGTTTTTGGTACTCAGGATCTGAACAATCAGCGTGATGGATATCGCGAAAAAGACAACAGTAATGAAACTTGCCGCAAAAAAGATCCCTTTTTTCATCTTATTTTTACCCGCTACGACTCCTTCACAAGCACGACTGTAACAGTAAATCTTAAGTATCAAAAACACACATCTAAAGGTTTGAGAGCATTTAATTCATTAAGTTATTTACTGTACTCAAACGCAACGGCTGATAATAGCAGGATTGCAAATCCGCGTTTGTTAAGAACAGATGACCATCCTCTTTTTAAACAAGGCGCGATTACCCACTGCCATCATTTACCGTACATGGTCATTGCGATGATTCCACGTTCTATTATCGTGCAGCGCCACGATCGTTGCTGCTTTACCCGGCCAATTTATGCGGGAAATTGTCGACGATACGCTTTTTTAGCGTCATTAAGACTCTGCGCATTAGCCCCACCAGCCAAATCGGGGTTGTCTGCCTGCAGCGGATCATCTTCCCAGAGACAAACAGGGCAGATCTCCCACGCACCGCTTTCTGTAAGCGTTTCGCCACCGCAGCAAGGGCAGCGCAAAAGCTGTCTTGTCATTGATTTTCTCCCTCATTAAATGCATTCCGGCGCGAGAGTAACAGGCAACGCCTGCACACATGTCACCAGGTCTCGCCATCACCTGCCATTAAATCGCAATTCATTGATTCCCGTTATAGCTCAGGACACAAAAGCGAAAATTGCGCGCGCAGTGGTTTGCTAAAATAACAGGATAACTACAGGGCTTGCCGCCGTTTCACAAGCCCCTTTCTATTGAGCAATGCAAGGGTGCCATATGATTACTATTGACGGTAATGGCGCGGTCGCGTCAGTCGCTTTCCGCACCAGTGAAGTTATCGCCATATACCCCATTACTCCCAGCTCGACGATGGCTGAACAGGCCGATGCCTGGGCCGGAAACGGCCTGAAAAATATCTGGGGCGACACGCCGCGCGTCGTGGAAATGCAGTCGGAAGCGGGGGCGATTGCCGCCGTACACGGAGCTTTGCAGACCGGTGCGCTCTCCACCTCGTTTACCTCATCGCAGGGTTTGTTGCTGATGATCCCCACGCTTTACAAGCTGGCGGGCCAGTTAATGCCATTTGTTCTGCACGTCGCCGCGCGCACCGTTGCCACCCACGCACTCTCTATTTTTGGCGATCATTCCGACGTGATGGCGGTTCGCCAGACCGGTTGTGCGATGCTCGCTGCCGGTAGCGTGCAGGAAGCACAAGATTTCGCGCTCATTTCGCACATGGCAACCCTGAAAAGCCGGGTGCCATTCATTCATTTCTTTGATGGTTTTCGCACCTCGCACGAAATTAACAAAATCGTGCCGCTGGCGGATGACACCATTCGCAACCTGCTTCCTCAGGCGGAAATTGATGCGCATCGTGCCCGCGCGCTCAACCCGGAACATCCGGTGATCCGTGGTACTTCTGCTAACCCGGACACCTATTTCCAGTCTCGCGAAGCGACCAACCCGTGGTACAACGCGGTGTACGCGCACGTTGCGCAGGCGATGGACGATTTCGCTACCGCCACCGGGCGGCAGTACAAACCTTTTGAATATTATGGTCACCCGCAAGCCGATCGCGTGATCGTGCTGATGGGCTCGGCGATCGGTACCTGCGAAGAGGTGGTCGATGAGCTGCTGACGCGCGGGGAAAAAGTCGGCGTGTTGAAAGTGCGCCTCTATCGCCCGTTCAGCGCCGCGCATCTGTTGTCCGTGTTGCCGGAAAGCGCGAAAACCGTTGCCGTGCTGGATCGCACCAAAGAACCGGGCGCCCTGGCCGAACCGCTGTATCTGGATGTGATGACCGCGCTGGCAGAAGCGTTTAATAACGGCGAGCGGGAAACTCTGCCGCGGGTGATTGGCGGGCGTTACGGTCTTTCGTCAAAAGAGTTTGGCCCCGAATGCGTGCTGGCCATTTTTAACGAGCTGCGCGCGGCGAAGCCCAAACCGCGTTTTACCGTCGGTATTTACGACGATGTGACCAACCTTTCTCTGCCGCTACCGGAAAACACCCTGCCGTCGCATGCGAAATTAGAAGCGCTGTTCTATGGGCTTGGCAGTGACGGTAGCGTGTCGGCGACCAAGAACAATATCAAGATTATCGGTAACTCTACGCCGTGGTATGCGCAGGGTTATTTTGTCTATGACTCGAAAAAGGCTGGCGGCCTGACGGTTTCGCACCTGCGCGTCAGTGAAAAACCGATCAACTCGGCTTATCTGGTGTCGCAGGCGGATTTTGTCGGTTGCCACCAGTTGCAGTTTATCGATAAGTACCCGATGGCCGAGCGCCTGAAAACGGGCGGTATTTTCCTGCTCAACACGCCTTACAGCGCCGATGAAGTCTGGTCACGTTTGCCGCAGGAAGTGCAGGCGGTGCTCAACCAGAAAAAAGCGCGTCTCTATGTGATTAACGCCGCGAAAATCGCCCGTGAATGTGGACTGGCCGCCCGCATTAACACCGTCATGCAAATGGCGTTCTTCCATCTCACAAATATTCTGCCGGGCGACAGTGCGCTGGCGGAATTGCAGGGTGCGATTGCCAAAAGCTACAGCAGTAAAGGTCAGGAGCTGGTGGAGCGAAACTGGCAGGCGCTGGCGATGGCCCGCGAATCGCTGTTCGAAGTGCCGCTGGAAGCAGTTAATCCGCAAAGTGCCCATCGCCCGCCGGTGGTCTCTGATTCGGCCCCCGATTTTGTCAAAACCGTGACGGCGGCCATGCTGGCCGGTCTTGGCGATGCATTGCCGGTCTCCGCGCTGCCGCCGGACGGCACCTGGCCGGTGGGCACCACGCGCTGGGAGAAACGCAATATCGCCGAAGAGATCCCAGTCTGGAAAGAGGAGCTTTGCACCCAGTGTAACCACTGCGTTGCCGCCTGCCCGCACTCGGCGATCCGCGCCAAAGTGGTCTCGCCGCAAGCGATGGAAAACGCCCCGTCGAGCCTGCATTCACTGGATGTGAAATCCCGCGATATGCGCGGGCAGAAATATGTGCTGCAAGTCGCGCCGGAAGATTGCACCGGCTGTAACCTGTGCGTGGAAGTTTGCCCGGCAAAAGATCGCCAGAACCCGGACATCAAAGCCATCAATATGATGTCGCGCCTTGAACACGTTGAAGAAGAGAAAGTGAATTACGACTTCTTCCTCGACCTGCCGGAGATTGACCGCAGCAAACTGGAGCGCATCGACATTCGCACCTCGCAGTTGATTACCCCGCTGTTTGAGTATTCCGGGGCGTGCTCAGGCTGTGGCGAAACGCCGTATATCAAACTGCTGACGCAACTGTATGGCGACCGCATGATGATCGCCAATGCCACCGGTTGTTCATCGATTTATGGCGGTAACCTGCCCTCGACGCCTTACACCACCGATGAAAACGGGCGCGGGCCGGCGTGGGCGAACTCGCTGTTTGAAGATAACGCCGAGTTCGGCCTTGGGTTCCGCTTAAGTGTGGATCAGCACCGCCAGCGTGTTATGCGATTAGTTGATCAATTCGCTGAACATATTCCGGCGCAACTGAACGCGGCATTGCACGCGGAAGCGACCCCGGAAGCGCGCCGCGCACAGGTGGCAGAGCTGCGCACCGCGCTGGCGTCTGTGGAAGGTGCGCAACAGCTGTTGACCGATGCCGATGCGCTGGTCGAAAAATCGATTTGGCTGATTGGCGGCGACGGCTGGGCGTACGATATCGGCTTTGGCGGCCTCGATCATGTGCTGAGCCTGACCGAGAACGTCAATATTCTGGTGCTGGATACCCAGTGTTACTCCAACACTGGCGGCCAGGCCTCAAAAGCCACCCCGCTCGGAGCGGTGACCAAATTTGGCGAGCATGGCAAACGCAAGGCGCGCAAAGATTTGGGCGTCAGCATGATGATGTACGGCCACGTTTACGTCGCGCAGATTTCGCTCGGCGCGCAGCTTAATCAGACGGTGAAAGCCATTCAGGAAGCAGAAGCCTACCCCGGCCCGTCGCTGATTATCGCTTACAGCCCCTGTGAAGAGCACGGCTATGATTTGGCGCTGAGCCACGATCAGATGCGCCAGCTCACCGCGACCGGCTTCTGGCCGCTGTACCGCTACGATCCGCGTCGTGAGGAAGAAGGGAAAGTTCCGCTGGCGCTGGACTCGCGGCCGCCGTCCGATGCGCTGGCGGAGACCCTGCTTAATGAGCAGCGTTTCCGTCGTCTCAATGCGCAGCAGCCGGAAGTGGCGGAACAATTATGGAAAGATGCCGCAGCCGACCTGCAAAAACGCTATGACTTCCTGGCCCGGTTGGCAGGGAAAGCGGAGAAAAACGCAGCGGAGTAAGCCAGCCGCTGAAAAAGCCACCGGTTAACGCTGGTGGCTTTTTTAACGCACCGATTTAGCATGGCACCCGCAGGAAGCGCGCTGATAATCACCGTTTCAGTCCGCACGGCAAGGAGCGAATTTATGCATCATCACTCAGTTACCTCATCACGCATCGCTTCTGTCGGTTATGACGAACGCACCTGCACGCTGGAAATCTGTTTTCACGATAAAAGTGTCTACCAGTATCAGGGCGTGCCGGAACGTATCTTTTCCCTGTTTCTTACCGTGGTGTCCAAAGGCCGTTTTTATGATGGCGTGGTAAAAGGCAAATATCCGGAAAGAAAAGTCGCCTGAACAGGTAGCTACCGCTGCATTAATTTCCTGTCAGGATGGAGAGCAGACAACTCGCATCAGGAATCGCTATGTCAGCACTTAACCACCCCACTCCCTATTACGCAGTGATTTTCACCTCCGTGCGTACCGCCGTTGATGAGGGCTACGGCGCCATGTCCGATCGCATGATGGAACTGGCGGTGACTCAACCCGGCTTCCTGGGCGTGGATTCCGCCCGTGAAGAGGTTGGTATTACCGTCTCTTACTGGACATCGCTTGACGCTATCAAAAACTGGAAGATGAACGCCGGGCATCTGATTGCGCAGAAAACCGGGCGTGAAAAGTGGTATCACTCGTTCACGACCCGCATCTGCCTGGTGGAAAAAGAGTATTCTTTTCAGGCGCAGGACGAGTAACAGTGTGCTCGTGCACCACGCACAATGAGCGCAAAACGCACCGCATTGAACAAATAAGCGCACGCTTTTTCGTTACGCTGTATTCGACATTCAACGGAATGTGATGAAAACAAAGCGAGGATTATGATGACATCCCGGACGCTTGAGCCAACGCCCGTAATCAAACGCCAGCAATTGCAGGACATCACCGTCACGATACTCAGTGACGGTTACCTTGAAGGCACTTTTGCGCTGTTGAACGGTATTGAAACCGACCAGGCCGAAGCGTTACTGACCGCCAGTGGCGTTTCGCCCCTGCCGCGCATGAATATTAATGCCTGCGTGGTCGAAACCGCCGGACACACCATTCTTATCGATAGTGGAACCGGTACGCCCGACGGCGCAAGCGGCGCGTTACCGGTAGCCCTCGCCACAGCGGGCATTGATCCCCGCCGTATCGATACCGTCCTGTTAACCCACGGTCACCGCGATCACATTGGCGGTCTTGCCGGCCCGCAGCAGACACCGCTGTTCAGTAACGTGCAGCGCCGGTTCGTGCATGAGAAAGAGCTCGCCTTCTGGCGGGATGAAACGCTGTATGCCAGCGCACCGGAGGGGCTCAAGCGCTCATATAACATCGCAAGGAATGCATTCAGCGCGTACGACGACCGGCTGGTGACCTTTAAGCAAGAGGATATTCTGCCCGGTATTCAGGCGGTGCCGCTTTTTGGTCATACCCCGGGTCACAGCGGTTTTCTGCTTGGCAATGAGAAAGACGCTTTGCTTATCTGGGGTGATATTGTCCATTTCCCGCACATTCAGATAGCCCGGCCTGATGTCTCGATTGCTTATGACCGCGACCCGGTGCTGGCGGCAAAAACGCGCAGTGCCCTGCTGGATCGCGTCGCGACAGATAATATTGCCGTTTGCGGTATGCACTTTAACCTCCCGACCACGGCAAAACTTAGCCGTAGCGGTAAAAGCTACGCGTTGCATTACGCGATGTAAGTTTCTCCGGCAGGAAAACCTGCCGGAACCAGCCTTGCAGAGAAGACGAATGATAAGCCCCGCTTTACACGCCGATGCACGCGAAACAGAAATCCTGCTCAATGAATTACTGGAGCTGGCCCGTTCCGAACTCGCCTTCCCCTGCTGTTGCCTGCGCGCCATGCAAAGCTGGCAGGTTAATAAGTTTCAGGTCGACGGTGCGACCTTCTCCTTCCCCCTGCGCGGCACGTTTCGTTACCGCGAGCAGGATAAGTGGGTCTGCGTACCGCCCGGCGAGATGCTGGTATTCCCCAACGCCCGTAGCATCGATATTGAGTGTACGCCCGATCCCGACAGCGGCGAGTTTCTCGCGCTGACGGTGTTAATGGCCGAGGAGCAACTGGAGGCCGCCCGGCTGTTACTGCGCGTTTTACCCCCCGGCAACGCCCGGGAACGTCGCCGCTGAACCGCTGGCACAATTTATCGCCCCGATGACCCGCTGGGTCGCCGCGCTGCGGGCCGGAAACCGGGCACTATCAATACATGCAATGCTTGAGATTGTGATCAGATTGTTTGAGATGGGACATCACGGTTTGTTGCGTCTTCAGCCGCCGGGGATAGCTATGACGATACGCAACATGGTAAGCAGTGATCCGGCGTATCACTGGTCTACCGGTGAGATTGAAGATCGGCTCAATATTAGCGGCGCCACGCTTCGCCGCCGTCTTGCGGCTGAAAATACCACGCTCAGCGCGGTGATCACCGATACACGCGTTGCCGGTGCGCTTCAGTTACTGATGACAACCCGCATACCGATAAAAACAGTTGCCGCGCGTGTTGGCTACGCGTCGGTCGCCAGTTTCAGCCGTCAGTTCAGTAAACGCTACGGCGCAGAACCTTCCGTTTTTCGCTAAAACAAACAGGCTCAATGGCATATTAAGCGCGAATAACCTGCACCCCGTTTCTTTAGCAATGTTCGGGGCACAGGATTTTACAGCGGGTCGTAAGATTCAGTTTTCTGGCGAAAGCGGTGTTTTTTTATAAGCCACAGTCTGCAACGCGCACCGATTCAATCAGCTTTGCAAAACTGTTTAAGGAGCACATTCCCTGCGCATTCTTCTCACTGCACGCCTTGAGCGCAAGATCCACCCGCCCCGGCGGGTTATCCAGCGAGAAAGCGCGCATCTCTCTCATCTCCTGCAGGGTCTGATAAACGAACGACACCTGAACCCAGTCCGTGTTGTCGCTTACCCGTTTCCAGCGTTCGAAAACCAACTCTCCGCCCGGCGGGGTATTATCGGGTTGCGACGGCAGCGACCAGTTAAGATCTAACGCACCGCTGAGATTGGCGAGATTGGTATCATGTCCGGCAATAAACAACACAGAAACAGGAAATGTGATGCCGTAGTAATGCTGATCAGCGCCGTTGGTGGTCAATGCCGTGCGTATTAAATCAAGGAAGGGGGTCGCCCGGCTCCGCGCCACTTCAGGTGTTCTTTGTAACAGATCAAACTGGGCATTATGCAGGCTTAATAGCGATTGCCATTCTTTTTCTCCTGCGATCCTGCCCCACGCCACGTCCGCCATCCCCTGGGCTTGCTGCAGGAGGAAGATTTCAGTAAGTGTTGAAGAAAGCCCCCACGCGCCAGGCAAGGAGACGTTATCAGGCTTGGTGTTGAGTCTGGTGGGGATATTTTTGGTGAATGAACACGCACGGCTATCCCCGGCGGTTTTGCATTTCTCTGAGGCAGGGAAATTTAAAACGTGCTCCAGAGTCTGAAAAGCTGGCTGATATTTCTGCGTGAATTGCTCAATACTTCCTCCCGCTTTCGTTAAAATCGCCTCTTTTACCGCCGATGTGTTAAATGAACATTTACCCGTTTTTATCGGGTTAAAAAGCGGGTCTGTCTTCGATTTGTCTTGCTGATAATGCACAGGAACAGGACATTCAGGCGCCAGCCCCGCCAGGAATGCTTCACCTGTTTTGCGGGTTCGTTGATCGGTGTCGGCAATCACTGCCACATGCCTCTCATCCGGGCAGGTTTTATCTGTCAGTAACCCCGTATCTGCCAGCCGCAGACGCTGATAATGCCCCAGAGCCGCTATAAGTTGTCCTCCGCGCGGTGTGAGCCATCCCAGCGGCACATCCCACTTGGGCCACTGAAAGGGTGTCACTTCGCGCATTTGTGGCGTGAACTTGGTTGGCGCGCGCACCCCATGACGACTAACGATCACGACGCGCTCCAGCTTCATTCCGGGGTCTTCTTTTGCCTGTAATTGAAATGAAAAAAAGAAAAGGAGTAACACTCCTGCGCGAACAATCATTGCTCTTATCACTTTTACCTCCCTTCGATGATTAGATAACGGCTTGTTTCTTCACAAGCTGATTACACATCCTGGCGAAAATGATTTTACTCCTCTATTGATGAATAGGTTTTATACCGCACCTGAAAAAAGATGAGCGATGCCCCTTTCATTTATTGCCTGCGCCTGGCACCAGCCGTAAAACGTGCTGGTATTCGCCGCCGGAATCCGTACCATACGCGACATACTTTTGCCTGCTGGTGTTTGACTACCAGCACAAGCCCATTTTCATCGCCAGTTAATGTGCATGAAAAGGGCAAAGGGTTTACGAAATTTACGGTGCATGGCGAGAGGAAATGAACCAGGATCAGAAAGGCATGCTCATCAGCAGCAGCCCTATCATGATGTGGTTTGCCCCTGCGGTGCCCCTGACGCTTCCAGAGACAAAATAATGATTGAAAAGCAAGAGATTACAAAGAAAGAACAGTACAACCTTAACAAACTGCAAAAGCGTCTGCGCCGTAACGTGGGCGAGGCCATTGCCGACTTCAACATGATTGAAGAAGGCGATCGCATTATGGTTTGCCTTTCCGGCGGCAAAGACAGTTACACCATGCTGGAAATTTTGCGCAACCTGCAACAGAGCGCGCCGGTCAACTTTTCGCTGGTGGCCGTTAACCTCGACCAGAAACAGCCGGGTTTCCCGGAACATATTCTGCCGCAGTATCTGGATACGCTGGGCGTGGAATACAAAATTGTGGAAGAAAACACGTACGGTATCGTTAAAGAGAAGATCCCGGAAGGCAAAACCACCTGTTCGCTCTGCTCACGCTTACGTCGCGGCATTCTTTACCGCACAGCGACGGAACTGGGTGCGACAAAGATCGCCCTTGGTCACCACCGCGATGACATCCTGCAAACGCTGTTTTTGAACATGTTCTACGGCGGAAAAATGAAAGGGATGCCGCCAAAACTGATGAGCGATGATGGTAAACACATCGTGATTCGCCCGCTGGCGTACTGCCGCGAAAAAGATATTGAGCGCTTCTCGGAAGCCAAAGGGTTCCCCATTATTCCGTGCAACCTGTGTGGCTCCCAGCCGAACCTGCAACGCCAGGTGATTGCCGATATGCTGCGTGACTGGGACAAGCGCTATCCTGGACGTATCGAAACCATGTTCAGCGCGATGCAAAACGTGGTGCCTTCGCACCTGAGCGATATTAATTTGTTCGACTTTAAAGGAATCACTCACGGCTCTGAAGTGGTGAACGGCGGCGATCTGGCCTTTGATCGGGAAGAGATCCCATTGCAACCGGCGGGCTGGCAGCCGGAAGAGGATGATTCGCAACTCGATGAGCTACGCCTCAACGTCATTGAAGTGAAATAACGTTGTGCCTCTCTGGTGCGCCAGAGAGGCTTTTTGCTTTATTTCAGCAACCGCACACGGCAGGTCTTGCCCTTAATTTTCCCGTTCTGCAATTGCTTCCACGCCTGACGCGCCACGCTTTGACGCACTGCGACATAAACGTGCGCCGGGTGGAGGGTGATTTTGCCGATATCCGCGCCATCCAGCCCCATTTCTCCCGTTAACGCCCCGAGCACATCACCGGCGCGCATTTTGGCTTTCTTGCCCCCATCAATGCACAACGTTGCCATTTCGGCTTCCAGCGGAACGACTTTGACGTTAGCCGGTGGATTGAGCCAGTTCAGCTTCAGTTGCAGCATCTCGGCCAGAATATTCGCGCGCTGTGCTTCTTCCGGCGCACAGAAACTGATGGCCAGACCGCTGTTACCCGCACGCGCGGTACGCCCGATACGGTGTACGTGAACTTCCGGGTCCCACGCCAGCTCGTAGTTCACTACCAGCTCCAGTGATTTGATATCCAGCCCACGCGCGGCAACATCGGTGGCGACCAGCACACGGGCGCTGCCATTGGCGAAACGCACCAGGGTTTGATCGCGATCGCGCTGCTCCAGATCGCCATGCAGCGCCAGGGCATCCTGCCCGGCGGCGTTCAGTGCATCACACACTTCCTGGCAATCTTTTTTGGTGTTGCAGAACACCACACAGGATGCCGGGCGGTGTTCGCTGAGCAGCTTTTGCAGCAAACTGGCTTTGCCGCTGCGGGAAACTTCAAAAAATTGCTGTTCTACTGCTGGCAGTGCGTCAACGGTGTCGATTTCAATTGTTTCCGGATTGCGCTGCACACGACCGCTAATGGCGGCAATGGCTTCCGGCCAGGTCGCAGAAAACAGCAGCGTCTGGCGCGAAGCCGGGGCAAAAGCGATAACCTCATTGATGGCGTCGCTGAATCCCATATCCAGCATACGATCCGCTTCATCCATCACCAGCGTTTGCAGGTTATCGAGAGCAACGGTGCTTTTTTGCAGGTGATCCAGCAGGCGGCCCGGCGTGGCAACAATAATGTGCGGCGCGTGCTGTAGCGAGTCGCGCTGCGCCCCGAAAGGCTGCCCACCGCACAAGGTCAATATTTTGATGTTCGGCATATAACGCGCCAGGCGACGCAGCTCGTTTGCCACCTGATCCGCCAGTTCACGCGTGGGGCATAAAATGAGGGACTGCGTTTGAAAACGGCTGGCATCGATGTGCTGCAATACCCCTAAGCCAAACGCCGCTGTTTTACCGCTGCCGGTTTTCGCCTGTACCCGGACATCCTTACCCGCAAGAATCGCGGGCAGCGCCGCCGCCTGGACGGGTGTCATGGTGAGATAGCCCAGTTCGTTGAGGTTTTCGATCTGGGCTGCGGGCAAAGTATTCAGGGTTGAAAAAGCGGTCACAATGTTTTCTCGCGATAAAAAGGCTTACGTTTAGCAGGCGCGTATCCTCTCAGATCTACCTTTATAACGCGACATTTTAATCGGCTCTTCATCCGGCGGCGGATCCGGCATTGGTTGCGGGCGTGGGATCGGGTCGGGGATTGGAACCGGATCGGTTGGCACCGGATCGCTCAACTGCGGGGAAAAAAAATAGAGTGCGTTCATCATTGCCTCCTTTTTGTGGGCTTCTCGTTAAGGGTAGACGGCGAGAACTCAGAGGCAAAAAAAAAGCCGACTATTAAGTCGGCGTCGTACGAATCAATTGTGCTATGCAGTAATTCAAAAAAGGAAGTAAGACAATATGGAGCGCAACGCCCATCGCTTGACGTTGCATTCACCTGCGAGATGAATATTGCCCTGAACAAGTGTTTCGTTTATTGACCTCGCTCAATTAATGCGGCGTTTTTATGTTCAATTTTTGTTAAAAAAGTGAAATTTTACAGCCAGTTACTACGATGCAACCACCAGGTAACACCACCGATCAGCACCACCAACATCATGCAAAACAGCGCAAAGCCAAAATGCCAGCCCCCACCGGGGATACCGCCAAGGTTGACGCCAAACAACCCGGTTAAAAATGTGCTCGGCAGAAAAACCATTGCCATCAAAGACATCGTATAAGTGCGTCGCGCCAGTGATTCCTGCATCACCTGGGTAATTTCATCGGTCATCACGCCGGTACGGGCGATACAGGCATCAATCTCATCGAGCCCGCGACCAAGGCGATCGGCAATATCCTGCATACGCCGGCGCTGATCGTCACTCATCCACGGCAAACGTTCGCTGGCCAGCCGGGCAAACACATCGCGCTGCGGCGCCATATAGCGGCGCATCACAATCAATTGCTTACGCAGCAACGCCAGGATGCCGCGCGGCGGAATTTGCTGATCGAGCAGGTTATCTTCAAGGTCGATAATCCGGTCGTGCAGCGATTCGATAAACTCGCTGGCGTGATCGGTCAGCGCATCGCACACATCCACCAGCCAGCCGCCACAATCCGTCGGGCCGGTTCCCTCCTCCAGATCGCTGACCACATCGTCCAGCGCCAGCACTTTGCGCTGGCGTGTTGACACAATCATGCGCTCATCCATATAAACGCGCACCGCTACCAGTTGATCCGGCCGCTCGTCCGTGCTGCCATTTATGCAGCGCAAGGTAATTAACGTCCCCTCGCCCATGCGGCTTACCCGGGGGCGCATGCTCTCCCCGGAAAGCGCCGTGCGTACGCTGTTCGGCAACACCGGTGTGGTTTCCAGCCACTGGGCGCTCTCCGGGTTGGTATAATTCAGATGCACCCAACACGGGGTGCTTGCAGTGATAACATCATTATCTTCCAGCGGTTTCACGCCGCCTTTTCCGTCCAACAGCCAGGCAAATACCGCATCCGGAACGTTCACATCAGTTCCTTTAATTGCTTCCACAGGACCTCCACAATCCGCATGGTGTTTTGGCAAGTCTAGCCATATGGCAACGTTAAGCAATCATCACGCTGAATTTATTAACAAATTAACAAACAATGCAAAAAAGAAGGCCCGGTTTCCCGGGCCTTTACGGCTATCAACGCAATCAGAACGAGTGCCAGTAATTTTCCTGCTTACCCAGCAGCGGAGCACTGACGCGTGGAGGGGAGACTTTTGCTGGCAGTACCGCATCCTGTGCTTTTACCGTCGCCAGGCGGAATTTGCCAATGCGTTGCAGTAAGCCCTCCACCTGGTGTTGTAAAACATCCGACGAGCCCGCCAGTTCATCCACCATGGTGACGTTGCTTTGCGTCACTTTTTCCAGCTCCGCCAGTGCCAGTGTGATCTGCGAGATCCCCTTTTCCTGCTGCAGCGTCGTGACGGCGATTTCATCCATTAATTTACTCACCACGCTCGCACCAGAAACAATCTCGTGCATGTTCTGCTCGGCTTCACCAACGACGGTCGCGCCCTGGTTAACGTTATCGGTGGTAACAGCAATCAGCGATTTAATGTTTTTCGCCGCTTCCGCGCTGCGATGCGCGAGACTGCGCACTTCGCCCGCCACGACGGAAAAACCTTTGCCATGATCCCCGGCGCGTGCCGCTTCTACTGCCGCGTTCAGTGCCAGAATATTTGTCTGGAAAGCAATACCATCAATGATGGAGATAATTTCGGTCATCTGACCGGCACAATCGGTTATCGATTGCATATTTTTCGCCACCTGCCCCATTAGCTTGCCCCCTTTTTGCGCGCAGGTTGTGGCATCTTTTGCCCGGGTACTTGCGAGGCGGGTATTGTCTGCGTTGTTCTTCGTGCTGGAAGCCATCTGCTCCATACTGGACGCCGTTTGCACCAGCGCGGCAGATTGCTCTTCCGTTTTAACAGACAGATCGGCGCTGCGTGAGGCCAGTTGCGCCGAAAGCTCCAGCGCGGTATCGGAAGAGGCGCGAATTTCTTTCACCAGGTTCGCGATACTGGCAGAAAGGCTGTTAATGCCCGGAATTAACCGACCCGCGCAATTATTACCAAACTCAGGAATAACGATAGAAAGGTTTCCCGATGTGACTTCTTCTATGCTTTTTTTTACCGTGTTTATCGGCGTCACCAAATATTGCGTCATATAAAACCAGAGAAGCGTCAATGATGTGAGGGAAACAACACTTGTCATGGCAAATAGAACGATATTTTTTGAGACAACGATCACTAATACATCAAGAATAAAAAAAGAGACCAGAAGATATAAAATAATAAATGTTCTTACGCTAATATTTCGCAACATAGGGAAACCCACCTGAACACCGGGGACGGTAAGATCCTTATAGCATCCGCAATCTACTTTTACACGGCGAAATTGATGCCGAATAATGTTCACCTTTAAATAATTTCAATTTTACTTAAGTCGATTTAAATGAGAAGTTTAACTTCCACTCCGCAGATACTGATATAACAATACATTGAGCAAGCAGAATTGCTTGTTAACATATATCATATAAGAAATGATGCATCCCATACTAATGAGAAATAATATTCGCGACTTAAGATAATTTTATCATATGTTAAATCATTCACTTTATTTAAGTTATTGTCATAACAGCCGATGAATAAATAAAGAGCTATTATTAGTTTATTCGCCCCTGCAATAATAAAATTAGCGTAGCCATTAAATTCATTAGGTTAGCTGCTAAAATTAGTGCCAGGATTACATATCATCTTTTTTTGCCTGTGTGGATTGCATGATGCTCTACGTTTCGTGGGACCCCATTCTGATTGGCATCTCTTTTCTGGTCGCTTTCATTGCTTCATTTGTCGCACTGGATAGCGCAGGCAAAGTTGCGACGTCTGAACCGCGCAGCGCAATATTCTGGCGTTTTTCGGGTGGCGCCACCCTGGGGATCGGTATCTGGTCGATGCATTATGTCGGCATGCTGGCAATGAAAATGCCGGTGATGATGCATTACGATTTAGAACTTACCCTCCTGTCATTTATTATCGCGATGTTGACATCCATACTTGCTATCAATATTGCCGTAGCGGGTAAAACACTGCCGACAAAACGTCTACTGTTCGCTTCCTTACTGCTCGGTACCGGCGTTGTATCCATGCATTATCTGGGTATGGCCTCGATGATGGGTTTCCTTACTATTTACTGGAACGTTGCGCTGATTGCGCTTTCGGTAGCCATTGCATTTTTCAGTGCCTGGGTTGCCCTTTGGCTGGCCTTTAGCCTGCGGCAAAATACCCATGGCGTCTTTATTAATCGCGTCTTTGCAGCCCTGGTAATGGGTGCTTCTATCAGCGCCATGCATTATACCGCCATGAGTGCCGCCACATTCAGCAACGATGGCACAGGCATTGTGATCCGCGGCCATGCAACAACGCTGATGAGCCACGACGTCGGCGAATTGGGGCTGTCATTGTGGGTTGCCACGACGACACTGGTGATTTTCGGCATCATGCTGTTCATTTCGATGATTGATTCCCAACTGCGTACATCACGTTTGACGGATAGCCTGCGCCAGCTTAATCAACAACTTGAAAAACAAGCCTATTATGACCCACTAACGGGGCTGGCAAACCGCTCCCAGCTCGACAATCTTCTTGATGCTTGCCTTAGCAAGGCCTCGGAGACACGCAGCACTTTCGCATTGATTTATATGGACTTAGATCGCTTTAAACTGGTCAATGATGCCTGGGGACATCACATAGGTGACCAACTGCTGGTGGCGGTTGCCGGGCGATTATCCGCCTGTATCAGCGAAAAAATGTCGCTGGCACGCCTGGGCGGAGATGAATTTACCCTGCTGGTGCCGGACACACACGAAGACGAAGTTGAGGCGCTGGTAAAACACCTTGTAGCCACCATTCAGCAGCCCTTCTGCGAGCTGAACCATGTCATTAATGTTTCACTCAGCGCCGGGATCAGTTACTACCCGCAGCATGGCGATACTGCCCACGAGCTGAAACTGAAAGCCGACACGGCAATGTACAGCGTAAAACAGGAAGGCCGAAACAGCTGGGCGGTTTTTCACGTCGGCATGGCGCAGAAAACCGTCGACGATCCGCTGTTTTTGCAGGATTTATCGCAGGCGTTGTCACGCGATCAGTTTGAACTCTGGTATCAACCGCAGTACCACGCGCCGGAGCATGCGTTGGCAGGTTTCGAAGCGTTACTGCGCTGGCGTCACCCGACACGGGGAGTTTTGCTGCCCGCAACCTTTTTACCGATGCTGGAAAAAACGGGGCTAATCATCTCTGTCGGGCGCTGGGTAATTGATGCAGCATGCAGGCAGTTACATCACTGGAACAACCTGGGTTTTCGTCATCTGACGCTTGCTATCAACCTCTCACCCAGCCAGTTTGAGCAGCATGATATTTACGACCAAATCACCGATTCACTGCAACGCTACCATATCGATCCCATGCAGTTGACGCTTGAAATCACGGAGAACACTGCGCTGAAAAACATCGAGCGCAGTGTGCAGTTGCTTAACCAGTTCGCGCAAATGGGTATCACGGTCGCCATTGATGATTTTGGCACGGGCTACTCCAATATGCTGATGCTGAAACGGTTACCGGCAACAGAGCTTAAAATCGACAGAAGTTTTGTGAAGGACATTCGCGATAACAGCCGCAACGTTAAAATTGTCTCCACGATCATTGATATTGCACATTCCATGAACATGCATGTCGTCGCGGAAGGTATCGAAACGGCCGAGCAGCAGGCGTTGCTGACCAATATGGGCTGCGCTTATCTGCAAGGGTTTCTTTTTGCCCGTCCTTTACCGGTCGAGAAAGTGGCAGTGCTGCTACAGCAAAAAAGATTCACTTTATCGCTGGAATGTTCAGATTCGTCACAAAAAAAGCCCGCATAACCCCCTAATTTTCAGGTATGTTGCAAGAAAGTCATTAAATTGCCGCTGATGTGTCACTTGTGACCGCGTTGCAACATACATGATTAAGGGGAGTCGCCATGCTTAAACATCACCTGGATGCGTTGAATGTGCTCTCCACCCCGGTTTGGGTGGTTGCTCCTGACACAGAAGCGTTACTGTTCGCGAATGCGCAAGCGCTGAAAATCGCGGCAGGACGCTCACTCACTGAGATGCGAAACGGAAAATACTCTGCTTATGCGCAACTCAGCCTGGCCATGTACCTGCCCAGCTTACAAAATCATGAAGATGTGGTCGAAATCTGGAGTGTTTGTCCGGATGGTGAAGAGACCACCATCAGTTGCCGTGTCGTGTTGCGTACGCTGGAAAACGCCGGTGAAGTGCTGCTGTTTGAAGGCGTATCAGGTGCCGCGGCGGCGGCGTTAAAAGCGCACCACTCGCCAACGTATCGCCCACACAAGCAAGGTTTTTACGCCCGCTTTTTTTACACAACATCCGCGCCAATGCTGCTTATCGATCCCATTCGTGACGGGTTGATTGTCGATGCCAACCTCGCTGCGCTGCGTTTTTATGGTTATGACCACGAAGAGATGTGCCAGAAACACACCTGGGAGATCAATACGCTTGGGCGCAGCGTATTACCGGTGATGCAGGAAGTGTCGAACCTGCCTGGCGGGCATAAGCCATTAAATTTTATTCATCAACTCGCGGATGGTTCCACACGCCATGTACAAACGTACGCCGGGCCGGTTGAGATCTATGGCAAGCGTTTGATGTTGTGCATTATTCACGATATCACCGAACAAAAACGCCTTGAGCAGGAACTGGAATACGCCGCGCATCGCGATGCGCTCACCGGCCTGCTGAACCGCCGCCAGTTTTATCATCTGACGGAACACATTCTGCCGACGGGGCTTGATTTCAGTTTGCTGCTGGTCGACGCCGATCATTTCAAAGGTATCAATGATCAGTTTGGTCATCAAAAAGGTGACCAGGTACTGGTTGAACTGGCGCGAATGCTTGAGACGAACTGCCGCTCAGGCGATTATGTTTTCCGCTGGGGCGGCGAAGAGTTCCTGTTACTACTGCCGCATACCACCACGGATATGGCACTAAACGTAGCGGAACGGATACGTCAGGCCGTGGCCAGTATCAACATCGCGGATCTGCCTGGTTTTACGGTGAGTATTGGTGTGGCGCACCACCTGCCTGATGAAGACATGGATGCGCTCTTCAAACGCGTAGATGAGGCGTTATACCTGGCGAAGAATAACGGGCGAAACCGGGTGCTGGCCGCATGATAACAAGCAAAAAAAAGCGCCCGTCTGACGGGCGCATTGCAGTGATGTTGCTGAGTTAGTGGATACCCAGACGCCAGGCAAAATCAATCTCTTCTTTCAGCTCGCTGTGCGACAGCGTCAGCAAATCCGCAAACTCCAGGCGCAATTGTTTGAGTTTTTTTAAGTATTCCGCCGGTGTCAGCGTGGTTTTGTCGCGACGCAGATATTCAATTGCCAGTTGGGTTGGGTCTAATTCAGTCTCCATAGCATCCTCTTTCGTGGTGAAAACCTGACCACTATAGCACACTGCACTGTCTGTTTTTTGACCAAAATCGTAAAAAGGCGGCATTCCGCGGGGGAAGATAATTTTAAACGCCCCATTTAAAAATGGGTTGCGTAGTTAGATGATAAAATGACCTTTCTTAATAACGAATCGTTGAGTCAATGATTCAGAGGTATTGCATACGACATTACTTCCAGTTTTTTAGCCCGCTCAACGAAGCGGGCTTATTTGTTGAAAAGTCAGGGGAAAGCGTAAAAATGCGTCTCCTTATTTCCTCCATTGTCCCTTCACATTCCCTAAGTAAAATTTGCACCACTCCTGCTCAGACAGGAACCATTCCGTAATCAATGAGTTTCCCCTTACTTCCCGTGACGTAAGGGGATTTTTTTATCAGTGCTTCAGAATATAAAGCGTACGGCTATAAGCCACATCTTCGGGGTTATTGATCGGATAACCTTTCAGCCATGGTTTAATCAAACGCCCGTTGGTGTACTGATAAATCGGCGCGATCGGCGCTTTTTCCGCCAGAATATGTTCCGCCTCGTTATAGTCAGCGTTTCGCGCCTGGGCGTTGGTTTCCAGCGCCGCCTGCGCCAGCACTTTGTCGTACGCCGCATCGTTGAAACGTGGAATGTTGCCGCTGTTCGTCGAGTTCAGCACCGACAGGAAAGTGGAAGGTTCATTATAATCCCCTACCCACGACGCGCGGATAACATCAAAGTTGCCGCTGTTACGGCTGTCGATATAGGTTTTCCACTCCTGATTCTGCAATTTGACGTCCGCGCCAAGGCTCTTTTTCCACATTGATGCCACCGCAATCGCGATTTTCTGATGGTTTTCTGAAGAGTTATACAGCAGCGTCAGTTTCAGCGGACGCTGCGGGCCGTAGCCTGCCGCCTGCAATAACGTTTTTGCCTGCGCGTTCAACTCGTCCTGGCTCATCTGTTCAATTTGCGAGGGCTGCGGCGTAAATCCGGCGGTAACATCCGGCGTGAAGCGCCAGGCTGGTTTTTCACCGGTGCCCAGTACTTTCTGCGCGATCACCCGCCGATCAATGGTCATGCTCAATGCAAGCCGCACACGCGCATCGGCAGTCGGCCCTTTCTGGGTGTTAAACGCATAGTAATAGGTGCCAAGCTGCGGCGGCGTATAAACCTGTCCGGGGATATCTTTAAGTAACTTTTGATAGAGGTTTTTCGGGAAAGATTCCGTAATGTCGATACCGTTCGCCAGATAGCGTTTGGTGGCCGCAGACTCCTGATTGATCGGTACAAACGTGACCTGCTGGATAACCGTTTTCGCATCGTCCCAGTAATGCTTGTTACGTTCGAGCACCAGCTTTTCGTTCACTACGCGATCGGCAAGTACATAAGCGCCATTGCCCACCAGCTTGCCAGGGCGCGTCCAATCAGCACCGCTTTGCACATTGGCTTTTTGCACCGGGTAAAAGGCAAAACTGGCGGCTAAACTAGGGAACCATGGCAATGGCCGCTCCAGTTGCACCCGCAACGTGCGCGCATCAACGGCGCTAACGCCGAGTTTATCCACCGCCTCTTTACCCTCCGTAATGTTTTTCGCATTCGCAATGCCCGCCAGCGCAGCAAAACTGGCAAAGGGTGAAGTGGTTTTCGGATCAACGAGTCGCTGCCAGCTATAGACAAAATCCTCTGCCGTCACCGGCGAACCATCGGACCAGCGCGCATCGTCCCGCAACGTAAATACCCAGGTGCGGTTATCGCTGCTTTGCCATTTACTGGCAACGCCCGGCACTATCTCGCCCTTCTCGTTCTGATTCACCAGCCCTTCAAAGAGATCGCGGATGACCTGAATTTCCGGCAAGCCAACGGCTTTCGCCGGATCTAACGTTGCAGGTTCATCTTTAACATGGCGAACGACTTCCTGTTTCTCGGCGAGTTGGGTACCCGGCGGCACATCGGCCGCCAGTGCACTTACAGAAAAACCGCACAGCCAGAGCGCGCAGCTCAGCGCTGAAACTCGATGCTTCATGGGATCCCCTCATTGGTATAACTTCCCGGCAAAAGATGAGGTAATTATTTGTTTTAACTTGGGAGAATGCAAACAGCGGACAGCGGAAAATTGAGGCTGGACGCCAAATTAACCCTCATGGCATGATTTGCGTCGCATCGCTTTATGCTCAACACTTGCTGTAAATAAACGACAATAAAAGGAAGCCTATGCCAGCCACACGCCCGCGTGCTCAACGAGGCGCATTTGCCCCCGGCAGTGAAGAGTTTGGTCGCTCGCTGTTAGGCGCGCCGCTGATCTGGTTTCCCGCCCCCATTGCCACGCGTGAAAGCGGGCTCATTATCGCCGGAACGCACGGTGACGAGAATTCGTCCGTGGTGACGCTCTCCTGCGCGTTGCGCACGCTTAAGACAGATTTACGTCATCATCACGTGGTGCTGGCGGTCAACCCGGATGGTTGCCAGCTTGGTCTGCGCGCAAACGCGAACGGGGTTGATCTTAACCGTAATTTCCCGGCGGCCAACTGGAAACCCGGTGAAACGGTGTATCGCTGGAACAGTGCGGCTGAAGATCGTGATGTCGTCTTGCTGACAGGCGATGCGCCCGGTTCAGAACCGGAAACGCAGGCGCTGTGCCAGCTTATCCATCGCATTCACCCGGCGTGGGTCGTGACATTCCACGATCCGCTGGCCTGCGTTGAAGATCCGCGCCAGAGCGCGCTTGGGAAATGGCTCGCGGATGAATTTTCCCTGCCGCTGGTCACCAGCGTCGGTTACGAAACGCCGGGATCGTTTGGCAGCTGGTGTGCAGATATCAATTTGCACTGTATCACCGTCGAATTCCCGCCGATCTCCTCTGATGAAGCCAGCGAAAAATACCTTGCGGCAATGACGGCGCTACTGCACTGGGATCCTCAAAGATGAAGCTTACCGGTGCTGAAATGCAGCGCCGGTTCAACATCCACCGCCAGCCAGGTCGGGCCATCAAGATCGGCAAAACGCACCTGGCTGGCAAGCGGTAGCGCCGCCGCGATGGCGCGCGACGTACAGATCATACAACCAAGCATCAGCGTGAATCCTTGTTGAGACGCCTCATGCGCCAGCGCCAGCGCTTCGGTTAATCCGCCGGTTTTATCCAGCTTGATATTCACCATTTCATAGCGCCCATGCAGGTGAGCGAGGCTTTCTCGGGTGTGGCAGCTTTCATCCGCGCAAATCGGCAACGGATGGATGAAATTCGCCAGTGCATCATCCTCATCGGCTGGCAGCGGCTGTTCCAGCATGGCAACGCCGAGATCCGCCAGCAACTGGCATCGCGCGGCAAGCCCTTCACTGTGCCAGGCCTCATTGGCATCCACAATTAATGTCGCTTCGGGCGCGGCAGCGCGAATTGCCACCAGCCTTTCGCTGATCAAATGGTCATCCAGCTTAATTTTCAGCAGCTGAGCGCCCTTTTCGCTGAGCGCGGCGGCGCTGGCCGCCATCTGTTCCGGTGTGCCAATCACCACTGTTTGAGCGGTGATAATAGTTTCCGGCAAACTGACACCAGCGGACTGGGCCAGCGAGATAGCCGCTTTGCGCGCCTGCAAATCCCACAAGGCGCAGTCAACCGCGTTTCGCGCAGCGCCCGGCGGCAGGAGTGTTTGCAACTCTTCACGCGTCAGGCGGTTTTCCAGTTGCGGCACAATTGTCATGATTTGCGCCATGACAGATGACTCGCTTTCACCATAACGCGGGTAAGGCGTACATTCCCCGGCGGCTTTTATGCCATCCTCTTCCAGCTCGACCACCACCACGCGCGCTTCGTTGCGCGCACCGCGCGAAATCACAAACGGCGTGTGCAGCGGCCAGGTTTCCTCATACACTTTGACGCTTATCATTCCTCACTCCTCTGCCGCAGGTCTAAACCAGTATAGATATGAAAATTGGTTTGCCGTGCTCTCCGTGGATGACATAAACTAGCGCCGACGTTAACTATATGTAAACAGGAAGATATTATGTCACAACTCGTTCATTTTCAGGGCAATCCGGTTCCGGTTGCAGGCGCTATCCCGCAGGCTGGCGCAAAAGCCAAGCCGTTCACGCTCGTGGCTAAAGACCTGTCCGACGTCGCACTGAGCCAGTTCGCGGGTAAACGTAAAGTGCTGAACATTTTCCCAAGCATCGATACCGGCGTTTGCGCGGCTTCTGTGCGTAAATTTAACCAGTTAGCAACTGAGATGAACAACACCGTGGTGCTGTGCATTTCTGCTGACCTGCCGTTTGCCCAGTCCCGTTTTTGCGGTGCTGAAGGTCTGAGCAATGTCATTACCCTTTCGACGCTGCGCAGTGCTGACTTCCTCGAAAATTACGGTGTTGGCATCTCTGATGGCGCACTGAAAGGCCTTGCGGCGCGTGCTGTGGTGGTGATTGACGAAAACGACACTGTTGTTTTCAGCCAACTGGTGAATGAGATCACCAACGAGCCGGATTACACCGCCGCGCTGGACGTGCTGAAAGGTTAATTAACCTGACACCAACAAAAAAGCCTCCGCAATGGAGGCTTTTTCTTTTCTACTCGTCGCCCTTCTTCTGGCTCAAGCCATATTCCCGCAATTTATTGGCAATCGCGGTGTGCGAAACGCCGAGCCGCTTCGCCAGTTTACGCGTGCTGGGATAGTTGCGATAAAGCTGGATCAGCACCGAGCGCTCAAAACGGCTGGTGATCTCATCCAGCGATCCCTCCATGGCATCTTCGCCCACCGGCACTGTGGCGGCATCATAATCCGGCAGTTGAATATCCTGAGCGCGCAGCTCGTAGCCTTCCAGCTGCGTTAACGCCCGGTAAATGGCGTTTTTCAACTGGCGCACGTTACCCGGCCAGCCATAGCGGTTGAGCAATTGATGCACATCCTGCGACAGTTTTGGTCGTGGAACGCCCTGTTCATCGGCGAAACGGGCCACAAAAAGCTCTGTCAGCGGCATGATGTCCTGCGGACGATCGCGCAGCGGCGGTAAGTTCAGCGTCAGTACATTCAGGCGATAGTAAAGATCTTCACGAAACAGCCCTTTTTGCACCAGCTCCACCAGATTGCGCTGCGTTGCGCAGATCACGCGCACATCCACATGCACTTCATGATCTTCGCCGACACGCCGGAACGTACCATCGTTAAGAAAACGCAGCAGTTTCACCTGCATACGCGGCGACATTTCGCCAATCTCATCAAGCAGCACCGAGCCGCCGTTTGCCTGCTCGAAAAAGCCCTTTTTCCCTTCCGGCGCATGGCCAAACAGCTCGCTTTCGACGGACTCTTCCGGAATGGACGCGCAATTCAGCGCCAGATAAGGTTTCGCTGCGCGCGGGCTGGCAAGATGGCAGGCATGCGCCAGCAAATCTTTACCGGTGCCGGTATCGCCGGTGATCAGCAGCGGTGCGGTGAGCATCGCCAGTTTCCGCGCCTGCTCCACCACCTGACGCATTTTCTGGCTCACGGCGACGATCTGACTGAACGCGCTGAGATCCTGTTGGCTCAGGTTTTGTAACTGGCGACCCATACGAATAGTCGAACGCAGCATCACCACCGCGCCGGTCAGCACCGGTTCGCCGGTCTCGCCTTCCAGGTGTACCGGCGTTATCTCCATCAGGAAATTTTGCCCGGCGATAACGACGTGCTCGTTATGCGAATTTTGCGGGTTACCATCGAGCCAGCGCTGGAAATTAAACCCTGCAATTAGCTGTACCGCGTTGTGGTTACGAAGTTTATCGGCATCCAGGGCAAAAAGCTGGCAACTGGCCGGGTTCGCCAGTTCCACTTTGCTTTTCATATCCAGCGACAATACCGGCTCCGGCAGCGCTTCGAGCAGCGCGCTCATCGCGCGGTGTTCGCGTTCGGATGGCATCCACAACACGGTACGTACATCCGTCACGCCGGGGATGCGGCGAATTTCAGCCATCAGGCTGCTGAAGGTGTTAAATTCGAGCGCGGCGAAATTCAGGTAGATCCGCCCGACAGGGTCAATTTCTATCCCGCGTAAGTCGATACCGCGCAGCACCAGTAAATCCAGTAATTCGCGAGTCAGACCAAGCCGGTCTTCACAAAAAACTTCAAGACGCATGGGAATTCGCCCTTATTCATTCACGTAATGAAAGGATGATAAGCCAGTTCGTGGTTGGCAGGAAGATATCTGTCAACAAATATTGACAGTTTGTGGAGAAAAGCGGCACTGCGGCGTAAAGGTAAGCGCGCAGCGCCGGTTTTTTAGTCAGCGGAGCGTTTCTGAAGCGTCTCTTTCAACTGGCTAATCAATTGCCTGCGGAAATCGCCAAGGCGCGGCTTATCGTCGTCAAGCCATGGCAGCGGACGGCACAGCTCCATCGCTTTAATACCGAGGCGCGCCGTCAACAGCCCGGCGCCAATCCCCTGCGCCGCACGCGCCGAAAGCCGGGCCGCCAAATCCTGCGAGACCCAGTCCATGCCAATTTCACGCACCAGTTCGCTGGCACCCGCAAAAGCGATATTCAGCAGCACTAAGCGGAACAAACGCAGACGGCTGTAGTAACCGAGTTCAATACCGTACAGCGTGGCGATACGGTTGATCAGCCGCAGATTGCGCCAGGCGATAAAAGCCATATCGACCATCGCCAGCGGACTGACGGCGATCATCAGCGCGGATTCCGCCGCCGAGCGGCTGATTTCACGCCGGGCCTGAGTATCCAGCACGGGCTGAACCAGATGCGCATACAGGCTGACAATTTCTCGATCGTTATGCGTTTCGTGGATCGCCGCATACCAGCGCTGTAGCGCCGGATGTGCCTGATCGATACCTGCCTGCCGCGCCAGTTTTTCGCAAAAAGCCCGCCCTTTCCCGGTGGCGTGGCTGTGCAATAAATCACGCGCTTCATCGCGTTCCTGCGCACGCTGGCGTAAACGCCAAAGCCGTCGCCATTCGCTGGCAACCGAACCGACACCTGCGCCAACAATCAACGCGCCGGCGGCGCAGCCGCCCAGTGCCACCCAGTCCTGAGTTTGCCAGGCGTTTATTGCCCACTGCACACCTTGTCCGGCCACGCTTACGCCAAACAGCGTCAACCCGGCGGTGACCATTTTGCGCCACAGGCTCCGTTTTGGCCGCAGCGCAGCCTCGACCACCGCCTCGGCTTGCCCCTCTTCCGGCAGTTCATCAACCACGGCGGGAGCAAAGTTTTCCGCTTGCTTATCGTTAAAGGTCTGCGCCCGCTTAAACTGCGCGCTGCTTTCCGCTTCCAGCGGGCCTGCGAAATCGATTCTCGGTTTTAGCGGCTCGGTCATCGCAATTTATCTCCAATCAAAAACTCCAGCGCCGCATCCAGGCGGATATGCGGCAGCGGCGTATCAACATCCATCACTGGCGGGCGGAACGCCTCAAAATTAAAACCTTGCTTATCCCAGAATGCCTGCCCCGGCAACCGCGCGGGCACTTCACCGGGGTAGACGGTTAGCGGCACGCCATCGCTCAGACGATGCCCGCGCAGCGCCGGGATCTTCTCGCCATTCACATCAATGATGCCGCTTTGCGTCGCCTGCACAGAAGCCAGCCCCAGACAATCCATACTGATGCCTTCAAACGCCGCGTTTTGCCAGGCGTCCTGGATCAGTTGCTGTAACAGCGACACCATATTGGCGTGCTGATCGACCGTAATATGATCGGCTTTGGTGGCGGCAAATAAGAGTTTGTCGATAACCGGCGCAAACAGGCGGCGAAACAGCGTGCGCTGACCGTAGTGGAAACTTTGCATCAGTTGTGTGAGCGCAAGCCGCATATCGTTAAACGCCTGCGGGCCGTTGTTCAGCGGCTGCAGGCAATCGACCAGTACAATCTGGCGATCAAACTTGAGGAAATGGTGTTTATAGAAACCTTTGACGACATGCTCGCAATAATAGTTGTAACGTTCACGCAGCATCCCGGCGTTGGTGTGTTTACCGGCCTGCGCCAGTTTCGCTTCCCCGGTGCCGTCAACGTCCGGCCACGGGAAGAATTGCAGCGCGGGCGCGCCCGCCATATCACCGGGCAGAACAAAGCGGCCAGGTTGAATAAAGTGCAGCCCCTCTCGTTTGCATTGATGCAAATAGTCCGTCCACGCCGCAGCAATTTCGGCCAGCCGATTTTCATCCGCTGGAGCCAGCGGATCTAGCCCCGCGCACAGGGCGCGCCATTGTGCCGACCACGCCTGACGCTGCCCTTGCAACAAGCCAGTCATTTGCCGCGACCAGCTCAGGTAATCCTGTGCCAGCATCGGTAAATCCAGCAGCCATTCGCCAGGATAGTCGACAATTTCCAGATAAAGCGTGGAGGTCTCTTTGAAATGGCGCAGCAGCGAATCATTGGAGCGAAAACGCAGCGCAAGGCGGATTTCGCTGACGCCGCGCGTCGGCGTCGGCCAGACCGGCGGCGATCCATACAACTGCGCCAGCCCCTCATCATAGGTAAAACGGGGAATACCAAAATCACGCTGCGGCACGCGTTTCACGCCAAGCAGCCGCTCTTCGCGCACGGCGCTTAGCAACGGCAGACGTGAACCTGCGTGAATGTTCAGTAATTGATTAACCAGTGCGGTAATAAATGCGGTTTTGCCACTGCGGCTCAGGCCGGTCACCGCCAGACGCAAATGCCTGTCCATTCCGCGGTTAACCAGCGCATTCAATTCGTTACGAAATCGATCCATCGCCATTGCGTTTTGCCTTAGAGCGTTAGCCGTAATTCCTTATTTTATCTCGTTTTGGGACAGGAAGCGGCGAGAAAATTTATTCGCAGCTCGCTTCAACAACGGCTCCAGCGCGAACGCCAGCAGCAACTTAACCGGGCGTCGGGCGACGGATTTCACCGCCCAGCCCGCAACACCTGCCGGGCCGAAGCGCAGCGCGGTCAGCAACGCCAGCTTTCCGACAATCTGCAAACCGGGTTTTACGTTACGGTGAACCTGTTGCCAGCGTTGATTCATATTTTTCTCCTACAACTGACGGAAACGGCTGCGCAGCGAGAACGTGTCTGAGGTGACATAACGTTCCATCTGGCGCAAACGGGCTTCTCCCGCGGCGAGCTGAGCGTCTACCGCGTCCAGCAATTCGCTGCTGCCCGGTACGTTTTCGCTCTCGGCATAATTGTCCGGCAGCGGATCCAGCACAAAAAACAGCACGATATACGCCGCCACAACAAAGAAAAACAGCCCGAAAAACATCGCCAGAATGGCAAGAATACGCACGACTTTGACGCGAATATCCAGATACTGCGCGATGCCTGCACAGACACCACCGATTTTTCCGCGCTGCGGGATGCGCCATAACTTTTTATTCAGATCGAGGGTTGCCATTAGCGGTCTCTCCAGTTCGGGTGCTCAGCATCAAGAATATCTTCCAGCGCCTGAATACGTTCGCGCATCCTCGTGGCCTCTTCGGAAAGCTGGAGTAAGCGCTGCTGCTCGTTCTGGTTAAGTTCGCCGCGTGAAGTGCGATTGTTGTAATGCAGCCATAACCAGACCGGCAACACAAACAGGATGAAAAGTGTCAGGGGTATAGCCAGAAACAGCGTGCTCATGTGTACTCCTTACAGCGGATGAGGAGCGGCATCTTCTGATGCCGCCGTTATTATTATTCGTTGTCTTGTTTCATTTTGGCTTTCAATTGCGCCAGTTGCTCGCTGATTTCGTCATCGGCACGCAGTTCTGCAAATTGCTGATCCAGCGATTTCTGCTTTCCAAAACCGTGGCTTTCCGCTTCGGCTTCCATCTGGTCGATACGACGTTCGAACGATTCAAAGCGCGCCATCGCTTCATCCAGCTTGCCGCTGTCGAGCTGCCGGCGGACATCGCGCGATGAGCTGGCCGCCTGGTGACGTAACGTTAATGCCTGCTGGCGGGCTCGGGTTTCGCTGAGTTTATTTTCCAGCTCGCCGATCTCTTTTTTCATCCGCGTCAGACTTTCATCCACCAGCGTCACTTCCTGCTCAAGCGTTTCAATCAGCGCGGTAAGTTTTTGCTTTTCAATCAGCGCCGCACGCGCCAGATCGTCTTTATCTTTCCGCAGCGCCAGTTCGGCTTTTTCCTGCCACTCGGCCTGCTGCGCGCTCGCTTGTTCAATGCGACGCGTCAGCTGTTTTTTCTCCGCCAGCGCACGCGCTGAAGTTGAACGAACCTCCACCAGCGTATCTTCCATCTCCTGGATCATCAGGCGCACCAGCTTTTGTGGATCTTCGGCTTTTTCCAGCAGTGAATTGATGTTGGCGTTCACGATGTCGGCAAAACGAGAAAAAATACCCATAATCTGTTCCTCTTGATTTCTGTAATCGGGCTTAGCCCTGCTGCTGGACTATTACAAACGCCGTGCCAACTTTTTATCTCATTGAATATAAAGCAGATGAATAGTTTTACCGCAACGATAACTTAGGCTAGAGTAGTTAATATCACTAACTAGTGGCGAATTTCATCATGTCGGAACAAAAGGATAACTTGCTCGGCGAGGCCAACAGCTTTATTGAGGTGCTGGAACAGGTTTCGCGCCTCGCGCCCATCGATAAGCCGGTGCTGATCATCGGCGAGCGCGGTACCGGTAAGGAGCTGATTGCAAACCGTTTGCACTTTCTCTCTTCGCGCTGGCAAGGACCGTTCATTTCGCTCAATTGCGCGGCGCTGAATGAAAACCTGCTGGATAGCGAACTTTTCGGTCATGAAGCGGGCGCGTTTACTGGCGCGCAAAAACGCCATCCGGGCCGGTTTGAACGTGCCGATGGTGGGACGCTGTTTCTTGATGAACTGGCCACCGCGCCAATGCTGGTGCAGGAAAAGCTGCTCCGGGTCATTGAATATGGCGAGCTGGAGCGCGTCGGCGGAAGCCAGCCGCTACAGGTCAATGTGCGGCTGGTTTGCGCCACTAACGCCGATCTGCCGCAAATGGTACAGGACGGCACATTTCGCGCAGATTTGCTCGACCGGCTGGCCTTTGATGTCGTGCTCCTGCCGCCGCTGCGCCAGCGCCAGAGCGATATCATGCTGATGGCGGATCATTTCGCTATCCAGATGTGTCGGGAACTGAAATTGCCGCTCTTCCCTGGCTTTACCGATCACGCGCGCGACGTGCTGATGGGCTATTCATGGCCGGGTAATATTCGCGAACTCAAAAACGTGGTGGAGCGCTCGGTTTACCGCCACGGCAGCATCGATACGCCGCTTGATGACATCATCCTTGATCCTTTCAACCGTGATATCACTCCCCAACCACAAACCGGGCGGGAAGCAGCCGGGTTACCAGCGTTGCCGCTGGATTTACGCAAATTCCAGTTCGATCAAGAAAAAGCGCTGCTGCAAACCAGCCTGCAACAGGCGAAATTTAACCAGAAACGCGCGGCGGAGTTACTCGGGCTCACTTACCACCAACTGCGCGCCCTGCTGAAAAAGCACCAAATCAGCTGAAATCGCCGACAATAACAGCAGTCGTAAGCAGACATTTGTACGAAGCCATAGCAAGTGCGATACACTTTGCACATGAATTTAAAATCGTTGAAAAAATCATGCGTCTGGTTTTCTCTTCCCTGCTATTGACCGCAAGCCTGGCAACGGGTTTTGCGCAAGCGGCGACACCGCTTTCTGAGCAAGCGGATATTCGCGACAGCGGCTTTGTCTATTGTGTCAATGGCCAGGTCGATACCTTTAACCCGCAAAAAGTCAGCAGCGGTCTGATAGTCGATACGCTGGCGGCACAGCTTTATGATCGCCTGCTGGATGTCGATCCTTATACCTACCGGCTGGTTCCGGAGCTGGCGGAAAGCTGGGAAGTGCTCGATAACGGCGCGACCTACCGCTTTCGCCTGCGCGACGGCGTGGCTTTCCAGAAAACAGCCTGGTTTACGCCGCACCGCACCCTGAACGCTGATGATGTGGTCTTCACCTTCCAGCGCATTTTCTCGCGCAATCATCCCTGGCATAACGTCAACGGCGGTAACTTCCCCTATTTCGACAGCTTGCAGTTTGCCGATTCTGTCGACAGCGTGCGCAAGCTCGATAACCGCACGGTTGAATTTCGCCTGAAAAAACCGGATGCCTCCTTTTTATGGCATCTGGCGACACACTATGCTTCGGTGATGTCGGCGGAATACGCCGCCCAGTTAGAGAAAAGCGATCGCCAGGAGTTGCTTGACAGACAGCCGGTCGGCACCGGGCCTTATCAACTGGATGAATATCGTGCCGGGCAATATATTCGGTTACAACGTCACGAAAAGTTCTGGCGCGGTACCCCATTGATGCAACAAGTGGTGGTCGATCTCGGATCCGGCGGCACCGGGCGCTTGTCGAAGCTGTTAACCGGCGAGTGCGATGTGCTGGCATGGCCTGCCGCCAGCCAGTTGACGATTTTGCGTGATGACCCGCGTTTGCGGCTCACGTTGCGCCCGGGCATGAACATCGCCTACCTGGCGTTTAACACCAACAAACCGCCGCTGAATAACCCGGAAGTGCGCCATGCGCTGGCGCTGGCCATTAATAATCAGCGTCTGATGCAGTCGATCTATTACGGAACCGCTGAAACCGCCGCTTCAATATTGCCGCGCGCCTCCTGGGCCTATGACAACGAAGCGAAGATCACCGAGTACGATCCGGCGCAGGCTCGCGAACGTCTGAAAGCGCTGGGGCTGGAAAATTTGACGCTGCAATTGTGGGTGCCGACCAGTTCACAGGCGTGGAACCCAAGCCCGTTGAAAACCGCCGAGCTGATTCAGGCAGATATGGCACAGGTCGGTGTTAAAGTGGTGATTGTTCCGGTGGAAGGCCGTTTCCAGGAAGCGCGGCTGATGGATATGAATCACGATTTAACCCTTGCCGGCTGGGCAACGGACAGTAACGATCCCGACAGTTTCTTCCGCCCGATGCTCAGTTGCGCGGCAATCAACTCACAGACCAATTTTGCGCACTGGTGCAACCGAGAGTTCGACGAGGTGTTACAAAAAGCGCTGGCTTCACAGCAACTTGCGGCTCGCATTGATGATTATGACGAGGCGCAGCAGATACTGGCGCGCGAATTGCCGGTGTTGCCGCTGGCATCTTCCCTGCGTTTGCAGGCGTATCGCTATGACATTAAAGGCCTGGTGCTGAGTCCGTTTGGTAGCGCCTCCTTTGCCGGTGTTTCGCGGGAAAAACAAGAGGTATCGCCACAATGATTATCTTTACCCTGCGCCGCCTGTTATTACTGCTGGTCACGCTTTTTTTACTGACCTTTGTCGGCTTTAGCCTGAGCTATTTTACGCCCCACGCTCCGCTTCAGGGCGCGTCGCTGTGGAATGCCTGGGTGTTCTGGTTTAACGGTTTGCTGCACTGGGATTTTGGTGTTTCCAGCATCAATGGTCAGTTAATTTCAGAACAGCTTAAAGAGGTGTTTCCGGCCACTATGGAGCTATGCCTGCTGGCGTTTGGCTCCGCCTTATTAGTGGGTATCCCGGTCGGCATGCTGGCTGGCGTGATGCGCGGCAAGTGGCAGGATAAAATGATCAGCGCTTTTGCGCTGCTGGGCTTTTCAATCCCGGTGTTCTGGCTGGCACTGCTCTTAACCCTGTTTTTCTCGCTGAATTTAGGCTGGCTGCCGGTGTCGGGTCGTTTTGATCTGTTATACGAAGTCAAAACGGTGACCGGTTTTTCGCTGATTGATGCCTGGCTCTCCGATTCGCCGTGGCGCGAAGAGATGATTATCAGCGCCTTACGGCATGTTGTGTTGCCGGTGTTAACGCTGGCGGTGGCACCGACTACTGAAGTTATTCGTCTGATGCGCATCAGCACCATTGACGTGTTCGATAAAAACTACATCAAAGCGGCGGCGACGCGCGGCCTTTCGCGGCTGACGATCCTGCGCCGCCATGTTTTGCATAACGCCCTGCCACCGGTGATCCCGCGCCTCGGCCTGCAATTTTCGACCATGCTGACGCTGGCGATGATCACCGAAATGGTCTTTAGCTGGCCTGGGCTGGGGCGCTGGTTGATCAATGCGATTCGCCAGCAGGATTATGCTGCGATTTCCGCAGGTGTGATGGTGATAGGCTCACTGGTTATTATTGTGAACGTGCTGTCCGATATTCTCGGCGCGCTGGCTAATCCGTTGAAACATAAGGAATGGTATGCCTTACGATAGCGTCTACAGCGAAAAACGCCCGCCTGGCGCGCTGCGAACCGCGTGGCGCAAATTTTACGGCGATACCACCGCGATGATTGGCCTGTATGGCTGTGGCGCGTTAGTGCTGCTGTGTATTTTCGGTCACTGGTTTGCCCCTTACGGCATTGACCAGCAATTTCTTGGTTATCAGTTGCTGCCGCCCTCCTGGTCGCGCTATGGCGATGTTTCGTTTTTTCTCGGCACAGATGATTTAGGGCGCGATGTATTAAGCCGGTTGTTGAGCGGTGCAGCGCCAACGGTGGGCGGTGCCTTTGTCGTTACGCTGGCGGCAACGCTTTGCGGGCTGGCGCTTGGCGTTTTCGCCGGTTGCACTCACGGCCTGCGCTCGGCGGTGCTGAACCATATTCTCGACACGCTGCTGTCGCTACCGACACTGCTGCTGGCGATTATTGTGGTGGCGTTCGCCGGCCCGCATCTCTCGCACGCAATGTTCGCCGTCTGGCTGGCGCTGCTGCCGCGCATGGTGCGTTCCGTTTACAGCCTGGTGCATGACGAACTGGAAAAAGAGTATGTGGTTGCCGCGCGGCTTGATGGTGCGTCAACCATGAATATTCTCTGGTTTGCCGTGTTGCCGAACATTACCGCAGGCATGGTGACAGAAATTACCCGCGCGCTGTCGATGGCGATCCTCGATATTGCGGCACTCGGTTTTCTCGATCTCGGCGCGCAACTGCCCTCTCCGGAATGGGGTGCCATGCTTGGTGACGCGCTGGAGCTGATTTATGTTGCACCGTGGACAGTAATGCTGCCGGGCGCGGCAATTATGGTGAGCGTGTTGCTGGTTAATATTCTTGGCGACGGTATCCGCCGCGCGATCACTGCGGGGGTGGAATAATGCCGCTTCTTGATATTCGTAATCTCACCATCGAAGTGAAAACCGGTGAAGACTGGGTAAAAGCCGTCGATCGCGTCAGCCTGACGCTGGCAGAAGGTGAAATTCGCGGGCTGGTTGGCGAGTCCGGCTCCGGTAAAAGCCTGATTGCTAAAGCGATTTGCGGCGTTACCAAAGACAACTGGCGCGTCACCGCAGACCGTATGCGCTTTGATGATGTTGATCTGCTGCGCCTCTCCTCACGTGAGCGCCGCAAGCTGCTGGGCCACAACGTATCGATGATTTTTCAGGAACCGCAATCCTGTCTCGATCCCTCCGAGCGCGTTGGCAAACAGCTGATGCAGAATATTCCCGGCTGGACGTGGAAAGGCAGCTTGTGGCAACGTTTTGGCTGGCGGAAACGCCGCGCCATTGAGCTGCTGCACCGTGTTGGCATTAAAGATCATAAAGATGCGATGCGCAGTTTTCCTTATGAGCTGACCGAAGGTGAATGCCAGAAAGTGATGATTGCTATCGCGCTGGCTAACCAACCGCGATTGCTGATTGCCGATGAGCCGACGAACGCGATGGAACCGACCACCCAGGCGCAAATCTTTCGCCTGCTCGACAGGCTCAATCAGAACAACAACACCACCATTATGCTGATCAGCCATGATTTGCAGATGCTGAGCAAATGGGCGGATCGCATCAATGTGATGTATTGCGGCCAGACCGTGGAAACCGCGCCAAGCGAAGAGTTGATCGCAACGCCTCATCACCCTTATACGCAGGCGTTGATTCGCGCGATCCCGGATTTCGGCAGCGCGATGCCGCACAAAAGCCGCCTGAATACCCTGCCCGGCGCGATCCCGCTGCTGGAGCAGTTGCCGATCGGCTGCCGCCTGGGGCCGCGCTGCCCTTACGCCCAGCGTAAATGTGTGGAAACGCCGCGGTTAGCCGGTGCAAGAAATCATCTCTTCGCCTGCCATTTCCCGCTGAATATGGAGAGTGAGTGAGATGGTCGAAACCTTGCTTGAAGTGCGCAATCTGAGCAAAACCTTCCGTTATCGCACCGGCTGGTTCCGCCGCCAGACGGTTGAAGCGGTTAAACCGCTGAGCTTTACCCTGCGGGAAAAACAGACGCTGGCGATTATTGGTGAGAACGGCTCCGGTAAATCGACGCTGGCGAAAATGCTGGCCGGAATGGTCGAACCGTCTTCCGGCGAACTGGTGATTGACGATAAACCGTTGCATTACGGCGATTACACGTTTCGCAGCCAACACATTCGCATGATTTTCCAGGATCCAACCACCTCGCTGAACCCGCGCCAGCGACTGTCGCAAATCCTTGATTTTCCGTTGCGTCTGAATACGGATCTTGAGCCGGAAGTCCGCCAGAAGCGCATTCTTGAGACGCTGCGCATGGTCGGCCTGTTGCCGGATCATGTCAGTTATTACCCCTATATGCTGGCACCGGGGCAAAAACAACGCCTGGGGCTGGCGCGGGCGTTAATCCTGCGTCCGAAAGTGATTATTGCTGACGAAGCGCTGGCGTCGCTGGATATGTCGATGCGTTCGCAGTTAATTAATCTGATGCTGGAATTACAGGAAAAACAGGGTATCTCTTATATTTATGTCACCCAGCACATCGGCATGATGAAACATATCAGCGATCAGGTTTTGGTTATGCATCAGGGTGAAGTCGTCGAGCGCGGCAGCACCGCCGATGTGCTCGCCTCGCCGCTGCACGATTTAACAAAACGTTTAATTGCCGGGCATTTTGGCGAAGCGTTAACAGCCGATGCCTGGCGAAAAGACCGCTGATTCAATAGTTTCAGTGGTCGGATTAACTCATCCGGCGACTCATGATAGAATCGCCGCGTTTTAACGACGATCGCCCCATATAATGGCGCTCGCCACAACAATGAATATAAGGATTAGAGCTATGGGTTTTCTTTCCGGTAAGCGCATTCTGGTTACTGGCGTCGCCAGCAAACTGTCCATCGCATACGGCATCGCACAGGCTATGCACCGCGAAGGCGCTGAGCTGGCATTCACCTACCAGAACGACAAGCTGAAAGGCCGCGTTGAAGAGTTTGCCGCCCAGCTGGGTTCCAGCATCGTTCTGGAATGCGATGTCGCTAAAGATGAAAGCATCGACGCCCTGTTCACCGACCTGGCGAAAAGCTGGCCGAAGTTTGACGGTTTCGTTCACTCCATTGGTTTCGCACCGGGCGATCAGCTGGATGGCGACTACGTGAACGCGGTAACCCGCGAAGGCTTTAAAATCGCCCACGACATCAGCTCCTACAGCTTTGTGGCGATGGCGAAAGCCTGCCGCGAAATGCTGAATCCGGGTTCAGCGCTGCTGACGCTCTCTTATCTGGGCGCGGAGCGTGCGATCCCGAACTACAACGTAATGGGTCTGGCAAAAGCTTCTCTGGAAGCAAACGTCCGCTATATGGCGAACGCGATGGGTCCGGAAGGCGTACGTGTCAACGGTATCTCCGCCGGTCCGATCCGCACACTGGCTGCTTCCGGCATTAAAGATTTCCGTAAAATGCTGGCACATTGCGAAGCGGTTACCCCGATTCGCCGCACTGTGACCATTGAGGACGTCGGTAACTCCGCCGCGTTCCTGTGCTCCGATCTTTCTGCCGGTATCTCCGGTGAAGTGGTTCATGTTGACGGTGGCTTCAATATCGCCGCCATGAACGAGCTGGAAATTAAATAATCCCCACCGCCCCTTCTTCTGAAGGGGCGGTTTTCGATATGCCATTCTGATATTTATTATCACCTAACAATCTTTCATCCCTCTCCGTCATTACGCCAGGATTAAGCAGCAAAAAAGATCCGGCGACAATGATATGCCGTCGTATCCGGATCGCCACTTTCAGACCAAGGAACGACCATGGAACAACGCCGGATTGAAGGCAAAAGCCACTGGTATCATGAGACCCAGTCGAGTGCCAGCCGGGCACATGCGCTACCGTTAGTTCCCGAAGCGGCCACAGTAAACGACCCTTTTCTGCTCGACCTCGCCCTGCCGGAGAAACAAAAAAACGACCTTGAAGGCATTGTTTCGCCCGCACGAAAAATCTATGCCCTGCTATTTCCGCAGCGTGTAAACACCAGCCGTTTACGCACTTTCAGCGCCTATGATCGCCTCAGCACCGCCCTTACGGCGGCGCAGGTTTTCGGCGTTCAACGGTTATGCAATCACTACGCCGCGCGGCTGGCGCCGTTATCCGGCCCGGACTCGTCACGGGAAAGCAACTACCGACTGGCACAAATTACCCAACATGCGCGGCAGCTTGCCGCCTCTCCCTCGGTTATTGACGCACGTGCGCGACAACAGTTAGAAGACGTAGGATTAACGCTGTATGACCTGGTGATCATCAATCAGATTATCGGCTTTGTTGCTTTCCAGGCGCGCGTTGTCGCCGCCCTGCAGGCATCACTCGGCCAACCGGTGCGGTTTATACCCGGTATGGAAACCCAGCAAGAAGCGGACGCCGCGCTTTTTAGCGATATCGCCACTGAATGGCAGCCCGGTATCGATAGTGTCGATTTACGTACTGCAAATGCGCCGCAAATGGAGTCACTTGCGCGCTGGCAACCGCTGCCGGAACTACGCCTGCTTGCCCCCTTGTTGGCCCATGAACATCTGCTGCTCAATGAGCTTGGCGAAATGAACGAACAGGTGGCTAAAATCAGCCCCAATAAACAGCAGAGCTGGCTGGTGGCGGCCTACACCGCGCGCCTCAACGGCAGCACGAGCTGTTTTACCCAACAAGTGCAACGTGGCAGTGACGATGAGTTACTGGCGCAGGCTCTGCGCGCCGGCAGCCGCGAGCTCAATCGTGTGCTGGCAGGGAAAAACAAAGAGAGCGCTCTGGTGCAAGCCGTTCAGATGCTTACCTGCGCGCCGGACAGGTTCAGCCCCGCGCAATTTTTACAGCTTGAGGAACATGGCTACAGCCGCCAGACGGCAATGAGCTTGCTTGTCGCTTGTGCGCTAAATGGCTGGTTAAACCGGCTGCATATCGCCCTCGGGCAAAGCGTGTAGCCGCAGGCGGGTATAGCGCAGCGTAAGTGCTCTTGCCACTGGTTGCGCAGCATGATTTTGCTGAAACAGCGCTTGCCGCAGCAGGAAGAATCGCGTAAAACTGTCAGCCGCTCTTTTAGCCACGAAAATACATAATTATGCTCCAGGACAACCCGCTGCTAGCGCAGCTTAAACAGCAACTTCATTCCCAAACTCCGCGTGCGGAAGGTGTTGTAAAAGGCACTGAAAAAGGCTTTGGATTTCTGGAAGTCGACGCGCAAAAAAGCTACTTCATTCCGCCACCGCAGATGAAGAAAGTGATGCACGGCGACAAGATTATTGCCGTCATCCACAGCGATAAAGACCGTGAAAGCGCGGAGCCTGAAGAGCTGGTCGAGCCGTTCTTGACCCGTTTTGTTGGCAAAGTGCAAAAGAAAGACGATCGTCTTTCTATCGTGCCGGATCATCCGTTGCTAAAAGATGCTATCCCCTGCCGCGCCGCCCGTGGCGTTGAGCATGATTTCAAAGAGGGCGACTGGGCCGTCGCTGAAATGCGTCGCCATCCGCTGAAAGGCGATCGCGGTTTCTACGCTGAACTGACGCAGTTTATCACCTTCGCTGAAGACCACTTTGTGCCGTGGTGGGTCACCCTGGCGCGCCACAATCTGGAAAAAGAAGCGCCAAATGGCGTGGCGACCGAAATGCTGGATGACGGCCTGCAGCGTGTGGATTTAACCGCGCTGGATTTTGTCACCATCGACAGCGCCAGCACCGAAGATATGGACGATGCGCTGTATGTTGCGCAGACCGCTGAAGGCGAACTGCAACTGACCGTGGCAATTGCCGATCCTACGGCCTGGATTGCCGAAGGCAGCAAGCTCGATGAGGCTGCGAAGATCCGCGCTTTCACCAACTATCTGCCGGGTTTCAATATCCCGATGCTGCCGCGCGAGCTGTCTGACGATCTTTGCTCTCTGCGCGCCAACGAAGTGCGTCCGGCGCTGGTTTGTCGGATGACGCTGGATGCAGACGGCGCTATCAAAGACAATATCGAATTTTTCGCGGCGACCATTGAGTCGAAAGCCAAACTGGCTTATGACGATGTCTCCGACTGGCTGGAAAACACTGGTAACTGGCAGCCAACAAACGATGCCATCGCGGCGCAGATCCGTCTGCTGCAGCGCGTCAGCCAGCTGCGCGCCCAATGGCGCCAGAACCACGCGCTGGTATTTAAAGACCGTCCGGATTACCGCTTTGTACTTGGCGAGAAAGGCGAAGTGCTGGATATCGTTGCCGAGCCACGCCGCATTGCTAACCGCATTGTTGAAGAGTCAATGATTGCCGCCAATATCTGCGCTGCACGCGTACTGCGCGACAAGCTCGGCTTTGGCATTTATAACGTGCACCTTGGTTTCGACCCGGCGAACAGCGAACAACTGGCCGCGATGCTGAAAACGCACGGTATGCATGTTGATGCCGAAGAAGTGCTGACGCTGGAAGGTTTCTGCAAATTGCGTCGCGAGCTGGATGCGCAGCCTTCAGGCTTCCTCGATAGCCGCATTCGCCGCTTCCAGTCTTTCGCGGAAATCAGCGTTGAGCCTGGCCCGCATTTTGGTCTTGGCCTGGAAGCGTACGCGACCTGGACCTCGCCTATCCGTAAGTACGGCGACATGATCAACCATCGCCTGCTGAAAGCGATTATCAAAGGCGAAACGCCGAAGCGCCCACAGGACGATGCCACGGTGCAGATGTCTGAGCGCCGTCGCCTGAACCGCATGGCGGAACGCGATGTCGGCGACTGGCTCTACGCCCGTTTCCTGCAAAACAAAGCCGGTACCGATACCCGTTTCGCGGCAGAAATTATTGATGTCAGCCGCGGCGGTATGCGCGTACGGCTGGTGGATAATGGTGCCGTTGCCTTTATTCCGGCTCCGTTTATTCATGCCGTGCGCGACGAGCTGGTGTGCAGCCAGGAAAATGGCACCGTGCAAATTAAAGGTGAAACCGTCTTTAAAGTGACCGACGTTATTGATGTCACGATTGCGGAAGTCCGTATGGAAACCCGCAGCGTTATTGCCCGCCCGGTGCTGTAACGTTTTTTAATCATGGCGCTTTCCAGCCCTGGGAAGCGCCAAATTACTGTTGCGATACCACGCGCATTTTTTTCTGAATTCTTCACACAATCCTGCAAAAACGACCACAATAAAACCTCAGGCAACTGTTTGTTTACTGCGGCTTTATGCTATTTATGACAGATCTTTTTTCGCTACCAGGCCGGGTTTTAACAAAACATTCCAAGAAGAAACAACACGTTCATGCCTGATTACCCCCTTTAAAAAGGCGGTTATCCGTCAATAAATTGTGTACCCGTTGCGCTTTTATGTGGGTTGGGAGATTGCATGAAAGACTTTCAGGAACAGAACCTGCTGTTTCGCTATCTGGGTTCGACAAGCCCCTTTTGGCGTTTAACCGCCGACAGTAACGCACTGCACTTTGCTCCGGACGAAAACGCCGATGTCAGCCAGGTTGTTGCGCTGAGCGACGAGCAAGCAGCGCGGATCCGCGAAATGACGGTCATCACGTCCAGCCTCACGATGCATCTCTCTTTATTCGGCGAGGACGTTGCCGTGCACCTTGTCGGCAGGAAAATATCCCGCAAAGCCTGGGCGGGTAGCGCATCGGCCTGGCACGATACCAAGTCAGTAGCCCGCGATCTGGTGCAAGGCCTCTCCTTCGCAGAGCAAGTTGTTTCCGAAGCGAATTCAGTGATTGTGATCCTCGATAAGCACGGGAATATTCAGCGGTTTAATCGTCTGAGCGAAGAATACACCGGCATGAAAGAGCAAGAGGTCATCGGGCAAAACGTTTTTAAACTGTTTATGAGCCGCAGCGAAGCGGTGGCTTCAAAACGTAATATCAGCGGTTTTTTTCGTGACGGTAGGCCATATGAAGTGGAACGCTGGGTTAAAACCCGTAAAGGCCAGCGTTTATTTCTGTTTCGCAATAAGTTTGTTCACAGCGGCAGCGGTAAAAATGAAATTTACCTCATCTGCTCCGGTACGGATATTACTGAAGAGCGGCGTGCGCAAGAGCGATTGCGGGTTCTCGCCAACACCGATACGGTGACGGGTTTACCCAATCGCAACGCTATTCATGAGTTAATTAGCGATGCGATAAGCGCGCGCGGGGAAACGCAGGTCGGCATTGTCTATCTTGATCTGGATAATTTTAAAAAAGTGAATGATGCCTATGGGCATATGTTCGGCGATCAACTCTTGCAGGCAGTCGCGCTGGCGATATTGAGTTGTCTGGACGAAGGCCAGGTGCTTGCAAGGCTCGGCGGCGATGAGTTTATCGTACTGGCAACAGACACTTCACAGAGCCTGCTGGAAGCGATGGCATCGCGCATTCTGACCCGTTTACGCCAGCCTTTCCGTATCGGCCTTATTGAAGTTTACACCGGTTGTTCGCTGGGCATTTCGCTGGCTCCGCAGCACGGTAATGACCGGGAAAGCGTGATCCGCAACGCCGACACGGCGATGTATACCGCTAAAGAGAGTGGCCGCGGCAAGTTTTGCGTCTTCTCGCCGGAAATGAATCAACGCGTATTTGAATATTTATGGCTCGATACCAATCTGCGTAAAGCGCTGGAAAAAGAGCAACTGGTGATCCATTACCAGCCCAAGATCACCTGGCGCGGCGAAGTACGTAGCCTTGAAGCGCTGGTCCGCTGGCAATCGCCGGAGCGCGGCCTGATCCCGCCGCTGGACTTTATCTCCTATGCTGAAGAGTCAGGTTTGATTGTGCCGCTGGGGCGCTGGGTCATGCTGGATGTGGTGCGGCAAGTGGCGAAATGGCGCGACAAAGGCATATTTGTGCGCGTAGCGGTAAACGTCTCTGCGCGCCAACTGGCGGATCAGACAATTTTCAGCGATCTGAAACAAGCGCTGCTGGATCTTAAATTTGAATATTGCCCAATTGATGTGGAGCTGACCGAGAGCTGCTTGATTGAAAACGAGGAGCTGGCGTTGTCGGTTATTCAGCAATTCAGTGCCCTGGGCGCGCAGGTGCATCTTGATGACTTCGGCACAGGTTACTCGTCCCTGTCACAACTGGCGCGTTTTCCGCTGGACGCTATCAAACTCGATCAATCTTTTGTCCGTGAAGTGCATAAGCAGCCAATATCGCAATCACTGGTGCGAGCGATTGTCGCCGTCGCACAAGCGCTTAATTTGCAGGTGATTGCTGAAGGTGTGGAGAATGCAAAAGAAGACGCCTTTCTTACAAAGAATGGCGTCAATGAACGGCAGGGTTTTTTATTTGCCAAACCAATGCCCGCTGCCGTATTCGAGCGGTGGTTCAGGCGTTATCAGGCACGTAAATCGCGTTAGCCCGCTTTCAGCGCCACCGCAGCGTGGCGATCCTGTAACAGGACTAAACGTTCCATATAAGCAATATCTTTCGGTTGCAAACAGAAAGCCGAGTCCACCCAGTCTTCGGTAATGTCCATCAGTTCACTGCGCGGTAACTGCAAAACGCGCTGGCGGGCGCGCAGCATTGCCCGCACACCGTTTAACCGGGGTTGCAGGGTATCGATAAAGGTACGTGTCGCAAGGAACCCCTGCCCGGATTCGAAAGAGACATCCACCAGCCCTTGCGCCTCATACCACTCTGCCGCGTGCGACTCCCCTTTGTAGATCAGCTCTTCCGCCAGTTTCATTCCCGAACGACGCGCTACCAGTGAGTACGCGCCCATACCGGGAAAAAGATTGAAGGCGATTTCCGGGAAACCGAGTCGTGCGTCGCGCTGCGCCAGCACGAAATGGTGCGCCAGCGCGGCTTCGAAACCGCCTCCGAGCGCACTGCCTTCGACCATCGCCAGCGAGATGGCTCCCGTGTCAAACCCTCTTGACGCGGCGTGAACGCAATCCACGCAGGCGCGGGCATAGGCGCGCAGGGCTTCGCGTCGACCATTCTTGATACAATCAACAAAAAATTGTAGATCGCCGCCGGTGTTGAACATGCCGGGGACTAACGATCCGGTTACCCAAAAATCAACGGCAAATCCCGCTTGTCGGACAAGCCAGGAAATATTCATGATCTCCTCAATTAACGCATGGTTGAAGCAAGGTCTTGGCCTGGCGCGCAGCATCATCCACACGGTACGGCGCTCCTCCTCGTAATAGCCAGAAAGCTGCGTAAAGCGTTCTTCGTCAGTAAACAGTTTGCAGGTGGTCTGGTTGATAATCGTCATTGCTTTATCCTCCGGTAATAAAAGCGCATTGCGCGCACTGCAAGACTAATCCACCGCCAGAGCCAGCTCTTTGTTGCGTAATGAATATATAATTGGCGCTTATAAGTTTTTGAGATTTCCTTTTTTTCCTTCTCTTTTTAAACTGTTTTCTGCATCATTGAATTCATTCGTTTTTCGACATAAAGGTGAAGGTATGGCAGACATCGACGTGAAACACCTTGCCGGCCGGATAGATACCGTTCTGGATATTCTGGTTGCGGGGGATTACCAATCCGCCATTCGGAACCTGGAAATTTTGAAGGCGGAATTATTGGATCTTGATAACAACGATAAAGCGGCCCCTTCTGGTGCGCCGAAAACGCCCTGGGAAATTTAACTACCCTTATTTTCGCCATGACGCGGCAGCCGGGAATGCGACGCGCGTGCTGGCGATTCCCTTTCTTCAAACCATTATTCGAAATATGTGGCTATGAATTCCCGACAACAACTTATTTTGCAGACGGTCATCGACAAGGGCCAAATGAGTGTTACAGACCTCGCGCGTATGACCGGGGTATCTGAAGTCACGATTCGTCAGGATCTGAATACGCTCGAAAAACAAAGCTATTTGCGCCGTACGCATGGTTTTGCTGTGCCGCTGGACAGTGACGATGTTGAAACACGCATGATGAACAACTACACCGTGAAGCGCGATTTAGCTGATTTTGCAGCATCGCTGGTGAGTTCAGGTGAAACCGTGTTTATTGAAAATGGCAGCAGTAACGCCCTCCTCGCCCGTAAACTGGGCGAACAGCGTGATATCACCATTATCACTGTGAGCAGCTATATAGCTCATCTGCTCAAAGAAGCGTTGTGTGAAGTGATCCTGCTTGGCGGCATTTATCAGAAAAAGAGTGAAAGCATGGTCGGCCCGCTGACGCGCCAGTACATTCAGCAGGTGCATTTCAGCAAAGCCTTTATCGGGATCGATGGCTGGCAACCGGAAACGGGTTTTACCGGGCGCGACATGATGCGTACTGACGTGGTCAATGCTGTGCTGGAAAAAGGCAGCGAAGCGATTGTGCTCACCGATAGCTCCAAGTTTGGCGTAGTCCATCCTTATACGCTTGGCCCCGATGAACGCTTTCAGCGGGTGATCACCGATTCAGCCCTTAAGCCGGAAGCACATCTTCAACTGCAGCAAAAAGGCCTGATTGTCGATATCGTTAACACTGGCGGGTTTCGCTAATCCTGTTAGCCCGCGGCGCGGGCTATCTCCCTCATATCTGAGACTATTCTGACGTTTCGATTAAGACTATTTACCTGTCTTGTTACCGGTCTGCGCGTAAAATTATTATTAGCGATATAACAGGAAGTGACTATCACTGACGTGATTGAATTACACCTGCGCAGCAAGGTTTCACGGGAAATCTTTAGGTCCGCTCACAAGCACTATACTTAAAGAGAACATTCTTCCGTGAATCGATTATTCAGGAGAAAGTATGATGATGTTAACAAGCAAAAAAATGGCCGCAGCAGTACTGGCAGTTACCCTGGCAATGTCTCTGAGCGCTTGTGGTCACTGGTCTAAACGCGATCGTAATACCGCAATCGGTGCGGGTGCGGGTGCGCTTGGTGGTGCTGTGCTGACGGATGGTAGCACGCTCGGTACGCTGGGCGGTGCAGCTGTCGGCGGTATCATCGGTCACCAGGTTGGTAAGTAATTGGTCATTTAAACGGCGACAATAAAAAATAATACTTTCTTTTTCAGGTCTACGTTTCACAGTGCAAATAATAAGGCCGCGGTAATGACCGCGGCCTTTCTGTATTCAGGTTTAACCACCCGCTAATTTCACTTTCATCCCTTTGGCTTCCAGCAATGATTTAAGTAAATCACGTTTGTCGCCCTGGATCTCAATGACGCCCTCTTTCACCGAACCACCGCAGCCGCATTTTTTCTTTAATTCTGCGGCCAGCTTAGCCAGTGCTTCATCATCTTCATCAATGCCGGTTATCAGGCACACGCCTTTGCCTTTGCGGCCGCTGGTCTGACGCTGGATACGTACAACACCATCACCTTTCGGGCGTGTATGTTGCTCTTTTGGCTCGTCAATGCGCCCGGTTTCGGTCGAATAGACCAGACGGCTGTTGTCGTCTTTCATTATTCCCCCATACCCAGCGATGCATTAATTGCTTTAAGGGTTTTCGCCGGGTCGGCAGACTGCGTAACCGGACGCCCAATCACCATATAGTCTACACCTGCCGCAAGCGCCTGTTCCGGCGTCATGATGCGGCGCTGATCGCCAGATTCGCTGCCGACCGGGCGAATGCCCGGCGTGACCAGTTTGAATGCTTTGCCTAATGCGTTTTTAAAACGGACTGCTTCCTGGGCGGAGCAAACAACGCCATCAAGGCCACATTGCTGCGTAAGGCGAGCCAGGTGCTCCGCATGCTCCGCAGGCGATGCGTTGATGCCAAGATCCTGTAAATCACTCGCTTCCATGCTGGTCAATACGGTGACCGCAATCAGTAACGGCGCATCTTTACCAAACGGAAGCAGCGCCTCTTTCGCAGCCGTCATCATCCGCGCGCCGCCAGAAGCATGCACATTCACCATCCAGACACCTAAATCTGCTGCCGCTTTCACCGCATGCGCTGTCGTGTTGGGAATGTCATGGAATTTCAAATCGAGAAAAATATCGAAACCGCGCTGTTGCAGATCGCGCACCAGCTGCGGGCCGAATAAGGTGAACATCTCTTTGCCAACTTTCAGGCGGCAATCACGCGGATCGATACGGTCAACAAACGCCATGGCCGTGTCGCGGTTATCGTAATCAAGTGCTACTACAATCGGGGAAGCAGTAACGGTGCGGGAAGTCGATAAAACAGTAGACGTCATGATCAGACCTTCTGAAATGAGGGCACCCGCTCAGGCGCGAGAAGAATAAACGGCGAGCATTCTACCCGCGAGCGCGTAGAAATAACAGGTTCGATTTTTTTGCTGCTAAGCGAAGACCAGCGCAGATGCCGCATAGTCAAAAAAACATCATTAGTATGTTGTAACTAATGATGATGTTTTTAAAAATTACTGGCCATCCAGGCCGCGAATCGGTTTAACGGTTGACCACGCCCGGCAAGATGGACAATGCCAGTACATAGTAAACGCGGTGAATCCACATTTATGACAGCGATAACGGGGTTTACTGCGCACCTGCTCGCCCACCATTTCACGCAGCACCATCAGGCTCTCTTTGGCGCGCCCCTCCTCGGCTTCGTTGAGGTGGTAATCCATTAGCTTATGGAAAACGCGCATGGTGGGATGCCGCTGCAGTTGTCGCGTAACATAGCTCTGCGCCGCGTCAGGCCCATCGCGGCGCTCCATAATATCTGCCAACATCAATTCGGCAGTCGCACCGGTGTTCTCTTCCACGCAACGCTGTAAAAATGCTGCCCATTCGTCATTTTTACCCAATTGCTGATAGCAGGTTTGCAGCATTTCCAGCGTTTCGCTGACGAGTTCTTTATCCTGATCGATAACGCGTAACAGGCTTTCCACCGCTTTTGCATAATCGCCATCGGCCATAAACACACGGCCCATCATGATAGAGACGCGCGGGCTGTCACGATCGGCGGCAGCGCCTTTTTTCAGCAATGCCATCGCCCGCCCAATCTCTTCGTTGCCCATCTGCTGCAGCGCCAGCTCACAGTAGAAATGCGCGATTTCACCCCGCTGCTTATCTTTGCCGAGTTTCACTAACCGCTCAGCGACATCAATGGCTTTTTGCCACTCGCTGGTCGCCTGATAAATTTGCAGCAATTGCTGGAGCGCACCGACTCGAAAATCGGTTTCATCCACCAATTGGTTAAACATATCTTCCGCGCGATCGTACATGCCGGCTGCCATGTAGTCGCGGCCAAGTTGCTGCACCGCCAGCAGGCGCTGGTCGTAAGAGAGGGACGCGCTTTCCATCAATGTCTGATGAATACGGATTGCACGGTCAACCTCACCGCGCGAGCGGAAAAGGTTGCCGAGAGTGAGGTGCGCTTCAACGGTCCCGGTGTCCTCTTTCAACATATCGAGGAACAGATCAACCGCTTTATCTTGCTGATTACTCAGTAAAAGGTTAACCCCGGCGACGTATTCACGTGACAGCCGGTTAGCCTCATCCTGTTTTGTCTGTTGAGCATTTCTGCGCCCCATATACCAGCCATAGGCAGCCGCGACAGGTAACAACAGAAACAACAACTCCAGCATAAAATATTATTCCTTCACTGCCGTTGAGCCGGTTGCAACCGTAACAGTTGTGGCAGGAGTAAGCTGGTGCTCAAGACGTTTGATTTTACGTTCGGCGCGCGCCAGAGAAACGCGAACGCGTAGCCAGAAAAGGCCACAAATCAGCCAGCCGATAATAAAACCAGCAGCAAACAGCACGGCCAGCAGCGTGGAAATCCTGTATTCACCCTGTGCGAGCAAATAGTTGAACGTGACTTGCTGATCGTTTTGCGCGCCAAGGGTAATCGACACAACAAAAATCGCTAACACCAGTAAGAAAATGAGTAAATATTTCACATTACGTCCCGTTATGTGCTGCCGAGCGATGAATTTATATGCAACGACTGCATTCAGCCCTATAAACTACCATTTTAGCGCCCGGCGCGAAATGGAAATGCATGATGTTAAATTCTGATTTGCGGGCGAAACAGCGGAAATCAACCCTCTTGATCGCGAGCTATAATTTCCGGTACTTCTTCCGCAGGCGGCATGAGCGGGCCGCAAATACGCTGGGCAAGCCAGGTCGCCAGCGTCACAAGCAGCCAGGATATCAACGTCGCAACCACCAAATCGCGCGGCCAGTGCATGCCTAACAGCAGCCGGCTCCCCATCACGCCTGTCGCCCACACAAGCAGCACAGCAATCGTCCATGTGCGTCTGCGTGGCCACAGCAGCCCCACGGCTAATAATGCCCAACTTGCGGCAAACATGGTATGTCCGGAGGGAAACGCGAAACCCGTCTCTTTTTGCCAGTGTTTACGTAAAAACCCAGGAATATCATGCTGGCTGGAGAGTTGTTTTTTCACTAACTCTCCACGGTCCTTACGTTTCAAAGTGTAGAACTGTTCGGCCTGAACATCGTGCGTTTTTTCCAGCCACAGGACGAAAGGTCGCGGCTCCTGAACACGCTCTTTGACAAAAGATTTAACCCCCTGTCCTGCCAGAATCGCGCAGCCAAGAATAACGAACAGCATCACTGCAGCCTTGAGGCGAAAACGCAGGCACCAGAGAAACCACGCGCACAAAAAGACATGCGTGATAATTCCCCACGGTTGGGTAACGGTTTCTGTTAACCAGTATAAAAAATGCAGCCACCAGCGGGTTTGCCCCGGCTCCCAGTTCCAGCCGGAAATCCACATTATCAGCGGCATTATCAATAAAATCGCCGCACCTGCTGTTGTTCGCATTGCAATGGAAAGCATCTTTTCTCCTTCTGATTTCGCGAACCAATATAACTGAAAAATAACATTTCCGCTGAAACCTGCGCATTTGTGCGTTTAAACGGCAATGCGTGGGTCACCTGTAGGCGATGCGTAATGCATTGTGGCAAAATGAGGTTATACAGAAGGCCAACAGGCTAAAGGTGCGCAGTGCACCACTAAAAATCCGGAGATTCACATGCAACTTAAACGTGTGGCAGAAGCCAAACTGCCAACCCCATGGGGCGACTTCCTGATGGTGGGTTTTGAAGAACTGGCAACCGGGCAGGATCATGTCGCTCTTGTTTTCGGTGATATTTCCGGGCAACTGCCCGTCCTTGCGCGCGTTCACTCCGAGTGTCTGACCGGCGATGCCTTGTTCAGCCTGCGCTGTGATTGCGGTTTTCAGCTTGAAGCGGCGCTCAATCACATTGCAGAAGAAGGACGCGGCGTACTGCTTTATCATCGCCAGGAAGGCCGTAACATCGGTTTGCTGAATAAAATTCGCGCGTATGCGTTGCAGGATCAGGGCTATGACACCGTTGAAGCGAACCATCAGTTGGGTTTTGCTGCCGATGAACGCGACTTCACGCTTTGCGCGGATATGTTTAAATTGCTGGCGGTAGACGAAGTTCGTCTGCTGACCAATAATCCCAAAAAAGTTGAGATCCTGACCGAGGCAGGAATCAATATTGTGGAGCGCGTACCGCTGATCGTCGGGCGTAACCCGAAAAACGCGCACTATCTCGATACCAAAGCAGAAAAAATGGGGCACCTGCTGAAATAAGCGCCCCATCGGTGATGAAACAGGCCTGCAGATGCAGGCCTTTGTTTTTAGTTCAACATATTACGGATCACGTAATGCAGAATGCCATCGTTGCGGTAATAGGTCAGCTCCGTTGAGGTATCAATGCGACAGCGGCACGCCAGCGTCTCCTGCTTGCCATCGGCGCGGGTTAATGTCACGGATAAGGTTCCACCGGGCGTGATATTTTGCAGATCGACAACGTCCAGCTTTTCCTCCCCCGTCAAAGCCAGCGTTTTTCGCGTCACGCCTTGTGGGAACTCAAGCGGCAGGATCCCCATACCAATCAGGTTGGAACGGTGAATACGCTCGAAAGATTCAGCAATTACCACCCGAACTCCCAACAAGCGCGGCCCTTTTGCCGCCCAGTCTCGGCTGGAGCCTGAACCATACTCTTTGCCGGCAATCACCGCCAGCGGCGTACCCTCTTGCTGGTAGCGTACCGCGGCATCATAAATAGAGACCACTTCACTGCCCGGCAGATGACGCGTCATGCCGCCTTCAACGCCCGGCACCATTTCGTTGCGAATACGGATATTGGCGAATGTCCCGCGCATCATTACTTCATGATTGCCACGTCGCGAACCATAGGAGTTAAAATCCCGGCGCTCGACGCCATGGCTTTGAAGATAGCGGCCCGCCGGACTGTCCGCTTTGATACTGCCTGCTGGCGAAATATGGTCGGTCGTGACCGAATCACCGAGCATCGCCAGGATCCGCGCCCCATGAATATCTTCCACCGGTTTTGGCTGCGCCTGCATATCTTCAAAGAATGGCGATAACCGGATGTAAGTCGAGTCATTCTGCCAGCTATACGTATCGGAGTGCTCAACCTCAATCGCCTTCCACTCCGGCGTGCCTTCAAACACCTCGGCATACTCCTTGCGGAACATTTCAGTTGAGACTTGCTCAACCGCACGGGCGATCTCACTACTTGTTGGCCAGATATCTTTCAAATAGACCGGATCGCCCTTCCGATCATGACCGAGCGGGTCGGTGGCGAGGTTGATATTCATATTGCCCGCCAGCGCATAAGCCACCACCAGCGGCGGTGAAGCAAGCCAGTTCGTTTTTACCAGGGGGTGAATACGTCCTTCGAAATTGCGGTTGCCTGAAAGCACCGCACCAACGGTAAGATCGCCTTCACGGATCGCCTGTTCAATAGGCTCAGGTAACGGTCCAGAGTTACCGATACAGGTAGTACAACCGTAACCGACAAGGTTAAAACCCAGTTCATCCAGATAAGGCGTTAATCGCGCCTGCGCCAGATAGTCAGAAACCACTTTCGAACCAGGCGCCAGCGATGCTTTCACCCATGGCTGTCGTTTGAGCCCGGCGGTGACCGCTTTTTTGGCCAGCAGCCCGGCGGCCATCAACACACTGGGGTTTGAGGTGTTGGTACAAGAAGTGATCGCAGAAATCACTACCGCACCGTCCGGCAATTCATATTTCTGCCCGTTCAGCACGTACTCGACCGGTTTGCGATCTTTCTGCGCCGTGTTCAGTTCAAGTTCTGAGCTGGCTGCAAAGGCTTTAGGCACATCGCTCAGCGCGACACGATCCTGAGGGCGTTTTGGCCCGGCGAGGCTCGCTTCAACGTCGTGCATGTTCAGTTCAAGCGTGCTGGTAAAGACGGGTTCATCGCCCGGGTTACGCCACATACCTTGAGCTTTCGCATAAGCCTCCACCAACGCGACTTGCTCTTCGCTACGACCACTCAGGCGCATATAATCAAGCGTCACGCCATCGATAGGGAAAAAGCCGCAGGTTGCGCCATATTCCGGGGCCATATTGGCAATAGTGGCACGGTCGGCAAGCGGCAGCGAATCAAGGCCATCGCCGTAAAACTCAACAAATTTACCGACAACGCCGTGTTTGCGCAGCATTTGCGTGACCGTCAGCACCAGATCGGTTGCCGTGATCCCTTCTTGCAATTTACCGCTCAGTTTAAAACCGACAACATCAGGGATCAGCATAGAGACCGGCTGCCCGAGCATCGCCGCTTCGGCTTCAATCCCGCCCACGCCCCAGCCCAATACACCGAGGCCATTAATCATGGTGGTATGAGAGTCGGTGCCGACAAGCGTGTCAGGATAGGCAACCCACTCTTTGCCCTGCAATTCGCTCCAGACCGCTTTGCCGAGGTATTCGAGATTTACCTGGTGGCATATTCCTGTTCCCGGCGGCACCACGCTGAAACGGCTAAACGCCTGCTGGCCCCAGCGCAGAAAAGCATAACGCTCATGGTTACGTTCCATTTCAAGACGGACGTTCTCTTCGAAGGCGTCATCATCACCGAAGTGATCAACGGTCACAGAGTGGTCAATCACCAGATCGACCGGGGATAGCGGGTTCACTTTAGCGGTATCGCCCCCAAGACGTTTCACCGCTTCACGCATCGCCGCTAAGTCAACGACGGCGGGAACACCGGTAAAGTCCTGCATCAGAACCCTTGCAGGGCGATAAGCGATTTCGCGATCGGCGTGCGCACTGTCGAGCCAACCGGCCAGAGCACGGATATCTTCTTCAGTGACAGATTCTTCGTCCTGCCAGCGCAGGAGATTTTCGAGTAAAACTTTTAGCGACTTGGGTAACCGCGCGATATCCCCAAGTTGTTTAGCGGCCAGCGGCAAGCTGTAGTAGTGATAAGTTTTGTTCTCTGCCTGCAACGTGTCCTTACTGGCTTCGCGTAGGGTTGACGACATGTGCTCCTCCTTAATGACAGGGATTGCTTACCCTGATGCTCTTCAGGGTCTGTATTAAAGATAACACAAACATATCGTAACGTTTTGATAACAACCAAAATTGCTACAAAAGGGAAAATCTTTCAGGAGAAGGGAAATAAAAAAACCTCGCTGATGCGAGGTTTTTCAATTCATTAGCGAAGGACAGCCCAGACAATCTGTCCCCAGAAAAGAATGGAAACAGAAAAAGCGGCTAACCACGACCAGTATTTCATTCCGCAATCATTACTCATAAATTTATTACCAGAAAATCTATTCATTAAAACTGAGTCATTACTCAATTCATTTATGCTGTGTATTAATTAAAGAGTACAAAAGAACGCATCAATGAATAGCCGGGATAATTTCCCACGTTTATTCTGATGATATTTTTATTGTTTTTTGATGTCGTCTTCAGAGAAGGCATCAATAAAAGCTTGTTGCTGCGGCGTCAGCTTCCAGGAAGCCGGAATAGAGGTCACAGGTTTCTTTTTCGCTTTAGCTGGTGTGTCATGCAGTTGACATACTTGCTTAACCGGTTCGAACCGACCCGCTATAGCCATTTTAACCCCAGAATTTCCAGATCAATAACGCGACGACTGCCCAAAACACGGCAGAGCCAAGAAATACCGCCAGCCAGGCTTTACGCTTAAGCTCAGGGTCCCTTTGCGGCTCTTCACTTCCTGATGGCATTGCTAACCTCGTACAATCGACATCACTTATCATTTTGGGTACCAACAATCGGTGTAATTAATCATGAGATGAGACAAATCCTAAAAGAACTTTAGCCGAAAATCCAGTGAATTTACTCACCAATTCCAAAGAAATATTTAATCTTTTGACCCGAAATAAATTATTGAAGTAATAAATTTGCAGAGCGGCAATTTAGTTTCTATTTTTGTCGCTAAATAGTGACAGTGTCGGGTTTAAAATTGTGAAGGCAATCACCCGGGAAGGTGATTGTATCAAAGATGAAGATAATTCTAATTTGGCTTTAGGAGACATTATGGGTATCTTTTCGGACGATAAGATACCCTACGGCATTATTTCTGCGGCAACTTAATATCTTTAAACATCGCTTCTATATCTTCATTAGAACGCAACGCCACGGCTGCATCGACCACATCGCGCGTTAAATGTGGCGCGAAGCGCTGAATAAAATCATACATATAGCTGCGCAGGAAAGTGCTGCGACGGAAACCTATTTTTGTGGTGCTGTGGCTGAAGATTTCGTGAGCATCCAGTTTAACAAGGTCCGGATCGGAGATCGGATCCACCGCCATGCTGGCAATAACCCCTACTCCCAGCCCGAGTCTGACATACGTTTTGATAACGTCTGCATCTGTCGCGGTGAAAACAATTCGTGGCGTCAACCCTGCTCGATTAAACGCCGTGTCGAGCTCTGAACGTCCGGTGAAGCCAAAGGTGTAAGTCACCAGCGGGTATTGCGCCAGCTCGTCAATACTGACGGACTGCTTAGACGCCAGCGGATGATCGGGTGTCACCACGATCGAGCGATTCCAGTGGTAGCACGGTAACATCACCAGATCATCGTAAAGATGCAGCGCTTCAGTGGCGATGGCGAAATCAGCATTGCCTTTAGAAACCGCTTCTGCAATCTGCGTCGGCGATCCCTGGTGCATGTGCAATGAAACGCGCGGATAGCGTTCGATAAACCCTTTAATCACATTCGGCAGCGCATACCGCGCCTGGGTATGCGTGGTAGCTACATACAGCGAGCCCTTATCCGGCCAGGTGTGTTCCCCCGCCACCGATTTAATTGCGTCAACTTTGGACAATACTTCACGCGCAATGCGGATGATTTCCTGCCCGGCGGGCGTCACCTGAGTGAGATGTTTGCCACTGCGGGCGAAGATTTGTATACCGAGCTCATCTTCCAGCATGCGGACTTGTTTACTGATGCCAGGCTGAGAGGTATAGAGCCCTTCCGCCGTGGAAGAGACGTTGAGGTTGTGATTCACCACCTCGACGATATAACGAAGCTGCTGTAGTTTCATAACAGACCATCCGAAGTACGCAAACGGGGTTATCGCTTAATACGATTTGATAATAAAAAAGCGGTTAGCTATAACAACTATATCATTTATAGCTTCCGTGTATAGCAGCGAACAAAGAATAATAACGCGCAAATAAAAAGGGCCGGAAAACCGGCCCCTGAAAGTATATGGCTGAAAAAACTACTTTTTAGCTTCAGTCCATTTATTATCGATATAAAACGCTGACCACCCGGTCGCTTTCCCGTCTTTTTCCGAAGCCACATATTGCTGCCTGGTCTTGCGGCTAAAACGCACAATGGTTTTATTGCCCTGCGGATCTTCCTGCGGGGCGTCCGCAAGATAGCGCAGTTTTTCCGGCAGACGGTCACGGAAGCGGTACAGTTCTTCTACCAGCGGTGCACGTGTTTCGCGAGATTTCGGGAAGGTATTCGCCGCGAGGAACACCCCGGCTGCGCCATCACGCAGAACAAAATAGGCATCCGATTTTTCACACGGTAGCTCCGGCAACGGTACCGGATCCTCCTTCGGCGGTGCAACTTCACCGTTACGCAGGATCTTACGCGTGTTTTTACACTCGTCGTTGGTGCAAGCCATGTACTTACCAAAACGCCCCATTTTCAGGTGCATTTCAGAACCGCATTTTTCACACTCAACGATTGGGCCGTCATACCCTTTGATGCGGAATTCACCCTCTTCGATCTCGTAGCCATCGCAGGTTGGGTTATTCCCACAGACATGCAGTTTACGCTTCGGATCAATCAGGTAACTGTCCATCGCCGTACCACATTTCTGGCAACGACGTTTGGCGCGCAGCGCGTTGGTTTCCGCGTCTTCGCCTTCCAGCACATTGAGCACTTCGTTTTCCGGCACCAGGTTAATGGTGGTTTTGCAGCGCTCTTTCGGCGGTAACGCATAGCCGGAACAGCCAAGGAAAACCCCGGTACTGGCGGTACGAATGCCCATTTTACGCCCACATGTCGGGCAGTCGATGCTGGTCAGTACCATCTGATTCGGACGCATACCGCCCGCTTCAGGATCCTGTTCAGCTTGCTCCAGCTGGCGAGAGAAATCGCCAAAGAAGCTATCCAGCACCTTGCGCCATTCCGCTTCGTGGTTCGCCACGCGGTCGAGGCTGTCTTCCATCTGTGCGGTAAAATCGTAGTTCATCAGCTCGCGGAAATTCTCTTCCAGACGATCGGTAACAATTTCGCCCATTTTTTCCGCATAAAAACGGCGGCTTTCAACACGCACATACCCCCTGTCCTGAATGGTCGAGATGATCGACGCATAGGTAGACGGGCGGCCGATGCCGCGTTTTTCCAGCTCTTTTACCAGCGAAGCTTCGCTAAAACGCGCAGGTGGCTTGGTAAAGTGCTGTGCCGGCGTTAACTCTACAAGCGAAAGAACATCGCCTTTATTCACCGCAGGCAACGTACGATCCTCATCACCTTTGCGCAGCGCGGGCATCACTTTTGTCCAGCCATCGAAACGCAGGATACGACCACGAGCTTTAAGACGGAAATCGCCTGCGCCCACCGTCAGCGTGGTGGAATCATACTGAGCAGGCGTCATCTGACAGGCGACAAACTGGCGCCAGATCAGCTGATAAAGCTTCTGCGCGTCGGCTTCCATGTCTTTTAACGATTCAGCTAACACCGCAACATCGGAAGGACGAATAGCTTCGTGCGCCTCCTGAGAGTTCTCTTTGCTGGCGTACTGATTAGCGTTTTCCGGCAGGTATTTTTTACCGAAGTTATCAGCAATGTAGCTGCGCACCATCGACACGGCGTCCTGGCTCAGGTTTGTCGAGTCGGTACGCATATAAGTGATGTAGCCGGCTTCATACAGGCGCTGCGCCATCATCATGGTTTTCTTCACGCCAAAACCCAGCCGCGTACTGGCGGCCTGTTGCAGCGTAGAGGTAATAAATGGTGCACCCGGTTTGCTGCTCGTCGGCTTATCTTCCCGCTCCAGCACCGTATAACGCGCTTTTTCCAGCAGGCTGACCGCCGCCATGGTTTGCTCGCGATTAACCGGACGGAAGGCTTTATCCCCTTCATGAGTCACCTGCAGCGGCAGCGTATCGCCACCAGGCGTCGCTGTAGCAGCGTCGATCTCCCAGAACTCTTCCGGCACAAACGCTTTAATTTCGCGTTCGCGCTCAACAACCAATCTCACGGCGACCGACTGTACGCGACCGGCGGAGAGGCCGCGGGCAATTTTCTTCCACAACAGTGGAGACACCATGTAGCCCACCACGCGGTCCATAAAACGGCGCGCCTGTTGAGCATTCACACGGTCAATATTCAGTTCGCCCGGCGTTTCGAAGGCCTGACGAATCGCATTCTTGGTAATTTCGTTAAACACGACACGGCTGTAGCGTTTCTCGTCGCCACCGATCACTTCCCGCAGGTGCCACGCAATGGCTTCCCCTTCGCGGTCAAGGTCGGTTGCGAGATAGATGTGGTCGGCTTTTTCCGCCAGCGATTTCAGCTCGGAAACCACCTTCTCTTTACCGGGCAGCACTTCATAATGTGCATCCCAGTTGTGCCATGGGTCGATCCCCATGCGATTGACAAGAGCGCCGCGTTCATCCTTTTTAGGCTTCTTAGCCGTTTTGGCGGAGGCTGAGTCTGCGCTCTTTTTGGGTGCTGAGCCACTGGTCGGCAAATCACGGATATGACCAACGCTGGATTTAACCACATAGTCATTACCCAGATATTTATTGATCGTTTTGGCTTTTGCCGGGGACTCAACGATAACGAGAGCTTTACCCATATTCACCTTTACCTAATTAAATTCTTCCAGAAATTCGTCGCATGTCGCTTCAGACCCACCGGCGACGAGCATTCAATATTGCGGCGGCGTCAATGGATATCAACCCTTTTTTTAACAAAGCGCGTAAAACGGAGCGTTCAGGTGACTGAGTTTACAGGCTTTTTCGCGCAAGGGCGGAGTAGCACAACGATATAACGGTCGAATGTCAAGCAAATCTGTTGCCAGATTGACGAAAGCGTCACACTGTACCTGATAAAATTTGTTACGCAACTTTATTAGCATGCAAAAGCGGATCACGCCAGCACAACGCCCAGGCAAAGCCCTTGCAAAAACAGGGAAAATTTGCCCGGGAACCGGGCCAGCGGTAAACTGACGAAATTTTTTGAGGAGTAGAAAAATGCAAGAGACATCTCAGCCAATCAATCGCCAGTCTCTGCTTGAACTGGCTAATAAAATGATCAGTGAGCATGATGACACGCTATCCGGTATCGTCGCGACCGGCGTCAGCCAGCGTAACGGCGTACTGGTTTTCAGCGGCGAGTATTTTCTTGATGAGCAAGGCTTACCGACGGCGAAAAGTACAGCGGTATTCAACATGTTCAAATACTTAGCGCATGAGCTTTCTGAAAAATATCATCTGATTGACTAAAAGAAAACGCGAGGCCGAAGCCTCGCGTTTTTACATCATCGGTTTTTGCCCGCGCTGCCACCAGCGCATCAGCAAATGATCGATGCTCTCCATCGCACTGCCCGTAAAACGCTCCATCAGCTTTTTACGCTGCTGATAGCGCACACCAATCACTTCGTGATCTTCGATAAGCCCCAGCAGCAGATCATCGCTGGTGCCAATGGCGTCGATCAGTCCTTTATCAAGCGCCTGGGAGCCGTACCAGTGCTCACCCGTCGCCACGCTTTCAATGTCCAGTTCTGGCCGCATCTGGTGAACAAAACCTTTAAACAGATCGTGAGTTTCGTTCAGGCTCTCGCGAAATTTCTGCCGCCCTTCTTCCGTGTTTTCACCAAGCAGTGTCAGCGTACGTTTGAACTGACCCGCCGTGTGCAGCTCAATGTCGATCTCTTTGCCTTTGAGGAAGCGGTTAAAGTTGGGGATCTGCGCTACCACGCCGATAGACCCGATGATCGCGAACGGTGCCGCAACAATTTTATCGGCCACGCAGGCCATCATATAGCCGCCACTGGCAGCCACTTTGTCGACGGCGATGGTCAACGGGATATGCTTGTCGCGCAAACGTTGTAACTGGGAAGCGGCAAGACCGTAGCCATGCACCACGCCCCCCGGGCTTTCCAGGCGCACAACGACTTGATCCTGCGGCGTTGCCACCGCCAGCACTGCCGTAATCTCTTCACGCAATGCGTTGACTTCGCCGGCGTCCATACTGCCTTTGAAATCGAGCACATAGGCACGCGGCGCGCCTTTGTCTTGCTGTTCGCCGGCCTTCGCCTTCGCTTTTGCCGCTTTCGCTTCCAGCTTCAGTTTTTTCTTCTGCGCTTTGTGCCAACGTTTCTGTTGGTGATCATCCAGCAAGGAGACCGACATCTCCTCCTGCATCTCTTTATATTGCTCACTCAAACGGGTGATTTTCAGTTCTCCCCGCTGGCGTTTGCGCTGTGTCAAATTAACAATCAGCACGGCCACAACAGCAATCGCCACGACGACAGTCGCGATTTTGGCCAGAAACAGGCCATACTCAGACAGTAATTCCATGCATACCACCTCGATTACACCACTCGACAATCGCACCAGTGTACATGAGCGATGCTGGCACGTCTCGCGTAAGCCATTGGTACAATGTGCCATGTTGCTGAATTTTTTCGTAAAGGTTGCGCAACCTTCCCGCAGGCTGATTGAAATAGCCCTCTGTTTAAGGCATAAAGCCAACATGTGAAGGCGATAACAGGCTCCGGCCTGAGGAGAGAGTGTGCATTATCAGCCACAACGCGATTTGTTAAACGATCGCATCATTCTGGTGACCGGTGCCAGCGACGGCATCGGCAAAGAAGCGGCGCTGACCTACGCCCGCTACGGCGCGCGCCTCATTCTGCTGGGCCGAGACGACGCAAAATTACAGCAGGTTGCGCGCGATATTGAACAAGAAGGCCAGCAAGCGCAGTGGTTTACCCTCGATATGGCAAGCTGCACCCCGGAAATGTGCCAGCAACTGGCTGATACCATTGCGGCCACCGTGCCGCGTCTGGATGGTGTATTGCACAATGCCGGTTTACTCGGGGATGTATCGCCAATGATCGAGCAGGTTCCGGCAGTCTGGAACGAGGTGATGCAGGTCAACGTGAACGCCACCTTTTATCTCACCCAGGCGCTTCTTCCTTTATTACTTAAATCGGACTGCGGCTCTCTGGTTTTCACCTCCTCGAGCGTTGGCCGCCAGGGACGTGCTAACTGGGGCGCTTATGCTGTGTCGAAGTTTGCCACCGAAGGGATGATGCAGGTGCTGGCCGAAGAGTATCAAAACCGGGTGCGGGTCAACTGTATTAACCCAGGCGGTACGCGCACCAAAATGCGTGCCAGCGCCTTTCCGACCGAAGATCCAGACAAACTGAAAACCCCCGCCGATATTATGCCGCTTTATCTGTGGCTGATGGGCGATGACAGCCGCCGTAAAACCGGTATGAGTTTTGATGCCCAACCGGGTCGCAAACCAGGAATTTCACAATGAGCGAAGAACGATATCAGCAACGCCAGCAGCGCGTAAAAGAGCGTGTCGATGCGCGCGTCGCTGCCGCACAGGATGAACGCGGGATCATTATTGTTTTTACCGGAAACGGTAAAGGGAAAACCACCGCCGCATTCGGTACGGCAACACGCGCAGTCGGCCATGGTAAAAAAGTGGGTGCCATTCAGTTTATCAAAGGGACGTGGCCGAATGGCGAACGCAACCTGCTGGAACCGCTGGGCGTGGAATTCCAGGTGATGGCAACCGGTTTTACCTGGGATACGCAAAACCGCGAAAGCGACACCGCAGCCTGTCTGGCGGTCTGGCAACATGCCGAACGAATGCTGGCCGATCCCGCGCTGGATATGGTGCTGCTGGATGAACTGACCTATATGGTGGCCTATGATTACCTGCCACTGGAAACGGTACTTGACGCGTTACGCAAACGCCCGGCAAACCAGACGGTGATTATCACCGGACGCGGCTGCCACCGCGATATTCTTGACCTGGCGGATACCGTCAGCGAATTACGACCGGTGAAACACGCTTTTGAAGCAGGCGTGAAAGCGCAACAAGGTATCGATTACTGACGCAACGTAAGGCTGCCGTCATTGCAGGCAGCGCTTTTTTGCCCCTGGAGACCGGGCCGCAGACCTTAGCAAGCAGCTACAAACAGCGCGTGAGATTTCACGCAAGCGATCGGGCTGAACCAAATCAGTTCCACATCCACTGACGTGGTTCTTTGGTGAGCAACAAAAAAGGGGCTTTCGCCCCTTTCTCTTATTCTTTATTAAGATCAGTCGTTTTTATTACGCGAACTGCCGGGACGACGACCACCACCGGACTTGCCAGCCGGTTGGCTGTGACGTTTCACCGCGCGGCGGATCTGGTTCGCTTTCATGCGACGGCGATCTTTCTCCACGGCCACTTTGGATTGCGTTTCCGCATCCAGCCCCACCAGCTCACGCAGGTAGTTAGTTTGCGCCAGATCGAGTTCCGTCCAGCCGCCGCGAGGCAATCCTTTTGGCAGCGGAATATCACCGTAACGTACGCGGATCAGGCGGCTAACCTGTACGCCAACCGCTTCCCACAGACGACGCACTTCACGGTTGCGCCCTTCGGTCAGGGTGACGTTATACCACTGGTTAATGCCTTCGCCACCGCTGAACTTGATGGTTTTAAACGCCGCCGGGCCATCTTCCAGCTGCACACCGCGCGACAGATCGCGCAACTTCGCGTCATCAACTTCGCCAAAAACACGTACCGCGTATTCACGCTCAACTTCACGGCTCGGGTGCATCAGTCGATTCGCCAGTTCACCATCGGTGGTAAACAGCAACAGACCGCAGGTATTAACGTCGAGGCGACCTACCGCGATCCAGCGCGCGCCGCGCAGTTTCGGTAGACGATCAAAAACTGTCGGGCGTCCTTCCGGATCGTTACGCGTACAGAGTTCACCTTCCGGTTTGTAGTACGCCAGCACGCGGCAGATCTGCTCCACGGACTCTTTCACCGAAATGAGGTGGCCATCGATACGGATTTTCAGCGCAGGCGTTACTTCCACGCGATCGCCCAGTGTGGCGATTTTGCCGTCCACGCTTACGCGGCCAGCCTCAATAATAGATTCGATTTCACGGCGGGAACCGTGGCCAGCTCGCGCCAGCACTTTCTGTAGTTTCTCGCTCATAGAGCTTCCTTCAGGTGTCGCCTTCACAGGCGTCGAATAGGGTCATCAGGTCGGCGAAGCCGCTGCTGAAATGGCCGCGTAGTATAGCGGCTTGCGCCACTATAAGAAAGGCTTAACGTCGCCAACCCCTTCGCGAATAACCTCGGGTGTCGATTCGGTTAAATCGACCACCGTCGTCGGTTGTTGGCCGAGATAGCCACCGTGGATGATTAAATCCACCACTTTTTCCAGCCGATCTTTAATTTCATCCGGATCGGATTCGGTAAAATCACTGCCCGGCAGCATTAACGAGGTGGAGAGCATCGGTTCGTTGAGCGTTTCCAGCAGCGCCAGCGCAATCGGGTTCGACGGTACGCGCAGACCAATCGTTTTGCGTTTTTCCTGCAATAAACGGCGCGGCACCTCTTTTGTCCCTTTCAGGATAAACGTGTAATTGCCGGGCGTATTATTTTTAATCAGACGAAAAGCCACGTTATCGACAAAGGCATACGTCGACAGCTCCGATAAATCGCGGCACATCAGCGTAAAGTTGTGGCCATCCGGCAGGTGACGAATGCGGCAAATACGCTCCATCGCCCCTTTGTCTTCAATTTTACAGCCCAACGCATAACCGGAATCGGTGGGGTACACGATGACGCCGCCTTTACGCACAATTTCTACCGCCTGGTTAATCAACCGCGGCTGGGGGTTTTCCGGATGAATATAAAAAAATTGACTCATACTTCCCTCTCTCTGTTCTGTTGCGGCTGCTCCCATTTCAGCCATACGCCCTCAACACCGGCCGGAAGCCAGAGTTTGCGCCCCAGTTCAATCCATGGGCAAGGCTGATGGAAATCAGAACCTTGCGACGCCAGTAAACCAAACTGACAGGCATACGCGGCGAGCTGCGTTCGCTCGTTGGGAGCCTGCTGGCATTGGGCGACTTCCATCGCCTCACCGCCGCACTGTGCAAAATACGCCAGCAGCCTTTTCAGCCATTTAGCAGAAAGGTTATAGCGACCAGGGTGGGCCATTACCGCCGTTCCGCCAGAATGATGAATCACATCAATAGCTTGTTCTATTGTACACCACTGGGGAGGAACGTATCCCGTTTTGCCCCGTGCCAGATACTTTTTAAACACATCGGCAATATTGCTCGCTTTGCCCTGTTCCACCAGGAAACGGGCAAAGTGTCCGCGCGTTACATTCGCCCCCTGCGCCAGCCGTTGCGCGCCTTCCCAGGCACCGGGAATGTGCGCTTTTTCTAAACGCTCAGCAATCAGTTTCGCCCTCTGGACCCGGCATTCAGATTGCGCCTGCAAAAAAGTACGCAGCGTCGGGTGGTCAATATCAATATTCAGACCAACAATATGTATTTCGTGGTTTTCCCAGACGGTGGAGATCTCCACACCGCTGATAAGCTGCAAATCCAGCCCGGCACGGACAATTTCCGCACGGGCTGCAGGAATGGCATCGGTGGTATCGTGGTCGGTTATCGCCAGCGTGCCAACGCGCATTTCTACCGCGCGATGCACCAGTTGTTCCGGGGAAAGCAGACCGTCAGAGGCCGTCGTATGGCTGTGAAGATCGTAAATAATGGCGTAATTCGTGTCGCTCAAAGCGGCTCCGCTAATTCATCTGGACGTCGGTTTGTCGCCTATCATACAGTCCAGAGAATATTTTCTGAATTCGAGGTTGACTTTCTTTTCCTGAACCAGTTAACTAGTACGCAAGTTCACACAACAAGGTATCGCAAACATGAATGCACATTTCTCTGTTACTCGCTGGTGGCGCACTCCCTGACAAGGGCTGTGAGATCACGTGCGCATTCAGCATACCGATACCAGGCCCGCTCACCCAGCGGGCTTTTTTTTGAACAAAATAAATAATGAGAGCGACTATGCAAACGCAAAAACCAGCACTCGAACTTCTGACCAGCAACGCCAGCTACCGCAGTAACCCGACGGCATTGTTCCATCAATTATGCGCTGCCCGACCGGCAACCCTGTTGCTGGAATCAGCGGATATTGATAGTAAAAGTGACTTAAAAAGCCTGCTGTTGGTTGATAGCGCGTTGCGTATCACCGCGCTTGGTGACACTGTCACCATTACAGCATTAACTGAAAATGGAGCAGCACTCCTGGCGCTGCTGGATAACGCCCTTCCCGCCGGTGTTGAAAACACCCTGCTGCCCGATGGGCGCGAGCTGCGATTCCCGCCGGTCAGCAGCCTGCTGGATGAAGACGCCCGCCTCTGTTCGCTCTCTGTGTTTGATGCTTTTCGCTTATTACAAAACCTGGTCGATGTCCCTTGCGATGAACGCGAAGCCATGTTCTTCGGCGGCTTGTTCGCGTATGACCTGGTAGCCGGTTTTGAAGATTTACCGCAGCTTACGCACGATCGCCGTTGCCCGGACTACTGCTTTTACCTCGCCGAAACCTTACTGGTGATCGACCACCAGAAACAGCAAACCCGTATCCAGGCAAGCCTGTTTACGCCTTCAGCAGAGGAAAAAGACCGCCTGCTCCAGCGAATCGACACCCTGCGCCAGCAGCTGGATCACCCGGCCGGTGCGTTGCCGGTGGAGAAAGTTGAACATATGCGCTGCGACTGCAACCAGAGTGATGAAGAGTACGGCGCAGTGGTTCGCGAAATGCAAAAAGCGATTCGCGCGGGCGAGATTTTTCAGGTAGTACCGTCTCGTCGCTTCACCCTGCCTTGCCCTTCACCGCTGGCGGCTTACGAAGTGTTAAAAAAGAGCAACCCCAGCCCGTACATGTTCTTTATGCAGGATAACGATTTCACCCTGTTCGGTGCCTCACCGGAAAGCTCGCTGAAATACGACGCCAGCAACCGCCAGATTGAGATCTACCCTATCGCCGGTACCCGCCCGCGTGGACGCCGTCCGGATGGTTCACTGGATCGCGATCTCGACAGCCGTATTGAACTGGAGATGCGTACCGATCACAAAGAGCTGTCAGAACACTTAATGCTGGTGGATCTGGCGCGTAATGATCTGGCGCGCATCTGCACACCGGGTAGCCGCTATGTCGCTGATTTAACCAAAGTCGATCGCTACTCCTACGTGATGCACCTGGTTTCACGCGTGGTGGGTGAGCTGCGTCAGGATCTGGATGTTCTGCACGCCTACCGCGCCTGCATGAACATGGGCACCTTGAGCGGTGCGCCAAAAGTGCGCGCAATGCAGTTAATTGCTAAAGCGGAAGGCACACGTCGCGGTAGTTACGGCGGCGCGGTGGGTTATTTCACCGCCCATGGCGATCTGGATACCTGCATCGTGATTCGTTCTGCGTGGGTGGAGGACGGTGTGGCAACGGTACAGGCAGGCGCGGGTGTCGTGCTGGATTCCGTTCCGCAATCTGAAGCCGATGAAACCCGTAATAAAGCTCGCGCGGTTCTGCGCGCTATCGCTACCGCACACCACGCTCAGGAGACTTTCTGATGGCTGACATTCTGCTGCTTGATAACATCGATTCCTTTACTTACAACCTGGCGGATCAGCTGCGTGCGAGCGGACACAACGTGGTGATTTACCGTAACCATGTTCCGGCGCAGACCTTGATCGACCGCCTTCAGACAATGCAAAACCCGGTGCTGATGCTTTCTCCAGGTCCAGGCGCACCGTCTGAAGCTGGCTGCATGCCGGAGCTGCTTACGCGGTTGCGCGGCAAGTTACCGATTATCGGTATCTGCCTCGGTCACCAGGCGATTGTTGAAGCCTATGGCGGCTACGTCGGCCAGGCTGGTGAAATCCTGCACGGCAAAGCCTCAAGTATCGAACACGATGGCCAGGCGATGTTCGCGGGGTTAAGCAACCCGCTTCCCGTTGCGCGTTACCACTCACTGGTGGGCAGCAACATCCCGGCAGGATTAACCATCAATGCCCATTTTAACGGCATGGTGATGGCGGTGCGTCACGACGCCGATCGCGTTTGCGGTTTCCAGTTCCACCCGGAGTCGATTTTGACCACGCAAGGCGCACGTCTGCTGGAACAAACGCTGGCCTGGGCGCTGCAAAAACTGGAGCAGACGAATACGCTGCAACCGATTCTGGAAAAACTGTATCAGGCGCAAACACTCAGCCAGCAGGAGAGCCACCAGCTTTTCTCTGCGGTGGTACGCGGCGAGCTGAAGCCGGAACAACTGGCGGCCGCGCTGGTCAGTATGAAAATTCGCGGTGAGCATCCCAACGAAATTGCCGGAGCGGCCACCGCACTGCTGGAAAATGCCGCGCCGTTCCCGCGCCCGGACTATGCTTTTGCCGATATCGTCGGCACCGGTGGCGACGGCAGCAACAGCATTAATATTTCCACCGCCAGTGCATTTGTCGCTGCTGCGTGCGGACTGAAAGTTGCCAAACACGGCAATCGCAGCGTGTCGAGCCGTTCCGGCTCATCGGATTTACTGGCGGCATTTGGTATCAATCTGGATATGAACGCAGATAAATCGCGTACCGCGCTCGATGAGCTGGGTGTCTGTTTCCTGTTTGCGCCGAAGTATCACACCGGTTTTCGCCACGCAATGCCGGTCCGTCAGCAGTTGAAAACCCGCACGCTGTTCAACGTGCTCGGCCCGTTGATTAATCCGGCGCACCCCCCGCTGGCGCTGATTGGCGTCTATAGCCCGGAGCTGGTGCTGCCGATTGCCGAAACCCTGCGCGTCCTCGGTTATCAGCGTGCGGCAGTCGTACATAGCGGCGGCATGGACGAAGTGTCACTGCATGCGCCTACACTGGTTGCCGAACTGCACGATGGCGAAATCAAAAGTTACCAACTCACCGCTGCCGACTTTGGCCTGACGCCGTACCATCAGGAGGCGCTGGCTGGCGGGACACCGGAAGAAAACCGTGACATTCTGACACGCTTACTCCAGGGTAAAGGTGAGGCCGCGCATGAAGCCGCCGTCGCCGCCAATGTCGCCATGCTGATGCGTCTGCACGGCGAAGAGGATTTACAGGCCAACGCGCAGAAAGTTCTGGATGTGCTGCACAGCGGAGCAGCCTACGACAAAGTCACCGCACTTGCGGCAAGAGGGTAAAAAATGCAGACCGTTTTAGCGAAAATCGTCGCCGATAAAGCCGTATGGGTAGCGGCGCGCAAGGAGCAACAACCGCTGGCCAGTTTTCAGAACGATGTCGTGCCAAGCACACGTCGCTTCTACGATGCCCTGCAAGGTACGCGGACAGCGTTTATCCTGGAGTGCAAAAAAGCCTCGCCCTCCAAAGGCGTGATCCGCAATGATTTTGACCCGGCGCGCATTGCGTCTATCTACAAACATCATGCGTCGGCAATTTCCGTGCTGACGGATGAGAAATATTTCCAGGGCAGTTTTGATTTTCTGCCGATTGTCAGCGGCATCGCGCCGCAGCCAATCCTGTGCAAAGACTTTATTATCGACGCTTATCAGATTTACCTGGCGCGTTACTACCAGGCAGATGCGTGCCTGCTGATGCTTTCGGTACTCGACGATGAGCAGTACCGCCAGCTTGCCGCCGTCGCGCACAGTCTGAATATGGGCGTGCTGACGGAAGTCAGTAATGAAGAAGAGCTGCAACGCGCTATCGCGCTGGAAGCGAAAGTCGTCGGCATCAACAACCGCGACCTGCGCGACCTGTCCATCGATTTGAACCGCACCCGTGAGCTTGCTCCGCGCCTTGGCACAGGTGTGACGGTCATCAGCGAATCTGGCATCAATACTTATGCTCAGGTGCGTGAGCTCAGCCATTTTGCCAATGGTTTCCTGATTGGCTCCGCGCTGATGTCCCATGACGATCTCGATGCGGCGGTAAAACGCGTTTTGCTGGGTGAAAACAAAGTGTGCGGGCTGACCCGCCCGCAGGACGCGCAGGCGGCTCATCAGGCCGGTGCCATCTACGGTGGTTTGATCTTCGTGGCCAGCTCCCCGCGCGCCGTAACGGAAGTGCAGGCACAAACGGTGATGCAGGCCGCGCCGCTGCAATATGTTGGTGTGTTCCGTAATGCCGCGCCCGAAGACGTGGTGGCTAAAGTTAACGCGCTCAATCTGGTAGCTGTCCAACTGCACGGTGATGAAGACCAGGCCTATATCGATACGCTGCGCGAGCGTCTGCCGACAAAGACGCAAATCTGGAAAGCACTCAGCGTTGGCGACAGCCTGCCCGCGCGGCGCTTCCGGCAGGTCGATAAATATGTGTTTGATAACGGCCAGGGTGGCAGCGGTAAACGTTTCGACTGGTCGCTGCTGGCAGGCGAACCGCTGGATAACGTGATTCTTGCTGGTGGCCTGAGCGCAGATAATTGCGTGCAGGCGGCCAAAACCGGCTGTGCCGGACTCGATTTTAATTCAGGCGTGGAGTCGGAACCGGGTATCAAAGATGCCAGCAAACTGGCCTCGGTTTTCCGCACGCTGCGCGCTTATTAAGGAAAGAAGATAATGACGACACTACTGAATCCCTATTTTGGCGAGTTTGGCGGAATGTTCGTTCCGCAAATCCTGATGCCGGCATTGCGCCAGCTTGAAGAAGCCTTTGTCAGTGCACAGAGCGATGCCGAATTTCAGCAACAGTTTAACGATCTGCTGAAAAACTACGCCGGACGTCCGACCGCGCTGACCAAATGCCAGAACATTACTGCCGGTACGCGCACCACGCTTTACCTCAAGCGTGAAGATTTGCTGCATGGTGGCGCGCACAAAACCAACCAGGTGCTGGGTCAGGCGTTGCTGGCAAAACGCATGGGCAAAACCGAAATTATCGCCGAAACGGGAGCGGGTCAGCATGGCGTGGCCTCGGCGCTGGCGAGCGCCCTGCTGGGCCTGAAATGTCGCATTTATATGGGCGCAAAAGACGTTGAACGCCAGTCACCAAATGTGTTCCGCATGCGCTTAATGGGCGCGGAAGTCATCCCGGTACACAGCGGTTCCGCCACGCTGAAAGATGCCTGTAACGAGGCGCTGCGCGACTGGTCTGGTAGCTATGAAACCGCGCACTATATGCTGGGAACTGCGGCAGGTCCGCACCCTTTCCCGACCATTGTGCGCGAGTTCCAGCGCATGATTGGTGAAGAGACCAAAGCGCAGATCCTCGAAAAAGAGGGGCGTCTGCCGGATGCAGTTATCGCCTGTGTGGGCGGTGGTTCTAACGCGATCGGTATGTTTGCCGATTTTATCGACGAAACCTCTGTCGGCCTGATTGGTGTCGAACCGGCGGGTCACGGTATTGAAACCGGCGAGCACGGCGCACCACTGAAACATGGCCGCGTTGGCATCTATTTTGGTATGAAATCGCCGATGATGCAGACAGAAGAAGGCCAGATTGAAGAGTCTTACTCTATCTCTGCGGGTCTTGATTTCCCATCAGTCGGACCGCAGCATGCGTACCTCAACAGTACGGGGCGTGCCGACTATGTTTCGATCACCGATGACGAGGCGCTGGAAGCCTTCAAAACCCTGTGCCGCCATGAAGGGATCATTCCGGCGCTGGAATCCTCGCACGCCCTCGCCCATGCGCTAAAAATGATGCGCGAGAGCCCGGACAAAGAACAGTTGCTGGTGGTTAACCTTTCCGGACGCGGCGACAAAGATATTTTTACCGTACATGACATCCTGAAAGCGCGAGGGGAAATCTGATGGAACGCTATGACAATTTATTTAAACAGCTGAGCGCGCGCAAAGAAGGTGCATTTGTTCCCTTCGTCACGCTGGGCGATCCGTCCCCGGAACAGTCGTTAAAAATCATTGATACGCTGATTGAAGCGGGTGCGGATGCGCTTGAGCTGGGTATCCCCTTTTCCGACCCGCTTGCGGATGGCCCGACCATCCAGAACGCCACGCTGCGCGCCTTTGCCGCAGGCGTGACACCGTCACAATGTTTCGAAATGCTGGCAACCGTTCGCCAGAAGCATCCGACCATCCCCATTGGCTTGCTGATGTACGCCAACCTGGTTTTCAGTCGGGGAATTGACGAATTCTATGCCCAGTGCGCAAAAGTCGGCGTCGATTCTGTGCTGGTGGCGGATGTGCCGATTGAAGAGTCCGCACCGTTCCGCCAGGCGGCTTTGCGCCATAATATCGCGCCCATTTTTATCTGCCCGCCAAACGCGGACGACGATCTGCTGCGCCAGATTGCCTCTTATGGCCGGGGGTACACCTACCTGCTTTCGCGCGCTGGGGTCACGGGCGCGGAAAACCGTGCGGCGCTGCCACTGCACCATCTGGTGGAAAAACTTACCGAGTATCACGCTGCGCCCGCGCTGCAGGGCTTCGGTATTTCCTCACCGGATCAGGTTAGCGCTGCCGTAGAAGCAGGTGCCGCCGGGGCGATTTCCGGTTCAGCGATCGTGAAAATCATCGAGAAAAACCTCGCCAACCCAACGGCTATGCTGGCTGAACTGAAAGCCTTTGTGCAAAGCCTGAAAGGCGCTACTTTACCGCGTTAACCTCCCGCACCGCCTGTTGATTCAGGCGGTGCGCTTTCCTGTTTATCCCCATGTTTTCCAAACGCATTGTTAAAAGGTTCATATTTTCTGTGGAATAATAATCCTAAAAATTATGACACCGATAAAAACACCATGCGTGAAACCCCTGATTCTTGCTGGCAACGTCGCTGGCTGGCCCTGTTGCTGACCGGGCTGCTTTCCGGCGCGGCTGGCATGTTGATCGCCCTTCTGTTGCATGCCATCCAGCACCTCGCTTTTGGTTATAGCCAGCAATCGCTAATCGGCGGCGCACCATTTCTGCAGGGCGTAACGGATGCCAGCGCCCTGCGCCGTTTTGCTTCTCTTGCTGCCGCGGGTGTGGTGGCAGGCTGGGGCTGGTGGCTCCTGGCGCGCTATGCAAAAAAACGTGTCGGTGTGGTCGCTGCGCTAAAAGATGTTCAGCGCCCGATGCCTGCTTTCACCACCTTAACCCATGCGCTCTTGCAAGTTGTTACCGTGGCGATGGGCTCGCCGCTCGGGCGTGAAAGCGCACCGCGTGAAGTTGGTGCCCTGTTTGGCGGTGGGATCGCACGGTATATCGGCTTAAATGCGCAAGAGACGAGGCTGGTGATCGCCTGCGGCGCAGGTGCCGGGCTGGCGGCGGTATATAACGTCCCGCTGGCGGGCGCGATTTTTACCCTTGAGGTGTTGCTGGTCACGATCAGTTGGGATGCGGTCATTGCCGCCATTGTCACCTCAGCTCTCGCTGCGTTCGTGGCATCGCTGGTGCTGGGCAACGAGCGACAATATCTTTTTACCGCCCCCGCCGCGCACCTGTCCTTGATTATCTGGGCTACCTTGTCCGGCCCGTTGTTCGGCTATGCCGCCAGTCTGTTCCGGCGGATGACCAAAAACGCGCGCGCACAGGTGAAAACCAACTGGCAGATGCCGGTCTTCTGTTTTATCGCTTTTGCCTGTCTCGGCTTGCTCGCTATCTGGTTTCCGCAATTACCGGGCAATGGGCGCGGTCCGGTGCAACTCAGTTTTGGTGGAGGCGTTACGCTGCCTCTGGCGGCAATGTTGATCGGGTTGAAAGTGCTGAGTATCTGGATGGTGCTGCGCAGCGGAGCCGAAGGCGGCCTGCTCACGCCAGGTCTGGCGATCGGTGCCCTGCTGGGAGCGCTGATGTTCCTGCTGGTTGGGCAATTTTTCCCCGGTGGCAGTATGGCGGAATTCGCGCTGACCGGTGGCGCGGCTTTTCTCGCCTCGTCGATGCAAATGCCGCTCACTGCCATTGTGCTGCTGATGGAATTCACCGGCATGGATTTCAGCTTTTTTGTGCCGTTGACCCTCTGTGTTGCGGGTGCGTATATGACGTGCCGCTATTGCGAGTCGCGCGTTCGTTTACGGCGCTGAATGCGCCATCAGGTTTCTGATAGCTGCGCGAAAAAAATTAAACGCTGACATTCGTAATGCGTCATCTCGCATTTGGCCGCGCAACATGAGGTCTGGACAAACGAGGGTTTATCCCGTGGCTTACGGTGATCTTTGTGGTTGGTGCGCGTAGCGTGATGGCGCTGGGGAGCGGTTACATACGCTAAAAGAAATCCGCATGGTGATACGGCATAGAAGTGCGTGGAAACTGGTTATTGTGAAACCAGTTTCCACAATACGCTTAAAAACGATAACCAGCAGAGAACATAAATACCCACGGATCCAGGCGAGTATGTACGCTTTGTTGCTCACCATTCGCTTTAAAGCGCACATCCGTATCAATATCCATCCACCAGACTGACATGTTAATCAGCCAGTTGCGGTTGATTAAGTAATCCAGACCGGCTTGCCCCGCCACGCCCCAGGAGTCTTTCAGACTCAAATCCGACAGCCCGGCCGCTTTCCCGGTATCATTAAATTTCTCATCAAAGAAAGTGGTGTAGTTTACGCCTGCCCCAAGATATGGGCGCAATTTGCTCTGTGAATCACCGAAATACCACTGCGCCATCAATGTCGGCGGCAGGTGGTGCACAGTGGCGATGTCGCCGGTTGGACCGGTGCCAACGCGGTGGCGAAACGGCGTCGCGGCCAGTAATTCAATGCCGATGTTGTCGGTCGCCATCCAGCTCATCGTCACACCAAGTTGGGTGTTATTGTTGACATTAAAACTGCCCAGAGCGCCTAAAACGTTATCAGAACCTTCCGTCGGACGTACCGTCGCAGAACCGGCTCGAATGAAAAACTCGCCAGCTTCATGCGCGTATACACCTGTAGAAAGACTACTCAGGATCAATGCTGCCACGGCTAACTTCTTCATATCCACTCCATGTTTAAGGTTTTTATCGCGCCGTGAATATACCTATAACTGAGTACAAAGTGATCCAACACAGATCACACTTGACCCCGTAATTTAACATTCATTGATCTGGGTTAATTTTCACTGCTCGTTACACTCATTAACTTTTGTATTTAAATCAATTTCCGCTTTGTGAGGTGGTTAAAAAAATACCTGTTCGCCCATCTTGTGCGCGTTCTGCGGCAGCGATAATTTATTGGCCTGACAATTTATGTTGATGCGTGGTTAAGTGCAGGTGTGCTATGAGTGATGTGAATCCGTGCATGTCGTGCGGAGCCTGTTGTGCGTATTTTCGAGTCTCTTTCTATTGGGCTGAAGCGGATGACGCTGGCGGCCCTGTCCCGGCTCAACTCACCGAGCCGCTAACCCCCTTTCTGCGCTGCATGAGAGGAACCAACCAAAAGCAGAGCCGCTGTACGGCGCTGCAGGGTACGCCCGGCGAGTCGGCCAGTTGCAGTATTTATGCGAACAGACCCTCTCCCTGCCGGGAATTTGCGATGTCCGGCGAAGACGGAAAGGTTAATGAAGCCTGCGATCGTGCTCGCGCGCGCTACGGTTTAGCGCCTCTTTACAAAGATATGCTTTTCCATACAAGCAGCGATGCTGCCACTGAGAGTGTATTCGGGGTACAATTGCCCGCAATTTAACACCGCTATACTCAAGGAGAGTGCATGTCTATCACGGCGAAGTCCGTTTACCGTGACACGGGAAATTTTTTTCGTAATCAGTTCGTTACCATTTTACTGATCGCGCTGCTTTGTGCGTTTATCACGTTCTTACTTGGGAGCGCCTTTAAGCCCAGTGACGAGCAACTCTCCATTTTAAGTGAAGGGGATAATCTTGCAGGCAGCGTCGGGTTGTTTGAACTGGTGCAAAATATGACGCCGGAGCAGCAACAAGTGCTGCTCCGCGCCTCTGCGGCGTCGACGTTTTCCGGCCTTGTTGGCAATGCGATTCTCGCTGGTGGCGTGCTGCTGATGATCCAGATGATTTCTGCGGGTCAGCGCATCAGCGCGTTGCGGGCGATTGGTGCCAGCGCCCCACTGTTGCCGAAGCTATTTTTACTGATTCTGCTGACCACGTTTATCGTGCAAATCGGCATTATGTTTGTGATTGTCCCGGGCGTCATTCTGGCGATCCTGCTCGCTTTCGCACCGGTGATACTGGTGCAGGATAAAACGGGGATTTTCGCTGCCATGCGTAACAGCATGCGTTTTGCCTGGGCGAATATGCGTCTTGTCGCTCCGGCAGTGTTAGGTTGGTTACTGGCGAAAACATTCCTGCTGCTGTTTGCCCATAACTTTGCGGTGTTCACTGTAGAAGGCGGCGAAGTGATTGCCAATACGTCGAGCAACCTGATTTCCGCAGCGCTGCTGGTTTATCTGTTCCGCCTCTATATGTTGATGCGTTCGTGATTGTTCCGGTTGTCCGCGTCTGTGGGCAACCCCTTATGATGGAATCGTAGAATGAAGCAGTTTCTTGATTTTCTGCCGTTAGTGGTCTTTTTCGCCTTTTACAAACTGTACGATATCTATGCGGCGACCACTGCGCTGATCATCGCGACCGCTATCGTGCTGATATACAGCTGGGTGCGCTATCGCAAAGTGGAAAAGATGGCGCTGATTACTTTTGTGCTGGTCGCGGTATTCGGCGGGCTGACCCTTTTCTTCCATAACGATGAGTTTATTAAATGGAAGGTGACGGTGATTTACGCCCTGTTCGCTGCAGCGCTGCTCTTCAGCCAGTGGGTAATGAAAAAGCCACTGATCCAGCGCATGCTCGGCAAAGAGATCGCGCTGCCGGAAGCCGTTTGGGGCAAGCTGAACATCGCATGGGCACTGTTCTTTATTTTGTGTGGTCTGGCGAATATCTACATTGCCTTCTGGCTGCCGCAAAATATCTGGGTGAATTTCAAAGTGTTTGGCTTAACCGCCCTGACACTGCTCTTCACCGTGCTGAGCGGTGTTTATATCTACCGCCATATGCCCGCGCAGGACGACAAATCCTGAGAATGAAAGCCAGGCTCTCGTGCCTGGCTTTTTTCTTTCCGAACGCCCCGCATTCGTAGTAGCATCCCGCCATAAATCCCTCATAGCAGAAGAGATAACAATGACAACCCTTCAGGACACTCCCCAGGGAGATCTTGTTTTACGCACATTAGCAATGCCAGCAGACACCAATGCCAACGGCGATATCTTCGGCGGCTGGTTAATGTCACAAATGGATATTGGCGGGGCAATACAAGCCAAGGAAATTGCGCATGGCCGCGTGGTGACGGTGCGCGTTGACGGCATGACTTTTCTTCGCCCGGTCGCGGTGGGCGACGTGGTGTGCTGCTATGCACGCTGCGTTAAACGGGGCAACACATCAGTGACGATTAATATTGAAGTGTGGGTGAAGAAGGTCTCATCCGAGCCAATTGGTCAGCGCTATAAAGCGACGGAAGCGCTGTTTATTTACGTCGCAGTGGATAATGAAGGTAAACCGCGCCCGTTACCGCAGGCATAAGAAAAAAGCCTCCGTAAGGAGGCTTTTTTTATTCCATTGAGGCACCGCCGTTCAGGCGGAACACAATATTCACAATTAATCCCGAACCCGGTTTCCCTGACTCATAACGCCACTTGCGCATTGCCGCTTTTACTTCACGCTCGAACATATTCGCCGGTTGCGCCGACAATACTTCAACGTTCTCAACACGGCCATCTGAGGTGACGTCAAATTTCACTTTTACCCGGCCTTCAATACGCAGTGCTTGCGCGCGGGCCGGATACTGCGGCTGATTGCGGCTCAGCGCGCGCGGGCCGGCAGGAACAGCCGGCGCTGGCTGGGTTGTTGCCGGCGGCGTCGGATTCGCGACCGGGCGTGCGGGCGCGTTATTCTGGAACGGCGAGGCCGGTTGCGGCGTTACCGGTTTTACTTCGCGCTTCGGCTGCTCGACCTTTTTCTCCGGTTTTGGTTTTGGCTTAGGTTTTGGCTGCGGTTTGGGCTTTTCAATCACCACTGGCGCTTCTTTCGGAGGCTCAGGAACGGGTTCCGGCTCGGGCTCCGGTTCAACCACCGGCTCCGGCGGTTGAGCAACCTGGGGAGGTTCCAGATCGGCAGGCGAAACCATCGTTACCGTAATAGGCTGCGCAGGCGCAGGAAGTTCAACGACCTGATGTACCGATGTATAGAGCAGACCCGCCACGACAGCACCATGAATACCGATGGACAATAGCGTCGGCCAGGGAAAGCGGCGAGGTAAATCGAGGGTCATTGAAGTCATAATCGTGTCAGTTAAAAAACCAGAGCTAGATTTTAAATGCAAATAGCAATCATATTCAACAAGCCATCGCATGCGCAGGCCATTTAGTCGGGTAAATGGGTAAAAAAGCCGCATGCTTTGCATGGCTGTTACCGCATTGTCATCTTTACATTGCAGTCGTTTCACCTTTCACATAGGGTATGGCTTTCTTATCTGTAAGGAGTTCTGCCCGTGCTGTACGTTATTTTTGCTGAAGATATTGCTGACTCGCTCGAAAAACGTTTGTCCGTGCGCCCTGCCCATCTGGCGAGACTGCAACTGCTGCACGATGAAGGCCGCCTGCTGACTGCTGGCCCAATGCCGGCCGTTGACAGCAACGATCCGGGAGCGGCGGGTTTCACTGGCTCGACGGTGATTGCTGAGTTTGAATCGCTGGAAGCGGCGAAGTCCTGGGCAGAAGCCGATCCTTACGTCGCTGCCGGGGTTTACCAGAACGTAACGGTGAAGCCGTTCAAAAAAGTATTCTAAAAAGAAAAGACCCGCCACGGCGGGTCTTTTACATTACAGGCGGCTTCAGAACCCGGCAGCATTTCACATCCGGCTGATGAGTTGATCGCCTGTGCAAATCGCGGCGTATTAACGAACTCGCCCGCGACTAACATATACCCGCTTCCTGCGGTATATATAGACAGACAGATCGCCAGGTCTGGTTTTTATTATTTAATGCCCAACGCTTTTGGAAAAAAGATTAATAATCACCACCCCGGCGATAATTAACCCCATCCCCATGATTGCCGGCATATCCAGTTTTTGCCCGTGTACAAGCCAGCCAGCAAGACCTATCAGCACAATACCTGCACCTGACCAGATGGCATAAATCACCCCGGTAGGCAGAGTGCGCATCGTAATTGTCAGGCACCAGAATGCGATGCAATACCCGGCGATACTGATAATACCGGGTAACAAACGGGTAAAGCTGTCGGAAGATTTCAGCGCCGTGGTGGCAATCACTTCCATCACAATGGCAATACTGAGAAAGATAAAGGCTTCTTTATTCATATGGGTTACCGGACAATATTAACGTTTACTCAGCGCCAGACGGGTGGCAAACAGCAAAAAGACCATGCCCGTGCAACGATCCATCCATCGTATGACTTTTTCTTTACGCAGGAATGACGCCAGCGGGCGCGTGGCAGAAATCAGTAGCGTCGACCAGCAGGTGCCCAGTAAAAGGTGAATAAAAACCAGGCCAAACGTCCACGCGATCGGCGGTTGCCCCTGCGGAATAAACTGCGGCAAAAATGAGACATAAAAAATGCCCACTTTCGCGTTAAGTACGTTGCCGAACATCCCTTTGATAAACCAGTTCTGCGATTTCGTATCGCTTGCGTCTATCGCCGCAAACGATCTGCGCGTGCGCAGCAACATGTTCATGCTCAACCAGCATAAATAGGCAGCACCGCAATATTTCAGGATATTGTACGCCAGCTCAGAGACTGCGATCAGTGCGCCCAGACCAAACGCCACCATTGCGCCCCAGATAAGGCAACCGGTGTTGATTCCCATCTGTGCCTTGAAGGCCTCTTTGCGCCCCTCAACGGTCGCGGTGCGTAGTATCAGCGCCGTGTCCAGCCCCGGTGTTAATGTCAAAAGCGTGGCGGCGAAGGTAAAAGCCAGCAGACTCTCCATTACCGACATACGACAACTCCCTCTTTAGCACTAAGTCCAGAAACGATCGCGGGCACCTGTTCGGTGCCCGGATATTAAAGATCGTAAATAGCGAATAACAGCACATTACGATGACGGTTTACGCCACATTTCCTGATGGCGTGGATGCGCATATTGCGTCGTGATTGCGCTTCCAGCCAGCGCGCTTTACGGCGGCTCATCTGCCGCAGCATACGCCAGCGCCCCACTTCCGTTCGACTACGCTTCATTTTTACAACTCAAAACTTAACAGAAACGCCATTATAGTCCGTCAACTTCGCCAGACCAGCGCTTTTCGGCGTTTTTATTTGCCAGATGAATGCGGATGCGTACACTCATGAAATACGGTTTTTAAAAAGGATTTTTATCTATGTCCGCTTTTTACACGGTAATGAGTTGGCTGATTGTCCTGGGTTACTGGCTACTGATTGCTGGTGTAACACTGCGCATATTGATGAAGCGCCGCGCGGTCACCTCCGCGATGGCGTGGTTATTGATTATTTACATCCTGCCGCTGGTTGGGATCATCGCCTATCTTTCCCTGGGTGAGCTGCACCTTGGAAAACGTCGCGCCGAGCGCGCCCGCGCTATGTGGCCTTCGACTGCCAAGTGGCTGAATGATCTGAAAAATTTCAAGCATATCTTTGCCACTGAAAACAGCGGTGTGGCGTCGTCTCTTTTCAAGCTTTGCGAGCGACGTCAGGGGATCGCCGGGGTTAAGGGCAACCAGTTGCAGCTACTCACCTCAACCGATGATGTCATGCAGGCATTGATCCGCGACATCCAGCTCGCCCGCCACAATATTGAGATGGTGTTTTACATCTGGCAACCCGGCGGGATGGCGGATCAGGTGGCCGAATCGTTAATGGCCGCAGCGCGCCGCGGCGTACACTGCCGCCTGTTGCTGGACTCTGCCGGCAGCGTGGCGTTTTTCCGCAGCCCGTGGGCAACCATGATGCGAAACGCCGGCATTGAAGTGGTCGAAGCGCTGAAAGTGAATTTAATGCGTGTTTTTCTGCGCCGCATGGATTTACGCCAGCACCGAAAAATCGTGTTGATAGATAATTACATCGCCTACACCGGCAGCATGAATCTGGTTGATCCGCGCTTCTTTAAGCAAGATGCTGGCGTCGGTCAGTGGGTCGATTTGATGGCGCGCATGGAAGGTCCGATCGCTACGGCAATGGGGATTGTTTACTCTTGCGACTGGGAAATTGAAACCGGAAAACGCATTCTTCCCCCGCCGCCGGACGCCAACATCATGCCTTTTGAGGAGGCCAGCGGCCACACCATTCACACCATTGCTTCCGGGCCTGGTTTTCCGGAAGATCTGATCCATCAGGCATTGCTGACCGCTGTCTACGCCTCGCGCGAATATTTAATTATGACCACGCCCTATTTCGTGCCCAGCGACGACCTGCTGCATGCGATTTGTACGGCTGCTCAGCGCGGTGTGGACGTGAGTATTATTCTGCCGCGCAAAAACGATTCGCTGCTGGTCGGCTGGGCCAGTCGGGCATTTTTTGGCGAGTTGCTGGCCGCAGGCGTAAAGATTTACCAGTTCGAAGGTGGTTTGCTGCATACCAAAAGCGTGCTGGTGGATGGCGAACTGAGCCTCATTGGTACTGTAAACCTGGATATGCGTAGCCTGTGGCTGAATTTCGAAATCACGCTGGTGATTGACGATGCCGGTTTCGGTGGCGATCTGGCGGCCGTACAGGATGATTACATCTCCCGCTCCCGCTTACTTGATGCGCGATTGTGGGTAAAACGGCCGTTCTGGCACCGCATTGCTGAACGACTGTTTTACTTCTTCAGTCCGTTGCTGTAAAACGTGCCCAACAGACGCGAAGAGGTAATCATGGAAATGGATCTGAATAATCGCCTGACCGAAGACGAAACCCTTGAGCAGGCTTACGACATCTTCCTCGAACTGGCAGCGGATAATCTCGACCCGGCGGACATCATTCTTTTCAACTTACAGTTTGAAGAGCGTGGCGGCGCTGAGTTGTTTGATCCTGGCGAAGACTGGCAGGAACATGTGGACTACGATTTAAACCCGGACTTCTTCGCTGAAGTGGTCATTGGCCTTGCGGATACCGATGGCGGCGAAATCAATGACATCTTCGCACGCGTCTTACTGTGCCGCGAAAAAGATCACAAACTTTGCCATATTCTCTGGCGCGAATAAGCGCGGAAAGAGAAAAGAAAAAGGGCTGACAGTTGTCAGCCCTTTTTTATATGCGTGGATTATAGCGGGTCGACTTTCAGGCAGGAGACCGCATGACGGAAGCTGCCCTCCAGCACCGGACGTGTCTGCGCGCACTCAGGCCCGGCAATCGGGCAGCGAGTACGGAACACGCAGCCCGACGGCGGGTTGATTGGTGACGGCAAATCCCCTTCCAGCAACTGTATCGTCTTGTTCTTTTCCCGATCCGGATCCGGAACCGGCACCGCCGACATCAGCGCTTTGGTATATGGATGCAGCGGGTTCTGGTACACCTCGTCATAAGTGCCTAGCTCTACAGCATGGCCGAGATACATCACCAGCACACGGTCGGAGATATGCTTAACCACCGCCAGGTCGTGGGCGATAAAGATTAGCGACAGCCCCATTTCACGTTGCAGTTGCTGCAGCAGGTTAACGACCTGCGCCTGGATTGAAACATCCAGCGCGGAAACCGGCTCATCACAAATGATCAGTTTCGGTTCGAGGATCAGCGCGCGGGCAATACCGATACGCTGACACTGGCCACCGGAGAACTCATGCGGATAGCGGTTAATCAGGTTCGGCAGCAGCCCCACTTTCATCATCATCGTTTTAACGCGATCGCGCACTTCCTGGCGCGACATTTTCGGATGATAGGTGCGCAGCGGTTCGGCGATGATTTCACCGATAGTCATACGTGGGTTCAGTGATGCCAGCGGATCCTGGAATATCATCTGGATATCGCTGCGCACGTCGCGCCACTCTTCCTGCTTCATGCCCAGCAGGTCTTTACCCAGCCAGGCCACTTTTCCGTCGGTGGCTTTCACCAGGCCAATAATGGCACGGGCGAAAGTCGACTTGCCGCAACCGGATTCGCCCACCACACCGAGGGTTTCCCCTTCGTACAGACGCAGCGTAACGCCATCAACCGCTTTCAGGGTTTTCGGCGGTTGCCAGAACCACTGCTTGCCATCTTTGATGTCGAAATGCACCTTTAAATCGGCGATTTCCAGCAGCACTTTTCTCTCATCAATCGCGGTATTCATACCAGTTCCTCCACCGATTTAAAGCAGGCGCGCAAACGGCCCGGGGCAAACTCCTCCAGCGGTGGAGCACTGTTACAGATTTCCATCGCATGCGGGCAGCGCGGCTGGAACGGGCAGCCTTTCGGCAGACGCAGCAGGTTCGGCGGGTTGCCAGGAATGGTCAACAACGCTTCGCCTTCCGTGTCGAGGCGCGGTACGGCATTCAACAGGCCGATAGAGTACGGATGGGAGGGCTGATAGAACACATCGCGCGCTTTGCCATACTCCATGGTACGGCCAGCGTACATCACCAGCACTTTGTCACAGATACCAGCAACAACGCCCAGGTCATGGGTGATCATAATGATTGCGGTGTTGAATTCGCGTTTCAGCTCGTTCAACAGGGTCATGATCTGCGCCTGTACGGTCACGTCCAGCGCAGTGGTCGGTTCATCGGCGATCAACAGTTTTGGCCGGCATAACAACGCCATTGCGATCATGACACGCTGGCGCATACCGCCGGAAAACTCATGCGGATACATGCGCATGCGTTTTCGCGCTTCCGGCATTTTCACCGCGTCGAGCATTTTAACGGACTCTTCAAATGCTTCCGCTTTGTTCATGCCTTTGTGCAACATCAGGACTTCCATCAACTGCTCACCCACGCGCATATACGGGTTCAGCGAGGTCATTGGGTCCTGGAAAATCATCGAGATCTGCTCGGCGCGCAGTTTGTTCAGCGCCTGCTCCGGCAGGTTAAGGATCTCTTTGCCGTTGAACGTCGCCGAGCCGCCAATACGCCCGTTCGCCGCCAGCAACCCCATCAGAGCAAACGCCGTCTGGGATTTACCGGAACCCGATTCACCCACGATACCCAGCGTTTCACCGGCACGCAGGGAGAAGTTCAGGTCATTCACCGCCGTGACGTCGCCATCCGGGGTCTGGAAGGTCACACGCAGATCTTTCACGTCCAGCAGGAGATTGGATTGCTGCTGCGTCGCCGACGCGAATGAGGTTTCAGTTATGCTCATAACAGCACTCCTTAACGGTCTTTCGGATCGAGGGCATCACGCAGGCCATCGCCGATAAAGTTAAAACAGAACAAAGTGATAACCAGGAAACCTGCCGGGAACAGCAGCAACCACGGCGACACTTCCATTGAGTTCGCACCATCGCTTAACAGCGCGCCCCAGCTGCTCAGCGGCTCCTGGGTACCCAGACCGAGGAAGCTCAGGAAGGATTCGAACAGGATCATGCTTGGTACCAGCAGTGAGGCATACACCACCACCACGCCCAGTACGTTTGGCACAATGTGGCGCACAACAATATTAGCGGTAGAAACCCCGCCGACCTGCGCCGCTTCGATAAACTCTTTCCGTTTCAGGCTCAGGGTCTGACCACGCACAATACGCGCCATATCGAGCCAGGAAACCATGCCGATAGCAACAAAGATGAGCAGGATGTTTTGCCCAAAGAACGTCACCAGTAGGATCACAAAGAACATAAACGGGAAGGAGTTGAGGATCTCCAGCAAACGCATCATCACCGAGTCCGTTTTGCCGCCCAGGTAGCCGGAAAGTGAACCGTAGAGCGTTCCCAGGATAACGGCCACCAGCGCCGCAGCGATACCCACCATCAGCGAGATACGTCCGCCGATTGCCACACGCACCAGCAGGTCGCGCCCGGAAGAGTCAGTACCAAAATAGTGACCGGACTCCATATCCGGCTTGCTGGACATCATGCCCCAGTCGGTATCGAAATAACTAAACTGCGACAGCATCGGTGCTAATGTTACAAACAGGGCTATCAGCAGCAGTACGATCAGGCTTGCTACCGCAGCACGGTTATGCATAAAGCGACGGCGTGCGTCCTGCCACAGGCTTCGTCCTTCGACTTCCAGTTTCTCACTGAAGTTTTCCAGCGCCTCGCTGTTTTTCTTACTTAACATCATGGCGAACTCCAGTATTAATAACGAATCTTCGGATCGATAACGGCATACAGCACATCAACAATCGCGTTAAACAGAATGGTCAGCGTGCCAACCAGAATGGTCAGGCTCAGCACCAGCGAATAGTCACGGTTCAGCGCGCCGTTAACGAACAGCTGGCCGATACCCGGCAGACCATAAATGGTCTCGATAACCATGGAACCGGTAATGATGCCGACAAACGCCGGGCCCATATAGGAGAGCACTGGCAGCAGCGCGGGTTTGAGCGCGTGGCGGAAAATGATCCGGCGCATCGGCAACCCTTTGGCACGCGCAGTGCGAATAAAGTTTGAGTGCAAAACTTCAATCATCGAACCACGGGTGATACGTGCAATGCTGGCAATATAAGCCAGAGACAACGCCACCATCGGCAGGATCATGAATTTCAGTGCCCCGCCATTCCAGCCGCCCGCGGGCAGCCACTTCAGCACGATGGCGAAGATCATCACCAATAACGGCGCGACAACGAAGCTCGGGATAACGACCCCGGTCATTGCCAGCCCCATCACCGTATAGTCCCATCGGGTATTCTGGTTAAGCGCGGCTACGACACCGGCCGTAACGCCAAAGACAATCGCCAGAATAAATGCCGCCGCACCTAATTTTGCGGAAACCGGGAAGCTTGCCGCTACCAGGTCATTCACGGTGTAGTCTTTGTATTTGAATGACGGCCCGAAATCGAAATGCGCCAGCTGTTTCAGATAACTGAAATATTGCGTGGTTATCGGGTCGTTTAAATGATATTTCGCTTCAATATTCGCCATGACCTCTGGCGCCAGCGCACGTTCACCGGTGAATGGACTTCCCGGCGCGAGACGCATCATAAAGAACGAGATGGTAATAAGAATGAAAAGTGTTGGGATCGCTTCAAGACAGCGACGTAGGATAAATTTCAACATTGCCCGTACCTTCTGGCCTGTGCCTTTTACACATTCTCTTTCAGGCGGTTAAGCCTGCGACCGATGTGTGTTCTGGTGCGATAAAATAAGACACTGTGGGGCAGGTCGCCCTGCCCCACTCATTGCCATTAATGCTTGATAATATACAAGTTTTTAACGTAGATATTATCCATCGGGTCTTTACCGGTGTAGCCACCAACCCAGGTTTTCACCAGACGGGCGTTCACGTAGTAGTAAACCGGAACGATCGCCGAGTCTTTATCCAGTTGCTGTTCAGCTTTGGAATAAAGCTCGCTGCGCTGTGCTTCGTCAGTGACTTTCAGCGTGTCGCCGATCAGCTTGTCAAACGCCGGGCTCTTATAGTGCGCGGTGTTGTTGGAGCTGTCAGAAAGCATGGTATTCAGGAAGGAGGTCGGTTCGTTGTAGTCCGCACACCAGCCCGCACGTGCAACATCAAAGGTGCCCTGATGACGCGTGTCGAGGAAGGTTTTCCACTCCTGGTTTTCCAGCTTAACGTCTACGCCAAGGTTTTTCTTCCAGATGGAAGCCACAGCGATCGCCAGTTTTTTATGCAGATCGGAGGTGTTATACAGCAGGCTGAACGACAGCGGTTTGTCTGCGGTGTAGCCAGCTTCGGCCAGCAGTTTTTTCGCTTCCGCGTTACGCTGTTCCTGGGTCATTTTGAACCAGGCCGGTTCAGTTAATTTTGCGCCATCGGTGTACGGCGGCGTGTAGCTGTATGCCGGCAGATCGCCCTGGTTTTTCACTTTGTTGACGATGATGTCGCGATCCAGCGCCAGTTTCAGCGCGGTACGAACGCGAACGTCAGTGAACGGGGCTTTCTGGTTGTTGATTTCGTAGTAATAAGTACACAGGTACGGGTCGACGTGTACTTCTTTAGGAATCTCTTTTTTCAGCTTCTGGAACAGTTCGATCGGCATGTTGTTATAAGTCATGTCGATTTCGCCGCTGCGGTAGCGGTTAACGTCTGTCACTTCAGAAGAGATTGGCAGGTACGTTACCTGGTTAATAACGGTTTTCGCGTTATCCCAGTAGTTGGTGTTGCGCTCAAGAACGATACGTTCGTTGACCACCCAATCTTTCAGTTTGTAAGCACCGTTGGTCACGATGTTCGCCGGCTGGGTCCATTTTTCGCCGAATTTTTCAATGGTGGCTTTAGGCACAGCCGAAACAGATGGGTGAACCAGCAGTTTATAGAAATAAGGAACCGGCTCGCTCAGGGTGACTTCAAAGGTGTAATCATCAATTGCTTTTACGCCAAGATCGCTGGTCGGTTTTTTGCCAGCGATAACATCGTCGATATTGGCGATGTGGCCGTACTGCAGATAGCTCGCATACGGAGAAGCGGTTTTCGGATCCGCCAGACGCTGCCAGCTATAAACAAAATCATGCGCCGTTACAGGCGTACCGTCGGACCATTTCGCGTTTTTACGCAGATGGAAGGTCCAGACTTTAAAATCTTTATTATCCCACGACTCTGCGACACCGGCAGTCGGGTGACCCTGAACATCGGAGATCAGCAGACCTTCAAACAGGTCGCGGTTGATGTTGGACTCAGGAACCCCTTCGATTTTATGCGGATCGAGAGATTGCACTTCAGAACCGTTGTTACGAACCAGCGTTTGCTTCTCCGCCAGTTGTACTCCTGCCGGTACATCGGCAGCCATTGCCGCGTTACCGGTAATTAGTGCAGTCAAAATCCCCGCAGCTACCAGACTTTTCTTTGTGATGATGGACATTGTGTTGTTACTCCACTCATTATAATTACTGACGTTCACGCCAGCGTGTTTCATCCCCTGTTGGGGGCCTGTATAGCGCAGGAGCTTTTTGGCGCTATCAGACATCTTTTTTACTGCTGCTATCACCGACTTTTTTTATTACGGACTGCTCAAACGGCAATCTTGCGTCGATTCTGTTACGCGTCTCCCCTGTCGAGACGCGCGGTGTTCATTATGACGAGCGTTTTATATGAAAACGATTCTCATCTGAGCTGTTTATTCTGCAAATTATAAGGTCGAGAAACATAATGGGCGGAAAATAACAAATGCCCTCTGCTGCCGCCAATACATTTTGCAAATTTGTTAACCATTTCTCTTTTACGACACAGCATCAAGCGCAAGGCAATAGCTTTTCAGCCTCCCTGTTAAATTTTTATCTATTATTATCAATGAGATAAATGAACATCACCACCATGTGATGTTTTTCGACTGACGCTGTGCTTTTTTGCACAAAAAAGCAACAATTGACTACTTTTTAGCACATTCATCTGCGAGAAGATTGAAAGTACTAATATCATTTCAATTATGTCACGGCAAGCCCAATAGTATTATGTGACAGAAATAACAGGTGCGATTGCGCGAATTCCGCACAGCAGAGATTCGTTATACTTATAATTCGCTGATTGACAACAGATTTTCTGATTAGTGTAATTTATTATACTTTCCGCCGTTTTGCGCTTTCGTCATATGTTTTGCTGATTTTGCGCGTTCCTTGACAGCGATTTTGCAACGTAAAAAGGTCATCGCTATATAGAAGAAAGCATAACGACAACCTTTTTATTTCCTTATTAAAGGAAGAAGTGAATCAGTTCAGCAAACCAGGAAATAGCGATCTCGCCCCTGCGACAATAAACTCAATACCCAGCGCCATAAGTAACAATCCCATAATACGTGTAATAACGTTGATACCCGTTTGCCCAAGCAAACGCACCAGCCAGGGCGCGATACGAAATAGCCCCCAGGAGCTGAGCGCAAACAGCGCGATCGCAACGGTAAAACCGATCAGATGCTCAACGGTGTGATAGCGTGTTCCCCAGACAATGGTGGAACTGATCGCCCCCGGCCCCGCCATCAGAGGCAAAGCTAACGGTACAACGCCAATACTTTCGCGGATGGCTGTCTCTGACTTTTCTTGTTTATTCTGCTTATCTTCACCCAGTTTCCCGCTGATCATCGACATGGCAATAGTCACCACCAGAATGCCCCCGGCAATGCGGAACGAATCGATCGAAATACCAAACAACTGCAATATGGCATCGCCAAGAAACAGAGATGTCCAGAGAATAATGGCCACGGACAGATTGGCGGTGAGATTCGTTTTATTGCGTGCGGCGGTCATCTGGTAGCTGGTCATGCTAATAAAGACCGGAATAATGCCGACCGGATTGACCAACGCAAACAGGCCAATAAAAAATTTAAAATAGAGGGGAAGATCGAACACGATGTGCTCCACAGTAGGTTTCGTAACGTTGTCAGATAAATAACCTATCGGCACGACAGGAAAATCCATGCAGAAGATACGCGCTTTCGCTGCGTAGTTCATCATGATTTCCGTGGAAATTCGCAGCAATACAGCATGTTATTCAGTTGTGGGAATTGTGATAATCTTAGAGCGCGCCTGGCCATATGCCATTAACATTTGCTACAAACGCCCAAAAATGGGCTGCTGAAAGGTGTCAGCTTCGCTGAAATTTGATGTAGATCACGCAACGCTTACTCAGAAGTGGGTAATCTTGATGACACGAAAAGAGCTCAAAAGTGTCAGTAAGTGCGTAGTATCCTCGAGGCTCTTTCAGTAAATCAGTGGTGGATGGTTTAGCGTTAACTCTTTGTTTTTATGAAATTTACGCAACCTGCAGCCGGTCTGTCTATACTATCCAATTAGGCAGCTGGTTTACTAAAAGAGTTTAAACATTATCAGGAGAGCATTATGGCTGTTACTAATGTCGCTGAACTTAACGCACTCGTTGAACGCGTGAAGAAAGCCCAGCGTGAATATGCCAACTTTACTCAAGAGCAAGTAGATAAAATCTTCCGTGCTGCCGCTCTGGCCGCCGCAGATGCTCGTATCCCGCTGGCAAAAATGGCGGTTGCCGAATCCGGCATGGGTATTGTTGAAGACAAAGTGATTAAAAACCACTTCGCTTCCGAATATATTTACAACGCGTATAAAGACGAGAAAACCTGCGGCGTTCTGTCAGAAGATGATACCTTCGGCACCATTACCATTGCAGAACCAATCGGCATTATCTGTGGTATTGTTCCGACCACTAACCCAACCTCTACCGCTATCTTTAAATCACTGATTAGCCTGAAGACCCGTAACGCCATCATTTTCTCCCCGCATCCGCGCGCTAAAGATGCCACCAACAAAGCAGCTGATATCGTACTGCAAGCAGCCATTGCCGCTGGTGCCCCGAAAGATCTGATCGGCTGGATTGACCAACCGTCTGTCGAACTGTCTAACGCATTAATGCACCACCCGGATATCAACCTGATCCTCGCCACTGGCGGCCCAGGCATGGTAAAAGCGGCGTACAGCTCCGGTAAACCGGCGATCGGTGTTGGTGCAGGTAACACCCCGGTTGTGATTGATGAAACTGCTGATATTAAACGCGCAGTGGCATCCGTACTGATGTCTAAAACCTTCGATAACGGCGTTATCTGTGCTTCTGAACAGTCCGTTGTTGTAGTTGATTCTGTCTACGATGCGGTTCGTGAGCGTTTCGCCAGCCACGGCGGTTACCTGCTTCAGGGCAAAGAGTTGAAAGCCGTTCAGGACATTATCCTGAAAAATGGCGCCCTCAACGCCGCTATTGTTGGTCAGCCTGCTTATAAAATCGCTGAACTGGCCGGTTTCACCGTTCCAACGACCACTAAGATCCTGATTGGTGAAGTGAAAGTTGTCGATGAGAGCGAACCGTTCGCCCACGAAAAATTGTCCCCGACGCTTGCCATGTACCGCGCAAAAGATTTCGAAGACGCGGTCGAAAAAGCAGAGAAACTTGTCGCCATGGGCGGTATCGGTCATACCTCTTGCCTGTATACCGACCAGGATAACCAGCCAGATCGCGTTGCTCACTTCGGTCAGAAGATGAAAACCGCGCGTATCCTGATTAACACCCCGGCTTCTCAGGGTGGTATCGGTGACCTGTATAACTTTAAACTCGCGCCTTCCCTGACTCTGGGTTGTGGTTCCTGGGGTGGTAACTCCATCTCTGAAAACGTTGGTCCGAAACACCTGATCAACAAGAAAACCGTTGCTAAGCGAGCTGAAAACATGTTGTGGCACAAACTTCCGAAATCTATCTACTTCCGCCGTGGCTCTCTGCCAATCGCGCTGGATGAAGTGATTACTGATGGTCACAAACGCGCGCTTATCGTGACTGACCGTTTCCTGTTCAACAATGGTTATGCAGATCAGATTACTTCTGTACTGAAAGCGGCCGGCGTTGAAACCGAAGTGTTCTTTGAAGTTGAAGCAGACCCAACACTGACCATCGTACGTAAAGGCGCTGAGCTGGCGAACTCCTTTAAACCAGACGTGATTATCGCGCTGGGTGGCGGTTCCCCGATGGACGCCGCGAAAATTATGTGGGTGATGTACGAACATCCGGAAACCCATTTTGAAGAACTGGCGCTGCGCTTTATGGATATCCGTAAACGTATCTATAAGTTCCCGAAAATGGGCGTGAAAGCGAAAATGATCGCTATCACCACCACTTCCGGTACCGGTTCTGAAGTTACGCCATTTGCGGTAGTAACCGATGATGCCACCGGTCAGAAATATCCACTGGCAGACTATGCTCTGACGCCGGATATGGCGATTGTCGACGCCAACCTGGTGATGGATATGCCGAAATCCCTGTGCGCCTTCGGTGGCCTGGATGCGGTCACTCACGCACTGGAAGCTTACGTATCCGTACTGGCTTCTGAGTTCTCTGACGGCCAGGCGCTGCAAGCGCTGAAATTGCTGAAAGAGAACCTGCCAGCGTCTTACAACGAAGGTTCAAAAAACCCGGTTGCTCGTGAACGCGTTCACAGTGCCGCTACCATTGCCGGTATCGCCTTTGCCAACGCCTTCCTTGGTGTGTGCCACTCCATGGCGCACAAACTGGGTTCGCAGTTCCACATTCCGCACGGTCTGGCTAACGCCCTGCTTATCTGTAACGTTATTCGCTATAACGCGAACGACAACCCGACTAAGCAGACCGCGTTCAGCCAGTATGACCGCCCGCAGGCACGCCGCCGTTATGCAGAAATCGCTGACCATTTAGGCCTGACTTCTGCCGGTGACCGTACTGCAGCGAAAATCGAAAAACTGCTGGCATGGCTGGAAAGCATCAAAGCTGAACTGGGTATACCGAAATCTATCCGTGAAGCTGGCGTACAGGAAGCTGACTTCCTGGCTAACGTGGATAAGCTGTCTGAAGATGCGTTTGATGACCAGTGTACTGGTGCGAACCCGCGCTACCCGCTGATCTCCGAACTGAAACAGATCCTGCTGGATACTTTCTACGGTCGTGAATACAAAGAAGGTGAAGTAGCGGTAGTGAAAGCTGAAGCTGCTCCAGTTAAAGCAGACAAAAAAGCGAAGAAACCCGCTTAATTGTTAACGCTAATAAAAAACCCGCTTCGGCGGGTTTTTTTATTGCGAAAGAGAGGAAACAAAAACTAACCTCTGACGCGTTGCTGAATCGTCGTTAAAGAGCCCTCTTGCAGCGCTTCTTTGTAGTGTTTGCGGCACACGGACACATAGCGTTCATTGCCGCCAATGACCACCTGTTCTCCTTCGTTATAAGGGCGCCCTTCTTGATCAAGGCGCAGCACCATACTGGCTTTACGCCCGCAGAAACAGACAGTTTTCAGCTCAACCAGTTTATCTGACCAGGCCAGCAAATATTGGCTACCTACAAATAACTCACCGCGAAAATCCGTACGCAAACCGTAACAGAGCACCGGAATATCCAGTTGATCGACAACTTCCGATAACGCATAAACCTGTTCACGCGTTAAAAACTGGCACTCGTCGACCAGAACACAGTGCACAGCTTGTTGTTGATGCTCTGCGTTGATTTCGTCAAACAACGAGGAGTTGTGATTAAACAACCGTGCGGGTGAAGATAAGCCGATACGAGAGCTAACCTTGCCTGCTCCGAAACGATCGTCAATTTCGGCGGTGTAAACCACCGTGCGCATCCCTCTTTCTTGATAATTGTAAGAGGATTGTAGTAACGCTGTTGATTTCCCCGCATTCATTGCTGAATAGTAGAAATAAAGCTGTGCCATTGCGTGCAAAACCCCAATCAAAGTGTGATATTCCCGGTGAGGAGTGTACCATATTTTATCTGCTCCTCCTGTGGTCGCTCCGCGATTGAAGTAAATCCATCCTCAATAGCAGACTCATAGATATTCCAATAGTTAATCCTTTGAGTTGTTACTGCCAAAGAAACAGCAATAAGAAATTCATGATCTTACAAATTTTTTTAATCGGAACATTCTCACCCAGGCATACGGAAATTATTAATAATTTAAGGAAGAAGCACTTTCAACGCTGGAATACTTAAGGTCGATATTTATCCATAATGGCTATAAACACGGATCAGATTAATCAGAAGTTCGTGCATAAACACGCCGTAAACGGCGCTGCCAGTACATCGGTATAAGTGGTTTTTTGTGCGTTTCTTCAAGAAAAATTTAAGTTAGCGATATTTATAAATCGACTTAATAAAGCGGCATTTTGAATTCCTTACATTCACAGCTATTGCACTGACGAAATTAACGCTCTATTATTAGCCCGACAAACCACCCCAATATAAGTTTGAGATTACTACAATGAGCGAAGCACTTAAAATTCTGAACAACATCCGTACTCTTCGTGCGCAAGCAAGAGAATGCACTCTGGAAACGCTCGAAGAGATGCTGGAGAAATTAGAAGTTGTGGTTAATGAGCGCCGCGAGGAAGAAAGCGCTGCCGCAGCTGAAGTTGAAGAACGTACGCGTAAATTACAACAATATCGTGAAATGCTGATCGCTGACGGTATTGATCCGAACGAATTGCTGAACAGCATGGTTACCGCTAAGACTGGTACTAAAGCAAAACGTGCAGCACGCCCGGCTAAATATAGCTATGTTGATGAAAATGGCGAGACTAAAACCTGGACAGGTCAGGGTCGTACTCCAGCAGTAATCAAAAAAGCAATGGACGAACAAGGCAAACAACTCGACGATTTCCTGATCGAAGAGTAATCAAGCCAGATTTCAAAAGGATCCCGCCAACTGGCGGGATTTTTTTTGATAAAGCACACATTCTCTTCACAAATATAGTGTATGGCATCTGGAATATAGGTTTCTCAAATGCGTACTGCTCAAATCCTGGTCAATTCATTTATTGTTTTGTGCGATATCTTCTGCACCGCTTTGACATAACCTTTTCATTAGGAACATTCACAAATAAAAAAGGCCGGAGATAAGCAGTGCGATGCACTATTATCTCCGGCCTTATTCAGACTACTAAAGAAAGCGTATTATGCTTTCCCGGCGCCGACAGTTTCTTCGAGCCAGGCTTTAAATTCCTCGCCCAGCGAATTGTGACGAATACCGTACTCTACAAATGCACGCATATAGCCAAGTTTATTACCGCAGTCATGGCTTTTGCCTTTCATATGATAGGCTTCTACGGTTTCTTTCTCGATTAGCATATCGATAGCATCGGTAAGCTGGATCTCATCACCTGCTCCCGGAGGTGTTTTCGCCAGCAGCGGCCAAATTTCTGCGCTCAGAACATAGCGACCCACAACGGCAAGATTAGAAGGTGCTACGTTAGCTTTCGGTTTTTCAACCACGCCCACCATTGGAACGCTATCACCCGGGTTCAGCGTTGCGCCTTTGCAATCCACTACGCCGTAAGCAGTAACATCATCCACAGGTTCAACCATGATCTGGCTGGCACCGGTTTCATCAAAACGTTTAATCATCTCAGCCAGGTTATCCTGGGAAAGATCGGATTCGTATTCATCCAGAATAACGTCCGGCAGAATAACCGCTACGGGCTCGTTACCTACTACCGGGTGCGCACACAATACGGCATGTCCCAGACCTTTCGCCAGCCCCTGACGCACCTGCATAATGGTTACGTGCGGCGGGCAAATAGACTGAACTTCTTCCAGCAACTGACGTTTTACGCGTTTTTCCAACATTGCTTCGAGTTCGAAGCTGGTATCGAAGTGGTTTTCGATAGAGTTTTTAGATGAATGTGTTACCAGAACGATTTCAGTAATGCCGGCAGCGATACACTCATTTACGACATACTGAATTAATGGCTTATCAACCAGCGGTAACATTTCTTTAGGAATTGCCTTAGTCGCTGGTAACATCCTGGTTCCCAATCCCGCAACCGGGATTACTGCTTTAGTCACTTTCGAATTTATTGCAGCCATTGAAAATCTCCTGGACTGTCCATGCTTGAACATGTTCATGAATTAACTCGCGTCTGAGTATATCAGTACCAACCCATTGACCAGGTCTGAAAAGGACGCGCTAACATCTAATTAGGACTAATACGCATAAACTGCGGCGATAGTACCACCCGTTTTTATGCGGAGGGTAAATCTATCTGCAAAGTATGATTCGATCGCTCATTCCGCGCTCAACATTAAACGCAGCCGCCCACCGGCGCCCCACACCTGACATTGCCAGGAGTCGCAACGCTGGCTCAGCTGATTTAAATAGGTATTGCCAAGCGTACCGAGAGGCACACCATTGCTGATTTGAATTTGATGATCGCCGGTATTTAACGTTGCGTTAAGACCAGCCGAAACAAGTATCAGGTTTTTCAGTTCACTGTGGTAATAACCGACAAGCAGTGGAAACTGACCGGGTAAATTAGCCTGATGCAATAATTGGTTTACCTGCTTGAGCAGCGCGCCCATCTCGGGTAAACGCTGGCGCTGGTGAGAAAGCTGTTCTTGCAGCAACCCATTAAATAAGGCGCGCAACAACAGCGCCGCCAGCACACCGTTATTTTCTGCACGCGTCACGTCCAGGCAATAAAACGCCAGGTCCTGACCTGATATCGGCGCGATATCAAGCACCAGGCCAGGGCTTTCAACAGAAACCAGTTGCCGATAATTTACCCGGCAACCGGAAATAACTTGCTGCACCGGAGGCTGAAGTTCCTGCAATAAATTCGCCGCGGCCTGAGGATTATCGACCAGCGCGTCCCAGTCCTGGAACAAGCGCTCCTCTTCCTCAACGCGTGAATTAAACATATTGGGATAAAGACAAGCGAAAAGCGTTTCTTTTAAACGATTAAGATCTTTAACGGGTTTAAGAACGACATCCTGAACGCCAAGACGCAATGCTTTAGCAATATCCGCCATATTTTCTGTCGCCGATATCACAAGCACCGGCGTTTGCATGCCCCGATTGCGTAACGTCTCAATGAGGACCAGGCCATTCATGCGCGGCATAGCAAGATCGCAAATCATCAGATCGGGATTATTTGCTGCCAACAGCTCAAGCGCGACAACCCCATCTTCCGCCAGCAGCGTTATCGCGCCTAAAGATTGCAACCACGAATCCAGCAGAGAGCGGAAAACGGGCTCGTCTTCAACGATCAGTATCTGTTTTCCGGCCAACGGCTGCGTCATCTTATCTCCCCTGCCTGACGATAGATCAATAGTGGCATGCTTCGCCGATAATCGCCTGTCAGAATTTGCTGAAGTCTATAAAAAATCTACTTACGAAAGGGTCCGTACTAAAGGAAGCAACTCATCCATTTTCTTTTCTGTCGCCAGTTGCCCCGCAGCAATAGCAGCATCAGCTCGATGAAAATCGAGTGTCGAAATTTGTGGGCAGAGAGGTTGCAACAGAATATCTGGCGGATCGCCAGCCATACGATTACGTTTGAGCCGGTTTTCAAGCACCTGAATCGAGGTACTCATGATTTCCATCGCCGTCGGCGCGATCGGCCGTTTTGGCGCGATCCGCCCCAGCCGTTCACGCAGACGTTGATGCCAGCGCTGCGTGGCAACCGTGTCGCTGTCTTTATCATTATTAGAAAGATTCACCGACAGCAGATCTTGCTGCATCAGATGGGCGTCATGCTGCAAATCCACGGCAATCACCACATCCGCACCTAACGCGCGGGTAAGGGAAACCGGTACGGGATTCACTACCGCGCCATCTACCAGCCAGTAACCGTTATGCGGAACCGGTGACATTAACCCGGGCATACTACAGGAGGCGCGAACAGCATGATGTAAATCCCCTTCAGTGAACCATAGCTCGCGCCCGGTGCTAAGGTTAGTTGCCACCGCGCCGAAGCGTTTCTGGCAATGGTTAAAATCCGCGAACGGCAACAACTGGCGATACTGATTGAACACGCGTTCACCGCGCAACAGACCACCACGCTGCCAGGAAAGATCCATCAGTCGCAACACATCCCAGTAGCCAAAAGAGCGGACCCATTTCTCCAGTGCCGGCAGACGACCACACGCGTAAGCGGCACCGACCAGTGAGCCAATGGAACACCCCGCTACAATATCAATTTCGATACCGGCACGCTGTAATGCGTTAATCACGCCGATATGCGCCCAACCCCTGGCCGCGCCGGAACCGAGCGCCAGACCAATTTTTACCTTTCTCATAACGCTTATTTTACTTCCCCCGGCTTACTGTAGCCACAGCGCTACGGCTCAGTTAACATATCGCTACCCTGGCGCTAACGCGCCGTTATTTTTATTCCTGGAATGCTATTTTGTCACAATCTTGCCCTTGCGGTAGCGCTCTGGAGTATAGCCTATGTTGCCAGCCTTATCTGTCTGGTGCGCAGCTTGCGCCGGATCCGTCACGCCTGATGCGATCGCGCTATACGGCTTTTGTGTTACATCAGTCAGAGTACCTGGTAAAAACCTGGCACCCATCTTGTGGCGCGGAGGCGTTCCGCCAGCAAATTGAAGCGGGCTTCGCAGCGACCACATGGCGCGGGCTGACGGTATTTGAGCATGCTTACGGCGAAAATGATAATGAAGGCTTCGTCAGCTTCGTGGCGCGGTTTAATGAGCATGGCAAAGACGGCGCAATTATCGAGCGTTCCCGATTCTTAAAGGAGAACGGCCAGTGGTACTATATCGACGGAACGCGGCCGCAATTTGGCCGTAACGATCCCTGCCCTTGTGGGTCAGGTAAAAAATTCAAAAAGTGCTGCGGGCAATAGGCCTGCCAGCACCTTATAGCAAACACCATCAACAGGATTTACCCGGCAATGCATTCAACACAACGTAAAATTTTGCGCACCATTTGCCCCGATCAGAAAGGCCTCATCGCGCGAATCACCAATATTTGTTACAAGCACGAACTGAACATTGTGCAGAATAATGAATTTGTCGATCACCGCACCGGTCGTTTCTTTATGCGTACCGAGCTCGAAGGTATTTTTAACGACGCCACGCTGCTGGCGGATCTCGATAGTGCGCTCCCGGAAGGTTCGGTACGCGAGCTGAATCCAGCCGGTCGTCGCCGCGTTGTCATTCTGGTCACCAAAGAGGCGCACTGCCTTGGCGATCTGCTGATGAAAGCAAATTACGGTGGCCTGGATGTCGATATTGCCGCCGTGATTGGCAACCATGAAACGCTGCGTTCTCTGGTTGAACGGTTTGATATTCCGTTTGAACTGGTTAGTCATGAAGGCCTGACGCGTGAAGCCCATGACCAGCTGATGGCGCAGGCCATTGAAGCACACCAGCCGGATTACGTGGTACTGGCGAAATATATGCGCGTATTAACGCCAGAATTCGTGTCCCGCTTCCCGAATAAAATCATCAATATTCACCACTCGTTCCTGCCCGCTTTCATTGGCGCCCGCCCTTATCATCAGGCTTACGAGCGCGGCGTGAAGATAATCGGTGCCACTGCGCACTATGTGAATGACAATCTGGATGAAGGCCCAATCATTATGCAGGACGTGATCCATGTGGATCACACCTATACCGCCGAAGATATGATGCGCGCGGGCCGCGATGTCGAGAAGAACGTATTGAGCCGCGCGCTGTATCAGGTGTTAGCGCAACGCGTGTTCGTTTACGGCAATCGCACGATTATTCTTTAACCATTAATAAAATGTGTTGTTCGGCTTTGCAGCGTTACGGGCAAAAAGCAGACAACTGATTCATTTTTCTCGTTTCAACGCTTTACAGTGGCGCGTCATTTGATATGATGCGCCGCGCTTCCCGAGATGGAAGCAGGCCAGTAAGAAATAGCTTTACCCCGTGGTGGGGTTCCCGAGCGGCCAAAGGGAGCAGACTGTAAATCTGCCGTCATCGACTTCGAAGGTTCGAATCCTTCCCCCACCACCATCTACATCCTGCATCGACAATTTGATTTTCCCCTGGTGGGGTTCCCGAGCGGCCAAAGGGAGCAGACTGTAAATCTGCCGTCATCGACTTCGAAGGTTCGAATCCTTCCCCCACCACCATCCTTAAATAAACTTCCAGTTTTACCATTTACTCCGATTCCTCACATTCTCCATTCGGGGAAGGACGAGAACTTTCGACTAGGGTTCGACCCGAGCGAAGGCGAGAGAACGTTGCCACAGGCAACGGCCCGAAGGGCGAGGAGCGCAAGCGACGAGTCATCCTTCCCCCACCACCATCCTTAAATGAACTTCCAGTTTTATCATTTACTCCGATTCCTCACATTCTCCGTTCGGGGAAGGACGAGAACCTTCGATTAAGGTTCGACCCGAGCGAAGGCGAGAGAACGTTGCCGCAGGCAACGGCCCGAAGGGTGAGGAACAAAGTGACGAATAATCCTTCCCTCACCACCATCCTTAAATAAACTTCCAGTTTTACCATTTACTCTGATTCCTCACTTTCTCCGTTCGGGGAAGGACGAGAACCTTTGATTAAGGTTCGACCCGAGCGAAGGCGAGAGAACGTTGCCACACCGGGAAACCTGACGCGCGTCTGGCAGCCGGGCCTTACAGCGGCGGTAACCGCCGTTTAACCGGCGAGCTTTTCACTATCGACGTATTACACTGCGCATATTCGGCAATGCCATCCAGTAACGTATCCAGTTGCTCAATCGAGCGCACCACCAGCCGCATAACAAAACAGTCTTCCCCCGTCACTTTGTCGCATTCGATGCACTCAGGCAGCGCCTGGAGCATTTTATCCACCTTCTGCAACATGCCTGGCATTGGCCGAACACGCACCAACGCCTGCAAGCGGTAATCCAGCGCGGCCAGGTTTACGCGCGCGCCGTAGCCTTCAATTACGCCGCGCTCTTCCAGCCGTTTCACGCGCTCTGCCGTGCTGGGCGACGTCAGCCCCACTCTCGCACTTAACACCTTCAGTGACTGGCGGGCATCCTCGGCCAGAGAGGCCAGAATCGCTCTGTCGATATCGTCAATAAGGTAATCCATCATCTTCACCTAATTTTTAAAGGAATTGGCCGTCATACACCTTACAACAACCATATAAAGCTGGCCGCCGTTTTTTCACAATATGCCAACAACGTTCAGGAGATGAAAAAATGAAAACTATCCCTAATGGCACCTGGCAGATGAGCCTGGCGATGCTGATTTCCGGGTCGATTGGCGCATTTGTGCTGCTTAGCGGTCTGCCGGTGATTGATGTTGTGTTCTGGCGCTGCCTGATTGGCGCAGGCGCGCTATTTCTTTTTATCCGCTTTGGCCGCCAGCCGTTCGCGCGCCTTGCGTTCCCGGTGTTACTGCTGGCGATAGCGGGCGGTATCGCGCTGGTGATTAACTGGCTGCTGCTGTTCGCCGCTTACAGCCGCATTTCAATGGGGCTGGCAACCGTAGTCTACAACACCCAGCCTTTTATGTTAGTGCTGATGAGTATGTTGCTCGGCGAGCGCGTTACGCTTACGAAGTGGGGATGGCTGCTGCTGGCGTTTTCCGGCGTTGTCCTCTTGTTACTCAGTGAATTGCATCACCCGAACACCCAGTGGCTTCTCGGCATTGCCATGGCGCTGGGTGCTGCCTTTTTCTATGCCGTCACCGCGTTAATCGCCCGCCACCTGAAGCAACTTCCGCCACAGCATATCGCCCTGATTCAGGTATTAACCGGCACGGTGATGTTATTACCGCTGGTGCATCTGCCTGCGGCCGGCGGGACATTCCCGTGGGGTATTTTGTTAACGCTCGGCATTGTGCATACCGGCGTGATGTACCAGTTGTTGTATAGCGCGATACAAAAGCTACCCACCCCGCTGATTGGCTCGCTGTCGTTTATCTATCCGCTGGTGGCGATTGTGGTGGATAACGCGCTGTTCGGGCATACATTAAGCGCGGTGCAAATGGCGGGTGGCGTGTTAATTCTGCTGGCTGCCGCAGGCAATAACCTTGGCTGGGGCGAGCGAAAAAGCGCGCCCGCGATAATGCCAACGCGACAGTAAAAAAAGCCCCGCGTTGCGGGGCTTTTTCTGATTAGCGACGGGCGCGAACAATCTGGTATTTGCGTGTCAGGTACTCCACCGGCGCGCTCCAGATATGCACCAGGCGGGAGAACGGAAACAGCACAAACAGCGTCATGCCCAGCACCAGGTGAACGCGGTAAATAAACGCCACCCCCTCAAGATGCGAGGAAGCGCCAACATGGAAGGTCACAACCGACTGTGCCCAGCCAACCAGCTTCATCATTTCGCTGCCATCCATATGCCGGGCAGAGAACGGAATGGTCAGCAGACCCAGCGCACACTGCACCATCAACAGCGACATGATCAGGATATCCGCCGTGGTTGAGGTCGCACGAATACGCGGGTTGAATAAACGGCGTTTCAGCAACAGCAAACCACCCACCAGGCACAACACGCCGCTGGCACCACCGCCAATCATCGCCATCTTCTGTTTCACTTCAATCGGCAGGAAGGATTCATACATCCAGTGCGGTGTTAACATACCGAGGAAGTGACCGGCAAAGATCCCCAGAATACCGATATGGAACAGGTTCGACGCCAGCGTCATCCCTTTACGATCCAGCATCTGGCTGGAGCCCGCCCGCCAGCTGTACTGACCATAGTCATAGCGCAGCCAACTGCCGAGCAGAAAAACGGCGCCGGCAATATACGGATAGATGTCAAAGAAGAACATATTAAGGAAGTGCATTAGCGCTCTCCTCCTGTTGTGATATTCAGATATTGCGGCGCAACGGCGCCGGCAAAACGACGCTGATGCGCAGTGATGTCGGTATCACCGCAGCCCTGTTCGGCGAAGAATTTCACCTGCTCTTCTTCCCACACAGCATCCAGCGCCTGCGGCGTATCATCGCGGGCTTCACCGGCAATTTTTTCCGCAACCTGCGCGCTATCCACCTGCGTATTCGCCAGCGATAACAGCGCGTCGAACAGCGTTGCATAATGGCTTTCGCGCTGCGCTAAACGCGCTTTTAACAGCGCGAGGATCGGCGCGATATCCTGCAAACCACCGATAGCCTCAGACCGGGGCAGCTGTGCCAGATATTCCAGATAGAGCGGCAGATGGTCCGGCAATTCACGGCTATCCAGTTGCAGGCCGTGGCGCTCATACTGCGCCAGCAGATCGACCATCGCCTGTCCGCGATCGCGGGATTCACCGTGGACGTGTTCGAACAGCAGCAGCGAGGTTGCGCGGCCACGATCGAACAATTCGCTGTAATTCGCCTGGGCGTCCAGCAGATCCTGAGACGTCAGATCCCGCAGGAAGACGCCAACCCTCTGGGCGTCGGCTTTTGTCAGGTTTTCACCCGACGCCAGCGCATCGAAAACTTCCTGCTGATGCTGCCATAGGGCAGCATCCGGGTACTCGAGCAAACGGGAAATAACCACCAGTTCAATCATGGGTGCGGCTCCGTTTTCACTGTGACATCCACCGCGTCAATGCGACGGCTGTTGAACAGGTTGAATTTGGTATCCGAACCGTGGCAACCATCGCCGAAGCTAAAGCCGCAACCGTTTTTCTCCGGGAAGGCTTCACGCGCCAGCTCACGGTGGCTCGACGGCACCACGAAACGATCTTCATAGTTAGCAATCGCGAGGTAACGGTACATCTCCTGCGCCTGGGCGGTTGTCAGGCCAACTTCTTCCAGCGCGCGGGTATCTTCCACACCATCCACAGTTTCCGCACGTTTGAAATGGCGCATTGCCAGCATACGTTTCAGCGCCAGCAGAACCGGACCGGTGTCGCCAGCGGTCAGCAGGTTTGCCAGGTACTGCACCGGAATGCGCAGGCTTTCCACATCCGGCAGAATGCCGTTGCTGCCCAGTTCGCCCGCATCCGCAGCAGACTGGATCGGTGACAAAGGCGGCACGTACCAGACCATCGGCAACGTGCGGTATTCCGGATGCAGCGGCAGCGCCAGTTTCCAGTCCATCGCCATTTTGTAAACCGGCGATTTCTGCGCCGCGTCAATCACGCTCTGCGGCACGCCATCTTCCAGCGCCTGCGCAATCACCGCCGGGTCGTTTGGATCGAGGAACACATCCAGTTGACGCTGGTAGAGATCTTTTTCACTCTCGGTGCTGGCGGCATTTTCAATCGCGTCGGCGTCGTACAGCAGAACACCGAGGTAACGAATTCGGCCCACACAGGTTTCCGCGCAGACTGTCGGCATGCCCGCTTCAATGCGCGGATAGCAGAAAATGCACTTCTCGGATTTGCCACTCTTCCAGTTGAAGTAGATTTTTTTGTACGGGCAGCCGGTCACGCACATGCGCCAGCCGCGGCATTTATCCTGATCGATCAGCACAATGCCGTCTTCTTCACGCTTGTAGATAGCACCGCTCGGGCAGGTCGCGACACAGGCCGGGTTCAGGCAGTGTTCGCACAGGCGCGGCAGATACATCATGAAGGTGTTTTCAAACTGGCCGTACATCGCCTTCTGCATGTTCTCGAAGTTCTGATCGCGGCTCAGCTTGTCGAACTCACCGCCCAAATCATCTTCCCAGTTCGGGCCTGCGGAGATTTTGTCCATCCGCTGACCGGTTATTACCGAACGCGGGCGGGCAATCGGCTGATGTTTGCCTTCCGGCGCGTTATGCAGGCGCTGGTAGTCAAAATCAAACGGCTCGTAGTAATCATCAATTTCCGGCATGTGCGGGTTAGCGAAAATTTTACCCAGCAACATCGGACGGTTACCCATGCGCGGTTGCAGTTTGCCGTTGATTTTGCGGATCCAACCGCCCTTCCATTTTTCCTGGTTTTCCCAGTCGGTCGGGAAGCCGGTGCCCGGTTTGGTTTCCACGTTGTTGAACCACGCGTACTCCATCCCTTCCCGGCTGGTCCAGACGTTTTTACAGGTCACTGAACAGGTATGACAGCCGATGCACTTATCGAGATTCAGCACCATGCCGACTTGTGAACGAATTTTCATTTTGCGCTCTCCTGTACCTGGTCATTGCCTTCGCCATCCAACCAGTTAATGTTCTTCATCTTACGCACCACCACGAACTCATCGCGGTTGGAACCGACCGTGCCGTAGTAGTTAAAGCCATAAGCCAGCTGGGCGTAGCCGCCGATCATATGGGTCGGTTTCGGGGTAATACGGGTAACGGAGTTGTGGATACCACCGCGCTGCCCGGTAATTTCTGACCCCGGCAGGTTCACAATACGTTCCTGCGCGTGATACATCATGGTCATACCGGCCGGCACACGCTGGCTGACAACCGCACGAGCCGTCAAGGCGCCGTTGGCGTTAAAGACTTCGATCCAGTCGTTATCCTCAATGCCGATCTCTTTGGCATCTTTATCGCTCATCCACACCACCGGACCACCGCGCCCCAGCGTCAGCATCAGCAGGTTGTCGCTGTAGGTGGAGTGGATGCCCCATTTCTGGTGCGGCGTCAGGAAGTTCAGCGCTTTTTCCGGGTTACCGTTGGATTTCGTACCCATCACTTCTTTCACCGAATGGGTATCAATCGGCGGACGGTAAACCAGCAGGCTTTCGCCGAAGTCACGCATCCACTGATGATCCTGATACAACTGCTGGCGACCGGAGAGCGTGCGCCACGGAATCAGCTCATGGACGTTGGTGTAACCGGCGTTGTAGGAAACGTGCTCATCTTCAAGGCCAGACCAGGTGGGGCTGGAGATGATTTTTCGCGGCTGCGCCTGAATATCACGGAAGCGAATTTTCTCTTCCTCTTTATTCGTGGCCAGATGCGTATGGTCACGGCCGGTAAATTCACTCAGCGCCGCCCAGGCTTTCACTGCCACATGGCCGTTGGTTTCCGGTGCCAGCGTGAGGATCATCTCTGCGGCATCGATGGCGGTGTTGAGCATTGGTTGCCCTTTCGCCGGGCCGTCCGCTTTGGTGTAGTTCAGCTTACGCAGCAGATCCATTTCGCTCTGGGTATTCCAGGCGATGCCTTTACCACCGTTGCCGATTTTTTCCATCAGCGGGCCGATGGAGGTAAAGCGCTCGTAGGTTGCCGGATAGTCGCGTTCCACCGGAATAATGTGCGGCGCGGTTTTGCCCGGGATCAGGTCACATTCGCCCTTCTTCCAGTCTTTCACACCCAGCGGCTGCGCCAGTTCAGCGGCGGAGTCATGCTGAATTGGCAGCGTCACGACATCGGTCTCTTTGCCTAAATGCCCAACGCACAGCGCAGAGAAGGATTTGGCGATACATTTATAGATTTCCCAGTCGCTTTTCGATTCCCACGCCGGGTCAACAGCGGCAGAAAGCGGATGAATAAATGGATGCATATCCGAGGTATTCATGTCGTCTTTTTCGTACCAGGTAGCGGTTGGCAGCACAATATCCGAGTAGAGACAGGTGCTGGACAGGCGGAAGTCGAGAGTCACCACCAGATCCAGTTTGCCGTCGAGACCGTTGTCATGCCATTCCACCTCTTCCGGTTTCACACCGCCCTGTTTGCCGAGATCTTTGCCCTGAATACCGTGTTCAGTGCCCAGCAAGTACTTGAGCATAAACTCGTGGCCCTTACCGGAAGAACCCAGCAGGTTGGAACGCCAGATAAACAGGTTACGCGGGTGGTTTTTACCGTTTTCCGGCTGTTCCGCTGCGAAACGCAGCGAACCGTCTTTCAGCGATTTAACGGTGTAATCGACCGCGCTCATGCCCGCTTTTTCCGCTTCAGCGGCGATACGCAGCGGGTTGGTGCCCAGTTGCGGCGCGGACGGCAGCCAGCCCATACGTTCAGCGCGCACGTTAAAGTCAATCAGATGGCCGGTATAGCGGGATTTATCCGCTAACGGTGACAGGAATTCCTGCGCAGTTACTGTTTCGTAACGCCACTGGCTGGAGTGGTTATAGAAGTAGGAGGTGCTGTTCATGTGACGCGCCGGACGCTGCCAGTCGAGGGCAAATGCCAGCGGCTGCCAGCCGGTTTGCGGACGCAGTTTTTCCTGGCCAACATAGTGCGCCCAGCCGCCGCCGCTCTGTCCCACGCAACCGCAGAAGACCAGCATGTTGATGATCCCACGGTAGTTCATATCGAGGTGATACCAGTGGTTCATCCCGGCACCGATGATAACCATCGAGCGGCCATGCGTTTTATCGGCGTTATCGGCAAATTCACGGGCGATGCGGATAATTTGCGCCTGTGAAACTCCGGTGACTTTCTCAGCCCAGGCCGGTGTGTAAGCTTTGACTTCGTCATAACGGGTTGCGCAGTTTTCATCACCCAGACCGCGATCAAGGCCGTAGTTCGCCATGGTCAGGTCGTAAACCGTAGTCACCAGCGCGGTGGAACCGTCAGCTAATTGCAGGCGTTTAACCGGCAGTTTGTGCATCAGGATATTATCAAGTTCAACGCCAGCGAAATGCTCGGTGTTGTCGCCACCGAAGTACGGGAAGCCGACCTGCGCGATATCGTCGTGTTTGCCCAGCAGGCTGAGATTCAGCTCAACATCCGCACCGCTGTTGCCGTCGCGCTGCTCAAGGTTCCACTTACCTTTTTCACCCCAGCGGAAACCGATGGAGCCATTCGGCGCGGTCAGGTTACCTTCGCTATCGAGGGCAACGGTTTTCCACTCCGGATTATTTTCCTGGCCCAGCGCATCCACCAGATCGGCGGCGCGCAGCATGCGGCCTGCCGCATAGTAACCGTCGCGCTCTTCGAGCATCACCAGCATCGGCATGTCGGTATAACGGCGAACATAATCGGTGAAGTACTGGCTCGGTTTATCGAGGTGGAATTCCCGCAGCATAACGTGCCCCATCGCCAGCGCCATTGCCGCATCGGTGCCCTGCTTCGGCGCCAGCCACAAATCACACAGTTTGGCGATTTCGGCGTAGTCCGGCGTTACCGCAACGGTTTTGGTGCCTTTGTAACGTACTTCGGTAAAGAAGTGCGCGTCCGGCGTACGGGTCTGCGGAACGTTAGAGCCCCAGGCGATGATGTAGCTGGAGTTGTACCAGTCGGCGGATTCCGGCACGTCGGTCTGCTCGCCCCAGGTTTGCGGAGAGGCTGGCGGTAAGTCGCAATACCAGTCGTAGAAACTCAGGCAGGTGCCGCCCAGCAGGGAGAGATAACGCGCGCCAGAAGCGTAAGAAACCATCGACATCGCCGGGATCGGCGAGAAGCCTGCGACACGGTCCGGGCCGTACGTTTTCACGGTATAAACGTTCGAAGCAGCAATCAGTTCATTCACTTCCTGCCAGGAGGAGCGCACAAAACCGCCGCGACCACGCGCCTGTTTAAAGCTCTTCGCTTTTTCCGCATCTTCGATGATGGAAGCCCAGGCATTAACCGGATCGCTGTGCTGCGCTTTCGCTTCACGCCACAGTTTGATCAGGCGTTTACGCATCAGAGGGTATTTCAGGCGGTTCGCACTGTAGAGGTACCAGGAGTAGCTGGCGCCACGCGGGCAGCCACGCGGTTCGTGGTTCGGCATATCCGGACGGGTGCGCGGGTAGTCTGTCTGCTGGGTTTCCCAGGTGACCAGACCGTTCTTCACGAAGATCTGCCAGCTGCACGAGCCCGTGCAGTTTACGCCATGGGTAGAACGCACGATTTTGTCGTGCTGCCAGCGGTTACGGTATCCATCCTCCCAGTCCCGGTTGGTGTTTAAGAGCTGGCCGTGCCCATCGGCAAAGGTTTCGCCTTTCTGTTTGAAGTAGCGAAACCGGTCCAGGAATTTACTCATCGGGGGTTCTCCTGTTGGAGCCTGTCAGGCTCTCTTGGTAAATCGACATTGCTGCAATTGCGGCGAAGGTAACCCCCACAAAGACAAAGAGAATTGATGATGATCAAGCTGCCAAAGCTTCGTTTCTGCGCCAGAAACACGGAGTACCCACAAAGAGTTAGGGATTTTTATTTTTTAATTTATTGATAAATAATGGTTTTATATAAACTCGCAGCGGTACAAGCAGATAATTCCGCGTTCCGGGGTATTAAGGGGTAGATGAACCTGCAAAGTGATGCCCGTCACAGAGGTTTCCGCAGCACGCCGCTGAGAAAATTGCAAAGTATGTTGTAACTAATGGCGACATAAAAAAAGCGCGGCTTTCACCGCGCAAGGATAATCAACATTTACTGAGTGTTATTGTTTTTTACGCCCGTATATCGCCCAGGTGATCACCACGCAGGCGATATAGAACACAAGGAACACTTTCATCGCGCCTGCCGGTGAGCCGGTTAACGCCAGTGAAGTGCCGAATGCTTTAGGAATAAAGAAACCGCCAATTGCGCCAATTGCCGAGATAAAACCCAGCGCCGCGGCTGTCTCGGTGGCGGCTTCACGCATGGCTTCACTTTCCGTGCCACCGCTTTGTTGCACGCGTTCCATGGTTTTTTTCCGGAAAATCACCGAAATCATCTGGAATGTCGAACCACTGCCCAGCCCGGCGGTCAGGAACAGTACGAGGAAGACACAGAAGAATGCGGTGAAATTGCCCCCGGTGCCGCCGGATGGCAGCGTCAGGAACAGCAAGGCGCTGAAAATCGCCATCAGCACAAAGTTCACCAGCGTTACGCGAGTCCCGCCGAGACGGTCAGAAATCGCGCCGCCTGCGGAGCGAGCCAGCGCGCCCACCAGCGGGCCGAAGAAGGCGAAATGCAGGATCTGCACTTCCGGGAACTGAGTTTTCGACAGCATTGCAAAACCGGCAGAAAAGCCGATAAATGAGCCGAACGTTGCCAGATAGAGGAAGCTCATAATCCACAAGTGCGAACGTTTGAGCACCGGAAGTTGCGCGCTAAGCGAGGCTTTAGAGGTCGCCAGCTCATTCATACCGAACCAGGCTGCCAGGGTAAACACCGCCAGTAACGGTACCCATATCCAGGCGGCGTTTTCGAGGTACAACAACGAACCATCAGGTTGTGCGACACCGGTACCGCCAAAGGCGGCAAAAATGGAGAAAGAGACCGCCAGCGGTGCGATCAACTGCATCACGCTCACACCGAGGTTGCCAAAGCCACCGTTGATGCCGAGCGCGCCACCCTGCTTCTGTTTCGGAAAAAAGAAGCTGATGTTCGCCATGCTGGAAGCAAAGTTTGCGCCGGCGAAACCACACAGCAGCGAGATAATGATAAACGTGCTAAACGGCGTGCTCAGATCCTGCACGGCAAAACCGAGCCACACACATGGAATGATTAAGATCCCGGTACTGAAAGCTGTCCAGCGACGGCCGCCGAACACCGGCACCATGAAGGAGTACGGGACACGTAGCAGTGCGCCGGAAACGGATGGCAACGCTGTCAGCATAAAGAGCTGGTCAGTGGTAAACTGAAAACCCACTTTCGGGAGATTGACGGCGACTGCGCTAAAAAGCATCCAGACGCAGAAAGCCAGAAGAAGACAAGGCACGGAGATCCACAAGTTGCGGCTCGCAATCTTATTGCCCTGCTGTTGCCAGAATGCCGGATCTTCAGGACGCCAGTCGGTAATAACCCGCACTGACGAACTTTTTTCCGGGATGGTTGAGTGCTGCATATACACCTCTGCTGTTCGGTTTGATGCCTGCCACCTTAGTTTTTATAGCGGTAGTTAAGTTGATATAAATCAAAGGAAAAGCAGCCCATTTCGCGGGTGAAAAATCGCCATGCTCATTTATGAGTACCTTTTCCCGACAAAAAAGGTGTGGTTTTTCACGGTTCTGACCTTCCCTACTCAGATTGTTCCCACTCTTGTCGGCTCGCTGGCAATAAAGGGGTAATCCTTTAGAGGTATGGGTATACCCCAGGCGATGGCAGACAATAGCGCCATCCGCACCGCACGCGGCCGAGGAGCCTTAATCACCTATGCTAAAACGCCTTTTTTCACCGATCTCGCTGGTTAACCAACTGGCGTTGTTGATGCTGCTGTCGACCGCCATCGGCGTGACGGGCATGGCGATCTCCGGCTGGCTGGTACAAGGCGTTCAGGGCAGCGCACATGCGATCAACAAAGCCGGTTCACTGCGTATGCAAAGCTACCGTCTGTTGTCCGCCATTCCGCTGCATGAAGACGAGCAATATTTGCTCGACGAAATGGAGTACACCGCATTCAGCCCGGAGCTGGCGCAGGCGGCACAGCGCGACGGCCAGCAAGCGCAGCTCGCGGCATTGCAAAACTACTGGCGCAGCGAAGTCGTACCGGCGATAAAACAGGCACAACAACCATCGCAAGCGGCGGAAATTATTGCGATTTTCGTTGGGCGAATCGACCGGCTGGTTACCTCGTTTGACCGCAGCACCGAACACCGTATTGAACAAGTGGTGGTGATGCACCGGCTCATGGCGATAGTGATGGGTCTGTTATTGCTGTTTGCCGTGGTCTGGCTGCGGGCGCGTCTACTCCGTCCGTGGCAGCAATTACTGAGCATGGCGCGTGCGGTCAGCCAGCGTGATTTTACCCAGCGCGCACGCATCAGCGGGCGCAACGAGATGGCGACGCTTGGCGAGGCGTTAAATAACATGTCGGCCGAGCTGGGCGAGAGCTACGCGATACTGGAACGCCGGGTACAGGAGAAAACCGCCGGGCTTGAGCAAAAGAACCAGATCCTGTCGTTTTTATGGCAGGCTAACCACCGGCTGCATTCGCGTATCCCGATGTGCGAGCGCCTGTCGCCGGTGTTGAACGGTTTGCAGAATTTAACCCTGCTGCATGATATTGAGCTGCGGGTGTACGATCTGGAAGATGAAGAAAATCATCAGGATTTTACCTGCCAGTCGGATGCGAGCTGCGATGACAAAGGCTGCCATTTATGTCCGCGCAACGGTATTCTCACCGAATCCAGCGGGTTTGGCACCACGCTGAAATGGCGACTGGCGGATGCGCATATGCAGTATGGTTTGCTGCTGGCAACGCTGCCGCCGGGCCGCCATTTAAGCCATGACCAGCAGCAACTGGTCGACACGCTGGTGGAACAACTCACCGCGACGCTGGCACTCGATCGCCATCAGGACAGGCAGCAACAGTTGATGGTCATGGAAGAGCGCGCCACCATCGCCCGCGAATTACACGACTCTATCGCGCAGTCCCTCTCCTGCATGAAGATGCAGGTGAGTTGCCTGCAAATGCAGGGCGACGCGCTGCCGGAAAACAGCCAGCAGTTGCTGGGGCAGATCCGCAACGAGCTGAATACCTCATGGGCGCAGCTGCGCGAGTTGCTGACCACGTTTCGTTTACAATTAACCGAACCAGGGCTGCGCCCGGCGCTGGAGTCCAGTTGCCAGGAGTACAGCGGTCGTTTCGGTTTCCAGGTACGTCTTGATTACCAGCTCCCGCCCCGGCTGGTCCCGGCGCATCAGGCGATTCACCTGTTACAGATAGCCCGCGAGGCGTTGAGCAATGCATTAAAACACTCCGGCGCAACCGCGGTCAGCGTCGCAGTGCAACAGCAGGAAAACCGGGTAATATTGCGCATCACCGACAATGGTTGCGGCATCCCGGTCAATGCTGAAAGGACGAACCATTATGGATTGATAATTATGCGTGACCGCGCGCAAAGCCTGCGCGGCGATTGCCAGGTTCGCCCCGGAGCATCCGGTGGTACCGAGGTCGTCGTGACGTTTATTCCAGAGACGTTTCTCTCATCCATGCAAGGAGATACCCATGAGTAATCAGGATCCGGCCACCATCCTCCTGATCGACGACCATCCAATGCTGCGAACCGGCGTGAAGCAGTTAATCAGCATGGCTCCCGACATCACCGTGGTCGGCGAAGCCAGCAACGGGGAACAAGGCATTGAACTGGCGGAATCGCTGGACCCGGATTTGATTTTGCTGGATCTCAACATGCCAGGCATGAACGGGCTGGAAACGCTGGATAAGCTGCGGGAAAAAACCCTGTCGGGCCGCGTTGTTGTCTTTAGCGTCTCCAACCATGAAGAAGACGTGGTGACCGCGTTAAAACGCGGCGCAGATGGCTACCTGCTGAAAGATATGGAGCCGGAAGATCTGCTGAAAGCGCTGCAACAAGCCGCGGCGGGCGAAATGGTGCTCAGCGAAGCGCTCACCCCGGTGCTGGCCGCCAGCCTGCGCGCCAACCGCGCCACCACTGACCGGGATATCACCCAGCTTACGCCACGCGAACGCGATATTCTCAAGCTGATTGCCCAGGGGCTGCCGAACAAAATGATTGCCCGCCGCCTGGACATCACCGAAAGCACGGTTAAAGTGCACGTCAAACACATGCTGAAGAAAATGAAACTGAAATCCCGCGTTGAAGCCGCCGTTTGGGTGCATCAGGAACGTATTTTCTGACAGGTTACGGGTCTGGTAGCGTCCAGCCCGTATTACTGTTTTCCGCTGGCGGGATCACCGGCTCCGTCAGCTTCAGTTCGATAGTGTTCGATTCAACGCGCTGCCCTTTATCGTCTTCCACCAGTGCCGACAACGTCCAGCGGTTGGTGGCACCTTCTGCGCTATCCCAGCGCGGCATAATCAGTGTCCAGCCATCGCTGCTGCGCCCATTGGCTGGCGGCGTGAGGCTTAACGCCTGCGTATCGCCCTGCCAGGTTATCGAACGTACACCGTGCGTGCTGTTAATTTGCAGTTTCAGCGCCACCGTCTCACCCGGCTGTAAATCCCACGGCGGCGTGGCGAGAAATACCGATAACGTTTTACGCTGGCGATATTCGAAAACCGGGGCATTGTTGCGCGTCGGGCTGTCATAGCGGCTACCCCGTAGCGAACGGCTCTCTGCCACCTCGCTGGCAGAGAGCTGCTTCCACAGGGGTACACCAAAGCGATAATTCACTTTCAGCCCTAAATCGTTCTGACTAACCCCACTCTCCCCCTGGCGGTGTTCGGCGGTCAGCGTCACCAGCGGGACCGGCGTGTAATTCACCCCCAGCTTCACCGCCACCGGGTTGTGATAGCCGGTACCGGTGTCAAACAGATCAACGCTGTTGCCGAAATATTGCTCGACGCTGACGCTGGTATTGAGTTGCTGATAAAACGGCAATCGCGCCTGCGCCGTAACATCGTAGCCCCGCGCCATACGCTGTTGCAGCGTGGCGGTCTGGTACTCCCAGCTGTTTACCGGCTGGTAGTAGTTTGCTGAAAAGCGTAAGTACTCGCCCCAGGCCTCAGCGCCCAGCCCGGCGCGACCAAGATTGTCATCAAGCAGATTATCGTAAAAGGTGTTGTAGCCGAGCAGCCAGTCGCCAGCGATCCAGCGCTGACCGACGCCAACATTTCCCACCAGCCCGGCATCCTGCTGCGTCAGTCCAAGCTGGCTCCAGCTGAGATAGCGATTATTATCCTGCAATGGCACAAACCAGTCGCCGTGGCTGCCGGTGAACCCGCCTTCATTATCCACTTTGAAATCCACGCTGGCGCTGCCCCACGGCGAAAGCCAGGACTCCACTTGCTGATTCACTTCATCACTGACGACATCGCGCAGTTGTCCGAAAGCAAACTGCCGCGCCTGCTCGCCGGTGGTCAGGCCGTTATCATTCATACTGGCTTCGCCGAACGCTTTCGCCATCTCGGCGAAATGCTTTTCCTGCGCACCATTTTCCGCAGCCATGCCAAGGTCCGGCAAACCATCGCCGTCATTATCAAAGGGGTTTTCTGCTTGCTGTACGAAGCTATTCTGCCGGGCACTGGCGACGCCGCTTATCAGTGACAGCATCAGAAGTGTAAGGAGAGGATAATTCATACCGGTAAGTTTAACGGTTTTGCCAGGGCTTTACAGCCGCAGACAAAATACCAGGAAAAACCTTATCCCTGCGCTTCGCTGCAGCTACAGTTAATGCACCCCTTACCGGAGAGCTGACATGAACACTAAGCATAAAATTTTGTGTAGTGCGATCCTGTTTTATGCCTCGCAGGCCGGCGCCAGCGAGCTGTTTACCCTGCAATCTTCCGCATTTGCCGATAACGCCTTAATGGAGAAAAAATTCGCTGGTAACGCCAGCAATAATCCGAACTGTACCGGCGAAAATTATTCGCCGTCGCTGGTGTGGAACAACCCGCCTGCCAATACGCAGAGTTACGCGCTGGTGGTGCACGATCCTGAAGGCGCGACCGGGCTGGGCGTAACGCACCTTGTGGCTTATAACATCGCCCCGTCCAGCACGGGCTTTGCGCAAAACGATCTGCGTGATGGCAAAGGCTATACGGGCGGCAAGAACACACCGGGGAATCTGCGCTGGCATGGCCCGTGCCCGCCTCTGGGCAGCGGCGCGCATCATTACACCTTTACCCTGATCGCCACGTCGCTTAAACCAACGCTGCCCGAAGGGCTGACGCGTGAAGAGTTATTCGCAAAACTGAAAGGTCACACGCTTGCCGCCACCGGGCTTATCGGTCGCTTTGGTCAGTAATTGTTGTGACTGCCTTTCGCCTGTCGCTGCGGCGCAGTAGCATAAACGCCACGAACCCTGTTTATCGAAGGAGTGAAGATGCAAAAGATCGTGATTATCGCCAATGGCGCGGCGTACGGCAGTGAGTCGCTGTTCAATAGCTTACGGCTGGCCATCGCGCTGCGTGAGCAGAGTAGCGACACTGAACTGCGGCTGTTTTTGATGTCCGACGCAGTAACCGCCGGGTTGCGCGGACAAAAACCCGCTGAGGGCTACAACATTCAGCAGATGCTGGAAATTCTGACGGCGCAAAATATACCGGTGAAACTGTGTAAAACCTGCACCGACGGGCGCGGCATTACCGCGTTGCCGCTGATTGACGGTGTGGAGATCGGCACGCTGGTGGAGCTGGCGCAGTGGACGCTGGCGGCCGACAAAGTATTAACGTTTTAATATTGCGGCGAGTTTAATATTTTTTTCTTATGGGTGGCGTTACGTCATCAAGTTTGCCTGCTGTGTTGCCGATAGCCCTTTAAGACAACACAGCAGGTACTATAACTATGTTCAGATCGATTAAGTCCCGTATTATTGCAGCAACGGCGGGGTGTCTCGCCGGCGCTTTGCTGCTTAACACCATCATTAACTATCAGGTAACCAGCCAGCACAGCCAACAAACCCAGCAGGATATTCTCTCCAGCACCAGCGCCAGTCACAGTATTGCGATTGCCGACTGGGTCGCCAGCAAAATGAACATGATTGCCTCTTTGCAAAGCGTGGCGTTAACCGACGATCCCGTGCCGGTTTTCACGCAGATCGCACGCGCCGGTGGGTTTATCAACGTTTATGTCGGTTACGCCACGAAAACGGCGAAATTCTCCGATCCGGGCGGCGTCCCGGCGGATTACGACCCGACAATCCGTCCGTGGTATCAGCAAGTGGTAAAAGCCGACGCGCCTGTCGTCACTGCGCCTTATGTTGACGCCAGCACCGGTGCGCTGGTGGTAACGTTCGCCGTCCCGGTCAAAGAGAACGGTACGTTAAAAGCCGTGGTCGCAGGCGACGTCTCGATGGATAGCGTGGTGGCTAACGTGCGCGGTATCAGCCCAACACCGAACAGCACCGGCATGTTGCTGGCAAGCGATGGTTCGGTGATTGCCGCCGCCAACGACAAACTGACCATGAAGCCCTTCAGCGAAGCGATTGGCGGGGTCAGCTTCGAACAGTTACGGGCTGGAAAACGGGTGGAAGGTGTGTATGCCGGCGAAGATAAAGCACTGCTGGCAAGCCCGGTCAAAGGCACCAACTGGCTGCTGGCGGTGGCGCTTGACAGCGCTGATTCTACCGCCGGGTTGCGCGCGCAACTGAAAGCCTCTGCGCTGTCGCTGATTGTGCTGGTGCTGATTGCCGGTACATTGATGCACTGGATTGTCGCCACCCTGCTCAAACGCCTCTTGACGGTGCGCGATGCCATGAACGCGATCAGCAGCGGCACCAACGATCTCTCCCAGCGCTTACCGGTGGATGGTCATGACGAGGTGTCACAAATAGCGCATGCCTTTAACGCCTTCAGCGACAAACTTTCAGTGGTAATGATTAAACTGCGCGATTCCAGCAATTCGGTACAAGTGGCCGCGCAACAGATTGCCGCTGGCAACCAGGATCTCTCCGGGCGAACCGAACAAGCGGCCTCCAGCCTGCGCGAAACGGCCAGTGCGGTCGAGCAAATCACAGCATCGGTGGCGCAGTCTACCGACGCCGCAGCACAGGCCAACGATCAGGCGCATGTGGCTTCGCAAGCGGCGTCGCGCGGCGGTCAGGTAGTAACGCAAGCGATCAATACGATGCAGTCGATTGAAGTGGCTTCGGCAAAAATCGGCGATATCACCAGCGTGATTGACGGCATTGCTTTCCAGACCAATATCCTGGCGCTCAACGCCTCGGTTGAAGCTGCCCGTGCGGGTGAACAGGGTCGCGGTTTCGCGGTGGTCGCCGGTGAGGTGCGTAATCTGGCAAGCCGCAGTGCACAAGCGGCGAAAGAGATCAAAACGCTGATCGACTCCACCACCGAAAGCGTGGCGACCGGTTCACGCTTTGTCCGCCTCGCGGGCGACAGCATGACGGATATTGTCGCCAGCATCGACAGTGTGTCGGTGATCATGCGTGAAATCTCCGTCGCCACCAGCGAGCAGATGAAAGGCATTCAGGAAATTAACCATGCGGTGCTAGATCTTGACCGTATGGTGCAGCAAAACGCGGAACTGGTGGTTGAATCGACCGCCGCCGCAGGCGCGCTGCGCTCGCAGGCGACGGAGCTTGCTGAAACTGCCGGTCATTTCCGCATTTAATTTTTTATCGGCGCGTTTTAACCACGGTTTTACGCGCCGTCTTCTTCCCCTGCCGAATAATGTAATTTTTGTTTAATCGTTACGTCATTATTTGATCAAAATCAGCATTCGAACCCCCTCCGTTTGGTGTTATGCACTGAGTGAATTGTGAACAAAGTCACGCACGGGGATCTTTCCCGCACGGATCGCGTTGTTAAAAAACTACGGGGTTAAAAATGGCGGTGGTAAAAGCAAGTCTGAAGTTGTTTGGTGGGGATACAGTAGTTGTTCGTTGTTCCGAAAGTTGTCACATTCATTTGATGAGCGAGAAGAGCCGAACGCCGAACGCTCAAACGGATATTCTGAGTGTGCAGAATCGCGCAAGCGCCTATCTGGCTGTGCCATACAGCGGCGTCTGGAGTGTGCTGATCGACAGCCACAGCCAGTCGCTGGAGCACTCGATCAGCTACGTCGCCGCTTAACGGTTGCGGTTAGCAGGCAAAACCAGGCTGCATCTCCGGGCCTGGTTTTTCTCCCTCCAGCAGCAAACGCACTTTCCCTACCAGATCGTTCAGGCAATCATCCTGCATACCGAGCTTCATCAGCTCCTGTTCCAGTGAAAAAAGATACTGCGCATTCGTACCGAGCGGGCCGCTGGCGGCGGCAATCAACGGGGCGATGGTCTGCGCACGCGTATCGGATTCATACAGCGGGTGGCGCGGATCCATAATAAACACCAGCGCATTTACCGTGCGGCCATCATCAAGCGCCAGTTTGCACCAGCTTGGCATGTAACAGCCGGTGATCATTTCGCGTTTCCACAGCAGCGTCAGCTCATCAAGCAAGGTGTCGTCGGATAAACGGTACGCCACGCCCGTGGTACGCCCGCCCTCTTTAAGCGCCAGCATGCGACCAGGCTGGCAGGCGGTGCCGCGACCAGCGGTTAAGCGCAGACAAAACGCGCGGTGCCACCCTGTCAGCGTACCGGTGCAGGATTCGTCAAACTCCAGCGCCGGGTTCCACATCAGCGAACCATAACCAAAAATCCACACCGGGCCATCGTCCGGCCGACATGCCAGCGTCGCCGCAAGCGATGCCGCGCGCTGTTCCGCCGACCAAAGTAACGATTCGTCAATATCGCCGAATGCCGTTTTGCAATCTGCTGTTCGCAAAAAATCACGCGTTAACATCTTTTACCTCCGCCACTGCCTGCTTCCGTGCGACTGCTCAACTGCTGCCTTCCCGGCATATGCTGCTTTAAGCGCAGCTTACTACGACCTTATGCAATTCACAGGCCGCTGGCAATAGCGTCAATCCATCGAATAGAGCTATAAATGGCGAAAAGTAATTATTTCAGTGCGTTACTTCTTTTTATGCCATTTGTCATCGTCACCTTTCTGGTAATCGTTTTTTACTGCCGCCCAGGCAACGCGGTGCGCCGTCTCCTCGCGGCTGGCATCCTCTTTGCGATCGTCTTTGTCCTTATATTGCTCCCAGGCGCTGTTAAACGCCTCTTTATAAATTTCCTGCGCATGCGCCGGCAGGACATGTTGCACGCTCTCTGGCAGATCGGACTTCGCTTTATACGGCATTTCACGCTCCTTTTGGCTTAAAGAAGTAAGCCTGGACGACAAATAGCGGGCACGCCAGAAAAAGTAACAGATTGCCAGATTGTCACACTTATCTCACTGTAAGATAAATAGAAATTAAATGAGAGCGTGCATTTTATTTAGTTGATAACAAAACGAAGCGCTGAGGGTAAAACTACGTAAAAAAGCCCAGCAAAACAGTGATTTTTGTTATTTTATGACCCGTTCTTTTTCTATCTATAATTCGCAAACACCTGCACTGTGATGGAGCATCATAATGACAACAACGCACGAGGCGGTGAAAACCCGCCACAAGGAGACATCCCTTATTTTCCCGGTGCTGGCGCTGGCAGTGCTGCTTTTCTGGGGAGGTTCGCAGTCACTACCAGCGGTTATCGGCATTAATTTGTTAGCACTGGTTGGTATCTTATCCAGCGCGTTTAGCGTGGTACGCCATGCCGACGTGCTTGCCCACCGGCTTGGCGAGCCCTATGGATCGCTGATCCTCAGTCTGTCGGTGGTTATCCTCGAAGTCAGCCTGATTTCCGCATTGATGGCCACCGGCGACGCCGCGCCAACGCTTATGCGTGACACGCTCTATTCCATCATCATGATTGTCACTGGCGGTCTGGTGGGCTTTTCGCTGTTGCTGGGCGGGCGTAAGTTCGCCACGCAATATATGAATCTGTTTGGCATTAAACAGTATCTGATAGCGCTGTTTCCGCTGGCGATTATCGTGCTGGTGTTTCCGATGGCACTGCCGCAGGCCAATTTTACAATTGGTCAGTCGCTGCTGGTGGCGTTGATCTCAGCGGCCATGTACGGCGTATTTTTGCTTATCCAGACCAAAACGCACCAGAGCTTGTTCGTCTATGAACATGAAGACGAAGGCGATGATGACGATCCGCACCACGGCAAACCTTCCGCGCACGGAAATCTGTGGCACACGCTGTGGCTGATTATCCATCTGGTTGCGGTCATTGCCGTGACGAAAATGAATGCGACGCCGCTGGAAGCGCTGCTGACAGAAATGAATGCGCCGGTGGCATTTACCGGTTTCCTGGTGGCGCTGTTGATCCTCTCGCCGGAAGGATTAGGGGCGTTAAAAGCGGTGCTGAATAATCAGGTACAGCGCGCAATGAACCTGTTCTTTGGCTCGGTACTGGCAACGATTTCCCTCACCGTCCCGGTTGTGACGCTGATTGCGTGGCTAACCGGTAATGACCTGGTGTTCGGCCTGGGCGCGCCGGAAATGATTGTCATGGTCGCCTCGCTGCTGCTGTGCCAAATCTCGTTCTCTACCGGGCGAACCAACGTGCTTAATGGCGCGGCGCACCTGGCGCTGTTCGCAGCCTATCTGATGACAATATTTGCCTGACAGGCAGAAATAAATATCCTCCGGCATAGCCGGAGGTTTTTCAGATACGCCTGTAAGGCGCTGTTACCAGCTGCGCCCTAACAGGCGCATACGATCTGACATTTGCATCAAACTTCGTTACTTACGGCCCGTAAACGGGCTGCCCGGATAAGGGATCGATAACTGCTCGCCCATTTTATCCTCTTCAAGCTGATGCTTTATGTATTCCTGTATCTTTGCCGTGTTCTTCCCTACCGTATCTACGTAGTATCCCCGGCACCAGAACTCCCTGTTCCTGTATTTGAATTTCAGATCTCCAAACTGCTCATAAAGCATCAAACTGCTTTTTCCTTTCAGATATCCCATAAAGCCGGATACGCTCATTTTGGGCGGGATTTCCACAAGCATATGGATATGATCTGCACAGCATTCAACTTCCAGAATCCGTACATTTTTCCACTCACACAGCTTTCTTAAAATGCTGCCTATCGCCAGACGTTTCTCTCCGTAGAACGCCTGCCTTCGGTATTTGGGCGCAAAAACTATGTGATATTTACAGTTCCATCGGGTGTGCGCTAAGCTCCTTTCGTCCCCCATTGGGACCCCCTTTTGATTTCTTGTTGAACTTTTGCAGTTGCCAGACCGCAAGGTGTTTTAACAAATCAAAAGGGGTTTTAATAACTGGCTTAAAGCTGAAAGCTTTCCGGAACCCCCAGCCTAGCTGAGGGTTTTCTATGGACAACAAAAAACCCCGCACTCGCGGGGTTTTTTATGCTTACTCGGTATCGAGTTCGTCGAAGCTTTTCACCAGATCATCAATCGCTTTGATCTGTTTTAAGAACGGCTCCAGTTTATCCAGCGGCAGCGCGGACGGGCCGTCGCATTTTGCGTTATCCGGATCCGGGTGAGCTTCAATAAACAGCCCTGCCAGACCGGTTGCCATCCCGGCACGCGCCAGTTCAGTAACCTGAGCACGACGACCGCCAGACGCCGCGCCGAACGGGTCGCGGCACTGCAACGCGTGGGTGACATCGAAAATCACCGGCGAGTTGTTGGAGACTTTCTTCATTACGCCGAAGCCCAGCATGTCGACCACCAGGTTGTCATAGCCGAAGTTCGCGCCGCGATCGCAGAGGATCACTTTATCGTTGCCGCCTTCGTGGAATTTATCCACGATATTGCCCATCTGGCCCGGGCTGACAAACTGCGGTTTTTTCACGTTGATGACCGCGCCCGTTTTCGCCATCGCTTCAACCAGATCGGTCTGACGCGCGAGGAACGCAGGCAACTGGATCACATCCACCACATCAGCCACCGGCTGCGCCTGCGACGCTTCATGCACGTCGGTGATCACTTTCACGCCAAAGGTCTGTTTCAGTTCCTGGAAGATTTTCATCCCCTCTTCCAGACCCGGTCCACGGTAGGACTTGATGGAAGAACGGTTGGCTTTATCAAAAGAGGCTTTGAACACGTACGGGATACCCAGTTTCTGGGTCACGGTGACGTAGTGTTCGCAAATGCGCATTGCCAAATCGCGGGATTCCAGCACGTTCATACCACCAAACAGTACAAACGGCAGGTCGTTCGCGACGTTAATGTCGCCAATGCTGACCACTTTTTGTTTCATAAAATCGCCTTATCGAGTGTGAATCGGAACAAATCTTTAATGCAGGGTAATCTGCTTGTGCGCAATCGAATTGATTTGCGCGCGGATCATTTCACTTATCGGATCCTCAGGACACTGCTCTACAAAGTAGTTCAAATCATTCAGCGCCACATGGTCACAATCCAGCTGCGCATAAATCAGACCGCGATCGCGGATTTCATACGGATCTTCGGGATTGAACTGCAACAGCGCTTCACTGGCGCGCAACGCCAGTTCCATCTGCTGCTCTTCCATCAGCGCCGACTTCAGTGTATCCAGTAATTTGCGGATCACTTCGGCGTTTTCGGCCTCATCGAGATCTTCGTTAAACAGCTCGGCCACCGGGCTGATATTGCCTTTCAGCCACACTTCCAGCGTGTGTTCATCCAGCGTGTCGCCGTTAAATGGGTTGATCAGCCACATTTCACCATCCAGCCATTCGGCACGCAGGATGAGCTGAGTCGGGAAAATCACCGGCGTCAGGGGAATATCCAGCTGACCGGCGACCCACAGTAAAATCGCGCCCAGCGATACCGCGCTACCCTGACGGTTTTGCAGCACTTTATCCAGCCACAGCGCGTCAGATAAACGGTACACGCCGCGCGTATCTTTAAAACCCCATTCGCCGTAAAACAGCTCAACGAGTTTTTCCAGTTGCCAGTCCTGAGGCTTTGCCTGACCTATCTCCTCACGTGCCAGACTGAGCAACCGCTCCAGTTCGTCTTGCACATATTGCGAAGGAAAGTCATCGCGAATCAGCTCGGAAACAAGGATCATCCCGTCGCATAACGGCGCTTTGTTAAATTCGAAATCAGCTAACGATCTCATGTCTTACCCCAGTATCGGTACTTTTGTGGCGGCGAGTTTAATGATGATGTACAGCACCACCAGCCCCAGCAAGAAAGCGATAAAACCTGTTTGCTGGCTGCGCGGGCGATGTCGCCCCAGCGCAATAAAACCCAAAACGATGTAGATGATAACGCCAAACAGCTTTTCAGTCAGCCATGCGCCTTTAACCGTAAATGGCAAATAGCCTGTCACCCACATCAAACCCGCGCCGCTGAGCAGCAGCACGGTATCCACCGTGTGCGGCACCACCCGCACCCAGCGGGCGTTAATACGCGGATCGCCCGACCAACGCCACCAGTAGCGTAAAACAAACAGGCTAACGGTGAGCGCCACAGAGGTCAAATGCAATGTAATCAGCAGCTTAAAAGCATTCATTGCCCGTTACTCCTGTAAAGGCCATTGCCCCAGCGTCAGGCGTTCGTTATCACCGTAATCCCGGCACGTTGCCACGTGCTGCCAGCCATAATGTTCGAAGATAGCGCGAACATCTGCGCCCTGTTGCCAGCCATGTTCCAGCAGCAGCCAGCCGCCGGGCAACACATGCTGGCGGGCAGCGTCAATGATGGTGTGTAAATCTGCCAGTCCGTTGTTGGCCGCCACCAGCGCACTGAGCGGTTCAAAACGCACATCGCCCTGCGCAAGATGCGGATCATGCTCATCAATGTAAGGTGGATTGCTGACAATCATGGCAAATTGCTGCCCTTCAAGCGCGCTAAACCAGCGGCTTTGCAGGATTTCAATATTGGTGATGTTAAGATGTGCGGCGTTACGTTGTGCCAGCGCCACCGCATCCGGGATCAGATCGACCGCCGTGACGTTGCAGTCCGGGCGCTCGCTCGCCAGCGCCAGCGCGATGGCGCCAGTGCCGGTGCCTAAATCGAGAATGCGACACGGTGAGGAAGGAAGGCGCGCCAGCGCCTGCTCTACCAGGCACTCGGTGTCGGGGCGCGGAATAAGGGTTGCCGGCGAGACAAACAGCGGCAGTGACCAGAACTCCCGTACGCCAATCAGATGCGCCACCGGCTCGCCATTCACACGACGAGCCAGTAATGTCGCCAGCTGTTGCTGCTGTCCGGCATCAAGCAAGGTTTCCCCAAACGCGAGAATGAACGTACGCGATTTGCCAGTGACAAAGCCCAATAAGATCTCCGCATCGCGGCGCGGGCTTTCGCTCGCTGCCAGCTCACTTATCGCCTGGCGCAACCACTGTTGATAATCCATTAGTCCTGCTCGGAGAGCGCCGCCAGCTGGTCGGCCTGGTATTCCTGCACAATCGGTTCTATCAGCATATCCAGCTTGCCTTCCATCACTTCGTCAAGGCGGTACAGCGTGACGTTGATACGGTGATCGGTCACACGACCCTGCGGGAAGTTATAGGTGCGGTTACGGTCGCTGCGATCGCCGCTGCCCAGCAGGTTACGCCGTGTTGAGGCTTCTGCCTGCTGGCGTTTCGCGGCTTCTGCGGCGTGGATGCGCGCGCCGAGCACTGACAAGGCTTTCGCTTTGTTTTTATGCTGCGAGCGTTCATCCTGGCACTCGACCACAATCCCGGTCGGCAGGTGGGTAATACGGATTGCGGAATCGGTGGTGTTAACGTGCTGACCGCCAGCGCCGGAAGAGCGGAAGGTATCAATACGCAGATCGGCCGGGTTGATATCCGGCATTTCGGCTTCCGGCAGCTCCGGCATCACGGCCACGGTGCAGGCAGACGTATGAATACGACCCTGCGATTCCGTCGCCGGAACGCGCTGGACGCGATGTCCGCCGGATTCAAATTTCAGACGTCCGTAAACGCCCTCGCCGCTAATTTTGGCGATCACTTCTTTAAAACCGCCGTGCTCACCTTCGTTGGCGCTCATGATCTCGACGCGCCAGCGGCGGGATTCGGCATAACGGCTGTACATACGGAACAAATCGCCGGCAAACAGCGCAGCTTCGTCGCCCCCGGTTCCGGCGCGAACTTCGACAAACGCGTTACGTTCATCATCAGGATCTTTCGGCAGCAGCAACAGCTGCAATTGCTGCTCAAGTTGCTCGCCTTTTTCTTTCGCGTCGCGCAGTTCATCCTGCGCCAGGTCGCGCATTTCCGGGTCGTCGAGCATCATCTGCGCGGTTTCGATATCTTCCTGAACCTGTTGCCAGTCAGTAAAACAGCGCGACACATCGCTCAGTTGTGCGTATTCGCGCGACAGCGCACGGAATTTATCCTGGTCGGCGATGGTTTGCGCGTCACCGAGCAGCGCCTGAACTTCTTCATGGCGCTCATGCAGGGCTTCCAGTTTGGCAACGATAGAAGGCTTCATAGGCGTAAATGCACCTTTTAATAATAAGAGAGTGTTGTGCTAATCCAGCCCGAGGCTGTTGCGCAGAATATGCAGGCGCTCATCGTCCCCGTCACGGGCGGCCTGCTGAAGAGATTTGGTTGGGGCGTGGATAAGGCGGTTGGTCAGTTTCCACGCCAGATCTTGCATGATAGCTTGCGGATCGCCGCCCTGCTCCAGCGCGGCAAGCGCTTTGGCAGTCAGTTCATCGCGTGCCGTTTCAGACTGGCTGCGGTATTCGCGAATGGTCTCGCTGGCGCTTTGCGCACGCAGCCAGGCCATAAATTCACTGGTTTCCTGGGCGACGATGGTTTCCGCCTGCACCGCAGCGGCTTTACGCTGCGCCAGGTTGTGCTGAATAATACTTTGCAGATCGTCGACGCTATAGAGATAGGCGTTCGCCACTTTGCCCACTTCCGGCTCGACATCGCGCGGCACGGCGATATCCACCAGCAAAACAGGCTGATTACGCCGCGCTTTCATCGCGCGTTCCATCATTCCTTTACCAATAATTGGCAGCGGGCTGGCGGTGGAACTGATCACGATATCAGCATCTTTCAGGCGCTCATCAATATCGCTTAAAGCAATGACTTCCGCACCGACCTCATCCGCCAGCACCTGCGCGCGTTCACGCGTACGGTTGGCGATGATCATTTTCTGCACTTTATGCTCGCGCAGGTGGCGCGCAACCAGCTCAATGGTTTCGCCCGCGCCCACTAACAGCACGGTCACCGACGCAAGGGATTCGAAGATTTGCCGCGCCAGCGTACAGGCGGCGAAAGCGACCGATACCGCACTGGCGCCAATATCGGTTTCCGTGCGCACACGCTTGGCGACGGAGAATGATTTCTGGAACATGCGCTCCAGATCGCTGGCGTTGTCATGACCACGCCGGGAATCGGCAAAGGCCTTTTTCACCTGGCCTAAGATTTGCGGCTCGCCGAGAACCAACGAATCCAGCCCGCTCGCCACACGCATTAAATGGCTGACGGCGTCATTATCCTGGTGCCAGTAGAGGCTCTGGCGCACTTCGTCTTCACGCAAATGGTGATAATCACACAGCCAGCGCACCAGCGCTTCTTGCAGGTTGTCCCGCTCTTCAACGCTCAGATAGAGCTCGGTACGGTTGCAGGTTGACAGTACCACACCGCCTTGCACCATCGGCTGTGACAGCAGGCTTTCCAACGCCTGGTCAAGCGTTTCCGGCGAAAATGCAATGCGTTCTCGCAACGAAACGGGAGCCGTTTTGTGATTGATGCCAAGTGCTAAAAGGGTCATGAGCGCGGGAATAGTACCAACGTTGATAAGGTTAGACTGTACGCATCATACAGGATGAGTGAGGTCAATAAAAGAGACACTACCCTTTCGGAGTAATTGGTAATTTAATGATTTAAGACAACTTGAACGTAGACGCTGTTTCAGAGCGGCGCTAGCATTAAGCGTAATACTGCAACCTCGCAAGGATTTCCCCTCGTTATGACTCTGCCAGACTTCCGTTTTATTCGCCTGCTGCCGCTGGCAAGCCTCGTGTTAACCGCTTGTACGCTCAATGCGCCAAAAGGGCCGGGACAAAGCCCGGATTCGCCACAGTGGCGCGAACATCAGCAACAGGTGCGCAGCTTGAATCAGTATCAGACGCGCGGCGCATTCGCTTATATATCTGACGAGCAAAAAGTGTATGCCCGTTTTTTCTGGCAGCAAACCGGTCAGGATCGCTATCGTCTGTTGCTGACCAACCCGCTGGGCAGCACCGAACTGGAACTGAACGCCCAGCCGGGTAACGTGCAACTGGTGGACAACAAAGGCAAACGGTATACCGCCGATGATGCCGAAGAGATGATTGGCAAACTGACCGGCATGCCGATCCCACTTAACAGCCTGCGCCAGTGGATCCTTGGTCTGCCAAGCGATGCCACCGATTATAAACTCGATGCGCAATACCGCCTGAGCGAGCTGAATTACAGCCAGGGCGGCAAAAACTGGAAAGTGGTATATGGCGGGTATGACAACAGCCAGCCCTCCCTGCCGGCCAATATGGAGCTGAGCGACGGCAAACAGCGCATCAAGCTGAAAATGGACAACTGGATTGCCAAATGACGACCTGGCCCGCTCCGGCGAAACTCAACCTGTTTTTATACATTACCGGCCAGCGCGCCGATGGCTACCACACGCTGCAAACCCTGTTTCAGTTTCTTGATTATGGCGACACGCTGAGCATTGAACCGCGCCGCGATGGAGAGATCCGCCTGCTAACACCGGTCGAAGGCGTGCCGAATGAAGAGAATCTGATTGTACGCGCCGCACGTCTGCTCATGCAGCGCGCGGCGCAAAGCGGTCGTCTGCCTGCGGATAGCGGCGCAGAGATCGCTATCGACAAACGTCTGCCAATGGGCGGCGGGCTCGGCGGCGGGTCGTCGAATGCTGCCACCGTGCTGGTCGCCCTCAACCATCTGTGGGGCTGTAAGCTGAGCGTCGATGAGTTAGCCGAACTCGGCCTGCGACTGGGTGCCGATGTGCCGGTGTTTGTCCGCGGTCACGCGGCTTTCGCCGAAGGGGTTGGCGAAATCCTCACCCCGGTCAATCCGCCGGAAAAATGGTATCTGGTGGCGCACCCTGGCGTCAGCATTCCCACGCCGGTAATTTTCAAAGATCCCGAGCTGCCGAGAAATACGCCGCAAAGGTCAATTGATACGTTATTAAAATGTGAATTCGGCAACGATTGCGAGGTTATCGCAAGAAAACGTTTTCGCGAGGTTGATGCCGCGCTTTCCTGGCTGTTAGAATACGCGCCGTCGCGCCTGACTGGCACAGGAGCCTGTGTCTTTTCCGAATTTGACACCGAATCCGCCGCTCGTCAGGTGCTTGAGCAAGCCCCGGAATGGCTGCACGGTTTTGTCGCGCGAGGCGTCAACCTCTCGCCGCTAGCGCAGACCATCGCCGGGCAAGCTGAGCTCCGGTGACAACGTCACACCTGTTCCAGACGTTGCACCGCGCTCTTTAATACACCGCATGGATAGAATTCAGCCCTGACCGCACATTTTGGCCGATTCTATCCACCACTGGACGCATGCCTGAGGTTCTTCTCGTGCCTGATATGAAGCTTTTTGCTGGTAACGCTACCCCGGAACTAGCACAACGTATTGCCAACCGCCTGTACACTTCTCTCGGCGACGCCGCCGTAGGTCGCTTTAGCGACGGCGAAGTCAGCGTACAAATCAATGAAAATGTACGCGGTGGTGATATTTTCATCATCCAGTCCACTTGTGCCCCTACCAACGACAACCTGATGGAATTGGTTGTGATGGTTGATGCCCTGCGCCGTGCTTCCGCAGGTCGTATCACCGCGGTCATTCCTTACTTTGGCTATGCCCGTCAGGATCGCCGCGTGCGCTCCGCCCGTGTACCGATTACCGCAAAAGTGGTTGCCGATTTCCTCTCAAGCGTCGGCGTTGACCGTGTACTGACCGTTGACCTGCATGCTGAACAGATTCAGGGCTTCTTCGATGTACCGGTAGATAACGTATTCGGTAGCCCAATCCTGCTTGAAGATATGCTGCAACTGAATCTGGACAACCCGATTGTGGTTTCCCCGGATATCGGTGGCGTCGTTCGCGCCCGTGCGATTGCCAAGCTGCTGAACGATACCGATATGGCGATCATTGATAAACGCCGTCCGCGCGCTAACGTCTCCCAGGTGATGCACATCATCGGTGACGTGGCAAACCGCGACTGCGTCCTGGTTGACGACATGATCGATACCGGCGGTACGCTGTGTAAAGCAGCAGAAGCGCTGAAAGAGCGTGGTGCGAAACGCGTGTTCGCCTATGCCACTCACCCGATTTTCTCCGGTAATGCGGTAAATAACCTGCGCAACTCTGTGATCGACGAAGTGGTTGTCTGCGACACCATTCCGCTGAGTGATGAGATCAAAGCGCTGCCGAACGTACGTACGCTGACGCTGTCTGGCATGCTGGCTGAAGCTATCCGTCGTATCAGTAACGAAGAATCGATTTCCGCCATGTTCGAACATTAATCGTTGTTGTATAAAAAACCCGCTCAGGCGGGTTTTTTTAGCTTTAAATATTATTTGTATGATTTATTAATTAGTTATCGAATGATTTCCAGGGGACGCCAGACCATTGTGAACAGATTGTTCTCACCTCATGTCATGCCTTTTCGCGCGCTAATCGACGCGTGCTGGAAAGAAAAATACACCACTGCCCGTTTCACCCGCGATCTGATTGCCGGGATAACGGTTGGTATTATCGCTATCCCGCTGGCGATGGCGCTGGCGATCGGCAGCGGCGTGGCACCGCAATACGGGCTTTATACATCGGCGGTTGCCGGGATTGTTATTGCCCTGAGCGGCGGTTCACGCTACAGCGTTTCCGGTCCGACGGCCGCCTTCGTGGTGATCCTGTACCCGGTTTCGCAGCAGTTTGGTCTGTCGGGCCTGCTGGTAGCGACGCTGATGTCCGGTGTGTTTCTGATCCTCTTCGGGCTGGCGCGCTTTGGTCGGTTAATTGAATACATTCCGCTTTCTGTGACGCTCGGTTTCACTTCCGGGATCGGCATTACCATCGCCACCATGCAGATAAAAGATTTTCTCGGCCTGCAAATGCCGCATGTGCCGGAACACTATCTGCAAAAAGTCGGCGCGCTGGTGATGGCACTGCCGACAGTCAATCCGGGTGATGCGGCGATTGGTATTGTCACCCTCGCCACGCTGGTGCTGTGGCCGCGCCTGCGTTTACGTCTACCGGGGCATCTGCCCGCGCTGCTGGCGGGCTGCGCGGTGATGCTGGTGGTCAATCTGCTCGGCGGTCACGTCGCGACCATCGGTTCACAATTTCACTACATACTGGCAGATGGTTCGCAGGGCAACGGCATCCCGCAACTTCTGCCGCAACTGGTGCTGCCGTGGGATCTGCCTGGTTCTGAATTTACCCTGAGCTGGGATTCGCTGCGCGCGTTGCTGCCTGCGGCATTTTCTATGGCAATGCTTGGTGCTATCGAATCGCTGCTGTGCGCTGTCGTGCTGGACGGTATGACCGGCACCAAACATAAAGCCAACAGCGAGCTGATTGGCCAGGGGCTGGGCAATATCGCCGCACCGTTCTTCGGTGGGATCACCGCGACCGCAGCGATTGCCCGTTCGGCGGCCAACGTCCGTGCCGGGGCCACGTCACCCATTTCGGCGGTGGTTCACTCACTGTTAGTGATCATGGCGTTACTGGCGCTGGCTCCCCTGCTCTCCTGGCTGCCGCTGTCTGCCATGGCGGCGCTGTTGCTGATGGTGGCGTGGAATATGAGTGAAGCGCACAAAGTGATCGATCTGCTGCGCCGCGCGCCGGTGGATGACATTGTGGTGATGCTGATTTGCATGTCACTGACCGTGTTGTTCGATATGGTGATCGCCATCAGCGTAGGGATTGTGCTCGCGTCGCTGCTTTTTATGCGCCGTATCGCGCGGATGACTCGCCTGGCCGTGGTAAACGTCAGCGTACCGGATGATGTGCTGGTGCTACGCGTGATCGGCCCGCTGTTCTTTGCTGCTGCAGAAAATGTGTTCAGCGATCTGGAAACCCGTATCGCCGGGAAGCGCATTGTGGTGCTGAAATGGGATGCGGTGCCGGTGCTGGATGCAGGCGGGCTGGATGCTTTCCGTCGTTTCGTCAACCGCCTGCCGCAGGGTACTGAACTGCGCGTCAGCAACCTTGAGTTCCAGCCGCTACGCACGCTGGCACGCGCGGGTATACAGCCAATCCCTGGCCGTCTGTCGTTCTTCCCTAACCGTGATGCGGCCTTAGCCGACCTGTAATCATGATGCGCGGCGGCGCATCATCACCTCGATCGCCCGTTGTAGCCATTGCAGCACGTCGGGCGTCATCCAGGTTCCCTTCATCAGATGCGGCTCCTGTTGCATCGCCCTGCGGAATTTTTGCTGCGTTTGCGGATCGGTTCCAGCATAAGACTGGAACAGCTCCAGCCAGTTAGCGGCCAGCGCCTGCGCTTCGTCAGACTCTGGATCTACTGCCTGACGTTGAGCGGTATGCAGTTTCGCCACCAGCGGCGGCCACTCCATCATGCGGTCAAAATAGTGCGCCCGGGTAAACGCCATCTCTTGCGCAGACAAATAACGCTGCCAGATAGCGAGCTTGCTTTCCGCAAAACTGTGGGTAATAAAATCGACCGCTTCCTGCGTAATGCCTGTTTGCTCACGCATTTGGGGCTCCACGCGGTGCATCTCATTTAAGCGGGTCAGAAACTCCGGTTTGTTGGCAGTATCCTGCTCCAGCCGCGTCATCCAGCGGGTTGCCAGCTCCATCGCGCGCGGATCATCCACCGGGCACTTCTGCGCTAAAAGGGTTTGCACTTCGCTCACCATTTGCGCCCAGAATCGTTCGCGAGCCTCATCGCGCGAGGCAAACGGTAATTCCTGTAACTCTTGCGGACTAAACCAACGATCGTACATTTTCATTAACTCCAGGGTCCGTAGCCAGGACTCCAGATCGGGCTCCACGCCGCTGGCGAGACCATCACGCAACACCGCAAGCTGTTCGCGCAGAGTGACAATATTGCGCATTTGCTTGTCGAGCAGCATGATTTGGTCATCCAGTAATTCCGCCAGCGGACGCGTTTCCCGCGCCAGATAATCCCCGATTGCCGCCAGTTCCATACCCGCTTTCGCCAGCGCCTGAATCATATGCAGGCGTTTGACATCAGCGAGCGCATAAAGCCGGTATCCGGCGGCGCTTCGGGCAGAAGGCAACAGCAAACCGATTTGCTCGTAGTGGTGCAACGTACGCACACTGATCCCCGCACGTCGCGCTAACTCCCCCACCTGAATCAACATATCTGCTCCTTTCTCGCCCACAGACTGGACTATCGGGCCTCACGTTACGTGAGGGTCAAGAAAAAAGCCAAAAAAAAACGGCTCCCGCAGGAACCGTTATCGAAACTGACTTTTTAACTATGATGTTGCCGGTCCCTGCGGCAGCGTTTGTCATAATGACGCACCCACCAGTACTTATCGCACACCTGCTCATGACCACTTACGCGGGCGCCAGCGAGCCAGAGAACGGCTCCGAGGAAAATACTCAGCACAGCGCCATGGGCAAAAAACTGCGGCAGGTTAAGTTGCGGCAACTGGTTTAAAATGGAATAACCAACGCCGACAACCATCACGACCAACCCCAACCCCATAAGCACATTACCGAGCAACGAAGCGTTTTTGCGTTTCATCTGTCACCTCCGGAACGACGGGTTGGATGGGATAACCCCAATCCTTGTGTGTAAAGTATAGACAGCCACCCTTTTAGCGGTTGCGGGCACGATCACAATTACACATCTATGACTAACACAAATTTACAAATAACCTACTGAACTACATGAAATTCGAATGGTTGATGTGAGCAATCATTATCATTTTTCGCGTTTCGCCGGGAGAATTTTGTCTTCGCGTCCCGCACAACGTAAACTACGCGCCGGACATTGATCTGGTCAGGAATAAAAAGTGACGATTAAACTGATTGTCGGGCTGGCGAACCCCGGCGCTGAATACGCCGCGACGCGCCATAACGCGGGCGCCTGGTATGTCGATTTGTTGGCGGAGAGAGCCCGCGCGCCGCTGCGCGACGAACCGAAGTTTTTCGGCTATACCTCGCGCATCAATCTGGCGGGAGAAGACGTGCGTCTGCTGGTCCCCACGACATTTATGAACCTGAGCGGTAAAGCGGTCGCGGCAATGGCGACGTTTTATCGCATCAACCCGGACGAAATCCTCGTCGCCCACGATGAGCTGGATCTGCCGCCAGGCGTGGCGAAATTTAAACTGGGGGGCGGCCACGGTGGCCATAATGGTCTGAAAGATATCATCAGTAAATTGGGCAATAACCCCAATTTTCACCGTTTACGCGTTGGAATTGGTCATCCGGGTGATAAAAACAAGGTTGTCGGTTTTGTGCTGGGTAAACCACCGGTTTCCGAACAGAAGCTGATTGACGAAGCCGTAGACGAAGCGGCGCGATGTACCGAGATCTGGCTGAAGGACGGTTTAACCAAAGCCACCAATCGCCTGCACGCCTTTAAGGCGCAGTAAGCGGGTTGCGCGGCATTTTTGCCGCGCGTAACAGCGGTTACGTGTATAATAGCCAAAGTTATTCACTTTTCTACAATCTGTTTTTCGCAACAGGTTGATTATCAAGATATTAAGGTAATTACATCATGGGATTCAAATGCGGTATCGTTGGCCTGCCCAACGTAGGTAAATCCACCCTGTTCAATGCGCTCACCAAAGCAGGTATTGAAGCGGCTAACTTCCCGTTCTGTACTATTGAGCCGAACACCGGTGTCGTACCGATGCCCGATCCGCGTCTGGATAAACTCGCGGAAATCGTGAAACCGCAGCGTATTCTGCCGACCACCATGGAATTCGTCGACATCGCCGGTCTGGTAAAAGGCGCGTCCAAAGGCGAAGGTCTGGGCAACCAGTTTTTGACCAACATTCGCGAAACGGAAGCCATCGGCCACGTGGTGCGCTGTTTTGAGAACGACAATATCATCCACGTTGCGGGCAAAGTGAACCCGGCGGAAGATATTGACGTGATCAACACCGAGCTGGCGCTTTCTGACCTGGATACCTGCGAACGCGCTATCCATCGCGTGTCCAAAAAAGCGAAAGGCGGCGACAAAGATGCGAAAGTTGAGCTGGCCGCACTGGAAAAATGCCTGCCGCAACTGGAAAACGCCGGTATGCTGCGCGCGCTGGATCTGAGCAAAGAAGAGAAAGAAGCGATTCGTTACCTGAGCTTCCTGACACTGAAGCCGACCATGTATATCGCTAACGTGAACGAAGACGGCTTTGAAAATAACCCTTACCTTGACCAGGTTCGCGCTATCGCTGAGCAAGAAGGCTCCGTCGTGGTGCCGGTTTGTGCCGCCGTTGAAGCAGATATCGCCGAGCTGGACGATGAAGAGCGTGACGAGTTCATGGCCGAACTGGGTCTGGAAGAGCCGGGGCTGAACCGCGTGATCCGCGCAGGTTACGCCCTGCTGAACCTGCAAACTTACTTCACCGCCGGCGTGAAAGAAGTGCGTGCATGGACCATCCCGGTTGGCGCAACCGCGCCGCAGGCGGCGGGTAAAATCCATACCGACTTCGAAAAAGGCTTTATTCGCGCGCAGACCATCGCGTATGAAGATTTCATCGCTTACAAAGGTGAGCAAGGCGCGAAAGAAGCCGGCAAGATGCGTGCAGAAGGCAAAGAGTACATCGTGAAAGATGGCGATGTGATGAACTTCCTGTTCAACGTCTAATTAGTTTTATTGTCTCATGAGGTGTCATAACATCTCATAAATCTCACAAAACCCTCTAAAATCCACGCACTTGCGTGGATTTTTTTATTCCGTATTGTCGCATGAAAGCGCGGTCTGAAATGAATACATAGGTGAGGTGCGTACAATCAGTTTCCATTCTTATCTTGGGTGAGTGCAATAAAGCTATAAGAAATAGACAAGAACCCGCTAGATCCGCAAGGTCAATGACGCATCTAACACCTTTGAGCTGCTCGCTAAAGAATGGTTGCAAATAAAAGACCGGGCAGAAACCACCAAAATGCGCCGAGGAGAGATGCTTGCACCTGTGGCAGGAAGTCATGAGTAAGGCAACGGGCCTGTCGTAACATCGTTCCTGCGGGCTAGCCGGTTTATCCCTGCCAACATGCCATTTATGAGGTTCAGCGTCCGGCTGGCTGCTGATGTGCTGTTATCCGCGCACGTCACTGAACGGGCACCTGAACGCCGCCGCTTTGGTTACCGGCGTATCCGGGAGCTTCTGCGGCGTTAAGGTATTTACGTTAACCACAAGCGGGTCTATTCACATTAACATCTTAAATATATGATAACCATCTATAATTATGCGTACTTTTATATTTCTGATATGCGGAGCATAAAGGATAAATAACAATAATTAACAACAACCACACAACATATACTAATAACAAATTTGGACTGTAGTTAGCCGGCCATTTTTCATCTGTATTTGAAGTTGGAAAATGGAGCCACCAACCGCCTGGCGAATTTAATATCAAACGTGAATAAATGCTTGCAAATATATGAATTAAATAAAGATGCACCAAATAGAAAAATAAAGACACCTTACCAAAACATAAAATAACCCCGTTGTTTTTAGGTTGCCATTTCTCCACTGCAGCTAATACTATAAAAAAAACACCTAACGTGAGCATAATAAAAAGCAATGAAGGCGGATACTTTGTTACATTTAAAAAGGAAAGTATACTGTAGGTGAGGTCATTCCCTTTAATAGTAAAGTGGTTGGCATCGCCGTAAATATTAAACCACCTTACCACACAAAAACAAACCAGTGAAATCAGACCTAAAATAAAGAACCGTTTAACCCTTAACTTAATTGGCAGTAAAAACCATGGTGCCAAATAATATCCTAAAAAAATCATACCAAACCAGGGAATTATTGGATAAAAGACCCTGACAGCCCATGAGCCAATATATATATCTCCTTGTACATGCAAGATATGAAAGATAATTTTAAAGAATCCGTCCGAAGCTGCGTATGTATCCATTAGATTATGACCAAAAAACGCGACCAGAGCGCATGCCAGTAGAAATAATCTTGATAACCAAATAAATGCAGAAAGCAAAATCATTGAAAACCCTAATATAAAAATAACCTGTATAATAACAAACTTATCAAAGTTAAATTTCCACGCAAAACTGACAACGGTTACCTCTAATAAAATCAACCATACTCCTCGACTAAACAGGAATACAGATAACTGCTGACGAGTACGCTTCAGACCATACAAATACGCACTAACACCAGCCAGAAAAATAAATGCAGGCGCACAGAAGTGAGTAATAAATCTGGTCAAAAAAAGGGATATGGATGCATGAGATAAATCGGTTGGGTCAAATCCTGTAGGGCAAAATAAAGTGCGCACATGATCTAACACCATTAAAATAAGTGCTAAACCACGTAAAAAATCAATAGATCTCAATCTTGATGAATAGCTCTGGTTACCTCCTGAGGGGAGGATTGCTGAATTTCCTATAGTATCCATGGTATCACCCCGCAGGCTGGATAAGTTGCCAAGGGTAGCGGTTTAATACGGGGTTTACCCGTTTTCTAAATGAGTTGTTCTTTAACAAGATGACAATTCCTCTGGAAAAATACCTCTAAGGTAATATTCATGATATTTTTCTATGTTAATGATTTCCATATATAATATAACCCTGTCCGCTGGAGCGTCGTTGATTACTAAAAAGAGATTCTTTAAACACGGTAGGTTGTACAATCAGGGACTAAACAGCACAAACGAATATAGCTGATATCTTATTTAGCATAGAGATTTCTGATACTTAATAAATAATTGATTGAATCAGTTAAAGGATAGCATCCAAAAAACTCACTTTTGCTAGAAAATTCTGATTTTTTTATTTTTCACATCGGATGGCTTGCGCGGTTTTAAATATGACATGTAATAAAATTTCAGCTTTTTGAAATATTGTATATTCCAAAAATTGTTTCTACAGATAAACCTTTCCCCCAGGAGGGGGAAAGTAAAAAACTCAAATTTACACCCTATTCAAGACATTGTTGCAAAATTCGCGATGAGGTCGCTTTTTTCTCATTTAAATACCTTACCCTTCAAAATATCTACTAACCAGAAGCAGCTCACCAGGAAGGTCACCATAATATAATACTGAGGTCTGGCCTTTGCGAAGCACACGCATCAGCTCAACGCTATAGGATCTTTTTCGAAATAACACAAATATGGGCCTATTCTATGCACTCAATATAAGCTACTCTGTAGCTCAGAGTTTTGGTGTTCCTGGGTTATTTTACTTTTTATCCAAAGGTTAACACCTCCAGGGACTCAATGATGTCTCTGGTATTTTTTTCTGATTGCAGTAAGTATGGGAAAATATATTTAGTAGCATACTCAATATTACTTGTTATAGCGTTAGCTAAAGAGGTGTTTCTTATATCTTCATGAATATACCCGTAACCAAAAAAAAGGAGGTGATCACTACACAAACAGTCGTATCCCTGACAATTCAAAGCATTCCAGATTGACATAGCATCTTTTCGTTCATATGTGGGTACGACAACACAGCATTCCCTTATCAATTGACATAAAGAGGAAATATTTATGTTCATGTTTTTGCCATTTTTGATTGCATTGGGTGTGATCCTGGCTGCCATAACCGGAAAGGAAAAAACCAGTTACATCCTTTGGGCAGCTTTATTGATCATCACAATTTTATCATTCATTCACCATGTAACTGATCCACTGAGTTTATCATTTTAAGGAGCTATGCTATGAAAACCCAAACTCATCCAATGACGGCTGTCCACCTGGTTAATATGGTGGGACTTCTTGGAATATGCGTTTCTCTGGTTATAGCTTTTTATTATCAACTCGTTATGCATGAATTGCCTTGCCCACTTTGCCTGTTACAGCGAATTGGGCTCATCATCGCTGGTTTCGGTTTTTTATTTAACATTTACTTTGGACTACGAAACCTGCATTACGGGATGGTAATTATTGGCAGTATCCTGACAGGAATAATGGCATCACGGCAAATGTTTTTACATATTCTGCCCGGCGACAAAGGATATGGTTCTACATTTCTTGGGCTGCATTTTTATACCTGGGCTCTGGTTACATCAGTTGTGATTATTGCTGCCACTGCGGTAGTTCTGGCAATCAGTGAGATGAATAGTTCGATTCGTCCATTAAATATGCCACCGGCGTTGTTCCGCATTGCCAGTTGGGGATTCCTGCTACTGATTTCAGCCAACCTTGTGTCAACTGTACTGGAATGCGGAGGTGGGCAATGTGCTGATAACCCGGTTATATATGAATTATTATCGAAGTAGCGTATTTCTATTTAGGATAAGGGTCTGACTAATTTTCTGTATCTAATGCTGCTATCCCCTTACCAAAGTATTCTGGAGTAACTGTGATTTTTTGTAGGCATACAGTACAGTGATTTTCAGTTATTTGGGGCAATGGAATGCAGCCCGGCGCAGATACATGCAGGTTTGATCATTTATAAACGCAGGTCGTTACACTTACAGATACTTGAATAACAGGAGATAAGGTACGGTCCAGAAACCGCAATATACGGGCTTTGAGTGGGTTCCGATAGACACACGACCAGTTTGAAATGGTGCGATAACCGGAGTCGAACCTGAGACCGGAGCATGGCGCATGCGACCTAACTCAAAAATGAGCATAGCAATAAGTACAAATAAACAACAAAATTAATAAAAAAATATCATACAAATTATGTTTTAGCGTCAAATAAGATGTCTTATCTCATGGTGTTTAGTCAAACTTCATGAGCAACACAAAAGCCTATAAAATCCACGCTATTGCGTGGATTTTTCATTTCATAGCAACTTAACTCGTCACGTCACACAATATAGTTCGCGTTACCATCAATATTTAATGCGATAAACACAGCGCATATGGCTCCGTAATTTACCCTGCCGTATTTGCCGTATTGATATTAGATGCGTTCGTATTTATATTTCTTCCATTAGATTTATATTTAGAGGAAATTAAAAAACCTCATATAACGACTATAAATTTGTTCTATATCGCAGGAAGCACTGAAATATATACAAACCGCTAATAAGCAACATTTTCGTTGATTACCTGGCGGCATTCTCTTTTATATCAATGAAACACAGTAATTTTTATAGCATACACACCTGGAACTTTGAGTGGAGAAATAATATGAATACTAACGCTTTGGATTTTGTGCTTAAAACACCGATTGAAACCACTGCCGATCTGGCACCGTTACTGGAACGTCTAAAAGGAGTACCGGATCATGGTCAGTCAAAAAGAAAAACCATGCTGACTGATAATAAAGTATCTGCACAAGTCAATGCCGGCAGCCTCATCTCATTTACCGAACGTCTGGATGGGCAGAATAAACAAGATGTGCAGAACTCAACACTGTTCGCTCAACTGGCGGCGGATAAACACTGCAACCGTTATACTGCGCCCATGGATTGGTATCGTTTTTATGTCAATGTACTGGGCCAAATTGGCTGGAACCAACCTGCTTTCGCGTTTGATACCTATACGTCAGGTGCCAGTACCGTAAAACTGGATGAGGCTGTGTTGGGGATCATTGCGCAAATCGCTACTGTCGGTGAGGTTGCATTAGTGGCAGCGGCAATGAAGGCGTTATCCAGCCTGAGCGATACCTCAAAGCAAATGCTTATCTGGGATGCGAAATCAAATTCGGAAAACACCGGTAATTTTCAAATTTTCCCGGCAGATCTGCTACCAAATGGCGATGTGGTAATGATGCTTGATGGTATGCAATTTGATGCGAAGCGCAATGAGGGGCGTTTTTTGTGGGTAACCTGGCAATCCACCTCGATCAAAATTCAACGCGCGGCAAATAAATTCGTCTTAAACGAAGGTGTTTATAAGGGGGTGCGCCAGGCCGTTATTGATAAACTGGGTGATCGGGCAATCGATATGATTGCAAATATTGAAATCTGATATCGAAATACGTTTTTTTTAATCTGTCGTCCATGATGAAGTAATAAGCCATGTTATGGACGACCACCTATTATACTTGCGATACATTGCGAGGTTAATTTATGTTGTCACTCCTGAATTCCATCACGCTTGCTGAATTAACAGATCGAGAAAAAATGCTTAAATCTGCCGCCCGCTGTCCTGACCCGGCGATTGGTTCAGATGATGATGATTATGCGCAAATTAACGAAGGTATTGTGCTCTCTTTTGATAAAACCCTCTCCAGCCAACAGCGTGATGATGTGAGCCATTCTCTGTTATTCGCTCAACTTGCGGCAGATAAGAAATTTAACCGGCATTCTGCCACTCAGGACTGGCAGGAAAGTTTTACGGGTGTGCTTGCAACGGTAGGCTGGAATATGCTCCATTTTGCCAGTCAATCCATTGAGCTTTCAGCACCTGTCGACTGGGCTGCGTTAGTGAATCAGCATATTCCCGACGCGACACAGTCTCTGGCAGGCGCGAGTATTCACGCGGCGCAAGACCTCACATTGACCTCGCCCGCTTTTACCTTATGGGAATCCGCGGCTATCAATCCGCACAAATATAGTGACGGCCTTTTCATTGTGACACCAACGCTGAATGTACAAAATTCGCCGCAAATCATTGTTCTGATGCTTGCTTATCACTTTACCAGTGATGTTGAGGGTTTTATGAAATGGCAAGAAGGCTATTCCATAGATATATACAAACTGGGACTCAAATTAAATGAAGATATTTATAACCAGCTCAGACAACCTATTCTTACAAAGCTTGGCGATCGCCCGGAATATCTGATAGCAAATATCCCAATGGATACAGCAATGTGATTGCCTGACGATAATACATACTGATCACCCTTCTGATATGCTAATTATTTTAACGACGGCGGCGCTTATTAAAATTTATTAGCAACAGGACAACCCAACTGCTTAACCAATAAAAGCTGAGTGCTTATTTGATAGTTATCTGTGTAAGCACTCTTGTTTTTACCCGCAGGATATACCTGAAACAGAATTCACAATAAATACATGGAGAAATACAAATGTCTGATACAACTCACGTCTCTTTCACCGCGAAATATGCATCGGTTTCCGCGTGGTCGGGGGCGCTTAAAATAACACTTCTCAATAATACTGGAAAAACCATTAACAGCCCTGTGAAAATTAGCTTCGATATGCCGCAAAGCGTTCAGCCATCTACCAATATTGGGTTGAACATCGAGAAAACGGGGATAAGTACAACACATATTACCGGGCAATTAGCGAACTACCTGACACCAATCGCTAATGGCAAATCGGTCAGCTTTATTGTCAATATCGGTTCCAATAATGGTAGCTTAAGCGCTAATGTTTTACCGATCGCTTATTATGTAAATGGTGTACTCGCCGGAGACAGCGATACGCCAGATACCACAGCCCCCTCAGCACCGACAGGTCTGGTTTCCACCGGCACCACCAGCTCAACCATTGCTCTTTCATGGAACGCCTCCACCGATGATGTAGGCGTCAGCGGCTATATTGTCACCTGGAGCTGGGCCAACGGAAGGCATACTAAACGCGTACCGAACACCACCACTATCCTCGATGGTCTTAGCGCAGATACGCAATATACAATCTCGGTACAGGCCTATGATGCCGCAGGCAATGTATCCGACAATACTGGCAGCATCAGCGTGCTGACCCGGCCCGTTTCGCCAGATACCACCGCCCCCAGCGTTCCGGTTAACCTGCATGTGACGCGTATTGCGCACAATGCCATATCCCTGGCATGGAATGCCTCTACCGATGAAGGTAGCGGTGTAAAAAACTATGTGGTTTCTTACGCCGAACCAGGAGCTTCATCGCAGACCGTTACCGTGACAACAACGTCAGCCACCATCGGCGGCCTGAAACCAAACATCCTTTATACCTTCCGTGTCTTTGCTGTCGATAACGCAGGCAATCAGTCAGCCAGGAGTACTGCAATTAATGGCAAGACTTCCGGTAAACCCTCGACAGGCGCTGGGGCCACTGATTTTGCACCCTATGTTGATGTCACTATATTCGCTAAATGGGCAACAACACCCCCTGGACTCAACCAGGATTTTATCAGTGATGCGATCGCATTTGGCGTCAAAAAGTTCCATCTCGCTTTCCTTGTGCAGGATCCCGCCAACCCGAAAAATCCGGTCTGGGGCAACAGTAGTTTTCCACTCAAGGCCATCAAACCGCTGACAGATTTAATTAATAACGCAGGTGGTGAACCCATATTTTCTTTTGGTGGTTTTTCCGGCGTGGATTTTTCCACCACATGGAGCGTTAATGATCTCGCCGGGTTATATGTCAATATCGCCAATAATTACGGTGTAAAAACGATCGATCTCGATTTTGAAACCCAGGGTTTTTATAATAGCAATGTTGCATTCCCGGCATTTGTGCAAGCTAAGAAGGCCGTTCCATATCTGGAAGTCAGTGTCACGCTGCCTGTATTACCGACTGGATTAGTTCAGGCTGGCCTGGATGTACTTACTAGTGCAGCAGCGAATAAATTACACCCTTACGTTAATATTATGGCGATGGATTACGGCCCAAGTTTTGCCGGCAATCAGGGGGATTACGCTATCCAGGCAATTAACGCCACCAAAGATCAGCTAAAAGCGATTTGGGGTTATACCGATGCCGAAGCATATTCAAAAATCGTTGTGACACCGATGATCGGCCACAATGACACTGACCCGTTAGTATTCACGCTTGAGGATGCAGTTAAAGTTGCTGAATTTTCCAAAGCCAATAATCTGCATCAAGTCAGTAACTGGTCTCTGGGACGCGATTTTGCACCTGATACCATCGACGAACATGGCAATATGCACTCGAACAGTAAACCAACCAGTACGCTGATCACTGGTCAGGAAAACTATGCTTTCGCCAAAGCTTTTGCAAAAGTCCTCTCCTGAGTGTTCTCTGCGGGGTTGGTAACGACCCCGTTTTATACCCCCCTGCCACAAGCTGTGATCATCCTGAAGTGTTCTCTGGCAGCGCGATAATGCATAAATGCCATTTAACATGCCCGGCCGGAACAGGAAATATACTTCACCTGAACGACGCACGATCACAGCGCACACTGTCTACTCTCTTAATTATTTCAGGAATGGATGGCCAATCATTTCACTTGTTTTTTAAAGTATAACCAGTTGATTTAGAATCCGTCGCAGAAGATGTAAGCCTAATAAAATTTCTTCCCCAACATGAAAAACCTCTCAGGTATACTGTTAACGACATATGTCTATTATTAAATCTGACACCACTAACAGTTAGTACATATAACAAAATGATATTTTTGGGTGAAAGCGAATTTCACGAATAAGGGAACAGCTACGCCAGAGTATATGAGGGAAAAGTACCCGCAACCGTTTTTTCCCTACTTTTATAGGGCCGGATTTCTGACACCAGCGGTGTTAGCCCGGGTCGGATGCCACTATTCACCCATCATGATTAAAAGACATTCTTTGCTATTGTCTGTATGAGCAATCTATCAAAACCCTTTCGATTATTTACAGCGAAGAGTATTGCGCAAGTAAGCTCTGGAATCGGATAACGCTAATTCTGCTGCCGGTCACCAGGCTTTCATGCTGTTGTCGAAAGGAGCACATCGGCGCACCGAAAACCCTGCGTTTCAAGGTATAACCAAATGAGATAATAAGATAACACCCTACTTCGCAAAAATAATTAAGAGGTTGTTTATAAGCGTCAGGCATAACTTAAAGTTATTATCCGTTTCCTGTCGGATAAAAGGCCTATGGAAATCACCCTAATTTCAATTATTCACACCATTGACTACTCTATGAAGTAATAGATTCATTGAAGAAACTATTATATGGAGAAGGCGCATGCATATATTCATGATTGACAAACATTCTATATACATTGAAGAAATGACATCGGTAGTGTCTCATAGCATTCCGGAAGTAAAAATCTGCGGTTTAAATGATTGTAAGAAAATCAATGAAACTCTGGGCAAATTCCCCGCCTCCTTAATTATTCTGGATGGTAATGATAATAAAAAAGCATGTATTGAGTTAATTGATAACTTATCGCAGCACTATCCTGGCATCCCGGTGGTGATGCTGGTAAATAAATGCCAACTCATCTCGTTGCGACAATTTCTGAATCATCATGCCATTGCTTTTGTCAGGCGCGACTCCCCCCCCGAAACCATCACACAAACGCTACATACCGCTTCTGCGGGCATGCTCAGCTTTCCCCACGAGAATATGACGGTTCTGGATAATAACCATCGTACCCTGGCTTGTCTAAGCGAACGTCAGCGCGAGATCCTAAAATTGCTCGCTGCCGGCGAATCTAATAAACAAATTAGCCGCCTCCTGAATATCAGTCCGGGTACCGTAAAAACGCATCTCGAATCTATTTTTCGTCGCCTGAATGTGACTAACCGCACCCAGGCAGCAATGATGTATTTTAAAGAAAGTTAGCCACACTATTTATGCTGTTCGATTGCCATCCATTCCCAACGAGTCTCTAGCACAAAAGGAGCATCAGATGTAAATAATGCTCCTTTTATCATACCCACTCTTTTTTTGGGTTGGTGATTTATTTAGCTTATTTTGCTGTTCTTTTATGGGGAAATTTCTTACTGGATGGCAGATTTGTAGACGGCGGATGTATGCAATAGCTGATTGTTACTATCCCGATACCGATATCTTTAAATATAAAAAAAGAGGATTGATAAGGCGTTAATATGACATCAAACAATAAAAAAGGCACATTTATCGCCACCTGTAACATAAAACCAATCCCCGCAATCAGCAGCCCAATACTATATCCTCGCGAAATATAAACGGTATTGAGAAGGCGATGACTGAGCGCGCTAATCAGAATAATCAAAGCAACAAAAACATCTACCAGAGTGAGTACCCAGTATAAAACCTTCAACATCATGATGGATCTCCTGTTTTTGAACTACGAATGGATCGGTAACGGCCTGGTATTTTGTTAACACCTCTGGCGGCGCGCTTCAGCTCTCCTGCCACCTGCAAAATGTCGCGCTCTTCTCTGTGGCAGAAAAAATTGGCCAGCCAGGCAACCATTCCGACACTGATTGACCCAATGAAATAACCGATCCCCATAGCAGTATCCTTATCTGTAAAATTCATTCCCAGCCATTGAGAGATAATTCCTCCCAGGGTAAATGTCGTACTAACGCTAATCCCCCCGATAATGATGCCCGCCGTCAGGCGGCCACGTTGATACAACTTTTTAGGTTGCCAAAAAAATGACACGCTCAGGCCACCAAATAATCCGGCGAGAGCGGCCAACCAGTTACTGAATAACCCCATGTCATCAATTGTTATCATTGCAGCCTCCTTAAATTATCAAGATATGACCTCAGTAAATGTCATGAGGCCTTAACATCAATTACTGACAAGGGAGAAGCACGACAGTTGTAGCGCCATTATCCGTAGAGAGATAACGCACCGCGCTTTGTGGGTTGTCGATCACATATTTATCAGTACGCAAACCGCGTACGCTATCCGTCACTGCACTGTACCAATTCCCGTCATTCGCAAATTGCTTGCCAATCCAGAAAGAGCGGGGTTGCGCTTTATGTGAGACTCGCCCCGTGATTTTCACACTGAACGACCCCTTGCGGGCGAACCTTCCAGCCTGGCTTGTGGACTGGTTTCGCTGTTACCTGATTCGCGTTGGGTAGCATCCAGTTCGAAGCCAATTGCCCTTTCTTCAATGCTGATGTTTCGATGAGGGATGGCAACAAGCAGGGGAAATGGCCCCGGGCAAAAGGGCCAAAGGTAAAATTAATTACACATTTATACCTGCAAAAAACCACACTCGATAAATAATCTTATTTAATAAACTGTATTAGTACAGACTCGGACTAATACAGTTTTAGATATTTCATTAATTATTTAGTCATATTAGCATCAATGACCTGATAGAACGCATTCCCTGTGTCGGCAATTGTCCATACGCCCAAAATAACTTGATACCCCGAGCGTTGTGGAATAGTACAGTTCATCTGGACTTTACTTTGCGGGATTTTCCCGTTATCAAATCTTTCGCAGAAAGGTTTTAAATCAAAATCAGCCCGAGCTAACGGTTTATTCGGATCCCATCCTTGCTTAGTGATGTAATATTTCCAGGAAGTTGTGCTATGGCGGGCGGTGAGCGTCCAGTCAAATGTATGCGCGCCACTTTTGAGATTGACTTTGTACCAACGACCTGGTGTCTGTTCATTTAATTCAGAAAAACTCGGATTCCCTGCGCTTGCGATTAAACCATCGGAAGGACCGCCGTCAGGAAAACCTTTCACGCCTTCAATCGATTGAGGTTCATACATCACCGCGCCACAAGCTTTATTTAATGCACCGCCCGCGTGAGTGCAAAGAAATGAACGACTTGGTGGGTTATCAATATATCCATGCGCGTAAACATAACCAGTCAGAAATAAAGATAACATTAAAATCAGTAGATTTTTTTTCATGATTGAATATTCCTTTTCAGATGTGATATTACCTGTTGGTATTCGTAACCAGGCTGATTTAAGATTTTTATTGATATACCTCCTTTGCAGAAAAAATATAAAAACGCGTCGGGTTCATCGCATTTTAAGGTTTGCAGATAGAGGTCTTACCTTCTCTGCACAACCTTTGCAGGGATTCCGGCGCCTGGTTTTCCGGGATCAACAACTGCATCTCTTTTTGCCGGGCCGTCCAGGTAATCTGGAGGCGGTAGAAACGCTGGTCACCCTCGCCTGGAGAATTTGCCAGGCCAGGCCGCTGCCCGAGCGGTAATACCTGGCGAAGAATAGTGTCAAGCCGCTGGCGCTGCTCTGTATTCAACTGCGCTATTTCAATGCACTGCTTTCTGATGAGTTTCGGCATATAAACCAGCCCGCCTTCACGGGCCAGTTCAATCACCACATCATCGGTGAGTTCAGGTGTGCTCACCATAACACTCCAACTTCTCTCCAGGCCTGTTCGATGGCGTTGGCAACCGCTTTGCCGGAACGTTTTCCACCGTGATAGATAGTCAATCTGGCGAAGGTGGCGAAATCTGCGTCCGGAGTCAGTGACTTGTCACAAACCGTGTCGTACCAGGCGTAACCGGTTTTTTCCCATGCATAACCGCCGACAGCGACAGATGCCAGGTAAAAGGCGCGATTTGGGATACCGGAATTTAAATGCACACCGCCATTGTCATCGCGGGTTCGGACATAATCGTTCATATGGGCGGGCTGCGGGTCGGCACCTAACATCGGATCGTTGTAGGCGGTACCCGGCGAAGACATGGAGCGCAGCGCACGGCCATTAATTCTTTCACCCAGTAATCCTTCGCCAATCAACCAATCAGCCTGGTCGGCGGTTTGCTGGTAGTAGTATTGCTTCACCAGCGAGCCGAAAACATCTGATAAAGATTCATTCAGTGCGCCTGACTGCGCATAATAGATCAACCCGGCCTCACTGCCGGTGACGCCGTGACCGAGTTCATGCGCGATGACATCGATGGCAATCGTGAAACGATTAAAAATAACACCGTCGCCATCGCCGAAAACCATCTCCTGCCCATCCCAGAACGCATTCATATATGATTCACCGAAATGCACGATGCCATTCAGGGCCATCCCCTGGTTATCAAGAGAATTACGTCGCCAGACTCGCCAGAAGAAATCATGCGTCACGCCGAGGTACTCATAGGCCTCGTCCGCAGCGATATCGCCATTGGAAGGTTGGCCTTCATAACGTACCAGCGTGCCATTTACCGTCGACTGATGATGCGCATCGTAAATATTACGCATCAATTCACCAGGGTAGGTGGTCAGAGGCTTAGAGATTCCTTTAAGGCCGATATCCATCAAGTTTTGCACATGGACTAAAGTTCGACGCGCAAAGTGTTGCTGCGCCTCAGAGCCATTGTCGATGATGCGACGTAAAATATGGGGAGGAATAAGACTGTGTGGGTAATATGCGGACATATTATTCTCCTTGGCTTTATTTAGGCTGTATGAGGACATATTGGCCTCCTTGCAATAAAATTATCTACGAGCAAATACGCTGTTCCCCTTGAAATAAGAAAGAACAACAAAAATATAGGCCTACCCACCTCTTTTACTCAATACGGCAAATAATCCAGGGCAAATAAACCAGGGCAAATTACGGAGTCTTACGCATTGTTATTCTATTGCCAGCAATAAAATCACTTTCACCTGGCCATTACCTGAAAAAACATTATTCAGATGTTATTTAATGCAAACCCTCACCATCAGATAGCTCATCATCAGGCAAGCATTGCTTCATTAAATATATTATTAACTTTTGCGTATGATTCCCGACGGATATAAAGAAAGGTTATACCGGATGTGATATTTGCCGCGTCTGCAACATCTGCCCTACCCTTCGTCTGCACAAAATAATTATATTGCGCGACGCCCGGTTAATAGTGCATATCAACGGCGATAAACCCGGTAAACGGAATGATTTTCTGGACACTTTTCCGCTAATCAATCGCCACGGATATTCCCGACACTTCCGGGCCGCTGATAATAGTGGTTTCATACTCCGCCGGTGGCATGGGATTGCGCTAACCATGCTGACGCTTACTGATATAAAACAGTTCGTTGTCATCGAAATATCGCTGCGGGATTCATCTCTCGTTCGGTAGATTTTTTTCTTTAATTCTTCACGCTTCAGTAACGGAAAAACTTTCTGTAACGGCGTTGTCGTGGCCGTCAGCACGACGACTCATGCTGCCCTCCAGGCCGTGTGATCGGCACAGCAGAGTCATCAAAATGGCTCTGCTGTGCCTGTTAAACCCATGGTGATGCAATCACATGAGATCTGATTTCCTCTCTAAAAGCCGTTACCTCACCTGAACGCTTTTTCAGGACTCACCACCATCCAGACCGCCACACCGATAATAAGCGCCCCCATAATGAAACCGCTGTTAATGGTTTCGCTCAGTACCAGATATCCCCATAGCACGCCAAACGGCGGAATTAAAAATGTCACGGTTAATGAACGTAACGGCCCGATATCGGCAATCAGTCGAAAATAGAGGATGTAAGCCCATGCCGTACAGAAAACCCCGACAGCAATGACGCTTACCCAGGCCTCTTGCTGCAGCCAGTTAACCGTTGGCCCGAACCGGGTGCTGCAGATGAAAAAAGGCAGCAAAAAAACCGTTGCGCCTGTCTGACTACCGAAAGCGACTATTTTCGGATCGAGTCCCCCTTTGTTTGAAATCCAGCTGCGCGTCAGAAAGCCGGCGATCCCATAACAACTGGTCGCGATAAGACAGGCAATAACGCCGATGATTTGTTTATCCGCTGATTGCGCTTCACCGATGGTGGTAATCACGATGATGCCGACAAGCCCCAGCAGCACGCCACCCCATTTTTTGAGGGTAAGTTTCTCGGCAAAAAAGGAAAAACCCACCAGCGCCCCCATCAACGGGGTGGTTGCATTCAAAATGGCCGAATACCCGGCAGGCAGCCATTGAGCCGCCAGACAATACATCAGAAAAGGCAACCCGGAATTAATAACGCCGAGGATAAATGAGGATTTGAACTTATCTTTAAAATCAAACGAAGATTTAAACAGTAATAAAATGACTGCGAGTCCGATAAAACCAAAAAATACCCGCAAAAATGCCGTATTAATCGCACCGAACTGCGGTACCGCTATGCGCATAAAGAGAAAACTCGCGCCCCAGATAGCGGCAAGCAACACTAACCGAAGATAATCAGCAACACGCATAACCGTTCCTTTTCGTTTACGGGGAATTCACGGCGAAACTGTGAAACATGCCAGACAGACTGACAAACAAGATTTTTGTTTATACTTAAGATTTTCTAACTCATGAGACAGTGTCGTTAATGAAAATGCCACCTTTACATGCACTTATGTGTTTTGAGTCGGCCGCGAGGCTGATGAGTATCAAAGCGGCTGCGGAAGAGTTATGTGTGACATCCAGCGCTGTCAGCCAGCAAATCGCAAAACTGGAAAACTTCACCAGCACCAGGCTGTTCATCCGCAGCCCTCGCCGTCTGGAACTGACAATCGAGGGGCGCATCTACATGCGGGCGATAAGACCCGCGTTCAGCCAGATAGCAGAAGCAACGCAACGCTTAATGAATGAGGGAAAGGCAAACAAAGTGACGGTCAGTTGCACCAGTGGTTTTGCCATTCAATGGTTGCTGCCGCGCCTGCCAGCCTTTGAAAAAGCCAATCCAGGTGTGGAAGTGCAAATCAGCACCACCAACAGGCAGGTTGATTTACTTTCCGAAGGGATTGATTTCGCTATCCGACACGGTGCGGGTAACTATCCAGGACTGACGTCTGAGGTTCTGGTAAACGACAATCTCCTCCCGGTCTGTAGCCCCCGATTACTCGCGGCAGAAAGCGAACTCTCAGGGCCGCGGGATGTGGCAAAATATCCGCTGCTGCACGATGAGCACCGGCTGGACTGGGCCTTATGGTTTCATACGCTGGGTATTGACGATGTAAAGAGTGACACCGGCCCCATTTTCATCGATTCCAATGGCGTGATTGAAGCGGCAATTGCAGGTAGAGGCATCGCGCTTGTTCGCCGTGCTCTTGTACGCGAAGAGCTAAGAAGTGGCCTGCTAATTAACCCGCTGAAAATCTCGCTTCATTCGCCGATAGCCTACTATCTGGTGTATGAGGAATCCGCGTTGTTGCAGAAGATAAGCCGCCGTTTTCGCGACTGGATCTCGGCCGCTGCAGCCACTGACGAGTAAGGACGTAGTATGCAAATCGATCTCCATTTACTTGAAGAAATCATCAGCAAAATTTTTATTGAAATGAAGCAGCGGGGAATAGATAGCGTTGCGCTGGATGCCGATTATTACTGGAATGTTCCCTCCGCATCCCTCTACGATCCTCATCGTGAGCCAGATAAATTAGACATCGGCCAGCTGGTTGATGACTACGACATAGTGAAGCTGGCTTATGAGAAGAACAGTCTGGTTAGCTATAACTTAAAAAATGTCGCGGCAATCATGAGATTCTTATCGGAAAAATATTCATTTTGAAGGCAAAATTCTGGCTGGCATCTCAGCGTTAACGGTATCACCTCTTGTCGCTGAAACAGATTGTGCGCGTAATTCGTTCGTCCTGCGCAACACAAGCTGCCTGTTTTGTGCCTGACGGAAGAACGGCTAAGCTAACAGACTGAGCACTAAAATCCCTACGGGTGCGCGGTATTTCCCCCCTGCCGGCGCGACATTGCGCGTTGTTCGCGCCCGGCGCAATGGGGAACTGGCCTTTGTTGCTGCCCCTTCCCCAGGGTGTCGCAGCGTTATCGCGGACATGAGGCGATCCCGGTGCTGCGTTACTGTTTAACCCATACCAGTTGGTCAACCCGGAACCCGAGGCTTCGCGCGGTATTCAGATAATCCTGTTTTACCGTTTCAGGAAGCGTCGGCGTGCGGGAGAGGATCCACAAATAGTCGCGGTTCGGGCCGCTCACCAGCGCGTACTGGTAATTGTCATCGAGTTTGATCACGTTATAGCCGCCGTAAAACGGGCCAAAGAACGATACTTTCAGCGCCGCGGTGGTCGGCTCGCCGGTGAAATAAGCCTTCCCTTCGCTCTCGCTCCACTTCTGCTTTTGCGGATCAAAACCACGGTTAAGGACGCTGATCCCACCGTCGCTGCGCTTGCCATAAGTGGCGGTTACCTGTTGAAGCCCGCGCTCAAAACGATTTTCCAGACGCGCGATTTCATACCATTTACCCAGATAACGGCTGGCGTCAAACCCGGTGATCGGCTGCACCCCTTTTGGCGGCGTCGGAGATTTACAGGCGACAAGTGTCAAGGCGATAGCCACACCCGTCACCACTGGCCATAACTTCATGAGAACTCCTTTCATCTTCGCGGTTGGCAGTAAAGTGTAGTGCAAACGGCCCACACTTCATTCAACCCATAAATATTCGTAGTATATTGAGAGCATTCTTTATTATCGGGTTTACCTTATGTCTTACTCCATCGGCGAATTTGCGCAACTTTGCGGGATCACCGCGACCACGCTGCGTGCCTGGCAGCGTCGCTACGGCCTGCTCAAACCGATGCGCACCGATGGCGGTCACCGGCTCTACAGCGATGACGATGTGCAGCAGGCGCTAAAAATTCTCGATTGGGTGAAAAAAGGCGTCCCTGTCAGCCAGGTGAAACCGTTGCTGGAGCGCCCCGGCGCGCGTCGCACTAACAACTGGCTGACGCTGCAGGAAAACATGCTCCAGCGCCTGAAAGAGGGAAAAATCGAATCCCTGCGCCAGCTTATTTATGATTCAGGACGTGAATATCCGCGCCCGGAACTGGTAACCGAAGTGCTGCGACCACTGCGCAGTAAAGTGTCGGCCAATATCCCGGCGATGATGACCCTGCGCGAAATCCTCGATGGCATCATCATTTCTTACACCTCCTTTTGCCTTGAAGGGGACAGAAAAGCGCCGGGCGATAACTATCTCATCACCGGATGGCACCTTGCCGATCCGTGTGAAATCTGGCTTGAAGCGCTCAAACGCACCGGCCAGGGCCACCGTATTGACGTGCTTCCCGTGCCGCCTGCAACCTTAGCGCCGGAGATCCTGCCGGAACGAAAGTGGTTGCTGGTCACTTCCGGCAAACTCACCGTCGCCCGTAAAAAACAGATCGAACTCTGGCAACCACGCGTTCGCTCCCTCGACGTCATCTCGCTCTAATCCCTTCCCTGCGCAGGCCCATGCATCAAGCGCAACGGTTACCGTTGCGTATTGGTTTCATTTTTTCGCAAAAAAAATCACCTTAAACAACCAATTGAAATATCTACAAAATAAAAAATATTTTCATCAAAACTTGGACAAATAATTTTAATTGTGTAAGTTTGAATTATGCAGTTCCGTTACGTTGTTCAACGCCCTGGTGAGAATCATGAGCACACTGTCCCGCGTCATCGATCGGTTTGTTGAGTACTACGCCCGGCTGGATAGCCAGCCCGTCTCTGCGCTATCCGCGCTGTATCACCCGGATGCGCTGCTTATCGATCCGTTTGGCGAACACCTGGGGTTACCGGCTATTGAGCGCTATTTCAGCCACCTTCTCGCCAGTGTTAGGCACTGCCATTTTTCCATCGACTCGCCACTTCACAATGACGCGCGTTTTGCCACAAGCTGGACCATGCACTGGTCGCATCCGCGCATTGCCGGCGGGAAACACCTCACGCTGCCGGGCTGTTCAGTGGTGGATGTGCGGGGCGAAAAGATAGTGCGGCAGCGCGATTACTACGATGCCGGCGAGATGATCTACCAACATCTGCCGCTGCTGGGTTGGGCGGTTCGCGGTGTGAAACGGAGTGTACGCGCATGATGACTGTCCTCATCACCGGCGCCAGTTCCGGTATCGGCGAGGGGCTGGCGAGATCCTGGGCCCGCGATGGCTACCACGTTATCGCCTGCGGGCGTGACCCGGCGCGGCTGGAAGCACTCCGGCAATCCAGCCCGAACATCACAGTACGCCTGTTTGATATGACCGATCGCGAAGCCTGCCGCCATGCGCTGGCCGATTGCTGCGCCGATCTCACCATCCTCTGCGCAGGTACCTGCGAGTATCTCGATCGCGGCGTGGTGGATGCAGAGCTGGTTGAACGGGTGGTCACGACCAATTTTCTCGGGCCGGTCAATTGCATTGCCGCGCTGCAACCGCAGCTTGTGGCGAGAAACCGCGTGGTGCTGGTCAGTTCGATGGCGCACTGGCTGCCGTTTCCACGCGCCGAGGCGTATGGCGCGTCGAAAGCCGCGCTGAGCTGGTTTGCCAACAGTCTGCGGCTGGACTGGGAAGCTAAAGGCATTGCCGTCACGGTCGTTTCACCCGGTTTTGTGGATACGCCGCTGACGCGTAAAAACGATTTTGCTATGCCAGGCCAGGTAAGCGTTGATGAGGCGGTAAACGCTATCCGTCGTGGTCTGGCGAAAGGCAAAAACCACATCGCCTTCCCGACCGGTTTTAGCCTGATCCTGCGTCTGCTGGCCGGGCTGCCCTCTTTTCTTCAGCATGCGCTGTTGCGCAGGATGGTGCGTTCATGAAGATTGCCATTATCGGCAGCGGCATTGCCGGGTTGACCTGCGCCTGGCGGCTGGCGGGACACCATCAGGTGACGCTGTTTGAAGCACAGCCCACCGCTGGCGGGCATACCGCCACGGTCGATATCACCACGCCGCAGGGTACTTACGCCATTGATACCGGTTTTATCGTCTACAACGATCGCACCTACCCGCGCTTTATGGGCCTGCTCAGCGAGCTTGGCATCCGTGGGCAAAAAACGCAGATGAGTTTCTCGGTGCATAACCCGCATAGCGGTCTTGAGTACAACGGGCATACGCTCACCTCGCTATTCGCTCAGCGGCGTAATCTTTTCAACCCTGCATTCTGGGCGTTACTGAAAGCAATTGTGCGCTTTAACCGGCTGGCGAAAGCGGCGTTACAAGGCAACATGGATGAGAATGCCACGCTGCAAACCTTCCTTGAGCGCCACCACTTTAGCGATTTCTTCGCCCGTCACTACATTTTGCCGATGGGGGCCGCCATCTGGTCATCCTCCTTGCAGGAGATGCGCCGCTTCCCGTTGCCGCTCTTTTTGCGCTTTTTTGAACATCACGGCCTTTTGGATATCACCCATCGCCCGCAGTGGTACGTGGTGCCCGGCGGCTCGCGGGAGTACATCCGTGCGATGCTCTCACAACTGGGCGATCGCCTGAGCCTGCAGCTTAACGCGCCGGTGCAAAAAGTGATTCGCCATGACAACCGCGTCGATATCGAGCTTGCCACAACCACGCAGACTTTCGACCAGGTGATTTTCGCCTGCCACTCCGCGCAGGCGCTGGCAATGCTTGATGCCCCAACCCCTGCCGAACGTGAAGTGTTAGGCAATATCGGCTGGCAGCGCAACGCGGTCGTTTTGCATAGCGATCCCCGCTTGCTGCCGGTACGCCAGCGCGCATGGGCAAGCTGGAACTATCGCCTGAGCGAGCAGGATCACGCCAGCGCCTGTGTGACTTACAACATGAACATTCTCCAGGGGCTGCCGGCGGGAAGCCCGCTATTCTGCGTCACGCTGAACCCGGATAAGCCTATCGATGATCGCTACGTCTGGCAGCGCTTTGTCTATGAACATCCGCTGTTTAACCCGGCAAGCTGGCGCGCCCAGGCGCGGCGTCATGAGATCAACGGCCAGCACCGGAGCTGGTACTGCGGCGCTTACTGGTACAACGGATTTCATGAAGATGGCGTGCGCAGCGCGCTCGATGTCGTTCACGGCATCGCCACCAGCGAGGGGCGCGCCGATGAATAGCTGCCTGTATCAGGGCGTGTTGCGCCATCGTCGGCTGCAGCCGAAAGCGCACCATTTTCGCTATAGCGTATTTATGGCCTGGATTGATCTGGACGAGCTTGATGCGCTGCCTTCCGTCGGCATTCGCCGTAATCGCTTTGCTGCGGCCTCATTCCATGATGCGGACTATCCGCTGGGCACGCCGCTTAAAGCGCGCGCGCTCGATCAAGTGGAAAAGCTGACCGCCGAGCGCCCGGACGGCCGCGTGATGCTGCTGACCCAGTTGCGCTATTTCGGCTTTCACTTTAACCCGGTCAATTTTTACTACTGCTACGACAGTGCGGGTAGCCTGCGCTGGGTGCTGGCAGAGGTGCGCAACACGCCGTGGAACGAGCGCCATTACTACGCCGTTGAAGGCCAGACGCCGCGCCCGCTGGAAAAAGCGTTTCACGTCTCCCCCTTTAACCCGATGGAGATGGTCTATCACTGGCGCTTCAACAGCCCCGGCAAAACGCTGCACATGCATATCGAAAATCATCAGCAATCAAAAGTGTTCGACGCCACGCTCATGCTGAGCCGGGAACCGTTAACCCGCGCCACGCTGGCGTCTTTACTGCTGCGTATTCCGTTGATGACGCTAAACACCGTGTTGGCTATTTACTGGCAGGCGCTGCGGCTGTGGCTCAAACGTGTGCCGATTTATCCTCATCCCGTGAGCAGGAGTGAACGTTCATGACCGATCCCGTCTTTGCGCTTGAACCCGAGATTTCGCGCAACGTCCGTATCGCGCGATGGATACTTTTCCGCCTGCTGAGCGGCATTCAGCAAGGCTCCATCACCCTGCGTGAAGGCGCCCAGACGTTTCATTTTGGCGATGCCTCAGCTACGCTGCGCGCCGAGGTGCAGATTGTGGCACCCGGTGTTTACTGGCGGCTGCTAACCGGCGGCAGCCTCGCCGCTGCTGAAGCCTGGATCGCGGGCGACTGGGAGACCAGTCAGCTTACCGCACTGCTACAGATCCTGGCGCTGAACAGCCGCGTGCTCGGGCGGCTGGAGAGCGGTTTTCGCTGGCTTAGCCGACCTGTTGAGCGGCTGCGTCATTGGACGCGGCGCAACCATCGCCAGCAGGCGCGGGAAAATATCGCCGCCCACTACGACCTGGGTAACGCCTTTTACGCGCAGTTTCTCGATGAAAATCTGCTCTATTCCAGCGCGCTTTTTGCCGACGACAATCAGGATCTTGCCGACGCGCAACAGGCCAAAATGGCCAGGCTTTGCGAACAACTGGCGTTGACACCTGCCGATCATCTGCTGGAGGTCGGCACCGGATGGGGCGCGATGGCGGAGTACGCCGCCCGTCACTATGGTTGCCGGGTAACCACCACCACGCTTTCGCAGGAGCAGTACCGCTGGGCAAGCGAGCGCATTGCCCGCGCGGGGTTGCAGGATCGTGTGCAGGTGCTGCTTTGCGACTATCGCGATCTGACAGGTGAATTCGACAAACTGGTGTCGATCGAGATGATAGAAGCCGTCGGTCAACGCTATCTGCCTACCTTTTTCAAAACCTGCCAGGCGCGTCTGCGTCCCGGTGGCAAAATGGCGTTGCAGGCGATCACCATTCAGGATCAGCGCTACCGCGACTACAGCAAAAGCGTCGATTTTATTCAGCGCTACATCTTCCCCGGCGGCTTTTTGCCGAGCATCACCGCCATGAACGATTTGATGACGCGCCACACCGATTTTGTCATACGCAATCTGTTCGATATGGGCCCTGACTACGCCCGCACGCTCGCGCACTGGCGGCAGCGTTTTAACCACGCCTGGCAGGAGATTGAAAAGCTCGGCTTTGATAACCGCTTTCGCCGCATGTGGCTCTACTACTTTGGCTACTGCGAAGCCGGGTTTAACGCGCGCACCATCAGCGTGGTGCAACTGACCGCGGAGCGCGTATGAAACGGTATCTGCAGGTCTTTTTATTGGCTATCGCGTTCGATCTCTACTGGACGCTGGTGGTGCTGTTTCGCGAGCGCGGCCTGGTTATCTGGCTTACGCTGGCGATCGCGGCCTGCATGCTGTTATCCCCCACACAGCGTCTGTACGCCCTGTTTCTGGCAGGAATGGGGGGCGGGCTGGATGCATTCTGGGCACTGACGGGTCTTATCGAATTTAGCGGCGATTCGTTGCTGCCGCTGTGGATGGTGGCGCTGTGGCTGATGTTTGCCTGCGTCTGGACGGCGCTGAGCAGTACCTCGACGCTTCCCGGCTGGGCCCTGATGTTGATGGCGACAGGCGGCGGCCCGGTGGCTTACCTCCTTGGCGAACGATTAGGTGCCATCACCTTTCTGGCCCCCACGTTTATTGTCGTTAGCTCGATGGCTACCGGCTGGCTGGTGATGATGCTCTTTTTCCATATTGTGACGGGGAGGCGCTGATGCGAACCGCGTTACTGATGTTGCTGTGGCTTGGCGCACTGGTGCCTACGGTCCACGCTGCCGACTGGTTAAGCTGGCGCAAAGTCGGCGACGCGACGCTGACCTGGGGGCCGTTTACGGTTTATACCTCGCAGTTGCGCACGCCAGACGGCCGCTACAGCGGGCCTGAACAGGATCAGGCGCTGATCATCACCTACCAGCGCGATATCGACCGCGACGAACTGGTAGACGCCACCCGCGAACAGTGGCAGGCGCAGGGGCTCCTGGCGCGCGAGCCGCAGAGCGAAGCCTGGTTGCACATGTTGCGCACGCTGTGGCCTGACGTAACATCCGGCACGCAACTGGCGTTTGTGATGCGCGGCAAACAGGGGCAATTCTGGTATCGCGCCGCTTCGTCGCAGCAAGGCTTTAGCCCGCTCGGCCCATACCAGTCGGAAGCATTCAGCAGCCACTTTCTGGCGATCTGGCTTGCGCCCGCCACGCAATATCCCGCCCTGCGTCAACAGTTGATCGGAGGTCAAAAATGAAACGCATTCTGGCGCTCGGCCTTGCGCTGATGATGCTGCTGGCCGGTTGTAGCAGCGAGATTGGCGATTATCAACACCAACAGCCGCCGCTTGATATTTTCCGCTATTTCAACGGCACAACCGAAGCCTGGGGGATGGTGCAGGATCGCAGCGGCAAACAACTGCGCCGCTTCCATGTTGAGATCAAGGGCGAGGTGGTGGGCGAGACGCTCACGCTCAATGAGCACTTCGTTTATGACGATGGTGAAAAGCAGCAACGGGTGTGGCATATCCGCCGCGTCGGTAGCGATCGCTACGAAGGTACGGCAGGCGATATTGAGGGCGTGGCAACCGGGCAGTCGGCCGGTAACGCCTTTAACTGGCACTACCGCATGAACGTGAAAGCCAACGGCAGCACCTGGCTGCTGACCTTTGATGACTGGATGTATCTGCAGGACGACACCCATTTATTCAACAAAACAGCGATGAAGAAGTTCGGCATTACCGTCGGGACGGTGACGCTTTTCTTCACCCGCCAAACGCAGTAAGAGGATAGCGCCATGAAAACCCCACCCATGATTGGTATCAGCGGCTGTTTAACCGGCTCCACCGTCCGTTTTGACGGCGGGCATAAACGCATGGGCTTCGTGATGGACGAGCTGGCGCGGTGGGTCACGTTCAAACCCGTCTGCCCGGAGATGGGCATCGGCCTGCCCGTGCCGCGCCCGGCGCTGCGTCTGGTGCAGACCACCGCCGGGGATATCCGTATGCGCTTTAGCCACGCCCCGCACGACGATGTGACAGAGAAAATGGCCGAATTCGCCGAGGCATATCTCGCCCGCCAGGAGGGATTAGCCGGGTTTATCGTCTGCGCGAAATCGCCAAGCTGCGGCATGGAGCGCGTGCGGCTGTATGACGAAAATGGTCAGCGCGGGCGTAAAGAAGGGGTTGGGCTTTTTACCGCTGCGCTGCTGGCGAAATACCCGTGGTTGCCGGTGGAGGAAGATGGTCGCCTGCACGATCCTCTGCTGCGGGAAAACTTTGTCGAGCGCGTTTTCGCCCTGCATGAACTCAATACTTTGCGGGCCAACGGCCTGACGCGCCACGGCCTGCTGGAATTTCACAGCCGCTACAAACTGCAATTGCTGGCGCACCATCAGGCGGGCTACCGGCAGATTGGCCCGTTCGTCGCCTCCCTGCATGAGTGGGAAGATCTGGATGCCTTCTTCAGGGTGTATCGCGAAAAGCTGATGGCCATCCTGAAAAAAAATGCTTCCCGGGAGAACCATACCAATGTGCTGATGCATATTCAGGGCTATTTCCGCGAACATTTGAACAGCCGTCAGCGGGGCGAACTGCGCGATGTGATCCTCAATTATCGCAACGGGCGGCTGCCGATCCTCGCCCCGATCACGCTGTTAAAGCACTATCTCGCCGAATACCCGGATGGCTACCTGGCGAAACAGCGCTACTTTACCCCCTACCCCGACGATCTGGCGCTGCGTCTGACCGTTCACTGAATTAATGACAAGAAAGCCCGAATGACCCTTACGGGCTCCTGAACCACCCCCCTTTAGACGACATCGTAGTGTCGTCTTTTTTTTTCCGGCATTGCCAGCGGCTTATGCGATCCTGAAGAGAGGGGGCAACTCACCGCGCGGAACAGACGATGGTGGCATGATCCCACCACGGATTCTCGTTCACTAGGCTTGCATGCACGACAAACTGCGCGTTTTGTACTTCCTCGAGCAAATCAGCCAAGGGTTTAAGCGTGCGCCAGGCTTGCCCCTGCCTGAGCAGACACTGCTGGTCGCTATCGTAAGCCGCAATATCCCCGGCGTAGCGCGGCAGCCCGCACATTGAGCTGATAACAAAGTACCCTGTCGGTTTGAGCAACCGCCTGACTTCGGCCAGGCAGCGCTGCCGGGCATCGCCAATGAGACAGTGCAGACAACTGCCATCCACAATCAGATCAAACATGGCATCGTCACATTGTGGGAGATGGCAGACATCGCCCGTGAAAAAGTGCGCGGGCAGGCCCGCCTGCGTAAAGCGCGCTTTCGCCCATTCGATGGCGGTTGGCGCGAAATCCACGCCCCAGACGGTATCGCCTCGCAGGGCAAAATAGTGCGCCGCCATGGCACCATTGCCACAGCCAAGTTCCAGGATGGTCGCACCGGGTTGCGGAAGATAATGTTGCTGGCTGAGCCAGGCAAAAACCTGCTGTTGTTGCGCTTTCGCGCGTTGGTAACCGTCGCCAGCCCAGGCTTCGGCACCGCTGGCTTGCAGTTCCTGATACTGTTTTTCGTAAATATCCATTGAGCACCTCACGTCCGGGCAAACCTGTCGTCACGCATTTTGATGGTGGTTAAACGTTGTGCCGCTATAGTGCGCGCATCAAAGGGTGAATGCTATTGCGCGTTTTGTTAAACGCACTTGCTGCTGCCCCCCGCGCAATTATCTATACTCCCTTTCACCTGCCCTCATTCCGTAAGGTTTCCTGTGTTAGCCAAAATTCTTGTCGCCATTGTTGCCGTCATTCATCTCTACATTCTGGTGCTGGAAATGTTCCTCTGGGACACAAAAACAGGCCGCAAAGCCTTTAACCTGAGCGCGGAGTTTGCTCGCGAAACCCGCGTTCTGGCCGCAAACCAGGGGCTGTACAATGGCTTTCTTGCCGCAGGGTTATTGTGGGGGTTGTGGCTCGCTGAGCGCGGCGTGGCGGTACTCTTTTTCTTTCTTATCTGCGTGCTGATTGCCGGGGTTTTCGGCGCGGTCACCGCCAGCCGTAAAATCCTTTATGTGCAGGCGCTGCCGGCTCTGCTGGCGCTGATTGCGTTGCTGGTGCAGCAGATGTCGTGACAGTGAGTACTGTTTTTCCTGCCGGGCTAAATGGCCGCAACGGGAAGCCGCGATGTGCAGACGCGTCGCTTAGCGCGGCGCTTTTTGTTGTTCCGCAAAGTAGTGCGCGGGCGTGCTGCCCATCGCTTTTCTGAACATGGTGATAAAGGCGTTCACCGATTCATACCCCAGTTTTGCCGCCACATTTTGCACCGAGACACCACTCGCCAGCTCCCGCAAGGCAATCACCAGATGGAGCTGTTGCCGCCAGCGCCCGAAGCTCAGCCCGGTTTCGCGCAGCATCAAACGCGCCAGCGAGCGTTCGCTGAGCGCCAGCCGCTTTGCCCATGCTTTAAAGGTGCTGCGATCGTCGGGATGGTTTACCAGCGCCTGTGCCATCGCGCGGATTTTGGCGTTCGCTGAAACGGGCAAACTGACGTTTTGCTGCGGCATGGTGGCTAACTCGTCGAGCGTGACTCTGGTCAGCCTGGCAACATGGCTGTCTGCGGGGTATTCGACGCTCTCGCCTGTCAGTCTGTCCACCAGTTCTTTGACCAACTGGGAGATCGCCAGCGTGCAACACCGGTTCGGTAGCGCTGCCGCGCCAGGCTCGATAAACAGATAATTGAGATGCGCGTTCCAGGTGGCGCTGACGCTATGTGCGACGCCGCCGGGGATCCAGACCGCGCAGTGCGGCGGCACAATCCAGATCTCATTTTCCGCCCGGCAAGTCACCGCGCCATACAGCGCAATAATTAACTGCCCTTTACGGTGGGTATGCACCGGCACTTCGGCTTCGTAATCAACAAAATCGAGACGACGCGCCACCGCCGGGCAGTCGGTGGTGTCGGGATCAAACAGGGTCGTGGCATAACGGGTTGGCATACGATTGGCAACATTCAGGTATTTTTTGACAGAATAGAGTATTTAATGGCGTGCGCAAGCCGGTAATACTTCCCGCCATGAACAAAATTGATTTCTCACCCCGCCGTTTGTTGCGCGATTTATCTGCCCTGCGTCGTCGTATGGGCGCGATGTTGGGTTCCGTCACAGTGGCGGGCGATGCCAACGCATTACTCTATTCCGCCAAGAGCTTTGCTGCGGCGATGCTCGCTTATTACATCGCCTTATCGATTGGCCTTGAAAAACCCTCATGGGCGATCATTACCGTTTATATTGTGTCGCAAACCTCGGTTGGCGCGTCGCTGAGCAGAAGCGTCTACCGCTTAGCCGGTACAATAGTGGGTGCCGGGGCGACGGTGTTGATTGTGCCCACTTTCGTGAATACACCGATTTTTTGTAGCGTGGTACTCACCGGCTGGATCACCTTTTGTCTCTATTTATCGCTGCTTGAGCGCACACCCCGTGCGTACGCTTTTGTGCTGGCCGGTTACACGGCGAGTCTGATCGGTTTTCCGGCGGTTTTTCACCCCGGCGAGATTTTTGATACCGCCATTGTTCGTGTGCAGGAGATTGGGATTGGCATCTTCTGCGCGGCGCTGATTCACCGCTATGTGCTGCCAAAACGGATCTCTGGCCTGTTCAACTGCAAAATCGCGCAAACGCTGCATTCCGCACGCCAGATGCTGGCAGACGCGCTGGCGGGAAGTGCCAATGAGGCGGCTGCTAATCTGCGACTGGCGCTGGCGTTACAATTTCTGCAAGGCCTGAGCCACCATATCCCTTACGACTTCGCCTTCTCGGCACCGGTGCGCCATGCGCGAAAAGCACTGCATGACAAGCTGGCGCGTTTGTTGATCGTCAGCGGTGAAATACACGATCGCCTGTTGATGGTCACTGCCCTGCCCGCCGATATTCAGACGCTGCTGGAAGAGGTGCAAAGCTGGCTCGTCGGGGAAGATAGCGCAAAACGGAAAATCACCGGACAAGCGCTGGCAGAACGCTGCGCGATATTAACCAAACGGCTTGCCCGGCTTGCCGCCGCAGAGGCGCTGACCTTTGAAACGGCGCTGCAGATGAACCTTGTCCGTCACCTCCATGAAGCCATTATCCTGTTGCTGCACTGCGAGCGGCTCGCGAACGCACTCGCGCAGGCAAAACCGGCGCAACAACCAGCAGAAGATAAACCGGCGAAAGGCTATGTCTTTCACCGCGACAGCCTGTCTGCAGCGCGCACGGCGCTGGGGGCGTTTGTCATCATCCTCTGTGGTTGCCTGATCTGGATTTATTCCGCCTGGCCCGATGGCGCGACGGCGGTCTCCATTCTCGGGGTCTGCTGCACGCTGTTCGGCAGTTTCGATACCCCGGTGCCGCATATTGTGAAATACATGATAGGTTCCGCCTGGGGGGTGATGGTGAGCCTGCTCTACAGCTTTGCCCTGCTTCCCCAGGTGACAGATTTCGCGGTGCTGGTGGCAGTGCTGGCGCCGGTCTATCTGTGGGCCGGATCGTTACAGGCGCGACCGGCTACCACCTTTATGGCGATGGGGATCACGCTGACGCTGCCCATCTTATGTGAGCTGGGAGCGCACTACAGCGGTGATTTCGCCACCGCCGTCAATACCGCCATCGCGCTTTTTGCCGCCACCGGCTTCGCGGTTCTGGGTATGGGGTTGCTGCAAACCGTGCAGGCCGATGCCGCCATCCAGCGCCTGCTGCGCATTTGCCAACGCGATATCAGGCGCAGTGTGAAAGGCGTCATGATGCTTGATGAAGTGCACTGGACCAATCTGATGATGGACAGAGCGGCGTTGTTACTGCCGCGCCTGCAACGCAGCGAACAGGCAGCCGGAGATGTGCTGCAGGCGATGTTGCAGGCTTTGCGTATCGGCCTTGCGGTAGTGCATTTACGTCGCTTGCAAACGCAAGTTAGCCGTAAAACCGCCGTTGAGATAAGCCTGCTTCTTGAACGGCTTATCCACCATACCGACTCGCCTGCGCCAGGCCCGCACCTTCACACCCTGATTGACCGCCACGCGCAATCGCCGCATGCGCTTTCACAAAAACTCACCGACAGCCTGCTGGATCTGCACTGTGCCTTGCGTGAACACAATAAGGAGCCGAACGATGGTTAATGATCTCAATCTCGCTGGCGTATACGTGCCCGGGCTGCTGGTGATCGCGCTGGCGGCGTTACTGCTCACGCTGTTATGGGTGCCGCTTTTCACCTTCATCAGACCCCTTCGGCGCCTGCCCTGGCGTCCGCTGATGAGTTTTGCCACTTACATTGTTACTTTTTTCCTGCTTATGCAGGGACTGAACGCGCTGGGGTTAGTCGCATGAAATCCTTTTTTTCTCTGTTAAGCCGTTATGCACTGACGTTAAGCGCCGTGCTGGTGGCAACCCTCCTTGCTTACCTGATGTGGAAACATTACGCGCAGCGTCCCTGGACCCGTGATGGTCGGGTGCGTGCTGATGTGGTGCAGATAGCGCCGGATGTTTCCGGGCCGGTGGCAAATGTTGCCGTTCGCGATAACCAGTGGGTTAATCGTGGCGATGTGCTCTATTCGTTCGATCCGCACTGGCTGAAGCTGGCGGTAGCCAGCGCGCAGGCGGATGTCGAGGCGAAACGCCATGAGATGTTAATGCGCCAGGATGCGGCGACAAGGCGTTCGCAAATTAAAGGCGTGATCTCCGGCGAAGACTTACAACAAACAGGCAGTGCGGCCAGCATCGCAGTGGCGAATTATCACGGCGCGCTGGCGGCGCTGGAACTGGCACAACTAAATTTATCGCATGCCACGGTGCGCGCGCCGGTAGCGGGCTATGTCACGCATCTCAGGCTGCGTCCGGGCGACTACGCCACCGCCGGGGAAACCAAAGTGGCCATCATTGATGCGAACAGCTTCTGGGTTGTGGGCTATTTTGAGGAGACAAAACTGCGGCATATTCATGTCGGAAATCGCGCACACATCGCGCTGATGGGGTTTGAACCCGTCATCACCGGTCACGTTGAGAGCATCGGGCACGGCATCGGCGACAGCAATGACGAAACGGGTGGTCTTGGCCTGCCGGACGTCAACCCCACCTTTAGCTGGGTGCGACTTGCGCAGCGCGTACCGGTCCGCATTCATATCGATAAGTTGCCCGCAGGCGTGGAGTTAGTGGCGGGGTTATCCGCCACGGTGTCAGTGGAGACTACCGGGCGGAAAACTTCCCCATCGTTACTCGCCCGCATAACCGGTGAATAACCAAAGCGTTAAATGTTGTCTTGATTTTGTCCGCTGGCAGCCTGTTCAGCGCCAGCGGACGATACGGCAACGCCTTATTTAAACAGTTTCTGCACAAACTCAGCATAGGCGGGACGCCAGACATCCATTTCATGCCCCAGACCGGGATACGCTTTATAGCTAAACGTGATGCCCTTTTGCTCCAGTTCTTTTTTAAGCCCGGCAATATCCTTCCCGGTGACGGTATCTTTTTCGCCCACCACCAACGTGAAGTTATGCAACTGCTTATTCACTTCCTGCGGCTTATTGAGCTGCGCCGTCACACCCGCATCCGGGACGGTGGCGGTGGTGACACCACTGAATGTCGCCAGCCAGCCAAAGCTGTCCAGATGGTTCATCCCGGAAACCAGTGCCTGAAAGCCCCCTTGTGAGAGCCCGGCCAGCGCACGTCCGCCAGCATCCTTGCGCACATTAAAGCGGGCATCGACCAGCGGAATAATGTCATGCATCAGTTCGCGATCTGCCGCTTTGGCATTAAGCGGATAGAAGGTTTTGCGCCGCTCTTTCGGCGGGAAATTTTCCGGGATCGCCTGCACGATATCCGTTTCGGTATCCGGCACCACCACCAGCATGGGTTTGATTTTCCCTTCGGCCAGCAGGTTGTCCATTATTTGCGGCAACCGCCCCTGATCAATGGCGGAAAGGCCGGTATCGCCAAAGCCATGGTAGAAATAGAGCACCGGCAGAGGTTCGCCTTTACCGTTGTAACCCGGCGGCGTCCAGATATACATGCGACGCTCTGAACGCAGTTCTTTCGCGTGGTAGGTCACCGTCAACAGATCGCCATGGGGCACAGCGCGATCGTCCAGAATACTGCCCGGCACCAGAATCAGGCTGGTATTGACCTGGCGCTGCGGTTTCTGAAACCGGCTTCCTGTATCCACCGAACGAAAACCATCGACATCAAAGTAATATTCGTAAAGGTTCGGTGCCAGTGCGGCGCTTTTCCACGACCATATGCCGTGCTCATCTTTTTGCATGTCGTGTGAAACAACGCTCTCCGGGGTTGAACCGGTCACCACCGATACCCGCTTTGCGCCCGGCGCGAAAAGGCGAAAGGTAATACTTTTATCGGCGTTAACCTGGGTTACATACTGACTTACCGGCACAGATAAATCCGGCGTCGCCGGTAATGGCGCGGCCACGGCAGGAAGCGTCGCGCCCGCAACAAGCGCGCTGACGGTAAGCGCCAGCCATGTAATGTGTGTTTTCATATTCCACTCCCTCATTGTTTTTCTCGTTAAGGCAGAACGTGTTAGCGCATTCCCACCACGCTTCAACCTGAACGCCAGCCCGCCCGATCAATGTTACCCGCGAAGGCCGGCAGCAAAAGTTTGCGTAGTGAGCGGATTTTTAAAAACCTGTTTCTGTGCGTTTTGCGATATATGTTGCGTAAATCAGCGACTTTTAACCAATTTTGAACAGGGTTAAGAAAGAGAGGACGTTCTGTGAACATCACGCTGAGTTTCTGCATGGCGAGCTTTTCGACCTGTTGCAGCGGTGCGGGTTTTGAAGGTGAAACAGGTGAAACGCGCCCGTCGCGTTTCACCTCGGGAGTATTAGGAAATGCGGATCGACCGTCAATCCACGGTTTAGAGAACCTCAACCACCGCGAACTCTTCCGCGACAAGCTCCATCTGTTCAGAGAAAAATCCCGCGCGGGTAAAAAAGGCTTTGTGCTCTTCGCGCCAGTATTCAAGACTTAAATCGCCCTCGCCCTCTTTTCTGGCAAACTCTTCCGTCACATCGCAAAAGCGTACCAGGCGCAGCGCTAGCATTCTGATGACGCAAACCGGGGAATATTGCCCGTCGAGAATAATATGATAACTGCCGATTTTGGCTGCCGATTCTTCAGCGAGGTAGGAAGCAAGCGAGCAGCAGGAGGCCGTTTTTCTGCCACTCACCACTAAGCGTGCAAGCGCGTTTGCCATCTCCGGCTGGTCGCCGAATGACCATGCCTGTGCGCCGGGATAGGCGTTTTTTAGTTCATCAATTTTCGTCATGCTGGACCTTTTATCGGCGTATTATCGGCGTAACTTCGCGGCAACCCGCGTTCAGGGCGGGCATTGTGCCGCCGTATTTCCCATCCATTAACGTAACCATCTACGTTTTGATCACTGCTCTTTTTTGCGCACAAGAGAGGTGACAATGGCCGTCAATCCACCGATAAGCGGCATCGGTCCTGCGCCGGCGAGGAAGTTTTCGCGATCGATTTGGTTATCACGGCGAATATCCGCAAAGCGGGCAAGCGCGTTTTTTTCACTGCTCGCGCTGATCTCTTCAAACTGTTTTTCGAAACCCTGCGCCACCAGTTGTGAAGCGGCATCCCCTTGCGAACTTTTCAGCACAACGATTTGCTTACCTTTTTGATAAAAACTGTAATCCGTCATTTCTCACTCCCTCATAGAAAAGGTGGCCCGACGGGTAATATATCTGGCTTAAGTGAATTCTGAACCTGTTTTCTGCGCAATTTGTTAAGCCGGTAAGAAAGACCCTTTTATCTTCAAGCCCTGTACCTTCCTGCAAAGATAATTCGCGTTTCTCTTTCCTTACTCCCGCCCCCTATTTCGCGGTCACACGCCGGTATCTGTGTTGAGATTTAACTTAAAGAAGATATTGCCCGTTCCCTTCTGCCAAGCAGAACTTAGCCAACTCGTTTAAGGATGTTTTACCAATAGCCACTCCATCGTCACTCCATATTAGCGGCAATATAAATCAATAAATCCTCTGCAGAATGTTTACTGTCCGCAGGAGGAAAAATGAACAGATTTAACTATTTCATGAAATACACCGAGTATCTGGGTCGAAAACTTTTAACCGCTATGGTTCAGGATCACCAGTTTCATAGCAAGAGATTAAAAAGACTCACGGGCAGAACCCCCGATCTGGTTAATCCGGTGACGCTGAGCGAAAAAATATGCTACCGAATGATGCATGACCATAACCCACTCTATACGCGGCTGGCAGATAAACTGGCGGTGCGCGATTACGTTGCGACGCGTACGCAGAAAGTACAATTACCCACCTTGCTTTGCGTCTATGACAACGTGCAAAGCATCGATTTCAGCCAGTTACCGGACAAGTTTGTGCTGAAGTGTAATCACGACAGTGGTAGCGCAGTAATATGCACCGATAAGGACAAACTCAATATTGCGCGCGCGCTGCAGAAGCTGGATTTTGCCCTGCGCAAAAATATGTATTACACCACCCGGGAATGGCAGTATAAAAACATCAAACCGGTTATATTGTGCGAAAAATACATTGATTTATTTTCCGAAAGAGACAAAAGCCGCACGCCAGAAATGCTAAGAATACACTGTTTTCACGGCATCGCGGGTTTTATCGAAGCAGACTTTACCGATGATGCCGGTCACGGTTTTATTAATGTCTACAATCGCTGCTGGCAGTTGCAGCCCTTTCAGATGGAATATCCCAATACCCCCGGGGCGATACCTGAACCGGAATTATTGCATAAGGCAATAACCGCTGCGCAGGAGCTGTCAACCGGGATCGATTATTGCCGAATTGATCTTATGCTGCAGCGTGATGTTATTTATTTCAGTGAAATCACCCTCAGCCCCCGGCGCGGCAAGTTACAAATCTCACCGCCAGAGTGGGATACCCGGCTGGGTGAGATGTGGAATATGGCCGCGAGACAAACCAACCCGCAATTGCAGACACAGAAAGCGTAATCACGGTTGTTTCCGTAGGGGCCATGAGAGGCGAAAAATAGAATGGCCCTGATCGGTTAACGTGTAGGTAACGTCGCCCTGATGGGCAAGCATGATGGCTTTCAGCACTGATAGTCCCAGCCCACAGCCTCCCGGATTGGTATCCCTTGCGCTGGCGCCGCGCTGAAAGGGGTGAAACATAAATTTATGAAACGCCTCCGGGATCCCCGGCCCCCCATCCTCAATAAGAATAAAGTTCTCGTGTTCATTCGCGCCGTGGCGGATCACCATGCTTTTAGAGGTGGCATATTTTATCGCGTTATCGAAAAGGACAGTCAGACACTGAATGATTCGCAGCGGATCGCACTGGCATTGCTGGGGGTGTAATTCGGTCGCGACGGTAAAATGGCTGCGTTTAAATTCCAGCGCAAAGGAATCCACCGCGCTCTGAATGATCTCCTGCAAATCCACTTCCGCGAGCGTTAACGTAAATTCGGCCCCGCCGGATGAACTCACCACCCGCAGATCTTCTATCAGGCTGGATAAACCCTCGGTTTGTTTAAGCAGATTGTTAAACAAGGTTGGATTTGGCTCGAATACGCCATCCACCAGCCCCTGTAAACGGCCCCGCAGAATGGTAACCGGCGTGCGCAGTTCATGGGCGATGGCGGCATTCCAGGATCTGCGCTGCGCATCCATTGTTTGTAGTTTTTCTGCCATCTCATTGAAGTCATTAACCAGATGATTAAGCTCACCCAGATGGGAACTGGCGCAAAACGCCCGCGCGCCCAGATCGCCCTGGGCTATCCTGCGCAGGCTGGTCGCAACGGAGCTTAACGGGGTCAATATTCTTGCCGACAGTTTTACCGTAAAAAAAAGCGAGATGGATAAACTTATCGCGGAAGCAATCAGGATCCATAACCAGTCCAGATAGGTCATCTGATCCTCATTCCCGGCCATTGCCCCGCCGGGAATGTAATAAATGATAAAGGTATAAAACAGGTAGGAGCCGATAACCGAGACAGCCATAACCGTCAGCGTCAGCGAAATCATAAACGCCAGAACCTGGCGGCTTAACGGATGGCCTTTGTTCATTTGTTTTCACCTAACCGGTAACCCATGCCGCGAATACTTTCCGGAACCCCTTTTAATCCGCAGTTTTCCAGCTTTTTGCGCAACTTGCTCATATGGCTGTCCACCGTGCGATCCAGGGTATCACCTTCCGGCAGGCAGGCATTGAGCAACTCTTCGCGCGAGCAGACTTTGCGCGGGTTACGCGCCAGATAGGCCAGCAGTTTGAATTCGGTCGTTGTCAGTAAGGGAGAGATAACCTCGCCGCAACCATTGATCTCCACATAAAAATCTTGCGGATACACCGTTAAAAAGGGGGTGCGGATAGGCTTATTGTGGAGTTGTTCGTGGCTGGCCTTTGCCCTGCGCAGCACAGCTTCGATACGTGCGACCACTTCAGTGGGATTGAAAGGTTTAACGACGTAATCATCCGCGCCAAGCCGCAGCCCCATCAGTTTGTCGATATCCTGATCCAGTGCCGTAACCATGATGACCGGAATATTGCTCTCTTTTCGCAGTGTGGAAAGGACAGTCCAGCCATCAAACACCGGCAACTGGATATCCAGTAATACCAAATCAGGCTTTTTCAGCCGACAGGTATCTATTGCCTGCTCGCCGTCCGCCGCGCGCAGGGTGCGCATCCCCGAACGCTGAATATAACTGGTCAGAATATCCGCTATTTCATCATCATCTTCAGCAACAAGAATAAGATAGTTGTCGTTCATGATTTCTCCACCCACCACTGATATTGCAGGCATTCTGTGACCTGGCTTGCGCGAAAGCATACACCGATGTTTTCGCTGCGGTTAATGCACTGAGACAAATGCCGTTTTTCTAAGCTGTTTCTGAAGCCAGGCAATAACGCGCAGGTCATCAGCGAACATGAGACCCGGTTGTGCGACGAAAGTTGCATCCAGGTAAACTCACTGACGTCTCATTTTTTTCTCAATGTCTGACGGCAACATCCGCAAGTGAATATTTACCAGGCAGACGTACACACTCGCTCCACATTCGGGTAATCAATTTTCCACAGTCCTGGATAACAATAGAAACTAAGGCATAGAAAATAACGTGTTACTGGAAAACGATGACATAAATAAACACGGTAAAAACATCTTATTTCATTACCGGTAACGCTATCTTTCGGAGTAGAAATATCAATGAAGTACTTACGGAAGCTCACCGCTGAAAAAATCAGTTCATTGATGATATTTTCGCTATGGTTATGGGGAATGTTCTATATATGGCTTATTTTGATGCACAACGTTGAGGAAAAAGTAGGTGCGACGCTGCTTTCATCGCCGTTTATCTATTCGGCGTTAAGCGTTTCACTTTTATTGTTTTTGCTACAGGAAAAAGCGGGCGTACTGAAAGAGCTGGCGCTTGTCACCTTCGTTTTGGTCATCATATTTCTTCACCTTATTCTCATCTTTAATATTCTGTTACTGAGGTTTCCTGATATTTATGATTTTAGTTTTTATTATGAGTGTTTTTTGATTATTTTCCTCGGCGTTACGCCGATGTACCTTTTATTGCGGATCCTCTGAATCTTGTTGAATGCGAAGCAACGATTTTTGGCGATAAGCGTGGTGACAGGTAGCGAGAAAATTCTGGCATCTTTATATCGCAGATAAACTAGCTGCCTCCATATAGCCTCCATAAAGCAGCCATTCTGCGTAAACATCAAAACGATACACTGCATCAATGCACTGTAATTCTGGCGCATATGTTAATCGGCTCGCAATGAAAGCGCAGGGGTGATTAAGCATAAAGGTAAGCCAGGATTGTTCATCCATACCGGGTAGATACTTTTTTATAATGACGTCGATAAATAAACACCCACCGTCCTCCACTGAAAATGTGAAAAGGACATTAAAACATCTGGCCGTAAAAAACGGGAAAAAGCTCTCGGTGACTTTTTTGCTGGTGATTGCGGAAAACGTGACCTATTTGTTGTATCCCGTGCTGGCGGGCATCGCTATCAACGCGATTCTGGCGGGAAATGCCCTTACAGCCGCGCTGTATGGGCTGATGATCCTCTTTATCTGGATCCTCGGTGCAACCCGTCGCAGCATCGATACGCGCACATTTGCACGCATTTATGCCGGTCTTGCCGTATCGGTTATTATTGCGCAGCGTAAATATCAGCTTAATCACTCAACCATCGCCGCGCGGGTGGTGTTAGCCCGTGAATTTGTTGATTTCTTTGAGATGCATCTGCCGATGCTGATGACCTCGATTATTTCCCTTTTTGGCGCGGCCATTATGCTGCTCATCATTGAGTTTCACGCCGGGGTGATGTGTGTGGTTATTGTCATTATTCTGTCGTGCTTTCTTAAAGGCTATACCCGTAAAAATGAGTTGCTGTTTAACCGGCTGAATAACCGACTGGAGAAGGAGGTGGACTATGTGCATAAAGCCACCACGCTCTCGCTTAACCGCCATTATTCCTCCCTTGCCCGCTTGCGAATCAGACTTTCCGATCGTGAAGCGCTGGGATACCTGGCGATCGGCGTGTTGATCGCCCTGCTCTTTACCCTGACCATTATATTAATGACCTCAACCCAGGGGGTGAACGCCGGGCATATTTATTCGGTAATGACGTATATGTGGATGTTTGCCACCAGCCTTGATGATGCCCCGCAACTGCTGGAGAAGTTTTCACAACTTAAAGACATTGGTCAACGCGTCAAGACGGATGATGTCGATACCGGGACATTATCACCGCAGCAGAAACCTTGAATTTACTCATCTCGCCTTAATTGTTCGGAATTGATTTCATGCCACAATTTTTTATTGACCGGCCTGTCTTTGCCTGGGTTGTTGCACTGTTCATTATATTGAGTGGGTGTTTATCCATCCCGCATCTTCCGGTCGCACAATATCCGTCGGTCGCGCCGCCGAGTATTATTATTTCGGTCAGTTTTCCTGGCGCATCGCCTGACATGATGAATAGCTCGGTGGTTTCACTTATCGAGCGAGAGATCACCGGTGTCGACAATTTGCTCTATTTCGAGTCCACCAGCGATACCAGCGGAATGGCGTCTATCACGGTGACGTTTAAACCCGGAACGGACAGCAAACTCGCGCAGATGGATGTGCAAAATAAGGTAAAAACCGTGGAGCCGCGCCTACAGCAGGCGGTGAGACAAAACGGTGTCACCGTTGAAGCAGCCGAGTCTGGTTTTCTGCTGATGGTCGGACTGAAATCCGAAACGGGTGCCTATCAGGAGGCGGATCTGAGTGATTATTTCGCCAGAAACATCAGCGATGCACTTCGTCGCGTGCCGGGCGTGGGCAAGGTTCAGTTGTTCGGCGGTGAAAAAGCCATGCGCATCTGGCTTGACCCGGTAAAAATGCACCATTACCAGCTTTCAGCCAGTGACGTCATCAGCGCGGTGAGCCAACAGAATGTGCTGGTTTCACCCGGCAGATCGGGAGACGAACCGGCGCTGCCGGGCCAGGACGTCACTTATCCGTTAACCGTGAAGGGGCAACTCACCTCTGTTGCGGAATTTAAAAATATCACCCTCAAAGCGACCACGGACGGCGCGCGTCTGACGCTTGGCGATATCGCACGCGTGGAGTCTGGGTTACAGAGTTATACCTATGGCATCCGGGAAAATGGCGTTCCGGCAACGGCAGCAGCGATTCAGCTTTCACCAGGCGCGAATGCCATCAGCACTGCCGCAGGGATTCATCAGCGACTGGCCGAACTGAGCACCGCGCTGCCGCAGGGCATGGCGTTTACCGTTCCGTTCGACACCGCCCCTTTTGTCAAAGCGTCGATCATCAAAGTGGTACAAACGTTAGCCGAAGCGATGGTGCTGGTTTTTCTGGTGATGCTGATCTTTTTGCACAACATCCGTTGCACGCTCATCCCGGCCATTGTTGTTCCGGTGGCGCTGCTCGGGACATTCACCGTGATGCTGCTAAGCGGCTATTCCATCAATATTCTGACCATGTTTGGCATGGTGTTAGCCATTGGTATCATCGTCGATGACGCGATTGTTGTCGTCGAGAACGTTGAGCGACTGATGGCAGAAAAAGGCCTCCCGGCGCGCGAGGCGACCCGCGAAGCGATGCGGGAAATCACACCGGCGATTATTGGCATTACGCTGGTGCTCACCGCCGTGTTTATCCCGATGGCCTTTGCCAGCGGTTCGGTCGGGGTGATTTACCGCCAGTTCACGGTTTCGATGGCGGTATCGATCCTGTTCTCCGCTTTTTTAGCTTTAACGCTGACGCCTGCGCTCTGTGCCACCCTGCTGAAGCCGCATCAGAAAAATGCGACTTCAGCGGGAAGATTTGCCGCCGGGTTTAACCGTTCTTTTCAGATGCTCTCTTCACGTTATACCGCGGGACTGGGGTATGTCGTAAAGCGAACCGGGCGGATGATGCTGCTTTATGCCGCGCTGTGCGCGGCCCTGGTGATGGGGTTAATCACGCTGCCATCCTCTTTTTTGCCCGAAGAGGATCAGGGCTATTTTATGTCCTCCATCCAGCTTCCCTCCGAGGCCACGATGCAGCGCACGCTCGCGGTGGTGAAACGCTATGAAGATGAGGTAGCGGCACGGCAAGCCGTTGATAGCAATATTATGATCCTCGGTTTCGGTTTTTCAGGCTCGGGGCAAAACTCCGCGCTGGCTTTTACGACCTTAAAAGCGTGGTCCTCGCGCAAGGGCATCGCAGCCCAAGATGAAGCCGATCTCATTCAGGCAAAAATGCAATCCGTGCCCGACGCGGTAACCATGAGCCTGCTGCCGCCCGCTATCGCTGATATGGGCACCTCTTCCGGGTTCACCTTTTATGTTGAAGACAGAGCGGGCAAAGGCTACGAGGCGCTGAAACAGGCCGCAGACAGGCTGGTTTTACAGGCAAACAAGAGTGCAAATCTTGCGGATGTCTATATCGATGGATTACCCGAGGGGGCCTCTATTTCCCTGAACATCGACCGGGAAAAAGCGCAAGCGTTAGGCGTATCGTTTGAGGAGATCAATCAGGCTATTTCTGTCACCTCGGGTTCAAACTATGTCAATGACTACACCAATGCTGGCCGTGTCCAGCAGGTCATTGTGCAGGCCGATGCGGCCTACCGAATGCAGCCTGAAACGCTGTTAAAAATATCCGTAAAAAACCGGCTCGGGGAAATGGTGCCACTTTCAGCTTTTGTCACCTCGGCCTGGCACCAGGCCCCGCAGCAACTCAATCGTTATCAAGGATACCCGGCCATTCGCATTACCGGCAGCGCCGCTTCGGGTCACGCCAGTGGTGAAGCGATGAAAACTATGGAGCAACTGGCAAAGGCATTACCGCCAGGGTTTACCGGCGAGTGGGCGGGCAGTTCGTTGCAGGAGAAAGCCTCGGCGTCCCAGTTGCCAGGGTTAATCCTCCTGTCTGTGCTGGTGGTATTTCTGGTGCTGGCGGCACTGTATGAAAGCTGGTCAATTCCCGTTTCCGTGATGCTGGCCGTGCCGTTGGGGCTTATCGGCGCGCTTATTGCTGTTAGCGCTGCCAGTATGACCAACGATGTCTTTTTCAAAGTGGACCTAATTACCCTGATTGGTCTTTCAGCCAAAAACGCCATTTTGATTGTCGAATTTGCCCGGCAGCTACGCCACCAGGGCATGAGCACCCTGGAGGCAACATTCATGGCGTCCCGACAACGGCTGCGCCCGATTTTGATGACCTCGTTAGCCTTCACGCTGGGCGTTGTTCCCCTGATGCTCGCCAGTGGTGCCAGCGCCAGCACGCAGAATGCCATCGGTATTGGGGTTTTCGGGGGCATGATCAGCGGCACCGTATTCGCGATTTTCTTTGTGCCGGTATTTTTTATTGTGGTGACAGCATTTTTTGACAGGAGTTTGCGATCCATAAATAAACCCAAAGCGTGACGTATAACCAGGCCGACCCAAGCCGGTACGTGTTTGTTTAAAGCCCCGGAAAGGGGCTGAACCGTGGTTAACTAGGGTGCGGGGGGAACGGGTGGCGCCAGTGCCAGTTCCCTCACTTCCAGCCGGACTTCATAACGCTTGCCGTTTTCCAGCGCCGGCAGATTTTTAACCACATTGTTCAACGTATCGACCGGGGTGGTGGTTTGCTGGACGACACCATACACGAGGGATCCCGGCACGGGCGGGCTATCCCTTTGTAGCGGCGGCGGTTTTATATCGCCCTCCGGGGCAGCAAAAACAGAAAAAGTGCACACCATAACGGCAGTGGCCAGGCGTGTCTTCGTTAATCCTCTCATGCTGTTCTCCGCGTTTGTGGTTAAAAAAACATCACCCGAGGGAAAATAGCCCGCCAACAAGAAGGGAATGTGAACGCGTTTCGCAAGAGAGGAAAATTGCCGGACAACATCGTGACGTCATGGCCAGAAACGGCGTCGCGGCAGACATTTCTTTCGCCCGCCATGTACGCTTTTGGCTTCCAGCACGGTACTCAGCATCGTAGCCAGACCGTAGTGGTGTCTATCCGGTGCGTTATGTCAGCTTCGTACTATTCAATAATATTGACCTGACATTGGCTGTTGTTATTCCAGGCAAAAAGCACCAGATGCCAGAGCCCGGGCGCTTTACGCGAAGGGTCAATTAAACCATTAAAGCCGAGTGATTCCAGCCGATTACGCACACCCCACGAGCCGGGAACGCCGCCCTCTTTCACCATTTCCTGCCATGGCGCAATCGCATCCTGAAGATTAATGCCCGCAGCCAGCACGGCATCTGCACTCCGGAGATCAAAAATGTTCTTTGCCATAACCCTGACTTTGACTATTTCCAGGCTGGCGCTTCGGTTGCTGCGGTGGGATTGCATGGCTGCTTCTACACCAGCCGGCGATGAACTCAGGTACAGCGTTGGTTGATGGCTGTCAGAATAGCGCCCTGGCGCTCTGGAGCCGGCTAATGCAAAGTGCCGGTAGGCCGGATCAACTGCGCGATAAAAGACCCCGTCAACCGCTGTAAAATGCGTTGTCAGATCCATAAATCTCCTCATTGTGTTCTGAGAAAAAGTCTGCCATGGCAGCCGCGTCGATTCTGCTTCGTTTAATGGCCTGATTTCCGTCCTGCTGCCTGTGCTGATACGAGGATAAATTTGATGCTGCTCAATATGTAGTCCGATCCGCGTTGCAAGGTCAACAAGCGCGGCGTATCACCGTCGATGGCACTTTTGCCATTCTTTGGGGACGAAAACATGGCTGACAGAAGACCACTTAATCCAGACGTCGTCGTACCTAAACCTGGTGGTGGCACACAACCTCGCGATCGCAACAATAACGGAAGGGTTCGTGGGAAACGCTCGGACGCAGGTAAATCGAGAAAATGATGACCGGGGCCACCTTGCGGTGGCCTTTTTGTTTTACCCCCTAAGCGAATTGGCAACGCAACCTTGCAAAAACTCTGCGAAATAACAGGCTTAAGAAAGGACTTAAAGCCAGGCAAAACAGACAGCCATGCAGCCATCCGGGCGTGTAAGTGGTTAAAATAAAAAAACATAAACGTTGCCAAATCGAACTCGCTATGTCTTAATAGCGCCATCGGTTTGGAATACAGACCTTATGAAAGCAGTTTTAGTAAAGCAGTCCTCAGTTCAAGAGTTATCCAAAGATACCCTTCTTCGTGAGCCTCCTCCTAAGTGCCAAATAAGTCACTCTATAATCACAGGCCATTATCGCCGCGCTTCGTGGCTCATCAATTAAGGAAATATCAATGTCTAATAAAATGACTGGTTTAGTAAAATGGTTCAACTCTGATAAAGGTTTTGGCTTTATCACTCCGGACGACGGCAGCAAAGATGTGTTTGTTCACTTCTCTGCAATCCAGAGCGACAGCTACAAAACCCTGGATGAAGGTCAGAAAGTCTCCTTCACCATCGAAAGCGGCGCGAAAGGCCCTGCAGCTGGTAACGTTACCGCGCTGTAAGTCCTGCCCTTTATCAGCGGTGCTTACCACAGCGATGAAGGCAAACAGCCTGAGCAGTTAAGCGCGACTGAGAATAAAAAACCCGCCTGGTGCGGGTTTTTTATTGCCCGCATTTCGGCAAAACGGAGAGTGTTGGCGCCAGACAGGCGTAGCGCTGTTTGGCACAACCAGAAAAGCGACATTAAGAAATATCCTGTCAGATGAATAAATATTGAGAGCCCGCCCACATTTAATTCGCCGCTATCCCCAAAGAACATAGAGCACTAATTAAAACCAGGCTAATCGGTAATTTCGCAAGCCCGTCAGTATGAATGACGGCACATATAATATATTCCCTCTTAGTTTTATCTCTGCCAATAAAAAACTTTGCTGACTCATGATTACAACGCTGATCGAATAAAAGCACACGGCTTTTTTCGCTATCTATAATGCAATGTGCTTCATTTACTTAAAATATATTTTTCGCCTGCAATTTTTTTCTTTTTTTCATTAAAAAATGTGCGGCAATTGTCGATAAGTATTTTGATAAGTCCTGTCTCCAGCGTCCTCTTAAGAAGTGAAGACACCTGCAATCTGATAAGAAGTGAAAATGAAACCGTCTTTTAAATATTAAGAATTATTATTGAGGATACCTCTATGCCAAAGCTGTTACCGTCAATAAAAAACCTGCCTGTCGCTGCCAAGCTGTTTGGCGGATTTGCGGTTTTGATAATTATCATTGTTCTGTCTTCACTTATCAGCATTCAGCAATCCAGCAATATCCGCGACCACGCCCTGAAAGGAAAGTTAATCAATGAAATCAGTACGGAGCTAAATACCGCGCGGCGTAACCGTTTGACGTATCAATTAAACCACGATGAAAAATCCCTTGAGGCGAACAAAGTCGCCATTGAAAAAATGGACCAGAAAGCAGTTACTGGTCTGGACTACACCTGGGACGATGACGCCCGCGTGTTGTTTGATGAACTGCGCAGCACTATCCCGGATTACGCCACTCACCGGGACACGTTTGTTAAGCTGGAAAAAGTGACCGTCGGGCAGTCACAGAATCTGACATCAGCTGATATGAAAACCCTGCTCAATCAATTCACTACCCGCCTTGAGCAGCAGGAAACCACCACCAAAAACGAGATAGCGTTGCTGAACCGCCTCAACAATATCTGGACGACGGCGTATGAGATCCAGTCATCGGCGGGTAAGCAAGGAATGGACATTTTTGCCCGTCAGTACGATGAAGCAACAAAAATGCTTAACGCTGAAAATGCGGCGTTTAGCGCTGAAGACAAAGAGATGGCGCAGGCGTTTCTCAGCGGCCTGCAGGGGCACGTCACAGCATATGCGGCTGCATTAAAAGAGTCGCAGAAGGCGGCGACGGAATTGACCACCGTGGCAGAAAAAATCAATACCGTTACCTCGAATTTGGTTACAGGCCAGACGCAGAAAAATATCGATATCATTCAGCGGGTGATGATCATCATGGGCGTGGTTGCCCTTTGCGCCGTACTGACGGGGTTACTGGTCGCCTGGCTGCTTACGCGCCAGATGACGCGGCAGATAAAACACAATCTGACGCTGGCAGAACGTATTGCCGAAGGTGACCTGACCGCAACCATTGAACCTCAGTCAAAAGATGAACTGGGTCGCCTGACGCTGGCCATGGGCGTGATGAACGACAAGCTTCGCGAAATGATCACCCAGATAAAAGAGTCGGTGGTTCATGTTGCCAATGCCTCTTCGGACATTTCAGCAGGCAATACGGATCTGGCCTCCCGCACAGAACAGCAGTCTGCCGCCGTGGTTGAAACGGCGGCCAGCATGGAGGAGTTGACCTCAACGGTTAAGCGTAATGCCGACAATGCGCGCGAAGCCAGTCAGCTCGCGGTGCTGGCGGCGGAACATGCACGTTCCGGTGGGAAAATTGTCTGGGATGTCGTCAGCACGATGGAGACGATCACCGAAAGCTCAAACAAGATCACCGATATCATCAGCGTCATCAATGGCATCTCTTTCCAGACCAATATCCTTGCGCTAAACGCAGCCGTTGAGGCGGCGCGCGCAGGTGAACAGGGGCGCGGTTTTGCCGTGGTGGCGGGAGAAGTAAGAAGCCTTGCATCGCGCAGCGCTCAGGCCGCCAAAGAGATCGAAAGCCTGATTAAAGAGTCCGTCCAACGTGTGGTCACCGGTTCAGAAATGGCCAATAAAGCCGGGACGACGATGGAGCAGATTGTCTCTTCTGTCACCAATGTGAGTGGCATCATGAACGAAATCTCCAGTGCGTCGGAAGAACAGAGCAGAGGTATCGATCAGATTGGTAAGGCGGTCACCGAGCTGGATTCAACGACACAGCAGAATGCCGCGCTGGTTCAGGAGTCGTCTGCGGCATCATCATCACTGGAACAACAGGCTGAGCAACTTGCACAACTGGTTTCGGTGTTCAAACTGCGTTCCGATACCGTTAAGCCGAAAAAAAGCGTAGCGGCGCCTCACCGCAAGGTTGATCTGAAGCCCGCAACGTCGACAGGTCATAGTGCTGACTGGGAATCGTTCTGACGGTTATGACTTGCCAGTAAGTGCCCTCCTGATGAGGAGGGCACTGTTCGCGGCCAAATGATAAACGGTGGCGGCTTATTACCTGTCTGACAGCCAGGGTTCGACGATGGATACGTTCTGATTGTCAAAATCAAGGGTAAGCGTTGAACCAAGGGGTAAAGTCAGCATCGGATGCGTGTGGCAGCAATCAAAACCATCCACGATCGGAACGTTTTCGTCACCTAAAACTTCGCGTAATACATCGAAAGGCGTCCGGCCGCTTCCGGCGTTATCGAATAATTCATGTTTACCAAGAAGGATCGCCCGCGCTTTTTTAAATACGCCATTGAGTTTCAGCATCACGAATGAACGTTCAACGGTGGCAATATCTTTTAAGCTATCTTCAATGAACAGAATGTCACCGGATCGTATTTCAGGCATCCATTCACTCCCCCAGATACCCGATAACGTATTCAGGTTACCGCCAATAACGCGCCCTGTGTGTACCCCCTGCCCGATAAACCGGCAATTATTCGCATACAGTGTTTTAGCCCGTACCGGCTCGGCATCATCCCAGTTAAGCCGTTCATCCGTCCATTTTTCCGGTAAAACATAGTCGTAGTGACCGTTATTCTGTCCGCAAAGTATTTCAATAAACGCGTGATAAGTGGCATCCACCAGCGGCGGAAATTCACCAAATGAAGCAACCAATGCCGGGCCATAAAAGGTAACTAATCCCGTTCGCGCATAAATTCCCGCCAGTAACGCAGTGGTATCTGAATAACCAATGATTATTTTTGGGTCTGCTTTCAGGGCGTCATAATCAATAAAAGGCAGCAAGGCGTTACTATTATTTCCACCTATTGTCGACATCACACAGCGAATGTGCGGATCGCGAATAAGTTCGTTGAACTCCTGCGCTCGCTCCGCAATCGTGCCGGAGCGATAGAAATCAGACTTGCCGGTCAGACGACCGGCTTTAAGACGAAACCCTTTCTCCTCCAGGAAGCGTTTCCCACGGCTAAACCGATTGGGTGCCGTGGTAGTTACCGGCGCTGATGAAGAGAAAAAACCAATGGTGTCACCGACCTGAAGAGGCGGCGCCAGAAGAGGCTTGCTGAAGTTAATCATTGGGATCCTTGCCTGTACTTACCTGCCAGCTTGCGTGCAAAACCTGTTTAGCACGCTTACTTAACGCCACGACTGACGGCTTGTTGCCAACCTGCCCGGCACTGATTTTTGCGGGCAGGAGCGAAGAGTGCTGGCGCTATTTTTTCTTATTCAGCATCGATTTTAAATCGGCAAAGGGGTTATACGTTGCGGCCCCGACATCTTTCTGCGCGTCTTCCCCTGCCACTACGGTAGTGCCGTACTGATCGGCTTCCGTATATTTCGAGTGTTCGTGGTCATGGCAAAACAGACACAACAGCTCCCAGTTGCTGCCATCTTCCGGGTTATTGGTATGGTCGTGATCGATATGGTGAACCGTTAATTCGCGCAGATTTGAATAGACAAACTCGCGTGAACAGCGTCCACACACCCACGGATAGATTTTAAGTGCTTTCTCACGATAACCGCTTTCCAGCCGCGCGTAGTTTTTTGGGATCAAAGCCATTGCCAGTGCCACCTGTTATAAAAAGATAGTTTTCTACTATATCCCAAAAGCGACGCGCTGGCGTAACCCGCAGCGGTGAATGGCTGGCAACACACCGCTGCGGGCCGTTTGCTTTATTAGCCTGTTAGTGGAGCGGCTCTACTCCGCCATCGAAGCGGTGGTTGATCACATTTGACCGGCACGCCACCCGCTAGCTAAAAACGCCAAAGATATCGGCAGTGCCGCCCAAAGCACGGCGCGGCTGATGGTCGCTGTTGTCCGGGGGTGTGATTTTGCTGGCATAGCCGTCAAACACCGTCGGCATCGTCAGCCGCCTTGAAGATGCAGACTCACCACACGTTTGCAGTCGACCGCCTTTCCTGCGCCCCTTCGCCAGCACGACAGAATGTTACATTTATGTATCACACGATTGACGTGAAAGCCGATTATTATCCCTTCTCACAGGTGTTCGATACGGCATCTGTTTTGTCTGCCAGCCGCCGGAAGCGGATAACAACCCGCTTTCAGGATGCGGAAAACCGGGACTTCAGGAACGCAGCGCATGCACATAAAAAGGGGTTCTATGCCGTTACGCTCGCTACAGGCACTCTGTTTAGTGAATTTTTTCATGGCGGATGTCAGGGATGGCCTTGGCCCCTTTTTGGGGATCTTTCTCACTGAGCATCACTGGCAAGCCGACAACATTGGCTGGATGATGACAGCCGGCGGTCTGGCGGGTCTGGTGGCGACCATGCCTTCCGGGCTGGTCGCTGACGCCACCCGGCATAAGCGCGGCATTCTCGTTACCTGCTGCTTGCTGATCACCGCCGCCACGCTGTTACTCTGGGCGTATCCGACACTTTTTGTCGTTGGTTTTTCACAACTTGTCACCGGCATATCCGCCGCGTTTATTGCGCCGCTATTAATGGGTATTACGCTTGGCTTAACCGGCCCGTCTGGCTTTAACCAGCAGATGGGCAGGAACGAGGCGTTTAACCACGGCGGAAATATGAGTGCCGCGATCCTGGCGGGCATTCTGGTGTGGTATTTCGGTACCGATGCCGTTTTTATTCTGATGACCGGCATGGCGATATGCGCAACGTTCGCGGTATTTGCTGTTCGCAATAACGACATTGATAACCGCGCCGCACGGGGGCTCAGTCACGGCGAAGATCCGGCGGCCGTCCCCCGCCTCAGTGCGATTATCACCCACCCGGCCCTTATTGCGACTGGCGTGACGCTGATGCTGTTTCACCTGGCTAACGCGGCGCTGCTGCCGATGCTCAGCATGCGGGTGGCCTCCGCGCCCGGCGGGGAAATGAGCGCCGGTGTATATGCGGCGGCGACCGTCATTATTTCGCAACTGGTGATGATCCCCGTCGCCTTATTTGCCGCCGCCAGGGCGGGAAAATATGGTTACCCGCTGCTGATTACCGCAGCGTTGCTGGTTCTGCCGCTGCGCGCGGCACTTGCCTGCGTCTCGGCAGGACCGCTTTTTATGATCCCGGTTCAGATACTGGATGGCGTGGCCGCAGGGCTGCTGGGCGTGGCGGTACCCGGTTATATCGTTAAATTGCTGGAAGGCAGCGGGCACACCAACGCCGGGCAGAGCTTTATCATGCTGTTGCAGGGTGCCGGAGCCGCATTCAGCCCGGCGATGGCAGGAACAATTGCGGCGAAATACTCCTACAGCGTGGCGTTTGCCGTGCTGGGGGCAATCGCCCTGCTGGCGCTGGTTATCTGGTGGCTACGCCGGCTTTTTTCAGGAGTTAGTAAAGAGCGGCAGTATGAATGACGCGCGCCCCGGCGCGGCTGAAAAAGCGCGGCGGGTAGTCTCTGTTTAATAGCGCGTTGGCGGCACGCCGAACATGGCGCGAAACGCAAAGGTAAACGAGGCCGGGCTTGAATAGCCAAGCTCCAGCGCTACCTGCGTCACGCTGCGTTTGTTTTTTAGCATCACCACGGATTCCAGCAAACGCACCCGTTTTTTCCATTCGCTGAACGCCACGCCGGTCTCCTTTTTGAAACGGCGCGAGAACGTGCGCACCGACATACCGCTACAGGAGGCCCACTGTTCAATACTGTGCGCGTCGCCGGGGGTTTTCTGGATCTGGCTGCAAACTCTCGTCAGCAACGGCGATACCGGCCAGGAGACCGATAACCCGGCATCGGGTAAACGTCTGAGCAGCGAAATCAGCACCTGCACTAACTGCGCGTCATCGCCTGCGTCGTCATACTTTTCCGGCACGTTTTGCGTGGCGTAGTGAATATACTCACGCACAAAATCACTCACCACCACCACCTTACTGCCGCTAAAGGGGATGGTGGCAAAATCGGCCTCGACATACAGGCTTTCCAGCAATACGTCGCTGCCGGCAAGAAGACGGTGCGGCACGCGCGCCGGGATCCAGACACCGTAAAGCACGGGCACCACCAGCGTCTTCCCTTCAATTTCCACCCGCATACTTCCCTCGCGCGCATAGAGAAATTCCGCGAACGGATGCTCATGCATGTCCACGCCCGTATCGCCGCGTAAAGGGTAACTGCGAAAGTACACCGGGCGAGGCAAGGTCATCAGCACCGGCGCGGGCTGGCCGCTAATGGGCTGACGAGGCGGCAACACAAGCTTTGAGCACATAACAACCTGACCTCTATTCGATGAAGTTTGTCTTGATAGCACAGCGCAGGCAAAACGGGTTTCCTGAATAATGAACGGGTCATAAATATATTTCACCCGTTGTGAACAATTTACCAGCCAGCTGCCTGAGCGATAAGCCTTTTTCGCACTGACGGGCAGTGAATAACGGGGGAATTACCGGCTGAGCGCACGCTACGTTGAAGGAAAGATGATGGCTAACGAATGTACCGTCGATGTGATCAGTAAACCCGGCCACTGGCTGCGGATTGTCCAGGAACTGCTGTCCCAGGCAGGCATCATGATTAATGGTCCCGAACCCTGGGATATCCGCGTGCATGACACGCGTTTTTTCAGGCGCGTGTTGCAGCAGGGTTCACTCGGGCTCGGTGAAAGTTATATGGAGGGCTGGTGGGATTGCAAACAGCTCGATGCGTTTTTTGACAAGCTATTGCGCGCCAGACTTGATGAGCAGCGCCCGGCGCGTTTGGCCGACCTGATGCGCATTGCCGCGGCGCGCATCATCAACCCTCAGTCCCGTCGCCGCGCCTGGCAAGTGGGCGAAGTGCATTACGATCTGGGTAACGATCTGTTTAGCCGCATGCTCGATCCCCATATGCAGTACTCCTGCGGTTACTGGAAAAACGCCGATGAACTCTGCGCGGCGCAGGAGGATAAGCTCGCGCTGATCTGTGAAAAACTGCAGCTTAAACCGGGCATGACGCTGCTGGATATTGGCTGCGGCTGGGGCGGTTTAGCGCAATACGCGGCGCGCCATTATGGTGTCAGCGTTGAAGGCATCACCATTTCGGCAGAGCAAAAAGCCTACGCCGAAAGCCACAGCGAGGGGCTGGATATTCGCATCCTGTTGCAGGATTACCGCGATCTGGATAAACGCTATGACCGCATCGTCTCCGTCGGCATGTTCGAACATGTCGGCCCGAAAAACTATGCGACCTACTTTAACGCCGTCGATCGCTGCCTGAAGCCAGATGGTCTGTTTTTACTGCACTCCATCGGGTCGAATAAAACCCTGCATAATGTCGATCCCTGGATCAATAAATACATTTTCCCGAATGGCTGCCTGCCCTCCTTAAAACAGATTACCGAAGCCAGCGAGCCCTATTTTGTTATCGAAGATGTGCATAATTTCGGTGCCGATTACGACAAAACATTAATGGCCTGGCATCGCCGTTTTAATCAGGCCTGGCCGCAAATAGCAGGCAATTACTCCACGCAATTTCATCGCATGTTTAATTATTACCTCACCGCCTGCGCGGGCGCATTTCGCGCCAGAAATATCCAGCTCTGGCAAATCGTATTAAGCCGCGGCGTCACCGGCGGGCTGCGCGTGGCGCGCTAAAGAGACGAGAAAACAGGTAAGCGCAAACGCCCTCGCCGCCTGCCTGAAATGAAAAATAACGTTATGCCGTTATCTTCGCTGGAAGCTAAATAATATGAACGTAAATTTTTTTGTTACCTGCATTGGGGACGCACTTAAATCGCGCATGGCGCGAAACAGTGTCCTGCTACTCGAACAGTTAGGCTGCCGTGTGCAGTTTCCTGAAAAACAGGGCTGCTGCGGTCAACCGGCAATTAATAGCGGCTACATTCGTGACGCCTTGCCGGGTATGAAAGCGCAAATTGCGGCGCTGGAAATCAACGACTACCCGATTATCTCGCCTGCCGGTTCCTGCATGAACGCGATCCGCCACTATGGGGACTGGCTGGTCGATGAACCTGAGTGGGCGATGCGCGCCGCGAAGGTTGCCAGCCGCATGGTTGATCTGACCTCCTTTATCGTTAACCAGCTTGGCGTAACCGACGTCGGCGCGCGCCTGCCAGGACGGGCGGTCTATCACCCCTCATGCAGCCTGTTTCGTAAGCTCGGGGTACGTGATGAACCGCTAATACTGCTGCGCGAGGTGCGCGATCTGGAAATTGTGCCGTTTGGCGCCCAGGAAACCTGCTGCGGATTTGGCGGCACCTTTTCGGTCAAAATGGCCGAAATTTCCGGCGAGATGGTGAAAGAAAAGGTCGCGCATATCATGCAAGCCAGGCCGGATTACCTGATCGGCGCGGATGCCAGTTGCCTGCTGAATATCGGCGGGCGTTTACAGCGTGAAGGCCAGAACGTGCGTGTGCTGCATATCGCTGATGTGCTGATGAGCCGCTAAGGAAACACTATGTCGCTAAAAACCAGCAATGTTCCTTTTTATGACCGGGTACAGCAGCAAATTGACGATCCGGTAATGCGCCACGCCGTGGCGAACGCGCAGGATCGGATCGGTATCAACCGGCAGAAAATGGTCGATGAACTGGAAAACTGGCCCGACTGGCGCTCGCGCGCCGCTGAAATTCGTGCCCATGTTCTCGACAATCTCGATGCCTATCTTTACCAGTTAAGCGAAAAGATCCGCGCTAACGGCGGTCACGTCTTTTTCGCCGATACGCATGAAGATGCCACCCGCTATATTTTGCAGGTTGCCGGGGAAAAACAGGCGCGCAAAATCGTTAAATCGAAGTCGATGGTCACCGAAGAGATCGGCATGAACGCCGCGCTTGAAGCGGCTGGCATTGAGGTCGTGGAAACGGATCTGGGCGAGTATATTCTGCAACTCGCCAAAGATGCCCCCTCACACGTGGTTGTCCCGGCCATTCATCGGGATCGCCATCAAATTCAGCACGTGTTGCGCGAAAAGCTGGGTTATAACGGCCCCGAAACGCCGGAAGCCATGACGCGTTTTATTCGCCAGAAGATCCGCGAGGATTTCCTCAGCGCCGACATCGGCATTACTGGCTGCAACTTTGCAGTCGCGGAAACCGGCACGCTCAGCCTGGTGAGCAATGAAGGCAATGCCCGGCTTTGTACCACCGTGCCAAAAACGCATATCGCCGTGATGGGCATGGAGCGCGTGGTGCCGACATTCGCTGAGCTGGACGTCATCCTCACCATGCTGTCGCGCAGCGCGGTTGGCGCCCGTCTTACGGGATATAACACCTGGCTTACCGGCGCGAAAGGCAGCATGGAGAGCGACGGACCGGAGTCGTTCCATCTGGTCATTGTCGACAATGGTCGCTCGCAGGTGCTGGGCTCGCCTTTCCAGGACATCCTGCGCTGCATCCGCTGCGGTGCCTGCATGAATACCTGCCCGGCCTACCGTCATATCGGCGGACACGGTTACGGCTCGATCTATCCCGGCCCGGTTGGCGCGGTGCTTACGCCGTTGCTCGGCGGTTATGATGATTTCAAAAACCTGCCCTACGCCTGCTCGTTATGTACCGCCTGCGATGATGTCTGCCCGGTGCGCATTCCGCTGTCGTCACTGATCCTTGAACACCGCCGCACGCTGGCGGAAAGCGGAAGAACGCCCGCCATGGAAAGACACACCGTTCATCTGTTCAATTACGCCAACCGTCACCCCCGGCTGTGGAAAGTAGGCATGGTCGCTGGGGCACGCGCCGCCCAACTGATGATCCGCAACGGCAAGATGCCCTTTACGATCTCAGCCATCGGCAAGTGGACGGAGGCCCGCGATCTGCCCGCTGCCGATGGCGAGAGTTTCCGCAGTTGGTTTAAAAAACACCAAAAACAGCATAAAAACGGGGAGCAAGCCTGATGGAAAACCGCGATGCGTTTATGCAAAAAATTGCTGGTCGACTCGGTCGCGAACCGCGTCAGATACCGCCGCCGCTGGAGTTTGCCGGACACGCTCCGCTGACAAGCCGCTACGCCGGACAGATCCAGCAGCACCCCTGCGACAGTTTTATCGAATATGCGACCACGGTTATGCAGGCCCACTGCGAAGTGGCTCCGCTGGCGCAAGTTCCCCAGCTTGCCGAACGGATCTGTAACCAGTACGGCGGCGGTCCGCTGCTGATTAGCGGCGACGCCCGGCTGGCAAACGTCGGGATCACCGCGCATTTGCAGAACAGGTTTCCAGCAAATTGCTGGGCGTCATCGGGCGGAGAAGAGAATCTGCGTCGCGCCGCACAAGCCAGCATTGGCGTGGTCTACGCCGAATATGGTCTGTGCGAAACCGGCGGTGTGGTGCTCTTTTCCTCCCCGTCACAGGGGCGCGCTATCAGCCTGCTGCCCACCACCACCCTGTTCGTTATCTATAAGAGCAGATTGCTGTATGGCGTCACACAACTGGCGCACGTTTTGCGCCAGCGGGTGCAGGAAGGCGAAACGCTTCCCTCGTGTATCAATCTTATCGCCGGACCAAGTTCGACGGCCGATATTGAGCTGATTAAAGTCGTCGGCGTCCACGGGCCGCTTAATGCCGTCTACTTAATTATTGAAGATTGCTGATGCGGATAATCTGACGGGCGGAAACAGGTCATCTGCCCGTAAACAGAATGACGCGTGACGCTTTTGCGTTCGGGGAGGAAACAGAGATAACTTCCCCAAGCGCCGCGCATTCACAGCGGGTATTGAAATGAGAAAAAAGTCCTCGTTATATCTGATGAGCTTAACCATCCAGGATATTCTCCAGTGGATAGAGCGCAATATTGCCGAGCCCTTACCGCTTGGCGTGTTAGCGAAAAAATCCGGTTACTCCGCCTGGCATTTCCAGCGCGGTTTTAAACAAATCGCCGGCATGTCGCCTGGCGTGTATATCCGCTACCGGCGCATGGTGATTGCGAAAGCGTTGCTGAGCGAAACGCATCGCTCTATTACGGATATTGCGCTGCACCTGGGTTACCAACAGCAATCGACATTCTGCCGCGCGTTTCGCGAACAGTATCAGTTAACGCCAAGACAATATCGCCTGCTTGCGCAGGAGCAGTCGACGCAGGAATAAACCGCCCTCGCGTCGCCACCCTCCAGGCTACACTGAAACGCTCGACCAGCGCGCAAGGAATAAGGGATGACAGCTCAGGATTTATCAAAAATGGGGGCTGCAAACGTGGCGCTTTTTGTTGATGAGCATGGCCAGCGCGTCATTGAGAAATATCCCGTCAGTGAGGTTGAATATGCTTTTTATCAACATGCGGCGCACCGGCTCAACGCGGCAAAGATTGCCTCGCCAGGGCTGTTATTCGCCGATCCGGCGCGACAGTTAGTAAGGCTTGAGTATATTCCTCACCCGGTTTCGCAGGATGCCGTGGCAGGTGATGAGGTGTTAGCGATGCTGGCTCGCTTGCATCGCGTTGCGCCAGAGGCGTCATGGCGCTATCACCCGCACAGCTGGTCAGTTTCCGCGCTGGAAAAATCGCTGGCGCTGCTGGCGTTGCCGGAACCGGCTTCGCAACAACTGCGCCGTTTTCAGCAATCCAGCGAGGTGCTCTTTCGCCATCCGGGGTTAATTTCCGGCGACAGCAATGCGGGTAACTGGGGACGACGGGATAACGGCGAGCTGGTGCTCTTCGACTGGGAACGATTTTCCACGGGAAGCCCGGCGATTGACCTCGCGCCGCTGATAAAAGGGATGGGCACCACACACGCTTTTCAGGCGCTTGCCGGGCGCTATTGTCGTATTGCGGATCATGCAACACCGCGCGAACTCGGCCGGGAGATTGCCCTCGCCAAAGCGTGGATTGTCACCGAAGTGGTCACGCTGCTTGCTGAGCGGCAGAAAACCGATCTTCAGCGCTATCTCGCCTGGTACCGGCAACATCTTCCGGACTGGTTAGACAGCACCGTTACCCTGCTCTGAATGGCGGCAGCTTACTGTTCTGTTCGCGTAGCTTTCCCCACGATTTCGGCATAGGGTGTTATGAGCATTAGCTCATTAACAGGAACCGTAAGATGCGTGATCTTCCCCCCACTGCGACACTGCGCGCCTTTGAAGTGGCAACCCGCCACACCACCTTTACCGCGGCGGCGGCAGAGCTGTGTATAACGCAAAGTGCCGTCAGCCATCAGCTAAAAAATCTCGAGGACATCTGGGGATTACCGCTGTTTCAGCGCGGCAAAACCCTCAGCCTGACGCCAGCCGGTGCCGCGCTCGCCCCGCTGGTACGCGAATTTTTCAGCAAACTGGAAACCACGCTGGCGGATTTGCGCGAGCAAAAAGGCCGGGTGCGACTGCGCGTCAACACCACTTACTCTTTTGCGCTGAAATGGTTGCTCCCACGCTTGCCGGATCTGGCGCGCTTACACCCGGAAATTCTGGTGACGCTGGAAAGCACCGATCAGGCCATTAACTTCGCCAGCACCGATGCCGATGTGGCGATCCGCTTTGGTCACGGGAATTATCCGGCGCTGCATACAGAATTTATGTTCCGCGAGCAGCTTTTCCCGGTTGCCAGCCCGGCACTTTTGCAGCGTTTTGGCACGCCGGATGAACCTGCCGAACTGCTGCGCTACCCGCTGCTGACGCGCGATGGCGCCGATCTGGTTCCCAAATGGGACGCCTGGTTTAAGCAGGTCGGCGTTAATACCGATGTGCTGCATGAGAACGTGCGTTTCGCCGATACCAATATGACCATCGAAGCGGCGCTACTGGGCCAGGGAATTGCGCTGGCGCGCAGTGGGCACGTTGAAAAGGAGATCGCCGATGGCTCGCTGGTGCGGCTTTTTGACGTGCCTTTCCCGTCGCCGGCCGCCTATTATTTTGTCTGCCCGCAGGGGATCGAAACACAGCCGCACATTGTGACATTCCGCAGCTGGCTGTTAGCAGAGTCACAACAGGCACAGCTTAACTATCGCTAAGCATGAGTATTTGTTCATGCTGGTGTGATGACACTTCACTTTTCATCCGGGCATGTGCTGATTAGCATCGATACATGCCCACTTACCTTGTTTTACTGACGTTATTCGCCGCCCTGCTGCATGCCAGCTGGAATACGCTGTTACGCGGCGGCACGGATCGCTTATGGTCAATGACCATCATGTGCGCGACGATAGCCCTCACCTGCATTGTCGTGGCGCCGTTTTTACCCTTGCCGGCTTATGCCAGCTGGAAATATGCGCTGCTGTCAGCGGTGCTGCATGTCGGTTATAACCTGTCTCTGGTACGCAGTTATCAGAGCGGCGATCTCGGGCAAACCTACCCGATTGCGCGCGGTGCTTCACCGCTGATGGTGACCCTGACGGCGGCTCTGTTTGCCGGGGAAAAAATGGCCGTGAACGCGCTGGCTGGCATTGGGTTGATTTCCGGCGGTATTCTGCTGCTTGCCCTGCAACGCCGTCGCCTGGCGCTACCGGGTCTGAAATATTCGCTGGTCACTGGCGCGTTTATCGCCGCTTATAGCGTGGTGGATGGCATTGGCGTGCGCATCGCGGGTAATGCCATCGCCTATACCGTGTGGATGAGTGCGTTATGGGGCGCGCTGATGCCCGCGCTCTATATCGGGCTTCGCGGTGCAAAAAGTTTACTGCGCTGGCGTCCCGATGTATTGCCTGCTGCCGCCGGCGGGCTGGTTTCGCTGTTGGCTTACGGCATCATTATTTATGCGATGGCGACCGCGCCAATGGGGGCAGTTTCAGCGCTGCGTGAAACCAGCGTTCTGTTTGCGGCGCTACTGGGTTATCTGTTTCTCGGCGAGACGTTAACGCTAAGAAAAGTGCTGGCGTGTACGGTGATCGCGACCGGCACGGTAATAATTGGTTAACCACATCAGGAGAACTCACCATGTCTGATTTTCCGACAATTGCGCTGCTTGGCCCGGGGGCTATCGGCACGACTATCGCGGCGGCGCTGCACGAAGTGGGCCACGCGCCCGTTTTATGCGGACGTACCGCGCACCCGCAGTTGATTCTGCGCCACGATGAGGGGGAAATTGTGGTGCCCGGCCCGGTATTGAGCGATCCGGCAGCGCTGCATAAGCCGTTCGATCTGGTGTTTGTGGCGGTGAAAACCACGCAGGTTGCGCAGAGCGCCGCCTGGCTGGCGACGTTATGCGATGAAAACACCGTTGTGTGCGCGCTGCAAAATGGCGTCGAGCAAAAAAACCAGCTCGCTCCACTGGTCAACGGCGCAAGCGTGCTGCCGTCCGTCGTCTGGTTCCCGGCGCAGCGTGAGCCGGATGCCTCTGTCTGGCTGCGCGCCAGACCGCGCCTGACGCTGCCGGACGTGCCGCAGGCAGAACGGGTGGTGAAAGCGCTCAGCGACACACGCTGCGCGGTTGAATTGTCGGCGGATTTTACATCGATCGCCTGGCGCAAGCTGTTGCAGAATGCGGTCGCTGGCCTGATGGTGCTCGCCAATCGCCGCGCCGGCATGTTTACACGCGAGGATATCACCGCGCTGGCACTGGCGTACCTGCGTGAATGCCTGACGGTTGCGCGGGCGGAAGGCGCGGTGCTCAGCGATAACGTTGCCCGGGAGATTGTGGACGGTTTTCACCGTGCGCCGGCGGATTTGGGGACGTCAATTCTCGCCGACCGCCAGGCGAATCGCCCGCTGGAGTGGGATATCCGTAACGGCGTGGTGCAGCGCTATGGCCGCACGCATGGCATCGCCACGCCCATCAGCGATGTGGTGGTTCCACTGCTGGCCGCAGGCAGTGAAGGCCCCGGTTGATCGTCCGGTTTTGCACGAAAAAGGGAGCGTGATGCTGTTCATTTCGTCATCAGAAAACACGGTGTGCCAGGCTTAAAGGGAAATTTGTTCGCCTGCAAGGGCAACGCCTGGTTTACCTTCTGACGACGCGAGGAAAGCATGACACAGATATCGTCTCTCTCTGACCACGAAATTCAGCTGCTTGATCGCTACTGGCGCGCGGCCAATTATCTCTCTGTCGGGCAAATCTACCTGATGGATAACCCGCTACTGCGCGAGCCGCTCAGGCCGGAACATATCAAACCGCGCCTGCTGGGCCACTGGGGTACCACGCCGGGGCTGAATTTTATCTATGTTCATCTCAACCGCGCCATACGCCAGCGCGATCTCGATATGATTTATATCTGCGGCCCCGGCCATGGCGGGCCAGGCATGGTGGCCAACACCTGGCTTGAGGGGAGCTACAGCGAAATCTACCCGCAGATAAGCCAGAACGCCGACGGCATGAAGAAGCTGTTCCGCCAGTTTTCTTTCCCCGGCGGCATCCCCAGCCACGCCGCGCCCGAAACGCCCGGTTCGATTAATGAAGGCGGCGAGCTGGGTTACTCACTTGCTCATGCGTTTGGCGCGGTGTTCGATAACCCGTCCCTGATTGCCGCCTGCGTGATTGGCGATGGCGAAGCGGAAACCGGTCCCCTGGCCTCAAGCTGGCACGGCATAAAATTTCTCAACGCCGCCCGCGACGGCGCGGTACTACCGATCCTGCACCTGAACGGGTACAAAATTGCCAACCCTACGCTTCTCGGGCGCACCAGCGATGATGATTTACAACAGCTCTTTCGCGGCTACGGCTACGAACCGCTGTTTGTCAGTGGCCATGAACCCGCCAGGATGCACCGCCTGATGGCACAAACACTGGAACAGGCGCTGAACAGCATCCGTGACTATCAGCAGCAGGCGCGCAGTGGCGAGGCGCAGACCACCGTGCCGCGCTGGCCACTGATCATTCTGCGCAGTCCCAAAGGCTGGACAGGCCCGCAAACCGTCGATTGCAAAAAAGTGGAGGACTTCTGGCGCGCGCATCAGGTTCCGGTTTCATCATGCCGTGAAAACGATGAGCACCGGCAACTGCTGGAACAGTGGATGCGCAGCTATCAGCCAGACGATCTTTTCGATGCATCGGGACAACTCAAAACAGAACTACAGGTACTGGCTCCGGTCGGCGACAAACGCATGGGCGCGTCGCCGTGGGCCAACGGTGGTCGTTTACGCCGGGAGCTGGTGACGCCGGACCTGCATCACTACGCCGTCGAAGTGACCTCCCCGGGCGAAACGCAGGCCGAATCCACCGCCGCGCTGGGCGCCTATCTGGCCGGTATTTTCGAACACAACCGCGATAATTTCCGGCTGTTTGGCCCCGACGAAACGGCCTCCAACCGGTTGAGTAAAGTGTTCGACGTAACGAATCGCACCTGGCAGGAGCCGCTTAAACCCTATGATGAGCAACTGGCGCGCGATGGTCGGGTGATGGAGATCCTGAGCGAACATCAATGCCAGGGCTGGCTTGAGGGCTATTTGCTGACCGGGCGTCACGGGCTGTTCAACTGTTATGAGGCGTTTATTCATATTGTCGACTCGATGTTTAACCAGCATGCGAAGTGGCTGAAAGTGACGCGCAACCTGCCCTGGCGCGCGCCGATATCGTCGCTCAACTACCTGCTCTCCTCGCATGTCTGGCGCCAGGATCACAATGGCTACAGCCATCAGGACCCCGGTTTTATCGATCATGTCGCCAATAAAAAAGCGGATATTGTGCGCATCTACCTGCCGCCGGATGCCAATACCCTGCTGTGTGTCGCCGACCACTGCCTGAAAACCTGGGATCGCATTAACGTCATCGTCGCCGGGAAACAGCCTGCGCCTCAGTGGTTAAACCTCGACGACGCGGCAAAACACTGCGCCGCAGGGATGGGGATCTGGCCGTGGGCCGGAAACGTGCAGCAGAACGAAACTCCGGATGTGGTGATGGCCTGCGCGGGCGACGTGCCGACCATGGAAACCCTCGCTGCGGTCGACCTGCTGCGTCATTACCTGCCGGAGCTGCGTGTTCAGGTGGTGAACGTCGTGGATCTCATGGCGCTGCAAACCCAGGATCAGCATCCGCATGGCCTGAGCGAAGAGGCCTTCGAAGCGGTGTTTACTGCCGATAAGCCGGTGATTTTTGCCTTCCATGGCTACCCGAGTCTGATTCACCGCCTCACTTATCAGCGCAACAACCACCGCCATTTTCACGTGCATGGCTTTATGGAAGAAGGCACCACCACTACGCCATTTGATATGACCGTGCTCAATGAACTGGATCGTTTTCACCTGGCGCAGGAGGCGATTTTGCGCGTGCCGTCGTTACAGGGCAAAGCGGATGACATCCTGGAGGATCTGGCGCAAAAAATTGCCGCGCACCATCAGTATGTTCGCGAATATGGCGAAGACTTGCCTGAAGTGCAGAACTGGAAATGGCCATCACAGCAAGGGGAAGGCAACGTACCGGAATAAACGGGCGTGCAACCCGCACGCGTAATGTCCCATGTGTTACCAGCACGCCGTTCGCCAGGCGCGGCGTGCTGGCATTAGGGAGCACTCTGCTGGCACATCTTTTGGTAGCAGCTATACCTGTTAAGAAGATGATTTTGCTCGGGAGTAGTATGGAATATCTGGCCTGGACCGCTGCGGCGGGTTGTTTGTTGTTGTTTATGTCTCTCTCTTACGGCTGGATAAGCCGTGTCCCGGTGCCCATTTTTGGCCTCTATCTGCTGGTTGGCATCGCCTGCGGGCCGTGGATGCTGGGGCTGATTGGCATTGATATTGTTCGCCACGCACCGCTTACCAGCCGGATAACGGAAATGGCGATGGCAGCGTCGCTTTTTATCACCGGGCTAAAAATCCGCCTGCCGCTTACCTCGCCTTACTGGCGAATGGGCATCATGCTGGCGCTGCCCGCTATGTTGCTGACCATTGCCGGGATTATGCTCGCCGCCCATTTTATGGCCGATCTTTCATGGCCGTTATCGCTGGCGCTGGCGGCCATTCTCGCCCCTACCGATCCGGTGCTGGCAAGCCTGGTGGCTATCAACGATGCACAGGATGATGACCGCCTCAGGATCGCGCTCTCCAGTGAAGCGGGTCTCAATGATGGCACCGCGCTGCCCTTTTTGATGCTGGCGCTGGTCTGGCAAAAAGCCGGTGGCGCAATCAGCGCCGGTGAATGGTTTCACTGGCTGAGCGTCGATCTGCTCTGGGCGCTTATCGGCGGGCTGGGTATCGGTTTTGTTCTCGGACGCTTAATTGGCCTGGTCGCCACACGCTCACGCCACGCGCAGGGGGAAGTAGCACCGAGCGATTTTATTGCGTTAGCGCTGATTTGCCTGAGTTTTTCGCTGGCGATGATGCTCAGCGCGTCCGGTTTTCTCGCGGCGTTCGCTGCCGGTATCGGCCTGCGTAGCGCCGAGATGAGCGTACAAAAACGCCACACCAGCGAGGACGATCACGACCTGCCCGCCGAGATGCAGGTGAATCCGCATACCCGGCACGGGCTTGAAGAGCATAACCCGATCAAATCCGTCGGTCTGGTGGTGGGCGATGCGCTCTCCTTTGGCGATACCGTTGAGCGGTTGCTGGCCGCCGGGCTGGTGATCGTGCTTGGTGTGACACTGTCACGCCACTGGGATGCCAGCGCGCTGCTGCTGGCCTTCACCGTGTTTATCATCATTCGCCCCCTCGCCGTCTGGTTGCTGACCTGGCGTTCGGGTGAATCCGTGCTGCATCGGTTAAGTCTTGGCTGGCTGGGCATTCGCGGGATCGGCAGTCTTAACTATATCGCCTACGCCTGGACGCATGGCCTTCAGAACGCGGGAGCGATAACCGATATCGCCATCACCATCGTGACGCTAAGCGTGCTGGTGCACGGTATTTCAGTCACGCCATTACTCACCCTGCGGCGAAAACAGGAACAGCGCTGAACGTCGCCGCGAACCATCATACGCAGACGTAGCGTCGCTGAGCTTGCGGCGTTGTCATGATCACCCGCAGATAAAAACAGGAGACAACGATGAAAGCCGCACGCTATTTTCAGCCGGGAAAACCGGAGGTTTTACGTTATACCGATGTCCCTGAACCTGTTTGTGGTCCGAACGATGTGCTGATCCGCGTAGAAGCCATCGCGCTTGAGGGCGGCGATGTGATTAATCGCGCCACGGCCTTCCCCGGCGAGCAAGGTGGTATTCCTGGTTATTCCGCTGCGGGCACGATTATTGAAGTCGGTGCGCAGGTAACAGATCGCCACCCGGGACAACGTGTGGCGACGCTCGCGCTCGCGGGTTCTCATGCCCAGTACCGCGTTGCACCCGCGCAATGGTCATGGGTCATTCCCGACGGGCTGGATGTTGTTTCCGCGTCCGTTATCCCGGTGAGTTTTGGCACGGCTGCCTGGGCGCTCTCTTCACGCTTAAAGATCAAAACAGGCGATAGCGTGCTTATCCAGGGCGGCGCGGGTGGCGTTGGGGTTGCCGCCATTCAGCTTGCGAAGGCGCAGGGCGCGCGTGTGCTCGCCACGCTTTCCGGTGATGCCCGCGTAAGCCAACTGACAACGCTCGGACTTGATGTCGCACTGGATTACCGCCAGCAGGATATTGTCGCCGAGGTGAAACGGCTGACAAACGCAGCCGGCGTGGACGGCGTTCTCGATCTGGTCGGCTCGACGCTGGAACAATCCATCGCCTGCCTGCGCGAATGGGGAACCGTGGTACTGGCCGGTAACGCCGGGGGAAATGCCCGCGCCGATCTGGCGGCATTACAGCAAGCTAATCAAACGATTAGCGGGCTTTTCTGGGGGCGTGAACTTGCCCACCAGCAAGCACGAGATTCAATCGACACGCTGCTGATGGATGTCAGGGATAACAAATTCAGCGTGATCATCGACAGAGAGTTTTCCCTGCAAGAGGTGGTGCAAGCCCACCGCTACGTAGAGGAAAACCGCGTGCTGGGGCGCATTATTCTGCGTCCCTGACGGCTGGCGACTGGCGAGAAGCATTGAGGCACGCCGGGATATCGCGCTTATCGCTGCACGCAATGCGCTGGTTTATTTGCGCCATCATCCACGGGAAAAAAGGGTTAGAACTGGTGCGCATCAGCGTATCAAGACTCACCGCCAGCGTATTGGTTTCGCCGCGTAGCGAAATGGCGCCGAGGCTTATGCCGTATTGATTATTCTGCGCCGGATAGAGGCCGTACAGGGAGTCATTCAGTGGAAACGGCAGCGCAATGTGCGACAGCGAAAACATCCCCGGCGGCCAGGCAATGTGTAACGCCTCCTGCGTCTCCTGCACCGCCTGCGCGGGCGTCATGCGGGCAACCGTGTCAACGCTGTCGGCGGCGGCATTGGTAATGACGGTTGCGGTGTAGCGACGTGGCGGCGCAGGCAGCAGCGTATTCACCGCCAGCGAGGCTGACGGGCGAAACAGCGCACCGGCATTGGCCGCCTGGTTGATATCAAACAGCACTAACTCGCTGCCGTTTTGCGGCACATAGCGGTACAGCGCGTCGACCACCGCGCGGGTACTGACCGTGGAATCCATCACCGACTGGAACGTCAGCACCGGCGGTAAGCCTTTTATCTGTCCGCTGCGCGCAGCCTGCTGGATCTGCTGCTGCAACGCCTGCGTTAGCAACCATGATTGTCGGGCGGCGTTAACCGGAAACGAATTGTATTTATACGGGTTGAATTCTGGCACCACATTCAGCCACGCCGCTTTGGCAAACGCCGGAAACGCCGCGGGCCAGCCAGCGAGCCCGGCAAAACGCGCATAGGACGGGACGCCGATCATCGGCGATAACAGAATGATCTGTTGTGGTCGGCGCAGCGCGCTGTTGCCAAGGCTATCCAGCGCATACTGCATGGCCAGTGCGCCCCCGTTCGAGTAGCCGACAAGATGCAGCGGTACGGACGATCCCGCAAGCCTTGTGGCTTCCCGCACAGCCAGTCGCGTGGTCGCCAGCCATTGGTCGCGATCCACTTTCGCCAGCGCGCCCGGTGCTGTGCCGTGCCCCGGCATGCGCGGCACCACCACCACAAATCCCTGCTGCTGCCAGGCCTGCGCCAGGTAACGCATGCTGTAGGGCGAATCCGTCAGCCCGTGCAGCAACACCGCCGCGCCGCGAATAGTGCCTTGCGGCATCAATACCTGAGAGCGGTTCCAGTTGGGTTGAAAACCGGCGGGGTAAACCCGGCTTTGCGCGTAAAACCGGTTAAGCGGTGTTTTCTCATCGTCGCTAAGCGCATCTGTGAGCTGCGTTTTCATGTCGCGGAAAAGCGTGTCTTCGTGCGCAAGATAGTCGGCGAAACGGGCGTGGTCGATGGCTTCGGCAGACATTTCATCAGCAGACCAGCGGTGCCATGACTGCAACGAAGGGCCTTTTTCCGACTGATAAACGCGGCCAATAAAAAAAACGATGCCGAGCACAAGCAGCCCAACGGCAAGCTTTCTGGCAAGTGCGATGAGCTTAAAACCTGACATTATTGCCCTTTGTCGCCACCAGGCGCGGCGATGCCGTTACGAAACAGTGCACAGAGAATAGTGCCACTTTTCAGATTGCGGCAAATCACTATGTCGGCAGGCAAGCGTAAAAAAACCCTGGTGTGGCAGGTGTTGGCAAATGGTGTTTTCAACAAGTGGAGCCAGTAGAAGCCAATAAAGGAAGGCAAAAAACCGCTATTGGCAGATTATTGCCACCGTCTGCTTTTGCGGACGGTGGCAATAATCCCTCGTTCCTGAGGTCAGATATCATCCGTCGTATGGTGTACAACAATTTCCAGCGTATTGCGGATAATGTCGCTTCGTACCACATCATCCGTGCTTTCGATCATCCGGATAAGTTCAAGAATCAACGCCTTATGGGTTATACGTTCATCGGCTGCGACTATGCGTCTGATGGCGACACCAAGAATGGCGGATTCCTCTGCAAGTTTTTCACCACCGCTGCGAAAATATTCCATGAGAGAAAGATCGGTAAGATTTTCGTACCCATCAGAACTTTCAAGCATAGCCTGGCTCATTTCATTACCCCATGTTGAGTTCATTCTTATCAGCACTTCAGTCAGTGTTTTTTACTACTGCCCGGCTGCTTGTTGCCAAACAGTGGATAAATGTTATCCCTGCGATCCTCATTCCATTCCATGCCTACCGCGTCTGCGCCATGGCGCATTTCGCCCAGCGTGTTATTGCTGATTTCGGCAATAATGCGCCCCAGCATCTTGCGCCGTTGGCTGTCAGGTTCACTGCTCTCCATCGAACGCAGCCGGGCTATCAGGGCCTGGGTGCTGATAGGAGAGTTGTCTTTCAGGAGTGACAACACGGCCACTCCGATAAGTTCATCTGTCAGTTGCTCTATTTCACTACTGTTCATAACTGCATCTCGGGTTGCCGCCCGTTGCCGAAGTGCAATTGCGGCATGAAGCCAATTCTCACGTGGTAGCGTTCTGCCAGAGCTTATGGCGCCCCGTGAGAATTGACTCAAATAACCAGGTCATTTATCGCGATTAGTCTTTTCATCTTAACGATCAAACAGCAAACCAATCAGCGTGTGATAGTGGCTCTCCTCTTCCGGGCCAGATGCTTTTTCAAGCCGCGACAACAATTTTGTACAAATAGCCTTACGGTTCAGATTGCGGCCTTCGGTCAGGATCTCGACTGCAATGCGTCCCAATGTTTCTTGCTGCGTTGGCAGCGTGGCTTTATCAAAGTAGCGAGTAACAGCATTCGCTGTGTTTGGAAGAAAACCATTCTGTTGCATCTGTTAATCCTCTAAAGTCCATGAGTCAGGAAAGTACAATTAAAGTTATACAAAGATTGCTAATATGTACATAGAAATTGTACAAAATAATTAGCCCCCTATAGAAACACTCAATAAATTCATACAAATTAACAAGTTAACACAAAAACAAAAGCTCTTGGACGCGACGGATTTGTACAAATTACCTGTATCGATGCCTGCTGAGTTGTTAACATTTCTGCATAATCACCTGCGGACATACGCGAACTATTTGAAAATAAATGGAATAACGGCACAACGTCCTGGCTATCTTCTGCTAAGGTAAATATTCCTAAATATCCCGCCGGAACTCCTATGCTTACCACCATCATTTACCGCAGCCACCTGCACGACCATGTCTCGTTTAAGATGCTTGAAGAGATGGTCGCAGCCGCCAATATCAAAAATGGTCGGGCCAGCGTGACGGGGATCCTGCTATTTAATGGCACCCATTTTTTTCAATTGCTTGAAGGACCTGAAGAAAGTGTTACGGCTATTTATCAGGACATCTGTGGCGATGACCGCCATTACAATTTGGTCGAAGTGCTCAGAGACTACGCGCCGTCAAGGCGCTTCGGTAAGACCGGAATGGAGCTGTTCGACTTGCGCGATCACGATCGTGAAGCGGTATTGCAGACCGTGTTTGATAAAGGCACAACGCGATACCAACTGACCTACGGCGATCGCGCATTACAGTTCTTTCAGACCTTCGTCGAAGACAGCGAGAAAGAGTTCTACTACGAAATTCCACCGGGCGATGCCTGGGAGTTTATTGCCGATGGCAACGCGATACCCCTGCCGCCAGGCGTCCCGGATAGCCGTGCCGACTGCCATTTTGCTTTCCAGCCTATTGTTGACCCCTTTGCCCGCCAGATTGTCTCTGTCGAAGCGCTGCTGCGTACCCGCGTAGGCGGCTCGCCGCAGGACTGGTTCGACGATATGGCCGGGGATGATATTTACACCGCCGATTTACAAAGCAAGCGCGTCGCTTTTGCGATGGCCGCGGCGTTGAAGCTGGGTACGCAGACGCTCTCGGTAAATCTGCTGCCCATGACGCTGGTAAAGGTGCCTGATGCCACTGAATTTATTGTGCAGGCGATTAAAGAGCACGGGCTGGTTCCTGAACAGGTCATCGTGGAATTTAACGAAAGCGCTGTGTTTTCTTGCATTGATGCGTTTACGCAGGCGGTAAAAATGCTGAAAGGTGCCGGTATTCGTGTGGCAATCGATCACTTCGGTGCCGGGTTTGGCGGGCTGGTATTGCTGACGCAATTCCAGCCGGACCGAATCAAAATCAACCGTGCCCTGATTGCGGACGTGCACAAAAGTGGCTCCCGTCAGGCCATTGTTCAGGCGATTATCAAATGCTGTACCTCGCTGGAAATTGCTATTTCCGCCGTCGGCGTCGAAAAGGCGGAAGAGTGGATGTGGCTTGAATCGGCGGGCATTTCTCAGTTCCAGGGTCACCTTTTCGCGCGCCCGGATGTAAACGGCATTCCGGCCGTGGCCTGGCCAGAAAAAAGAGATGAGATGATATAAGCTGTGCAGCGAAGTTGTACAAAAAAGGATTTGTACAACTTTGCAAAGTTAACTTAGTCTGTGAAAAGAGCACACTGGCGTTAAAGAGTACGAGGGAGCTATGGCTTTTTATAGTATCGGCGAGGTTGCCGAACGCTGCGGGATAAACCCGGTCACACTACGCGCCTGGCAGCGTCGCTATGGGCTGTTAAAACCGCAGCGCAGTGAAGGTGGTCATCGTCAATTCGATGAGTCTGACATTCAGCGCATTGTGGAGATCAAGCGCTGGATCGATAACGGCATTTCCGTAAGCAAAGTTAAAGCCTTGCTCGACGACAACAAATTCGCCGGGCAAACAAGCTGGGCGTCACTCCAGGAAGAGTTGATGTCGATGCTGCGACAAGTGAATCCCTCCCGGCTGCGCGCCACCCTTCACACCTTGAGTCAGACACACGCAGCGGATGTGCTTATCGACGACATACTGGTGCCGGTACGCCAGCGGCTCAGCCGCGATAAAAATACCGCACGTGTGGTGTTAAGCCTGCTGGACGGCGTATTAGTGGAGTTCGCCGCGTCAGGCATTGCCACCGCGCGTGAACAGGCAGCAAAAACGGCGCTGCTGATCGCCTGGGGAAATGACGATCGCACCCATCTATGGCTCGAAGCATGGCGCCTGTCACAGCAGGGCTGGCGCATTGATGTCCTCGCCGAACCGCTCGACTCCCCTCACCCGGAATTTTTTCCCGGCCAGCATCTGTTTGTCTGGACCGGCAAACCGCTCACGCGCAGCCAGGCGCAGCAGCTTGCCCACTGGCGGGAACAGGGGTTTGCTATCGCTCACCATAGCGGCAAGGCAGAAAGCATCTGAGACTGGCGTTCAATTCAGCCTTGCTTCTCTGTCGCTATCGGTTTGCTGAAAACCGTTTTGTCTCCCCACTACTCCTGATGATCGCGGAGATCATCAGCTGTGGTTATAATCGCTTCGCCAGTTCGCACAGAAAATAATATTAATAAGGGGAGCATTGTGACGGAAAAAGCATCAGATTCAGGTTTGAAGGAACAGATAACGGGTTTTGCCAGTAATATTATTTCCAGCCGATTAAAAGGGCCAGTGTATATCTATTTATTGTGCTCACTGGTCGCGTTTAACTGGAAGCACATATTACTTATCGCCATGTCGGATGAGAAAATAGAAACCCTCCTTAAAAATATCACCAGCGCTTACCATTTCTCGCATAACTATTTTTACTGGCCGCTGGTGGTGGGTTTTGGCATGTCTATAGCCATGCCGGTACTGGATTTTGTTGTTAATTTACTCTCCTCTTTTGTACGCATTGGTGTTAACTGGTCAGATCGCGTCGCAAATGCCGCATGGCAATGGTTTATGGATCGTATCAATGCAGGCAGAACAAAGACGCTCAAAAAAACGCTGGCGCTTGAAGCTGATCTTGCAAAAGCCCAATTTCAACTTGATAACGCCCAAAAATCTCTCAGCAATACCCGACAACTCTCCTCCTCTGTTCGCCAGGAAATTATTTCGCTTGCCGCGCGGCTGGCTGTTATTTCCGGGAATATAAGCACTAACCTGGAAGCTTTAAACGATCCGGAGAAAGTTCAAAGCACCCTTCACAAACTGTTTGATTTTGATGAACGTAATCCGGGACGTGCGTTGGCGAAAAAAATATATATGACTAATGCATCCGAAGATTTTATTGAAGCAATAATACGGCAAACGCAATCATTCTCTAAAGAGGATATAGAAAAGATAATGGCGTTTCTGAATCTTCCCTCCGCCACGGCCGAAGAGAACGAACCCGCGGCTGCTCAGGGTTAACCATTCTGCCAGGCAATATTTTCCCTGAACAGAGCCCGGCGTAAACCGGGCTGATTAACCTACCCCATATCACTTTCCAGCCGCTGGCGGTGGCGCAAACCGGGGAACCACTTCATCCAGAGGGCTACCACAATCAACGTGCCGACACCGCCAATCGCCGCCGCAGGCACCGCGCCAAGCCACGCCGCCAGCATACCGGATTCAAATTCGCCGAGCTGGTTAGAGGTGTTGATAAAAATGGAGTTAACCGCGTTCACCCGCCCGCGCATCTCGTCTGGGGTATCGAGTTGCACCAGCGAACCGCGGATCACCATGCTCACCATGTCGAAACCGCCGAGCGCGAACAGCGCCAGCAACGACAGCCACATCCAGCTTGAGAAGGCGAACACCAGCGTCGCCACGCCAAACCCTGCCACACACATAAACATGATCATGCCGACATTGCGCCTCAATGCGCGGTGGCTTAACCAGAAGCCCACCAGCAGCGCACCAACGGCTGGCGCACTACGCAGCAAGCCCAGACCAAGCGGCCCGGTATGCAGCACATCATGGGCGAAAATGGGCAGCAGCGCGGTCGCGCCGCCGAGCAGTACGGCAAACAGATCGAGCGAAATCACCCCCAGCACATCCGGGCGGTTGCGGATAAACCCAACGCCGGCAAACAGCGAAGATAGCGTCGCCGGCGTGCGCGGCGGCTGCGCCTGTTCATACCGCAGCGTCATCACCAGCAACAGCGACACCAGATAGAGTCCGGCGGTAACGCTGTACACCACATCGGCCCCCGCCGCGTAGAGAAAACCGCCCAGCGCCGGGCCGACAATCTGCGCCGCCTGGCCGGAAACCGCATTCGCGGCCGTTGCTCGCGGTAAAATGGAGAGCGGCACCAGCGCTGGCAACATCGAAATCATCGATGGCGACTCAATGGTTTTGGCGCAAGAGATAACGAAGATAAGCGCCAGAATCACCCACACGCTGGCATCGCCCTGCCACGTTAACCACGCCAGCGCGGCGATGGCCAGCCACTCGAGAATCTGCGCCAGCAGCACCACGCGACGGCGGTCAAACTGGTCGGCGATATGCCCGGCAGGCAGCGCCAGCGTTAACGAGGGAATAAACTGCACCAGACCAATCATCCCCAGCCAGAACGCGCTCTGTGTCTGGGAGTAAATTTGCCAGCCGACGATGATAGATAACATCTGAAAACCGAAGCTGGAGCTGGTTCGCGCCAGCCAGAAGGCAACAAAAGAACGATGCTGCAATAAACGACCATCACTGCCTGGTAACACCGGAGCCATAGGTTATTCCATCTCTGTTATTAGTGTCCTGCCGACGGCGCGCCCGGCGCACCGGAACGCACAAACGGCGGGCGGGCAAACCAAATCACCACCACCAGCGCCAGAAATCCCCAGCCCAACAGCCAGAAATAGTCGATGGTCGACAGCATATAGGCCTGCTGTTCAATGGTTTTATCCACCGCCGCCAGGTGTTGCTGCGTCACGCCGCCCATTTTATGCAGATAATCAGTGGCCGCCGGGTTATACACGGAGACGCTTTCCGTCAGGTTAGCATGATGGTAAACCTCGCGGCGCGACCAGATCCAGGTGGTGAGCGACGAGGCAAACGAGCCGCCCAGCACGCGGAAAAAGGTTGCCAGCCCGGAGCCTTCCGCCACTTCGGCACCGTGCAGATTCGACAGCACAATGGTAGTGATCGGCATAAAGAAAAACGCCACGCCGATACCCATAAACATCTGCACTTCCGCCACGGTGCGAAAATCGACACTGGTATTAAACTGCGCGCGGATAAGGCAGGATGCGCCCATGGTCAGAAACGACAACGACGCCAGCAGGCGCAGATCCACTTTATGGGCGTAGCGACCGATAAACGGTGTTAACAGCAGCGGTAAAAAGCCCATCGGCGCGGCGGCAAGCCCGGCCCAGATGGCGGTATAACCCATCTGGGTTTGCAGCCACTGCGGCAGGATAATGTTAATGGCGAAAAAGGCCGCGTAACCGAGCGTCAGCGTTGCGGTGCCGATGGCGAAGTTGCGATCTTTAAACAGCCGCAGGTTCACAATCGGGTGCTGCTCCCCCAGTTCCCAGATGACAAACGACGCCAGCGCAATGGCGGAAAGTACCGACATAACGATGATTTCCGTGGCGTTGAACCAGTCCATGTCGTTGCCTTTATCCAGCACCACCTGCAACAGGCCCACGCCGAGCACCAGCAACGCAATGCCGATGTAATCGATCGGCGAATGAGAGGTGGTTTCTTCGCGCTCGCGCAGCTGTGTCCAGACCACGATGGCGGCGAAAATCCCTATTGGTACGTTGATATAGAAGATCCACGGCCACGAGTAATTGTCGGTGATCCAGCCGCCGGTAATCGGCCCGACAATCGGTGCGACCACGGTCACCATCGACAGCAACGCCAGCGCCATACTGCGTTTGCTGGTCGGGAAAATCACCAGCAATAGCGTCTGGCACATCGGGAACATCGGCCCGGCAAAAAAGCCCTGCAGCGCGCGGAAGATAATCAGCTCGGTCATGCTGTGGGCGAACCCGCACAGAAACGAGGTCAGAGTGAACAGCGCCACCGAACCAACAAACAGCTTGAGCTGACCAAAGCGACGGGTAAACCAGCCGGTCAGCGGCAGCGCAATAGCATTACACACCGCGAACGAGGTAATCACCCAGGTGCCCTGATCCGAACTGACGCCAAGGTTACCGGCGATGGTCGGCAGCGCAACGTTCGCGATGGTGGTATCCAGCACCTGCATAAAGGTTGCCAGCGACAGCGCAATCGTCGCCAGCAACAGGCTCGGTGGCGTAAACGCCGACTTATCTTGCATAACGTCTCTCTTAGCGGGCGCCGGACGCTACCGCCTGGCTGTTGTCATGAAGAATTTTCGCCACCAGTTGATCGGCGTTCTCCAGTGCGTTCTGGTAAACGTCGGTAGTGAAGCGCGGCGCAGCAACCGTTTTGGGCGGCAGCAGATCGCCATCGGCGTTACGAATATCCACGCGGGCAAACATCGACAGCCCCACGCGCAGCGGATGTTTCTGCATGTCATGCGGGTCAAGGGTGATGCGCACCGGCAAACGCTGGATGATTTTGATCCAGTTCCCGCTGGCGTTTTGCGCCGGCAGCAGCGAAAACGCACTGCCGGTGCCAATGCCCAGACTCTCAATGGTGCCGTGGTACTCCACATCGTCACCGTAGAGATCGGCGGTCAGCGTCACTTTCTGCCCCAGACGCATGGTATTCATCTGGCTCTCTTTAAAGTTGGCGTCCACCCACACCTGATCCAGCGGCACAATCGACATCAGCGTGGTGCCGGAATCGACGCGCATCCCCAGTTGTACCGCGCGTTTCGCGACAAAGCCGCTTACCGGCGCAACAATGGTGCTGCGCGCGTTATCGAGGTAACGCTGGCGCAACGTGGCAATCGCGCTTTTGATTTCCGGATGGCTGTCGATAACCGTGTCATCGGTCATTGCCAGGTTAGTGCTTAACGCCTGTTGCGCCGCCGCCAGATCGCTTTTCGCCGTGGCGACCGCATCGCGGTAGTGCGCTAAATCCTCAACGGAAATCGCGCCGCTGGTAGCGATTTTTTGCCGACGCGCATAGTCGTTCTGCGCGGTTTGCAACGCGGTTTGTTTCGCCGCAACCTGCGCACGGTAGTTATCGACCGTGCTGTACAAGCCGCGCACCTGGCGCACAGTGCTGGCCAGGTTCGCTTCTGCCTGTTGCAGGGCAATTTCGGTGTCACTCGGATCCAGCAACACCAGCGGCTGCCCTTTTTCGACATAATCGCCTTCATCAACGGAAACCTGCGTCACCGTCCCGCCGATTTGCGGCGTTAAGGTCACCAGGTTGGCGTTGACGTACGCATCGTCAGTGCTTTCGTAGTAACGGGCATATAACAGATACCAGGCCAGACAGCCTGCGGCGATAAGCAGCAAAACAACGAACAGGATAGCGAAGTTGCGCTTACGTTTGCTCGGCGCGCGTTCGGGTTGTGCAGATGAAGTTTGCATCTTGATACCTTTTCAGGACAGCTTAGCGATGTGGGCGGGTTGCCTCGTCCGGCAACATTTTTATCAGCAGTTCAACCAGCAGCCGCGACTCGTCGGCGGTCAGACGCCTGGTCATCGTACTGAGAATCGAGGCCAGCGCCTCATTCTGAAATCGGTCACAAATCACGCGCCCTTTGTCGGTCAATTCGAGAATGACCTGGCGTTTATCTTCCGGGTTGGTGGTGCGCACAATCAGATCGCGCTTGACCATGCGCTCAAGCATGCGGCTCATCGCCCCGGCGTCCATCAGCAGATTTTTGCTCACTTCAACCGGGCTATTGAAGCCTTTATAGATACTTATCAATACCTTGAACTGTGCAGCGGTGATATCCGCAGCAGAAAAGTACTGGCTAATAAGCTGGTCTTTGAACTGGTTTGCCAGATGAATCAACAAACCGAGGTGCAGTTTTGGGTTGGGAATATCCGCAGCGTTAGTCATGATATTTGCCTGGTCAGTAATTACAAATGAAATTACTGACCAGGCAGTGAACTGTCAATGAATTGTCAAGATAAGCGCACGTTTTGTCAGTGCGTGATGGTGTTCCGGGTGGTGAAGATCAACTTAACACGTTGATTTTATAGCTTGTGAAGCGAGCACTGCATTCGCTGCTTCGACAAACCCGGCCCCACCCGGCCCACGCGTGATCCAGGCAGGCGCCTGGGGCAGCGCATCAAGGCACTCCATCACGGTACTGACGCCTACCGAATGGCGGAAAAAGGCAAACATCGGTGCATCATTGAGTGAATCACCGGTATAAAGCACCGAGTCAGGGTCGCTATCGATGTCGAGGTTGTAGTGTTCGCGCAGCACTTTTCGCGCCATCACCAGCTTGTCGTAACCGCCCAGCCAGCCGAGAAGCCAGAGATTATTGACCGTGACACTGGCTCCATGACTGCGCATGCAGTTGATGATGGCGGCGTTTTGTTCGTCATCCGCCGTGCGGGAAAAAGCAATACTGGTCAGTCGAAAGGGCTGGTCATCAGCCAGCGTGGCCGTGGGAACCTGGCGTTTTACGTCGTCAATAATATGCGCTAATTGTGGTGTCAGTTTCGCCTGCGCGTCGTGCCAGTAGTGACGCGCAATCCCCTCCCGTGCGCGGCGATAAAAAAGCCCGCCGTTTTCGCCAATCACCCCTGCCACCGGCCACATTCGCGCCATTTGATCGCACCAGCCAGCCGGTGCGGCGGTCACAGGAATAACGCTGATCCCCGCGTGTTGTAACTGTTCCAGTGCCTGGTAGGTGGCAGCAGCCAGTTTTCCCTGGTATGTCAGGGTTTCGTCCATGTCCGTCAGGACAAAACGTACTGCGCGGAAAGTCGCGGCATGGGCATTTTCCAGTTGTTTCATGATGTTCTCCTCGTGGGCTAACAGGGTAACGAGCCATCAGCGCCCTGAACATCATTCTGATTAGCAATAATCCTCATATGGAAAAGTAAAAACGGGCATATGCCGCATGCACCTGTCAGGTAAGGCATCACTCTCTTTTTTAACGCCGCGAATGGAGCGGTTCAACAGTGCATTCGGCGGCAACCCTTTCGGCGGGCGCGAGGGCTGAGATAGTTCTTAAACTTGCTGAATATCACGCGTGTAGCCGCTTGCCAAACGTAAAGAAATGTCAAAAAAGGCCACGAAAAAGCCAGCTATACCTGCCAAAAATGAGTGATAGTGACACAGGTGATTAATGAAAACGAAAGTGCATGCCGTTAAGTTATTAATATTAATGAAAATTTATTTTTTAAAAAATAATAACAAGCGAAACGGCGAGCAAAAAATATATTCAACCCAACCTGTTTACGCCTCGGTTTGACTAAATGAGGTCAGTGTCTAAATTTAATATCAAGCGACACACGCTGGCATGTAAATATAAAGCAGGAAGGATATCAGGATTAATATTTGTCTATTTAATTCATCTCGCGTTAATAAACGCCGCATAACTTCCCCTGATATTTTTTATTAATCGTATAACTGCTGATAACAGCGGCAGTGCCCTATTTTGCTTATCCACTCAACCATGAAAGGATCAGATATGACACCTCAAGAAAATTATCACGACTGGTTACGCGATGCACATGCCATGGAAAAACAAGCTGAGTCAATGCTTAATGCCATGAGCAGCCGCATCGATAATTACCCCGATTTACGCGCACGAATTGAGCAACATTTAACGGAAACGCAAGGGCAAATAAAATTGCTGGAAACGGTGATGGATCGTAACGATATTAACCGTTCGTTAATGAAAGATGCCACCAGCAAAATGGCGGCGATGGGTCAATCATTTGGTGGCATGTTTGCACCGGATGAAATCGTTAAAGGCGCAATCAGTAGCTACGTCTTCGAACAATTTGAAATTGCCTGTTATACCTCGCTTATCGCCGCGGCTGAAAAAGCCGGTGACAGCGCCAGCATCGATATTTTCAAACAGATCCTGGCGGAAGAAAAAGCAATGGCCGAATGGGCACTCAATCATATTCCGGATGTGACAGAACAATTTTTGCTGCGCAGCGCAGCGGAAGGCGTGGAAGCTAAAAAATAATAAATTTTATTTTTCAGGAGGCAAGCAATGTTTCGTCATGTAAAGCAACTGCAATACACCGTGCGCGTCAGTGAACCGAATCCAGGGCTGGCCAACCTGCTGCTTGAACAGTTTGGCGGCCCGCAAGGGGAACTGGCTGCGGCATGCCGCTATTTCACCCAGGGGCTGGGTGATGAAGACGCCGGTCGCAAAGAGATGTTGATGGACATCGCGACAGAAGAGCTCAGCCATCTGGAAATTATCGGTTCGCTGGTCGGCATGCTCAATAAAGGGGCAAAAGGCGAGCTGGCAGAAGGCACCGAAAGTGAGGCGGAGCTGTATCGCTCGTTAACCGAAAACGGTAACGACAGCCATATAACGTCGCTGCTGTACGGCGGCGGCCCCGCGCTGACTAACTCCGCCGGTGTCCCGTGGACCGCCGCTTATATTGATACGATTGGCGAAGTGACCGCCGACTTGCGTTCGAATATCGCCGCCGAAGCGCGCGCGAAAATTATTTACGAGCGCCTAATCAATGTCACCGACGATCCGGGGGTAAAAGACGCGTTAGGTTTCCTGATGACCCGTGAAGCCGCGCATATGCTCTCTTTTGAGAAGGCGCTCTACTCGATTCGCAATAATTTCCCGCCAGGAAAATTACCGCCAATCGAACAGTACACCAACGTCTACTACAACATGTCGGAAGGTGACGATCCGCGCGGTAGCTGGAACAGCGATGAGAACTTTGACTATGTCGCCGATCCACAACCGGCGGTCGACGGCGGTGACGGCTCCGCCACCACGACGCTCAGCCCGGAACAACTGGCGCTGGTAAAAGCGATGGCCGAACGCACCAAATCCGATCCGACTGTGGATCCCATCACCGGCGCCGACCTCGGTAGCGGTGAACCCCAGCCGAAATAAGCATCCCGAAAGCATCTGCCTTGCAGATGCTTTTTTTTATCGGCGTTGTAACGCACGCAACTCCTGCGCATCGTGGCTACAAAACAGCCGGATCTCCTCGCCATGCGTTAACGCCAGCTCGCGCAGACGTTGCTGGTTAACCCTTCTGGCTGCGTTATCCATCGCCATCATCCATTGATAAAAACGCAGCCCCGGCGTGCAGTGGCGCTCCGTCCCCCCGATTTCCCCCCGGTAAAACCAGGCGTCACCGCCGTGCAGTAGCCAGCCAGCGGGATGCTGAATGGCAATACCGGCATGACCCAGCGTGTGACCAGCGAGCGGGATAAGCAAAATCTCCGGCGGCAACCCACGCAGGGCCGTCACGGCATCAAAGCCGTACCACTTCTCGCCTTCGGCGGCATACCCCTGCCAGCCCGATACGCCCTGCCACTGGCCGGGACGATAGCGTTCGCGTGTCAGCCAGCTGTGCCGCTGCTGCGCAGTGTCGATTTCGCGCTGTAAGAGATGGATCTGCGCCTGCGGGAAATCGGTCAGGCCGCCGGCGTGGTCAAAATCCAGATGGGTCAATACAATATGCCGCACATCTGCAGCCTTAAACCCTAACGCCTCAACCTGGGCCAGCGCCGTTAAGTTTTCCCGCTGCTGGATATTGTTCAACAGGCGAAAAAAGGCCGGGATATTGCGCCGGGGCTGGCGCATATCGGTGGTGCCGAAGCCGGTATCCACCAGCACCAGACCGTGGCGTTGTGTTTCAAGCAGCAGGCAGTGACACGCCAGATGCGCATGCACACCTTTGCTGAAACCGTCATACAGCGCGCCGCCGAGTGGGCACATACAGCCGCAATTAAGATGATGAATAATCACGTTTGCCCTCCGCGAGCGTTATTTATGCGCATGTGTACCTTCAGAGAGCGTAACGGGCTTGATTTGAATTACCTGCCCCTGTTCCCACGCATCCGCGCCCTGTGCCACCGGGTGCGCTGGCAGGTCTGCGCGCTGCTGCCTGATAGCCGGGGTGCTCACGCCAAAACGGCGATCGCGGTCAGCAAGCAGCGCCGGATCGAGTTGCCAATCTTGTGTAAATCCCATCATTAGCGCGGGCACGCCCAGCGGCAGCGTCTGATCACGTTCAGTGTGCCAGGTATGCCAGGTCTTGCCGTAGGTATTCACGATATTGCTCATCAAGGCTTTTTCGGCGACGGCCGGTAAACCCGGCGCAATAAGCGAGCCGGATTTCACTTCATAACGGTGGCTATGCCAGAGTTTTTTCTCCTCGGGCGGCAGCGTTTTGAAAAGTCGCTCACTGATGATGTATTCCACGCCCATCAGCCGTGCATTTGCGGTATTACCGTCATAAATCACCGCCTGCATGACATCGTTATTTAACACGGTGACATAATGATGGGCTTCCATTTGCCCTTGTCGATCGCCGTTATAAAAATGAAAGCCATCAAGGTAAGCACTTATTGCCTCAATCGGCGGGCGAGATTGTATTAGCGCTGCGCCTGTTTCGAGGGTTTTCATTTTTCCGGAAGTTTTCTCGCCAGGTATAGCCGTTTGCGGTTCGCTATTATTGGCGCCACAGCCAACAAGCATCAGGGGAATAATAAGATGTAAAGCCAGACGCATTGATCTTTTTCCTTAAAGTCAGGTGGAATAATCAGGGTAGCGTATGCTGCGTATTCGGCCAGTTATATTGTGATAATGTGCCGTTACGTCATTATTAGCGAAACGGTAAAAAAGAAAAAATGTCGTTCTCTACATAAGATTATCCACAACCCTTCCCCCACGCTGGCAAAAAATGCATTGCCGTAATCTCTTTCTTATTGAGCAAACGCAGCGAAATGCAGTCGCTACATAGCGTGCTTATTAGCCATTCCGTTTCGGTCGATTAAATTAACATTGCGCAGATAAATCATCAGAAAATTATTCCGGACGCCGGGATGGATATATTTCGTCAAAACGTTGGCGTTTAATTTCAAAGAGAGAATACACACCTGTGTTCCATACGCTTGCAGGTAGCGCCTGCTGTACCGTGGTGACGTGGTCACAAAAAATGCGCTACGCCCGGAAAAAAACCGTAACGGTAGTGGTGGAATTGCTAATGTTTAGGAGTGGGTAGCGCAGTTAAGCGATTTGCGTCAAGTTTTTACCATTTTATAGAAAGGTATTAACTATCAAATCTGTAGATTCATTCAAATACCTTTATCAGGAAGCAGTGTATATCGTAACGACAGAACACAAGCAAATGGAGCCCGATATGAGCACGTCAGACGATCAATCCCTCTCGTCATCCGTCGAGAAATGCCCCTTTCATAACAAAAGCAGCGAAAAAAGTGCAGGCCCGGTAACCAGTAACCGCGACTGGTGGCCGAACCAGTTACGCGTAGATTTGCTAAACCAACACTCCAACCGTTCTAACCCGCTGGGTGAAAATTTTAACTACCGCGAAGAGTTCAAAAAGCTCGATTATTCCGCGCTCAAAGCTGATATCCGCAATGTGCTGACCGATTCCCAGGAGTGGTGGCCAGCAGACTGGGGCAGTTATATCGGCCTGTTTATTCGCATGGCCTGGCACAGCGCCGGCACCTATCGCACCGTCGATGGTCGCGGGGGTTCAGGTCGTGGTCAGCAGCGCTTTGCACCGCTCAACTCGTGGCCGGATAACGTCAGCCTTGATAAAGCGCGTCGTCTGCTGTGGCCGGTAAAACAAAAATATGGTCAAAAAATCTCCTGGGGCGATCTGATTATTCTGGCGGGCAACGTGGCGCTGGAAAATGCCGGTTTCCGCACTTTTGGTTTTGGTGCCGGGCGTGAAGATGTCTGGGAACCGGATATGGATGTCGACTGGGGTAATGAAAAAGAGTGGCTAAGCCACCGCCACCCGGAAAGCCTGGCGCAGGCCGCGATTGGCGCAACCGAGATGGGGCTGATTTACGTTAACCCGGAAGGCCCGAACGCCAGCGGCGAGCCCGTTTCTGCAGCCTCTGCCATTCGCGCCACCTTCGGCAATATGGGCATGAACGATGAAGAGACCGTCGCGCTGATCGCCGGTGGTCATACGCTGGGCAAAACCCACGGTGCCGCCACGCCGGATAACCATGTCGGGCCAGAGCCGGAAGCCGCGCCGCTGGAAGCGCAGGGTCTGGGCTGGATGAGCAGCTACGGTAGCGGTGCAGGCCCAGATGCCATCACTTCCGGTCTGGAAGTGGCATGGACGCAAACACCCACCCAGTGGAGCAACTACTTTTTCGAAAACCTGTTCAAATATGAGTGGGTGCAAACCCGCAGCCCGGCGGGTGCTATCCAGTTTGAAGCGAAAGATGCCCCGGAAAATATCCCTGATCCGTTCGACCCGGCGAAAAAACGCAAGCCCACCATGCTGGTAACCGATTTGACGCTGCGTTTCGACCCGGAATTTGAAAAGATTTCGCGCCGTTTCCTCAACGATCCACAGGCGTTTAATGAAGCCTTTGCCCGCGCCTGGTTCAAACTGACCCACCGCGATATGGGGCCAAAATCACGCTACATCGGCCCGGAAGTGCCAAAAGAAGATCTGATTTGGCAGGATCCGCTGCCTGCGGCGGTTCATCAGCCGAACGGTGCTGATATCGCTAATCTGAAAGCGGCGATTGCCGAATCCGGCTTGTCGGTGAGCGAACTGATTTCAGTCGCCTGGGCGTCTGCCTCCACCTTCCGTGGCGGCGATAAACGCGGCGGCGCGAACGGCGCGCGTCTGGCGCTGGCACCGCAAAATGGCTGGGAAGTGAACGCTATCGCCACGAAAGCCCTGCCCGCGTTGCAAAGTATTCAGAAAACGCTGGCGAAAGCCTCGCTGGCGGATGTGATTGTGCTGGCGGGCGTGGTTGGCGTTGAAAAAGCAGCGGCAGCGGCCGGTGTGCAGGTTAATGTGCCGTTTACGCCGGGGCGTGTCGATGCGCGTCAGGATCAAACCGATGTGGACTCTTTCGCACTGATGGAGCCGCTGGCCGATGGCTTCCGCAACTATCGCCGCGTGTGGGATGGAATCAGCACCGAAACGTTGCTGATTGATAAAGCGCAGCAACTGACGCTCACCGCGCCGGAAATGACCGTGCTGGTTGGCGGCCTGCGCGTACTGGGTGCGAACTATGACGGCAGTAAGCACGGCGTCTTTACCGACCAGCCGGGCGTACTGAGCACCGATTTCTTCGTTAACCTGCTCGATATGCGCACCGCATGGAAAGCCACCGACGAGAAATCAGAGCTGTTTGAAGGCCGCGATCGCAAGAGCGGTGAGGTGAAATACACCGCCACGCGCGCCGACCTGGTGTTTGGCTCCAACTCGGTACTGCGCGCGCTGGCGGAAGTTTACGCCAGCGCCGACGGTAAACAGAAATTCGTCACCGACTTTGTTGCCGCCTGGACAAAAGTGATGAATCTCGATCGCTTCGATCTGCTCTAATCCCGCTCTTTATCCTCAAGCCTGCGATCTGTCGCAGGCTTTTTTATGCCGCGCGTTCAGGAATGCGCGCAATCACCTTAATTTCGAAATCAAAACCCGCCAGCCAGTTCACGCCCACGGCTGTCCAGTTGGGATACGGCGGCTGCGGGAAAAGCGCCTGTTTGACTTGCATAATGGTGGCGAACTGGTTTTCCGGGTCCGTATGAAAGGTGGTGACATCAATCAGATCATCAAAAGTACACCCCGCCGCCGCCAGCGTGGCCTGGAGATTGTCGAACGCAAGACGCACCTGTGCCGCGAAATCGGGCTCCGGGCTGCCATCGGCGCGGCTGCCAACCTGACCGGAAACAAACAGCAGATCGCCGGAGCGTATCGCGGCGGAGTAACCATGTTGTTCATACAACGCATGGCGATGAGCGGGAAAAACGGGTTCGCGTGGGATCATAGAGTTACCTTTTGTTGGTTGATTTGAGATACACTTCGTATATGAAGTTAATCCACATACACTGCGTATGTCAATTCACATACGCGATGTATTTCAAAGAGAGTCAACATGGCCGTAAAACGTCGCGCGCAAACCATGGAAGAGAATCGCGCCAAACTTATCGCCGCAGCACGCAAGGCGTTTGCCGAAAAAGGCTTTGCGGCGGCATCAATGGATGAACTGACCGCCAGCGTGGGCTTAACGCGCGGGGCGCTGTATCACAACTTTGGCGATAAACAGGGCTTACTTGCCGCCGTGGTGGCGCAGGTTGATGGCGAAATGGCGCAGCGCGCGAAGATGTGCGCGCAAGCCACCGATAATGCCTGGGATGCGCTGCTGGCTGAAGGTGTCGCCTATATCGAAATGGCGCTCGATGCGGAAATTCAGCGCATTGTGTTGCTTGATGGCCCGGCGTTTCTTGGCGATCCTTCGCGCTGGCCAAGCCAGAATGCCTGCCTGCAGGCCACCCGTATCGCCGTTGCTGACATGGTGGCAAACGGCGAGATGAAAGAGGTGGATGTGGAATCCGCCGCGCGTTTGCTCAACGGCGCGGCGTTGAATGCCGCGTTATGGGTCGCCGCCAGTGATAACCCGCAACAGACGTTACCCAAAGTTATTAACGCGTTTTGCTTGCTGGCCAACGGGCTGCGCGCAGAGAAAAAAAACCCGGCGTAATGCCGGGAATAATGGGTAGATAACGAGTTTTAGCGTGGCGGCAAAGTGCGCCGCCGCGAAATCAGGGTAACAACAAATGAAGCCGCAAGCCGGAGAAAACAGAGTCAGTGGCAGGGCTCGCGGCTATTAAAAGGGATAAATATAACGCAGAGATGACACGGCGTCGGTGGCGAATAATACGCCCGTCGCCTGCACTCCTGTGCCACTGGTGAAGCATGCTACCCGAGTGTGTTCAACCTGAAGCGGCTTCTTTCTCCAGCCTGAGCACAAAATGGTTATCGTGACGGGCAATCTTCGCCCCGCTGTTGCCGTAGTTTGCCGAGAGCATAAAAAACGTATCCGCATCGACATCAAAAGCCAGCTCAACTTCCTGGTGCTTACCTGAGCTAATCATTTGATATGCCTGCTTTAAATTATAAGCTTTTGCTATAGCCATGGATAAGTCTCCGCGCATGCTGTTGCTTACTGTAAATCTCGCCTTTACTTTATAGCCTGTTTTGCCGAACTAACCTGCAATTTTTCCACTGAAGATGCGAAAAACCCAGCTGTTATAAAGCAACGTTACGGGCACCAGTAGCGCAAACATCACCAACAGAAATCGCTGCGTGGCCGGTGGCGCGGCGGTTTGCGTAATGCTGAGAACAGGTGGCACTATCCAGGGAAAAAGCGTAAACACCAGCGCACAAAAAGCACAACTGACTATCACCTGCACCGCCGCCAGCGGTAGAAATATCCGCCGCAATATCAGCCCCAGCCATAACAACGCAACTGCCAGTGCAGCCACCAACGAGAGTGGTAACCACAGCCACGGGTTAAACAGATGCTGTCGCCAGGTTTCGTGCAACTGCGCGCTCCACACCAGCAACCCCGCCAGCAGCAACCCGGTGCCGATGGCGAGCCACGGCATCACCCGCCGCCCCCACGTTTCCAGCTCGCCGGTACAGCGCCAGATTATCCACCCTGCCCCCATCAGGCTATATCCGCAGACCAGCGCAAGGCCGCAATAGAATGGAAAAGGACGCAGCCACTCAAAACCGCTGCCGGTAAACTGGCGCCCATCGGTAGCAATTCCCTGCAACAGCGCGCCCACAATAATCCCTTGCGCCAGCGCCGCCAGTAGCGAACCAGCCACCAGCATCAGGTCAAACAGCCGTGGCGCATAGTGGCGGTACTCAATTGCCATGCCGCGCATCACCAGCGCCAACAACATCACAAACACCGGGATATAGAGCGCGCTGAGGATGATGCCGTACGCCAGCGGGAAAAGCCCCAGCAAGCCACCCGCCGTGAGCACCAGCCAGGTTTCGTTGCCATCCCAGACCGGCAGTAAAGAGAGGTTGATAATATGACGCGACTCCGGGCTGCGCTGAAAGGCGCACAGGATGCCGGTGCCCAAATCCGTGCCATCAAGCAGAACATAGATCAGCAAACTGAGCGCCAGCGCCGCGGCACAAAGCGCATCAAGCCAGGGCAAACCTAAAATATCCGGCATATCACGTCCCCTTCCCGGTGCGTTCGGCGACCTCAGGCATGGCACTCTTTTCATGCCTCGCCGGTAAGCGCGACATCAGTTTCAGCAAAAACCACAGCCCCAGCGCAAAAAGCGCGATATAAACCACCACGGTCACCAGCAACGAGCCCAGCACCAGTTCAGGTGAAACCGGCGCCACACTGTGCGAGGTGCGCAGCAAGCCGTAAACGGTCCAGGGCTGACGCCCCGCTTCCGTCACCAGCCAGCCTGCGAGCATGGCGATAAATCCGGCGGGTGCCAGTAGCACCATCACGCGTTGTAACCAGCGTGCCCGCCACAAACGCCCCCGCAGGCGCACCACCAGCCCGGCCATGCCCGCAGCCGCCATGACGATGCCAAGCCCGACCATCACGCGAAACGACCAGAACACCACCGGCACCCACGGCAACGCTTCCGCCGGGTACTGGTTGAGCGTGTGAATGCGCCCTTCAAGATTGTGCCGCAAGTAGAGCGAACCGATATCGGGAATGGCGACTTCGTATAAATTGCGGCGCTGTTGCATGTCCGGCAGCGCAAATAATCGCAGCGGCTCGCCTTCGCCCGGCGGCGGTGGATCCCACGCGCCTTCCATCGCCGCCAGTTTTATCGGCTGATGGTCGCGCGTGTTTTCGCCATGCAGATCGCCAAGCACGATCTGTACCGGTGCCATCACCACCAGCATCCACAGGCCCAGTGAGAACATCTGGCGCGCCGCCGGATGTCGCGCCTCGCGCAGCAGATGCCACGCCCCGCAGGCCGCCACCAGGCACGCCGTGCCCAACATTGCCGCCACCACCATATGTGCCATGCGCCAGGGAAATGACGGGTTGATAATCGCCGCCCACCAGTCGACCGGCACAAAGCGACCATCGGCCGCCACGGCGAAGCCATCCGGCGTTTGCATCCATGAGTTGGCCGCAAGGATCCAAAACGCGCTGAACAGCGAACCAAGCGCCACAATACAGGTCGCCATAAAATGCACCCACGGCCGGACTTTGCCCATGCCGAAAAGCACCACGCCCATAAACCCCGCTTCAAGAAAGAACGCGACCAGCACTTCCATATACATCATCGGGCCGAGCACTGCCCCCGCGCGGCTGGCAAGTCCGCTCCAGTTCGTCCCGAAAGCGAACTCCATCACCACGCCGGTGACCACGCCCACTGCCACGTTAAGGGCAAAAATTTTGCTCCAGTAGCGCCACAGCGACAGCCAGAGCCGCTGCTTGCGCCAGAGCCACATCGCCTCAAGGAACATCAAAAAATGCGCCAGACCAATGGAAAAAGCCGCCAGCACAATGTGAAAGCCGATGGTAAAAGCAAACTGGCCGCGCGCCAGCAACAGTGCGGTTTCCTCGTTCATTATGCGTCGCTGGGTTTACCGGTCCACGCGGAGATCGGCTTATCAACCGGTTGCTCCATGCGCCGCGCGAAGGCTTTCATCCCGGTAAGCAGGGGTTGCAGGGCATGCCACAGATCCTCGTCCTGCAGCATCTTCCACGCCCCTTGCAGACCCGGAGCGGTATGCTCACCCGCCCCGGCAGGCTGGCTTAGCGCATCGGCCATATCGCGCAGGCCAAAGGCCAGTTTGTACATTTTCTCCGGTGGAATGCTGGAGAGCGCGAGCAGCAGCACCGCGATATTCTGTATCGCATTGAGCGTGCCTTCGCGCTGTAAGCCGTTAACCAGCACCTGCGCGATCTCCTGATTGGCTCCTACCAAATCATTTGCCAGGCGCAGCACGCCATGCTGATGCAGCGACTCCAGCAGCCGCGCCAGTTCTTCATGGGCATCGGGGCCAATCTTTGCCGGTTCCGGCTGATAATCAATCGCTTTTGCCATCAGAATTTCTCCGGGTGGGGTTCGGTTGCTGGCGGTTCGCGGTAATCTTCGCGTCGCCATTTCTCTTCCACTGGCACCTTGTCAATCGGGGTACGTTTACCGTGGCGGAAATTGTGCTTCGGTAGCGGGTCGGGCAGCGGTGGGCGATCCAGCGTTTCAAGGCGCACGGCCAGCTCTTTATAGGCAGGTGTATTGACCGACGGATCGTGGTGTTCGCCAGTGAGTTGGTTAATGCCATCTTTACCCTGATGAATAGAGATAAACAGCACCTTCCCCTGAACGCGATCGGTCACCACCACCGGCACCTCAACTTCTCCGCGCCGGGAGATAAGTTTTACCCAGTCGCCTTCCTGCAAGCTGCGCGCGCTCGCCAGCTGCGGGCTGATTTCCACAAACCAGTCCGGTGAAAGACTGGTGGTGCGCCCGCCCTGCCCGCTCTGGTTGGTGGACTGGAAATGCTCCTGCATCCGGCCATTGTTGAGTAACAAATCATATTCGGCATCTGCCTCTTCAGCGGGCGGTTGCCAGCTCAGCGGATAAAGCGTGGCGCGCCCGTCGGGGGATTTAAAGCGTTCGGTATAAAGCAGCGGTGTGCTGCTGCCATCGGCGTTGACCGGCCAGATTTGCGATTTCCAGCCCTCAAGACGTGAATAGCTGACACCGGCAAAGCTTTCGGCAATGCCCGCTACTTCCGCCATGATCTCCTGCGGGTGTTGATAGCCCCAGTCATGGCCCATACGGGCCGCCAGTTGCGTGAGGATCCACCAGTCCGGGCGGCTGTCGCCGAGCGGCTCCATTACCGGGTAGAAGCGCTGAATTCGCCGCTCAGTGTTTACAAACGACCCCTCTTTTTCCACGCTCGGACAGCCAGGCAACACCACATCAGCAAACTGCGCCGTGCGGCTAAGAAACAGATCCTGCACCACCAGAAAATCGAGGTTGGTAAAACCCTGGTGCACATTTTCTGCGTCCGCGTCGGAAAAAGCGGTTTCCTCGCCAATGACGTACATGGCACGGATCACCTCCTTGCGCGCCAGTTCAACCATCATAAAGTTGTCCTGCCCGACGTTAAGCGACAGGCGCTCAGCCGGTACGCCCCAGGCCTTGGCCCATTTTTCGCGGATCTGTGGATCACTGACCGATTCATAGCCAGGGTAGAAATTTTTCAGGCAGCCAAAGTCGCTGGCGCCCTGCACATTGTTATGTCCGCGCATCGGGTAGCCGCCGGTGCCGGGTCGGCCATAGTTGCCGGTCACCAGTAACAGGTTGGATAACGCGGTGCTGGTGTCTGCGCCGTGGCTGTGCTGCGTGATGCCCATCGCCCACATAATGCAGACGCTACCCGCCTTGCCGATCAACTCTGCCGCTTCGCGCAGTGTCTCTTCCTGTATGCCGGTGATTTGCGCGGCGTAATCCAGCGTAAACGGGGTTAGCGACTGGCGATAGGCGTCAACCTGGTTGACACGTTCCGCGAGGAATGCCGCATCTTCATAACCGTGGTCAAACATATAACGCGCCATTGCCGATGCCCATACCAGATCGCTGCCGGGATGAATGCGTAAATGCAGGTCGGCGCGTTCCGCCATTTCGTGGCGTCTTGGGTCGACCACCAGCCATTTTTGCCCGCGGTGTTTTTTTGCCGCTTTCAGGCGTGAGGCGATCACCGGATGGTTCTCCGCCGTGTTGCTGCCGACGATAATCACCAGTTCGGCCTGTTGCAGATCGTCAATTGTCCCGGCATCGCCACCATAGCCCACCGTGCGAAACAGCCCTTCCGTGGCCGGGTTCTGGCAGTAGCGCGATGAGTTATCCACGCTGTTGGTGCCAATAATGGCGCGGGCAATTTTTTGCGTCAGATACGCTTCTTCGTTGCTGCCTTTACTGGAGCCGATAAAACCAATACTGTCCGGGCTGTACTGATCACGGGTCTGTAATAAGCGGCTGGCGACAAGGGTTAAGGCTTCCTCCCAGCTTGCCGGGCGAAAACGGTCATTTTCGCGGATCAGCGGCGTGGTCAGGCGCTGCGGGCTGTTAATGAAATCCCACGCGAATTTGCCCTTAACACAGGTGGAGATGCCATTTACCGGCGCATCAACCACCGGCTGCACTTTCAGAAGCTGGCGGTCGCGGGTCCACATTTCAAAGCTGCATCCGACGCCGCAATAGGTGCAGACGGTTTTGGTGCGTTTGATCTCCTGCTGGCGTAACGCGGTATCCATCACCGAAATACCGGAGATAATTTCGGCGCCGGTGGAATTCTCCAGCACTTTGATCACATCGATCAGCGGACGTTTGAGCGACTGGCGCATCGAGGTAAAGGGCCCGGCATCCGGCTGCATGCTTTTTTCCAGCAGCGCATTGCACGGGCAGACCGTCACACAATGCCCGCAACTAACACAGCTCGAACCGGCAATTTGATTCCCCCCGTCCCACAGCACGCGTGGATGCTCCATGGTGTAATCAATGCTCAGCGTTTCGTTGACTTCCACATTCTGACAGGCGTCCACGCAGCGCCCGCATAATATGCATTGATCCGGATCGTAGATGTAAAACGGGTTGGAGTGATCTTTAACGTAAGGCTTACGCGTATACGGGTAGCGCTGAATAGGAATGTGCATATCCACCATGGTGTTATGCAATGTACAGTCGCCAGTATTGTGTTCGCACACGGTACAATAAAGTTCATGTTTAGCCAGCAGACGATCCATGCCCTCTTCGCGCGCCGCCCGCGCCTGGCTGTCCAGCGAGTTAATCACCAGCCCGTCATGGCTTCGCAGCGTACAGCCGCGCACCAGCTTCCCCGCCTGTTCGACCCAGCACACATCACAGGTCTGTAACGGATCGAGCGCCGGGTGGTAGCAAACATGGGGTAGCGTGATATTACAGGTTTCAAGAAAATCGATCAGCGGGACATTTTCGGGGCCAACCAGCGCCCTACCGTCGTACAGGACGGTACATTTTTGCAGGCTCATCTTGCTTCCTCACCAAAAAACGCTGTACGCGCACTCCCCGGTTCGACAGCTCAGTGAACTGGCAAAAGTCGTTCCTGTTCAGGGTGACGTATCGGTTATGAAATTTAAAAGTAGTTGCCGCGTGAGCGGCGAGCCAAACGGCAAGATACATTCTGCATCCCTGTTTGAGACTTCTCTTAAAACCATAAGAAATCATGATGATTTACCAAAGCCAAATGTAAATTTATGTCAATAAATGCCATTTTCATGCCAGAAACCACATGAAAAAAGGTAGGTAATAACGAGAGGTAATATTCGTTTTCTATCTACTTTTTGCTAAGTGGCTTATTTTAAAGATACATCCTCAATGCCGCTTTGTTTAAATAACCAGCAGCTACACCTAAAGGAGTATTTTTTTGCATAGGAATTTTCACGTTTGACTATTTCACTACAGCGACTAACTTTAATCCCTGAACGCAGTGAACATGGTTTCGAATATTCATGTTCATATATTTAACAACGAAACAGGAGAAATATTATGGCTGAACATCGTGGCGGCTCAGGTAATTTCGCCGAAGATCGTGAAAAAGCGTCCGAAGCGGGCCGCAAAGGCGGTCAACACAGCGGTGGTAATTTCAAAAATGATCCACAGCGCGCTTCCGAAGCAGGTAAAAAAGGCGGCCAGAATAGCCACAGCGGCGGCCGTAAATCAGGGGATTAATTTCTGATTTAATTTTTTACCGCATCAATATATTTATTTTATTCCTGGCGAGCCGGCAACGGCTCGCTATTTTTAACCTGAAATTAAAGGTCTTTAATTATGCAGATTAATACGCTAAACGATTTATTTATCCACGGTTTGTCGGACATTTACAGCGCAGAAAAACAACTTGCCCGCGCGTTAGCCAAACTGGCACGCGAAGCCTCTACGCCCGAGCTGGTGCAAGCCTTCAAACAACACATGGAAGAGACGCAAGGCCAGATAGAGCGCATCGATCAGCTGCTTGAAGCCGAAAGCGGCCTGAAGTTAAAACGCATGAAGTGTCATGCGATGGAAGGTTTAGTAGAGGAAGCCGACGAGGTGATTGAAAGCACTGAAAAAGGCACTATTCGTGACGCCGCGTTAATTGCCGCTGCGCAAAAAGTTGAACATTATGAAATTGCCTCTTACGGTACGCTTTGCACCCTTGCCGATCAATTAGGCTATAAAAAAGCGAAAAATCTTCTGGCGCAAACGCTGGAAGAGGAAAAAACCACCGACAATTTGCTTACCAAAATTGCGACCAGCAAAATTAATTCCAAAGCGGAAGTAGAATAAATGTCATTGAGTTAATTCCACCTGAGGTAAACGTATGACACGCGAAGAGAATTATCACGACTGGCTACGTGACGCACATGGGATGGAAAAACAGGCAGAGTCGATGCTGGAGGCAATGGCTAAACGCATCGATAATTATCCTGTGTTGAAAAGCAAAATTGAAAGTCATTTAGCCGAAACCCGCGAACAAATAGTGTTACTTGAAGGGCTTATTGATCAATGCGGAATATCGCGATCGGTCCTCAAAGACACCATGGGTAAAATGGCGGCGATGGGTCAAGCCGTTGGCGGTGTCTTTAATTCCGACGAGGTGGTTAAAGGCGCAATAGGTGGCTATGTCTTTGAGCAATTTGAAATTGCGTGCTACACCTCATTGATTAGAACGGCTGAAGAATTGGGCGATGTTAACGGCGTGCAGGTGCTGCAAAAAATTGTGGCGCAAGAGATTGAAATGGCGGAGTGGATGCTCCAGCACGTGCCGGAAGTGACAACTCAATTCCTTGACCGCTCCAGCGCGCCCGGCGTTGAAGCGAAAAAATAACCTGCGTTTATTGTTAATGGAGAGACGACGATGCTGCCAAAGCTGAAACGCGTAAGGAATGTGTTAATGAACAACCGTGCCAGTGACGATCTCGGCTGGCAAGTGTTGAGTGAGTTTGAACGCGCCCGGGAGCAAAAACCCTTTGTCGCCGGGCAACCTGCCAGCAACCATGATGAGGCTGAACTGCCGCAACCCGATCTTTCTCTCGACCCCGTGCAGGAATATCTGGTCACGACGATGGCTAACCGTAAACAGGCCAGCGAATAACGCCCATAGACCGCGTTATTCGATAACATTTTGTGTCTTGTTAGATTTGCCCGGAGCGGAGACTCCGGGTTTTTTATTGCCCGTCATCCGCGCCCTTCAGCGCAGGCTTGACTTAAAATGTAATTGGCGTACGTTTCAGGACATGAAAACATTCCTGATTATTGTTCCTGATGGCGGCATGCTGTTCGAAGCCGCCGGGATTGCCGACATTCTGATGCAGGCCAACCAGCTACACCCGGATGAGACCGCGCAGCCGCGCTATCGCGTTACCGTTGCCACCACCCAGCCTCACCAGGTGATCCATGGCCAGTCCGGGCTGAACCTGCTGGCCGATCACCGCCTGCCGGAGATCGATCCGCGACAGCCGTGGGACACCATCATGATAACCGGTCGCGGTACTGATGCCGAAGAAGGTACGGCCGTGGTGGACTGGCTGCGTCTTGCCGCGCCGCACGCGCGTCGGGTCGTTTCTATTTGCGGTGGCGCGATGCTGCTGGCACAAAGTGGGTTGCTTAACGGACGGCGCGCAACCACCCACTGGCGGCTGCTGGAAACCATGCAGAAAGAATACCCCGCGGTAACCGTTGAAGGCGGCCCGCTCTATATTCAGGACGGGCCAGTCTGGACCTCCGGCGGCGTCAGTTCCGGCTTCGATCTCACGCTGGCGCTGGTCGAAGATGATTATGGCTTCTCACTGGCGCTGGATATCGCGCAGAACATGGTGATGTACCTGCGCCGCCCCGGCGGTCAGTTGCAGTTCAGCCGCTATCAATTGCAGCAGGCCAGCGGCGTCGGGCCAATCAGCGAACTGCAAAACTGGATCCTTGCCAACCTGGCTGAGGATTTATCCGTTGAGCGGCTGGCGGAACAGGTTGCGATGAGCCCGCGAAATTTCACCCGCGTCTTTACCCGTGAAAGCGGTGTTTCTCCCGCGCGCTATGTGGCCGAAGCGCGGCTCGCCGCCGCACGTAGCCGGCTGGAGCAAACCAGTGAAACCCTGGAGCAGATCGCCGCCGCCACCGGTTTCGGCAGCAGCATCAATCTGCGGCGCATTTTCGAACGCCAGTTACACCTGACACCAGGCGATTACCGCCAGCGCTTCCACTGCCGCAAATTGGCGTAAAGTGATCCTTTTTTGTCGTTTACGCCAAACCATGACCGGCCTACAGTAACTGCAGTTAGTTACCGCACAGGAAGGAGTCAATTATGGTTAAGGTCGGCATTAATGGTTTTGGCAGGATTGGACGCAACGTGTTACGCGCGGCGCTGGGCAACCCGGAGATTCAGATCGTGGCGATTAACGATCTGACAGACAGCAAGACCCTCGCTCATCTGCTGAAACATGATTCTCTGCTCGGCACCCTGCCCGTTCCGGTAGAAGCGGGTGAAGGCCAGTTGTTCGTCGATGGCAATGCGGTGCGTGTGTTCAGCGAACGCGATCCGGGCAACATTCCATGGCGCGATGTTGGTGTGGAAGTGGTAATTGAAGCCACCGGTTTCTTCACCGAACGCGACAAAGCCGAAGTGCATATCAGCCGCGGCGGCGCAAAACGGGTGATTATCTCCGCACCGGGTAAAAATGATGATTTAACCATCGTGCTGGGCGTGAACGACAGCCAGTACGATCCCAAACGCCATTTTGTGGTCAGCAACGGCAGTTGTACCACCAACGGACTTGCCCCTGCCGCGCAAGTGCTGCATCAGCGCTTCGGGATCGAACATGGCCTGATGAACACCACCCACGCCTATACCAACAGCCAGGCGCTGCACGACCAGCCGGAAAAAGATCTGCGCGGCGCGCGTGCTGCGGCGCTGTCGATTGTGCCTTACTCCAGCGGGGCGGCGAAAGCGCTCGGCAAAGTGATCCCGGAACTCGACGGCCGGTTGACAGGCTACTCTCTGCGCGTGCCGGTTCCGGTGGTGTCGATTGTTGACCTGACGGTCACGCTAAAACGTGATGTTACGGTTGAAGAGGTTAATGCCGCGTTCCGCGAAGCCGCAGAGGCCGGTCCGCTGAAAGGTATTCTCGGTTACAGTGACGAACCGCTGGTTTCCAGCGATTACCAGGGCGACCCGCGCTCGTCGATCATTGACGGATTATCAACGCTGGTGATTGGCGGCAATCTGGTGAAAATCCTCGCCTGGTATGATAACGAGTGGGGCTTCTCAAATCGCCTGGTTGAACTGGCAAGCCTGATCGGCAAACGCGGTTTATAACGGCGAGACTTCTGCCCTGCACATTATGACGACGCCTCAGGGCGTCGTTTTTTGTTCTGTCGCGCCCAGCGCGGCAACCAGTTGCGCGCGGCGGCGTTCAAGGGTGGCGATTTGCGCCTCAATCGTCGCCAGCCGTTTACGCTGCAACGCGCGCGTTTGCGGACACATCGTCGCCCCTTCTTCATTGCGCATACAGGCAGGAAAAGCGGCAATTTCAGCAATGCTAAACCCCGTGGCGATTAACTGCTGGATTTGCCTCACCTGGCCGAGCGCCTGCGGTGGAAAGTAGCGATAACCGTTGCAGGCACGCGTGCTGCACAGCAGGCCGTGTCGATCATAATGGCGGATAGAGCGCACGCTGATGCCCGTTTGTCGGGCGAGTTCGCCAATTGAAAACATTCTCTTCCTCCCGGTAAATGGCTTGACTCTGACACCAGTGTCAGGGTTGAGGATAGCCGCGAACATTCATCTGGAGGAACATTTTATGCTGTTATCCACTGGCCGTTATCTCGCTATTTTGTTATTCATCTTTTCCGCCTCGCTGTTTGCCAGCGACAAGCAGTACACCGTGACCTCGGCGGACGGTGTGGAACTGGCGGTACAAGAGTCCGGCGCGCCGCAAGGCAAGCCGATTATTTTTATTCACGGCTTATTAGGCAGCCACCTGAACTGGGAAAAACAGCGTCAGGATCCGGCTTTGCAACGTTTTCGCTTAATCAGTTTTGATATGCGCGGCCATGGTCTGTCAGCCAAACCGATGCAAGCAGAGGCCTACCGCGAGGGAAGCCGCTGGGCGGAAGATGTCGCCGCCGTCATTGCCGCAAGCCATGCAAAAAAACCGCTGCTGGTCGGCTGGTCGCTGGGTGGCGCGGTGATCAGTCACTACCTGGCGCAGTTTGGTGACAAAGCCCTGTCTGGCGCGCTGTATGTCGACGCCGTGGTGGAGTTAACGCCCGATCAGATCCCGGCGCATCCGCAAGTCTATCAGGCGATGACCTCGGCGGATTTAGCCACCCACCTGGATGGCGAGCGCGAATTTCTGCGGCTCTGCTTCTACCAGCAACCTGACCCGGTTACCTTCGCGCGCCTGCAAGCCAATGCGGCGATGGCCTCCTGGGAGATGCAACGCGCCGTACCGTCAATGAAAGTTGCGCTTGAGCAGGGGCTGGGAAAAGCGACAATCCCGGTACGCTTTATCTACGGCAGGCATGACCAGCTGGTGGAGCCACACGCATCGCTGGCGCGTGCCAGAAGCGTGAATCCCCGTATTAGCGCGGTGTGGTTTGACCATTCGGGGCACGCCCCGTTCCTGGAAGAGCCAGCCCGTTTTAACCAGCAGTTGGCAGAGTTTGCGGATGCTCTGCACTGAAACGCCAAACGGGGCATCGCTGCCCCGTTTTACTCTGTTACTTCGACATATCGACGACGATCCTGCCGGTGATTTTCCCGGCGCGCATCCGCTCAAAGATGCTGTTGATATTCTCCAGCGGCTCCACGGCGATTTCCGCATGGACTTTGTTGCGCCCGGCGAAATCCAGCGCTTCCTGCAGATCTTTACGCGTACCGACAATCGAACCGCGCACCGTGGTGCCATCGAGCACCATGTCAAAAATCGACAGGTCGAATTTCCCCGGTGGTAAGCCGTTGAGCACCATGGTGCCGCCACGGCGCATCATGGTTGTTGCCTGCTCAAACGCTTTTGGCGATACCGCGGTCACCAGCACACCGTGCGCACCGCCAAACTCGCTATGGAAACGCGTTCCCGGATCTTCCTGGCGCGCATTGACCACCACCGAGGCACCGAGACGGCGGGCAAACGCCAGCTTGTCATCATCAATATCGACCGCCGCCACGTTCATGCCCATCGCCACCGCGTACTGGATCGCCAGGTGTCCCAGACCGCCGATACCCGACACCACCACCCACTCTCCGGCGCGCGCTTCGGTCATTTTCAGCCCTTTATAGACTGTCACCCCGGCGCAGAGGATTGGCGCGATACTCTGAAAATCGACATTATCCGGCAAAATCCCGACATAGCTGGCATCGGCCAGGCAATATTCGGCAAACGTACCGTTTACCGAATAGCCGGAGTTTTGCTGCGAATGGCACAGGGTTTCCCAGCCGCCAAGGCAGTGTTCACAGTGACCACATGTTGAGTAGAGCCACGGCACACCAACCCGGTCGCCCTCTTTCACATGCTTCACGCCCGGCCCGACAGCCACCACATGGCCGACACCTTCGTGGCCGGGGATAAACGGCGGGTTCGGTTTAATCGGCCAGTCGCCATCGGCGGCGTGTAAATCCGTGTGACATACGCCGGTCGCTTCAATTTTGACGAGGATCTTGCCCGGTTCAACAGCCGGCACCATCACCTCTTCAATCACCAGCGGCTGACCAAAGGCTTTCACCACTGCGGCTTTCATGGTTTTCAGTTGCATATTATCGCCTCATCCTGATGTAGATAATTAATACAGCCCCAGCGGCGAACCGCTGTAACTCACCAGCAGGTTTTTGATCTGCTGATAGTGGCTCAGCGCCAGTTTGTGGGTTTCACGCCCGACGCCCGAGTTTTTGTAACCGCCAAACGCCGCATGTGCCGGGTAGAGGTGGTAACAGTTTGTCCACACGCGACCCGCTTTAATGCCGCGTCCCATGCGCCATGCGCGATTGATATCCAGCGTCCACACCCCGGCGCCGAGGCCAAACTCGGTGTCGTTGGCGATACGCAGCGCTTCGGCTTCATCTTTAAAGGTGGTAATGCCCAGCACCGGCCCAAAAATCTCTTCCTGGAAGCAGCGCATCCCGTTATGGCCTTTAATCAATGTCGGCTGGATATAGAAACCGTTTTGCAGCCCGTCGCCGTGTTCCACGTGAGCGCCGCCGGTAATGATTTCGCCGCCTTCGTCGCGGGCAATCGAGATGTAAGAGAGGATCTTGTCGTACTGCTCTTGTGACGCCTGCGCACCAATCATGGTGTCGGTGTCAAACGGGTCGCCTTGGCGGATGTTCTCCATGCGGGCGATAACTTTTTCGACAAACTGCGGGTAGATCGATTCCTGCACCAGCACGCGCGACGGGCAGGTGCAGACTTCGCCCTGGTTGAAGAAGCCGAGCACCACGCCTTCCACCGCTTTATCAATAAAGCCTTCATCACCGTTCATCACATCTTCAAAGTAGATATTCGGTGATTTGCCGCCGAGTTCGACGGTGCTGGGGATGATGTTTTCCGCCGCGCACGAAAGGATGTGGCGGCCAATCGGCGTGGAGCCGGTAAAGGCGATTTTTTCGATGCGTTTGCTGCGCGCCAGCGGTTCACCGGCTTCAGTGCCGAAGCCGTGCACCACATTCAGCACGCCTTTGGGTAGCAGATCGCCAATCAGTTCCATCAACACGCAGATGCCAAGCGGTGTCTGTTCAGCCGGTTTCAGTACCACGCAGTTACCCGCCGCCAGCGCCGGCGCCAGTTTCCATGCCGCCATCAGCAGCGGGAAGTTCCACGGAATGATCTGCCCGACGACGCCCAGCGGTTCATAGATGTGGTAAGCAACCGTATTGCTGTCGATCTCTGCCGCTGTCCCTTCCTGCGCGCGGATACAACCGGCGAAATAACGGAAGTGATCAACAGCCAGCGGCAAATCCGCGCCCATGGTTTCGCGGATCGGTTTTCCGTTATCCCAGGTTTCTGTTAATGCCAGCATTTCCAGGTTGGCTTCGATGCGATCGGCAATGGCCAGCAGCACATTGGCGCGATCCTGCACGCTGGTTTTTCCCCAGGCGTCGGCGGCAGCATGCGCTGCGTCCAGAGCCTTCTCAATATCCGCCGCGTCTGAGCGCGGGAATTCGGCAATCACCTGTCCGGTGACCGGCGAGGTGTTGGTAAACCAACGCCCTTCCACCGGGTCAACAAATTCACCGCCAATATAGTTGCCATAACGCTGTTTAAAAGAGACTTTCGCGCCATCAAGGCCAGGGTGGACATATTTCATAAGATGTTCCTCTTTTATTATCGGTACAGGTGAGGCGTCGCGCATCGTGGCGGACACAGTGACATAAGCAGTTCTTATGCCAGGTCGTAGCAAACGATCCGTCGCAGGTGCGTTTATGCTGATAAAACAAGGAAATAACTGAAAGCCAGACTTTTGCCGGAATGAAATGACACAAAAAAGGCTGGTACAGGGTGCGGGAAGTGTGTCGCACGTCGCTACATACGGGACACTGTTATGCTACACAAATGTAACATCTCATTTAATGGAGAGTCACATGCCGCCACGCGCCTTGTCCCTCGCTCCTGCCGGGTTACCCTGCCTGCTTGAAAACTCCTGGCAGCGTAGTCGCAGCTACGGGTTGACCCGCGATGATGACGCCCAGCCCTGGGTAGCGACATCCATGCTGAAAGATGCCCGCGCGGAAAACGGTTGGGTCAACCACCTGGCCGCCCCGCTGCTGGCGCGACTGCGCCCGGAGCTTGCCAGTCATCCGTCGATAATGGTGCTGTCCGACGCTACCGGTCTGGTGCTGGAGACCCACGGCAACCGCGACTTTCTGCAAAAAGCGCAGCGTTATGCGCTGGCACCCGGCAACCTGTGGGGCGAACACGCGCGCGGCACTAACGCGATAGGGACTGCGCTGGCATTGCAGCGCCATTGTGAAGTTTCCGGCGGCGAACATTACCTCAGCCGCAACGCAGGCTTGTTTTGCTCGGCGTCCCCCGTCTTCCGGCCGGATGGACAAATTGCCGGGGTGTTAGATCTCTCAACACCCGCCCAGGCGCCGCGCCGCGATGCCGCCGCGCTGATCCGTCGCGCGGTATGCCAAATAGAACATGAGTGGGCCACCAGCGCGCTTGGTGCCGACCGCTGGCTGCTGAGTCTGCATCACGACCCGTCGGTGCTCGGCAGTGCGCAGGAGCTGTTGCTGATTTTCGCCGATCAGACATTGCTCGGTGCGAACAAGCTGGCGATGGATGAGTTTTCGCTGACGCCGCAGCATTTTGGCGAACTCTCTTTGCAAACGCTTTTCCCGGAGGCCGGTTTACAGGTCGGCGAAACCACCCTCGACGCCAGTAATACACGGCGCTACTACGCGCGTCAGACGCTGCCTGCGCGGCGCTATATCGGGCGCGGCGCAGCCCTCGCGCAGGATCAAATGGCGCGGGAAAAAGAGAAAGCACTGCGCATTGTTAATGCCGGGATTGCCTTGTGCGTGACCGGTGAAACCGGCAGCGGGAAAGAGTATCTGGCCCGCGAGCTATATGCCCGCAGCCAGTGGCGCACAGGAAACTTTGTCGCCATTAACTGTGCGGCGCTCCCGGAGCATTTGATTGAGTCCGAACTGTTTGGCTATGTTCCCGGCGCGTTTACCGGCGCAAGCCCGAAAGGCTATATCGGTAAGTGCCGGGAAGCCGATGGTGGCGTTCTGTTTCTTGACGAGATTGGCGATATGCCGCTGGCGCTGCAAACCCGCCTGCTGCGCGTATTGCAGGAGAAGAAAGTGACGCCGCTGGGTGCCAACAGTGTGTATGACGTCAACTTCACGCTAATTTGTGCCACCCATCAGGATCTCGCCGCACGGGTGCAGGCCGGGACATTCCGCGAAGATCTGCTGTACCGCATTCAGGAGTTTCATCTGCGCATTCCTCCGTTGCGCGAGTGGCAGAATGTTGATGGGTTTATCCAAAAACTGTGGCAGGAGCTGGGCGCAGCCAGCCGTGGCCTTACTCTTAGCGCCGAGGTGGTCGCCACGCTGGCGGGTCGCCCGTGGCCGGGAAATGTGCGCCAGTTACTCAGCCAGTTGCGGGTATTGATGGCGCTGGCGGAAGACGGTGATTGCATTACGCTTGCGGATCTTCCCCATGACAGTGCCTCTTCGCCCCCGCCAACGCTGGCGGTGGCAGCCCCGCAAGATGAGCAGAGCGCGATTGCAGAAGCGCGGGGCAACATGAGTCTGGCGGCTAAAAAGCTGGGGATATCGCGCAGCACGCTCTACCGTCGCCTCGAAAAACGGCAAGCGAACGGTTAAATGCGCGACGGGAATAACAACAGAGTTTTATTCAGGCGGGAACGGTCGCAACCGACAAAAAGAGAAAGGGCGCACCGGAGTGCGCCCTGTTTTATTTACAGCGCCATATCGTGCTGTGGGGAGGCGTCGCTTTTCGCTTGAACCGGCTTGTCAGCCGGAGCATCGCTTTTCGCCTCTGCCGGTTTATCAGCCGGGGCGTTTTTCTGATCGTTCATCTCAATCACCGGCGGTTTCGCCAGTTGCAGCGTGGCGGCGGTGTCATCCCACACTTTCTGGGTCAACGCCACGTTACCGTTCATCTCCTGACCGTAGCTCGGCACGATGTCGCGGATTTTGCTCTGCCACTGCGGCGAGTTGAACTGCTCCGGGAACATCTTCTTCAGCACATTCAGGGTGATTGGTGCCGCCGTCGACGCGCCCGGCGATGCGCCAAGCAGCGCAGAGATGGTTTTCTGCTGATCGACCACCACTTCGGTGCCAAGCTTCAGTACGCCACCTTTGTCTTCATCTTTCTTGATGATCTGCACACGCTGGCCGGCCTGGATCAGTTTCCAGTCCTCTTTACGCGCCTGCGGATAGTACTCTTTCAGCGCTTCAAAGCGGTCTTCATCGCTCAGCATCACCTGACCAATCAGGTATTTCACCAGGTCGAAGTTGTCGAGCCCTACGTGGGTCATCGGCATAAAGTTGCTGGTGGTGGTAGTGCTCAGCAGGTCAAAGAAGGAGCCGTTTTTCAGGAATTTGGTGGAGAAGGTCGCGAACGGCCCAAACAGCACGACGCGTTTGCCATCAATAAAACGGGCATCGATATGCGGTACCGACATCGGCGGCGCGCCCACGGACGCCTGACCGTAGACTTTTTGCAGGTGCTGGCTGGTGATCGCCGGGTTTTCCGTCATCAGGAAGGAACCTCCGACCGGGAAGCCCGCGTAATTATCCGCTTCCGGGATGCCGGTTTTTTGCAGCAGCTTCAGCGCCCCGCCACCAGCACCGATAAAGACATATTTCGCATCGATGGCGTGCTCGTTACCGCTGTTCACGTCTTTGATGGTGACATGCCAGGAGTTATCGGCATTGCGTTTGAAATCGGTCACTTCGGAAGAGGTTTGCAGGGAGAAGTTGCTGCTTTTTTTCAGGCTGCCAACCAGCTGACGGGTAATTTCACCGTAGTTAACGTCGGTGCCGACCGGCGTCCAGGTGGCGGCGACTTTCTGGTTCGGGTCGCGCCCTTCCATCACCAGCGGTGCCCACTGTTTAATTTGCTGATGGTCGGTGGAGAATTTCATGCCCTGGAATAAGGTCGTTTGCTGCAAAGCGGCATAACGTTTTGCCAGATAATCCACATTATCGCCCCAGACGAAACTCATGTGCGGCGTGGAATTAATAAAAGCGTGCGGGTTATTCAAAATACCGCGCTTCACCTGTGCCGACCAGAACTGGCGGGAAATCATAAACTGCTCATTAATTTCCAGCGCTTTGCTGACATCAATAGAGCCATCCGGACGCTGCGGAGTGTAATTAAGTTCCATATTTGCCGAGTGACCGGTGCCGGCATTATTCCAGCCGTTAGAAGACTCGAGCGCTACGCCATCGAGTTTTTCCACCATCACTTGTTTCCACTCCGGCTGCAGCTCCTGCAGCCAGGTCCCCAGAGAGGCGCTCATGATGCCGCCGCCAATCAGCAGGAAGTCCGTTTTTTGCGTCTCTTCCGCGTACGCGCTGGTCACTGAACTGACGAGTAACGCGGCGGCGCTGAGCGAGATAATTGTCTTTTTCATTGCAGGCATAATTATAAGGTTACATAGCAGGTGTGATTTGTGAAAACAGATATTAACGCACTTTTACGTTAATTTAAAATATCATACACAATTCAGCTCATATCGATAAATAGTATTTCGCCGCTTTTTTAAATTAAAAAAAGCAGTGACATAAATAATGTGGAATTAATAGTGACGGGATTTATCTTAAAAACTCGAAATATCAAACGCTCGTACAATACATAATAAAAAAACCCGCCGTAATTATTGGCGGGCTTTTTTCATTATTCAGACATCAGCAAAATGCGTTTTCGCCTCCTGTAAGGCAATTCGCAGATGATCGTTATTCTCGGTTAGCAGATCGCGCGCGCGCCAGGCATCCAGACCGGTCAGCACCATTAATATCGCCGTACGGCAGTTATGGTCGCAGCTCTCCAGCGCGCTTTTCGCTTGCTCGCGAGAGCACTGCGTCGCCGCCATCATCAGCGTGATTTGCCGCTCTGCCCAGTGCACACTGGTCGCCTGCACATCCACCCGCAGGTTGCTATAAACACGCCCGGTACGGATAGCAAGACCGGTTGCCAGCATATTGAGGATTTGCTGCTGGGCAAGCCGCGCTTTCGGTTCGCTAAAACCACTCACCACCTCCGCGCCGCTGTCCGGTGCCAGCACGATATCCGCCAACCGGGCGGCTTCGCTATCGTGACCCCGGCAAACCAGCGCGATGTGTGCGCCGAGCACCCAGGCGTGGCGCAGCGCGCCCCATGTCCACGGCGTTTTACCACTGACCGACAGCGCCACCAGCATATCGTCATGGCTAAAGTTGATGGCCTGTAAATCGGCAACCCCGCGTTCATAATTTGCCGCCGCCGCGTCACGCTCTTGCGCGTTAGCATTGATGCCACCGGCCAACAAGCCAATAACGCCATGACGTGTATCGGGAGCAAAACCTTGTGCGGTTTGTATCGCCGCCTGCCCGGACGCACCGGCGCCGATAATCACCACCCTGCCGGCGCGATTCAGCGTCGCGCTGGCGTTATCCACCAGCCGGGCGATCTCCGGCAAACAGGCGCTTACCGCGTCGGTAACCTGTTTATCTTCCTCATTGATGAGCGTCAGCATATCCAGCGTGGCGAGCCGGTCGATGTCGGTCGTGCGGCGGTTGCGACGTTCCACTAGTGAACCGTTTGGCTTACTGCTCATACCCTGCTCCTTCTGAATGGTTCCACACTCACTATAAGGTTATTTATCTGCCTTACCTGCGAATGGGGTCACGCTTCACGGCTACGCCGCGCATTTTGTACTTCTCGCGCCGCTTTAAGATTTTTACGCCTTCGGTGATAATAACTATCTTGATGTGAATAATTGGGTTTGGCATGAAAGAGTTAGCGCAGCGGATAAAACCACGCAAACGCCCTATGAAGCTCAGTACCACCGTGACGCTAATGGTATGCAGCGTTATCGGTTCGGTGTTGCTGCTGGCCTTTGCCCTGTGGTTCTGGCAAATCAGTAATGCCACGCGCGATGGTGTAAAAGAGACGGCGCTGGCCGTTGCGCGCACGCTGGCTGATTCGCCTGAAATCAAGCGTGGATTATTGTTGCCGCCTGACAGCAACGTGATCCAGCCGCTGACGGAAGCGGTCGCTGCCCGCAACGATCTGCTGTATGCCATCGTCACCAATATGCACGGCATCCGGTATTCGCACCCGAACGCCGGGATCATCGGGCAACACTTTATTGGCGAGGATCTAAACCCGGCGCTGAAAGGCAAAGAAAATGTCGCCGTGAACCGCGGCGTGCTGGCACCGGCATTACGCGTTTTTACACCGGTATATGACGACGCCAACCAGCAAATTGGCGTGGTGGTGGTCGGGATCTCGCTGAGCAAGGTCGATCAGCAAGTCAGCCGCAGCCGCTGGGCGGTGATGTGGACGTTGCTGTTTAGCGCGCTGGTGGGCTCGCTCGGTACCTGGCAACTGGTGCGGGTGCTGAAACGCATTCTGCTTGGCCTTGAGCCGCACGAGATCTCGGCGCAATTCAAGCAGCGCCAGGCGATGTTACAGTCACTGAAAGAAGGGGTGATTGCCGTCGATGCTGACGGGCGCGTAACGCTGCTTAACCATGCCGCACGGCAGATGCTGCTGACCAATGCACCAGACGGTGCCGCCGGACACGGGCCTCTGCTCGCCGACCTGCTCGAAGTGCTGGAAACCGGCGAGCCAACCCACGATCGCGAGCTCGGTTGCAACGGTCTGCTGCTGCTCAGCAACACCGTGCCGGTGCGCAGCCAGGGCGTGGTGATTGGCGCGATCAGCACTTTCCGCGATAAAACCGAAGTCAGCCAGCTACTCCAGCGGCTGGACGGGATGGTGAATTATGTTGATGCGTTGCGCACCACGTCCCACGAATTTATGAACAAGCTGCATGTTATTCTCGGCCTGCTAAACATGAAAAGTTATGACAAGCTTGAAGAGTACGTGCTGCAAACCGCGCAGAATTATCAAACCGATATTGGCGCTATTCAGCACCGGGTTAAATCGCCGGTGGTGGCGGGTTTTCTGTTAGGCAAAATCAACCGGGCGAAAGAGCGCGGTTTTACGCTGACGCTGGCGGATGAGAGCCTGGTGCCGGATAACCCCAATGAGAAGCAAGTTACCGTACTGGTGACGGTGCTGGGGAATCTCATCGAAAATGCGCTCGATGCCATGAGTAGTCAGCCGGAAGGCGAAGTGGGTATCCTGCTGCATTATCAGGATGGCTGGCTGACCGGCGAAGTGAGCGACGATGGTCCGGGCATTGCGCCAGGTAATATCGACGCCATTTTCCGCAAAGGATTCTCGACGAAAGGTGATAACCGGGGCGTTGGGCTGTTTCTTGCCAGCCAGCAGCTCACCGAACTTGGCGGCACGATCACCGTCGAGTCTGAACCCGGTGTCTTTACCCAATTTTTTGTCCATCTCCCCTGGGATAGTGAAAGGAAGAACGCGTGATAAATGTATTAATTGTTGACGATGATGCCATGGTCGCCGAGCTGAACCGCATGTATGTGGCGCAGATCGCCGGCTTTCAGTGCTGCGGCACGGCATCGACGCTGCGCCAGGCCGAGGAGATGATTAACGATCCGCAGCGGGATATTGATCTGGTGCTGCTGGATGTCTATATGCAGCAGGACAGCGGGCTGGATCTACTCCCCATCATTCGCGCCAGTGGCCGGGCGATTGATGTCATTATGATCACCTCCTCCGCCGATGCGGCAACCATTCAGACGTCACTGCACTATGGAGTGGTGGATTATCTGATCAAACCCTTCCAGTTCCCGCGCTTCGAAGAAGCGCTGACCTCGTGGCGCGAAAAGCGCAAGCTGATGAGTGCGCACCCCTATTATGAGCAGTCTGATGTCGACCGCCTGTTACACGGTGGCGCGCCTGAAGCCGCCGATACGCGCCGTCTGCCAAAAGGGTTAACCGCGCAGACATTGCGTACCATTTGCCAGTGGATTGACGCCCATCCGGGCATTGAGTTTTCCACCGATGAACTGGCGAATGCCGTGAATATTTCGCGCGTGTCGTGCCGTAAATATCTGATTTGGCTTGCCCAAATCAATATCCTCTACACCACCATTCACTACGGTGCAACCGGTCGCCCGGTGTATCGCTACCAGTTGATCGCCGACCAATACAGCTTACTTAAGCAGTACAGTCAGTGATTCGGTAACTGTCGTCGCACGGCGTAAAGCGGAACTGACGCTGTGAAGAGAGGATAATGTCGCGGTTTTTGGTGACGAAAATCGCTTCAATATCCTCGCGCTGTTTCAGTAATGCGCAGCCTTTTTCCACACCGAGACCGAAGATAAGCGTGGTCCAGATATCACCGTCGAGCGAATCGCGGGAAATGATCGTCACGCTGTCGAGTTCGTTATCCAGCGGGTAACCACTGCGCGGGTCAAGAATATGGTGCCAGCATTTACCATCCTGTTCGAAATAGCGCTCGTAGGTGCCGGATGTCACCACCGATTGGTTCACCACGTCTATCGACCCCACCAGCGCATCGCCGGACGAGAAAGGCTTTTTCAGCCCGATAGACCAGCTACCTTGCGGCGTGCCCAGGGTTTGCACATTGCCCCCCAGGTTAATCAACCCGTCGCGCACATCCTGCTGATGCAGGTAATCGCGCACCCGATCGGCGATAAAGCCTTTGGCGATTGCGCCAAGATCGATCTCCATCCCCGGCTGGGTGAGAAACACGCTGCTGTCGGCATCATTCAGCACCACATCCTGCGGACGGGTAATGCGCAGCCGCGCGGTTATCTCGTCGGCTGGCGGTACGCGGTCGCCTTTAAAACCGATACGCCACAGTTTCACCAGCGGGCCAATCGCCAGGTTAAAAGCACTGTCCTGCACCATGCTGGCGGCTTTGGCGCATTTAATCAGTTCATACACCGGACGGCTGACCGCAACCGGATGCTGACCTGCGGCGTGATTAATATCCATCACCTGCGAATGGGCGCGGTTGACCGTCAGCAGATCTTCGTAACGTTTGATAAGGCCAAAAACGCGGGAGGCGAGCGCTTCGTTATCGGCAAAGAGTTTCAGCAGAATGGGAGAACCCATAAGGGTTGCAGAGTAGCTCCAGACACGGTTATCGGACATCGCACTCTCCTGATGGGCTAAATTGAGCAGGCCTGCGCAGTGGCAGGCCTGAAGTGTAGCACGCGGTTAGCCGCGTTTGGCGCGCATTGCAGCCTGGTGTCCCGCCAGTGAGCCGAAGATAATAATATCGGCCACGGCGTTCCCGCCGATACGGTTGCCGCCATGCAGGCCGCCAACCACTTCCCCGGCGGCATAAGCGCCCGCGATCACCTGGTTTTCTGTGTTCAACACTTCGGTTTCAGTGTTGATGGTCACGCCCCCCATGGTGTGGTGCACACCCGGTGCAATCTGGATCGCGTGGAACGGGCCTTCATTGATCGGCGCACGCAGTGCGGTGGTGCGACCAAAGTCCTCATCGTGCTGTTTTTCCACAAAGCCGTTGTAGCGTTCGAGCGTGGCCAGGAAAGCGTGGTAATCGATACCCAGTTTATCCGCCAGTTCACGCGGCGAGCTGGCGCTGGTAACCAGGCCACGCGCGATATACTCGTCTGCCGCTTTGTTTTTCGCTCTGACATGCTCATCAAACACGATGTAAGCGTAATGTTCCGGCAGGGCGATGATTGCCGCCGAGACTTTATCGCGGGTCGACATTTCGTTAAAGAAGCGTTTGCCCTGCTGGCTGACGAGAATCGCACCGCCGCCGCGAATCGATTCGGAAATCAGGTACGAGGTATTCTGTTCAACGGTCGGGTGGATCTGAATTTCGCCCATATCCACAGTGCCCGCGCCAATACGTTCCAGCAGTGCGATACCGCCGCCGGTCGCGCCTTTATGGTTGGTGGTGACAAAACCTTCCAGATCCGGACGGTATTTCACCACCATTGCGCTGTTGGCGCTGAAACCACCGGTCGCCACAATCACACTTTTCGCCTCGATCACCACACTCTCCTGCTCTTCGGTCAGCAGGCGTACACCGCGCACTTCACCTTGCTCAAACAGAATGTCGTCCACTGAGGTATCCAGCATTACATCGATGCCGCGTTTGGTGACATTACGCACCAGACCGCTAATCAGGTAGCCACCGACTGCCGATCCGTCGCGCGGGCGGTGCGTACGGTCAATGCTCATCCCGCCAGTGGTGGTGATATCGTTAAGCATAATGCCGCGACGAGCCAGCCATTCGATGGCTTCTGGCGCATTTTCCACAAAGCGACGCAGCAGCGCCGGATTGTTTTTGTTACCGCCGCCTTTCAGGGTTTCCGCGTAGAACAGCTCTTTGCTGTCCTGAATGCCTTTTACGCGCTGGAAGCGGGTTTCCGCGGCGTTCATGCCCGCAGAGGCTTTAATGGTGTTACCGCCGATGGTTGGCATTTTTTCGACAATCAGTACGCTGGCACCTTCGTCGTGCGCCTGAATTGCCGCCGCCAGACCCGCGCCGCCGCTACCGACAACCACAACGTCATAGCGTTTGGGTTCCTGAGAGTCACTGCCCTCTTCTGCCGCCAGCGCTTTGCTGGATTTCACCATCGCTTTTGATACCGCTTTTTTCACCGCTTCGCTCTGGCTGGTTGCGCCTGAAATCGCGTCAACGTGCGGGCTGTTGGCCGTCAGGATGCGGCCGCGGATCTCTTCAAAGCTGCTGGTGAATTCAACGCTATCAACGGTACTTGAGGCGAGTTCGATATCAACGATGCGGTCTGTGTCGAGGCTGACATTGATAACCAGCTCGTTAGCGTCGTCCTGAACCGTTTCAGCAAAAAGACCTGGCTTAAATTTCGAAGCGCCCATGCTCATGTCGCGGATCATCGCTTCAACCAGCGAGAAACGCCACAGCGGTTCCGGGATATTCAGCGCTTCACGCTGGGTACTATCAATGAACAGCTCCAGGGTTTCACCGTTGGCGATACGCGCCGTCCAGTCCGGATACGCGATGCACGCACGGCCTACCGCAATCAGGTCATAGCCCTGATCCAGCCCCTGCTCAGCGTCGGCGGCATTAACGATACCGCCAACACCCATCACCGGCACCTGCGCCAGCGTTGCAGAACGCATGGCACAATATTTTTTAATCAGTGGCGTCGGATCGCTGGTGTCGTTAATGGAAGGACGCAGCGCCGCACCCAGCGAAAAGTGCAAATAATCAACACCGCGCGCCGCCAGCTTTTCCAGCAGGAACATGGTGTCATCAAAACGGATGCCGGGCACTTCCAGCTCTTCCGGCGAGAAACGGTAACCGATAATAAAGGCGTCGTCGGCGTACTGACGCGCCATTTTATGGGTGATGTCCAGTACGGCCAGCGGGAACTTCGCGCGGTTGTCGCGGCTGCCGCCCCACTCATCATCACGCTGGTTGGAGTTTGGCGAGAAGAATTGCTGGATAAGGTAGGTATTGGCACCGTGAATTTCGACACCATCGAACCCGGCCTGAATGGCGCGGCGCACGGCGTCACCAAATTTGCCAATCATTCCTTCCACTTCAGCGGTGGTCAGCGCAACCGGGGTTGCCGCGCCATCACGCGGAGCGGCAATAGCGCTCGGACCAACCGGCGCACGACCGCCAATCAGCTTCGGTTCGACCATGCGGCCGCCGTGGTAAATCTGCAAAATTGCTTTTGAACCTTCGGCTTTAATCGCCGAGGCAATTTTTGCCAGACCGGCAATTTTCTCGTCGTTATCAATACCGATAGCGCCCGGAAATGCCAGGCCGAGATCATCGACAAAACAGCATTCAACAATAATGGTGCCGATACTTCCGGCGCGGGCGCGATAATATTCCACCAGTTCACTGCTGACTGTCCCGTCAAAATAACCTGTGCAGGTGGTCATTGGCGCCATTAACAAACGGTTTTTCAGTTCTGCGCCATTCGGCAAGGTAAACGGGCTGAGGATGCGTTCGTTGCTGGTCATAATTAAACTCCAAATCTAAAAATTAAAAACTTTGAATTCGGTGACGGATTTATTTTTCGTTCTGTTTTTTAATCCTGATGTCGTGTATTTAATATACCGTGAATTTTAATTACCAAATTAATTACGTTAGTTATAAAACTATTTAACCACCTTAATAACAGAGCTACCTCCAGCGTATTATCATTTTTAAATATCGTATTCACACAGCTTTAATTACCGGTAACATTGCGATTACTTCACACTTTTCCTTTCCAGCTTTATTCAAATAATAAAACAGACAAACATCATATAGTTAAAAGAAAATACCTCGTTAATGAGAGTTATTATCAGCACCATTTTTTAACATTTACGGTAATTTTGTGAAATTAACCACATAATACTCTGTGGGTATTCATTTTATTAAAAAAAGTGTCGTTCGTTTCGTTTTCTTGATCTCAATCAATAGTATTCGCCAATGGAAGAGCAATATATAAATACGCTCAGATTTTTATTTAATGCGATTGAATTTGCGTTAAACAACACATGCCAGAATGTGAAAAGTCTCAATAAAAAATTAAAGTAACTTTTGAAACTAAAATAATCAGAGATTCACTTTCCGCGCATGACCGAATTTTTAACTACTTGTAGATGCTCACTATGACAGAGAAAACAACAACCCCACCGTCTGCTCCCGCAGCCAGTGCAAAAGCCGGAAATAAAAACCGCCTGATAATGATGGCGTTGCCGATTATCGTGGCAGTGCTTCTGCTGTTTGTCCCGGTGCCGGAAGGTTTACCGCCGTTTGCCTGGCACTACTTTGCTATCTTCGTTGGCGTTATTGTCGGCCTGATTTTCGAACCCCTGCCGGGTGCGGTTATCGGCATGACCGGCGTGGTGGTTATCGCGCTGTGTAGCCAGTGGCTACTGTTCAGCCCGGAACAACTGGCCGACCCGAAATTCAAGCTGGCTGGCCAGTCCTTTAAATGGGCGGTAAGCGGTTTCGGTAACTCCACCGTGTGGCTTATCTTCGGCGCGTTTATGTTTGCCGCCGGTTACGATAAAACCCAGTTTGGTCGCCGCCTGGCGCTGATTCTGGTGAAATATCTTGGCCGCCGCAGCCTGACGCTCGGTTACGCCATTACTTTCGCCGACCTGCTGCTGGCACCGTTCACCCCGTCAAACACCGCGCGCAGCGGCGGGACAATCTACCCGATTATCGCCAACCTGCCGCCGCTGTACGGTTCCAAACCGAACGATCCAAGCGCGCGCCGCATCGGTTCTTACCTGATGTGGGTGGCGATTACCGCAGCCTGTATCACCAGTTCTATGTTCCTTTCCGCACTGGCACCGAACCTGCTGGCGCTGGCGCTGGTGAAAAGCACCGTTGGCATTAATATCTCCTGGGGTAGCTGGTTTATCGCCTTCCTGCCGCTGGGCGTGCTGTTGATTCTGACCATGCCGCTGCTGGCTTACTGGTTCTACCCGCCAGAAGTGAAAGTCAATGACGAAGTGCCGCTGTGGGCCAGCCGCGAGCTGGAAAAACTGGGCAGAATGTCACGCAATGAAATCCTGCTGCTGGTGTTTGTCTGCTGTGCGCTGCTGATGTGGATCTTTGCCGCCGACTTTATCGAGCCTGCGCTTGCCGCGCTGCTGGTGGTCGTGCTGATGCTGTGGACCGGCGTATTAACCTGGAACGACATCACCAGCAACAAACCGGCATGGAACACCTTTGTCTGGTTCGCCACTCTGGTTGCGCTGGCCGATGGCCTCTCCACCACCGGCTTTATCGCCTGGTTGGGTAAAGAAGGCGGCCTGCTGATGAGCGGTATCTCTCCGGGGATGGCGACCATCGCCCTGCTGCTGGCGTTCTACCTGCTGCACTATCTGTTCGCCAGCACCACCGCGCACACCACGGCGCTGCTGCCTGCAATGCTGACCATCGCGGCGACAATTCCTGGCATCAATATGGAAGTCGTGGTTCTGGTTCTGTGTACCTCACTCGGCGTGATGGGCATCATCACCCCGTACGGTACTGGCCCAAGCCCGATTTACTACGGTAGCGGCTACCTGCCGACCAAAGATTACTGGCGTCTGGGCACCATCTTCGGTGCTATCTTCCTGGCCGCCCTGCTGTTGATTGGTTATCCGTGGATCACCATGATGTTCTGATTCGTAACCGCCGGGCATTCCCGGCGGTTTTATTTTATGGAGTAAAGAGCTATGTCGAACAAACCCTTTGTTTATCAGGACCCGTTCCCGCTGGCGAAAGACGATACGGAATATTATCTGCTGAGCCGTGAATATGTCTCCGTCGCCGACTTTGACGGCCAGCAAGTACTGAAAGTCGAGCCGGAAGGGCTGACGCTGCTGGCACAACGCGCGTTCCATGACGCGTCTTTTATGCTGCGCCCTTCCCACCAGAAACAGGTGGCGGCCATTCTGCATGACCCGCAAGCGAGCGAAAACGACAAATACGTTGCTCTGCAATTCCTGCGTAACTCTGAAATCGCCGCTAAAGGCGTGCTGCCGACCTGCCAGGACACCGGCACGGCAATCATTATGGGTAAAAAAGGTCAGCGCGTGTGGACCGGCGGCGGCGATGAAGCCGCGCTGGCGCGTGGTGTTTATAACACCTACACCGAAGACAACCTGCGTTATTCGCAGAATGCGCCGCTGGATATGTATAAAGAGGTCAACACCGGCACTAACCTGCCTGCGCAGATCGATCTCTATAGCGTCGACGGCGACGAGTATAAATTCCTCTGCATCGCCAAAGGCGGCGGTTCAGCTAACAAAACCTATCTCTATCAGGAAACCAAAGCGCTGATTACACCGGCGAAGCTGAAAAACTATCTGGTTGAGAAGATGCGTACCCTCGGCACGGCAGCCTGCCCGCCATACCATATCGCCTTCGTGATTGGTGGTACGTCTGCGGAGTCCACGCTGAAAACGGTGAAACTGGCCTCAACCCGCTACTATGACGGCTTGCCGACCGAAGGTAACGAACATGGCCAGGCATTCCGCGATGTCCAGCTTGAACAAGAGCTGATGCAGGAAGCGCAGAACCTTGGCCTCGGCGCGCAGTTCGGCGGTAAATATTTCGCTCACGATATCCGTGTCATCCGTCTGCCGCGCCACGGTGCCTCCTGCCCTATCGGCATGGGCGTCTCCTGCTCCGCCGACCGTAACATCAAAGCGAAAATCAACCGCGAAGGTATCTGGATCGAGAAGATGGAGCACAATCCGGGGCAATATATTCCGGAAGAGCTGCGCCAGCAGGGTGAAGGCGATGTGGCGAAAATCGATCTCAACCAGCCGATGAAAGCGATCCTCGCACAGCTTTCCGCGTTCCCGGTATCAACCCGCGTTTCGCTGAACGGTACGATTATCGTGGCGCGCGATATTGCTCACGCGAAGCTGAAAGAGCTGATTGATAATGGCGAAGAGCTGCCGCAGTACGTGAAAGATCACCCGATCTACTACGCCGGCCCGGCAAAAACGCCAGAAGGGTATGCGTCCGGTTCGCTTGGCCCAACCACCGCAGGGCGTATGGACTCCTACGTGGATCTGCTGCAATCGCACGGCGCGAGCATGATCATGCTGGCAAAAGGCAACCGCAGCCAGCAAGTGACCGATGCCTGTGCCAAACACGGCGGTTTCTATCTGGGGAGTATTGGCGGCCCGGCTGCCGTCCTGGCGCAGCAGAGCATTAAGAGCCTCGAATGCGTGGCTTACCCGGAACTGGGTATGGAAGCAATCTGGAAAATTGAAGTGGAGAACTTCCCGGCGTTCATTCTGGTGGATGACAAAGGTAACGACTTCTTCCAGCAGATCCAGAACAAACAGTGCGCCGGCTGTAACCAGCGTTAAGTAAGATGTGAAAAACCCCCGGCGGAGTGTCCGACCGGGGGTTTTTGTTGTACATAAAACAGCGCATGTTTAGTTGATGCGGAGATCATCTTTCCAGCAGAGTCGATAATAGCGCGCAATAATCTTCGCCAGCGCTTCACGTTCGCCAGCCCCAATGACACTGCCGTCATCCCATCGTTTAAGGCTCGTTTTATCCAGCGTGCTGTAGCGCGCAGAAACCTCACAAATCAGTGCCCGTTCATTAAGCTGAAAGAAAAGAAACTCGCCCCGGTAAAGCAATTTAAGGCGAATAACGCCCCATTCGGCGTCATGAAACTGACAGGCGGAACCATCGCGCTTCAGTTCCTGCAACTCTTCGCGCCACGCTTTATTGATCATCGCTAACCACCAGCAGCGCATAAAGTGTGGCGATGTAACGGGCAGGCTGCTGCTCTTTATAACTGAAGATAACCAGCGTTTTCCCCTGCCCGCCTTCGCAGCTATGCGCAGAACAAAGAAGCGAGCCTTCTGGCGCGGAGTAACGCGTATAAGCCTCAGGATTGAAGGTAATGACTTTGATTCTTGCCGCCACCGCGGCCTGAATATCCTCGGGTAGCCGGGCAAAATCCCCGCTCTGGTAGAGATCCGGCTCAATTGGCTTCTGGCAACGCGGACAAATCAATTCGACAGGTTGATTAAAAAAGCGCGTTTCCTCGCCATCGTGCAGCATCACGCGTTTCTTAATAAGTTTGTCGATTTTCATCGTCGTCACCCTGCGCGAAAAATTGAAAATTCAGGTCGCCCTTCAGTCATTTCCAGTGCTGATATTAATGGCCCGCACTTTGCCGCCGGTGACATCGAAAGCGATATTTTTGTGCGCCAGTGAATACATAATCCACTCTTCGCCATCGCTGTTATCGGTTTCACCCGCACCATAAAACTCAATCACACGCTGTTTCGCATCGCCTGGCGCCACGCCACGCACGGTATGCAATGTGGGGGCATGCAGCGTTATCTGCCCGATGACGTAACTGTCGACGCTTTTGCCGCGCTGCTGCCAGTCGATATTAGCGCTGTAGATATCAAAGCCCGCAAAAATGTGGCGGTAAAATTTATAGTTTTCCTCGCCAAATGGCACTTCACCAACAAAATCCTCGCGGGTTTGTTTCCCGAGCGCCGTCAGCAGATTGCGATCCCAGTCCTGCCCCAGGGTGATAGCCTGTTTATTGATTTCCACGGTGAAGTCGTTTTCCGTCAGCGGCGTTTGCGCCGCATGGGCAGAAAAAGCAAACAGCAGCGCAAAAACAGGGAATATTCGACGCATTAACCTTTCCATAGTCAGTCAAAAGAAGCGCTATTTAAGCCAGCTGCCCGCCTGGTTGACAAGCGTTTTACCCGCCTGCGTCACCACCAGTTTCGGCGGGTTGTAATCGACAAGATAAAGCACATCGCCATTACGGAATTCTGCGCCAATCACGCGGTTTTCATTATCCAGCCGCGTTTTACCGTGCAGGCTAATCTGCTGGCTGTCGCGGTTTCGCGCGCCGGTATAAAGCAGATCATCGCAAGGCGTGGTGAACGCGCCGCAATTATTGCGGATCGCCAGCATAAAGTTATCAGTGCGGATAATTTTCGTCGTCGCGCCAGCGTGAACAGTCTCTTTAACCAGCGCGTAATTTTCCGGGGCGTAATAATCACCGTGTTCAGGCGGTTGCGTCAGATGCCACGCCAGCTTGTCACCATTAATAACCAGCGTGGCTTTGCCGTTTTTACCGCCAAAGCTCGAATCAAACGTAACGATGGCGGTGTCATTTTTCACCTCGCCGCGCAGGTTATCCTGCTGTTCATCCGGGCAATCAATGCGGTTGCCGCGCTGAGTGATAAAGCAATACGATCCAGTAAGCTTGTTATTCTGCTGGGATAATTTCAGCGTTAATGTGGATTCGTTACTTTCACTGCCGTGCCACTGACCGGAAAAATCAGTTGCCGACGCGGCGCTGGCGCAGCAGGAGAGCAAGAAGCTCGCAACGACAACATAAAGCCGCTGCTGAGTTGAATGAATAGCGTGCATAACGTGCGTCTGTTCCTTTTCAGCATCACAAAAAATGAGTGGATTCTTAAGGTCCGTAAAAAAACATCAAGGTCGACAGGTCGTTAAGCTCCGCTTTCGATAACGTATTTTTTTCCATGCGATCGTACTGGTAGATAATCCCTTTCATGGGAATGGTCGATGGATGCTCTCTGGCTATGGTCATTAATGTTTCAATATCCGACGGATTTTTGAGCGCTCGGCTGAGGAATTTGTTCAGTAACGCTTCGCCCTCTTCACGGGTTAACAGATCCATGCGCATTTTCTCATATGGTTAATTCAGCAGCGAAAAGCTGATGGCTGAAATAATTACCCTCGACGCCATCAACGCATCTCTGTTTTGCAGCACTATTACCTGCGCCTTTGGAACGTACGGTGACAGGCATGCGAATCTACTCATGCGCTTTCCAGATACCTTTTTCATCGAGAAGGATTTTATTGTTTTGTATCACGGTTAAGCTGTTATCAATTTTACTCAGCAGATAAGTGGTGGTGCCGTTTTTAAAGGTGTAGGTAATAACAGGGCAGATCAACTGTTCACAAGATTTCCGCACCGCAAAGCCATGCAAATTGACTTCGGCCCGATCATTTTTACGCACGCCGTAGTACGTTGCTTCGTCACAATTCGCGCCGTTACCACACACCGTGACCACTTTTATCTTAAATTTAGGGGTTTCAAAAAAATCGACGAAGGTCTCAGCCGTTTGAGTAATCGCGGGCGTGTTAAACGACACGTCCTGAAAGCGGCTAACCCATTGTTGCAACGCATCAGGAATGCGTTTTTCACCTGTATTGCTTTTATAGTGTGCAACCGAAGCCGCTGGCACTACCCATGCGGCAGAAAGTCGACCATCCGGATAAATAACAAATGCGGAGGCATTTTCCAGATAGAGATCTTTCAGCCAGCCTTCCACGAATAACCCGCCATCCGCAGTGTGTCGCGGTTCGCCATAGACATCGAAATTGCCTGCAAACGCAGCGTAATCTGCCCCCAAGACATTTTTTAACGACGCCTGCACCTGCTTATCCACGGTGATATTTTCGACCGTTTCGAGCGTGTCATAATGGTTAATATCAATAACCGCAGCAGCGTCAAATGAGAAAAAAGAGAACAAGCAAATGAAAAGGATCGACAAACGCACGTTGCCAGTAAAAAGATTTCGCATAAAGTTAATTCACTTCCTAATTAGCGCACTTTAAACTCAGGAACCGGGACTTCACGATGTTTGTATTTATCATAATTGTCGCGCATATCTTTTGCTAACGAGACCATTTCATGAAAATCGCTATATCGACTTAACTCGGCATGGTCGAGAATAAAACATTTTTGCACATCCCACATACTGTTATAGGGCCAAATCATGCAAATAAGATATTTATCGTCGCTTTGCAAAATAAAGAAATCGCCCTTTTCTTTATGAATAACGTTCACTTCAGCCATAACTACTCCTGATAACTCTATAAAACAACAACGCTGAATATGCTAAAAAGCATCATCAAGATAATTTTTTTCTTTACTGTCATGTCGATAAGTCAAAACTAGGGCTCAAAATTTCAGCAGGCGAGTCCAGTGGGAATTGAATTTCTGAATAGAAGCTAACAGACTTTATATGCATCTGATTTTTACAGCTTAATGGAGCAACCCTGTTGTTCCGTTCGAAAAATAATCACACATCAAAATCATCTGGATACAGCAAAGCCAGCCTTTTTTGTTTCTCATAATAATTTTTATTAATTTGGTGCGGCAACTGTACCTTTAATCCCTTTCGGATCTGAGAGGCAATATAAAAGGCATCAGTCAATCGTTCAAAGAAAACCTCATCTGAAGATTCAAATTCTTTTGCAGCAAAGATACCAAAAGTCAGATCACGTAACTTACTTTTATCTTTCTCTGTACCATTTACGACATCCTTTAAGTATTTAAGCTGCGCTGCGATTGACTGATACATTGGCACAAGTGAATTTGCTGTTTGATTATTTTCTATGTCCTGACATCTTTTAGTCGCAAGGTTTAATGCTTTTTCTATATATTCGGATGCTGTCAGTTCAGGCATTGGACACTCGTTTATGCGTATGATAACTGGTTGCAAATTACATATCAAACTTATTCTATTCTCGTTAAAAGTTACGTCCGTGAAGATAAAACTTATTAATTACATTAAATTATTAAACTATAGATAGCAGTAGCAAATATTTTGACTCGTCGGAAATGACGTAGTCTGCAAATAAAGAACTTATAAATCATGTCGAATCGATAAAAAGAATTGATTTAGCCATGAAAGGATTGGCCAACTGACACCATCACACTAATTTTAAAAAACGTAATCTGACGCAATTTACTTTTACAAAATAAAACAAACATATAGGCTTTTCATTTTTAAAACCATCGCTGAAATTATTCACTGGCACAATGCAATAATATTATATAGACTTGAAACCCGTCTTTTCAAACAGACAAATCGGACAAACATCACATAGGTAAGATGATAATTTATTAATAACAACTCTGTCATTCATTTTTTTATTTTCGCGATCCCTGTCATACAAGACATACTCACCATCGCAATTAATATTCAGCTCATCTAACAATGTACGCTCAACCAAAATATGCTGCTTTGCCATAGCGTCGTCAGGCTGGACAATGGTTAACCGAATTATATCGTTTACGATGATATTTTTCTCTAATGCCTCGTTTATCGCCTTTGAGACAGTTGCATTGCAAGCTACTGTGTGGACTGAGCAAAATGAAAACACGCCAACCTCGTATTTGAAAAATGACAAAGCTAAATTTTTCATTTTTCACTTTATCAGGAATATGATCTCTACTACTGCTGAAAAACCGGCTTCGTTTATGTATGTATTCTGGCAATAAACACACTTTCGTTTCATGTAATCTTCTTTATCTCACAAGAATCATGTGACAAAAATGGGTAAAATATATTTTTTAATGCTCCAAAGTCACCGCACAATTCAATGTCGGAGGAACTCCTATGAAACGTCACCTGGCCTTGTTCTCGCAAATGCATGAAGCAAGAAGAATCTATTTACAAGAATGTTGAGCGACCGCCAAATTATACTTACTCTAAGACATTCTCATTAGGCATTCTCTCAACCGATAAATCAACTGTTTATCATCGAGACAATCTACTGGTCTAAGATTATCAAGCATCGGAACGTGCTGCTCAATCCACCAGATACCTTCCTTAATTCCTCTTTTACCGTAAATAACCACTGCCAAATCCAAGGCGCCATTGAGTTTACTCGCTAAAAACTTTGCATTATCATCAAAATAATCTTTATTATAAAGCGCTACATAACGTTGCCAACGGTCATCACCAGCATAGAAACCCTCTAATTTTTTCATTTCTTAAAAACCTTCGGACGATTATTGAAACCGCAATTTTTTCAAATGATGGTTAACTCACTTAAATAAGCCTTTGGATAATAAAGCTTAATGATTTCCAGGATCGTATCTCGTTCTTGTTCTTCAATTAGTTTTCCGTTATCCCAGCGCTTAATGCTTTTTTTACTTAACATTGCATCTCGTGCAGAGATTGTGCAAATTAGCGCTCTGTCATTTAACTGAAAGTATAACCCTTCACCACGATAAATTGTTTTAAGGCGAATCACACCATAGGTTTTATCTGCAAACTCAGAAGCCGTGTCATCATTTTTTAAGTCTTGAAGATAAGTGATTTCGTCGCTATTCACTTTAGCCCTCTATTATAAAGCCTGTGGTATGTGCTTAAAAAAAGTCAGGATTAGGAATACTTATTTGCATTAAATAATCGACTCCTGGTATATAACGATTATGAAATTTTACTTTTTATTCGCGCATTTTATGACGTTAATTCTGATTTAGTTACAAAGCTATAACGCCGTACATCGACAATAAAAATTACAATCTGAAGAATAGCTGAGTCTCTTCTTTAAAATTCACTATCTTGCATCTATACGATAAGTATCTTTATCTGTCCAGAATATAACATTATAATTTCCCCAATTAACACCCTAGTCTTTGTAATACTCCATCACTGCTGATGGATACCAGCCATTTCCATACAGGAAAAGAGCTCCTTCATTGATGAGCTCCGCTATGATTTTTTTGTTTATCTTTATCCTCAGGGACCGGTAAGGCCATTACTTCACCAGTGGATAAAATCCTAAATTTTTTAGCCTGTTAATCAAAACCTGATCACTTATTTTTATTTTCACCTCTTTTCCAGCTATATCAATTACGATGATAGAATGATCAGGTATGTTATTCATTTTGTATTTACCCGTGCGCTTGCTGGAGTTGATAGTGGTTAAGCATTTTATCGTAGATTAATCAAAGTATAACGGCAATACATATACCGAATAGAAAAGTAATGGTCATTTAAAATGGGATTATTTGGAATCTTCCCGTTAGCATTCAAATAATTTATTCATTAAAAATTCCCCATCCTCATGATTACACAAGACTGATAGAATTTAATGAACACATGTGGCCATTAAAAATAATCAAATCGTATTCAAGGCATTAGCATCAGGCATACTTTCAATCTCTTAATGAGTTGAGGATCATCAAGACAATCTAATGGCCTTAATGCATCTAAAGCAGATACCTTTTGCTCCAGCCACCACAAACCTTCATTGAGGCCCCTTCGTCCATAGATGACAACGGCCATATCTACGTTACCTTTAATCTTTTTTGCGATAAATCTTGAATCATCGTTAAGATAGTTATCTAATTAATATTTTACAAAGTCATTCCAATCATCATCACCTCTATAGTCATCTTCAAGTGGTGGCATGATTAAAGACTCCGCAAAAACTAAAGGAAAACGTATTTGATCTTTTTAATGGAACATATTTTTTTGCCACTATAAAATCATCAAATAATATTACTTGATGTAAAATAATAAATTAAATAATTTTCCATGAGTCATATGACAAATAACCTTTTGATGAAGCTTATATTTTTTCATAAAAGTAGAGTAAGAGTAACAAGTACTCGCTCTACTAAACAGACTATCCATGCTAGTACACTATTAGTGAATAAATATCCACATTGACATAAGTCCTTTACTTAATTAGCGCCGGTAATGGCATACAATCTCAGCAGTCTGGTTATGTGGATCATATGACGCATCTATATCACCCCATTTATTTTGGAGGGGTAATAAATGATTTGTCTGCTCCTGAAACCAGGCTCTTAGACTTTTAGTCAATTTCCCATCAAACTTCTTTTGTAAGCCATAAAATTTTTGCGTTGGAGCCAGTAACCAACCTTTCAGAGCAGCGTTTTCAATGGAAGACCCATCAAAATAAATAATGACAGTAACTTTCTCTTTTTTATTTTCCTGGTTAATATCTGTGGTTGTTCGATAGTTAAGAACCACATCGTTCACTTTGGGAAACCATTCATCCCATAAAACATTTTGCGATAGGATGTCTTTCTTTTTCATCTGAGGTGAAAGCGTTAAATTTTCATTAACTTCTAATATTCCAGTATCACTATCGAAGTTCATTTCACATTCCTAATTTAAACGGAAGGCCAATTGGTTCAAGCACAGTTTTATAGTTTGATATAAAATACTGCGTCCCGTTTCCTTGACCAAAGATAGTCGAATCCTGAGCTAAAGCTTTTCCTGTTCCAGCAATCGCAACACGTTTAACACGGTAGGCCTGGATCTGACCACGATAGCCAAAGTCACGATGTGGTAAAACTTGTAAACTTTGCCATAATTTACTCCTGCTTCCACCAGCAGCATCAAGAGTTGCCTTATCGAAATAGAACCCCGACTGCCCCGGTGTACCACCATAAATTATCTCACCTTCTTTCAGCATGGTATTTGACCATGAGTCACGACCTTTATATGCTCCATGCCCTTGCCATTGTCGACCAAATGCGGCCTGGTTATGGTCATTTGCTTTTGTCGGCTTACTCGGTTTGCAAGACCGTCTCAACCCCCACGGATCCACCCACCCCTGCGCATTCGGCGCATACTGGTAAAGATTGAGCCCACCCGCCAGCCCTATCGGGTCCTGCTGGGTAAAGCGCCCGCAGTCGGGGTCGTAATAGCGGAACAGATTGTAGTGTAAGCCGGTTTCGCGATCCAGGTACTGTCCCTGCATGCGCAGGTTCTGGGCATATTCCGGCGCATGCAGCGGTGTCTCATGCAGCAGTTTACCCCACGCGCTGTTCTGCCCTACCCAACGCAACTCACCTTCCACGTCGGTGAGACGCTCCGGCGTGCCATTTGGCTGATTGTGGAACCAGTAAACGTCCGGGTCGGTAATACCGTCGATGCGCGCCAGCGGGTCGAAGCTGCCCTGATCGCTGTAAACATAGGTCAGCGGCACATCGTCGTGAATTTCCTGTAATAACCTGAAACCGTCCCAGACGAAATGCGTGGTAACGCTTTGCCCGACCGGCTGGCCAGCGCGCATCTGGCGGCGTGTTTTGCTGATGCGTCGTCCCAACGGGTCATAACGAAAACTGACCTGCACCTGCGGCTTATTGCGGTCACGCGGCTGGCTGATGACCTCCGTCAGCCGGTGTTCGCCATCATAGCGATAGCGCCAGCGCGTCTGGCCGTTATCTTTCTCCACGGTGCGACCGTGGATGTCATATTGCCAGCGGATACCATGCAACTGAGTGACGCGGTTGTGACGCACGGCATGCTGCACCGTTGTATCGACAGGGTTGCTCGCCGCATCCCAGCGCCACTGCTCCTGCCCCGGCAGAGTACCGTCCTGCGTCAGCAAGCGCCCGGCATCGTCGTATTTCCAGCGATACCAGTTAAACGGATTATCGTCCCGTTCTTCACGCACCAGATTATTGCGGTGATCGTAATCCCAGCGGCGGGACCAGCGTCGCGGCGCCGGACGTTGCGCGTTGCCGCTAAAGACGTCGCGCCGATGCATGCGCCCAAGGCGATCGTAATCACTGCGGGTAGTGAGCAGCCCTTGTGTGCGGCTAATTTCCCGGTGCAAGGTGTCGCGGCCAAAATCACTGATCGGCAGGTTATCCAGCGCAATACTTAACAAATGCCCGCTGCCGTAATAGAACTGTTTCAGCTCACGGCCATCCGGCAACTGTAGCGAGGTGCGGTTACCCAGCGCATCGTAGCCCCAGCGGAGTGTACCGTTTTCCCCCTGCTCGCCGATCACGCGTCCCAGCGCATCGAAAGTGAAGTTCAGCTCCTGCTCCGCTTCGGCGCTCCAGCTGTTTTCATCAAGCGCGGGATGCAGGCTAATGCGTTCAGGAAATCCCGCAGCAGACCAGCGCCAGCGCGTCTGGCCTTCCGGTGTGGATCGCGCGAGCAACTGCCCAGCCGCGCTCCAGCTAAAACGGTGGGTAATCGCCTCAGGGTGCCCGGCGGCAAATGTGCGCGACAACGTGCGTCCGCAGGCATCGTAGGTATAGCGGCTGACAACGCCATCCAGCCCCTGCTCTTCCAGCAACAGGGAATCCGCCCCCCAACGGAACTGGTAGGCTTCCCCGTTCTCGTTATGCAGGGCGACCAGGCGGCCACGGCTATCCCAACTGCGGCGGACCTCTTCCCCAAGATGGTTACGCGTCGCCACCAGCCGTCCGGTGTTGTCATAACGAAACGCGCTGCGGCTGCCATCCGCCGCTTCATGTTCTGTCGGTAACCCCTGTTCGTTCCAGCGCAGCGTTTCCAGCCAGCCTTCTGCCCGCTCAAGCTGCACCGGGCGGCCTGCGGCATCATAGTGGTAACGGGTTTCTTCCCCGTCCGCCGCCTGCACCGCAACCAGCCAGCCGAGAGGATGGTAGTGATAACGAGTGAGATGCCCGGAACAATCCGTTTCGCGGATAACCTGACCGGCATCGTTGTACTCCATGCGACGGCTATTGCCAGCCGCATCCACTTCTTCGATAACCTGACCAAACTCGTCGCGATGCCAGACGGTGCTCTGCCCCAGCGCGTCCACCGTGCGCGCGAGGCCAAAATGTGGGTCGTAAAAAAAGCGTGTTGTACTGCCGCCGGGTTCGGTTATTACCGCTGGCAACGCGCGATTTTCCAGCCACCGGGTGGCGCGTTCATTGCCGTCGGCATCAATCTCCTGGACCCGGTTGCCCATCTCGTCATAAACGAAGGTCATGGCATTGCCGAGCGGATCGATACGGCGGGTTAATTGCTCGTTGTCGTTCCATTCGAAACGCCAGTTCTCGCCACGTTCATCGACGAAGCGAACAATCAACCCCTGCGTATTCCAGTAGTGCTGGCGCGTCTGGCCGTCATAGTGCGTAACGGTAGTTAACCCGGCATCGAGATCGTAGGCAAAGCGGCAGCCGTCTCCGGTATTGGTGCGGTTTTCAATGACGCGCCAGTGATCAAACCTCGCCCAGCGGTATTCGCTTTCCAGCCCGCCCGCGGCGCGGTGCCAGACCATCAGGCCGTCATCGTTATAACGATACTCGCGCGTCACGATCCCGCTGGCATCGGTTACTGTTGCCAGTTGACCGCGCGCGTCGTAATGCCAGCGCATCAGCGACCAGTGGTGTTCGCCATCAAAATGGCTGGCGGACGTCACACGCTGCGAAAAACGCGCGTCATCATAAGCGAACGTCACATCAATCGCGCCGGGCGCATCATGAAGCCGTACCAGACGCCCGTGCTCATCCCAGCCGGTTTCCAGCGCGTTGCCATATTCATCACTGAGCGAGGCAAGGCGCAGGATCGCCGGGTTGGCGCGGGTGGGTTTGAATAAACGCCATACCGCGCCGTCATCATCAGCAATGGCGACATCGCCATTATCATTGCGCCGGATGATCACCCCTTCGCTGATGCTGTACATCGCCTGATCAACCGACGGCAAGGTGAAACGCAATTCACGCCCGGTTTCGTCAAACCAACAGGCTTCATCGCCCGTCAGCACCAGATAACTATCAAAAACGGTCGACCAGCCCGCACCAAACAGCCCGGCGCGTGACGTCAGGCTGTTATAGCTGCGCTGCAACCGCAGCGGAAAGCGCCCCGGCAGTGAGAAATCAAGTTCCTGCTCGTCATTAAGGACTTTCACACCGGTGGCGGCATGCACCGGGTGCGGTGAGCCAAATATCGCATTCACCGCCATGTCCGCTAACATACCGCCGCCTGCGGATGCCAGCGCACAGGGCATATTTTTTAAAATTTTGCCGGGGCGTCCGCGGATAAGCGACAACGCGATCATCGCCACCGCTAAACCGGGCAATTTGCCACTTTTGATATCGCGCACCGTCAGGGTTTCGCCGCCAATGATCACATTCGGCGAGACATTATCGGAAACGGTGCCTTCACAGGTGGTTTTGTCTTTCGCGCGAACGGCTGGCTGGCCGTTGATAAACACGCTTTTCGACCCCTGGGCCAGATATTGCGGCCCGGAGTGCTTCTTGCAGGCCACTTTGTCCTGCTCCAGCGGCGATGTCCCGGCGTCCGCCGAGCCGACGGTCGGCTGCCACATTTCGCTGCCAAAATGTTTTGCTCCGGCAAGTAGCATGCCGGCGTAATCGGCGAAACTGGCGGGCGATTGCGGCTCGGCAGGCGGTGTATCCGCCGGGGTTAACGTTCCGGCCGCTCGCGCTGCGAGCTTATTATTGGTCAATACGTTGGCCGAGCCGGTAACGATTTTACCCGCGGGCGACGGCGGGAAAAGCGCGTCGCCAAGGCTATTCGCCATATTACTGATGTCATCGGTGATCCCGGCGACGTTAGCGAGGATGCCGCCAACAATGCCGCTTAACAGGCAACTGGAACCAATCGCCGCCACACTCGCGGCAGCAGCACCGGCGCCCAATAAAGGCGCAGCAGTCGCCGCCGCGAACGCCACCGCCGAACCAATCGCCGCATAGGCGACCCCTTCGGCAACGATACTGGTGATATCGGCGAAAACGCTCGAGTGAATGATTTCATCGCCCTGACGGGCCGCGTGTTTGTCGCTCATGCTACCGATTCCGTTATTCGTGCAGCGTCAGACTGTGTTTAATGGAGTCCCAGCGCTCGCCATCTTCATCGGTAAAAGCGCGCAGTGCCGAAAGGGTAAAGATCATCACTACCGCCGCGCCCGGCGCCTGAACGGCAAACTGTTTTTGCCAGATTTGCTGACCGTTACGGGTAAACACCGTTTCCACTTCTACCGCGCGGGTTTTGTTGTCGCGGCCAACGAGAATACGCGCGAATTCGCTCTGTGCGATATCGCCCATTTGCGTACGCAGCACGTCCCACTGGCGATAAAACTCTTTCTCAAAATCGCTGCCGTCCGGGATCGGGCCGCGACTGACGATCAGCGATAAGCCACTCTCTTCATCGCGAAGCATGGTCATACTGGTGTCCTGCCAGCCGGCAGGAAATAATGAAAAGGAACCTTCCTGGAGGGTATATTGCATAAGTTAATCCTGAAAATTCCTGAGGGTCATATTTTTTAAATAAGAGGGTTGCGCATAAGGAAAACCAAATCCAATGCCATTTCCCTTTTCATCAAGTGGTGTGTTCCAGGAGAAAGTTTCATCTTTAGAACGCCCGCGCGGAACATCAATTAACTTTAATTGCGGGTAGGTTTTCCTGACGTCCTCTAACAAAATATCGGCATTCGCGACATCGTAAGAAATGATATAAACCTTACCCGGATTATGCAGATCAAGACGGACTTCCATATTTCTGATTTCAATACCGCCGTCAATCGTGAACGGTTCTGCTTTTAATCTCTCCGCAATATTGGGATCTTCACGCACAAATCTGCCGGGAATGATTGCATCTAGTTTTTCTACATCCTGGCCGATTGTGTTTTTAAGCTGTGTCGCGAATTGCCATAATGATTGTACTTTCATATTATTTTCTTCTGCGCATGAATAAAATGAGGAGAATAAAGCGAATGTCATTACGATTATTTTAGTGAGGTGCCTTACCTTGCATATAGTCATCGTACATATTCCCGTAATGGTCTTCATAAACTTCATTGGTTGTTGAACCGGATGCAACTTCACCCCTGCGGTAAATTTCTCCAATTGCTTTACTGGCTTCATCGCGGGTTATTTTTCCGCTGTCCATATCTTTAAATGCCTGGATATATTTCATCTCATTCGATGAGTCAGTCATTGAGCCAATATCTATACCGCTATTATGATAAATCTCGCGGCGGACCTGAATTTCATTTAGCGTGGCCTGCCCTTCATCTTTAAGCATGCCGTTAACAAAATTACTTTTTGAGCTGAAGTCATTTTTATAAGGACTGGTCGCATGGCCGACTTCATGCGCTAACGTCATGACCGCTTCATTATCATCCGCCATACTTTCCGGATCTAATACCATGACTTTATTTTTCGTATCGGTCCAGCTTCCCCCCCCTGGAACGTTAGGTGATATATTCCACTGATCATCCATGAGTTTTTTTAAATCGCTCTGCATTTTGGGAGAACTGTTTATTTTCTTCACCACGCCATCACTGAACGGCATGAATTGACTTTTACTCTTCTCGTTACTAAAAACATAATCCCCCTTCAGCGGCGGCGGCGCTTTGTATTTCGTCACCGGTTTAGCAGCCCCCGCCGGAGCCGCTGCCACAGGGGCCGCGTGTTGCACGTTACCCTGCGGGGAAAATTTCGCCTGTACTGCGGAGTTAATATTCCCTTTATGGTCAGCTCCTGGCGCGGTAGTCGGGGCTTTTGTTCCGGGAGCATTGAGATGCAACTTACCGCCGGTGGTAATGTGCCCATCTTCTTCGACAAAGAAGTTAAAGGATTTACCAATCAGGTTGATTTTGCCGTTCGCATTAAGCTCAATGGCGCTGTGACCGGATACCAGCCGCAGTTGCGTCCCGGAAGCCAGAATAAACTGCTCCACCACCGCATCGAGCTTGCCTTTGCCGGTAAGGATTTCCGTTTGCCCTTTCACGGCCTGCGTCTGATTCGTTTCGACGCGGTACAGCTCATTTTTACGTACATAGTGGCTGTGGTTACTGCCGATCGAGCGCGAGGCGTCGTTTTTGACGTGAACATCCATGTTGCGTTCCGCCTGGATCCACACCTGTTCTTCGCCCGCCTTGTCTTCAAAACGCAGGGCGTTGGCGTTATCGACCGAACCATCTTTCGAGCGGCTGAGGAAGCCCATCTGCGTGGCAGCAGCAGGTAATGCCCACGGCGGCATACTCGCTTCGTTATAGACACGCCCGGTAACGATCGGCCGGTCCGGGTCGCCGTTGATAAAGTCGATCACCACTTCGTCGCCCACGCGCGGGATTTGCACCCCGCCGAAGCCCTGCCCCGCCCAGGCACTCGACACACGCACCCAGCAGGAGCTGGTGTCATCGCCTTTTGCCAGACGATCCCAGTGGAATTTCACCTTCACCCGGCCATATTTATCCGTCCAGATGCTTTCGCCCTGCGGGCCGACCACTTTCGCCGTCTGCGGACCGTAGGTTTTCGGCCACGCCGTCACCGCCGCCGGGCGGAACACAACCGACGACGGAATGACGGTGAAATCAATGCGGTGCACCGTTTCGCCGTCGGAGCCGCTGGCGTAGCGGTTTTCCTCGAAAAAGTAGTTCGCTTCGGTGGTCAGGTACTCGCCGTTATCGCTGAAAAACGGCGCGTTATACAGCGCAAAGGTGTTTCCCGGTGCGACACCAACCGCCGTGGCAGTGCCCTGAATCTGCTGGTGCTCCACCTGCCAGCGCTCCTGGCGGATACGCGCGTAATACTCCCCGTGACCGTGCTCGACAAAACGCCCCGGCCAGTCGTACACGTCAATGCTGCCCGGCTGCGGTGACGCCGGGTTCTGCCGCGCCTGGAACAGCCACGCGTTCGGCTTGCGGAAATCGTAATCGTCGAGGCTGTAAATGCCCGGCGTCACGCTGTCCTCCAGCGCCCACTGGCTGATGCCCTCTTCGTCGGTCGCGCCGCCGGACGGCGTCTGGTGATACGGAATGGTTTCATAGCCGCTGAAAGGCTGATGTTCGGTCGCCGCGTCGGTCAGCACCAGCACATGGCGGTCGGCTTCGTGGCGGAAATGGTAGGCGATGCCCTCAAGCTCCATCAGACGGCTGATGAAATCGAGGCTCGATTCCTGGTACTGCACGCAGTAATCCCAGGTGCGGTAACTGCCGGTCAGCTTATCTTCCACGTTCACCTGATATTCGCCGAGCAGCGTTTTCACTATCTGCGGCGCAGTCTGGCCCTGGAAGATACGCAGGTTGCGGTCGCGTTTCATCGGCCACAAATCCGGCTCCACGGTGAGCTGGTACACCGCGTAACGCGTCCCCGAAAGTTCAACGGCGCTCACCGCCACGCGGGTGATTTTGCCGTTGATATAGCGCGTGCCCGTTCCCTGGGTGGGAATATTGATGGTTGCGGATTGCCCCAGCAGCTTGCTGCGGTCTGCCCGCGCATCGGTGCCCAGTACCGTCAGCGCCAGCGTAAATGACTCCGACAGCGCTTCGCGCCCGGAGAGTTTCCAGAAAAGTAAGTCCCCGACGGGTAACGTCGCCGTGATCCTGTTCGCCATAACCATGATTCCGTAAAAAATCAATCACCGGAAAGCGCACTTGCTGTTGCCTGTGCGTTCGTTTTTTTAGGTGGAAAATTACTGTGCGTTGCGTGTGCCGTTACGGTGCCAGCATTAATACTTTGAACTGGCTTGGCACAATGCGCATACCAATGGCATTGGTGGAGTTTTGCAGGCTGACGCTGGTTAAGCGCGTTGCCGGTGTACCTTTCAGCAACACGGTGAACGCGCCGGTCAGATGGCGCGACGGCCCCATCACCGTACCGGACGCCACTCCCGTTGCCACTCCGGGGTTATCGCCATTGGTCAGCGGCGTAATGGTCGCCATATTGTGCGCGGGCATGCCCATAAACAGAATATTGAGCGCGTTCGGTATCGCGGTTGGCCCCAGCGCGATATCCGGGTACGGGATTGGCGTCGGAGCTGGCATCGGCGTCAGACAGACATCCGGGAACGCGAGATCAACACCCATTAACTGGCAGTTTGCAAACATCGAATTACCCCATATGGATCTGTTCAGAATCGACTTTAGTGATCGCTTTCGAGGTGATCACCGTGTTTTGCGCGTGCATACGCAGATAATCTTCCGCTTTCATATCCAGTTGCCCGGCGCGCACATGCTCGGTCTGGCGGGTGGTGCGAAACAGGTGCTGGCTCATCTGCGTGACCGTCTGCCAGACGGATTCCGCGCGTTTGCCAACAATGCGCGAAAGCGTAACCCATGCGGAAATCTTGTCACCGCTGTAGTTCATCTCACTGATATGGCAATCGCCTTTCGCCGCACTGACATTCAGCGCCTCGCTGCTGAGGGTTAACGCGCCCTGGCTTGTGATACGCAAGTCGCCCGGCACACTCAGCTCGGTGGCGTCCTCGTTACCGCGCTCCAGCACGGCGAGTAGCCACATCTGGTTATCGACCGCGCTTATCAGCACCGTATCGCCCGCCTGCGGTGCAATCACGCAGCTTACTGCCCGGCGGCAGTGCCAGCCGCGCCCGTCGCATTCGACCATCAGGCTGCCATCGTCAAAACAGTGGGTGACGCGTGCGGAAAACTGGCCGCCGGGCAGCGTGGCGAGAGTCAAAGGTTGATTGAGGTTGTTCATTGCAGGTCTCCGTAAATTCGGCTGTGGCGTTCGGCGGTCCAGGCCTCCGCCGCCAGTAACTCTTCGTCGTACTCAAGAATGCCTTTGCGATCGGCAAACCGCGCGCCCTCTTGCCGCGCGCGATGAAAACGGCTGCGCGAGAAGATCGCGCCGCGAAAATCGGCTTCGCACACCTCCGCGCCGCTGAAATCGGCATAGGTAAAATCACACAGGGTGAAATCGACCTGTCGGGCCGCAACGTGTTGCAGAATGCTCTGGAAAAAACGGCTCTGTTTAAAACTGGCCTGCTGTAATGTCGCGCCGACAAAAATCGCCTGATCGAACAGGCTGCCGTGGGCGTGCGCGCCGCTCAAATCGGCCTGCATAAACAGCGCCTGCGTGGCATTAACGTTGTTCAGTCGCGCTTGTCTGAGCGATGCGCCTTTGAAATTGCACTGGGTGAGCTGCGCCCCGCTAAAATCAGCGCCATCAAGCTGGTTATCGGTAAACTGGCAGCCGGTGAACTGATGTTGCGCATAGTTTTTGCCGCGCTGGTCGCAGTTAAAAAACACCGCCCGTTCAAACTGGCTCCCGCTGAGATCCGTATTGCGCAGATCAATGCCGTAGTACGTGGTCAGCAGGTTATGGCAATGGTTGAGTTTCGCCCCATCAAGCGGGCACTCAAACAGTGTCGAACGTTCTAAACGCGCACCGGTAAAATGACTTTTATTCAGCGGGCTGCGCATAAACTGGGTGCTGTCAAAAGCCGACTGCGTGAAGTCGCAGCCGTTTAATGTGCATTCGTTGAATACGCAACGCAGCAGCGCGGTATTGCTGAAATTCGCCGCGGCTACATCACACTGGTTAAACACGGTCTCTTCGAGGTGTGCCGCTGTAAGCGCGGCGCCTGCAAGCTGGCATTCGGTAAAAACGCTCTCCTGCAGATTGCAGCCCTGCAGACTGGCCCCTTCGAACGACACCTCCTGAAAAATCCCGCCGGATAAATCACATCCGCGCAGATCGCAGCCATCAAGGTTGAGTTCCATAATGGCCTCGCCGCTTTTCACTTTTTGCTGCAACTCTGCGGCACTTAACTGACTCATATCACCTCCCCGTCGCGCTTCGGCAGGGTTTTCACGCGTTTGTTATAGGCACCCTCAAATTTCGTGGTGCTGTCCGCTATCGACTGGGAAAGATCGGCGCGGAACAGATTGCTGAAACTGAGATCGGCACCTTCAAGACGGCTTTTTTGCATCATCGCGCCCATTAAATTGGCGCCGGTAAAACGCACACGCCGAAAATCAGTTCGCATAAACAGACTGCCGGTTAGCGTCGCGCCGCTAAAATCCGCCCCTTCACATTGCGCCTCGCTGAGATCGCTGTTATCGAGCTTCGCACGAACGAAACGGGCGTCAGTCAGTACCGCCTGGCGTAAATTGCTCTGCTTTAGCTGCGCGCCGCTGAAATCTGCACCACACAGCGTGCCTCCGGATGCCACCGCACAGGTGATAAGCGTGGCGTCACGAAACAGGGCTCGCTCAAGGCGGCTCTCTACCCAGGAACAGCCTTCCAGATGTGCCCCGGCAAAAGAGGCACTTTGCAGATCACACTGGATAAAACTGCTTTTATTCATTGTTGCCGCGCTAAAGTCAGGTTGCGGCAGCGTAAGTTCCATAAACACACAATTATCCAGCGTCGCGTGACGGAATACGCACTGGCTAAAGCCGGTTTTACGCAGCAGCAGGTTTTCCAGCCGTGCATGGCTGAAATCACAGGCGTCAAACAGCGCATCGGTCATTTCCGATTCTGTAAATTGCGCACCGGTGAAATTGGTCTGGTGGCACTGCGCCAGCGCAAGACTTGCTTCGGTGAAGTTGCATTCGCAAAGCGAGGCATCCTGTAAATCCGTACGCGCCAGCATCGCATTGCTGAAATCAGCGCCGTCAAGCTGGCACTGGCTGAGGTTGGCACACTCCAGCAGTGCATTGCGGAAATTGGCGCCACGCAGATCCATGCCGGAGAAATCCGCGCCGGTCAGATCCAGCCCGCTGAAATCTCCGCCCTGCGCCATCGTTCTTTCGGCACGCTGGCGAATAATCAGCGCGATATCGCCAGTCAGTTTGATGGCAGGTGGTTGTTCGGCGGCAGACATCAGATAGAGTTTGTGCAGCGCTTCCCGGCTCTGCTTTAGCTTTTTCTCACTCATGTTGTCGGCGTTGCGCTCCAGTAAATCCTGCATGCGCATCATCGATTCCGGCCCGCGCGGCTGGTTTTCCTGCGCATTCATCTGCGGGAAACGCGCCTCCATCTCTGCTTTGCGTGTTTCGGCCTGCGCCTGCATTTGCCGGGCTTTGCGCTCCATCTCTTCGATAAACTCAGGCAAATCCTCCAGCTTCGGAAGTGCGGGCTCCTCCATCTCCTGGAGCAGATCGGCGGTATCCGCGCCCTGTGCTTCCAGCCGCGCACGATGCTGCTCGCGCAGCTGCATGGCGCGGTTTTGCTGGTTATCGCGCATCGGGCTGTGGTTTTCCTGTACCTCGCTGTCGATCCACGGGCCGATAACCTCTTCAGGTATCAAATCTTTTTCACGGAAGGCAAACAGCGCGCCTTTCTCTTTATCCAGACGCTGATGGAGCACTTTGCGATAGTGGTTGACCGAGCGGGGAGCACCGATTTTTTCCAGCGCAGGCATCAGTTGCAAAACGTCTGCCGCATCGTCTTCATTGATACGCTGATTGCCCTGCCAGATAAGCACCATCTGCTCAAGATGCGGGAAAAACCACACCGTCGTGGCGCGCAGCGCGATCTCTTCAAACAGGATCTCATCGCCGCGCTGGCGCTGCATAAAGCAGCGCGCCTGCCACGGCGGCAGCGTGCCTTCCTGCAAATGCTGCTCCGGGTGCATATTCCAGATGCGCCATGCGGCCTGCGGTGGTAACGCATCCCGCTCTTCCCACCACTGATCGGGGCTGGCGGCGTTAAATACCCGCCAGTCAATATCGGGCGCAAAACCAGGAAAATCATGCTGCAACCAGCGGGCATCGTAGTTTTTACCCATCCGGCGAAAGCGGCGAGGCCAGAGAAGATCCAGCGGGCCGAAAGAGGCTGGTTCAGGTTTTGCGCGCGGAGACGTGACACGCTGATTTAAGAGTTCAATATTAGGCAGGCGACGAAATCGGGTGCCGTTGTGGTTTTCTTCCACGGCGCCGATACCGTGCGGGTTTTCCTCAAAACCTTCGCCCCCGAAAGCGCGGCTCCAGTCGAGACGCATCTGTTCAAAAGGTTTGGCGGCGGTCGGGCGCGAACCGGCCCAGTAGCGATCGCCGGTGACGGCCAGCGTTTTACTGAGCTCACCGATTTCAATGCGCACCGCACACGCGGTTTTATCCTGATGATGGTGCGAATAAGCGAAGCCGGTAGCGAGGAATTCGGCGCGCGCTTTCGGCATTGCCATATCCAGCACGCCGCCGCTGGTTTGCAACTCGCTGGCGGCCAGCTGCCACAACTCGACTTCAGGACGTAATTTTGGTTGCGCGCTCATATCCAGCAGCGCGAGAACAGAAACACCCAGGTGATTTTGCCCCTGCAGGCGAAATGGGCGATTAAGCACACTCAGCCGCAGCGGTTTAATAATCTTCATATAACATCCTTTGGAAGATTAAGCGTATCGTTGGCGTTTTTTTAACGTCAGGAAAGAGCGCCTTACGATGAAATAATTTATGAATTTAAAATACGCGCGGAAGATTAACCTTATTGAGCGAAGGATCGCTGCGCAAATAAATGACCGGAACAGTTTCGCCCGCTTTATAGTTAAGCATCTCCATCGTTTTCACCACGGTAACCACATTTTGTTGTGTGAAAACCTTGCCGGTATGATCGTTAAATTCATAATCCAGTGTGACATTGACGATGCCATTTGGCGCGGGCGTTCCCGCCACGGCCTGAGTTATTCGCGCATTAACATGCACAGGATCGCTGGCGATGCGCTTTTTTATTCGGTTGTTTTTTATATCGCGAATCGCGATTTTAATAAAAACAATAATTACCAGCGCGGGAAAGAGATAAGCAAGATACTTAAAGTAGTCCATTACGTTTCCTGAAATGATTCATCAAAAACAATATCGGCGACAGCGATTTTCTTTGTAAGCAACCCTTGATATTTTATGCGCAACTTAAGGCCCGACTTTAACCTTTCGATATCACTTGCATTAATTAAAGCCGCTGCTTTTTTCTTTTGCGTTTTCCGGTCAATCACAATGATGAAATGGAATAGAAAATATTCGCCTTTTGGCGTTGATTTTAACGGTACCCATATTTCCAGCACACCCTCTTTTTCAAGGCCATACCAGTCACGTAACGTTGCACGATACTGGATTAATTTCGCATCGCCGGTAGGCTCACGCAGACCTTTAATGAAAAGGTAAATAAAAATAGCCAATATAGACCATGAAAAGAGCTTGAGTTTTTTTGCAATGAGGTCCGTCATGAATGGCAATACCTTATCTTCGCTAAAACTCAATTTTAATGACCGCTAAGCGGTCTTCGCTTCCTTTCTTCACTCTGATTCGCAGTCCAGGTTGGATCAATGGCATCTGAGAAATGTTCACCAGGGTTTTAGCAGTGTAGAGTTGATTATCGCCCGGCAGGTGAAAGCGAATATCATAAAAGAAGTCATTATCCAGTAGTTAAAAACAGTGTCTCCCCCCTTTAATTTATTAGCAGCCAAGCAATATTCTCAAACCATTTCGCAGCAAATGAGCTATTCGACCGTTCCTGAACATCAGTACGAATAAACAATAGCGAGCATTAATCTTTTTTTATTATACATATTTTATTTTTCAAATATGAAAACAAAATGTTTATCATCGATATACATGATTTTTATATGCATACCAGATTGCATCTGTGGAGCGTAGAAGGTATCAATCTTTTCACGACCTTCAATGTTACGCCCTTCCACATTTAAAACATAAGCTACAGTTGTATTCCCAGAGTCATCCGTGGAAACGGGCCTGATATTTTCAATTACGGCCATAATCGGGCGACCTTCACTAATTATTTTCTCCGTTTTATTAACAGAAATGAAACACATAATAACAACCACAGCAATTATGCCAATCGCTAATAAAATCCCCATCATATTGCTCATTCCTTTTTTCATAAATACATAGTCAATTGTGCAGACATATTCATCTACTGTGGTCGTGCGCTTCGCACGATAGTGGAATGAGATATGATCAGTGACATCGTCCCGACCTAACCATAATTGTCATAACTTTATCCGGCTTTCTGATTCAAGTATTAGCCATATCTTTTTAGGATTTTCTTTCTTGTAGTAAATATCCACTTTGCGTTCTCGCTCGAGAGGCATCATATCTAACACAGTAACGACCTGTGTTTTTTCCAGACTTATATCGTGACCATCTTGGGTAGTAAACGAAAGCGTAAAGACACATTTTGGTGAACCAGTACCTGAAGTGGATATTTGCTTGATATTATTTATCTTAGCAACTGTCCTTATACCGTTCTTTTTAAAATCATCATGAACCATCCCTGTATGGAATACCAAATAAATAAGGAAGCATGGCGCTACAATGCTTAATATCAGGCCAACATTATCGCCAGTGAACATTATAACCTCTTAAGATTTATATTTATCGATAAGATGGCTTTTAATGAATAACTTCAGCTAAAATGTAATACTAAAGAAATGATATATATGATACCAATTCAAAACCATCATTATTTAAAAATAATATAGGTTTATTTATAATCGATAGCTATCACAGCTATACGTGGTGGATTATCAGCATTATATTTTATTATTAGAGTTAACCCTTTCTGAATCTTATGTATCTCATTAGGTCTAACCAGACCTTTTGCGACATATTTTTTCCTTGTGTCATTAATAGTAGCAGTAAAAGTAAAATCGTATAAAAAATCATTGCCGTACTTGGTATCTGTTTGATGCCACGATTCAAGTGACGTCTCAATAATTTGACCACTCCACTTTTCTCTGGATGACCAGTCACGCAGAGTGGTAACTTCATCTTTATTCGGCTTTAATGTTGAAAAGGCCAGTATAATCCCCAGGATAGATACGATAACGCCGATTATTAAGGGAGTTTCTGTAAAAACACTCATATTCACTGTTATGTAAATAAAAAAATTGGACTAACAACAAAAATTTCGATTCGTGAATGGTATGGTGACAATAGAGATTCACCTGATCAACACACCACCTTTCCCTTCATTCAGAAAATGTTTTTCAGGATTAGTACGTAAATAGACAACCGGAACGGTACTACCGATCGGATATTCGATAAGGTTAATTGTTTTAATTATTGTCAGTACGTTCTTGCGTGAGTAGTTCGCTCCAGTTAAATCTTTAAATTCATAATCGATCGTTAAGTTAACCAATCCGTTTGATGACGGCGTTCCTGGCATAACGGCTGAGATAGTCGCATGGGTATAGACCGGATTTCTAAGAATGATTCTTTTCATCACCCCCCAAACTATGTCCCTGCAGATCAAATAAATAATAAGACCTGCTACCAGCCCAACCAAAATGATATGCAGGACCTTCAAATAATCCATGGAGAGATTTCCTTGATTAATATATATTTCGTTCTAACGACACTGAAAACGAATAAACAGCCAAACCTGAATTAATACACCATCAAACACACTACCCTTTAAAGATTTTGTTAATAGTTTTGATAATCTTCGTAATAAAACTGCTCAGGCATGTTACGATTGACTCTGATTTTGATGATTTGCCCAGGAATAATTTTTTCTTTTTCAGTAATCAAGAAAGAAAAGCCTCTTTTAGAAACAAAAATTTTATCATTGTAATTATATTTGACTGACGCCACCACCACAAAATAATTGTTTATCCTTTGAATCTTATCATAAACTACATCTGATATTTCAGCATCGAGGCTAACGCCATGCTCTTTAATATAAGCATCCTGAGCATCACGCTGCCTGTTCTTATAAACAACATACCCAACAAAAAGCAATATGCACAATGGTATAAACCAGGCAAGCTTAGGCATAATATACGATAAATAACTCATTGTTCCTCAGTTATAAAAAATGTTGACGCCGTCATTAATCAATAAATGGTAGTTATCATTTGTTCACTATTGCTAAGTTTGCGCATCGCCATCATCAACGATACCAGAATGAATAGTTGTGCATATATCGTTAGCTGATGCACGACTTCAACTTAGCAAAGGATTAATTACCGTATAAGGTATCGCTATTTAAACCTTTCTTATGAAGTCGCGCTGTTGTCATTAATAATTTAAATCTCTTTTTTGAAATGAGATGCGATAATTCAACCAGTGACGTACCACTCAAAAATCCAATTAGCTTATTCCATTTCGCTTGGCATAAGAAGTATTTGTTGAGGATCCTGAGGGAGATAGTAAAGCACAACAGTGTTATTCCTCATGATTTTTATTAAATCCTCAGGCGTAAAGAATCTTTTAGTCGTAACGGATACAGTCCCATTTTTAGTTGCAAACTCGACAACCATGCGGAATCGTGTATTTCCCGTGCCAGATGCACCAATTTTTTCCTTACTTAGAATTTTCGCTTCTGTTCTGATTCCTTCTTTCTTAAATTTCTCGTAATCAACACCTGTTTGATAACAAAAAATAAAAACCCCCACTAACGCAAGGACAATTAAAATAATGGTGATAAACGGAGAATTAAACAAAATAGTCACCCTACTATGAATAAATTATTGAAAAAAGTTCTTAAATTAGATTTTGAAATCTCAATTTTATTTTTCAGTCTTGCCCTGACATCAGCGTCGCTCAAATCTATATTTTTGGTTGAACTATCAACCACATTATGTGCGATTGACATGCCTGTTAAGCCACCTGATACACCTGTAAAAGAAAGAGATAAACCAGTAAATGATGTAGACATTCCTTTTGCGTTACTCACCCAAAAAGGTGCATCGATGTCCACATTGGTATCACTCTTTATCGATATGGTACCCGGGGAATAAATACTGATATCACCTAATACAGTTTCATCGAGGTTTCCCTTTATACTTAAGGCTGCATTTCCTTTTACGTCAGTGATTTGATTCTGATGAACCGTCAACTTATCTACACCTTGAATATCTGTTACCACACCTTTCTTGTAAGTTACTTTAGTCGCAGCACTAACTGCTGCGCTTGATGCAGATGATAAAAAGTCAGCAGCAGTTGGATGAGAATCCATGGCTGAAATTACCTGCCCTTTAGTTTGTTTTATATCGAAAGGAACCGTTTTAACAACGCTAGCATTACCCTGTGCATCGATAACTTGCCCAAATACTACTTCCGGTACTTCATACATTATTTTAGCGGCAGCAGTCGTACTTACACTCGCATCGGTTTTAAACACCAAATTGCTCGTGTAACTGTTATCAGAGAACCCCGTAACAGACTTCTTCTCGTTATCGACGATTGTTTCTTCGCGTCCTTTAGCAGTAATCGAGATGGTCTGACCCTTATTAAAGGTCTGCGTATCGTGATCATCAACGGTTACCGAGCGGGTATTTTTGTGCGTGTATATCGTTTGCTGGTGCACAACTTCATTATGAACACCTTCAACCGATACATTCATATCGCGTTCCGAATGCAGATCGACGGATTCACTTCCTAACCGATCCTCAAAAAACAGGTAGCTGGCGTTGTCTTTGCTGCCGTCTTTACTGCGGGTCATAAAGCCCATGCGCGTTGAATCATCCGGCAGTGTCCACGGCGGCATGCTGGATTCGTTATAGACACGCCCGGTAACGATCGGCCGGTCCGGGTCGCCGTTGATAAAGTCGATCACCACTTCGTCGCCCACGCGCGGGATTTGCACCCCGCCGAAACCCTGCCCCGCCCAGGCACTCGACACACGCACCCAGCAGGAGCTGGTGTCATCGCCTTTCGCCAGACGGTCCCAGTGGAATTTCACCTTCACCCGGCCATATTTATCCGTCCAGATGCTCTCGCCCTGCGGGCCGACCACTTTCGCCGTCTGCGGCCCGTAGGTTTTCGGCCACGCCGTCACCGCCGCCGGGCGGAACACCACCGACGACGGAATGACGGTGAAATCGATGCGGTGCACCGTTTCGCCGTCGGAGCCGCTGGCGTAGCGGTTTTCCTCGAAAAAGTAGTTCGCTTCGGTGGTCAGGTACTCGCCGTTATCGCTGAAAAACGGCGCGTTATACAGCGCAAAGGTGTTTCCCGGTGCGACACCAACCGCCGTGGCGGTGCCCTGAATCTGCTGGTGCTCCACCTGCCAGCGCTCCTGGCGGATACGCGCGTAATACTCCCCGTGACCGTGCTCGACAAAACGCCCCGGCCAGTCGTACACGTCAATGCTGCCCGGCTGCGGTGATGCCGGGTTCTGCCGCGCCTGGAACAGCCACGCGTTCGGCTTGCGGAAGTCGTAATCGTCGAGGCTGTAAATACCCGGCGTCACGCTGTCCTCCAGCGCCCACTGGCTGATACCCTCTTCATCCGTGCTGCCGCCGGACGGCGTCTGGTGATAGGGAATGGTTTCGTAGCCGCTGAAGGGCTGATGTTCGGTCGCCGCGTCGGTCAGCACCAGCACATGGCGGTCGGCTTCGTGTCGGAAATGGTAGGCGATGCCCTCAAGCTCCATCAGACGGCTGATGAAATCGAGGCTCGATTCCTGGTACTGCACGCAGTAATCCCAGGTGCGGTAACTGCCGGTCAGCTTATCTTCCACGTTCACCTGATATTCGCCGAGCAGCGTTTTCACTATCTGCGGCGCAGTCTGGCCCTGGAAGATACGCAGGTTGCGGTCGCGTTTCATCGGCCACAAATCCGGCTCCACGGTGAGCTGGTACACCGCGTAACGCGTCCCCGAAAGTTCAACGGCGCTCACCGCCACGCGGGTGATTTTGCCGTTGATATAGCGAGTGCCTGTTCCCTGGGTGGGAATATTGATGGTTGCGGATTGCCCCAGCAGCTTGCTGCGGTCTGCCCGCGCATCGGTGCCCAGTACCGTCAGCGCCAGCGTAAATGACTCCGACAGCGCTTCGCGCCCGGCAAGTTTCCAGAAAAGTAAGTCCCCGACGGGTAACGTCGCCGTGATTCTGTTCTGCATAACGAGAGATCCCTACTCAATGTCTGTCAACGGCAATCAGCGCACGGTAAAACCTGCACGCTATTTTGCACGATGAAATTTAATACTCTGGATGATTTGTTGATATTGCTTTTGATGTTCTTCGCTGAATTCGCCAGGGCAGGTTCCCACGTAGCTCACCATTTTTTTCCCGGCGGGATCGTCGAGCAAAATTAACGTCTGGCGCTGGAAGATAACGTGGTTGTCATTTTTGAACTGGTAGAAGAGCTCCACGGCGGGATAACCGTCCACTTCCAGCATTTCCGACGATTCAAGATGAAAATCGATGAGCGTCATCTCCAGCTCACGCGTTTTTCGGGCAGCGAGGGCGTGAACTTTATCGTCAGCTTTTGCATTACTTCGCGATACGACAAACGTAAATTCACCGCCACCCTGATTGCTGTGTGTTAATAAATTCATAGTTCTGTCTTTTTAATATAACGAGCGAGACGAGCGTTGTTATTGCAACAAGAAGACATTGCATCAGCATGCAATGTGAAAAGTGACGCGCGCGGGAATGGCTTCCCGCGCGCTGCCGGGCGTCAGCCCGGAGGAACCACCACTATTGTGCTTGCGGGTTGATAAGCCAGGTACCTGGCTGCCCAATAGTAATAGTCTGGCTGCGGGTCTGACCGTTGCCCTGCAGTACCAGGTTGTACCGCCCCGGTTGCAGCTTCAACGAGGCAAACCCGTTGGTGGCCGGAGAGACAGACTGCGCTTCGCCGTTCAACGTCAGTTTTTCACCCTCGTTCATACGCACAAAAATCTGCGCTACCGGCTCCTGTACCGCAGGCGCAGTGGTCTGGCTTTGTGCCTGCGTCTGCGTGGTTTGCGAAGGCGTTGCCGCAGGCGCAGTGGTTGTCTCCTGCACGGTCTGGCGCGGCGGTTCAGCGGCCTGCTGCGTGGTCTGCTGCTGATCGCTGTTACTGGCGTTCTGCGTCGCCGCCGTGTCCGACGAGGAATTCCCGCCAAACAGCACCGCCCCCGCAATCACCCCAACGATCACGCCAGCGGCTACCAGCCCCGGCACTTTGTAACGCTTCACGCTACTCAGCGCATCGGTTTTTTCTGTCGTTTCCTCCACCGGCACCAGCATGGTACCCGGCTGTTTTACGCTCATGACGTCGTCGATCCCGGCGACCGGCATTTCAATCAGCGCGGCGAATTCATCCACCGTTTGCGGACGGTCTTCCATTTTCAGCGACAGCGCGCGATCCACCGCCTGCAACAGCGTATGCGAATACCCCGGCAAACCGCGCTGCGTCAGCGGAACATAGGTGTCCTGAATGCTGCGCACCACGCTTACCGGCGGCGGTGAGCCAATAATCAGCGTGTGCAGTACCGCGCCAAGGGCGTAAATATCGGTCCACGGCCCCTGCTCGCTTTCATTGTCGTCGGTGTATTGCTCAATCGGCGCATAGCCCGGACGCAGCATGGTTTCGGTTTCATCGGATACCGAACCAATACTGCGACGCGCAGAGCCGAAATCGAGCAACACCGGCAGGCCGTTATCCTGAATCTGGATGTTATCCAGCGAGATATCGCGGTGCAGATAGCCTTCGTCATGAATGGTTTTGATAGCACCCAGCAGCATCGGCAGCATGCGGCGGATCCACGCTTCATTAATCAGCGTCGGGTTCTTTTCACGCAGGCGGGAAAGCGTGGTGCCGCTGTAAAACACCGTTCCCATGTAGGCGGTGTCGTTCTGCACCCAGAAGCGCAGCACATGCAGCAGGTTCGGGTGGTTGAAGCGCGCCAGCAGACGCGCCTCCTGAATAAAACTGTTCAGCCCGGCGGTAAATGCTTTACTGAAGCGCTCGCTACGCAGCACCAGCGTCATGTCATCATTACGTACCGCCAGCGACGACGGCATAAACTCTTTAATCGCGATGGTTCGCTCAAGCTGGTGATCCTTGGCGCGATAGACGATGCCAAAACCACCGCCGCCGATCACTTCTAAAATTTCAAACTCGTTGAAGCGATATCCCGGTGGCAGTGCATTCGGTACACTCCGGTTGTTATCGTGATCCGTCATATTGGAAAACTCTCTTGATAATGGCTTTACGCCGCAAACTGACAGTGAAACTCACCCTGCTCAAACGTGACCCGTAAGCGCTTATATTGCTCGTCGCGCGCGCTGGCGTCGAGTAATAGCTGGCTCATCAGCGGCAGCAGTGTATTAGTAAGGATGGCGTCCACCATACGGCCGCCTGATTCGACTTCCGTGCAGCGGGCAACAATTTGTTCCACCACGCTGTCGTCCACTTCCGACACAATCCCGTGGTTGTCCGCCAGACGGCGCTGAATGCGTTTAAGCTGCAGGCGCACAATCATCGCCAGCATCTCGTCGCTGAGCGGGTAGTACGGCACCACCAGCAAACGGCCCAGCAGCGCGGGCGGGAAAACCTGCAACAGCGGCGGGCGCAGCGCGTCGCGCAGGGCGTCCGGTTCCGGCATCAGTTCCGGATCGGCGCACATGCCGGTAATCAGCTCAGTCCCGACGTTGGAGGTGAGAATAATAATGGTGTTACGGAAATCAATATGGCGGCCTTCGCCATCTTCCATCCAGCCTTTATCGAACACCTGGAAGAAGATTTCATGCACATCCGGGTGGGCTTTTTCGATCTCATCGAGCAGCACCACGCTGTAAGGACGGCGGCGCACCGCTTCGGTTAACACACCGCCTTCGCCGTAACCCACATAACCCGGAGGCGCACCTTTCAGCGTGGAAACCGTATGTGCTTCCTGGAACTCACTCATGTTGATGGTGATAACGTTCTGCTCGCCGCCGTACAGCGACTCCGCCAGAGCCAGCGCGGTTTCGGTTTTACCGACACCGGACGGGCCGCACAGCATAAAGACGCCTACCGGTTTGTTCGGATCGTCCAGGCGCGCACGCGAAGTCTGTACCCGTTTGGCAATCAGTTCCAGGCCGTGGCGCTGTCCAATCACGCGTTCGTTCAGGGTATCGGCCAGTTTTAACACCGCGTCGATTTCGTTTTTCACCATCCGGCCCAGCGGGATGCCGGTCCAGTCGGAAACCACGGCGGCGACCACGTTGGCATCCACCGAGGTAAACAGCAGCGGCGCGTCGCCCTGTAGCGCACGCAGTTCGGCCTGCTGTTGCGTCAGCGTGGCGCGTATATCGGCCTGCGCCTCTTCCGGCGAAGTATGCAGCTGCGCGCGCAGCGCAATAATCGCGTCAACCAGCGCCTGCTCCTGCTCCCAGCGCGCCGTCAGTTCGTCGCGTTGTTGCGCCAGTTTTTCCAGCTCGACCTGCAATTTTTCCACGCGATCGCTTTCACCGGTCGCCATTTTCGCTTCACGGTTGGCAATCTCAACTTCCACGTCCAGCGCGGCGATGCGGTGCAGGCAATCTTCCAGCTGCGGCGGCGGAGAACTTTGGCTTACCGCGACGCGCGCACAGGCGGTATCGAGCAGCGCAACGGCTTTATCCGGTAACTGGCGCGCCGGAATGTAGCGGTGCGAGAGTTTCACCGCCGCGACAACCGCTTCATCCAGCAGCAGCACGCGGTGGTGTTTTTCCAGGGCGGAAACGGTGCTGCGCAGCATCAGAACGGCTTTTTCTTCGTCTGGTTCGGCGACTTGTACGGTCTGGAAACGGCGGGTCAGCGCCGGATCTTTCTCAATGTATTTTTTGTATTCCGCCCAGGTGGTCGCGCCGATGGTGCGAAGCTGACCACGCGCCAGCGCCGGTTTCAGCAGGTTGGCGGCATCGCCCGTACCCTGCTGGCCGCCGGCGCCAATCAGCGTGTGAATTTCGTCGATAAACAGAATGATCGGCGTCGGGCTGGATTGCACTTCGTTAATCAGCGACTGTAAACGCGCTTCAAATTCGCCCTTCATTCCCGCGCCCGCCTGCAACATGCCAATATCCAGCAGCCACAGTTGCACATCTTTCAGCGGTTCCGGCACGTCACCTGCGGCAATGCGCAGCGCCAGTCCTTCAACCACCGCGGTTTTACCGACGCCCGCTTCACCGGTCAGCAACGGGTTGTTCTGGCGGCGACGCATCAGGATATCGACCATCTGGCGGATCTCTTCATCGCGCCCCACTACCGGGTCGATTTTGCCGTCGCGCGCCCGGGCGGTCAGATCCTGACCATACTGCGCCAGCGTGCCTTGCTGCTGCGGTACGCCCGCGCCTGCGTCATCGTTCAGCGCCACGGTGACTTGCTGGCTCTCTTTGCTGTTAGCGAAAATGGCGTCGAAGTTATCCAGCAACGCATCGGCGCTGATACGCTCAAACTGCGGCGAAATGCCTTTCAGCACGTTTGCCAGACTCCAGGTTTTCAGGATCCCGGCCAGCAGATGGCCGCCACGAATGCGCGTCACGCCATATTTTAACGAGCCATATACCCACGCGCGTTCAACGGCGGTATCAATGTGTTCTGACAAGTCGGAAACCGAACTTGCGCCGCGCGGCAGTTTGTCCAGCGCCGCGACGATATCGCGCGTCAGCGCCTCTTCATCCAGCGAAAAGTGGCGAATAACCTGTTGCAGATCGCCGTCCGTCTGTTGCATCAGTTGATGCAGCCAGTGAACCAGCTCCACATACGGGTTGCCACGCAGCTTGCAAAAGGCGGTGGCGCTTTCCAGCGAGGTAAATAACAGCGTATCGAGTTTGCCGAACAGAACGGCGCGGCTGATTTCTGACATGAGTTCATCCATTATTCATAATTAGTGTGCAGTCATCCTTACAAGCCAGCTCGTCGCGCGATACGACATGCAGGATGTGTGCGTACGTCAGACCAGGAAACTAACAACGGAGGTTACCCCTCCGGGCTGAAAACCAAATCTCCTCGCGCCTGTGGCCTGGGCTGTGTACCAAGCCAGGCGCTGTAACCCAGACGCCCGGCTCCACCAAGCGTGGCACCAGCGACATCTTCACTGCGCAAAATCACTTTCACCGCCCACTGGTACTCAATGCCCAGATACTGGCGCACCCAGTCGCGTAGCGCGGTAACCCACTGTTCACCCGGCATAAAGCGCCGGTAGGTATCGATATTAAGCGGGCCAATTTCGATGCGAAACTTATGGCACACATCGCGTACAGCCTCGCCAAGAAACGCCGATTGCCCGAGGCGCGGCGCGTGTCGCCCGCCCTGTAAGCGCGCACGTTCACGTTCGCTGAGCGGCATCCACTGCGGCACGTTTTCGACAATGGTGACCGGCACGTTGAAATAGCTGCGCAGGATCTTCGCCAGCCCTTCCGGATCGCGCCCGTTGCGGGTCAGATGCCCGGCAAGGGCAAAGCGGGCGTGCGGGCTTAAGCTGCCTTTTTCCAGTTGTCCTGGCTGCCCCATGCCGATCAGCGAGGCGATGTACTGCTCAAAACGTTTGTTATCCTGGCGATCCAGCGAAACGGTCGGCTGCGCATCGGCCCAGGCGCGGTAAAACAGCAGCGCCAGGCGGTGATGAAAAAGATCGGCGAAGGCGCTCAGGCTGTCATCCTGGTGGTGCGCGATACGTTCGCTGGCGTATTCAGTCAGGTGAACCGGCAGCGGGCCGTTGGGGCCAAACAGGCCAAAACTGAGAATCGAGACGTCATACAGCGACGAGTTTTCGCGTTGGCGCACGCTTGACAGCGTCGACGGCGCAAAGCCAAGTGATGGGGTTTGACCAATACGCAACGGCTCAAAACGCGGCAACGGCGCGCGACCCAGCGGGTAACGCTCACCGCCACGCGCATCGACGCGGCGCAGCAGCGTAAACAGATCGTAGCGCCACGGCGTCGCCATTACGTTTTGCCAGAATGCCTCCGGCAGCGCACTGGCGCGCGTAATGACCGGCGCGCTGTTCAGCGTTTCGGTCATATCAGCGCCCTCTTGCCCATGCGCGGCGGCCAGTAACCCACTTCCCCGCGCTGCTGGCTCTTAAGCGTGAACTCGGTAAAGCTGTTCATGCCCACCAGACGGGCAAAAACGCGCTCTAGCACGCTGCCAAACAGGTACGGACTGAAGCCGGAGAACGCCTGCTCATCGACCGTCAGGGTAATGCCAATACCGCGCGCGAAAACAATCGGCCCCGGTTCCGGCACGCGGCGATGCACCGGTTCAAGCACGCAGTGACGCACCCCTTCGATCTGACGCGCGACCGGCGCTTCCGCCAGCCGGGTATAAAGCCCCAGCAACTGGCGCAGCGCCGCAGCGCCTTCACCGTCTTCGCCATCCATCAGGCTTAAATAGTTCATCTGCAACTGGCTGATCAGCCGCCAGGTACTCAACCCTTCTGCCAGCGCCGGACGCGGCGGTGTCGGGCCTTTGCGCAGTTGTAATGTTTTAACCGGCAGCGAATCCGGCAACACAAACTGACCAATCTCCTGCTGCAACATCAGCGGCAAGTCGCGGCTGGTGCACAGCACTTCGGCGGTAATGTAGCGTAACTCTTCCCGCCACGGCGCATGCTGTTCATCCACCAGCGAGGCGAACACTTCCGAACCGATGTAGCCGGTACGCGTGCCGTAACGCTGCGCATGTTCCGATAACGCACGCTGTTCGCGGCGCAGCGAAAAGTAAGCCCCGTAGTTACCTTCGTCCTGGCTCCAGCTACTCCAGAACGGGCGAAATGTTTGTTCATCACGCTGACCGTCGATGCTGGCGTGAATTTTGGTAACGGCGTAGATCTCGTAATCCAGCGGACGGATGTTATCGACCACCAGATGGTACTCATGCAGGCTGTCGCTCAGTTTCTGGCGTTCCGCCACTTTCGGGAACAGGTTAATCACTGGCGTGCAGTGAAGTGCGAGGTGGCTCTTATCCACCACCCGTTCAAGCTGCGCATCGGCTTTGTCGAGCAGAATGATGATATCGAAGGACTTCGCTTCGCCACTTTGCGCCAGCATCGTGCGCAAGCCATGCAGGCTGATAAACAGGAAACGCGACGGAAAAGCAAAGTACTCCTGCAACAGGCGGTAGCCGTCAAAATTGCGCAGATCGTCCGGCAGCAGTGCCTGGTCTGCGCTGAACCCTTCCTGGCGCAGTGCATCGTCGGCCAGCACCAGCGGCGGGGTTTTCTGCCCGTTCGCCTGGCACAGAATGCCGACCTGATGCTCCATCACCAGCTCGAGAAGCTTCAGCGCCTGCATATCCGGGCCGCTTAAGAAGAACTCCAGACGGTCGAAATCAAGATGGCTGAGGTTTACCGGGCCGTCGCAACTCAGGCGAATACGCAGTGCGCTTTGCGCCCCGCGCTGGCTTAAACCGACCTGCGCCAGCGGCAGATCGGCGGGCACGCCGCCCAGTTCCACCTGGCTGATTTTCAGCGGCAGCAGCGTGACATCATGCGCGGTGGTGTAACTACAGGTGACACCGTTCTTTTTCATCACCTGGCTGTCCATCATGGTGCCACGCGGCACCACAAAACCGTTGCTCAAATCGCCTTTCGCGCTGTCCGGTTGCAGTTCGGCAATCGCCATGGACGGCGTGGGCGCAAGGTAATTCGGCGCGACCATTTCCAGCAAACGCTGGGAGAAACGCGGGAACTCGGCGTCCATTTTTAACTGCACGCGCGAGGTCAGAAAGGCAAAACCTTCCATCAGGCGTTCGACATACGGATCGGAGACGTCCATGCCGCGCATACCCAGACGCCCGGCAACTTTCGGGTAGCGTGCGGCGAATTCCTGACCCATTTCGCGCAGCCAGGCCAGTTCGCGGTTGTAATATTCGAGTAATTTGCTGTCCATCGTTACCCCGCGTCTTTCAGCTCGAAATGCCCGTTTTCCAGATCCACATCGGTACGAAACAGGAACTCCAGCGGATAAGGCACGCACCACAGGCGGCCTTTGATCTCAATCGACAGGACGTTATGCAGATCCAGCGACTTAGTATCGGAGATGCAGCGCACCTGCAATCCTTGCGGAAGAATGCGCGGTTCAAAATGCAAAATCGCGTCGGTCAGTTTGCGCTGGATATCCTGCCATTCGATATCCGACATGCGCTTGCCCGCCAGCGGCGACACGCCAAAGTTCACCACCGAACGCCGCACCTGGTCAAAACCGGAGAGATCCTGTTGCGCTTCGTTATTAATGGTGTTGAACAGCCACTGCAAATCGCGCAGCACATGGCGGCGCAGCGCGGAGTGCGAAACCAGATTGTTGTTCACCGGCTCCTGCACTTTATCCGGCGCGTCATCCGTCAGGCGATCGAGCAGCGAAGGCTGCATTTTATCGCGCGCGCCAACGGTCTCTTTCCCGCGCCGCGAGCGCCAGCCGCTACGCAGCAGGTCGCTCTCTTCATCATGCGCAGAGTTACTCATCTGCGGCTTCCACGTTAAAGCTGACGGTGGCGAGATCCAGCAGCGAATATTCGGCGCTGTCGTTAAGCCACACTTTTTGCCCCTGCCCGATATAGTGCGGCGCATCGCCTGGCAACGGCTGCCATTCGGTGACGCGACACAGCTTAAAGCGGTCATCAGCATTCGCATCCAGCGGGTAGCGCGCCGGGATCTGGCACACCTGTTCGCTGCCATCCTGCAAGCGCACCAGCGTGTGACGCCATACTAAATCGGTGACGCTGGCCGGGGGCTGGAACTGCATCGCGGAAATGGCGCTGAACGGCAGCCAGAAATAACGGCCATTGACGATAGCTTCGCAGACCGGGCCAAAGCGGCAATCGCCATCCATCAGCCAGTCAAAGTGCAGCGTTTGACCGTCCTGCGTCGTCAACTGCCCGGGGTTAGCGTCGGCCATTTCCAGCGCGGCTTCACGATCTGCGCTGGCATTCGCCGCTTCCGGCTCCAGCGCGCTGACCATTGATGCCAGCCACGGCCATTGGTGATCCGGCGTAACCGGACGCGCGCGACCGGCCATCACGTCCGCACGCTGGCGTTCGCCTTCAATGGCTTGTTCCAGCAGCGTAACGGTTGGCTGTGCCTGCGGTTTTAACGCCTGCCAGCTTTTTAACTGCGCCAGCGCGCGCGACCAGTTGCCATCAAGGCACAACAGTTGGGCGAACGCGGCGCGCAGATCGGCGTCGCCCGGCTGCGTGCGGATACGGCTTTCGAGCTGCGCCAGGCTTTCCCGCAACGATTCGCCCGCCAGTTGTTGAAACAACGTGTTCATCGCCGCTCCTTAATTAACCGTTTTATAGGTGCCAACCGCCGGGTTGCGCAGCTGCGGGTGCAGCGAGTCAATCAGCAAAATATTCAGGTGCGTACCCGGTTCAAACCACGGCATCCACGCTTTGCGCACTTCTTCAATACGCGCCTGTAAACGCGCCGGATCATTTGCCACGTCGCGGGAGATTTCCACCGCCACGGTGCCATTCGCCTGCCAGCCATTCAGGCTGTCAACATACGGCAGGATCATCCAGCTCTGCGCCAGCGTACCTTCGCTGACCACCATACGTTCGTTGTTGACGGTGGTGATCAACAGGCGATCCGCATCCACACTGGCATTCAGGCCACTGACCGGGAAACCGTGTACGAAGGTCATGGTGATTTTCTTTTCCACGCCGTTGCTGAGTTGCGTCACCACGCTGCGACCGTTCAGCCAGCCGCCCTTCTCACACTTGCCATCTTCTTTGGCGGGAATAAACAACGCGGGCGTACCGGCGCCGCCCTGCCAGAAGGTGCGCAGGTGGCAGCCATCCTGCAAGGTGAACTCCTGCCACGGCGCACGGCTGGCGGGCGGCGAGAGATCTTCGGCGCGACCGGTAGGGGCAACCAGTCCGGCGCTCGGGGTTGCGGCGGGCGCGGTAGTCGCACCGGTTGAGGTGACCACCGGATCCCACTCTTTGGCTTTATCGGCGGTGCCTTCAGCCAGCGTCGTGCCTTGTGGGTCGGTCAGTTTCCAGCGCACCTGCGTCAGCGTGCCGCACTGGTTTTCCAGCAGCGCGCCAAGACGCGGTAAAAAGCTATTCAGTACCGAGGGTTTTTTATCGCCGCTGGCGACAATGCGCAGCGGCAGCGTCTTCGCACACCAGCTTTTTGGCGTGTTATCGGCGACGTTATCGATCCAGACATCCAGTTTTTGCGAAGGCGATTGCACGATGCGGTAGTTTTCTGCCTGCACGCTGCCACACACTGCCAGCAGGGCCAAACCCGGTAGCCAAAGTTTCATAAAAGTCCTTGTAAGCTGTATCAATCACGAAGAGGGAAAAACTGCGCGGCTTCAGAGAGCGTATGCAAAAGCGTCGTCTCCTGAGGCGTGCCCATCCACACCGCTACGGCGCTATAGTTGTCCTGCTGGGTCTGCGCCCCGACACCGTTTTTCAGCAGGATTTGATTCATCAACGTCAGCCACTCATCCGGCGTGTTCACCATGTGCAGCGACTGTTGCATCTGCTCCTCGGTGACGCCGTGCCAGAAACCATCCGTGCACAGCAAAAAAGCATCGCCATCTTCAATCGGCACCACATCACTGTAGCTCGGTTCACGCTCATCCTCGCCCAACCCCAGCGCGAAATAGAGCAAGTTACCGTTGATACCCTCGGTCTGGTGCCCGGCGTCTTTCATCTGCTGGACGAGGCTGTGATCGGTGGTGACGTGGTAAAGCCAGCCGCGACGAAACAGATATAACCGGCTGTCACCCGCGTGCGCCCAGTAGGCGAGCTGGTAATCGCGATCGATAAACAGGCTCACCATGGTGGTGCCCATGCGGTGATAATCCTGCACCGCTTTTTGCTCTTCGCGGATGGCGCGGTTCGCGCCATTCACGTACTGACGAATGTACTGGGCATTGAGGTGCTCGTCACCGTCGAACCGGGTGATAATGGCGTTTCGCGCCAGTTTCGCCGCCACGTCACCGCCGGGTAAACCGGCGATGCCGTCGCAGACCACAAAGCAGGCGGCGCGCTCGCCGATGGTTTCCCCGGTCTGATCCTGATTACTGGCACGTTCGCCCTGTCGCGAAATAGAGGCCGTGCTGATATTCATTCTTCCGATCCGCTTTGTGAGTCTTTGTACTGGTTGACTTCCATGTCGTAAGCGTGGAGGAACGCTTCGCCAAACAGGGTGTGGAAGTCATCGTCAATCTCACCGGCCGTCTGGGCGTAAGTACGAACGTAGTAATCCCATAACGCGGCTTTACGGTTGGAGAGCACGCCAAGCCGCGCGGTTGCGCCGTCGCGTTTGGCGTCATCTTCCAGTTGCTCCGGATTAAACTGCTGCAACATGGCGGCGATAATGGCGCGAATACCGGAGATCATCCCCAGCTGGTGCGCCTGTAAATCGATCAGTGCGTCACGCACCGATTTTTTCGGCGGCATAAAACCAGGCATACGCGTGCCGAACATCTGCATTAATACGGTTTTACCCGACGGCAGCAGTTTGAACGGGTTGTTGGCGTCATCCAGCACCATGGTCATGTCCGCTTTTACACCGCGTTTCAGAATAGAACGCGACGACAACAGCGCAACCGTGCCCTGCGAGAACATGCTCAGCATCTGACCGAACTGGCGCATGTTTTCTTTATCGAACTGCGGCACCGGCTGCATGTCGCTCAGTCCCATGCCTTCAAGCAGCGCATCAAGCAGCTCACCCTTCAGCACATCACCGCTGTCGCCGGTGCTGACTGATGGCGTGCTCTTCGTGCCATTGCTCTGAACCGGATCGATACGCAGACGCCCTTTCGGCGTTTGCGCCGCGCTGCGCTGCACCGCCTGCGGTGTTGGCAGCGTGATACCAGCGTAATCCTGCTGCTCCTGCACCTCTTCCGGCGCGGAGAGCGGCGCGTCGTCGGCAAACAGCGGCGTCGAACTTAAATCTTCCGGGTGCAGCTCGGTAATAATCGGCTGAGCGGTTGGCGGCGGTTCCGGCGTGTTGAGATCGGTAATGATCGGCTGCGGTTCAGCCGGTTTCTGCGCCGCCAGTTCATCGGCATGCGCCAGCGGCACCGCGCCGCTCAGCAGGCCAAGCGGATCGTCGCTGCGGGTTTGCTTCGTGCTACCGCTACCGCCAAACAGCGCCAGCGGATCGAGCTCGTCGCTATCCGGCGTGTGCGATTTTTGTGTCGGTTCAACCGGCGGCACCAGCGCAGAAGGCGTGGAATCGTTGAAGATGCTGTCGTTTTTAAACAACTGTTCGTCGTTAAACAGCTGATCCGAGGCCAGCGATTTCGGCGTCACCAGCGGTTCATTGTTATTGAGCAGCGACAGCGGATCTTCCGGGTTGCGCTCCGGCCCTTTCGGCGCGGCGAACGGGTTAAGATTTTGCGCTTCCTGCGGTTTCGCACGGCTGCTGGAGATGCTGTCGGAGATGGAAAACTCCTGCATCAGGCTGTCCCAGATTTCCGTCGGCACGGACGCCGGTGCGCCTTCTGGCGCGTTTTTCTGCGCCGGAGCAGGTGCCGGTTTCGCCACCTGCGGCTGCGCTGGCTTCGGATACATCTCTTCCGCCATACGGGTGACAGGACGGGTATCCTGGATCAGATCGGTGACTTCAATACGGTACTCATCGATGCCAAGAATATCGCCATCCTGCAGCTCAACCTGACGCCCACGTTCAAGGGGGATGTCATTCAGTACGACGCGGGTCACGTTGCCACGGTTGGTGACGCGGCACTCGCCATTGCCGGCGATATGGACAATCGCCTGCAAACGTGAAATGGAACGGTCGTTGTCCGGCAGCACCAGATTGTTGTCCGTGCCGCGGCCAATGGTGCCGCCCGGGGGATAAAAGTCGCAGCTACTTTGTGGCGGCTGATGACCGGGTTTACTGGTAATAATAGTGAATCGCATCGCGTATTCCTGCTGGAGTTATGTGCACTCAAACGGTGCCGCTTTAGCTAAAACGGCTGCGTTTGAAGACAAGCGAAAAGAAGGTCGACGTTCGCGAACCCGGCGCAGCCACCGGATAAGTCTCTTGTTTTACTGGATTTTACTGACCAATTCAAAGGTCCGTTGTTGCATCGATTTTGTTAAGCAGGCGGCGTCTGTCTGGCACTGGTTGCGTTTTTTAAGCCAGTCGCGCTGCGCCGCTTTCATGCCCGCCAACGTGGCTTTATCCGCCGGGTCAATTTCTTGCTGTTGCTGCAACTGAATAATGTAGGCATCGGTCACGCTGCGATCCCAGGCCGCCAGTTCATTGTCGCCACAAATCGCTTGCTCGGTGGCGCTTAGCTTAGCGTTACAGGAAAAACGGGGCGTAATTTTTTCATCAGCCGTCACGCGTTTCAGCACAAAATAGCTGTTGTCATTCCCGTACATCAGCAGCTTATCGGCAGATAACAACGCTACCCAGTTACCGATGGATTCGCCATCCGGCCCCAGGTGCCCTTGCTGGCATTGCAACACAATTGGGGTGATTTTCTGCATGCCTTGCCCGTTCAAACCGAAATCTTCTGCAACAGGAATTTTGGGCGGAAAACGGCGCTCGCCGGAGGTTTTTACTATCGCTTCATTTAGCGTCATCGGCGATTGCTGAAGGTATGCGGGTTGCTGGCAATCAATGTTCAGCGCCGCGTCGCCACTTACCGCGTGGTTATCAAAACGCACCACGCGGCCAACATAGCTGGGATCGTTGACTTTGGTATAGAAGGAGATGGTGGCTTGCGTATCCGTTGAATTGGCAATAATACGCCAGGGCCCCGAAATAGAGGCTGGCGCTTCTGCTGCGCTGGCCGCGCAGTGACTCAACAAAACCAGTGCGGCTAAGGCGACACACTTTACGCGCGCCGGGGTGAACCGAATGATGCTTCCTGTCATGTTTTTCCCTGCCATCTCATCCAGTGGCGTACATGCAATACCGACAACGTCTTACTACTTAGCAGGGATGGCTGCCCGCCATCCCCTTATGACACGACACGACTCAGACCCCATCCAGGCTGTGCGCCAGCGTTTCCAGACGATCGTTCATCGATTTTTTCAGGCATTGCACATCGCCATTGCAGCTATTGCGCTGGCTTAGCCAGGCTTTCTGTTGCGATTGCAGTTTGTTTTCCAGATCGTTATTGCCAAGCGAGGCGGCTTCTTTACGAAACGCTTTGTACGAACGGGCAACGCTGTTATCCAGGGCCGCCAGCTCGCGATCGCCGCAAATCGCTTTTTCCGGCGCGGAAGCGGCTTTTGCACAATCAAACGATGCCTGCGGTTTGCTGTTTTTATCGACCGGCTTGAGCAAAAGGATGGTGCCATCCGTCCAGTTCAGCAGTAAGCGCTGATTGACGAACGCCAGGCTGGCATCGCTGCCCGCATCACCGTTGGCAAAGTGACCGGATGCGCAGGTAATATTCTCGACCTGCGTTTTCGCGCTCCCGTCTAATCCCAGCTCATAGGTTTTCGCCGCGTCTTTCTCCGGGATGGACTGCGTTGCAGCAACCCAGCCATCCAGCGTGCTGCTGCTTTCTTTCATCGCGGGTGACTGGCAATTCGAGCCGCCCGGCAGCGTAGTGCTGATGCCTTGCGGTGTCACGCTCAGAAAGCGCCCGACAAGGCGATCATCGTTGAACTGATAGTTCAGGGTGCGTTCTGTTTCGGTATTAATAAACGCTTTCTCAACCTGCCACTCGCCCTGTACCGGTGAATTGCCTGCCTGCACCGCCGAAGAGAACAACGCCAGGCAAGTCATGGTTGCCGCTACGATCTGTTTAGTGTGAGTCGTCATTGATCAATTTGTCCCGTAGTCGCCGTTTAAGAAAAGATTCACTTCAAAATTACGACGATTAATCAAACCCTTCATAACTTTGTGTTTACTGGTATTCGCGCGTTTAATTTCCGTCATCGCATCAGAGATCTGCCCGCGATTGATAAAACCAAACACGTTATTCAGCCGTCCACCAGGGTTATACGCAAAGGAGACCAGCGCGTCGAATTCATACTGCTTCAGCGGCACAAAAATACCATTTCTCACCGCGTTAACGTACGGCGGAACGGTGGCACGCAGTAAATTTGTCTCCTGATCGGCGGTAAGACGCACCAGTTTCGCGTTATCGGCGACAAACTGGCTGGCCTGGTCATCATGCAATCTGGCGGCTTTACTGATTTTTTCCGCGGTTATCGCATCAATGCCGATTTCAATCATTTTCGCTTTGATAGATTGCTCTGAGCGCTCTTTCATGTCGTAGCCCGGCCCGAGCGTCACGCCGCTTGCGCCGCCTGGCCAGTGCAGGTAACAACTTTTGTTTGCCCAGGCTTCGCGATGAAAAATAAAGGTCATGCCACTGGCGGAGATATCCATCGCACCGACAGCCTGTCGCCCGGCGCTGCCGGAAATCGGCGGCTGTGGCGCGCGGGTGGTGACCGGTTTTCCCAGTGCAGCAAGGGTGCGTCGCCCGACAATTCCATCGACGTGTAAATTCTGTTTCGCCTGGAATTGTTTGACAGCCATTTCGGTTTTTAAGCCGAAAATACCATCTTCACCGACTTTCGCTCCCGATTTATTCAGCAGCTGCTGTAGCTCTTTAACATTCGTACCACGATCACCCTTGCGCATAACACTCATTCGTTCATCCTCAAATTATTCTTTAATTTTTATACGCACTCAAAAGAAACAGCTTTCATAAAAGCGGCTGCGTTTGAGTAGCAAATTATTTTGTTGGGGATAACGCGACTAACCCGATATAAAAAAGAGAGAAAAAATTAATAATTAAATCGTCATTTGCCAGAAAAAAAACAAGGTGAGCCCTTGCGGGCTCACCACAGCGATTACGCTTCTTTGTTTTCTTTGATGTTCCAGCCAGCGGTGGTTTCAGCACCTTTACCGCCGGAGGAGGACTGCTCCCAGTACTGCTGTTTCACTTTCGCAGCCTGGAATGCATAGGTCACACCTACGGTGTCGCCGTTGTCAGCACCGGTGTACTGAACGGAAGTCACCAGCACGTCTTCCAGCGTGATGCGCGCATACTCAACCTGCTGGCCGCCTGCTTTGCAGACAGACAGCTCAACTTTGGTCAAGTGTTTGCCGCTGGCGCAATGTTTCAGGATAGCCGTCGTGGATTTATCAATGAGTGCGTTAACATGCAGGTCATTAAAATTGACTTTACCGGCACCGCCGCCACCGCCAACGCTCATGTTCCCAGGTTGTGAAGCACCCCAGGAAAAAGATGTGATATCAGTCCAGCCGGTGTGGTTAGAGTCTTTAGATTCACCCGTAACTCCATCGACCTTCAGAAACATATCAATAGCCATAATATTTACTCTTCGTTAATGATAAATATTGCTTTCGAAAAAGCGCTTATATGGCAAACGGGTAAGCATGGGGCCGAATAAAACCGTCCATATTTTACCTCTGCCTCTTTACATCCTGGAAAGATATATTTCTTTCCAGAAGTTCCTTTTCTACCCAGGCGGGTAGAAATTAAATCATTTAATTAATTACGCGTGGGCTACTTTAATTCCCAGAACCACACTTCTTTGGAGTCGGTATGGCATCCACTGTTGCACTGAAACATATTATTACTCAGTGGTTCAAGCAGGTCGATATGACCACCTCCATAACCTGCGATTCTGTGAAAATAAACGACACCTTTACGGTTACGCAATTTTCTGCCCGCTTCGCGAATATCAGTGTAGACTTCAGCTTTTCCAAACACACTGTCTTTATAAAGTTGATCGGCAAGAAGCTTCGCGCCTGGTTCTATCTTTTTACCTTTATAAGGACCGTCTTTAATAATAAATCGGCCAGTAAAATCAATATTATTTTTAAGCAAGGCTAAACTCATTCGTACACCACAAGTATTCTCATAATTCGGATTGCTTGCTTTAAGTGCCTGATAGTCATAGCCAATCTCTTTAAATAGTTCTTCCGGTGATAAAAAGCCAGGTTGATACTTCAGAGAGGAACGATGGAAACGTTTTAACTGCTCGTATAATGGCCTCATTTATTGTTCCCCTTTTTGCATGGCATCAACTCTGTCATCGCATCGCTTATTACTTTTGATGCACGCAGTTTTCCTTTTTCCGCCGTTAGATTTTCAAAGTAGGAATATAAATTTTCATGAATAGATGACGGCAGAAGACGGTTATAACCACACCATGTTTTTCCTTCTGTCGTATCCAGTACGCCTAACAGATACATATCTGCTTTAATCCGCTCACGCTCATTCGTTTTAGAGAACCAGGCGTCAGCAAAACGTTGGGCGCTCATATTTACATCGAAGCCATTTAGCAAAGCAGGATCCCGCATAAGATTTAAAACAGAATCTTCGGGTAACGGAGACGCTTGTGGGTACGAATAGGTCTTCGTCTCCGCACTTATCATTGTGGAGAACATGACCAAAAAACCCGCAAGTCCAATACGCATTTTCATCACATATCCTTCTGTTTGCGAAAATGTTTCCAGGGCCGCAAACCTCTAAAGCTTGCGGCCTGTCTGGCTTACGCCTCTTTGGTTTTCAGCGACGGCAGTTTGGATACCAGACGCAGAGAAACGGTCAGACCTTCCAGCTGGTAGTGCGGACGCAGGAAGAATTTCGCCGCGTAGTAACCAGGGTTATCTTCGATTTCCTGCACCTGCACTTCTGCCGCAGCCAGTGGTTTACGCGCTTTGGTTTCCTGCGAGGAGTTCGCCGGGTCGCCGTCGACGTAGTTCATCACCCAGTCGTTCAGCCAGCGTTCCATTTCGTCACGCTCGCGGAAGGAGCCGATTTTGTCGCGCACAATGCACTTCAGGTAGTGCGCAAAACGGCAGCAGGCGAACAGATACGGCAGACGCGAGGCGAGACGTGCGTTAGCGGTCGCGTCGGCGTCGTGGTACTCCATCGGTTTTTGCAGCGACTGTGCGCCAATAAAGGCGGCGAAGTCGGAGTTTTTACGATGGATAAGCGGCATAAAGCCGTTTTTCGCCAGTTCTGCTTCGCGACGGTCGCTGATGGCGATCTCGGTCGGGCACTTCATGTCCACGCCGCCGTCATCGCTCGGGAAGGTATGGCATGGCAGGTTTTCTACCGCACCACCGGATTCCACACCGCGAATCGAGGTACACCAGCCGTACTCTTTGAAGGAACGGTTGATGTTGGTCGCCATCGCGTAGGCCGCGTTCGCCCACGAATAGTTGTTGTGGTTCGCGCCATCGGTCTCTTCTTCGAAATCGAAGCTGTCAACCGGATTGGTGCGAATACCGTACGGCAGACGCGACAGGAAACGCGGCATGACAAGGCCAAGGTAACGGGCATCTTCAGATTCACGCAGTGAACGCCAGGCAGCGTATTCGGTGTTCTGGAAGATTTTTGTCAGATCGCGCGGGTTCGCCAGTTCCTGCCAGGACTCCATCTGCATCACGCTTGGCGCAGTACCGGTAATGAACGGGCAGTGTGCCGCCGCGCCGATGCGCGCCATTTCGCCCAGCAGTTCGACATCCTGCGGGCTGTGGTCGAAGTAGTAGTCGCCAACCAGGCAGCCAAACGGTTCGCCGCCGAACTGGCCATACTCTTCTTCATAGATTTTTTTGAACAGCGGGCTCTGGTCCCAGCCCACGCCTTTGTAGCGTTTCAGGTTACGGCCCAGTTCCCGCTTGGAGATGCTCATAAAGCGAATTTTCAGCATCTCGTCGGTTTCGGTGTTGTTCACCAGATGGCTCAGACCGCGCCACGCGCTTTCCAGTTTCTGGAAATCTTCGTGGTGGATGATCTGGTTAATCTGCTGCGACAGCTTTTCATCAATCCCGGCAATCAGGTTCTGAATGGTGCGATAGGTATCGCTGGAGAAGGTGACGGTGTTTTCCAGCGCCTGTTGCGCCAGCGTTTTCACCGCGCTTTCTACCGCTGAACGCGCCTGGTCCGTTTTCGGACGGAACTCTTTGCTGAGCAGCGCGCTGAATTCATCCTGGCTGAAGGCCTGTGCGCCCTGCTGCAGTTCTTGCTGTTGAGAAGGGTTGCTCATGGTTTACTCCTCTTTACCTTGCGCACTGTCTTCACTGTTCGGTAACTGGCTGAGCGATTTCAGCAGGGTTGGATCCTGCAACACTTTGGCTATCAACTCTTCCGCGCCGTTTTTGCCGTCCATGTAGGTCAGCAGGTTGGAGAGCTGAGTACGCGCTTCCAGCAGCTTGTTCAGCGGCTCAACTTTGCGCGCCACCGCGTCAGGCAGGAAGTCATCCATGCTGTCGAAAGTTAAATCGACGTTCAGACGGCCTTCGCCGGTCAGGGTGTTGTCGACGTTGAACGCCACGCGCGGTTTCAGCGCTTTCATGCGTTCGTCGAAGTTGTCGACGTCGATTTCGAGGAATTTACGATCCTCAATAGAAGGTAAGTTCTCCACCGGTTTCCCTACCAGATCCGCCATTACGCCCATCACAAACGGAAGCTGGATTTTGCGCTCCGCGCCGTACACTTCCACGTCGTACTCAATCTGTACGCGGGGGGCACGGTTGCGGGCGATAAATTTCTGACCACTGTTACTTATTGCCATGATGTTCTCCATCGAATATGCGCGGTGAAGGTTTGACGACCGGCAACGCGCCTGCCGTCATAACTCGGTACGCGTCAGTCCTGACGCCCAAAGATGTTTTGCAGTTGATTCACGCCATCGGGCGCCAGATCGCGAATAATCTCCATAAAGTCCAGTTCGATTAGCCGCTGTACGCGGTCAATCATCAACGGCGCGGGGTGGCTCGGCTCGTGCTGGGTGAAATATTGCTTCACTTTTTCCAGCATCAGTTGCGCATCGGCACGCGTGGTAACCTGTGCGGTTCGCCAGTCGGTATGCGCCGCAAGCGGTGTCGCGACAACCGCTTGCGGTGCGCTCTCCGCAGGTGCCGTTTGTTCTGTCGCCTGTTGCTCTTCCGTGCGGTTAGCGCGGCTGACGCCGGCGATTAACCCGACCGTTTTGAGTAACTGTTCCATTTCCGGCACCCCGCTTTCGCCCAGTTGTTCGAGCAACCATGTACGGATCGTTTGCAGACGCCCTTCGATTTGGCAGATAGCCTCAATGCCAGGCTGACCGCCGCGCGTGAGTTCATCAATCAGACGCACCCGACCGCCAGGATAGCCTGCACATTCCGTTTTGCTGCCGTCAAGCAACGCCTGCGCGTCGCGCACGTTTAGCTCATCACCGTTGCTGCGCAGCAGCGTCGACTGGCGCAGCGTGGTGGTCAGCGAAGATTTATCGCTTAACCCCGCCAGCGCATTAATGCGATAAAACGGGTCGAATTCACCACCGTCAGTCAGCGAAGGCCAGAGTTGATCCCAGTACAGCGCCAGCGCCTGGCCTAACAGCATTAAACCATCAGCATAGCCTTCCAGCCCGCGACGTCGAGTCCACGCATGGGTTAACGCCATCATCACGCGGATATCTTTAGTGCGCGCCAGCAGCCCGGTGGCCAGTTTTTCCACCCGCGTCCAGTCTGCCGGTTCGGCGGGAATAATGGTGCTGCCAAACTGCTGCTCGGCTTTGCCGAGGCTCGCCTGCTCCATCGCCTGGAAATCGGCGTCGTACTCCAGATTCTCACCGCAAGGCTGCTCCGGGCTGACCGGAGCGAGTAACGATTCTATAGTCATCCGCAACCTGCTTATTCTTCAAACATCGGTGGGTAGAGGCCATGGCGACCGGGTCTTGCGCCACCCGCCGGCTCAAACAACAGCGTGAATAACTGGCCGGTAAAATTGCCGCTGTGCACATGGGTGTAGAGCGGGTAGCCATCGCTGCGGTTGGTCCACCAGAAACTGATCTGGCGCAGCGGATCAAAACATTCGGCGGCCTGTCGCCAGCCGATGGTAGATTCGCCGTCGCCGTCATAACCAATCACATCCAGAATTTCCGAGCGCGTTTCCGGCTCCACCAGTTGTACGGGTGGAATGGAGAGCAGCGCCTGGTCGAGCTGTTCGGGTGAAAACCCATTGCGCACGGCATGCAGCATGGTGCGCCCGAGTTGTTCATACCAGTCACCCGCCTTCGCTAAATGGCGTGGCGACCACTCCAGCGGGTTAATCGCCATCAACGCACACAGTGGATACTGACGACCAACGCTGTCGCGCCCTGGCAGCAGACAGCCCATTTGCACCTGCTGCCCGCCGAGCATCGGCGGCACAACAAAATTCCAGATCGGCGCATTGCTGAACTGCCGGTCGTTTGTACGCTGTTCTTCTTTCTGCCAGTTCATCAGCCCCACCTGAAACCAGTGGGACCACTGACGCTGAAGCGCATCAGGAAAGCGGCGTTGTAAAAAATCGCCCGCACTGGGCAGTTTGCCATACCAGCTAATTGCAGAAGTCGTAGTCATTAGGCGTTCCTTTGCAGTTCAAGGACATGCGAAACGTGGAAGCTGGAACGGGTTGCGGATGCTGTTCGGCGCGAATTCCAGCGTCACCTGATGTCCGTCAACCGTGAATGTCGCCTGGCGGCTCAGGCTGCTGCTGCCGGGGCTGACGCGCGCTTTATCGAAAAAGCGGTTCAGCGCCCAGGCGCCGTTGGTCACCAGCGTAGCGGTTGTACCGTTGGCCAGCCCTAACTGCATCCGCACCTGGTTGGTGCCGCCGGAACCCGGCCAGCTAACGATTTGCACCGCCTGCGGGCCGTGGCTGTAGCGAAGGATTTGTCCGTCTACATCCAGCGTCATATTCAGGATGGTGTTATCCATGCGCACCGTACGCACCGTGGTGCGAAACGACGGTGTTGCGCTGCCGTTGGCAAAGAACGCGTCACGAATCGATTGCGCTTGCTGAAACGGCACCAGCACCCCTTCGCTGCCCGGCAGGGTTTTGCCATCGATGCCCGGCATAAAACGCCATGTCGCCTGGGTGGTATCGACTTTGTTGGTCAGGTTGTCGCGAAAAAAGACATCCATCAGGCCGGTACCAGGGGCAAACATGCGTGCCAGATCGTCGGGGGTAACTTCGCTGCTGGCGGAACGCACTAGCGGGTAGCGTCCGGCAATCGCCTGGCGGCAAAAGCTGCCCACTTCCACGCTGATGCGCTTGCGCACGTTTTCCATATCCCGGCGCTGGGTATCACTGCTCGCGCCAACCGCCATGTTGCTGAACATGGTTTGCAGCCCGCCAGGTAAACGCCCGGCACTGGCCTGCAAACGGCTGATCGCTTCGCCGCCCGGCGGTGGCATTCCGCTGTTGGCGGCATCCTGCACGGCAGTCAGGTAACGATAAAGCTCATCAACCTGTTTGAGAAAATCATCAAACACAATGGTCTTGCCGCCCTTTTCCAGCGGCTGCGCCAGTTCGATGATCGGCGCGAAATGTTCGGTGACACGCTGTTCCGGCGTCTGGCTGGCGGCGGCGTTTGCCGTGGCTGAAGCGCCGTCATGGTTGCTGAACAGCGTTTCGAGCATCTGCGTACCACGGTTGCTGCTCTCCGGCGCTTTCTCTTTACCATCCGCCACGTCATCACGGCTGAGTTTCAACTGCTGGCTGAGATTGATAACCAGCCGGCGCAGCGGTGAGTTGTTTCCGGAAAGCAGACGCGCGGTATTGATGCGCTGGTTCAGATCCGCGCTGTTATTAAGCTGAATGTCACTTAAGAAGTTATCCCAGATAGCGATAAAATCCCGCGCATACAACTGGCGCACCGCGTTATCGGTTTGCTGTTTGTCTTCCGCTTGCGTGGTGGAGCCAAGCACCCAGACATCATCTTCATGCAGCGAGGCGGTGACCGGCGCGATTTGCGCATTGAAACTGTTCCAGTACCCATCCGGGGTATACAACCCCGGCAGCCCTTCACCGACCGGCTTACCGCTTTTGCGGGAAAAGACCAGTTCACTCTGCGGGCCGCCAAGCGACGCCAGCGAAACCTGCTTCAGGTTTTCATCGCGCTCCAGCAGGCGTTTCAGCCGCCCGTAAACGCGGGTGGAGAGCGGTTGCTGGTTGATCAATGCCTGTTCGCGGCTAATCAGCGCCTCGTCTTTGGCATACGGCGACGACTGAATTTGCGGCTCCAGCAGTTGCGTCAGGTGCCACTCAAGCTGGCTTAACTGCGCTTTGGTAACGTTCTGCGGCAGGTTACGTTGCAGATTGAGCATCACCCACGAGTGCAGGAACTTACCGTCGTAATGCTTCGGCTGATACAGCATCTGATAGGCTTTCAGCGCTTCATAGCTGTATTCCACATCGCTGCCGTTGTCGTTACGCAACCAGGTAGTGATGCGCATCGCCACTTCCGGCAGCAGCATCTGTTGCAGCGCTTTCTGGTACAGGGTTTGCGAGGCGTCAGCCACATCGTTACCGCGATAGAGCCCCATACGGCGGGTGATCGGCGGGTTATTGACGTCAAACTTCTCGCTTTCCGGCAGCGCAGAGAGGCCATTAAGCAGCGGCAGCAAGGCAAAGAGATCGCCCTGCTGGCGGTTACGCAGCGCTTTGATCTGCTGGTCAAGGGCCGGTACTTTGGCCTGCACTTCATCCAGATAATCACGGTTGTTGCCGTAGCTGGTAAACCACAAGGCGCTGATAATAATCAGCAGCGCCAGCAGCGCCGCATAACCGGACCAGATCACCGCCCGGCTGCGCAGTTCCCACCAGCGGTTTTGCCCGGCAATACCGGCTTCCTGGAAGATCACGTTTTGCAGCAGATGCTTGATAAAGAAGCTCTGCCCTTTCCCGCCCGGCACCGGTTCCTCTTTGCTGACCGAATCCCAGTTATCGCCTGATTTGCCCTGCGGCAGCGACAGCGCGCGGTTAAGCTCGCCCATCACGCGGTCAAACGGCAGGCCTTCCTGCGTACCGCTGGCAAAATAGATGCCGCGCGGGGAGAACTCGGTTTCAAAGTTGGAGCGGGCAAAAATGGTGTTCAGATAATCTGCCAGCAGCGGACGCAGCGCGGCGAACTCCTGCGGGAACAGGAAACATTCCGCGCGGGCTTGCGCATCGCTTTCACGCAGTAGCGTATCCGGCAGGGCCGCGTCCAGACGCTGTTGCAGCAGCGCGAATTCCTGAATAAAACTGCCCTGCAGGTCGAAATCCGCCAGTTTGGCTTTTTCCCACGGGAAGGTGAAACCCCAGATTTGATCGCGCTGCGCTTTATCAAACCCGGCAAAATACGCGCGAAAACCTTTCAGCAAGTCCGCTTTGGTCACCAGCACATACACCGGGAAACGGATCCCCAGTTGTTCATGCAACTCGGTCAAACGCTGGCGCAGGTTAAGCGCCTGTTCGCGCGATGCCTCGGCTGACTGGGTGAGCAGATCGGCAATGCTGACCGTCACAATCACGCCGTTGATCGGCTGACGGCGGCGATACTTTTGCAGCAGGCCAAGAAACTTCAGCCATTCGCTCGCATCCTGAACCTGCTCGCTCTCCTGCGTGGTATAACGCCCGGCGGTATCGAGCAGCACAGCCTCGTTGGTAAACCACCAGTCACAGTTACGCGTACCGCCAATACCGCGCAGCGCGGTTTTACCGAAGCGATCCGCCAGCGGGAATTGCAGACCGGAGTTGACCAGCGCAGTGGTTTTACCGGAACCCGGCGCGCCGATAATCACATACCACGGCAGTTGATACAGATACTGGGTGCTGAAGCGCTGCGCCCACTGTCCGCGTTGACCTGGCTGGTTGAAGTGCGCTTTTTTCAGTACCTGCGCGGCTTCTTCGAAACGCTCGTTCAGCACCTGTTCTTCGTTATTGAGGCGTTTGCGCTCAACCGGATCTTTTGCCTCTTCGCTTTTCAGGTTGTCCATCAGCTTGCGGTTGAGCCAGGCGTTGTAAAGACGCGGCACAATGTGGCTGTGAACCCAAATCAGGTACATCACCGCAATGGTGATCATGCGGTTTTGCTCAGACTCAAGCGGGCGGGAATCCACGACGGAGAGCAGCGGGCCAATCATCCAGATAACCGCGGCCAGCCCCGTTACGCCAAGGAAACCCCACAAAATGCGGTTGGTCAGCAATGAAAGCAACATATTCATCCTTTAGTTTCCTTGCGGCAATCCGTTCAGCTCGGCGGCCGTATTTCCCGGCGACACCAGCAAAGTAATCTCTACGCGGCGGTTACGGGCGCGGTTTTCAGCCGAGTTGTTCGGCGCGATCGGGTTCATCTCCCCTCGTCCTTCCGCTTTCACACGCGCCGGTTGCGACAGGTGTTTTTGCAGCAGCGACTGCACAGAACGCGCGCGCTCAAGCGACAGCTCGTAGTTCGAGGCGAAACGCGCACTGCGGATCGGCACGTTGTCACTGAAACCCACCACCAGAATTTTGCCGCTGACGTTATTCATCGCCTGCGCAACACGATCGATAACCGGTTCATAGCTTTCGCGTGCCACCGTCGATCCCGAGGCAAACAGGCCATCGCCTTTGAGTGTTACCACGCTGCGATCGGCTTCATCGCGCACCGCCACCAGGCCTGCCTGAATTTCCGGGCGCAGAAACGCGCGTAGGTTAAGTACCGGCTGCACGTTTTGTACCGGCTGCTCAATGGCCGCTTCCGGCAACTGGGTTTGGTAAATTTTCGCCAGCACCGGGTTGGTGCTGTCACCCAGACGCCAGTTGAGCACGATATAGAACAGGCAGGCGAGAAAACCCGCCAGCCCGACACACGCCCACAGCGGAATAACCGGCCGCCACAATTTGCGCATGACCGGTTGATCTTCCGGGTGCGGCGACAGCGGCGGCGGATAGTTGCCACGCACACCGCGAATCATCTGCCACAAGCGCTGTTTGATGGTTTCCAGTTGCGTGCGGCCGTTGTCCATCACCCGGTAACGTCCTTCAAAACCGAGTAACAGGCAGAAGTTGATCAGCTCCAGCAGCGCGATATGTTCGCGCGGGTTTTGCGACAAGCGCGCCAGCAGCTGGAAGAATTTCTCCCCGCCCCAGGTTTCGTTGTGGAACGTCACCAGCAGACCGCTACCGGACCAGACGCCACGGCTTCCCCACGGCGTGAGCGCCGCCGCTTCATCCAGCGCGGTGCATAAACAGTAACGGGCGCCGACGATCACTTCGTAGGCCAGCCCGGATTGCTGGCAGCGCACTTCAAAACGGCGAATTTCATCAATCAGGTGCTGGCGCAGACCGCTTTGATCATCATGAGAAACGGAATAGCGGATCTGCGGTATCGCGTTAAGTAACGGGTTGGCGGCCGCGACCAAAGGATTGTTGCCACTTGCTCCTGCCAGAGCGGCATCGCTGCCGGAGGCTTGTTGTTCCTGCATATTGTGCGCTCGCTGTATTATTCAGTCGGGCTACGGATGGCCCAAAACTCCATATCAAGACCCGGGAATTCACCTGCCAGATGCAGCGCGAAAGCCCCCGATTTTTCCATTTCGTTCCACAGCTCGCCGCCCTTTTCCAGTTCGAAATAGTTGTAACCGGCATGCCACGGAATTTGCGGCGGCGCGACCGGCATGGTGCGCAACTTCATACCCGGCAGTTGCAACTGCACCAGGTCGCGGATTTTGGTGACCGGCGCGACTTTCATCTGGGCCGGGAAATGGGTTTGCAGGATTTCGCCAGGGACACTGGCTTTCACTGCCAGCACGAAACCAAACTCGCGCGCCATGGTGGTGGTCGGCAACGTGACGATATTCAACCCGTGCGTGCGTTCGGTGAGCGGCAACTGGATGGCGTGCTCTTCCATCACCAGAGACAACCCGTTGCGCAGCATCAGTTGTAACTTGCCAAAACACCCGGCCAGATCGTCATGGTCGTAAACCGGCAGCGTCTCTTCCGGCGAGCGTGACGCGGTCCAGGTGGTCAGCTCGGTGGCAAACGCCAGCCAGCTGCGCCACAACTCTTCCGGGTGGATCATCGGCAGCGTTTTCAGATGGGAAACCTGGCCGACATGGTGGTTAATCAAGGCCAGCAGCGTGAATTCCACCATTTCGGAGGTATTGAAACGCCCCGGCTGGCGCAGACGCTGGCCAATCTGCTGGCTACGCTGCATCAGCAAACTTTGCAGATCGTTGATAATGGCGTAAATCGCCGGGTTGTTAACCGCATTCAGCATCGGCGGAATATAACGGCTATCAATTCGAACGTGGTTATCGTTACGTTTTTCTACGACATGCGCGACACCGATCGCCGTCCACTCTGCCGAGAGATCTTTTTCCAGCATCAGTTTCAGACGCAGACGGCCAAACTGCACCGCCGCCGGCCCGACGGACATGGCGTTATCGTCATCGACTTCGCTTTCCCAGGTGACATAACGCGCCAGCGAATCTTTCTCTTCGCTAAAGATCACCTCATCACGCCCGCCGCGACGGGCAGGCAGCGCCAGCACCACGCGCTCATTGTTGATGTTGTCAGGGATAGCCAGCGGTGTGGGCGCCTGGCGAGCATCGTGGAATGAGAAGAACGTGCCATCCGGCAGTAAACCGCTGGCATAACTCAGGGCAATACAGCCCTGGCGCAGCATGGCATCGTCGAGCTCGATATCAAGGTAGCCCCAAAGATACGGGCGCTGCAGTGTCCCCCACTCGCGAATATGGTGTTGCAGATAGCTTTCCGCTCGCTGAAAGTGATGAGGGCGCAGAAACATACCTTCGGTCCACACGACCTTTTCTGCTTTGTTCATACGGTTTTCCTGTTAAGACTGGCGCTATTTGGAAATCACACGGATGCCATTGACGTCGAGGAAGATGTTGGCTTCCAGTTCGTCTGACGACGATTTCCAGAATTCGTAGAAGTGCGTCTCTCCCTGCACCGGGAGCGGTAAGGACATCCGCCATTTTTTGCCATCCAGCGCCTGATACTCCGCCATTACGCCGATGTAACGCGCGTCGGGCGCGCTTTTACCGCTCAGCGTTTTCGACAACTGGCCGGGCATCAGGAAAAATTCATCACTGTTCAGCAGGTTGGCGCCAAGTACGCTATCTGCGTTGTTTTGCAGCGACCAGAAATCGGCGGACATAAATGTCGCGTCCGATTTCAACAGCAACACCCTGACTTTAAGGGGAGCGGACTCATTGATTTGCGGATGAGCCCTGAACTGAAGGTTATAGCTGGTAGGTACGCTGTGTGAAGAGGAGCCACAACCGCTGGCCAGGGTGGCCAGCACAAAGAAAAACACCAGGCTAATCTGGCGTACAACCGAATTATTATTCATACCAGGTACTCGTCACGGCTGGATTAATTGATGATCCACGTTCCGGAGTTGGCGTTTTTGCAAGCCTTACCGCTGCCATCGACAGTCACGCAGGTCTGTTTTTTACGTTTCAGTTTGCGTGCGTCATCACGCAGGGTTTTTTCGTACAGCTCGCTTTTCACGACGGCACGCATCGGTACATAACCAATCAGCTCTTCCTGACCTTCATCGGCCAGCGCCATCCAGAAGTGTTCAACCTGACCCAGAACCACATAGGTTTTACCGGCTTGCAGCTGGCGAATTACTTTGCCGCCGAAATCCGGTGTGCTCATCACCGACGCCGGGTAAAGCGCGCGATAGTCTTGTTTGATAGGCTGGAATTCCTTCGGCGGAATAACCGCGTAGCGGTGTGTCAGCGTGACACCGTTCACTTCGCTGGTGACGATGGTGTCATCGGTTGGGGCGGGTTTAGGTGGCGCTTTACAAGCCGAAACGCCAAAGACAAAAAGAAGAGCCAATACCATTCGCATGTTCATAACGTTTTTTTCCATTGCAAATATATTACTGTGTTGACCTGGAGCGTTTTGGAAAGGGTATTTAAATCGCTCTAAATGACGCAAATCCATGTCCAGTTAAACGCTCAGATAATGAATAAAAGGCATAGCTACCGCACGAGTCTGTCGCAGGGACAGGCCGCAATAATATTACTTTTCATTGACTATCGTGACACAATTTTACAGATCAGATTATTCAATTCAATATGATCTCCGACCTGTTGAAATACTATTATTTAATTTTTTTGCAAATTAGGACAATTCTCAAGAAAGGATTTCACTTTAGATGATAATCCGAAAAGATGCCAACCCACCCATTTTGTAACGGTGCGCAATCTTTGCATAAATCGCTGATTATTAATCAATATTAGTGACAACAAGGCAATAGCATATATTTTAAAATGCGAGATAGGATGAATCCTAAAAACTAATTTTATGTGATAAACCCTACAATATTTAGTAGTGAAAATACCTGAATAAAAGTGCGGATTAACGTACAAGATAAGCAACGGCGTTATTTTGGCTTTGATAGGCAAAATATATTGAACAAATAAACATTATTTCCACAGCACGATAGTCAAGTGTGTAACAGTCCCTGGCAGGAAACATTTCTTTACTTTCATATGAAATTTCAACCCACCTTAAATTGTGTAGTCAGACTTAATTTTTGTGAACCGACAATAAACGAACCCTTTCAGCAAAATTGATACAGCGCACTATTTACCCATTTCGGGCCCTGTCGCAAATAAATAAAAAGCCCCTGACGGACAGGTATGCAGCCGGTGCTGATTATTTGTGCAGCGAGAGCATAAAATCCGCCCCCTGATCTGCCAGCCAGACGGGGAAATTGTCTGGAATCGTGCAAAATGCCAAACGCGACACACGATTTGTTTCAGATTCGACTATGGTTTTGTGCAAGGTTGATTGCGGCAGCACCGCTGTGCACCCGCTAAGGAGAATAATCGATGACAAGACCTGTTCTACACCGACCGCGCGCTCTGCTGCTGGTCATGCAAATCGCGTTAGGCGGCGCGTTACTCGCCACAGCTCCCCACTCTTTCGCCGCCGAGGCGCAAAATACGCCGCAGCCACCGGATGTTCTGCTCGGTCCGCTGTTCAGCGATGTGCAAACCGCTAAGCTCTTTCCCGATCAAAAAACCTTTGCCGATGCCGTGCCGAAAGGTGACCCGCTGATGATCCTCGCGGATTACCGCATGCAGCGCACGCAAACCAGTTTCGATTTACGCCACTTTGTCGATGTGAACTTTACGCTGCCCAAAGAGGGGGAAAAGTATGTTCCGCCTGAAGGGCAAAACCTGCGTGAGCATATTGACGGGCTGTGGCCAGTGTTAACACGCACCACCGACAGCGCCGGGAAATGGGATTCGCTGCTGCCGCTACCAAAACCTTATGTCGTGCCAGGTGGACGTTTTCGCGAAGTCTATTACTGGGATAGTTATTTCACGATGCTCGGTCTCGCCGAGAGCGGCCACTGGGACAAGATTGAAGACATGATCAGCAACTTTGGCCATGAAATCGATACGTGGGGCCATATTCCTAACGGCAACCGCAGCTACTACCTGAGCCGCTCGCAGCCGCCCTTCTTCTCATTGATGGTGGAATTGCTGGCCACGCACGACGGTGACGAAGCGCTGAAAACCTGGCTGCCGCAAATGGAAAAAGAGTACCAGTACTGGATGGAAGGTGCAGATACGCTGCAGCCAGGCCAGGCCAATAAGCGCGTGGTTATGCTCAGCGATGGCAGCATCCTGAACCGCTACTGGGACGATCGCGATACGCCGCGCCCGGAGTCGTGGCTGGATGATGTGACAACGGCCAAAAATAACCCCAATCGCCCGGCAACCGAGATTTACCGCGATTTGCGTTCTGCCGCCGCGTCGGGCTGGGATTTTAGCTCCCGCTGGATGGACGATCCCAATCAGCTTGGCACCATTCGCACCACCAGCATTGTGCCGGTTGATCTGAATGCGCTGATGTTCAAGATGGAAAAAATGCTCGCCCGTGGTTATCAGGCAGCCGGCGATAGCGCGAAAGCAAGTCAGTACGATGCGCTGGCGAACGCGCGTCAGAAAGGTATTGAGGCCAATCTGTGGAATGAAAAAGAGGGCTGGTACGCGGATTACGATCTGAAGACGAAGAAGGTGCGTAATCAGCTGACAGCCGCAGCGCTTTACCCGTTGTTTGTTAATGCCGCCGCCAAAGATCGCGCCGATAAAGTGGCCAGCGCGGCCAAAGAACGGTTGCTGAAGCCGGGGGGTATCGCTACCACCACGGTGAAGAGCGGTCAGCAGTGGGATGCGCCGAACGGCTGGGCGCCGCTGCAATGGGTGGCAACAGCGGGCCTGCAAAATTACGATCAGCAGAAACTGGCAATGGAAGTGAGCTGGCGTTTTCTGACTAATGTGCAGCACACTTACGATCGTGAGAAAAAACTGGTCGAGAAATATGATGTCAGTACCACCGGCACCGGTGGCGGCGGCGGCGAATATCCGCTGCAGGACGGTTTCGGCTGGACCAACGGTGTGACGCTGAAAATGCTCGATCTGATCTGCCCGAAAGAGAAACCGTGCGACAGCGTACCGCAAACGCAGCCCGCACAGCAGGCTGCCGCGAAGGTTGAACCAACGACTCAGCCGCAAAAACAGCAGCAAGCCGTCGCGCAGTAACGCGCACAGTAAAAAGCCGCAACAATCATGTTGCGGCTTTTTTGTCTCAAAAAACGGATGAACTGGCGGTTAATTTCGTCTGAACAACCGGAAGACGGCCAGCACGACAATCGAACCCAGCACCGCGATCAGGAAACTGTGCCAGTTGAAGCCGGTAATATCTCCGCCATAACCAAATTGTGTCGCGAGCCAGCCGCCGACAACGGCCCCGACGATCCCAAGTATACAAGTCAGAATGAAACCGCCTCCATCCCGTCCCGGCATAATCAACTTAGCAATAACGCCAGCAATCAGGCCAAAAACGATCCACGCGAGAATGCCCATGTTTCTCTCTCCTTCTGTTAGTCTTGTTGACGCGCACATACCACTTCGGCGACGCGTTAGCTACAGTATAGATGTCGGTCATAAAACATTTTCATCTCACAGACTTAATTCAAACGGATTACGAAAATAATTACGTTATTTGTATTAAGTTCTTGCCGGGAATGCCGATAAAGCAACGAAGGTGTGTCAGCCATCAAGGAGCCATTCGGCGTGAGCAATTACAGTGAGCAGTTCCTGAAACAAAATCCTCTGGCCGTGCTGGGCGTTTTACGCGACCTGCAAAAGAACCAGGTGCCCGTTTGCATCACCTGGGGTAGCGGTCAGTTCATCAGCAAGATACTGGAAGTGAATCCAGAAGAGCTGGTCATGGATTTTGGCAGCCAGGAGTACGAGAACAACGCAGTACAGCGTGCGGGAAAGGTTACCGTGACCGCTGAAACACATGGCGCCAAAGTCGAATTCACACTGACAAAGCTTTCTGCAGGCGATTTTCAGGCTTTACCTGCTTTTATTACTCCGCTTCCGGAAACGCTGTGGTTTATTCAGCGCCGAGAATATTTCCGCATCAGCGCCCCGCTCCACCCGGCCTATTTTTGTAAGGCATTTATGCCGGATAAAAGCGAGATTCGCTTTCGTCTGTTCGACCTGTCATTAGGCGGTATGGGCGCGCTGCTGGATGGCGAAGCGCCTGCCGCGTTGCAACCAGGCATGCGTTTTTCCAAAGTGGAACTGGATATGGCGTCGTGGGGGCAGTTCTATTTTGACGCGCAGTTGATTGCGATTGGCGAGCGTAAAGTCGTTGATGGCAAAAATGAAACCATTGTCACGCCGCGTCTGAGTTTTCGCTTTTTGAATGTCAGCCCGGGCGTGGAACGCGAGCTCCAGCGCATTATTTTTGCCCTGGAGCGCGAGGCGCGCGAACGCGCCAGCCGGGTACGCTAATTACATCGCATCCATCGCTTTTTGCACTTTCCAGATATAGCGCGGCGCCTGCGGCGCGGGGTGGTTTTCCGCCACATGCTTCATAAACGCGTCTGCGCTTAACTCGTTTATCTCTTCAATGGCTTCGCTTCTGTCGGACGAGAAAGTCCGCAGTAGCGCGCCTGCGCCATTCACATACGAGACCACCAGCGCGTACTGCATCACTTTCGGATCGCGGATGCCTGCCAGCGCCCCGTGCTCAAGAATACTCAAATAAGCCGCCCCCATGGAGATGTTGCGCTCCGGGTTTTTGAGTTCGCTGGTGGACGGTTGCCCGCTCCAGCCCATATGACGGTAAACTTCGCGCCCGGCGGTGGAGGCTTTAAGCTGCATCAGGCCAACGGCGTTGGATTTGCTGACCAGATTCGGGTTACCGCCGGATTCCACGGCGATCATCGCGGTGATCAATTGCGGGCTGACGCCCCATGCTGCACCGGCTTTTTCGGTGATGGGCATCCACTGCATTGCGCGTTTTACCGGCACTTCCGGGTTCCAGTCCGGGTTACGATAATCCTGTTTTGAACTACATCCGGCGAGCAGTACCACTAAAAAAGCAAACCATCTCAATTTCACGCAAGCTAATCCTTCTATAAGTGTCATCGGCTACGGATGACAACGACACAGGTTAGCGGCATGATAACTGTTTCCCTATAGATGTCAGCAAGGAATTGCCATGTCCACCTTCCATCTGATTGCCCCTTCCGGCTATTGCATTAACCAGCACGCCGCAGCGCTTGGCGTCGAACGTCTCACTTCGCAAGGTCATCAGGTTAACAATCAGCACGTCATCACCCGCCGTCATGAGCGTTTCGCAGGACATGACGAAGAGCGCCTGGCGGATATCAACGCACTGGCGCAATTGCCGGGCGACAACATTATCGTGATGCCGGTGCGCGGGGGGTACGGCGTCAGCCGTCTGCTCGCGGATATTGACTGGCAGGCGCTGGTGGCGCGCCAGCAGCATCAACCGTTGCTGATTTGCGGCCATAGCGATTTCACCGCCATTCAACTTGGGTTGCTGGCATACGGCAAAGTCATCACGTTTAGCGGGCCAATGCTGGCCGGTAATTTCGGTGCCGAAACGCTGGATACTTTTACGGCAGAGCACTTCTGGCGCGCTATCAGCAATGAAACCTTTACCATTGAGTGGGACGGTGAAGGCCCGCAATGTGAAGTGGCAGGCACGGTGTGGGGTGGAAACCTGGCGATGTTAAGCTCGCTGATTGGTACGCCCTGGCTGCCTTCCATACCCGGCGGCATTCTGGTGGTGGAAGACATTAATGAACATCCCTACCGCGTGGAACGCATGCTGTTGCAGTTGTTGCACTCAGGTATTCTGGCGCAGCAGCGGGCGCTGATCCTCGGCAGTTTCTCGCTGGCGCAACCCAACGATTACGATGCGGGCTACAATCTTAATAAGATGATCGACTATCTGCGCGCGCAATTGACGATCCCGGTAGTCAGCGGGCTGGCGTTTGGTCATGAACCGCAGACCGTCACACTGCCGCTCGGTGCGCATGCCCGGTTGCAACATGCTGAAAAGACGCAACTGACCTTAACGGGTCATCCCACGATCTTGAGGTAAAAAAAGCGCTTTATGCTCTTATTAAAGCCTTGTTTCTGCCGTTATTATATGACGCACTAAACAACCCGGCCGGTTACTGCCGCCCGGGATCCCCCACGGTGAGGATTAAGGAGAAGCACACCATTGGACGCTGAGGCGATAATCAGTCTGTTTATTCTGGGTTCAGTTCTTGTAACCTGCAGTATTTTATTAAGTTCTTTCTCCTCCCGCCTTGGTATTCCCATTCTGGTTATCTTTCTGGCAATCGGTATGTTGGCCGGTGTTGACGGTATCGGCGGTATTCCGTTCGATAACTACCCTTTTGCTTACATGGTCAGTAACCTCGCGCTGGCGATCATTCTACTCGATGGCGGCATGCGTACCCGCGCCAGCTCGTTTCGCGTCGCGCTTGGCCCCGCGCTTTCCCTGGCGACCATTGGTGTGCTGGTCACTTCCGGCTTAACCGGGATGATGGCCGCCTGGCTGTTCAAGCTCAACATTATGGAAGGCTTTTTGATCGGCGCGATTGTTGGCTCCACCGATGCCGCCGCGGTGTTCTCGCTGCTCGGCGGTAAAGGGCTGAACGAGCGTGTCGGTTCTACCCTTGAAATCGAATCCGGCAGCAACGATCCGATGGCGGTGTTTCTTACCATCACGCTGATTGAGATGATCCAGAAGCACACGGCCGACATCGACATCATGTTCCTCGTGCATATTGTGCGGGAGTTTGGCCTCGGTATTCTGCTCGGCGGCCTGGGCGGCTATCTGTTGCAGCAGATGATTAACCGCATCTCTCTGCCGCCGGGCCTTTATCCGCTGCTGGCACTGAGCGGCGGGATTCTGGTTTTCGCCTTAACTACGGCCCTGCACGGTAGCGGCATTCTGGCGGTCTATCTGTGTGGTTTTGTGCTGGGCAACCGTCCTATCCGCAACCGTTACGGTATCCTGCAAAATTTCGATGGGCTGGCCTGGCTGGCGCAAATCGCCATGTTCCTGGTGTTGGGTCTGTTAGTCACACCGTCTGATCTGTTGCCGATTGCGTTTTCCGCACTCATCCTCTCAGCGTGGATGATTTTTGTTGCTCGTCCTCTGTCCGTGTTTGCCAGCCTGTTACCGTTTCGCGGTTTTAACCTGCGCGAACGCATTTTTATCAGTTGGGTGGGGTTGCGCGGCGCGGTGCCGATTATTCTCGCCACCTTCCCGATGATGGCCGGGCTTGATCACGCGCGCCTGTTCTTTAATGTCGCCTTCTTCGTGGTGTTAATCTCGCTGCTTTTTCAGGGAACGTCGCTCTCGTGGGCGGCGAAAAAAGCCAAAGTTGTCGTGCCACCGGTTGGCTGGCCGGTCTCCCGCGTCGGTCTGGATATTCACCCGGACAATCCGTTTGAGCAGTTTGTTTATCAACTCAGTGCGGATAAATGGTGCGTGGGTGCTGCACTGCGTGATTTACACATGCCTGCGGATACGCGTATTGCGGCACTGTTTCGTGACAACAGCCTTCTGCACCCGACCGGCAGTACCCGGCTGCGTGAAGGCGATGTGTTATGCGTGATTGGCCGCGAAAGCGATCTCCCCGCGCTCGGGAAGCTGTTTAGCCAGTCTCCGCCGGTGGCGCTGGATCAGCGCTTCTTCGGTGATTTTATTCTTGAAGCTGATGCTAAATTTGCCGATGTGGCGCTGATTTACGGTCTGGAAGAGGGGCTGGAGTATCGTGAAAGCCAGCAAACGCTGGGCGATATTGTGCAGCAACTGCTGGGTGCCGCGCCGGTCGTGGGGGATCAGGTCGAGTTCGCCGGGATGATCTGGACAGTGGCGGAAAAAGCCGATAATTCGGTACTGAAAGTCGGCGTTCGCGTGGCGGAAGACGAGGCGGAATAACCGCCTCGCGTTAAGTTACACTGTCACAACAGGCACGCGCGGCGCCAGGGCGCACATCAATTCGTACCCTACTGTTCCGGCCGCCGCCGCCACTTCATCGATTTTTATCTCGTTACCCCATAGCTCAACCGGCGTACCAATCCCGGCCTGCGGGCACGGGGTTAAATCCACCGTCAGCATATCCATTGAGATCGCGCCAACAATGCCGGTACGAATGCCATCCACCAGCACTGGCGTGCCGGAAGGCGCGATGCGCGGATAGCCGTCGGCATACCCACAGGCGACAACACCAATACGCTGTTCGCTCTGCGCGCGGTAACGACAACCGTAGCCCACCGTTTCACCGGCTTTCAGCGTCTGCACGGCAATGATCTCACTGCTCAGCGTCATTACCGGACGGATCCCGCTGTTGGCGACATCCTGCCACGCGCCCGATGGCGAAGCGCCATACAGCACCACGCCGGGGCGCACCCAGTCATAGTGCGTTTCCGGATGCCACAACGTGGCGGCGGAGTTAGCCAGCGAGCGCGGCGCGTTAATGCCTTCCGCCGCCTGCTCAATACGCGCCAGCGGCGCGGCGATACCGTCTGCCCGCTCCGCTTCAGCAAAATGTGACATCAGCGTCACGGTTGCCACATTGGTTAAGGCATTGAGTTGCTGGTACACGGTGTGCACGCGTTCAGGCATAAAGCCGAGACGATTCATCCCGCTGTTGATCTTCAGGTAAACGTCGAGCGGCGCCTGCAGACGCGCGTCCTGCAAGGCTTTGATCTGCCAGTTGCTGTGCAGGCTGGTCGTCAGGCGATATTTATCAAACAGCGGCAGTTCGTCGGCATGGAAAAACCCTTCCAGCATCAGAATCGGCCCTTTCCAGCCGCGTTCGCGTAGCAAAATGGCTTCTTCAAGATTGAGCATCGCAAAGCCATCTGTGCTGTTGAGCGCGCGCCAGATGCGATCCAGACCGTGACCATAGGCGTTCGCCTTCACAACCGACCAGACTTTTGCGGCAGGTGCCGCGCGGCGCACAACCTGTAAGTTATTGCTCAGCGCCGTTAAATCAAGCGTGGCGAGAACCGGACGAGACATTCCTATTCCTTCTTCGAATCAGTTATGAGCACCGTGTAAATGGTGCGCGCGCACAGGGGTAAAGCCAGGCGAATAACGCGCCACGCTTAAATCATCAGCAGCAATCGCAGGAGTACTGCCGGACATCAGGTCGCTTAACAGCTGGCCGGAACCGCAAGCCATTGTCCAGCCAAGGGTGCCGTGCCCGGTGTTCAGCCACAGGTTTTTATACGGCGTGCGTCCGACAACGGGCGTACCGTCTGGCGTCATGGGGCGCAGGCCGGTCCAGAAAGTTGCTTGCTCGACAAATCCGCCACGCGGGAAGAGATCGCGCACCACCATCTCCAGCGTTTCGCGGCGTGGTTTCAGCAGTTCCGTATTAAAGCCAACGATTTCCGCCATGCCGCCGACGCGAATACGCTGATCAAAGCGGGTAATGGCAATTTTGTAGGTTTCATCAAGGATCGTGGAAACCGGTGCGCCGTCTTCTTCGGCAATCGGGATCGTTAATGAATAACCTTTCAGCGGGTATACCGGGATATCGACGATGTTTTTCAGTAAGCCGGTAGACCACGAGCCAAATGCCATCACGTACGCGTCGGCTTTGACCACCTCTTCTCCGCACTTCACACCGTAGATGTTTTCGCCTTCATACAGCAGGCGATCCACCGGGGTGTTAAAACGAAACTCCACGCCCGCCTGCGCCGCCATCTGCGCCAGTTGCTGGGTGAAAAGCTGACAGTCGCCCGTTTCATCATTTGGCAGACGCAAACCACCGGTCAGTTTGTGTGCAACTTCCGCCAGCGCGGGTTCGACTTCCGCCAGCCGGGCAGACTCCAGCAGCTGATAAGGCACGCCGGCATCCTGTAATACGGCAATATCGCGCGTGGCGTTTTCGTACTGCTCAGCGGTGCGAAACAGCTGCAATGTACCGCCTTGCCGCCCTTCATACTGAATACCGGTAGTTTCGCGCAGCAGTTTCAGGCAATCACGGCTGTATTCCGCCAGACGCACCATGCGGCCTTTATTTTCCATATAGTGGCGCGTGTCGCAGTTGCGCAGCATCTGCCACATCCATTTCAGTTGCGATGAGGTGCCGTCGAGGCTGATTGCGAGCGGCGCATGGCGCTGGAACATCCATTTAATGGCTTTTAACGGCACACCTGGCGCCGCCCAGGGCGCGGCGTAGCCTGGTGAGATCTGCCCGGCGTTACCGGCGCTGGTTTCCTGCGCGGGACCCGGCTGGCGATCAATCACCGTGACGTCATGCCCGGCCTGGCGTAAATACCAGGCGCTGGTGACACCCACCACGCCACTTCCTAACACAACAACTCGCATATCCCTCTCCTGTGAGTAAAGCACGATCATCTGATTACAAATTGATAACCCAGATGAAAATATTATTCAACATATGGCTTTTTTATGGTGAGCTTCCTCACAGCTTCGCCGTATGACAAGGGTTTCTGTTATTTAGCATCTCCTGCTGCGCGACTTTTCGCCGCAGCATAATATTTCGAAACACTTGCTATTTACGCCGTTGATATGATGAAAAATCGCGAAGAAAAATTTATGGCTTAGGTACAGATTTAATTGCGTGTTCTATGCTTGAAATGAGACGCTCCATACAGAGAGTGTCGTTAACAACGAGGGCGCGCTAATGGCTACGATTGACTCAATGAATAAGGATTCTATTCGTCTGAGCGATGGACCCGACTGGACTTTCGAACTGCTGGATGATTACCTGGCGGAGATTGACCGGGTGGCGAAACTTTATCGGCTGGATACCTATCCGCACCAAATCGAAGTGATCACCTCAGAGCAGATGATGGACGCTTACTCCAGCGTCGGCATGCCGATCAATTACCCTCACTGGTCGTTCGGGAAGAAATTTATCGAAACTGAGCGGCTTTATAAACATGGGCAACAAGGGCTGGCCTACGAGATAGTCATCAACTCTAACCCCTGCATCGCTTATCTGATGGAAGAGAACACCATTACCATGCAGGCGCTGGTGATGGCGCACGCCTGCTATGGGCACAACTCTTTCTTTAAAAACAATTACTTATTCAAAAGCTGGACCGATGCCAGCTCAATCGTCGACTACCTGATTTTCGCGCGCAAATACATCACCGATTGCGAAGAACGCTACGGTGTGGACGAAGTGGAAAAGTTACTCGACTCGTGCCACGCGCTGATGAACTACGGCGTGGATCGCTACAAACGTCCGCAGAAAATCTCGTTGCAGGAGGAGAAAGCACGGCAGAAAAGCCGTGAAGAGTATCTGCAAAGCCAGGTGAATATGCTGTGGCGTACGCTGCCCAAACGCGAAGAAGAAATAACCATCGCGCAGGCGCGTCGCTACCCGGCGGAGCCGCAGGAAAACTTGCTCTACTTTATGGAAAAAAACGCGCCGTTACTGGAGTCGTGGCAACGCGAGATCCTGCGTATCGTGCGTAAAGTGAGCCAGTACTTCTATCCGCAAAAACAGACGCAGGTGATGAACGAAGGATGGGCGACGTTCTGGCACTACACCATCCTTAACCACCTGTATGACGAAGGCAAAGTGACCGACCGCTTTATGCTGGAATTTTTGCACAGCCACACCAACGTGGTGTTCCAGCCGCCCTATAACAGCCCGTGGTACAGCGGCATTAACCCGTATGCGCTGGGCTTTGCGATGTTTCAGGATATTAAGCGTATTTGCCAGTCGCCAACGGATGAGGACCGTTACTGGTTCCCGGATATTGCCGGTTCGGACTGGCTGGAAACGCTGCATTTCGCGATGCGCGATTTCAAAGATGAGAGCTTTATCAGCCAGTTTATGTCGCCGAAGATCATGCGTGATTTCCGCTTCTTTACCGTTCTGGATGATGACCGTAACAATTATCTTGAGATTGCCGCTATCCATAATGAAGAGGGTTACCGGGAGATCCGCTCGAAACTCTCCTCGCAATACAATCTCAGCAACCTTGAGCCCAACATCCAGGTGTGGAATGTGGATCTGCGCGGCGACCGTTCACTGACGCTGCGCTATATTCCGCACAACCGTGCGCCGCTGGATAAGGGGCGCCGCGAAGTGCTGAAACATGTGCATCGTTTATGGGGTTTTGATGTGTTGCTGGAACAGCAAAACGAAGATGGCAGTGTGGAGTTGCTGGAGCGTTGTCCGCCGCGCGCCAACAGCCTGTAATGAAAAACCCCTCTGTTGAGGGGTTTTCTTTGCTTATCGGCTTTGTAAGGCTAAATCACCCGGCATCGTTTTCTGCATCCGATGCCAGATCTCACCACTATCATGACCATAGCGGCGCACAACTTCGTAGACTTTGTCATGCTGCGCCTGTTCGCACACTTGCGCCAGCTGGTGGTAGAAACCGAGCGCCAGGCTGCGGGCTTCCGGGCTTGAGAAATAGTGGCGACCAATTCGCGTATACAACCCTTTCATGCCGTTAAGGATCAAACCATAAATTGGGTTACCGGACGCAAAGGCCAGACCGCGGAAAATGTTGTAATCGAGGTCAGCGAAGGCATCAGCATGATCTTCAACTTCACGCGCGCTGGCCAGTACTTTCAGCGCGTCTTCCGGATGCTGACGAAACGCGGTGCGAATAAAAATCGTGGAAATGTTGGTACGCACTGAAAGCAGATTATCGATCAGTTGCGGAACACTCTCGTGATCCAGACGCGCCAGCGTTTCCAGAATATTCAGCCCGGAGGTTTCCCAGAAGTTGTTCACTTTCGTCGGCTTGCCGTGCTGAATTGTCAGCCAGCCATCACGGGCGAGGCGCTGTAAAACTTCACGCAATGTGGTACGAGTGACGCCAATCAGTTCAGAGAGTTCGCGTTCAGCCGGAAGAATCGACCCCGGAGGGAAGCGACTATTCCAGATACTTTCAATGATGTACTCTTCCGCGAAACCCGCCGGGCTCTGCGCCTTAATGACCATAGAGAGATTTCCATTACACAGCTAAGCAAAGGACACTCATCATACCAGACCGCACCCGGTGCAGGTAGCGTACCTCATGAAGAAAAAAGGGGATCGGGGATCCATTTTGGCGATTTAACAACGCTTATCCGCAATAGTAACAGGGCTTTGATGCGCAATATTTACCCCGCAGCACGGAGGATATTTTGTTGCGTAAATGGCAGCACTTTGTTGCCAGGTTTGACTTTTCGCATGATAAACATTCGATTACGCATTATTTTCTTGCCCGCTAGTGGCCTGCGCAATGATTTCGTTTACACTGCTTTGTCTACGCATCTCCCAGGGAAATGATTATGTTGCGATATTTAAACGGGTGCTCACGCGGGCGCGGCGCCTGGCTTTTGATGGCGCTAACAGCGTTTGCGCTGGAAATGGTCGCATTGTGGTTCCAGCATGTCATGCTGCTTAAACCTTGCGTCCTGTGCATTTATGAACGCAGTGCGCTCTTTGGCGTAATGGGCGCGGGTATTGTCGGGGCGATTGCGCCGAAAACACCATTACGTTATGTCGCTCTGGCTATCTGGATCTACAGCGCGTGGCGCGGCATCCAGCTGGCCTGGGAACATACCATGATCCAGTTACATCCTTCGCCGTTTATGACCTGCGATTTTGCCGCTCGTTTTCCGGGCTGGCTGCCGCTGGATAAATGGCTGCCGCAGGTGTTTGTCGCTTCTGGCGACTGTGCCGAGCGCCAGTGGTCATTCCTGACGCTGGAAATGCCACAATGGTTGCTGGGCATTTTTGTCGCCTATCTGGTTGTTGCACTGCTGGTGCTGATTGCCCAGCCGTTCAAACCGAAAAAACGCGACCTGTTTGGTCGCTAACAGAACGCTCCTTCGGGAGCGTTTTTTTTGACTGATTCAGGATGAAGGCAACTTCCGCAAAGATGAATACTGGCAGGGAAAAGGACGATTCGGGTGGCTGGAGTTATCGCACTTATTTACTTCGCTTCAGGTACGCTCTTTTTTACGCAGAAGATCAGGCTGTTCGCCATTGTCTCTTCTTTTATTCTCTATATTGCTCTGCATATCGCTGCTGCCAGTACGCTTCTTAGCGGGCTGTTGCTGGCCTCTTTGCTCATCACGTTCGTCATCTTACCGACCCTGAAGCGCCCACGTACACGAAGGCGGTTCTCCACTTTTCCCTGCCCTGCTGGCGGCTGACTGTCCCGGTTATGTATGACGTTTTTGTTAGTCAGCCCATTCCGGCTTATTAAGGACAGGCAGTAGTTAATTTTGATACTGCGTTGAAGTGAAAAGAAAGCAGGTAAAAAGCAATGCATTAGCGCAAGACGAATCGACACCTTCAGCGGTTTTGAGTTGTTTTGCGCTAATTTTTTGCCCCATTTATCATATCACTGGGTTGTCATCGAACTCGCTGGTGCGTGCGTCGTTGATGATGTAGGTGATCATTCCTTTAAAGACCAGTCGGCCATCGAAATCCTCATCGTCTCATCCAGATAGCACATCGCTATCTCCCCGACTACTGGCGTGGCCGACATATCAGAACCAGCAAAGCCCCCCTTATTTATCGCTTCACGGCGGGACTCGCTGCCGACGCGCAGGAAGTACGTCGCGGAAGGCACGCGAATCAGCTCATGGTCGAGCAATATCTTCTCATCCATGTAATCAGCAGCTGGCGAAGGAAAGCCCATAACAGAGCCCTCCGTTCGGGTTGAACTAGAAAAAGATACAGTCCAGGCCTCAAGAGGTCGACGCATCGCGGTATGTGCGGGCGTACGTCCTGACCCACCGGTTGCCCTCGGCAAGTGACAAGTGATGATTCAGGTCCGCCAGGTTTCACACGTTCGTCCTAACAACCTTCCGACCCAAAGGCTCGCGGGTTACTGACTTGTAGAGAGCGGTGATCTTATCATCTTAGCGCGGCATGGCTTCTCCCTTGCACTAACACTGTATATAAACAGCGCAATCCATAAGGTTACATCTCAAAAATGCAAATCAAATTAGTTGCAAAGGCTATCGTTAGAATTAAAAGTAATGGCTACTTTATGTATTTATTGGTATTTTTTGACCAGCAGTCACCTAAGTTATAATTACAACGAACCTTGCGAGCGAACATAGACAAAGGCTGTCTATCGGATTATGCTTAATGAAAAATTTTATTTTGGTAAGTTCATGTTTCGATCAATTCAGATGCTTAGAGCTCTTGCTGTCTGGTTTGTAGTCCTCCATCATGTGAAGCAGATTGCATTCGCAGATCACTTCTCTAATTCCTTCATGGATAAGCTTGCTCACAAAGGCGCGGCAGGCGTTGATCTTTTTTTTATAATCAGTGGCTTTATCATTTATCAAACCATCTATACAAAGCGCGTTAGTGCCGCCCAGTTTGCGTTAAACAGAGTAATGCGCATTGTGCCTGCATACTGGTTATTTACCGGTATAGCTGCATTTTTTGCTCTTTACTTCAATGGTTTAATGTTTGCTACCACAACTAACCCGGAACTTCTAATAAGAAGCCTTCTTTTCTTGCCGACGGAAAGAACTGACATAATAGGTTATATTCCATTCCTTACAGTTGGGTGGACACTAAACTATGAAATGTTATTCTACCTTCTGGCATGTCTGGTAATTTTAACTTCCAGAAAACGCTTTATAGTGCTTATTTCCTTTGTGATAATTTTCAGCTACGAGTACCTTAAGCCATCATTATCAGCCATGCCATTTTATAGCAATGGCATGATGCTTGAATTCCTTCTTGGCGTTTTTGTCGCTGACTTCTATAAAAACGGTATGCTGGAAAAAATAAATCCATTAATTTTAAGCGGACTGTCGGTGGCTGCTTTGGTCTTCATTTACAATAGGCCTGAGGATCATGACATATTATATATTGGATTCCCTTGTGCGGTAGTGGTGGCATGTTTCGTAGGTCTTGAGTCATCAATCAAAGATAATAAGTTTACGAAAATATTTGTTAGACTTGGTGATTATTCCTACTCAACATATTTATGTCACGTTATCGTAATCTGCTCTCTTCTTTATGCTTTTAAAGAAGTTGATAACCGCGAATATATCGTTTCTATTCTTTGCGTCCCATTAACTTTGGCAGTTTCTTTTTTAAGCTACAAATTTATAGAGCGCCCTATAGGGAGTCTATCCAAACACATACTTAAGAAGTCCCCTCCTGTAATAGCATAACATTAGCGGCAGCTATTATAACTGCCGCTAATGTATTAATAACCCCAAAAATCCCCGAAAGTGATGTTTTAGTTATGCCGGATGGCAATTCCCCATCATAGGTTCTGATGATGACCTGCCCACGGGATTAGATACAACCTTCAGTTAGTAATATCGGTTGGTTTTTTTTCATATTTCCTGTTTCGCCAGTCCGTTGCGAATTCAGCTGGTGTCTGGTAATCCAGTGATGAATGGGGACGACACTCGTTATAATCCTGCCGCCAGTCATTAATCGTTTTCCGGGCATGAAGAATATCGCTGAACCAGTGTTCATTCAGACACTCATCGCAAAAACGTCCGTTAAAACTCTCAATAAATCCGTTCTGCGTTGGCTTACCTGGCTGGATAAGCCGTAGTTCCACACTATGCTCAAAGGCCCAGTGATCGAGCGCGCGGCAGGTAAATTCCGGGCCCTGATCGGTTCTTATTGTCGTCGGATACCCCCGAAACAACGCGATGCTGTCCAGAATACGCGTGACCTGAACGCCTGAAATACCGAAAGCAGCGCTGATCGTCAGACACTCCTTCGTGAAATCATCCACACAGGTCAGGCATTTTATCCTGCGACCGTTGGCCAGTGCGTCCATAACGAAATCCATCGACCATGTCAGGTTCGGTGCATCCGGGCACAGAAGCGGAAACCGCTCGGTCGCCAGCCCTTTACGGCGCCATCTGCGTTTTACACTCAGTCCATTAAGGTGGTAAATACGGTATACCCGCTTGTGATTGACGTGAAGGCCCTCCCTACGCAGCAACTGCCAGATGCGCCGATAACCAAAACGTCTGCGTTCAAGCGCCAGCTCAGTAATACGCTCTGATAAATGTGCATCAGTAGCCGGACGCTGAGCATCATAACGGCAGGTCGACAGGGACAAACCTGTAAGCCGGCAGGCACGGCGTTGCGACAGACCGGTCGCATCACACATCAACACCACGGCTTCCCGCTTCTGGCCTGTCGTCAGTACTTTCGCCCCAGAGCCACCTGAAGCGCCTCCTTATCCAGCATGGCTTCGGCAGGCAGCTTCTTGAGCCTGGCGTTCTCTTCCTCAAGCGACTTCAGGCGCTTAACCTCGGGCACCTCCATACCGCCATACTTCTTGCGCCAGGTAATGGGATGGACTACCTCCTCCTCCTGCGGTTAACTGTACGAAATGTGCTCACCAGGAGAATCACCATGAATATCGTATTTCTGGGTATTGATCTGGCTAAAAATGTTTTTCAGCTCTGCGGATTAAACCAGGCCGGCAAACCGGTTTATACGAAACGCACTGGCCGAAAAGAATTACTCCTGACGCTGGCAAATATTCCAGCCTGTCTGATTGGGATCGAAGCGTCCACCGGGGCATTTTACTGGCAGCGTGAGTTTGAGAAACTGGGGCACAAAGTAAAGGTCATCAGTCCTCAGTATGTAAAACCCTTTGTCCGTGGGCAAAAAAATGACGGTAATGATGCACAGGCCATCGCAGTGGCTCTGATGCAACCGACAATGCAGTTCGTGCCGCCAAAAAGCCCTGAACAGCAGGATATCCAGGCTTTACACCGGGCAAGGCAGCGTATTGTTAACCACCGCACTGCGACAGTCTGTCAGATAAGAGGACTGTTACTTGACCGGGGGATCCCCATTGGCAATGCTGTCTCCAGAGCTCGCCGGGCTATTCCTCTTATCCTTGAAGATGCAGAAAACGGTCTAAGTTCCCGTATGCGCAGAACAATTGCGGAACTCTATGATCTCTTTAACGATCTCGAGCGTCGGATCCATTTTTTTGATAAGGAAATTGAAACAGTATTCAGGCAATCAGAAGCCTGCCAGCGTATCGCCAAAGTTAAAGGTATTGGCCCTAAAACGGCCACGGCCGTTGTTGCTGCTATTGGCAAAGGAACTGAATTTAAGAATGGCCGTCACTTTGCTGCATGGCTTGGTCTGGTTCCTCGCCAGCACTCGAGTGGCGACAGGCAGGTGCTGATGAATATGACGAAAAAAGGCGACAAGCATCTACGGACACTTTTTATTCATGGTGCCCGCGCTGTCGTCAGGGTTGCTACGAATAACAATGATGGTTATATGAATCAGTGGGTTAACCAGTTAAAGGAACGGCGCGGATTTAATAAAACGACCGTGGCGGTCGCTAACAAAAACGCGAGAATAATCTGGTCGATGCTGAGAAATGAGACCGAGTATCAGGTAGTGTGAAATTAATACCCTGTCAGCAAAAGTTGCAGCGTACTGAGAAATGGTTACAGGTTGCACCTGCACAATCGGAACCTGATTTTTATACTGGCCTCAGAGGCCGTCCAGTTGTTGAGGCGATTGTGTGCGGATTACCCATTTGGGCACAGATTTTCCTGATGCCGGATAGATGTAAGCAACAACCCAAAACCAGATTCAGTACTTGCAAAACGGAGGTAGTCCATAGATGTAAAAGGTGGCGTCGGAAATGGCGTGCTTACGGCAGAGCTCACGGACAGAAACCCCGGCTTCAGCCTCGCGGAGGATACTGATGATCTGTTCGTCGGAAAAACGCTTCTTCATGGGGATGTCCTCATGTGGCTTATGAAGACATTACTAACATCGCGGTGTATTAATCAACGGGGAGCAGGTCACACTATCATTGCCGAGCAGCGCACCAGGCAAATACTCAGCGTTAACGATCGTTTGGCTCGGATGAAGGGCAAGAGAACTGACATTACTGTAACTGAATGGCTCGATAAATATATCGCTGTCCAGGAGGATCGGTTCCAGCATAAAGAGTTAAGGCTCAATTCGTTAAAACAAAAAAATAAACCTGTTCGTTTATTTCGTGAGCATTGCGGGATGCAGCATTTAAAAGATATCTCAGCACTGGATATTGCAGAGATTATCGATGCCGTAAAAGCTGAAGGCCATAACCGCATGGCTCAAGTGGTTCGCATGGTACTTATCGACGTGTTCAAGGAAGCACAGCATAGCGGTCACGTGCCGCCGGGATTTAACCCGGCACTTGCTACTAAACAGCCGAGAAACAGAATTCAGCGGCAACGCTTATCTCTTGAAGAGTGGAACACTATATTTCTGGCAGCGGAAAAGCAGGAGCCATATCTCCAGTGTGGGATGTTACTTGCTATTGTCACTGGACAACGGCTTGGCGATATCAGCAATATGAAATTCACTGATATTTGGGACGATATGTTACATGTGGAGCAGGAAAAAACAGGTTCACGGCTGGCTATCCCACTGGATTTAAAATGTGAAGCTATTGGGCTTTCTCTTCGGGAAGTAATATCTAAATGCCGCGATGCAGTTGTCAGTAAATATTTGGTGCATTTCAGACATACCACCTCACAGGCAAAAAGAGGGGATCGTGTTTCAGGGAATGCCTTAACAACCACGTTTAAAAAAGCGCGAGATAAATGCGGACTGGAATGGACTAAAGGAGAAGCACCTACATTTCATGAACAGCGTTCTCTTTCGGAAAGGCTATATAGAGAACAAGGTCTCGATACACAGAAATTATTGGGGCATAAATCAAGAAAAATGACCGATAAATATAATGACGATCGCGGTAAAGACTGGACAATTGTCAGTACGAAAACGGGTTAATTTCCGTCCAGTTTTGGGGAAGGGTTTTGGGGAAAGTTTTGGGGAAGAATTTCTCAGAGCCGAAAAAAACGGGAACCAACCGGCTCCCGTTCTTGTTTAACCCGCAAGGCGGATTACATGTTCGCGATAATCGCGTCGCCAAACTCTGAACATTTCAGCAGTTTAGCGCCTTCCATCAGACGTTCAAAATCGTAGGTCACGGTTTTGGCGTTAATCGCGCCGCTCATGCCTTTAACGATCAGGTCAGCCGCTTCAGTCCAGCCCATGTGACGCAGCATCATCTCTGCGGAAAGGATCACAGAACCCGGGTTCACTTTGTCCTGACCTGCGTACTTCGGCGCCGTGCCGTGTGTGGCTTCGAACAGCGCACACTCGTCGCCAATGTTCGCACCAGGAGCGATACCGATACCACCAACTTGCGCCGCCAGGGCGTCGGAGATGTAGTCACCGTTCAGGTTCATACAAGCGATAACGTCATATTCTGCCGGGCGCAGCAGGATCTGTTGCAGGAACGCATCGGCAATAACATCTTTAATGATGATCTCTTTACCGGTTTTCGGGTTCTTGATTTTCTGCCACGGACCGCCATCGATCAGCTCGCCGCCGAACTCTTCGCGTGCCAACTGGTAACCCCAGTCTTTGAACGCGCCTTCGGTGAACTTCATGATGTTGCCTTTGTGCACCAGCGTTACAGAATCACGATCGTTAGTGATTGCGTATTCAATCGCGGCGCGCACCAGGCGCTTGGTGCCTTCTTCGGAGCACGGTTTGATGCCGATACCACAATGTTCCGGGAAGCGAATTTTCTTCACGCCCATCTCTTCACGCAGGAATTTGATCACTTTCTCTGCCTCGGCAGAGTCGGCTTTCCACTCGATACCCGCGTAAATATCTTCTGAGTTTTCACGGAAGATGACCATGTCGGTCAGTTCCGGATGTTTTACCGGGCTCGGCGTGCCATCGTAGTAACGTACCGGGCGCAGGCAGATGTACAGATCCAGTTCCTGGCGCAGCGCAACGTTCAGGGAACGGATGCCGCCGCCAACTGGCGTGGTCAGGGGGCCTTTAATCGCAACGCGATACTCACGAATCAGATCAAGTGTTTCAGGCGGCAGCCAGACGTCCTGGCCGTAAACATGGGTAGATTTCTCACCGGTATAAATTTCCATCCAGGAAATTTTACGCTCGCCCTTATAGGCTTTCTCCACAGCGGCATCCACCACTTTCAGCATCGCCGGGGTCACGTCCACGCCGATACCGTCACCTTCAATGAACGGGATAATCGGGTTATTCGGAACGTTGAGCTTGCCATTTTGCAGGGTGATCTTTTTACCTTCCGCCGGAACAACTACTTTGCTTTCCATTCACCTCTCCTTCGAGCGCTTCTGGTTGTTTGCTCGCTGACTTCATGCCGGGGCGCTCAGACTGCGTCCGCTCACCTGTTACGTGATTCACACAGAGCAAACCGTTTTTGTTAATGAATTGTAATGAGCCCGAACATACTAACCGATACTCAGGCTCCATGAAAGGCAATCGTGATTCAGCTATAATGCGGCAATTGATAACTACTGAAAATACCATGAACAAAACTTCTTTTAGAAATCACCGCCTTAAGCGATTCAGCTCACGACAAGCCACCAGGTCTGAACCACAAAACCAACCAAAACGCGTGATTCTGTTCAATAAACCCTACGATGTTTTGCCACAATTCACCGATGAAGCCGGACGTAGCACGCTGAAAGATTTTATTCCGGTACAGGGCGTTTACGCCGCAGGCCGCCTGGATCGCGACAGTGAAGGGCTGCTGGTGTTGACAAATGATGGCGCGCTACAGGCAAGCCTGACGCAACCGGGCAAACGTACCGGCAAAATCTATTACGTGCAGGTGGAAGGCGAACCGACACCGGCTGCAATTGAAGCGCTGCGCACCGGGGTAACGCTGAACGACGGCCCGACACTGCCTGCTGGCGTTGAGCGCGTAGAGGAGCCGGGCTGGCTGTGGCCGCGTAATCCCCCCATTCGCGAGCGCAAATCGATTCCTACCGCCTGGCTGAAAATCACCCTGTATGAGGGTCGTAACCGCCAGGTGCGGCGCATGACGGCGCATGTTGGCTTCCCTACCCTGCGCCTCATCCGCTACGCTATGGGAAACTACACGCTGGATAACCTCGCCACTGGCGAATGGCGTGACGCTTAATCAGGGAGGCTATGATGTTTAAACCCCATGTAACTGTCGCTTGCGTGGTACACGCGCAGGGTAAATTTCTGGTCGTCGAAGAAACCATTCGCGGCAAGGCGCTGTGGAATCAGCCCGCAGGCCACCTCGAAGCCGATGAAACCCTGCTGCAAGCGGCAAAGCGTGAGCTGTGGGAAGAGACGGGTATTCACGCCGAACCGCAACACTTTATCCGGATGCACCAGTGGCTGGCGCCGGATCGCACGCCGTTCCTGCGTTTTTTATTTACCGTCGAGCTTAACGAAATGTGCGCCACTGAACCCCATGACAGCGATATCGATTGCTGCCACTGGGTCACCGCAGACGAGATCCTGAACGCACGGAACCTGCGTTCGCCGCTGGTTGCGGAGAGCATTCGCTGCTACCAGACCGGCCAGCGTCTGCCGCTGGAAACCATCGCAGAATTTAACTGGCCGTTTACAGGGGATGCCTGAGCCGCCAGCCCGTGCTAGAATACGCCGCCCTGAAGTTCTTAGTCGCGAGTATTCTATGTCTGATAGCCCAAAAAAAGTGATCGTCGGCATGTCCGGCGGTGTCGACTCTTCCGTTTCCGCTTACCTGTTGCAACAACAAGGTTACAAGGTGGAAGGCCTGTTCATGAAGAACTGGGAAGAGGATGACGGCGAGGAATACTGCACTGCGGCGGCGGATCTTGCCGACGCGCAGGCCGTTTGCGACAAGCTCGGCATTCAGCTTCACACCGTCAATTTTGCCGCAGAATACTGGGACAACGTGTTCGAGCATTTCCTGGCTGAATATAAAGCTGGACGTACGCCGAACCCGGATATTCTGTGCAACAAAGAGATCAAATTTAAAGCCTTCCTTGAGTTCGCCGCCGAAGATTTGGGCGCCGACTATATTGCCACCGGCCACTACGTGCGCCGCGCCGACGTTGACGGCAAAAGCCGTCTGCTGCGCGGTCTTGATGGCAATAAGGATCAGAGCTACTTCCTGTATACGCTCGGTCACGAGCAAATCGCGCAGAGCCTGTTCCCGGTTGGCGAACTTGAAAAACCGCAGGTGCGTAAAATCGCCGAAGAGCTGGGGTTGATTACAGCGAAGAAAAAAGACTCGACCGGTATCTGCTTTATTGGCGAGCGTAAATTCCGCGAATTCCTTGGCCGCTATCTGCCCGCCCAGCCGGGTAAAATCCTTACCGTCGACGGGGAAGAGATCGGCGAGCACCAGGGTTTGATGTATCACACGCTCGGCCAGCGTAAAGGGCTGGGTATCGGCGGCACTAAAGAAGGCAGCGAAGAGCCGTGGTACGTGGTCGATAAAGATGTTGAAAACAACATTCTGATTGTCGCCCAGGGTCATGAACACCCGCGCCTGATGTCTGTCGGGCTGATCGCTCAACAGCTGCACTGGGTCGATCGCGAGCCGCTGAAAGGTACGCTGCGCTGCACGGTAAAAACGCGTTATCGCCAGGAAGATATTCCCTGCACGGTTACCGCGCTGGATGATGATCGCATTGATGTCCGCTTCGATGCACCGGTTGCCGCCGTTACACCGGGGCAATCTGCGGTGTTCTACCTGGGCGAAGTGTGCCTCGGCGGCGGTATTATTGAGCAGCGCCTGCCGCTGCCCCTTTAAAAGACCTTTTGCACAACCGGACTGGCCAACGCCCGCAGCAGTGATGTCTGGCGGGCAGATAAAGGAGTGAGTGTGGCGAAGAACTATTACGATATTACCCTGGCGCTGGCGGGAATTTGCCAGTCGGCTCGACTGGTGCAGCAACTGGCGCACCAGGGACACTGCGACGCAGATGCGCTGCATGTCTCGTTAAATAGCGTAATCGACCTGAACCCGGACTCCACCTTAGGTGTCTTTGGCGGCAGCGAAACCAACCTGCGTACCGGGCTGGAAACGCTGCTCGGCGTGCTGAACGCCAGCAACCGCCAGGGGCTGAACGGTGAGCTGACCCGTTACACGCTCAGTATGATGGTGCTGGAGCGCAAGCTCGCCGCCAGCAAAGGCGCGATGGAGACGCTCGGTAACCGCATCGCCGGTTTGCAGCGCCAGTTAGAGCATTTTGACCTGCAGTCAGAAACGCTGCTGAGCGCAATGGCCGCCATCTATGTAGACGTTATCAGCCCGCTGGGACCGCGTATTCAGGTCACCGGCTCGCCTGCCGTGCTGCAAAGCCCGCAGGTGCAGGCGAAAGTCCGCGCCACCTTGCTGGCCGGTATCCGCGCTGCGGTGCTGTGGCACCAGGTTGGCGGCGGTCGTCTACAGTTAATGTTTTCCCGAAATCGCCTGTCGACGCAGGCCAAACAAATTCTCGCTCATTGTTAACCTCCCGGAGTTGTGACTTATGGAATTATCCTCCCTGACCGCCGTTTCCCCTGTCGATGGACGTTACGGCGATAAAGTCAGCGCACTGCGTGGCATCTTCAGCGAATTCGGTTTGCTGAAATTTCGCGTTCAGGTTGAAGTACGCTGGCTGCAAAAACTGGCGACCCACGCGGCGATCAAGGAAGTTCCTGCTTTTGCTGCCGACGCAAACGGTTACCTCGATAAAATCGTTGAAGACTTCAACGAAGAAGACGCCGCGCGCATCAAAACCATCGAACGCACCACCAACCATGACGTGAAAGCGGTGGAGTATTTCCTGAAAGAGAAAGTGGCAGGGATCCCGGCGCTGCACGCCGTTTCTGAATTTATCCACTTCGCTTGTACCTCAGAAGACATCAACAACCTGTCTCACGCGCTGATGCTGAAAACCGCGCGCGACGAAGTGATCCTGCCGTACTGGCGCAAGATCATCGAGGCGGTAAAAGATCTGGCCGTTCAGTACCGCGATATCCCGCTGCTTTCCCGTACCCACGGCCAGCCGGCAACGCCGTCGACGCTGGGTAAAGAGATGGCGAACGTGGCTTACCGCATGGAGCGCCAGTTCCGCCAGCTTAACCAGGTGGAAATTCTGGGCAAAATCAACGGTGCGGTCGGCAACTATAACGCCCATATCGCCGCTTACCCGGAAGTGGACTGGCATCAGTTCAGCGAAGAGTTTGTCACCTCGCTGGGTATTCAGTGGAACCCGTACACCACGCAGATTGAGCCGCATGACTATATTGCCGAGCTGTTTGACTGCATGGCGCGTTTCAACACGATCCTCATCGATTTCGACCGTGATATCTGGGGTTACATTGCGCTGAACCACTTCAAGCAGAAAACCATCGCCGGTGAAATTGGCTCTTCAACCATGCCGCACAAAGTTAACCCGATTGACTTTGAAAACTCAGAAGGCAACCTTGGGCTGTCCAACGCCGTGTTGCAGCATCTGGCCAGCAAATTGCCGGTTTCCCGCTGGCAGCGCGATCTGACCGATTCCACGGTGCTGCGTAACCTGGGTGTTGGTGTGGGTTATGCATTGATTGCCTACCAGTCAACGCTGAAAGGCGTGAGCAAACTGGAAGTGAACCGCGACCGCCTGCTTGATGAGCTGGATCATAACTGGGAAGTACTGGCCGAGCCGATCCAGACCGTCATGCGCCGCTACGGGATCGAAAAACCGTACGAAAAACTGAAAGAGCTGACGCGCGGTAAACGCGTTGATGCCGAAGGCATGAAGCAGTTTATCGATAGCCTGGCGCTGCCGGAAAACGAAAAAGAGCGCCTGAAAGCGATGACCCCGGCCAATTATATTGGTCGTGCCATCACTATGGTTGATGAATTGAAATAACCCCCCGCCGTTGCTGTTAGCCCTCTTTCCGCCGCGAAAGAGGGTTTCTTTCTCCCCCGGTTTAAGAAATGTTTATCCCCTGCGCACCACAATCAGCGTTAAACTATTTATATCAAAAATATATGGAGAGTTCTGACGATGCGCGTACTCGTTGTGGAAGATAATGCTCTGTTGCGTCACCATTTAAAGGTTCAGTTGCAGGAGTTAGGACATCAGGTCGACGCCGCAGAAGATGCAAAGGAAGCGGATTACTTTCTTAACGAACATCTGCCGGACATCGCCATTGTCGATCTCGGTCTGCCGGATGAAGATGGTCTGTCGCTGATCCGCCGCTGGCGCAGCCATGACGTCACGCTGCCGGTGCTGGTGCTTACCGCGCGTGAAGGCTGGCAGGATAAAGTGGAAGTGCTGAGCGCCGGTGCAGATGACTATGTCACCAAACCGTTCCACATCGAAGAAGTGGTGGCGCGTATCCAGGCGCTGATGCGCCGCAACAGCGGCCTCGCGTCTCAGTTGATCTCTATGCCGCCGTTTCAGGTCGATCTCTCCCGTCGCGAACTCTCTATTAATGACGACGTGGTAAAACTCACCGCTTTTGAATACACCATTATGGAAACGCTTATCCGCAACAGCGGCAAAGTGGTCAGCAAAGATTCGCTGATGCTGCAGCTTTACCCCGACGCTGAACTGCGCGAAAGCCACACAATCGACGTTTTGATGGGGCGGTTACGTAAGAAAATCCAGACGCTCTATCCTGACGACGTTATCACTACCGTGCGCGGCCAGGGCTACCTGTTCGAACTGCCGAAATGAGACGCCTGCTGCGGCATTTTCTGCCGCTCTCTCTGCGGGTTCGTTTTTTACTCGCCACGGCCGCCGTCGTGATGGTGCTTTCTCTGGCCTACGGTATGGTGGCGCTGGTGGGTTATAGCGTCAGCTTTGACAAAACGACCTTCCGCCTGCTGCGTGGCGAGAGCAACCTGTTTTATACCCTGGCGCACTGGGATAACAATAAACTCAGTGTGGATCTGCCTGACACCCTCAATTTGCAAAGCCCGACCGTGGCGCTGATTTACGATCAGCAGGGGAATCTTATCTGGTCGCAGAAAGACGTACCGTGGCTGCAAAATCTGATCGAGCCGGACTGGCTTACCGCTAACGGCTTTCATGAGATAGAAGCCGATGTCGATAACAGTAGTACGCTGGTTGATGACGATCACTCGATTGCCCAGAAGCTGAAAGAGATCCGCGAAGATGACAGCAGCTCAGAGATGACGCACTCGGTGGCGGTGAATATCTACCCGGCAACGGCACACATGCCGCAGTTAACCATTGTGGTGGTCGATACCATCCCCATTGAGCTTAAACGTTCTTATATGGTGTGGAGCTGGTTCGTTTACGTGCTCGCCGCCAACCTGCTGTTAGTGGTGCCGCTGTTGTGGCTGGCGGCGTGGTGGAGCTTGCGGCCGATTGAAGATCTGGCGCGCGAAGTGCGCGAGCTGGAAGAGCACCATCGAGAACAGCTCAACCCGGAAACCACCCGCGAGCTCACCAGTCTGGTGAGCAACCTCAATCGGTTGTTAAAAAGTGAACGCGAGCGGTACGACAAATACCGCACTACCCTGACCGATCTGACGCACAGCCTGAAAACGCCGTTAGCGGTGCTGCAAAGTACCCTGCGATCGCTGCGCGGCGAGAAAATGACCGTCAGCGATGCTGAGCCAGTGATGCTGGAGCAAATCAGCCGGATATCCCAGCAAATTGGCTACTACCTGCACCGGGCAACCATGCGCGGTTCCAGCGGTTTGCTCAGCCGTGAACTGCACCCGGTCGCGCCCCTGCTCGACAGCCTGACCTCGGCGCTGAATAAAGTGTATCAGCGCAAAGGCGTCAATATTACGCTCGATATTTCACCGGAAATCAGTTTTGTCGGCGAGAAAAACGACTTTATGGAAGTGATGGGCAACGTGCTGGATAACGCCTGCAAATACTGTCTGGAGTTTGTCGAAGTTTCTGCCCGGCAGACCGACGATACGCTGCATATTCTGGTGGAAGATGACGGGCCGGGAATTCCTGCGGCGAAACGCGAGATGGTGTTTGATCGCGGGCAGCGCGCCGACACGTTACGCCCCGGCCAGGGCGTCGGGCTTGCGGTGGCGCGAGAAATTGTTGATCAGTACGAAGGGCAGATCCTGACCGGTGAAAGCCTGCTCGGTGGCGCAAAAATGGAGGTAATTTTTGGCCGTCAGCAGACGATAACGGCCAACGATTGATCTTCCACCGTAACAACGCGGGCAAAAAGAACAAAAAGGAGCCATTACGGCTCCTTTTTACTTTTATGTCACATTGTTACGCAGACAAAATGACATATCAGCATTACTATGATCCTTTATTCAGCCACTGATTATTTGCCGGAAACGCATATGGAATATCACGTAGAGATAAACTGGCCAGACTTTATTCAACGCTACTGGCAAAAACGCCCGGTGGTGCTGAAGCGTGGCATTAAGAATTTCGTCGACCCGATAAGCCCCGATGAGCTGGCAGGGCTGGCAATGGAAAATGAAGTGGACAGCCGGCTGGTTAGCCACCTTGATGGCAAATGGCAGGTCGGGCACGGCCCTTTTGAAAGTTACGATCACCTGGGTGAGAGCAACTGGTCGCTGTTGGTGCAGGCGGTGAACCACTGGCATCAGCCGGCCGCCGCGTTGATGCGCCCGTTCCGGGTTCTGCCCGACTGGCGCACAGACGATCTGATGATCTCATTCTCCGTGCCCGGCGGCGGTGTTGGCCCGCATCTCGATCAGTATGATGTGTTTATCATTCAGGGAACCGGCCGTCGTCGCTGGCGTGTCGGCGAGAAAACGCCGCTCAAGCAGCACTGCCCGCATCCGGATCTGCTTCAGGTCGATCCGTTCGAGGCGATTATTGATGAAGAGATGGAGCCGGGCGATATTCTCTATATTCCGCCAGGATTTCCGCACGAAGGCTATTCGCTGGAAAACTCACTGAACTACTCGGTAGGTTTCCGTGCGCCAAGCGGTCGCGAGCTGATTAGCGGCTTCGCCGATTATGTTCTGCAACGCGAGCTGGGCAGCCAGCGTTACAGCGATCCGGACGTGCAGCTGCGCGACCATCCGGCAGATATTTTGCCGCACGAACTGGATAAACTGCGCGAAATGATGCTTGAGCTGATTAATCAACCGGAGCAGTTCAGGGAGTGGATGGGCGAATTTATCTCCCAGTCACGCCACGAACTGGATGTTGCGCCGCCAGAGCCGCCTTATCAACCGGATGAGATTTATGATGCGCTGCAACAAGGCGACAAACTGGTGCGCCTTGGCGGCCTGCGCGTGTTGCGAATCGGGGAAGATGTGTTCGCCAACGGCGAGCGGATCAACTCTCCCCATCGCCCGGCGCTGGAGGCACTCGCCAGCCATATCGTGCTGACGGGAGATCTGCTCGGCGATGCGCTGGAAGATCCCTCGTTCCTCGCCATGCTTGCGGCGCTGGTTAACAGCGGTTACTGGTTCTTTGAAGATTAATGCCTGAGGTTGCCCGGCGGTGCTTGCCACCGGGCAATATAAGAAGGTTTACTCAGCTTTGGCGGTCAGTTCGGCGATGCGTACAATCACCTGCACCGCTTTCTCCATCCCTTCCAGCGTCACAAATTCATGTTTACCGTGGTAGTTATAACCGCCGGTAAACAGGTTCGGACACGGTAATCCCATAAACGAGAGCTGCGCCCCGTCAGTGCCGCCGCGGATCGGTTTCAGATCGGGTTCAATATCGCAGTCGCGCATGGCCTGTTGCGCCACGTCCAGAATGTGCGGAAACTCGACCACTTTCTCGTGCATATTGTAGTAGCTGTCTTCAATCACCAGTTCGATATAGCAGTCCGGGTGCAGACCCTTGCCGACTTTTTTGGCGATCTCCATCATCTTACGTTTACGCGCTTCGAAGTTTTTGCGGTCAAAATCGCGGATGATGTAGTGCATGTCGGCGCGATCGACCGAGCCTTTAATGCTGGTGAGATGATAAAACCCTTCGTAGCCCTCGGTCTGTTCCGGACTCTCCTCTTCCGGCACCAGCGCGTGAATTTTGCTGGCGAGCGTCAAGGCGTTAACCATCACCCCTTTCGCCGTGCCGGGATGCACGTTGTTGCCAACAATTTTTATGTTCACCGACGCCGCGTTGAAGTTCTCAAACTCCAGCTCGCCCACGCCGCCGCCATCAACGGTATAGGCCCATTTCGCGCCGAATTTCTCCACGTCGAAATGCTTCGCCCCTTTGCCCACTTCTTCATCCGGCGTGAACGCGACGCAAATATCGCCATGCGGAATATTTTTCTTTTTCAGTACCGCCAGCGCGGTCATGATTTCGGCGACGCCGGCTTTATCATCCGCGCCAAGCAACGTTTTGCCGTCGGTGGTGATCAGCGTCTGGCCCAACATCTGGTGCAACACCGGGAACATCACCGGCGAGAGGATCTCATCGCCAATGCCCAGCGCAATATCGCCGCCGCGATAGTTTTCAACAATTTGCGGGTTAACATTTTTGCCGCTGTAATCCGGCGAGGTGTCGACATGAGAAATAAAACCAATGGCCGGAACCGGCGTTTGCACATTCGACGGCAGTTTCGCCATCACCGTGCCTTTGTCGCTTAATGTCACATTTTCCAGCCCCATCTCTTCCAGCTGGCTCTGAAGTAAACGCAGGAGCTTCCATTGGCCGTCTGTGCTTGGCACCTGGCGGACGCCGGGCTTAGATTGAGTATCCAGAGAAACGTACTGCAAAAAACGCTCTAATAATTTGTCCATGAAGCCCCCCTACAAAATGTCACAACATTATCAGTAAGCGCGAAAAGACAAATATTGCGTCAGGTCACTTTTACCCCGTAAACGGCAATATTTTCAAAATTGCGCGCGGCGTAGTCAGTATTGTTGAGAACATGCGGTGTTGCGCGGTCAAAGGAGAACAACAATTGGCGATTTCATGGGTTTGCCGTAGAATGCCAGCCCTAAAATCGTGCACAACCCTGAAGGTGGTTCATCACAAACCCCGCATCGGATATCACTTTTGATGCGCAAACACGGGACAGAGTAAATAATTGAACACACAATCGCGTTCGCGTTCACCGCTGGTGCAACTGGCTGGTATTCGCAAAAGCTTTGATGGCAAAAATGTCATTTCTGATTTTAATCTCACCATCAATAACGGCGAATTTCTGACGCTGCTTGGCCCTTCGGGCTGCGGTAAAACGACGGTTCTTCGCCTGATCGCCGGGCTCGAAAGCGTTGATGTCGGCCATATCCATCTTGATGCCCAGGATATCACCCACGTTCCGGCAGAACACCGCCATGTGAATACCGTCTTTCAAAGTTACGCCCTCTTCCCGCATATGACCGTGTTCGAAAACGTGGCATTTGGCCTGCGGATGCAAAAAACTCCGGCGCAAGAAATTCCCCCGCGCGTCACCGAAGCACTGCGTATGGTGCAGCTTGACGAGTTCGCCCAGCGTAAACCGCACCAGCTTTCTGGCGGCCAGCAACAGCGTGTCGCCATTGCCCGCGCGGTAGTGAATAAACCGCGCTTACTGCTGCTGGATGAGTCCCTCTCCGCGCTTGACTATAAGCTGCGCAAACAGATGCAGAACGAACTGAAAGCGTTGCAGCGCAAGCTTGGTATCACGTTTGTCTTTGTGACCCACGATCAGGAAGAAGCGCTGACCATGTCAGATCGCATCGTGGTGATGCGCGACGGGCGCATCGAGCAGGACGGCACGCCGCGCGAAATTTATGAAGAGCCGAAAAACCTGTTCGTCGCCAGCTTTATTGGTGAAATCAATATTTTCAGCGCCACGGTGATTGAGCGTCTGGACGACAGCCGCGTGCGGGCAAACGTCGAAGGTCGCGAGTGCAATATCCATGTCAACTTCGCGGTGGAAAAAGGCCAGCAGCTGAACGTGCTGCTTCGCCCGGAAGATCTGCGCGTCGAAGAGATCCATGATATTGCCGAAACCGAAGGGCTGATTGGCTACGTGCGCGAACGTAACTATAAAGGGATGACGCTGGAATCGATGGTCGAGCTGGAAAACGGCAAAATGGTGATGGTCAGCGAGTTCTTTAATGAAGACGACCCGGATTTTGACCATTCGCTGGACCAGAAAATGGCTATCAACTGGGTAGAGAGCTGGGAGGTCGTGCTGGCTGATGAAGAGTACAAGTAAATTCCAGAAGGGCGTGATCGCGACCATCGTCGGTTGGCTTGTACTGTTTGTTTTTCTGCCCAATCTGATGATCATCGCCACCAGCTTTTTGACCCGCGACGACGCTAACTTCGTCAAACTGGTCTTTACGCTGGATAACTACACCAGGCTGTTGGATCCGCTCTATTTCGACGTGCTGCTGCATTCGCTCAACATGGCGTTTATCGCCACGCTGATGTGTCTGGCGCTGGGTTATCCGTTTGCCTGGTTTCTGGCGAAACTGCCCGCCAAGGTGCGTCCGTTACTGCTGTTCTTGCTGATTGTCCCCTTCTGGACCAACTCACTGATCCGCATCTACGGGCTGAAAATTTTCCTCAGCACGAAAGGGTATCTCAACGAGTTCCTGCTATGGCTGGGCGTTATCGATACGCCGCTGCGCATTATGTTTACCCCCGGCGCGGTGATTATCGGGCTGGTCTACATTCTGCTGCCGTTTATGGTCATGCCGCTCTACTCCAGTATTGAAAAACTCGATAAACCGCTGCTGGAAGCGGCAAAAGATCTCGGTGCCAGCAAGTTGCAAACCTTTATCCGCATCATTATTCCGCTGACGATGCCGGGGATTGTCGCCGGTTGTTTGCTGGTGATGCTGCCGGCCATGGGGCTGTTCTACGTCTCGGATTTGATGGGTGGCGCAAAAAACCTGCTGGTCGGCAACGTGATTAAGAGCCAGTTTCTGAACATCCGCGACTGGCCGTTTGGGTCGGCAACCAGCATCACACTGACCATCGTGATGGGGCTGATGTTGCTGGTTTACTGGCGCGCCGCGCGATTGCTGAATAAAAAAGTGGAGCTCGAATGATCGGTCGACTGCTGCGCGGCGGTTTTATGACCGCGATTTACGCTTACCTTTATATCCCGATCATTATTTTGATCGTCAACTCCTTTAACAGCTCGCGCTTTGGCATCAACTGGCAGGGCTTTTCCACCCAGTGGTACAGCCTGTTGATGAATAACGACAGCCTGCTGCAGGCGGCGCAGCACTCGCTGACGATGGCGGTGCTGTCGGCAACGTTCGCGACGTTAATTGGCTCGCTGACTGCCGTGGCGCTTTACCGCTACCGTTTTCGCGGCAAACCATTTGTCAGCGGCATGCTGTTTGTGGTGATGATGTCGCCGGATATCGTAATGGCAATTTCCCTGCTGGTGCTGTTTATGCTGCTCGGCGTGCACCTGGGTTTCTGGTCGCTGCTGTTTTCGCATATCACCTTCTGTCTGCCGTTTGTGGTGGTCACGGTGTTCTCGCGGCTGAAAGGGTTTGATGTGCGGATGCTGGAAGCGGCCAAAGATCTGGGTGCCAGCGAGATGACCATCCTGCGCAAAATCATCCTGCCGCTGGCGATGCCTGCTGTCGCCGCAGGCTGGCTGCTGAGCTTTACCCTGTCGATGGATGACGTCGTGGTTTCCTCTTTCGTCACCGGGCCAGGATATGAAATTCTGCCGTTGAAGATCTACTCAATGGTCAAAGTCGGCGTATCGCCGGAAGTGAACGCGCTGGCGACGATCCTGCTGGTGCTGTCGCTGGTACTGGTGATTGCCAGCCAGTTGATTGCACGTGATACGACGAAAACAAAAAGCCTGCCTCGCCAGGCGTAATGGATGCAGCCAGTTCGGGCGGACAGCGCGCAGAAGCCGCAGAACGTTAGGCGTTCGGGCACTGTCCGGACCCGGAATGGCAAATAAAATAGCCTGCAAGGCAGGCTCTAACTCAGGGGACGTTTGAATGAAAAAATGGTCACGCCACCTGCTCGCGGCGGGCGTACTTGCCCTCGGCATGAGCGCCGCACACGCTGACGACAACAAAACACTCTACTTCTATAACTGGACCGAGTATGTGCCGCCGGGCCTGCTGGAGCAGTTCACCAAAGAGACCGGCATCAAGGTTATCTATTCGACGTATGAATCGAATGAAACGATGTACGCCAAGCTCAAAACCTATAAAGAAGGCGCGTACGACCTGGTGGTGCCGTCGACCTACTTCGTGGACAAAATGCGCAAAGAGGGCATGATCCAGAAGATCGACAAAACGAAGCTGACTAACTTCCACAATCTCGATCCCGAGATGCTTAACAAGCCATTCGACCCGAATAACGATTACTCCATTCCGTACATTTGGGGCGCGACGGCGATCGGCGTCAATACTGACGCCATCGATGCGAAAACCATTACCAGTTGGGCAGATCTGTGGAAACCGGAATACAAAAGCAGCCTGCTGTTAACTGATGATGCGCGCGAAGTGTTCCAGATGGCGCTGCGCAAACTCGGTTATTCCGGCAATACCACCGATGTGAAAGAGATCGAAGCGGCTTATAAAGAGCTGCAAAAACTGATGCCAAACGTGGCGGCGTTCAACTCCGATAACCCGGCGAACCCGTATATGGAAGGCGAAGTGAATCTCGGGATGGTGTGGAATGGCTCCGCCTGGGTTGCGCGCCAGGCGGGAACACCGCTGGAGGTCGTGTGGCCGAAAGAAGGCGGTATTTTCTGGATGGACAGCTTATCGATTCCCGCAAACGCGAAAAACGTCGACGGTGCGCTGAAGTTGATTAACTTCCTGCTGCGCCCGGAAATTGCCAAACAGGTCGCGGAAACCATCGGCTACCCGACGCCAAACCTGGCGGCGCGTAAGCTACTCAAACCTGAAGTGGCAAACGATAAATCCCTCTATCCGGATGCCGAAACCATCCAGAAAGGTGAATGGCAAAACGATGTCGGCAGCACCAGCGCCATTTATGAAGAGTACTACCAGAAGTTAAAAGCGGGCCGTTAACCGCTTTCGTCGACCGGGTCGCTCACCCGGTCGACACCGCCAGAAGCAACCCTGGTCTGGCATTTTCCGCCTGCAACGTCCAGCCGTGCGCCAGCGCAATTTCATGGCAAATCGCCAGCCCCAGCCCGGCTCCGCTATCGCGTCGATGCGCGCCGCGCCAGAAGCGCGAAAACAGCAACGGTAATTCGTCTTCCGCCACGCCCGGCCCGACATCGCGCACCGTAAACCCATTTTCACTGACGGCAATATGCACGGACGTACCGGGTGGCGCGTGCTGGATAGCGTTCTCGATCAGGTTTTTAAGCAGGGTGAATAACGCCCCGCGATCGGCGCGCCAGCGCAGCGGATCGTCTGCCGTTGATAAGGTCAACGAAACCTGCGCATCTGAAGCGATACGCTGAAGAAACTGCACGCAATCGCGGGCAATCGCATGGGCATCAACCTGAGCAAACTGGTAGCTCAGTGGTTCGCTGGCCTCAGCCAGCAGTAATAACTGCTGAACCTGACGCGCCAGATGTTCGACCTGCAATAACAGCGGCTCGCGCGCTTCCTCTGTGGCCTCCATCATTTCTACTTCTGCACGAATCAGCGTCAGCGGTGTTTTTAACTCATGCGCCGCTTTCGCCAGAAAATCCTGCTGATTACGATACCCCTTCTCCAGTCGCGCCAGCGCCTGGTTGAAGCTGTCAATCAGCGGGGAGATCTCTGTCGGTACGCCGCGTGTTTGCAGACGCGCATCCAGCGAGCGCGGCGAGATAAGCGCCGCCTCCGTCGACACATTGCGCAGCGGCTTGAGGGAATATTTCAGCGTCACCCACGCACAAAGCCCGAAGACTACCAGCAGCACCAGGCTGAACAACTCGATACCAAAGCGGATAAACGGTAAGGCAAAACCGCGATGCAGAAAATCGATAATCCGCGAACTGGCAGCCATCTGGATCCACCAGGTTTTGCCTGCAAGAACATACGGTTCGGTCGCACCATCGTAAATCATGCCGTTAAGCGTGAATTTAAACTCTCGTGATACTCGCGGTGCAAGCGTCGGCCAGTGTTGCGCACCGGGCGACATCAGCACGACTCGCCCTTCGCCATCCAGCACTCGATAAGCTACATCATCGGTGATGCTTTGGTAGATCCACAGTGGAAATTGGTCGCCGTTATTGAACCCGGTCGGCTGCCCGCGCGCGTCAAACTGCAAGTCCTGAGCCAGCCGGTGGGTGTAGTCAGAAAGATCCATCCCCGGTAAGCGCTCTTTCACCACCCGACCAGACAGCACCAGCAACGCAATACTCAGCAGCGCCCCGGCGACAAACGCCAGCAGGATCTTCAGCGCAAGGCTATTCAGCCAACGTTTTTTCCCGGATGGCATAGCCTAATCCCCTGAGGTTAACAATCTGCAGGCGCGAACCAATCGCCGTTAACTTACGCCTTAACCGGTGCAGCGCGACGTCGAGCGCGTTCGGCGTTACCGCATCGCTTAACCCCCATCCGGCGGCTTCCATCCGGCTACGGCGCACTACGCCGCCCTGCTTTCCTACCAGCGCTAACATGATTTGCAGCTCAGCAGGTGCCAGCGCAATGTGCTGTTCGCCACACTGCATAATGCTGGCTTCCGGCGAAAGGATTAAATCGCCCCACGCCGGTTGCAGCGGCTGGCTTTGCACCGGACGGCGCAACAGGGCACGCATGCGCGCCACCAGTTCCTCCATGGCAAACGGTTTGGCGAGATAGTCATCCGCGCCCGCCTCCAGCCCTTCGACGCGATCGTGCAGCGCATCGCGGGCGGTGAGGATCAAACACGGGATCGCGACCTGCGTCTGGCGCAGGCGATGCAATAGCTGGATACCGTCGCCATCGGGCAAACCGCGATCGAGCACCAGCCCCTGATAAGAGACCTGTGCTATCGCCGCCCAGGCCGCATCGCCGCGCCCGACAATATCCACAGCGATGCCCGCCGCTGCCAGCCCTTTGGCAATCAGGCGCGCCAGATGGTCGTGATCTTCAATCAGTAATATTCGGCTCATCAGAAATAGTACAGATAACTTATTAAGATGCGGTTTTCGTTAGTCCTGTTCACCAGCGGGCTGTCCTTAATTTCCGACGCCAGCAGCGTCATTTCCACGTCAACCATCAGCGTGTGATGTTCATTGAATGTGTACAGGCTGCGTACGCCCATTTCGGTGTTAATCGAGGCATCTGCACGGTATGCAGGCCGCCACGGACGTGCTTCGCTGCGGCGCACGCCGTAGTAGTAATCGACATAGCTGCTGTTATAACGGCTGACGACCAGCCGCGGCGTCAACGTAAATTGCTCACTCAGATGCCAGCGCTTTTCTGCGCCCAGGCGTAAACGCTGCCCGCGACTGTTACCGGAAAGATCGTGAGTCCAGTCGGTAAACAGATCCACCACCGGGTTTTGCCACCCGATGCCCGCCCCGCCCCAGAATCCCCCTTTGCGCTTGTCCATCCCTTTCAGGATATCGGCATCATCGGACGAATAGCCTGCGCCATCGTAACGGGCTATTAGACCGATATTGAGCTGTTGGGTTTCACTCAGATGTAGCGCGGGCAATTTGACTTCAGCCGCCGTGCCTGAAAAGCGGAAATAACGGTTTTCATAATGCAGAATCGGGATCGGGGTGTACTGACGGTCACTATCCTGGTAAGGCTTTTGCGTGCTAATCACGCCGACGCCAATTCCCCAAACCGGCGGTGTTTCTGCCTGGGCGGCAAAGACAACAGAGACGAGACTTGCTGCGACAACACAACGTGGCACAACACCCATGATGATGCTCCTGTTAGCGGTGGAAACGCTATCATCAGGGGCGTTGTCTTACGGGGAACTTACCAGGGATTTTCACGATAGTCACACGCTGGCGCGTGGCGAACAGGTCAGTAAAAAGCGCTAAACCGCCATCCCCTTAGCTAAAAAGGATGGCGGTGATGGTTAAAGCTTTTTCAGCAGCTTTTCAACGTATTCCGGTACGACCTGGCTTGCCAGCCCATAGTGTTTCTCTTCAAACTCGCTGCCAACCTGGCTCGGTTCGAGATTCAGCTCTACGGTGTGCGCGCCCTGCAGTTTCGCTTCATGCACAAACCCGGCAGCCGGATAAACATGCCCGGAGGTGCCAATCGCGATAAACACATCCGCCATTGCCAGCGCGCTGTAAATCTCGTCCATCCCCAGCGGCATTTCGCCAAACCACACCACATGCGGGCGCAGCGGTGCCGGAAACTGGCAGCAGTGGCATTTGTCATCGTGCGTGACATCCCCCGTCCACGTCAGCACCTGCCCGCTTTGCGAACAGCGCACTTTCAGCAGCTCGCCGTGCATATGGATAATGTTTTTATTGCCCGCGCGTTCGTGCAGGTTGTCGATGTTTTGCGTGATCAGCAAAAAGCGATCGCCCAGCGCCTGCTCGAGCTTCGCCAGCGCCAGATGCGCGGCATTCGGCACAATCTCCGGCAGTTGCAGCTGCCTGCGCCGATCGTTATAGAAGGTTTGCACCAGTTGCGGGTTGCGGGCGAAACCTTCCGGTGTCGCCACGTCTTCAACATGATGCTCTTCCCACAGCCCGTCTGCCGCGCGGAAGGTACGAATACCGGATTCAGCGGAAATGCCCGCTCCCGTCAGAACGACGACTCTTGGTTTTTCCATTACGCCTGGCACCATTGTGTCTCTGAAAAAAATTCGCTGACGCAAGCGCTCGCGCAAACGGCGCTTGTTACGGCGAAAACGGCTGAGACGATGTGAACGTCGCGATTGCATAGCATCCTCTCAGATTAGTCAGTGAGGTGAAGAAAGGCCGCGCCGCGCATCCCGCCCGCATCGCCATGGCGCGCGCGTTCGATACGTGGTACATCGCCTGCCGGTAACAGATGCGGCGCAATACGCGCTGGCAACAGCCGGGTCAGCGCGCTGAAATTTGATAAACCGCCGCCAATTACCAGCAGATCCGGGTCGACAATGGTCAGAATATTACCCAGACACACCGCCAGCAAATCCACATAACGTTCCACATGCGCCAGCGCCTTCGCCTCGCCCTGTTCCCAGCGCGTAATGATTTCCGGCGCTGACAAGGATTGATGATAGAAGTGTCGGTACAGCCAGGCAAAACCGCGCCCGGAGAGATAGTTTTCAATACAACCGATCTTTCCGCAGCCGCATCGGGTAAGCGGGAAATCAAAACCCATCAGCCCCAGCGCATCCACCGGCAGGCGGATATGACCGAACTCACCGGTAATAAAGCGACGGCCAGAGATGGATTTGCCATTCACCACCAGCCCACCGCCAACGCCGGTGCCGAGGATTAACCCCATCACCAGCGGATACTGGCGGAATTCGTCATCCCAGGCTTCGGAGAGCGTAAAGCAGTTGGCGTCGTTGTCGATACGCACATTGCGCTCAAGCAACGCAGTAAGGTCGGCGCGCAGCGGTTGACCGCTGGCAGCGGGGAGATTAGCGGCATACAGCGTGCCGTCGGCGGTTTCCGGCATGCCGGGAATACCGACGCCGACGCTGCCTTTGACACCGAAATGCGCATCCGCTTCGGCAACCAGATCGGCAATGGCGCGCAGAAACGTCTGATAGCTGTCGTGCGGGGTGGCGACGCGCTTTTCCCACTGTAAGCGCCGGTTGGCGTCAAAGACGCCCAACGCGATTTTACTGCCGCCGATATCAAATCCGTAATTCATTGCCACTCCTTCGTTGTGGCCCGTTCCACGCGGAATTACTGCCCGCTCAGCACTCGTGCAGGATCAATATTGCTCGCCCGGCGCGCCGGATACCAGCTTGCCAGCAGGCTTAGCGCCAGCGCCGTCACCAGCACATAGACGACATCCAGCGGGTGCAGCTCCGATGGCAGGAAATCGATAAAGTAGATATCTCCCGACAGGAACTGATGGCCGATCAACTTTTCAATCACATTAATGATTGGCGTTAATTGCAATGATACGACAACGCCGATCACCACACCGCTGATGCTGCCAAGCAGGCCCGCCAGCAGACCGTACCAGACGAAAATGGCGCGGATAAGCCCATCTTTCGCCCCAAGCGTACGCAGCACGGCAATATCACCACTCTTGTCTTTTACCGCCATGACCAGCGTCGAGACAATGTTAAAACAGGCCACGCCAATCACTAAGACCATCGCCAGATACATTATGGCGCGGATCATCTGAATGTCGCGATACATGTAGCCGTACTTACCAATCCAGCTTTTGATATAGACGTAGCTGTTGGTCACTTCACCCGCGTCGCGCACCAGTTTATTGGCGTTAAACACATCATTTACTTTGATGTCGATGCCGGTGACGCTGCCGCCCATATCCAGATATTGCTGCGCGTCCTGCATCGGGATCATCGCATAGCTGTGATCAAGCTGGCCGCTCAGTTGCAGAATGCCCGTGACATGCAAACGCACGCGTTTGGGTTGCAGCAGTTTATGCGCGTCATCGGAGTTGGGGATCATGATGGAAACCCAGTCGCCCTGCTTCACTTTTAGCGCATCGGCCACGCCTTTACCCAGAATGATCTGTTGCTCACCGGCACGGAAATTTTGCCAGGCGTCGCCCTGCACAAATTTCGGCAAAGCGCTAAGCTGCGTTTCCTGCGCCGGGTCAACGCCTTTCACCTGAATCGCGCGCAGGTTGGCACCGCTTTCCACCAGCCCGGTAAAATTAATATAGGGCGCAGCGGCGGCAATGCCCGGCACTTTTTTCACTTTTTCCAGCGCTGTGTCCCAGTTCGTCCAGGGCTGATTCACCGGCTCGATTTCACCGTGCGGCACCACCGCCAGAATGCGGTTGTTCAGTTCACGTTCGAAACCATTCATCGCGCTTAAACCAACAATCAGCACCGCCACGCCCAGCGCGATGCCAACGGTGGAGATCACCGAAATCAGCGACACCATGCCGCCACGACGGCGACCACGACTAAAACGCAGCGCAATCAGTAAAGAGAGGGGTGAGGCCATTACTCGGCCCCCATCAGGGTGACTTCAGTATTCAGGCGACCATCGCGCATTTCTAACTGGCGATTCATACGCTTCGCCAGGTGTAAATCATGGGTCACCACGAGGAAAGCCGTGCCCTGCATTTTGTTCAGTTCGCCCAGCAGTTCGAAAATGCTGTCCGCGTTACGCGCATCGAGGTTCCCTGTCGGTTCATCTGCCAGCACCAGGCGCGGATTGTTGACCAGCGCGCGGGCAATCGCCACACGCTGGCGTTCGCCGCCGGAAAGCTCGGAAGGGCGGTGGCTGGCGCGATGTTCAAGCCCAACCGCGCGCAGCATTTCCCGGGCTCGCTCATTAATTTCCGCTGGTTTCTTTTTGCCAATCAACAGCGGCATTGCCACGTTTTCCAGCGCGGTGAAGTCCGGCAACAAATGATGGAACTGGTAGATAAAGCCTAATTCCCGGTTACGCAGCTCCGCTTTGGCGGTCGAGGTGAGTTTGCTCATCGGCTGGTCACGGAAAATTACATCGCCAGAGGTTGGCGTATCCAGCCCGCCTAACAGGTGCAACAGCGTACTTTTACCGGAGCCGGAGCTGCCGACAATCGCCATTAACTCCCCTTCCGCCATGCTAAAGCTGACATCATGCAGTACGTCGGTTTGCACACTGCCTTCCTGATAGCGTTTGCACAGGTTGTCGCATTGCAACAGGATCTTATTCATAACGTAAAGCCTCAGCGGGTTGAGTGGCGGCGGCGCGCCAGGAAGGATAAAGCGTAGAGAGCAGCGCGATGGCCATCGCCACCAGCGCAATACCAATCACCTGCAGCGGTTCAATCGCCACCGGCAGGGCTGCGCCATCAAGGAAGGCACCAATAATCGGCATCAGGTTATTTAACTGGCTGGCGAGCAGTGCGCCCAGCCCGGCACCCAGCAATGCGCCAATAATCCCGGCGCTGGCTCCTTGCACCATAAACACGGCCATGATTTGACGTGGGGTTAAGCCCTGGGTTTGTAAAATCGCTACCTCGCCCTGCTTTTCCATCACCATCAGACCAAGCGAGGTAATAATGTTGAATGCCGCAACGGCGATGATCAGGCTCAGCAGCAGCCCCATCATGTTTTTTTCCATCCGCACGGCCTGGAACAGCTCGCCTTTACGATCGCGCCAGTCCTGCCATTTGGTGCCTTCCGGCAATGTCTGCTGGCTGAGCACATCGACTTTCAGCGGCTCATTCAACCATAAACGCCAGCCGGTGATATTCCCCGCCGGGTAGCGCATCAGGCGTGAAGCGTCATCAATATTGACCAGCATCTGGTATTCGTCGACTTCACTGTTCGCCGCAAATGTACCCACCACGGTGAACAGACGCTGGCTCGGCAAACGGCCCATCGGCGTAAACTGGCTGGCAGAGGGCACCATCACACGAATTTGATCGCCACGGTTCACGCCCAACTGACCGGCCAGTTGCTCACCGAGGATAATGTTGTATTTGCCCGCTTGCAGATCGCTTTGTTTGACGTTCACCAGATATGGCGTCAGCGGATCGTTTTGCGTTGGATCGATGCCCATCATCACCCCCACCGCCACGCTGCGCGCGCTCTGGAGCACTACATCGCCAGTGGTGAGCGGCGCAATTCGCGTCACGCCCTGTAATTTGATTTGGCTTGCCGGCAGCTGCGCTGGATTCAGTGAGCCGTTTTGCGTGGTAAGAGTGGCCTGTGGCATCAGCCCCAGAATGTTGTTTTGCAGCTCGCGCTCAAAGCCATTCATCACCGATAACACCGTTACCAGCGCCATAACACCGAGGGTGATGCCAATGGTTGACAGCCAGGAGACAAAGCGGCCGAAGCGGTCCGCTGCGCGCCCGCGCATATAGCGCAGGCCTATGAAAAGAGTGACAGGCTGGTACATGAAATCCGTCTGGTTGCTGATAGCAGAGTGAGGAGTATATAAGCGAAAGCACAGAGCGTAAATGAGTGAAACGGTAAGTATTCGTCAGACAGATAAGGAAAAATTCCGTGAAATCAAACCAATAAACAACCGCCAGCCAGTTTGCATTTCCGTTTGTTTGTACGGCTGTTGACCGCTAACGCCCTCTCGCCTTAATCCGAAAATGAACAAATACAGACACTTCCCCAATACATCCCTCTCCCGTCTGCCCAGGATCAACGACCAGGATTTTGGCAAAACAGGCAACAGTGTTAATGAAACAGAAAACATTATGGATTAATCAAATCAAGGGGTTATGTATTTGTCTGGTTGTGGTTTATCACTCCGTCATCACGTTTTACCCGCACCTGTCCACTTTCCAGCATCCGTGGTCGCAAACGCTCACTAAATGCTGGATTTATTTCAACCTTTACCTCGCGCCGTTTCGTATGCCGGTGTTCTTTTTTATCTCCGGCTACCTCATTCGCCGATATATAGACGATGTGCCGTGGAAAGAAACGCTCGATAAGCGTATCTGGAGCATCGTCTATGTGCTGGCGCTGTGGGGCCTCCTGCAATGGGCTGGGTTACGCCAGATAAATGACTGGCTCGCGCCGCAGCGCGATCTGAGTAATGCCGCCAACGCGGCTTACGCGGAGAACTGGCGCGAGTTCGCGCAGGGCATGCTCACCGCCAGTACCAGCTTGTGGTATCTCTATGCGCTGGTGGTCTATTTCACGCTTTGTAAGCTGCTCAGTAACTGGAAAGTGCCACTATTAGCGCTAATGATCCTGGCAAGCCTGGCGATTAATTACCTGCCACTGCCGTGGTGGGGGATGAACAGCGTGGTGCGTAATATGATTTTCTATTCGCTCGGCGCCTGGTATGGGGCAAGCGTAATGGAGTGGGTCAAAACCGTGTCGCTCCGCCGCTACGGATTACTGTTTGCGCTGGCGGCCGTGGTGGCTTTCGGGCTGTGGATGTTGAATATGCCACTGCCGCTGTGCCTGCTTTCTATTGTGGGCATTATGCGTTTGTTCCAGGTGCTGGAGCAGCGTTTTCCCCCCAACGAAAAGAGCCTGCTGAACGTAGTCGGCTCCAATACGCTGGCGATTTATACCACTCACCGCATTCTGATTGAGGCCATCAGCCTTGCGCTGCTCAAACCGATGAACGCAGGCGCATGGCCGCAAACGGTCGAACTGGCGCTGCTGTTAGTCTATCCGTTCGCCACGTTGCTGATTTGTACGCTGGCTGGACTGATGGTGAGAAAATTGTCGTCGGCACTGTTCGCCGATCTCTTTTTCACGCCACCGACGAAACATCTCACGGCGGTGCAAGCGCGTTAATCCTGCGCGTCGTATTGGCTAAACCCGCTTAATCACAGATAATAATGGTATTGCGTATCAGGGATATGCCCCCATAACGGGGGGTATATCCATAACGAGATCTTGATATCCCCATGCCTGAACAATACCGTTATTCCCTGCCTGTCAAAGCAGGCGACCAGCGCCAGTTTGGCGAACTGACAGGTGCTGCCTGCGCCACCGAAGTTGCGGAAATCATTGAGCGCCATCCGGGCCCGGTTGTGCTGATTGCGCCGGATATGCAAAACGCGCTGCGCTTGCAGGATGAGATTGGGCAGTTTACCGATAACCTGGTCATGAACCTCGCCGACTGGGAAACGCTGCCGTATGACAGCTTCTCACCACATCAGGAAATTATCTCTTCCCGCCTGTCGACCCTATATCAGCTCCCCTCCATGCAGCGCGGCGTGCTGATTGTTCCGGTAAATACGCTGATGCAACGCGTTTGCCCGCATAGCTACCTGCATGGCCATGCGCTGGTGATGAAAAAAGGGCAGCGCTTGTCGCGCGATGAGCTGCGCAGCCAACTCGATAGCGCGGGTTATCGCCATGTTGATCAGGTTATGGAGCATGGGGAGTACGCCACACGCGGCGCGCTGCTTGATCTTTTCCCGATGGGCAGCGAGCAGCCTTTCCGCCTCGATTTTTTCGATGACGAAATCGACAGTTTGCGTCTTTTCGACGCCGATACCCAGCGAACGCTGGAAGAAGTCGAAGCAATTAACTTACTGCCCGCACACGAATTCCCGACCGATAAAAACGCCATTGAGCTGTTCCGCAGCCAGTGGCGCGATAAATTTGAGGTCAAACGCGACGCCGAGCATATTTACCAGCAAGTCAGCAAAGGTACGTTGCCTACCGGGATTGAGTACTGGCAACCGCTGTTTTTCAGCGAACCGCTGCCGCCGCTGTTCAGCTATTTCCCGGCAAACACTTTGCTGGTTAACACCGGTAATCTGGAAAGCAGCGCCGAGCGCTTCCAGCAGGAGACGCAGGCGCGTTTTGAGAACCGCGGTGTTGACCCGATGCGCCCTTTACTGCCGCCGGAGACGCTGTGGCTTCGCGTTGATGAGCTCTACAGCGAGCTGAAGAAATGGCCGCGCATCCAGTTGAAAACCGAACAACTGGCCGACAAAGCCGCGCATGTTAACCTGGGTTACCGGTCGTTGCCGGATCTGGCGGTACAGGCGCAGCAGAAATCACCGCTGGATAACCTGCGTAAGTTCCTCGAATCGTTCGCCGGGCCGGTGGTGTTCTCCGTCGAGAGTGAAGGTCGTCGCGAGGCGTTAATTGAGCTGCTGGCACGCATCAAAGTTGCGCCTAAGCGTATTATGCGTCTCGATGAAGCCGAAGCGCCTAGCACATACCTGATGATCGGTGCCGCAGAACACGGCTTTATCGATACGTTACGCAGCCGGGCGCTAATTTGTGAAAGCGATCTGCTCGGTGAGCGCGTCGCGCGTCGCCGTCAGGATACACGGCGCACCATCAACCCGGATACGTTGATCCGTAACCTGGCCGAACTGCATGATGGCCAGCCGGTGGTGCACCTGGAACACGGTGTGGGCCGTTATGCCGGAATGACCACGCTGGAAGCGGGCGGCATCAAAGGCGAATATCTGATGCTGACCTACGCCGGCGACGCCAAACTGTACGTGCCCGTCTCGTCGCTGCATTTAATCAGCCGCTATGCAGGCGGTGCGGAAGAGAACGCGCCGCTGCATAAACTGGGGAGCGATGCCTGGTCGCGCGCGCGGCAAAAAGCGGCGGAAAAAGTGCGCGATGTCGCCGCAGAACTGCTGGATATTTACGCGCAGCGCGCCGCCAAAGCGGGCTTCGCCTTTAAACATGACAAAGAGCAGTATCAACTTTTCTGCGACAGTTTCCCGTTTGAAACCACGCCGGATCAGGCGCAGGCTATTAACGCGGTGCTCAGCGATATGTGCCAGCCGCTGGCAATGGACCGGCTGGTGTGCGGCGATGTCGGCTTCGGTAAAACCGAAGTGGCGATGCGCGCCGCGTTTCTTGCGGTTGAAAACAATAAGCAGGTGGCGGTGCTGGTGCCAACCACCCTGCTCGCCCAACAGCATTTCGATAACTTCCGCGATCGCTTCGCCAACTGGCCGGTGCGCATCGAAATGCTTTCACGTTTTCGCAGCGCCAAAGAGCAGGCGCAGATCCTGGAGCAGGCCGCCGAAGGAAAAATCGATATTCTGATTGGCACACACAAGCTGTTGCAAAGCGATGTCAAACTGAAGGATCTCGGCCTGTTAATTGTCGATGAAGAGCACCGTTTCGGTGTGCGCCACAAAGAGCGTATTAAAGCGATGCGCGCCGATGTGGATATCCTGACGCTGACCGCCACGCCGATCCCCCGTACACTGAATATGGCGATGAGCGGGATGCGCGATCTGTCGATTATCGCCACCCCGCCCGCACGCCGCCTGGCGGTAAAAACCTTTGTACGCGAGTACGACAACCTGGTGGTTCGTGAGGCAATACTGCGCGAGATCCTGCGCGGTGGGCAGGTCTACTATCTCTACAATGATGTGGAAAATATTCAGAAAGCCGCCGACCGGCTGGCGGAACTGGTGCCGGAAGCGCGCATCGCCATCGGTCACGGCCAGATGCGTGAACGCGAGCTGGAGCGGGTGATGAATGATTTCCACCATCAACGTTTCAACGTGCTGGTGTGCACCACCATTATTGAAACCGGGATCGATATTCCGACCGCCAACACCATCATTATTGAACGCGCCGATCACTTCGGCCTTGCCCAGCTCCACCAGTTGCGCGGGCGAGTCGGGCGTTCGCACCACCAGGCCTACGCCTGGCTGCTGACGCCGCATCCCAAAGCGATGACCACCGATGCGCAAAAACGCCTGGAGGCCATCGCCTCGCTGGAAGATTTAGGCGCGGGCTTCGCGCTGGCAACGCATGACCTGGAGATCCGCGGCGCGGGAGAACTGCTGGGCGAAGACCAGAGTGGTCAGATGGAAACCATCGGCTTTTCGCTCTATATGGAACTGCTGGAAAATGCGGTCGATGCGCTGAAAGCGGGCCGCGAGCCGTCGCTGGAAGATCTCACCAGCCAGCAAACCGAAGTGGAATTACGTATGCCGTCGCTGCTGCCGGATGACTTTATTCCTGACGTCAACACGCGCTTGTCATTCTATAAACGCATCGCCAGCGCTAAAGATGAGAACGCGCTGGAGGAAATTAAAGTCGAGCTGATTGACCGTTTCGGCCTGTTGCCGGATGCAGCGCGTAACCTGCTGGATATTGCCCGCTTGCGCCAGCAGGCGCAAAAACTGGGGATCCGCAAGCTGGAAGGCAACGAAAAAGGCGGCATGATTGAGTTCAACGCGAAAAATCATGTCAACCCGGCGTGGCTGATTGGCTTGCTGCAGAAACAACCGCAGCATTTCCGCCTCGATGGCCCAACGCGGCTGAAATTTATGCAGGATCTCAGCGAGCGCAAAGTGCGGATGGATTGGGTTCGTAACTTTATGCAGCAGCTCGCCGAAAACGCGGTAGCCTGAAAAAATGCGTTACGCCGGGTCGCATGGCCCGGCACCTTTACTTTCCTCAACATTTACAAATATTTTGCAATACTCCAGGATTTCCCTACACGCTGACCTACCATAATTCCATCACACAGCTTTATGGCAATAACCTTATGATTTACATGGATTATGGTAATGATAAAAATGTCGCGTTTCGTTCACTGGCTCGCGCTGCTGGCCGCCACTGTCGCTCTCGCCCTCCCCGCACACGCTAACACCTGGCCTTTACCCCCTTCCGGCAGTAACCTCGTTGGCGAGAACCGTTTTCATGTCGTGCAGAACGACGGCGGTTCACTGGAGGCAATTGCCAAGAAATACAATGTTGGATTTCTTGCGCTTTTGCAGGCCAACCCCGGTATCGATCCGTATGTCCCGCGCGCGGGCAGTGTACTGACCATTCCGCTGCAAACGCTGCTGCCCGATGTGCCGCGCAAAGGCATTGTGATCAACCTCGCCGAACTGCGCCTCTATTACTATCCGCCGGGTAAAAACGAAGTCACGGTTTACCCGATCGGCATTGGCCAACTGGGTGGCGACACGCTGACGCCCACCATGGTCACCACGGTTTCCGATAAACGCGCGAACCCCACCTGGACACCGACCGCGAATATTCGTGCACGCTATAAAGCGCAGGGAATAGATTTGCCAGCGGTGATGCCTGCCGGGCCGGATAACCCGATGGGCCACCATGCCATTCGCCTTGCCGCGTTTGGTGGCGTCTATTTGCTGCACGGTACTAACGCCGATTTCGGTATCGGTATGCGCGTTAGCTCCGGCTGCATTCGCCTGCGGGATAAAGACATCTCTAACCTGTTCGCCCAGGTTTCCCCGGGTACGCCAGTGAATATCATCAATACGCCGATCAAAGCGTCAGTTGAACCTGATGGCAGACGGCTGGTGGAAGTGCATCAGCCGCTATCGAAATCGATTAACGATGATCCCAAAACATTACCCATCGTGTTGAACGCTGCGATGCAAGCGTTCAAAGATGATGCGCGCAGCGATGCAGCAGTGATGAGCCATGCGATGGAAGTGCGTTCAGGGATGCCGGTCGATGTCACCCGCCACATTGAAAACGACCCGCAGGTGATGTAACTGCCCTGCTGGCGTAAAAAAAGGCCCTGCGATAATTCGCGGGGCCTTTTTTATCACCGTGGCGTAATGTGTTGCGCTTATTTGTAAAGAACAGCAGTGCCGTGCAGGTTGTCAGAGCCGGTTACCGAGGTGATGCGAAACGACTTTGCGCCCATCTCATCGGCTTTCTGAGCCAGTTGATCTTCTACGGAGGCAAGGTTGGAGTTCGCACGTACACCAACGGTCGCCACTTCCTGCTGGCCTGTCGGAGCAGATTGCACTTCAACAGCAGCGAAACTGGCAAAAGAGAGAGAACTCAGTACAGCAGCAGTAAACAGCGCAGTGATATTTTTCATGATGTCATTCCTGGATGCAGATGAAGGATGCCGTTAAACATTTAATTAACGATCGATACACAAATCGTAGATGTGATCTGCATCAGGCGTCAATGGTTTTTTTATAACGATCATTAAATAAAATAAATTTTATTTAAAATTCATAACGATATGATTTATAGATATGTGCTAATTTGCTGCTGGTTATCTGTCGGGAATATTTTTATAATGGTCATTCAACAAACTAACAAAGGTTAGGCGGCGATATGACCAGTGAAGTCAGCAGTTGCACCAAAAAAAGCCGTGGCCGACCGAAAGTGTTCGACAGGGAAGCGGCGCTCGACAAAGCCATGACGCTATTTTGGCAACATGGTTACGAAGCCACATCATTATCCGATCTCGTCGAAGCGACCGGGGCGAAAGCGCCGACGCTGTATGCCGAGTTCACTAACAAAGAGGGGCTGTTTCGCGCCGTCCTCGATCGTTACATCACCCGTTTCGCGCGCCAGCACGAAGCGCAGTTGTTGTGCGAAGAAAAATCTGTGGAAAGCGCGCTGCGGGATTACTTCACCGCCGTGGCGAAGTGCTTTACCAGTACGGATACACCCGCTGGGTGCTTTATGATCAATACCTCGGCGACGCTGGCGGCATCGTCACAGGCCATTGCGAACACCATAAAATCGCGACACGCACAGCAGGAAGAGACGCTGCGTCAGTTTCTCACCGCTCGCCAGCTGCGCGGCGAAATTCCGCAGACGGTTGACACGCTCGCACTAGCGCAGTTTTTAGGATGTATCTTGCAGGGCATGTCGATCAGCGCGCGTGAAGGCGCGAGTTGTGAAAAACTGCTGCAAATCATTCAAACCACTCTGCGGCTGTGGCCGGATTTGATCAAAGCCTGAAAAAAAATGAGACGGGAAACCGTCTCATCTCGCCTCTGTGATTGAGATATCACATTTCAATAATAGGTAAAATCTATCAGCGTTTTCCCCCGCTTTGCTATTCTTAATTGTGATTATTGCGCGGCTAATGATTAGTCCGGATGATACAAATAATGAGCATCATGATGATGCAGCTATGTACTTGCTTTCCTTTGCTCTCACCCTAAGTGCTGTATTGAACGACTTCCGAGGATAAAGGGTATTTACCTGTACTTAACACATGCAGAAGGAAAATGGAGATGATTTTGCTATTACCATTCATTAAAGTGTTAATAGTAATAACATTATTATTTGGTCTGTGGGTTTTGTTGGGTGGTTCAGTACTGTTTGCATTTATTTCAATTGTGATAACAGGCCTGCTGCTGGTTCGCCAACACGACTTTATTTGACTGATTAAAGCCTTGCAGAAATGTAAGGTTTTTTTAATGAAAAAAGGCTCCTCAGCCTGAGCGATGAGGAGCCAACATGCAGAGTACTTCTGTTTTACGCTTTGTTATTCAAAACGAGTTGACCATTGCCATCCAGCGGAATTTGCGTACCGGGATCTTTATCCATACGGATTTTTCCCTGCTGGTCACCAATTTTATACGTCACGTCATAGCCGAGCATTTTTTCTGACTTGTCATACACAGTGCTGCAACGTTGCTGGGTCGTGGTGTAGGTATCCCTTTCTTGCATCCCACCCTGAATCTGATTACCGGCGTAACCGCCGCCTAATGCACCAACGACTGTGGCGACATCTTTCCCGCGACCGCCACCAAACTGGTGCCCCAGCACGCCACCCGCTACCGCACCGAGTACAGAACCGGTAATCCGGTTTTCATCTTGTACGGGACGACGATGCGTCACTGTCACATTTCGACACTCCTGACGTGGCGTTTTAACTGTTTCCTTGATTGGCGTCGCAGAAACCACTTGCGCGTACTGAGGACCGCGCTCAAACACGTTCAGGCTGGCAACTGCGGCAACGCCCAGTGCAGCGGCCACGCCAATACCGATACCCGCTAACATTGATTTGTTCATCAGGATTCTCTCCCTGTTTGCTATTGGTAACAATTTTGCAACTTCGCAAGCAAGGAAGCCAATCAGAAAGAACGTAAAAAGAGGGATAGTGGGCAGGAAAATGACGACATTCAGAGTTATCCGAGCGGTTTGACGCCATCACTAGAGGGATATGCTGCTCCCCGGGCAGATAAAGCCGCAGGGAGCAGAACAGCGTTAGTGCAATTTGAGACGCGGGCGGATCACCCGGTTAATACTGCCGACCAGCATCATCAGGCCGGTTTTGAAATAACCATGCAGCGCGACCTGATGCATACGGTACAGCGAGATGTACACAAAGCGTGCAATACGGCCTTCAACCATCATCGAACCGCGCATCAGGTTGCCCATCAGGCTGCCAACGGTTGAGAAATTGGACAGGGAAACCAGTGAGCCATGATCTTTATAGACATACGGTTTCAGCGGCTTACCTTTGATCTGCGCCAGAATGTTATGCAAAGCAAGGCTTGCCATCTGGTGAGCGGCCTGCGCACGCGGCGGTACAAAACCACCTTCCGGTCGGGCACACGACGCGCAATCGCCAATTGCGTAAATATCCGCATCGCGGGTGGTTTGCAATGTTGGTTCGACCACAAGCTGGTTAATACGGTTGGTTTCCAGACCGCCAATCTCTTTCATAAAATCCGGCGCTTTGATACCCGCCGCCCACACCATCAGATCGGCGTTGATGTATTCGCCCTCTTTCGTGTGCAGACCACCTTCATCGGCGCTGGTCACCATCGTTTGCGTCAGTACGCGCACGCCCATTTTGGTCAACTCGTTATGCGCAGCACCGGAAATCCGTGGCGGCAGCGCAGGCAGAATGCGTTCGCCGGCTTCCACCAGCGTCACGTTCAGCGCTTCGTTTGTCAGACCTTTATAACCATAACTGTGCAGCTGTTTCACCGCGTTGTGCAGCTCCGCAGAGAGTTCAACACCGGTTGCCCCACCGCCAACAATCGCAATATTGACTTTGCCGTTAGCGCCAAGGTTCGCTGAATATTTCAGGAACAGATTGAGCATTTCCTGGTGGAAACGGCGCGCCTGGTGTGGATTGTCGAGGAAAATGCAGTGCTCTTTCACGCCAGGCGTGTTGAAGTCGTTCGACGTGCTGCCGAGCGCCATTACCAGCGTGTCATAAGCCAGTTTACGTTCCGGAACCAGCAATTCGCCCTTCTCATCGCGCAGTTCAGCAAGCGTAATGGTTTTGTTTTCGCGATTAATATTAACGACAGAACCGAGCTGGAACTGAAAATGGTGATTACGCGCGTGCGCCAGGTAGCTCAGCGCATCAACCCCTTCATCCAGCGAACCTGTCGCTACTTCATGCAGCAACGGTTTCCACAAATGGCTGTGGTTACGATCGACAAGCGTGATTTTCGCTTTTTTGCCGCGGCCAAGCTTTTTACCTAACTGCGTCGCCAGTTCCAGACCACCAGCACCACCGCCTACAATCACAATTTTCTTCAATGGTGTAGTCAACGTGACCCCCTAAAATATTAACCAATTGTTAATTAAAAGTTATAAAAATAGCCTTTAGTTAACAACAAGTTACGCACTTACAACCAGATATTGACGCTGAGAATAACACGAACGGTTCAATGGTCATACCAAAATTGATATGCATCAAGTTTTGATGCTTAAAAGATGAGCAAGTGTAGTCGACAGGCAAAATAATGCCCGGCAAAAGGCAGAAATAAAAATAACGCCGGCAGGTTAGATAACCTGCCGGAATGGGGAATTACCCGAGGGTTTTGAAGGCTTTAATGCGCTGGAGATGCGGGGAGATATTCTTGAATTTATGCGACTGTTGTTCGTCCCAGACAATTTCGTAATAGGGGTGCAACTCTTCGGCTGAGCGCTGGCTGTTCAGTGCTTCGTCCTGGCGCGAGAGGATCACCAGGCAGCGATCGCGATTTTTCTCACGAAAATTGGAAACGCATTTGGTGGCAATATCCTGGTACTCTTCCGGGCGATCAATTTTCCCTTCCATGTTCTCGTAAGGAAACAGGTTAGGATTGAGGATCACCTGACGGATATCGCACAGGAAACCGATGCGCTCGGCCCAGTAACCGCCAAGGCCGACACCGCAAATCAGTGGACGCTCGTCGATATTGAGCTGCAACATTTTATCCACTTCTTTCAGCAGATGCTGCATATCATGCTTCGGATGCCGCGTACTGTAGCTAATCAGACGTACATCCGGATCAATAAACTGCAGCTGCAACACTTTTTCATGGTTGCCGGGGCTGTTTGAGTCAAAACCGTGTAAATAGATAATCATGGTATCCTCACCACTTCGACATCGCGTCCGCAGGAATTAACGGGCCTCTTTGTGCTCCTGCCAGCGCGCATGCAGCTGCTCCAGTTGGTTATGAGCCGCCTTCCAGCGCGCTGAACTCATCAACTCCTGACGAGAATATGAACCTTTATGATACAAATGCGTAACACGTTGTGCATTGATCGGCGACAGGTTATCCAACACGCTTACTGCGCCTTTACGATTATTACAGACCAGGATCATATCGCAACCGGCATCCAGCGATGCCTGGCCACGTTCAGCATAACTTCCCATGATAGCTGCGCCTTCCATTGACAAATCATCCGAAAAAATCACGCCGTCAAAACCCAGCTCGCCGCGTAATACGGTTTTCAGCCAATATGGCGAGCCGCTGGCCGGACGCGGATCGGCGTCAGGATAGATAACGTGCGCGGGCATAATCGCATCGAGTTTGTTTTGCTCAATCAGGTTGCGGAAAATCGTCATATCATGCGCGCGGATCTCGCCTTGTGGCCGCGGGTCGCGTGGTGTTTCTTTATGGGAATCGGCCGTAACCGCCCCGTGACCGGGAAAGTGTTTACCGGTGGTTTTCATCCCTGCGCTGTGCATCCCGTCGATAAAGCGCGTCGCCATAGCCAGCGCTTTCACCGGGTCTTCATGATACGAACGCTCGCCAATCGCCGCGCTGATATGCCCAATATCCAGCACCGGGGCAAAACTGATGTCGATATCCATGGCGATCATTTCGCTGGCCATTAGCCAACCCGCCTCCTGAGCCAGCCGTCCGCCCTCTTCCAGCCCATGCAAAGCAGCAAAAGATTGTGCGGCGGGTAAGCGAGTAAAGCCGTCGCGAAAACGCTGTACGCGCCCGCCTTCCTGATCGACCGCCACCACCAGACGATGATGCGAAGCGCTGCGGATCTGGCGCACCAGCTCCCGTAATTGCTCGGGATCGTGATAATTACGGGTAAAGAGGATCAGGCCACCAACCAGCGGGTGCGCCAGAATCTCGCGCTCTTCCGCATCCAGTTCGTACCCTTCCACATCCAACATCACTGGGCCCACATTTACCTCTCTTGTGCTTTTTTCGCTAGCTGACGCCATATTTCATTCGCCAGCGTAATAAATTGTTGATCGCCCGTTTGCTGCCAGCGGCACTCATACCAGCCAGCCATCAGCATCAAAACCCACGGACGCCAGCGCCGGACCTGGCGCCACAGCAAAGCGGGATTAATGGCAGACTGATGCGCATAGCGATTCACCAGTTCCTGCCGCTCTGCCTCGTTTTTCGTCCATATCGCCGCCAATTCCAGCGCGACATCGCCATCGCCCGCATATTCCCAGTCGATCAGCCGCAACCCCCTGGCACTCTGCACCAGGTTTCCGGCGTGGACATCCATATGTAACGGTGCCAGCCGTAGCGGCACAGGCTCTTTTTGCTGGCGCAACTGCTTTAACTGGCGCAGCCAGAACGGCGTCCGCCGCGAACGCGCACTCTGCTGCCAGTAACCTTCAAGCAGCGGCAATAATGTTATCCGCCAGCCAAACAGCGGCTGGCGGTGTAAATCGTACAGTAACGGCACCAGCACACTGGCCTGCGGCAGCACAGCGCAGACCTCGCCGGGTATATAATCGACCCCCATCCACTCGCCGGTGAATAAGCGCGGGCGTGGAGCAATAGAAGCCGGCAAGCGGCGGAGTAAGCGATACTGACGCAGAAAAGGCGATGATGTCGCCTGGTGCCGTTTTCGCAGCACCAGCGTATGCCGTCCATCGCGAATAAGACAACTCCCGCCGCTGAGGCCGGTATTCTGGCTGGCGACGGGAGTATAGGTCGGAAAGTAGCGTGACAACACCTCGTCACGCGTCTGTTTATTGTTGCTGAACCGCACCTTTACCCGACCAGATAATTTCGCCGGTCTGTACCAGCATCAATTGCATTTGCAGCGCCGGTGCGTTGACATTCCCGGTCGCGTTGGAGTAGAGCACATACTGCGCCCCGACGTTACGGGCAATACCGATGGCTTTACTGCGTGTACCGAGGCTGTCCTGTGGAGAGAGCCCCAGTTGCTGCTTCGCGACCGCCAGTTGCTGCTCGGTAACAAGCGTAAATTTACCGTTATTCGCTAACGCGTTGCGCACCACACCCGTTGCTTCGCTCGTGTTAATGGAACCGTTGGTACGGTTATTGACGCTATCCACTAACAGCACGCTGCCTGCGTTGGCGCCGCTGGCCTGCAACATTTTACCGACCATCGGCTGAACGGCGCCATTCCAGTCAAAATGACGCTCGCGCGGCGCGGGCTGCCCCGTTTGATCCTGATGCTCAATTGGCCCCGGTTGCTGCTGCGGCAGCGTCGGGACAGAAGGCACTTCCGGCACCGGTTGTTGCGGCTCTACCGGCGTGGGTTGTTGCGGCGTGCCTGCACCACCCGCCTGATCAACCGGCGCGGGTTGCTGATCGCTAATACAACCCGCAAGCAGCACGGCCAGGGTTGTCAGTAGCGCGTAGCGTCCAATAGTTTTAATCAAGAGTCACCCCTTACAGGTAAAGATAAAGTCTGACGCTGTGCGCACCCAAATAGTTGGCGCTGCCATACACCGTCACGCCCGAATTTCCCGGGATCGTGACGGTTCGCGGCGCTTCCAGCGGGTGCATTTCCAGACCTCTGGCGTCATACCAGAAAAAACGATAATGCACGGTAACGGGCTGCTGTCGTTCATTAAACAACCGTGAAGACGCGGAAGGCTGGAGTTCCTGCGTACTTAACGTCGGCGGCTGCGCAATAATCCCGGAGGCCAGAATGCTCGATTCCATCACTAACGTCTGGTCGTCGGCGACCGGGATCGTAGGACGTGAACTGCACCCCATCAGTACCAGCGCTGCCAGCCATAACGCGACACGCCCGTTCGTCATATTAAAGACCTTTATGAGCCAGCATCGGCCCCAGTGCGCGCCCGCCGAGCAGGTGCATATGAATATGATAAACCTCCTGCCCGCCATGACGATTACAGTTCATGATCAAACGGTAACCGTCTTCAGCAATCCCTTCATCGCGAGCAATTTTCGCCGCAACCGTCACCATACGCCCCAGCGCCTGCTCGTGCGCTTCGGTCACATCGTTGACGGTTGGGATCAGAATGTTTGGCACAATCAGAACATGGGTTGGAGCTTGCGGAGAGATATCGCGAAAAGCGGTAACCAGTTCGTCCTGATAAACAATATCCGAGGGAATTTCGCGGCGAATGATTTTACTGAAAATGGTTTCTTCGGCCATGACGTTTTCCTTTTATGTTCGCGGAGCCAGCCCGCAGCCGTCGTCAATTACGTGCCCTAGAGTATGATCGAGATTCTCTTGTTGTTTCAACCAAAACGCTGTTTTTCTTTCACCTTTCCGGCTTTGCTGGCACGCAATCGTCCGCGTTTAAGGTGCGCTGCGGTGAAATGGTATTTCAATGGTGAATATTACATCTGTTTACATTCATATAGTGAATGCGTATATTTCGCATTTGCATTTTCATGCGCGATTATTATCAGACGAATTACAAAACCCGCCTGACGCGACAACGTATCGCTGTAAGGCTTTCCCTCTAACGCACCATTAAGGGTTTATGCATGTCTTTCACTCATCACGCCAGGGACGAAGTGCGTCCGTTAGCCGCCACACCGTCTCTGCTTGCCGCCTGTATTGCAATGGCTTTAGTCCCTTCTGCTGCGTTTGCGGCAGAGATCGCCGCAACATCTGAAGATACGGTTGTGGTTGATGGCGCAGCATTAAGCACCTCTGACAGCCAGGCGCAAGACTACAGCGTAAAAACCACCACCACAGGCACCAAGCTGTTACTGGTCCCGCGAGACATTCCACAATCTGTGAGTGTAGTCAGCCAGCAACGTATGCAGGATCAGCAGTTAAATACGATCGAACAAGTGCTGGATAACACGATTGGCGTCAGCGCATCGCGTATTGACAGCCACCGTACGAACTTTTTCGCCCGCGGCTTTTTCGTCAGTAACTTTGCGTATGAAGATATGCCGACATTCCTTGATAACCGGTGGAATTTTGGTGATACCGCAGGCGACACGGCAATTTATGACAAGATTGAAGTGGTGCGCGGCGCGGCCGGTCTGATGAGTGGAACAGGTAATCCCTCTGCTTATGTCAACATGGTGCGTAAACATGCCGACAGCAAAGAATTCAAAGGAACCGCCACCGCGACTTACGGTAGCTGGAACGATCAGCGCTATGTGCTGGATCTGCAAGCACCGTTGAGCGAATCGGGCAACGTGCGCGGCCGGGTTATCACTGGTTACCAGGATAAAGATTCCTGGGTTGAACGTAACCACTACCGCAAAAAATTCATTACCGGTGTAGTAGATGCAGATATTACTGATTCCACTACCCTTTCTCTCGGCTATGACTATCAGGAAAGTGAAGAAGACAGCCCGACCTGGGGCGGTTTCCCGTCGCTATACAGTGATGGCAGCCGCACGCATTTCCGCCGCGGTTTCAATACCGCTGCTGACTGGGCTTACTCCAATGTCGACTCTTCAAAAATTTTCGCCAACCTGACCCAGCGTTTTGACAACGGCTGGGAAGCGAAAGTTAACGCCATGCATGCGGAAACCAACTTCGACAGCAAGCTGATGTATATCGACGGTTACCCGGATAAGACCACCGGTCTGTATGATGCCTCGCAGTGGCAAGGCGCATGGGGCGGCTGGAACCGTGGCGAGCGTAAACAAGACGCTATCGATGCGTTTGTTCGCGGTGGTTACGAGTTGTTTGGCCGCCAGCACGAAGTGATGTTCGGTGGTAGCTACAGCCGCCAGCGCAACAATTATGACAACTCATACCCGGTTAATGACAATTCCGGCCTGATGGATGTCGGCAACATTCATAAATATAACGGCAACACGCTGGCCGACCCGAGCTGGTCTGACTGGGCGCTCTACCAGCGCGATGTGATCCGCCAGAAATCGCTGTATGCGGCAACCCGTATCTCTTTGGCCGATCCGCTGCACTTGATCCTCGGTGCGCGTTATACCGAATGGCGCGCAAAATATAATCTGGAACGTAAGCCGGATGAGATCCGTAACAGCAAGTCCGATGACGTCACGCCATACGCAGGCCTGATTTATGACATCGATGACACCTGGTCTGTTTATGGCAGCTACACCTCTATTTTCGAGCCGTCCAGTCAGCGCGATATCAACAGCGAATTTCTTGAACCTACCACCGGTAAAAGCTATGAAGCTGGCATCAAAGGTGACTGGTATAACACACGTCTGACGGCGACCCTGGCGGTATTCCGTACCGAGCAGGATCACGTTGCCGTATCGACCGGCGAGTACATTCCAAATTCCGGCGGCCAGACCGCGTATAAATCCGTCAACGGCACGGTAAGCAAAGGCATCGAATTTGAGCTCAACGGTGCTCTCACCGACAACTTGCAGCTCACCTTTGGTGCCAGCCGTTTTATGGCTGACGATGGTGACGGTGTAGCCGTTAACCCGGAACAGGCGCGCACCACGATGAAATTATTCACGCGCTACCAGTTGCCGATGCTGTCAGAGCTTTCCGTTGGCGGCGGCGCGCGCTGGCAGAATAAAACCTGGCAGGAGATCAAAGGCCCGAATGGAGACATGCGCATTACGCAAAGCGGTTATACGGTGGTGGATCTGTTCACCCGTTACCAGGCAACTAAAAACTTCGCTATCCAGGCCAATCTGAACAATGTGTTCGATAAAGAGTATTACGATTATCTGGGCACTTACGGTGTGTACGGTGCGCCGCGTAACTTCTCTGTAAGCGCCAGCTACAGCTTCTGATAATCGCAGCCGCGAGCCACTAAGCCCGCCGTCCTCCCGGCGGGCTTTTTTATTCTGTTTTCTTGCTCCCGAAAAACGGCCATTACCGATAACTGCCCGCCCCCAGTTCTCCCGCGATCGCTTATAGCAGACGTTTCCGCTGCACTTATCCTTGCGCATTTAACGTTGAATGTAGTGTGAGTGTGAGGCGCGTCTGTGAGTCACATGACAGCCAGCTTGCCAGAGCGGAGGGGGAATGGCACACGGTCTGTGGGCAACGACGGACTTTGTCCCTCTTTCTTTTCAGTACAGTAAAAATTCAGCGTTAGAAAAGGCAACATTGATTGCGCCTGGCAGGGCATACCGACCTTCTGCAAAAGAAGGCTGTGTCTGCCCGGTGAAATTTAAATCAAGAGGCAAACCTGTTGCTGGCCAGATCCACAGCACATAGTTTTCAGTGGACAATAAAAAAGGGAGCCATCAGGCTCCCTCAGTCTCCCCAGACTATGGCTTAGTTGTTACGGATGTACTCATCCATTTCGGTTTTCAGGTTATCGGATTTAGTACCGAAAATTGCCTGCACACCGGAACCAGCAACAACCACACCCGCAGCACCCAGTTTCTTCAGGCCAGCCTGATCCACTTTCGCTACGTCAGCCACGCTGACACGCAGACGCGTGATGCACGCATCCAGGTTGGTGATGTTCTCTTTACCGCCGAACGCCGTAACCAGAGCCGGAGCCATTTCGCTGGTAACGCCAGCTTTGCTCTCTTCCGTGGTGTCTTCACGACCCGGGGTTTTCAGATCCAGCGCTTTGATCAGCACGCGGAAGATGGTGTAGTAAACCACCGCGTAGCATGCACCGATAACCGGGAACAGCCACAATTTGCTGCTGTTGCCGCTCAGCACGATGAAGTCAATCAGACCGTGAGAGAACGACGTACCGTCACGCATACCCAGCAGGATACAGATCGGGAATGCCAGGCCAGCCAGAATCGCGTGGATAACGTACAGGATCGGCGCAACGAACATGAAGGAGAACTCGATCGGCTCGGTGATACCGGTCAGGAACGAGGTCAGCGCTGCGGAGATCATGATACCGCCCACTTTCGCGCGGTTTTCCGGTTTTGCGGAGTGCCAGATAGCGATAGCAGCAGCCGGCAGACCGTACATTTTGAACAGGAAGCCGCCAGACAGTTTACCCGCAGTCGGGTCACCCGCCATATAACGCGGGATATCGCCGTGGAACACCTGACCTGCTGCGTTGGTGAACTCGCCAATCTGCATCTGGAAAGGTACGTTCCAGATATGGTGCAGACCAAACGGCACCAGGCAACGTTCAATGAAACCGTAGATACCGAACGCCACAACCGGGTTCTGGTAAGCGGCCCACTGGGAGAAAGTCTGAATCGCAGTACCGATCGGCGGCCAAATGAAGGAGAGGATCACGCCGGTGAAAATCGCAGCCAGACCGGAGATGATCGGCACGAAACGTTTACCAGCGAAGAAGCCCAGATACTCAGGCAGCTTGATGCGATAGAAGCGGTTAAACATATACGCGGCAATCGCGCCGGAGATAATACCGCCAAGCACACCAGTATCAGCCAGGTGTTTTGCGGCAATTTCTTCAGCAGGTAAATGCAGAACCAGAGGCGCAACCACTGCCATGGTTTTCACCATGATGCCGTAGGCAACAACGGAGGCCAGAGCCGAAACGCCGTCGTTATTGGTGAAGCCAAGCGCAACACCGATAGCGAAGATCAACGGCATGTTAGCAAAAACGGAACCGCCCGCTTCGGCCATAACGTGGGAAACCACTTCTGGCAGCCAGCTGAAGTTTGCAGAACCGACGCCCAGCAGGATACCTGCGATAGGCAGTACGGATACTGGCAGCATCAGCGATTTACCGACCTTCTGCAGGTTAGCAAATGCATTCTTAAACATAATTGAGAGTGCTCCTGAGTATTAGTGCTTTTTTCTACGCTTTCACGCATTGGCGAGGGGGGAGAACCGCGCCGTGGGAAGGGCATCTAAGCGCCCTTTATTTATTACACAGAGTAAAATAAATCAGTAAAAGTTTGTTTGACGGCTATCACGTTTCAGCTAGCGCCAGTTACGAAACTCACACTGATTTACAAAAGGTATCGGCTTCCGTATGAAAAACGACCGCCACCGCCTTTTTTATGGCGGTGAACTTTACTCCGATCGTTTATTAATTACGAGTACTAAAATAAGCTGACAGATCAGGCAGATTGCAGGCGGGATGGGTCAACATGGAACAAACGGGCAAAGTTCTGTGTCGTTTGTTGCGCAAGCTCTTCGACAGAAACGCCTTTCAGCACCGCCATATATTCCGCCACATCGCGCGTCATTGCTGGCTGGTTCTCTTTGCCACGATGCGGCACCGGGGCGAGATAAGGCGAATCGGTTTCGACCAGTAAGCGATCGAGCGGAATGTAACGTGCCGCATCACGCAACTGCTCCGCGTTGCGGAAGGTGACGATACCAGAAAACGAGATGTAAAAACCCATATCCAGCAGCTTACCTGCCGTTTCGCGATCTTCAGTAAAGCAGTGCAAAACACCTCCGCAATCCGTCACGCGCTCTTCCTGCAAAATCGCAAGCGTGTCTTCTCGCGCATCGCGCGTATGGACGATCACCGGCTTGTTCAGTTCACGGCCAATACGGATATGGATACGGAAGGATTCCTGCTGGCGCGGCTTCGTTTCCGGCGTATAAAAATAGTCCAGCCCGGTTTCTCCCATCGCCACGACGCCCTCTTCCGCCGCCAGTTGGCGCAGCGTGTCGACATCGTACTCTTCATCCTGATTCAGCGGGTGCACTCCGCAGGAAAAGACCACATTCGGGCGCTCCCCCACCAGCTCACGCATCTCGTGGTAACCCGGTAACGTCGTAGCCACCGCCAGACAAAACTTCACGTCGCGCGCGGCAGCTTTCGCCAGCACGTCATCAACGTCTTTGTGCAAAGAGTGGTAATCCAGGCCATCAAGATGGCAGTGCGAATCAACTAAAAACATAATCTTCTCTTACAGATGGGAGACAGGAAGCGTTACGCCTGTTTGCTGGTAACGTTCCAGCGTTAACAATAGATCGGTCAGCAGCAACTCGCGGTTAACCCCGACCACACTAAGCAACTGTTCACGACAGGTAAAAATAGCATGCAGTAACGCGTGCAGCGTTGGCGCTTGCACCTGGCGCGCCAGCTTTTCGACCAGCGCTAAGGCATCAACATTGCTGAGCAATGTCGCTCCTTGCTGCATTTTTAATGCATCAAGCAGCAACGCAGAGAGCCATTGCAAACGCTCAGCCACCTTGTCGTGGTTCAGTGTCGGGAGCATCGCCAGCCAGTCACCGCTATTCAGCGCTGCGTCTGTCGCCTGACAAAGCAACTGCCGTTGCGCCCAGACATCGGTCTGAAGCAGCGCTTCTGCCGCGCCAGGCGAACCGGCGCACAAACGTAGTGCGGTCAGAATCGTCTCTTGCGAGGCGGTAACTTCCCGTGCAAGCCAGCTGCAGGCGTAGTTTTCTGCGGGAGGCGCAAGGTGGTGCAAGCGGCAGCGGCTGCGCAAAGTCGCTAATAATCTTGCCGGCTCCCGACAGCCGAGGAAGAACCAGGTGCGCGCGGGCGGCTCTTCCAGCGTCTTCAGCAACGCGTTGGCGGCGGCGTCGGTCAATAACGCGGCATCCTGGATCCATACCACTTTCGCGCCGCCCAGCCGCGCATGTTCGTAAAGCTTTTCGCTGACTTCACGCACCGCATCAATGCCCAGCGCGGATTTTCCTTTTTCCGGTGCCAGTGCATAGTAATCAGGATGCGTTCCAGCCTGCATAAGCTGGCAGCCGCGGCAGTGGCCGCAGCTTTTATGGCCTTCAGGTGTCTGGCATAGCAAGAAACGGCTGATGGCGTAAATCAACGCATCTTCGCCCATCCCCGGCAGGGCGTGGATCAGCAACGCGTGGTGCCCACGACCGCTCTGATAACTGGCAACCAGTTGCTCAAAATCGGGACGCAGCCACGGATACCATTTCATGCGCCCTGCTCCTGCACCCAGGCTGTTACCGTCTGGCGGATGTCGGCAATCACCTTGTCCAGCGGTTGAGTAGCATCAACGGTGCGAATGCGGTCATCTTGCGCAGCCAGTTCAAGGTAGCGCGCGCGGGTACGATTAAAGAAATCCAGCGACTCTTGCTCAATACGATCCAGCTCGCCACGCGCACGCGCACGTTTCAGGCCAACTTCCGGTGTGACATCCAGATAGAGCGTCAAGTCCGGGCGAAAATCGCCCAGGACGACATCGCGCAGCGTAGCCAACATAGTCTGATCGATGCCTCGTCCGCCGCCCTGGTACGCCTGCGTTGAGAGATCATGGCGATCGCCGATCACCCAGCAACCACGCGCCAGTGCGGGTTTAATGACGGTTTCGACCAGTTGAACCCGGGCTGCGTAAAACATCAGAACTTCGGCTTTATCGGTAATGACTTCATCACCAACGGAACGAATATCCAGCACCAGGCTACGCAATTTTTCCGCCAGCAGCGTACCGCCCGGTTCCCGCGTAAACACCATTTCACCGACGCCAAGCTCTTTCAGCGTCTCAACGATGACATCGCGCGCCGTGGTTTTCCCTGCGCCTTCAAGCCCTTCGATAACGATGTATTTACTGCCCATTTTTTTCCTTAAGTACTTTCAGGTAGTCCTGCACTGCCCGGTTATGGCTGGCGAGATTGGTATTAAATGTATGTCCGCCTTTACCATCCGCGACAAAATAGAGATACGGCGTCTTCGCCGGATGCGCCGCCGCTTTCAGCGAGGCCTCACCGGGTGTAGCAATAGGGCCCGGCGGCAAACCGCTAATTACATAGGTGTTATAGTCGGTCGGCGTTTCCAGATCGGCGCGCGACAGCTTACCATTATAACGCGCGCCCATCCCGTAGATAACCGTCGGATCGGTCTGCAGCCGCATCCCGATGCGCAGCCGGTTAATAAAGACGGAGGCCACCTGATCGCGCTCGCTGGCAACAGCCGTCTCTTTTTCGACAATCGACGCCATGGTTACCAGCTGGTTCTGATCTTTATACGGTAGCCCCTCCATACGCCCTTCCCAGGCTTGCTCTACCGCACGCGACATTTTCTGATGCGCACGCTTGAGCAACGCAACGTCCGTGGTGTTAGCGGTGTACATCCAGGTATCGGGCCAGAACCAGCCTTCCACCCACTGCGGATGCTCCAGTTTCAGGGCTTGCGCCACCGTCGCGTAGTCGTCGTCTTTCAGGGTGTGTTTGATGTAGGGAGCGTCGCGCAACTGTTTGAGGTAATCGCTCAGGCGCATACCTTCGACCAGCCGTAGCGGAAACTGCGCTTCTTTACCACTCTCCAGTAACTGCAACATCTCGCGCACGGTCATCTTCGGTGTAAAACGGTAGGTACCGGCTTTGAAATGTGAAAGATCCGGTTCCAGTCGCAGCAGCCACTGAAACACGCGCGGGCGATTAATTACCTTTTCGCGATACAGCAATTCACCCAACGCCACACGGCCGGTTCCGGCGGGCAGCGTGAAAATGGTTTCATCTTTAATCAGGATCTGGCTGTCCGCTAACTGGCGAACCTTCCAGACGCCGGCTCCCGCCGCGATAACCAGCAAAGCCAACAGGAGGAGAACTACGCGTAACATTTTCTTCATGACGGATTTATGCGCTCACACAAGGGGGCTAAAAAGTGGTACAAATCGCGCGCTGACCAGTGCTGTTCCGCCCACTGGCGAACCGGGACAACTGGCATCAACGCGTTACAAATAATGACTTCGTCGGCCAGCATCAGCACATCATGCCGCGCATTGACTTCGACAACCTCAAAAGCGGAAGTTTTCAGCTGGCGCAAACAATATTGACGCATGATGCCATCAACACCGGCCTGATCAACGCGCGGCGTGAAGACCGTCGAACCCTGCCGCCAGAAGATATTGGCGGCACAACATTCAACCAGCCAGCCTTCGCTATCCAGCACCAGCGCTTCATCAGCAGAGGTCTGCTCAAGCCCGGTGCGAATCAATACCTGCTCCAGGCGGTTAAGGTGTTTGATCCCGGCGAGCATTGGGTTACGCCCGAGACGAATATCACTCAACGCCAGGGTTACCCCTTCCTGCCTCCACCGAGCGTAATGGGCAGGGCTTGCTGATACTGACACTATTCGCGTCGGCGTATCACAACCCGCTGCGCTATAGCCTCGTCCGCCAGTGCCACGGCTGAGAATAACTTTCACCACACCCTCTTCTTTCTCTTTCGCGAGGTGTGCCATTTCCTGCGCCAGTATGTCCCAGTCGAGATAAGGGATCCGGAGCCGTTTACAGGCAAGACGCAGGCGCTGGAGATGCGCGTCAAGAAACTGGATTTGCCCGTCAAGGATGCGCGCGGTGGTAAAACAGCCATCACCAAATTGCGTCGCCCGATCATTCGCGGCAAGCCATTGCTGCTCTTTACCATTAATCAAGAACATAGAGGGCTCCTTATGCGTCTGGGCGGACAGTTTGGCAGGATGAAAAGCGCAGGACAAGGGGATAAACCCGAATAGAAAAGGCCCGACAAGCGGGCCTCCAGTACACAGCGAAATGATCAGACTTTCTTGAAGATCAACGAGCCGTTGGTGCCACCGAAACCGAAGGAGTTACACAGGGTGTACTCCATGCCGCTTACCTGGCGTGCAACATGCGGCACAAAATCCAGATCGCAACCTTCATCCGGGTTATCCAGGTTGATGGTCGGCGGAACAGCCTGATCGCGCAGAGCGAGGATCGAGTAGATAGATTCTACTGCGCCTGCCGCACCCAGCAGGTGGCCGGTCATCGATTTGGTCGAACTAACCATTACTGTACGAGCCGCGTCGCCAAAGACCGATTTCACGGCCTGCGCTTCTGCCATATCTCCCGCCGGCGTAGACGTACCGTGCGCATTAACATAGCCAATCTGGCCCGGGGTGATGCCGGCATCACGCAGTGCATTAACCATCGCCTTCGCGGCACCCGCACCGTTTTCCGGCGGAGAGGTCATATGGTAAGCATCGCTGCTCATACCAAAGCCGACGATTTCAGCATAAATTTTCGCACCGCGCTTTTTCGCATGCTCGTACTCTTCCAGCATGATGATGCCAGCGCCGTCGCCGAGAACAAAGCCGTCACGCTCTTTGTCCCACGGACGGCTTGCCGCCTGCGGATTATCGTTGCGGGTAGACAGCGCGCGCGCTGCGCCAAAGCCACCTACGCCTAACGGCGTACTGGCTTTTTCCGCGCCGCCTGCCAGCATGGCATCAGCATCGCCGTAGGCAATGATACGTGCCGCATGACCGATGTTATGCACACCTGAGGTACACGCTGTCGCGATGGAAATACTCGGGCCTTGCAGACCGAACATGATAGTCAGATGACCTGCCACCATGTTGACAATCGTTGAAGGTACAAAGAACGGGCTGATTTTACGCGGCCCCCCCTTGACGAGGGAGCTATGGTTTTCTTCGATCAGGCCGAGACCGCCGATACCAGAACCAATCGCTGCGCCAATACGGGATGCGTTCTCTTCTGTGACTTCAAGGCCGGAATCCTGCATGGCCTGAACGCCAGCCACAATTCCATATTGAATGAAGTCATCCATCTTGCGCTGTTCTTTACGCGAGATGATGTCTTCACAGTTAAAATCCTTTACTAAGCCAGCAAATTTGGTTGCATAGGCGCTAGTATCGAAATGGTCGATCAGGCTGATGCCACTCTGACCGGCAAGGAGAGCTTTCCAGGTAGACTCTACGGTATTGCCGACAGGAGACAACATGCCAAGTCCGGTCACAACTACACGACGCTTAGACACGTTTGTCCTCCAGGGAGGGTATAAAAAAGAGATTCGTGGGATAACTACAGATAAAACTCAGGCGGTCGAGTGACCGCCTGGAGATGTTCACTTACGCCTGGTGGCCGTTGATGTAATCAATGGCAGCCTGAACGGTGGTGATCTTCTCAGCTTCTTCGTCCGGAATCTCAGTATCAAACTCTTCTTCCAGAGCCATTACCAGCTCAACGGTGTCAAGAGAATCAGCGCCCAGGTCTTCAACGAAGGAAGCATTGTTGGTAACTTCTTCCTGCTTAACGCCCAGCTGTTCGCCGATAATTTTCTTAACGCGTTCTTCGATAGTGCTCATACTCTTAAATTTCCTATCAAAACTCGCTTTCGCGATGGTTTTCGTAGTGTATAAAATGTTGAAAAATTTGCAACTAAATCCCGGCAGTTCTTACCACGATTTTACGCTATTTTGAGGCCTTTCGCCCTAATAACGCAAATAATTTTCATCGTGGTTAAACCATATACATTCCGCCATTGACGTGCAGGGTTTCACCAGTGATGTAACCCGCCTCGTCAGAGGCTAAAAATGCAACCGCACTGGCGATTTCCTGAGCACCGCCAAGGCGACCCGCAGGAACCTGCGCCAGAATACCCGCACGCTGATCATCAGACAGCGCACGCGTCATGTCCGTTTCAATAAAACCCGGAGCAACAACGTTTACAGTAATACCGCGGGACGCAACTTCACGCGCCAGCGATTTACTGAAACCGATAAGACCCGCTTTCGCCGCAGCGTAGTTGGCCTGACCAGCATTTCCCATGGTACCAACCACAGAACCGATAGTGATAATACGCCCATGACGCTTTTTCATCATAGCGCGCATTACCGCTTTTGACAGACGGAAAACAGATGAAAGATTGGTGTCGAGAATATCGTTCCACTCATCCTCTTTCATGCGCATCAACAGGTTATCACGGGTGATCCCGGCATTATTTACCAGAATATCAACCTCGCCAAATTCTGCGCGAATGTTTTCCAGAACAGATTCGATAGATGCAGCATCGGTCACATTCAACACCAGACCTTTGCCGTTGGCACCTAAATAGTCGCTAATCGCCTGCGCGCCACTCTCGCTGGTCGCCGTACCGATAACCTTCGCGCCACGGGCAACGAGGGTTTCAGCAATAGCGCGACCAATACCGCGGCTTGCACCGGTTACCAGTGCGATTTTTCCTTCAAAACTCATGGTCTTCCTCTTTTATTGCGCAAGTGCCTCTGACACGGCAGCCGGCTCGTTGAGCGCAGATGCAGTCAGGGTGTCAACAATACGTTTAGTCAGGCCGGTGAGGACTTTACCCGGGCCAACTTCATATAAGTGCTCAATGCCCTGCGACGCCATCAATTCAACGCTCTTCGTCCATTGCACGGGGCTGTACAGCTGACGCACCAAGGCATCACGAATCGCTTCTGGCGTCGTTTCGCACTTCACATCCACGTTATTTACAACCGGGATCTGCGGCGCGTTAAAAGTAATGTTCTTTAATTCAGCGGCCAGTTTTTCTGCGGCTGGCTTCATCAGCGCACAGTGCGACGGTACGCTAACCGGCAGCGGCAGCGCACGTTTGGCACCTGCAGCCTTGCAAGCAGCGCCTGCGCGTTCAACGGCTTCTTTATGACCAGCAATAACCACCTGGCCTGGCGAATTATAGTTCACCGGAGAGACAACTTGCCCTTGTGCCGATTCTTCACATGCTTTGGCAATGGAAGCATCATCCAGGCCGATAATGGCAGACATCGCGCCAGTACCCGCCGGCACGGCTTCCTGCATGAATTTCCCACGTAGTTCAACCAAACGAACCGCATCAGCAAACGCGATAACACCCGCACACACTAATGCGGAGTATTCGCCCAGGCTATGCCCCGCCATCAGCGCAGGCGTTTTACCACCCTGCTGCTGCCAGACGCGCCACAGCGCGACAGAAGCGGCCAGCAGCGCCGGTTGTGTCTGCCAGGTTTTGTTCAGTTCTTCCGCCGGGCCTTGTTGTACCAGAGACCAGAGATCATAACCCAGAACAGCTGATGCCTCTGCGAACGTCTCTTCAATCACCGGATAAGCCGCAGCCATATCAGCTAACATACCGACGGTTTGGGAGCCTTGTCCCGGGAACACAAAAGCAAATTGCGTCATTTTTTTATCCTTATACTCAGAAACGAACCAGCGCCGAGCCCCAGGTGAACCCGCCACCAAACGCTTCCAGCAGGACAAGTTGCCCCGGCTTAATGCGTCCGTCGCGTACCGCTTCATCAAGCGCGCTGGGAACGGAAGCTGCGGAGGTGTTGCCATGGCGATCCAGCGTAACAACAACGCTATCCATCGACATGCCGAGCTTCTTCGCTGTCGCGCTGATGATACGCAAGTTAGCCTGATGCGGCACCAGCCAGTCCAGCTCGCTGCGCTCAAGATTATTGGCTGTTAATGTTTCATCAACAATACGCGCCAGCTCTGTCACCGCAACTTTGAATACTTCGTTACCCGCCATCGTCAGATAGGTCGGGTTCTCCGGATGCACACGATCAAGGTTAGGCAGCGTCAGCAGCTCGCCGTAGCTCCCGTCTGCGTGCATATGTGTGGAGATGATGCCTGGCTCTTCGGAAGTGCCCAGCACAACAGCGCCTGCGCCATCACCAAACAGAATAATCGTACCGCGGTCGTCCGGATCTAATGTCCGCGCGAGCGCATCAGAACCAATGACCAACGCATGTTTCACCGCACCAGATTTAACATACTGATCGGCGATGCTCAGCGCATAGGTGAAGCCCGCACACGCAGCAGCAACGTCAAACGCCGGGCAGCCTTTGATTTCCAGCATGTTCTGGATTTGGCAGGCTGCACTCGGGAAGGCATGCGTTGCAGAGGTAGTAGCAACAATGATCAAGCCTATCTGATCGTTATTGATGCCCGCCATCTCAAGCGCACGTTTAGCGGCTTCATAGCCCATGGTCGAAACCGTTTCGTTTGCAGCGGCGATGCGGCGCTCACGGATCCCTGTACGGCTGACAATCCACTCGTCAGAGGTTTCCACCATTTTTTCTAAATCGGCGTTTGTCCGAACCTGCTCAGGCAGATAACTGCCGGTACCAATAATCTTCGTATACATGTACGCTCAGTCACTCTTGGGTAATATACACACGCTCTGGTTTTCGCCATCCGTTGCAGACGAAGACGAGTATGCATACACAGATTCCAGGCGAGCGGCGATCCGTTGTGGAACCTGCCGCTGCACCGCCTGCACTGCCTGCTCAATTGCCACGCAAAATGCGCGCTGATTCGCCGCACCATGACTCTTAATCACAGTGCCGCGCAATCCTAACAGACAGGCGCCATTATACTGGTCGGGGTTGAGGTGACTGAATCGCCTTGTCAGGCTTTTTTGTAACCAACGCTTTAATAAAATCAGCCACCACGACCTTTTTTTCCCTTCACCCTGCGATTTCAGCAGTGAAAGAAACATTCTGACAACACCTTCCATTGTTTTTAATGTGACGTTTCCGGTAAAACCGTCACACACCAGCACATCCGTTTTGCCGGTCAATAATTCGTTCGCTTCAAGATAACCAATGTAGTTCATTGAGGACATGGAGCGTAATAATGCCGCAGCATCGCGGATGCTATCGTGCCCTTTGGTCTCTTCTTCACCAATATTTAGTAGCGCCACACGTGGGTTGGCAATACCGAGGATCTCTTCGGCCATCACCGCACCCATCACGGCAAATTGCGCCAGCATCGTGCTGTCACAATCGACGTTTGCGCCCAGATCCAGCACAACGGTCTTGCCTTTCTGTTGATGAGGCAACACGGTCACCAGCGCCGGACGCTCAATTCCGTCAAGCGGTTTGAGCAGCATTTTCGCCAGCCCCATTAGCGCACCGGTATTTCCTGCACTCACGCAGGCCTGGGCGCGACCTTCTTTGACTAACTCCAGCGCCATGCGCATAGAAGTACCACGGCTGCTACGAATAGCCTGCGCTGCGCGCGCATCACTGGCAATAACTGACTGGGCAGGAACAATAAGCAAGCGCGAGCGTTGCTCGAAATCAGCTTTGGCAAGTAATGGCGTGATAGCGTCGGGATCGCCGACTAAAAGAAGGTTGAGTTGAGAATTAGAGTTCAGTGCCTGCAAAGCTGCAGGCACTGTCACGGATGGGCCAAAATCTCCCCCCATGACATCTAACGCCAGGGTTAGACGTGTCAAGGTATCGTCGCAGCCTGGTTCGGTCTATCCCCGCTTATGCGGGGAAATCCTCACTAAGCTTCATCACGCTTGCGCGTGATTACTTAGTGATAACCTTGCGACCGCGGTAGAAACCGTCGGCGGTAACGTGGTGACGCAGGTGGGTTTCACCAGAAGTTTTGTCTACAGACAGGCTGGTGACTGCGGTCAGCGCGTCATGGGAACGACGCATGCCACGTTTGGAACGGGTTGGTTTATTCTGTTGTACGGCCATGGACCTTACTCCTTAATTACTTACGCTTTAAGCTGGCTAATACGGCAAATGGATTTGGTTTCTGCGCTTCATCAGGCAGTTCCCCAAAGACCATGTCCGCCTCGGACACTTCACAGTGTTCAGAATCATGCACCGGAACTACCGGCAGGGAGAGAATGATTTCATCCTCGACCAGCGCCAGCAGATCGATTTCACCGAATTCGTTAACCTCAATCGGCTCATACGCTTCCGGCAGTGCTTCAGCCTGTTCGTCTGAACGCACAGGACTAAAACAATACGTGGTGTAGACCTGATGAGTGAACGGTTTCCCGCAACGCTGGCATTCGAGCGATACCGTTACCTTTGCATCACCGTTTAACACGGCAAGACGCTGGTTATCGATAACGAACGACATGGAGCATTCCACATCACTGTCTACGCTGACTACAGATTCAGCGACGCGCTCCGCCTGGTCGGGAGTATAGATACCCTCGTAATCAAGGCGTTTTTGAGCCGTGCGAACCGGATCAAGAGTCAGGGGTAATTTTACCTTTTGCATAGGGCGCGCATATTAACTTTGTAACGTCATAGAGTCAAAGAAAAAGGCAGCCTGCGGTTGCCTTTTGCCAATAATTCGCACACATTGCGGCCTACAGTTTAAAATGCCTGTCATTGTTAAGCCATATTTGGTGAAAAAAATATGTCGCAAATTATCCTCGCTTCCACTTCGCCCTACCGCCGCGCCCTGCTCGAAAAACTCGGTTTACCCTTCGAATGCGCCGCACCGCAGACAGACGAAACACCGCGTGCAGGCGAAGCGCCTCGCCATTTAGTGCTAAGACTGGCGCAGGAAAAGGCGCAATCACTGGCGCAAAAATACCCTCAGCATTTGATTATTGGTTCCGATCAGGTGTGCGTACTTGATGGCGAAATTACCGGCAAACCGCACACAGAAGAGAATGCCCGCCAGCAATTGACGAAAGCCAGCGGCAATATTGTGACTTTTTATACTGGCCTGGCGCTGTTTAATTCCGCAACCGGTCATGTGCAAACAGAATGTGAGCCTTTCGACGTCCATTTTCGCCGCTTAAGTGAACAGGAAATCGACGACTATGTCCGCAAAGAGCGCCCGTTGAACTGTGCCGGTAGCTTCAAAAGCGAAGGACTGGGTATTGCATTGTTTGAACGCCTGGAAGGACGTGACCCTAATACATTAGTGGGTTTGCCGCTAATTGCGCTGTGCCAGATGCTCCGGCGTGAACATTGTAACCCGTTGTTAAGCTAATGCTTTCGCGATCACAGTTTCTTTTTTAGGCAAACGTTACATTCATCACCAATATTAAAACGCCGTTTTAATTTAAGGAGAGGTGATGAAGATTTTACGTACGTTGCCGCTGATGTTTGCCCTGCTGGCGTCTGGCAATGTTTATGCGCAAGATAAGTGGCAAACAGAGGGCGTCGTTGAAGGCAATCTTCCGGCAAGCTGGCAAACGCTGAAAGCGCAGATGCGTTATCCCGATTCGTGGTTATCAGGCAATTTTAAAGATTTCCACCAGTGGCAATCGCATAGCCGCCAGCTATTTCGCCGCGCCCTGCTCACCCCGGACGCCACGAAACCCTTTTCTCCTCACTCGATAGCGAAAGAAGATCGCGGCATTTATACCGCTGAAAAATTATCGCTAAACATTACGGACGATAACCGCATTTCCGCCCTGTTATTGATGCCGAAAACACCCGGCCCGCACCCTGCCATCGTTCTGTTGCACGATCATGGCTCGAAGTTTGATATCGGCAAAGAGAAGCTGATCCGCCCGTGGGGTAACGCGGAGCAACTCGCCAGTGCGCAAGCATGGGCTGATAAATTTTTCAGCGGTAAATTTATTGGTGATGAACTGGCGAGCCGGGGTTACGCGGTTATCGCTATCGACAGTCCCGGATGGGGCGATCGCGGCCCGATGGTTTATGAACAACAACAGGCGCTGGCCAGCAACTACTTCAATCTGGGACGCTCGCTGGCAGGCGAAGTAGCCTATGAGGATATGCGCACGGTCGATTTTATCGCCGCGCATCCCGGAGTGGATAGTAAACGCGTTGGCGTACTGGGTTTCTCAATGGGTGGTTTTCGCGCCTGGCAACTGGCGGCGCTGAGCGAAAAAGTCGCTGCTACAGCGGTAATTTCGTGGTTTGGAACCTATAACGGCCTGATGCAACCCGGCAATAATGTGTTACGCGGTCAATCCGCGTTCTATATGTTGCATCCGGGGATGCCCGCCCGCATGGACATTCCGGATATCGCCAGCATTGCCGCGCCGAAGCCGATGCTGATTTTCAGCGGTGGCAAAGACAAACTTTTTCCGGCTGAGGCGGTAAAAGACGCTTTTGACAAAGTGCATCGGGTGTGGTCTTCGCAGCAGGCAGACGACAAACTGGTGACGAAAAGCTGGCCGGAACTGGGACATGTCTTTTATCAGGAACAGCAAAATGAAGTGTTTCCGTGGCTGGACAAATGGCTGAAGCCGTAAGCCAACCCCGTTTTCCCCCTCGCAGACGCGAGGGGGAAAAGATTACTTAGCGTTGCGTAACACTTGCAGACAATGTTTGAGTGCATCATCAAGTGGCGCTTCTATACGCAATGTTTCGCCCGTATGGGGATGCGTGAACTTGAGTGCCGCAGCGTGCAGGAACAGTCGTGACAGCCCGGTTGGAGCCAGTTGCTTATCAAACTCGCGATCGCCATAGCGATCGTCAAAAGCAATCGGGTGGCCGGCATGTAGAGTATGTACACGAATCTGATGCGTACGTCCGGTCACCGGGCTGCAACGCACCAGCGTCGCGAATTCATAACGCTCTTCAACTTTAAAACGTGTTTCTGAAGGCTTGCCTTCGCTGTTCACCCGCACTATCCGCTCGCCACTTTGCAGAATATTTTTCAGCAAAGGTGCCTGCACCACTTTGACATGCGACTGCCACTGGCCGCGAACCAGCGCCAGATAATCTTTCTGCATATCTTTACCGCGCAGTTGCTCATGCAGCGAACGCAGCGCGGAACGTTTTTTTGCCACCAGCAAAACGCCGGAGGTGTCACGATCTAAACGGTGAACCAGTTCAAGAAAGCGAGCTTCCGGGCGCAACGCGCGCAAACCTTCAATCACGCCAAAACTCAGCCCGCTACCGCCGTGTACCGCCGTGCCCGAGGGTTTATTCAGCACCAGGATATGCTCGTCTTCATAGAGAATAACGTCGGTTAGCTGGGCAACTTTTTGCAAATGCGGAGAAACCGCCTCTTCTTCTTTTTCTGCAACGCGTACCGGCGGAATGCGGATTTCATCCCCCGCTTCCAGTTTATATTCCGGTTTTACACGTTTTTTATTTACCCGCACTTCACCCTTACGCAGGATGCGGTAAATCATGCTTTTAGGTACCCCTTTGAGCTGGGTACGCAGAAAATTATCGATACGTTGCCCCGCTTCATCAGCGGTAATAGCAACGAATTTTACGGATGGTGTCTCAGTTTTCATGGGAGGCGATTCTAAATAGCCACGCTGAATAGCGCCACTCATTTTTCTATGCTTATATTTACAATTGACTCGGTGACTTCGTTTTGCTCAGTTGATTCGGCGGTTATTAAACCAATCTCCGGGCAAAGGTGAAAAAACTGTGAGTAACCGGGTGATAAATGGTAAAAGTCAGCTTGCTATAACAGGGTTCGCAAGGAATAATGTTGCGGTTTTCCGTGTTGAATCTTGTTAAAACAAGTAAATGAGCGGAATGACCAGTTTTGCCTGTCCGATCATACACGCAGCAATGGCGTAAGACGTATTGAACTTTCAGGCAGTTAGCGGGCTGCGGGTTGCAGTCCTTACCGGTAGATGGAATCTTCTCTGGAGAGTTTTTCCCAGGCTGTTCCCCTGATAATTGCGCTGTGTTTTCCACAGGAAACACAGGCAACCGACACACTGCGCCTCTTTAGCGAGCGACAACCGTGAGGTTGGCGACGCGAATAGTCTCGAGGCCATCGGTTCTCCCCCGGAAAGGCGTTATCTTGCCCGCAGCTTAGTCGTCAATGTAAGAATAATGAGTAAGTTACGATGAAAAGAATGTTAATAAACGCAACTCAGCAAGAAGAGTTGCGTGTCGCACTTGTTGATGGACAACGCCTGTACGACCTGGATATCGAAAGCCCGGGACACGAGCAGAAAAAAGCGAACATCTACAAAGGTAAAATCACCCGCATTGAACCCAGCCTTGAAGCCGCATTTGTTGATTACGGTGCCGAGCGTCACGGTTTCCTCCCCCTCAAAGAGATCGCCCGCGAATACTTCCCAGCTAATTACAACGCACATGGACGTCCGAACATCAAAGACGTACTGCGTGAAGGTCAGGAAGTCATCGTTCAGATTGATAAAGAAGAGCGCGGCAACAAAGGCGCGGCACTGACCACTTTTATCAGCCTTGCAGGCAGCTACCTGGTGCTGATGCCGAACAACCCGCGTGCGGGCGGCATTTCTCGCCGTATTGAAGGCGACGATCGCACCGAGCTGAAAGAAGCACTCTCCAGCCTGGAATTACCGGATGGTATGGGTCTTATCGTACGCACCGCAGGCGTGGGCAAATCCGCCGAAGCGCTGCAGTGGGATTTGAGCTTCCGTCTGAAACACTGGGAAGCTATCCAGAAAGCCGCCGAAAGCCGCCCTGCTCCGTTCCTGATCCATCAGGAAAGCAACGTGATTGTGCGCGCCTTCCGTGACTATCTGCGTCAGGATATCGGCGAAATCCTCATCGATAACCCGAAAGTGCTTGAGCTGGCTCGCCAGCATATCGCTGCGCTGGGTCGTCCCGATTTCAGCAGCAAAATTAAATTGTACACCGGGGAAATCCCGCTGTTCAGCCATTACCAGATTGAGTCGCAGATTGAATCCGCATTCCAGCGTGAAGTCCGTCTGCCGTCCGGTGGCTCTATCGTTATTGACTCCACCGAAGCGCTGACCGCCATCGATATCAACTCCGCACGCGCAACGCGCGGTGGCGATATTGAAGAGACCGCCTTTAACACAAACCTGGAAGCGGCAGATGAGATCGCTCGCCAGTTGCGTCTGCGTGACCTGGGTGGCCTGATCGTTATCGACTTTATTGATATGACCCCGGTGCGCCACCAGCGCGCGGTGGAAAACCGCCTGCGTGAAGCGGTGCGTCAGGATCGTGCGCGTATTCAGATTAGCCATATTTCCCGCTTCGGCCTGCTGGAGATGTCCCGCCAGCGCCTGAGCCCGTCGTTGGGCGAGTCCAGCCATCATGTCTGCCCGCGTTGTAGCGGTACCGGCACCATTCGTGATAACGAATCCCTGTCGCTGTCGATTCTGCGTCTGATTGAAGAAGAAGCGCTGAAAGAAAACACCCAGGAAGTGCATGCGATTGTACCGGTTCCGGTCGCGTCATACCTGTTAAACGAAAAACGCGCCGCGGTAAGCGCTATCGAAGCCCGTCAGGGCGGCGTACGCTGCGTGATCGTGCCAAACGACCAGATGGAAACACCGCACTACTCCGTACTGCGCGTGCGTAAAGGCGAAGAGACGCCAACGCTGAGCTACCTGCTGCCGAAACTGCACGAAGAAGAGATGGCCCTGCCGTCTGAAGAAGAGTACGCCGAACGTAAGTTACCTGAACAACCAGCACTGGCTACCTTCGTTATGCCGGACGTTCCGCCAGCACCACAAGCGCCAGCCGCAGCAGCAAGCCAGGCGCAACCTGCCGCAACACCAGTTGCCGCCCCAGGTTTGCTGGGTCGTTTCTTCTCTGCCCTGAAAGGCTTGTTCGCGGGTGAAGCTGCCCCGGCGCCGGTTGAAGTGAAAGAAGAGAAAAAAGGCGAGAAACAAGAGCGTCAGCAGGATCGTCGTAAATCACGCCAGGGCAACCGTCGCGATCGTAATGACCGCCGTGACAACCGCAGCGAAGGCAACGAAGCGCGCGAAAGCCGTGATAACCGCGAAGGTCGCGAAGAGAATCGTCGTAACCGCCGCGAAAAATCGCAGCAAAACGCCGAAGCCCGTGAATCTCGCCAGCCAGTCGCTGTTGATGAAACAGAGAAAGCGAAATCTCGTGACGAGCAGCAGCAACCTCGCCGTGAGCGCAACCGTCGCCGTAATGATGATAAACGCCAGGCGCAGCAGGATGTCAAAGAGCTGAACCGCGATGAGCAACCTGCTCAGGAAACTGAACAGGAAGAGCGCGTGCAGGTCATGCCGCGTCGTAAACAGCGTCAACTCAGCCAGAAAGTCCGTATTGGCGGTGACAACAACGTAGAAAACCGCGTTGAAGAAATCACTGTCCAGGACACCGCAGCGCAAAACACGCAGCTGGCGAAAGTCGACCTGCCAGCGGTGGTTGAAACCGCGCCGGTACAGGAACAGGATGAAAACGCTGAAGCACGCGAAAACGCGATGCCGCGCCGTTCACGCCGTTCCCCGCGCCACCTGCGCGTGAGTGGTCAGCGTCGCCGTCGCTATCGTGATGAACGTTACCCGCTGCAATCTCCAATGCCGTTGACCGTAGCCTGTGCCTCACCGGAAATGGCGTCCGGTAAAGTGTGGATCCGTTATCCGGTGCCGCGCGCGCAGGAAGAGCAGCAGACTCAGGAACTGTCCGTTGAAAACAATGCAGCCCCTGAGCAGGAGATCGCTCCGGCTATGGCTGAAGCACAACTGGTTGCGCATCCGCAAGCGGAAGTTGTTGAGCCGCAGGCGACGGTTGAAAATGCCGGGCCGGCAGTGGTTGAACCGCAAGCCGCTGTTGAAGCACCGCAGACGGTTGCCGTTGAAACCACCCACCCGGAAGTGATCGACACGCCGGTGGATGAACAACCGCAGCTGATTGCTGAGGAAGATCGTCCCGTTGCGCAGGAAGTGGCAGAAGAAGCCGAACCCGCACAGCAGGAAGTCGCACCGGTAGCAGAAACGCCAGCGCCGGAAGCTGTACAGGACGCGTCCGAAGAAGCGGCTGCGCCAGTTGTTGCCGAGCCGGTGAAAGCGCCGGTGGTAGCGCAGGTTGCTCCCGCGGCTAAAAAAGTGGCTACCGCGCCAATGACCAAAGCGCCAGCGCCTGCCTATGTGCCGGAAGCGCCGCGTCACAGTGACTGGGTACGCCCGAACTTCGTCTTCGAAGGTAAAGGTTCTGCGGGTGGTCACAGCGCCACACACGCGGCAACCGCTCCGGCGACGAAACCGCCAGCTGCTGAGTAATTCCCTGGCAGTCAAAAGCCGACCCCCGGGTCGGCTTTTTTTATGTCTGTCGCACCGGATGGCGCATACCGCCAAGCCCCGGCATCACTTCACGCATCAGTTGTAAAAATTTCCGCAACCGCGCGGGATAATAGCGCGCCCACGGATAAACCAGATGAACCGGCAGCGGCGCGGCCTGCCACTGCGGCAACAGCGCTACCAGCTTGCCACTGCGCAACTCCTCTTCCACCGCCCAACTGGAAATCAGCGTCACGCCAAGCCCGCCAATGGCGGTATTGCGGGCCGCATACAGGCTGTCGGTATAAAGCCGGGGTGCAATCGCCACCTGCTCCGTATCGCCACTTTGCAGGTGACTCAGATGAATTTCATGCTGGTAGAACGTGCTGAGCGCAATCCACGGCAGCGCGGAGAGCTGCTGTGGCGTGTCGACAGCAGGAAAACGCGCCAGCAACGCGGGTGACGCCACGATAGATCGGGGTACTTCTGCCAGCAGTACCGATACCGTTGCCGGGTCCACTTCTGCCCCAACGCGAATAGCGCAATCGATATTGGCACTGAGAAAATCGACATTCTTGTCATTGAGCATCCATTCAACAGAGAGTTGCTGGTGACGTTCAAGAAACTGAGTCAGCGGACCGAGCAGTTGTTCCTGACCAAAGGCATGCGGTGCGCGTACGCGCAAAATCCCGACCGGCTCGTCGTCGGACTGGCTCAGCTCATCTTCCAGCGCTACCCAGGCATCCGCAACGCGCTTTGCATGCTGATAGCAGCGTTCGCCATCATCCGTCAGCTTCATTGCATGGGTGGTGCGCAAGAGCAGCTTGACGCCAAGCAGCGACTCCAGCGACTGCAACCGGCGGCTGACCGTCGCCTGCGTCGTCTCCAGCTGGCGCGCCGCCGCCGACAGCGACCCGGCCTCCACGATACGGATATACGTCCGCATCAAATCCACCCTATCTATACGCTCTTGCCGTTTCATTATTATTTTACCTATACGTTTCACGTATAACCGTTTTACCACTCCGCTGGCTACCGCGCCATGCTCTGCTGCGTAAAAATGGCCTCACTTCGTTATTTACACCTAACGTTCCTGGGGAACCTGCTATGAACCGTCATTCTCTTTCGTCCGATGTTGTTGGCTGGGTCATTTTTGCCCTCGCGCTCGGCGCCGGATTCAGCGTCGCGGCTATCTATTATTCACAACCGCTGCTGCCATTAATGGGCAGCGACCTGCACTTAACCGTCAACGGTATGGGGCTGGTGCCGACACTCACACAGGCCGGTTATGCGCTGGGTATTTTGTTCCTGCTGCCGCTGGGCGACCGCCACGACCGCCGCCGTCTGATCCTGGTTAAAAGTGCTGCACTGGCGCTGCTGTTACTGGCCTGTAGCCTGACCAGCCATCTGCCTTCATTACTGGTCGTCAGCCTATTACTGGGCATGGCCGCAACAATGGCGCAGGATATTGTCCCGGCGGCAGCAATTCTCGCGCCGGAAGGCAAACAGGGGAAAATGGTCGGCACGGTAATGACCGGTTTACTGCTCGGGATCCTGCTTTCCCGTACCGTCAGCGGCTTTGTCGGCGCGGCATTCGGCTGGCGTATCATGTATCAGCTTGCCGCAGTCAGCATTGCGTTGATTGGCGTGCTGATGTGGTCGGTGCTGCCGCGTTTCGCAACCCACTCCACGCTGAGCTACCCGGCGCTGATGAAATCGATGGCGCACCTGTGGCAACGCTATCCGGCACTGCGCCGCGCCGCTTTCGCGCAGGGTTTTTTATCCATCGCTTTTAGCGCTTTCTGGTCAACCCTTGCGTTGATGCTGCTGGAAAAATATCAATTAGGCAGCGCGGTGGCGGGTACTTTCGGCATCGCCGGTGCGGCGGGTGCGTTAGCGGCACCGCTGGCAGGTGGCCTGGCGGATAAAGTTGGCGCAGAAAAAGTTACACAGTTAGGTGCGGGTCTGGTGACGGTATCCTTCGCCCTGATGTTTCTGCTGCCGGTACTGCCGCCGCATGGCCAGCTGGCACTGATTGCCCTCTCGGCGGTGGGTTTCGACCTGGGTCTGCAATCCAGTCTGGTGGCTCACCAGAACCTCGTGTACGGTCTTGAACCGCAAGCGCGTGGTCGTCTGAATGCGCTGCTGTTTACTGGTGTGTTCATTGGTATGGCGCTGGGCTCTGCGCTGGGCAGCAAACTTTACTCCGTTGCGTCCTGGCAGGGTGTGGTCGTGCTGGCAACGGTTTCCGGTCTGGTTGCTCTGCTGATCCGTCTGTTCGACGCCCGTCAAATCCAGCAAGCGGCGCAGAAAGCGTAGGATAAAAAAAAGCCCGCTCCGGGGTGATGGAGCGGGCATAGCGAACATGCCCAGTTTCCAGACATGCTCAAAATGAAAACATTACTTATTCATCTGGAACAACGACAGACCCTGCATATCGGTGAACGCTTTGTAAGACGCCTGCAGCGCGGCTTGTTGCATGGTGTAAGACGAAATCACCGAGTTCCAGTCCACGTCAATCAAATCACTCTTCTGCTGTTTCAGCGCCACAGTACGGTCATCGCCCAGCGCATCGAGGGTGTCCAGTTCGTTCAACTGCGTACCCAGTTCAGCACGGACAGTCGACACGTTGTTCAGGGAGTTACCCAAACCACGGCTGGTTTTATCCACTACTGCCTGCGCTGCCGCCTTGGCGGTTTCATCGCCTGCTACCGGGGTTTTCAGTGCGGTAATCGCCGTATCGAGCATTTTGAACAGATCGGTTTCCGATGTGCCCGGCAGGCCGGTGGCCGGATCAACCGGTTCTGGCGTGGCGTTGCTGCTGATATGGTTGAATACTTCATTGCCCGTATGCGCAATAACCATGGTACGCGAGGCGTCAACCTGCTGGGAAATTGCCTGGTTACCACCGCTATATGTGCCCGTGGCATCATACGGCGCGCTTTCCGTTTTATAGCCGCCAAAAATATAGCGGCCGTTACCGTCGGTACTGTTCGCCAGGTTCAGCAGCTGATCGCGGTAGCCCTGCAGTTCAGTTGCCAGCGAAGCACGGTCATCATCACTCAGCGAACCGTTGCCCGCTTTCACAATGGTGCCCTGTGCGCCAGTGATCGCCGTCGTCACCTGCTGCAATACGCTCTCTTCCAGCGACACTTTCTGCTTGGCGAAAGTACGCGCCGTCTCATATTGAGTGTTTTGCGCCTGCGCCTGCGAAATCACCACCGCCTGAGAAGCGGCAATGGGATCGTCCGACGGGCGGTTAACTTTCTGCCCGGTCGCCATTTGCTCGCCGTAACCCAACCACGCGCTCTGCGAGTTGGTCACGCCGCGCATGCTTTGTTCGTACATCATTTGAGTACTGATACGCATTTTTCACCCCTTACTTAGCGAATGCCGAGCAGCGCATCAAACAGCGTGCTTGCAGTTTGTAAAACCTGAGCGTTCGCCAGGTAATATTGTTGATAACGCTGCAGGTTGCCGTACTCTTCATCGAGGTTAACCCCGGAGATCGACTGCTGCTGCTTGGTCAACTGCGTCACCACGTTCGTCTGCGTGGTGGAGCTGGTTTTCAGCGTCGAGGTTTTGTTACCCACATCGCTGACCAGCGTGGCATACGCGTCGTTAAACGTTTTGTTGCCGCCGACGACTTTCGCGCTTTGCAGATTCAGCATCGCCTGGCCGTTGCGGTTATCGCTCGCACCAGAACCGGCGACGGAAGCCATGGCAATTTTCGACTCATCGGTAATCGCCACGCTCATATTCACAATCGCATTGCTCACCGGGCGAACGGTAAAACTGTCGTTGGCTTTAGGGCCAGTAGTGGCGCTGATGCTAACTTTCAGACCGTCGAAATTCAGCGTGCCATCGGAGGGATCTGGCGTCACGGTGGTCGTGGTATTGTTGGACAGTCGGGTAACTTTCCAGTTAGTCCCGTCGTAGGCCACTTTATAATCCGTCGCCTGTACCGCCGAGCTGTCGCTGACCGCTGCGGTCAGTACCGCATCACCAGTGTTTTTGGAATTACTGGTGGTTGATGGCGCGCCAATGGTAAAGAACTGGCCACCCTGATTACCACTCGCATCGTAACCCTGCGTGTGTTGCTTGTTGAATGAATCAGCAAACGACAGCGCCAGTTGTCCAAGCGTATTACGCGCCTGGTCAAGATCCTGCGAACGGAACGACAGCAAACCGCCCAGCGAACCGGTGGTGATCAGTTTTTCCGGGATCTCAATATTGCCTGCAGTTTTGTCAACATACGCCACGGCAGTACGTGCCGGATCGGCGCTGGACTGAACGGCCGCCAACTGGCGCGCATCGCTGCCCTGCACCAGAGAGTAGCCATCACCCATGCTGATGTTGTAGGTGTTGCCATCCTGGACGCTGACTTCAACACCGACAATTTTGTTCAGTTCACTAACCAGCTGGTCGCGCTGATCGAGCAGGTCATTCGGCGACGCACCGCCGCCAACCGCGGTCAGACGAGAAATCTGGTCGTTAAGTTTGGCAATCTGCGTGGAGTAGTTGTTGATCTGATCAACGCTTGAAGAGATAGACAGGTTTACCTGTTTATCCTGGTCGCGCAGGTACTGGTCGGCCACTTTGAACTGGTTAACCAGACCGTCCGCTTTACCCAGCATCGCCTGACGGGATGACGGGTCAGAAGCGTTACTTACCAGTGTTTGCAGGCTGGAAAAGAAGCTCTGCAGGCTGGTCGACAGCGAGTTAGTGGTATCCGACAGGACATCATCAATTTTTGACATCTGCTGGTAACGCGTGGTCAAACCGCTGTTCTGGTTTTCCGCTGCACGCAGCTGATTAGTAATAAAGGCGTCATACTCACGCTGAACACCGGTAACGAGTACACCGTTACCCACCCAGCCGCCACCGGTCAGGGTACTGTTGCCTGAGGTGAGCACCGTCGTCTGACGGGTATAACCCGCTACGTTATAACTGGCAATGTTATTACTGGCGGTATTAAGCGCGGCCTGGGCTGCGTTGAGCCCACTCATGGCGCTGTTAATCAAACTGGACATGGAGGTTCCTTATACACTTTCAGACATGAGTCCTGTTGACGATTATCGGCAACCCAGGGCAAAACTTGAGATATTTCAGAACAGATTTTGGATATCCGTGCTGTAGGCTTTACTGACCTTTTCACCCATCGATTTAAGCTGTTGGATCATGCTGGTCAGCTTACGGGCGTAGTTTGGATCGGTCGCATAACCGGCGTTCTGCAACGCCTGCGCGCCCTGCTCCGCCGTCGCCGCCGTGGTCACTGCCGAGTAGCGTTTATTACGCGTCAGCATGCCCACATAATCGGAGAGCGCTTCAAGGTACGAGCTGTAGACGCGGAACTTGGCTTTCACCTTCACCGCTTCGCCGTTTTCATATTCTGTCGTCGTGATTTCCGTGGTCGGCCCTTTCCAGCCTGGCGTGGCTTTAACACCAAAAATGTTAAAGCTCGGCTCACCGTTTTCACGCGGGATCTGGCGCTGGCCCCAGCCGGATTCCAGCGCGGCCTGCGCGAGGATCAGGTGATGCGGAACACCGCTCTGCTCACTGGCAAGACGCGCCGGCAGTGAAAGCTGGGCAAGGAAGTCTTTGCTGTCACCGGTTAACGGCTCGTCGCCGTCTTCCGGCACTTTTGGCATCGCTTTGCGCACCAGTTGTGTCAGCGCCTGGTTTTGATAGGACGTTACGGTTTCCAGCGGGAACTTCATCGGCACCTGCTGCATCTGATCGGCAGGCTCAACCGGTGCCTGATCGCCAGCCATCTGTTTAACCATCATATCGGCCAGGCCAAGCCCTTTGCCTGCGGTCATCTGCTGTGCAATTTGCTGGTCATACATGCTGGTGTACAGCCGTGTTGAATCACTGCTGAAAATGCCGTCTTTCGGTAACGCTTCGCGCATGCTTTTCAGCATCATCTGCACGAACATCCCTTCCATCTGGCGGGCAACCGGGCGCAGGTTCGCGCCAGGATCCTGGCGCGTTTGCGCCTTCAGTTCATTCAGTGATTGCGCGTCCCATGCCGCGCTCGTCAACAACCGGCTGTCAGTCAACATTAGATGATCTCCAGTTTCGCACGCAGGCAGCCTGCGCTTTGCATCGCCTGAAGGATGGACATCAGCTCCATCGGGGAAGCACCGAGCGCGTTAAGCGCACGGACCACGCTGTTCAGGTTGGCGCTGGAACGGACGCTTTGCAGCGAACCGCCACTCTGGCGCATATCAATTTGTGTTTGCGGTGTCACCACCGTCTGACCGCCGCCAAATGGCGTATTCGGCTGGCTCACGTTGGCCTGCTGATTGACCGTCACCGAGAGGTTGCCCTGCGCGACAGCACAGTTATCCAGCGCCACTTCGCGGTTCATCACCACCGAGCCGGTACGGGAGTTAATAATGACTTTCGCGTCCTGCTGCGTAACGCCGACTTCCATATTCTGGATGTCTGCCAGCAAACGGACTTGCGAGCTGCCGCCGTTAGAGACGCGGATCTGCACGGTACGCGCATCCAGCGCGGTGGCGCTGCCGTAACCACGGTTACGGTTGATGGTGTCGGCAATTTGCTGCGCCATGCTGAAATCTTCCTGGTTCAGCTGCAGGTTAATGGTGTTACCTGCGCCAAACTGGGTCGGCAGTTCACGTTCGATGACCGCACCGTTAGTAATACGCCCGCCGTTAAGCTGGTTGACCTGCACACTGCTGCCACCTGCGGAAGCACCTGCACCGCCGACCAGAATGTTACCCTGCGCCAGCGCATAAACCTGGCTGTCAACGCCCTTCAGCGGCGTCATCAGCAGCGTACCGCCGCGCAGGCTTTTTGCGTTACCCATTGAGGAGACCACGACATCAATGGTCTGTCCCTGGCGTGCAAACGCCGGGAACTGGGCGGTGACCATCACCGCCGCCACGTTTTTCAGCTGCATGTTGGTGCCGGCAGGAACCGTGATCCCCATCTGCGACAACATGTTGTTTAAGGTTTGGGTGGTAAATGGCGTCTGGGTCGTCTGGTCACCTGTACCATCGAGCCCCACGACCAGGCCATAACCAATTAAGGAGTTTTCACGTACGCCCTGTACACTGGTGAGATCCCGGATACGGTCAGCCTGGGCGAAGGTCGCCACCAGCGCTAACACGATACCAGTCAAATACTTAAACATAATTCACCCCGGTTACATCGGCGATAAGTTGAGGAAGAAACGTTGCAGCCAGCCCATGTTCTGCGCTTCGTTGATATAGCCGTTGCCGACATACTCGATGCGCGCGTCCGCCACCTGTGTGGACGGAACCGTGTTGCTGCCGCTGATGGTGCGTGGGTTCACAACACCCGAGAAGCGGATGAATTCAGTGCCCTGGTTGATGGCTATCTGTTTTTCACCCACCACATGTAAATTGCCATTGATCAGCACCTGATCGACCGTCACGGTCAGCGTGCCGCTAAAGGTATTGCTGGCATTGGCGCCACCTTTGCCGTTAAAGGTATTACCGCCGGAAGCAGAGAGATCGGCGCGGGCATTACCAAACAGACCTTCCAGGTAGCGCGGCGTGGTATCCATGCCGAAACTGGCCTTGCTGTCACGGCTGGCATTTGCCGACGAGCTCTTACTGGCACTGACGTTCTCTTGCAGTACGATCGTCAATGTATCGCCCACGTTACGCGGACGGCGGTCTTCAAACAGTGGCTGATAGCCGTAGTTTATCGGCTGCGCAGTCTGATAAATCGATCCATTTACCATCGGCACCGGTCCCGGAACCGGTTGAGCGGTGGTCGCCCCCTGAACCAACGGCGTTGATGGAACCCAGGCACATCCCGTCAGGGTTAATGCCACTAAAGCCATAATCGGATAGCTGCGCACGGCGTATTTTTGCATTGCATTCATCTTCAAAATCAGGGTTCCGGTGCGGCAGTTACCGCACCGGATAACGCCTTAGAGTTGCGTCAGTTTTTGCAGCATCTGATCGGTGGTCGATACTGCCTTACTGTTTATTTCGTAAGCGCGCTGAACCTGGATCATATTCACCAGCTCTTCCGCCACGTTTACGTTCGAGGTTTCCACAAACCCCTGATACAGCATCCCCGCACCGTTCAGCCCCGGCGTCGTGGAGTTTGGCGCGCCAGACGACTGCGTTTCTGCGTACAGGTTTTCACCAAGACTTTCCAGACCGGTGTCGTTCATAAAGGTGGTCAGGTTTAACTGGCCAACCTGAACAGGCGCAGCGTTACCCTGCTGCGTCACGCTAACCACGCCGTCGCGGCCAATGGTGATGCTCAGGGTGTTCGCCGGAATGGTGATCGCAGGCTGCACCTGGAAACCACCCGCCGTTACCAGTTGACCGTTCTGGTCGACCTGGAAGGAACCATCGCGGGTATACGCCGAGGTGCCGTCCGGCAGCAGCACTTCAAAGAAGCCCTGCCCCTTGATCGCCACATCTTTACTGTTGTTGGTCTGAGACAGGTTGCCCTGGCTATGCAGACGCTCGGTGGCCACCGGACGAACACCGGTACCGATCTGCAAACCCGAAGGTAGCGTTGTCTGCGCTGAAGACTGTGCGCCAGGCTGACGAATCGTCTGGTACAGCAGATCTTCAAATACCGCGCGCTGGCGCTTAAAACCATTGGTACTGACGTTCGCCAGGTTGTTGGCGATGACATCCATATTGGTTTGTTGGGCGTCGAGGCCGGTTTTTGCGATCCATAATGAACTGATCATAAGTAGTCCTGTTTAATTAGCCCATTGACAGCAATTGGTTGGCGCGCTGGGCGTTATCGTCGACGCTGCTGATAATTTTCATCTGCATCTCGAAACGACGGGCGCTGGCGATCATGTCGGTCATTGCGGCAACCGGCTTGACGTTACTGCCCTCCAGCACACCTGACATCACGCGAATAGACGGGTCGTCCTGCAATGTCGTACCACGGGTCGCTTGTGCGTTCTGGCTCAGACGGAACAGCCCGTCATCACCGCGCACCACTTCCTGCGCGTTCGCTTTCACCAGCTTCAGCTTGCCGACCGGCGCGATAGTATTCGCCGGATCGCCAGGGTTCAGCGATGAAATCGTACCGTCAGCCGCGATACTAATTTGCGAACCTTCCGGTACCGAAATCGGGCCGCCGTCGCCAATCACCGGATGCCCCTGAATGGTCAACTGGCCGGTTGAACTCACCTGGATATTACCGTTACGGGTATACCCTTCAGAGCCGTCCGCCGTCTGTACTGCCAGCCAACCGTCCTGCTGCAACGCCACGTCCAGCGGACGCGAGGTGTAGTCAAGTTGCCCTGGCGTCATATCGGCGCCAGGCGTAGAAGCCACTACCAGCGTACGGGTAGGCAGTGAAAGCCCTTCTACCGGTACCGCGCGCAGCGCATTGAGCTGCGCGCGAAAGCCTGGCGTGGACGCATTCGCGAGGTTGCTGGCGGTGACAGCCTGCTGATTCAGCGTCTGGCTGGCGGCGCCCATCGCGGTGTATATTGCGTGATCCATTAAGCCATCCCGTCAGACGATTAACGCAGGTTAACCAGCGTGTTAAGGATCTGATCCTGGGTTTTGATAGTCTGCGCGTTCGACTGATAGTTACGCTGCGCGACAATCATGTTCACCAGTTCTTTACTCAGATTCACGTTTGATGCTTCCAGTGCGCCGTTGGTCAGCTTACCGAAGTTGCCGGAACCCGCTGTACCCACGATAGCAACGCCGGAAGCGGTGGTCGCAGACCAGACGTTATCCCCTTCGGATTTCAGGCCTTCGTTGTTAGCAAAGTTCGCCAGCACGATCTGACCCAGTACCTGAGTTTTCTCGTTGGAGTAGCTGCCCACCACGGTGCCGTCATCGTTGATCGCGTAGCTCACCAGCGATCCTGGCGGGTAACCATCCTGATCAACAGAGGCTGCGCCGCTGCTGCCGGTGTTCTGCTGCATAGAATTCAGGAAGCTCAGCGAGTAAGTGCTGGCAGCAGAACCATTGAGGCTGGCCAGCGCGATATTGATCTGCGGCTGTGCGTTCGGCGCGGCGTTCAGGTTCCAGGTACGCGGCGTGGTGGCCGGCAGCACTTCGGTGTAGTTAGTCACGGAAGTGAGCGTACCGTTGGAGCTGAACGACATCTGCGCGGCTTTTTCATAAGAAGAGCCGGAAATGCTGGAGTCTTTGGTGTAGACATCCCAGGTGTTAGCGGCGGTTTTAACGAAATAGCAGTCAACCGCATGTTCGTTACCCAAGCTGTCGTAAGACGTTACCGTGGTTTTTTTGTTGTAGGTATCCGAGTTAGTCGGATCGAACGGTGTCGTCGTCGGAATGGTCGCCGTCGAGTTCAGGTTCATCGGCATCGTCGCCGTGGTGGTGGCACGCGCCGACATCACGGTCGTTGGGATGTTAATGGTCGTCGGGTTGGCACCGGTCTGTACTACCGGCGGTGTACCCGCAACCGGATAACCCGTCAGTTGCATACCCTGCATGTTGACCAGGTTGCGGTTCTCGTCCAGCTTGAACTGGCCGTTACGGCTGTAATAAACAGAACCGTTGGTATCTACCATGCGGAAGAAACCATTCTGGCTAATCGCAACATCCAGACCACGACCGGTGTTGGTCGTTGTACCGTCGGTAAAGTCCTGAGTGATACCGGCAACTTTTACGCCCAGACCCACTTTAGAACCGGCAAACATATCGGCGAAGGACGCAGAGCCGGATTTAAAGCCATAGGTGGCGGAGTTGGCAATGTTGTTACCAATGACATCGAGGTTGGTGGCCGCAGCATCTAGGCCGCTGACCGCTTGTGAAAAGGCCATGACTTACTCCTGATAAGTGTTTTGGCTTAGATAATCTGCCGTACTTCGTCGAGTGTGGTGGTACCGTAAGTACCTAAATCCAGTGTGCTACCGTTGCTGCCGCGGGTAACACCTTGCACCAGTGCAAACTGCAGCGGCTGGGCAACCAGCTGTGTTGCGCCAGAGCTGGCGGCGATAGAGACTTTATAAGAGCCATCAGGTGCCGCTGTTCCATCCGTCATCTTGCCGTCCCAACTGAAGGTGTGGACACCGGCAGTCAGCGAGCCAATATCGATAGTGCGCACCACGGTACCGTCTTTGCTGGTCACGGTAGCGGTCACTTTATCGGCGGCTTGCGTCAGTTCCACGCCAAACGGCGTTGAGGTTTCTTTGCCCACCAGAACGGTCTGTCCCGGGATCATCACGCCATGGCCAATCAGGTTTGTCGCCTGCAGCGACTGGCTGTTGTCGATCTGTCCGGAAATCGAACCGAGGGTGGTGTTCAGTTTTTCAATCCCGCTCACGGTGCTGATTTGCGCCAGCTGAGTGGTCAGTTCGTTGTTCTGCAGCGGGTTAGTCGGGTCCTGGTTTTTCAGTTGCGCGACCAGCAGCGTTAAAAAGCTGCCTTGCAGGTCGGATGCACTGTTTGTTCCGGTTGCGCTGGTGTTGTTACTGGTCGAGGAGACACCGTTATTTGTCGGGTCATCCACTCTTACGGCGATAGACATGCGCGTCTCCTTTACTGTCCGAGCGTGAGGGTTTTGAGCATCATGCTCTTAACGGTATTAAGCACTTCAACGTTCGCCTGGTAGCTGCGGGACGCAGACATGGTATTCACCATTTCGCCGACCACATCAACATTGGGCATTTTGACGTAGCCATTCGCATCAGCCAGCGGGTTACCTGGTTCGTAAACCAGTTTGTCCGGTGCCTGGCTCTCAATCACATCAGCAACTTTTACACCGCCGGTCGCTTGCCCGGGCGCAGCATCCACCTGGAACACAACCTGCTTAGCGCGATACGGCTGACCATCGGGCCCGGTCACGCTGTCGGCGTTCGCCATGTTACTGGCGGCCACGTTCAAACGTTTGGACTGCGCGGTCAGCGCGGAGCCTGCGACATCAAAGATATTCAGTAATGCCATTTAATTAGTTCCCCTGTTGCAGAACACTCATCATGCTTTTGATCTGCCCACCCAGCACAGTCAAGCCGGTCTGGTATTTAACGCTGTTGTCAGCGAACTGCGTACGTTCACGATCCATATCCACGGTGTTGCCATCCAGCGAAGGCTGATCAGGAATGCGGTACAGCAAATCGGTAGACGGTCCGCTCATCGCCTGCGCCGGAATATGGCGCGAAGAGGTCATGGTCAACGCAACGCCGCTGCCTTCAGCACGCCCACGCTCCATGACTTTTTTCAATTCGCTGGCGAAATCAATATCGCGCGCCTGAAACCCCGGGGTATCGGCGTTGGCGATGTTTGCCGCCAGAATTTCCTGACGCTGGGCGCTCAGGTTCAGCGCTTCTTGCTGGAAACGAAGTGCGGCATCAAGTTTATCGAGCATGGCTCCCCCACTGATGACAATTATTTAGCCAACAGCTTAAATCTCCGCTGACAAACTTATCGCTGGAATAAGGGCAAAATGCGTCGCTATTTATTGCGTTGATAGGTTGACCATGCGGTTAAAATTCCCTCAACCACTCAACAGGCAGGAGTCTGCGATGAACACGTTGAAAGGCGGTTTAGCCGCGACCTTACTGTTTTTAAGCGCCTTTGCTCAGGCCGCTGACTTGCAATCACAGCTGACGTCATTTTTTGCTCAACGTCTTGCTGGCTTTAGCGACGAGGTAGTGGTAAATATACGCACCCCGCAAAATCTGTTACCCAGTTGCGAGCAGCCAGCGCTGAGCGTGCTCGGGAACGCTAAACTGTGGGGGAACCTGAACGTGCTGGCGAATTGCGCAGGTGTTAAGCGCTATTTGCAGGTGGAGGTTCAGGCGACCGGTAACTATGTGGTGGCAGCGCAGTCCGTTGCCCGTGGCAGCCTGTTGCAGCCCGGCAGCGTGACGCTAAAACGCGGCCGCCTCGATCAGTTGCCGCCGAGAACGATGCTGGATATTACCCAGGCGCAGGATGCGGTCAGTTTGCGCGATCTTACTCCAGGCCAGGCGATTCAACTGTCAATGTTGCGCCAGGCGTGGCGGGTTAAAGCGGGTCAGCGTGTACAGGTCGTGGCGTCGGGCGATGGCTTTAGTGTGAACGGCGAAGGTCAGGCACTGAACAATGCGGCGGTGGCGCAAAACGCCCGTGTGCGCATGGCTTCAGGGCAGATTGTCAGCGGTACAGTGGACGCTGATGGGAATATTCTGATTAACCTATAATCTTTTTAAAGAATTCATGTCGCCTGCCGATAATTAAGCAACGACTAAAGATATCAGGCCCGAAACGCCGGGATACCTCGATGAGGACAACACTATGAGCATTGATCGCACATCGTCTTTAAAACCGGTTAGTTCCGTTCAACAGCGCGAAACTAACGAGACCCAAACGCAGAAAACGCGTCTGGAAAAAGCGGCTACGGCAAACAGCACCAGCGTGACCCTCAGCGGCGCGCAGACCAAGCTGATGCAGGCTGGCGCGAATGACATCAATATGGAACGCGTGGAACAGCTGAAAACCGCGATCCGTAATGGTGAACTGAAGATGGACACCGGCAAAATCGCCGATGCCCTGATTGATGAAGCGAAGAGTTACTTGCAGAGTAAATAACAGTATGAATCGACTGTCAGACATTCTTGATCAAATGACAGTTATCCTGAGCGCTCTTAAAGACGTGATGGATGCTGAGCAAAAACAGCTTTCCGTAGGTAACATTCAAAGCAGCGCACTGCAGCGTATCACGGAAGAAAAAAGCTCATTGCTCGCGACACTGGATTACCTGGAGCAACAACGTCGTTCGACACAAAAAGCGCAGCATAGCGCGAACGACGACATCGCCGATCGCTGGCAAACCATTACGCAGAAAACGCAGCATTTGCGCGACCTTAACCAGCACAATGGATGGCTGCTGGAAGGACAAATTGCGCGTAACCAGCAAGCGCTGGAACTGCTAAAGCCGCATCAGGAACCGAGCCTGTACGGCGCGAATGGCTATACCGCTTCCGCCAGCCGTGGCGGAAAGAAAATCTCGATTTAATAAGACCCGTCTTCTTTGCCAGGGATAATTCCCTGGCAATTTGCTTTTCTGTTTTCCCGCTTCCACTTCGCTGAACAGACTTACACCGTAGTCCGCCGCGCGAACTCTTTCACTTTAAAGCCCAGCAGCGCAAGCGTGGCGAAATAGGCCATCACCCCGACCAGCACGACAGCCATCAACCGCAGCAGGCGATAAGGCATAGTGCCAGTTGACCACTCCGGCATGACATACAGCATGCCCATTAATGCCGCTGCCATCACCAGCACCGCAACCACCAGACGCAGCAGGAAACTTGCCCAGCCCGGCTGCGGCGTAAAGATCTGCTGCTTACGCAGCTGCCAGTAAAGCAGCCCGGCGTTCAGACAGGCCGCCAGACCAATCGACAGCGACAACCCGGCGTGTTTCAGCGGCCCGATAAACGCAAGGTTCATTAATTGCGTCATCACCAGCGTGACAATGGCAATCTTCACCGGCGTTTTAATGTTCTGTCGCGAGTAGAAGCCCGGCGCCAGCACTTTAACCACGATAAGCCCCATCAGCCCCACCGAGTAGGCGATGAGCGCGCGCTGGGTCATTGATGCATCAAACGCGGTGAATTTACCGTACTGGAACAGCGAAACGGTCAACGGTTTCGCCAGAATGCCGAGCGCTACGGCGCTGGGCAACGCCAGCAGAAAGCAGAGCCGCAGCCCCCAATCCATCAGGCGGCAATATTCGTCGTGGTTCCCGCTGGCGAAACTTTTCGACAACGACGGTAACAGGATAGTGCCAAGCGCCACGCCAAGCACGCCGGAGGGAAACTCCATCAGGCGGTCAGCGTAATACATCCACGACACGGAACCGGAAACCAGAAACGAGGCGAAAATGGTGTTGATGATAAGTGAGATCTGGCTGACCGAAACCCCCAGAATGGCCGGCCCCATCTGTTTGATAACCCGCATCGCCCCGGCATCGTGGAAGCTGATGCGCGGCAGCACCAGCATGCCGATCTTCTTCAGGTGCGGCAGCTGATACACCAGTTGCAGCACACCGCCGACCGTAACAGCCCAGGCCAGCGCCAGTACCGGCGGATGGAAATAGGGAGCAGCAAACAGCGCAAAGCCAATCATGCTGATGTTTAAGAATGTCGGCGCAAACGCCGGCACCGAAAAGCGATTCCAGGTATTGAGGATCGCCCCGGCCAGCGACGCCAGCGAGATCAGCAGAATGTAAGGGAAGGTAATGCGCAGCAGTTGCGAGGTTAAGTTGAATTTATCCGCCGTATCGGCAAAACCCGGTGCGGTGACGAGGATCACCCACGGTGCCGCCAGCATCCCGGCCACGGTGACGATGGCCAGCGCCAGCGTCAGCAACCCGCAGACATAGGAGACAAACACCCGCGTCGCATCTTCACCCTGTTTGCTTTTGTACTCGGCGAGGATCGGCACAAAGGCCTGAGAAAACGCCCCCTCTGCAAAAATGCGGCGCAATAAATTTGGCAGTTTGAAGGCCACGAAAAAGGCGTCGGTCGCCATTCCCGCACCAAACACCCTTGCCACAATGGCGTCGCGCGCAAAACCCAGCACGCGGGAAAACATCGTCATGGAGCTGACAGCCGCCAGCGATTTTAATAGGTTCATTCTGGTTTCCATAAGACACAACGCCTGCAATGCAGGCGTTGATGTACAGCGAAGCGCTTAGTCTACAGGGAAAAAGGCGAATTACTATCGCCAGATGTTACCGGGCATTATTCACTCATCGCCTCGCGCCAGAGCTTGTCTACCACGCGCTGGGCGAGGATCGCTTGCTCACCTGCGGTTTCCGGAACTGTCTGATTTTGCACGCATTCAATGAAATGGCGGGCGCATCCGGCGAAACCGCGCTGCTCCAGCACACTCTGCCAGCCCGCCACCGGACGGGCGACAACGCCCTGCCCGCGTTCTTCGCGCCACTCGCGCATATCGGTTATGTCCAATAAGCCACCATCCGTCACCGCCTGAACCCATTCCCGCTGGCTGCCCGCCCGGCGATGCATGCTGGTGGTAATTTGCAGGTGTTCAACACTGAAATGGTGCTCGGCATAAATCATAGCGCCATCGTCATTGGTCAGCAGCGTCCCGCTTTTTAATTGCGCGGTACCGCCCGCCAGCCATAGCGCGGTATCCACAACGTGCAGGTAGTCATCCAGCAGGGTGAAGCGTAAATCATGCGGCCCGACGCTGTCGGTACGGTGTTTATCCATACGCAACGAAGCGGCCTGCGGCATCTGCTGTTTTAGCTCGCGGTAAAGCGGGGAGTAACGGCGGTTAAACCCGACCATCAGCGTCAGTTTTTTACGTGCGGCCAGCTCAATAAGCCGCTCCGCATCCTGTAAGTTTTCCGCCAGCGGTTTATCCACACAAACGTGTACACCGAGATTGAGCAACTCACTGACGACCGCATAGTGTGAAACCGTGGAAGTGTGGACAAAAACCGCATCGCATTGTGCCGCCAGGGAAGCCAGCGAGTCGGCATACGGAATGCGCCAGGTTTCGCACACGCGTAGCGCCTTTTCCCGCGTTGGCGACCAGGCCGCCGCCAGCGTCCAGTCAGTTGCTGCGCCTAACACCGGCAACCAGGCCTTTTGCGCAATGCCGCCAAGCCCTACCACACCGATACGTAAAGTTGTCACTGTTAATCTCCCAGATGTGCGAGCAGCGAATCGAGACGCTGCTTCAGTTCAGCCACTTCCGCTTCCAGCGCATCGACACGCGCTGCCAGAGACGCATCCGGCGGGCTGACGGCTTCCACAACATTCACCAGCGTCTGCACATCGCCGCTGAAAAGATGCATAAAGCGGCTTTCGCGTTTGCCCGGCTCTCTCGGCAGACGCACCACATACGGCCCGTCTTCACGCGTCGCCAGATGTTCTAACGCATTTTCCACTTCAGCCATATCGCTGAACTGATGCATCCGTTCGCCGCGGGTGCGCAACTCGCCCGGCGTTTGCGGCCCGCGCAGTAACAGCGTAGTGATCAGCGCCACTTCGGCAGAACTAAGTTTGAGATCGCCAAATTCCGAATTACAAAAACGCTGCTCATATTTTGTCACCCGGTTACCAAAACCGCTTACCGTGCGCAGATAATGGCGCTTGACCAGTTCATCCAGCACCGTTTGCACCTCGTGTTCAGCAAGGTTCATCACCGGTTCACGGTTGGTTTTTTGATTACAGGCAGTGACAACACCATTAATGGAGAGCGGGTATTGCTCCGGCGTCGTCACCTGTTTTTCCAGTAAACAACCAATCACCCTCGCCTCGACGGCGGTTAATTGATACTTCATCAAAACTCCTTAGCGACCGGGGGTCCATTCCTGCGTGGTTAATGCGGTAAGCACGTGATCGCGCCATTGCCCGTCAATTAACAGATACGATTTGGCATAGCCCTCTTTTTCAAAGCCAAGCCTCGCCAGCAAATCACCGCTGCGTTTATTGTGCGGCATGTAGTTCGCCATAATGCGATGCATATGTTGCGTGCGTTGCATATAGCGAATGGCGGTGGTGAGCGCTTCGAACATCAGCCCCTGCCCCTGCCATTTCTGGCCGACGGAATACCCCAGATAACAGGCATGAAAAGAGCCGCGCACCACGTTTGAGAAATTCGCCACGCCAATTATCTCTTTCTCTTCCGGATCGAGCAGCGCAAAGTAGAATGCGGAACCCTGTTTATGAAATTCATTGATCATGCTCAGGCGCGCCTGCCAACCGGAAGGATAACAATGGCTTTCATCGCGCACGGGTTCCCAGGGTTTTAAAAACTGACGGTTTTCGGCGTAATAATCCGCCAGCCGCCAGGCGTCGCGCTCATGCACCAGGCGAACCACCAGGCGGTCTGTTACTAAGCGTACTTTCGGCACGTTACTGCGATAGCCAAACATGCATTACCACTCCTTCCGTTTTACGACTCTTTTAACCCCTTCCCTTTACTATACAGTTGCTCCGGGGCTGTGGGAAAACAGCAACATGGCATTTTCTGCGTCAAACACCATTTTCGATGAAAAGTCTCAATCAAAGGCAGATGTTGATAAAAAAATATTGTCACCACGAAGATGGGAAAAGGCCCGGCGAAACCGCAGAATAAGAAGATCTTATCTTTCTTATTTCCCGGAGGGGAAATGGCGCGCATATCGCAGGCAAGGAGCCTGGGTAAATATTTCCTGCTTGTCGATAATATGCTGGTTGTTCTCGGCTTTTTCGTTGTCTTCCCACTGATTTCTATCCGCTTTGTTGACCAGCTTGGCTGGGCGGCGTTAATGGTCGGCATTGCGCTCGGTTTGCGTCAGTTTATTCAACAAGGGTTGGGGATGTTTGGCGGTGCGATTGCCGACCGCTTCGGCGCCAAGCCGTTGATTGTCACCGGCATGCTGATGCGCGCGGGTGGTTTTGCCGCGATGGCGGTGGCGCATGAACCCTGGCTGCTGTGGCTTTCCTGTATTCTTTCCGGGCTGGGCGGCACGCTGTTTGATCCGCCGCGCTCCGCGCTGGTGGTGAAACTGGTGCGCCCTAATCAGCGCAGCCGTTTTTTCTCGCTATTAATGATGCAGGACAGCGCGGGCGCCGTTATTGGCGCGCTGCTTGGCAGCTGGTTGCTGCAATATGACTTTCGTCTGGTATGTGCGGCCGGGGCGCTGATGTTTATTTTATGTGCCGCATTTAACGCCTGGCTGCTACCTGCATGGAAACTCTCAACGGTGAAAGCACCGGTGCGCGAAGGTCTGACGCGCGTGCTGCGTGACAAGCGCTTTGTGACTTACGTGCTGACCCTTACCGGTTATTACATGCTGGCGGTGCAGGTCATGTTGATGCTGCCGATTATGGTTAACGACATTGCCGGCTCACCGGCGGCAGTGAAGTGGATGTATGCCATTGAAGCCTGTCTGTCGCTGACGCTGCTCTACCCTATTGCTCGCTGGAGTGAAAAACGCTTTCGTCTTGAGCATCGACTGATGGCGGGTCTGCTGGTGATGTCCTTCAGCCTGCTGCCGGTGGGGATGGTCGGCACGCTGCAGCAGCTCTTCACGCTGATTTGCACCTTCTATATTGGCTCCATAATTGCCGAACCCGCGCGGGAAACGTTAAGCGCACAGCTGGCCGATGCCCGTGCACGCGGCAGCTATATGGGGTTCAGCCGTCTTGGGCTGGCCTTCGGTGGCGCGCTTGGTTATGCCGGTGGCGGCTGGCTGTTTGACGCAGGGAAAGCATTTAACCAGCCAGAGCTGCCGTGGATGATGCTTGGCGTTATCGGGATGATCACCTCCATGGCGCTACTGTGGCAATTTAGCCACAAACGTATTCGCCCGACCATGCTCGAGCCCGGCGCCTGATTTGCACGCCGGTTTTCCCTCTTCCATACTGGTAATTGATGGATAAGCCAGTATGGAGGAGAAACGTGAAACTCTACATTTACGATCACTGCCCGTTCTGCATTAAAGCCCGCATGATTTTCGGCCTCAAGAACATCCCCGTCGAACTCAAGATCCTGCTCAATGATGACGAAGCCACACCGACGAAAATGATTGGCCAGAAAATGGTGCCGATCCTGCAAAAGGACGACAGCCGCTATCTGCCGGAAAGCATGGATATTGTTCACTATGTCGATAAGCTGGATGGCAAACCGCTGCTTACCGGCACGCAAAACCCGAAAATCGAAGAGTGGCTGCGCAAGGTTAATGGTTACGTTAATAAGTTATTGATCCCCCGCTTTGCGAAATCGGCGTTTGACGAATTTTCTACGCCGCAGGCGCGCGCCGGGTTTGTAGCCAAAAAAGAGGCCGCCATTGGCGATTTTGCCGAGCACCTCAGCCATTCCACAGGATTAGCGAAAAATATCAGCGACGATTTACGTGCGCTGGATAAATTGATTGTGCAACCCAACGCGGTGAACGGAGAACTCTCCGATGATGATATTCATCTCTTCCCGCTGCTGCGTAATCTGACGCTGGTAAGCGGTATCAACTGGCCAAGCCGCGTTGCAGCGTACCGCGACAATATGGCGAAACAGACACAAATTAACTTGCTGTCATCAATGGCTATTTAACCGCCCATGACGGAAGCGCGCCCGCTTCCGTCATGCCTTTCAGCTTTTTCCGCTGGCCTTTATTTAGTGTGTGTCGCATGCTACGCCCCTGCGTCGTAGCATGGCGATCACGTTGAGGAATTCATGAAGAGAATTATTTTTGCCGCAGCATTACTGTTGAGCGGCGTGCTGGTGGGGTGCAATCAACTGACCCAATATTCTATCAGCGAACAGGAGATTAACCAGGCGCTACAGAAGCGTAACGACTTCGCCAAAGATATTGGCGTGCCCGGCGTTGCGGATGCCCATATTGTGCTGAATAACCTGGCCAGTGAAATCGGTCGCGAAGAACCCAATAAAATCACGCTGACCGGTGATGCGAATCTGGATATGACCTCGCTATTTGGCAACCAGAAAGCCATCATCAAATTGAAACTCAAAGCGTTGCCGGTGTTTGATAAAGAAAAAGGCGCGATTTACCTGCAAGAGATGGAAGTGGTTAACGCCACCGTGACACCGGAAAAAATGCAGACCGTGTTACAAACGTTGATGCCTTATCTTAATCAGTCGCTGCGCAATTACTTTAACCAACGCCCTGCTTATGTGCTGAAAGAAGACAACAGCAAAGGCGAGGCGCTGGCGAAAAAATATGCCAAAGGGATTGAGGTGAAACCGGGGGAAATTATTATCCCCCTCACCGACTAAATAACAGGGCGCCGCGAGCGCCTTTTTTTCAGGAAAAGGATGCAAACGAAAACGTTTCCGCTTATTCTTAGTGCCCGGCAAAAAACACCTGTTTCTCACCAGCCGGAGCACTCCAATGACCCAATCCCAGGTTTTGAAAATCCGCCGTCCTGACGACTGGCATGTCCATTTACGTGATGGCGAAATGCTAAAAACCGTGGTGCCGTGGACCAGCGAAACTTACGCCCGCGCCATTGTCATGCCGAACCTTGCTCCTCCTGTCACCACTGTGGATGCGGCTATCGCCTACCGCCAGCGTATTCTTGACGCTGTGCCCGCCGGGCATGATTTTACGCCATTAATGACCTGCTATCTGACCGACAGCCTGAGCGCCGATGAAGTCGAACGCGGCTTTAACGAGCAGGTATTTACGGCAGCGAAACTCTATCCGGCGAATGCCACGACCAACTCCAGCCATGGTGTTACCAGCTTAGATGCGATTATGCCGGTTCTGGAACGGATGGAGAAACTGGGCATGCCGCTGCTGGTGCATGGTGAAGTGACGCACGCGGATATTGATATTTTCGATCGCGAAGCGCGGTTTATCGAAACGGTCATGGAACCGTTACGCCAGCGCCTGCCGGGGCTGAAAGTGGTGTTTGAGCATATTACGACCAAAGATGCCGCAGATTATGTGCGCGATGGCAATGAGCTGCTGGCCGCGACCATTACCCCTCAGCACCTGATGTTTAACCGAAACCATATGCTGGTCGGTGGCGTACGCCCGCATCTTTATTGCCTGCCGATCCTGAAGCGTAATATTCACCAGCAGGCGCTGCGCGAACTGGTTGCCAGCGGCTTTACGCGCGCGTTTCTCGGTACGGACTCTGCGCCGCATGCGCGTCATCGTAAAGAGGCCAGCTGCGGCTGCGCCGGTTGTTTCAACGCCCCCACCGCGCTTGGCAGTTATGCAACCGTGTTCGAAGAGATGAACGCCCTCCAGCACTTTGAAGCGTTCTGTTCCGTCAACGGGCCACGTTTCTATGGCTTACCGGTGAACGAAACGTTTGTTGAGCTGGTGCGTGAAGAGAGCCAGGTGCCAGAGACGATTGCGCTGCCGGAAGATTCACTGGTGCCGTTCCTCGCCGGTGAAACCGTGCGCTGGCGCGTTAAATAAAAAAATTATCGCTCCCTGTTGTAATATTTTTCGCTTAACTGTATAAACATACAGTAAATTACACAGGGGGCTATTATGCGCATTGAAGTGACTATCGCCAAAACCACACCCTTACCGCCTGGCGCTGTTGATGCACTGGCGGGCGAGTTATCTCGTCGTCTGAACAATTGTTACCCCGATCGCGAAAACAAAATTACGGTTCGCTATGCCGCAGCAAATAATCTTTCGGTTTTAGGCGGTGCAAAAGAAGATAAAGATCGCATAACTGAAATTTTGCAGGAAACCTGGGAAAGCGCCGACGACTGGTTTATCACCGACTAATTTCTCTTTAAGTTTGTGCTTATTGCCGGGTCGCCCCGGCTTTTTTTGTTGTTTTTTTAAGCGCAATCCTGGTGCAGATCTTTTTTAATAAAAATATATGGTTAAGAGCCCGTTTTCTTATTCAAAAAAATCTAACGGCCGAAAAAACATGTTGCAGAGTGTTTAATTATTCGATCTACAACCCCACTTGTTGGTATACTGAAAAAGCTTCAAATAAAACACGCATTGAACCTCAAGAGTCGTTGTCGAATTAAACACGCCAATAAAGGGGGTTATGATGGTAAAGAATAATGAAGTCATCCAGACCCATCCACTGGTCGGATGGGACATCAGCACCGTGGATAGCTACGACGCACTGATGCTCCGGTTGCACTACCAGACCCCAAGCAGAGCCGCTCAGGAAGAGACCGAAGTCGGCCAGACGTTGTGGTTAACGACCGATGTTGCCCGCCAGTTTATATCGATACTCGAAGCGGGCATTGCCAAGATTGAATCGGGCGACTACCAGGAAGATGAGTATCGCAGGCATTAGTGATAATGCGCTATATAGACTCAACAGGCACCCTTGTGGTGCCTTTCTTATTTCTGTCCTTGTATAACGTTCCCAGGTTAATTACCCTCCTGAACACGCATTTGCCTGGAGAACACCACCATGAAATACGATCTCATTATTATTGGCAGCGGCTCTGTCGGCGCAGCGGCAGGCTATTACGCCACGCAAAGCGGGCTGAATGTGCTGATGACCGACGCTCACCTGCCGCCCCATCAGGAAGGCAGCCACCACGGTGATACGCGTTTAATTCGCCACGCTTACGGCGAAGGCGAAAAATATGTTCCGCTGGTATTGCGCGCGCAGCAGTTGTGGGAGCAACTAGTGGCGGAAAGCGGCGAAGCGGTATTTGACCGTACAGGCGTTATCAATATTGGTCCGGCTGATTCCACTTTTTTGGCTAACGTCGCGCAAAGCGCAGCGCAGTGGCAGCTGGCCGTCGAAAAACTCGATGCCCCGTCACTGATGGCTCGCTGGCCGGAAATCCGCGTACCCGACGATTACATCGGCCTGTTTGAAGCCGACTCCGGTGTACTGCGTAGCGAACTGGCGGTAAAGACCTGGATCCGTCTTGCCAAAGAGGCGGGCTGCGCTCAGCTCTTCAATTGCCCGGTCACCGCGCTGCATCATCATGAAGACGGTATCAGCATCGATACCCGGGAAGGGACATTCCACGGCAAAAAAGTTCTTGTCAGCGCGGGGACGTGGGTGCAAAAACTGCTGCCGGCATTGCCGATACAACCGGTCCGCAAAGTTTTTGCGTGGTTCCAGGCCGATGGCCGTTACAGCACCAAAAACAAATTCCCGGCGTTTACCGGTGAAATGCCCAATGGCGACCAGTATTACGGCTTCCCGGCGGAAGACAATGAATTAAAAATCGGCCGTCACAACGGCGGGCAGCTTATCAGCGACGCGCAGCAGCGTAAGCCGTTTGGCGAAGAGCCGGGAGATGGCTCCGAATGTTTCGCTTTCCTGCGCCAGTTTCTGCCCGGCATCGGTGGGTGCTTGTACGGTGCATCCTGCACCTACGATAACTCACCGGATGAAGACTTTATTATTGATACGCTGCCGGGATCCCCGGACACGCTGATTGTCACTGGTCTTAGCGGACACGGTTTCAAATTTGCGCCAGTGCTGGGCGAAATTGCCTGTGAATTTGCCCACGGCAAACGTTCGCATTTTGATTTACAACCTTTCTCACTTTCCCGTTTTACCGGGTAACCTTTCAGCGGCCTCGTTCGGGGTCGCTTATCGCATTTTTACGGAGAGAATATGCACCGTCTGTTTCATTACTTAATAAATAACGTGCGTGAACATTTGATGCTTTATATTGCGCTGTGGTTACTTATCGCACTGATCGATATTATCTATATCGTATGGGCATCTTGATAAACACTGACAAAAATTGACATATACTTATAAAAATATATTTTCAGGGCAGAATATTTAAACATCCTCTCCGCAACAAAACCTTAATAAATTGAGGACTTACACCACAGTCCACCTAATGTGCTGAATGTTATCCAGCAAAGTCATTCAAAAACGATGATATAGAAAAAATAACGATTCAATCGCGTAATTTTGAGTTGCAATATTGTTTCTCTCCCGCCATTTTAATTTAACCAGTTATTAACCCAGATTAACAATTATGCCATTACGCAATTCACCTGAGCGCTACGGCGCCGTTTCTATTGTTCTGCACTGGCTGGTGGCCATTGTGGTTTACGGTATGTTCGCGTTGGGTCTGTGGATGGTAACGCTGAGCTATTACGACGGCTGGTATCATAAAGCGCCTGAGCTCCATAAGAGCATCGGCATTTTGCTCATGTTCGGCCTCGTGTTCCGGGTAGTGTGGCGTTTTCTTTCCCCGCCGCCAAAGCCGCTCGCCAGCTATTCACGTCTGACGCATATCAGCGCCGTGCTTGTTCATATCGCGCTCTATTTGCTGTTGTTCGGCATTCTTTTCAGCGGCTATCTGATCTCCACGGCAGACGGTAAACCCATCAGCGTTTTCGGTCTGTTCGAGATCCCCGCAACGCTTGCCGATGCCGGATCGCAAGCCGACCTTGCCGGAAATATTCACCTCTGGCTGGCATGGACAGTGGTTGTGCTGTCCGTATTACATGGCCTTGCCGCGATTAAACACCATTTCATCGATAAAGACGTCACTCTCAAGCGCATGCTGGGGAAATCGTCGCCTGACTCTGGAGCATAATATGAAGAAAATCCTGCCGGGACTCGCTCTCGCCTCGCTGCTGTTCACCACGGGTTCTGCTATCGCTGCGGACTACAAAATTGATAAAGAGGGTCAACACGCCTTCGTTAATTTTCGTATCCAGCACCTCGGCTATAGCTGGCTCTATGGCACGTTTAAAGATTTCGACGGGACGTTTAGCTTCGACGAAGCCAACCCGGCCTCAGACAAAGTGAACGTGACCATTAACACTAACAGTGTCGATACCAACCACGCCGAGCGTGATAAACACTTACGCAGTGCTGAATTCCTGAATGTCGCCAAATTCCCGCAGGCAACCTTTACTTCAACCGAGGTGAAAAAAGCGGGTGACGGGCTGGATATTACCGGCAATCTGACGCTGAATGGCGTCACCAAACCGGTAGTGCTGGCGGCGAAACTGATGGGCCAGGGCGATGATCCGTGGGGCGGCGTGCGCGCAGGCTTTGAAGCTTCCGGCAAAATTAAGTTGAAAGATTTTAACATCACTACCGATCTGGGCCCGGCGTCACAGGACGTTGAACTGATTATTTCCGTGGAAGGCGTGCGTCAGAAGTAAGATTGCGGGAGAGGGGCAACCCTCTCCCCAGGGTTTATTCCGGATCCGGAATGCCCAGTTTGGTATTCAGACGACCACGGGATTTGTTAAAGATTTTGTTGCCATTCTCCCGCCCGGCGCGACGTTTACGCTGCTCTTCTTCCGGCAGTTCGCTCTCTTCTTTGCACAGCTCACTGCAGCAACCGTTAAATTTCTCAGCGCAGGCCGGACACTGAATAAACAGCAAATGGCAGCCGTCATTGCGACAATTGGTATGGGAATCGCAGGGTGTGCCGCACTGATGGCAATGAGCAATAACGTCATCGGAAATGCGCTCGCCCATACGCTCATCAAAGACAAAGTTTTTACCGATAAAACGCACCGGCAAGCCCTGTTCGCGCGCGCGGCGCGCATATTCAATAATGCCGCCTTCGATATGCCACACTTTAGTGAAGCCGTTATGCTTCATCCAGGCACTCGCTTTCTCGCAGCGGATACCGCCGGTGCAGTACATAACGATTTTCTTATCTTTATGTTCCTGCATCATTTCGACCGCTTTCGGTAGCTGCTCGCGGAACGTATCCGCCGGGATCTCCAGCGCACCAGCGAAATGTCCGACTTCGTATTCGTAGTGATTACGCATATCAATGAACACCGCATCAGGATCGTCGAGCATGGCATTCACTTCCGCCGCTTTCAGATAATCCCCCACATCGCTGGCGTCAAAACTCTCATCTTCGATACCGTCGGCAACAATCCTGTCGCGGACTTTCATGCGCAGCACCCAGAAGGATTTACCGTCATCATCAATCGCGATATTTAAACGCAGGCCGTCGAGCGCCGGATCGAACGCATAAAGCGTCTGGCGAAAGGCGTCGAATTTACTTTGTGGCACGCTGATTTGCGCATTGATGCCTTCATGGGCAAGGTAAATACGGCCAAACACGTTCAACTGGCTAAAAGCCTGGTAGAGCGCGTCGCGCGTGGCTTGCGGATTAATAATCGAGAAATATTTATAGAACGAGACGGTAACGCGCGGTTCCGTTTCCGCGAGCATCCGCGCCTTCAGTTCATCATTGGAGATGCGGTTGTGTAACACTGGCATGGTGTACGTGTCCTGCAAAGTTAGGGGTGAAAAAACGGCGGCATCATAAAGCAAATACTGATAATTTACATCCACACATTTTGCGCTACATTTTCTCTCATTCTAACGATTACGACGCAACAATTCCTGACAAAACAGGCATTCTGTGCGCCATGGTTTTGGTTAATTCCGAAAAAATGCGAGAATACAGGGAATTGTTGCTTCAAACAGGACAGTCATGACGCATTTACCCAAGTTTACGGCATCGCTGCTGCACCCGCGCTACTGGGCTCTCTGGTTCGGGGTCGGCATGCTGTGGTTAGTTGTTCAACTCCCCTATCCCGTGATTTACCGCCTCGGCTGTGGCATTGGTCACCTGGCGCAGCGCCTGATGAAACGTCGCGCGCGTATTGCGCAGCGCAATCTCGAACTCTGCTTTCCGCACATGAGCGAAACAGAGCGGCAGAAAATGGTCGCAAAAAATTTTGAGTCGGTTGGCATGGGTTTAATGGAAACCGGCATGGCCTGGTTCTGGTCCGATCGCCGGATGTCACGCTGGATGGACGTTATCGATTTTGAACATGTCAGAAGCGTGCAGGCGCAGGGGCGAGGAATTTTGCTGATCGGCGTCCATTTTTTGACGCTGGAGATCGGTGCCCGCATGTTTGGTCTGAACGAGCCAGGTATCGGTGTCTATCGCCCGAATGACAACCCGGTTATTGACCTGCTGCAAACCTGGGGCCGCATGCGTTCTAATAAAAGCATGATCGACCGTAAAGATCTTAAAGGCATGATCCGCGCCCTGAAAGCGGGTGATGTCGTTTGGTACGCGCCCGATCATGACTACGGCCCGCGCGCCAGCGTTTTCGCCCCTTTCTTTGCCGTTAAAGATGCGGCTTCCACGTCAGGAACCTGGATGCTGGCCCGCATGTCCCAGGCCTGTATCGTACCTTTTGTTCCACGCCGTAAACCGGACGGTAAAGGGTATGAATTGATTATTCTCGAACCGGAATGCTCTCCTCCGCTCGATGACGCAGAAACCACCGCAGCATGGATGAACAAAGTCGTTGAGCGCTGCATTATGATGGCGCCAGAGCAATATATGTGGTTGCATCGCCGCTTCAAAACGCGCCCGGAAGGCGTCCCCTCTCGCTACTGAAGTGATAAAGAGCCTGCAAATGCAGGCTCTTTTTTTGTCATACAAACCTGCGTCAGCGCATTGCGGCAATCATAACCCGGGCGCATAATTAGCATGCTTACTATCGACTATTATTAATGTGTGCTGTTATGGACGGTTATGTCTCACTCTGATGCCCCAATAAACTGGAAGCGCAATCTCACCGTTGCCTGGTTTGGCTGTTTTCTCACTGGCGCGGCGTTTAGCCTGGTGATGCCCTTTATCCCCCTCTATGTCGAGCAGCTTGGCATCACCGATCCCGGTGCGCTCAATATGTGGTCCGGTTTAGTCTTTAGCATCACCTTCCTGTTCTCTGCCATCGCTTCTCCCTTCTGGGGTGGTCTTGCCGACCGTAAAGGACGCAAAATCATGCTACTGCGTTCCGCGCTCGGCATGGCGATTGTTATGGCGTTACTGGGCATCGCACAAAATGTCTGGCAGCTCCTTGTGCTGCGGGCGTTGCTCGGTTTGCTGGGCGGTTTTATCCCCAACGCCAATGCCCTGATCGCCACGCAAATGCCGCGCAATAAAAGCGGCTGGGCACTGGGGACGCTCTCAACGGGAGGCGTCAGCGGCGCGCTGCTTGGCCCGCTGGCCGGTGGTTTGCTGGCCGATAGCTGGGGTTTGCGGATGGTCTTTTTTATTACCGCTTCTGTGCTTTTTATCTGTTTTCTGCTCACGCTACTTTGCATCCGCGAAAATTTCACCCCGGTGGCAAAACGCGAGATGTTGCACTTCAAAGAGGTTTTCGCCTCGCTAAAAAGCCCCAAACTGGTGTTGAGCCTGTTCATCACCACCATGATTATCCAGGTAGCGACGGGCTCTATTGCACCGATTCTGACACTCTATGTGCGCGATCTTGCCGGTAATGTCAGCAACATTGCCTTTATCAGCGGCATGATTGCCTCCGTGCCTGGCGTCGCGGCACTGCTTAGCGCACCTCGTCTGGGTAAATTGGGCGACAAAATCGGCCCGGAGAAAATCCTCGTCGCGGCATTAATAATCTCCGTCTTGCTACTGCTGCCAATGTCAATGGTGCAAACGCCATGGCAACTGGGCATTTTGCGCTTCCTGCTCGGCGCTGCAGACGGCGCCTTGCTCCCTGCGGTGCAAACGTTGCTGGTCTACAACTCCACCAGTCAAATTGCCGGACGGATATTCAGTTACAACCAGTCATTCCGCGATATTGGTAATGTTACCGGCCCGCTGATGGGTGCGGCGGTCTCGGCCAGCTACGGTTTTCGTGCGGTGTTTTGCGTGACGGCGGGCGTCGTTCTGTTTAATGCCATTTATTCATGGTGCAGTTTGCAGCGCCCTGCCCGCCGGGCCAGAACCGAGGCAACCCGCAGCGTTCAACGCCAGCAGTAGCGTAAAGCGTGATCGCCTACCCGATACAATAGATATTTACCTCACATCCAGGCTGCCCCGCGTATAAAAAAGCGATGCTGTTTCGTGCTTATTTCCCGAATTAATCAAAGCCAAAAAGCGGGATAACTGGCATGACTGACCATCTTTATCTTGCAACACGTTAAACATAAAACGCAGTCACAAACATTCGTCACGGCTCCCGCAGATGTACTGTTATTCAGCGCGACACCTTTCTCGTTATGCCATGAAATCGCTGATTTATTTATGACAAATTTGACGCTCGCAAAGCCAGCGTCTATAGGTTTGTGCATACCTTTTTTACTGTTATCTCAGGAGCGATGATATGGCCGAAACTGAACTGGAGTATTACTCAACACTGTCGGAAGCAATTGATGCCGCGCGGGAATTATTTATTGCCGACAACCCGGATCTTGATGAAGAAGAAATCAGCGTGCAGCAATTCAATGTGCAAAAGTATGTTCTTCAGGATGGCGATATCGCATGGCGCGCTGAGTTTTTTGCGGATGAAGAAGAGCCTGGCGAATGCTTGCCCCTTTTCAGCGGTGAAGCCGCACAAAGTGTCTTTGACGGCGATTTCGATGAGATCGAGATAAGCCAGGAATGGCAGGAAGAAAATACGCTGCATGAATGGGACGAGGGTGAATTCCAGCTGGAACCGCCGCTGGATACCGAAGAGGGACAGACAGCCGCTGACGAGTGGGATGAGCGCTGATTACTCGTAAGGGCCGTGATGAGCATCCAGCGGTAACAAAAGTGTGTCAAACACCAGTGAGAAAGGTAAATCAAGTACGGTAATGTAGCGCCACGCGGAGTCGCGGACATCCCACTTAACGCCGGGATAATACTGATTACCGTGTCCCTGGCCAGGAATTGTCCGGCTGACGATGCTGCCGCAACCGCTTAGCAGATACGCCATGACGACTACCAAAATTACTCTCACAGACAACCTCTTCTTATCTGATACAGATAAAAAAATACCGGCTCTCAGGCCGGTATTTTCCTTAATGTCGGCTTACTTTGCCTTCAACGCCAGCGGGTTAAGCTTCAGCGTTTCATAGTAGCTCGCCCATGACAGATATTTCTCCGGTGCCGCCCACAAGCGATAGTGCATACGCGCTAGTGTGACCGGGTCGCTCAGCAACACCAGGCGACGGTCACGGTTCAGCTTCTCTGGTGTTTCATTCAGCGCCTGCTCAACATGGCGATCGCGGGCAATTTCCAGCACGTGGCTTGCGCGGTGGCGAGCCGTTGCCATCGCCGTTGCCAGCGCGTTGAATGACGGGTTAAACACCGCATGCATAAAGCCATCATCCAGGCTGCGCGAGCGGTTCAGCTCCAGATATTTATCCGTGTTCACCAGCACCTGCGGCGGAGAATACTCTTCCGGGATGAGGAACAGTTTCCAGCGTTTGGTACGCAGTCCGACGGTAGACCGGCTGGAGATAACCGACACGAACGGCGACAGGATCAGCGAGAAGACAATCGGTGCCAGCCAGAACAGGAAGCGGAGATCAAGCCATGCCATCCCTACTGCCCATACCAGCCCCAGCAGCAGCTGAGAACCGTGGCGCATAAAGGCTTCACCCCACGGCGTGGAGTCATCGTCACGCTGCGGCGAGTTCCATACCACTTCCCAGCCAAGGAACGCGCTGACCACAAACACGGTGTGGAACAGCATACGCACCGGCGCAAGCAGCACCGAGAACAGCACTTCCAGCAGCAGGGAAATCGTTACGCGAATGAAACCACCGTACTCTTTCGGCCCCTTGCACCACACCAGGATGATACTCAGTAGCTTCGGCAAGAACAGCAGGACCATTGTCGAAGCGAAAAGCGCAATAGCCAGCTCCGGACGCCACTGCGGCCACACCGGGAACAGCTGGCGCGGCTGCAGGAAGTATTGCGGCTCCGTCAGCGCATGCACCACCTGCAAGGCCGTGGAAAGCGCAAGGAACATAAACCACAGCGGCGCGGAGAGATAGGACATCACACCGGTGAGGAACACTGCGCGGTGAACCGGGTGCATACCTTTTACCAGGAACAGGCGGAAGTTCATCAGGTTGCCGTGACACCAGCGGCGGTCGCGCTTCAGCTCATCGAGCAGGTTCGGCGGCAGCTCTTCATATGAGCCAGGCAGATCGTAAGCAATCCACACCCCCCAACCGGCACGGCGCATCAGCGCGGCTTCGACAAAGTCGTGGGACAGAATCGAACCGGCAAACGAACCTTCACCCGGCAGCGGCGCCAGCGCGCAGTGCTCAATAAACGGTTTCACGCGGATAATCGCGTTATGCCCCCAGTAGTGGGATTCACCCAACTGCCAGAAGTGCAAGCCCGCAGTGAACAACGGCCCGTAAACGCGGGTCGCAAACTGCTGACAACGCGCATAGAGCGTATCCATCCCGGACGCTTTCGGAGACGACTGGATGATCCCGGCGTTCGGGTTCGCTTCCATCAGGCGTACCAGCCCGGTCAGACACTCGCCGCTCATCACGGAGTCCGCATCCAGCACCACCATGTAGCTGTACTGGCTGCCCCAGCGGCGGCAGAAGTCATCGATATTACCGCTTTTGCGTTTTACGCGACGGCGGCGGCGACGGTAGAAAATCTGCCCTTCGCCCTGCACTTCCGCAATCAATTCCATCCAGGCTTTCTGCTCGGCTACGCAGATATCCGGGTTGTAGCTGTCGCTCAGAATATAGACGTCGAAGTGCGCCGCGTTGCCAGTGGCTTTCACAGATTCCCAGGTTGCGCGCAAGCCCGCGAACACGCGATCCACGTCTTCGTTACAGATAGGCATAATCAGCGCCGTGCGATGTTCCGGGTTTAGCGGTTCATCGCCCACCGTCGAGGCCGAAATGCTGTATTTATCGCGGCCAATCAACAGTTGCAGGAAGCCCATCAACGCAGTCCAGAACCCGGCGGAAACCCAGCAGAACAGCACCGCGAACAGGATCAAGATACCGGTTTGCAGCACATACGGCAGGAGCTGCATAAAGGAAACCCACAGATCCTGGCCCGCCATATCCGTTGGGTTGATAAGCGCCCAGCCCTGATAAGGCAGAATGGTTTTCATATACCAGGTGGCGACGACGGTTTGCGCCAGCGTCAGCACCAGCAGGATGTAGCGGCGGATAGAACCGACGGTACGCCATTTCTGCTCGTGTGCTTGCTCCTCTTTGGTCAAACGCGCAAGGTAACGGGGCGCAACTTCGCGCCCGCGCAGACGATCCCAAAAACGGCCAATCGGGTTCGTGCGCCACGGATCGGGGAACATCGAAGAGCGCTTGGCTTTCGGCATCGCCTGAAGCTGTGCACGCCCTTCATCGTCTTTGATCAATTGCCCTTCAGCGAGCGAATCCGGCCAGCTATGTTCCAGACGTGCTTTCACAGAACCCAGCGGCGTATCATCTTCACGCGTCCAGCTCGTATGCTCTTTATCCAGCGCCTCATGCACGCTGCGAATGCTCTCTGTCGGCAGCGCCGCTTTTTCCGATGCGGAAAGCGGCAGCATGTCGATATACTCAGTTGTCTTATTCATTGGCAGGTAGCTGATAGCTCCAGGTTTCACTCAGGTTCTGGTCGGCGTTGACCAGCGCCGCGCGCATATCCGTGGTTTTCTTCGGATCTTTGACTTTCACGCGCAACATCAAACGCCAACCTTGCGTAACCGGATTATAGCGAACGGTGTTTTCCACAATCTCACCGTTATCGCCAATGCTGGCTTGCGCGGTTACTGGGGTATCCTTCGGCAGCTTTTTCATATCCTGGCCGGTGAAATCCACTACAAACGCGATAGTTCCGTCAGGTTGACGGATAAGATTTGACTGTTTCACATCCCCTGTGGAGCGACGCGTCTGCAATACCCACGCATTGTCTGGCGCATGCAGCTTGTCTTCGTCACGGCTAAAGGTGATGGTGTATTTGAAGTTCATCTCTTTACCCGGATCCGGCAGTTGATCCGGGGTCCAGTAAGCGACGATGTTATCGTTAGTTTCATCGTTGGTCGGGATTTCAACCAGTTCGACTTTGCCTTTGCCCCACTCGCCTTTCGGCGTTACCCACGCGCTCGGGCGCAGATCGTAGCGGTCATCGATATCTTCAAAACGGGAGAACTGACGACCACGCTGCAGCAGACCAAAGCCCTGCGGGTTTTCCATCGCATAGCTGCTCACAGCAAGATGTTTCGGGTTATTCAGTGGACGCCAAATCCACTCGCCGTTGCCTGCCAGCATCGATAACCCGTTAGAATCGTGCAATTCCGGGCGATAGTTGGTCGCAGGAGAGGGTTGCGTCGGCCCAAACAGGAACATACTGGTCAGCGGCGCAACACCGAGTTTGCCCACTTTGTCGCGCAGGTAAACTTTGGACTGCACATCCACTACGGTGTCGCGGCCTGGAATAATCACAAAACGGTATGCGCCTGTTGCACGCGGTGAGTCCAGCAGCGCGTAAATGGTCAGGCGTTTGTCAGTTGGTTTTGGACGCTCAATCCAGAACTCACGAAAACGCGGGAACTCTTCGCCAGATGGCAGTGCGGTGTCAATGGCGAGACCGCGAGCGGAAAGGCCATACACCTGCCCCGCACCAATCACGCGGAAGTAGCTTGCGCCCAGCATGCTGACGATTTCATCGTTTTTATCTTTATTATTGATGGGGTACAGAACTTTGAAACCGGCGAAACCGAGGTCTTTGACCGTGTCTTTATCGTGCTGGACGTTGCCGAAATTGAAGTAATCCGGGCTGTATTTGATTTTACGTACGGCAGTGGTAGTCACTTCGTTGATGGTCACTGGCGTGTCGAAGTACATACCCTGGTGATAAAACTCAAGCTTAAATGGGGTGTTGATCGCGTTCCAGTAGGCTTTGTCATGGTTAAACTGGATCTGCTGATAGTCCGCGTATTTCATCTCACGGAACACAGAGGGCAAATTGGTCTTGGGTGCTTCGTAGCCTTTACCGGCCAGTGATTGTGCCTGTTTTGCGACATCATCAATAGAAAAGGCCCAGCCTGATGACGTATAAAGTGACAACAGAACAGCAGCACCTACCCAACGCATTTTCATCATTCGTAATTTAGGTTTCATAATAACTAAGCACTTCCCCCTTTGTGTGCTTAAATCGATCCGATCCATTTTAATGGAAACTCAGGCTATCCGACAACTGAATCCCCGCATTGTTCTCCATGCAGGCTCATTGAATAAGCAAATGAAACTAACCCTTTATCGTTTTGCAGGCTTATCCTGGAGACAGGTTATCGGTCATAGTGTAGGGTTGGTTGCGAATGTAATCATTATTTGTCTTATGGATAAGACGAAAAGTCTGAGAATGTACGGAGTGATATGACCAAAACCCCCGCACAACGAGAATATTTCCTTGATTCCATACGCGCGTGGTTGATGCTGCTTGGGATCCCGTTTCATATTTCGCTGATCTACTCCAGCCATATGTGGCACGTGAACAGCGCCTATCCTTCATGGTGGCTAACGCTGTTCAATGACGCCATACATGCGTTCCGTATGCAGGTGTTCTTTGTCATTTCCGGTTATTTTTCATACATGTTGTATTTGCGTTATCCGCTTAAGCGCTGGTGGAAGTTGCGCGTTGAGCGCGTCGGCATTCCAATGCTCACCGCGATCCCGCTGCTGACGCTGCCGCAATTTATTATGTTGCAATATGTGAAAGATAAAACAGCCGAATGGCACACCCTATCGACTTATGACAAATTCAACACGCTGTCATGGGAACTCATCTCCCATTTATGGTTTTTATTAGTCCTTGTGGTATTAACAACGATCAGCATGGTGCTGTTTAAAAAACTAAAAAATAGCGCTAACCGGCTGGCTGGCAATATTTCGTTGGCGAAACTGTCGCTTTGGTTCCTGCTGTTAGGTATCGCATGGGCTGCGTTGCGTCGAATTGTGTTGATGATCTATCCGGATATATTACGTGACGCGCTGTTTAATTTTGCGGTCATGCAGACGTTGTTCTACATTCCGTTCTTCATTCTTGGTGCGCTGGCATTCATTAACTCGCGCCTGAAATCACTTTTCACCACGCCTTCGCCATGGTGCATGCTCGGCTCAGCGCTGGCCTTTGGTGCTTATTTGCTTAACCAGCGCTATGGCAGTGGTGATGGCTGGATGTACGAAACCGAGGCGGTTATCACCATGCTGCTGGGGCTGTGGATGGTCAATGTCGTCTTTTCATTGGGCCATAAATTGCTGAACTTCCAGTCAGCGCGTGTAAGTTATTTCGTGAACGCATCCCTGTTTATCTATCTGGTACACCATCCGCTGACGTTGCTATTTGGCGCGTGGATCACACCGCATATCCAGTCCAATCTCCTTGGTTTTCTTGCCGGGCTGGTCTTCGTCATTGGCATTGCGGTGCTGCTGTATGAAATCCATCTGCGCATTCCGCTGCTACGCTTCCTTTTTTCCGGCAAGCCGCAGCAAAACGACGCGAAGCGTCATGCTCACGCCAGATAAGGTTTCCGGCTGCCCTGCCCGCAGAGCAGCCGCGCCTTATTGGATGTGCTGAGTCAGTAAGCGCTGGTAAAGCTGCGTCATTTCGTCATCGAAACAAACAAAGATCACCCGCTGGAGTTGAGGCCGGCGTATAAGGTGCGCAGCGACGGTATTAACGGCGATTTCGGCCGCCGCGGCTTTTGGGTAACCATACACGCCGGTACTGATAGCGGGAAAAGCAATGCTCGTGTAACTATTGGCTTCCGCCAGTTGAAGGCTATTGCGGTATGCATCCTCCAGTAAGCGCGCTTCATTCTCTTCTCCGCCACGCCAGACCGGCCCAACGGTATGGATCACCGCTTTCGCCTTTAAATTTCCTGCCGCCGTGATCACCGCATGGCCTGGTGGACACTCGCCCTGCTGCTGACGTACCTGCCGGCACGCATCGAGCAAAGCAGGCCCGGCGGCACGATGAATCGCGCCATCCACACCGCCGCCGCCAAGCAATGATGAGTTTGCTGCATTCACAATCACATCCACTTCAAGCGTGGTGATATCCCCCTGAAGCACCTGCATACGTGGTTGCATTTTTGCCCCCTATCCGCCAGTAACCCGTTAACACCGTTAAGTGTATCCGGAAATAGCAAGGGCAACATATTCAAAATCATCAGTTATAGGTGATGGTAACCTCGGCGCGGGATTGCTGCGCATCGAGATAGCGCATCTGGACTTGCGCAACCTGCGAAGAGAGTGATTGCCCGGTTACCTCGTTGACATGGATTTGCTGGGTCTGCATTTGATTGTTTTGCAAACACGAAAGCTGCAGATTTTGGTTCTGAGTGCGAGTTTCGCAGCCGCCTTCAACGATGGCACCACGAAAATGGATCGCCCCTCCTGCCTGCTGGGTTCCGGCATAGGCGGATGACATCATAAAAAAGCAGGCAACAGGGAACACGAACGCTTGAAACAGACGCATAAACACCTCGTAAATCACTCATCCCTGACGGTTGAGCTTCGGCTATTGGTAAGTTAAATATCGGCACCGTTAACGCGTTCCTTAATTAAAATTAGCATTCAGATGAGGAATATGTTCGCCGTATCCTGGATTAAGTAAATTATTATTCGGCGGGCCACTGCCGGGAGAGATGGAGCGACTGACCATCAGATACCGTGACGAGAATTTTGACGTTATCGTGCGCGGAAATATTCAAATGAATGCGTGAAATTGCGGTTATTTGATTCGCCGGGAGAGTCATTGTGTTTCGTTGCCGGCTTTGGCTCACCCCCGCAGCACCTTCGCGCTCGGTAATAATCTGCACCTGGCAAACACAATCCTGCGTAACCTGCACCAGCGGAGTAATGGTGTAATTGTCGCCCTCGCGGGTGGTATTGAACGTGATCTGGCTGGATAACGCCGCCAGCAATAATAAGGTATGCATAGCGCCTCCAAAAAAAAACAGGGCCGCAGCCCTGTTTATTCCTGCCCGGGGGATCAGTACTGATTCGCGGTAGCGTGGTTACCGTAACCGGTTTGCTGAACAGTGACACTCGAGCCCGATGCAGTCTGGTTAACCAGCGCGCCGTTACCCACACCATACTGGCTCACAGAAATATCAGAGTTGCGGCCATTCCACTGATCGATAGTGGCATTGTTTTGCGCCCCGTTCTGAACCAAATCGATAGAGCTGGCATCAGAACCCTGACCCACATCGGCGGCGTTGGCGGAACCATACTGATGGATAGTCAGGTCAGATTCACGTGCATCGCTTTGCAGAGCAAGGGCGGCGTTGGCGCTGCCATATTGATAAATGCTCAGTTCAGAATTTGGACCATTGCTGCCACCGCCATGACCGCCGCCATTGCCATACTGCGGGACACTACCTGCAAATGCGCCTGCTGAAACAACGATCGCTGCGAATGCTGCCACTTGGAAAAGTTTCATGGTAAACCCCCGTTGGATTGAGATTAAAGCCGCAAGACTTTCAACGTTGAATAACGCGAATAGCCATTTGCGACTGTCGTTGCACCACTACTGCCGTTTTTTGCGTACCGTACTGCGTGATATTTGCCCGGTTGCCCGAGCCTTTCTGAATAATAACCGCGCTATTACCATAAGCCCCCTGCGTAATACTCGCATCGTTGGCACTCCCGGCCTGATCGATATAAGCAAGGTTATAACTTCCGGACTGATTAATTTGCGCTGAATTGTTTCCGCCATTTTGCGAAATAACACCTAATAATTTCGAACCTCGTTGATCAATATGCGCATTATTACTCGCACCATGTTGATCAATATTGGCTGATTGATTATAAGGCGCCTGGCTTAACTCATTAATCGCCAGATTATATTCCGGGTTTGCCAGGTCATATCCGGCTGCTGTTACAAGGCACGGAATTCCCAGCAGGGTTAACATCATAAAGGCTATTTTGTTCTTCATGCTGTCACCGCCAAACTTATTTGTTAATACCTGGTTGCAAAACTGAGTATGCCGTGGATAAAAAGAAAATATCTCACCAGCAAGTTGGATTTTCATTAGTCTTGTCATTCTAAAGCATGAAGTATAATTATCCCCCGTTTGCAGCAGAGGCGGCATCAGATGATTTTTCTTAAATAATTACCCCGGCGTTATAAGCGTCAATGCCCAGGATACGTGGCCAGAGCAAAACGTTAAAATAAGGCGAACCTGAAGCCAACAAAAGTCAGGTCATTGTTCTTAATATAAATTCTCGCACCATATTTTTTTGTAACCCTCCCTGCTTTTGCCTTTGCATATCTACTTGCCCGAACATCAAAATAACATTTCAATATTTAATTTTACATTCTGTTACATGATTCACACTTGCTTTAAGGTTTGCAAGCGTTAGATTGAATTCGCAGCACTCATTACTTTGTATTATTTCTCCCTTGCACGGGCTGATCACTTATTCCTGAACACAGCATAGCGCATCCGACAGTACATCTGGTTTCCCCGGTGAATAACCGGGGGGTTGAAGTTGATGAACAAAAAACAAATACGCGGGGTTTCATCATGTTTAGTGAAGTCCATAGTTCAGCTATTTCAGTCTTATTATTAATAACCAAACCTTCATTACAGGCAACGGCGCTTCTCCAGCATTTAAAATTTGCGCTCTCTTTGCCCGGAAAGCTCCATAATATTCAACGGCCTCTCGATGATATTCCCGCATTGAGCATCGTCTTATTCGACATGATGGATGCGGATAAAAAACTGATTCAGCAATGGCAGAATATCCTGTCACAACGAAATGGTGATATTAAGCTATTGCTGATGAATACCCCTCTTGATTACCCATTCCAGGATGTAGAAAACTGGCCGAATATTACGGGCGTCTTTTACATTTCCGAGGACAGAAGTCAGCTGGTCGATGGCTTACAAGGCGTACAACGTGGTGAGTGCTATTTCTCGCAAAAACTGGCGAGTTATCTCATCACTCATGCCGGGAATTATCGTTACTACAGCACTGAATCTGCACTGCTCACCCACCGGGAAAAAGAGATCCTTAATAAGCTGCGTATCGGCGCATCAAATATTGAAATAGCCCGTTCACTGTTCATTAGTGAAAACACAGTTAAAACGCATCTTTATAATCTTTTCAGGAAGATAGCGGTAAAAAACCGCACGCAAGCCGTCTCCTGGGCTAACGATAATCTCAGGCGTTAATGCTATGAAACGCTATGGGTATCGTCTGGCAACTGCCACTTTGCTGATCGCCTGCGTAAACGTATCGGCTGTTGAAGTCGAAGTTCCCGGGCTGTTAGCCGATCACACTGTATCGTCTGTCGGACACGATTTTTATCGTGCATTTAGTGATAAATGGGAAAGTAACTGGAAAGGGAATTTAACTATCAATGAACGACCTAGCGCCCGTTGGGGAAGCTGGATAACGATAATCGTCAATCAGAGTGTCGTATACCAGACGTTTCTTTTCCCGACGCACCGCGACTTTGAGAAAAATGTCGAAATCGCGTTGGCGCAAACCCAGCAAGCGATCGATCACCTGCAAATAAACCAGGCGCTGCTGAGCGTTGGCGATATGGCGAGTGATGAATTCTAAAATACGTTAAATCTCCGGAGGCTATTATGCGAAGCATATATACCCTGCTTGCGCTGTTGCTTGTCGCGCCTGCATGCTGGGCGGGAACCATGACATTCCAGTTTCGTAATCCTAATTTCGGCGGTAATCCTAATAACGGTGCATTTTTATTAAATAGCGCCCAGGCACAAAATTCTTATACCGATCCCAGCTATAAGGATTACGGCGTGGAAACCACTTCCGCGCTGGATAATTTCACCCAGGCAATACAATCACAAATATTGGGCGGATTACTTACCAATATTAATACCGGTAAACCCGGGCGAATGGTGACCAGCGATTTTATCGTGGATATTTCCAACAAAGACGGACAACTGCAATTAAACGTCACCGACAGAAAAACCGGCAAGACATCTACGATTCAGGTGTCGGGATTGCAAAGCGGTTCAACGGACTTTTAAGCCACTGTCTAACAGGACAACAACTATGTCGCGTCTATTTATTTTATTCGCCGTGTGTTTATTAAGCGGTTGCCTCACTGCGCCGCCAAAACAAGCCGCTAAGCCGACGCTGTTGCCGCGGGCGCAAAGTTACCAGGACCTGACGCATCTGCCGATGCCAAGCGGGAAAATTTTCGTCTCGGTGTATAACATCCAGGATGAAACCGGGCAATTTAAACCCTACCCGGCAAGTAACTTTTCTACCGCCGTCCCGCAAAGCGCGACCGCAATGCTGGTGACGGCGCTGAAAGATTCGCGCTGGTTTGTCCCGCTGGAACGCCAGGGTTTGCAGAATCTGCTAAATGAACGAAAAATCATTCGCGCCGCGCAAGAAAACGGGACTGTTGCCATCAACAATCGCGTTCCTCTTCCCTCGCTGACTGCCGCGAATATCATGATTGAAGGGTCCATTATTGGCTACGAGAGCAATGTAAAATCCGGCGGCATTGGTGCGCGTTATTTCGGCATCGGCGGAGACACACAATATCAGTTGGATCAAATTGCGGTGAATTTGCGGGTGATTAATGTCACGACCGGGGAAATTCTCTCGTCGGTCAACACCAGCAAAACCATCCTCTCCTATGAAGTACAGGCTGGGGTATTTCGCTTTATCGACTACCAGCGGTTGCTGGAAGGAGAAGTTGGCTATACCGCCAACGAACCGGTCATGCTCTGCCTGATGTCAGCGATTGAAACGGGGGTGATTTTGCTGATCAATGACGGGATTGATCGGGGACTGTGGGATTTGCAACAAGGCGCCGATCGCCATAATCCTGTGCTGGCTAAATACCGCGAAATGGCGGTGCCGCCGGAGTCCTGAAAAAAGAAAGGCGTGACTTGCGGTCACGCTTTTTCTTGCTCTTTGAGCAGCGGCTGCGCGCGGCGGGAAGCCAGCCACAGCCCGCTGTTTTTCATGGCATAGCCAAACACTAACCCCACCGCCAGCGACGGGATAACCAGCCGCCAGTCGCCCTGCCCGGCAAACGTCGCGCAGGCGCCAATGAATGTCCCCGGTACAAAAGAAAGCAGCACGTTCCGGGCCTGCAGACACATCAAAAACGCCACCACACCGGTCATCAGATAGCCAACGATCTCCAGATGCGGAGCCAGGGCTGCGCCATGAATCATGACCTGCGCCCAGGCAACGCCACTCATCACCGTACAGGCGGAAATAAGCAGCCCTTTCACACCGCCCTGCGGACACGCGAAATAGGCGGTGCAGCCGAGAAAACCGGCCCAGCTTAATAAACCGAAAGCGACAGCCACCCAGCCCCAGATACCGGAGAGAATGCCTGTCGTAATTGCGATAGAAAGGAGAATGTTCATGGCGCGCATCATAGCAAATGCACGCCCCGGATATGCGACAATGTGCACACTATTTGAAAACCAACTATCTCAGTTGCATTTTAATTGTGATTAAAATCACAATTAATCTTCTAGCTCTTCCTGCAACTCATCCCACATCGCGGCAATTGCATCGCGTGTCAGTGGCGCCATGGTGCGCCAGAACGGCGTTGTCGCATGGGCTTCAACTTTGCCAAAGAAGGTGCCGCACCAGGGCAGGATATAATCGGCGAATAAGGTCTCCTGCGCTTCGCTTTCGTCTTCTGCGGCCTGATCTTCCAGCCATGATGCCGCCAGCAGCAACGTGCCGATGTGATCGGCTGGCGCATCGGTTAACGGCATGCCGCGGCTGGACAAAAATGAACGCACTTCCGCTTCCGTAGCACCTTCCACCCAGGCACTGCGATAAGGCGAGACGCGGCACTCTTCCCCAACAAACAGCGCGTTGTAATCGGCCGCCAGTGCCTGCGCATCGCTGTTTTTCTGCAACCGTTCAAGCAGCTCATCCTGCTCCAGCGGCCAGCTTTCCGCCAGTTTCCCCTCCCGGATCATGGTATAGAGCGGTACCAGCAGAGGATCTTGCGGCTGGCGGTAAAACAGCGAGCCCAGTACACGGCAGAGAATTGAAAATTCGTTCATTCAGTTGTTCCAGTCAGTATTAAAGTTCTGCAAATTCGGGAATTGGTGCCATGCCGCGGGATTCGAGGAAATCCAGCAGACGACGCGGCGAGACATTCAAAATACGATCTTCCGGGAAACCGACGTCATCCAGCACCTTACGGCACTCACTGAAATCGCCCAGCGTAAACGCGGTGTGAGAATCCGATCCCAGCGCCACCCAGCCGCCGGCATCACGCACGGCGGCAGCCACGGCGCGGCAATTCGCCTCGCTGCCTTTGCGCGAATGGATAAACGATGAATTGTTAATTTCAAGCGCAACGCCATATTTCGCGGCGGCAGCGGCAACGGCCGGAATATCAATGTCAAATTTCGGGTTACCGGGATGGCTAATAATATGGACATTGCCGCTGGCGATAGTCGCAATCATGGCCTGAGTATGGGTGGCTTTATCCTGCGGCGGAAACACTGGCTCATGGAAACCTGCAATGATCAGATCCAGCGATGTCAACATCGGTCCGGTGCAGTCGATTTCACCCTCGGTGTTTTTAATATTGGCTTCGATACCGCGCAAAATACCCACGCCATCGACCAGCCGCGGCCAGATGCGCATATTCACAAAGTGCCAGTAGTGCGGCGCATCCGCCATATCCGGCCCGTGGTCGGTAATGGCAAAGAGCTTAATCCCTTTGCGTTTTGCCTCGGCAATATAATCGTGAAGCGTACTGTAAGCGTGGGTGCTGGCGACGGTATGCATATGCAGGTCAACGGGATACATGACTCACTCCTGTAGTTATTTCTGCAAAGGATAGCAGTTATCGTTCGCGAGTTTAATGACAAAACCCGGCGATGCCGGGCGTCTGTCAATAACCACGCGCTCTGTCTACCCGCCCGCTCACCGCTTCACCTCGCTCAATAGCCTGAATAGCCTGCGCGATAAAAGCCACGGCTTCACTGCGGCGTGTCGTCGCCGCCATATGTGGTGTCATCGCCACACGTGGATGCGCCCACAACGGATTATCAGATGGGAGCGGCTCCTGGCTAAAGACATCAAGCATGGCGCCTTTCAGCTTGCCGCTCTCCAGAGCAGCAAGCAAATCACGCTCGACAACATGCACACCGCGCGCAAGATTTATCACATAGCTGTTGTCAGCGAGCTGATTGAGCAACGCAGAGTTAATAATGCCAGCCGTTTCCGGGGTATTGGGCAGCAGATTGATCAACACTCGTGTGCCATGAAGAAAGTCGGGCAACTCCTCGCCACCCGCAAAGCTGGTCACGCCGGGCATGTTTTTACGGCTGCGACTCCAGCTACGCAGCGGGAACCCCCACTGGAGCAGACTTTCGGCCACTTTCGTGCCGAGCACACCCGCGCCGAGGATGCCAATGGTGAAGTCTTCACGTTCGTATTCATCCAGCGGTTGCCATTTCGCCCGCAGTTTTAGCGCCTGGTAATCATCAAAGCGCCTGAACCAGTGCAGCACCTGACTCACGGCATACTCCTGCATTTGCAGCCCCATGCCGGTATCCTCCAGGCGAAACAGCGGAATAGACTCGGGAAGCATCTCAGGATGAGCCTGCAACTGGCTAAGAATCGAGTCAACTCCCGCCCCCAGTGCAAACACGCCTTTTAATTGTCGGCCTTTGAGCATCGCAACCGGTGGATGCCAGACCAGCGCATAATCGGCGTGGGCATTATCGCCCGGCGTCCACGCACGGATATTTGCCTGCGGCAGCGCCTGCCGCAATGCGCGGATCCAGTCATTGTTATTGAATGAGGGGTGATAAAAGATAATTTCCATATCAACTCCAGAACCTGATGTGATGTATCCGGTTATTTTCCGGAACAATTATGCTTTTTCGCGAAGGCCGCTCAGCATAACAAATTTCTCTCATACCTCGCGGAGAAAGTGCCGTGCCGAGAAAAAAAGCGATTTCAGAACGTTTAAGAAGCAGGTTGTTTAAAGTTTGTCTAAACGCGCTAATTTATTGAAAAAGAGGATTGACGGCGTTCCGGGTTTTCCCTACATTAGCGCCCGTCCCGGTAACACCGGGAAGACAATGTGGTAAGGTGTCCGAGTGGCTGAAGGAGCACGCCTGGAAAGTGTGTATACGGCAACGTATCGGGGGTTCGAATCCCCCCCTCACCGCCATCATTCAAAGAAGAGCTCGCATGCAGATGCGGGCTTTTTTTTCGCATAGCGCACTCCCGCAGGGGGGATGAGAAGCCCCGACCGGGGGTCGACAACTGGCGCAGCCAGCTGGACAGATGACGAGCCCGCGAGAAACCTGCCCGCACAAAAAAACGGCAACGTTTTGGAACAACCGCTCGTCAAATATCCTCGCCCTTACATTGTCATTCCCTATCCAGTAGCCCTCTTTCGTTAAGGGCATCATATTTCAGGATTTCGGCGGTCATTCGTTGCTGCCATCGGGTGATAAATGCCCGGGTGTGGGGAGCGGCCAGATGCGCGGTCAGCGCATCCTGATCTTTCCAGCGTTCCGATATGAGCACGCTTCCTGCAAGATGATCCTCTACGGCCACGTCATACGAGAGGTTTCCTGCACGTTTTCGCACGGTTTGAGCAAGCACTTTCATATCGGCCATAAAAAGCGATAAATCAGAGGGGTTGATCTTCACATAGCCACAAATGATGAGCATATCGTCGCCTTTTATCTGCTATTCCCGATCGCCATGGCTGGCCGATCGGGGATCGTGATTATCAAAAGTTTGTCAGCACAATTTTGCCCTGAATCCTTCCCATTGCTGCGCGCTGGTGGGCAGCAGATGCCATTGCGAGCGGATAGGTGCTATCAATCACCACCCGAACCACACCTTCTTCCAGAAGACGGCCTGCTTGCGCTAATTGCGCACCGCTGGAGCGCACTTGCGTGGATGACACCGTCACCGCTTTTTGCGCGGCCTCATGATGTGCGGAAAAGCCTAAAGGATTAACCAGAAAGAGTGCGCCGCCAGGTCTGATACAGCGCAGAAAGCGCGCCATAGTTGCGCCACCCACCGCATCAAAAACGAGATCAACATTTTTTACTGCGTTCTCGGCTGCGGTTTTGGTGTAGTCGATAAACTCGTCTGCCCCCAGCTCGCGTAAAAGCGCTTCATTGTGTGAGGAAGCCACGGCGATGACCCGCGCACCTTTCCAGCGGGCAAGCTGAACAGCAAGGTGTCCCACGCCGCCGCCGGCACCATTGACCAACACGGTTCGCCCTTTTAATGGAACGGCTTTATGTGGAAAAGACTGGAAAGGATTCGGCGCGGCATGCCCGGTTTCGATAAGAAACTGCCAGGCCGTGAGCAGTGACATCGGGGCACCGGCAGCCTGAACATGCCCGATTCCCTGCGGTTTCAGCGCCAGTTCCGACGAAGGAACACTGACATATTCTGCGTAAGCGCCACTGCCCGCCATCACCTTTTCAGGAAAACGCACCATCGAATAGACCTCATCCCCGATGCTGAACCCGGTAACATATTTACCGACCGCCGCGACAACACCTGAGATGTCCGTTCCCAAAATAAGCGGAAAAGTGGGTTCGGGCCACCATTCACGCGGAAGTGCCCGATACCCGTCACACAGATACCAGTCTGGCGGGTTAAGGCTGGCCGCTTGCACATGAACCAGAATCTCGTCGTTTCCCACCCGGGGCCGGGGAACGTCTTCATAACGCAGGTTATCTGGCCCACCAAACGCATGTAGCTGTACAGCTTTCATCATCTCAGTCATTACCGTCTCGCTCTAAAAACAACTCAGGTAACAGAGCATACGGCTAATATTCAGGATTGATAATGTAGCTGTATTTCGCTTTAATTGTGCCATGAAGGAACAAATCGGTTTTGAAAGACTCACGGGTCTTATCGCATTCGCTCGTGCCGGCGCTCTGGGCAGTTACAGTGCCGCTGCCCGCTCGCTCTCCGTTTCACCTTCCGCCATCAGCAAAAGTATTCAACGGCTGGAGAAGCATCTCGGCGTCACGTTATTCACCCGAACGACACGCTCGCTCGTGTTAACGACCGAAGGGCGCGAGCTACATGAGCGGGCGTTGCGATTGCTACGTGATGCCGAGGAGATCGAGCAGATAGCAAAACGCGCGCGCGCGGAACCGGCAGGTACATTGCGGATTGCGGCATCGTTACCGGTGGGTATCCACATGATCGCCCCCGTGCTTGCGCAATTTTGCGCGCTTCACCCAAAAGTGACGATTGATTTACGGCTAAGCGACCAGGTGGTAAACATCGTTGATGAGAATATTGATATTGCCATTCGGATTGGCGATCTCGCGGATTCAAACCTGCTGGCGCGTCGCCTCCCGCCGTATCAGATAGGATGCTATGCCTCGCCTGAATATTTAGCCGGTTGCGCTCCACCGCAACATCCGGATGACTTAATCAGCCACCAGACGATTAATCTGCGTTACCAAAATACAGGGCAACTTTTTCGCTGGCCGTTCCGTGTCGGTGAGCGGGAGATTGAAATTGTGCCTTCGTCAACGGTGATTGTTGATGCCAGCGAAGCCGTCATAGCCGCAATGACTGCCGGGGCCGGAATAGGTATGGCGTCGAATTTTATGGTGTCATCCCTGGTCAGGGATAAAAAGTTAGTTCCCGTACTCGCAGATTTTACGGTAGCGCGGCGTAATATTTCGGCTGTCTGGCACGAAAGTCGCCGTTCCAATCCGGCGGTACGCGCGTTTCTGGATCATATGCTTAAACATTTTTAAATTAGCTGCCAGCGGCGATAATCAACGCGGCATGAACCGCAGTATCCACATTGGCACGCAGGAAATGCTCAGGACGAAATCCGTGCCAGTCTGGTTTTACGGCCCCAGAGCGCAATAATTCGCAATGATGAAAATATAGAAAGGATATCGAAAATGAAAGCAGTGGAATTTTTGCTATACACTCTCAAACCCGGCACCGGGAAAGAGTTTCACCGGATCATGACCGAGGAGAGTGCCCCGCTTCATCGTTCAGCAGGTATGGATATCGTTTCTTTCGGTCTTTCAGCCCATGACGATGATGCTTACTATCTAATCAGAGCTTATGACAGCCTCTCCCACCTGGAATCCTCTCAGGAATCTTTTTATAACAGTGAAGCGTGGCGGCTTGGCCCCCGGCAGGCCATTATTGACAGAATAAGCGTCAGCGTTAAATCGGTGCTCACACTCAGCGACAGTGCAATCGAAAATTTACGATCCAGCTAATTGCGCAACCAGAAATGATTATAACGCCGCGCCAGCGGCATTTTTTTCGCCAGTCCTTAACGTCGCGCGTCACCTGCGCGTAACCACCAGTCTCTTCGGCGCCAACTCACTGTCTCAGCGCCTGCAGAATTGTTCAGTGAACGGCATCCCCATTCGTAAGCCATCTGGTCAGCGATCAGATCCATCTGAACGGCAGCAATGCGCGAGGAGCAGACATTCTGCCCTCTGAAAAGGTTCACAGTAATGACATCTCTGACAAATTGAGGTCGCGGGTATTTACATACGATTTCTGCCTACCTGCCCAGATATTCCATCATCTGCTGCCGTAGAGGTGGCCGTCTTCATGTCCCTACGTTGTTGATATAAGCCTGTAAGCCTGCTGCGAGAATATCGAACACCGTTTTACAGGCCTTACTGTGCCGCAAGTCCTCATGCATCACCAGCCAGGTGTCGAGATGAAACGCAAAGAAATCAGGCATCAACCTCTCTAACGGAACAGGGAAACCGGCCAGTTGAACCTGACACATCCCTATGCCCGCGCCTGCGCGGATAAGGTGCAGTTGCGCGACATCACTGTCAGTGCGCACGGTAAAGCGTTCACGATTTAACTGAGGAAAGTGTTTCAGTGCCTGTAAAATAAAGGGCGTCGTTTTATCAAAGCCCACAAGCGTATGGGTGAACAACTCGTCAATACTTTCCGGTGCGGCGTGGCGTGCCAGATAGGACGGCGAGGCATGCAGACCAATTTCAATACTGCCCAACCGACGCGCAATCAGTTGTTCCTGCACCGGTGTGCTCATGCGTACCGCAATATCCGCTTCCCGGTTCAATAAATCCTGTATTCGGTTAGACAGCACCAGTTCAATGGTAAGTTGAGGATAATCTTCTTTAATTTGTGCAATCAGGGGGGGCAGCACTTCGGTGCCGATAATTTCGCTCGCAGATACGCGAACCACGCCATGTAACCCCGCGGAGTGGGCACTGAAGCTGGCAGCCGAACGCTCAATCATACTGGCTGTGTTTTCCATCGCTTGCGCATGTCCCTGAATCGCTACCGCCGCATCCGTGGCCTGCAGGCCAGTCTGAGAACGTGTAAACAAAACCAGACCAAGGGCGGATTCCAGTGCCGCTACGTGACGCCCCGCTGTGGGCTGGGTGATGGAAAGCATGCGTGCCGCTCCCGACAGGGAACCTTCTTTCATCACTGCCAGGAAGGTTCGATACCATTCCCATGGAATATTTATGTTCATACAAAAATGCATACCTGCTATCTGATGCCATGCAATTACATTTAGCTTGCACAGGCACTACGATGTCAACAGATATCCGGAAGAGGTAAGACAATGAACAGCAATAACAAGGTACTCATACTGGGCGCCACAGGCGGAATCGGTGGTGAAATCGCCCGTAAACTCATCCGCGAAAAATGGGACGTTCATGCGTTGCGCCGCAATGCCCCGCAGAATGAAGATCACGAGAGTATGACGTGGATAAAGGGTGATACGCTGAATGCTGAGCAGGTTGCGAGTGCCGCGTCAGAGTGTGATGTGATTGTTCATGCTGTTAATCCACCAGGTTATCGAAACTGGGAACAACTGGTTTTGCCCATGCTACAGAACACAATCAATGCCGCAGAGCGAAATGGTGCATTAATCGTTCTCCCGGGCACCGTTTATAACTACGGCCCGGACGCCTTTCCACTCCTGCGCGAAGACTCTCTCCAAAATCCTGTCACCAGAAAAGGGGCAATACGGGTGCAAATGGAGAAGGCTTTGTTCGCTTACGCGCAGCGTGGCGGAAAGGTGCTGATTCTGCGGGCCGGTGACTTCTTTGGCCCTGACGCAGGCAACAACTGGTTTTCGCAGGGATTGATCAAACCGGGGCACCTCCCGCGGATAATTAAAAACCCAGGCAAAGCCGGGACAGGCCATCAGTGGGCCTACTTGCCGGATGTCGCCGACACTCTGGCTGCGCTGTTGGCACGTCGGGATCAACTCGACCCTTTTGCCTGCTTTCATATGCGGGGACACTGGGACGCCGATGGTACGGCGATGACCGGAGCCATACAGCGTGTCGCACAGCTTGCTGGTGTTAACGCAAAGGTAAAATCATTTCCCTGGTGGCTCATCACGGCGATGGCACCTTTCAACACCACACTGTATGAAATGCTGGAGATGCGCTATTTATGGGAACAGGCAATACAGATGGACAATGCAAAACTGATCGCTTTCTTAGGCCACGAACCTCATACCCCGCTTATTGAGGCTGTGCGTACCACTTTAATCGGCCAGGGCTGCGTTAATCACACATTGTTCACGCATTCGTGAGCAGATCTGAGTCTCGTTTCTGGCACGAAGCGGCAAACAAAGGCACAGCCATGTCTGCTCCGAGCGAAAAGCGGTTCTTTAAGCCAGTATATATCAGATGCCGGACTAACACTGGCAGGTGATAATCAACCGGGGGCAAGTCAAATGAAGTGGCAGTGATCGGCGGGAAGCCCACAGCTATTGAAGCCAAATTTGTCGATGACGGGGCTAGTTCTATTCAGAACCAAGAAAGCCCGGCTGGCTCAAAACCATGGTCAGTAACTGAATAGACAAAATGGTAGTTCAGGCGAAAAAATACTCCACTGGTTTCGATGGCGGTGCTATCTATCATACAAACAGCCCAGAATTAGCTAGTTACTATTCGAAGGTGTTTACCGATGCGGGCGTCACAAACTTTAAGTTTGTACTTACCCCGGTCACAAAGTGAGGTGTGAAATGAGTAATGATCGAGAAATGTTAGAAAAAATTCTGGGTGGAAAAATCGAGCAGTCGAACGCCAGAAATATACCTGGTGTTACGATTGTGGATGGGCAGCAAGTTGTTTATTTTTCGGACGATGGGAAAAACAACCCCCGAAAACAATTTAATAATATTACGTGCTTTTCTGAGCCTCCGAATGCTGTTCGTGGAGGGGTAAATGATCGCGGGTGCAAAGTCACCCCGCCCTCGGGGCCTATTTTTCACGCGATTTCCTATCATGGTGATCTTGACGGTTGGAGAAAAGATATTGAGGCAGGGGCCATTGGCCTTGGTCTATTACTCGCCCAAATCAAAGGTGATCAATTGGTTATTTCCGATGGCCGCTCAATCCCGCTATCAGATTGCAAAATAGAGTTTTCTTAATCATCACTTATTCTCAACGCCGGTCTCGTGCTGGTTTTTTGCAACCTATTTGCTCCGAGGTTGCATCTGACCCTGACCGGAAATCCTGTGACCTGCTCCCCATCAGCTAACATAACTCAATGTTATCAATGTCCGCTCCTGGCACGAAAGAGTCGATCAGGGGGCAGACATGTCTGCTCAGAGCGAGGAACGGACATTGCTAACAGCATTCTGTGCGAATCAACAGGGAGCGGGTCAGCATTTCCAGAGTTTACCTCTGTGGAAGGCAAAAAAATGGAGTATGCCGATCCAGAACTGGCGGCTGGAAATGCGTCGTTTCATTATCGAGTTCGGTGACCGCCTGAGCGCTCACCTTTAACGAGTGGGCAGTTACACTGAATTACTGACACACTCCTGCCAAAATGTCAGACAAACCCCATATTCATCCAGAAGGTCGTCAGCAATTTCAAACTGAAACACCTTATCCGGGAAAGCCTCTGCTAACGCGCGCTTCCAATATCTAGTTATCTGCTCGGCAAATAAATGACAAAGATGATAATCCTCTTTTGACAGACCTACTTTAAATACGGGTCGGTCCGCTGCATCTTCCCACTTTGAAAAAAACTGATTTATTGAAAAAATATTTCTGTATCGTTCAACGTCTCTGCGCGATGTACTTTGTACTAATACATTAGATTTACTCTCTACTAGCCCCAGCAAATGAAACCTTTTCGGGTCGTATTGCTGAGCGTTAGGTAGCCAGAAAATATGCCCCTGGATCTCAATAAAATCAGGAGAGAGCAAACCCAGCACAGAAATTGCTTGCTCCAGTGAAACCAAGTGCCCTACATATGAAAAAAATTCTCCGGCGCCAATATCTGAAACAAACAGGCTTAATGACTCTTTAGAAATATTACCCTGATAAACTTTCATCATTTCAATCCTAAACTATCTAGAACCAACTGAGGAACATTTCCCTCAAAAGCTTTTGTATCACTTCCCTTCTTGGGAAAATATGTTCCATTCGGAGCCTGGTTCCACTCGACCACCTTAATCCGAGAGTTAGACACATCATATAGTGCACGCCCCTCAGGTGACCTGCTCCCCATAAATTAACATATCTCAACGTTATCAACGTCTGCTTCTGGCACAGCGCTGCCGTTGGTCATTACCTGCACAACTAAAATATGACTACTGAATCTGTGGCGATTAACTGTTGAGTAAAAATAGAGTAGCGCGAAGGGATTTTTACAACGAGTGATATGTGAAGCGGTTCCTGGCGGTAAGGCTAAGTGACAGGCACAAAAGATAAGAAAGCCGACTCTGCCGAGTCGGCTATTTTGGATGTCAGAGCTTGAAGCTGCCAACCACGTTTTCGAGCTGGACGGTTTGTTCTTCCATGGACTGCGCGGCCGCCGCCACCTCTTCCACCAGCGCCGCATTCTGCTGCGTTGCGCTATCGAGCTGGTTGATGGCGATGTTTATCTGGGTAATTCCGCGACTTTGTTCATCGCTGGAAGAGCTGATTTCTGAGATCAGCACGCCCACGCTTTCGACTTTCTCCATCAGGCCGTCCATCGTGGTACCCGCCTGACGAACCAGTCCGCTGCCCTGTTCAATGCTACTCACCGACTCTTCAATCAGTTTTTTGATCTCCTGAGCTGAGCGGGCACTACGCTGCGCCAGCGAACGAACTTCACCGGCCACCACAGCGAACCCACGTCCGTGCTCGCCCGCCCTTGCCGCCTCCACTGCAGCGTTAAGCGCGAGGATATTGGTCTGGAAGGCGATGCCGTCAATCACACTGATGATTTCCACCACTTTAGAGGAGGACTCATTGATGCTATTCATCGTGGAGACAACGTTGTTAACCACACTGGCCCCTTGTTTCGCCACCGCCGAAGCCTCTTCCGCCAGTTTGTTCGCCTGCAACGCGTTCTCTGCGTTAAGGCGCACGGTGCTGGTCAGTTCTTCCATGGACGCTGCTGTTTCCACGATCGAGGCCGATTGATCTTCGGTGCGCGAAGAGAGGTTCAGGTTACCGCTGGCAATCTGGCGCGAAGCCGATGAGATCGCCATCGAGCTATTCCCTACCTGCTGCATCAGCTCATTAAGGAACGAAATAAACTTATTGAAGTTGTTGATAATGGCGTTGAATTCCGGGCTCTTACTTTGCGCAAGACGCTGCGTTAAATCCGCGCCGCCGCTGGATAACGCTTCAATATTACGATTGAGCAACGTCACATTATGGAAAATATTGCGCACAATAATCATCATGATAAAGACGATAAGGATGCCGATAATCGCCTGTACGATGGTGAGCTTGGTCATGATGGCGTCAGACATACTCACCAGGTGGCTGCTCGGAATATCAACCGCCATGAACCATGGGCTGCCGCTGATGGGCAGAACGAACAGGGAATGCGCGCCATCTTCACCGTCATAGCTCCCGCGTACTTCGGTTGTTTTACCCTGGCCCAGCAGGCTAACTAACGGTGCCGCCGCCGGAATACCGAGATCGCGAACGTTTGACAGCGCGGGTTTATCCTGTACGGAAGAGCCGTTACCGACGATTTTGCCGTCCGCTTCAACAATCAGTACGCTGCCGTTTACCGCTTTGCCCATCTCAACAGCCAGCTGATTAAAGAAGCCCAGCGTCACGTCGATGGTCGCCACGCCCCAGGCTTTACCGTCTTTCCAGATCGCCATAGCACAGTTCGTTCGGGGCTGCGGGCTGGCCGCATCCTGATAAGCTTTCGCCCACGCACACTCGCCTTTCGGCGCATTCATGCCGTCTTTATACCAGGGTTGTTCCCAGTATTTTGCCGATTCCGGCTGGTTCCATACGGTGTTGACCTGCAGGTTACCGCTTGCGTCGCGGGCATAGAAGGTACTGAATTTGTCCCGAGCCGGATCTCGCTGGCCGGGAAGAGGCCAAATCCCCCCGCCGAATACGTTTAAATCGCCATATTGGTTAACCAGACGCGGTAATAATGCGTCGATTTGCTCACTTTGCAGACCGACAACCAGTTCAGTGATGGAGCGTTGCTGAGCCTTAACACGGTTCATCTGCTCTTTAATCGCGTTACTTTGTAATTCAACCGTCGCCTGAATATTTTTGGTCTCGGTTTCAATAATCTGCGGGGAAACGAATTGTTTGATAACAATATAGGTAACTATCAATAAGATAACGAAAAAGCTTATAAGTAACAGGCCTATTCGGCCCTGAGTATTTTTCCATGTCATAATAGCGGCACCCGTTCTGGTTGAATTAGGTGTAATAACGACATTTATTTGAAATTCTTTAATTTAAATGGTGCCATGGTTTCATATAACCGCGCATTTCATTGGTCAAAATGAGGTTTTAGAAAAAAACGTTCTGTTGTTCACATTTTTTAATGTCCCCCACTTGTTTCTATAAAAGATAATATCAACGTCATGCGTTATATCCCGTAGATGAATTTATTTTGATGATATCTATATTATTTTCATCAAGATGCGTACATTCTGATGAAACAGAACGGTACGGACAGCAACATGTTCATTCGTACTTTTTTATCAGGCACGGTGGCAAGATACATAAGGCATGAAACTGAAGGACAGACATGACGGCATATTCAAACTCTGATGCGGCAAAGGACTTACGCCCGGCCTTAGACAAGGCACCCGCTGGCGCTGTCAACGGTGAATGGATCTTTATCACGGAGCAGGCTGGAGTCGCCTCGCAAACCGGAGGCTACAGGTATGCCGACGGAAGTCACATTACTGCTGGTGACCACGCCTTTCAGAAGGTTCAGAAGGTTGTCGAGAAACTCGAAGCATCACGGATACAGCCCTTTAATAAGGTTATTGTTCGCTGGCGTAAATCTAAAATACCGTTAATGCGGGGTCGCGTTACGGTTGACATAATTTTCGATGAGGCCATTGTGCCGCGAGGCCCTCAGAGTCCGGTGTATGAGGCTGCCGCTGTCGCAAGGCGAGCATTCTGGAAGAAGTATGGCGAGGTGTCGGATGGTTTTATTGCTGAACGCGGGGATGCAAACATTCACAACCAGACGAAATGGTTCGGGCCCCATCGCCGGGTGCTCAGCATTAAGAGCAGCAGCAAATTAACGCTGGCTACCGATGGCCTCTCGACGCCATGGGCTGGCGTTGCAGCCGCAGAAAACGGCGTAGAATGCGAACTCTTCATGGAGCTGGATGTTTCAGATATTACCGGCCATCAGAGGGATGACTGGGCGCATCTGTTAATGAACCTGGGAGATCTCGTTGCCAATGGCTATGCGATTGCCGCCGATGTTGAAAAATATGAAGCCATTCTGTTCTGCTCTCTTACGGACGATTATCAGCCAATGACCCGGATCGTTCTCAGCCGTGATGGTCGTCGGATTGAGGGGCTGCCCTTCGGTTCAGTTCCGCTGATCCGTGTAACGCCGATAACCGAAGCAGAGATTGAACATCAGGACCAATCCGATGAATGGGCATCAAACGCGGCAAAACATGCACTCGCGCAACGGCGGATAGAAACGTCGAGATTTATCACGACGTTATTCCCCCCAGGCAAAGTGAAGCAGTCAGCTTTCTAAAGAAAGAGCAGCTAAAACGATGACAGGGCGATCCGGACTAACGATATTTTGTAGGCTCACCAGAACGGCATCTGCTTCAGTAAGCGGCAGATTGATGTATGAAATTGCCATACCCCATCTTCATTATCATCAGAAACAAAACTATCCCTTCCCCGGAAGAGATAATTTTTCTATTCGCGATTACCGCCGTATTTGGCTGGCCCTCAAATTACCATGCTAAATTGCTCATTACTGTTGCCGGTTTTATTTTCTTATTCCGTTCTCAGAACGGAAAGTCGGGCATGCCGGTAATCGTTAATACCCAAGCAAAACCGGTTCAACAGCAATAAACGTCGCCACTCCCCCGCTCAGCAACTGAGTAACCACCTGTTATTGCTGATTTTCTCCGAAGGGGTCAGCAGCATAAAAGAAATTGAAAAGCGGATGTGAAACACCGGTGGTCTTTTTATCAGCCTCATCTGCTTTCAAAAAATATTCCAGTAAGGTTTTTGGCGTTTTTGCCAGGTTCTCGAACAAATTTACGGGATGCTGCACCACTTTCCCGCCTTCCAGACGAAAGCCATGTTTCAGTCCGGTTGCGGTTACAAAGAATTTACCATTTACACTGCCAAAATCAGGCTCCGGCGTTTTCAACGTCACTTCACTGGCCGCCTCAACAATAAAGTTTTGATTCCCTTTTTGCTGATAAACCGAAAACTGCGCGTCGGAAACCTGCTCCATGCCAGCGACATTTTTGCCGGCCTGATTGACGATGCTTTCAATAAAGTTAAAGTTTGCCAAATGCGTCGGAGAATATCCCGGGTCCAGTTCATAGCGTAAAAAACCTTCATCCAGCGCGGAGCCAGATAGTTTCCCCCCGTTGAGGATACGTGAGGCTGTTGCCTCATCTTCTGCAATAAATTTGTAAGTCAGTACGTGCCCGCCGGTGTCATACATATTCCCGTCATTAAGGTTTGCCATCACGCCATTAAACATACGGTAATCCCCTAAATCGCGGGCGAGATCGTCCACATAGCGCAGATCCGTTCCCTGTTGCTTTGCCTGGGCATACAACCCGGCCAGCGTATTGCGGTCATTATTTGTCAGAAAATTAACCGAAGACATGCCCATCGTGTCTTTCGTCAGTTGAGTTTGTACAGGCGGGTTGCTGTCCGTATCGCCGAACAGACGGGACATCAGCAGCCCCATACCGCTGAGAGTCGTTTGCCCTGATGCCGCCGGCGTCTTCGCTGACGTCTGTACAGGCTGGGGGAGAGTGGTTTTTGAAATATCCTCAGAGGTGCTTTGCGTCTGTGTGTATTTCGCTGTGGATGTCGTGATAATCATAAAATCCATTTCCCCAAGACCTGAGATGTAAAGTGGATCCCCGGTGAGTCCATACCGCTTTTTTCCGTAGTACCCCACAATCCGGAACACGGCGGAATAGATACGCTGCGCTTATTGATGTGAAATCGTACATCGATATAACTAACGGCATAAGACCGGATAACTTGAGCGTTTTTCCCGCCAGGAACGATGCACCAGGTTGACGCCTGACCGCCATTAACATCCCCATCATCACCAGCCCGGCACCCGCTGAAGAGATCAGCGCCCAGCTATGCGTGATCTCCCAAACCCAGGCGGCAGCCAGTGAACCGCCTGCTCCGCCCAGAAACATGATGCTCATAAAGAGTGTATTAAGACGGTTTCTGGCATCCGGGCGCAAAGCATAAATTGTGTGCTGGTTCGCTATCAGTACACATTGCTCACCCGCATCCAGTAGTAAAATGCCCACCACCAAACCCGCCATGCTGTTCCAGGCCCAGAGAACGCCCCAGGCAAACAGCATGAGTAACACACCCAAAACCACCATCCGGAATGGTCCCTGACGATCGCTGAAACTGCCTGCCAGAGGCGCACACAAAATACCGATTAATCCCAGAGCGGCCAGGGTTCCGGTTACCCCTGCCCCATAACCGTAGCGATGCGCTAACCGGAAAGGGAGCACGGTCCACAGCATGCTGAAAGAGGCAAACAGCATGGCCTGTGTCAGTAATGCGTCTCGCACCGGCGGCTCGCTTTTCCACAGTTCACCTAATGAACGTAACACCGCCGGATAGTGAAACGTGGGTGTCAGCAATGACTGAGAAGGCAAAATGCGCGCGATGAAAAATAGCGCCAGCAATGTCATGACCGCGCCGGAAAAAAAGACGCCACGCCAGCCGAAATACTGACCGATAAGGCCTCCGATAGCCCGGCCAGCAAGAATGCCAGCGAGAACACCGCTCATCACGGTGCCTACCGTTTTTCCCCGCGAAGACACTTTCGACAGAGAGGCAGCAAGCGGCACGATTTGTTGGGCAACGGTTGCCGCCATCCCCCGTCAGGAAAGAGAAGCACACCAGCACAGTCGCCGTTGGGGCTAACATCATGCCGATCAGCGCGAGGAAGAGCACCTGCGCCTGACGCAGGATAAGCCGCTGACGCTCAATATAATCACCTAAGGGGATCAGCAGGAATAAACCCGCCGCATAACCTAACTGGGTGGCCATGGGGATCAACGAAACAGCAGCCCATTCATGGGGAAAGGTCGCTGCGATCAGATTCAGGACAGATTGATTAAAATAAATATTCGCGACCACCATGCAGCAAATCATCGCCAGCATCAGAATTCTGGCTGATGAAAGCGCCTGGTTCTCCGTACGCACTGACCACACCTCGCTCTACATTCACGCTTTTTTGCAGCATAAGCAGAGGCGGCGCCCAACGCTTTGCGCGTTTTTTTCAGACGTCTGAATTATATGGCACAAGCGTCTGAAATCGGGATGAGTTAGTAATGGTTCTCATGTTGTTAACGGTGCTGAGTGTGAGGAGTAACAAAATGGATTTAAAACTGACAGGTAAAGTGGCTCTGGTAACCGGAGCGCGAACCGGGATTGGTTTCAGTATTTGTGAAGAGCTGGCTGCAAATGGTGTGCATGTCGTTATGGTTTCCAGACAAGAACCGGAACTTATCCTGGCGGCGAAAAAGATCGCCGATAAGTATGGTGTTTCGACGCTGCCGGTTGCCGGGGATGTGACCGATCCCGGCCTGCCCTCGCGGGTCGTTGAACAAGCGGAAAAGGGTTTTGGGCACGTTGATCTGCTGGTGAATAATGCCGGAAAAGCCCATGCAGGCACGCTGTTAACCACCACTGAAGAGGACTGGCAGTTAATGACCGAGACCAAATTTTCCGCCATGCGACGCTTTTGCAAAGCTGTGTTACCCGGAATGCAAAGACGAAACTGGGGGCGAATTGTCACTATTTCCTCTATTGGCGGCATCTACCCAAACCCGCAACTTACCGTCTCACATGCACTGAGCGCCGCTATCAACAACCTGACCCGAAGCCTTGCTCTGAGCGTGGCGGCGGATGGCATTCTGGTTAATGCGATTGGCGTGGGTGCTGTCGCGACGGATAACTGGGCGCAGAATATGCTGCCGAATGTCCGCCATCGCCGCCCTGAACTGGCTGATAAAACTGACGACTACGTCATGGCATTACTGGGAAAAGAGAAAACGCCGGTAGGCCGCTTTGGGCTGCCTGAAGATATCGCGGCAATTGCCGCCTTTCTGCTCTCCGAAAGGAATCAGTTTGTTACCGGGCAGACCATTGAAGCATCAGGTGGCGCAGACAGATTTATGTGAATGTTCCCCCTCAAAAGAAGGTGTGAGAGGGGTTAATCTGAACCCGCTAATCAGCATGCCCGGGCCAGCGAAATAAACAGCGCTGACGCCCATTGCCAGGGCAATAATCCCGCGCGCGTTGTGCAGGAGGAGAATACCTGGCTGCGGGAGAGCCGGTGACAGCAAGAGCGGCTTGCCATCACAGTCGATGTCATATGCAGGCGTGCCGATGAACTGAACGAAGCGTCACCGGCCGCGCGGAGACTGCGGTTATGTTCGAGGCAGCAGGCCATCCTGTTTATCAGGATACCGGGGGATTAACCTCCCCCTTGTTTAAGGGCCGCGTTGCCTCTATCCATGAACTCACGGACCTGAAACCCGGCGCGTTAAAGCCCGGTGCCTTCAACCAGTACAAACGTTCCGCTGGCAGCCCCTGAACGTAGTGATCTTGCGGCCTGGTATTCCGGACTTTCATAAAAGCGTTTAGCTTCCGCAAAAGAATCGAACTCAAAAACGACATGCCGTTCATGCGACTCTCCTTCAAGGTTTTCGTACTGCCCGGACCAGGCAATGATCTTCGGATCGAAATTCTGCATGGCCGCCGCCGCCGCTCTGGCATATTCAGCGTAGGCAACGGGATCTGAAACGGTTACATGGGCGATGAGATAACCTTTATTCATGGGTTTTATCCTTCGTTAGCGGCTGGATATGCCAGCGTAAGTACATAGACAAGTGAGAACGTAAAAGCCTTTTCAGGGGATGATTGATCTTCAATGCATCCAGACAGCGTTGTGCGATTACGCGGTGTGAAAGCAGTCTATTAAGTATTAACATGGCCATAAATAGCGGAAAAAATAACGTACTGTTACCCAAAAGGTGAACAATGAAAAATCTGGAGCCACTGATCATTTTTGCGCGCGTGGCGGAAATGAAGAGCTTTACGCAGGCAGCCGAAAGTCTGGGCATCCAGAAAGGACGCGCTTCACTGGTGGTCCGTGAACTCGAGCAGGAAATTGGCGCTACGCTACTGCACCGGACAACGCGGACGGTACAGTTGACTGAAGACGGGCGGATTTTTTATTCGCGCGCCCGCGATTTTCTCTCGGAGGCTGAGGAACTGAAATCCATGTTCTCTCACGGCGATCAGTCATTAAGGGGGAGGATTCGCGTTGATATGCCAGCGGTACTGGCACAAAGCGTGGTGATCCCTGCTCTGCCACAGCTGCTGGAAGCACATCCTGAACTGGAAATTGAACTTTCGAGTACTGACCGCCGTGTCGATCTGGTTCAGGAAGGATTTGACTGCGTTGTGCGCCTCGGCCCCGTTGTTGATGAAACGCTTATTGCACGGCCATTGGGGCATCTGCGCATGATCAACGCCGCCAGTCCGCGCTATCTTGATCGCTTCGGTGTTCCGCAGACGATTGACGATCTTCTCAGCCAGGGACACAGGATGGTTCACTATATGCGCAACTTTGGTTCGAAACCTGACGGATGGGAATATCCGGCAGGCGATGGTTACCACTCAGTGATGTTACCAGGCACCATAAGAGTCAACAGCGTACCGGCTTATCATGAGGCGGGGCTGGCGGGGTTAGGTTTAATTCAGGGAGGCTATTCCTCACTTTTACCCTACATCAAAAGCGGTGCACTGGTTGAAGTGTTGCCCCAGTTTCGCCCCGCGCCGCTCACTGCGTTTTTTGTTGTCGCGCACCGGCGCAACTTGTCGCAGCGTGTAAGAGCGTTTATGAACTGGACCGAAGAAATGTTAAAACCTTACTTTGACTGATACCGGCATTCATAATTGGTTGTTATTGCCCTTCCCCGTCGCAGCCCGGTTAAAACTCGCCGGGCGTTGTCCCCATCACTGAACGGAACGCCGCAGAAAACGCCGCCGGGCATGAGAAACCGAGCTGGTAGGCGATCTGTTTCACAGGGATGTTATCAGCGAGGAGATCTAAGGATGCGTATATTCTGGCTCGCTGTTTCCATGTCCGGAAGCTGAACCCGGTGTCCCGTAAAAACTGGCGAGAAAAAGTCCGTTCCGACATGTTGGCAATGTCAGCCAGGTCAATCAGTGACGCGCTCCAGCGATGACTGAACACCAACTCTCTTGCGGCACGAAATAAACGCGCATCACGCGGCATGGGAAGTTCCGCGCCCCCGGAGGGGGTCTCGCTGAGGATTTCCAGCAGTAAAAGCGCCATTTTTCGCTTTATCGGCGCGTTATATTCACCCGTAAAAAGGCCATTTATGAGTTCTTTCACCAGTGGCGTCGCGCTAATGGTATGAACCTGGCTGTTCCTGCTGAAGTTTGTACAGGCCGCAATCAGGCTACTGCTGACATAGACCGCCCGTAATTCCGTATCTGACAGAACGCTATAAGAGTGAACCATAAACGGGGGGATCCAGAGGGCGCGCTGCGGGGGAATAACCCACTGTCTGTCAGCGGCTTCAACCAGCATTACCCCTCTGGTAGCAAATAATAGCTGCCCTTCAAGATGGTAATGCGGGGGATCAACCTCTCCACGGCGGTAAGAAATGGCCGTGCCTGACCAACCCGTCGCTTCATTATGTCTTGGCGTTTTATCAATGCTGACTGGCATTTCAGATGAGAACCTCTTGTTTACCATGACCTGGCTGATCTTACCCGCGCGATAATGTTGGCGGGTAACGTGCGCTTAATTAACTTTATGACCCGTATTACAGGAGCATACATCTGTGCGAGTACATTTCATTGTTCATGAACGTTTCGAAGCGCCCGGCGCTTACGAAATCTGGGCCACGCGTCGCGGCCATCAGATCACCTTTTCCCGCGTTTATGCCGGTCAAAAACTTCCCGCAGATGCACGGGACATCGATCTGCTGGTGGTCATGGGCGGTCCCCAGGATCCCTCCGTCAGTGTGGAAGAGTGCGCGCATTTTGACTCTCACGCTGAGCAGGCGCTGATTGCCTCGGCGATGAACACAGGTAAAGCCGTCATCGGTGTCTGCCTGGGCGCTCAACTGATTGGCGAAGCATTGGGCGCCCCTTTTGCTCACAGTCCGGAAAAAGAGATTGGCACGTTTCCCATTTTTATGACTGAGAAGGGAGCGCTGAACGAGATGTTCTCTCACTTCGGCAATACCCTTAACGTAGGTCACTGGCATAACGATATGCCGGGGCTTACGCCTGAGGCGGTAATTATCGCCTGGAGCGAGGGATGTCCACGCCAGATCGTCGCGTATTCTGATCGGGTTTACGGGTTTCAGTGCCATATGGAACTGACACCGGAGGTCGTCGAATTGTTGATTGCTCATTCCGAAAACGATTTACGCCGGGCCGCTGAATATCGTTTCGTTCAGTCAGCAGACGAACTGCGGGCGACGGATTACAGCGAAATGAACAGAAACTTATTCATCTTTCTCGACAAACTTGCGTCACGTTACGCCCAGTCAAACGCATGACGGCATTCATCTCAACGGAACCGACTCCTGATGTTAATGAACATCTGGCGTTATTTTTACGTTAAGAAAAGCCCCTGGCTACCACAGTATCCGGGGGCTTAGCGACAAATTTACAGACCCAGTTCCGACAACCCCGGATGATCATCCGGACGACGTCCCAGCGGCCAGTGGAATTTGCGTTCACTCTCTTTGATAGGCATGTCATTGATACAGGCGAAGCGGCGTTTCATCAGGCCATCGGCTTCAAATTCCCAGTTTTCGTTGCCGTAAGAGCGGAACCAGTTGCCTGAGTCATCACGCCATTCGTAAGCGTACCGGACCGCGATACGGTTGCCGTCAAACGCCCATAACTCTTTAATGAGACGATACTCAAGTTCCTTTTTCCATTTACGGGCCAGGAATGCTTTGGCCTCTTCACGATTATTGGCAAACTCGGCGCGGTTACGCCATTTGGTATCCAGTGAGTACGCCAGTGAAACTTTTTCAGCATCGCGGCTGTTCCAGCCATCTTCAGCGAGACGCACTTTTTCAATCGCTGACTCGCGAGTGAAAGGCGGAAGTGGCGGGCGGGTTTGCGTTTCGGACATGGTGAAGCCTCCTGTAAATTCGGATATATGAGTAGAAATCATTTTTTGATACGCAGGCGTTATGAAGAGGCCTGTTCCAGCAAGATTTTCGCCACGTCCTTTGCGCTATCGGCGGCGCTGCAATCGCCCATTACGTACGACATGGTGATAGCGCCCTCCAGCAGAATCAGTAGCTGTCTGGCCAGCGCGACAGGTTGCCCGATATTTAATTGCTCAGTGAGTTCGAGCGTGTAATCCAGCAATTTTTGTTTATGCAGCTTTGCTATCTGGCGAACGGGATCGTCAGGGTTCCCCACTTCTCCGGCTGTGTTGATAAATGCACAACCACGAAAGCCTTCTGATTCAAACCAGCCCCTGAGGACAGTGAACATATTCAAAATGCGATCCTGAGGGGTATCGCCTTTATCAGATTCGGTTCTGAACCAGTGCATCCAGCGTTCATCACGCTCATTCAACGCGGCGGCTGCCACGTCATCCTTGGTCGCGAAATAGCGATAAATACTTTTCCTTGCTACGCCTGAGGTCTTGACCAGAAGGTCCATGCCGGTGGCATGAATACCGTTTTGATAGATCAATTGCTCTGCGGTAGACAGGATTTTTTCTCGGGTATCGGTCGTTTTCTTGTTCATGCGATAAAGGTAGAACGATCGTTCTACCTCGTCAACCCTTTTCTCAGAAAGAACTTTCGAAAAAGAAAAAAGCCGTCCGTGAGTGATAACGAACCACTAGCTGTTTTTAAAGCGCAGATGAGCTGGAGGCGCACTCTACGGGCACGAAGACGCCGAACGCGTCGAATTGAACGTCTGTCATGAGTGGAGAGCGGATATTAATCGTGCGTTTTATCATTCCGGGGAATCATCTTCAACGGACTGTTTTCTCTGTTTAACTGGCAGAAATTCCCGCGCTGAATGTCCTACCTTCTTACTCAGTATTTGTCTCTTTTATTTATGTCATGAATAGCTAATATCACAACGTCAGAGCAGATGTGCCGATTCAAATTCGTCGTAATGGCGCTTTATGACATCGGAATAATAAACAGAGAGCGACTCAACAATTTCAAAAGGAGAGACAAGTATGAAGCGTCCAAACTGGTTTCAGGTTTCTGCTGAAGGTGGAAAGGCTATCGGAGCGCTCCATCATTACGCTACTACCGGGACAAATTTACCCGCTGATCTTATTCACTTAATTTTTTTAAGCGTTTCACAGATTAACGGTTGTGCGCACTGCATTGATATACATACTCGCGACCTTATCAAGGCTGGTATGTCCATCGAAAAGATAGTTCTGGTGCCTGTCTGGCGCGAAGCGACCTATTTATTCTCGGAAACAGAGCAAGCGGCGCTCGCATGGGCAGAAGAAATTACCCGTATCAGTGAAACACACGCTTGCGATAAAGCCTATTCCGCCGCGCTTTCTGTATTCGGTGAAAAAGATCTGGTTGAACTGACCATTGTTATTGCCACTATGAATGCCATTAATCGTATGGGTATCAGTTTTCGCATGAAGCCGCTCGCTAAAGCCTGAAATGCGGTGCTGGCGAAGCGAGGTTATACATAATATTCTGAATTTTATAATGAAATAATTATCGGGGGATGCACCTCTTTAAAGATAAAACACCCCTCATACTGATTTTTGGGTGTGACGGTTTCACGTTCGAAAGCATGATGCCAGGCAGTGCTGACATCCGGTATTTGTTGCGCTGTAAGCAAAGTGTATGCCGCCGCACCGGATAAAAGTTCGACCGAGAGTGGATCGGTAATTTGAAAATTAAATAGCGTTAAATCATTGTGTAAAGCACTACCGCGTTGGGCAAGCTGAGCAATAGAATGACTTTGCAAGGGAAATGCATCCTCAAAATATTCTCGGACGGATTTTAACTGTAATTCTGCCTTCTCAAAGCTACCGCGCCGTTTTATATGAAGATTGTGAAGCATAATTAACATCCGGTGTTCTGGATACGCTGAAGTGAAGTTGATCAAATTTTCAGCCATGCGGAAGTCACGCCATGCAAAAAAGTGTCTTCCCGATCGGGCCCTGAAATATTCATCCCTTTCTCGTTGTTGAATGGGTTGCCATTCCGGGGGGAAGGCAGTTACAGGTCGACGAGGAATAGCGTCAATTCCAAGACAAGGAATTTGCCGCGATATAGCCCATGTCAGTAAATTTAAGGTTTCCTGCGTACGTAATATCGTGGGGAAGTTTTGAAGTCGGCAAATGGCAGATTCATTATGTTGATGCGAAAATAACATCCCTTTACTATCCGCTTCAAAAATTAATACAGCCGAATTTTTAAAATAGCGCTCCGCTATATCCTTTCTTAATTGAGTATATTCCGACACACCATGTATGGATTCGCCCAGAAAAATAAAACGTTTGTCGCGAAAAAGCGGTTGCTCTTTAAGAACATAATCCGTAGATCTACGCATCAGAATTATGGCCGCAAGTGATAATTACATGCTATTACCTTAACTTTATACGGCGACTACGGACAAGTGATTTGCAGTCACTGAAGCATCTCTACTTTACATAAACGGCCTTTAGTGAACGGTGGCCGTTCTGTTTAGCATCAGCGGGCTCAGCCCCGACTACTAAGATCTTCGCGCGTTGGCCCCTGAAAGTAGATGCTACTGATATGGCAACTGCGCGGTTGAGTCAGCACAAAACGAATCGTTTCCCAGATCGATCGCCCATCCAGTAGTCGTTCCCCCATTCTGGAGCGATTATCGACAGCCATATCTAACCCGGTCAGTTCGAAATCCGGTGGGTACAGCCCGGTTACGCGTATATTTTCTTCAGATAACTGCTGTGACAGTTTCGTTGTAAACCCGCTAAGCCCATGCTTGCTGGCAAAAAAAGCGGGATGCGCAATTGAATCCGTAAAATGCGGGATCGCGCATGAAGATATAATGGAGACGATATCAGCACCTTCTGAACGTCTTAATCCAGGCAGCAATGCCTGCGTCAGTAAAATCGACCCCGTAAGTCCTGAACTGATGGTAGTGATAATTTCTGTATCAGGCTGATCGTCCAGTGTCCCTGACAACCACTGGGCGGCATTGAGAATTAAAATGTCGATGGGCTTGTCTGAAGTTAATAACGGTGAAGAAAACGAAGAAAGGGACTCAGGCCGGGTTAAATCACAGATATACCCTTTTGCAATGCCGCCTTCGGCAGTAATGATGCTGCAAGTTTTTTGCATATCATCAGCCCGCCGCGCGCAAAAATTCACCTCGACGCCCTCTCGCGCCAGCCACACGCACAGCGCCCGGCCAAATCCCCCGCCGCCACCGGTAATAACCGCTCTTTTACCTCTCAGCATCTTCATGCCTCCTTTTCTTAATGGATATGTGTGATGGAGATATACATGAGGAGACTGAATGACATCTTTCCGTTAGTGCCATTTTTAATAAATAAACGGCGCGACAAACTGGTGAAGAGAACAAGGGAATTAGCGACTTTCGCCTCTGGCGCAAGGCCGCCCACAAAAATATCATCGGACGGTGATTTGCCCGAAGTTGTAATTTGGGTTCAGGTAGTCCTGTATTTACAACTTGACGGTATAGCGGACAAAATTATCCAGCACGGCAAGCTTATCATACAGTGCCCGGGCCGGATTGGACTCTCTGGTAACCCAATAGACTTTCGACCATGACTTCGTCCGGGCTTCCTCACATATCGCCTCAATCAGCGCTTTTCCCGCGCCAAGGCCGCGCATAGTTTCATCAACAAAAAGATCTTCAAGGTAACAATGAGGCTGTGTTACCCATGTTCCCTCATGCAACACGCACATCGCAAAACCAACCACGCCTTGTTCGGCTTCCGCAAGCCGGCAGATGACATCAGAGTCTGGAGATAGCACCCGATGCCAGGTCGATGAGGTAACATCATCGCTCAGCGTACTGCCAGAAAATTGCAAATATCCGTTCCAGAGCTTTAACCATGCATCGTAATCCTTAGCGTTAGCTTCACGTACCTTAAACGACATGTCATATACCTTGATGAGTAAGTGTTAATTCCATAATAACAAAGCTGATTTTGGCCCCTGGCGCTGCTTCCAGGCTTAAAAGTCCCGGAACGCTAATATCCGTTTCTGCCACGAAGCGGGCAGCGCCGGAAGAGATGATATGCGCTCTGAGTGAAAAACGGGAGTTCGCCGTTTATCCCACCGTTACTGGCGCCTGTTAATCATTGAGGAGCATCAGTAATCATTCGGGGTGTTCCGGGCGAGCTTGCCGGCCGCGAACCATCCAGTTGGCGATGGGATAATGTGGATGGAGTGAGCTGGTTGATACGCTTTATGCAGGCGCTTTACCTGACGTATAACATCCGTGACGTATATTTTTGTACGACTGGGCTTTAGTGTCCAATGATGAAATAAGTTTCGGCGATTCTGGCAACCTCCCCCAGCAGGAAGTCTATGATATGCACACAGATAAAAAATTTCGGTTATATCGCCCCCTGAAAGGCATTACGCATACTTTTGGCGACGAGTGGTTTGCGTTGAAAGCAGAAGCGTTCGCTCGTTTTTTCGGTACGCCGATATTTCTGATTGGACAGACTATCGTTGTGATCGTGTGGATTATTCTGAACGTGGCTGGTGTCGTGAAGTTTGATCCCTATCCTTTTATTCTCCTCAATCTTGCGTTCAGCATTCAGGCTGCTTATGCCGCGCCGCTGATCCTGCTGGCGCAAACCCGGCAGGCGGAGCGAGATCAGGCTCATGCGCTGGCGGATGCACAACACCGCGAAGATCTGGACGACGCAATGACGAAACGCCAGATCCTCGCCGAGGAGCAGTCGGCACAACTGCTGGAATTGCTAAAACAAAATACTCAGTTGACCGAAATGACCCGGGAAATGGCCGAGCGTATCGAAACAATCACCTTACAGCTTGCACAGCGTGAGCTTCACAAACAGCAGCAGTAAATATCTCGTGGTGACTGATGCCACCGTGAGATCTGCTGGCAGACGTCGGGCGTTATGGCAGCGATCCGCTCACTTCGCCAGTATCACGAAAATGCCCCGCTAAGCCTGCTCCCTGAGCAGGCATGACAGGCCGTATTTAGCGAGGAGCGGATATTCGGCGACTTTTTGTCGTTACGAAAATACTGCATATTGCACAATCTACTTTCATTATTTGGATATTGGAAAATTTACGTACTGTTTCTTCCCGTATGAAGATAGATACACTCACTCTTAATAATTTCGTTCGCTACGAGGAAGGTTCCTGGCCTATACACTTGATTAATTTATAGAAAAATCTTAGGCTACCGGAAAAACATTATTCATTATTGGTGACCAAAGGCTAAAAATGAAAAAAACAACTCCAGAATATACAACTGTCGACCTATCTCGTTGGGCAAGGAAGGAGCATTTTGAGGCATTTCAGACCCTTGCTCAGTGTACATTTAGTCAAACTGTACAATTAGATATTACCGCGTTGTTAAAACATATAAAGGCGGTTGGCTGGAAAATTTATCCTACTTTAATTTTTCTCATTGCTAAAATAGTAAACAAGCATACAGAATTTCGTATGGCTATAAAAGACAATGAGCTTGTCATCTGGAATGATATTCACCCATGCTATACGATTTTCCATGATGAAACAGAGACTTTTTCGTCATTATGGAGTCACTACGATGGCAATATTCATCACTTCCTGGATATTTATTCCGAAGACGTCGCACGCTATGGCAATAACCTCTCCTATCTGCCTAAAGAAGAGTCTCGGGAAAACGTATTTTTCGTATCTGCAAATCCCTGGGTAAGTTTTACTGGTTTTAATATTAATATTGCAAACATGCAGAACTTTTTCGCCCCCATGTTCACGATTGGAAAATATTACCAACAAGGTGAAAAAGTACTGTTACCTCTCGCCGTCCAGGTACATCATGCCGTTTGCGATGGCTTCCATGTATCAAGACTAATCAATGAGTTACAAACTATGTGCGATGACTTATTGCGACATTCAGGGGAACCCGAAGCGTAATGCGCCAGAACACGGGTAAATATCCTTTTCCCTGGGGCATACAGCACGACGTCGGCGCTAAAGCTGAAACGGAGAGAGCTTTGGCATGTTTGAATTATCCTTTGGACTCTTTATTATTCCTTGCAAGCGCAAGTAACTCTTCGATATTATTTTTGTCCTCCTGCTTAAAATAAACGTCAAAATCATGCCATTTTATCCTCTTTCCAGGATAAAATGGCATGATTAAGAATATCGAGATAAATCACTTTCTCCTCACCAGGTAACTCGGGGGTTTTCTCATGAATGATGGCTATTTTTTACTATCAATCCAGCTAAAATCACATAAACAATCGTTTAATGCATCCCAGTTGAATCCAAAATATCCGGGAAACCACAGCAAATAATAAAAGCTTTTGAGTAATTCCGAACTCAGTCGTATTTCAGGATCGATTCGCGCGCAAAAGACCTGAGAAATATCTAAAGATGGGTATTTTTCATAGAATTTAAAAGACATTAAATTTTATCCTTTACTTCCTGGAGGGAAGGCTTACGGTCCACTATATCCTGGATCTCACTATCTTAACCCATAATCATTAATTTCAGCGATGGAATATGAGTATCCGTTCCTGGAACCGAGATCCTCTATTTAATCGCGTGATGGTTTCCAACGTACGTTTCAGGCACGAAGCAGTCAGCCATAGACAGGCATCTCCGCTCATCACCAGAAGCGGAGGTTCGCAGTGGTTCCCCTCCTGACGAAGGTATTACGCAATTTGCGGTGTGTTAATCAGTGTGGCGCAAGTCATATGAGCCGGGGCACTTCACGGTAGTGCTGAGTGAGACGCGAGTGTCGTGCTAGCACGTTTTATCGCCGCCAGCCCAGCGCTTAATATCACTTATCTTTGGCGAGCGGATGCCCGCGCTCAGGAGATTTTTGGTGGTGTAAAGGCTGACCTGCGTGTTGTCGCCATTCCGGCTTTCGATCTCAATTAACGTGTTATTAATCAATAACCCTTGTGAAAGGAGCTTTTGATTGATCTCCCCTTTTTTGCGCTCAACGTCAAACTCGCTTAATACGATAACCGGATTTCCTGAATATGCCTCATATTCGAGGCACTGCCTTGCCATGTGCCTGATGATTCGATAGGTATCAGAAGCCCCTGCGTGGCTTATGAAACTGCCGTCAAAAGAGGACTGGCTGCTTTTAAGTTCGCTGACGGTTATGGCGCACCCACTGAGTGCGAGGGAACACAACAGGCCTGCCAGGGCAACGTATTTCACTTTTAACTCCATGGTTCAGGTAGATGCCCTCCGCCGGGTCGGGATCAGCGTTGCGCTTTCGTTCAGGCGGACTTGTGGTCTGGGAAATCAACCGTAACCATCAGTCCGCCTTCTGCAGACGTAGTGAGACTTACGCTGCTGTTGTGTTGCTGCGCAACCGCTTTGACGATGGCAAGCCCCAGCCCACTCCCGCTTTGCATCTGATTAGGATCGCGAAAAAACCGGTCAAACACGCGCTCCCGCAATTCAACCGGAATGCCTGGCCCGGCATCTGAAACACGTAACTGCGTGGAATTATTTAAGGATCGTAACTCCACCTCGACCCGTCCGCCCTCAGGGCTGTACTTCACGGCATTTTCAATAAGGTTATCGATAAGCGACATCAACCGTTCGCGGACACCTGTTATCCAGATTTCATCTTCAGCGTAGAATTCAAGCTCTATCCTGCGCTCAGCCGCGAGCGGCGCCAGCCCGGCCATTCGCTCTTGTATAAGCGTCGTCAGCGGCACAGGCTCCATAACCATGTCAATGCGCGCTTCGCTGTGCATCATCAGCAGCAACTGATTGACGAGACGAGCCGCACGGCTATTGCTGCGAATAATCCCTGCCAGTAACTCTTTTTGACTGTCACTGCTGACATAGGACTGCAAAGCTTCAACATTGATTCGCATTGCAGCCAGCGGGGTACGCAGCTCGTGGGCGGCATCGGCAATGAAAACGCGTTCCCGTTCCGTGCTTTCCCGCACCCTGGCAAGAAATCCGTTCACAGCGTCGACCATCTGGCGAAGCTCCCTGTGCTTTGGCACGGCTTTTAAGGGCGAGAGATCGTCCGGCGTGCGTAGGGAGATTTCATTGACCACCCGATTCCACGGGCGCATCGCAATGCGGATGGACAACCACGCGGGAAACAAAAGAAAAGGAATGCATACCAGTAGCGGCATGACGTAGTAGCCACGCGAATTCAGGTAGATAAAGAAGTTCCAGCCTCCGGCAGGGGTGATGAGTGTGACCTCCGTGTCGGAGTTCGCGGACGTCAGGGTACGGCTGGTCCAGGCGCGCCCTTCGCTCTGAACTCGCTCAATTTTCCCATCGCGGGTGTTTGTCACCCCGGTCGGTGCGCCATCAGAGGCATAAATTATCGCTTTGTTCTTGCGCACGATAAGGCTGATGGAGAGTTCTGGATCTTCACCGCCACCGTAATCTTCCCGCACCGCTTTACTGAGCGCAGCCAGCACATGCGTTCGCTCCTGCGGGCGATCCTCCATACTCTCAACGACAGTAAAAATGGTTTCGTAAGTCTTGCTGCCCGTTAATATCGGCGGGCTACGCAAGTCCTCCCACAAAACGTAAGTCAGAAAAAGACACCAGAGCAGTGTGAGCAGTAGCATTTGAGCTACCATAATACGCCGTACGAACGTTGGGGTTCTCAGATGGCGCCAAAAATTTCGCATCAACCTGCCCCCTTCAGGATCGGGACGGTATCAATGACATACCCAACGCCCCTCACCGTTCGCACATAGCCGTCGCCGATTTTGCGACGCAAATTCCCCATATGCACATCGAGCGCATTACTCATATTTTCTTTTGCGCCAAAGATCCTTTCTTCCAGAAAACTGCGGGTCAGCACGCGATCGCTGCGCAACATCAACGTTTCAAGCAGCGCGTATTCACTTGCCGTCAACTCAACATGCCGTGCATTCACGGTCACGCGTCGCGTCGGCACATGAAGCGATAAGCCGCGAATCTCAATCGCCTCGTTCTCAAAACCGTAACTGCGGCGCGCAAGCGCTCTCACTCTGGCCAGCAACTCGGCGAGAACAAACGGTTTGACAAGATAGTCGTCGGCACCGGCGTCCAGCCCGGAGAGGCGATCGTGCAGTGTGCCGCGCGCCGTCAGGATGATGATGGGGATGCCCTTGAGCTGCTGACGCAAGCGCGCCATCAGGCCCATGCCATCACCGTCGGGTAAGCCGAGGTCGAGTAACACAAGTTCAGGCACGCAGGCATCAAGCTGATGCAGCGCATCCTCTTTGCGGCGAACCCATATGACATCAAATCCTTGATCTGCAAGAGCAATACGCACGCCATTGCCGAGATCCAGGTCGTCTTCGATTAGGAGAATTTTCACAATGGTTACGGTATCAACAGTGAATGAAGAACGTCTGAAGAAAAAAACGGTAGCAGGAAATCTATCAGCTTTGCAGCACCTGTACTTGCTTCATCCTTTCTTCATTTTTGGCTCACGAGAACTTTAGGGGGCGCATGCAAAATGAGCGTTCTGGCGTTTAACACCCGCTTGTATCGTAATCATTTGAATCCACAAGGACTTCTTTAATGAGAAACATCAAACTGCGTCATAAGTTCCCCCTTCCACTTTCGGGGCGCAGCCTGAAAAAAATGTTGCCGGGCGCGGTCCTGGCGTTACTGGCCACCCCGATACTGGCGGCAGAACAGGATCCGGGCAATGCGTTGACCCTGGGAGGCGGCGCGAATGTTACGCCGCGCTATTCTGGCGCGGATAAAAGCCGCGTCACAACAGCCCTGGTGCTTGATTACACAATGGCAAATGGTTTCTTCGTCAGCACCACGCGGGGCATCGGCTACGGCAACAACATCGGCAAGTTCGATTACAACGCGGCGCTGAGCTATCGCGCAGGCCGCAAGGATCGCGATGCGGACAGCGACTCGCTAAGCGACGGCAGCGACTACCTGCGCGGTATGGGCGACGTCAAAGGCTCGGCTCTTGGTGTGCTTGGCGTGGGGTACGGGGTGACCAACTGGCTTAATGTGCAATTGCAGGCCGAGGTGCCGGTTTCGCAGCGAAGCAATGGTGCGGCCCTGCATTTCGGCATCAATAGCCCGCTCTATGTCTCATCGAACAACTCCGTGACGCTGGCGCTGACCGGCAGTTGGGGAACGGAAAAGTACATGCAGACTTACTACGGGGTCAGTGCATCCCAGTCGGCCGCCTCGGGGTTTACTCAATATGATGCCGGATCGGGAATTTATGCCTGGTCAACGAATCTTACCTGGACACACAAGTTCAACCAGGACTGGAGCGTGGTTGCCGCAGCAGGCGTTACGCAGTTGACGGGTGCTGCGCGCAATAGCCCGATTGTGCAACGAAACACATCGCCCACAGGAAGCCTGCTGGTGACATATCGTTTCTGATCGTTGTTCAACACGCTTACCGCCCGCTTATGGCTGCGCACAGCCAATAAACAGGCATTCGTTCCGCCCCGGTTCAGCGAACGGGGCGCAACTCAATACAGTGAAGATCCAAAAGCATCTGCCCCGGACCCGGATAAAACCTGTTAGCTGGCGCATCAGCAGAAGAGCAGGCTCACGTTGCGGACGGGGCGGGATCCGCCAGCAAGGCATCGACGATATCCAGCATGACCCGCAGGCGATCCATATGGCGCAGATCATAGTGATACCCCACCCAGATATCTTTGGATGGCGGCGGTTCCGGCATGCGAATGCTCTGCAATCCGGGGATGGCATCGCCAAGAGGCCGTGGCAAAACAGCAATCCCCATTCCCCGCTGGCACATCTGTGCCTGAACGGCCCGGCTGGTACTGGTAAATACACGCCGCGACTGCGGAAATCTGTCAAGCAGCCAGGCAACGTCAGAAAAGTGGGATTGTGCCGTATTCATAAGAATAAGCCCCACAGCAGCCGGGTCGTGTCCGGCGAGATGCGCGATTTCCGGCATGCCATACAGCGCGTAGGGCATACTCATCAACCGGCGCTGAACAATGTCCGGTTCGGTAAAGGGAACGATGCGAAATGCGATGTCGGCATCACGTCGCGACAGATTAAGTAAGCGGTAGCTGGCGATAATTTCCGGCACAATCGCTGGATGGCGGCGCGTCAGCTCGACCAGCACAGGGGCCAGAACATAATTAGCAAACCACTCGGCTGAGCGAATAACCAGCGGAGTCGCCAGCCAGTTGAGGCGCCGTTACTTCACGCATCCACGCCTGGTACGCGCCGCGCGGCCTCTTTTCCGGGATCAAAAAGCTAATTGTCGCGGCCTTGCAAAACATCCTCGCCAGCCTGATACGCGGTGAAGAGATGGGGAACGGCAGCCATCGCACTTTGCTAAAGCTCAGAGGGGAATATCCCCTCTTTGATCGTCTTTACCACTCCCGTTCCCGTTCGCAGTCGTTAGTAAGTGAAGGGTGAGCGATGCTGTGCCTCTTTCAGCATCATTTGGGCATCTTCACCCGCCGCAGTATAGAGCGGCGCACTGGCATCCCGCGCAACCGCGAAAATGGCATTCGCGACATCATCCGCATGCGTCACGGGCGCGTTGCTATCGCCCACACGCTGGATAAACTCCTGCACCATTTGCCCATAGGCGGGATCATCGATGCCTGCAAAATAGGCGCGCGCATTCTCGCCAAACTTCGTTTCCGGGGAGCGCCCCGGTAACACTACGTGAACACGAATACCAAAAGGCCTGGCTTCAATGGCGAGTGACTCGCTCCATGCATTCAGCGCCGCTTTACTGGCGCGATAAAGGCCAATCAGCGGCATCGCCCGGGTCGTTACGGATGAAGAGACGTTAATGATCACCCCTGATTTTTTCTCTCTCATCAGCGGCAGAAACGCCTGGGTTAATGACAGCGTCCCCAGCACATTGGTGTTCATTAACTGCTGCGCGGTGGCAAGCGGCGTAAGTTCGACCGGTACAGGTGCGCCAAAACCCGCATTGTTCACCAGAACATCAATCGCGCCCGCCGCTTTCACGACATGGTTAATGCTCTGCGCGGAAGTAATATCGAGCGGCAGGATCGTCAGTTTATCGCTTGCAGGCAAACAAGTTGGGTCAGGCGTTCTCATGGTGGCAATCACTTCCCAGCCCTGCTGTAAAAAAAGTTTTGCTGCGGCAAGACCAAAACCTGAAGAGCAACCGGTAATCAGTACAGTAGACATATGTGATCCTCTTTGATGGCAAGAGCAGCGATCATAGCGGCCACCAGCCGGACAATATATAATCAAACGTCCCGTAAATTTTAGAGATCGTCCAATGTCAGATCCGTTGACCGATATTGTTGCCCTGCTCAACCCCAGGCCATCGCATTCAAAACTCGTTGAAGGGCGCGGCCAGTGGCGTATTGTTCGGGAATCTGGCGGAGAGGCCTTTTACTGCGCCGTACTGGAAGGCGAATGCCTGATCACTGTTAACGGCAAAGGACCAACGTTGCTGGTTGCCGGTGATTTTATTCTGATACCCGCCGCGTACGTTTTCGAGAACACCAACGCGGGCGGAGCTGGCTCAACTGACATCACAACGCCTACGATTATCAGCGAAGGGCATGTGCGGATTGGCGCAACCAGCGGACCCGCCGATCTGATCATGACTGTCGGCCACTGTGAATTCGATACGCCGGATAAGCAACTCATCGTCTCTTTGCTGCCAAATGAGATCCTGATTAAAGGGCAACGGCGTTTCGCCACCTTGCTTGAACTTCTGCTGGATGAAAGCCGGGCCAGGCGACCAGGGCGCGACGGGGTATTAATGCGGCTTTTACAGCTGCTGCTGGTCGAGTCGTTACGCAGTAATGATGATCTGCCGAAAACGGCTGGCATCCTGAAAGGGCTGCAACATGAAAAGATCGCCGTCGCGCTGCATCTGATCCATGAAAAACCGGGCGTTGAGTGGCAAATCGCCCAGCTCGCCCGCCACGCCGCCATGTCCCGCTCGGCTTTTTTTGCCGCTTTCAGTGAGACAGTCGGGATGCCGCCGGGGCAATATCTTCTCTTCTGGCGCATGTCGTTAGCGAAAAAAGCGCTGGTCAGCAGCAAAGAGAAAATCGAACAAATTGCCTTTCACGTCGGCTATCAGTCTGCGAGCGCCTTTAACGTGGCATTCACGCACTATGTGGGCGTTCCACCAGGCGTTTTCAGACGCCAGAATGAGATCCCGCAAACGCGTTCCCCGGCGTTAAGCAGGGAGCAGGCTTTTCCTTAAGCCCACGCCCGCGTGCCAGAAGGGTATTTTATTGCGCGGCAAGTGCCGTCACGACGTCGCGGTAAGTATGCAGCGGGCGGCCAAGAAGCGTGACCAGTCGCTCTCTGTCGCCATCCTGCGGGAGCATGCCGTGGCTGACGTAGCGCTCAGCCATCAGACGCATTTCGTAGGCCATCCATTTCGGCATAAATTCCGCCATGCTTGCTTCAAATGCACCCGGATTATCTCCGCCGTAGATAATCTCGCGGCCCAGTACCTCGCTCCATACGGCGGCGGCGCTCTCGCCGGTCAGCGTATCGGGGCCGACAAGATTAATCGTCTCGACAGGCAGTTTTTCGCTCGCCCGATCGCGTCGTATCAGTTCTATAGCCGCCACTTCAGCGATATCGCGGGTGTCGACCATCGCCAGGCCAATCCCGCCGATCGGCATCGGATAAACACCGTGGTTCATGACCACATCCTTAATCATGGCCTCATTGTCAATAAAGTAGGTAGGCCGCAGGATCGTGGCGCTAAAGTCCATTGCTTTAAGCATGCGCTCGGCCCCATATTTCACGGCGAAGTGCGGCACATTCACGGCAACATCGGCGCCAAAGACAGAGAGATAAACCACGCGTTCAACGCCGCACTCGCGGGCAATGTTGAGGGTAATCATCGTCTGGGTATATTCGTCGCTCGTGACCGCATTCAGTAAAAACAGCGTCTTGATGCCGCTGAAGTCGGCGCGCAAGGCGTCGATATCCAGCATATCGCCTTTCACAACCTCCACATTTTCGGCAAAACCGGCCTTTGCGGGGTCACGGGTCAGCACGCGGAAATCGGCGCCGCGGCGAAGAAGCTGGTTAACAATATGGCGGCCGACGCGGCCGGTAGCTCCGGTGATCAGGATGGTCATGGTATTTACTCCGTGGTGTTTGGTTGGTGTGAACAAACACTATCGCGATCCATTTTCGCTTTGAAGATGCTATTTTTTAGATGGTTCGTTCCATAAATGAGACACCCCATGGATATTAATGCCCTAAAAGATTTCCACCTCATCGCGGCCTCGGGCGGGATCGGCGCGGCCAGTCGCGCCAGCGGAAAGCCCAAAGCAACCCTGTCACGCAGGCTGACGGATCTTGAAGAGGCGCTCGGTGTGCGTCTTATTGAACGCGGCGGGCAGAGGCTGCACATCACTGAGGCGGGTGAACGCCTTTTGTCACGCACCGTTGGCGCAATCCGTGACATTGATGAAGCGGTCGAATCCGCGCGGGAAGCGTCGGCAACTCCCGCGGGATGGCTGCGTATTGCGGCCCCGCTGCTCTTTTCGCAACTCGCTCTCGGGCAGCTTCTGGCTGAGTTTCGCCGCCGCTACCCTCGCATTTACGTTGAAGTGATTTCTGAAAATCGAATCAGCGATCTGGTGGATGAGCATTTTGATGTCGCGATCCGTATTAATCCGCACAAAAACAGCACGCTGGTTGGCAGACAGTTTGCCAGAGACAGACTGGCGCTGGTGGCGGTTCCCGCGCTTGAGATGCCGCTCAGCGATGCGCAAAGCGCGCCTGCGATCCCGGCAATTGTGATGTCAACTTATTCGGACGGCGAGCTCTGGACCGTTCAGGGCGGGAAGCGTCGTTTCGCGCCGCAACCAGTGATGCGCCTCTCTTCCCTGCTGACCTTGCGCGACGCCGTGCTGGCAGGTGCCGGCGCGGCGATGCTTCCGCAATCCATTGTCAGCCAGCAACTGGAAAAAGGTGAGCTGGTGTGCTGGGGAGAAGCCGATACATTGACTGAACTCTGGGTGCTGCACACCGCCCGTCGCCTTCAGAGCCCCAAAGTTAAGGCTTTCGTGGAGTTTATTTGCGAGCACTATCCCACCGGCTGGTTCTCTGTCTGAACCAGCCGATTCGGGTATTAACCGGAGATAACTATTTGTTAAGCAACAGATTTAGCACTGCGCTGTGAGGGCATTATTGTTGATTGCCCAACCACGAGCGAATTCTCACGCTGTGCTGTGCTGTGCTGTGCTGTGCTGTGCTGTGCTGTGCTGTGCTGTGCTGTGCTGGCGTGTGGCGTGTGGCGTGTGGCGTGTGGTGTCTGGTGTCTGGTGTCTGGTGTCTGGTAAGAGAGTGTTATTCTGCGTAGAAAATCACCACCAGGAGAGGTTACTTTGCCTTTAAATCTCCATATTCGCCCTGCGCTTGCTGATGAGGCCTCAATGCTGGCTGAACTCCGCGTTGAGGCAATGCGCCCGAGTCTTGAGGCGATCAACAGATTCGATCCCATCAGAGCACGCGAACGCTTCCTTTCGACATTTACGGATAAAGAGACGTTCATCATCTGCTACCAGCATGAGATCGTGGGATTTTACGTGCTGCGGGATTTCCCGACGTACCTCTATCTGGATCACTTCTATATCAAAAATCAATTTCAGGGTAAGGGCGTGGGAAAAGAGGTGGTGCAGCGCATACAGCAAAAAGCCAGACATCCAGGGAAAGCTATCCGACTCATCGCGTTGAAAGCAAGTCCGGCGAATGATTTCTACCGCGCTTTAGGGTTCATGTTTGAGCGAGCTGAAGGCGTTGATAATCACTATATATGGCCATACGTCGACGCTGAATAATGCACTCCTTTTCAGTGAGCTGAGGCAAGGTCGTTGAAGTAAAACAGTACCGCTGGTAGCGGGCGGTACTCTCGCTTTAGCGGAGATCGCCGCTAAGTTTACAGGCGGTTTATGACGTCAGCCGATAGTGCGACTGCACCAGACCCGAAGGGAAGCTGCGGCTTGATAACAGAGTCAACTCTATATCCCTATTCAGGGCTCCGAACAACGGTTTTCCCGAACCGAGCAGGACAGGAACGGTAGTGATAACGATATCGGCGACCAGACCTTCGCGCAGGAACGACTGTATTACCTGCCCGCCATCGATATAGACGCGATGCGCGTTCTGCGCCGCCAGGTCAGTAAGCACCTCCCCTGGCGTGCGGCATGAGAACTGCACTTTGCCCTTCAGCTGCTCGGGCACGGGAGTATCGCTTAGCTGTCGGGAGAGCACCAGCACGGGTCGATCATAAGGCCATTCGTCAAAGGTCAGCACCTTCTCATAGCTGCCCCGCCCCATAACGATCCAATCTTTGTCCGCGATAAATGCTGCATAGCCATGATCTTCTGTCGGGTCATCGCGCTGCAACAACCAGTCGATGTCGCCATCCTGTCGGGCGATATAACCATCAAGACTGACCGCGATAAAAACATGTGTGGTGACCATCAGATGCTCCGTATTCAGGTTGCATATATCCCGTAGAGTTTAGGGATGTGAGCGATATTGGCCTGCTCCCTGCGGAAAAACGTAGCATGAGAGCAGCAACGTTCCCATTATGGATTAAGGCAAAAAATCGTGTGGTGTTGAGTCCAGGATGGAGCGAAAAGCCGTGATCTGCTACCCATAAAGTAACCTATCGCCATGTTAACAACGCCCGCTCCTGGCACTCAGCAACTGGTCAAGGGGCAGGCATGTCGGCAGTCAGTATTTATCAATGATGCCCTGACTGACGACATAAAAAAGCAATCGCCAGGGGGCTATTGACAGCCTGTTTACACCTGAGTAGGCTCACCGGCACGTCGCGAAAAACGATCTTTCTGCTGCTGAATTAATCGCGTACACGTCGATTCTGTTTCCTTACAGTTTGACCAGCGTCTTCGAAATCAATCGCGTTGTTGCCATGACATGGCGAAAGCGCTTATCGCTACCCGTTGGTAGCGGCACGATAAACGGAGCGTACCTATGTCAAACTCAAATTCTGACCCGCAGTTATCTGTCCGTTCTCTTCCTGCTTTTTCTGCTCCTGTGTGTGTAGATGGTAGTAACACGATGAAGGCAATCCGTTATCACGCTTTCGGTGGGCCTGATGAATTACGCGTTGATGAAATTCCTGTTCCTCACGCCGGGCCTGGCGAGATTCGTATTGCGGTGCATTATGCCGGGGTGAATCCATCGGACTGGAAACGCAGAGAGGGCCAGTATCAGGCATTCGAAGATGGGGTGTTGCCACTCACGGTGGGCGTGGAGGCCAGCGGCATTGTTGATGAGATTGGCGATGGCGTTTCCGGCGTTGCCATCGGCGATGCGGTATTCGGTTTTGGTGATGGCACCGTCGCGGAGAAAGCCATCCTCTCGCACTGGGCGGTCAAACCCGCTGCAGTATCTTTTGCGGTGGCAGCAGGCTTGCCCGTAATGACTGATACGGCCAGCCGGGCACTCGATGAAGTGAATATAAAAACGGGGCAGACGCTGCTGGTTAGCGGGGCGGCAGGCGGTGTAGGAACGGCTATCGTCCAGCTTGCCTGCCTGCGCGGCATAACCGTTATTGGTTCAGCAAGCTCCCCCAAGCATGGCTATCTCGCCTCATTAGGCGCCATTCCGACCACGTACGGTCCCGGTTTACAGGAACGAATAACTCACTTAGCGCCGGGAGGTGTTGATGCGGCCATTGACGTTGCGGGTTCCGGGGTCATACCTGAATTAATTTCAATCGTGGGACATCCCGCTCGCGTGCTTTCCGTCGCGGATTTATCTGCAGAGCAGTATGGCGCGAAATTTTCCCACGGCCCGCCTGTATACCCGGAGCTGATCCTCGCAAATATTGCCCGTCTCTGTGCTGATGGCCTGTTTAAACTTCATATTGCGGGCGTATACCCACTGCAACAGACTGCCGATGCACATCGGGAAAGTGCACAAGGCCACGTGACCGGCAAACTCATCATCAAGGTTTGCTGAAGTGCAGCTTGCCGGAAGCAATGGGTTACCCGTCACGTCTCGCTCTTCAATTCGGGTGCAGCCTCGGTGCCTTCCGCCATGCAATGCACAGTCATCAGGTTGAGGTTATCGGTTGTCAGGCATAGACAAATTTTTCGCCAGCCATTGATAACGCAGAGAGCGATTTATCTTCATGCCAGCCGGATGACAGGCAGCGTGGGCCACAATTTCCGGCCCACGAGCCTTGTAAGTTTCCTCGCCGTTAACGGTGTTCGCTCAGCGCGGCAATATCCTGCGGGGTAGTACGGCAGCATCCGCCAATAATTCTCGCTCCCGCCGCTAACCACTGGGGCAAATATGCCGCTAAGGATCCGCTGCTCCCGCCATGTGTGTGCCACGCCTTAGTAACGGCGTCATAGGTTTCACCAGAGTTCGGATAGACAACCAGAGGCAGCGCACTGAGGCTTTGCAGATGTTTGAGGGCGGCGGTGGTTTTGCTCAGCGCAATACAGTTAATTCCCAGCGCAACAATTTGGGGACAACCAGACAGCGCATTTACCACCTGGACCAGCGGTGTGCCATCGCTCAAATGCTTGTCGTCACGTAAGGTAAAAGAGAACCACGCCTGCGCATGCGGGTATTCAGATAGCAGGTCTGCCAGCGCGACGATTTCGGCGAAAGAAGGTAACGTTTCACAGGCCAGCAGATCGGCACCGGCATTGAGCAATGCGTCAATGCGCGGGCGATGAAATGCCTGAAACGCCTCGTGGCTGCACGCGTAGTCGCCGCGATACTCCGAGCCATCTGCCAGATAAGCACCGTATGGCCCAACAGAGCCCGCCACCAGCAGCGGACCGGCATTGGGGTTTTCTGAGCGATAAATGTCACTCGCCTCTTTTGCCAGTTTCACACTCTGTGCAATCAGCGCTTTCGACTGCGCCTCAGTCAGCCCGCGAGCCGCAAAACCAGCGGGTGTGGCCTGGTAACTGGCGGTAATGGCTATCTGTGCGCCCGCCCGAAAGTAATCCAGATGCACGTCCCGAATACGCTGCGGATTTTCCATTAACACTTTGGCCGACCAGAGATTATCGACAAGGCTGCATCCGCGCGCTTCAAGCTCAGTGGCCAGGGCACCATCCAGCACGGCAAAGGGATGATGTTCAAGCAGCGTGGTCAGGGAGTTACTCTGCGGCATAGTCAGCCTCCTTCAATGTTGTTTTCCGGGTGAGAAAATAGGCACCGTAGCAAAAGGCGACAAACGGCAGACCACAATAGAGCGCAATGCGTTGATCCGCATCGAACGCCAGTCCGATGCAGGCCAGCAGACACAGCACGAATCCCAGTACCGGCACCAGCGGATACCAGGGTGCCCGGTATTTCAATGCCGCAGATGACTTGCCCGACTGTAAGTGGCGGCGACGAAAGACAAAGTGGGCCGCGCAGATGCTGAGCCAGACCGCGACAACAGCAAAGCCTGAAATGGCGCTGAGCGCAACGAAGACAGTATCAGGGGCAATCACACTCGATAACAGCGCCAGCAGACCACCAAGCATCGAGACAGAAAGTGCTATCAACGGCACGCCATTTTTGTTGACGCGGGCAAAACAGCCCGGCAACGTTTTTTCGTTTGCCAGCGACCATAGCATACGACCCGACGCGTAGAGCCCGGAATTCGCCGCGGAAAGGATAGCGGTCAGGATGACAAAGTTAAAAATATCTGCTGCATACGGAATGCCGATTTTTTCAAAGACCAGCACAAACGGGCTCTTCTCAACTCCGGCCACATTTGCTGGAACCAGCGCGGCAAGAACAAAAACAGTGCCGATAAAAAACAGGATCAAGCGGGCAATCGTCGCGCGGATCGCAACCGGGATAGCCTGGTGCGGATTTTCTGTTTCACCTGCCGCAATACCGATAAGCTCCGTACCGGAAAAAGCAAAATTGACCGCCACCATGGTCATCAGAATGGGCAAACCGCCGTGCGGGAACCAGCCTTCACTGGTGAGGTTAAAAAGCCCCGGCGACGGTGAACCATCCTTCAGGGAGATAAACCCGAAAATCACCCCGCAACCCAGGATGATGAAGACGAGAATGGTCGCGACTTTAACCAGCGAAAACCAGAACTCCCCTTCGGCAAAGAAACGCGTTGAAATCGCGTTAAGACAAAAAATTACCGCACAAAACAGGGCACTCCATATCCAGACTGGAACCTGCGGAAACCAGTACTGCATACAAAATCCGGCGGCGGTAAAGCTTGAACCCAGTGCAACTGTCCAGGTAAGCCAGTATAGCCATGCCACGGTATACCCTGTCGCCGGACCGATATAGCGCGCCGCATAGACATGAAAAGCGCCGGTTACCGGCATCGCCACGGAAAGCTCGCCAAGGCACTGCATCACCAGCCAGACGACCAGCGCCCCAATCAAATACGCCAGCAGTGTCCCTGCCGCCCCCGTAGTGGAGATGATGTATCCGGTATTAAAAAATAATCCTGTGCCAATGACGCCGCCCAATGACAGCATAATCAAATGGCGGGTTTTCATGGTTCGCTTAAGCTCGCCATTTTCTTGTTGTGTTTGCATACCACCTTCTAAACGTATAGATGTCTAAATGTCCGTTACGGGGTACTTTATATCGTCATTATCAACAAAAGGCCAGCACCAGGCTGACATCCGGGTTGAGACACGCAGAAGCAAGGGGCGTACAAAGATCGGGAAAGCGTTTTTTTCAGCGCACGACCGGGAGGAAACAAGATAAGAATGTCGGGTATCCGGATGCCCCGCCGCAGGAGTGAAAATATCTGTGGCTGTGGGAATGAGTCCTTTTGAAGGGGTTATACCAGCGGGCTTTCGCAGCGCAACGACGCAAGCGATACAACCCTGCGCCCTCTGGTGTAACCCGACGAGACGCAAATCCATTATTTTCAATTACATGGATTATGGACTCAGGTGAAATCCGATAATTTTTGCCCGGAAACGATCAGCTCGTTGAGCAACATCTGACGGCGCTCCTCCGGCGTATCGCGACTCACCATAAAGCAGATTGCGGCGACCGCTTGCCCGCTTCGGGAACGAATCGGTGCGGCCATACAGCAGGTAAAACTCTCTGATAAGCCTTCCGTCAGGCAATATCCCTGCTGTCCGGCACGATGGATATCTTCGAGGAAGGCCTGTTTGTCGAGGACTTGCCCGCTCGCCAGACGGTAGTCCTCTTCGGGAATGAGATCGAGAATGGCACTATCCGACCAGTTACTGAGCAGCAGGCGACCGGTGGCAGTCCACGGAATCGGTACCCGCACCCCGACATCTGAGGTGATTTTGAACGGGTGGGCATTACTTTCCGACAGCACGACGGTGTACTTATTCCCTTCCAGCATACAGAGCTGCACCGTCTCGCCATGACGGGCAACGATCTCAACCATTAACTGATGTGAGCGGCGGATCAGATCGTTATGGGCCATGTAGTCCGCACCGTAATAGTGCATTTCACGGCCGAAGAACACCGCGCCGTCGGCATCCAGTTCAAGCAACCCGGCCTCACTCAGCAGGTTAACAAGTTCATATACGCTGGAACGCGGCGCGCCGGTGGCGTCGATCAAATCGCGCATCGCCATGGGCTGACGAGCGATATGCAACTGGCGAAAAATGTCGATAACCCGGTCAACACCGCGCGCCCGCGATGGCTTCTCGTCCGGCATAAGCAAATTCTCCTGATGCAGTCGGGCGGTCGCGCCAGACAGTAAAAAAGAAAAGCATCATACACCCAGCGTCGTCGTTAACCCATCCCCGTTAATTAAAATTTCATCGCCCGCGTTTATATTTCTTTGTTCTATTTTGGGGCCTCATTTTAGCGCATGAGCTGCAGGTTATTTTTTTAAATAACGACAGCGGTAACATTTCCGGCCAGGAATTTCCTTCATTACTTTTTTATTTTGCGATCGCGACAACATCACGAGAAATTAAATTCTCCGCGATATATTGCAAAAGCAAAAAACCTGTGCAAATCTTGCTCTATCCGATATTGCAGATATCAGTCTGATATACCAGACAACAAACACCCGGCACTAACGGGTATTCTCAGAACCAAAAGGAGCAGCGTTGCATGACGATTAAGCGTTATGGCATTGAAGGCGGCACCGGTACGGGTGGGCAGAAACTGCCGTTCGCACGGGCAGTTGAGGCCGATGGCTGGCTGTATATCTCAGGCCAGACACCGATGCGCGAGGGCGAAGTGGTGGAAGGCGGTATCATCGAACAGACGCAACTGGCGTTCGATAACTGTCTCACCATCATGCGGGAAGCAGGTTATCGCGTGGAAGATGTTGTGCACGTTACGGCGGTATTAACCGACGCGCGCTATTTCAGTTCATTTAATAAAGTATTCAGAGAGATATTTAGTGATAATCCGCCAGCACGTATTTGTAGCGTGCAGGATTTAGTGGTCGACTGCAAAGTGGAAGTGGATATGAAATGTTTCCGCGCTGACCGCAAATAATTAAAACCGTTAAAACAGGCTGCGCTTTTTATTTTTTTTCTTCGTCAACACCAGGACCGCCTGTTATTAATTGATGCTTTTGCTTTTTCACCAGAATATCCCGAAATAATCAGCGCTGCCGCTGCGCGGGCGGTCGCCTGACTTATCACGGGTGACACGGTATTACGCCGTCTCGTCAAACATTAAAAGAGAGCATAAAAAATGAATGCAACAACATCGCTGAAATTAAGTGCCGCAGCACTGGCCGGCGCGCTGGTATTGCTGGCTGCCGCAGGCTGTACGCCGACCGAAGAGAAAAAAGAAGCGGGTGCGGTGCCGCAGTCTGCACTGCAAACCGTCCTGCAGCGCGGCACACTGCGCGTGGGCGACTGCCTGAGCTTTGCCCCGTTTGGTTTTTACGATAAAGACGGCAACCCGGATGGTTATGACGTCGATCTGGCCAAAGCGCTGGCGAAAGAGATGGGCGTCAAACTGGAGATGGTCAACACCACCAGCGCCAACCGCATTCCTAACCTGCAAACCAATAAAGTCGACGTGGTGTTCTGTAACTTCACCCGCAATCTGGAGCGCGCCAAAGAGATCGGTTTCACCAACCCGTATGTCGTGGCGAGCGAAGCCATGCTGGTGCGTAAAAACAGCGGCATTCAGTCCGCGCATGACATGGCCGGAAAAACCATCGCCACGGTGAAAGGTTCCACTAACGGCGACGAAGTGCGCAATCTCGGCATCGACGTGAAAATTCAGGAGTATGACTCATCCCAGGCGGCGATTCTGGCGGTGAAGCAGGGACAGGCTGATGCGATGATCGAAGATAACAACTTCCTCGCCTATCAGGCGAAGCTCGATCCGTCGCTGACCGTGACCAACGAAGCGCTGGTGCCGCTGGAGTACAACGCCTTTGGCGTGAAACTGGGCGATCAGGTGTGGACCAACTATCTGAACGAATTCCTTTTTGAAATCAACGCCTCCGGCGAGAACGCGCAGCTGTATGAGAAATGGTTTGGCAGTAAACCGCGCTACCCGCTGAATCCGCAATACTGATTGTTCGCCCGCGGTGCAGCAACCGATGCTGCACCGCCTGAAGGAGTCACACCATGAGTTATCAATGGCTAACCCTGTGGCGCTACGCCGACACCTTTCTGGACGCCGCCTGGCTGACGTTACAGGTCACGCTGCTGGCGTTTATCCTGGCGGTGGCTCTTGGGCTGCTGGCTGCGCTGGCAAAATCCTCGCCGCTGGCGCCGGTACGCTGGCTCAGCCACTGTTACGTCGAGTTCATCCGCAATACCCCGGTGCTGTTGCAAATTTTCATCATCTTTTTTGGCCTGCCGTCGTTGGGTATCACCATGAGCGCCTTTACCGCAGGCGTGCTGGCGCTGGGGATTAACGTGGGCGCTTATCTGTCGGAAACCTTCCGCGCCGGCATTCAGTCAGTCGCAAAGGGGCAGCTCGAAGCGGCGTATATCCTCGGGATCCCGCGCCGACAGATCTTCCTCAGCGTGGTGCTGCCGCAGGCGGCGCGCGCGGTGTGGCCTGCCATTATCAATAACCTGATTCAGTTACTGCTCGGCACGTCGCTGCTCTCCGCCATCGCGCTGCCTGAACTGACCGGCACCGCAACGGTGATCAATGCGCGCACCCTGCTCTACATCCAGACCTTCAGTATTGTCGCGCTGGTCTATCTGGTGCTGAGCAATCTGTTCTCATGGCTTGGCAACATGGCAGGACGCCGGATGTTCCATCCGCCGCTGGTGACGCCGGTAAAAAAGCCCGGCTGGCAGTGGGCAAAAAAATGGCTGATTAACCCAGCGAAACGGGAGAATGCCCTATGAGCGAACTTATCATCAACTCGCTGCCAATCCTGCTGAAAGGCTTGGTCATCACGTTACTGCTCTCTGTCGCCGCTATCGTTGGCAGCACGCTGCTCGGGTTACTGGCGGCAGTGTTACGCACCAGCCGTTTGCCAGTCGCCAGGCAGATCGCCGTGCTCTATACCGAACTGTTTCGCGGGACACCGGTACTGATCACGCTGATGTTTATCTATTTCGGCGTGGCGTACTTCGGCTATGAAATCAATCTGTTCGCCGCCGGGATCCTTGGCCTGAGCATTTATCAGGGCGCTTACATTGCCGAAGTATTCCGCGCCGGGATTGAAGCTGTCCCCAAAGGCCAGTGGGAGGTGTCGTGGATCCTTGGTCTGACAAAACGCCAGACGTTTCTAAGCGTGATCCTGCCGCAGACGCGCGGCATCGTGCTGCCGCCGCTGGTGGGTCAGTATCTTTCGCTGATTAAAGATACCTCGATTGTCAGCATGATCGGCATGTCGGAATTGATGCACCAGGGCCAGGCCATTGTCGATCGCATCGGTCAGCCGGTGGTGATTTACGGCCTGGTGGCCCTGCTCTACTTCGTTGTCTGCTTTCCGCTTTCCCGTTGGGTTCAACATCATCAAACCAGGAGCCAGTTATCATGAGCAAATCCGCCATTACGCTGAGCCGGATCACCAAATCCTTTGGCTCAACCCAGGTACTAAAAGAGATAAGCCTTGATGTGTCGCCCGGCGAAGTGCTGGTGCTGATTGGTGCATCCGGTTCCGGCAAAAGCACTGTATTACGCATTATGAGTGGGCTGGAAACCGCCGATGGCGGGGAAATCTGGGTGAATGAAGTACCGCTGCACGACCGCAAACGCAGCAGCGAAATCTGTGGCCACGTCGGCATGGTGTTTCAGCAGTTCAATCTGTTCCCCCATAAAACCGCGCTCGGTAACGTGACGCTGGCGTTGATTAAAGCGCAGAAACTGTCCGAGGCCGAAGCCAATAAACGCGGTATGGCGGCCCTGAGCCGTGTCGGGCTGGCCGAGCGCGCGCACCATTATCCGGCCCAGCTCTCCGGCGGTCAGCAGCAGCGCGTGGCGATTGCCCGCGCGCTGGGGGTGGAGCCGAAAATTATGTTTTTCGATGAAGCGACGTCCGCGCTCGATCCCGAACTGGTTGGCGAAGTGATGGAGGTGATGCGCAGCCTGGCGCGTGAAGGTATGACCATGGTGGTGGTCACCCACGAAATGGGTTTTGCGCGTAAAACCGCTGACCGCGTGGTGTTTATGGATCAGGGCGTGATCGCCGAGCAGGGCTCCCGGAGCAGATCTTCGTCAATCCGCAAAATCCGCGCACCCAGCAGTTCTTAGCGCGTGTGCTTGAGCACTAACAGGAGGCATGATGTCGATTCACTTTCCCCTGCAGGCGGACGGCGCGCTGGATGCGCTGCAGCCTGCGCCGCGTTTTAAATCGGTCGCCGGATCCGGTAATCAGCCGCTGGCTAACGGTGTCCAGGTCTTTAACAGCCCGGATGTGTTTTCCCCACTGATGTTGATGAAGCAATCCGCGCTGGAGAATAACCTGCGTCAGCTGGCAGCGTTTTGTCGTGAGCAAGGCGTAATGCTGGCGGCACACGGCAAGACCTCAATGTCTGCGGCGATCCTGCGCCGCGCCGTCACTGAAGGCGGTGCCTGGGGATTGAGCGCCGCCACCCCTGCGCAGGTTCGCGCCTTGCGCCAGTTCGGCATTCGTAACGTCTTCCTCGCCAATGAACTGGTCGACCCTGCAGGCATTCGCTGGATAGGCGAATGGCAACAACAGCATCCCGACCATAATTTCCTGTGCTACGTCGATTCGCTGCAGGGTGTTCGTCTGCTGGAGCAGCATCTCGGCGACAGCCGCATTGCAGTCCTGCTGGAAATGTCAGTCAGCGGCGGGCGCACCGGCTGCCGTTCACCCGCTGAAGCACTGGAGATTGCCGCCGCGATTGCCGCCAGCCCTGCCCTGCAACTGGTGGGTGTTGCGGGTTATGAAGGCGCACTCGGTGCCGGACGTGATGCCGCAGGCGTGCAGCGCGTCAAAGATTACTGCCAGATGCTGATCGACACGGCGGCGCTGCTGGCTGAAAAACAGTTGTTTGCCAGCGAGCAGATTATCCTCAGTGCCGGTGGCGGCGCATGGTTCGACGTGGTATCGGCGTGTTTTACGGCCGCGAAGCTGCCACTGCCCATGACGCCGCTGATTCGATCCGGCGCTTACATGGCGCACGACAGCGGGCTGTACGCGCGCATTGCGCCTTTTGCGCAGCCCGGAGCTACGCATCATTTCACCGCTGCGCTGGAGATCTGGGGACGGGTGTTGTCGCGCCCCGAGCCAGGCCTCGCGTTTGTTGATTTCGGACGCCGCGATGTGCCGTTCGATCAGGATCTGCCCAATCCGCTGTGGGTGCGCAATATCGATGGCAGCGCCCCGCGTGCTGCGTCTGGCATGCGTATTAGCGAGGTGAACGATCAACATGCCTATTTGTTGCTGCCGCAAGAGGATGCGTTAAAGCCCGGCGACTGGGTGGGTTGTGGTATTTCGCATCCCTGTACCGCCTTCGATAAATGGCGGTACTTGCCGCTGGTTGACGATGATTACTGCGTCACGGATTCACTGGAAACCGCATTCTGAGCCAAACATCGGGCGGTAACGGCGCGATAGGTCGTGCTGTTTTTACCTGTGCGACTGCACCGCGCTTATCCGTTCTTTAACTACCACGACATGCAGGCCGGGAAGCGATTATTCCGGCCAGTACGATTCGGCTTTCACTTTTAATAAATGGCGTAAACGCTGCGCTTCCTTTTGCGGTGGGCACCCAAAGAACCGGCTGAATTCTCTGCTAAATTGTGTCGGACTGAGGTAGCCAACCCTGAAAGAGGCTTCGCTGGCCGTGACATTGCGCTTCACCATTAAAAAACGCGCCTGGTGCAGCCTGATGGAAATCAGATACTGTTTGGGTGTTGTGCCAGTGAATGCCCTGAAATGGCGATGAAAAGAGGGAGAGCTCATGCCTGCTTCTTTCGCCAGCGTCTCCACGTCAACAGGCTCCATAAACCGGGTATGCATCGTGCGGATGGCGGCAGCAATTTGTCTGAAATGCCCTTTACCGGAGAGGGCCGCTCTGATGGCGGCTCCCTGCGTATCGATCAGGACGCGATAATAAAGTTCTTTCAGAATACCCGGCCCCAGAATTCTGGCCTGCTCCTCATCAGAAAGCGCCAGCAGAAGGCGATATACCGTGTCGGCCAGTTCTTCTCCCAGCGGGCTGGAAAACATGATTCCCGCCTGCTCATTTTCGCTTACTTCGCTTTCGCCCATTTCAATCAGTAATTCGGCAATCGTGGCGACATCAAGCGATACGGACATAGCCAGCAGCGGTTCTTGCTGGCTGGCAGTCGTCTGGCTGTTGAAAGGAAGAGGCGCTGAGACCACCAGATAATGTCCGGGATCGTAGGTAAATTCCCGCCCGCCCATCAAAGCGGTTTTCTTTCCCTGCAGCACAATGACAATGCACGGTTCGTAAAGGACGGGCGTATGGGGCATCGACTCATTGACCCGCAACAGTTTTATCGCCGTCATACGGGTGCGCGAGTAGCCCTCATCAGGCGCAAGCGCCAGCAAAGCAGGGATCATTTTTTGCGTAAGGCTTGAGGTAAGTCCGGACACTGCACCCCCGAATATATAAAAAGATAATTTTTTGCGTCTGTATAAGGTTATCGAACCCAATTCTGACAGAAAAAGATAATCTTTGTACAGGAACCTTCATTGTTGCATCGCTCTGCTTTCCCTATTCTTTTCGCAGCAAAAGAAAGGCGCAGACGTTATGTATTTCCTTTGTGAATCAACATGCTGCCTTATGACAGACACTGGCGGGAAAACGTCGCACTGAGACGCCTCGCTGCCGCCTGTCGCGCCTGGCGTAGTTTGAACAGATCCCCCGCTTTTCACACCGTCAGATCGGCAGCGCAATCAGGTCAATACCGGCGGCTGAAGACGATGACGTTCAGGCGAGGCAATGCAAAATTTGAGGAATAAAAATGGCAGATTTTTTGGGATTAACGAACAAAGTGGCAATTGTCACCGGTGCCGCAGGTGATATTGGCAGGTCCACCGTAAAACGTCTTGTTAGTCATGACGCTAAGGTGCTGGCTCTCGATATCGACCCGGCAGTTCAGGCCCTGGCACAGCGCAATCAGGTGGTGACGCAGATATGCGATGTCAGCCATGAACAGGAAGTCATCAGCGCCCTCACTCTCGCGCAGGCGGAATTCGGCGGCGTGGACATTCTCATCAACAATGCGGGCAAGACCCTGAATAAACTCGCTACCGAAACATCCGTTGAAGAGTGGGACAGCATTATGGCCATTAATGCCAGAGGGTATTTTCTCCTGAGCCGGGAAAGCCTGAAGGTAATGCAGCCCCGCAGGCAGGGAGCGATTGTCAATGTGGCCTCCGTAGTGAGCATGGTGGGCATGAAAGCCACGTCCGCTTATTCGGCTTCTAAAGGCGCCATCGCGCAACTGACGAAAGTGCTGGCGCTGGAAGCCGCTGAGTATGACATCCGGGTTAATGCCGTCGCCCCCGGCGTCGTCGAAACAAATATTCTGTCCGACATAGTAGAAGACAGTCGGGTGATGCTTGCCAGCTACGGCCATGCGCATCCCCTTGGACGAGTGGCTCAGCCGGAAGAAATTGCGGAAGCCATTATCTGGCTTGCCTCACCGAAAGCGAGTTTCGTGACGGGAACGGTATTAATGGCAGACGGCGGTTATACCGCACAGTAACAAGGAGCCAGTGATGAAAAAGCAGAGCATTTTAATTATCGGAGCCGAGAAAGGGCTGGGTCACGGGCTGACAGCAACCTATCTGGAACGGGGGTGGGACGTTTTCGCCACACACTTACCGGATGCGGATATCTCCGCCCTGCGCGCGCTGGCAGAGATCTACCCTGGCAATCTGATGACCAGCGAGATGGATGTCACCAACAGCGCCCATATCGGGCCACTTCTCGACAGGCTCCGCGAACGGCAGTTTGACGTTATTTTTATGGTGGCCGGAATTTACGGCCCCTTGCATCAGTCCGTGTTGCAGGCATCTGACGCGGAATTCCAGCAAATTATGCTGACCAATGCGTTTGGCCCTGCCCGCCTGGCCCGGCACCTCCTGCCGGTACTTAAGCCTGCGGGAAGCCTGGTTTTCATGTCGTCGCATCGGGGGAGTATCGCCAGCAATACCGAACCGGGGATCGGTCTTGAGCTTTACCGGGCCAGTAAAGCGGCGCTGAATATGCTGGCGCGTTGTATATATATGGATATCAGCCAGGGAGCACAGACGGTGCTGTCGATTCATCCTGGCTGGGTGGCGACGGCGATGGGCACGCTGGATGGTACGGTGGATGCGGAGATCGATGTAAAAACCAGCGTCAATGGCATGATCAGTGTGATTGAGCAACACCGCAACGCCAGAAGCCACTTATTCCTCGATTACGAGAACAACAGCTGGCCCTGGTAATAACCGACAAAGCAGCCTGTATCTTTTCCAGGTTTACCCCGGCCCCGGGAATACACATCCGGGGTTAGCCTGTTGGCGTTATTCAGAGAGCCGGGGGGATTGCTCAGGCCTCAACCCGCCTGTCGTATTTATTTTCCTCCGCATGCGTTCGATCGTATTCAGCCTGCGCCAGTGCAATGGCCGGACCAAACTCCTGCGCCCAGTTCGCCAGCGCAATAAAAGGCTGCTGCAGTGACTGCGCCAGCGGCGTAATGGTGTATTCCACACTCACCGGATGCGTGGAGAGAACGTGACGATCAATTAAACCGTTTCGCTCCAGCCGTTTCAGCGCATCGGCCAGCGCTTTGTGGGTAATTCCGTCCAGCCGTCGGCGAAGTTCATTGAACCGGCAAGGTTCCGTACACAGCACCGTCAGAATTAATATCGACCATTTATTGGTGATATGTTCTAACACCAGGCGGGTATTTCGTTGTTCTATCAGGCAATTATCGTGGTTTTCTGGCATGGCGGTATAGTCACTTATAGTTGGTATAGCGAAAGTGCGTAATTGATATTAAGTATAGAATTTATATCATCTGTTTTCGAGACCTCAACCGGAGAAATCAGATGGGCAAGATAGAGAAAAAAGTCGCTGTGGTGCTTGGTGGTGCAAAAGGGATTGGGCTGGCGATCAGCCAGCGTTTAGCCACCGAGGGGGCTGTTACCTGGTTCACTTCACGGCGGGCAGAAGAGCTTGAGACAGCCAAAAGCAAAATATCAGGAACCGCGATGCCGCTGCAGGCTGATGTCAGTCAGAAGAACGAACTGAGCCGTATCATGCAGACCATTGCTGAAAAATCAGGTCAGATAGATATCCTGATCATCAATGCCGGAATGTCGGAATACGCCCCGCTTGAAGAGGTAAGTGAAGAGCATTTTGACCAGACATTTGGCCTGAATGTTCGCTCCCCCGTTTTTGCTCTACAGGCAGCATTGCCTTTGTTGAAACCCGGCAGCAGTGTCGTTCTCATCGGTTCAATTGCTGATGTTCTCGGCACACATGGATACGGCGTTTACTCGGCCAGCAAAGCCGCACTGCGCTCTTTTGCCCGCACCTGGACACGCGAACTTGCCGCGCGCGGTATCCGCGTTAACGTTGTTGCACCCGGACCGATAGACACAGACATGATGGCCGCAACCTCTGATGAGGTGCGTAAAGGCTTAACCAGCGCAATACCACTTGGCAGAATGGGCCAGCCTGAAGAGGTAGCCAACGCTGCATTTTTCCTCGCCAGTGACGAGAGTTGCTATATAGCAGGTGCTGAGATTTGCGTTGATGGCGGCATGACGCAGGTTTAAACCTTCATTCGACGGCCATCCCGGGATGGCCGTTCAAAGTAACGGCAATATCAGATGATATCTGATATCCAGTCTGCAAATGCGCACACCGCGCGAGAAAGAAAGTGTTGATGCGGGTACAGCACGTTGGCTGGTACGGACAGCGCTCGTAACAGAGAACCACCCGACTCGCCAGGTTTATGGCCATGTGCTGACCAGGCTGGTCCCGGCCAGCGTCCCTGTCACTGGACTGGTCGCTTTTTGCGCAGTGAGGGTCAGTCTTTTCCTTGTGCAGAACGCAGGGCGAAGGGTTGGTGCAGCGCCGGTAATGCAACGTACATGACAGGCAGCCCTGAGCGAGGAGCGGAAGCTCGAAGTTGCTCTTGCAGCGATAAAGGCATTACTAACAACGCCGTATGTCTATAAACGGTGAGCAAGTCAGGGTATGCAAATGGAGTCTCAGGAACGGTGCGTGCAGTATTCGGGCAGAGTCTGCGACCTGAAAAGTCTGGGAAAGAGCTGAGTTGCCTGCGTTGATGAAAAATCCTAATGTAGAAGAAATTATTACTATTGATCCTGTAAGAATGGGCGAGAAAGCTATTTACGTGAGGGGGAATTATGATTCTTGAAGTCTCTCGGGGTCATATCCAAGTAAAAATTGGAGATAGAACGGCGACCGTTCAAGGTGAGATGTTCTTTTCCAGTAAAGATAAAATTGGCTTTGTATTGTACAAGGGGGCTTTGAGGTTTTGGGATGCGCCTAACCAAAGTCAGGTTATGACTGGCGATGATATCGATATGGTTATTGCTGATATTCAGGCCGATTTTTCCAAGGGAGGGCATACCTTAGAAATTGAACATTAGTATGGCAAAAGGTTCTGGAGGGGCAGTTAACATTGGGCTATCGGTTGCGAGAACAACTAAATAATAACAGGCACAATCCGGCTTCGATGCGCAGCTTAGTGCAGAACTGCTGGTAGACCCGCCTACTTTCGTCATTTCGGCGTCGGCCAAGGGTATTCAGTTAATCCGCGATGAGACTGTTACCTCTCATACTGAATGCGAGAAATTTAACAGGCAGCCCTGAGCGAGGAGCGGAAGCTCGCACAATATAAAAATGGCAGGGTTGCTTAAGTCATCAGAGCTGACAGCGAAGTGTTGACCATTTTGCAGGATGTCCGATGAATTCACGCAATGCGTCGAGAAATCCCGTGCCGCTGTAAGCGGATGACGTAACGCGCGTAGCACATATATTTCTGCAAATACATATAGTTGCGTGAATATCTCCGAAAAGAGGAGTGCCAACGCGCCACTGTTAATGTCATCCCCCGCGACCCGTAAGCAGGAACACGATCCCCAGCCCTTCAATCGCCGCCTGACGAATTATTTCGAAATCATCACAACCGAACATGCGTAAGCTACTGTTTTCTCAGACCGAATGGCCAGTCATGCTCGACCAGCAACACAGATCCGCAACGTGCTGGACTACCCCTACCCCGCCAGACGATCCTGCTCTGTAGTTGGGCTGACATGCGCTTATTATTTCCTTTATTTTTTAAGTCAGAGATTTATAACGTGTGTAGTATCACCTTCAAAGAAACGAACCACATTCTCAAAGGCTGCTTTGAAATATAATTCATACCCAGCTTTTTCTACATAACCCAGATGGGGTGTACACAGAACGTTCGGCATGTGTAAGAAAGGGTTATCGGTATCATAGACAGGTTCTTGCTCATAGACATCCAGAGCTGCATATCCGGGACGACCTTGCCGCAAAGCCTCATAAAGCGCACCGTCTGAAACAAGCTCAGCACGACTTGTGTTCACAAATAAAGCATCCCCTTTCATTTTAGAAAGATCACTGAGGGTAATATTTCCTTCAGTTTGCGCCACCAGGCGTTGATGTACTGTGATGATGTCAGAAGTGGAAAAAAACTGCTCTCGGTTTTCCGGCACATGCAATCCAACGGCACGAGCTTCTTCTTGCGCGCGCTCACTCCCCCATATTTGAACCCGCATCCCGAATGCCTGAGCATAATTTGCAATCTTCTTGCCTATTTTCCCGTATCCCAGTATTCCAATAAGTTGGTTATTTACTGCAGAACCCATTTCTGTCTGCCACAACCCTTTTTTCATGGCGTCCACTGATGAAATTAATTTTCTTCTGGAAGCCATAATTAACAACCATGTTAATTCAGCAGGTGCAACAGGCGAACCAATACCTTCAACTATGGCAACACCGGCCCGGGTACATGCATCAATATCGACATTTCTGGCTAACTTGCCAGTTTGACTGATCAGTTTCAGATTAGGCGTACGTCTTAAAAAAGCGTCATCAATAACCGTTCGCTCTCTGATTAATATTAATGCCTGTGCAGTAGCAAGCTGGTTTTCAATATGGGGAGTTTTACTCAAATCCCCAACGGAAACACAGGAGTATTTATCATTGCTTTGCAGAAATTTAAGCGAAGTCGTAGCTAACTGGTAATCATCTGGAATAAGAACTTGAATAGGCATTCTTCACCCTGATTCTGGATTAGTTTCACTTTCATATTATTTCAAACAAGGACGAAGCTATATCTTATTATTTAGCTTTCCCTGCCACTAATAATGATCCATTTGCTGAACAATTTAAGTTTATCAGGAAGATGCTTCTTGTAAAGACCACGTTAAAGGAATGTTATTTTTTTATTTGTTTTACACCAGTATTTAAAATTACGAAACAATACATATCCAAAATAAAACTTTATACTGAGATTGATTACTCCACTGTAAAGCCAGATTAGATGCGGTTCCACTTAGACCTGAACCTCAAAACCATCCATGGGCGATCATTTTATTTCATTTAAAAGATATCAATATTTCGAACGCTACATCTTTCTGTTTGGATGGTTGAATTTAAAAGTCAAAACAGCGAAAGCGTCAGAGAGGAATAAACTCTCCAAGTGCACTGCAATCACACCACAACCGTAACGCAGCAGATGTCGCTGCGTTTGTAAGAGGATATTGAACCTGTGAACCGCCGATAGTGCACGAGGAACTCCACTGGCGTCGTCACTTTTCGGACCAGGACATCTGAAACCATGGCAACGCAATTTTTTAATCAAGGCTTGAACGACGGTATTTCATTGATGGGCAGAAGCCTTAAAACAAGCAATTGAGAAACAAAAGGTCATACAGGTCATGCTGTTACCCTGTATGTGGATTCATAGCCTTACACCGGGTTTTAAGGTCTGCAAAACTCACAGGTCGAATCTGAAACGACATCCCAGCCCAACCAATTCCATGTGTTGTCAGAAATTCCGTGAGGTTTAACTCCCGACGAAGGGGGGCGGTGAGCTGAAAGGCTACTCTGCGAGAAGCGGACCTTTTTATATTCTTTTAGCCATTCAAATTACCGTTTAAAGCGCCACCCGCGTCACATCCCAGCAGCCCTTTCACTGGTCTGCTGGCGAGTGATTATGTGTTGAGATGCCTGCCTGAACGAGATTGACTCTCCCGGAACGAAAAATGAGGTTTGGCATTTTTGCCGTTACACCATTATAAGTACACATTCACTATGCCCACTTACTGTATCTGACGAGCAATTTTATGAATGAAAACAACGCCTGGAGCAAGCGCTATACACTCACTGTAAAAAGCCAGCCGAAAGCAATATGGCAGGCCTTTGTCGACATCAATAACTGGAAACGATGGAACCCTGGCGTAAAGTCAATCACTATCGAGGGGCCATTTCATACGGGAACATGGTTCACAATGGTGTTACCTGAAGGAGAGGTTGTCCGTAGTCAGCTTACTGATGTTTCCGAAGGAAAATATTTCATTGACGAGACCTGGGTGGATGAAACACGGGTCAACGTTGAACATCGTATTGAAGCATCCGGCCCCGATGAGAGTATCGTGACGTATGCAATCAGTACCCAGGGTCCCCAGGCTAAGGCTTTCGGAGAGGGGATCAGCTCGGACTTCCCGGAAGTCATGGCAGGATTGGTTACATACCTGGCCGAAACAGGCTCAATGTAATGGCATCTGAATTCCTGTTTTGTCGACGGGTGGATGATGATCCTGCGTAATTGCCACAGAGCATAACGGTTTGGTACATGCTGGCATTTCTTAAGTCATCAATTTGAGAAAAATTATGAAAAAATCGATAGTTCCTGAAGAATTTCAGCATTATTTCGATGACTGGCACTTCTCCCCCGTCATCGACGCTGATGGCACAGTGTACCTTTCAGGTGTTACCGCAGCACGTAAGGACAAACCGATAAGTAAGCATCCTGAAGAACAATTCCACGATGCGTTTTATAAGCTTGGCGTTTATTTAAACGCCGCCGGTTTGGGCTATGAACATATACTTGAGATGACCACTTTTCATATTGATCTTAAAAAACATATAGACGTTTTTTCGAAAGTAAAAGATGAGTATATAAAGGCGCCATACCCGGCATGGTCCGCCATTGGAGTATCAGAATTCATTCCAGAAAATGCGCTTGTGGAAATGCGGATTGTGGCTAAAAGGTAATTTCCGCATGTCAAATTTTATGAGGATTGCACCGTGAGTGCTAAATTAATTGAGCCTTTGATGTCGGATTTATATATCCTGGAACCCTTAGATAAATCTCATGCTAACGAAATGTATGCAGGATTATGTTCTGTTGACGATTATAAATTTATACCGGCCAACCCACCGGCAAACATGGATGAGTTAACAGCGCGTTATGAGAGAATATCTCAGCGTTACTCGCCGGATAAGAGCCAAATATGGCTAAACTGGGTCATTATACATCGTCAGTCTGGTGCATACCTTGGATATGTCCAGTCGACCATTATGGTTGAAAAAAACTGGGCATATATTGCTTATCATGTGTTTGGCAGGTATCAAAAACGCGGGGTGGCAAAACAGTGTGTGCGTATAGTAATAGATTTTTTATTTAAACATTATCATTTATCTCATGTCGACGCATTGATTGACTCTCGTAACCTGGCCTCAATTGGTTTAGTGGAATCTTTGAAACTAAAGAAAATTAACGAGCTGAAAGATGCGGATTTTTTCAAAGGTTCGGCCAGCGATGAATTTCATTATAGAATTTTTAATAATGAATGGACGACAAAAGCGTGAGGTTATAACGATAAACAATGGGAAATACCAAAGATAATAGACCATCAGAAAGAAAAATAATTAAAATTTATAATTTATTGAAATATAGTTATTCGCAATACCATTTCCCCTATCACACAATCGCCCGTAAACCCCGTTCAAATGAAAAACGTTTTTACCCCTGCTCATTAATCTATCGATATACTTGCGATATCCGTTGAACTCACAGCACGAAGCTGACGTTAGCCCCTCTCACTCATGCTGCAATAACATTCACACAATTGTTATAAAGAAAGTGCTCTGAGAGACAATACATGTAAGGATAATTAATTCAGCAAATCACGGAGTATGACCCCCATGACAATTATATTCATCCCTTCTCTTGTGGCATTGCTTGAAGAACAGGAAAAAGAAACCGGACGCGAATTGAGCCGGTATGAGGTTGAGTCGATACGGGATAATGCTACCGCTATTAACTTACCAACGGACATTGCCCATGACATGCTTGCAAGCCGGGGCTATTCCGATCTCGATGCAGAAAATATCTGGGTAGAATGGTTAGCCTATAAAAATAGAGCATTGTGAATTGTATTGAAGGATTATGAGCAGAACGTCTCGAATACAGTCATCCATTCACCCTAACTACCTGAATTGGTAGTCCCCCTCTTCATGCGAACCTGAAAACTTGTGGCGTTTCACGAGCCTGGGTATTCTCATTCAGGGTCCGTGCTGCCCGCCGCTCGCTTCCTGAAAGGAAAAGGTGAAAGCATGTAAGTTCTCAACCTCATTAATTTTAAAACTCTTGATGGTCGGGACGTGGTAATGCGAGCACCACCATTTCCTGACAGCAGGAGAAAATATGTTTTCCATCGAGCAAGCCAAACAAATGGCGGCAAAGTTAAAAGCCTCTCTTGAGTTGCGTGAACATAAGCTTTCTTATTCCACCGCGCTCGAAACGGTTGCACACCAGTTAGGCTTCAGAGACTGGAACACAGCGGCAGCAACGTTGCCCCCGCAGATCCCACAGTCTCAAATCCAATTCAGCAAACCCATCCCTATCCTGCGAATTTTTGATGTCCGCAAAGCACAGGAGTTCTATCTTGAATTTCTCTCATTCAGCGTTGAGTTTGAACACCGGTTCGAGCCTGGCTTACCGCTGTATATGGGCATTGCCAGAGAAGGGTTGCAGTTACATCTTTCTGAACATCACGGTGACGCCAGCCCGGGCGCAACGATATTTATCCCTTTGAATAATATCGAGCTGTTGAGAAATGAACTCCACGGCAAGCAATATGGATACGGCCGCCCGGAAATCGTGAAGCAAGACTGGGGAGACGTTATGGAAGTCCACGACCCGTTTGGCAACCGGCTGCGCTTCTGTCAACAAAGCTAGTTTGCCCTTCTTGAACAGGGGGATCGTCACCGGCGCTTTCCCCTTATTAAGGCAGTCATGAATGGCACAAACCAGCCTGTCAATAACGCAACCTTGTCTGCCATGCGCGATAAACAACCACGCGGTTTTCTGGCAAATCCCCGGCGCCTTCTCTACTACCCGCATTGCAATGTGTCGCCCGCTCTGCGAGCGGTTATAGAAACGTTGAGAATTTAACGGATAAAGTGGATGTATCCCATGGTGGCTAAACGATGTCCGTTTTTACTCCAGCCCTGCCGCAGGAAAGTGGTGAGCGAAAGGCTGACGTCTGGAGTAATGGTGAAAATGACACGACAGGATTAATGATGTTTCAGGCCTGGCAACGCGCTTTTAACGCCTTCTGGTTGCGTGTCAATCAGAGAGCACGCGCTAATTTGCCGTTTTTCCCTTCCCGTAAACAGCCCTATTGGCATTTAAAAACTCAGGAATGTTTAATGAAATCTGAAGCGCTCCTTTCCAGACGTCACCTGAACATTTTTATATTTACCGCTGCGCTGACTCTCTTCACGACAGGGTATACACCTTCAGCTCACTCTGCAGACAGCAAACCTGTGAAGATCGCGGTTTACCGGGGGGAAGCGGGTTGCGAGGGCTGCTCGGAAATGGTTGTAAAATCGCTCGTTAATACCGGCCTGAAACTCTCCATCAGCTATATGGGTGAGAACGAAAAGCTCACGTTGAACCGCCAGAACCTGAAGGGTTTTGATTTGTATATTCAGCCTGGCGGCGGACAGGACATTCCTGCGGCTTACGATGCGATAGGTGATGAGGGCGCTGACGCGATCCGGGATTTTGTCCGTTCCGGTAAGGGGTATCTTGGGATATGTATGGGCGCTTATCTTGCTGACAAAGACTGGATAGGGCTTATCAATGCCCCCCTTGATTCAGAAGCTGGCAGGCCGGGTGCAGAGGCTAATGACGAAGGAGACTACACGCTTTCCGTTAAATGGGGAGGCAAAGAGGAATCGTTTTACTATCAGGATGGCCCCTATCTGAGTAACAGCGCTGAAAGCCCCGGCTATACCCCCATCGCTTATTACCTGAATGGCGACGTTGCAATGGCGGCCTACACCTTTGGAAAAGGTAAGGTTGTGCTTACCGGCCCTCATCCAGAAGCTGATGAAAGCTGGATTGACGCAAGCAAACCCGGGTATATCCCTGCCGCAAGCAAAATGACACGCCTGCTGAAATATCTGGACCCGCAGAAAGATTGAACACCAACGGCGGCAATACGCGCCTCCTCGCCCTCATCGCCTGGATATCGGGTATTCGTAATCGGGCCTGCCGTACCCTGGCATCGCAGTTCAGTATCGTATTAATGACGTTGAAATTAACGCCCTGCTCAAATTCAGTGATTGGTTTCCAACAAAAACTATACCATTAACGCTGGTCTGCAATATCGTTTCTAAATCAGCGCTGCGTATATAGTCTTTACAGACACGAAGCCCCTGACGGGGCTTTTTTTATAGCCATATTCTCTGAAAAATATCCTGCAAAAGGATTTCAATTAAGCAGCAGCCCCCCACTGATGCGCCTCTTAGATCAGATATAAACGCGACATCATGCCCTTGTCATACTCTGCATCCAGTCCCGCATGGATGCCGACTTCCCCGGCCTCGAACATCCCTATTTCGCCGGATGCGTGATGAAATCGATCCTGTCCATCAAAAAAAACAGTGCGTCTTATGATCGTGAGAATTGAGTACGCATTCACAGGGCTTACTCACGAGGAATGCCTGGCGACATCAGTGCCTGCTCGCTTTGCTTTATGGGCCGGTAAGCTTGCGTATTTTGCGGTAAATCTTCGCATTGCTCACACCTTAAGCGAACAGTCATGAAAGCTTAAAATCTTGCTTGACCGTTTCAGTACAACTCCCTATAGTAGCGCCCCGTTGCCCCCAGTACTGGCTGGCAGCGATACAATGTGGTGAGGTGTCCGAGTGGCTGAAGGAGCACGCCTGGAAAGTGTGTATACGGCAACGTATCGGGGGTTCGAATCCCCCCCTCACCGCCATGATTCAAAGAAGAGCTCGCAGGCAATGCGGGGCTTTTTTTTCGCATATCGCACTCCCCAGGGGGGTGAGAAGCCCCGACCGGGGGTCGACAACTGGCGCAGCCAGTTGGACAGACCATGAACGCAGTGAATGGGCTGCCCGCAGGGTGAGCGCAGCGAATCAATCCCCCCTCACCGCCATCATTCAAAGAAGAGCTCGCAGGCAAATGCGGGCTTTTTTTTCGCATATCGCACTCCCCAGGGGGGTGAGAAGCCCCGACCGGGGGTCGACAACTGGCGCAGCCAGTTGGACAGACCATGAACGCAGTGAATGGGCTGCCCGCAGGGTGAGCGCAGCGAATCAATCCCCCCCTCACCGCCATCATTCAAAGAAGAGCTCGCAGGCAAATGCGGGCTTTTTTTCGCATATCGCACTCCCCAGGGGGGTGAGAAGCCCCGACCGGGGGTCGACAACTGGCGCAGCCAGTTGGACAGACCATGAACGCAGTGAATGGGCTGCCCGTAGGGTGAGCGCAGCGAATCAATCCCCCCCTCACCGCCATCATTCAAAGAAGAGCTCGCATGCAAATGCGGGCTTTTTTTTCGCATATCGCACTCCACCAGGGGGGTGAGAAGCCCCGTCCGGGGGTCGACAACTGGCGCAGCCAGCTGGACAGACCATGAACGCAGTGAATGGGCTGCCCGCACAAAAACGCCGGGAGCGTTTTTGAACAACGCTTGCGTTGGCTCCAAAGGGCCGAGTAATAGTGAGCGCAGCGAATCAATCTCCCCCACAGCCATATTCTGCGTGTCATAAGCAGACATAACCCATGACAAAAGGGGTCAATATCAGCGTGCGAGCCGTGACAACGCTGACGTTAAATATGCTGCTGCCGCCACTGCCTGACGTGGTCTACCAGCGCGCGTAGTTTAGGTGCCATATTTCGGCGTTGCGGAAAGTAGAGATAGAAGCCAGGGAAATAAGGAAGATAATCGTCCAGCAATGAGACAAGCTGCCCGCTTTCAACAAACGGTCTGAACGTATCCTCTGTGGCAAACGTAATTCCGCCACCAGCAAGCGCGAGCCGCAGCATCAGGCGCAGATCATTAGTGGTGATCTGCGGTTCAATCGCCAGGCTGAAAGGTTCTCCCGCCTCCTCAAATGCCCAGCGGTAAGGGGCGACATCTTTGGCAGGACGCCAGCCGATACACCGGTGATGGATCAATTCACGCGGATGTGCGGGTGCGCTGTTCGTCGCGAGATACGCGGGCGAGGCAACCGCCATTTCACGTTGTTTTTCGGTAAGCGGGACGGCGATCATATCCTTTTCAATCACCTCTCCAAGCCTTACGCCAGCATCATAACCCGCAGCCACAATATCAAACTCCTCATCCGTCACGACAATATCGACCGTCACGGCAGGGTTGGCCGCCGCAAACGAGGCGATCAGCGGGCCGGAAAGAAATACTTCGGCTATCGAGGTCACGGCAATGCGAAGGCATCCGCGCGGCATATTCTCCGACGCGACCTCTTCGAACGCCGTTTCAATACTGGATAACGGCAATGACAGGGACTGACGCAGCCGTTCTCCCGCCTCCGTCAGCGTTACTGAGCGCGTCGTACGCATTACCAGCATTGTGCCGAACGCATCTTCAAGTCGTCTTATTCCCTGACTGATTGCCGATCGGGTGACGCCCAGGCGAGCAGCCGCCGCGCTGAAATTACGCTCTTCTGCCACCGCGATAAAAACCGGTACAAGGTTGAGATCAATTTTCATTGTTTAACGCTGCTAACCAGTGAGTCCAGTAACAGCAGGATACAGGAACCAATCGTTAAGTTCTATGATCGTGTCGAACTCAACTGAAGGAGCATGCTATGGATAAAGTGATAGTTATTACTGGCGCATCCAGCGGGATTGGCGAAGGGATGGCCAGAGAGCTGGGCAACGCAGGCGCGAAGGTGTTATTAGGGGCCCGCAGACTGGAGCGTATCGAAGCCATTGCCGCAGAAATACGCAGCGCGGGCGGTATCGCCGAAGCGCGTGAGCTTGATGTCACCAGCCGCCAGTCGATGGCCAGCTTCGTGCAGGCGGCGCTGGATCAATGGGGCCGCGTCGATGTTCTGATCAACAATGCGGGCGTCATGCCGCTCTCTCCGCTTGCCGCCGGCAAACAGGATGAATGGGAGCGAATTATTGACGTGAATATCAAAGGCGTGCTCTGGGGCATTGGCGCTGTGCTTCCCGTGATGCAAGCGCAGGGCTCCGGTCAGATAATCAATATTGGCTCTATTGGTGCCCTGTCTGTCGTGCCAACCGCCGCCGTCTATTGCGCCTCAAAATTCGCAGTACGCGCGATTTCGGATGGTTTACGCCAGGAAAGCCCAAATATTCGCGTGACCTGTGTCAATCCCGGCGTGGTGGAAAGTGAACTTGCCTCAACCATTACGCATCCTGAAACCAGAGCGGCGATGGATGTGTACCGTTCTGTGGCACTTAAACCAGCGGATATTGCCCGTGCCGTGCGGCAGGTCATTGAAGCCCCTGAGAGCGTGGATACAACAGAAATAACCATCAGACCGACCGCGTCAGCCAACTGATATTCCTGACTGATGACAGGCGTTAATGTCCGTTATCATTTCTGCGCATCGTCGGGGCCAGGGTCATGCAGCCTGACGGCAGGAGAACCACTTATCTCCCCTGCCGGGTTGCTGGCCCTGATAGTAAAGCTGGTTTATTGCCCGGAGTCAGCAGAACATGCCGCAACATCTTCTGGAAAATATGCTCTACAGGTGACCTGCATACCTGTACTGGCAGCCCCTACCCGCCAGGCTACCGGTATCGCAATGGCTTTCTTTTGACGAACAGACGGCCCACTTCCCGCACATAACTGAACATCGTTTCCCCCAGAACGGCCCCCTTTGTGGCAGAAAAGACGTTATAAACATTAAGGTATAATCGTTTACCGGGAGGATGAGCACAGTAACGCCTGTGAAGTGTCTGGATAATGGGTCGGCATTGATCCGTTGTATGGTTGTGAGGCGCCATGATGAGCCAGACCATAATTAAATAGCCGCCAGTGCGCCACGGATCTGAACGATGAATCTGAGTTCAATAACCCGTGCGCGGATACATACGTTGCATCCATCCGGCGTACCGGAAACTCTTTTTTACAGGGTTCGTTAAGCGTTGATTGCTTCAAAAAAATTACCGCATTTGTTATATTGTTGCTCATTGCTTATTCACCTCTGCGGTGCCAAAAAGAACAAGATTCACCGCAACCCAGGATTATAAAATGTTAGATTACCGCTTCCCGACAGCTTTGCAGATGGTTCTCAGCGTAGCGATGGCGGAGCAAGTGGGTGAACGTTCGACGAGTGCGATTCTGGCCTACGGCCTGGAAGCGAATCCGAGCTTTATCCGCAAATTAATGGTGCCGCTCACGCGTGACGGCATTATCGTCTCAACGCTTGGCCGCAACGGGTCTATTCACCTTGGTCGCCCGGCGGAAGAGATCACCCTGCGCGATATCTACCTTTCCGTCATCGAAGATAAAAAATTGTGGGCGTCGCGTCCTGACGTACCGGCACGTTGCGTGGTCAGCGCTAACGCCTGCTGGTACTTCAAGTCTATCGCCGAAGAGGCGGAGCAGGCGTCATTACAGGTATTAGCGCGCCACACCGTGGCAAGCGCGCTGGAAGAGGTGAAAAAAGCCGATACCAGCGGATGGGATCCCGTGCCGGAACTTATTGCCCAGTATAAAAAAACCTCTTAATTATTTACTTATTGCGAAAAAAAACCGCCTTCACAATGAAGGCGGTTTTTTTGTATCTGCAACTATTTACGCAGGCAAAACGTCATTTACCGGTTTACCGCGCGTCACAAATTTACGCAGCGTAACGTAAAACACCGGTGTTAAGAACAGACCAAACAGCGTCACGCCCAGCATACCGGAGAACACCGTGATCCCGGTGACGCCGCGCACTTCTGCACCCGCGCCGTGACCGAGGATCAGCGGGATCGTGCCGGCAATAAAGGCGATGGAGGTCATAACAATCGGGCGTAAACGCACGCGGCAAGCCTCCAGCGCCGCTTCCATGATCCCTTTCCCCTGGATTTCCAGCTCGCGGGCAAACTCCACGATAAGAATCGCGTTTTTACACGCCAGCCCCATCAGTACGACCAGACCAACCTGCACGAAGACGTTGTTATCGCCACCGGTCAGCCAGACGCCAAACAGCGCGGACAACATGGTCATCGGGACGATAAGGATCACCGCCAGCGGCAGCGTCCAGCTTTCATACAGTGCGGCCAGCACAAGGAAAGCCAGCAGAACCGCGACCGGGAAGACAATCAGCGCCGTATTGCCCTGCGTGGCCTGCTGGTAGCTCAGATCCGTCCATTCAATATTCATCCCGTTCGGCAGGATCTGCTTAGACATCCCGTCCAGTTGCGTCATCGCCTGCGAGGAAGAGAGAACGCGAGGGTCGGCATCACCAATAAGATCCGCCGCCGGATAACCATTGTAGCGAATCACCGGATCCGGCCCGTAGGTGGTACTGATATTCACCATACTGCCGATCGGCACCATTTCGCCCTGATTATTACGGGTGCGCAAATTCGCAATATCTTCCACACTATCGCGGAACGGCCCGTCGGCTTGCGCCATCACGCGCCAGGTACGGCCAAACTGGTTGAAATCGTTAACATAGGACGAGCCCAGATAGGTTTGCAGCGTACCGAACAGATCGGTTAACGACACGCCCTGCGCTTTCGCCTTATCACGATCGACCTGCACATCCAGTTGCGGAACGTTTGCCTGGTAGGTTGAGATGGGGAAATGCATTCCCGGCGTCTGCATAATCGCACCGGACATGGTGTTCACCGCACTTTGCAGCGCGCCATAGCCAAGACCGGCGCGATCCTGGATGTAGAGCGAATAACCAGAGCCCTGACCCAGCCCTAAAATCGGCGGCGGCAAAATGGAGAAACCAAAGCCCTGCTGGATCTGCGCGATTTTAGCGTTGATCTCAGCGTTAATTTCCGCCGCGGTATGTTTACGCTGGTCGAACGGCTTCAGGCCAAAAAAGACCGTCCCGGTATTCGGCGTGTTGGTGAACTGCAACGCGTTAAGCCCAGGAAAAGCGACCGCATAATCCACACCTTCGGTATTCATACCGATTTCGCTCATTTTGCGGATCACCGCATCGGTACGGGCCAGCGAAGAGCCTTCCGGCATCTTCACGCCGCCAATCAAATAGAGCTTATCCTGTGTCGGAATAAACCCGCCTGGTACGGCTTTAAACATGACGCCAGCGGCACAGAGCAGCAGCACATAAACGACAAACACCGCACCACGTCGACCAAGCGTTTTACCAACCAGCCCCTGATAACCGTTCGAGCTACGATGGAAAAAGCGGTTAAACGGACGGAAAAGCCAACCGAACAGACGGTCAATGAGCCTCGTCGGGAAGTCTTTCGGTGCGCCATGCGGCTTCAACAGCAAGGCAGCCAGAGCCGGAGAGAGCGTCAGCGAGTTGATGGCGGAGATCACCGTCGAAATCGCGATCGTCACCGCAAACTGTTTATAGAACTGACCGGTTACGCCGGAGAGAAACGCCATCGGCACGAACACCGCGCACAGTACCAGCGCAATCGCGATAATCGGCCCGGACACTTCTCGCATCGCCTGATGCGCCGCCTGCAGGGGCGCAAGCCCCTCTTCGATATTTCGCTCGACGTTTTCCACCACCACGATGGCGTCATCCACAACGATACCGATAGCCAGTACCAGCCCGAACAAGCTCAGGGTGTTAAGCGAAAAGCCGAGCAGGTAGAGAATGCTGAACGTCCCCACGACCGAGACCGGCACCGCGATCAGCGGAATAATCGACGCGCGCCAGGTTTGCAGGAACAGGATCACCACCAGCACAACCAGCACCACCGCTTCCAGCAACGTTTGCACGACCGCGCGAATAGAATCGCGAACAAACACCGTCGGATCGTAAGGTGCCGCCCATTTCATATCTTCCGGGAAACGCGTGGCCAGCTCGTTCATTTTGGCGCGCACCGCGTTAGACAAATCGATAGCGTTCGCCCCCGGAGACTGGAAGATACCAATCCCGACCGCGTCTTTATTATTAAGCTGAGAACGCAGCGCATAGCTGCCGGAACCCATTTCAATACGCGCCACGTCGCGCAGGCGTACTACCGAACCGTCTTGCGCCGTTTTCAGAACAATATTGCCAAACTCGTCTTCCGTATGCAGACGCCCCTGGGCGTTAATGGAGATCAGGAAATCGCTCTCTTTCGGCAGCGGCTCCGCGCCAAGTTGCCCGGCGGAAACCTGTACGTTTTGCTCCTGCATCGCCGTCACCACGTCAGAAGCCGTTAACCCGCGAGCCGCCACTTTATTGGGATCCAGCCAGATACGCATCGCGTATTCGCCCGAACCGAAAATCTGAATCTGGCCGACGCCGGGCAGACGCGCCAGTTCATCCTTCACTTTTAGCGTGGCGTAGTTACGCATATACAGTGAATCGTATTTACCGTTGGGCGAAAACAGATGCACCACCAGTGTGAGCGTCGGTGATTGTTTCTGGGTGGTGATGCCCAAACGCCGCACATCTTCCGGCAGACGCGCCTCCGCCTGTGATACGCGGTTTTGCACCTGAACCTGCGCCTGATCGGGATCCGTACCCGGACGGAAAGTGACGGTGGTCACCAGTACGCCGTCGGAGCCTGCAACAGATTTCATGTACATCATGTTTTCAACGCCATTGATCGCTTCTTCCAGCGGCGTCGCCACCGTCTCGGCAATCACTTTCGGGTTGGCGCCCGGATACTCCGCGCGCACCTGCACGCTTGGCGGAACAACGTCAGGGTATTCGCTAACCGGCAACAGCGGGATGGCGATCAATCCTGTGACAAAAATCAGGATCGACAGCACCGCGGCGAAAATCGGCCTGTCGATAAAAAAGCGGGAAAAGTCCATGTGTCGGATTCTCAGGTAAGGGATCAGTTGAGGGCGGCGCTGGCGTTCATGGCAACGGTTTTCGCGTTAACCGGCATCCCCGGCATAAACACTTTTTGTAAACCATCGACGATGACCTTATCGCCAGGGTTCAGCCCCTTCTGCACGATGCGTAAACCGGCGGCCAGACGCCCCGGCGTGATATCGCGACGCTGCGCTTTCCCGTCTTTATCAACGATATAAACATATTTGCGATCCTGATCGGTCAGCACCGCTTTGTCGTCGATAAGCGTGGCTTTGAATTCAGCGCTGCCCGGCAGACGTACGCGGGCAAAAAGCCCCGGTGTGAACTGACGTTGCGCGTTATCCAACAGCGCGCGCATACGGATCGTGCCGGTACTCGGCGTTAACTGATTATCCAGAAAATCCACTTTGCCCTGATGCGGGTAGCCATCCTCCCCGACAAGGCCAATTTCCACCGGTAACGCCAGGTGATTACTGGACGCCCCCTGCCCGCTACGGGCGAGGTTTTGATAGTGGAGGTAGGTCGACTCATCCACGTCAAAGTAGACGTAAACGCTCTTCTGTGAGACCAGCGTGGTGAGGACGCTGGCGCTGTCACCCGCAGTGACCAGATTACCGCTGGTGATCAACGCCCGGCTGGCGCGACCATCGATAGGCGCGGTCACTTTGGTGAAATCCAGGTTCAGTTGCGCGGCATCAACTGCCGCCTGCGCGGCGCGAATGTCGGCCTGCGCCTGAATGGCGGCCGAACGGCGCTGCTCCCACTCCTCACGGGAAACCAGATGGGTATTAATTAATTTATCGGTACGGTTAGCCTCACTTTGCGCCAGGCTGGCCTGCGTTTTGGCTCTCGCCAGCGTCGCCTGCGCCTGTTCCAGCGCGGCGCGATAGGTTCTGTCATCAATGGTGAACAGCACCTGACCCTTTTTCACTTCCTGGCCGTCGGTGTAATTCACTTTATCAATGTAGCCGGAGACGCGGGGGCGGAGCTGAACACTCTCCACCGCTTCAATCCGTCCGTTGAAACTATCCCACTGGCTAATAGATTTCACTACCACGTCAGCGGCGCTGACGGCGGGAGCTTGTGGCACGGCATTTTGCGCGACACCGTTATCACATCCGACGAGCAGTACGGAGAGAAACATCGCTCCCAGTGCATTCAGATGATACTTAACCCAAGGTTTCTGCAGGCTCATTATTTTTATTCCGCTAATTGTAGCCGCCGGGCAAGACGCAGCGGGAGACGCTACGCCACTTCCTTTGTCCGGGCTGGCTTCAGGCCATTTGTGCCGTTCATCGCCACAAAACTGTAACAGTTGCCAATACACTATCGCGGGGATTGTAGGGAGGCGCTAAATTTAGTGCAAGAATAATTGATACACTTTATGTGCTGTTTGAAACAGGGGTAAAAGTCGCGTTTCCGGCAAGGATTTAAATGCAACAATAAAACTTGCAATTAATCTAAAAACGGGCCACCTTTAAATGCAACAGACAAAGATGCTTTTTAATAAGCAGCGTGAGGGCAACAAGATGAACACTGGCGCATTTATTCACGATTTACTCGACTGGATCGACAACAACCTGGAAAGCCGTCTGGACATTGAGACCGTCTCCAGGCGGGCAGGCTATTCGAAATGGCATCTCCAGCGGCTCTTCAAAGAGCATACGGGTTATCGTCTCGCCGAGTATATCCGCGCGCAAAAGCTGCAAAAATCGGTCGAGCGTTTAACCCACAGCGACGAGCCGATTGTGAACGTGGCGATCGCGCTAGGCTTTGACTCCCAGCAATCCTTTAACCGCAGCTTCAAGCGTCAGTATGGGCAGGCCCCCGGCGCATGGCGTCGCAGTGTCGGCTGCCCGCAGGCACAGCAATCACGCCAGCAATCCACATAGCGCGTTGTGGTTTTCGCAAAGGCATTCAGGATGAAATCGTCGGCCTGATAACAGCAGGCCATCGATATGTGGGGGCAGGTTGCCGCGTGTGGTTTGATGTTTCCTTAAAATAGCCGTCCTGAAAAGCCCCGGCACAGCATCATTCTGGTATGAAGAAGCATGACGTGAGCTATTTACAAACCGCATCATCCTTTTTCGATCACATACCAAAGCGGCCATGCTTGTTGTTCCGTAAAAATCTCACCTCCGCCCTCTTCTTCTGAGAATGTAATCTCCCTGACCAAACTACATGCCGTAATTATTCGAATAATTTACGCACCCACCGATACATAAGTTTCGTTTCGTTGATATTTATCCCCCGGTCAAACTTGCCAGTTGATCAGGGATGATGTCGCTAATCTGCCACCCTTCTGCCTGTTAAGCGCTGGCGGGTGAGCTGATGCCTGCCTGTATCAACCTGACAGGCGAGTCCCGTTCAACAGCGGATATTGAACTGACAAGCGTCGTGGCCGTACAGGATCCGCTAAACGCGGCGTATCTGTTCATCGAAGATGGCTGATAGCAAACGGTTTAAAACAACCCTCCTTTGCCGGAGGGCTGTTCCCGTCATCGCTGACTGCGTCAAACGATATTGCGTAATAAACAATCAGCGTCATCAGCACCGGCAGAGTTCCATCGCATACCTTTTTAGTCTTCTGGCACATTCGTCACCGGGAAGGGGATCCAGTTTTTGGCGCAATCCCTCGAGGCAGCCGATCGTGGTAACCATGCTTTTCCCGGCGGCACCGGTGAGACGCCATCGGGGCCAATGCGGATCTGCGCCGATTCAATTATCCAGCGGGCAGGGTTGCTGAAAGAGACGCCGTTCAGGGCAAATTGCAGAGGATGAGCCGCGTCATAACCGCGTAATATCAACTGGCCGCTTTCACCGGAAATATGATTCAGGGAGATATCGCGATAGACAGGAATGTTGTTACCGCTTGCGTGCGCATCATAGCGCGTATCAAAGTCGAGCGGCCGACGATTCCCGCGCATACAAACATTTTCGTAGCGCACATCGCTGACAATGCCACCCCGGCTGATATCACTTTTGATACGAAGCCCGGAAGTTGTGCCATCAAGTGTCAAATCACGCACCCGAATGTCACTGACACCGCCGACGGTCTCGCTACCAATCGACATCCCGTGTCCCCAGTAAAAATGGTTATCCACCAGAATCACATGCCGCGTGGCGCCACCCGCGCCCGCTTTAATCGCCACGTTATCGTCACCGGTTCTGATGAAGCTGTGGGCAATGAGGATATTCTGCGACGAAATGGGATCAATGCCATCGGTGTTACGGGCATCCGCTGGGGTATCAATACGCACGCCCCAGAACGTCGCATCGCGGACGTTTTTCAGCGTGACATGGAATCCTGGCGAATTTCGCAGTGTGATGCCGTGAAAAATAATATGGGAGGCATCATCTATTTCAATCAGGCGAGGTACATTCTGTGCCCCGCCCTCCGTCTGCGCGCGGCGAGCCAGTTGCCACCATGATTCATCCTGGCCTTTTATCGGCTTACCGCCCTGCCCGTCAATAATCCCTTCGCCGACAATGCCTCCACCGTCAGTGCGGCTAAAAAGGATAAAGGGTCGGCAGCCATTCCCTTTATGATCGACAGTTCCACAATGGCCATTTTTGTCGTATACACGTGGGTCACTATTTGCTACCAGCATTGCCCCTTGCGAGATCCAGAGTGTGACGCCAGATTTCATGTTCAGCGGTCCGCTGGAAAAACGCCCCGCCAGAAGCTGTAAAACCTCACCCCGGGGGCAGTTATCAATCGCCGACTGAAGTCGTCGAGTATCGTCTGCCGATGAAGACGTCAGCTTTGCGCAGACAGGCGCAGGCAGCACAGGTTCTGGCGCATCAGCACTCTCCAGGGCCGATAGCGCCGCGCTGAAGCCGGATACCGGGAAAAAAATCAGACTGGCAATTATTCCTTTCACATTACGGCGCAGAAAAAACATAATTATCCCGACATTAGAATTGTTGAAGTATTGTAGTAGTGCTGTGATGAAAACACCGGGCGAATTCGTTTTCAGTTGAAGTGACGTTTAAGTTCGGCAGCCAAAAAGTGTTAGGATGTTTCTTCTTTTTATTTTTGCGATTACCATTCAGCATTAATTCATAGTTCTCAAAGCGTGAGGGATTTTGCAAACCGCATTGGCTTTTCATATTGCTTTCCTTTTAATCTAATGGAAAAGAGATATCGCTTTATGCTTACTCATTACCATCCAGCTTTGTAAAAATACGCCCGGATGTTGCCTCAAGGATGTTCACCACACGCTTCAGTGCTTCGAAATCGGAATAAAACTGTTGGCCTAACGGCGTATTTCTCGCAATCTCAATGCAATAATTCAGGGCGTTTAGCGCATGGTGTGCATGGTAAAGACAAAGCGTGGCGTTGCTGTCCAGACGGGCTTTGGATAACATGCGGACATCCTGTTCAATACCGGCTCTGATACCATCCAGTTTTAAGTACAATAAGCGCAACGCGTCGGGTTCATCAGGTTCCAGTAACAACACATTTATCAGCCCAATGGATTCTTTAAAATTTTTAACGATTGCGTTAATAAAATCACACCCGTCATATGCCATGTTCACTCCGTAAAAAGCCATTAATGCCATTAGTGTCACTTGATATAATTAATGTTGTTATCCAGATGCATGAAAAAGTAAACGGCATTGCCATAAACTAAAAATCACAGTCGGGAACACAAACGGTGACACGCTAATTTTCATTAGCAGAGTTTATCTTTATAAAATTAAACCTGAATACAATAACATTATTTAATCAATGCTCGCAGCATAACCGCATTAATAGTGTGAGTATCGTTGATATTGTTTTTTACCGGTACAGAGCTACGGGTTCGGTGCCTATTTCAAAGACTGTGACGTTGCCTGTCAGACTATCCCTTTATCGCGCGCCTGCTGAGCACGCTGAATAAAGCGCATGGTGTCGAGTAAATTATCCTTCTCAGCGTCAGTAAGATTGGGAGACACCATTTTCTCCGCCAGTAAAGCCCGGTCAGTATAAGAGAGCGTTCCTGCCCGAAGCCGCTGACTTATGGTCAGTAGCAGAAGCTTGTCCAGTTCATTAATACGCCGTCTGATCCCATCAAGATCCAGGAGGGTAACAAAGAATTCTGGTCGGGGTAACCAGTCTGCCAGATAGCGATACTGTATCGCTTTTCCCGCGTTCATCAGCGCACTGATGAACGGCTCCACGGACTGCGGCTCCAGACCAGCCTCGCGCGCGGTGCTGCGCGCCTGCGATATTACTTTTTGTTCCCGGGCTACATCTTCCACCGGCAAATGGTTCTTCACCTTGTAAGCTGCAACTTCTCTCATTAACGCCATACGTTCGGTTAAGAGTGATGAAAGGGCACTGAGACAAATGGGCGCAGATGCTCCTGCAAAAAAGCTACCGGACATACAGAGTGTCGATACGAAAATTTTCATCATCATCCCTCAAGGAAAGGTGCCAACCCTAATTTACCTGTGCAAATATAACCAGTAGTTACTATTTCGTTTCTGGATGTAAGAACTTTGTTATAAGCAGCGTCAACTTTTCGAGCAGCGCATGTCGTTCCAGCGCGTACGGATACAATCTTCTCCTCGAACACCCATTTGCATGGTTCTCCGTAGTTAAAAAATGATTGCGGGATAGACAGCAAGCCAGCACCGCGGCAAAGCGCTAACAGGCACCGTTCACTTTTCATTAATTCAGTTGCGTTATTATTTCATCAAAGTGGCTTTGCGTAAGAAAATGTAACGCGCTGATATCAATATGGATTCATCGACAGAACGCAAATCTTGTACAGATTTGCGATTTCAATAATGGGGAAAAGCACCAGTCAGGTTCGTTTGAACTGCACGTTGCCCATGGCAAATGCGTAATCCCTTACAGGGAAGCAGGCTCACACACTCAGCGGAGTTCTCATCTGCATGCACGGTTATTGATACGTAATTATTTACAAGTCATAGTCTTGCCCTCGCCCTTCAACGAAGCGCTTGTCTGGAAAAGCGGGCTTTTTTGTCTGTCGTGCAGGGAATGGACATCCGGGAACGGGGGAGAGAACGGCCTGTTTGCATCCCGCAAAAAATAAAACCCGGTTTCCCGGGTTTTATCGCTAACTATCAACGCCGTCAGTCGTACGCTTTCAGCGTGCGCTGGCAGAGCGCGGAGCGTACGCAGTCGTCTTTATTAAAGCGTACAACGCCAATCATCTCGTCTTCCTCAAAACGTGCCAGCGCGTCGCTCAAGCCCGATTTCACACCGGATGGCAGGTCACACTGGGTAATATCACCGTTGACAATAACGGTCACGTTCTCCCCGAGGCGCGTTAAAAACATTTTCATTTGCGCAGCCGTGACATTCTGAGCCTCGTCGAGAATGACCACCGCATTTTCAAAGGTACGTCCGCGCATATAGGCGAACGGCGCGATTTCCACCTTACCGATCTCTGGTCGCAGGCAGTATTGCATAAAGGACGCCCCCAGGCGTTTCAATAGCACGTCGTAAACGGGCCGGAAATAGGGAGCGAACTTCTCCGAAATATCACCGGGTAAGAAGCCGAGATCTTCGTCGGCCTGCAGAACCGGTCGGGTTACAATAATCCTGTCCACATCCTTATGGATCAGGGCTTCCGCCGCTTTCGCCGCGCTGATCCACGTTTTCCCGCAGCCGGCTTCACCGGTTGCAAAGATCAGTTGTTTACTCTCGATAGCATTCAGGTAGTGCGCCTGAGCTTCATTGCGCGCTGCAATTGGGGAAGTATCACGGCTGTCCCGCGCCATGCCAATTGCTTCTACGCCACTCATCTGCACAAGCGAGGTGACCGACTCTTCTTCACGTTGTTTATGGCTGCGTGAATCACGTCTCAGCACGCGTTTCGCTTCACGACGAGCTTTGATCACTGCTTTTTGTCTTCCCATGGATAGCACCTTGAGTTGTTGGTTTACATCACACACGTCGCTATCGACGCGATTATGCGCACAAACGTCTGAGGGTTGGCTTCCTTGTAAGCCATGACTTGCCTTTGAAAATGACGTGCCAACGCGACGAACAGCATCGCCTGTCACATCGTCAACATCAGGAATGAAAAAGAAGGAGGAAAATTCAGGGGTGAAGAAGTCGCTGCCGGAGGTCGCACCGCCGTGCCGGGTTTTGCGTGGTCTTTTTGTCTGTCCGCTACTGGACTTTACCATCCGCGATCTCCAGAAAAACTTCATCACCGCAGGGGATAACGCTCTCACTAATTACATCAAAGCTTAGCATCATTGCAACATTATTTTTACCTAACTATAACGTGCATGACCTCTGCGTCGTTGAACAGAGTCTCGGTTATGAATATTACAGAAAGATAACAGATACTTTCTCATACGAAAAAATGATATCTGGATGGCAGAAAAAGTATGTCAGGATGCAACAGATGACAGATTATCCTGCCCGGTGGCGGGCAGGATAGGATCTTCACGCTTCGAGCAGAGATTGCGCCAGATAGCGGTTTGCCGCTTGTACGCCGGGCAATACAAAGAAGTAACCGCCGCCAATCGGACGAATGTACTCTTCCAGCGCCTCGCCGTTCAGACGTTTCTGCACCGTCAGAAAGCCTTTTTCCAGATCGTGCTGATAACAGACGAACAACAGCCCCATATCCAGCTGGCCGGAGTTGGTCACGCCGAGCGAGTAACTATAACCACGCCGCATCATCAGGCTGGATTGGGTCTCTTTCGTCCGCGGGTTCGCCAGGCGAATATGGCTGTCGAGAGCAATAACATCACCGTCTGGATCGCTGGCATAATCCGGGACATCATGTTCATTCTTCATGCCCAGCGGCGCACCGGAATGCTTATCGCGCCCGAAAATGGTCTGCTGCTCTTTCAGCGGTGTGCGATCCCAGAACTCCACATGGAACTGAATAATACGCACCGCCTGGTAACTGCCGCCCACCGCCCACGCCGGTTCGCCCTGCTCTTTCGTCACCCACACCACCTCGTTCATCAACGCATTATCGCGGCTGTCCGGGTTGGCGGTGCCATCTTTAAAGCCCAGCAGGTTAACCGGCGTCTCTTTGCCTTTGCTGCGCGCCGCATGGTCAGAGATAAACCCTTCCCTTTTCCAGCGCACGCTGAGTAAATCTGGCGTGTGTTTGATGATGTCACGCAGTGCGTGAATCACCGTGTCCTGTGTGTTGGCGCAAATCTGGATCAGCAAATCGCCGTGACACAGCGCCGCGTCGAGCGAATCGTTAGGGAAACGCGTCATCTTTTGCAGCTTTTTCGGCATCTGCTCGCGCAAACCAAAACGGTTATCGAACAGCGATTCGCCCACGGAAACCGTCATCGTCAGGTTATCCGGCGCGATATAAGCGCCGAGAATACCGGAGTCCATTGGCGGTAAGCGTGGGTTCGTTGTCTCCGGAGCCGGGCCGCCGGAGGTCAGAAACGTGATGCGCTGCGTCAATAAGCGGAACAGCCGTTCGAGATCGGCTTTATCAGCAGCCAGCACATCAAACGCCACCAGCATCATTGACGCCTGTTGCGGCGTCAAAATACCGGCCTGATGCACGCCCAGGAAAGGCTGCTTCTCCATCCGCGCATCCGGCGAAAGCGTCCCCGGTGCGCTCTTCGGTGTTACCGCATGCGCCACCGGGCATCCGCCAGCCAGCGCAAGCGCGCCGCCCAGCGCGCCCATACTTTTTAATAAACGGCGCCGGGAAGGTTCGCTGACGTCGTTGTTATCCTCTTGCTTCATGGTATTAGTCCAGCCCCAGCACGCCGCGCAGCTGCGCCAGATCTTCCGCCAGTGTTGTGATCGGCCCTTTCAGCGCATTGCGATCGGCGTCGGTCAGCTTATCGTAAGTCTCATATCCGTCTTTAGTGCGGTATTTCGCAAGGATGGTATCTACTTTCTTGAAGTTGGCATCGACTTTCGCCAGCAGTTCGGCGTTATCTTTCTGCAATTGCGGACGCAGCAAATCAACGATTTTCTGAGCGCCATCGACGTTAGCCTGGAAGTCCCACAAGTCTGTGTGGCTGTAGCGATCTTCTTCACCACTGATTTTGCTGGCGGCCACTTCTTCAATCAGACCGGCTGCGCCGCCAACCACTTTAGAAGGAGGGAACGCCAGCTCATTAATGCGCGTTTGCAAATCAACCACATCGGAGTAGAGCTGATCGGCATATTTGTCCATCTCTTTGGTGCTGTTGTCGCCAAACAGGGCTTTTTCCAGACGGTGGAAACCGGTGAATTTCGGATCGGCGGCTTTATGCTCGTAATCATCTTCACGGGCATCAATGCTGCCATCGAGATCGGAGAAAAGCTCAGCAATCGGTTCAATACGCTCGTAGTGCTGGCGCGTCGGCGCGTACAGCGCTTTCGCTTTTTCAATATCGCCCGTTTTCACCGCCTCGGTGAACGCTTTGGTGCCGGAAACCAGCTGCGCCGTTTCAGCAACCACATACGCTTTATACGCGGTAATGGCTCCGCTCAGGCTCAGCAGCGCGTCACCTTTTGCCGCATCGGCTGTTGCCGCGCCTTTCACCACCAGCTTACCTTTCGGGTTGGTTAACAAACCGCAGGTCATCTCATACTCGCCCGGCTGCAGGTTGGCGGTTAGCTTCTGGCTAAAACCTGGCGCGATATTTTCACGCTCTTCAACCACCATTACGCCTTTGAGGATCTCCCACTCGAGCGCTTTCTGGCTGTGGTTGAGAATAATAAACTGCGTTTTACCCGCGTTCACCGTCAGGTTCATCGGCTCACACTGCTTGTCCGTAACCGTGACTTTCACCTGCGGAATATCCGCAGCATGCACCGCGAAAGCACTGGAGATGAATGCCGCCATCCCGGCCTGTAATGCACTACGACGAAAATGAATTGCCATGTCCTTTCCCTTAATTAGTATGTTGTAACTATAAAGCGATTACGGTGCCGCCCGTGAAGGCTGCGTACCCGCGCGAGGCGGTAAAACAAACATCACCAGCGCCGGGATCAGATAGATAAAGTAGACCACCACTTCGCTGACGCTTGGCGTTTCCTGGTAACCAAAAATCCCTTCCAGCAGCGTGCCGGTGAGGGAATGCGTGGTGAGCACATTACTGAAATCGAAGGCCACATCCTGGAAGTGGTTCCATAATCCCGCTTCGTGAAAAGCGCGGATCGCCCCGGCGGCAAGCCCGGCCGCGACAAAGAGAATAAACAGGCTGGTCCATTTGAAAAACGCGCCAAGATTCAGACGCACGCCGCCCCAGTAAAGCAAGAAACCGAGCACCACCGCCGTAGCCAGCCCCAGCACCGCGCCCAGCGGTGGCCAGACGCCAACATCCTGCTGGAATGCCGCCAGCAGAAAGAACACCGATTCCAGCCCTTCGCGCGCCACGGCGAAAAAGACCATCAGGATCAGCGCCCAACCGTGGTTATGACTGCGCGCCAGCGCGCTGTCGACCGCCTGCTCCAGTTGCACTTTGACGTTGCGCGACACTTTGCGCATCCAGAACACCATCCAGGTGAGGATCACCACGGCGATCGCCGCGACAATGCCTTCAAACAGCTCCTGCTCTTTTTGCGGGAACTCGCCGGTGGTTTCATTAATCGCGATACCCAATCCAAGGCAGAGTGCGGCGGCAAGAAAAACACCAATCCACATCACGCTTATCCAGCGTCCGCGCTGGGTACGTTTCAGATAACTGGCAATCAGGCTGACGATCAGCGCCGCTTCGAGGCCTTCACGTAACATAATCAAAAATGGAACAAACATGGAGGAAACCCCTAGTGTCATGCGCGGTCAACGGTTGCAAAGAAAAGTAAATTGCATTGATAGTGATTATCATTACGGCGCAAGGAAACTCAAGCGAAAAATGTTGAGAATGATAACTGGATGTAACCGCGTAGCAGGCTAACCATGCGGTTTTTGCGTTATGCGGAAGCGGTTGAAATAAAGCAAAAACATAGCTTACAAATCTTTAACTTTATATTTACCCCACTCCAGCGCTGTGGCTAAATAAACGCCCCGTTTCGTTTACCTGCAAAATTAAAGACATGACTAACTTTTTCCATTTTTTGCTGGCGCTGATAGTGATCCTCGCGCTGGCCTGGCTGGTGAGTTTCGACCGCCGGCACATTCGTTTTCGCTTCATCCTGCAATTAATTGTTATTGAACTGGCGCTGGCGTGGTTTTTCCTGCACGCGCAAAGCGGGTTAACGCTGATTAAATACGTTTCCGGCTTCTTTGAAGCGCTGCTGAAATTCGCGGGCGAAGGCACCAGCTTTGTCTTCGGCGGGATGAGCGAGAAAGGGCTGGCCTTTATCTTCCTCGGCGTGCTGTGCCCTATCGTCTTTATTTCCGCGCTGATCGGCATTTTGCAACACTGGCGCATTCTGCCCATCTTTATTCGTTTGATAGGCACATTGCTGTCAAAACTGAACGGCATGGGCAAACTGGAGTCGTTTAACGCCGTCAGCTCGCTGATCCTCGGCCAGTCGGAAAACTTTATTGCTTATAAAGGTATCCTCGCCGATCTCTCCTCTCGCCGCATGTTCACCATGGCAGCAACAGCGATGTCGACGGTGTCGTTGTCGATTGTCGGCGCGTATATGACTATGCTGGATGCAAAATATGTGGTTGCCGCGCTGATCCTCAATATGTTCAGCACTTTTATTGTGCTGTCGGTAATTAACCCGACGCGCCCGGAAGCGGAAGCCGAGGTCAAGCTGGAAAAGCTCCACGAATCGCAAAGCTTCTTTGAGATGCTCGGTGAGTACATCCTCGCGGGTTTCAAAGTAGCGATGATTATTCTGGCGATGCTGATTGGCTTTATTGCGCTGATTAGCGCCATTAATGCCCTCTTCTCCGCCTTGTTCGGTATCAGCTTCCAGCAAATCCTCGGTTATGTGTTTTACCCGCTGGCATGGCTGATTGGCATCCCGCTGAGCGATGCGCTGCACGCGGGCAGCATTATGGCGACCAAGCTGGTGGCGAATGAATTTGTGGCGATGATTGAGCTGCAAAAAATCGCCGCGCAGATGACGCCGCGCGGGCTGGGTATTCTTTCCGTGTTCCTGGTATCGTTCGCCAACTTTGCCTCGATCGGTATTGTGGCGGGGGCAATTAAAGGGTTAAACGAGCAACAGGGGAATGCAGTTTCCCGCTTTGGTTTGCGCTTAGTGTACGGCGCAACGCTGGTGAGTTTGCTTTCGGCGGCTTTCGCAGGCGCGGTGTTGTAATTTACTGGCCCACTTCGCGCAAGTGGGCCATAACATCAGAATTGCACACAGACCGGCTGATCGACACGCATCACCGATTCCTGGGCAAAGCGTGATTTGTAGATCTCACGCAGCGCATCGATTTTCGCATCACTTTGCGCATCCACACTGTGGATCAGCATCAGCGCCTTGCTTGGCTCCTTCGACACCTTCCCGTTGCTACTCAGCCACTGTCCCTGCGCATCAAATGTGGTCAACCCATCGCGAAAACGCGGCGTGACATCGTTATCCACATACTGCTGCCACTCCTGCGCGGTAATCGCTTTACCGCCCTGGCGGGTCAAGCCGTAATAGAGCGTGGTTTGCTGCATCTGATTTTCAGCTTTGCAGGTTTGCGCGGCCGCTCCCGGGTGTTTTGCCGCCGGCGAAACGCAACCCGCCAGTAAACCTGCCATCACCAGTGCAGTGAACCCTGTCTTTAACGTCATGTTGTTATCCTCATTGTTATTTGTTGTGAGATAACAGCGTAATTACAATTATTTAGCAATAAAAAAACCCGCCGCAGCGGGTTTTTCATAAGAGATAATTTATTCAGCCTGTAAACGCGATGGCGGCGCAGAGCGGTAATGCGCATCCGCCTCGGCAAAACGCTGCTGCATCTGCGCGGACGGCGCTTTGCCCAGCAGGCTAAACACCACAATGCCGATACTGCCGAAAACGAAGCCCGGAATGATTTCATACAGATCCAGCCAGGCGTAGTGTTTCCAGACAATCACCGTCACCGCACCGATGATCATCCCGGCCAGCGCACCGTTACGCGTCATGCGTGACCACATGACCGAGAACAGCACCACCGGACCAAACGCCGCCCCGAAGCCCGCCCAGGCGTAGCTCACCAGGCCGAGCACGCGGTTTTCCGGATTCGCCGCCAGCGCAATCGCCACCAGCGCCACCAGCAACACCATCGCGCGCCCTACCCATACCAGCTCGCGCTGGCTTGCGCCTTTATGCAAAAACGCTTTGTAGAAATCTTCGGTAATCGCGCTGGAGCACACCAGCAACTGGCAGCTCAGCGTCGACATCACCGCGGCGAGGATCGCCGACAACAGCACCCCGGCAATCCACGGGTTGAACAGAACCTGCGCCAGTTCGATAAATACGCGCTCGGCATTCTGGTTAACGGCTCCCGCCACAGACGGATGCTCATTAAAATAAGCGATGCCGAAGAAGCCCACAGCGACCGCGCCTGCCAGGCACAGGATCATCCACGTCATACTGATGCGACGCGCATGGACAATGGTGTGATGGGAATCCGCCGCCATAAAACGCGCCAGAATATGCGGCTGGCCGAAATAACCCAGTCCCCAGCCCATCAGCGAGACGATGGCGACAAAATTCAGGCCTTTCAGCATATCGACGTTTTCAATGCTTTTTTGCTTGATCACGTCCAGCGAATCACCAAAACCGCCAACGGAAATAATGACAATCACCGGCGTCAGGATCAGCGCGAAAATCATCAGGCTGGCCTGCACCGTATCGGTCCAGCTGATCGCCAGGAAGCCGCCAATAAAGGTGTAAATGATCGTCGCAGCGGCACCAGCCCACAGGGCGGTTTCGTAACTCATACCGAAGGTGCTTTCAAACAGACGCGCGCCGGCAACAATACCGGAAGCACAATAGATGGTGAAAAACACCAGAATCACCACCGCCGAGATAATCCGCAGCAGGCGGCTGTTATCTTCAAAACGGCCGGTGAAATAGTCCGGCAAGGTCAGCGCGTTATTGTTCACCTCGGTGTGGACACGCAAACGTCCGGCCACCAGTTTCCAGTTAATCCACGCGCCCAGCGTCAGGCCAATGGCGATCCAGCTTTCAGAGATCCCCGAGATAAAAATCGCGCCCGGCAGCCCCATCAGCAGCCAGCCACTCATATCCGATGCCCCCGCCGACAGCGCAGTGACCAGCGGCCCAAGGCTGCGGCCCCCCAGAATATAGTCATCGAAGTTTTTCGTCGAACGCCAGGCGACGAAACCGATAAGTATCATGCCAAAGATATAAACAAGAAAAGTCACCAGCATTGGTGTGCTCATTGCCATTAAAAAGTCTCCAGGATTCTTCGTCGGCAAAGACTGTTTGCCGCTTTTGTCCAGCGCCGGAACGGGGCGATGGGGCGTTTAGATTATTTGAAGCGCCCGTATCCTGCCGGATGCCTCACTTATTCACAATTGATTTAACACAGCATTTACATCAAATTCATCCCGACTCTGATAGCAATTTCCTATAGGTTGCACTCTGTCACACTTTCAAAGGTTGCACCTTTAAAAAGTGTTATCTGCCGCATAAAACCTGCTTTGCCAGCGAATTGTTCAGCGCCTTTAGCAATAACCAGCCGTTAACATCTCATTCATTTTCTACCTTGCCAGCCAGGTCACATTTAACAAGGTTGCACAAAGTTGCAACATGATGGATATTTCAGCCTGAACCGCAAAACCACGTAAAAAACAGGAGCAAAGCATGGGCACCACCACCATGGGGGTCAAGCTTGATGACGCAACACGCGAAAGGATCAAAGCCGCCGCGGCGACCATCGACCGCACACCGCACTGGCTGATTAAACAAGCCATCTTCAATTTTCTGGAAAAGCTGGAAAACAACGAAGGCCTGCCGGAACTGGCGACCGCATCCGCCACCGCGCAGGAAGACGAAAGTGCCGTTGTGGTTGATGACAGCCACCAGCCGTTTCTCGATTTTGCCGAGCAGATCCTGCCGCAGTCAGTTTCCCGCGCCGCGATCACCGGCGCATGGCGCTGGGCGGAAACCGATGCGGTGCCGATGTTGCTGGAACAAGCCCGCCTGCCGCAACCGGTGGCGGAAAATGCCCATAAGCTGGCTTATCAGTTAGCGGAAAAACTGCGTAACCAGAAAACCGCCTCCGGCCGCGCTGGCATGGTGCAAAGCCTGTTACAGGAGTTTTCCCTCTCCTCGCAGGAAGGCGTGGCGCTCATGTGTCTGGCCGAAGCGTTACTGCGTATTCCCGACAAAGCCACCCGCGATGCGCTGATCCGCGACAAAATCAGCAACGGTAACTGGCAGTCACACATTGGGCGCAGCCCGTCGCTGTTCGTCAATGCCGCCACCTGGGGGCTGCTGTTTACTGGCCGTCTGGTCTCCACGCACAACGAAGCCAATCTCTCGCATTCGCTGAATCGTATTATTGGCAAAAGCGGTGAGCCGCTGATCCGCAAAGGCGTGGATATGGCAATGCGCCTGATGGGCGAACAGTTCGTCACCGGCGAAACGATCGCCGAAGCGCTGGCCAACGCGCGCAAGCTGGAAGAGAAAGGTTTCCGTTACTCCTACGACATGCTCGGCGAAGCGGCACTCACCGCAGCCGATGCGCAGGCGTATATGGTGTCGTACCAGCAGGCGATCCACGCCATTGGCAAAGCCTCCAACGGGCGCGGCATTTATGAAGGGCCAGGGATTTCCATTAAGTTATCTGCCCTGCACCCGCGCTACAGCCGTGCGCAATACGACCGCGTGATGGATGAACTCTATCCGCGCCTGAAATCCCTCACCTTGCTGGCACGCCAGTATGACATCGGCATTAATATTGACGCCGAAGAGGCCGATCGTCTGGAGATTTCCCTCGATCTGCTGGAAAAACTCTGTTTCGAGCCGGAACTGGCAGGCTGGAACGGCATCGGTTTTGTTATTCAGGCCTACCAGAAGCGCTGCCCGTTTGTGATTGATTATCTTGTGGATCTGGCGACACGTAGCCGTCGTCGTCTGATGATCCGTCTGGTAAAAGGCGCTTACTGGGACAGCGAAATCAAGCGCGCGCAAATGGAAGGGCTGGAAGGCTACCCGGTTTATACCCGCAAGGTATACACCGATGTTTCATACCTCGCCTGCGCGAAAAAATTACTCGCGGTGCCGAACCTGATCTATCCGCAGTTCGCTACTCACAATGCCCATACGCTGGCAGCTATTTACCAGCTTGCCGGGCAAAACTACTATCCGGGCCAGTACGAATTCCAGTGCCTGCACGGCATGGGCGAACCGTTGTATGAGCAAGTCGTAGGGAAAGTGGCCGATGGCAAACTGAACCGCCCGTGCCGCATTTATGCGCCGGTGGGCACCCACGAAACACTGCTGGCGTATCTGGTGCGCCGCCTGCTGGAAAACGGCGCGAATACCTCGTTCGTCAACCGCATCGCCGACAACACGCTGCCGCTGGACGCGCTGGTTGCCGATCCGGTGAGCGAAGTGGAAAAGATCGCCGCCCAGGAAGGCCAGGTCGGTTTACCGCACCCGAAAATCGCCCTGCCCCGCGCACTGTATGGCGAAGGACGAATCAATGCCGCTGGCCTCGATCTGGCGAACGAACACCGTCTGGCCTCGCTCTCCTCCTCGCTGCTCGCCAGCGCGGCGCAGAAATGGTACGCCCGCCCGACGCTGGAACAGGTGGTCATGGACGGCGAACCCGTCGCGGTCGTTAACCCTGCCGAACCGAAAGACACCGTTGGTTATGTGGTGGAAGCCAGCGAAGCGCAGGTTAATCAGGCGCTGGAAAACGCCGTTAATCACGCGCCAATCTGGTTTGCCACACCGCCGCAGGAGCGCGCCGCCATTCTTCAGCGTGCCGCGGTGCTGATGGAAGACCAAATGCAGTCGTTGATTGGCATTCTGGTGCGTGAAGCGGGTAAAACCTTCAGCAACGCCATTGCCGAAGTGCGCGAAGCGGTCGATTTCCTGCGCTACTACGCAGGCCAGGTCAGTGCGGATTTCGATAATGAAACGCACCGTCCGCTGGGGCCGGTAGTCTGTATCAGCCCGTGGAACTTCCCGCTGGCGATTTTCACCGGCCAGATTGCCGCAGCGTTAGCGGCGGGCAACAGCGTGCTGGCAAAACCTGCCGAACAGACTCCGCTGATTGCCGCTCAGGGCGTGGCTATTCTGCTGGAAGCCGGTGTTCCGGCGGGGGTTTTACAGTTATTGCCAGGGCGTGGCGAAACCGTAGGCGCGCAGCTGACCGCCGATCCGCGCGTGCGTGGCGTGATGTTTACCGGCTCCACCGACGTGGCGACGCTGCTGCAACGCAGTATCGCCACGCGTCTCGATGCCCAGGGTCGCCCGACGCCTCTTATCGCTGAAACCGGCGGGATGAACGCGATGATTGTCGACTCCTCCGCGCTTACCGAACAGGTGGTTATCGATGTGCTGGCCTCCGCGTTTGATAGCGCAGGCCAGCGCTGTTCAGCCCTGCGCGTGCTCTGCTTACAGGATGACATTGCCGATCACACGCTGACCATGCTGCGCGGCGCGATGGCGGAGTGTCGCATGGGTAACCCAGGCCGACTGACCACCGATATCGGCCCGGTGATCGATGCCGACGCGAAAGCGAATATCGAGAAACATATTCAGGCCATGCAGGCCAAAGGGCGCAAGGTGTACCAGGCTGTGCGTGAAAACAGTGAAGATGCGCGTGAATGGCGCACCGGCACCTTTGTCGCGCCAACGCTGATTGAACTGGAGAGCTTTGACGAGCTGAAAAAAGAGGTCTTCGGCCCGGTGCTGCACGTTGTCCGTTATCACCGTAACCAGTTGGATCAGTTAATCGCGCAGATTAACGCCTCCGGCTATGGTCTGACGCTCGGCGTTCATACCCGTATCGATGAAACCATCGCCCAGGTCACCGGCAATGCCCATGTCGGTAACCTGTATGTGAACCGCAATATGGTGGGCGCTGTGGTAGGTGTGCAGCCATTTGGCGGTGAAGGGTTGTCCGGCACCGGGCCGAAAGCTGGCGGGCCGCTCTATCTTTACCGCCTGTTAGGCAGCCGACCGGAAAACGCGGTGCAGAAAACGCTGGCCCGTCACGACGCGCAGCATCCGCTGGATGCGCAGCTGAAAGCATCACTCTTGCAGCCGCTGGAAGCATTACGCGCATGGGCAAAAGATCGTCCAGCGCTGCAACAGCTCTGCGCGCATTATGGCGAGCTGGCGCAAACCGGAACACAACGCCTGCTGCAAGGCCCGACGGGTGAACGCAACAGCTGGACGCTGGTACCGCGCGAGCGGGTGCTCTGCGTGGCGGATAACGAGCAGGACGCGCTGGTGCAACTGGCGGCGGTCATCGCCTGCGGCAGTCAACTGCTGTGGCCGGACGATACGCTGCACCGCGATATGGCAAAACAGTTGCCGGAAAGCGTCAGCAAACGTATCCAGTTTGCCAAAGCCGATGCGTTAATGGCGCAGACGTTTGATGCGGTGATTTTCCATGGTGACTCCGACCAACTGGTGGCGCTGTGCGAAAACGTCGCCGCACGAAATGGCGCGATTGTGTCGGTTCAGGGCTTTGCACGCGGTGAAACCAACATCACGCTCGAACGTCTGTGGGTGGAACGCTCGTTGAGCGTCAACACTGCCGCTGCCGGTGGCAACGCCAGCCTGATGACGATTGGCTGAAGCTGTCCTCTCCCTGAAAAACAGTCTGGTAATAACAACAAAAAAGCGCCTTACGGCGCTTTTTTTCTGAGCGTCAATCCAACATCCCCGCCGGGATGTACCGACAGTAACGTCTCTTTTGAATAACCACTTTCGCTCATCAGGCAGGCGCAGGCGGCATCGAAAATCGCCAGCGTCAGCACGATGGAAGTGGTCGCCAGCATATTAAGCGGATCAATTTCGCGCTGCACGCCGGTGGAAATCACCAGCCGCGCGGCCTGGGCGATAGCGGAATCCGGGTTTTCCGTCACGCTAATCAGCGGCACACCCTTTTGCGCAAGCCCTGGCAACAGCCGCGTTAATTCGTCGGAATTCCCGCCGCGCGACAGCATAATCACCAGATCATGGCGATCGAGAAACCCCAAATCACCGTGCGCGGCATCCGTGGCATTCAGATAGATAGCCGGGCGTTCGACGCACGCCAGCATATGGGCAATCTTGCGTGCCGCAATGCCGGATGTTCCTACGCCGGTGACCGCGATTTTGCCACGACAGCCACGCAGCTCTGCCATTAACTTATTCCACAGCGCGTCGTTAAGATGGTGGCTTAACGCCGCCATCTCTTCGCTATAGATTTGCCAGGCGCCGCAGGCCTGACGCCAGCTATCGCTCATGCCTCCTCCTGCATCAGTTGGCGGTATTTCATGTGATCCTGGTACATCGCATGGAAGACGGTGTATTTGCGATCGTAATACTGCTTGATGCGATTAGTCTGCGGCGTCACCGTCTTGCCAATGCGGCTCATCGCCGACATCGCTTCCGGGAAAGTGTCAAACACGCCCGCCGCCACGGTGCCCATCATTGCCCCGCCGAGCAGCATCGCTTCGCTCTCTTCCGGCAGCAACATCGCGCAACCGGTGGCATTTGCATGCTCCTGAACAAAGATCGGGTTTTTGGTGCCACCGCCGCTCGCCATTACCGTGTCGATGCTGTAGCCGCTCTGATTCATTGTTTCAATAATATGCCGCGTCCCGAGGGCAATCGCCTGGATGGTCGCCAGATAATGCAGCGCCATATCCTCCGGTGTACGCGACAGTTTCAACCCGCTGATCACCCCGGTTAATGTCGGGTTCGCACGCGGCGAACGGTTACCGTGGAAGTACGGCAGAATGTGAATATCACGCGTTAAAAACGCGATGTTTTCCGGCTCGCCCGCCATCTTGCGCAGCAGCGCATTCAGCACTTCATAGATGGTTTGCCCTTGCGCTTTTGCCTGGGCGAGCAGCGTTTCGTAGCACGGATGGGACTGGATAATATGGTCAATTAATGCCCCGGTCGCCGACTGCCCGCCCTCATTCAGCCAGTAACCCGGCAGCACTGCCGAGAAGTAAGGCCCCCACACGCCGCCGATAAAGCGTGCCTGCGGTGAGATCGCCATATGGCCGGTAGAGGTACCGCCAATCAGCGCGATACGCCGATCGAAATCCGCCATTTCCCCCGAAGGCCCACTGGCGCCGAGCGTTCCCAGCGTGCCTGCGTGGGCATCGATAATCGACACGCTGACCGCCGTGCCGGGCATCAACCCCATTTCGGTTGCTGCGCGCTGCGTCAGTCCGCGCCCCAGCGGCTCACCCATGGTTTTCACGTAGCGGCCAATTTTCTCCGCGTCATGCTCCAGCAAATCCTCAAGGCCAATCTGGCGGAAATAACTGGTGTCCCACTTATCCTCATGGCCCATATATGTCCACTTGCACACCGTGGAGCAAAGTGAACGGGTATCATCGCCGGTCGCCCGCCAGGTGAGAAAATCCGGCAGGTCGAAGTAATACCCGGCATTGGCCCAGGTGTTCGGCATGTGCTGTTTTAGCCACAGCAGTTTCGGCGTTTGCATCTCCGGCGAGATGATCCCGCCCACGTAATCCAGCACCCGGTGGTGCGTGGCGTTGATACGGTTCGCCTGTGAGATAGCACGGTGATCCATCCACACGATAATGTTCTGCTCACTGCGCCCGGAAGGACTAATGGTCAGCGGGTTGCCCTCTTTGTCGAGCACCACCAGCGAACAGGTCGCGTCAAAACCGAGGCCTTTAACCTGAATCGGATTAATGTCCGCCTGGTTCACCGCATCGCGTACCGCGTTGCACACCGCCTGCCAGATATTGTCGGAAGATTGCTCCACAAAGTCGGCCTGCGGGCGGTAAATTTCAATCGCCCTGCTCGCCTGGCTGACCATTCTGCCGGTCAAATCAAAGACGCCTGCACGTGCGCTGCCGGTGCCAACATCCACACCAATAAAGTAGCTCGCCATTCTTTTTCTCCCGCTCTCAGGCTTTTCGATTTTGTAATGCGATAAAGAGGATCAGCACCGCGCCCCAGAGCGCCATCGTCAGATAACTGCTGATACCCAACAAATTAAAGCCACTCTCCAGCATCTGCAGTACCACCAGCGCCAGCACCAGCCCCAGCACGCGGCCAAAACCGCCGTCCGGGTTAATGCCGCCCAGCACCGACGCCAGAATGGTCACCAGAAGATAAGACTCACCGTAGCCCGCTTTCGCCGAATTGAACTTTGCCATCATCAAAATGGCGGCCGCCCAGCCCAACAGTGCGGAGATGATATAGACCGAAATCTGTACGCGAACGGTATTCACACCGCTGTAGCGGGTGGCCTGCTCGTTTGAACCAACCAGATAAAGGCTGCGCCCGAGCGTCGTGTGTTCGAGTAACACCCACAGCAGCAACGCAACGAAAATAAACAGCAACAACGCAACCGGGATGCCAAGCAGTGTGGCGTTGCCAAGGAACTGAATAGCCGCCGGAAAACCGGAGATGACCGTGCCATTTGAGAACAGAATATTCAGCCCGGAAATCAGCGTCATGGTGCCAAGGGTTGCCAGAATTGGCGAAACGCCAATCCACGCCACCAGCGCACCGTTCAGCGCGCCAATCGCCACTGCCACCAGCAGACCGGCGAGTAACGCCAGCGCCAGGAACAGCGGGTTATCCGGGTGGCTGACAATCACCGCCGCCATCACCAGCGAACAGGCGTTCGCACTGGCAATGATCGACAGATTAATGCCGCCGGTCAGCATGGTGATGCCCATGCCCAGCGCCAGCATGCCCAGAATCGGCAACTGCGAGCCAATCGACTGGAAGTTAGCGATGCTGAAAAAACGGCTGCCGAGCAGCGCAGAGAAAACCAGCGCCACGACGATGATAATCACGCATTGCAAGCGGATGATGGCATCACCGGGCAGAATTCGGACGATGGATTTCATCTTATAACTCCCTCGCAAGTTTGCGTTTTTCGTTCCACGCGGTGGCGCTAATGCTCACCAGAATAATCGCGCCGCTAAACACCGTGTGCCAGTAAGAGGAGACGCCCAGCAGCGTTAAGCCATTCTGCAGAAAGGCCAGCAGCACAACGCCCAGTAGCGTACCGGTCAGCGTACCGCGCCCACCGGACATGCTGGTACCGCCAAGCACCACCGCCGCCAGTACCGTCAGCTCAAACCCCAGCAGCGAGTTGGGCGCAACAGACTGGGTAATTTGCGCCTGCACTACGGCCGCGACGCCTGCGAGAATGCCCATAAAACCGTAGACGTAGAAGTGCAGCTTCAGCAGGTTCAACCCAAGGCGTGACGCGGCATCACGGTTGCCGCCCATGGCATAAATCTGGCGGCCCAGCCGGGTGTAGTTCATTAACACGGCAGTCAGAATGATGGTCGCGCCCAGACACAGCAGCGGCAGCGTCAGTCCATAGTCATATCCATCGGCGGCGGTGAACGAGAACCAGTTGATGCCGTTCATAAACCAGTCCGGAAAACCGTACAGCCACGTCCCTTTGGTGGCATACACCAGCAGGCCGTAGTAAACATTCAGCGTGGCAATGGTAATGATGATGGCAGGCACGCGCAGCCAGTAAACCAGGAAGCCGTTGACCAGGCCCAGCAGCAGCCCGACCGCCATCGACAGCCCTAACGCCAGCGCGAAATTACCACCGTGGGCAATCACCCAACTGGCCATGGCGTATTGGGCAATGGCGGTCATCGCCGGAAACGAAATGTCGATGCCGCCGGAAATCAGCACCACAAACAGTCCGCAGGCCAGAATCCCGAGGATGGCGTAGCTGGTGGCGACATCTGTCAGGTTGCCGAGGGAGAGAAACTCATCGGTACGCACGCTGAGAAATATCGCCAGCGCGATCACCAACAGCCCCAGCCAGAATTCATGTTGCCCGACAAGGCGGGAAAAGGACGTGTTACGCATTGACCACCCCGGCAATTTCCTGCTCTGTGCAATGGTGCGGATTAAATTCGGCCACCAGTTCTCCCTGACGCATCACCAGCACGCGATGGCTGTTGTAGTAAGCCTCCGGGATTTCGTCACAAATCATCAGCACCGCCATCCCCTGCTCCGCCAGCTGGCGGGCAATCTGGTAAATGCCCTCTTTGTTGGCGATGTCTACGCCAACCGTGGGCGAATCCAGGATCAGAATGCGCGGCTGCGTGGCAACCCATTTAGCGATGGCGATACGCTGCGCGTTGCCGCCGGAGAGCGTTTTCACCGGCAACTGTGCATCGGAGACTTTGATATTCAGCTCGCGGATCAGATCGGCCACCAGTTGCCCGGCTTTCGCGTGATCAAGCAACCCGCTGCGTGTGTGCAGCTTGTCGAACACCGTGACGATGGTGTTGTCATAAATCGACTGTTCCATGATCAACCCCTGCGTCAGCCGGTCTTCTGACACATAACCAATGCCGTGACGAATCGCGTCATGGTTGTTACGCAGTTTCACCGGCGTGCCATTGATGCGGATCTCGCCATCTTCCGGTTTGGTCATACCAAACAGACTCATGCACAGTTCGGTACGCCCGGCGCCTAAAAGGCCAACAATCGACACAATTTCGCCGCTGCGCAGCGCCAGATTGATATCACGATATTTACCTTTGCGGCTGAGATGGCGCAGCTCCAGCATGGGCAATTGATCCACCGGTGGTTTTTCCGGCAGCGGGCTATAGTGAAAACGCTGGCCGGTCATCAGATACGCCAGCTCGTGGCTATCCAGTTCGCTTGCCGGCCAGGTACCAATCAATTTGCCGTCGCGCATCACGCTGATACGATCGGCCACTTCCATCACTTCATCCAGACGGTGGCTGACAAACACCACGCAAATACCGGCGGCTTTCAGTTCATTGACCACGCGCAGCAAGCCATTCACTTCCTGGCGGGTAAGCGACGCGGTGGGTTCATCCATAATTACCAGCCGGGCATCGGCGGCAATCGCGCGGCAAATCGCCACCAACTGGCGGTCGGCAATAGAGAGTTTTTCTACTTTTTTATCCGGATCGAGGCGCACGCCAATGCGCGCCATCGCCGCCAGCGCCTGGGTTCGCATCGCGCAACGACGCACCCAGATATCGCCTCCGGGGAGGTAGCGGTGAATGGCGATATTTTCCGCCACGCTAAAATTAGGAAACAGCGACAGATCCTGGTAGATAACCTGAATCCCGTAGTGCGCTGAAAGCTGCGGCGTGAGCTGGTGGAAAAGCTTGCCGTCGAGCGCGATGTTAGCGCCCTTTTCCGGGTGATAAACACCGGAGATAACTTTGATGATAGTGCTCTTTCCGCAGCCGTTTTGCCCCGCCAGACAGTGAACTTCGCCTTTCTCCAGCGTTAAATTCACATTATCCAGCGCCAGCACGCCCGGGAATCGCTTGCTGATATTCTCAAGAGTGATAAATGCGGTGGTGTCGGTCATCGACAATACCTCTGCCAGCGCCCGGGATGGGCGCGAGGTTAAAATCTGCGGCGGAAGAGGCCGGCCTGACGGCCGGCATTCCGGTTCCCTGGTGTGGCCTGAAAGGCTCAGAAACCGAGTGATTGTGCGTTATCTTTGGTCACTTCGAGGATCTTATTAAAACGGATCACTTTCTTATTCATATCAACATCGGCTTTGCCCAACCCATCGATAGTCAGATCGGGCGTCACTTCTTTTCCTTGCAGCAACTGATCGGCGACAGTCACCAGCGCGAAACCGGCGTCACGCGGATCCCACAGCAGCGCTTTTTTGATGTCGCCACGCATCAGATACGGTGCGGCCTGGCCCGGCATCGCGATGCCCACTACTGCCAGTTTGTCTTTTGCACGTTTCTTCTGTACGGCTTGCCCGGCGCCAATCGGCCCCAGCGAACCAAAGCCAATCACCCCTTTCATTTGCGGGTAGGTTTTCATTAAATCGAGGGTGGTGGCATAGGATTTGTCGATGCTTTCGGCAACCGGCAAACGCGAGGTCACTTCGAACATATCCGGGTATTTCTCTTTTTGATATTTGATCGCGTAGTCAGCCCAGGCATTGTGCAGCGGCACCGTCAGCGAGCCGACATAAATGGCGTAACCGCCTTTACCGCCCATATCTTTTGCCAGTTCATCGACGTTGGCCTGCGCATATTTTTCGCTGTCGATGGTTTCGATATCCCACTGACCAATTTGCTGATCCGGCGATTCATGCGTCAGTACCACAATGCCTTTGTCACGGGCCTTTTTCAGCACCGGCTCCAGCACCTTCGCATCGTTCGGCACCACGATGATGGCGTTGACGTTTTTGGCGATCAGATCTTCAATCACTTTCACTTGCTGCGCCGGATCCGGCGTTGATGGCCCGGTCTGGTACGCATTGACGTCCAGTTTTTTCGCCGCTTCGTTGACCCCGGTTTCCATGCGGTTAAACCATGGAATACCGGTAACTTTGGCAACCACCGCGATCTCATATTTTTGTGCCGCAAACGCCTGGCCGGAAACCATGCTGGCAGAAATGAGGGCTGCGCTGAGTAATGCGAGTTTGAATTTCATAGTTGTACCTTTCTTGAGGACAGAGGAAAGTCGCGGAAGGGAGGTTAGCAACGAAGGGAAGAGGCAAAACACTGCTAATTTTAAAAATGTGATATACGCCCAAATAAGTTAAATTGACGATCCATTATTGTTAATTATAAGTTAAATACGCACGAAGATTCTCCAATAGCAGCGCAAACAGTGTTAAATTCAACCTATAAATAAACATATCATTAACAATACATTTTCATTTCCAGCTTTGTGGCAGATGTTTTTACATGGCAAAACCGCATCTCAGCCGCCAGAAGTTTTTAAAATTGAGAACTGAAACGAGCAAGGCAACAACGCCAATAGCAACATTTTCAGCGTAAACGATACTCACCCGCCAGCAGTGGCGATAACCTTGTATTCCCTGCGGCTTAATGAATAACGGAGTGTCACGATGCGCTATGCGGCTGAACTGGAAGCACTGCTTCGTGCCGATTCACAGCGAATGGCGGTACTGGCAATGGTGCAGGCAACGCACGAAGGGTGCTGGACTGGTGCCGGATTTATACGCGATGCGGTTTGGGATCAATTGCACGGTTTTACGCCGCGACCGCATACCGCAGATGTGGATGTTATCTGGCATGAGCCTGCGGACACGCGCGCTGAACGTGATGCCGGGCTGGAGGCACAGTTGCGTCTGCGCTCGGGTGATGTTGCCTGGTCGGTCAAAAATCAGGCGCGTATGCACACGCGTAATGGCGATGCGCAGTACGCCTCGCTTGACGAAGCCCTTTGGCACTGGCCGGAAACGGCGACAGCCGTCGCGGTACGTTTAGACAAAGAGGATCGCCTCGCGATTATCGCCCCTTTTGGGCTGGCGGATTTATTCTGCTTGCGTCTGCAACCGACACCCCGTTTTCAGCACGAGAAGCGGCACCTTTTCGACCAGCGGGTTGATGAAAAACGCTGGCTGACACGCTATCCAAAACTCCAGCTGTGCGGGTGACTTTCGCGAAGGGCTATGTTAATAAAAGCGCTGGTTCAACGCCTTGCGAAATAAGGGGAAGTGATGAAAACGCGTATGCTGGCGCTGGCGGCGCTGTTACTCAGCAGCCCGGTTCTGGCCGATGAGTGCGATAACGCCTCCACACAATCTCAGCTCAACAGCTGTACCGCTGGTCAATACCAGGCCGCGGATAAGAAACTTAATCAAACCTTCCAGGCCGCGCTTAAACGCGCGACGCCGCCGCAAGCGGCGATGCTGAAAAAAGCGCAGCAGAGCTGGATAACCCTGCGCGACAGCGACTGCGCGTTTGTCAGTTCTGGCGTGGAGGGCGGCAGTGCCCAGCCGATGGTGCAAAACCAGTGCCTGACAGATAAAACCAACGAACGTGAAGCCTGGCTGGCATCGCTGCTGCAATGTGGCGAAGGTGATCTGAGCTGCCCATTACCGCCGGGCCATTAACGCACGCGGATGCCTTCGATGATCATATGCTGAACGTTTTCCACCGCGCGCTGAAAGAAAGCCTCATCCTGCAGGGTCGAGCCGGTGACCGCTTCCACCTGGGTTGCGAAATCGGCGTAATGCTGCGTTGAGGCCCAAATCATAAAGATAAGATGATGCGGGTCGACAGCGGCGAGTTTGCCGCTGGCTACCCAGCCCGCAATAATCGCCGATTTATCGTCAATTAAGGTTTTCAAACTGCCGGTCAGTTCCGCTTTCAGCAGCGGCGCGCCCTGGAGCATCTCCTGGCAAAACAGTTTTGATGCCTGGGGATGGTCGCGCGAAACTTCCATCTTTAAACGGATGTATTCGCGAATGGCCGCCAGCGGTGCGAAATCCTCGCGAAACGCTTTCAGCGGCGCTAACCAGATATCGAGGATCTGGCGCAACACGGCGATATAAAGCGCCTCTTTCGACGGGTAGTAATAAAGCAAATTGGTCTTCGATACGCCCGCCAGCTCCGCTACCTGTTCGAGGCGCGCGCCATGAAAACCAAGCCGGGAAAAGAGCTCCAGTGCTGCGGTTAAAATCGCCTGCCGCTTTTCACTCACCGCGCGCTTGCGTTTGCTCGCGCCACTCGCTGCATCCTGTGCCATCACTCACTCCTTCTCCTTCACTATCACGACTCCTGCTCTGCCTCAGTTGCGGCGGCGGAAGTAGATGTTTTTTTCTTTTTCAGCTTCAGCTCACTCACCAGCACGCCAAGCACAATCAACGCGCCGCCCAAAAGTGCTAACAGCGGTAACCGCTCGCCAGCAATGCGACCAAAAATTCCGGCCCACACTGGCTCGCCAGTATAAATAACCGTGGCGCGGGTTGGCGACACGCTGCGCTGCGCCCAGTTCATTACCACCTGGATAATGGCGCTAAAAATACCCAATCCCAGCGCGACCAGTAACAAAGTTGTTGTCAGTGGCGGTATGGTTTCTCCGGCAGGCACCATGGCGGTAAAAGACACCAGCGATGCGGTGAGCAACTGCACCACGGTCACCCGGCGAACATCGACTTTTCCGGCCCAGGCACTGATCAGAATAATTTCGGCGGCAATCGCCAGCGCGCTGGCAAGAGTAATTATTTCCCCCTCACCGAGCGCCAGCATGTTCCCCTCCGGCCCGGCGAGCAACAGCAAGCCGGTAAACGCCAGCGCAATGCCAACACAGGACATGAATCCCGGCAACCGCCCCAGGCACAGCCACTGTAATAGCGGCACCAGAGGCACATACATGGCGGTAATAAAGGCGGATTTGCTGCTGGAAATAGACTGAAGCCCCCAGGTTTGCAGACTGTAACCCAACGCGATAGCAACGCCGATGACGACTCCCGCCTTCACTTCAAGCCAGGTTAAACCACGCAGAATATTGACAGAGAGCATACCCACCGCCAGCGCGGCAGTGGCAAAGCGCAGGCCAACGAAGAAAAACGGCCCGCTCATCGTTACGGCGTATTGCACGGCGAGAAACGTACCACCCCAGAACATGGTGATAAGGATCAGCAGCGCTTCCTGAGGCTTTACGGAGAAGGCGTAACGGGAGAGAGACATATCACAACCGGCAACAGGGGGAAAACGCTAGTGTGCGTTGGCTTCGCAGACGGTGCAAGAATAAAAAAACCGCCGGGTCTCCCCGGCGGCGGGCGTGGTTGACAACCGGTCAGAGCTGTCAGCCGCCATTGTTAGCTGCTGTTGCGGCTACCATGGCTATTTTTGCCCCCTTTTTTACCGGCTTCTGAGGCGCGCTGGGGATCGTTTTTGAAATTCCCCCCGCTCTGCTGGCCACCTTTACGGCCTGCTGCTGATGCTCTTTCACGGTCTTCAGCAAAGTTACCTGATCCACCACGATGGTTTGCCATGCTTACCTCCAGATGAGTGAAATATCAGACATCATACTGCGTTCAGTAAAAGAGGATTCTTTCACCGCACGGTGCAAAGGCAGAGCCTTTATCTGCGCCGTGTGGAACTAAGCTTAGTGGAAGGAAAGTATTCAGCCAGTGAATGGTAATATTCTGCAACAGCTTGCGCTGCCAATAGCCCTCCTTCCCTAAGCGAAACCGATAACTTCCTCTTAACTCGCCAAAAATCTGTCGCGTTTATATGTGACAAATTGTAAGTGCCAGAGTTTTATTTTTTAAATTGTTATTTATCAAAGAAATGGCGCTCTCATTTGCACTCTGGCTATCACGTCATACGCTTAAAAAGAACGCAGCGATCTGCTGCCGTAAATCATCGAATAAGGAGTGAGGCAAATGGCCAAAGTATTGGTGCTTTATTATTCAATGTATGGACATATTGAAACGATGGCGCATGCCGTTGCCGAAGGTGCGCAAAAAGTGAATGGCGCGGATGTGGTCATCAAACGCGTACCGGAAACCATGCCGGCAGAATTATTTTTGAAATCAGGCGGTAAGACGCAAAACGCGCCAGTCGCCACGCCGCAAGAGTTGGCTGACTACGACGCCATCATTTTTGGTACTCCGACGCGCTTCGGCAATATGTCCGGACAGATGCGAACGTTCCTTGATCAGACTGGTGGGTTGTGGGCCTCGGGCGCGTTGTACGGCAAGCTGGCGAGCGTCTTCAGCTCTACCGGCACCGGCGGCGGCCAGGAACATACAATCTCGTCAACCTGGACTACCCTTGCACATCATGGGATGGTGATTGTGCCGATTGGCTACGCTGCCCAGGAGTTGTTCGATATTACGCAGGTTCGCGGAGGCACACCTTATGGCGCAACAACCATTGCCGGTGCCGACGGTTCCCGACAGCCCAGTGATGAAGAGCTGGCCATTGCCCGTTATCAGGGCGAATACGTTGCGGGCCTGGCAGTAAAACTCAACGGTTAACCTTCCACAGGAGGAGAGAGATGCCAACTCAAGAAGCAAAAGCCCATCGCGTTGGTGAATGGGCCAGTTTACGTAATACGTCGCCGGAAATTGCCGAGGCGATCTTCGAACTCGCCGATTATGACGAAAAGCTGGCAGAGAAAATCTGGGAGGAAGGCAGCGATGAAGTGTTGCTGCGCGCCTTTGAAAAAACCGATAAAGATTCTCTTTTCTGGGGCGAACAAACCATAGAACGGCAAAATGTGTAGCATCCGGCTCCCCCGCTATCGCGGGGGAGCACTTCGTTTCGCTTATTTCGCCGCGTCGCGCATTACCGCGTTGAACTTATCAATCGGACAGAACCCATCTTTATCTACCGGGCAGCCGTTTAAGGCCAGCGTGACACGCTGTGCCGGGGATTTAAGGGTTAATGCTTCGGCTTTGCGCAGCTGATCGCGGCTCTGATAAACATATTCAATCTTCATCAGATCGCGATTACCCGCCGTGTCATGCCAGCGCTGGAAAACGATCTTCCCACCAATCGGCGTGCGTTCGTTCTGGTCATGCAGTTGATAAGGTTTGAAATCGAGCGCCGTGAGCAACGAGGCGATGTTGGAGTCATGCCCCACCAGCAGGGTCAGTTTTGGCGCACGGCCAGCCTCTTCCACCAGCGTTTTGTCGATGTATTTCACCAGCGGTTTTGCCACGTTACGCGCCACTTCCGGCGAGGTGAACAAGGTATCCTGGTAGCTATTTTTCAGCTTCGACAAAATATTCCATTGCTGATCAGTTTTGATTTCGCCCCACGCCACCTGGTCCATTGGGAACCCTTCGTAGTACTGCAAGGTGAACGCATCCACCAGCGAGTTCCCCACTTTCAGTGGCCCGGAAACACCCGGCTCCTGCTGATATTTCGCGCTGAAGGTATCGGTGCTATCTACCAGTGAGCATTGTTGTTTCTCTTTACAGGCCGGTGACTGCTGATAGCGGGTGATTTTTTCCAGCAGTTTATAGCTCTCTGCCAGCGCATAGTGCTGGCGCTGAGTTTCCATCGCTTTTACCGCCTGCTGGCCAAACGCGGCAGACTCGTCCGTGATCACCGGATTAAAGGTCGGATCCATGGTGCCCATCTTTTCCTGGTGATGTACCGGGACATCACAGCCAGGAAACGCGCCATTGATAAAGAACTGCGCCGTCGCGACAGTGCGTTGCAGACTGTTAGCCCAGGCGTAAATACTTTCTGGTGACGGACACTCCCCCGTCGCAATGAGCTTCTGCTCCGCGAGCCATTCGCGCATATAGTGCCCCATATACACTTCCAGCACGCCGCCTTTGGTGGTCAGCTCCCCGCCGGGCACATCCCACTCGGGCCATTTGTTGGGTGTTGATTGCTCCAGCACGCTGCCATTATTCGCCAGCGGTGCACGTAAGTTATGACGACTCATGATCAACACTTGTTGTAACTGATAACCCTGTGGTGCCGTTTGCGCCATCGCGGCGGGGAGTGCCATGGTGGCGGCAAGTGCGCTAAGCCAAAAAACCGTTTTCATTATGCTTTCCTTATTTTTCTACCCGAAATTAGATTGTGACACATTCATGACAACTCACGCGCATAAGATCTGCGGAGTGTGCACTGGCGCAAAAAGCGGTGTGAAGCCGCGCGATGTGGTTTTATAATTAAACCGCTAACCGGAGAACCGCGATGAAACGTACCCGCTTTGAAGAAACTTTCTGCCCTGTTGCTCGTTCACTGAATATTATTGGCGACTGGTGGTCGTTACTCATTGTGCGTGATGCACTCGCAGGCGTGACGCGGTTTGGCGAATTCCAGAAAAACCTGGGTATTGCCAAAAACATGCTGACTGCACGTCTTAAACTGCTGGTGGATGAAGGGATTTTGCGCACGCAACCAGCCTCTGACGGCAGCGCCTGGCAGGAGTATGTGTTGACGGAAAAAGGCCGTTCCCTGCAAACGGTGCTTGTCGCTCTTTCCCAATGGGGACAGGAGTGGTTGTTCGGGCAGGATGAGCCCGCCAGCGTGCTGGTCGATAGCCAAACGCATCGGCCATTACAAAAACTGGCTCTGCGCGCCGAGGATGGCCGTGAGTTGCAGCCAGAGGACGTGCGGCTGCGAACTGCCAAACTCTGACAATTCAGTCTGTTACCTCAAACAACTATCAAATCGCACTTTTTGCCGCCTCATTTGGTTGCATTATAAAACCAGATATCGGAAGCTCAATTTAGTTTTATGATAAAACCATTTAACAACGAGGTAAGAGAAAATGACAACTGCACTGATTACTGGCGCCTCTTCAGGGATTGGCGCCATCTATGCCGACCGTTTTGCGGCTCGTGGTTACGACTTGCTGCTGGTTGCGCGTCGCGGCGATCGCTTACAAGCACTTGCCGACGATTTGCAGCATCGCCATGGCGTAAAAATCAGCACACTGGTTGCCGATCTCAGCAAGGCTGAGGGGATCGAGCAGGTTGAAACGGTTTTACGTGACGATACGACGATAAGTCTGCTGGTGAACAATGCCGGTGCAGCCAATCTTGCCCCTATCCTCAGCAGCGGTGCCGATCAACATGAAGCCATCAACACGCTGAATACCACGGCGCTAATGCGTCTGACACTGGCAGCGTTGCCGCGTTTTGTGGAAAACAACCAAGGAACCATTATTAATATTGCTTCAGTTGTTGCTTTCCATGCTCGTGCAGGCAGCGCGGTCTACAGTGCGACGAAAGCCTGGGTGCTTAATTTCACCCGTGGTTTGCAGGAGGAGTTTGCCGGAAGTAATCTTCGCATTCAGGCCGTACTGCCAGCCGCGACCGCGACCGAAATTTGGGGGCATTCCGGTATTACACTTGATGCGCTACCCGAAGGCTCGGTAATGACCAGCGAAGATTTGGTCGATGCGGCACTGGAAGGTCTTGACCAGGGAGAACTGGTCACGATTCCGCCAGTCGAGGATTTACAACTGTGGGATAACTGGGAAGCAGCGCGGCTGGCGCTGTTTAGCGCTTCGCGCAATGGTAAACCTGCCTCACGCTACGCGCGCGATTAACATTTACCGGTCGTTTGTAAATAAAGTGGAGCCACTGGCTGGCTCCACTTTATTACTCAGTAAAAACTCGCGCGGGTGGCGATCGTCATATGCGTCTCAGCATCCCCGGACTTTTCCGGGGTGACATTGAAGTGACAAAGAACCGGAACTAGCCTTTCGTCGTACTGGCATTCACTTACCGCAGTGAAATTAAACCGGGCATCAAGCGCAGATTCATTGACCATCGTATAATCAAGCGGTTTATTGACGCTATCAGGGTAGTGAATGCTGGTTGAGGAGGCGACGAGATCGCCAGAGTAATATTGCACCTTTTTGATATTGCCATCAGTGTCGTAGAAATGATCGGCAATTTTTAGTGTCCGCAGCATTGTCTCGCCCAGCAGGCCTTGCGCATTGGTTTTATAATCAAGATGCCCCTCACTATCATCACGACTCATTAAATTACATTTTTCATCCAGCCCAAAAGCGACAGGTTTGCCATTAAATGTCCCTTTTAACGCTTTTCCTTCATGGGCCAAATTCATATGGCTGTTATCGGACTTACCATCGCGACGTAACGCCTGTACGCAGCCCTCGGCAGATAACGCCACATGGAGCGTATAAACCTCGTTGCCTTTATCATCGGTTCCAGTGGAATCGATGGTTTTGACATGTCCTTTGATCGGGTTGAAATCGAGCAGTGTCGACAAATTTAACAGTACCGGAATATAGGTTTGCTGCGCGCAGGCAACCGTGGTGGTGAGCCCAAGCGAGAGGGCCAACAAATAAGAGCAAATTTTCACTTCTGCCATCCTTTGACATGAAAGTGAAAAGAGTAACAAATGCGGATGATTCAGCAAGACCAGAAAGAGGAAAATCTGAAGGCAAAAAAGCCAGAGTGGCTAAAAAGCGGTTAATATGTCCGCGCATGTTGATGATCGTCAAAAACATTCCTGCTCCAGGTACGGCAGCACAGATTAATTACACCTCGTCACCTTTTCGTAAAAAACGAAAAGAAGCGCTAAACGCGTAAAATAATATACCGCCAATTCATCCGGACAATTCAACCAGGCTCTTTCCATAATTCGACGCGATTGCGACCCTTATTTTTTGCAATATAGAGCGCCTCATCAGCGACCTGAATTAATCGTTCGTAATCAGGGTGACCACTATACATTGCCGCCCCGATAGAAAGAGACAATGCAATATTATCCCCAGAAGGCGAAACAACCGTGATCTTTTCAACACGGCTACGGATGCGCTCAGCAATACGCAAAGTATCAAACTCCGTCGCCTCGGTTAAAATAATGACAAACTCATCGCCACCGTAACGAAAAACATAATCACTACTGCGCACATTGTCATAAAAAGCGCTGGAGACTTTGCGTAAAATCTCATCGCCAGTATGATGCCCCCATGTATCGTTAATCTGTTTAAATTTATCAACGTCAATAATTAATACAGACAACGGTGTATTCATGCGCTTGGCATGTGCAATTTCACGTTTAAATATCGTCGGCAAGAAGCGTCGATTAAGAAGTTTAGTCAGCACATCCATTCCGACTTCATGCCGGGAAACTTCCTCAAACAATTCACGTAACATGGTAATAATCTGCGAAACGGTGTTTCTTATTTGAATTAAAAATTTTATGCGCAGTGTTCGGTTACTTAATGCTCTGGGTGTATTGCGCGTATTGCGGAATACTTCATCCAGGTCCTGAATGAGGCGTGAGATATGTCCCACTTCGGCAATACCGCTAAAATAGTGGCGGCCTTTATGGTTAAACCACAGGCCAAAGTCTGACTGACTGAAAGTCAGGCTATTACCCAAATCAGCATCCAAAATGATTTTGTAGATAAGATCAATTTCCCAGCTTAGCAACGCAGCAGTCTGACGTTCCTTCTCTTCTTCTGCGTTCTCAAGCAAAGTGAAAATACGATAATTCTCATCTTCTTTCGCAGAATTGTGTTCAGTAAAGGTAAAAGCTCGTGACATCACTTCCATGGCAAGATCAATACTGTTAATGGCGTAATGGTAAACTTCAAGTTTCTCTGCTGGGCTGTGAGTTGACGAATTGATCACCGGAAAGAGTATTTTTTTAAGAACCCGGAAGCCCATTTCGACGATTTCAACCGAAATACCAATGCGCGCATGAATGGAAGCAACGTGTTGCTGAACGGCGATAACCTTATCGATATCATCAACCTGGCAAGTCAACACATCGATAATCCACGTCTCCAGTGCACTTTTAAGGCGTCTTTCTACTTGATCATTGGAAAGGAACTCCTCCGCATGAGGGTCAATCAGAACGATACGGTAGAATTCTTGGCTCAGAATATGCGCATGCGTTTTGCCAACTTCTGCAACTAAAAAACGAATACGTTCATCTGTTTTATCAATGAGATGAGTCCACTCGCTTTTAATCAATTTAAGATAATTTTCCATTACTTAAACCCTTACGATAGTTAACGCGCTCTCTGCTTGCCCTCATCAGTGTGCTGAATATTGCAAGCCGGAAACTCACAACAAACGTTGAATGTTCTCCAGTCTTTTTTAAAAAACGAAATAATATGCCAAGAAAAAAACGATCGACAAGATAAAAAAATAAACATTACCTGAAATGCATCACTAACATCTCAATCATTTAAAACAACAAAATCAAGTAATGCACCCAAGAAGTATAGACTGCAAATAAGCAATTACAATCCACCCTGTAACTAACCTTATCTTATTACAAGGTCTTATTTAAGATTATTTAATTACAGGTTCCACTCCTGACTACCTATAATCCAGGAATTATCTCCCGAATTATTCAACACGATATCGAGCAAACACATGAAGATTTATACGATCAGTGACGATGTTTATTTCCAGAATGGAATTATTTCATTAGCCAAGTCGAAGGGATGGGACATAGTTGCACATGAGTTAGATTCCTCTCTTACTAACCAACTAACACCTGATGACGTCGTAATCCTTCATCTGGATGTAAAGAACAGCACCTATGCGAAAGCAATCTCACCGCTTAATAAAGTCTGTAAATTACTGGTTATTTTAGGTGCAGCGAGAGATATTGTGATTAATGATGCTGATCTGGTCATCAAATCCAGGGACTCGCTTCTTGAAATAAGTCGAGCTATTAGAGCTGTGGCAAAGAAGAAAAAAGAACTTTCGATCAAAGAGAGTGACCTCAGTGATATCGAGAATATTATTCTCAAAGAATCACTAAAAGGCAAAAACATCCACCTGATAGCTAAAACACTCAATATACCGCCAAAAAGAGTTTACGCTTACCGCAACAAGGCGTGCAAAAAATTGGGAGGAAAAAAAATAAGTGACCTACTTCTGATAAGGGATAAACTACTTGAAGAATCATCAACTTTTTTCACCTCACCTACCAGTATAAGAGAACTGGATTACAGCTTTTAAAACATACAAGCAAAAGATTATCACCGCCTGTAGTGATATAGATGCTACAGGCGGTTTATTTCTCTCACCAGAGATGAGTCTGTTTGTCGATCGTCCCCCAGCGGAAGTACATGTCACACGCCATCAGAAAATCCCGATGCCAAAGCGCGTAAACGTGCAAATAGTTAAAGCCAATGCAAGGTAAAAAACAGATCAGAAAATAGATCTCAAACCAGAGTTGCCATCCGGACCATGCCAGCAGCATACTAACGAAAATGATCCATACAAACTCTATGAGCAGTAACAGAAGAATTCTCAACCAAAAAGGTTTGTCATAGAATGCAGGCCATGGCAATGAAACTGAAAAGTAAAAATCAATTTCTTTTAAAAACAACCTACCGAGAAAGATATAACGTTTCGACAATCGTGTAAAAAGCAGATTCATCGTCAAAACAATACAACACGCAATAAACATTGCGATCACTACCCCGGCAGAGAAAACGCCTACCCGCTGCGAAAAATCCGCCTCATGTTTCAAAGGCGAAATCGTCAGCAAATTTAAAGCGACACCAAGTAAAAGATAGGCAAAAATATAGCGATAAAGGTGTTTATACTTCACCTTTTCAACCGCTGCTGTTGCTACCTGCTTAATATAACTGGTCCTTAAGTTCCGAAACACACCGTAAATAAAAATCGGTGAAATTGCCAGCAAAGGAATCAGTACATACATTGCTGGATGAACTAAAAAACTGCTCCATATGATTAACCAAAAAACGACAGTAAATAAAATACTGGCAATAAATGGGTGAGAAAACGATGCTTCTGTTTTGCTAAGTTTACTCCCAGAAAAAAAAGAGAAGTCAATTGCTTTTGTAACGCATTTGTATGCCCAAAAAGCTTTAAGTTCATAAATTGAGTTAAAGAATAAAATACCTATTATACCACTGAGATAATAAGTGTCATTTTGATTAAACTTATAGCCATTATTCTTCCAATAAAAACCAATCATAATAAAAACGACAATGAAGAGAAACGGCAGTATTTTTTTGTCCTGAATGCGTATAAATTTGAGATAGTCTGGAATCACAATAGCACCATTATATTTAAAATAATCCCCTGCAATGCAATGTCATCTCAGGTTTAAAGTTTACAAAATCCATTAATACTTTCCCAAGATAAGCTTTATTGCTAATTTCGATAAATAAGGTCGGTTTTTTATTTCCTAAAAAAAGCGACATGGAATCAGCCCATTTAACAGTATGTGTCAAATGCAAGGAGAGGTTTTCTTTGATCTTTACTGGTTCAGTTTCTGCCCTCCCCGTCACATTCATGACGACATCGTGCTGGGGTGGGCAAATTTCAGCATCAGACAAATATTTGCGCATTAAGGGTACGCCTTCAGCCATCAAACGCGTGTGCCAGGCACCGCTTACGCCAAGCTTCACAGGCTCATGGCCTGCAGCACGGAGCTGACGTGAGAACTCATTAAGAGCAGCTATCGTTCCGCCAACCACTTGCTGCCGGTGGCTATTATCACAACTGATATCGATTGGTAGCTCAGATTCATTAATCATTTGACTGAGAGCGGTATTATCTATGCCTTTTACCGCCAACATATAGCCTTTGTATTTTTTACTAACCTCATCCATCACCTGCGAACGAAGATGGATCAGGCGGAACAAATTTTCCAGTGTTACTGCTCCGGCAGCATAAAGAGCGCTATATTCTCCGACACTATGCCCGCATGAACCTGTAACGCGCATGTCCCCAAGTTTGTCTTTACAAAGGGTGTAGAGCGTTATATTCATCGCGGTTACAGCAATTTGTTGTACCGTAGTCTGGATCAAGCGATTCATTGGTCCTTTTAGACATAATCGCCTAATATCCATACCCGAAATATCACTGGCGCAATCCCAGATAGCACATGTTGTTTGATTTATATTCCATAAATCTGCCCCCATACCGATAACAGGATTACCCTGGCCAGCAAAAAGAAAAACAACAGGCTGTGAAGTCTTATTTAAATCCATAGATAATATCCTTATAAATGATATTCAAACCCCAGATACAAACCAATCGTTCTACCAAAGTGGGAGAATTCAGCATCTCTTGAGCCAAATGCTGAAAACATACCAGCATAACCTTCCACTTTTCCGTCAAAATAATTAAGCGGTGTTGAGTAGTGCACACCTACTAACGAACTGTAATCCATCATATTGGTAATAATATAAGGTTGCAGGCTAGAGCCACCTTTGAAAGCTAAACTTGCATACGCATTAATGTAGTGTTTTCCCTGGAGGTTTCCTTTATTTGCAACATTACTAATTTCTGCCCCCATAAGGTATTTATACGCGTCAAACACCTGATCTAATACAGCATACTAATTTTTGGTATTGAGGTAATCGACAAAATTCATTTGCTGGTGCCACTCACGTGCGGAATATCCTTCGCTTTGAAAGTAGTATTCCATGCCAAACAAACTGAAGTTATCGGTTGTGTACTGCCCCCCTATCGCCAACTCAACACCCTGTTTATTTTCGGTGGCATAGAGCGAAGAAGGAAAAACGTAATTTTGCACCACAGCAGCCCTTTGCTGTGAAAAATGCCGCCATTGCTGGGCTGAGTGCAAGGCAATCTCAGCATTGATAATCCATTGTGGTGTGTAATTAAAACTGTCAGCTAAAGCAACAGAGCGAGATTCTCCTGACATAACATTAATTGACGGCGTATGATTTTTAAGACGATATTCTGTATAACTTAACAGATAGCGTTCACTGGAATTAGAGCGTTGATCAGCAGACCAATTGCCTGACGACTCATAGCGCTTATTTATTCGTGCTAATCGAGGTGCGACAGTGAAAGCCAGACCGTAATCCCTTGTATCATGAATAAGGCTCGCTCCCCAAAATGATTCAGCATAAACCGATTTCATTGCCGGAGTATAAAGGCGGTCATTTTTGAATCCCGCATAGTAATTAGTTAGCAGAGCCGATGGCGATTTAAGAAAGAAAATACCCGGTTTATCTCTGAGTTTACCGACTTCCAGACGAATGTTGTCAGAGGCTATAAACGTAAGTTTAACTTGATTCAGTAGCATTCGTGAACGATGGTTATCCTTATCAAACTTACCAGGTGCTCGCCATGGATAATAAGTCAATCCATAAAGTGATAGATCTAAATTAAGCTGTTCCTCAATAAGCGAACAATCACTGCTGAATTTCACGCCTGCGCTATTATTAACATTATCTTTTACATAGGCGTTCTTACCTTCAATATTCCATATCGATGGTTTCTTTTTTGTATAAGAGCCTTGTAACGATAGTGTAACATCAGCATTTTTTTGTATATCTGAACCAGAAAGACAATTTGCAGAGAGACTAACAGGTAACAATATGAATGACAAAGTCACCAGATTTATGCGGCAACTCACTTAACACCTCGCTGGATATATTCCCGGGTAAAGTTAGATTCCGATAAAGACTCGAACCTGACATCGCTGTACTCCATAACAGAATAACCTTTACTATGCTTTGCATCTCGCACAATGATTTTCATTGGTCGCATTTCCCCCAGTACCATTTGAAAATTTTGGTACTGGACTGTTTTAAGCAGTCTATCGTCCATCGAATAATAAGATGCCTGATATGGGTGATAATTTTCTTTTTCAACCAGATAGATAATTTTTGGGTATGTCACTGCATCCGATTTACGCAGTAAGACGAGTTCGTAGCAGATCGATTCCCCGCAGGGCCTATCTCCCGTCAGCGTTGCGCTATAGGAATATTCAAAGTTGGTAACGATTACGTCACCATTTGAAATCTGTCCGACCAATCTTTGTTCTCTCGATATAGGTATAGGTCGTCGAAGGGTTGGCGTATAAAACCAAAGATCATACCAATCAGATAGCATGATATTACCCTTATCCCTTGGCGGATAAATAAACCGAGCTAATGAGCGAGCATCAGCCGGCATTCCTTTTTCAGGCTTCATAAATCGCATCGATATATCAAGGATCTGTTTATTTTCTTCTTTTTCTACACCATTTTTGTACTCAAGCACTGTAACGGTATATCGAAAAGGTTTATTGGGTGAGCGAATTTCGTCAGCTCGCCGAATAATATCCAGCGCACCGACCGCAGCTATCGCACTGGCATTTGCCATCATAAAAAAAACAGACACAATAATGGTTCGAAGACTAACGGTGCCAATCATATTCAGCCTTAAGAAAATTTAAATGCATCTGATATATTTAACCGGGATGCTCGCAACGCAGGTAATATTGACGCTAACGAGGAGGTTAGCACAGGCAATACAAACGTTAACCATATCAACCCGGCGTTATTAATTTTAATGAAAGCAGTATAACCTTGCGTTTGCCCGGGAGAGGGAGGCATGGCAATACCATGTAGATTAATGATACCTGCTAGAATAAAGCCGATGGCAAGACTACCTATCGCACCGAGGATCCCAATATATATGCCTTCCAGCAGGAATAACCGCGAAACATGAAATGGCTGTAAACCTATAGCCCGTAGCGTGGTGATTTCTCGTGTACGCTCTATAATATTCATCGTCATCGCATTACTGATCATAAATATTACGATGAGGACCACGATAAGCTTAATGAAGAAATAAATACCAGAGAGTAACCCCTCCACTTGCTGATAAAAAATAGAAGTATCCTTCCAACTTTTAACGATTAATGGCAAATGATGTTCATCAATAAAATGCCGTAAATTTTTAATAAAAAGATCTGTATTGTCTTTTTTAAGCAAGATTAATACTTTACTTACACCATCTGTACCCATCAATTTTTGTGCTGTCGCCAAAGGCATTTTCATCGCAACATCATCATAATCTTTAATTCCTGAGGAAAAGATGCCACGTAATTTCAATGAAAGTGCGCCCTGACCACCATGGGTGTTGACTGTCATTATATCAAGCCAGTCACCGTAATTCGCATTTAGCGTTGCGGCAAGTCCTTCCCCGAGGGTAACTTCATTGGTTTTCACTCGCGATAAATCACTCCCAGAAATAATTTTATCGAATGAACCGAGCTTTAATGATGGCAACGGTTCCACACCAAACCCTGAAAAAAAACTGGAGGTTTCATTTTCGTATTGTGATACAACGCCGCTAAACTCCAGTTGTCCTGAAATAGTTGAAATATCATCAGATAACCCATGATCACTGAGGATTTCTTTTTTCAGGTTTGCATAATCTGCAATCAGGCTGCGGCTTTTATTAGATGTCTCAAAATATTTTGGATTATAGATCTGTACGTGTCCGATATTTGTTCGAATCGTCTGTTCCTTCAAAATCCAAAAAGAATAGTCAATAAATCCACCATATAAAAAAATAGACACGCCACCCAGCATTATGGCAATCATTGTTGAAAGTGTTCTTTTTTTATGCCGGAACAAATTCAAAAAAGAGAACTTTGCATCCCTGAATTTAAAAAACAGACAATAAAGGACAAAACAGATTATTATAACAACAGCTATATTCATTAAAGGCATATGCATGGAGATCTACTCACCTTTGAGTAATGGAATAACAACCTGGGTAACTTCATTCATATCCCACTCTGGTTCAGCATGGAATTTAGTATTCAGGTACTTCGCATCCCCAGAACTTTTCGCCTTTATTTTTTTCATTAGCAATTCAGCCTGCTGAGGCTGATTGCAACTCACCAGGGCTCTATAACGCATATACTCGATATGATTTACAATATCTTTGTCGAAAACATTTTTTCCCCTTAATAACCGCTCGGTATCATCGAGTGTTACCACGCAACGCCCTATGACAGCAGGTAAATACGCGTCGATGCGTGCGCGTAGATATCTAATACGGGGATTTTCTTCATGTGTATCTACTGCTTCATCAAGATAAAAAAAGCCCGTTTTCGCATATTCCGAAGCATGGATAAAATCATTAACAGCCGAAAAATGATTCGCCTGGCGTAACATTCCATAGGAATAAAAAATCAGCGATGTAACGTTCTTCGTTTTTTCAAACTCCTGAAAAAGCGCCTGTGTCGTTTTCGCTAACGCATCGGATTGCTCAGGAAGGCCGTGCTGTATCACTTTATCGACCTCCGGAGCGGTCATCGCATCAGCACTCTTCGCTACCACCGTACAGGCCAACCCCACCCAGAGTGGCCAATAATACTTATGCACCTGAGCCATGTACTAACACTCCATCTTTAATTTCAATTACCCTCCCGGCCCTGTCTCTAAGCTGGGTTGAATGCGTGGAAATAACAAATGTGGTACCGGTCTGCTGATTTATTTTCATTAAAAAATCTAAAATGGCCTCCCCTGTCGTTAAGTCCAGATTGCCGGTCGGTTCATCGGCGACGACGACTTTGGGATCATGCGCAAGCGCGCGGGCGATCGCAACGCGCTGCTGCTGCCCTCCCGATAACTGACCAGGTTTGCGATCAACTAAATGGCCGAGTCCCACACTGTCCAGGAAATGTAAAGCGCGCTCTTTTGCTTCTTTCTTATTGAAATGTGCATTCAGAATAAGTGGATAAAAAACGTTATCAAAAACACTGAGTACCGGAATGAGGTTAAAAAACTGGAAAATAAATCCTAAGTACTTGCTTCGTACATACGCCAACTGTTTTTCGGGCATTTCATTAAGAACATGATTAAGAAACATGACAGTCCCCCCGGATGGCGTATCGATGCCAGAAAGGATATTGAGCAACGTGCTTTTCCCACTACCGGAAGGCCCACACAGCGCCACAAACTCACCTTTATTAATTTCAAGGTTAATATTTTTAAGCGCATCAACCTTATTTTCACCCGAACCAAAATGCTTATAAATATCCTGCATAAATATTGCTGGAACTTCTTTTATTGTGTTGCTCATCAATCACAACTCCGCCGAAAAGCAGGTATCAAAATAGCTATACCCGCCAAAATTATCAGCTAATATTGTGCGCATCTTTTTTGAAATACCCTTGTTATTTAGTAGATATTCCCAACTCAGCGCAGGTGTAAGACAACCACTCGCCCCATAAATATCGTTCAGATCGATAAAATCAATGCCAGTTTGCTGCGTTACTCGCATGATATTATCTTTCCTGGCCGAAATGGTAAGCAAATCACCTTCCGACAGGTCCTTCATCATCTCACGTTGAATGTCATCAATATTATTGTTAGCGACATAATTACCGCAACTCACTCTTAGTGCACTTTCGCGCAAACTAAAAATAAAACATCCTGTCCGTTCGACAGAGAGTTGCATGCCATTTTTTTGCTTCGATTTGGCGCCACCTTTCATACCAAAGATATCTTCATCCGAAAAAACCAATACAGGGATTGCTCTGTATGCTCCGCATATCACGACAAAATCGAAAACTTTCCAGTGTAGATAATCTTGTGCCAGTTGCATCACCTGTACTAATGCAAATTTCTCCCCACGAACTTTGCAAGTTACGTTTTTGATAGAGAATTTCTTTAATATATTTTTAGGCAACGTATCAATAATCGAAGTATGCAGCGCGCTGGTAATATTTTCAAAAACAGATGATTCTCCCCATGCATCAATATAAATAAAAGCAGTACGCGACTTAAGCAATAACATACGATCTCTTGGGGTCATCTGTTGTAATGCAACATCAGCAGCTTGCTCCATGGATTCTATATAATCCATATAACGCGGTTTACGTATCATTTCCCGCGCATAAGTTTCTTTATCAGTGCCGAATCGCTTAAACGCCCAGCCGCTTGCGGAAGTAGATTTAAGAGCCTGATTATACAGATGCGATTCCCAGGCATTTAACCAGTGAGGTACATAAAAATAGAACTTATCGTCTGGTTCCAGAAGTGAAAATGACGACAGATATATCTCATTTTTCATATCTACTAATCTCAAACACGGGTATCTGACATGACAACACCGATAATTGACCCATCAACACCAAGGCCCGTCTTCAGCAAATGTTTTTTTTCATGTTTAATGGCACCGATATCCGTCAACAGCTGACTTGCTATCTCTTCAATAATGTCATCGTTACTTACCGGAGTAAGTAATTCGCCTTGGCGAAGGGAGTGTTCACCAATAATCAAATCGACGATCCCTGAGCCTGTTGTGGTGTAACCCAGTTGTCCTTTATAAGCGAGAACAGGAACAGGTTGCTTGTCTGAAAGCATTGCGATTGCTTTGGCTTCTGCCTTATCACTGTTTGACGAACCATTGCCATGAGGAATAATTGCGCATAAGTCACCGAGACCAATATTTGCTTCATCTAATATTTTACTGATTACTTTAATAATATTAGAGCTTAACCAAGCTGAATCATTACTGCGGCTCGCGCTAATTTGCGCATATGCAGATTTGAGCCGCACCCCACCGTTTAATCCTCTGGCCTGCCGATGTTTTTTGCTCTCGAGTAATATGACGCCGAATCCCTCTGAAAATAAAACTGATCTGCTATTCTGACCAAATGGCTGTACTGATTCGCTATCAAGCATTGATTGGTTTTCAAGAAACCAGATATCCTGCGTTTTAATTTTTGAACAATTAATTACGCAAACAAGATCTGCCCCGTCACTATCAATCGCCTGGCAACCAAGATGAACCGCAGTTAATGATGAATTACTTGTGCAATGTAAATTAGGCGGAAGATAGTTTAATCCATATTTATGTGCAATATTATAGGAAAGTTCGTCCTGCGACATATTTTTAGCGTGAAGACGACTTATTGATGGTGAACATTTTAGATCCTCAATATCATTATGGTCATAAAAGGATTTATAGTCTATGCCATCAACACGTGGCCCTAACCCGGTTAAATATACCCTTACCCTTTCACCCGTAAGCGCGCTTTTGTCAAGATTAGCCCGTGCCAGTGCATCATCGATTAATCGATATAGTAACGCTAATGGGCTATCATCTCTTTGCTCCAGCTTTGCGACGCGCTTATTCGCTTTAAACCCACATTTCAGCGCTACTTCTTCAGAAGCAAACCAATAAGTTTCATGAACACGCTTACCAGCACGAAGATTATTTATTAATTCACTATAATTTTCAGCAAAGGGTAAATGTAGACTGTAGCCTGCAATGATAGCCGCATTATCCATTGCACTATTCCTTAATTACAAATGCATAATAGTTTCCACCTTCTGTTGCCCCAACCAGCAACACATGCTTAAGCGTTAAATTTTGAGGACTCCGTACGAAGTTTATACGTGAGTCGAAGAACGCTTGCGTATAAGGAATGGCCGGCACTGATTGCTTTTTAATACAATCAATGACAACTAAAAGATTGAGCAACCCGGCAGATGAAGCAACGAACCCGAAATAAGCGTTATAGTTAACGACCGGAACCCGTGGATTCTCTTTCTGGAAGACGCTGTAGATAGCGTCGATTTCAATTTGCGAATTTTCTTTACTGCCATTACTGGTGCCGCAAACCAAATCGATATCTGCTGCACTGACACCGGCATCATCAAGTGCGCGCTCAATTGCCAGAGACATTGCTGACGATTTTTCACTCAATAACGATGCATCAAAGTAGCTATTACTGCTGGATTTACCGTAGCCAGCAATTTCTGCCATCACCTCGGCACCACGCGAAACTGCCGCATCCGGGTCTTCCAGTAATAACATGCACGCACCTTCGCCGGGAATGAATCCCTTTGGCTCCTCGCCATAGATTTGATAATCATTGACATCAGAAGTCATATGGATTTTCTGTGTTAGCGCATCCATATAAAGAGACAGTGAGGGGAAATATTCATCAGCGCCGCCCACTATCACATGGGGTTGCAGGTTTTGCCGGATAATCTCATAACCATAAGTTAATGCGCCGAGCGCCGCATTCTCGCCGGTAGCAAGTGTGGTGGTATAGCCTTTAATGCCTTCAGAAATGCCGCAGAAAGTGGCGATCGAATTCATTAGCGAGCCAGGAAACTCAGAGGTGCTGACTTTCCGCGGATCGGGTTTCAGACTCTGCATATATTTATAGGTTGTCTCCTGAGGGCCACGAGACATCCCCATGATCATGCCGAGCTCTTCGCCATCACGCTTTATTTTACGTTTCGCCATATTCAACGATTCAGACAGCGCAACAAGCGCAAACGTCCCGCCACGCGTTGCCTTTCGGGCATCAAAACGGCGCAGATGTTTACGCGGCTCCAGCCCCATTATCTGAAAGGTTTTAAAATCCGGCTCCTGTTCCGGAAACGTTCCGGTGCTCATGGCAGCTTCATCGCCAAAAATTTCTTCGAGTTGATTTGTGGCAACCAGCACTCTCAGTAATTCCCGCGCTTCTGCCAGGGTGTCATCAGGAAACGTGACACCACCTAACACGGGTACGTGATTTTTTTGCCAGACATTGTGCAAAATATCATTAACCGTGTGACCAATCGCCGTTACGGCCCCTACGCCAGTAATAGCCACACGCTTACTGTCATATTGACTGACCGGCACTGTCCCTGGTTTTGTACTCACCACCATGCAGCAGTTATTTCCACCAAATGCATAGTTATTTTTCATAAAAATATTAATTTCTTTTTCTCGAAACTCATTAGCGACATAGTCCAGGTCGCAATTTGGGCGCGCAATTGAGAAATTGAGAGTCGGTAAAACTTTATTTTCAGGCAGCGTTACCAGACAAGCGATAAGCTCAACAATGCCTGCAGCACCAATGTTATGGCCGAAATAAGATTTTGTTGAACTGACAAGCAAATGATCGTTATCAGGAAACACTTTCTTCATCGCCAGCGTTTCAATACGGTCATTCGCTTCTGTACCCGTACCGTGTGCATTGACGTAATCAATTTGTTCCGGCTTTACACCAGCATTCTCCATGGCTTTAAGCATGACCTGTACCGCGCCACTGGCTCGCGGGTCCGGCCCCGTTTCGTGGTAGGCATCGCAGGAGGTTGCGTAAGAGAGAATTTCACCGTAAATTTTGGCTCCGCGTGCGATGGCATGTTCATAATCCTCCAGTACCATCGCACCAGCACCTTCACCGATAGACATGCCAGACTGACCTGAAAAGGGAGTGCAGGTGCTGGGATGCATCACGTTCAATGCGTAAAACCCAGCAAACGTTGGCAGGTAGATAGGTTCTGTACCGACAGCCAGCATGGTCTTACTTTTACCATTTTGGATATAGTCAAAAGCCATACCGATCGCGTTAGGGCTGGCTGTACAGGCCGTTGCCACCAACTCCCCGCCACCTTTGAGACCTAAGAGTGTCGAAACACTTGAGCAGCAGGAAGAAAATCCCCCCGAATAAATAGTCTTGCGGAGCGAGAAATCATCCATTCTCTGCTCAAAAATTGGCAGAAACGCTTCAGTTCCGGCGGAAGAAACGCCGACAATTAATCCTGTCTCATCAAGGCAGGCTTTATTACCAATAAGCCCGGCCTGAGTCAGCGCATCCTTGCCCACTTTGTATGCCCATAATGCAGCGTTATCCAAAGAGTGGATAATATTTTCAGGGAGCTCTGAATAATCTATTTCCTGAAGGACTTCAGCTGCACGGGCATTTTCAAACCACGTTGCAAACCGCTCACTGTTGCCGACACCATTTTTTTTATCAAAGAGCGCCTGTTTAAAATCTTCAATAGTTTCGGCCAGGGATGACAAAATCCCCATACCTGTAATTACAACGCGTTTCCTGTTCGTTTTCACCGTTATCCCCCGGAGTAGAAAATCTTTGTATTCATAATAAATAGCCAAAGTAAAGCGACATATTTATACCTGTCGCCTTACTTTCGCTTTAATTATTAGAATTACACAATTCGCTTTGACTTTGACGGATCAATAAAACTATGTTCAGCCGGATTGATGAGCATACTTAAGTTATATAAAAAAGGTACGCTTTTTGTTCTCGCTGGAATATGTTTTTCTGCCGTTAAAATTTCAAACCCTGGGAGATCCGCTAAAGCATAATCATTGTCAATCAAAGCCAGCGCGATAAAAGATTGTAACGCAGGGGAAAAACCGGATTTTACAATAACGCCAACCTCTTTCCCCTCTACTAAAACTTTATCATCAGAATTGATTCCACTGCACTCTGCAGTCGGGAGCATACCAATGAGTTTACGCTCAGCCAGATTATGGGACTGTGGCTCAATCACTGACTTGCCAATAAAGTTTTCTTTATCGTATTGAATTGCCCATTGCATTTGCAACTCAATCGGGTTTTGGCTATAGCCGGAAAAAAGACTTTCATCCCATCCGGTATTCTCAAGACGAACAATATCCTGGTATTGGATACCACCGGTTTTTAATTCGTATTTTTCACCAATTGAAAGGATGGTTTCCCATAATTTTACCAGGGAAGCCTCCTCGCCAATGGCCATATATGCAAATTCGCCATGCTTCCCACAGCGGAAAATGATCAGGTCATCGGCCTCATTAATGTACTCAAAGTAAGGTAAACCAATAATGTCGTAGCCATATATTTCTGACATAACTTCCCAGGAGTAAGGCCCTTCCAGCATAATAGCGCCCCAACCGCTATCTGCCATAGACTTAATCTCCGGGCGTTCAACAATATCGAGTGCTTCATCGCTCTCTAAAATTGATGTAAGGCGCTCAATTAACTCCGGTGCCGGGATGTTTTCTGAAAGGATGTAATAACCGTCCGGGGTACAGAGCACATATATGTCCCCGCGGATGGTACCATCCTCATTTAATACCAACGAATAGATACCTTGCTCATCGCGAATAATTGAGATATCAGCTGAGGCCATATGATTTACCAAAGCCCATGCATCATCTCCCATTACGCTAACGATAGCCATATGTGAATAATCGATAAGCAGTGCATTTTCTCTGACTGCTTTATATTCAATGGCGAGATCATGATATGCTACAGGAACTGTGCGCTTATTATAAATGCCCATCCTGGCATTGTTTTCCAAATGCAAGTCATTAAGAGACTTCATAAAACCTCTTCAGGTAAATTGTTCAAAAGGTCAGGCACGTTTTTTTGTAATAACAAATGTTGCCAAATTATTAATGCTACGCATATAAGAAGGATCGTCTCCTTCACTTACTTGTATATCAAAGACCTTATCAAGCAAAACAATAATTTCGGTCGCGTCTACTGAATCCAACTTTAAGCCGTTACCAAATAATGGCGTATCGTCATCAATTTGCGTTTCATCTCGTTGAATATTTAATCGCTGGATGATTTCCGTTTTAATTGTGAAAAGTACATCTTTACGCTCCTGGATATTATCATGCATAGTTGTCATTGCTTATGTTCCATTAATGGTATATTTCGCTTCACGGTAGTTAATTATTGTTCCTTGGCTAATCAATTTTTTACCAACGTTAGCCGTCACGGAATAGTGCATAAACCCAGTTGGATCTGAAAACACCAACTTGCTTGTAACCTCAATCGTATCGCCTGGATAAGCAATATCTTTAAACTTTAAATTCTGTGCTGCTAATACGCCGCGCACTTGTGAGCGCCTTGCCCTGATAATATCCAACAATTCTTGCTGATGGATCTTCGCATAAATATCTCGTAAGTTTTTCAATTCGATGCCAAACTTTTCAAAATAAATATCGCATACATCAGTAATAAATGAAAAATACTCACTTGCCTGACCAAATATCTCTGCAATAAGAACACCGGGCATGATAGGGTCATCAGGAAAGTGTCCAAGTAAATAGGGTTCGTTATATGTAATATGTTTTACGATCTGCACATACCCATTTTCCCCATATTTATAATCATCTATTCTGTCGACCATTAGTAAGGGCTGTCGCCACCCGCCCATCTCAAGAAAAATTTTAGAAGGAATAGAATATCTGGACATAAATCACCGCATTACCAGACCGCCATCGATCACGATGGTCTGGCCAACAATATAACTGGCAGCAGAAGAACTTAAAAAAACAATTGTATTCGCCACTTCCTGGCACTTTCCCAGACGCTTCAAAGGGATTGAGTTCGTTACCTCGCGCACTACAGTACGAGAAACTTTCTTTACCATCCTCGATTCAATCATTCCAGGAGCAACAGCATTCACTCGCACACCCCGAGGAGCTAATTCTGCGGCTAATGTTCTGGTAAAACCGAGCAAAGCGCCTTTTGAAGCACTGTAATTAACCTGGCCTATACTTGGAATTACTGCTGCTATAGAAGAAACATTGATAATCGCTGGAGTTTCAGAACATCGCAGCAGCATTAAAGCTTCCTTCGTTAATCTGAAAGTGCTCAGCATATTTGTATCAATAACAGTACTAAAATCCTCAAAAGTCATTGAGGCAAAAAGACTGTCTTTAACAATGCCTGCGTTATTCACTAATACATCAATCTTTGTGACTTTAGCATTCAAATATTCCATTAATATAGCCACCTTTTCAGAATCAGCTATATCACATTGCAATATATTTAATCTTTGTCCTGCGGGATTAGTTTCTTTTAAATTGTCTAAACGATCCGCATTTGTATTATACAATGCATAAACTTCACACCCTTGTTCCAGAAATTTTTCGCAGATGGCAATGCCGATGTCGCCACTGGCTCCTGATATTAAAACTGTTTTGCCTTTTAGATCATTATATTTATACATTTCCATTACACGCAATTGAGTTAACAAGAGATACTGCTACGGCATGAGTGCGACAATGCGATATGCTAAGTGACACATTAATAACACCGTTTTCCTTTATTACCTCACCCAATCTCCCAGTAAATAAAAAAGAGGGGCAGCCAAATTCATCATGATTTATCTCAATATCTTTAAAGCACACCCCATTCCGAAACCCACAACCAAGCGCTTTAACAATTGATTCTTTAGCGGCCCAAAATCCGGTTGCCCTTTCAAAATCCGGTTCATTTGCATTAATTTTCATTATCTCTTTTTTTGTAAATACGCGTTGTAAAAAAAACTTGCCGCCATTGTTAATCGCGTTAGTGATCCGTTCCACTTCAACGATATCAGTACCGATACTTATCCCTAAATTTATCATAAGATTACAGTTGATAAGTTACATTAAAATTAGATATAAATTGATCTTCAACGAGACCAGTCGGGTACATTAAGGGAACTGATAAAGAGATATCATACCCGAGTGATTTAACTGTTCCTTTAATCCCAAGAATTGTTCCAACTATCCTTTTCCCATCAAAAGTATTTTGTGGGTATATTTCACCAGAAATCTGACCATAATCCGCGCCTATATATAACTCAGAACTGTAATTCCCGATAAGGAAATGTAATGTATTCTGAATATAGTACCCTTTATTGCCATCTAATCCTGTGCTGGTTTCAAACCCTCTAACGTTCCAACGATTACCTATTGTAAATTGATCTTGTAATGTTAACGGCGCTGGCGAAAATTGAGCCCCCATATTCAATTCATAATAATAGTGTAAATACTCACCGTTGAACCATTTCACATAATTTGTAGTCAGATTAAAAATTTGGCTTTCCGTACTCACGTCCCCTGACACCATATCCGGTGTTTTTTCACCACCCAGCCAAGTCATAAAACGTTGCCAGCTAATGGAGGAGTCTAGTGTCGCTTCCTGGAAATTTTTTTTAAAAGTTAGTCCAAGGCGCAGATTGCTCATATCTCGTTCTTGCAGTGCTAAATCTACGCCACCTAATTGATAGGTAGATTTACGCCTTAATAATTCTATATTCCCTGTTATTTTTTTATCCATGTTGCGAAAAAGAGTTCGGGTTCCTTTCAAACTAAGGTATTGATTTTTTCCTTCATAGTCTAAATCCCAATAACTCAGCCCAACACGCTGGCGAGACATACTGCTACTGTAGAAAAGTTCATAATCCCAAAAACCTACTGGTAAGCTATAAAAAGCACTGATGCTTTTATATTGACCTGTAGTACTGCTGGTACCAGCCAAATAGAAAAGATCGCCAAGCTTTGCAGAGTTGTACAAATAGCCTGAAATACCAGTAAGTATCTTTCCTGTGCTTCTGTCACCCCAGTCGTTGTATGTCGTTTTGATATTCCATAATTTTTTACGATTAGTATTGATAACAATATCGCTACGGCCGTAGCGACTGCCAGGCACGATATTAATCTTTACATCAACGCCAGGCACTTTCTGTAAGTTCTCCAGCCCTTGTTCAATATCTCGCAGATTAAGAATATCACCTGATGTAAAAGGCAGGATCCAACTTCTGATATCGTCATTTTCAATGATCACTTTATCGATCCTTCCTGCTAAAATTTTCAGCTGTAATTTTTTTGCCTTTAAATTTTGTACAGGGATATCCACTCGTGTTGTTACATATCCAGCCTTTATATAATAATCCTGCAAATAGGTCGCAACATATTCAATACCTTTCGTCCCAAGACAACTGTTCGAGATCTCATCTTTTATATTTCGAATGGTTTTATTATCCAAAAATTCGTTCTCTAAGATAAGTTCTGATATAGGGTAACAGCCTTTTTCAGAGGGTAATTCAAATTCGATAATGTTTTTGTCTTTAAGCTTAGAGAAAACATCTTTTTTATCAATCTGATTTTCTTGGGCGATGTTATTATCATTTTTTTTCTGATCTTTGGCTAGTCGTTCCAGCTGAGTATCAGCATGTGCACGAATACTACATAGCAAAATGAAAGCTAAAAAGTAAAATTTGATTTTCATTACCTCTAGAAAATTAAAACTACAAGAACGGCTAACACGTATAATTATCTTCATAACAACAGCCAAAACAACTTAATTATTCTTAAAGACCAAAAAAGAACATTCGTTAAAAATAAAATGTTTTTAACGTGGCGACATTATTGACATGATGTATAATCATTAATTATGTTTTGAATTAATTAACCCTTAATATCATCAAGAACATCATTGAAGCCTTCGACAACCAGTTTCGTTTCTAATATAACCCTAAAAACATCTCTTCCGTAGCGGCTTTCCCCGTCTGCCTTAAGCACCACATTATGAATCGCTACTACATTAGCATCAAACAATCATATATCGTATAAATATATATTCTCACCAGAAAAATGTATTACTCCCATTATCTTAAATGGGACCTTAAATCAACAAAAGTTAATTTAAGATATATAACAACCAACAATCAAAGATGCATCCACCTAAATATCAAGCATTTTTTAATGTAAGCATCAATAGCACCCATTATTAATCAACCTACGCTAAAATTCGCAAGAAGACGGCATTAATTGTTGCAAAAAACATAGCAATACATCTATTGTTATGCTGAAATTAATAACATAACATTTTAACCTATTACATACATCGCTAATAAAGGACTCAGCCTCTGGCTGCTATTGGAATATATATGTACTGGATTATCAACGACAATATTGAATTCAGACCGGGAATGAAAAGACTGTCATCGGTAAATAATCCCGAAATGAACGTTACTCTGACCTCTCCAGCCAGCCGTTGCCTTCTCTTACTGCTTCAAGCATCTCCGGATATTGTGCTGCAACAAGATTTTTTTAAGAAAGTTTGGGAAGAAGAAGGAATGTTAGTTCCCACGAATACGCTCTATCAGAATATATCTATTGTTCGTCGTGGGCTGCGTGCCGTAGGTGAAACAGACAGAAGACTTATTGCAACCATTCCCCGGAAAGGTTTTCAGATAGATGACAGCGTAAAAATCTCCAGACGAAACGATAACGAACCGGCTACACCTTTTGCTATTTCTACTGCCAATTATCAAACAACTCACAACACTCCTGAAGAGCTTGATTATCCAAAGGATGATGTACTGAACGAGCAAGATCTTCATGCTGAGACAGACACTCGTGCAATTAAGAAAAAGAAGTCGTTTGCAACCTCGAATGGAGTTTTTGCTGCTTCAGCCTCATTTATCGCAGCCCTGCTCGTCGTTTACCTGACATGGAACATTAGTAACGATGCTGCTTTTTTTGAAAGTTATACGTTCATTGAAAATGAAGATGGTTGCCATTTTTACACCAAAGATGATAGCCATGACAACAATGAATATTACCTGAAATATAAATCTCTTATTAAAGACTCTGGTTTGAATTGTAAAAATTACCCCTGGGTCTATTTCCCAACTTCACCTACCTCGCCATCTCTCGCTGCTTTAGTCTGCAAGAATAAATTTTCGACAACATCATCACCAGGGTGCATTTCACTTTTAATCAGGGGAGTAAACGGTGACTAAAAAAGCAATATTCTTTCTAAGCCTGTTTTTTATAAGTGTAGGGATTGTAGCGGGATTTTTTTATTACTCATTGCTTATAAAAAACAGAAGTGCTGAAAGTTGCAGTGCTTCCATGATCGTTTTTCATAAAGAAACACAAGCCAACATTACTTTCGATTTTATGTACAATAAAGAGAAAAGAAATGGCATCGTTTCAGTAAGCGGAAGTTACCTTGAAAACTCTCACCCAGAAGGAACCATACGCAGAGATATATCCTTTACTTGGACCGAAAATCACGGTACCTATAATTTTCTGTCATCCGGGATAAACAAAATCGATAGTTTAGAAACCTTACCGGATAAAGTCATCGCTACTGTTTTGCCCGGTTTTTACGTTTATCCTGATAAAAGTATCACCTATTCAATCCATCCCCAGGGATCGCAAGGATTTCTTTTCACCATTGGAAAACGGCCGCTTTTCTTTTGCAGCCGTTAGAAGCGGTTAGTGAGTGTCATCAAATTTGCATGATGGGGACGACCAAACCAGTCCTCCCCTGCTTCTACTTTGAACAAAAACGGCAGAACTGATTGAGCGTCAATGGAATTCACGTATTACTCTATCCACGAACTTAGAGTAAGAGCTGAATGCAACCAACGTTGATTTTCTCGAAATAAAAAAGCCCCAGCTTACGAAGTAAGCTGGGGCTTTATATTTGGCGGAAGCGCAGAGATTCGAACTCTGGAACCCTTTCGGGTCGCCGGTTTTCAAGACCGGTGCCTTCAACCGCTCGGCCACACTTCCGGTGTGAGGCGCACTATAAACATCCTCGAGTCTCATGTAAAGCCCGGGAATGTTTGTTTGCCTGAAAAACCATCAAAACCGCGCTGTTAGATTGAAATACCAGCACAATGATCGTTTATTCAGCGCATCTCAGATCAGTGTTGCTTAATGTATAAATCTTTTGTCAGGTATACACCCAGGCTATCGGGCGCAAACCCGCCAACCCAAGGCTTCACCAGATGTGTACGAACATAGTGGTAAACCGGGATAGCGGGAACGTCCTCGCCAAGTATGTCTTCTGCTTGCTGGTAATATTTACCACGTTCGGCAATATCCTTCGCTTTCGCTGCACTCTTCAGTGTTTCGTCATACGCCGGATTGCTATATTTACTCGTGTTTTCACTATCGCCGGTACGGAAATTATTGAGGAAAGTGGCGGCATCAGCATAGTCTGCAATCCATGCATACCGTACCACATCGAAATTACCCGTATGCATGGTATCAAGCATGGTTTTCCACTCCTGATTTTGTAGCTTTGCATTAACACCAAGATTTTTCTGCCACATTGAACTGGCAGCAATCGCGATCCGCTGATGTGTTTCCATCGTGTTATACAGAAGGCTGAAGCTCAATGGGTGCTCATCAGTGAAACCAGCTTCATTGAGGAGTTTTTTCGCTTCAGCGAGTCGTTTTTCCCTCGGCCATGACGCGTAATCTGGTGAAGCTATTTTCACACCGCCAATTTCCGGCTGGCTAACTACCCATGCAGGACGCTGCCCCTGTGCCATTACCTTATCCGCGATGACATCTTTATCCAGAGCCATATTGAGTGCGCGACGTACTCGAGGATCGTTAAATGGCGGCTTAGTGGTATTAAACTCGTAATAATAGGTCGCCAGTTGCGGAGCGACATGCACCTGATCGCCTAACGTTTTCTTTAACTGCGCAAACTGGTTCACAGGAATGGTGTATGTGATATCAATCTCGCCAGCTTTATAACGGTTAATGTCCGCCGTTTCGGCATTGATAGGAAGGTAAGTGACTTTATTAATCACTGTCGCTTTATTATCCCAGTAACGAGTATTGCGCTGGGCGACAATGCGTTCATTAACGACCCAATCGGTAATCTTGTAGGCACCGCTCGTTACTATATGTTCCGGCTTTGTCCATTTATCACCAAATCGATTGATCAACACGCTGTCTACCGGAACCAAAGATGGGTGCGCCAGCATCGGCAGAAAGGATGCCGTGGGTTGCGTCAACGTGACTTCCAGTGTTGAATCATCTAGCGCCTTCACCCCAAGCGTGTCAGGTGTTTTTTTACCTTGAGCGATATCAGCAGCATTAACGATATGCATATTTCCAGGATAGCTGGCATAGGGGGATGCCGTTTTCGGATCGACTAAACGTTGCCAGCTCCAGACCACATCTTTTGCCGTGATCGCCGTACCATCCGACCATGTGATCCCCGGGCGTAAGTGGAAAATCCAGACCGTGTTATCTTTGTTTTCCCATTTTTCCGCCAGCCGGGGTTCAATGGTTCCATCTGCCTTAACAGCGACCAACCCGTCGAAAATATCGCTAATAATGTTGAACTCGACGTCACTTTCCACTTTATGTGGATCCAGCGATGCAGGCTCGCTGCCATTGTTACGCACCAACTCCTGTTTTTCAGCAAGCGTTGTTCCTGCGGGTACCGTCGCTGCAAACGCGCCGGAACATGCGCTCAGAATGCCGATAGTCAATAATGAAAGTGCAATGTGGTTACGTGTTTGTGGTTTCATGTCCTTTCGCCTTAGTAATGTACATTGTCACGACGCGATTACACTCTTAGCGCCCCAATAGTTATATAGCAATAGATTTCAGTGACATATAAGACACCAATATGGATCTGTCTCACATTTATCCCTTTATGCTGAGTAGCGCGCATTTCTGCGCACGAAACACTGTGTCAGCACCGCGGCATTATGAGTAAAGATGGGTAAAACAACTTTGTCAGCAAGCGAGACTTTTTTAGACTCTGCAATCAATTACATCTGTCATAAGAGAGTGACTCATGGATCGTATTATTACTTCATCGCGTGACCGTACTTCCCTGCTAAGTACGCACAAAGTCCTGCGTAACACCTATTTCCTTTTAAGCTTAACGCTGGCGTTTTCCGCAATTACGGCGACCGCCAGTACCGTATTAATGTTGCCTTCTCCGGGCCTGATCCTGACGCTGGTTGGGATGTACGGTTTAATGTTCCTGACCTATAAACTGGCGAACAAACCAACCGGTATCCTGGCTGCGTTCGCGTTCACTGGTTTCCTCGGTTATATCCTGGGGCCAATGCTTAATGCTTATCTCTCAGCAGGGATGGGAGATCTTATTGGCCTGGCACTCGGTGGCACCGCATTGGTCTTTTTCTGCTGTTCCGCCTACGTGTTAACGACACGTAAGGATATGTCTTTCCTCGGCGGCATGCTGATGGCGGGCGTGGTGGTGGTGGTGATCGGGATGGTCGCGAATATTTTCTTGCAGTTGCCAGCGTTGCATCTGGCTATCAGCGCCGTATTTATCCTGATTTCAAGTGGCGCTATCCTGTATGAAACCAGCAATATCATCCACGGTGGTGAAACCAACTACATCCGCGCCACAGTCAGTCTGTATGTGTCGCTGTACAACATCTTTGTCAGCCTGTTGAGTATTCTGGGTTTCGCTAACCGCGATTAAACAAGCCTGATTCCCCATTAGCCCCGCTTATGCGGGGCTTTGTTTTTTGCTACACTCCCGCCGTTGTTGACTAACGCTGCTAAAAATTATGTTGATCTTTGAAGGTAAAGAAATCGAAACCGATAGCGAAGGCTATCTAAAAGACACTACGCTGTGGAGCGAAACCTTAGCGTCTATCATCGCTGAGAAAGAGAACATAACGCTCTCTCCTGAGCACTGGGAAGTGGTGCGCTTTGTGCGTGAATTTTACCTGGAATTCAATACCTCTCCCGCTATTCGCATGCTGGTAAAAGCGATGGCGAATAAATTTGGCGAAGAGAAAGGCAATAGTCGCTATTTGTACCGCCTGTTTCCCAAAGGGCCTGCTAAACAGGCGACAAAGATCGCTGGTTTGCCAAAACCGGTGAAGTGCATCTAATAGCGAATGCCGAAGTTTGTCCATTCCCTGCCGGGCTGATGCGGTTCGGCAAGAACTCTGTCAACCCGGGCGCTACGCGGTCCCCCTGCTTTCAGCCACGCAATCAGCTGATTCACTGCGTGCTCGTCGCCGCAGGCAACCACTTCGACGCTGCCATCATCAAGATTACGTGCATACCCCGTCACACCGAGCTTCTGTGCTTCGTGCTGCGTGCTATAGCGAAACCCGACGCCCTGCACCATTCCGTGTACCCAGGCGATTGTGCAGACATGTGCCATCTTTCCCTCCCCTTTCTATTCAGGCTCGTTGCATTTGCCCGTTGAACCCGTGACAATAGCGCCCATTTTCTTCAGTTTATAGAATAGCCGAATATGAGTGTACGTTTAGTGTTAGCCAAAGGGCGCGAGAAATCATTGCTGCGCCGTCATCCCTGGATTTTCTCCGGCGCTGTCGCGCGAATGGAAGGCAAAGCCAGCCTCGGTGAAACGGTTGATATTGTCGATCATCAGGGTAAGTGGCTGGCGCGTGGAGCATTATCTCCTGCATCGCAGATTCGTGCTCGCGTCTGGACTTTCGATAAAAATGAAAGCATTGATATCGCGTTTTTCACCCGCCGCCTACAACAAGCACAGCAGTGGCGAGATTGGCTGGCGCAACGCGATGGTCTCGACAGCTATCGCCTGATTGCTGGCGAATCTGACGGCTTACCCGGCGTAACCATCGATCGTTTCGGTGATTTTCTTGTTCTCCAACTTCTTAGCGCAGGTGCGGAATATCAGCGTCCAGCCATTATCTCGGCGCTCCAGTCTCTCTATCCACAATGCGCGATTTACGATCGCAGCGATGTTGCTGTGCGCAAAAAAGAGGGGCTGGAACTCGCGCAAGGACTGGTGGTTGGCGAACTGCCGCCCGCGTTGTTGCCGATTAAAGAGCACGGCATGAAGCTGTTTGTTGATATTCAGGGCGGGCATAAAACCGGTTACTACCTCGATCAGCGCGACAGCCGGCTGGCAACACGTCGCTACGTGGCAGACAAGCGCGTATTAAACTGCTTCTCCTATACCGGCGGCTTTGCCGTTTCCGCGCTGATGGGCGGATGCCGCCAGGTCGTCAGTGTAGATACCTCTCAGGAAGCGCTGGATGTCGCGAAACAGAACATTACGCTGAACGAGCTGGATCTAAGCAAAGCAGAATTTGTTCGCGACGATGTATTCAAACTGCTGCGCAAATATCGCGATCAGGGCGAAACTTTCGATGTCATCGTGATGGACCCGCCAAAGTTCGTGGAAAACAAAAGCCAGTTGATGGGCGCCTGTCGCGGTTATAAAGACATCAACATGCTGGCGATCCAGCTCCTGAATCCCGGCGGTGTACTGCTCACTTTCTCCTGTTCCGGTTTGATGACCACAGATTTATTTCAGAAAATTATTGCTGACGCCGCAATAGATGCTGGTCGTGATGTACAATTTATAGAACAGTTCCGTCAGGCCGCCGATCATCCTGTGATCGCTACCTACCCGGAAGGGCTGTATCTGAAAGGGTTTGCCTGCCGCGTCATGTAACTTGAAATTTGGAACTGCGCCCGCATATCTGCGGGTATGTAAGGTTCCCGGGAGGTGACAATGATTGCCAGCAAATTCGGTATCGGTCAGCAAGTTCGCCACTCACTGCTGGGGTATCTTGGCGTAGTGGTCGATATCGATCCTGAGTATTCACTGGACGAGCCGTCAGCAGATGAGCTGGCGGTGAACGACGAACTCCGCGCGCTGCCCTGGTATCATGTCGTAATGGAAGATGATGATGGCCAACCAGTGCACACATACCTGGCAGAAGCACAGCTGACAAGCGAAATTACGGATGAACATCCGGAGCAGCCATCCATGGATGAACTGGCGCGCACCATTCGCCGACAGCTCCAGGCTCCGCGCCTGCGCAACTAAAAATACCCCGCCAGATGCGGGGTATTTTTTATTTCGCCAGACCGAGCCGCGGGATCTCAATAGCCGGGCAGCGATCCATCACTACATTTAACCCCGCCTCACGCGCCAGCACGGCCGCTTGTTCATTAATCACCCCTAATTGCATCCAAAGCGTTTTCGCTCCGATGGCAATCGCCTCCTGTGCAACACCCCACGCCGCTTCCGAATTGCGAAAAACATCCACCATGTCGATTTTTTCTGGCACATCGGCAAGTGTTGCATAGCCCTGCTGCCCAAGAAGGGTAGTCCCTGCTACTTTCGGCGAGACGGGAATCACATGATAACCCTGGTCCAACAAATACTTCATCACGCGATAACTTGGTCGATCGGGTTTATCACTCGCACCAACCAGCGCAATAGTTTGGGTCGACTGTAAAATATCGGCAATATCGGTTTCTTTCATGTTTTCCTCCCGGCGATGTCACCAAAGTGTAAATCAAACAGACCCACCCGACCATTTTCGGATTTTTTTATTCACTTCTCTTGCAGCATCAGACGCTTCCAGTAATCTGTAGCGAAAACCACTGACGGAAGCGGATTATGGAATCAACCACTCGCACCTTACCCGTGCGCAAAAATATTGCACTGGTCGCACACGATCACTGCAAGCAATCATTAATGAAATGGGTAGAACGCCACCAGCCTGTACTGGCCAAACATGAGCTATATGCGACTGGTACAACCGGGAATTTGATTCAGCGAGCAACCGGCCTTGAAGTCAACGCCATGCTGAGTGGCCCAATGGGCGGCGACCAGCAAGTCGGCGCGTTGATTTCAGAAGGCAAAATCGACGTACTGATTTTCTTCTGGGACCCGCTTAATGCGGTCCCGCACGATCCTGACGTAAAAGCCCTCTTACGTCTTGCAACGGTGTGGAATATTCCGGTTGCGACCAATTTATCTACCGCTGATTTTATTATCGAATCGCCGCAGTTCAATAACAGCGTCGACATCCTCATTCCGGACTACCAACGTTACCTCGCTGAGCGTCTTAAATAAATCCTGGCGGCCGCAGCGGCCGCCTTCGTTTCACGGTTTTCGCGCGACTGGCACATCCAGCGATTTTAACGTGTCGACAAAGCGTGACGGTTCATCTTTATCAAACAATAGCCAGACACGATGGCGTGCGCGCGTCAATGCGACGTACAACAATCGCCGCTCTTCCGCATCAGGGAACTCTTCCGCCTGCGGCAGCAAGGCTTGCTCCATAATGGATTCCCGCGCCGGAGCAGGAAAACCATCCGCGCCCTCTTTCAGCCCCACCACAATCACATAGTCCGCTTGTTGCCCTTTACTGGCGTGGATAGTCGTAAAATCGAGCTGAAGTTTCGGCCAGCGGGTGGCGGCTTTATCAAGAACCGCCGGTTTTCCGTGGTGATAACGAGCCAGAACCAGGATCCTGTCTTCCGGCGTTGCATATCCGCTGAGTTTATCTAAAAGTGCATCCAGCTGATCCTGCGCCATCAGCGTCACTGCGTTTTTATCCCCACTTTTCAAACTGTTCAATGGCTTTGCAAGCTGCCATGGGTTCTGCTGGATAAAGCGATTCGCCACTTCACCAATGCGTGAATTGAAACGATAAGTCGTATCCAGTGCGCAGAGATCGCCTTCACCAAAATAGTCATGGAAAGCGGTGGTTAAGGAAAGTTGCGCGCCGCTGAAACGGTAAATTGCCTGCCAATCATCACCGACAGCAAATAGCGTCGTTTGTGAGTTTTGCTTACGCAACGCAGCCAGCAAAGCCGCGCGCTGCGGTGAAATATCCTGAAATTCATCGACCAGAATATGCTTCCATGGGCTAACAAAACGCCCTTTTTCAAGCACATTAATTGCCTGATGAATCAGCCCGGAAAAATCGACGGCGTTTTCAGACTTTAGCTCTGCTTTCCACGCTTTTAAAATCGGCGCCATCAATTTAATGCGTTTACTGAACAGGTCACGAACTTCATCTGGAGCGCCGGCGATCATCTCAGCCTGTGCACCGCCATGCATACGCATCAGTCCGATCCAACGATCGAGACGCGGAGCGATGCGGCGCTGCAATTTTGCATCTTCCCAAAAATTGCCTTCAGGGACGTCCCATTCCATCTCTTCTTCCAGCCACTGACGCCACCCTTTCGCCTGTGCTTTCTTTTCACTGCACTGCTGGCACCAGGTATCCGTTAGCAAGGACAGCCGAGCCGATGTGTCATTTTCCAGCTCGCTTAAAGCGGGCACTTTTTTGCTTCCCTGGGAGATGATATACAACGCCAGCGCATGAAAAGTGCGCGCAGTAATCTCCTCGGTATGTAGCCTTTGCTGGATACGCTCATCCATCTCCTGAGCGGCTTTGCGACCAAACGCAAGCAGCAGGATTTGATCCGCCGAGGCTTCGCCACGAGCCAGCAACCAGCCTGCTCGTGCCACCAGCACCGACGTTTTTCCACTCCCCGCGCCAGCAAGCACAAGTAAAGAGTGCTCGCCGTTGACCACGGCCCGCGCCTGCGCCGGGTTTAAAGGAGATGTTTCAACGTGCTCAAAAAAAGCGGCGTACTGAGTAACCATCGTTTCAGTATAAGTTTGATTGTGCTGTGTCCGGCGCTTCTCAACGTCCGTCAGCCACGACTGACACTGACGCCAAAGCTCACGGCAATTATCAAACTCCGCTAATCGGCTTGTCGGAATCGGCAACGCGGCAAACGCCTGCTGCAATTGCTGCTGTAACCCCTGAAGCTGCTTACGGGTAAGCCATTTCGTTGGCTCAATACGCCCGGAAATCAGCTCCAGTTGCTCCGATAAAACCCCGGCAGCAACCTCGCTCATTTCCGCGCTCCACCGGTTCCAGCGCTCATTTAAAAGATGGTAAAAACGCTGTGTTTCGTTCCATTCCGTTCCGTGAAGACGAACTACTTTGTTGTCGGCAAGCTGAAATTCCATCTCTCCCCACACCAGCCCTCGCTTGCATTCAATCGCTAACAACTGATTGAAAGGGATAAGGTATTCGTGTCTGTCACCTGCCACTTTAATGCCGGCATTCAGAATGACTGCGCGATCATACGGGTGTTGCGCCAGACGTTTTCCCAGTGAGGTCGCTTTCAGTTCCATGACTTATCGTTCTCAACTTGTGACAATAATTGCCAGTTTACCTGCCAGAGAATTGGCGCTCCAGCCCAAATAATCGTTACAATTACCGGCATTCTCTACCGACCGGTTTGTACTGAGGTTTTATGCGTACCGTTTTGAATATTCTAAATTTTGTGCTTGGTGGTTTCGCCACAACACTCGGATGGCTACTCGCAACAATAATCAGCGCCCTGCTCATTATCACTCTGCCGTTGACGCGCTCTTGCTGGGAAATCACAAAGCTCTCATTTATCCCCTGGGGAAATGAAGCCATTCACATTGATGAACTCGAACCGCAGAGCAAAAACAGCCTGTTAAATGCAGGTGGAACATTATTGAATATTATCTGGCTTATTCTGTTTGGCTGGTGGCTATGCATTATGCATATTACCGCCGGTATCGCTCAGTGCCTTACCATCATCGGCATTCCCGTTGGCGTCGCGAACTTTAAAATCGCTGCGATTGCACTGTGGCCAGTTGGCCGTCGTGTGGTATCTGTAGAAACCGCTCGCGCTGCCCGCGAAGCCAATGCGCACCGTCGTTTTCAATAATCGGATCGCTTGTCATTATGTTAAGTCCTCTGCTTCGCCGTTATACATGGAACAGTGCCTGGCTCTATAACGTCAGAATTTTTATTGCGCTTTGCGGGACTGCTTTGCTGCCCTGGCTACTCGGCGAGGTGAAACTGACCATCCCGCTAACGCTTGGCGTCGTTGCCGCCGCACTTGCCGATCTGGATGACCGCCTGACGGGGCGGCTGAAAAACCTGATAATTACGCTGGTGTGCTTTTTTATTGCGTCTGCATCTGTGGAGTTACTCTTCCCGTGGCCATGGTTGTTTGCGCTTGGTCTTGTGACATCCACCATTGGTTTCATCCTGCTTGGCGGGCTCGGACAGCGTTACGCTACCATTGCTTTTGGTGCGCTGCTTATTGCGGTCTATACCATGCTGGGAATTTCCCTTTTCGAACAATGGTATCAGCAACCACTGCTGCTGTTGGCAGGTGCAATCTGGTTTAACTTGCTGACGCTGGTTGGACATCTGGTTTTCCCCATTCGCGCCCTACAAGACAACCTGGCGCGTTGCTATGAACAACTGGCACATTACCTTGAACTAAAATCACGTCTTTTTGACCCGGATATTGAAGATGATAGCCAGGCGCCGCTCTATGATTTAGCACTGGCGAATGGCCAGTTAGTGAACACGCTCAATCAAACCAAAGCCACGTTGCTCACGCGTTTGCGCGGAGATCGTGGGCAGCGCGGCACACGTCAAACATTGCATTACTATTTTGCAGCGCAAGATATTCACGAACGAGCCAGTTCTTCACATATCCAATATCAAACACTGCGCGAACACTTTCGTTATAGCGACGTGATGTTCCGCTTTCAGCGCTTACTTTCCATGCAGTCACATGCGTGCGCTCAGTTATCACGCGCCATTTTGCTTCGCACTCCGTATCAACACGATTCTCGCTTCGAACGTGCATTTATCCACCTTGACGCGGCGCTTGATCGTCTTCGCGCTAATGGCATCACGCCTCAGGAGCATATGAAAGCACTTGGTTTTCTGCTGGATAACCTGAGGGCTATTGACGCTCAGTTAGCAACTATTGAATCTGGTCAACCACAGCCTTCATTGTCAAATGACACTGAAAATCAGCTTTCGGATGATAGTCTGAGTGGTTTCAATGACATGCGGCAGCGGTTACGTAATAATTTGACGCCAGAATCCGCACTTTTTCGCCACGCAGTACGCATGTCGGTGGTGTTATGTATCGGTTATGCGTTTATCCAAATAACGGGGCTACAGCATGGTTATTGGATCTTACTGACCAGTCTCTTTGTCTGCCAGCCGAACTATAACGCCACTCGCCACAGGCTGACGCTACGCGTAATCGGAACGCTGATTGGCGTTGCGATCGGCTTGCCGGTACTTTACTTCGTTCCCTCACACGAAGGGCAACTGATACTCATCGTCATCACCGGCGTACTGTTTTTCGCATTTCGAACAGTGCAATACGCGCATGCCACGATGTTCATCACCTTACTGGTGTTACTGTGCTTTAACTTATTGGGCGAAGGATTTGAAGTCGCGCTTCCCCGCATTATTGATACGCTTATAGGTTGTGCTATCGCCTGGGCGGCAGTGAGTTTTATCTGGCCGGACTGGCGTTTTCGACACCTGCCCCGCGTTACTGAACAAGCCTTTGATGCTAACTGCCGCTACCTTGATGCCATTCTTGAACAGTACCATCAGGGACGCGATAACCGGCTTGCTTACCGCATCGCCAGACGTAACGCTTATAACCGTGACGCGGAACTGGCATCGGTCGTTTCAAATATGTCTTCCGAACCCGGAACCTCACCTGAACTTCGCGATGCCGCGTTCCGTTTGTTATGTTTAAATCATACCTTTACCAGTTATATTTCCGCGCTTGGCGCACATCGTGAGCAGCTCACCCAGCCGGATATCCTACGTTTACTTGATGATGCAGTCTGCTATGTTGACGATGCTCTACATCACCTACCAGCAGACCAAAAACGTGTTCAGGATACCCTTGCCGATCTATCCCAACGCATTAAACACCTGGAGCCGCGCCCGGATAGCAAAGAGCCACTGGTACTGCAACAGATTGGCCTGCTAATCGCTTTATTGCCTGAAGTGTGCCGTCTGAAAAGCCAAATTACTCAGTAAGGACTCGCTCCTTTCTTGATTACGCCGTTAAACCACTCCATCAGTTCCCGGCGTCGCGGCGCCGGTAACGCCGCTTCGTGAAGCCCAACAATTGCGCCCTCGAGTGCAAGAAGCACTTTCGCGCTCAGATGCTTGTTTGATTTTCTCAATCTAAGCCAACAAACTTTTGCCCCGAGCATTCGCAGTGTATGTGCATCCAATACGCCCGCTTCATGGAGTTGAGCTTCAAGTTGAAAAGTAAGGTTAGGCAGATCGCGTAACCGTTTTCTGGCACTGCGCCGATCTTTATCACGCCGCGCAGCATCAAGTGACAGAGCCGAAAGTTGCAGAAGTAACGAACGATCGCGCCACAAACTCTCGCTAACGAAGTAGTAATTTAACGAAACCTGACGCCCACGTTTGTTGAATACCAGTAAAGGGGCATCTTGCGTAACCGTATATTGCGCACTCTCGTCGCAAGCGCGAAGGTAAAGTTCCCCTTCTGCAACCATCGCGAAAACCGTTTTATCCACTGACAAGCTGTAACCACCAAAATGAGCGCGGTGACAAATTGTGCCGAGAGGCATGAGGTATTCGCGCGACTGATATATCCGTTGATAAGATAGGTCTTCCATGATTTTTCCCTTATAAATCACATAGTAAAAGCCAGATTTAAATTACTGAAACCACTACGCAGGAACATAGGCAACTGTGAGCAAGACGGCAAGCAAATTTTTCATTACGCGGCAGGGACAAAACAAAAATGCGAGATAGTTTCCGAAAATGAGGTTGATCTCTGAGCATGCAACGGTTACTGTATAAACATACAGTAACCCACAGGGCTGGATTGATTATGTACACTTCAGGCTATGCGAATCGTTCGACAACACTCGCTTCAACACTCAACAAATTGAATCATGTTGAGCCTTCCAGCATCACTACCGGGCTGATTAGCGAAATGGTCTATCGTGAGGACCAGCCCTGGATGACGCAGCTTCTTTTACTGCCTTTACTGCAGCAACTCGGGCAACAATCCCGTTGGCAGCTGTGGTTGACACCTCAACAAAAACTCAGCCGTGAGTGGGTGCAATCCGCTGGGTTACCCCTCACCAAGGTGATGCAGGTGAACCAGCTTTCTCCAAGCGTAACACTGGACTCAATGATTCGTGCATTGCGCACAGGTAACTATAGCGTCGTTATTGGCTGGCATTCTGAAGAGCTGACTGCAGAGGAACATCGCCAATTAGCTATGGCGGCAGAAGAAGGCAATGCGATAGGCTTCGTTATGCGACCTGTACGCCACGATCCTCTGGCTGCGAGACAGCTTTCCGGGATAAAAATTCACTCAAATTTGTATCATTGAGTAAATTTAAGAGTTTTCCTAGGATGTTTTTTGCCTAAGAGCAGCGCTTCAAATTTATCGTCCAAATACAGCGCGAAAGCCTGTCTCGCGCGCTTTGTACGGAAATAGCCGTGGTGAAAGATTCATCAGAAGTGTTAAATATTGTGTATACAAAGCCTTTTTTTTCATATGCCTGACGGAGTTCACACTTGTAAGTTTCCAACTACGTTGTAGACTTTACATCGCCAGGGGTGCTCGGCATAAGCCAAAGATATCGGTAAAGATGTCTGCAGAGTTGTCAGTGAGCAATGCCCCCGGTGAAGGATTTAACCGTGGCTTCTCTAAAGAGATTCCCATGGCGATTTTTGGATGATAACGAGGCGCAAAAATGAAAAAGACAGCTATCGCGATTGCAGTGGCACTGGCTGGTTTCGCTACCGTAGCGCAGGCCGCTCCGAAAGATAACACCTGGTATACAGGTGGTAAACTGGGTTGGTCCCAGTATCATGACAAAGGTGCGGTATGGCAGAACGATGGCCCGACCCACGAAAGCCAACTGGGTGCTGGTGCGTTCGGTGGCTACCAGGTTAACCCGTACGTAGGTTTCGAACTGGGCTATGACTGGCTGGGTCGTATGCCGTACAAAGGCGACACCGTTAACGGCGCGTTCAAAGCTCAGGGCGTTCAACTGACTGCTAAACTGGGTTACCCGGTAACTGACGATCTGGACCTGTACACTCGTCTGGGTGGTATGGTTTGGCGTGCAGACGCTCAGAACAACCAGGGCTTCAAAGATCACGATACCGGTGTTTCTCCGGTCTTCGCTGGTGGTGTTGAGTGGGCAGTTACTCGTGACATCGCTACCCGCCTGGAATACCAGTGGGTTAACAACATCGGTGATGCAAACACCGTTGGTGCTCGTCCGGACAACGGTATGCTGAGCGTAGGTGTTTCCTACCGCTTCGGCCAGCAGGAAGACGCTGCTCCGGTAGTAGCTGCTCCGGCTCCGGCTCCGGCTCCGGAAGTGCAGACCAAACACTTCACTCTGAAGTCTGACGTTCTGTTCAACTTCAACAAAGCGACGCTGAAACCGGAAGGTCAGCAGGCGCTGGATCAGCTGTATGGTCAGCTGAGCAATCTGGATCCTAAAGACGGTTCCGTAGTGGTTCTGGGCTTCACTGACCGTATCGGTTCTGACGCTTACAACCAGAGCCTGTCTGAGAAACGTGCACAGTCCGTAGTTGATTACCTGGTTTCTAAAGGTATCCCGGCTAACAAAATCTCCGCACGTGGCATGGGTAAATCCAACCCGGTTACCGGCAGCACCTGTGACAACGTGAAACCGCGTGCAGCGCTGATCGACTGCCTGGCACCGGATCGTCGCGTAGAGATCGAAGTTAAAGGTAGCAAAGACGTTGTAACTCAGCCGCAGGCTTAAGTTCCCGTCTAAAAAAACCCCGCTCATTAGCGGGGTTTTTTATTGCCTGAAATAACAGGCAGGAATAATTCGCACCTATTCTTTCCCAAGTAATGCCTGCAGGTCATGTTTCAGCGTAGACATCTGTGATGCATACTTTTCCTTGTGCTCGGCATCTTCGATCAACTGCACAATCGTTTCAGAAAGCGTTTTCCCCCTGCGCTGCGCTAACCCAGCCAGACGCTGCCAGACCACAAATTCCAGGTCGATCGATTTTTTACGCGTATGCTGATGTTCGGCATTAAAATGCCGCTTGCGGCGGGCGCGAATAGTTTGCTTCATCCGGTTAATCAATGACGGATTGATATGCTGCACAATCCAGTCGTTGACCTGTACGGGTTCATTTTCGAGTGTCAACAATAAATCGACCGCATCTTTAGCGGCACTGGCTTCTATGTAGCGCGTGATTAATTCCCCTTCACGATGCTTTTTTACAAGATACTTCCATTTCCAGCCGCTTTCGAGATTTTCCAGTTGTTGATATTTCATTGCGCTCTCAACGTGACCGTGTAACTCAGTTCAGAATATCAGTTTTTTCCAACTCTGCTGAAAAGAAATCACGGCCTCGTTTAAGCCAATAGTGTTCGCGTCGCGAAAGCGTGTAATCAATGTGTGCTGTTGGAGCGTTTACGGTATAATCGCGCCTTTGACATCAGACTAAAAAAACGACTTTGACCATTACAAAACTTGAATGGAACGACCTGGTTCCTGATACCAGCAGCTATCAGGAAGTATTTGAATCGTCCGAATTAGCCCGCGAAACGGACTTCTCCCTGGCCGATACGCAACCCCGATTACAGTACGCGCTGGAGCAATTGCTCTATCCGCAGGCGACGTCACGCTTTTTGCTGGCTAAAGCGCCAGAAGAAGCCGAATATCTTGCGCTTATCGCCAGCGCCACCGAGATGCTCATCCCTGAAGCCCGCCCATTTTCTGGCGGCCAATATCATGTCAATGGTTCGGCAATTCGCTTCGAACCTTCGGCTGATGCCCAGGCAAATTTTATCGGCAGCAAACCCACCGCGATCGCCGATTGGGTAGAAGCAGAACAACTTTTCGGCTGCCTTCGCCAGTTTAATCAGGAAATCACGTTGCAACCCGGCCTCGTCCACCAGGCAAACGGTGGAGTGCTGGTTATTTCCTTACGTACTCTGCTTGCACAGCCACTTCTGTGGATGCGCCTGAAAACGATGGTAACGCAGCGCCGTTTTGACTGGGTTTCCTTTGATGAATCGCGCCCTCTGCCGGTCACTGTGCCGTCCATGCCAATGGATCTGAAAGTCATCCTCGTGGGTGAACGTGAATCACTCGCGGATTTCCAGGAAATGGAGCCGGAACTCGCATCGCAGGCCATTTACAGCGAATACGAAGAAACGCTGCAAATTGCTGATGCCGAAACCATGCCCATATGGCGTCAATGGGTCGAGCAAACCGCTCGCGATGCGCACTTGCCCGCCCCTGCGGCTGATGCATGGACAACACTCATTCGCGAAGCCGTCCGCTACACCGGCGATCAGGAAACGTTACCTCTTTGCCCAATGTGGTTGTCTCGGCAACTGCGAGAAGTGGCAGCGATGTCCACTGATGAAACCTTTAGTGGGGAAGAGTTCCAGACAATGCTTGCGCAGCGAGAGTGGCGTGAAGGCTTCCTGGCGGAGCGCATGCAGGATGAGATCCTGCTTGAGCAAATTCTGATCGAAACCGAAGGAGAACGCATCGGTCAGATCAATGCACTGTCCGTTATCGAGTTTCCGGGACATCCACGTGCCTTTGGTGAACCCTCGCGAATCAGTTGTGTGGTACATGTTGGCGATGGCGAGTTTAACGATATTGAACGCAAAGCTGAGCTGGGCGGTAATATCCACGCCAAAGGCATGATGATCATGCAAGCGTTCCTGATGGCGGAACTGGAGCTGGAACAACAGATCCCCTTCTCCGCCTCACTGACTTTTGAACAATCATACAGCGAAGTCGACGGTGACAGCGCATCAATGGCTGAACTGTGCGCATTAATCAGCGCGCTATCTGAAGTTCCGCTTAATCAGAGCATTGCGATCACAGGCTCGGTGGATCAATTTGGTCGCTCCCAGCCGGTCGGCGGGCTGAATGAAAAAATCGAAGGCTTCTTCACTATTTGTCAGCAGCGCCAGCTCACTGGCAAGCAAGGGGTGATTATTCCCTCGGCAAATGTACGCCATCTCTGCCTGCAGCAGGAACTTCTGGATGCTATCCAGGCGCAGCAATTTTTCATCTGGGCAGTAGATGACATGATGGATGCGCTACCCTTATTAACGGGCTTGCCGTGGGATGCCGAAGGGCAAAACAACCTTAAGCAACTCATCCAGGAACGTATCGCGCAGGCAACACAACAGGATGCTCGCCACCGCTTCCCGTGGCCGCTTCGCTGGTTGAACTGGTTTATCCGAAACTGATCGGACTTGTTCAGCGTACACGTGTTAGCTATCCTGCGTCCGAAATTACAAATAAGGCTTACTGAGAACATGGTAGATAAACGCGAATCCTATACAAAAGAAGATCTTCTTGCCTCTGGTCGTGGCGAATTGTTTGGCGCAAAAGGCCCGCAATTGCCGGCACCGAACATGCTGATGATGGACCGTGTGGTCAAAATGACTGAAACCGGCGGTAACTTCGATAAAGGCTATGTTGAAGCTGAGCTGGATATCAACCCGGATCTGTGGTTCTTTGGCTGCCATTTCATTGGTGATCCGGTGATGCCTGGCTGCCTCGGCCTCGATGCAATGTGGCAACTGGTTGGTTTCTACCTGGGCTGGCTCGGCGGAGAAGGCAAAGGCCGCGCACTGGGCGTAGGCGAAGTGAAATTCACCGGCCAGGTGCTGCCAACGGCGAAAACCGTGACTTACCGTATTCACTTTAAACGCATTGTAAACCGTCGTTTGATCATGGGTCTGGCAGATGGCGAAGTGCTGGTTGATGGCCGCGTTATCTATACCGCCGCGGATCTGAAAGTAGGTCTGTTCCAGGATACGTCTAACTTCTGATACCGGGTTACCTACCCCGGTAAAGGCGAAACCTCCGCAATGCGGAGGTTTCTTTTTTAAAGAGACAGAATCAGGCAATGACTGCCCTGTCCTCCATGGCCTCCCGCCAGCCTCCCAACCACTCGGACCTTTGATTCAGGGTTTGGTAGGGACACATTTCCTTCGGACGCCCGGTAATACCAGCCTGATAACCACGTTGATGTGCCCGTTCCAGGCGATCGCGTTTTTGTCTCTTCATGCCTCGTTTCCCTCATTATTTGATCTGGTGGAAAAGAAAACAGTGGTCACTTAATGCGCAACCACAGGTCACAAATACCTTGAATAGACTTCGTCGTCAATGCGCAAAATTCACGCCAGTGTCATAAATGTGAGCTACACAAAAGTTCATTTGTACAAAAAATGTGAGCCAGCACAACTAATGGTTTGTACTGAAACATAAAAAAACCGCCATAGATTTTGTCTATGGCGGTTTTTACAGACTTTAGATTTACTTATGGCAGACGATTTAGCGTATTCGCAATACTGACAGCCTCTTGCTGCCAGCCCTGAGCCAGCATTTTCACCATTTCATCATAGCCATCCTGCTGCTGTTTCAGCTCAATATGGAAGGGGCGCTTAATCAGTTGTCCCTGGTGTTTAAGTAACCATTCGCCGCTTACAATCACTCGCCCATCATAGCGACCATGAAAACCGGTCACTGTTACGTTTAGCGTATCTTGCTCACTGCCTAACGGCTGCGATGCGACCACCCAGCCAGGCAGTTGATTGCTCAGATTGGATACCAGCGTGTTACGCAGTTGCTGATCAAGCGGGCTGGCCCACAAATTGTTCGTAGCAATGACGTATTGCACATCGCTGGTTTGGTACACCACGCCATTCCCCGCGAGAAAATCAGGTACCGAAACCTGTTCTACCCATAACTGACGATTCCCCTGGTTTTGCCCGGCCATCGCCTGTGCCTTTACTTGCGACGGCGAAGGCAGCTGATAGTAGCTTTTGTTATCACCGCCGCTACTGCAGGCTGTCAGCAACAGCGCCAGTATCGCTAATGCGCTCTTTTTCATTCTTTTGCCCTCTTCGGCTGCGGATCGGGTTTCCCTTTCGCTTCAAATACCAGCGCGTTGCTCTTATCGTTGAGCGTTTTCAGCACCGGTTGCAGTTCACGCAATACCTGATCGAGGCGCTGCATATCCGCCACCATTTTATTGTAAGCGGCGGAACCCGGCTGGAAGCCCTGCATACTGCGGTTAAGTTCGCGTAGTGTGCTCTGCATATCTGCAGGCAGTTGCTGCATCGACTGGCTGGCGGTCAATTTGTTGAGGTTATCCAGCGTCGTTTGCAGACGTTTGAGCGTTTGCTGGCTTTCAGATAGCGTGCTCGTCGCCTGCTGGATCATCGGGTTCAACGGTAAATTGTTAATTTTATCCAGCGTATCCATTAGCCGTTGCTGGATCTGCGCCAGTCCACCACTCATAGTCGGAATGATGGGATAGCCAGCGAACTCGTGCATGCCACTGATCGCCGGGGCATTATTGTAAAAATCGAGATCAACATACAGCGCGCCGGTAACAATATTACCGGTCTTCAACGAGCCTCGCAGACCACGCTTCAGTAGCGCATTCAGATGTGCGCTCAAATCCGGATCTTCACCCAGTTGGTTCGCCAGACGTTCCGGCTCAATACGGATCAGAACCGGAATACGATAATCATCATTCAGCGCCTGGCGCATACCTTCCGTAAAGAACGGCACCTTGCTCACCGTACCAAGGCGGATGCCGCGGAACTCAACCGGCGCGCCGGGTTGCAAGCCACGGATCGAATCTTTAAAGAACATCAGATAATCAACATGTTCGGTGTATAGCGAATCCTGAATGCTGCGCTGATCGTCATACAACTTAAAAGCGCTGTTTTCCGCCACCGGCTGCCCCAAATCCAGGCCTTCCGGCACATCGAAGCTGACACCGCCGCCGAACAGCGTCGTCAGCGACCCCATCTCGACACGCATCCCGGCGGAGGTGAGATCGACGGCAATCCCGCTGTCTTTCCAGAAACGCACATTGCTGGTCACCAGCCGATCGTTCGGCGCATTAATAAAGAGCTGATAGCTCATGGTCCGTTTTTGCGTATCAAAGGTGCTGGTTTCCACTGAACCCACGCGATAGCCACGGAACAACACCGGATCGCCTGCCGTTAATTGCCCCGCTTTATTACTGTCAAGGATCACCCGGATACCTTTCGCATCCGGCGGTGCCAACGGCGGCGAATCGAGCAAGTTGTAGCGCTCCGGTGCATTGCCTTTTACACCGGGCTGAAGTTCGATATAGGCACCAGAAAGCAGCGTACCAAGCCCGCTGATACCTTCGCGACCCACCTGCGGTTTCACCACCCAGAATACCGAATCATTATGCAGGAGCTTTTCCATGCCGGAATTGAGCCGCGCTTTGATTTCAACATGGGTAAGATCATCGGTCAGCGTCGTACTCTCCACTACGCCAACGTCCACGCTGCGGCTTTTGATCGTCGTTTTACCGCCGACAATTCCTTCGGCGTTATTGGTGATCAGGGTGACTTCCGGGCCTTGATGGCTGTAATGATAGAAAAGGATCCAGGCCCCAATCAGTGCCGTCACAATCGGGAAAATCCACACCGGTGACCAGTTTCTCACCTTTTGCACCCTGGCTTCCCCACTCTTATTCTCCATGCTTTAACGACTCCTCATGGTGCGTTTGTGGCTCGCGATCCCAGCTCAGACGCGGGTCGAAAGTCATTGCCGCAAACATCGTGATAATAACGACCAGCGCAAACATCAGCGCACCCATCGCAGGATAAATATTCATCAGCCCCCCCATCCGCACCAGTGCAGACAGTACGGCAATAACAAACACGTCGATCATTGACCAGCGCCCAACGAATTCCACTATTTCATAAATAAAATGCATGCGTTCGCAATCGCGCTTTCCGTGCCCTTTCGCATCAATACACAGCCAGGCGATGCCAATCATTTTCAGCGTCGGCACCATAATGCTGGCGATAAAAATCACTAACGCAACCGGATACGACCCCTCGCTCCACAGCAAAATCACCCCGGCCAGAATGGTCGACGGCATGCGGTCGCCCAACAGGTCGGTCACCATGATGGGCAAAATATTGGCGGGTAAATAGAGCATGATGGCGGTCATCAGCAGCGCCAGCGTCCACTGAATACTGTTGCGCCGACGCGCATGGCCATGAGTATGGCAACGTGGGCAAACCGGCTGGTCAATCGCCACTATCGCCGTGCAACATGGGCAGGACCGCAGCCCCTGGCGGATACCTGGTACACCGACATGCAGCGGCTGCGCAACAGCTGGCGCTGGCGCAATGTCGTCCCACAGCCAGTGGCGGTCTACGCACTGAAACGCCCGCAGTTGCAACAGACAGAACAGGCACCAGGGAATGAAACTGCTGCCGATGCCAATATCGCCATAAGCCATCAGTTTGACGAAACTGACCAACACCCCGGCGAGGAAAATCTCTGCCATTCCCCAACTTTTAAGCTGGAATAACACGCGGGCAAGGCCAATTTTCAGGCGAAAATCCATCCGCACGCGGTTAACCAACAGCAGGATCGTCACCAGGCAAAACGCTGGCACAAACTGCACGAACAACAGAAAGAAAGTGCCGAGGCTGGCGTAATCTTCCGAGAACATCACACCAGGAATTTCCAGCAGCGTCACCTCACTGGCAACGCCTGCTACTTTCATGTTTACGAAGGGAAAAAGGTTGGAGAGCAATAACATAAACAGCGCGACGATAGCATAAGCAGTGGGACGCTGCCGCGGCGCGTCCCACTCGGTCGCAAGCGTTGTCCCACAACGCGGGCACACCGCTTTTTGTCCATGTTGCAGCGGCGGTAACGCCACCAGCATGTCACATTGCGAACAGAGAATGTGGCGAGTGGTGTGGTGGTGTTCACACATACAGGCTCCCTTTATGCGCCGTTTTTCAGAGCCTCCAGATACTCCCAGCGTTCAAACGCTTCCTCAAGCGCTTGCTCCGCCGAAGCCATATCGGCTAAGACTTTCTGCGTATGGTCGTGCGGCTGGCTAAAGAAACTTGCATCGGCGACCTGCGCTTGCAAATCCCCAAGTTGTGCTTCCAGTTGTTCCAGCTTTTGCGGTAATTGTTCCAGTTCACGCTGCAGGTTATAGCTTAGTTTGTTACTGTTGCGTTTGACAGTTTCTGCTTTGGCTACCGGCGCTTCCATACTTTTTTTCGCGGCGTCCTGTTTTTGCATCTGCGACGCCGCCTGCTGACCACGGGCATCGTGATAGCCGCCAACATACTGACCAATCTGGCCGTCGCCTTCGAAGATCCAGCATTCGGTCACGGTATTATCAACGAACTGACGATCGTGGCTCACCAGCAGAACCGTCCCCTGATAGGCATCGATAAGCTCTTCCAGCAGTTCCAGCGTTTCAACATCCAGATCGTTGGTTGGTTCATCGAGAATTAACAGGTTGCTGGGTTTCAGGAACAGACGCGCCAGCAACAGTCGGTTACGTTCCCCGCCAGAGAGCGCACGTACCGGCGTCATCGCCCGTTTCGGATGGAACAGAAAGTCCTGCAAGTAACCCAGAATGTGGCGCGGCTTGCCGTTCACCAGCACTTCTTGCTTACCTTCAGCAAGGTTGTCCATCACCGTTTTATCCGGGTCCAGTTCGGCGCGGTGCTGATCGAAATAGGCCACTTCCAGTTTGGTACCGACATGGACACGCCCGCTATCGGCTTTGAGTTGATCCAGCATCAATTTGAGTAGCGTAGTCTTACCGCAGCCGTTCGGTCCGATCAGCGCGATTTTGTCGCCGCGCTGCACCTGCGTGGAGAAATTGCGCACCAGCACTTTGCCATCGATGCCGTAATTGACGTCTTCCATCTCGAAAACAATCTTGCCGGAGCGGGAGGCCTCTTCCACCTGCATCTTCGCGCTGCCCATCACTTCACGGCGTTCACTGCGCTCGCGGCGCATGGCTTTTAACGCGCGGACGCGGCCTTCGTTACGAGTACGACGCGCCTTGATGCCCTGGCGGATCCACACCTCTTCCTGCGCCAGCTTGCGATCAAACTCCGCATTTTGCAGCTCTTCCACGCGCAGGGCTTCTTCTTTCTCCAGCAGATACTGATCGTAATTGCCCGGATAGGAAACCAGCTTGCCGCGATCGAGGTCGACGATACGCGTCGCCATATTGCGAATAAACGAACGATCGTGAGAGATAAAGATGATGGTGCCGCCGAAAGATTTCAGGAACCCTTCCAGCCAGTCGATAGTTTCAATATCCAGGTGGTTGGTTGGTTCGTCGAGCAGCAGCACACGCGGACCGCTCACCAGCGCGCGCCCCAGCGCTGCCTTACGCAACCAGCCGCCGGAAAGGGCGGAGAGCGACATATCCGCCGTCAGCCCAAGCTGCGCCAGCACTTCATTGATACGGTTTTCCAGTTGCCACAAACCGTGGTGATCCAGCATCTCCTGCACACGCGCTAACTCGGCGAGGTTTTTATCGCTCGGATCGCTCATCACCAGGTGGGAAACCTCATGGTAGCGCTTGAGATACTCGGCCTGCTCTTCAATCCCTTCAGCGACAAAATCGTAGACGCTGCCGGTAACATTACGCGGCGGATCCTGTTGCAGGCGTGCCACCACCAAATCTTGCTCATACACAATGCGACCATCATCCAGGTTAACTTCCCGGTTGAGGATCTTCATCAGCGTTGATTTCCCCGCGCCGTTACGCCCAACAAGGCACACGCGTTCGATTTCTTCGATATGCAGCTCAGCATTATCGAGAAGCGGCGCATCGCTGAATGACAGCCACGCGCCATGCATACTGATCAATGACATTTATTTATCCTTTCAGGCTGCGGTAATCAGCCAGCAGTTGTGGATCTGACGGTTGCGGGCAAAATCCTGCGACTGCGTTTTTTGGGTGATTTCTTGTGCTTTAAGACCCAGTTTCGCCAGCCCGTCGAGATCCATACGGAAACCGCGTTTGTTATTGGAAAACATGATCGTGCCGCCCTTACGCAACAGGCGTTTGAGATCCTGCATCAGCGCCATATGGTCGCGCTGTACATCAAAAGACTCTTCCATACGTTTGGAGTTGGAGAAGGTCGGCGGATCGATAAAGATCAGGTCGAACTGCTCATCAGTATCGCGCAGCCACGCCAGGCAGTCGGCCTGGATCAGGCGATGCGCACGACCGCTCAGGCCATTAAGACGCAGGTTGCGCTCGGCCCACTCCAGATAGGTGCGTGACATATCCACCGTTGTCGTCGAACGCGCGCCGCCCAGCCCCGCATGCACACTGGCGCTGCCGGTATAAGAGAAAAGATTCAGGAAATCTTTGCCTTTACTCATTTGGCCGAGCATACGGCGCGCGATACGGTGATCGAGGAACAAACCGGTATCAAGATAATCGGTCAGGTTGACCCACAGGCGAGCGTTATATTCGCTCACTTCCATGAAATCACCCTTTTCATTCATTTTCTGATACTGATTGTTGCCCTTCTGCCGTTCACGGGTTTTCAACACCAGCTTGTTTGGCGCAATCCCCAACACATGAATAGTGGCCGCAATGATGTCAAACAGGCGCTGACGCGCTTTTTGCGCATCAATCGTTTTCGGTGCGGCATACTCCTGCACCACCACCCAATCGGCATAGCGATCGACCGCGACGTTGTAATCCGGCAGATCGGCATCGTACAGGCGATAACATTCGATACCTTCCTGACGCGCCCATTTTTCCAGCTTTTTAACGTTCTTGCGCAGGCGATTCGCGTAATCTTCCGCCATTGCCGGCGCTTTCGCTTCGCCGGTATTTTCCGCCAGATGGTAATTTTTCTGCACGCAATCCAGTGGACCGTTTTTCGCTTTGAACTGGCGCTCAGCACGCAGTTGCAGGCAGTTCAGCAGATCAACCGAGGCACTAAACAGTGACAGATTCCAGCCGCCAAATTGTGCTTTCAGCAGACGGCCCAACAGGCTGTGCAGCGCGATCAGCGCCGGTTCACTCTCCAGACGCTCACCATACGGCGGGTTACTGATCACCGTACCGTACAGGCCTTTTGGCAGCGGGTTGCTCAGCTCGGCAACATCTTTGACCTCAAAAGTCACCAGCTCGCCAATCCCGGCGCGTCGGGCGTTTTTACGGGCGATATCGATAACGCGCGCGTCGCTGTCTGACCCATAAAAATGGGAGGCGTAATTCGCCAGCCCCGCACGCGCGCGCGTTTGTGCCTCGGCTTTCACCTCTTGCCACAGCGCTTCATCGTGCTGTGCCCAGCCACCAAAACCCCAGTGGCCGCGGTGCAGACCCGGCGCGCGATCGGTCGCCGCCATCGCAGCTTCAATCAGCAGCGTCCCGGAGCCGCACATCGGATCCAGCAGCGGCGTGCCTGGCTGCCAGCCAGAACGCATCACGATCGCGGCGGCCAGGTTTTCTTTGATCGGCGCCATCCCGGTGCGATCGCGGTAGCCGCGCAGGTGCAAACCTTCACCGCTCAGATCAAGGGAGATATTTGCCGTATCCTGGTTCAGCCAGACGTTAATACGCAGGTCCGGCATCTCACGTTCCACATTCGGACGCGGCAGGTTTTTGCGGGTAAAGCTGTCGACGATCGCATCTTTGACTTTCAGCGCGCCGTACTGGCTGTTACGAATTTCATCGTTCAGGCCGCTAAAATGGACGGCGAAGGTTGCGCCCGGATTAAACATCTCTGTCCAGTTGATCGCCTGCACGCCGAGGTAGAGATCAAGATCGCTGTAAACCTTGCACTCCCCAAGCGGCAGCATAATGCGCGAAGCCAGACGACTCCACATCAGGCTCTGGTACAGGAGCCGCGTGTCCCCTTCAAAATGGACACCACCCTGAACAACCCGGCACTCAACGGCACCGAGTTTTTCCAGTTCAGTTTTTAACAGCTCTTCCAGCCCGCGGGCCGTACTGGCAAACAGAGAAATCATAATGTCACTTACACTCAACGAAAATTGTTGCGCATTATAGCTAATCTGGCGTTCATGTCATAAAGTTGAGGGCTAATTTTCATCAGACAGGGGGAAGACGTGCCAACGCTTTCACGTCTTTTTATTCATCCGGTAAAATCCATGCGTGGTATTGGCCTGACGCATGCACTTGCCGATATCAGCGGCCTCGCTTTTGACCGTGTTTTTATGGTCACGCAACCCGATGGCACTTTTATTACCGCACGACAGTATCCGCAGATGGTGCGCTTTACGCCCTCACCGTTAACCGATGGTTTGCACCTGACCGCACCGGATGGCAGCAGCGCGGTGATTCGCTTTGCCGATTTTGCGCCCGACGCCGCGCCCACGGAAGTATGGGGAAACCACTTTACTGCCCTAATCGCGCCCGACGAGATTAATCGCTGGCTGAGCGGCTTTTTTTCGCGCGAGGTGCAGTTGCGCTGGGTTGGACCTGAATTAACCCGCCGCGTTAAACACCACGATGACGTACCGTTATCTTTCGCCGATGGTTTTCCCTATCTGCTGGCTAACGAAGCCTCGCTGCGTGATGTACAAAACCGTTGCCCGGCCAGCGTGAAAATGGAGCAGTTTCGCCCCAACCTGGTAGTGACGGGCGCGCAGCCGTGGGAAGAGGACAGCTGGAAAGTGGTGCGTATTGGCGAGGTGGTTTTCGACGTCGTGAAACCGTGCAGCCGGTGTGTGTTCACCACCGTCAGCCCGGAGCGCGGGCAAAAACACCCCTCCGGTGAGCCTCTCGCGACCTTACAGCGTTTTCGCACCGCGCAGGACAACGGTACCGTCGATTTCGGCCAAAACCTGATTGCCCGTAATAGCGGAGTGATCCGCGTTGGCGATGAAGTAGCCGTGCTGGCAACGGCGCCCGCGAAAATATACGGCGCAGGCGAAGCCGAAGAAGCTGTTGAACAGGATGTGCAACCCGCAGGCACGGTAGAAATCAACTGGCAAGGTCAAACATTTCGCGGCAATAACCAACAAGTGTTGCTTGAACAGCTTGAAAATCAGGGGATTCGCGTGCCCTACTCGTGCCGCGCCGGGATTTGCGGTTGCTGCAGGATCCGCTTAGTGGAAGGTGAAGTCAGTGCGCTGAAGAAATCAGCGGTTGCGCCGGATGGTTCAATTCTCTGCTGTAGCTGTGTGCCGAAAACATCGCTGCGACTGGAGGCTTAAACCGCCTGTTCGAACTGAATTGCGTTGGTATGTAACTGTGGTTTGAGGCGATCGTTCATAATTTTAATCGCGTCGCCCAGTTGCATAGTGCGCCCGGCAATTACCACGCCGGGTTGCGCCAGCAGACACAGCGCAGCATTGTCACCCGGTTCAACCACCAGCAGATTCACACACTCCTGCGTATCGCTGAGCCAGACGCAAGCGCCTTCGCCCGTAACAGGCGTCCACAGGGAATCATGCGTCATGAAGTGCCAGCTTTTCGGCATTTGCGGCTTGAGGAAGCGAATCGCTACCAGCGCGTTAAGCACCAGTTCAGCGCGTTGCTCATGGGATAACGGCAAATCGCGGCATTTTTCATCAAAGGAGAAATAGAGCGCAGCATCATCAACGCAAAAACCAGACGGTGAGAAAGCGTCTGGCGTCAGCATCTTACGGGCAAAACGAGAGCGAAATAACATGCCATTGGCTAAATCGAGCATCATGCGATCATGCTCATCATCAAAATACCAGCGCCAATTATCGTCAGGTTTAATTCGCATTTTCCTCTCCCCTTCCCCTAAACATCCTGTCGCTTTTTCATCCTGTTTGCCGCCTCGTTTATTACCTAAATAATAAAAGACTAAAATGTTTAAATTAGCAACAGTGGTGGAATATAAAACAACCAGGGCGGGAAATAAAGCCCTGGTTGTACAGGAAGGGATAAAAGATTAGATATGGGTAACGATTTCTTTAATCAGCGGTGGACCTTTAAAAATAAAGCCCGAATAAATTTGCACCAGTGACGAACCGGCGGCGATTTTCTCGCGAGCCGCTATCACCGAGTCGATGCCGCCCACACCAATAATGGGCAAGCGTCCGTTTAATTCTTGCGACAACCGCCGAATAATTTCCGTGCTTTTTAATTGCAACGGACGACCACTTAACCCACCCGTTTCGTCACAATGTTTCATTCCCTGTACCAGCGATCTTTCAAGCGTAGTATTAGTGGCAATAACACCATCAATATTGTGGCGAACTAAACTATCGGCCACCTGGATCAATTCTTCTTCAGAAAGATCTGGTGCGATCTTTACGGCTACCGGAACATATTTATGATGCACATTTTGCAGATCGTTTTGCTTATTCTTAATTGCGGTAAGCAGATCGTCCAGCGCTTCGCCATATTGTAGCGTGCGCAAACCGGGCGTATTTGGCGAAGAAATATTAATGGCGATATAACCGGCGTAGGCATAGATTTTTTCCATACAAATCAGATAGTCATCTTTACCCTGCTCGACTGGCGTGTCTTTATTCTTACCAATATTAATGCCCAACACACCGTCGAAGTGTGATTTTTTTACGTTCTCAACCAGGTTATCCACGCCAAGATTATTAAAGCCCATACGGTTGATCAGCCCTTCGGCGTCCACCAGACGGAAGATCCTCGGCTTGTCATTACCCGGCTGCGGGCGTGGGGTCACGGTACCGATTTCGATGGCGCCAAACCCCATCGCGCCCAGCGCATCAATGCACTCACCATTTTTATCCAGCCCGGCCGCTAACCCCAACGGGTTCTTAAAGGTCAGACCCATGCATTTGACCGGCTTCTCCGGTACACGCTGACGTACAAGGGCTTCGAAAGGTGTGCCGGTAATACGGCGTAATTGCTGGAACGTTAATTCATGAGCGCGCTCTGGATCGAGCTGGAAAAGGGCTTTACGAACGAAGGGGTAGTACATGAACTCTCCTGGATTCCCGGTTGCAAACCGGGGGCGTATTATCAGTGATTACCCGACGAAAGGGAATTGACCTGCGGCAAAAAAAGGCGAATCGACGCAATCGTTTTCTCTTACCTCTCTCCTTTATGCAAATTTCAGCATATTTTCATCGAATAAATCATTTAGTGGAATAAATCGACTCTGCCACACTGCCCTTAATTGTTATGAATGTTATCTAAAAGCAAACAATTGGTTATAAGGAGCGATTATGAGAGTTGTCACCCTGGCCGGAAGCCCGCGCTTTCCCTCCCGCTCCAGCGCGTTGCTGGAGTATGCCCGCGAGCGCCTGAATGCGCAGGATATCGAAGTGTGTCACTGGCATTTGCAAAATTTCGCGCCGGAGGATCTCCTCTATGCCCGCTTTGATAGCCCCGCGTTACAAACATTTATTGGGCAACTCAACGAGGCCGACGGGTTAATCGTCGCGACACCTATTTATAAAGCGGCTTACTCCGGCGCCCTGAAAACGCTACTCGATCTGCTGCCCGAACGGGCGCTGGAAGGCAAAGTGGTGTTACCGCTGGCCACTGGCGGCACCGTGGCGCATATGCTGGCGGTGGATTACGCCCTGAAGCCGGTGCTCAGCGCACTGAAAGCGCAAGAGATCCTGCATGGCGTCTTCGCCGATGATAGCCAGGTGCTGGATTACCAGCATAAGCCCAGCCTGACGCCCAATCTGCAAACCCGACTGGATAAGGCGCTGGAAACTTTCTGGCAAGCGCTGCACCGCCGGGATATCCAGGCGCCGGATTTCCACCTGCCGCAAGGAGTCGCGCATGTTTAATCTGTTTAAAAATCGCGCGCAATGGCTGGCGTTAAGCGGTTTACTGACGCTTTCCGCCTGGACGCAGGCCGCCGAACCGGCACCGGAAAGTTTGCGTATTGGTTACCAGAAAGGCAGCGTCAGCATGGTGCTGGCAAAAAGCCATGAACTGCTGGAAAAACGCTACCCGAACACCAAAATCACCTGGACGGAATTCCCGGCAGGCCCGCAAATGCTGGAAGCACTGAATATTGGCAGTATCGATCTCGGCAGCACGGGCGACATTCCGCCAATTTTTGCGCAAGCCGCGGGGGCGGATCTTTTGTATGTCGGCGTTGAGCCACCAAAGCCGAAAGCAGAAGTGATCCTTGTTGCACAAAACAGTCCGATTAAAACGGTTGCCGATTTGAAAGGGCATAAAGTCGCTTTCCAGAAAGGTTCCAGTTCACACAATTTACTGCTGCGCGCACTGCAACAGGCCGGGCTGAAATTCAGCGATATTCAGCCGGTGTTTCTGACACCTGCGGATGCGCGCGCCGCGTTCCAGCAAGGTAACGTTGATGCATGGGCCATCTGGGATCCTTACTACTCGGCGGCGCTGCTGCAGGGTGGCGTGCGGGTACTGAAAGACGGCACCACGCTGAAACAGACTGGCTCCTTCTATTTAGCTTCGCGTCCCTATGCGGAAAAAAACGGTGCATTTATTCAGGGCGTTCTGAATACCTTTAGCGAAGCCGATGCGTTAACCATTAGCCAGCGTGACGAAAGCATCACACTGTTTGCCAAAACGCTGGGGCTGCCCCAGCCGGTGATTGCCAGCTATTTCGATCACCGTCCACCGACCAAAATCTCACCGGTCGATGACACCACCGCCGCACTGCAACAGCAAACGGCCGATCTCTTTTATGAGAACCGGTTGCTACCGAAAAAAGTCGATATTCGCACCCGTATCTGGCAACCGGCCAAACAAGGAGCCAAATCATGAGCTTAAATCTGTTCTGGTTTTTACCCACCCACGGCGATGGTCACTACTTAGGGACGGACCACGGCTCGCGCCCGGTAGATCATGCTTATTTACAACAAGTCGCTCAGGCGGCGGATCGTTTAGGGTTCAGCGGGGTGCTGATCCCGACCGGACGCTCCTGTGAAGATGCGTGGCTGGTCGCCGCCTCACTTGTCCCGGTAACGCAGCGGTTGAAGTTTCTTGTCGCCCTGCGTCCCAGCGTCACGTCGCCGACCGTTGCTGCACGCCAGGCGGCGACGCTGGACAGGCTATCAAATGGACGTGCGCTGTTTAACCTGGTAACCGGCAGCGATCCGCAGGAACTGGCCGGAGACGGCGTATTTCTCGATCATACGCAGCGTTATGAAGCCTCCGCGGAGTTTACTCACGTCTGGTGTCGTCTGCTGGAAGGCGACACTGTAGACTTCGAGGGCAAACATATTCATGTACGCGGCGCGAAACTCTTTTTCCCGCCGGTGCAGCAACCGCGACCGCCGCTCTATTTCGGTGGATCGTCCGATGTGGCGCAGGATCTGGCCGCTGAGCAGGTTGACCTCTATCTGACATGGGGCGAGCCGCCGGCGCAGGTAAAAGAAAAAATTGAACAGGTGCGCGCCAAAGCCGCAGCCCACGGGCGTAAAGTGCGCTTCGGTATTCGGCTGCATGTGATTGTCCGGGAAACGAATGCCGAAGCCTGGCAGGCAGCGAATAACCTGATCGCCCATCTGGATGATGCCACGATTGCTAAAGCGCAGGCCGCCTTCTCTCGCCAGGATTCCGTAGGTCAACAGCGGATGGCGGCGCTTCATGGCGGCAAGCGCGATCAACTGGAGATCAGCCCCAACCTGTGGGCTGGCGTTGGGTTGGTACGCGGTGGCGCGGGAACCGCGCTGGTGGGCGATGGTCCGACCGTCGCGGCAAGAATCAATGAATACGCTGAGCTTGGTATCGACAGCTTTATTCTTTCCGGCTATCCGCACCTGGAAGAGGCATATCGCGTCGGCGAACTGCTGTTCCCGCACCTGGATGTCGCGGTGCCGCAAATTCCGCAGCCACAACCGTTGCAGTTGCAGGGCGAAACGGTGGCGAACGAGTTTATTCCCCGAAAAGTGGCGCAAAGCTGAGGCAATTATGGCGGCAGAAAAGAAATGGCTCCTGCACATTGCCCCCTGGCTACTGCCGGCGGGGATTGTGGTGGTGTGGCAAATCGCCTCCTCCACCGGTTTGCTCTCCACGCGCATCCTTCCCTCACCGGAAGGCGTGCTGGAAGCATTCTGGACATTAAGCGTGAGCGGTGAATTGTGGCAACACCTGGCGATCAGCTCCTGGCGCGCGGTAATTGGTTTCTCGATTGGCGGCACTATTGGTCTCACACTGGGGTTGGTTAGCGGGTTGTCGCGCTGGGGAGAACGTCTGCTGGATACCTCCATCCAGATGTTGCGCAATGTGCCGCATCTGGCGCTGATCCCACTGGTTATCTTGTGGTTTGGTATCGATGAGAGCGCGAAAATTTTTCTTGTCGCGCTCGGCACGTTGTTCCCCATTTATATCAATACCTGGCACGGCATTCGTAATATCGACCGGGGATTGCTGGAGATGGCGCGCAGCTACGGTTTGTCCGGTTTTGCGCTCTTTGTTCATGTGATCCTGCCCGGCGCGCTGCCGTCGATTATGGTCGGGGTACGCTTTGCGCTCGGCCTGATGTGGCTGACACTGATTGTTGCCGAGACAATTTCCGCCAACGCTGGAATTGGCTACCTGGCGATGAACGCCAGAGAGTTTCTGCAAACGGATGTTGTGGTGGTAGCCATTATTCTCTATGCCCTGCTCGGCAAACTGGCCGATGTGAGTGCGCAATTGCTGGAGCGCCTGTGGCTGCGCTGGCATCCCGCTTATCACGTGAAGGAGGCAACAGCATGAATACGGCGCGACTCACTCAGGGGATCCCGTTGTTATTAAACGGCGTGAGTAAACGTTACGGCGATAACACCGTGCTCAGCGGCCTGGATCTGCATATTGCCGCCGGGCAGTTTGTCGCCGTGGTAGGCCGCAGCGGCGGAGGCAAAAGCACATTGCTGCGCCTGCTGGCCGGGCTGGAAACCGCCAATGCCGGAGAGCTGTTAGCGGGCAATACACCGCTGGCGAATATTCAAAATGACACGCGGATGATGTTTCAGGATGCCCGGCTGCTGCCATGGAAGTCTGTGATAGATAATGTTGGTTTAGGGTTGAAAGGCCGCTGGCGGGAAGCCGCACAGGATGCGTTACGCGCGGTCGGGCTGGAACAGCGAGCCAGCGAGTGGCCAGCAGCGTTGTCCGGCGGGCAGAAACAGCGGGTCGCGCTGGCGCGGGCGCTGGTACATCAACCGGGTTTGCTGCTGCTCGACGAACCCCTGGGTGCGCTGGATGCGTTAACCCGTCTGGAGATGCAGGCACTGATTATGGAGCTGTGGCAGACACACGGTTTCACCGTGGTACTGGTGACGCATGATGTCAGCGAAGCGGTGGCGATGGCGGATCGCGTCCTGTTAATAGAAGAGGGAAAAATCGGGCTGGACCTGGCCATCGATTTGCCGCATCCGCGCCGCCTGGGTTCGGTGAGACTGGCAGAACTGGAAGCGGAAGTGTTGAATCGGGTGATGAAACGCAGCGAGTCGGAAACCGTTCCGTTACCAAAAACTCGTCACGCTTAATGTTCTGTAGTCACCAGCACAGGTCGCGCCCGTTAAGGTTTATTGCTTACTGAAAACCACGCTCTGTCGGCGCAGTCGTCAACCGGTTTGAATTCAGCCAGGTGGGCGGGGGTAAATCACGGACTGGTATACGCGGCTTTATAACGGTTTCGGCGCGCCCTTTGCGGGGAAAACAGTGCCGCCTTCGGTGAAGGCGGCATTTTTATTACGCCAGCGCTTTGCTGACTTTCTCGTACAGATCGCCGGAAAGGTTCGGCAACGCTTTTAACTGCTCCAGCGCCGCACGCATCATCGCCTGACGTTTAGCGTCATAGCGTTTCAGGCGGATCAGCGGCTCAATCAGACGCGATGCCACTTGCGGGTTACGGCTGTTCAGCTCGGTTAGCATTTCCGCCAGGAACTGATAGCCGCTACCATCCAGCGCATGGAACGCTGCCAGGTTGCTGCTGGCGAAAGCGCCAATCAGCGAGCGGATGCGGTTCGGGTTGCTGAGGGTGAACGAGCGGTGTTTCAACAGGCTGCGCACCGTTTGCAGCACATCTTTCGCCGGGCTGGTGGCCTGCAGAATAAACCATTTATCCATCACCAGACCGTCGTGATGCCATTTGTCATCGTACTCCTGCATCAGCGCATCGCGGCACGGCAGTTGCGCGGCAACCGCCGCCGAAAGCGCCGCCAGCGCATCCGTCATATTATCTGCGTCGTGATACTGCTGGCTCACCAGTTTGTCTGCCAGTTGCGCATCGCCAAACGCCAGGTAACGTAAGCACGTGTTACGCAAAGAGCGTTTGCCGATATCCGCATGTTCAACGCGGTAGCTATCGAGTTTGTGCGCGTTGTACACCGCCAGACACTCATCCGCAAGTTCGGTGGCAAGCGTGCGCGTCAGCGCTTCGCGTACCGCCGCGATGGCCACAGGATCGATGGTTTCAAACAGTTCGGCGATCTCATTTGCCGACGGCAGCGTCAGGATCTCTGCGGCAAGCGCAGGATCAATCGTCTCGTCCAGCAGGATCGCGCGAAACGCATCCGCGACATGCAGTGGCAGCGACAGCGCCTGGCCCTGCTGATGGCGCGCAACGTTCAGTTTAATGTGTGTAGCCAGCAGGCTTTGCGCCGCATCCCAGCGGGAGAAATCGTTACTGGCGTGGCGCATCAGGAAGGTCAGCTGCTGATCGCTCCATTTATATTCCAGCTTCACCGGCGCAGAGAATTCACGCAGCAGCGACGGCACCGGCTGGAAATAGACGTTATCAAAGATAAAGGTCTGTTCCGCCTGAGTGACGTTCAGGACGTTATGTACCGGGTGCCCGTCTTTCTGCAACGGGATCACTTTACCTTCGTTATCGTAAAGTTCGATATCGAACGGGATATGCAGCGGCAGTTTGTCTTGCTGTTCGGCGGTCGGTGGTGTGCGCTGGCTGATGGTCAACGTGTATTGCTCAGTGTTCGGGTTGTAATCATCGTGCACCGTCACCACTGGCGTACCGGCCTGGCTGTACCAGCGGCGGAAATGCGACAGATCGATGTTTGACGCATCCTCCATGGCCTGCACGAAATCGTCGCAGGTCGCCGCGCTACCGTCATGACGCTCAAAATAGAGCTGCATCCCTTTCTGGAAATTCTCTTCGCCAAGCAGCGTATGCATCATGCGAATAACTTCCGCGCCCTTTTCATACACCGTCAGGGTATAGAAGTTATTCATTTCAATAACTTTATCCGGGCGGATCGGGTGCGCCATCGGGCTGGCGTCTTCGGCGAACTGCAGACCACGCATGGTGCGCACATTATTAATGCGGTTTACCGCACGGGAGCCCAGGTCAGAGCTGAACTCCTGATCGCGGAACACCGTCAGGCCCTCTTTCAGGCTGAGCTGGAACCAGTCACGGCAGGTTACGCGGTTACCGGTCCAGTTATGGAAGTATTCGTGACCAATGACGCGCTCGATATCAAGGTAATCTTTATCGGTAGCGGTATCGGTGCGGGCAAGCACGTATTTCGAGTTGAAGATGTTCAACCCTTTGTTTTCCATGGCACCCATATTGAAGAAGTCGACAGCGACAATCATATAGATGTCGAGATCGTATTCGAGGCCGAAACGCTGTTCGTCCCACTTCATAGAATTTTTCAGCGAGGTCATCGCCCACGGTGCACGATCGAGGTTGCCGCGATCGACATATAGCTCCAGCGCCACTTCACGCCCGGAACGGGTGGTGAATGTGTCGCGCAGCACGTCGAAATCTCCGGCGACCAGCGCAAACAGATAGCAGGGTTTCGGGAACGGATCCTGCCACTGTACCCAGTGACGACCATTCTTCAGTTCGCCCTGATCAACGCGGTTGCCGTTAGAGAGCAGGAACGGATAGCGGGTTTTATCGGCAATCAGCTTGGTGGTAAAACGCGCCAGCACATCCGGGCGGTCCAGGTACCAGGTAATATGGCGGAAGCCTTCCGCTTCACACTGCGTACACAGCGCTTCACCGGACTGGTACAGCCCTTCGAGCGCGGTATTCGCGGCCGGGCTTATTTCATTCACAATGCGCAAGGTAAAACGCTCTGGCAAACCATCGATCACCAGTTGGGAGCCTTCTTCTTTATAGTTGGTCCAGGGCTCATCATTTACATGAATGGAAATCAGGGTCAGCTCGCCGCCATCCAGGCGCAGCGGCACAGCAGAGGCGCTATGGCGTGACACTTTGCTCAGCGCAGTGACGACGGTTTTGGCGGCGTCAAGGTCAAAGGTCAAGTCAATATCGCTAATCAGGTAGTCCGGCGCACGGTAGTCGTGACGGTATTTGGCTTGTGGCTGTTGTGTCATAAAAAACCTTTAGCATCTTCTGTTGGTTACGACTCCAGTCTATTCCGGTTGCCGCAAACGCGCCACGCAGAATCTTCATCTTTTCAGAGGGAAAAGCTCTGTCTGCTACATTTTTATAACAGTCGGCACGAAATGCCATCGACCCATTCAACGCCTTATGGTGTGATCAGGGTTCAATAACCAGGTAAACAAGGTATACTCCAGCGACATTCTGCTTTGTTTATTGTACTAAACGCTCCTGTAAGAGGATGCTACTGCGCACCATGACTCAACTCGCTTTCTCAGGTCTGCAAACGCTGCTGGATACCGACGCTTACAAGCTGCACATGCAGCAAGCGGTGTTTCACCACTATTATGACGTGCATGTGTCGGCTGAATTCCGCTGTCGCGGCGATGACCTGCTCGGTATCTACGCAGATGCGATTCGCGAACAGGTCGACGCGATGCAATCGTTGCGTCTGCACGATGACGAGTATCTGTGGCTGTCCGGCCTCCCCTTCTTTCAGCCTGATTACCTTAACTGGCTACGTCATTTTCGTTATGACCCGCGCCAGGTCACGATTACTAACGACAACGGCAAGCTGCATATCAGCCTTTCCGGCCCGTGGCGCGAAGTGATCATGTGGGAAGTACCGCTGCTGGCAGTGATCAGTGAAGTGGTTCACCGCTGCCGTTCGCCACAGACTGGCGTGCAGCAGGCTCTGCTGCATCTGGAAGAGAAACTGGCGGATTTCGCTGCGCGCACCGCGCAGGTAGATATGTCCGGTTTCCGTCTGATGGATTTCGGTACGCGCCGCCGTTTCTCCCGCGATGTGCAACAAGCGATAGTCGAACGGTTGCAACAAGAACCCTGGTTTATTGGCACCAGTAATTATGACCTGGCCCGCCGGCTGTCGCTGACCCCCATGGGCACCCAGGCGCATGAGTGGTTCCAGGCACACCAACAGATCAGCCCCGATTTGGCCACCAGCCAGCGCGCGGCACTCGCGGCCTGGCTTGAGGAGTATCCAAACCAACTGGGGATTGCGTTAACAGACTGCATTACGATGGATGCGTTTTTACGTGACTTCGGTCCGGAATTCGCAACCCGTTACCAGGGTCTGCGCCATGATTCTGGCGATCCGGTGGAATGGGGCGAAAAAGCGATTTCCCACTATGAAAAACTCGGCATCGATCCTCTGTCGAAGACGCTAATATTCTCGGATAATCTCGATCTGAACAAAGCGCTGGATCTCTATTGCCATTTTGCCGATCGCGTCAAGCTGGGCTTTGGTATCGGAACGCGCCTGACATGTGATATTCCCGGCGTAAAACCGCTGAATATTGTTATTAAGCTCGTTGAGTGCAACGGAAAACCGGTAGCAAAATTATCCGACAGCCCCGGGAAAACTATCTGCCATGACAAGGCGTTTGTTCGCGCCTTACGCGAAGCGTTTGACCTGCCGCAGGTCAAAAAAGCCAGTTAATAGCTGGGAGCCTGGGAGCTCCCTTCTTTTTTGCCAATAATTTATTAATTGTTCCTGCGAATTCTGCTTGTCTGATGGCGTACGCCAGGTAACATAGATATCCCCCCTAATCGGGCGGACAAGTGTTTATTTTTTCCGACTATTAACAGAGAGAATATTATGAGCGTTGTGCCTGTAGCCGACGTATTCCATAGCCGCGTGGCCGTTGACAGTGAAGTCACCGTACGCGGATGGGTACGCACCCGCCGAGATTCTAAAGCTGGTATCTCCTTCCTCGCCGTTTATGACGGCTCCTGCTTTAATCCTGTACAGGCCGTTATTAATAATTCTCTGCCCAATTACCATGACGAAGTGCTGCGTCTGACCACCGGTTGCTCCGTTATCGTCACCGGCAAAGTCGTGGCGTCACCGGGCGAAGGCCAGAGTCTGGAAATTCAGGCGACCTCTGTCGACGTCACCGGCTGGGTTGAAGATCCGGATACCTACCCGATGGCGGCAAAGCGCCACAGTATCGAATATCTGCGTGAAGTTGCTCACCTGCGCCCGCGCACTAACCTGATTGGCGCGGTTGCGCGCGTTCGCCACACGCTGGCGCAGGCGCTGCATCGTTTCTTCGACGAACAAGGTTTCTTCTGGGTATCTGCGCCGCTTATTACCGCGTCGGATACCGAAGGCGCAGGCGAAATGTTCCGTGTCTCCACGCTGGATATGGAAAACCTGCCGCGTACTGCGGAAGGCAAAGTCGATTTTGATAAAGATTTCTTTGGTAAAGAAGCTTTCCTGACCGTTTCCGGCCAGTTGAATGCGGAAACCTATGCCTGTGCCCTGTCCAAGGTTTATACCTTCGGCCCGACGTTCCGCGCGGAGAACTCCAACACCAGCCGTCACCTGGCTGAATTCTGGATGCTGGAACCAGAAATCGCTTTCGCCGATCTCGACGATAACGCCCGTCTGGCTGAAGCGATGCTGAAATACGCCTTTAAAGCGGTGCTGGAAGAGCGTCTGGACGACCTGAAATTCTTTGAAGAGCGCGTGGACAAAGACGCGATTGGCCGTCTGGAGCGTTTCATCGCGGCAGATTTCGCTCAGGTTGATTACACCGATGCGGTCGCCATTCTCGAAAAATGCGGTGAGAAGTTCGAGAACCCGGTGTACTGGGGCGTTGACCTGGCTTCTGAACATGAACGTTACCTGGCCGAGAAACACTTCAAAGCACCGGTGGTGGTGAAAAACTACCCGAAAGATATTAAAGCGTTCTATATGCGTCTTAACGAAGATGGTAAAACCGTGGCGGCGATGGATGTGCTCGCGCCGGGTATCGGTGAAATCATCGGCGGTTCGCAGCGTGAAGAGCGTCTTGATGTCCTGGATGCCCGTATGGCAGAAATGGGACTGAATAAAGAAGATTACTGGTGGTATCGCGATCTGCGCCGTTACGGCACTGTACCGCACTCCGGCTTCGGTCTGGGTTTTGAACGCCTGATAGCTTATGTAACCGGCGTACAGAACGTGCGTGATGTGATCCCTTTCCCGCGAACTCCGCGCTCCGCAACATTCTAATGTTCTCAAGGCCAGCGTTATCGCTGGCCTTGTTCATTTATGTGACGCCCGTCAACTTTTATTAACAGTTCACGAGTGTATCCACCAATCCCCGCCGCGTTTTTTACCCTTCTTTGCGCTTTCTTACACCTGAAAAACTTCTGTACATAAATCCCCCAAACCGTTTATTGCGGAATATGTCAGCCTGTTAATTAGCACTTTTGGTTAAAATACGCACAGCAATCTGGATGGCTAAATGCCGTTATAAGAAAAAACACGACACGCGCGTTTCGCGGATAAGAAAAGCCTTTAGCTTAATTAAATATAAGTAATTCATATAAATAGCAATGATATCGCTCATTAAACCAGCACCCGATGCTGAACTTTGAGATGGTTCACAAAGTTCCTCAAAATACACAAAATCTTACACAATATTTCTTTTTGTTACTGCTTTAAGACAGTTGTAGCACTTTCAGGGTAGCGAAACGTTGTTATGTTTGGAAAGATGCCTTTCAGACACAGAAAGACACCAAACTCTCATCAATAGTTCCGTAAATTTTTTTTGACGGAATTTATTGGCGGCAGTGGCAGGTGTTCAAAAAAACCAATGAGGGTAATAAATAATGATGAAGCGCAATATTCTGGCAGTGGTTATCCCTGCTCTGCTGGCAGCCGGTGCAGCTAACGCTGCAGAAATCTACAACAAAGACGGCAACAAAGTAGACATCTACGGTAAAGCTGTAGGTCTGCACTACTTCTCTAAAGACAACGGTGCTAACAGCTACGCTGGTAATGGCGACCAGACTTATGCACGCCTGGGTTTTAAAGGCGAAACCAAAATCAACGACCAACTGACCGGTTACGGCCAGTGGGAGTACAACTTCCAGGGTAACAACTCTGAAGGTGGTACCGATGCTCAAAGCGGTAACAAAACTCGTCTGGCATTTGCTGGTCTGAAATTCGGCGATTTCGGTTCTTTCGACTACGGTCGTAACTACGGTCTGGTATACGACGCAATCGGCGTAACCGATATGCTGCCAGAATTCGGTGGTGATACCGGAAACAGCGATAACTTCTTCTCTGGCCGTAACGGTGGTCTGGCGACTTACCGTAACCACAACTTCTTCGGCTTGGTTGATGGTCTGAACTTCGGCGTTCAGTACCTGGGTAAAAACGAGCGCGCTACAAAAATCACTGATGACGCGAGTGACATTACTCGTTCGAACGGCGACGGCTGGGCGACTTCTGTAAGCTATGACTTTGAAGGCTTTGGTATCGTTGGTGCTTACGGCGCAGCGGATCGTACCAATACTCAACAGGCCCTGACAACTTACGGTACAACAGGCGATAAAGCTGAGCAGTGGGCAACCGGTATCAAATACGATGCTAACAACATCTACCTGGCGGCACTGTACGGTGAAACTCGCAACGCGACCCGTCTGAAAACAACTCTGCCTGGTGACACTTCTGCTTCTAACGGTTACCTGAACAAAACTCAGGACTTCTCCGTCGTTGCACAGTACCAGTTCGACTTCGGTCTGCGTCCGTCCATCGCTTATTACAAATCTAAAGCGAAAGATGTTGAAGGTATCGGTAGCGAAGATTACATCAACTATGTTGAAGTTGGTGCTACCTACTACTTCAACAAAAACATGTCCACCTATGTTGACTACATCATCAACCAGATTGATAAAGACAACAAACTGGGCGTAGGTTCTGACGACACCGTAGCAGTAGGTATCGTTTACCAGTTCTAATCAGTCACCCTCGACTGTTATATGCATATTAAACAGGGCCTTTGGCCCTGTTTTTTTATGCCTGTAAGATAAATTACGATGAGTTTTGAAAAGCATCGCGCTTTTTATCGCAAACGGTTGGCAATTCCTGTGTCAGCCGTTAACCTGATAGCGGATCTCCCTTCTGTCATCAAAATGGAACCTCGTCATGTTTGAGAATATAACCGCCGCACCTGCCGACCCTATTCTGGGTCTGGCCGATCTGTTTCGCGCCGATGAACGCCCCAATAAAATCAACTTAGGCATCGGTGTCTATAAAGATGAAACCGGCAAGACCCCGGTGCTGACCAGCGTTAAAAAAGCCGAGCTTTATCTGCTGGAAAATGAAACCACCAAGAACTACCTCGGTATCGACGGTATTCCTGAGTTTGGCCGTTGCACGCAGGAACTGCTGTTCGGCAAAGGCAGCGCGATTATCAATGACAAACGTGCGCGCACCGCGCAAACGCCTGGCGGTACGGGTGGCCTGCGTGTGGCGGCAGATTTTCTCGCTAAAAACACCTCCGCAAAACGTGTCTGGGTGAGCAACCCGAGCTGGCCGAACCACAAAGGCGTATTTAACTCCGCCGGGTTGGAAGTGTGTGAATACGCTTATTACGACGCGCAAAATCATGCGCTGGACTTCGAGGGTCTACTGGCAAGCCTGAACAATGCCCAGGCAGGCGATGTGGTGCTGTTCCACGGTTGCTGCCATAACCCGACTGGTATCGATCCAACGCTGGAACAGTGGGAAACACTGGCGAAGCTGTCCGTTGAAAAAGGCTGGCTGCCACTGTTCGACTTCGCTTATCAGGGCTTTGCTCGCGGCCTCGAAGAAGATGCTGAAGGATTACGCGCATTTGCTGCGCTGCATAAAGAGCTGCTGGTTGCCAGTTCGTTCTCGAAAAACTTTGGTCTGTACAATGAACGCGTCGGTGCCTGCACATTGGTGAGCGCAGACGCGGAAAGCGCCGATCGCGCATTCAGCCAGATGAAAGCTGTTATCCGTGCCAACTACTCTAACCCGCCAGCACACGGCGCTTCCGTGGTTGCAACCATTCTCAGTAACGAGGCTCTGCGTGCCATTTGGGAGCAAGAGTTAACAGACATGCGCCAGCGCATTCAGCGTATGCGCCTGCTGTTTGTTAATACCTTGCAGGAGAAAGGGGCTAACCGCGATTTCAGCTTTATTACCAGACAGAACGGTATGTTCTCGTTCAGCGGCCTGAGCAAAGAGCAGGTGCTGCGCTTGCGTGAAGAGTTTGGTATCTACGCGGTTGCTTCAGGGCGCATTAACGTCGCGGGCATGACGCCGGATAATATGTCGCCGCTGTGCGAAGCTATCGTTGCCGTACTGTAAGTTACAGCAGCAACAAAAAGGGTCGCCGAAGCGACCCTTTTTTATTTACCAGACCGGTAATTCATCTTGCAGGAACGGATTGTGCAACCGCTCATTTCCCAGCGTAGACATCGGACCATGTCCGGGAAGGAAAGTAACATCATCACCCAGCGGCAACAATTTGCGCTTGATGGAATCAATCAATTGCCCATGGTTGCCCTTCGGGAAATCGCTGCGCCCTACGCCGCCTTTAAAAATCACATCGCCGGAAATCAGCAAACGAGATTGTGCATCAAAGAACACAATGTGCCCCGGCGTATGACCAGGACAGTGCAATACCTGCAGCGTTATTTTACCCACCGTTACGCTGTCGCCTTCATTTAACCAACGATCGGGCGTCAGCGGCTGGCACTCCTCCAGGCCAAACATCCGGCTTTGTGCCGGCAGGCCTTGCAGCCAGAACTCATCTTCTTTTTCCGGGCCGATAATCGGCACACCATAATGCTGCGCCAGTTCGGCTGCGGCACCAACATGATCAAGGTGACCATGCGTAAGCAGGATCTGCGTCAGCGTCACGCCTGAAGCGTCCACTTCCTGAATAATCCGTTCGGCGTCACCGCCGGGATCGACCACGGCGGCAAGTTGGGTCTGCTCACACCAGATAAGCGAACAATTCTGGGAGAACGCGGTAACCGGAATAATACGATAGTTCATACTGCTCCTGTAGCTCAGCCTGAGTTTTACCAGTGCCTTACCGGCCCGGTATCAATATGCACAAAGTTGCTGCTGGGGTAGTATCCTACACCACCCGCGCGCAGAGATAACGCGGCTTTGCGAATATTACTCAGCGAAATCCCTTCAATATGGAAATCCATGGCCTGACCTTTGGTGTGATAACTCTGTTTCGCCACACCGCGGCTGTGTGCGCGTAGTTCATTGTTGGTATCAACAGAACGGTAACCGGAGATCAGTTGCACTGGCTTGCGTGTTCCCAGCAGCCCTTGCAAACGGAAAAGATGGTCGAACAAACGAGGGTCGATGGTTTTGATTTTATTCGCGCGGTAATCACGGAAAAAATGATTAAGTTTTGCTAATTCATCCTGAATATAGCCCCTGCCATCGAAAAACTCAGCTTTAATAGATTCACCGGTATTCAGATTATTCAGCGTCAAAATACGCGGGCGCGGCGTGGAAAGGGTGGCAAAAGCCGGTGTTGGTAAGATGGCAGCACCGAGTGCGACCCCACCCAACGCCAGCAGTTTGCGGCGATTAGCGTCAAATTTATCCATGATAATAAATTCTACAGATAAGCAATGTTGAACAAAATTTATGCACTCGTATAGCGCACGAGAGGCACCTTACCGGGCAACAAACGCCACGTCAAGGCTGCCTCATCCCAGTAAATACGGGCTCTGTAGCCTCCAGAGCCCATTTTCTACCAGTTATTACGACAACACGCTGACTGAAACTGCTTCATTTATCTGATTAATTGTTCTGCTTTCGACAAGATTTGTGCACCCGATCGCGCCGTCAGATCATAATTGTAAATATCTGTACGATACTGCGTCCGCCCGTCAGCCCCGACAAAGGCGGTCAGGTAATAGAGATTGACCGGGATATCATGACGAATATTGACATAACGCGTATCTCCCTGTTTTAGCGCATCAGAAATCCGCGTATCGTTCCATCCCGCATCCTGCAACAGCATATTAGCGAGCTCAGAGGCTTTATTGACACGCACGCAGCCAGAGCTCAATGCCCGCGCCTCTTTCTGGAACAGATTATGGTTCGGCGTATCATGCAAATAGATAGCATCCGAGCTCGGCATATTGAACTTATAGCGTCCCAGCGAATTCTGAGCACCAGGAGCCTGCTGGAAACGGAATGGTAAGTTCGCAGGCGTGATGGTCGCCCAGTCAACCATGGACGGGTCGATCGCTTCCTTGCTGTTCCATCCTCGCAATACGGTATAACCGTGGCGCTCAAGATAAGCCGGATCGTTCCATACCTTCGGTAGAATATCCTTACGCGCCAGCGTTGGCGGCACGTTCCACGGCGGGTTAACCACCACGTTGTTCAGCGCGCTGCTCATCATCGGCGTTTTGCGGTCCGGACGGCCCACGATCACCCGTGATGCCAGCACCTGGTTACCGTTGAGGTAATAAACCAGCGAATATTCAGGAATGTTGACCATGATGCCGGTCGAAAGCGTACCCGGCAGCAAACGCAAGCGCTGGATATTCAGCGCCAGTAACCCGGCGCGCTGCGACGGACTTACGTTCAGCCAGTCGCGCGTCCCCTGGCCAATCACGCCATCCGCATGCAACCCTTGCCATGCCTGGAAACGTTTGACCGCTTCCACCAGTTGGCGGTCATATGCCGCGCGCGTCGGCTGCGCTTTTTTCACGTGCTGAGCCGAAGGGCTAACGGCGACGTTATCACCCGGTAAGGCGATATTTGATCCCCCCTCCAGCATACCGGTGCGCTGCAGGATCTCACGCAGTGCCAGAATATCATTGCTCCACTGCCCCGGACGCAACGTCACCGTGCTGGTGATTTGCGGCCACGGACGAGCATCGCCCACCAGCGCCAATAGTGACTGGTGCATAGCAGCATACTGCGGGTGATGTGGTGCAAGATGATCGATAAAACCAGGCAGAGATCCATTGTCCAGCGCCAGTTGCCACTGGTTAATGACCGAAATGGCAGGCGTTGTGAGTGCATAAGGTTTGTCGCTATAGAGCCAGCGCTGGCCCTTCGACTGGATCCCCGAGACAAAGTGCAAATATCCCAGCATCGCATCAGACAGCACAACATCGCGCGCCATGCCGGAAACCGCGGGATCGGTGAGTAATTCAACCCAGTTAGTAAATTGTGGCTGAAACCCTGCAATCGCTACTTCTGCCAGTTGCTGCTGAAACGCCTGCACCGCCTCGCGGTTATCCCACATCGGTTTTTGCCCGCGCGCGGCGTATAACGCAGCGAGCTGATCCATATAGACCGGCGTCCAGTTGGCTGGCAATTGCGACTGAAGCTGTGCGCGCACATCAGCAACGGAAACGCCAGAAGGGAAAGGTTTCACGCCGATCAACATCGCCGTCGCAGGCGATTGTTCCTGCGGCTGCGGCAGCACGGTTGGCTGCTCACCCGGCGTCGCCGAGCTATCCACCGGCACGATTTCAGGCTCATCGGCCTGCACACTAAACAGTGGAGCGAATGCGAATGCCAGGCATAAACTCAGCGCCGACATTCGACGACCATACGACTTCTTAAGCAACATCCCTTGCCCCCTGTTTCTCTTACATTGCTCGTGACAAATTCGTCACCTTTCTCTCAGTATATAAAGACAAAAAAGCATTTGCCTTCCCTAATGTAAAGAAGTTTAAAGATTAAACGCGGGCTGGCAATAGCTTTCGGCAAACAAAAAGGGCGACATTACTGTCGCCCTTTCGCATGTTACTTTCTTACGACGCATTCGCCGTGCCAGGAAGCGTTTCCGGAAGCTGAGCGGCAAAACCGCGCAGACCGACAACGTGCACATGCTCATGATTTTGCACGACTTTACGCACCAGCTTGTAGGTGGTGCCTTTTTCCGGGCTGATATTTTCCGGTGCCGCGATAATGAGCTGCATTTCCAGACGTTCGCACAGCTCAAACAGTGTTGCGATAGAGCGGGCGTCCAGACGTGCGGCTTCATCAAGGAACAGCAAGCGGCACGGAGAGATGTCTTTACCGCGCAGGCGACGCGCTTCATCTTCCCAACTCTGCACCACCATTACCAGAATCGACATCCCGGTACCAATCGCTTCACCGGTCGACAACGCACCAGATTCCGCGCGCAGCCAGCCGTCGGAACCACGGTTAACTTCTACTTCCATCTCAAGATAGTTGCGGTAGTCCAGCAACTCTTCGCCGATGGTTTGCGGTGTACGCTGACCCATATCGATTTGCGGATTCAGACGCTGATAAAGTTTCGCCAGTGCTTCCGAGAAGGTCAGGCGGCTGCTGTTAAACAGATCCTGATGCTGCTCGTGCTGCTCAGAAAGCACCGTCAACAATGTGGCATGGGTTTCCCGCACATTCACATTCAGACGCACGCTATTCACCTGGCCGAAGGAGACACTTTGCAGCCCCTGGTTCAGCATACGTATACGGTTCTGCTCGCGCTGAATGGTTTTGCGAATAATGTTCGCCACGCTGCGCGAGCTGATCGCCAGCTTCTGTTCACGGGACGTCAGCTCTTCCGTCAGGCGGCTAAGCTCGATCTCCATCTGTTCGATGGCTTCAACCGGATCATCAGTACGAATAATATCCTGGCGGATACGCTCACGCAGATGCTGATACACCGCGACAAAGAACTGGATCTTGCGCTCCGGTCGTTTCGGATCCTCGGAAAGACGCAGCACATCGCGTAAATGTTCGTTATCCGCAACTGCCGGACGCAGAGCACCGAGCGCCTTATCCGACATCGAGCGTAATTCATCGGCAGAAAGGTAGGCCAGCTCGCGGCGGTGCAGACGGCGTTCAACACCGCTGTCTTTCACCATGCGCATCACCGCGCACCATCCTGCTTTCGCGGTAACCACCTGTTCACGCATTTCATGGTAATCGCGTTCCAGACGGCGCAATTTACGCGTCAGGTTATCCATCTCCGCTTCGCAGAAGGTGATGGCTTTTTCCAGCTGGTTACGGCGTGCGCGGTTACCGGAGAGCTGTGCATGCAGCTCGTCACGACGGATACGCGCCCGTTCTTCTGCTCCACTGTCGGCGCGAACGCCAATATCCTGCAACTCTTTTTGCAGATCGTTGAGCAGCTCTTTTTTGGTATCGAACGAACTCTTCAGCGAAGCCAGTACCTGGTTGTACTGGCTGTATTGCGCGGCATGGCTACGCATCGCTTCACGCGCTTTGGTACGCTCCGCTTCTGCCTGTTCCAGGCGCTGGCGCAGTTTTTCGTTGAGATCGTTATTACCGTTAAACATTTCAGCGGCATCGGAGTAGCTGAAGTGCGCACGGCGCTGTACCACTTCCGCCAGGGCGAACGCTTGTTGGCGGGCATCACGCTGCACCTGCTGCGAGGTGGCATAATCTGCCTTTAACTGCTCAAACTGTTCCGGATCGCTTTGCAGTACGGATACAACCGGTTCGAGTTTCGCCAGTTGATTGCCAAACTGCTGAATAAACCGCGCCGCTTCCTGTGCTTCGTCCAGGCGTTCCTGAATTTCATCCACGCGATCGGCAAGGGTATCGTCAGCCAGCAGATTAATACGCGGCAGCAAGCGGTTAAGCTGGGCAACGCCCTCTTTCGCCTGTTCGAACTGCACGCGGTTTTGCTGGTTGTCATTTTCATGGTTACTGATTGCGCGCTCCAGCTCGCCACGGCGGCTGCTGAGAGTGCGAATTTCCGCTTCCGGATCGTCCTCAAAGGCTACCGCCAGGTGGCTACCGATAAAGCGGCTGAATGCCTGATGCAGGCGCTGCGTTTTCTGCACATCAAAAGAGAGCGTGGCAAAACGCTCTGCCAGCGCTTCACGCTCTGCATGCAGGCTTTCGATACGGCTCTCGCGCGCCGCGCGGCCAAACAGCGGCAGCGTCGGGAAGCGTGAATAACGCCACTGGCGATCGGCGATTTTCACCACCACCGCTTTTTCCAGCTCATCAACGCTAAACACGCTGTCATCGAAGGATTGCGGGTCCCCTTCGATCAGATAGAGATCTTCCGGGCAGTCTTCCAGACCTTCCAGCATTTCGGCGACCTGCGACAGATCCGGCACCACAATCGCATGACGCGATGGCCCGTATAGCGCGGAGTAATACGGCGCATCGTCAATGCTGACATCGTCATAGATTTCCGACAGCAGTACACCGCCAAAACGCTCCGCCAGCGCATTGAGACGGCCATCTTCGGCACCGCCAGGCTGGCTTAAACGTTCGATTTCATCATCGACAGCACGTTTACGCGCGCCCACTTCATCGCGCTCAACGATGGCTTCGCGCTCACGCTCAAGCAGTTGTTGCAGATACTCTGTCACGTCCTGCCCGGACTCGAACTGCTCACCGCTTTGCTCGCACAGTTGCGTCAGATTGCTCTGCGCCGCCAGCCATATCGGCGCACGTTTGGTCAGCGATTGAATACGAGACTGTAATTGTTCCAGTTCCTGACGCATCGCCATGCGCTGCTCACCAGCGGCGGAAACGTTGTCAGAGAGTGCGGCGATTTGCGCTTCCAGTTCCTGGTGCAGCGCTTCAAGATCGTCTGCGTCATACTGTTTGCCCTGGCGCTTGCAGAACTCAGCCAGCAAACGCTCGGCATCCTGCTGCTCACGCAGACGCTGTTCCAGCTCATTCAGACGCATACGCAGCGGCTGTACCTGCTCGGCCAGGTGGCGCTGGTTAACGCCCTCCCGCAGCAGCTCACGCGCCACATCCCAGGCTTCGTTACGCGCCAGCGGGCCGTTAATCGCAGCTACCAGTTGGTACGCCTGCTCGAACTGGCTGTGCGCGGTTTGCGCCACGCTTAATTTCTGATCCAGCGACAGCAGTTTTTCCGTCGCTTCCTGCTCTTTCGCCTGGAAAGTTTCCAGCCATTCGTCGGCGCTTTCCGGCGTCAAATCCGGCAGGTTGCATAACTCTCTTGCTCGCTGTAACGCCTGCAACGCCTGGTTGTACTGAATGGCGCGAGTTTGCTGGACATCCAGCGCTTGCTGGTAATCGGCAAGCTGGCTTTTCAGCTCATCCACTTCAAGCTCGGCGGCTTCCGCGCGGGCTTCGTTCTCTTCCTGACGCTCGGCGGCTTCGGCCACCACTTCATGCTGCTCTTCAAGGCGAACTTGCAGTTCGTCGAGATCCGCTTCGTAGCGCTCGATTTTTTCCTGCTGGCGCAGCGCGGTTTGCACCAGATTCAGGTGATCGCTGGCGGCCTGATAGTCGGCCTCCAGATCTCCTTCCGCACCGCTATGCTCTGAGAGTTCGCGCGCCATATCGACATGCTTATATTGCTCTGCCGCCAGTTGCTGGCGCGAGGTAAACAGATCGCGACGAAACTCGAGCGCTTTGTCCAGATGCACCCGCCGTTCGTTGGCGTGGCGCATATAGTCCGCCGCCACATAGTTGGTGGCTTCGCTGATGAGATGCTTAAACAGATCGCGATCCGACTGAGTCACGCGAATCGCTTCCAACGTCATGCGGTTTTCACGCAGTGCCGCTTCCATATCCTGGAACGCTTTGCGCACGCCGCTGTTTTCCGGCAGCAAATAGTCGCGCAGCGAACGGGTAATGGCGCTGGAGATCCCGCCGTACAGCGAAGCCTCAATCAGACGATAGAACTTGCTACGATCCGAGGCCGAACGTAAACGACGCGCGACAATCCCTAAGTCAAACATCAGCGCATGGTAATCGGTGATGGAGTTGAACTGCTTGAACTGCACCCCTTCCATCGTATCCAGCTTGTCTTTCACTTCCTGCAGAGAAAGCACGCGCGCCTGACGCTCATTCAGCGTTTCCGTCAACAGCTGCGTTGGCAGCATCGAGGTAGGCAAGCCCTGAATCGCAAACGGTTTGATATCCACTTTGCGGTCGCGACCGGCGACCTGTTGCAAACGCACCCCCACCAGCACGCGCTGATGGCGGGAGTTGATCACATCCAGCACCGAGTAACAGACACCGGCTTTCAATTTACCGTGCAGGCCTTTATCACGCGAACCCGAGGTCGCGCCCGCTTCGGTGGTGTTACGGAAGTGCAGCAGCGTCAAATCCGGAATCAATGCCGTAACAAAAGCGGCCATTGTGGTCGATTTGCCGGCGCCGTTGCCCCCGGAGAGCGTTGTCACCAGCTCATCCAGGTCAAACGTACGGGCAAAAAAGCCGTTCCAGTTAATCAGCGTCAGCGAACGAAATTTACCGCGATCAATCATTACTCTTCCTCCGAGCTATCCGGCTGATTATCTTCAGGCTCATCATTGAGCTGCAGATGGTTTTCGACAGGCATCGCTTCACCGTCGCGGATCATGCGCAGCTGCGCTTCACGCGCATCATCGCCCGAGCGCACATCTGCGCCAAAGCGGAACACGGACTCCGTGATACGGAACTTGCTGCTGTCGTTACCCATAAACCAGATCATGCCGAGACGGCGCAGGCGGTTCAGCGAAGAGCGTACCTTTTCCTGCAGCTTTTGTCGGTCAAGATCGGAACCGGTAGAACGGTTATTCACCAGCTTCAGCAGCTTCGCTTCATCCGCCAGCGACAACAGCTCGTCGTAAAGCTCCTGCTGGGTGAAGATCCCTTCATTTGCCAGACGCTCCGGGCTGAGATAGAGATAGCAAAGAATTTTACCCACCATCATATCCAGCTCGGAAAGCACCGAGCGCGGGATAAGCGTGGTGGAGCGCGGGCGTAGATAGAAAAAACCTTCCGGTGCGCGGATCAGCTCAACGTTGTAGCGCGCGTAAAACTCTTCCAGATACTCCTGGAAATCCATTAAAAAAGCGTGATTGTCCAGCTCGTCGAGGCCGATATGTCGCCCTGAGCGCAATGCGCTGTCCAGTGCCGGAAACAGAGAGTTAGCCAACGCCTGTGCCAGTTTAACCGGCATCACTTGTTCAATATTTGTCGATGACATGCGCCTGTACCTTGGCTCCGTAATCATTAATCGGCTGCCACTTCGGCGGCAGTCCGGTGAAATCTGCTTGCGCTACGCCAAGACGTACCGCCTGATCAACCACGATGCGCGCGATGTCGAAATGACGAACACGCGGATATTGCGCCAGATACTCGCGCGCCACCAGGCCGAGATCCAGCGGCACGCTTTTGGTCTTATAAATTGCCAGTTGCTGCTCAATAAGCGCCGCCAGCTGTTCGCGAATTTCGTTAAACTCTTCGTACTCCAGATCCGGCGGCAACTCACCTGTGACTTCTTCATCACGCAGCGCCATCTCTTCATCGCGCATGTCCAGCAGCCTGTCGGCGCTGGCGTAGGTTAACGCCCACGGCGCATCGAAATAGGATTGTACCGACTGACGCAAACGCTGGGCAAAGACGCGGTTCTTATCCATATCGATAGCGGTACGGATAAATTTGTGTACGTGGCGATCGTAACCAATCCACAGATCGATGGCCTGCTGGCCCCAGCTCACAATACGATCCAGCTTACTTTGCAGGTTGAAGACCAGTTGATCGAGGAACTCGAGATCATCGCGTCCAAGGGTCGCATCCTGAATGCTCAACAGGTTGGTCTGCAATTTATCCCCGGCGGCATCGAGCGTATCCTGCAGTTCGCGTAACGTACCGGAGGTTTCAGACAGCAGCAATTCACAACTGGAGATGGCCGCGCGCCAGTCTTTATTCAGCAGTTGTGCAATATCATCTTTGACCTGTTGCTGCTGTTCATCCATCAGGCGCTGAGTCAGATCGATGCTGTCAAAAATCTCCGCGACTGAGTATTTCAGCGGCGCGTAAACATTGCGATGCCAGTGAAATTCGTCTCCGCCTTCCTGTGCCGCATCTGCGGCGCGTTTTAACTCGCTGGCCACAATGGAAAGCTGCATAGAAAGACGCAGCGTGGAGAACTCGCGCTGGCGAATGTAGTAATCAGTAATGCCAATGCCCAGCGGCGTCAGACGGTAGATGGCATTGCCCTCCACCAGCTCACTGGTAAAGCGATTTAACAAACGCTGGCGCACCAGGTCGTTTATGGCGTTATTCGCGCGCTGAGTAATGGTTTCACTGGTTTGCTCGAACGCATCGCTCACATGGCGAAAGGCATCGACCAGTTCACCTTCGTTCATTTCCCCATCCAGACGCTCACCATTGAGCGTGGCGATGGCCAGCAAAAAAGAGAGCCTGTCGACCGGCAGCGAGATGGAGAAATCATTTTTCCTGGCCCAGGCAACCAGTTCGGGGACTGTCTGGGAAAATTCACTCATCGTTTGTCCTTTCATCGATTTGCGGCTTAAGCGCGGTCACGTGAATATAGCGGCCAAGGCTAATATAGGGTTCCTGGCGGCAATAGCGTGTTTCCAGTTCAAGTAACGCGTCAAAGCAGTCATGCTGCTGGTGTTTTTCGCGCAGATAATCGTGAAACACGCGCACACCCGTTTTGCCCGTTATCTGCCAGCCAATCTGTTCGAGCCAGCCATAAACATCCGCAGGAGCACGCGGAAAATCCGGGGAAAGGGTACGTTTTTTGCGCTTCGGCATACCGACTTTCACATAGTCAAAATTTCCTGCCACCATGTTGTGCATCAGCAAGCCGTCGGCATTGTAAAACATTAATGACAACGCGCCGCCGGGGCGCAACACCGACCACAATATTTGCAATACAAGAACCGGTTCTGCGACCCATTCCAGCACAGCATGGAACAATATCAGATCAACTGGCGATTCCAAATGCTGAGCAACGTCCTGAACGGCGCATTGTATAAAATGCATGTTACCGCTCACACCTTTCTCTTCTGCCGCCGCCTGGGCACGTGTGATCATCGCTTTCGACACATCACAGAGCGTGACGTGATGACCCAACTGCGCCATGCGAATCGCCGTCTGGCCTTCCCCACCGCCAGCATCCAGCACACGCAATGGCTGGTTGCCCATCCGGGCCAACAGTGCATCAAGATCCTGCCACAGAATCGCCTGACGTAGCTGACCTTTAGTCGTGCCGTAGATGTTGCGCGAGAACTTCTCGGCAATATCGTCGAAATTGCGATCCTTCATGGGTGCTCCACGCTCCTGGCAAAACCGCTATTTTGTCACAGCCGTGCCGATAATGAACCCATCTGGTGTAAGATCGGCGCAAAAGGCCTGCTATATGGTCAAAAAGGAGACGGATACGGTGCTTTTTACTCTCAAAAAATACATCGGCGGCCTGATGCTGCCTCTGCCTTTTTTGCTTTTGCTGATCGGGCTGGGCATTGCGCTGATCTGGTTTAGCCGCTGGCAGAAAACCGGCAAAGTCCTTATCAGCGTCGGGTGGCTGGTTTTATTGCTGTTAAGTATGCAGCCCGTTGCCGATCGCTTTTTAAAACCGATTGAAGACACCTATCCCACCTGGCGCGGTACGCAGCCGGTAAAATACATCGTGATTCTCGGTGGTGGTTATACCTGGAACGATGCGTGGGCACCGAGTTCAAACCTGATTAATAACAGCCTGCCGCGTCTGACGGAGGGCATTCGTCTGTGGCAGGCCAACCCTGGTTCGAAAATGATCTTTACCGGTGCGGCGGCGCAAACCAACCCGGTCAGCACCGCGGAAGCTGGCGCACGCGTCGCTGAAAGCCTGGGCGTGCCGCGCAGCGCCATCATAACGCTGGATCAACCGAAAGATACCGAGCGGGAAGCGCTCGCGGTGAAAGAGGCGATTGGCGATGCGCCTTTCCTGCTGGTGACTTCAGCGTCTCATCTGCCACGCGCAATGATTTTCTTCCAGCATGCTGGCCTGCATCCATTGCCCGCGCCGGCAAACCAGCTGGCAATTGCCTCACCGCTTAATCCGTGGGAACGCATTATCCCATCCCCGGTGTGGCTGATGCACAGCGACCGGGTGGGTTATGAAACGTTAGGGCGTCTCTGGCAGTGGCTGAAAGGCAGCTCAGACCAGCCAGGGGAGTAGGGATTTCGAGGCAAGATCGAAGTTAGCGCGGTTAAACCGTCCGGTATTCACCAACTGCGCCACTTCATCCCATAACAGGTAAAGCCAGCGCCGCCACAGGAAGGATTCCGCAACCGGCGCGCGCTGGAGATAATGCCAGAGCAATCCTTCTGCCTGCGCACCTTCCACCAGCCGGAACAGTTCATATTCGCGCGGCGCCCAGAGCATAATGCCAGGCCCAACCATTGCCAGTAACTGGTCGCTACGGGCATCCTTCAACATACTGCGCAAGTTAAAGCTGCCATGCACCAGCACACAGTTATCGTTAAAACCATCAAACAGCGCGGGCAGGCACTCGCGAGTACGAAACAGCACGCGCTTATCCTGCATCGTCAACCCGGTATTGTGATACTGGTTGAGCGTGGTCCACAGCACTTCCACGCGCTGGCGATACCAGGAAGGCCAGATATTTTCCTGGGTACTGTCAACGGTGCCAACGCAACCGTGGCTATCCTGGCGGTGCCAGAAAAGTAATGCCTCAACGATTTGATCTTTGAGCTGCTCCCAGCGCTCAGGCGTACGCGCTGGCGCTTCAACCGGTACGCCGCGCAGGCGTTCTATGAGCAGCACATCCGGCCCCGGATGCTCTTCATGCGTCATGACACCATAAACAACTGGCATGCGAACAGCCCCGCCGCGCGCCAGCATTGATATCTTCCAGGCTAACTGTCGCGCAATGCCAGGCGTTGAGAAGCTTCGTGCCAGCAGCGGCATTGGATTACCCTGGCTGTCATACAGCGCCCAGAGTGCAGAATCCGGCTTTTCGCTGACGCACTCCATGCGGCTCAGTTTTTCACCCAACAGATGACTCAGTTCAGCGCGCAGTTGTTCCATAGCAGATTGCCCTCACAAAGATGACTGCTTTTATAATGAGCGCCGATAGCATAGATGTCATCCTGATGAGATCAAAACAGCATAAGAATTTCGCCGGCCAGCGGCAAATCCCCTCCGGATGGAGGGGATGGAGGGATTAACGCAGCTCCTGGCGGACGCGCGCCAGATCTTCCGGGGTATCTACACCGGTTCCCGGCACCACACTGGCAACGGCAACGTGGATTTTCTCGCCGTACCAGAGCACACGCAGTTGCTCCAGCATCTCTATCTGCTCAAGCGGGCTGGTTTGCCAGCTGACATAACGGCGGATAAAACCGGCGCGATAGCCATAAATGCCGATATGGCGCAGGAAGGTATCGCCAATCGTCTCGCGAGATTGTGCGAAACGGTCGCGATCCCAGGGGATCGTGGCGCGGGAGAAGTAGAGCGCGTAACCCTCGGCGTCCATCACCACTTTCACCGCGTTCGGGTTGAACGCCTCTTCCGCGCTGTGAATCGGTACCGCCAGCGTTGCCATTCCAACATCACGCGCGGCAAGATTTTCTGCCACCTGGCGAATAATCGCCGGCGGGATCATGGGTTCATCACCCTGCACATTGACGATGACGGTATCGTCGCTGAAACCGCATTTTTCCACGACTTCGGCAAGGCGTTCAGTGCCGGACTGATGATCGGCGCGGGTCATACAGACTTCACCGCCAACCGCCTGTACCGCATGCATCACCTCTTCGTTGTCCGTCGCCACGATAATACGCTCAGCGCCGGATTCACGGGCGCGCTCCAGCACATGCACCACCATGGGCTTACCGTTAATGTCGACTAAAGGTTTGCCGGGCAAGCGAGTGGAAGCATAACGCGCGGGAATGATAACAACGAAACTCATGGCCGGCTCTCTTCGGCAGTTAATGAACGAGCTTCGGTTTCCAGTAATACCGGAATACCGTCCCGCACCGGATAGGCGAGGCTGTCGATTTTGCAGATTAATTCTTGTTTATCCTGGGTGTAATTCAGTTTGCCGTTACACACCGGGCAGGCAATAATTTCAAGTAAACGGTGATCCATCTTTCCTCCTGATACACCGATAATTAACGGTTTAAGCTTATCATATTCATTTCTTACGCCGCGTCTATTTCCAGCCCGGCGCGGCATGCGGCAAATAACCCCGCAGGCAGTCGCGAGAACGTGACCCGCGACGCCCCCTGCCAGCGGGCAAAGTCGGTAATCGCGCCTAGCAACCCCTTTTCCAGCGAATGCCCGGGTTTAACGCCATCTTCCAGATACAGCGCAATAATCTCCAGTATGCCCGCTTTACGGTGCATTTTTGCATCCATACGCCCCACCAGTCGCCCACGATGCAACAATGGCAACACAAAATAGCCAAATTGCCGTTTAGGGGCCGGGGTATAGCACTCCAGACGGTAGCTAAAATCGAACAGTTGTTCGGCCCGTTTACGATCCCAGACTACGGGATCAAACGGTGAAAGCACCGCGCTGTGAGTAGCGACAAGCTTGCCAGCTTGCGCCTGTTCAAGCAGCGGCAATAAGGAGGCATGCAGCCAGGCCGGACCTATGTTTTCGACATTAACGGGGTAAATGGTTCCCGCATCCTGCATCTTCTCCAGCACTAACGGTAATGCTACGTTCCGCAAGCGGTAGTAATCCGCCAGCCACTGGGCGCGAAACAGTCCTAAACTGCGAGCGCTGTTTTCCAGCATCTGGTACTCCGCAGCATCCTGTGATAGCAGATCGCGAGCATCATCCCAGTGCGGCACAACACGCTGCGTTAAATCATAAACACGCTGAAAATTGCGACGCTCCACCACCATCACTTTTCCGGCCGTAAATAGCCCTTCCAGATGCCGCTTATGCGGCTTCCACTCCCACCAGCCGCTGGCACCTTTACGTGGATGTTCAAAATCTGCCGAACGCACCGGACCATTTTGCGCAATATGTGCAATGAGCTGCTCTATTTCCGCCGCATGTTCCTGCATCCACGCTTCGCGATACTTCCAGCCCATTTTATCTGGCGCCAGCATGCGATGGCGCACCAGCGCAAAATCTTTACGCGGCAGAAAACAGGCTTCATGCGCCCAGTACTCCATCAGGTCACCGTTGCGTAGCGCGTCATCAAGCCAGTGCTGCGGGTAGTGCCCAAGGCGGCTAAAAAGCACCAGATAAGGGCTGCGGGCAACAATATTAATGGTGTCAATTTGCAGCAGCGACATGCGCTGAATAGTGGAGAGAATATCGCCCGGTTTTGCCCGACGGGAAGGTTTACGTAATAGTCCCTGGGCTGCGAGATGCAAATGACGGGCAGCAGTCAACGAAAGTTGTGGCACGGACATGGAGGTTCCTGTTTATCTAACAGGGCGCAGCCGATGCAACAACCGTCAGCGCGCCAGAGTGAACAATTCCTGTAGTAATTTTTGCGCCTGCTCACCCGCGAGCTGTGCGTCTACAGGCAAATACCACCAGTTATCCTCAGCAAATGACCGACACTTTACCGCGTCTTTTTCGGTCATCACCAGTGTCTGCCCCGGTTTCACCAGTGGCTTTACCTCATGCAGCGATAACGCCTGATGATCGGCAAGCGCTACCGTCTTTTGCAGCGTTGCACCACACTCGGTGAGAGTAGCAAAGAAACGCGGCGGATGGCCGATTCCTGCCATCGCAACGATATTGGTCAGTGTGTGAACGTCACGGCGTTCGCCGGTACGCAGATTAACAGCCAGTCCAGGGCGCAAACGCATCGGGATCTCTTCCGCTCTGGCTACACCGCCGTTGGTAATGATGGCATCGACACTTTTTAAACGCGACGCCCGCTCACGCATCGGCCCTGCGGGCAACCACCAGCCATTGCCAAAACGCCTGATGCCATCAACAACGACAATTTCCTTATCACGCGCCAGCTTATAATGTTGCAAACCGTCATCCGTAATGATCAGTTGTACCGGGTATTGCGCAAGAATCGCACTGACGGCGTCGCTTCTGACGGGAGAAACCGCAACCGGCGCGCCAGTGCGTTGATAAATCAGTACCGGTTCATCCCCGGCCTGAGCCGTAGTGGTTTCGGGTGTCAGCACGAGCGGGTAATGAGCTGCTTTACCACCGTAGCCACGCGACACCACGCCAACACGGATGCCACGCTGCTGTAGTTGCTCCACCAACCAGATGACAACAGGCGTTTTACCGTTGCCGCCTGCCGTCAGATTGCCAACGACCACAACAGGAACCGGTGCACGCCAGGATTTTTTTAAACCAATGCGATAGGCGAGACGAATGGCACCACTCACCAGGCCGTAAAGCCAGGAGAGCGGTAGCAACAGTAGCCACAGCGGGGATTCACCGGACCAGATGCGTGCAATCATTCGCCAAACTGCATTTTGTGAAGCTGAGCATAGACCCCACGTTGTTCCAGCAGATCCGCATGGGTGCCACGTTCAACGATACGGCCATCTTCCACCACCACAATTTCGTCGGCCTGTTCGATGGTCGACAAACGGTGAGCAATCACCATTGAGGTACGGTTCTTTTGCAGCTCGTTCAGTGCGGCCTGAATGGCTCGTTCAGATTCGGTATCGAGCGCCGAGGTCGCTTCATCAAGAATGAGGATCGGGCTGTCGCGCAGCAGCGCGCGGGCAATCGCGATGCGCTGGCGCTGACCGCCTGAAAGCAGCACGCCGTTTTCCCCAATCACCGTATCCAGCCCTTCATCCATCTTATTGATAAAGTCGTAGGCATAGGCCATTTTCGCTGCTTGCTCAATCTCTTCGCGGCTGTACTGTTCGGTACGTGCGTAAGCGATATTATTGGCAACCGTATCATTAAACAGATGTACGTTTTGCGACACCAGCGCAACCTGGTCACGCAACGACGTGAGCTTATATTCACGTAAGTCGTGACCATCCATCAGGATCTGGCCTTCGTCGACGTCATAAAAACGCGTGATCAGGCTTGCCAGCGTCGATTTACCCGAGCCAGAACGCCCTACCAGTGCGACGGTTTTGCCCGCCGGAATCGTCAGGTTGATATTGCGCAAGGCTGGCGTTTCACGCCCCGGATAGGTGAAGGTCACGTTGCGAAACTCAATATCACCGCGCGCACGTTCAATCACCCGCGTGCCTTCGTCTTTTTCTTGCTCGCTATCCAGAATCGCAAACAGTGTCTGGCATGCCGCCATACCACGCTGGAACTGAGCATTGACGTTGGTCAGGGATTTCAACGGGCGCATAAGCGCGATCATCGAAGAAAAGACAACGGTGATAGTACCCGCACTCAAGGTGGACATTACGCTTGGAAAGCTGGCGGCATACAGCACAAACGCCAGCGCCAGTGACGCAATAAGCTGGATAACAGGATCGGAAATAGACGATGCCGAGACCATTTTCATGCCCTGCAAGCGCATCTTGTTGCTGACTTTATCAAAACGGCTGGTTTCTACTTCCTGGCCACCAAACATCAGCACTTCTTTATGCCCTTTCAGCATCTGCTCCGCACTGGTGGTCACCTGCCCCATCGTGTTTTGCATATTTTTACTGATGTTACGAAAGCGTTTGGAAACCACGCGAATCGCTATCGAAACGATCGGCGCCAGCACAATGAGAATCAACGAGAGCTGCCAACTGTACCAGAACATCATGATAAACAAGCCGATGATCGATGCCCCCTCACGCACAACAGTAATCAATGCGCCGGAGGACGAGGAAGCGACCTGTTCAGAATCATAGGTAATACGCGAAAGTAAAGTGCCTGTAGATTGCTTATCAAAAAATGAGACCGGCATGCCCATCATATGGCTGAACAGGCGACGGCGCATGGTCATCACCACCTTTCCGGAAACCCAGGAAATGCAGTAACTGGAGATGTAGCTGGTGATGCCTCGCAGGATCATCAGCCCAATAACCACCAGCGGCATCCACAGCAGCACAGAGCGGTCGGTTTTACCAAAACCATCATCCAGTAACGGTTTGAGCAGCGATAACATAAAGGTATCGCTGGCTGCGTTGAGGATTAACGCTATCCCCGACACGATCAGACCCGCTTTGAAAGGCGCAATAGTTGGCCATAATCGGCGGAATGTCTGCCACGTGGAGAGATCTTTGTCGTTATGCATTCAAAAAACCAGCACTTGTTGAAATAGCCGCATATTCTACCCGTTATCACTGGGGACGCCAAACCACTGATGATACCAACGTGGTAAAAGTTGATCTCGTAAGCTATGGATTTCCCAGCCCTGTGGCGTAAACGATACCGTTAACTGCCCTTGATGCGGTGTGTCGTACCAGCGATACCCTTGTTCACGGTAGCGGTCGATCACCTTTATTGAGGGAAATCGCCAGGCATTGTAACGCGACGCCGACGCCAGTGCTGCTTCGCCGCCAATTCGCTGCACAAACGGCAGCGATGATGAACTATTGCTTCCATGATGAGGCACTTGCACTAGTGTAGACTGCAAATGCGTCCAGTAGTGGCTCAGCATCGCCATCTCACCTGCCGCTTCAATATCGCCTGTGAGCAGGAAGCTGTGTTGACCGTCATCGACTCTGACTACGCAAGAACGGTTGTTTCCTTTCGTCCCGGTACCGCTTAGCGGCCAATGAACGGTAAATGTTAATCCCTGCCATTGCCATTGCTGACCACGAAAGCATGGTTGATGTGCAGCCCAACCCAGCGGGCTACGGATCCATAATGCCGGCCAGGTTTCCAGCAAGGAGACCAGACCCCCGCGATGATCCAGATGTTCATGACTCAAAATAACGCCTTCGGGCTGCAAAGCATGCCAACGCAGCCATGGAATAATCAACTGTTGTCCACTATCGCCGCCCGGCCACGCGACGCCAGTGTCATAAAGTATCGCTTTGCCATTACGTTCAATCACCATTGCCAGGCCCTGCCCGACGTCGAGCATATGCACTGCCCACTCCCCCTGCCGTTCATTGCGCCAGAACGGCAGAGTAAGCAATGTCAGGCATACCAGACACAGCGCCGGTACGTTCCGCCATAAATGCAAACGCCAAACGATCAGCGCCAGCCACGGCAACCAGGCCAGCCACTGCCAGCGCATATCCACATTAAGCCAACCGGCAGGTAGCCAGTGCAGAAAAGTAAACAGGAAATCCAGTGTCCTATCTGCAAGGTACCAGCAAGCCAATTCCCCCGTCACAGGACCAATCAAGTGCAGCAACATTCCCACTAAAATGAGCGGTACGGTAATAAACGTTACCAACGGAATAGCCAATAAATTTGCAGCTAGTGAACTCAGACTTATGCCGTGGAAAATTGATAACTGCACAGGAAGCAGCAATAACGTCATCCCTACTTGTAGATGAAGCAAATTGATACTGCCCTGGACCAGCTTAGTATGTTGTTTTGTAGAAGCTGGTAGCCATTGATACCAAAACAGTAGCGCGGCTACTGCGAAAGCGGACAGCCACAGACTGGTTGATAGCACGGCGAGGGGATCGGTGAATAAGATAGCGGCAATGCAACAAAGCCATACCTGCCAGGGCGACCACAATCGCCCGGATAGCCGTAACGCGGCCCAGACGCTAAGAGAAATAGCGGTACGCAATGCAGGAGGCTGTAGACCAGTCAGACAGGCGTAGCTTATTGCAAACCCTACGCCAGTAAGCAAGGGTAAACGCCAGCCAATCCAGCCGCCGGGAAAGAAAAATTGCACACTACGAACAACCAGCCAGCCCAACATTGCCGCCAGAGCAATATGTAGCCCTGATATCGCCATTAAATGCGCCGTACCAGTTTGCCGCATGATCTCTTTAACACTGGCATCCAGCGTTGTGCGCTCGCCCATCCCTAACGCCAGTATCACCTGCTGCCAGGGGTATGTATTCAGCGTTTCGGTTAGTGATTGCAGGTAGCGCGCGCGCCATGTGCACTGGGGGTCGCTCAGACGGGCATCCATAAAACGGCCACTCAGCGGCTGATGGGAAGTTATTGCATAACGCTGCGAGTCGAAGCCCCCATCATTCAGTTGCCCGTGGACGGCACGTGCTCTAATCGTCATTATCCATCGCTGGCCAGTACAAACTGGCTCCGGCAAATACTGGCCATAGAAGCTTATTCCTGCTGACGGAAACAGGCGTTTACCGTCCAGACGAGTGATTTTGCCCCAGTGCCGGGTCATATGATCCGTATCGGTAATTACCACTTCTGCCTGGTGATTCGCTCCAGGTAGATGCTCGCCAGGCCAGACTGCCTGCATTGCTGACAGCACTCCCCATGCGAATGCAAGTAATGTGACTGCACAATAACGAAACAGGCGGGAACGAAAACACGCAAACAGACATCCGATGGCAATCAGAAACCACACATACCCTGGCGTTGGTAGTGAAGGCATCCACTGTAATGGCAAAATGCCAATTATCAGGCATATAGCTAATGCCGGTAACGTCATGCATACCTCCTTGTTGCGTGGAGAGTATGCCCGCTGTCGCCAGGACTTTCTGTTTGGAATAGCTGTTTTGCGGTACAGGCTGGTGGCTTTCGACGCTCTTACAGGGCATCTGCAAAATTGTGCGAAGTAGCTTCAGAAATAAAGAGGTCAGCGAAACAAAAAAAGCACCCACAGGTGCTTTTTTCGTCGAAGTGAATTTCAGCGTGTAGCTAAAAATTACTCATAAATATTGGCGCGGTCACGTAATTCTTTACCCGGTTTAAAGTGCGGAACGTATTTTCCTTCCAGATCCACTTTATCGCCTGTTTTCGGGTTACGCCCGGTGCGAGGTGCACGATAGTGCAGGGAAAAACTGCCGAAACCGCGGATCTCAATGCGCTCGCCCTGGGCAAGAGTAGAGGCCATATGCTCCAGCATCTCTTTTACAGCATCTTCCACAGCTTTAGCCGGAATATGCGACTGCTGGCTTGCAAGTCTTTCAATCAATTCTGACTTGGTCATGATTCCTCCGGTTTCCTTCAACGCAAAATTAGCTTTACTAGCTTTAACAAGGGCGGCCGTAGCCGCCCTTTGTCATTGATTACAGGACGAATCCTGTGATCTGTCAAGTAACTCATCATCGTTCACGCTGCAGCCGTGTGACTTCCGTCCTGGTACAGCGTAAAGAATTCAGAGCGCTTGAGATTACTCGCCTTTCGCTGCTTTGAAAGCTTCAGCCATAGCGTTAGAGAAGTTGCCTTCTTCCTGTTTGTTGTTAACAGAAGCGATTGCATCTTTCTCGTCAGCTTCGTCTTTCGCACGAACAGACAGGCTAACTACGCGGTTTTTACGATCAACACCGGTGAATTTAGCTTCAACATCGTCGCCAACATTCAGAACCAGAGTTGCGTCTTCAACGCGGTCACGGGAAGCTTCAGAAGCGCGCAGGTAACCTTCAACGCCGTCAGCCAGTTCTACGGTCGCGCCTTTAGCGTCAACAGCAGTAACTTTACCGTTTACGATTGCGCCTTTCTTATTCAGTGCAACGTAGTTGTTGAACGGATCTTCGGCGAGCTGTTTAACGCCCAGAGAGATACGCTCACGCTCTGCGTCAACCTGCAGAACAACGGCTGCGATTTCGTCGCCTTTTTTGTATTCACGAACTGCTTCTTCGCCTGCAACGTTCCAGGAGATGTCAGACAGGTGAACCAGGCCATCGATACCGCCGTCCAGGCCGATGAAGATACCAAAGTCAGTGATAGACTTGATTTTACCTTCAACGCGGTCGCCCTTGTTGTGGGTTTCTGCGAACTGCTGCCACGGGTTGGATTTGCACTGTTTCAGGCCCAGGGAGATACGACGACGTTCTTCGTCGATATCCAGAACCATAACTTCCACTACGTCGCCAACGTTAACAACTTTGGACGGGTGGATGTTTTTGTTGGTCCAATCCATTTCGGAAACGTGAACCAGGCCTTCAACGCCTTCTTCGATTTCAACGAAGCAGCCGTAGTCGGTCAGGTTGGTCACGCGACCAGTCAGCTTGGTGCCTTCCGGGTAACGTTTAGCGATAGCCACCCACGGATCTTCGCCCAGCTGTTTCAGGCCCAGGGAAACACGAGTACGTTCGCGGTCGAATTTCAGCACTTTAACAGTGATTTCGTCGCCAACGTTTACGATTTCGCTCGGATGCTTAACGCGTTTCCATGCCATATCAGTGATGTGCAGCAGGCCGTCAACGCCACCCAGATCAACGAATGCACCGTAGTCAGTGAGGTTCTTAACGATACCTTTAACTTCCATGCCTTCCTGCAGGTTTTCCAGCAGCTGATCGCGCTCTGCGCTGTTTTCGGATTCGATAACCGCACGACGTGAAACAACAACGTTGTTACGTTTCTGGTCCAGCTTGATTACTTTGAATTCAAGCTCTTTGCCTTCCAGGTGCAGAGTGTCACGGACCGGACGAACGTCTACCAGGGAACCCGGCAGGAACGCGCGAATACCGTTCAGCTCAACAGTGAAGCCGCCCTTGACTTTGCCGTTGATAACACCGGTAACAGTTTCAGCGTCTTCGTAAGCTTTTTCCAGCGTGATCCAAGCTTCGTGACGTTTAGCTTTTTCACGGGACAGCAGGGTTTCACCGAAGCCGTCTTCTACTGCATCCAGGGCAACGTCAACTTCGTCACCAACCTGGATTTCCAGCTCGCCCTGGGCGTTTTTGAACTGCTCTGCCGGAATGGCGGACTCAGATTTCAGACCGGCGTCAACCAGAACTACGTCTTTGTCGATAGCAACAACAACACCACGAACGATAGAACCCGGGCGGGTTTCGATTTCTTTCAGGGACTCTTCAAAGAGTTGAGCAAAAGATTCAGTCATATTGATAATCTTCAGGATTCTTCAATTTAACGTCCACCTGGCTTCATGCCGGATGGGGTTGTTTCACATGCCTGCTCACATTCCATTGCAGCAGGTACTACGAATTCGGTCGCTTATGCGAGAGCCAATTTTTGGCGAGCATATTGTAGCGCTTTCTCAATCACTTGCTCAATACTTAAACTGGTTGAATCCAGTACTAAAGCATCGGCAGCGGGAACCAGCGGTGCAACAGGACGGTTTCGATCGCGATCGTCACGTTCCTTTATCTCGGCCAAAAGGCGTTCAAAGTTAACACTAAAGCCTTTCTCCTGCAACTGTAGCATGCGCCGATGCGCACGCTCTTCAGAAGAAGCGTCAAGAAAAATTTTTACCGGCGCATCAGGAAAAACAACAGTCCCCATATCACGCCCATCGGCGATAAGTCCCGGCGCGTCACGGAATGCGCGCTGGCGACGCAATAACGCTTCACGCACTCGCGGAAACGCCGCAATCTGCGAGGCTGCATTTGCCACGTCCTGAGTACGGATTTCGCTGCTGACATCTTCGCCTTCCAGAATGACTTCCAGATGGCCATTTGTTGACACGAAACGCACATCCAGGTGCGCTGCCAGCGGAACCAAAACATCTTCGGAAGAAACATCGACATGGTGATGCAGCGCAGCGAGCGCCAGAACACGATAAATTGCGCCTGAGTCCAACAGATGCCATTGCAACGCTTCCGCCATTGCCTTGCAAAGCGTGCCTTTACCCGCGCCGCTTGGCCCATCAATGGTAATTACCGGGGCAATTGCCGTCATCTTTCTCTCCTTAATCAAGGCATATCGTTACATAACCGCGCGCATTATACGCGCCAATGTCCACAACCGTTACTGTTGCGTGCGAATAACCGAAGAGGATGCAGCTGAGTGTAGAATAATTGCGCGGGAAGCGGGCTGATTTACACCAGCCCGCAAGAAGGGAAGTTATGCCAGCGTACTAATATGGGCTAATTGCTCGAAATAGTCCGGGAAGGTCTTCGCTGTACATTTCGGATCAAGAATGGTGACCGGCGTATCAGACAGCGCCACCAGCGAGAAACACATCGCCATACGGTGATCGTTATAAGTCGCGATTTCCGCAAGCTGCAGCCTGGCAGGCGGTGTCACGCGAATATAGTCTTCGCCCTCTTCCACTTCGGCCCCGACTTTACGCAACTCTGTCGCCATCGCGAACAAGCGATCGGTCTCTTTTACGCGCCAGTTATAGATATTACGCAGAGTGGTCGTGCCTTTGGCAAATAGCGCTGCCGTCGCGATGGTCATTGCCGCATCGGGAATGTGGTTCATATCCATATCGATGGCGTTCAACTCACCACGGGTGCAGGCAATATAATCATCGCCCCAGACCACGGTCGCGCCCATTTTCTCCAGCACATCAGCAAAGCGAATATCGCCCTGCACGCTGTTACGGCCTATACCGGTCACTTTCACCGTACCGCCTTTGATTGCACCGGCCGCGAGGAAATAAGAAGCAGAAGACGCATCACCCTCGACCAGATAATGGCCCGGGGACTGGTATTGCTGCGCACCGCGCATAACAAAGCGTTGATATTGCTGATTTTCAACCTCAACGCCAAAGGTCTTCATCAGATGCAGTGTGATATCAATATACGGTTTGGATACCAGGTCACCTTTGATAGTGATAACCGTGTCGTTGGGTGCCAACGGGGCTGCCATTAGCAATGCGGTTAAAAACTGGCTGGAAACGCTGCCATCGACACTCACTTCACCGCCAGTAAAGCCACCGCGCAAATGCAGTGGCGGATAATTTTCCTGCTCAAGATAATCAACCTTTGCCCCGCCCTGACGAAGCGCATCAACCAGATGGCCAATCGGACGCTCTTTCATGCGCGGCTCGCCAGTCAGCACAATATTGTTTTCGCCAAGACACAGCGCGGCGGCCAACGGACGCATGGCAGTTCCTGCGTTACCCAGAAACAGCTCCAGTTTTTCTGCTGAATGCAGCGGGCCACCAACCCCCGTCACTTCACAACGGGTACGATCGGCAGACAACGTGTAATGAACTCCCAGCGCACTGAGGGCATTGAGCATGTGGCGCACATCATCACTGTCCAGCAAGTTAGTCAGAACAGTCGTGCCACGAGCGAATGCAGCCAGCAACAAGGCGCGGTTGGAGACACTCTTTGAACCAGGCAGATTGATGGTGCCATCTACTCGCGCGATGGGTTGTAACGTCAGGGATTCCATGAAACTTCACTCTCAACTAACAGAATAAAACCCCCGCAGTGAAACTACGGGGGTACGTCAAAACAGTGCGATTAACCGTGGCGGCGTTCGAAATCGACCATGAAATCAGTAAGCGCCTGTACGCCAGCTAACGGCATCGCATTATAGATAGAGGCGCGCATCCCGCCGACAACACGGTGACCTTTCAGCGCGTGCAGACCCGCAGCGAACGACTCCTCCAGGAAGACTTTATCGAGCGCGCTATCTGCCAGTTGGAACGGCACATTCATGCGCGAGCGGTTCGCTTTCGCCACATCGTTGCGGTAGAAATCGCTGCTGTCGATCACGCCGTACAACAGATCGGCTTTTTGCTGGTTGATTTTGTCCATTGCTGCCACACCGCCCTGTTTTTTCAGCCACTTAAACACCAGCCCAGAGAGATACCAGGCAAAGGTCGGGGGCGTGTTAAACATCGAGTCGTTTTCGTTCAGCACGGTGTAATCCAGGATCGACGGGCAAGCCTGATGCGCTTTACCCAGCAGATCTTCGCGCACAATCACCAGCGTCAAACCCGCCGGGCCGATATTTTTCTGCGCGCCTGCGTAGATCACGCCAAAACGGCTTACGTCAATCTGACGAGAGAGAATAGTCGAGGAGAAGTCAGCGGCGACAACCACATCACCGAAGTCCGGTGTTTCATCGATCGCAATACCGTCGATCGTTTCGTTCGGACAGTAGTGCAGATAGGCCGCATTATCGCTCAGTTGCCAGTCGCGCATCGGTTTCACCGCGCGCAGACCATCAACAGTGATTTTGGCGTCAATAACGTTCGGTGAGCAGTATTTTTTCGCTTCTTTTACCGCGCTCGCCGCCCAGTAGCCCGCATCAACGTAGTCAGCGGTGGTTTTATCGCCCAGCAAGTTCAGCGGAACGCCGGCAAACTGGCCGCGACCGCCGCCGTGACAGAACAGAACCTTATAGTTAGAGGGAATATTCAGCAGGTCGCGAAAATCCTTTTCTGCTTCTTCCGCCACGTGGATAAACTCTTTACCACGATGGCTAATTTCCATCACCGACGTTCCAAGACCTTGCCAGTCGCACAGCTCTTGTTGCGCTTGTTTGAGCACATCCGCCGGTAATACTGCCGGGCCAGAACTAAAATTAAAGACCTGAGTCATTTCCCCTCACCACGCTATAAAGCAATAAGTTATTCCTGTGACATCGGTTTTATCATTCAGCGCTACGCGCCGCAACGGGTAATGGGTGCCAGCGGCAAGATGTGCGCTAACTCACATAGCAGAAAGTTTTGTTTGCTCACCCCAGACCCGATAAAAACGCTGTTATGTCACGCGAACAGCCCGGCTTGCCTTCGACCATTCCGGATTTGCACAACGCGGGCAAGATTGCTTTTCCCCTTTATGCATGGCGACAATTTTACTGCAGCGGACACAAACATAATCCCCCGCTTCGGGAACCGTCGTGAAACGCTCACTGCAACCTTCAGGCAAAATACATAACCCGGGTTTCACCTCATCGTCCGGGAAGTAATAAACGCTGATTTGACCGTTGGTTTCCATTATTGCCAGACGAATCTGTCCGAGTTGTTCCACGCCATTTAAACGTAGCTCCATAAAGAACTCGAACTCGGTCATGTTCGCCGCATGCACCTTTTCCCAGGCCAGTTCGCCATTCTCAACAATGACAACCGGTTTGCCTTCCAGCAAATCTTCCAGCTTTTCGCTGTGCGACATCAGCCACATCACAAACCGGTAGAGCAACGCTAAAGTGATAAAAACCACCAGCACCGGCAGCATGGGAACATCGTCGTAAAAAGCGACATCCCCGGCCGCCGATCCCAGAGTCAGGATTATCAGCACCTCAAACAGGGACATCTGGCGTACGCCGCGTCGTCCGGTGATTTTGAGAAATAAAAAGACCAAAACAAAGGTATAGACACTACGCAGTGCGACTTCCCCGAGAAACTCAAGAGGGACCTTGTCGAGCGCCATGCGATGCAGATCAAACGCTTTCATTTTTTATGCCTGAACAGTCGTTACTTTTCTTAATCATAGCCATAAGTTTTATTTTCGTCGGTCAGACGTGGAAGATAGCGTCAGTCACGCAAAACCCGTATCATTGCGCGCTTTACGTACGAAAAAAGTGACCGCCATGACTCAAACATTTATTCCCGGCAAAGACGCCGCGCTGGAAGATTCCATCGCTCGCTTCCAGCAAAAGCTCACCGATCTCGGTTTTAACATCGAAGAGGCCTCATGGCTGAATCCGGTGCCAAACGTCTGGTCAGTGCATATTCGCGATAAAGAGTGCGCGCTGTGCTTCACCAACGGCAAAGGTGCGACCAAAAAAGCCGCGCTGGCCTCTGCGCTGGGCGAGTATTTCGAGCGTCTGTCCACCAACTACTTCTTCGCTGATTTCTGGCTGGGTGATGCTATCGCTCAGAGCCCGTTCGTTCATTATCCGAATGAGAAATGGTTCCCGCTGCCGGAAGATGATTCTCTGCCGGAAGGCATTCTGGATGCGCGTCTGCGCGCCTACTACGATCCGCAGAACGAACTGGCTGCCGGGATGCTCGTTGATCTGCAATCCGGCAATGATGAGCGCGGTATCTGTGCCCTGCCGTTTACCCGCCAGTCTGATGAGCAGACGGTTTATATCCCGATGAATATCGTCGGCAACTTATATGTTTCTAACGGCATGTCCGCCGGGAACACGCGCAATGAAGCCCGCGTGCAGGGGCTGTCCGAAGTGTTCGAACGCCATATTAAAAATCGCATTATTGCCGAGAGCATCAGCCTGCCAGAAATTCCGCAGGATGTGCTGGCGCGCTACCCGGGCGTTGTCGAAGCGATTGCCAAACTGGAAGCGGAAGGTTTCCCGATCTTCGCTTACGACGGTTCCCTGGGCGGTAAATACCCGGTTATCTGCGTTGTCCTGTTCAACCCGGCCAATGGCACCTGTTTTGCCTCTTTTGGCGCACATCCTGATTTCGGCGTGGCACTTGAGCGTACTGTTACCGAGCTGCTGCAAGGCCGCGGGTTGAAAGATCTGGATGTCTTCACACCGCCAACCTTTGATGATGAAGAAGTGGCTGAGCATGCCAACCTCGAAACGCATTTTATCGACTCCAGCGGTTTGATCTCCTGGGATCTGTTCAAGCAGGATGCGGATTATCCGTTTGTTGACTGGAGCTTCGCAGGCACGACGGAAGAAGAGTTCGCCACACTCATGGCTATCTTTAAGGCAGAAGATAAAGAAGTCTATATTGCCGATTATGAGCATCTGGGTGTTTACGCCTGCCGTATTCTGGTGCCTGGCATGTCCGATATTTATCCGGCCGAAGATCTGTGGCTGGCGAACAACACCATGGGCAGCCATTTGCGCGAAACAATTCTCTCTTTGCCTGGCAGTGAATGGGAAAAAGAGGAGTACCTCAACCTTATCGCGCAGCTTGATGACGAAGGTCATGATGATTTCACCCGCGTTCGCGAGCTGTTGGGTCTGGCGACCGGTAAAGACAATGGCTGGTACACGCTGCGCATTGGTGAACTAAAAGCGATGCTGGCGCTGGCAGGCGGCGATTTGGATCAGGCATTAGCCTGGACTGAATGGACGATGGAATTCAATGCCTCGATCTTTAGCGCCGAACGGGCCAACTACTACCGCTGCCTGCAGACATTATTATTACTGGCGCAGGAAGAGGAGCGCGAGCCGCTGCAATACCTGAATGCATTCGTACGTATGTATGGTGCGCAAGCGGTTGAAGCCGCCAGCGCCGCATTAAGCGGTGAAGCGCCGTTCTACGACCTGCAACCGGCAGACGGTTCCCTGCAGGCATTCCCGGCGCATCAGTCGCTGTTAGCGGCTTACGAAAAATTACAACGAGCCAAACGGGCATTCTGGTCGAAATAACGACAAGTAGCACGACAATATGTAGGCTTAATGAGTGGTCTACGCTATATTACGGGGCAATTTCATTGCCCCGTTTTATTTATTTTTTGGCAATGACTGCCATATGTAATATTAAAGTTAAATATGGGTAAATATAATTATCCACTCCAACTAATATTGTTACTTCTTATGGCAATTACTCCATTTTAATTAACTGTTTTTTGGGAGGTCACATAAAAAAATTCAACTCATTTTGCAATTTTTAAACTTTATTTTTATTTTGATAATCAACAAGTTACTCCGCATTCGTAGAAAAACCACGCTCTTTGCGGTCCTATAAGCCAGGCGAGATATGATCCATATCAAATTCTCTTCTATAATGCTTTGTTAGTATCTCGTCGCCGACTTAATAAAGAGAGAGTTAGTGTGAAAGCTGACAACCCTTTTGATCTTATTCTTCCAGCCGAGATGGCCAAAGTTGCCGAAGAAGCTGGTGTCTATAAAGCGACTAAACATCCGCTTAAGACTTTCTATCTTGCGATTACCGCAGGTGTGTTTATTTCCATTGCTTTCGTTTTCTACATCACCGCCACTACAGGTTCCGGTGCAATGCCGTACGGTATTGCTAAACTGATCGGTGGTGTCTGCTTCTCCCTGGGGCTGATTCTTTGCATCATTTGCGGTGCAGATCTCTTTACTTCAACCGTACTGATTGTCGTGGCTAAAGCCAGTGGACGTATTACCTGGGGGCAACTGGCCCGCAACTGGATTAACGTCTATGTCGGCAACCTGGTGGGTGCGCTACTGTTTGTGTTGTTAATGTGGTTGTCTGGCGAGTATATGGTCGCCAACGGCGGCTGGGGCTTAAACGTGCTACAAACCGCAGACCATAAAGTACACCACACATTTATTGAAGCCGTGGCGCTGGGCATTCTGGCTAACCTGATGGTTTGTATGGCCGTGTGGATGAGTTATTCCGGTCGCAGCCTGATGGATAAAGCCATGATTATGGTTCTGCCGGTGGCGATGTTTGTTGCCAGCGGTTTTGAACACAGTATTGCGAATATGTTTATGATCCCGATGGGTATTGTAATTCGCAACTTTGCAAGCCCGGAGTTCTGGACCGCTGTAGGTTCCAGCCCGGAAAATTTCTCACACCTGACCATTATGAATTTCATCACTGATAACCTGATCCCCGTAACAATCGGGAATATCATCGGTGGAGGATTATTAGTCGGGTTGACATACTGGGTCATTTACCTGCGTGGCAACGATCATCATTAATGGTTGTTCCAGGCAGTAAATAAAAAATCCACTTAAGAAGGTAGGTGTTACATGTCCGAGCTTAATGAAAAATTAGCCACAGCCTGGGAAGGTTTTGCGAAAGGTGACTGGCAGAAAGAAGTCAACGTACGTGACTTTATCCAGAAAAACTACACCCCGTACGAAGGCGATGAGTCCTTCCTGGCTGGCGCTACTGAAGCGACCACCAAACTGTGGGACAAGGTCATGGAAGGCGTTAAACTGGAAAACCGCACCCACGCGCCAGTTGATTTTGACACCTCCATTGCATCAACCATCACTTCTCACGACGCTGGTTACATCAACAAATCGTTAGAGAAAATCGTTGGCCTGCAAACTGAAGCTCCGCTGAAACGCGCAATCATTCCGTTCGGCGGCATCAAAATGGTTGAAGGTTCCTGCAAAGCGTACAACCGCGAACTGGATCCGCAACTTAAAAAAATCTTCACCGAATACCGTAAAACCCATAACCAGGGCGTATTCGATGTTTACACCAAAGACATTCTGAACTGCCGTAAATCCGGTGTTCTGACCGGTCTGCCGGATGCTTACGGCCGCGGTCGTATCATTGGTGACTACCGTCGCGTTGCGCTGTACGGCATCGACTTCCTGATGAAAGACAAATACGCTCAGTTCCAGTCTCTGCAGTCTGATCTGGAAAATGGCGTAAACCTGGAAGCGACTATCCGTCTGCGTGAAGAAATTGCTGAACAGCATCGCGCACTGGGTCAGATCAAAGAGATGGCAGCGAAATACGGTTGCGATATCTCTGGTCCGGCTACCAACGCTCAGGAAGCAATCCAGTGGACCTACTTCGGTTACCTGGCCGCTGTTAAGTCTCAAAACGGCGCTGCAATGTCCTTCGGCCGCGTATCCACCTTCCTGGACGTGTACATTGAACGTGACCTGAAAGCAGGCAAAATCACTGAGCAAGACGCTCAGGAAATGATTGACCACCTGGTCATGAAACTGCGTATGGTTCGCTTCCTGCGTACTCCTGAATATGATGAACTGTTCTCTGGCGACCCGATTTGGGCCACTGAATCTATCGGTGGTATGGGCGTTGATGGCCGTACGCTGGTTTCCAAAAACAGCTTCCGTTTCCTGAACACCCTGTACACCATGGGCCCGTCTCCGGAACCGAACATCACTGTTCTGTGGTCTGAAAAACTGCCGCTGAACTTCAAAAAATTCGCTGCGAAAGTCTCCATCGATACCTCTTCTCTGCAGTATGAGAACGATGATCTGATGCGTCCGGACTTCAACAATGATGACTACGCAATTGCTTGCTGTGTAAGCCCGATGGTTGTGGGTAAACAAATGCAGTTCTTCGGTGCGCGTGCTAACCTGGCGAAAACCATGCTGTACGCCATCAACGGCGGCGTTGATGAAAAACTGAAAATGCAGGTTGGTCCGAAATCTGAACCGATCAAAGGCGACGTGCTGAAATTCGACGAAGTGATGGATCGTATGGATCACTTCATGGATTGGCTGGCTAAACAGTACGTCACCGCGCTGAACATCATCCACTACATGCACGACAAATACAGCTACGAAGCTTCACTGATGGCGCTGCACGATCGTGACGTTATCCGTACCATGGCTTGCGGTATCGCTGGTCTGTCCGTAGCGGCTGACTCCCTGTCTGCTATCAAATACGCGAAAGTTAAACCGATTCGTGACGAAGACGGTCTGGCTATCGACTTCGAAATCGAAGGCGAATATCCGCAGTTTGGTAACAACGACGCTCGCGTTGATGATATGGCGGTTGACCTGGTTGAACGTTTCATGAAGAAAATTCAGAAACTGACAACTTACCGCAACGCTATCCCGACTCAGTCTGTTCTGACCATCACTTCTAACGTTGTGTACGGTAAGAAAACAGGTAACACCCCGGATGGCCGTCGCGCTGGTGCGCCGTTCGGACCGGGTGCTAACCCGATGCACGGCCGTGACCAGAAAGGTGCTGTTGCCTCTCTGACTTCCGTTGCTAAACTGCCGTTTGCTTACGCTAAAGATGGTATCTCTTACACCTTCTCTATCGTGCCGAACGCGCTGGGTAAAGACGACGAAGTCCGTAAAACCAACCTGGCTGGTCTGATGGATGGTTACTTCCATCACGAAGCGTCCATCGAAGGTGGTCAGCATCTGAACGTGAACGTCATGAACCGCGAAATGCTGCTCGACGCGATGGAAAACCCGGAAAAATATCCGCAGCTGACCATCCGTGTTTCTGGTTATGCCGTACGCTTTAACTCCCTGACTAAAGAACAGCAACAGGACGTTATTACTCGTACTTTCACTCAGACCATGTAATGGTATTGACTGAAACTACGCAGTAAAAAGCGTATAATAAAGGCTCCACGACTGTGGGGCCTTTTTAACACCTGAAGTGTGCTTTGTCAGCCATCTATACTTGCTGGATGTCTGCCAAAACAGACTTAGCGCAGAAGGAATTAAACTGCGCAGACACAGGCCCCGGATGGGCCACATCTGGAGAAAACACCGCAATGTCAGTTATTGGTCGCATCCACTCCTTTGAATCCTGCGGCACGGTCGACGGCCCGGGCATCCGTTTTATCACCTTCTTTCAGGGCTGCCTGATGCGCTGCCTGTATTGCCACAACCGCGATACCTGGGATACACACGGTGGCAAAGAGATCACCGTTGAAGAACTAATGAAAGACGTCGTTACCTATCGGCACTTTATGAACGCCTCCGGCGGGGGCGTCACGGCATCCGGTGGAGAAGCAATCTTGCAGGCAGAATTCGTTCGCGACTGGTTTCGTGCCTGTAAAAAAGAGGGCATCCACACCTGCCTCGATACTAACGGCTTTGTGCGCCGTTACGATCCGGTGATTGATGAATTGCTGGAAGTTACCGATTTGGTGATGCTCGATCTCAAGCAAATGAACGATGAGATCCACCAGAATCTGGTCGGCGTATCCAATCACCGGACCCTTGAATTCGCCCAGTATTTATCGAAGAAAAATATCAACGTCTGGATCCGTTACGTCGTGGTACCCGGCTGGTCTGACGATGACGATTCCGCCCATCGACTTGGTGAATTTACCCGCGACATGGGCAACGTCGAGAAAATCGAACTCCTGCCCTATCACGAGCTGGGCAAGCATAAATGGGTGGCGATGGGCGAAGAGTATAAGCTGGATGGCATTCACCCGCCGAAGAAAGAGACCATGGAGCGCGTTAAAGGCATCCTTGAGCAGTACGGTCATAAAGTAATGTACTGAGCCATCCTGAGACAAAAAAGCCACAACACTCAGTTGTGGCTTTTTTATTTATCAAGCGGCGTATATCAGGCGTGCGCCACCGGCGTTGGGTGATGTCCTGCTTTGCGCATCAGCATCACCAGATAGATAAACGACACACCCGCAATCATGATAAACAGCAAGCTATCTGAGTAGCTTTGCATCAGCATTGCGGTCAGCGTCGGACCAAGCAGGCTGCCAATGGTGTAACTCAGCAGCAGCGCCTGGTTCATTGCCACCAGCTGGTGATGTTCCACTTTCTCACAGGCCCATGCCATCGCCACCGGGTAAAGGGTAAAGCCTGCGGTCCCGAGCACAAAAAGCGCGGGAGCCATAGCGGCATTGCTCAACATCGCAAAACATCCCACGATCACGACAAACACCTGCACACGCAGCACCAGCAGGCGGCCAAAACGATCTGCCAGCCGACCAATCGGCCACTGCCCTACAATACCGGCGCTGACCATCAGCGCCATCCAGAAACCAATCCCCGAATCGCTGATCCCCTGGTGCGAAAGATAAAGCGGCATCAAGCCGTACAGTGAACCAAGGATGATCCCGGAGATAATACAGCCATTCACGCCCAGGCGAGCATGGCGCAGGCGCAGCATCGGCCATACCGAGGTCGGAGCCTGCTCTTCACTCTGCTGGTTGACAATGCGGGTAAACAGCAGCGGCAGGATCGCCGTTAACACCAGCGCAGTCGTCCACGGCAGTACGCTCATCAGATCTGTCGGCAGCTTACTGACCATCACCTGGCCAAGCACTGTGCCAACATAGTAAACCATCATATAAGCTGCCAACAGGCGCCCACGATTTCGCGATGTACCGCTGCACATCAGGGCGCTTTCCACGACCACCCAAATCATCGCGCAGCCCACACCAGCGACAAAGCGCCAAACCATCCAGCTCCAGAAGCCAATCATTAGCCCCAGGCCAACACAGCCTGCGGCAAAAATCAGCGAAGCAAGATAATAACTGCGGTTAAAACCCAGACGGCGAATTAATCGCCCGGTCAGTAACGTACCCAGCAAATTGCCAGTGAAGTAGGAAGAACCCACCATACCAACCTGCCAGGTCGGTAAGTTTTCGTGGGCGAGCCAGAGCGGCACGAGCGTATTTAACGTCGCGATCGCCAGCGTCAACAGCATTAAGCCACAGAGCAATAGCAGCACTGGCCGAGTATAGATGGACATGGATAAAAACCGTGAGGAAGTTCAGTTTGCGTGCGCATCATGCCACCGGTAAGGACATTGTCAATCCACGGATTTTTGACGCTGACACCTTTTGCACCACGACGATTCGTAAAACTTATCCAGCACTGGGCTTAACAAAAGACGATACAACTCACTCTATTGAAAACAAAAGAATACTTTTGCAAACAGACAGAATTGTCGGTCGAAAAAATTCATGATGAATGCCGGACTAAAAAGGCTGAAAAACGCACAGTAAAAATTATTGCCCACCATAGCGATTGCATTGTTCTCCTTCTGGAAGGACATGCCAAAAAACTGAAAAAGAGCTTCGGCCAGTTCTGTGCAGGTTAAATACGAACCTGGTGCTGGCGCCGCACGGAGCGAAGTTTTAACTAAGCAATAAAAAAGCGCCCGCAGGCGCTTTCAGAATTAACATTCACTACAGGCAGATGATTAGCCGATGAACTCAAGGCCGTTCATGTACGGACGCAGTACTTCCGGCACTTCAATTCGCCCATCAGCCTGCTGATAGTTTTCCATTACCGCCACCAGCGTACGGCCAACTGCCAGACCGGAACCATTCAGGGTATGAACCAGACGGGTTTTCTTGTCGGACTTGCTACGGCAGCGCGCCTGCATACGACGAGCCTGGAAATCCCACACGTTAGAGCAGGAAGAGATTTCGCGGTAGGTATCCTGCGCCGGGACCCACACTTCCAGATCGTAGGTTTTGCACGCGCCGAAGCCCATATCACCCGAGCACAGCAGCACTTTACGATAAGGAAGCCCCAGCAACTGCAACACTTTCTCAGCGTGGCCAGTCATTTCTTCCAGCGCCGCCATGGAGTCTTCCGGGCGAACAATCTGCACCATTTCAACTTTATCGAACTGGTGCATACGGATCAGACCGCGCGTATCACGCCCATAAGATCCCGCTTCTGAGCGGAAACAAGGCGTATGCGCAGTCATTTTGATCGGCAGATCGTCTTCATCAATGATCTCATCACGCACCAGGTTCGTCAGCGGAACTTCTGCTGTCGGGATCAACGCGTAATTACTGCTGTCTGCTTCTTCTTCCAGCGGACGGGTGTGGAACAAATCACCCGCGAATTTCGGTAACTGCCCGGTGCCGTACAGCGTATCCTGGTTGACCAGATACGGAACATAGTTCTCAGCATAGCCGTGCTGTTCGGTGTGCAAATCCAGCATGAACTGTGCGAGCGCACGATGCATACGCGCAATCTGCCCTTTCATCACCACAAAGCGAGATCCAGTAAGTTTCACCGCTGCGGCGAAATCCAGCCCGCTGTGCATTTCACCGAGCGTTACGTGATCGCGAATGTCGAAATCGAATTTGCGTGGCGTACCCCAGCGGCTAACCTCAACGTTGTCGTTTTCGTCGTGGCCGACTGGAACACAATCGTCCGGCAGGTTAGGGATTGTCAGCGCGATGTCGCGGATCTCTGCCAACAGGGTTTCCAGCTCCGCTTTAGCCGCGTCCAGCTCTTCACCCAGCTTGTTCACTTCCAGGCGTAAAGGCTCGATATCTTCCCCGCGTGCTTTCGCCTGGCCAATGGATTTCGATCGCGAGTTGCGTTCCGCCTGCAAGTTTTCAGTGTTAACTTGCAAGACTTTACGACGCTCTTCGAGCGCACGTAATTTATCTACATCCAGCTTAAAGCCCCGGCGTGCCAGTTTTTCAGCGACTGCGTCTGGCTCGGTACGCAGCAGATTGGGATCGAGCATGCTTTTCCTGTGCTTATCGAATTGAAATAAAAGAATACGACCGCTGCCTGCGGTCGATGGTGTAAGTCGTAACCTTACCGCAACGCCCGCACTAGCGATAGCGTTTTATAGGGCTTTTATGATCCTGTTCGGTAAGCCAGGCGAGCTTTTCGCCAATCTTACCTTCAAGGCCTCTTGTCGAGGGGTGATAATAGCGCGTCTGTGCCATTTCTTGCGGGAAATATTCCTCACCGGCGGCATAGGCATTGGGTTCGTCATGCGCGTAACGATACTCCTGTCCGTAGCCCATCTCTTTCATCAGTTTGGTTGGCGCATTACGCAGATGAACCGGCACGTCATAATCGGGGCGATCGCGCGCGTCCGCCAGTGCCGCTTTGAAGGCGGTATAAACCGCATTACTTTTCGGCGCGCAGGCAAGGTAGACAATCGCCTGCGCAATCGCACGTTCGCCTTCTGCAGGACCAACGTGTGTAAAACAATCCCAGGCGGCAATCGCGACCTGCATCGCACGTGGATCGGCGTTACCGACATCTTCAGAGGCAATCGCCAGGCAGCGGCGCGCGACATATAAAGGATCGCCACCGGCGGTAATAATTCGCGCGTACCAATAAAGCGCCGCATCCGGCGCACTGCCGCGGACCGATTTGTGCAACGCGGAGATCAAATCGTAAAAACGATCGCCTTTGTTGTCGAAACGGGCGCTGCGTTCACCGGCAATTTCCGTAAGCAGTTCTGGCTTTAATATACGCTTGCCGGAACTGTCGAGTTCCGCCATATCCGCCATCATCTCAAGTGTATTTAGCGCCCGGCGCGCATCACCGCCAACCAGCTCGGCAATCGCCCTCCGGGTTTCATCCGGCAGAACAATATCCTGCCCGCCGTAACCGCGCGCTTTGTCTTCCATCGCCTGCGTTAAAACCTGCTCGATATCCTCAGTGGTCAGCGATTTAAGCAAATAAACGCGCGCACGCGACAGCAATGCAGAATTGAGTTCAAAAGAGGGATTTTCCGTCGTCGCGCCAATAAAAGTGATAGTGCCATCTTCAATATGCGGCAGAAAAGCGTCCTGCTGGCTTTTATTAAAGCGATGAACCTCATCGACAAACAGAATGGTACGGCGCCCGGCATTACGGTTTTGACGCGCACGCTCAATGGCTTCGCGGATCTCTTTTACGCCTGAGGTCACCGCAGAAATACGTTCTACATCCGCACTGGCATAACGCGCGATCACTTCGGCGAGCGTGGTTTTGCCCGTTCCCGGCGGTCCCCACAAAATCATGGAGTGTAAGTGTCCGGCTTCTATCGCGCGCGGGAGCGGCTTACCCGGCGCTAACAAATGTTGCTGACCAATGTACTGCGCTAAATTTTCTGGCCGCATACGCGCGGCCAGAGGTTGAAACGCATTATCGGAGAAGTCGAGCGACATGTTACTCATGCACGCCTCTTACTTGCGTTGATCGTCAACCGTTACGCCCTTCGGCGGGGTAAAGGTAAATTTAGACGCATCAACGGTGCCATTTTGCTGTGATTTCAGCTGATAGCTGCTGCGCTGATCGTCCTGCTCAATGGCGCTAAATTGATGGATAGTGCCATCACGCCCCACATTGATGGTGAACTGTTTCAGATTGCCGTTGTTGCCTTTCGGCGTCAGCACAAAATCGTCACCTTTTTGCTCAATATTGTACTGTTGCCAGTCGCTTGCCTGATTACGGGCTATCAGCATAAACGGCGTGTTACCCGTGGCGTCTTTCAGCCAGGTCGCTGTTGCCTGCTCAACAAATGGATTATAGAACCACAGCGTTTTACCATCTGACACCAGAACACTTTCATCCGGCTGGGTCATGTGCCAGTTGAACAAGTTTGGACGTTTCACCCACAGGTCGCCCTGACCTTCCTGCACCGCAGCGCCGCTGCCGTCAGTCACTTTTTGAGTGAAGGTAGCGTGAAAGCTGCTGACTTTATCGAGACGGCTTTTCAGGTCGCTGGAAGCATCAGCCCAGACATTACTGGCGGCAAAGCTGACAAATAAAGCGCAGGCGATGGCAATTTTTTTCATCTTGATTCCTTAAATTTTCCCATACTGCCAGTCAACTGACTAAGCAAATAACTGCCCCTACTATAACAATTCAGCAGCGTAGTTTCCTGGTAAAAAAACTGAAATCGACTAGCTAAGCCTTACACTTCGGCAAAAGACAGCATCTCTAAAGATGCTCATCTTTTTGAAAATAAGTTCATAATTTCAATCACCTTAAAAAAACCTATAGTATATTCGTAATCATCTGAACATAATACAATCCAACAATTACGTCATAACGTTTCAGCAATTTAACTTAAGCTAATCTTTAATGATTTTATCAACAGTAGAGTTAACAGGGAATATTTATGAATCTTAGGCCATTAATATTGACACTGCCATTATTTCTGGCAGGTTGTAAGGCGCTCACTACGGATGGGTATTTAACTAACTGGGTATTTTTAGACGACAGGACAAATTCCAATAGGGCACCATTCCTGTTTTGCGCTAATGAGTATTTTAAGTCCCCTCAATTTATTAATTACTATAATCGAACTCATACAACATCTGAGCGTGATGTTGTGGCCATTACCAACATCAGAAGTATAAATGGGCCACACTTTGACCATATTCTTGAATATCCTATGAAATGTTGGGCCACAAGGATTTATGGAGATCACCAGCAAGAAACAGCTGTGATGGAAGTCACTGTGGAAAAATACAGTGATAGAGCATCTACAACGTTGGATGCTTTTTTTATAAACCCCGAGGATCAGTTACTTATAGATTGGAAGAATTATGAATGGTTACCAAGAAGAATTGAGGTATTGAAAACGGCTATTGCAAATGGAAATAACCAACCAGTTACATATAAGTGCTATCATGGTAACCATGATAGCACCGGGAAGTATTTCGAAACCGTAACCTATACAAGTTCCGCCTCTGACTGTGGCCTTAACACTACTGCTATCACCCAAGAAAGCGATAGCTTATCTACTTTGAAGTCTGAATTGGATGAGTTAGAAAAAATTAATAAATATCGTTAACCATCTGCACAATCTGCCTCCATTGTCGATAATTCCCGCAAATGGAGGCAGAATAATGCTGTTAAAATATTAGTCAAACGGCGGCGGCGCCAGCACTTCACGGTTTCCGTTATGCCCTTGTTCGCTGACGATCCCCTGCGCTTCCATCTGCTCGATGATACGTGCTGCGCGGTTGTAGCCGATACGGAACTGGCGCTGTACGCCGGAGATTGAGGCTTTGCGTTTTTCAGTTACGAAATTAACAGCCTGATCGAATAACGGATCCAGTTCTTCTCCCCCCTCAAAACCGCCACCTGCACCGCCTTCGCTTTCGCTATCCGAGGTAATGCCATCGACATATTGCGGTCGCCCGCGCGCTTTCCAGTCCTGCACAACGGCGTGCACTTCCTGGTCGCGAACGAATGCACCATGAACACGTACAGGTGCAGAGGTCGAGTTCGGGCCTGAATAGAGCATATCCCCCATTCCCAGCAGCGATTCTGCACCACCCTGATCGAGGATGGTACGCGAGTCAATTTTGCTCGAAACAGTGAATGCGATACGTGTCGGGATGTTGGCTTTAATCAGACCAGTAATGACATCCACTGACGGACGCTGGGTCGCCAGCACCAGGTGAATGCCCGCAGCACGCGCTTTTTGCGCCAGACGTGCAATTAGCTCTTCCACTTTCTTACCGACGGTCATCATCAAATCGGCAAATTCATCCACCAGCACCACGATATACGGTAGTTTTTCCAGTACCGGATGCTCGACATCCATGCTGTCCCCCGGTTTCCAGTAAGGATCAGGGATCGGGCGGCCCATTCGCGCAGCTTCTGCGATCTTCTCGTTGTAGCCCGCCAGATTACGTACTCCGAGCGCCGACATCAGCTTGTAGCGCCGCTCCATTTCGTTGACGCTCCAGCGCAAGGCATTGGCTGCGTCTTTCATGTCGGTGACGACTTCGGTAAGCAGGTGCGGGATCCCCTCATACACTGACAGCTCAAGCATTTTCGGGTCGATCATGATAAAGCGCACCTCTTCCGGCGTCGCTTTATACAGCATGCTGAGGATCATAGCATTCACGCCCACCGATTTACCTGAACCAGTTGTACCCGCAACTAACAGGTGCGGCATCTTCGCCAGATCGGCTATTACCGGATCGCCCGCGATATCTTTCCCCAACACCACCGTCAGCGGCGACGGGTTTTCGCGGAATTTCACGCAGTCCAGCACTTCGCGCAGGTAAACGGTTTGTCGTTTCTTATTCGGCAGTTCCAGACCAACGTACGGTTTACCCGGAATAACTTCCACCACACGCACTGCAACGGTCGACAACGAACGTGCCAGATCGCGGGAAAGGTTCGAAATACGCGCAGCTTTCACACCTGGCGCGAGATTCAACTCAAAACGGGTGATAACCGGACCTGGAGAATAGTTGACCACATCAGCTTTGATGCGGAAATCCGCCAGTCGCGCTTCCACCAGACGCGCCATCTGTTCCAACGCAAACGTGTCTACCGGTTCGACTTCCGCTGGCGGCTGCGTCAGCAAATCCAGCGACGGCAGCGGTGTTGTCGGTTTTTGCATCGGCCGGCTGTCGCCATTACGCATTAGCAACGGATGAATCAGGCTTTCTTGCGGCTGCGGTTGCGCCACAGGTTGGTGAGCTGGCTGCTGATAATGCTGCGGCTGTGCGACAGGTTGATGCACCGGCTGCTGATATTGCTGCGGCTGTGCAACAGCTTGATGAGCTGGCTGCTGATAATGCTGCGGCTGTGCAACAGGTTGGTGAGCTGGCTGCTGGTATTGCTGCTGTGCAACATGTTGATGCACTGGCTGCTGGTATTGCTGCTGCGCAACAGGTTGATGAGCTGGCTGTTGATAATGTTGCTGCGGTTGTTGTTGGTGCTGCTCTGCAGGGGACTCCTGCTCCGGCATCACGCCTGGTGTAAACAGCGGTTCGCCAGGGCCATCATCTACCAGCGTCTTCATTGGTGAGAACGCAAAGTCCTCCGGCGTAAACGCCTGAGTCCCGGCAGATTGTTCACCCGCATACCGCTGCTGCTGCGACGCAGCGAACTGACGCGCGAGCTCCGCCTCTTCAGCGTCTTCTTCACTCGGTACAGCATGCTGCGACTGGAATTGCGGAATCTCATGCTGGAATCCATCACCATAGCGATGGTGCTGCGTGGCGGCGAACTGGCGTGCCAGTTCATCCTGCTGCTGCATATCAGCATCGTCTTCTGTGAATTGATCGTGATGATGGCGCGTTTCATCTTCTTCGCGCGCGCGCTCTTCGGCCATCCGCTGAGACGGCAACTTGATACCATAAGAAGCCAGTTCACGGCGCGTTGGTACACGCACCCGGTTCGGGCGCGGAAGCTGCGGGCCAATGCCCTCTTTCACCTGCGGACGCGGTGTACCACCTGCCGCAAGGCTGAATACCGGACCTGCCGCAGCGGTTGCCGCGGCTACGCTACTGGCAGCCTGCTGTACTCCGGCTGCAACTGGCGCAACGGTTGCTTCAACAGGCGGTATTGATGGCATAGTCGGCACAACCGGCTTCGAAACCAGTTCAATATTTTCGGGCTCAGGAATCGGCTGATACCACGCCGCCAGTTGCTCACGCTCGCGCGCACGTTTCTCCTCTACTTCTTCGAAGTAATAGAGCGGTGGACGAGTCTGTTTCACTTCTTCAACGACAGGTTCAGGTTCGACTACGAGTTCCGGTGCCGGGGAGATTTGCGGCTGCGCCTCACCCTGCCATGGCAGCGGATCGTGTACCGGCTGCGTATAAATATCGTCCTCTTGCGGCTGCGCCGTCACTGGAGCTTCTGGCGTCCAGCTATCCTGCGCGACAGGCTGCTGCCAGTGTGGTTCTGCATATTGTGCAGACGGATGCGCCGCTTCCGGTGAAACCGACGGGTTTGATACAGGCTGATAAGATGCAGGAGCGTTATGCTCATCTGCCGTTGGCTGATACGCAGCAGCTTGCTGTACAGGCGGCTGCGCATAGGGCCATTCAATCTCCTGCGGTGCCTGCACCACCGGATCAACCGGCGCGGCATAAGCCTGTGCAGCGACAGTCGTCGCGGCAGCAGCGGTGGCTATGGGGGCCGTTATGCTGCGACCATTGAGCAGCGGATCGTATTCCTGTTCAGATTCAGTTGCGCGATGCCCGGAGAACAGCACGTCGTCAGCATCGGCAGGTATACCGCGAGCGCTATAAGCAATATCGTCTTCATCGTCATCCATCCGCTTACCGGAGAACAACGCCTCATCAGTTTTGCGCCCCATCGGATTCGCAAACTTTTCGGCAACCCGTTTTCGCCGCGCCAGTGCACCACGCAAAATACGGGTACGGCGAGATTCACGCGGAGTGTCGATATCACCTTTATCTTCATCATCCTCTTCATACTCTTCGTCATCGACCCAGGTATCATCACGACGGGTACGATTACTGGCAAAAGTGAGAATGTTGAGGATCACACTGCCAATTTTCTCGGCAATGGTCACCCATGACCACCCGGTGAACAGCGTCAAACCGGCGGCCCAGATACAGAGCAGTGCCAGCGTACCGCCACTGCTACGCAGCAGGGGTTGTAGCGTGGTACTTAGCAAGCTGCCAATGACGCCGCCGGAGGCGAAATACCAAATATCATCCGCATTAATCGCCGCAAGACCACAAGAAGTAAGGATCAGCGCCAGCGCGCCAATCATGCGCAGCGATACAGCAAAATAGTCGATGTAGTCTTCACTGGCCCGATGGCGATAAGCAAACCAGCAGCCGCCGATAATAATCACCGGGATGGTATAAGCCATGATGCCAAAAATGAAAAACAGCGTATCGGCAAGCCACGCGCCGGGCACGCCGCCAAGATTATGGATAGGCTCATGCCAGGCCGTTTGCGACCAACTCGGATCGGACGGGTTAAAGCTGAGAAGCGCTGCCATTAACCAAACGGCAGAAAGTGAAACGAGGATCAGCAACGCCTCCAGGAGTCGACGTCCGCTGCTTAACTTGGTCAGTGTGACTTCTTTGTCTTCGGTGTATTCCTGGCTCAAGACAGGCTCTCCAGGTCCTTGATGCTAAAACGGACAACAGCGCCGGGTCTCCCCGGCACTGTTGCTGTATGGATTAACAGGAGTGTAATCAAAAAACAGCGATTTTGCACCTGTTCCGTATTAGCGCGTCTTAATTACCAGACGATTGCTCTGTTTGACTTCTTCCATTACCACATATGTGCGGGTGTCGTTAACGCCCGGCAGACGCAGCAGGGTTTCCCCTAACAGTTTGCGGTAAGCCGACATATCCGGTACTCGCGTCTTCAACAGATAGTCGAAATCGCCTGAGACCAGATGACACTCTTGAATCTCTTCAAGTTTTTGCACGGCAGCATTGAATTGTTCAAACACATCCGGCGCGCCACGATTCAGAGTAATCTCAACAAATACCAGAAGTGATGCATCCAGATAATGCGGGTTCAGCAGCGCCGTATAGCCCTGAATAAACCCTTGTCTTTCCAGCCTGCGCACACGCTCAAGGCATGGCGTTGGGGAAAGCCCCACTCGTTTAGAAAGCTCGACGTTGGAAATACGCCCATCTTTTTGCAATTCGTTCAGAATATTACGATCGATGCGGTCGAGATCTTTGCCAGGGCGCTTCTTGCTATCTACCATTATTATTGTCTCTCTGTATTCCTTCCCTACTCCTGTCTTGACCCTGTGCACTTCACTGTTCAGAGTCTTTGCCCGTCGCGCTACGCGGCGCGTAATAAAAGTTAGCGCGTCACGTAATCCCAGGGGCAGTATTGAGAAGACCGTTGCCTGGGGCAGCTATCGATATCACGAATGGCGTCTGTCCACGCCATACGTAGATTTCGCTAGCCCGGTAAAAATGGCATTTACATGCATGAATTTGCGTCACGCGCGAAACACTGCTTTTTTTCTTCCTTTGATGTTTTCGCAAATGCGCAGGGGATTGTCAAAGCAAAACATCTTTTTTTAGTACAACATGCCAGATATTCATCAGGGTCGTTCCCTAATCATCATTTTATCACCTTATAACTGCCACTTTTTCAGTAGGAATTATTATATTTAGGCGGTTAACAGCCCCTCAGCCATCGGTCCTTTCTATTACACATATCGTTAACAAAATCGCTGCACCCTTTTTTTACGCCGGTAAATTCCCTACAATCCAGCCCAATGTCTGCCAAACAACAATGAGGATCTCATGGGTACGGCCAAACACAGTAAGCTGCTTATCCTTGGTTCAGGCCCTGCCGGTTATACCGCTGCGGTCTATGCTGCGCGCGCAAACCTGCAACCCGTTCTGATTACCGGTATGGAAAAAGGCGGCCAGCTCACCACCACCACTGAAGTGGAAAACTGGCCGGGTGACCCGCACGATCTGACCGGGCCACTGCTGATGGAACGCATGCATGAACATGCCACCAAATTTGATACCGAAATCATCTTCGATCACATCAACAGCGTGGATTTGCAAAATCGTCCGTTCCGCCTGACTGGCGACAGCGGCGAGTACACCTGCGACGCATTGATTATTGCCACTGGCGCGTCTGCGCGTTACTTGGGCCTGGCATCTGAAGAAGCATTCAAAGGCCGTGGCGTTTCCGCCTGCGCAACGTGTGACGGTTTCTTCTACCGCAACCAGAAAGTCGCGGTGATTGGGGGCGGTAACACCGCAGTGGAAGAAGCGCTGTATCTGGCAAATATTGCCTCTGAAGTGCATCTGATCCATCGCCGTGACACCTTCCGCGCGGAAAAAATCCTCATCAAACGCCTGATGGATAAAGTGGAAAGCGGCAATATTGTGCTGCACACCCACCGTACGCTGGAAGAGGTGACGGGCGATCAGATGGGCGTTAATGGTCTTCGTCTGCGCGATACGCAGAATGCGGATAATGTCGAATCGCTGGAAGTTGCAGGTCTGTTTGTGGCTATCGGCCACAGCCCGAACACCGCTATCTTTGAAGGTCAACTGGCGCTGGAAAACGGCTACATCAAAGTGCAGTCCGGTATTCATGGTAACGCCACGCAAACCAGCGTTCCTGGCGTCTTTGCTGCGGGTGATGTCATGGATCATATTTACCGTCAGGCGATCACCTCTGCGGGAACAGGCTGTATGGCAGCGCTGGATGCAGAACGTTATCTCGACGGGCTGGCTGAACGTAAATAATCTTTACAACTCAGTAACAAAGGTAAAAAAGGCGACTATAAGTCGCCTTTATTTTTGCTCCGATGTAACATTGCGCCAGCTCAAAATCCGATAACTTCACCTGCAAAGCGCGCAATGAATAAAACCCGTCAACAAGAACTGACCCGCTGGTTAAAACAGCAAAGTATTATTTCCCGTCGCTGGCTGACGCTCTCCCGCCTGCTCGGCGTGGTCAGCGGCGTGCTGATCGTCGCGCAAGCCTGGATTATGGCGCGTATTCTGAACCATATGATTATGGAGAATATCCCGCGCGAAGCCCTGTTACTGCCGTTCACCTTGCTGGTTCTGATTTTTATCCTGCGCAGTTGGGTAGTCTGGCTACGTGAACGTGTCGGTTTCCATGCAGGTGCGCATATTCGCTTCGAAATCCGTCGTCAGGTTCTTGATCGACTGCATCAGGCCGGTCCGGCGTGGATCCAGGGAAAACCCGCAGGAAGTTGGGCCACGCTGATACTTGAGCAAATCGATGATATGCACGATTTCTACGCCCGCTACCTGCCGCAAATGGCGCTGGCGGCGAGCGTTCCGCTGCTGATTGTTATTACCCTGTTCCCGATTAACTGGGCTGCGGCGTTAATATTGCTGGGTACAGCTCCGTTAATTCCGCTCTTTATGGCGATGGTCGGAATGGGCGCGGCGGATGCAAATCGTCGTAACTTCAAAGCGCTGGCGCGCCTGAGCGGCCACTTCCTTGACCGCTTACGTGGAATGGAAACGCTACGCATTTTTGGCCGCGGTGCTGCAGAAACAGAAAATATTCGTCATGCCTCGCAGGATTTTCGCAGCCGCACCATGGAAGTGCTGCGCATGGCCTTCTTATCTTCCGGCGTGCTGGAGTTCTTCACCTCGTTATCGATTGCATTGGTGGCGGTCTACTTCGGTTTTTCCTATCTTGGCGAGCTGAATTTTGGTCACTACGGGGCTGGCGTAACCCTGTTCGCCGGTTTTCTCGCGTTAATTTTGGCACCGGAGTTCTTCCAGCCGCTGCGCGATCTCGGTACCTTTTATCACGCTAAAGCCCAGGCGATTGGCGCAGCGGATAGCCTGAAAACCTTTATGGAAGCGCCACTCGCACATCCGCAACGAGGTGATATCACGCTGAAAACCGATGAGCCGGTAACACTGACGGCGAGCGATTTGCTGCTGAAATCTCCCGAAGGCGCAGTACTCGCCGGGCCGCTCAATTTTTCCCTGTCCGCTGGTCGGCGCGTCGTCGTGGTAGGAAGAAGCGGCTCTGGCAAGAGTTCGCTTATCAATGTACTTTCTGGTTTTCTGCCTTATGAAGGTTCATTGCGCGTTAACGGCATCGAACTGAGTGAGTTAGATCCGGATAGCTGGCGCGAAGCGATAAGTTGGGTTGGGCAAAATCCGCAACTTCCCGCCACCACGTTGCGCGAAAATGTGCTGCTGTCACGCCCCACTGCCAGAGATGCAGAGCTGCAAGCCGTTCTGGATAAAGCCTGGGTCAGCGAGTTTCTGCCACTGCTGCCAGAGGGACTGGAAACACAGCCTGGCGATCAGGCGGTACGCCTCTCTGTTGGTCAGGCGCAACGCGTGGCTGTTGCCCGTGCCCTGCTCTCTCCCTGCAAACTATTGTTGCTGGATGAACCTTCCGCCAGCCTTGATGCCCACAGTGAGCAACGTGTAATGCAGGCACTTACCGATGCCTCATTCCAGCAAACGACTCTGATGGTGACGCACCAGTTAGAAAACCTGGCTGACTGGGATGCTATCTGGGTAATACAGGATGGCCAGATTATGGAACAAGGCAGCTACGCCGAACTCGTTGCTGCGAAGGGGATTTTTGCGGATCTCCTTGCCCATCGCCAGGAGGAGATTTAAATGCGCGCCTTACTGCCTTATCTCGCACTGTATAAACGCCACAAGTGGATGTTGATGCTCGGGGTTATCCTCGCCGTTATCACTTTGCTTGCCAGCATTAGCCTGTTGACGCTCTCCGGCTGGTTCCTCTCTGCGTGCGCCGTGGTTGGCGTCGCGGGCATCTACAGTTTTAACTATATGCTGCCCGCCGCCGGTGTGCGTGGCGCAGCGATTATTCGTACCGCCGGGCGCTATTTTGAACGGCTGGTCAGCCATGATGCGACGTTTCGCGTACTGGAACATTTGCGCGTTTCGACATTCAGTAAACTGCTCCCCCTCTCCCCTGCCGGGCTGGCGCGTTTTCGCCAGGGCGACCTACTGAACCGCGTCGTCGCCGATGTCGACACGCTCGATCATCTTTACCTGCGCGTCATCTCCCCGCTGGTTGGTGCTCTGGTGGTGATCATTGTTGTCACCCTGGGTTTAAGCGTACTGGACATACCGCTGGCGCTGATATTGGGCGGTATCATGCTGGCAACCTTGATTATCCTGCCGCCGTTATTTTACCGCGCGGGCAAGCCGACCGGCGAAAGTCTGACTGCCCTGCGCGGGCAGTATCGCCAGCAATTAACCAGCTGGCTGCAAGGCCAGGCGGAGTTAACCATTTTTGGTGCCAGCCAGCGATATCGTACGCAGTTAGAAAACACCGAACTTAGCTGGCATGACGCCCAGCGCCGTCAATCCGATCTAAGTGCAGTCTCGCAGGCCGTGATGCTGCTCATCAGCGGCACGGCAGTGCTGGTTATGCTGTGGTTTGCTTCCGCCGATATTGGCGGTAACACGCAGCCCGGCGCGTTGATTGCGCTGTTTGTATTCTGTGCGCTTGCGGCTTTCGAAGCGCTGGCTCCGGTCACCGGTGCATTCCAGCACCTGGGGCAGGTTATCGCGTCCGCCATACGCATCACGCAGATAACGGAATGCCAGCCGGAAGTGACGTTCCCGCAAAATAGTGTCATCACGCCAACAGATGTCGCCGTGCAATTCGATGCCCTGACATTTAACTACCCAGGCCAACCGCAGCGTGCGCTGGACTCAATTTCTTTATCGATTGCCGCCGGAGAACATGTCGCGATCCTTGGCCGAACCGGGTGCGGCAAGTCCACGTTATTGCAATTACTGACGCGCGCATGGGATCCGCAGCAAGGAGAGATTCGTCTCAATAACCAGCCGCTGGCAAGCTTTGCGGAAGCTGATTTACGCAAACTTATCAGTATGGTGCCACAGCGTGTTCATCTGTTTAGCGCGACGCTGCGTGATAACTTATTGCTGGCCTCACCGCAGGCCAGTGACGATACCCTGAGTGCGATGCTAACCCGCGTCGGGCTGGAAAAACTGCTTGAGGATAATGGGCTCAACGCCTGGCTTGGTGAAGGTGGACGCCAGCTCTCGGGCGGTGAACTACGCCGTCTGGCGATTGCTCGCGCATTATTGCATGATGCACCGCTGGTGCTTCTGGACGAACCGACCGAAGGTCTGGATGCCGCAACAGAGAGCCAAATCCTTGAATTACTGGGTGATGTGATGAAAGGCAAAACGCTGCTGATGGTCACACACCGTCTGCGTGGACTGGCGCGTTGCGATCGGATAATTGTGATGGACAACGGGCAAATAATTGAGCAAGGTAATCACGCAGCGTTAATGGCGAAACAGGGTCGGTACTACCAGTTTAAGCAGCGTCTGTAGTGGCTATTCGTCATTTTGCCGTTTCTGTAACGGCAACGTTAAAGTGGAACGGCCAAAATGACGATAGTAAGTAGGGTCCCTTGTCGCGTTGTGGAGCACAGAAGTCATGCGCCTGGTGCAGCTCTCTCGTCATTCTATCGCTTTTCCTTCGCCCGAAGCGGCGTTGCGTGAACCCAATGGACTGCTGGCGCTGGGCGGCGATCTCAGCCCGGCGCGTTTATTAATGGCCTACCAGCGCGGTATCTTCCCCTGGTTCTCGCCTGGCGACCCAATCCTGTGGTGGTCGCCCGATCCGCGCGCCGTGCTGTGGCCGGAAACCTTTCATGTCAGCCGCAGCATGAAGCGTTTTCATAAAACCTCTCCCTATCGCGTAACGCTGAATCATGCTTTTGGTCAGGTGATCGATGGCTGCTCACAGGATCGCGATGAGGGCACGTGGATAACGCCTGACGTGGTGATGGCTTATCATCGCCTTCATGAGCTGGGGCATGCGCACTCGATTGAAGTCTGGGAAGGTAACGAGCTGGTGGGTGGGATGTATGGCGTGTCACAAGGTGCGCTGTTCTGCGGTGAATCAATGTTTAGTCGCCGTGTAAATGCCTCCAAAACAGCATTGCTTGTTTTTAGCGGCGAATTTGTACGCATGGGCGGCGAGTTAATTGATTGCCAGGTGCTGAATAGCCATACTGCGTCGCTCGGCGCCATTGAGATCCCGCGGCGGGATTATCTTTTACATCTCGAAAAAATGCGCAAACTTCCGCTCCCTTCCCACTTCTGGGTGCCCCGAACGCTGTTTTCATCGCTCTGACGAATGTTTTCGGCACATTTTTTATCAGGGTGTTATAATGGACGCTCAGAGCAGCTTTTGCCTGTTGCCCCGCCCCACCCGGGAGTTGTTCGTATCAGGGATGCCCTTCGCTTTACTCCACCGCTCCCCTTTACGGTTGCGCTTTTAGCGCGTCCTGGCTGTTGGCGTGAGGGTAACTGGCAAAAGTCGTTTTGCTGCGTTTTATCAGCGCAAATCTTTACTTAACAGACGAACTTCGGCATTATCTTGCCGGTTCAAAAATTATGGTAGTGATACCCCCGAGGATTAGATGGCCAAAGAAGACAATATTGAAATGCAGGGTACCGTTCTTGAAACGTTGCCTAATACGATGTTCCGCGTAGAACTGGAAAACGGTCACGTGGTCACTGCGCATATTTCCGGTAAAATGCGTAAAAACTACATCCGCATTCTGACGGGCGATAAAGTGACTGTGGAACTGACCCCGTACGACCTGAGCAAAGGCCGCATTGTCTTCCGTAGCCGCTAAGATCTTCCATCAGCACAGCTAAGTGCACCGATTTTAAAGGCCGGGTAATTCCCGGCCTTTTGTTTTTCTTACGCCAATCCTTCCTGATTAGACTTTAACCAATAACGACAATTGTCTATACTCAAACCTGACAAATGTCATCACACGGGAGGAAAGATGAGAACCTGGAGCCCGGATCAAAAACCAGCCGAAAATGCACTCTGGCGCTTTGCCGGTTTCCCCGCCAACAGAGGACTAAAACTCGTTCAGATGTTGAACGAAGGCTTGCCAGTCAGCATTCTCGACAATATTCATGAATGGACAGAAATGTCCCGCTCCGACATCCTGCGCGTCACGGGTATCAATGAACGCAATGTTGCGCGTCGCAAAAGCGCCGGCCGTACACTCACACCGGAAGAAAGTGAGCGTATTGCGCGTTTAGTAAGGGTTGTTGATGCTGCGGTACAGTTTTTCGGTAGCAAAAAGATGGCGTGGGACTGGCTGGAAACCCCCGTTCGCGGCCTTGGCAATGTGGCGCCAATTTCGCTGATTGCCACTGAAAGTGGCGCGCTGGAGGTGACCGACCTGCTCGGCAGGCTGGAACACGGAGTGTTTGCGTGATCTTTTATCGACTGGTAACGCGCCGCTACGCCAGCGAAGCCTGGACAGGCAGCGGTGCAAATCTTTATGGCGGTCGCTGGAATCACAAAGGTCACCCGGCGGTTTACGTCGCCTCATCCGTTTCGCTTGCCGCACTCGAAATGCTGGTGCATATGCACAGTGACGCGGTTATGAACCAGTATGGACTGTTCAGCATTGAGATCCCTGACAAGGAGATTGAATATCTGGATAAGCAATGGCTACCGCCGGACTGGCAGGAAAACCCGGCGCCGCTTTCGACCATGGATTTAGGTACCTCCTGGCTGGAAGCCAACAGCGCCGTCGCGCTGGTGCTGCCGTCATGCGTTGTTCCGCTTGAGAATAATGCAATTCTGAACCCGAATCACCCCGCCTTTAATAAGCTGCTAAAAACCGTAAAAGCGCTTCCTTTCTTTTTTGATCCACGCCTGGCACGCCCGTAATTTTTGCACAACTTACCGGGCGATGTTTTTTCTTGACCAGCCCCCTGCCTTCCGCCGTACTATCTTGCGCATACTTCATCAAAATTAATGGTTGGCGAAAGCATGGAACAGGTTGGACACAATCATCACTCATTACTTCTCACAGAGTGGCAGGTCTTACTGCAGCAAACGCCACCGCAAGTGCACGATATTCTGTCTGCCCTGGCCGATGAGGAAATTCGCCATCTGGTTAATGTTTTTTATGACTACATGCTTTCGCACAGTGAAAGTGAGCTGTTTTTAAACACTGAACAGGTGAGTACACGCCTTAGTCATAGTATGTTTCACTGGCTGCGCAGCGTGTTGGGTAGTGCGAAAGAGGACATCGAACAACTTCTGGAAAAACAGCGGGAAATTGGCATCGTTCATGCGCGTATTGGTTTACCGATCGACCTTGTCGCTCGGGGAGCGCGTAAGCTGAAAAATGAACTTTATGATTTATTACAAGCAAAAGCGACGATTCCCCCCATATTACTCAGCCAAACCCTTTGCTTTAGCAGCCTGGCAATGGATACCGCGATAGAAGCCATGACCGTTTCATATTCGCCAGGCTATCAAAATTCAATGCAGGCACAGGAACAGTACCGTCTGTTATCCATTTATGATGATGTGAATGTTGAGCGCGAGCGACAGATTAGCGCCCTGACCAGCTGGGAAAACCAGTTTATCTACAATATCGCCACCGGATTGCCCGCAGCGGATCTGATTTACCTGTCGGAATCGGATTTCGGCATGTGGTTTTCTCATAAAGGTAAGCATCTGCTGGGCAATCAGAAGATGCTGGCTAATATGGATGCACTCATTAATCAGGCTGACGAGCGCATTACTCGGGCGCTTACGGCAGAACAATCGCCGGAGATGGAGCCACGAATGGCGGTGTTGCAGACAGTACGCCAGCTTACCGGGCAAATCCACCGTCTGCTTGTCGCGATGTTCGACGCGCTGGTAGAGCTGGAAAATGGCAAAGATCCACTGACGCAACTGCTTAACCGCCGCTTTATTCCCACCATTATGCGCCGGGAGATCTCGCTGGCACTGAATGTGCGTAAACCCTTTATTCTGGCGATGCTGGATATTGATCACTTTAAGAGAATCAACGACAGCTTCGGGCACAGCGCGGGCGATATCACGCTCAAAACGGTAGCTGCTGCCATCTATGATCACTTCCGCAGCAGTGATTACGTTTTCCGCTACGGCGGTGAAGAGTTTATGGTGCTGCTGGTCGAATCTGACCTGTTACAGGCGAAGATCATTCTGGAAGCGCTGCGGCAGAAAATCGCCGCGTTGACAATTGAAGTCACACCCGCACAACACTTCTCGGTCACCGTTAGCATCGGCGTCGCCGGGTTTGATTACCACCCGGATTACAAGCGTTTAATTGATAAAGCGGATCGTGCGCTTTATGTTGCTAAAAGCCACGGGCGCAATCGTATCGAAACCAGCGTTATTTGAAGCTGCTTTTGCAGGCATAAAAAAACCGGGCTGATATCGCCCGGTTTTTAGAAGTGAAGTACAGAGATTAATGTGCTGCTTCCGGTTTGTGCTTCTGCGCACTCTGGAAGCCATACTCCAGCTCATTTTTCTCTTTATTCAGCGTTACCGTGACCTGACCACCATCAACCAGCGAACCGAACAGCAGTTCGTTGGCCAGCGGTTTTTTCAGGTTGTCCTGGATAACACGCGCCATCGGGCGAGCGCCCATTGCGCGGTCGTATCCTTTCTCCGCCAGCCAGTCGCGAGCTTCCTGGCTGACTTCCAGCGATACGCCTTTCTGATCCAACTGCACCTGGAGTTCGACAATAAACTTGTCGACCACCTGATGGATCACCTCTGTCGACAAGTGATCGAACCAGATAATGTTGTCCAGACGGTTGCGGAACTCCGGCGTAAAGATCTTTTTGATCTCTTCCATCGCATCGGTGCTGTTATCCTGGTGGATAAGACCAATGGATTTGCGCTCGGTTTCACGCACCCCGGCGTTGGTGGTCATCACCAGCACTACGTTGCGGAAATCAGCTTTGCGCCCGTTGTTATCGGTCAGCGTTCCGTTGTCCATCACCTGCAACAGCAAGTTAAAGACATCCGGATGCGCTTTTTCGATTTCATCAAGCAGCAGCACCGCGTGCGGATGTTTGATCACCGCGTCGGTCAACAGACCGCCCTGATCAAAACCTACATAGCCCGGAGGCGCACCAATCAAACGGCTGACAGTATGACGTTCCATATACTCGGACATATCAAAACGCAGCAGCTCAATGCCCAGCGCTTTTGACAGCTGCACTGTCACCTCGGTTTTACCCACGCCGGTTGGGCCAGCAAACAGGAAGGAACCGACCGGTTTATGGTCTTGACCCAGCCCTGCCCGGCTCATTTTGATGGCCTCGGTTAATGCCTCAATGGCTTTATCCTGACCGAACACCAGCATTTTCAGACGATCGCCAAGATTTTTCAGCGTGTCGCGATCGCTCTGAGAAACACTCTTCTCAGGAATACGCGCGATACGGGCCACCACCGATTCGATATCCGCCACGTTAACGGTTTTCTTACGCTTGCTTACCGGCATCAGACGCGCGCGCGCGCCCGCTTCGTCGATAACATCAATCGCTTTATCCGGCAGATGGCGATCATTGATGTATTTCACCGCCAGCTCTACCGCCGCACGCACCGCTTTCGCGGTATAACGTACATCGTGGTGCGCTTCGTATTTCGGTTTCAGGCCATTGATAATCTGCACCGTTTCCTCGACGGACGGCTCAGTGATATCAATTTTCTGGAAGCGACGCGCCAGAGCACGATCTTTTTCAAAGATATTGCTGAATTCCTGATACGTGGTGGAACCCATGACGCGGATTTTACCGCTGGAAAGCAGCGGCTTAATCAGATTTGCGGCATCCACTTGCCCACCAGACGCAGCGCCTGCACCGATGATGGTATGGATCTCATCGATAAACAGAATGCTGTTATTGTCCTGCTCAAGTTGTTTCAGCAACGCCTTGAAACGTTTTTCGAAATCGCCACGGTATTTAGTACCGGCCAGCAGTGAACCGATATCCAGCGAGTAAATTGTGCAATCTGCCATCACTTCTGGCACGTCGCCCTGCACAATACGCCACGCCAGCCCTTCGGCGATGGCAGTTTTACCTACGCCGGATTCACCCACCAGCAGCGGGTTATTTTTACGACGGCGGCACAGAACCTGAATCGCACGTTCAAGTTCTTTACCACGGCCAATCAGCGGGTCGATTCCTCCCACACGAGCAAGCTGATTAAGGTTGGTGGTGAAGTTTTCCATACGTTCCTCCCCTCCTGCCTGCTCTTCGCTGTTCACCTGCCCGCTACTGCTGCTGCCAGTGGCGTCAGATGATGGGCCTGGCTCGTCTTTACGCGTGCCGTGAGAGATAAAGTTCACCACGTCAAGGCGGCTTACTTCATGTTTGCGCAGCAGATAAGCCGCTTGCGACTCCTGCTCGCTAAAAATGGCAACCAGCACGTTCGCGCCGGACACTTCGCTGCGCCCGGATGACTGAACGTGAAACACCGCGCGCTGAAGAACACGCTGGAAGCTGAGCGTCGGCTGTGTGTCGCGCTCCTCTTCGCTCATGGGTAGAACGGGTGTGGTTTGTTCGATGAAGGCTTCGAGTTCCTGCCGCAGCGCCACCAGGTCCACTGAACACGCTTCCAGCGCTTCGCGGGCAGATGGGTTACTGAGCAGCGCCAGTAACAAGTGCTCGACGGTCATAAACTCATGTCGGTGCTCGCGCGCTCTGGCGAAAGCCATGTTTAAACTGAGTTCCAGTTCTTGATTGAGCATAGGCACCTCCCCCAAGTTTCATGCCTGCATTCAGGCTCTTTCCAGCGTACACAGCAACGGATGCTCGTTCTCCCTGGCGTACTTGTTCACCATTGCGACTTTCGTCTCGGCAACCTCAGCGGTGAAAACACCGCAAATGGCCCTGCCGTGATAGTGAACCGTAAGCATCAGTTGCGTTGCACGTTCTACATCATAAGAAAAGAACTTTTGTAGCACGTCAATAACAAATTCCATCGGCGTGTAATCATCGTTCATTAACATAACTTTATACATGGATGGCGGTTTCAGCGCGTCGCGCAGTTTATCTTCCGCCAATTGGTCGAAATCCAGCCAGCTATTGCTCTTACCCATCGTTAGCGTTTCATCTTAGGTTACAGTTTCCGGCAGCGTTTAATCGGCCGATTACATGAGTCTAGATGTATTTTCAATCTACATCAGATGACAGATAACAATCATCTATCGTTGTCATTCGCGACGGCTGTCACATTCCTTTGTAATAGCGTTAACTGCTTCAAAATTTTGATGCGTCGCCTCCAAGAACCCCTGCCAAATGCTTGACGCGTTATACGAATTATCTAAATTGTACAGTCGAGAGTTGGCGAGGTTTTGAACAGCCCGCTTGCTCTACCACCGGTTCATTCCATCTTACTTAAATAAGATTTACGAAGGATGTCGAAGCATGGAAACGGGTACTGTTAAGTGGTTCAACAATGCCAAAGGGTTTGGTTTTATCTGCCCTGAAGGCGGCGGCGAAGATATCTTCGCGCATTACTCCACCATTCAAATGGATGGTTACAGAACGTTAAAGGCCGGGCAGACTGTCCGGTTTGATGTACACCAGGGCCCTAAAGGCAATCACGCCAGCGTCATCGTGCCCGTAGAAGTGGAAGCCATGGCCTGAAGCCTGTTATCACATTGTGTACATGCCGCAGTCAAAATGCCAGCCCAATCGGCTGGCATTTTTATTACTCGCGAGCCAGCGCGTCTACCGGATCCAGCCGTGCGGCATTACGCGCAGGCAACCAGCCGAACAGCACACCGGTAAATGTCGAACATAAAAATGCCGTTAACAGTGCCACCGGTGAAAACCCAATCTCCCAGCCCGGTAAAAAGAGTTGCAAGGTAAAAGCAATCAACATAGATAGCGTGACGCCGAGCGCGCCACCGACAAGGCAAACAAACACCGCCTCAATCAGAAACTGCGACAAGACGTCCCCCGCCCGGGCACCAACTGCCATCCTGATGCCAATCTCACGCGTCCGCTCGGTGACCGACACCAGCATAATATTCATCACACCGATACCGCCAACCAGCAACGAAATGACCGCCACCAGCGTTAAAAACAGCTGAAGAGTACGTGTGGTCTTTTCCGCTGTTTTCAAGACCCCGTCCATATTCCAGACGAAGAAATCTTTCTTACCGTGGCGCAGGCTGAGCAACCGCGTGAGCTGCTGTTCCGCCTGCTCACTGCTGTAGCCCTCATTCACCCGCACCGTAATGGAGTTTAGCCAGGACTGCCCCATAATACGCCCCGAGATGGTGCTGTACGGCAGCCAGACGCGCAGGATTTTGCTGCTGCCAAACATTGATTGTTTCTCCTCCGCCACACCAATCACCGTCGCTGGCATGTTACCCACCAGGATTACCTCGCCGACGACGCTGGCTTTATTGGGGAATAACTGACGGCGGGTGTTGCTGTCGAGCACCACCACTTGTGCCCGACCTTTCAGTTGCTCCTCGTTAAACGAGGCACCTTCGCTGAACGTCATGCCATACACATTAAAATATTGCCCGCTTACGCCATTGGCGCTCGCCGCCACATCAATATTGCCGTAGCGCAAACGCAGATTTTGTGAAACGGCAGGTGTGGCTGATTTAACCCAGGGCTGTTTTTGAATCGCCTGCAGATCGTCATACTTCAGCGCCTGCTGGTATTGCGGCTCGTCATCGCCAAAATCTTTGCCGGGATAGACATCAATCGTATTGGTGCCTATTGAGCGAATATCCGCCAGCACCAGCTGTTTCGCCGCATCACCGACCACCACAATCGAGACCACTGAAGCAATACCGATAATAATGCCGAGCATGGTCAACAAGGTGCGCATTTTATTGGCCGCCATGGCGCGCCAGGCCATGGTCAACGCTTCCTGAAAACGGCTGACAAATTGCCGCCAGCCCCCGGCGTGCGTCATGATCGCGTCATGGTTTGCGGGCGCGGCGGCTTCCGTTTTGGCTGGCGGATTACTGATTATCTCGCCATCACGAATTTCAATCACCCGCTCTGCCTGCGCGGCCACCTGCGGATCGTGCGTCACGATAATTACCGTATGCCCGCGATCGCGCAACTGATGCAGGATTGCCATCACCTCTTCGCCTGAGTGGCTGTCGAGGGCACCGGTCGGTTCATCGGCCAGAATCACCTGGCCGCCATTCATCAACGCACGGGCAATACTCACGCGCTGTTGCTGTCCGCCGGAGAGCTGCGACGGTTGATAATCCGCCCGCTCCCCCAGCCCTAAGCGGGTCAGTAATGCTTTTGCGCGCTCCAGTCGCGCTTTACGTTCCGTCCCCGCATACACCGCCGGAACTTCGACGTTCTGCGCAGCGGTCAAATGGGAAAGCAGATGATAACGCTGAAAGATAAAACCGAAATGTTCGCGGCGTAGCTGCGCAAGCTGATCGCTACTGAGCAACGATACATCCGTTCCCGCCACCCGGTAAGTGCCGCTGGTGGGCTTGTCCAGGCACCCCAGAATGTTCATTAGCGTGGATTTGCCGGAACCGGAGGCACCAACAATCGCCACCATTTCGCCAGCATTAATGCGCAGCGTGATGCCTTTTAGCACCTCGACCTGTCCGTCGCCGGACGGATAACTGCGGCGGATATTATTCAGGTCCAGCAATGCGGTCATTGCGCCGCTCCGCTTTTCTCGCCAATCACCACTTCTTCGCCCGCATCCAGGCCTTTCGTCACCACCACTTCCGTATCATTACGTGCGCCCAGCGTCACCTCGCGCTCGCGGGTTTCACCATTACGCAGCACCTTCACTTTATAACGGTTGTCCCCCACCGGATCGCCAAGCGCCGCCAGAGGGATGGTGATCACATTCTTCAGGCCGGTCAGTTGGATATGCACCTGCGCGGTCATATCAAGGCGCAACACACCCTCCGGGTTTGGCACTTCAAAACGCGCATAGTAAAAAATCGCATCGTTGACCTTTTCCGGCGTCGGCAGAATATCTTTCAGCTCGCCTTCATAGCGTGTTCCCGGATCGCCCAGCACGGTGAACCATGCTTTCTGCCCCGGCTTGAGGTGGATGACATCCGCTTCGGAAACCTGCGCTTTCACCAGCATGGTACTCATATCGGCCAGCGTCAGGATGTTCGGCGCTTGTTGCACGGCAATCACCGTCTGGCCCTGCAGCGTGGTGATTTGCGTCACTTCACCGGCCATCGGCGCAAGAATACGTGTGTAATCAAGGTTGGTTTTCGCGGTATCCAGTGTGGCCTGGTTACGTTTGATCTGGGCATCAATGGTGCCAATTTGCGCTTCTTTTACCGCCACATCCGTCGCAGAGGTGTCCAGATCCTGGCGGGAGATCAAATTGCTTTTCACCAGCTGCTGCTGACGCGCTAGTGTTACCTGGGCCAGCTTCAGTTCAGCCAGCGCCTGACGCCGCTGCGCCCGTAGTTCCATTAATGTCGCATCGACTTCTTTGATTTGGTTTTCCGCCTGCTCGGGGTCGATCACGCCTAAAAGCTGATCTTTCTTTACCTTATCGCCGATATTCACCGACAGTGTTTTTAACTGACCATTTACCTGGGCGCCAACATCAACCTTACGGAGCGCATCCAGCTTCCCGGTCGCCAGCACGTTTTGTTGCAATTCACCCGGCCGCACTATCAGCGTCTGATACTGAATGACCGGGGCATTAAGTTTGCTCCACAACCAAAATGCCGCCAGTAAAACCACCACTGCCAGCACAATCATTACTGTCCTGCGTTTTCCCTTCAGTTTCATAAAAATCCCAGCTCATCGGACATGCAGTTTATAGAGGCCAATCTTAACTAAACAGAGCACCAACGAAACAAAAAATTCGTATTTTCTCCATTGTGCCAGTTCGCCGGCAAAACCACGCTCTATATTGGTGGACTGCAGGGCGCGAAAGCGCATGTTCCGCATGAGGCGATTCAGGTAGCGACCAAGGCGTGTCATGGGTTGTTCCCGAAACGTCTGCTGGTGGAAACGGCCATGACGATGGCGCAATTTCTGCAAGTGGAAGAGATCCGCGCTGTCAGTAATGAAACGCATATCTACCGCAACGCGCGTTATCGCAAGAAAAAACAGGGGCTGCTGCATGCCGATTACAACAGTTTCTGGGAATCGCTGGGTGCCGTTGCCGATCAGCACGGCGACTTCGTGCTGCCCCTGGTGATGCCGCGCAAACCGATGGAAGAGATCGCCAGCAAAAAGCGTTCTGAATATCGCCGCCGCTACGAGCTGCTCGACAGTCTGCAGGCGCAGACTGCCGCTCACTGCCAGAACTAATCTGCCCGCCCGCGTGCCAGCCATAGCACGCGGGAAAACATTTTACGAAACAGATGCGGCACCGACTCCACGCCGCGCCTGCCCGCTTCCAGTGCCACTTCAATCGCCAGATCCGGTTTTGACGAACGGTGGATCGCTTTGATAATTACCCGCCGCATATTCATCGACACATTGTCCGGTAACTGTGCGACACGGTGATAGACATCGGCGAACCCTTCCCGATACATAAAATGCTCCATATCCAGCGCCGGCAGTTCCGTCAAATGTTCGCGCGTCTGATCCCTGTCGTTATCGAGCAGGCTACGCACGGTAGCGGCATACTTCTTCCCGGCTTCGTCGCCATCCACCAGCACATGCCACTCAATACCCATGCGGCGCGCAAACTTAATGAGCGGCTTTAAGCCTGACTGGGCAAATTCGATAATTTTCACCCCTTCGGCATCGAAATGATGACCGCACTGGCGCGCCAGTTCATTGATAACCCAGTTCTCCGTCTCCCCTTCCACCAGCAACCAGCAACGGGCAAAGAGTGAAGAAGGCCGGTTAACGCGAATATGAAACGCAATGCGCCGCCCATCTTCGGCACTTAAACCGCCAGGGCCAAGACGCCAGGCCGCCACACGCGAAGACTCGCGCACCAGGCGACAAACATGTTCAACCGGTGTTAACGACAGCAGCTCACCGGAGTTGGTGGTGGTTATCTTTTGTAGCGGCAGCAAATTCAGCAATTGCCAGGCCACAGAGAGCATGATCGGATGCAGCCGCGTTTCCGGATCTTCCACCAACAATAGCGGCCGCGCGTCACGGTCGAGATGGACAGAACCTTTCGCCTGCAACAGCGTGGCGAAAAACCCCAGCAGAATAACCCGGTACATCCGCCCGCCGGGTTTATCGATCATGCGGTTAATAATGTCGAGATAGCGCCAGCTACGTTGCTCATCATGAGAGCGGCGGCGCATCAAGCGCTGGTGTGAAGCGCCGCTACCCTGCTCGGCAAAATAGTGCTCAAGCAATTGCACCATCGCTGACAGCCCGTGGCGTATCTGCGCGTCGGTTAAATTTTGCGGGCGGGAGATCAATTCGTGGGAGATGAAATCAAGCTGACGCGCGGTGTTTTCCAGCAACGGCGTATCCGGCACGCTGCCGTTACGGATGCGGCGCATAAAGCGCGCATCACGTAGCCGCAGTACCGGCATCAGCCGCACCAGGTGGCGGGCACTTTCATCAATGTCCTCCAGCGGCAGCAAATCCCCCTGTGCATCGAGAAAACCGCGTAGCGTCATTACGCTGCCATCGTCGGAAAGCTCGCCTTCATGCCGGTAGAAGAGGCGGCGATAACCGTCATTCCCGGCAACCCAACAATCTGCCAGCGGGCGGTAACGCCGCGTGCGGTAGCGTCCGGGTTCGGATTCGCGAAAAGTCAGAATAATATGCAGATGATGTTCCCGCCCTTGCAGATCCCCCGGCGGGAACCAAAAATCATCGCGGACAAAATGGTAGAGATCCGTTTCCGGTGACAGCAGGAGGGTTAACGCGTCCAACAAGCTCGATTTACCCCAGGCGTTTTCCCCAATTAACACGTTGTTCTGCTCAAGCATCAGCGATAAACGATTAATGCCGCGAAAGCCGACAATATCCACGCGCTCCAGAATCATTCTTCCTCCGGCATCTGGGCTTTTCCGTCTATTCTTGAAGGAGTATAGCGGGACGAAAAGCGGCAGAACACGCGCTAAGTGCAATATTTCATTGAAATATATGCAGTGGCTCCATCGTTGTAATATTTAAAAAATGAACCGCGATATTAAATAGCATATATTTCTTATTTATTGAAATAAGTAAAAACTTAACACCGGTTAAAAGCAATAACTTACGATAAATTATCTAGTTGAAATCAATTTACTGGTTTTTATAACTGGTTATTTTATTTTGTAACTCCCTACAATACGCACGCTTTTATTCACGCATCCATTGATGTCTGACACACGGCGCGGGTCTGGGCCCGTTTCTGTTTTTATCGAGGTGGCTATGTTTAGAAAATTAGCGGCGGAATGTTTTGGCACATTCTGGCTGGTATTTGGTGGCTGCGGCAGCGCAGTGCTGGCGGCAACGTTTCCGCAAACCGGCATTGGTTTTGCCGGGGTGGCGCTGGCGTTCGGTTTAACGGTCATGACCATGGCATTTGCCGTCGGGCATATTTCCGGCGGTCATTTTAATCCGGCAGTCACACTCGGCCTGTGGGCTGGCGGTCGTTTTCCGGCAAAAGATGTGGTGGGATATATTCTCGCGCAACTGGTTGGCGGCATTATTGCCGCGGCAGTGCTCTATTTAATTGCCAGCGGTAAAAGTGGTTTCGATGCGGCGGCCAGCGGTTTCGCCTCTAACGGCTACGGAGAACATTCCCCAGGACATTACTCAATGTATTCCGCCATTATTATTGAGATTGTCCTGAGCTGCGGTTTCCTGCTGGTTATTCACGGTGCGACAGATAAAAATGCACCTGTCGGCTTTGCACCTATCGCCATTGGGCTGGCGCTGACATTAATCCATTTGATCAGTATCCCGGTCACCAACACCTCGGTTAACCCGGCGCGCAGCACCGCCGTGGCGATTTTCCAGGGCGGCTGGGCGTTAGAACAGTTATGGATGTTCTGGGTGATGCCGATTATCGGGGGTATCCTCGGTGGCGTTATCTACCGTACGCTGCTGGAAAAACGCACTTAAGATAAAGACCCGGTTTTGTGCCGGGTCTTTTGCATAATCTTTCTTATTTTTTGCAGCTTTACTCATTTTCCACCTTTGGGTAGTGTGTTCCCCGGTGTTTTCACTTTGCAAGGATTCGGGCGCTTCATGCTTTCAGGACTGTTAATTATTCTTCTGCCGTTGGTCATCGGTTATCTGGTTCCCCTGCGTCACACTGCTGCGCTCAAACTTATCAATAAATTACTCAGCTGGATTGTCTATCTGATCCTCTTTTTTATGGGGATAAGCCTCGCTTTTCTCGATAATCTCAGCGCGAACTTACTGGCGATATTGCATTACACGGCGGTCAGCGTGGTGGTGATCCTGCTGTGTAACGCCGCTGCACTGCTGTGGCTGGAGCGTACGCTGCCCTGGCATCACCAGCACCAGCAAGAAAAATTGCCTTCGCGGATTGCGATGGCGCTGGAATCCCTGCGTCTGTGCGGTGTGGTGGTTATCGGTTTCGCCATTGGTCTTTCCGGGGTGGCGTTTTTACGCTATGCCACGGAAGCCAGCGAATACACGCTGATCTTCCTGTTGCTGCTGGTGGGTATTCAGTTGCGTAACAGCGGCATGACGCTGAAACAGATTGTCCTTAACCGCCGGGGAATGATTATTGCCGTGGTGGTGGTTGCCAGCTCGCTGATTGGCGGCGTGATTAATGCGCTGATCCTCGGCCTGCCGCTGAAAACGGGTCTTGCCATGGCTTCGGGATTTGGCTGGTATTCGTTGTCGGGCATTCTGCTTACCGAGTCGTTCGGCCCGGTGATCGGCAGCGCCGCCTTCTTTAACGATCTGGCGCGCGAGTTGATTGCCATCATGCTGATCCCTGGTCTGGTGCGCCGCAGCCGCTCTACCGCGCTTGGGTTATCGGGCGCGACCTCGATGGATTTCACCCTGCCGGTACTCCAGCGCTCCGGTGGCCTGGAGCTGGTGCCCGCCGCCATTGTGCACGGTTTTATTCTCAGCTTGCTTGTGCCGCTTTTAATGGCCTTTTTCTCTGCCTGATACTTCATTGGCGGTAGATGCCTGCCGCCAAACTTGCGCTAAATCAATATCCCCTTAAATTGCCGTCAAAATCGCTTTTAAGCCTGCCGACAGCAGCATAATCTTAAACATGCATTTCAAATATAACTTTAACATAAAGGTGTGACCATGTTTTGTGTGCAATGTGAACAAACCATCCGAACTCCGGCGGGCAACGGCTGTGCGTACGCGCAGGGGATGTGCGGTAAAACCGCCGAAACCTCCGACCTGCAGGATCTATTGATTGCCGCGTTACAAGGGCTCTCCGCCTGGGCCAGCAAAGCACGTGAGTACGATCTGATTGACCATGAGATCGATAACTTCGCGCCGCGCGCCTTCTTCTCTACCCTCACCAACGTCAACTTCGATTCCGTGCGTATTGTCGGCTACGCGCGCGAGGCAATCGCCAAACGTGAAGCGCTGAAAGCGCTCTGCCTCGCTATCGATGCGAATGCTCACGTCGACAATCCAATGGCCGACCTGCAACTGGTCAGCGACGATCTCGGCGAATTACAGCGCCAGGCGGCAGAGTTCACGCCGAACAAAGACAAAGCGGCGATTGGCGAAAACATCCTTGGTTTACGACTGCTCTGCCTGTACGGCCTGAAAGGCGCGGCGGCCTATATGGAACACGCCCATGTGCTGGGCCAGTACGACAACGATATCTACGCCCGTTATCACAAAATCATGGCGTGGTTGGGTACCTGGCCTTCTGATATGAATGCCCTGCTCGAATGCTCAATGGAAATTGGCCAGATGAACTTCAGCGTGATGAGCATTCTGGATGCCGGTGAAACCAGCACTTACGGTCACCCGACGCCTACTCAGGTCAACGTCAAAGCCGTTGCCGGGAAATGCATCCTGATTTCCGGCCACGACCTGAAAGATCTCTACAACCTGCTGCAACAAACCGAAGGCACGGGCGTAAACGTCTATACCCACGGTGAAATGCTGCCGGCGCACGGCTACCCGGAACTGCGCAAATTCAAACATCTGGTCGGTAACTACGGTAGCGGCTGGCAGAACCAGCAGGTGGAGTTCGCCCGCTTCCCTGGCCCCATCGTCATGACGTCCAACTGCATTATCGACCCGACCGTTGGTGCTTATGACGACCGTATCTGGACGCGCAGCATCGTCGGCTGGCCGGGTGTCAACCATCTGGAAGGCGACGACTTCGCACCGGTGATCCGCCAGGCGCAGCAGATGTCAGGCTTCCCGTTCAGCGAAATCGAACACCTGATCACCGTCGGTTTTGGTCGCCAGACGCTGCTTGGCGCGGTGGATTCACTGATTGATTTGGTGAGCCGTGAAAAACTGCGTCATGTCTTCCTCGTTGGTGGCTGTGACGGTGCGCGCGGTGAGCGTAACTACTTTACCGACTTCGCCACCCAGGTGCCGGATGACTGCCTGATCCTGACACTGGCCTGCGGTAAATACCGCTTTAACAAACTCGACTTTGGCAACATTGAAGGTCTGCCGCGCCTGATTGATGCGGGTCAGTGTAACGATGCTTACTCAGCCATCATCCTGGCGGTGACGCTGGCGGAAAAACTGGGCTGCGGTGTTAACGATCTGCCGCTGTCGCTGGTGCTCTCCTGGTTCGAACAAAAAGCGATTGTCATCCTGCTGACTCTGCTCTCGCTGGGTGTAACGAATATTGTCACCGGGCCGACGGCCCCGGGCTTCCTGACGCCGGATCTGCTGGCGGTGCTGAATGAGAAATTCGGCCTGCGCCAGGTCACGACCGTGGAACAGGATATGCAGCAGTTGCTGAGCGCATAAGGAGCTAACGATGACCATGCCAACCCCTCAATGCCCGTGGCGTATGCAGGTTCACCATATCCAGCAGGAAACGCCGGATGTCTGGACACTGTCGCTGTTGTGCCACGATTACTACCCCTATCGCGCCGGGCAATATGCGCTGGTGAGTATCCGCAACAGCGCGGATACGCTGCGGGCCTATACCATTTCGTCCACGCCGGGCGTTAGCGAATACATCACGCTGACCATCCGCCGTATTGATAATGGCGCAGGTTCTCAGTGGCTGACACGGGAAGTAAAACGCGGCGATTATCTGTGGCTTTCCAATGCGCAGGGGGAATTCACCTGCGATAACGAACCGAACGATAAGCTGTTGCTGCTGGCGGCGGGGTGCGGCGTGACGCCGATTATGTCAATGCGTCGCTGGCTGGCGCATTACCGTCCGCATGCTGACGTACAGGTGATCTTCAATGTGCGTTCGCCGGAAGACGTGATTTTTGCCGATGAATGGCGTGATTACCCGGTCACGCTGGTGGCAGAAAATAACGCCACGGCGGGTTTTGCCGCTGGTCGTCTGAGTCGCGAGTTACTGAGCCAGGTGCCGGAACTGGCGGCGCGCACGGTAATGACCTGCGGCCCGGCGCCATATATGGATTGGGTTGAAAGCGAAGTCAAAGCGCTTGGCGTGACGCGTTTCTTTAAAGAGAAATTCTTTACCCCAGTGGCTGAAGCCGCAACCAGCGGGCTGAAATTCAGCAAACTCTCGCCGATGAAAACCTTCTACGCGCCAGTGGGCAGCACGCTGCTGGATGCGCTGGAAAGCAATAAAATGCCGGTCAATGCCGCCTGCCGCGCCGGTGTCTGCGGTTGCTGTAAAACGCAGGTAGTTTCCGGTGAATACACCGTCAGCAGCACCATGACGCTAACGGAACAAGAGATTGCCGACGGCTTCGTGCTGGCCTGCTCCTGCCACCCACAAGGCGATTTAGTGCTGGCGTAATCCGCAATAAAAAAGCGCCCCTCATCTGAAGGGCGCTTTTTCCTTAAACCGTTTACTTCCAGGCAGGTGCGACGGAGTAACGACCCGCACCGATAAACGCAATCACCAGCGCCGCAATAAAGTAATACACCATACTCTCAATCGCCCATGCGCCAGTCGCATCCAGCGATCCGGTTTTACCCACGCCAACCAGCAGCCAGGCCACAACCATGGTGAACGCCAGCACCAGTGCAGCAGGACGCGTCAGTACGCCGAGGATAAGCAGGATCGGGCACAGCACTTCGCCAATCAGCACACCATAAGCGATAAAACCGGGAAGCCCCTTCGCCGCCAGCATCCCCGCAATCCCATCGATACCGCCGATTAATTTGTGCAGCCCGTGGAATAACATCAGCCCGCCGACCATTAAACGCAGCAGCAGACGACCAAAATCTTCATGCGAAAACATCTTATTAACTGAGTTTAACAATGATTTAACCATTTGAAATGATTCCTGTTTTCATCGACCTGTGTCAGACTATTCCGATCTGTAACAAAAATAAACCCCTGTTTTATAAAAGCTCATTCTAAATCCGCTTTGTGACGCATTCATTGTCTAAGCTTGTAAGCAAGATCACAAAAAGGAGCGTCGTAGATGAAACAGACAGTGGCCGCGTATATCGCCAAAACGCTGGAGCAGGCAGGCGTAAAACGCATCTGGGGGGTAACCGGCGATTCCCTTAACGGCTTAAGTGACAGCCTGAACCGCATGGGCACCATCGACTGGATGCCGACCCGTCATGAAGAAGTCGCCGCCTTTGCCGCCGGCGCAGAAGCACAACTCACCGGCGAGCTGGCCGTCTGCGCGGGTTCGTGCGGGCCAGGAAACCTGCATTTGATTAACGGCTTGTTCGACTGCCACCGCAACCATGTCCCGGTGCTGGCGATTGCCGCTCATATCCCTTCCAGTGAGATCGGCAGCGGTTATTTCCAGGAAACTCATCCGCAGGAGCTGTTTCGCGAATGCAGCCACTACTGCGACCTGGTATCAAACCCGGAACAGATCCCGCAGGTACTGGCGATTGCCATGCGCAAAGCCATTCTCAACAAAGGCGTGTCGGTGGTGGTACTGCCGGGTGATGTCGCGCTGAAACCTGCGCCGGAAAGCGCCAGCAGCCACTGGTATAGCGCCCCGCAGCCGGTTGTCACCCCTGCCGAGCAGGAGTTGCACAAACTGGCACAACTCCTGCGCTATTCCACTAACATTGCACTAATGTGCGGCAGCGGCTGTGCCGGGGCGCATAAAGAGTTACTGGCGTTTGCCGGTAAGCTGAAGGCGCCGATTGTCCACGCCATGCGCGGCAAAGAACATGTGGAGTACGACAACCCCTTTGACGTGGGAATGACGGGCTTAATTGGCTTCTCATCGGGTTTCCATACCATGATGAATGCCGACACACTGGTGCTGCTCGGCACCCAATTCCCTTACCGCGCGTTCTACCCCACTGATGCGAAAATAATCCAGATCGACATCAATCCGGGGAGTATCGGCGCGCACAGCAAGGTAGACATGGCGCTGGTGGGCGATATCAAAGCCACCCTGGCCGCTCTGTTACCGCTGCTGGAGGAAAAAACCGACCGCAAATTCCTCGACAAAGCGCTGGAAGACTATCGCCAGGCGCGCAAAGGGCTGGATGATTTAGCAAAACCGAGCGACAAAGCGATCCATCCGCAATATCTGGCGCAGCAAATCAGCCACTTCGCTGATGATGACGCCATTTTCACCTGCGATGTCGGTACGCCAACCGTCTGGGCGGCGCGTTACCTGAAAATGAATGGCAAACGCCGTCTGATTGGCTCCTTTAACCACGGTTCAATGGCCAATGCTATGCCGCAGGCGCTGGGCGCGCAGGCCACATTCCCACAACGGCAAGTGGTCGCGCTGTGTGGTGACGGCGGTTTTAGCATGCTAATGGGCGATTTCCTGTCGGTCGTGCAGATGAAACTGCCGCTGAAAATTATTGTTTTTAATAACAGCGTGCTCGGTTTTGTGGCGATGGAGATGAAAGCGGGCGGCTATCTGACGGATGGCACAGAACTGCAGGATACCAACTTTGCGCGTATCGCCGAGGCCTGCGGCATTACCGGTATTCGCGTGGAAAAATCGGCCGATGTTGACGACGCGCTGCAACGTGCCTTCTCGATCGATGGCCCGGTGCTGGTGGATGTCACCGTGGCGAAAGAAGAGCTGGCAATCCCGCCGCAAATCAAGCTGGAACAGGCCAAAGGTTTTAGTCTCTACATGATGCGCGCCATCATTAGCGGGCGCGGCGATGAGGTAATCGAACTGGCGAAAACCAACTGGCTCAGGTAAAACAGAGGGCATTACCCATCGTAAGATAAGGAAATGCCGTGATCGATTTACGCAGTGATACCGTAACCCGCCCGAGCCGCGCCATGCTGGAACAGATGATGGCCGCCCCGGTCGGGGACGACGTTTACGGTGATGACCCGACGGTCAATGAACTGCAACGTTACGCCGCCGAACTGAGCGGTAAAGAGGCGGCGTTGTTTTTGCCGACCGGTACCCAGGCCAACCTGGTCGCCCTGCTCAGCCACTGCGAACGCGGTGAAGAGTACATTGTCGGCCAGGGGGCGCATAACTATCTCTACGAAGCGGGCGGCGCAGCGGTGCTCGGCAGCATCCAGCCGCAACCGATTGATGCCGCCGCCGATGGTACGCTGCCGCTGGACAAAGTCGCGGCGAAAATCAAAGCCGACGACATTCACTTTGCCCGCACCAGACTACTGAGCCTTGAGAACACCCACAACGGCAAAGTATTGCCGCGCGACTACCTGCGACAGGCATGGGAGTTTACCCGCGAACGTGGGTTGTCGCTGCATGTCGACGGTGCGCGCATCTTCAACGCGCTGGTGGAATATGACTGCGAGCTGAAAGAGATCGCCCAATTTTGCGACTCGTTCACCATTTGCCTGTCGAAAGGTCTCGGCACGCCAGTAGGCTCCCTGCTGGTGGGCGATAAAGCGTATATCACCCGCGCTAATCGCTGGCGCAAAATGACCGGCGGCGGTATGCGTCAGGCCGGTATTCTGGCGGCGGCGGGCCTTTATGCATTACAAAACAACGTCGCGCGGCTGAAAGAAGACCATGAGAATGCCGCGTGGCTGGCCGCGCAACTGAAAGAGGCTGGCGCAGATGTGATGCGCCACGACACCAATATGCTGTTTATTCGGGTAGGCGATAACGCACAAGCGCTGGGCGCGTATCTGCGCGAGCGCGGCGTGTTGATCAACGCCTCGCCAGTGGTGCGCCTGGTCACGCATCTGGATGTTAATCGTCAGCAACTGGCAGAGGTGGTTCGCCACTGGCAGGCCTTTTTACAGCACTAAGGAGCGGGATGTGGCGCAGCGGATCCTGGTGCTTGGTGCCAGCGGCTATATTGGACAACGACTGGTCGAAGCGCTCAGCCAGCAAGGTCATCAGATCAAAGCGGTCGCGAGAAACTTAACTCGCCTGCAAAAGCAGCAACTGCCGGGCGTAAGCTGCCATCGCGTTGATCTCTGGTGGCCGCAGGAGTTGCCCGCGTTACTGCGCGATGTCGATACGCTCTACTATCTGGTGCACAGCATGGGCGAAAGCGGCAACTTCGTCGCCCATGAGCGGCAAATCGCGCTGAATGTGCGCGATGCGCTGCAGGGGTCGTCGGTTAAGCAGGTTATCTTTCTCAGTTCGTTACAGGCGAAGGGCGAAACGAATTCCGACCACCTGCTGGCCCGGCAATACACCGGCGATCTGCTGCGTGCGGCGGGCATTCCCGTTACCGAATTACGCGCCGGCATCATTGTTGGTGCAGGTTCCGCCGCCTTCGAAGTGATGCGCGATATGGTGTTTAACCTGCCGGTGTTAACGCCGCCGCGCTGGGTGCGCTCGCGCACCACGCCGATTGCGCTGGAAAACTTGCTGCACTATCTGGTCGAACTGCTTCAGCACCCCGCGCAGGAACACCGGGTGTTTGAGGCCGCCGGGCCGGAAGTATTGAGCTACCAGCAGCAGTTCGATCACTTTATGCGCGTCAGCGGCGTTCATCGCCCGCTGATCCCGATCCCCCTCCCCACCCGACTGATTTCCGTCTGGTTTTTACACCTCATCACCTCTGTGCCGCCGACCATCGCCAAAGCGTTAATTCAGGGCTTAAAGCACGATTTGCTGGCAGATGATACCGAATTGCGCCGCCTGATCCCGCAGACACTGCTCCCGTTTGACGACGCGGTGCGCCGTACCCTGCAGGAGGAGGAAAAACTGGTTAACTCCAGCGACTGGGGTTACGACCCGCAGGCGTTTTCCCGCTGGCGTCCGCAATATGGTTACTACCCAAAGCAAGCGGGTTACACAGTGAAAACCGCTGCCAGCCTGAGCGCATTATGGGAAGTGGTTAACCGCATCGGTGGTAAGGAGCGCTACTTCTTCGGCAACATTCTGTGGCAAACCCGCGCGGCGCTTGATCATTTAATTGGCCACAAATTGCCGCATGGTCGACCTGCGCGCCCGTTTTTGCAAACCGGTGACGCGGTAGACAGCTGGAAAGTGATCATCGTCGAGCCCGAGCAGCAACTGGCGCTGCTGTTTGGTATGAAAGCACCAGGGCTGGGACGGCTCAGCTTTACGCTGACCGATAAAGGCGATCACCGGCTGCTGGATGTCCGCGCATGGTGGCATCCGCACGGTATGCCGGGGCTGTGGTACTGGTTATTGATGTTCCCGGCGCATCTGTTTATTTTTCGCGGCATGGCGCAGCGTATTGCCCATCTGGCAGAACAAAATAGAGAAAAAGTCTGAGCTTAACCGCTTTTCTTTTCGTCATCCCATTGCATCAGAGCGTAATTCACGGAAGAATGCCCGCGATAAAGCCTTTTCAACACAATGGATCGATATGAAAGTACTGGTCACGGGCGCAACCAGCGGTTTAGGCCGAAACGCGGTCGAGTATTTGCGGCAAAAAGGAATTAGCGTCAGGGCCACTGGTCGTAACGAAGCCATGGGCAAGTTACTCAGTAAAATGGGCGCTGAATTTGTGCACGCCGATCTGACCGAACTGGTCTCCTCGCAGGCAAAAGTGATGCTTGCCGGGATCGACACGCTGTGGCACTGCTCAAGTTTCACGTCACCGTGGGGCACACAGGAAGCGTTTGATCTGGCAAATGTGCGCGCGACTCGCCGTCTCGGTGAGTGGGCCGTCGCCTGGGGCGTGCGCAACTTTATTCATATCTCCTCCCCTTCGCTCTATTTTGACTATCACCACCATCGCGATATCAGTGAAGACTTTCGCCCGGTGCGTTTCGCCAATGAATTTGCCCGCAGCAAAGCGGCCGGTGAACAGGTGATCGACCTGCTGGCGCAGGCGAACCCGAATACCCGTTTCACCATTTTGCGCCCGCAAAGCCTGTTTGGTCCGCACGATAAAGTCTTTATTCCGCGTCTGGCGCAGATGATGCACCACTACCGCAGCGTGTTGCTGCCGCGCGGCGGCGATGCGCTGGTGGACATGACCTATTACGAAAACGCGGTGCAGGCAATGTGGCTTGCCAGCCAGCCTCAGTGCGATAAGCTGCCTTCCGGGCGGGCGTACAACATTACCAACGGCGAGCCGCGCTCGCTGCGCAGCATCGTGCAGACATTAATTGATGAACTGGGTATTCACTGCCGGATTCGCTCGGTGCCTTATGCGATGCTGGATATGGTAGCGCGCAGCATGGAGCATTTCGGCGATAAACGCGCCAAAGAGCCTGCGTTCACCCATTATGGCGTGTCGAAGCTCAACTTTGATTTCACGCTGGATATCAGCCGCGCCCAGCAGGAACTGGGCTATACGCCGATTGTGACGCTGGATGAAGGCATCAAACGCACGGCGTACTGGTTAAAAGACCACGGCAAACTGCATCGCTGAATGATTTAAAACGGGCCGGATTTGACGTCAGAAATTTTCTGCCCGCTTTTATCGATGTAGAACCACTCCCCGCCGACCAGCGCGGTATGCTCGCCATCCTTTTGCGGTTTGCAGCCGTTACACACCAGCGCTCTGCCCTCTTTAAACTGCCAGCCGTAATCGAACTGTGGCGCGATGCGGTTGCGGAAATTGTCGTCCCAGTAGCCCACTTTGCCGTTCTGGCGCGAGCGCACCAGCCCTTCAACAAACCAGTCCGGCCCATTATCAAAATGCACAACGGAAAGGTAACTGTCCGGCGAACGCACATAGTAATCGGCATCCATCAACCCGGCGGCGCGCATATAGTCATACAGACCAACCCACGACATGCCCTCGACATCACGGGTTTTTGCAAACAGCGCAGGCAGGAATCTGAGCTTGCCCTCTTTCACTTCAACGCATTTATCGAGCTTTTCCACGTTATCCGTGGATTTATCCCAGTAAGCACAGCTGAACACCGTCACCGGGTTTGGCGCGGCATGGGCAGAAAAAGCCGCCATCAGCAGCGCGCCTGATATGATGCGAAACCTCATCTCCATTGACCTCGTCATAAAAAAGCAGTGGGAATTACCCCGCCTGGCCATATTTTTCCAGTAATGCCTCGGCAATCGCCTGGCTTTCAGCGTCAGCAATGCCGTTCCACAGCCCCGGACGGAAATGCATTTGAAACGCCATGATGACCCGTTTTTGCTCTGCGGGCGACATCTGCGGTTTCACGTCGTAACCGTACCGCGCCAGTAAATCAAGCAAGGAAGCCGTATCTACCGGTTCATGCGCAGAACGACCATTCAGGTAAAACGCGACACGCTGCGCATCCGGCCAGGCGCCAATCCCCTGGGAGAACAGCGTTTGCCACGGGAACAACGGGCCAGGATCGTCTTTACGCTGCGGCGCGATATCCGCATGTGCTACCACATTCTGCGGTGCAATGTGGTAGCGCGAGATTATATCTTTTACCAGAGGAATCAATGCATTAATTTGCGCGGGCGCAAAAGGTGCGAATTGTTTTCCGCCAGAAGTACGTTGCCAGCCGCGATTTTCCAGTTCAATGCCGATGGAGGTGTCGTTGATGCGTGTTGCGCCACGCCAGAAACTCGCCCCTGCATGCCAGGCTAACTCCTGCTCTGGCACCAGTTGCCAGATCCGCGGTTTACCGTGATGTAGCGGGGGCTCCGCCGGGATCAGGTAATGGGCGCTCACCTGCTTATCCGTAAGCGTTGCCAGCGACACATCAAAATCATCGGCGGTGTAGTGAATAACCAGCACTTTAATACGCGGATACGCCGCCTGCGCCTGCCGCCGGGTATCAAGCTGATAACCGTCTTTATCAATGATGCCTTTTTCACTGGCGCAACCTGCGAGCAGCAGCGCCAGCAGCAGTAACGCGATGTTTTTCATGCCCGCGTTTTCACCGCCGTACCGCTGACGCACACCATTAGCATACTGCCATCCTTGCCCACCGTTTCGTAATCAACATCAATGCCGACCACCGCATTTGCACCCAGTGCTTTAGCCTGCTCGCCGAGTTCGCGAAAGGCGATATCGCGCGCCTTGCGTAGCTCTTTTTCATAAGCGCCGGAGCGGCCACCGACGATATCGCGGATGCCGGCAAAGAAGTCACGAAAAATATTCGCCCCGAGAATTGCTTCCCCGGTCACGACCCCGCAGTACTCGACAATCGGTTGCCCTTCCAGCGTCGGTGTGGTTGAAAACTGCATCGGTTTCTCCTTTTAACGTTCAATGCGTTACACCACACATTATCAGATCAATACACTATTCTTGAAAGGTCGTGACTTCTGAAGAGAAATAAGGAAATCAATATGCGCTATTCAGTTTTGACTCTCGCCTTGCCATGCGCGCTGCTGTTAAGCGCCTGCACCACGGTAACCCCGGCATTTAAGGATACGGGCGCGCGTGTTGGCCCGTGTGTGGAAGGCGGCCCGGATTCCGTAGCACAGCAATTTTATGACTACCGCATCGCGCACCCCGGTAACGACTGGACTGCGCTGCGCCCCTATCTGAGCGATGATCTGAGCAAAATGCTCACCGCCGCCAGCCGCGATTCGCGCAATGCCACGCTTTTAAAAGCGGATCCGTTCTCCAGCCGCAACGTCACCCCTGAAAAGGCTGTCGTCGCCAGTGCATCGACCATTCCGAATACCGATGCACGGAATATTCCGCTGCGCGTCACGCTCACCAAAGGTGACCAAAGCTGGCGGGATGAAGTGCTGATGATCCGCGAAGGCCAGTGCTGGGCAGTAGACGATGTGCGCTATCTCGGCGGCACCGTTCATGCCCCCGCCGGAACGCTACGCCAGTCGGTAGAACATCGGTGATTATTTCATGCCGCAATAGATAACCCCCGTAAAATGTCTGGCATTCCGCGGTGAATGCCGACATTTATGCCTGGTTCCCGCACCGCTCGGTATTTTGTGCTAACTTTATGTAGGAAGTTGGTTTATTTTTAAGTTTTAACGCACAAATATTGCATAACTATTCTGTCAACGTTACTATTTGCGGCCTCAATTGCTATCAGACTGCTTCGATGAGTATTAAATTAAACAGCATCAATTGCTTTTATGGCGCACACCAGGCGCTGTTCGATATCACGCTGGATTGCCCGCAAGGGGAAACACTGGTGCTGCTCGGCCCAAGCGGTGCGGGTAAAAGTTCGCTGTTGCGCGTACTCAACCTGCTCGAAATGCCGCGTTCCGGCCAGTTAAGCATTGCAGGCAATCACTTCGACTTTGCCAAAACCCCGTCTGATAAAGCGATCCGCGAATTGCGCCAGAACGTGGGCATGGTATTTCAGCAATATAATCTCTGGCCGCATCTGACCGTGCTGCAAAATCTGATTGAAGCGCCGTGCCGCGTGCTCGGTTTAAGCAAAGATCAGGCGCTGGCGCGCGCGGAAAAGCTGCTGGAGCGTTTACGTCTTAAACCGTATAGCGACCGTTTTCCGCTACATTTATCCGGTGGTCAGCAGCAGCGTGTCGCTATCGCCCGTGCGCTGATGATGGAGCCGCAGGTGCTGTTGTTTGATGAACCGACCGCCGCGCTCGATCCGGAAATCACCGCGCAAATCGTCAGTATCATTCGTGAGCTGTCGGAAACCGGCATCACGCAAGTTATCGTGACCCACGAAGTGGAAGTGGCGCGTAAAACCGCCAGCCGCGTGGTGTACATGGAAAATGGTCACATTGTTGAGCAAGGGGATGCGGGCTGCTTTGCCGCGCCGCAGACCGACGCGTTTAAATATTACCTATCTCACTGAAGAATCGGGATTAATGACAATGAAAAAAGTACTGATTGCCGCGCTACTTGCAAGCGTAAGCCTTACCGCTACAGCAGCCCAGACTATCCGTTTCGCCACCGAAGCGAGCTACCCTCCGTTTGAATCAACCGACGCGAATAATAAAATCGTCGGTTTCGATGTCGATCTGGCTAACGCGTTGTGTAAAGAGATTGATGCGACCTGTACCTTTACCAACCAGGCGTTTGACAGCCTGATCCCGAGCCTGAAATTCCGCCGTTTCGACGCGGTGATGGCCGGTATGGACATCACCCCGGAACGTGAAAAACAGGTTCTGTTCACCACGCCTTATTACGACAATTCCGCGCTGTTTGTGGGTCAGCAGGGTAAATTCACCAGCATTGACCAGCTGAAAGGCAAGCGTGTAGGCGTGCAGAACGGCACCACCCACCAGAAATTCATTAACGACAAGCACCCGGAAATCACCACCGTTCCTTACGACAGCTACCAGAACGCGCGTCTGGATCTGCAAAACGGCCGTATTGATGCCGTGTTCGGTGACACCGCGGTGGTCACAGAATGGCTGAAAGCGGACGCGAAACTGGCGGCAGTTGGCGATAAAGTAACCGACAAAGAGTACTTTGGTACCGGTCTGGGCATCGCGGTACGCCAGGGCAACACCGATCTGCAGCAGAAATTCAATGCCGCGCTGGAAAAAGTGAAGAAAGATGGGACTTACCAGACCATCTATAACAAATGGTTCCAGAAGTAATCCTTAATGAACGAAATGTTTCCATTAGCAAGCGCCGCCGGGATGACCGTCGGCCTTGCCGTTTGTGCGCTGATCATCGGCCTGATTCTGGCGATGATCTTTGCCGTTTGGGAGTCCGTTAAGTGGCGCCCGATTGCCTGGATTGGCACCGCGCTGGTCACCGTACTGCGTGGCTTGCCGGAGATCCTGGTGGTTCTGTTTATCTATTTCGGCTCTTCACAGCTGTTGCTGACGCTCTCTGATGGTTTCACCATTAATCTCGGCGTAGTGCAGATCCCGGTGCAGATGCAGATTGAAAACTTCGACGTTAGCCCGTTTCTGTGCGGTGTGATTGCGCTCTCCCTGCTGTATGCGGCTTACGCCTCGCAAACTTTGCGTGGTGCGTTAAAAGCCGTACCGGACGGGCAGCGGGAATCTGGCCAGGCGCTGGGCCTGTCGAAAGGGGCGATCTTTTTCCGCCTGGTGATGCCGCAAATGTGGCGTCACGCGCTGCCGGGGCTGGGTAACCAGTGGCTGGTACTGCTGAAAGATACCGCGCTGGTGTCGCTGATTAGCGTGAACGATTTGATGCTGCAAACTAAAAGCATTGCTACCCGTACGCAGGAACCCTTTACCTGGTATATCGTGGCGGCGGTGATTTACCTGGTTATCACACTGTTGAGTCAGTGGGTGCTTAAACGCATCGACATGCGCGCGACTCGCTTTGAACGGAGGCCGGAATAATGCTCGAGTTTTTACCAGAGCTGTTCAAAGGCCTGCACACCAGCCTGACGCTCACCGTTGCGTCGCTGATTGTGGCGCTGATCTTATCGCTGCTGTTCACCATTGTGTTAACGCTGAAAACGCCGGTGCTGACACACATCGTGCGCGGCTATATCACGCTGTTCACCGGTACCCCGCTGCTCGTGCAGATCTTCCTGATTTACTACGGCCCGGGGCAGTTCCCGTCGCTGCAAAACTATCCGGTTATCTGGCATCTGCTCTCGGAACCGTGGCTGTGCGCGCTGCTGGCGCTGTCGCTGAACAGTGCGGCGTACACCACACAGCTATTCTATGGCGCGATTCGCGCCATTCCGGACGGGCAGTGGCAATCCTGCGGCGCGCTCGGGATGAGCAAGAAAGACACGCTGGCGATTTTGCTGCCTTATGCATTTAAACGCGCGCTGTCGTCCTACTCCAACGAAGTGGTGCTGGTGTTTAAAAGTACTTCGCTGGCGTACACCATTACGCTGATGGAAGTGATGGGCCACGGTCAGCTTCTGTATGGTCGCACTTATGACGTCACAGTTTTCGGTGCCGCAGGGCTGATTTATCTGGTGGTCAACGGGTTGTTAACGCTGATGATGCGCCTGATTGAGCGTAAAGCGCTGGCATTTGAACGCCGCAACTAATTGCATAAATAGTAAACAAAGGCGAGCTAATGGTTTCATTACTCGCCTTTTTTATTTCCATGAAAATATATTTAAGCATTTTTATTGAATATAAATTCATTTAATGGCATGGTTAGCGTCACGCTTTAGACACGGCAACAACCATAAGATTGACCGACAGGAGTTCGATAATGAAAAAACTGGTACTCGCCGCCCTTCTCGCTTCGTTCGCCGCTGGTGCTTCTGCGGCAGATAAAATTAACTTCGGTGTTTCCGCCACTTATCCGCCATTTGAATCGATGGATGCCAGCAACAAAATCGTCGGCTTTGATATCGATCTGGCAAACGCGCTGTGCAAACAGATGCAGGCCGATTGCACGTTTACCAATCACGCCTTCGACAGCCTGATCCCGTCGCTGAAATTCAAAAAATATGACGCGGTAATTTCCGGTATGGACATCACCCCGGAACGTAGCAAACAGGTCGCTTTCACCGACCCGTACTACGCGAACTCCGCGCTGGTGATCGCCAAAAAAGATGCCTTTAAATCTTTTGATGATCTGAAAGGCAAACGTATCGGCATGGAAAACGGCACCACGCACCAGAAATACCTGCAGGACAAGCACCCGGAAGTAAAAACCGTGGCTTATGACAGCTATCAGAACGCGATTATTGACCTGAAAAACGGGCGTATCGATGGCGTGTTCGGTGACACCGCCGTGGTCAACGAGTGGCTGAAAACCAACCCGCAGCTGGGCGTAGCGACACCGAAAGTGACCGACCCGCAATACTTCGGCACGGGCCTTGGCATTGCGGTGCGCCCGGATAACAAAACGCTGCTGGAAAAACTGAACGCCGCGCTGAAGGCGATTAAAGCTGATGGCACTTATCAGAAAATCAGCGATCAGTGGTTCCCGCAGTAATTACCTTTCAGGCCGGGTAGCTCCCGGCCTGTTAACGCAGCGCCCCCGACGTTTCCGTTCCCCGCCCGACACGCTCCATCGCCACCGGAATGCTTTTATAAGCCGGAATACCGCTTTTGGTATCGTGGCTGTCCAGCGGCACCAGGATATTCGCTTCCGGGTAATACGCGCCGACCGAACCCGGTGCCATATCCAGCACCACAATCGTCAGGTTATCCATGCGCCGCGAAGTGGGGTTACCGTCAGGATCGAGCGCGATAATATTCACCTGATCACCGACGCGTAACTGCCGCGTTTCTGCCTCATCGGCATTAATAAACAGGACATCGCGCCGCCCGGTCACTCCGCGATAGCGATCGTTAAGCCCGTACAGCGTAGTGTTGTATTGATCGTGGCTGCGCAAAGTGGTTAATACCAGATCGTGACATTTCAGCGATCGCGGATCTTCGTTAATTCCCTGCATCACTTTGAACTGCGCCAGACCCGAGGGCGTGTTCCATACGCGTTCCGAAGCCGTATTACGTAAACGAAATCCCCCCGGTTTTTTAACCCGCTCGTTGAAATTGCTAAACGCCGGGAAAACCGCTTCGATCGCATCGCGAATAGTGCTGTAGTCGCTGACCATTTTATCCCAGTCCACCACGCTATCCGGCAGAGTTGCTTTCGCCAGCGCGGCCACCAGCGCAGGCTCGGATTTCAGGTGCGGCGAAGCTGGCGTTAAACTCCCGCGCGACGCATGTACCATCGACATCGAATCTTCGACCGTCACGCTCTGCGCGCCCGATGCCTGCATATCCGTTTCCGTGCGCCCGAGCACCGGTAGCAGATAATTATGTTTGCCTAACAGCAGATGCGAGCGGTTCAGTTTCGTCGCCATATGCACCACCAAATCGAGCTTACGCATCGCCGGGAAAGTGGTTTGTGGATCAGAAATCGCTTCCGCCAGGTTGCCGCCAAGGCACAAAAGCGCATTCACTTTGCCATCGCGCATCGCCTGGATAGCGGCCACCGCGCCGTGCCCATGTTGCCGTGGCGGCTTGAAACCAAATACCTTTTCAATATTGTCCAGCAACTCGGGATACGGGATCTCAGTAATGCCCACCGTGCGGTCACCCTGCACATTCGAGTGGCCGCGCAGCGGGCAGATGCCCGCCCCTTGCTTACCTATGTTGCCGCGCATCAGAAGCAAGTTGGCAATTTGCTGCACATTCTGCGTACCGTACTGGTGCTGGGTGATCCCCATGCCGTAACAGATAATGGTGCGTTCGGCACTGGCGTACAGCCGGGCGATATTCTGGATCTCCTTGCGCTCCATGCCAGAGACTTTAAGAATGTGTTGCCAGTCGGTTGCGTCGAGATCGGCTTTCAGCGCCTCAAACCCTTGCGTATGCTGGCGAATAAACGCCTCATCAATCACGCCAGGCTCACCTTTCGCCAGCGCCTCTTCGTGCATCGACAGCAGGATTTTCATCACCCCTTTCAGCATCGCCGCATCACCGCCCACCCGCACTTTGTAGTAGGTGGATGCCAGCTTCGTGGAGCTTAGCGCCAGCATTTCAATCGGGCTTTGTGGCGACGTGAACCGCTCAAGTCCCCTTTCGCGCAGCGGATTGATGGCCACGATCGTCGCGCCGCGTTTTGAGACTTCGCGAAGCGTGCCAAGCATTCTGGGGTGGTTGGTTCCGGGATTGTGGCCGATGCACAACACCAGATCGCAGTGGTCGAAATCTTCCAGTTCCACCGTGCCTTTACCAACTCCAATGGATTCCGGTAAACCCACGCTGGTCGGCTCATGGCACATATTGGAGCAGTCCGGGAAGTTATTGGTGCCATATTCGCGGGCAAACAGTTGCCACAGAAAAGCGGCTTCGTTGGAGGCGCGTCCGGAGGTATAAAACTCGACGCTGTTGGGATCGTCGTAGCCGCGCAGAAGTTCACCAATCTCGCGAAAGGCGGTATCCCAGTCGATGGGCTGATAGGTATCGCTGGCGGCGTCATACTTCATCGGGTGGGTTAAACGCCCTTCGCCTTCCAGCTCAAACGCGTTCCTGTTCCACAACTCACTGACTGTATGCGCCGCGAAGAATTCCGGCGTTGTGCGTTTACTGGTGGCTTCCCACGACACCGCTTTCGCGCCATTTTCACAAAATTCAAACGACGAGGTATGTTGCGGATCGGGCCACGCGCAGCCGGGGCAGTCGAACCCCTGCGGTTGATTAACTTTGAACAGCGCGATGACGTCCTGTTTCACCGACATTTGCCCGCGCAGTGCATCCGCGACTGCTTTCAGCGCGCCCCAGCCACCTGCCGAACCGCCATACGGCGCGATACCTGTTGTCCGATTTTGATCTTTCATGTTGCCCCATTTTTCTGTGACCAGCGTTGGCTTAAGCCTGGTACAGAAAACGCGGGCTGGAGCGGCATAACAGGAACTTAGTCGCACTAAGTTCTTAAAAAATGTTTCCGCGTTGCGCTGGGATCAGCGTTTAACCAACAGCGTCAACACCTCGTAATGCGCGGTATGCGGGAACATATCGAACAGTTGAACGCGCTCAATGCGATAACCCGGCAGCAGGCGAATATCTTTCGCCATCGAACTGGCGTTGCAGCTGGAGTAGATGATGTACGGCGGTGCCATGTGGCTTAAATAGTCGCACAGCGCCGCGCCAATCCCACGCCGGGGCGGGTTAACCAGCACCAGCTCAGGAATATCAAGCGAAGCGGTAGCAAACTGAGTGGAATCCAGCGCCTGGAAATGCAGATTTTGTAAGCCAAGCGCTTGTGCCGATTGCGTGGCGCAGGCAATCGCTTCCGGGGCGATTTCAATACCGGTCAGGCGCATCTCCGGCGTTGCGCAGTGCAGACCAAAACCGCCGACGCCGCAAAACAGATCCCACATATGGTTAACCGGCAGCGCCCGAACCCAGTTGCGGGCGGTCGCGTACAACGCGCTGGCAACGGTCGGGTTGGTCTGGAAAAAACTCTGCGGGCGGATCCACAGCGGCACGCCGTTAAAGTTTTCCGCCAGCGCCTGCTGCCCGGTGAGAAAAATCTCCGTCTCACCTTCCATGATCGCCATATGTACCGGCTGGATATTGGCGGAAATCACTTTCAGTTGCGGTAATTGTGCTTGTAACTCAGGCAACGCCGCGCGCAATTGGGCGAGTTTCGCCTCCGAGCGCAGCACAAAGCGCAGCATCATGCCGCCATCCTGCTGGCTTTCAGTCAGCAGCAGGTATTTCAGCTCACCGCGTTTACGCGCCACGTTGTAAGGCGTTAACCCGGCGCGGGCAATAAACGGTTTGAGCGCGGCAAAAACCGGAGCGAAAGTCTGCGGATAGAGCGGGCAGTCGGTGAGATCTTCCGGCGTCCCGTCACGATGCAGCATCCCAAACAGCGGTTTTTCTACGCTGCCGCTGACCACCATTTTGGCTTTATTACGAAACCCCTGCTCCGGGCCACTCACTGGCGAACACCACTCGGCAACAGGCAAGCCGTCCAGCAGCGTGTGGAGATCGTCCATTTTCGCGGTAAGTTGCTGTGAGACCGGTTGTGCTATCCATTGACAGGAACGACAACGACCAGCATCGAAGAGAGCGCACTGCATAGTAAAGCCTTTCATTTTGCGGGGCGGGGATTGTACCACCGTTATTGCAGGCGGAAAAAGCGTCGGCTGGGCGCGGGAACAAACAGCAGGAATAACACCAGCAGATCGGGGAGTTTTTGCATCACTAACGCCTGGAAAATCTCCCGCCGGGAACCACCCGCAATACTGAACAGTTCCGGATAGCCATACCCGAGCGAAGCGGCCCATAAATAACCGGTCGCCACCATTTGCGTGGCGAGGTAAAGCCAGCGCGCCCAACGACGTCCTTTAACCACCGAGAAAGCACAGAGAATTTCGACAAACACTAAAAACAGGCTGCCAAGGAAAACCAGCGTCAGGCTCCAGGTCTGCGCGCTGCGCTGTACAAAATCGAGCAGGCCGCGCCAACCCAGCAAATTCAGTATCATCAATACATCCACACAGCGAATCATAATAATGGCGATGGCCGCCACCTGCACCAGCGCTGGCACATTCAATTTCGCGTGATGAGCGGTTTTCTTGAAGAACCCCAATCCGATGATTTCCCTGTGAAAAATGCCGCGACAAGCGCGGCATCAGCAACACAATTTCACGATTCTAATAAGTTCAGCCTTGTCTTGCACGCTGGATATCACGGATCCGCTGTTTTTCCGCCCGCGCCATTAAATACCAGGCGATAAAACCAACAATCCCGACCACGCCAAGGATAAGTGTCGCCAGCGCGTTGATTTCCGGGTTCACCCCCATGCGCACGCTGGAGAAGACCAGCATCGGCAATGTCGTCGCTCCCGGCCCCGAAACAAAGCTGGCGATCACCAGGTCATCCAGCGACAGGGTAAAGGCCAAAAGCCAGCCGGAAACAATCGCCGGCATGATCATTGGCAGCGTGATAACGAAGAACACTTTTAGCGGTGTCGCACCAAGATCCATTGCCGCCTCTTCAATGGAGCGGTCCAGTTCGCGCAGACGCGAGGAGATAACCACGGCAACATAAGCGGTACAGAAGGTCACATGGGCCAGCCAGATAGTGAGCATCCCGCGGTCGGCGGGCCAGCCAATCGCATGGCCGAGCGCCACAAACAGCAGCAGCAGCGACAAGCCGGTGATCACATCCGGCATCACCAGCGGTGCCGTTATCATAAAGGCGAAACCGTTTGAGCCACGAAAGCGGCCAAAACGCACCATCACCACCGCCGCGATAGTCCCCAGCACCGCCGCCATTGTCGCCGCACAAGCGGCGATGGTCAGGCTTAACCCCACCGCGCTCATCATGGCGTCGTCGTGAAACAGCTCTCCATACCAGCGCGTCGACCAGCCCGCCCACACGGTCACCAGTCTTGAGCTGTTAAAGGAGTAGATCACCAGCATCAGCATTGGCGCGTACAGGAACGTAAAACCGAGCACGAGGATCAAAATGCGCCACGGAGAGCGCACTACCGGTAAGTTGTTCATGCGTGGTCCTCCCCTTGTTTCTGCTGATGTTTGTGGAACCACATGATCGGCACAATCAGCAACAGCAGCATAATCACCGCCACCGCCGAAGCCACCGGCCAGTCGCGGTTATTAAAGAACTCCTGCCACAACACACGACCGATCATAATGCTGTCCGGGCCACCGAGCAGTTCCGGGATGACAAACTCGCCAACTGCCGGAATGAACACCAGCATCGATCCGGCAATAATCCCGCCTTTGGTCAACGGCACAATCACGCTGAAAAAGGTTTTCAGCGGGCGCGCCCCAAGATCCAGTGAGGCTTCCACCAGTGAATAATCGATACGCGTCAGCGCGGTATAAATCGGCAACACCATAAACGGCAAATAGGCATAAACAATCCCGATATATACCGCGAGATTGGTATGCAGGATCGTCAACGGCTGATCGATAACCCCCAGCCACATCAGGAAGTTATTCAACACGCCGTTATTTTTCAGGATCCCCATCCACGCATACACGCGGATGAGAAACGACGTCCACGACGGCAAAATCACCAGCAGCAGCAGAATATTGCGCGTCGACGGTTTGCTGTGCGCCACAGCCCAGGCCAGCGGATACCCCAGCAGCAGACAACAAAGCGTTGAGATCGCCGCCACCTGTAACGACTGCAGATAGGCTTCAAAATAGAGCGGGTCGTCGGTAAGTTGCAGGAAGTTGCCGATATTCAGCGTGACCGTCAGTTGGCTGTCCGCCCACTCGATAAGATCGGTATACGGCGGGATCTGCCGCGCCATCTCTGCAAGGCTGATTTTGAATACAATCAAAAACGGCAGCAGAAACAGCAAAGTCAGCCAAATATAGGGCAGCGCAATAACCAGTTTGCGCCCGTGACGCATCTGCATGCGTCCCAGCCATAAAGTGAAACCGCCCGGTTTTTCGACGCGGGACGGTGGCTCCAGTGTACTCATCGCCGCTCCTTAAACCGTCAGAACCACACAACTATCGGCATCCCAGCAGAGGCGAACTTCATCGCCCCAGGTTGGCGCGCCTTTACGGTAGCGATGCGCGTTCTGCAACTGGGCGCTGATCATCTGCCCGCTTTGCAAACGCACGTGATAAATAGAGAGGTCGCCAAGGTAGGCGATATGCACCACTTCCCCGACGGCAAAGTTATAGCCGTCGGCTGGTGGATCTTCGCAGAGCATGATCTTTTCCGGGCGCAGCGCCACGAACACCGGCACGTTATCCACCACCGACGCATCGGCGTCCACTTTCAGCGGATGCACCAGCCCCGGGGAGTCGATCACCAGACCATCTTCCTGACGCTCTTTCAGCAGCCCTTCGAACACATTCACCGAACCGATAAACTCGGCGCTGTAACGCGTGGTCGGGTGCTCGTAGATCTCTTCCGGTTCGCCGATTTGCACAAACTTCCCGCGGTTCATGATGGCGATACGCCCGGCCATGGTCATCGCCTCTTCCTGGTCGTGGGTCACCATGACGCAGGTCACGCCAACGCGCTCAAGAATATCCACCACTTCGAGCTGCATCCGGTCGCGCAGCTTTTTATCGAGCGCGCCCATCGGTTCATCCAGCAGCAGCAGTTTCGGCCGTTTCGCCAGGCTGCGCGCCAGCGCCACGCGTTGACGCTGACCGCCGGAAAGCTGATGCGGCTTACGTTTGGCGTACTCGCTCATGTGCACCAGGTGCAACATTTCGGCCACGCGGCTGGCGATTTCCGCTTTCGGTAACTTGTCCTGTTTAAGGCCGAAAGCAATGTTCTGTTCCACGGTCATATGCGGAAAGAGCGCGTAGGACTGGAACATCATATTGATCGGGCGCAAATAGGGCGGCACATGCGCCAGGTCTACGCCATCAAGCATGATTTGCCCGTGGGTAGGCAGCTCAAAACCGGCGAGCATGCGCAGCAATGTTGATTTGCCGCAGCCGGACGCACCAAGCAGGGCAAAAATTTCACCTTTATAAATCGTCAGACTGACATCATCAACGGCGTGCTGACCATCAAAGGATTTGGTCAGATTGCGAATTTCCAGCAGCGGCGTCAGATCCTTGCGGCTCTTCGCCTGTGGGCGGGGGATAGCGTCATTCACTCAAGTGCTCTCCGGCAAAAACATCAACCCGTTTCAACGAGTTGTCGTACAAATGACTGGACAGAGGCGCATCACCTCTGTCCATTTTTGGGGCAGGCGCACCGCCACGGTGCAGCCTTATCACCTGTCAGGTGATTGAATTATTTGCCGCTTTTAACTTTAGTCCACGCGCGGGTTCTTACGCGGTCGATTTTCGGATCCTGGACTTTCAGCGTAAAGAGTTTGGCGAAAACATCCGGCGGCGGGAAGATAGCCGGGTTATCACGCACTTCTGCGCTGATCAGCGGAACCGAAGCTTTGTTACCGTTCGCGTAGAACACATGATCGCTGATATGGGCAATCACATCCGGGCGCATCAGGTAGTTGAGGAACTGATAGGCTTCGTCTTTGTTTTTGGCATCAGCCGGCATCGCGAAGACATCGAAGAACGCCAGCGCGCCCTCTTTCGGAATGGTGTAAGTGATATTTACGCCATTCTTCGCTTCTTTCGCGCGGTTTGCCGCCTGCCACACATCACCCGCCCAGCCAATAGCCACGCAGATGTCGCCATTTGCCAGGTCATTAATGTACTGAGAAGAGTGGAAGTAACGAATGTTAGGACGCAGTTTTAACAGCAGGTCGGTTGCGGCAACGCTGTAATCATCCGCTTTGCTGCTGTTCGGATCTTTGCCGAGGTAATTAAGCACGGTGGCAAAAATCTCTTCCGGCGCATCAAGGAATGAGACGCCGCAGCTTTTCAGTTTTTCCAGGTTTTCCGGCTTCAGCACCAGATCCCAGCTGTTTACCGGCGCGTCTTTGCCGAGCGCGGCTTTCACTTTGTCAATGTTATAGCCAATACCGGTGGTGGCCCACAGGTACGGAATAGCGTATTTGTTGTCAGGGTCGTGTTTGGCGACCATTTTCAGCACGTCTGGATCGAGGTTTTTCCAGTTCGGCAGTTTGCTCTTATCCAGCGGCTGGAATACCCCGGCGGCCAACTGGCGCTCAAGGAAACTCGCGGACGGCACCACCAGGTCGAAGCCGGTGCTGCCCGCCATCAGTTTGCCTTCCAGCACTTCGTTGGAGTCAAACACGTCATAAATGACTTTGATGCCCGTCTCTTTTTCAAAATTCGCGACGGTGTCCGGCGCAATATAATCAGACCAGTTATAAACATGCAGTGTCTTTTGCTCGGCTGCGAGCGTGCTGGCAGAGACAGCCATCAACGCACCCGCGACAAGACCTGATACCCATTTTTTGCTCAAGGCGGTCATATCTCATTCCTTCTGGAAAGTCCGTTAACATACGAACTAAATGTACGCATCATAAGATATGCAAGAATCATGCATATTTTGTCACTCTGCACAGCCCCGGAGAAGAAAACGCTTCCGGCTGACACCGCATGCTGTTTTAAGCATCGCAAGAATAACTGTAGCCAGGGTTTGAGGCTATAGGTCAGATTAAAAAACGCCTTTTATCAATTTTTTATGCAGGATACGTCTATGTGATAAGCCGTTACGCGAGGAATAGCGGTGAAAAATTCTTTAAGGAAAGGTTAATAGCAGAATAAAAATATTTATTATGCAGCCGCCGTGGCAGCGACTGCGTTAATGCTGCACAGAGTCAGTGGAGAAAATTGTGCGACTCTTCACCTGCCACCATCTCTTCTTCGCCTGGCGTGAACAGCAGTTGATGTGCGTTGGCTTCCATAATGACCATTGAAATCTGCTCTTCGCTCTGGCGCATAAACCAGGCGAACTGTTCAAACGTAATGGCAGGCCCGACGCATAAAGACTGGCAAACCACCAGCTTCGGCAGATTATCATCCTGAAGGTCGAGGAATGCTTTCACGGTCAAAGAACTGGCATTAATGGCGGAGAGATCGGCGGCCAGCGCCAGCAGCGCCGACGGTTTGACTTCCGCCATGGCGGTAAACAGCACAACGTCATTAACAAGGTCGACTTTTGCATCAAACACGCCATCAAAATTTTGCATGTGCGGCAGGTGTAGCGCCTGGCAGTTATCGCACTCAAAAAAGTTAATGCCCAGTTCATCCAGCCAGTGACGCAGCGTGTCCAGACCCGGAACGACGAGTGAATCCATAAAGCAGTGCTCTCTTAGCGAAAAAATTGGCCATAGCTTACGCAAAAAGGCCAGAACGTACCATTCATTGCGCGGGAAAATCGCCTCAGCCGCCGGTTTTAAGGCAAAAACCCGGCGTTGCCTGGCGTTCGATCCACTGGATCATGCGGCCCGCAATATCGATGCCGGTGGTTTTTTCGATGCCTTCCAGCCCGGGCGATGCGTTAACTTCCATCACCAGCGGGCCACGTTCGGCGCGCAGGATGTCGACGCCAGCCACATCCAGCCCCAGCGTTTGCGCAGCAGCCAGCGCGATTTCACGCTCACGCTCGGTGATATGTGCCACCAGCGCCTTGCCGCCGCGATGCAAATTAGAGCGAAAATCCCCCTCTTTCGCCCGGCGTTCAATGGCGGCGACCACATCATTGCCAACGACCAGACAGCGAATATCGGTTCCCTTCGCTTCGGCAATAAACTCCTGCACCAGAATGTGCGCATTCAGACCACGAAAAGCGTCAATTACGCTCTCCGCTGCCTGGCGGGTTTCCGCCAGCACCACGCCGATGCCCTGCGTCCCTTCCACCAGCTTCACCACCAGCGGTGCGCCGCCGACCATATCAATCAAATCGCTGGTATCGTCCGGGGAATGGGCAATGCCGGTTACCGGCAGATCAATCCCCTGGCGCGCCAGTAACTGCAACGAACGCAGCTTGTCTCTGGCGCGGGTGATCGCCACCGACTCATTGAGCGGATAACTGCCAAGAATTTCAAACTGACGCAGCGCGGCGGTGCCGTAGAAGGTGATGGCCGAGCCGATACGCGGGATCACCGCATCGAAATGCGGCAGCTGGCGGCCTTTGTAATGAATGGACGAGGCCGCCGGGCTGATATTCATATAACAGGAAAGCGGATCGAGGATCTCGACCAGATGACCGCGCTGCATCGCCGCTTCGCGCAGGCGTTTACACGAATAGAGCGTTCCATCCCGGGACAATATGGCAATTTTCACCCTGCACCTCTCTAAAAAGACCTGTCAAAGCAGGCGTATGATACACGCAGCGACGTGCAGGATGAACGGGAATTAGCGTGTCGCCCATCCCTGTTTATGCAAATAGTCGAGAATAAACGGGCGGCTCTCTTTAATGATGGTGCGGCGGATATGATCGCTCCAGGTGTCACGCCGCGTATTGCTGTCGCGCGTCATATAGTAGTGGGCGATCTCCTCGTCATATTGCGCCAGCACATCTTTATCCAGCGGCTGATAGCGGTTTTCATGCACCACCAGTTGCGCAGGCAGACGCGGTTTCTTATCCGGCGTGTCGGCAGGCCAGCCAAGGCACAGGCCAAACAGCGGTAACACATGTTTTGGCACCTGCAATAACTCACCTACGGCTTCAATGCTGTTACGAATTCCACCGATATAAACGCCACCCAGCCCGAGCGATTCTGCCGCAGTGAAAGCGTTTTGCGCCATCAGCGCGGTATCGACTACGCCGAGCAGCAACTGCTCCGCCAGCCCAGGATTCGCCTCTGGGCAAATCTGGAAATTACGATGGAAATCAGCGCAGAACACCCAAAATTCCGCCGCCTGCGCCACATGTTGTTGCCCGCCGGTGAGCGTCACCAGTTGCTGGCGTAGCGCAGGATCGGTGATGCGAATTATCGAGCTGCATTGTAAAAAGCTGGAGCTGGATGTTGCCTGCGCGCTGGCGATAATCGCATCGCGCTGCGCCTGGGTAATCGGTTGATCGGTAAAATGGCGAATGGAGCGATGGGCGCACAGCAATTCAATAGTTGGTGTCATGAATAATCCCCCAAATAAACAAGACCCTCAGTATAGGCGAAGCCTGCATCCTCGTTGTATCCGCAATTTGCGCTGAAAGGTTGCAAAGATTAAAGCAACAGGCATAACCTGCTTTTCATTACGCACAGTTATGGTCATGATAACCGGCAGTTACCTTCAGATTTGGGAGAGAGTATGTTTGCTGTAATTTTTGGCCGCCCAGGCTGCCCATACTGTGTACGCGCAAAAGAACTGGCAGAAAAACTGACCGCCGAGCGTGATGATTTCAACTATCGCTACGTGGATATCCACGCGGAAGGCATCACCAAAGCCGACCTGGAAAAAACCGTCGGGAAACCGGTTGAAACTGTGCCGCAGATTTTCCTCGACCAGAAACACATTGGCGGCTGCACCGATTTCGAGGCCTATGCCAAAGAACATTTCGGCCTGTTTGCCTGAGCCGAGCAACGCCCTCTTTCTGAGGGCGTTTTATTTCTTGCAGCGCAGAATTTTGCGCACAAAAAGATAGAATAACCCGCCCATTCCGCACCAGAAAATCGCGCTGAACAACCAGGCAATAACCTGCCAGTTCGACTGAGAAGAGGCTAAATGCAGGTAAATCAGCACATAGCAAAATGGAGCCGCCAGCACGGCGCCGAAAAGCGGCACGATCGCTTTGCGTCGGCGAGTAATCAGCCCACCGACAATACCGGGAAGCGTGAAAAGCAGTAAGCCTAATTCAGGATTACCGGACACGGGTAGCGCGCCGTTCATATTTATGACCAGCAACAAACACACCGCAATAAAAAGTAATGCGCAGCAAATAACGCCGACCCGACTTCGCCTGTTCTTCAAACACGCCTCCTGACTTTTTCTCTATCGCACTAACAACTCGTTCAAAAGAATGTCCGGACAGATAAAGCGTTGCGGCAATCCGTGCCAGAAAAGCACCCACGTAAATACGCGATTCTCACTAGCCGTTGTAATCTAATACGATTAAACTAGCGGCCTGTTTTTGTTTTGTGAGGAGTGTCTGGTGTTGCACCGCTTTTTTCGTACGCCAGCGCATGAGCAAAACACTAGCTCAAATAACCATTTCTTTCAACAGCTTACAAGTAAACAAGAAGTTAGCCTCCGTGAATATAAACGTCGCAGATTTGTTAAACGGGAATTACATACTGTTATTGTTTGTCGTTCTGGCACTCGGACTTTGTCTCGGTAAATTACGACTGGGTTCTGTTCAACTCGGTAATTCCATTGGCGTTTTAGTGGTTTCATTATTATTAGGCCAGCAACATTTCAGCATTAACACGGATGCACTTAATCTTGGCTTTATGCTGTTTATTTTTTGCGTTGGTGTTGAAGCCGGACCAAACTTTTTCTCTATTTTTTTTCGCGACGGTAAGAATTACCTCATGCTGGCGCTGGTATTAGTGGGCAGCGCGCTGTTGATCGCTTTAGGCCTTGGCAAACTGTTCGGCTGGGATATTGGCCTGACGGCAGGCATGCTGGCCGGTTCGATGACCTCGACACCAGTTCTGGTGGGCGCAGGCGACACACTGCGTCATTCCGGTATGGAAAATGGACAACTCTCCAGTGCGCTGGATAACCTGAGCCTCGGTTATGCCCTGACCTATCTGATTGGTCTGGTGAGCCTGATTTTCGGCGCACGTTATTTGCCGAAATTGCAGCACCAGGATTTACAGACCAGCGCCCAGCAGATCGCCCGCGAACGCGGTCTGGACACGGATGCGCACCGTAAAGTGTATCTGCCGGTGATCCGCGCCTACCGCGTGGGGCCGGAGCTGGTGGCATGGGCCGATGGTAAAAACCTGCGCGAGCTGGGGATCTACCGCCAGACAGGATGTTATATCGAGCGCATTCGGCGCAATGGCATTCTCGCCAGCCCCGACGGTGATGCCGTACTGCAAATGGGCGACGAAATTTCGCTGGTCGGTTACCCGGATGCGCACGCGCGCCTTGACCCGAGCTTTCGCAACGGCAAGGAGGTGTTCGACCGCGATCTGCTCGACATGCGTATCGTCACCGAAGAAGTGGTGGTCAAAAACCATAACGTGGTCGGTCGCCGCCTCGCGCAGTTAAAGCTGACCGATCACGGCTGCTTCCTCAACCGCGTGATCCGCAGCCAGATTGAGATGCCGATTGACGATAATATCGTGCTCAACAAGGGCGATGTTTTGCAGGTCAGCGGCGACGCGCGCCGCGTGAAAACCATTGCCGACCGCATCGGCTTTATCTCTATTCACAGCCAGGTCACCGACCTGCTCGCCTTCTGCGCGTTTTTTATTGTCGGCCTGATGATCGGCATGATCACCTTCCAGTTCAGCTCCTTCAGCTTCGGCGTGGGTAACGCTGCCGGCCTTCTGTTCGCCGGGATCATGCTCGGCTTCCTGCGTGCCAACCACCCCACTTTCGGCTATATCCCGCAGGGCGCGCTGATGATGGTAAAAGAGTTTGGCCTGATGGTATTTATGGCGGGCGTGGGCTTAAGCGCCGGTAGCGGCATCGGCAACGGTCTTGGCGCAGTAGGCGGCCAGATGCTGATCGCCGGGCTTATTGTCAGCCTGGTACCGGTGTTAATTTGTTTTCTGTTTGGCGCGTATGTGCTGAAAATGAACCGTGCTCTGCTGTTCGGCGCGATGATGGGGGCGCGCACCTGCGCTCCGGCAATGGAGATCATCAGCGATACAGCGCGCAGCAATATCCCGGCGCTGGGCTATGCGGGCACCTACGCCATCGCCAACGTTCTGCTGACGCTTGCGGGGACATTAATCATCATTATCTGGCCTGGTCTCGGATAAGTCTGAAGCTGAGAAATATTTCAGTTATGCGCAGAACTTTTTTGTGGGGCGTCAGTCATAACTAGTGCCACTGCTTTTCTTTGATGTCCCCATTTTGTGGAGCCCATCAACCCCGCCGCTTAGGTTCAAGGTTGATGGGTTTTTTGTTGCCTTTTTCCCATTACCCTTCCTCGATTTGAACCGATAAGAAGCCTGTGTTTCCGCCTTCCCTCTGCCGCTGGCGAAGCAACAAAGATTTGGTAATATCGATGCCGAAAACAGCATGACTTGATATAACGGGACGACGATGAAAGCGGAAGAAAACATACTTGAAAGTTGGTTAAAAAAATCATTATACCGCGATGTTTTTTATAAAATCGGTATATGGTGCATTATCTCCATTATCTCTTTTTATATCGCAGGAAAAACAGCGAATTTTGATATCGCAAAATATCTGCTTAGTTTTCTGGATAAAAGTATGCCGCAAGTAAATTACGGCTGGATGGTGTTATTTATTATTATCCCGATCTCATTTTTCATGAAAGATATGGAAGCAATGAAACCCGACTCATGGGGAATGGACACCCTGCGAGGCAGGTTTGGCGCAGCCCTGCGCAAAGTGACCAGCGACCTGCTGCTGTGGTCCGCCGGGATTTCTACCGCATTACTGACAACATCATTAATTGCGCTGGCGATTCTCTTTTACAGAGAACCTCAAGTGACCTATAAAAGCCTTGCGCAAATCGTATTTGTATTAATGGTATTATTCATTTTCTTATTTGCCAATATATGGTGTTATTTCATATTAAAACGCAACAACGATGTACTCTTTTCTATTATGAATAGTCAGCGCGGAATAAAGTTAGGTCATCTTGTTATTATTCTGTTGTGTTTGTACGCTGCGCATAAAATATCTGTCGATATCGACAAAAAAGCAACAACGGAACAATCGCAGCCCAAAACCTCTTAAAACGCCAGACGAAACCATATCGCCCACAACACATAAACGCCTCCTGCTAAAAAGCAGAGCCCGTAGGCCCATACAATCCCCGCTTCGCGGCGCAGGTAGAATTTAAGCGGGTTGCGGTGCAGATTCGCGGCGTTATAGGTTTTATGAAAATGCGTCATCTGTTGTGCACCTTTGCTGATAAGCGCAAAGAAAAAACTCACCGTTATGATCATCGCAAACGCCATATAACACTTTAAAAACAGCCTGAGACTGGTAAACACCCACGGACCGGAGTCTCTGCTAACACCCGCAACGCCGTGCTTTTTCAGCATAATGGCAGCACCGCTCAACATCAGATGCACAAGCAAAAAAAGGGCAAAATGTTTCGCATTGGTGGCAAAGGTGTTTTTTAAAGTGATACCAAAGATCCAGGCGAGAAACGCTGCCACGGATATTAGCCACATTACAGTGTCTAAAAACATTTTATTCCTTTTCAATGGGTTGTTTGAATTACCTATTTTTGCATTAATACTAAAGCAATCGCCAGCGCCGTGTTTTTCATTGTGCTCTTTTTTAACCATTACCCGACACCGAAAGGAGCTCCCTGATGCTGATTTACAACGTTTTTGGCCGTTATATTGGGGTAAAACGCGTGGGGGATGGCTGGCATGTGTTCCGCGTGGACAGAAACGAAGGCAAGCATTCGCGCCTTTATAACATCATCGTTCCGAGTGAATTAAGCGAAGCGGAGATCCCCGGCTGGTTGGGGGATATTTTCCATGAGGCCGCAACGGAACAACATCCTGATGTTTTTCGCGTGGAATAAAGGAGCAGAAAATGTGTGCACAGTGGTACAGCCAAAGCTCGTTCGATGTGCGTCTGGAGTGGGGGTTAACTGCAGCGGAGCAGCTGGCGCAGGAAGCTGATTGCGTGGTGATTGTCGACGTGATGTCGTTCTCCACGTGCGTTAGCATCGCCACTGATAACCAGGCGCTGATTTACCCGTGGCCATGGAAAGATGCGAGCGCGCAGCGCTACGCACAGGAAAACCATGCCGACGTCGCCAGTTTTGACCGCACCTTTGCCGGTGGGAATTACACACTCTCGCCCGCCTCGTTACTGCATATTCCCGCCGGACACCGGCTGGTGCTCCCCTCACCTAACGGTTCCACGCTTTCGTTTAAAGCACGCGATTGCGGCGCAGCGGTGTTTAGCGGCTGTTTTCGCAACCGACTGGCGACCGCGAAAGCTTGTGCAGGCTTTGAGCGCATTTTGCTGATCCCGGCCGGGGAACGCTGGCCGGATGGTAGCCTGCGCCCGGCGCTGGAGGATTATCTGGCGGCGGGTGCCATTATTGCCGCACTTGGCAAGCGTAAACTCTCGCCTGAAGCGCGAGCGGCAAAGGCCGCATTTCAGGGCGGTGACTTCAGTGCTCTTCATTACTGCGCATCCGCCAGTGAACTCCACGCCCGGGGTTTTTCAGCGGACGTAGAACTGTGTCTCGCGCTTGACGCAAGCCATCGCGCCTGTGCATTAATCGACAACGCGTACCGCTCACTGCCCGGCGAGACGCCCAATCATTAAGCGAATAGCTTCGCGGCTCAGCGGCTCGCGATCGACCACAAAATGCAGCGTCATCCCTTCGATAAACGCATCCAGCGCACGTGCCGTCATCGGTTCGAACCAGTGCTCCAGCATGGTCTGGCTGGTGCGCATCCAGTCTTGCATCACACTTTTCAGCGTGGGCTGGCGGCTCATAAACGCATACAGCTGGTACATCAGTTCCATATTGCGGGCGGTGGTCACCTGGGCGCTGTAAATCAGCTCGGTTAGCGCCTCACAGGCTTTTGCCTGACTGTCAACGCCGTCGAAAAAAGCGGCATATTGCGCCGACATCTGCCGGGTAAACAGACTGAAAGCCTCAGCTAATAACGCATCGATACCGGAAAAGTAATAGGTCATTGAGCCCAGCGGCACATCCGCACAGCTGGCGATTTTACGGTGCGTCACCGCCTGAATCCCGTGTGCGGCAATGGTATCCAGCGTCGCTTGCAGAATGCGGTCACGCCGCTGCGGGTCGTTGGGTCTTCGGGCCATAGATCCTCTCACTCATTTATGTACAAATGTACACTTGCTTGCTAGTGTTGTCTTATCTTTTCCCTCTTTGCCGTGACGTTATGACTGGAAATGCTTCGCGAAAAGCCCTGCAACATCGCTTGTGGGCGCTGTTTACCTTCTTTTTTATACCGGGGCTATTAATGGCCTCGTGGGCTACACGAACGCCCGCAATCCGCGATATTTTATCGGTTTCCACCGCAGAAATGGGCGTGGTGCTGTTTGGCTTGTCGGTCGGTTCGATGAGCGGCATTCTCTCCTCCGGTTGGCTGGTGAAGCGCTTTGGCGCGCGGAAAGTGATCCGCGCCAGCATGTCGTTCAGCGTCATCGGCATGGTGGCGCTGAGTATCGCATTGTGGCTGGCGTCTCCACTGTTATTTGCCGTTGGTCTGGCTCTTTTCGGCGGCAGCCTGGGTGCGGGCGAAGTGGCAATGAACATCGAAGGTGCGGAAGTCGAGCGCGAAATGGGCAAAACCGTGCTGCCAATGATGCACGGTTTTTACAGCTTCGGCACGCTGGTCGGCGCAGGCATTGGTATGAGCGTTACCGCTGTTGGCCTGGCGGCCAACTGGCACATTCTGGCGGCGGCACTGGTGGCGATTGTTCCCATCATGCTGGCGATTTCCGCCATTCCGCCTGGCACCGGCAAAGACTCCGCCGAGGAGAAAGCGCGCGCGAAAAAAGGGCAGCCGTTCTGGCGTGATACCCAACTGTTGCTGATTGGCGTGGTCGTGCTCGCCATGGCGTTCGCTGAAGGTTCCGCCAACGACTGGCTGCCGCTATTGATGGTGGACGGGCACGGCTTTAGCCCGACGTCCGGCTCGCTGATCTACACCGGTTTTACTCTTGGAATGACCGTCGGGCGATTTATCGGCGGCTGGTTTATTGACCGTTACAGCCGCGTCACAGTGGTGCGCGCCAGCGCGTTGATGGGTGCGCTGGGCATCGGGCTGATTATCTTCGTTGATAGTGCATGGGTGGCGGGCTTCTCGGTGATTTTATGGGGGCTTGGTGCCTCGCTCGGTTTCCCGCTGACCATTTCCGCCGCCAGCGATACCGGCCCGGACGCGGCAACCCGCGTCAGCGTGGTCGCCACCACCGGCTACCTGGCGTTTCTCGTTGGCCCGCCGCTGCTCGGTTTTCTCGGCGAGCACTACGGCCTGCGTAGCGCCATGCTGGTGGTGATGGGGCTGGTGCTGATTGCCGCCGTGGTTGCCCGCGCGGTCGCCAAACCGGCTCCGGAAACACAGGCTGAAACCTGCTGATTACGCGGCGGCGCTGATAATGCGCGCCGCCCTATCCTTCCAGCGAATTCCCCACTCGTTTATCACGCAGAAATACCACCATCAAGCCCAGCCACAGTACACCATTAGCCAGGTTGAAGAGGCTGAACAAGCCATTACCGCCGCTCAGCCAGGCGTGTTTACTGATTTCGATACCGACGGTAAAAATAAACATCTGCAACATACCCATTGCCGCCGAAACGGTGCCTTTACTCATGTCGCTGGCAAACAGGGTCAGACGCACCAGCCCGGCATTCGCCAGCCCGATACCAAAGGCGTAAAGGCTCAGCCCGGCGGTCATCCACAAATAGGCATGCGAAGAGGCAACTGTCGCAACAGCCGCCAGCAGCAACCCGGCCGCGATAGGCCAGCCACCCATAATGATCAACGCGCGCACGGTGCGCCGTGAAGTCAGTCGCGCCAGTACCAGGTTACCGATAATCAGAGCGCCAAAAATCGGCACCTGCAACAAGCCGTATTCATAGCTACTCAGTTGCTCGCCGCTGATGATGATAATCGGCGACTGGGCAATCCACGCCAGCAAAGGCAGGCTGACAAAACCTGTCGCCAGCGCCCCGGCGACAAAACGCAGGTTCTTCATCACTTCGACGTAGTCGCGCCACAAGGCTTTAAAGGAGAGCTTTTCACCCAGCCGCGTGGCGGTCTCCGGCATTGCCCGTTGCAGGCCAACAAAGGCGAAAGCCGCCAGCAACGCGAAAAGGACAAACATTCCCTGCCACGGCGCGGCATGCACCCACGCAGCGCCCACCAGCGGACCGAGCAGCGGCGCTATCAACGCCACGTTTGCCATCAGCGCGGTGATTTTTATGCACACCGCTTCTTCGAAAGATTCCTGGATCGCCGCGTAACCTACCGCGCCAATAAAGCACAGGCTAATGCCCTGCAAAAAGCGCAGTAACGTGAATTGCTCAATGTCCTGCGCCAGCAGTGTTGCCAGGCAAGTAACGATAAACCACACCACGCCGGTCAGCATCACCGGGCGGCGACCAATGCGATCCGACAGCGGCCCCAGCAGCCACTGCAAAAACATGCCGCCCGCGAGGTAAGCGGTCATTGACGTTGGAACCCACTCAATGCCGGCGTTGTACTGCTCCACCACGGCCAGCATGCCGGGCTGGATCATATCGTTGGCGATATAGGTGGAGAATTCGTAAAGCACCAGGCAGAGGGGAAACAGTAGCGCCCGTCGTCCCAGACGTTGGCCCGTTAAGGAATGGTTTTGCATGCAATCTCTTCATCTATGAAAAATCGCGCAGAGTGTAATCAAAGCCGCTTTGCAGCGATAGGAAATTTTCAGTCACACAATAAATAAAGCACATTTCAGTTCGTTTAAGGTTCACTTAAGTGCACCGCCGTATTATACGCCTTCCGTGCTTTACTCCAGGAATCGTCTAACTCTCAGATGAGTAAGACAAAACCGCTTTACCGTTAATCATGCCGCTTTTAAGGTGGGCACTTTCGCGTCAATTTTGCTTATTTCATCAAAGAGTAACAAACGTATGTTAGAGAGCCTGAATTACACCCTGTTTTACTGGATTAACGCCACGCCAGACTCTCCGCGCTGGCTGATTGCGTTTGCCGATTTTGCCGCCAGCGATTTGATTAGCATCGTGCCGCTGTTAGCCGTTGGCCTCTGGTTATGGGGTCCACGCGAACAGGTGAACGCGCAGCGCCAGCTGGTAATTAAAGTCACGCTGGCGATGCTGGTCAGTCTTTGTTGTTCGGCGTTGCTGGGGCATTTTTTCCCCCACGATCGCCCCTTTGCCGATCGCGTGGGCTACAACTTCCTGCACCATGCACCGGACAGTTCTTTCCCGAGCGATCACGGCACGGTGATCTTCACCTTTGCGGTCGCTTTCCTTGCCTGGCACCGTTTGTGGTCGGGCGCGCTGTTGATGGTCATCGGTCTGACCATCGCCTGGTCACGCGTTTATCTTGGCGTGCACTGGCCGCTGGATATGCTCGGCGCGCTGCTGGTTGGCATCGGCGGCTGTTTGTCGGCGCAAATCCTCTGGCAAGGCTTTGGCCCGGCGCTCTACCACAGTGTGCAACAACTCTATCGCGCCTGTTTCGCCATGCTGATTCGCCGCGGCTGGGTACGTGACTAAGCCCTGAGGCAAAGGTAATATGAACGCCCTGCTCAATGCAGGGCTTTCTTTTATTCAGGGGAATTATGGAAACAAGACGCGACGAACGGATAGGCCAGCTGCTGGCGGCGCTCAAGCGCAGCGATAAACTGCACCTGAAAGAGGCGGCGACGCTGCTTGGCGTATCTGAAATGACCATTCGCCGCGATCTCAGCGCCAACAGCGCGCCGGTCGTGCTGCTGGGCGGTTACATCGTCCTGGAGCCGCGCTCCGCCAGCCATTATCTGTTAAGCGACCAAAAAAATCGTCTGGTAGAAGAGAAGCGCCACGCGGCAAAACTTGCCGCCGGGCTACTTAAAGCGCATCAGATGGCCTTTTTCGATTGCGGCACCACCACGCCGTGGATCATTGAAGCCATTGCGGACGATCTGCCCTTCACCGGCGTCTGTTACTCACTGAACACCTTTCTGGCATTACAGGAAAAACCGCAGTGTCGCGCCATTCTCAGCGGCGGTGAGTTCCACGCCAGCAACGCCATTTTCAAACCGTTGAACTTCAACGAAACGCTGAACAATCTGCGCCCGGATATCGCCTTTTATTCGGCGGCGGGGGTGCATGCGCAGCAGGGCGCGACCTGTTTTAATCTGGAAGAGTTGCCGGTAAAACACTGGGCGATGGCCTGCGCGCAATACCACGTTCTGGTGGTGGATCACAGCAAGTTCGGCAAAGTGCGTTCGGCCTGCATGGGGCCATTAAGCCGCTTTGATGTACTGGTCAGCGACTGTCGCCCCGACGAGGCGCTGGAGAACGAAGCAAAAAAACACCAGCTGACGTTGCTCTATTGACCGTGCCCGGCTGGGCACGGTCGAGGTTGTATCAGGAGAACCAGCCGCCAAACCACTGATGCAATTTCAGCAACACAAAATCCCACATCCGGCCAATGAAACCGGCCTCTTCCACCGCTTCCATCACCACCAGCGGACGTTGCTCAATGGTTTTACCGTTCAACTGAAAATCGATGGTGCCCACCACCTGGCCTTTAGCCAGCGGTGCCTGCAGTTCCGGCTGCGTTAAGGTGTAGCTGGCTTTCAGGTTATTTAATTGCCCCTTAGGAATGGTGATAGAGCCTGTATCGCCCGCGCCAAGTTTCGCTTCGCTCTCATCGCCAAACCACACGCGCTGGCTGACAAACGTCGCGTCAGGCTTGATAGGCGTAACCGTGTCGAAGAAACGGAAACCCCAGGTGAGCAATTTTTCTGACTCATTAAAACGGATGCGGTCGGTTTTCGCGCCCAGCACCACAGAAATCAGGCGCATATCACCTTGTGTCGCCGAGGCCACCAGGTTGTAACCCGCGCCATCGGTGGTGCCGGTTTTCATGCCATCCACGTTCATGCTGGTGCTCCACAGCAACCGGTTACGGTTCGGCTGGCGGATCTTATTGAAGGTGAACTCTTTTTCTTTGTGAATGGCGTACTCATCCGGCACATCACGAATCAGTGCTTTGCCGAGCAGCGCCATATCACGCGCGGTGCTGAACTGCCCTGGCGCATCCAGGCCATGTACCGTTTTAAAGGTGGTATTGGTCAGGCCGAGTTTTTGCGCGTAGCTGTTCATCAGGCTGACGAATGAGTCCTGACTTCCCGCCACAAAATCTGCGATGGCGATACTGGCATCGTTGCCGGACTGGATAATCACGCCTTTGTTGAGATCGGCCACGGAAACCTGATCGCCGGGTTTCAGGAACATCAGCGAAGAGCCACGCAGCGCCGGGTTGCCGGTCGCCCAGGCGTCTTTGCCGACGGTCACTGTATCAGTGAGATGAATTTTTCCGGCTTTCAGCGCCTGGCCAACTACATAGCTAGTCATCAGCTTCGTGAGGCTGGCAGGATCAAGCTTCTCGTCAGCGTTGCCTTCTGCCAGCACCTTACCGCTGGCGTAATCCATCAGGATCCACGCCCTCGCATCGACGGTAGGCGCACCCGGCGTTTGTTCCACCGCATACAACGAAGGGGAGAAAAGCATCAACAGCGCAGAGCCCGCAACCAGGCTGCGAAGGGATAAAGAGAAATGCGTCATAGGGGCCACCCGAGTATCCATTCAAAAACGTCACAACACCGTGCCGCAACAAACGGTGAGTAATAGCGCACAAACGAAACGAAAAAAACCGTCACTGGGTAAAGTTTTTAAAGTTTACGCAATAACAGCGTGTTGCGCTCCGTTTGTGCTGAATATTTATCCCCTGAATCATTCGCGTTGCACCTCGCGCGTTGAGCCGTGCTTGCGCTGGCGTCGAAGGAACGACGCTTACGAAGAAACCGGTAACAAAACCCGCACATCTGCAACTTGAAGAATGTCGGAGATTGGCACACGATGAATGTCACACCGACACTCATTCACACCACTGAGGTAAAAATGATAACGCTATGGGGCAGAAATAACTCTACTAACGTCAAAAAAGTTCGCTGGCTGCTGGAAGAGCTGGAATTACCGTACCAGCATATTCTGGCGGGCAGAGAGTTCGGCGTGAACCATGAGCCTGAGTATCTGGCGATGAACCCGAATGGTCTGGTGCCGCTGCTACGGGACGATGAAACCAACGTGGTGCTGTGGGAATCCAACACCATCGTGCGTTACCTGGCGGCGCAGTACGGTCAGGGCCGTTTGTGGGTCGACTCCCCTGCTGAGCGTGCGCAAGGGGAAAAGTGGATGGACTGGGCGCTGAGCACCCTTTCGCCAAAACATGGCCCACTGCTGCAGGGGCTGGTGCGCACCGCGCCGGAACAGCGCGACAACGCCGCGATTGAAGCCAACAAAAAAGCGCTGGATGGGCTGTTCGCGATGCTCGACGATGTACTGGCAAAGCAGCCCTGGCTCTCAGGGGAAGCGTTTGGCTGCGGCGACATCGCCGTCGGCCCGTTTATCTATAACCTTTACAATATCCCCGGGTTACGTTGGGCACCGCACGCCAACCTGCAACGCTGGTATGCGCAATTGTGCGAACGTCCCGGCTTCAAAAACGCGGTAATGATCCCGGTGACCTGAACCTGTTTTTAACCGGTAGCGCTGACGTTATCGCCTGCTGTTGACAGCGAACACGCCGGCGCCATCCGGTACACCCACGCAGCAATCTATAAAGTCTGGCAGCCAGCAGCAGAGACGTTATTCCTCTTCGCCCTCGCCATCCGCAAACAGTGGATCGTCTTCTAAGGGAACCAGGCTACTTTCATCCCATTCGATCTCATCCGTCGCGTAGTCAATACGATCCACTTCGCAGCACTCTTCCAGCAGCGCTTCGGCCTCATCAAGAAGCTCGATTGCATCCTGATAAAAGGCCATCACGTCAGGTTCGGCCACTTCATCATTATTTATCGCGTCGAGTTTATGGATAGCAAAATCGATATTCTGCAGAGTCTCCTGCAAAAGCGTCACCTCTTCGCCAAACTCCATACCCGAAATCACCGCAGCATGATCATCACTCAGCGCATCATCCCGCTGAGTAAAAGCGTAACCGGCTAAGCCAGATTGTCTGGCGACCGACAGAAATGATTGCGATCTTTTCTTTAAAAAACTTGCCCGTTCTAACGACAGCCCCAACTGCTCAGTGGCGACATTATCCATCATACCCATCTCGTAAAGTGATATAAGATTTCCGCTACAGCTAAATCATTAATTTTCACATGGCTTGCATGCGGTACTGAACCGAAACACGCCGCAGCAATACCGGGACGGTTTCTATATATTGAAAGCAGGTGCTAATGGCGTGACTCATTTCTCTGGGGGAGCTGGAGTGTAAATAATCATCCAGTGTTATCAACACACATTCATAGGTAAATAAAAAATCGGTCAACTCTGGCGGATATGGCTGCAGCGTCAGTTCAACGCGAAGTTCATTATACAGCGCCATCAATTTTTTCAGCGCAAAACAGGCATCCGTTCTTTTATTTTCAAAAGCATGTTCATTCAATGCAGGTTTGATAATGGCAAGTAGTGAACGATGAACGTTGGTATATTTTGGATTAAGAAACATGAGTCACCTCTGACATCATTAAATTTGCCAGCGTCTACACCCGGCGTTTTCATTGACAATTAAGTGCAATAAAACGGACTAATCCCAAATTACAGACACAGTAATAGGGCTGAGAGACAAACACTTTTCAAAAAAAGAATGTTTGTATCTCAACATATGTTCATAGCCAGCGATCATGAGGCTGTGGTTACCGCGTAATTAAGTCAATAAAATCATTACAGCGTATTCAGCCTTGCGTTAATTCTGCCGCCAACGTCGCTGCCAAAACTATAATATTTTTCCTTCATAATATCGCCTTCACGCACCATCATGAAAACCCGACGGGATAAATTATTATTTTTGATATTAATATATTTTATACTATTGTGATCGTTACCGAGCGTTGAAAGTTTTGGAAAAAACGAGACATTATCCGAATTTTTTACCATATATCGGATAGTTTCCAGATCGTTTGAAATACTCCGTGCATGGTTGAGGATCTCTTCGCTGCCAGGTTCAAGATTGAGATGTTCTGGCATCGATTTGGTCATAATAAGTTTATGTTTTTTCAACTCGCTGAGATCAATCACTTCTTGTTTCGACAGCGGATGGCTGTTGTTTACGCCCAGCACAAATTGCTCTTCATAGAGCTGAGCCTCGAGGAAGTTATCGTTAGCAATCGGCCCTATCAGCAGCCCCAACTGTAATTGCCCTTTCCCTAACATACTCAGCAAATTATCTTCACTGACTTCATGGAGCTTGATCTCATTATCCGGAAATTTTTCTTTGAACGCGCTGAACAGGTCTTCATATATATACGACCCAAGCGTCGGGGTTACACCAATATTGATAACGCCAACCGGTTGAAAACGTAGCCGCTGCGCTAACTCATGCAGGTTATGCACCTCTCGAAGAATATTTTCGATCAGTGGCAACAAATGCAAGCCGATCGGCGACAGGCTAAACCCTTTGCCTTTGCGATGCAGCAATGGAATGCCTAATTCCTCTTCCAGTTTTTTGATTTGAATGCTCAGGGTGGGTTGAGAAACATCGCACTCCTCAGCCGCCTTTTGAAAATTCATATGTTTTATCAACGCGACGAAGTATTCCAAATCTTGCGTTCTCATAACGTCAACTCTCCCGTGTGCAGACAAAAAACACAGAAACACCACACAATATAAGCCTTTTATGTTTCAGCCAGGGCAGCAAACACGACCGGGACTGATGCGTGATTTTTCGTGCTAAATTTAATTTAAGTGCCATCTCCGGCACAACTATTCAGTTATTTGTTATATAAACAACGCAATATTCTTTCTAATCAGTAATCGAAATTCTGGCGCAAAACTTTAATTGTTAATTCATATCATCAACCGCTTAATAGGATGCAACGATGCAATAATGTTAGAATTTGCTTTTAGTACCCACATTATGGGCAACATTTAACCTTTCAGGACAAATAACGTTGAAGACAACCACCTGATTAAATATGAGCCTAGCAGCATCCTGGCGTCAGGAAAAGCGAATTTACCTGCATTAAAGTTACAAAAAATATTCTTTCCAACAAACAATTCAACAACACTTAATAGTAGTTTAGCAATACTAAAATAGTCTAATGCGGTTATTCTTATTTCTCACTAACCTATGCGAAACTATGATCGAATCAGCCTATAAGCATTATTAAAATAGAATGCATCAGCGGCAATTTAAATATATTTAAAACCACTATTAGTTATAAAATCATCATATTAAATAGCTTCTTTTATAAAAATAAACTATTAGGCATTTAAATTTAAAGTTTTATTCCCCTTGGACGATATCCATTTCGCCCAGCGATATTGGGCAATACTCATAGATTACTTCTATATTTCTGGAGAAATGAAATGGCCGTTATTAATACCAACACGTTGTCTTTAATGACCCAAAATAACCTGAGCAAATCTCAGTCTTCTTTAGGCACGTCTATTGAGCGTCTGTCATCCGGTCTGCGTATTAATAGCGCAAAAGATGATGCTGCTGGTCAGGCAATTGCTAACCGTTTCACGTCAAATATTAATGGTCTTTCCGTTGCGGTGCGTAACGCGAATGACGGCATTTCACTGGCGCAGACTACCGAAGGCGCACTGAGCGAAGTGAATAATAACCTGCAGCGTATTCGCGACCTGACTGTACAAGCGCAGAATGGCTCTAACTCCGCGTCCGATGTCGACTCCATCCAGGCGGAAGTTAACCAACGTATGGAAGAGATCAACCGTATTACCACCCAGACTGACTTTAACGGCCTGAAAGTGCTGAATACCGGCTCGGGCGACAGCCAGTATAATTTCCAGGTTGGCGCGAAAGATGGCGAAACCATCAGCATTACCGTGAGCAGCAGCGACGCGTTCAACCTCTACAACACCACCGGTGCGACGGCCGCAACAACAGGCCAGATCGTCAACGGCAGCGCACGTTCTACTGACGCGCATGGCTTTGATGTGCTGCAGGGCGTTGTCAGCTCCGGCGGCACCACCGACGGTAATCCGCTGGCCGATCTGGATAAAGCCATCAAAGCCGTGGATACCGAACGCAGCCTGCTCGGTGCATCCCAGAACCGTTTTGAATCAACCATTTCCAACCTGAACAACACCGTGAACAACCTGTCGGCAGCGCGCAGCCGTATTCAGGATTCTGACTACGCGACAGAAGTGTCTAACATGTCCCGTTCGCAGATCCTGCAGCAAGCTGGCAGCTCCGTACTGGCGCAGGCTAACCAGGTTCCGCAGACCATGCTGTCCCTGCTGCGTTAAGTTGTGTGAAATCCGCTTACCTCCTTCAGAGCGGATTTCAACGATGTCATTCCTTGACTAACACCCGCTTTGTCATGAGGGCGGGCTTCATTGAGCATAACGAATTTATTTTTCTTTTTTATCCCGCATATGTTGATGGCATTGCGGGATTTTTTTATTTAAAGGCGTGCGTTTGTTATGCGAGATAAACAGCCAAAAAAAGTGAATGCAATAGAATTGCATTCACCAAAATAACAATTAGAGGATATCAATAAGCACAACAACGAGGGTGAAGCACTAACAAAATAAATTACAGACCAAGGCTATTCAGCAATTCGTCAATATCTTGCTCGGCTGCCTGCGGGGCTGTCGGATCAGCGCTGGCTTGCTTGATTGTCGCGCGCCCTTCTCGCGGTACGTTTTCTAACAGCACATTCAGGAATTCTTTCTCAATATTTTCCAGCAACGCCATCATGCGCACAATAATCCGCGCCGTGGTATCCGGGAAATCCTGCGCCATCATAATTTCCCGCAGCCAGGATTTGCTGGCTTCGGTGCGCGTCGGCACAGAGCCCAGCCAATCATGCGTGGCGCGGGCAAGCGCCATCGTCTCATCAATACTTGCGGCTTCGTTATGTTGCTGCCATTGCGAAAGCAGCTGGCTGGCTTGCTGGCTCAGTTGCTCCTGCAGGGGTTGTGTCAGTTCGATATAGGTGAGCGTCTTACCCGATGCCTGCGCCGTAAGATCGACGACATATTGCAAACGGCTGCGCGCGTCAGGGATGGAGTTAGCCAGTTCAGCAATGGTGATATCGTGGCCTAACTCACGCAGGCTGCTTCTTAACATGCGAGTGACGTTACCAATGCGGGAAATCAATTCATAAATATCCGTCGACGTACCCGAAATACCTTGATGATGCATTATTACCTCTCCTTTAACGCATACTCTAAGATATTCAGTTATCGGCAATCGCTGCTGGCACTTAAATAAAAAGAGCCACATAACCAAACGCTATAAAAATAAAAAACCCGGCATTTGTTTATTTAAAAATAATTAGATGAAAACGTTTATAGGAAAATAAAATATAGCTTTTACCTGTTAACGCCAGAACGGAAAATACCTACGACTAATACGCGTAATGAAGAAAGGGGAATATCCCCTTTCTGCTTCAGGAGGCCGGGCTGACTTTCCACAACGCGCCGTCGGATTCATCGGTCAGAACATAGAGATAACCGTCCGGCCCAACGCGAACATCGCGAATACGCTGCCCGCGATCGCCGAGAATACGGCCATCTTCCGTCACCTTGTCACCCTGCACGCTCATGACGATGACATTTTTATCTTTCAGCGCGCCGATAAACAGTTTGTTTTTCCACTGCGGGAAAACGTCAGCGTTGTAAAACGCCATACCGCTGACCGCCGGGGATCGTTTCCAGTAAAAGATCGGCTGCTCGGTTCCGGCGACAATCTCCCCTTTCGCTTCCGGGATCTTCAGCCCGCTGTAGTTGATACCCCAGGTGGCAATTGGCCAGCCGTAATTTTTACCCTTTTGCGGAATGTTGATCTCATCGCCGCCGCGCGGGCCATGCTCGTTGAGCCACAACGCGTTACTCCACGGGTTGATTGCCATTCCCTGCGGATTGCGAATACCGTAAGACCAGATTTCCGCTCGTGCCCCCGCTTTACCGACAAACGGGTTATCCTGCGGCACCTTGCCCTGGTCCGTCAGCCGCACCAGTTTGCCCTGTAATTTATCCAGATCCTGCGCCGTCGAGCGCTGGTTATTCTCGCCCAGCGCAATCCATAAATAGCCTTTACCATCAAATACCAGCCGACCGCCAAAATGGTTACCGGTAGAGAGTTTCGGCTGCTGGCGAAACACCGTCCGGAAATCGTCGAGGCGTTTAAAATCCTCGCTAAGACGGCCATACCCGACCGCCGTTCCGGCTTTATCATCCTGACCGGCCTCGGCGTAGCTCAGCCACACCCGGCGCGACTGGGCAAAATCCGGTGCCAGCGCCACATCCAGCAAGCCCCCCTGCCCGTGCGCCCAGACTTCGGGAACGCCAGTAATCGGGTCGGAAATGCCCTTATCTTGTTGCCATAAACGCAGCTGCCCGCCGCGCAGGGTAATCAACATACCGTGATTATCGGGCAGAAACGCCAGCGCCCAGGGGTGATCGAGTTTGGTTTGCAATACATCGACTTTCACCGCAGCAGGTGCGGCGCACACCGAGAGGGAGAGAAACAGAAAAAGCAGCGGGATCTGGCGCATACGGCGCTCCTTTATGCAGTTTTTTATTCTGATAAAGGGTAGACCGCGCAGCGCGGGCAGAAGCGACTTTTACACTGCCTATACACAACCGCATGCGCAGCGCGGGTGTTGCAGTAAAACCGGCGGAGCAACGTCGAGGAGGCAGGCGCAGAAAGGGGGAGTTTCCTCCCCCTGGTATCAGGCTTCTTCGAGCGGTGAATGCTCGTTCAGATACTGAATGCAGTAATTAAGCACATTCAGCGAACGTTCCAGCTTGTCGACATTCACCGAAATATAGGTGGGACAATCCTGTCGCCCGCTCATCAGACAAACAGCTGCTGAGGAGAGCGCTTCCTCGGCGCGGTATATCGCACTACGTGAGTCGCGATCCGGCATTTCGTTTAACCGTTCGCCTTTATCGCGGATCTCCAGCGCCAGGGCAAAGAAGCGTTCACGCAGACGATCATTTTCGCTGACCGACATATACCCTTTCGCTTTTCGCATCTGGATATAGGCCGCAAGGTCACTTCGGGCAGCAATCAACTTCGTCAGCAGACGACGCGCAAGTTCATCAACGGTCATACATCTTCCCCCCTTGTCAGCCAGTGTAGGATCATAGTATGGTCGCTTTTTGAACAAAAGCATGCGTCCGGTCAATATTTAATTTTATCTGCCGGACCTTTACATTTCACTTAAAGTAAGCCACGCCAGCCAACCACCGTGATCGGTGATGTCCCGAGCCTCCAGCAATCCATAATTTTCACAAATGAATCAGTTAACTCGCTCAATCTCACCCGCCGCTCACTGAGCCAGACTGACCCCATCACGCCCCCGCACGACTGTTCTCACCCTTACGCGTCTGTCGCCATGCATTACGCTTTATCCCGGGTGTTTGCCGTCCGCTAATGTCATGAGTGACCGTGACGTGCTGGCACGCATCTGCAGGTGGTCAGAAAGCATTTGTCTGGTGTATTGTTTTTAAACGATTAATTACACGAATGGACACCTGCAACATGCTTAAAATTCTTGGCAAAACGACATCGATCAATGTGCGAAAAGTACTCTGGACCTGTGAAGAAGCCGGGCTGGATTATGTGCAGGAAGATTACGGCAGCGGTTTTGCCTCCACCGAAACGGATGAATTCCGCGCCATGAACCCTAACGCGATGGTGCCGGTACTGATAGACGACGGTTTTGTATTGTGGGAATCCAACTCGATTTGCCGTTATCTGGTGCGTAAAGCCGGGCGTGAGGATTTGCTTCCCAGTGAGCCGCAAGCCTGCGCCAACGTTGAACACTGGATGGACTGGCAGGCCACCGAGTTCAACAACGCCTGGCGTTATGTCTTCCCGGCGCTGGCACGCAAGAACCCGGACTTTAACGACCCGAAAGCCATCGCAGCAGGCATCAAAGAGTGGAATCACTGCATCGGCATTCTGGAGCAGCAATTGCAGCGCACCGGAGCATTCGCCGCAGGTGACACCTTTACGCTGGCGGATGTGGTGCTGGGGCTGTCGGTCAACCGCTGGAAGATGACGCCATTCGACCACCCGCCGGTTCCTGCCATTGACGCGTGGTTCGCGCGGTTAAACCAGCGCCCGGCATTTCTGCGCCACGGCAATAATGGCATGGTGTAAAGCGATGCCATCCCAGGCGAAAGTTATCCGCGATTACACGTCGGCGTATCCCGATCCGATTGCGGTCGGCAAAGGCGAACGCGTGCTGATAAGTCATTGCGATTTGCAGTGGCGCTGCTGGGTGTGGGTGACGTTAGCTTCAGGAAAAAGTGGTTGGGCGCCGCAGCAGCTTTTCGCGCCGCTGAGCGCATGTGAAGGAACAGCGCTTGATGACTATTGCGCCCATGAACTCACCGTACGTGTCGGGGAAACGCTCACGCTTATCAAGGCGCTTAATGGTTGGTACTACGCGCAAAAAGCGGATGGAGAACAGGGTTGGGTGCCGCAGGAGCATATCAGGCTGAAGGATAAACAGAGGGAAGAAAATGACAAGAGAGCGCTATAACCTGTCGGTTGCGGTATTTGTATTGCTGCGAAAAGAGAAGCAGATTTGCATGCTTAAACGCACCGGAACAGGCTGGATGGACGGTTGCTATAGCCTACCCGCCGGTGGTCTGGAGCAGTACGAAACGCTGGGGGCAGCAGCGGCACGGGAAGCCAATGAGGAGACGGGCGTGGTCATCGCACCGGATGATCTTCAGCTGGCGCATACGCTGCACGTCTGGACAGAGAATCGCTCGTGGATGGGCCACTTTTTCAGTTGCACACGCTGGCAGGGCGAGCCGTTTGTCGCCGAGCCGGAGAAACATGGCGATTTATGCTGGTACGCCATTGACGATTTACCTGAAAACACGATTGGCTATGTCAAACAGGCGATTGCGCAGATCGCCGCCGGGCAACCTTATTCAGAATACGGATGGTAAAACGCGGCACTCAGCGCCCGATTTTAGCCCGTAGCACTTTAACGCTGCGGGCTAAAAGCCAGGCGATAACCAGCACAATGATCACCAGCATTATGGTGCCTGGTGGATCCATCCCCCATTCGTAGGTATCGGTAATCATGTGGTGTCGCCAGAGCAGATCAAACAGCCAGTCCGATGACCATTGCCAAAACTGGTTAACGGGCTTGATGACAGCGCTAATAAAAAAGGCGAGCACCACATACAGCAGCCCCGCCAGAATCTTAATGATTGTCCTGCGCATCGTTTTTCCCTTTCCGGTGTTAGTAAACCGGCCGTTTTTACCAGCGCGGGAACGGCATAGCAATGGCAACGCGGCATTAACCGCATTGTCCACTTTTACCGCGATGGTGCAGGCGCGCTACTCTTTAGTCGGGTTATTCCTGCTCTTGTAGATATCCGGACGGGCAATCGTCCACGTGTAATCGGGCCGGTTAACAGGTTCATAACCCGCCTGCGCGTACAGCCAGGGCGCGGTGGAAGTAAAGAGAACAATCCGGCGCAATTTTTCAAAAACAGGATGCGCATGGCAGCAGGCGATTAACCATTTTCCCAGTTTTTGCCCCTGATACGCTTCCAGCACATACACATCACACAGGTAGGCGAAGGTGGCATAATCGGTCACTAACCGGGCAAAACCTATCTGCGCATCACCATGAAACAGACCGAAATTAAGGCTATTTTGCACGGAGATCGCCACCGTTTCCCGGTCAATCCCCACCGCCCATGTTGATCGCGTCAGATAACGGTGGATCGCTGCAATATCCTGCTTTTCGGCGTCGGTTGTTACCAGGTAATTCTCTTTGCGCCATTCCTGAACGTCGAAACTTGCCATAACCCTGCCTTTATCACGTGAGGAAAACGTTCAAATTAGCATGAATTTTGCGCACCGGTGAGCGCGAGAAAAGACGAAAACCAGGGGCTTTTTTACCGGGCAAGCGAAGCGCATAGTAATAATTTATATCGTGCAGGGGTAAACGAACGTTGCCCGATGCCGATAACATAGCTGCCACCAACCGCTTCATTTACAAGGAAGATGTCATGAAAACCTATGTGTTCTACTCCAGTGACATTGCCGTGAATGTCTATGAGAAAAAAACCTTGTCCGCCGAAGAAGTGCGGCAGCTTAAAGCTGATGGCTTTCACAAAATGCCGTTTGAAACCCAGGCGGAAGACGAAGCGCAGGCAATTGATATCATGCTGGCGCATTTCAAAGAGAACCTGGAAGCGCTCGAAGAGTTCACCAAAGACTGGTGTATTCCCGCCACCATTTTCGACGCGATTTATGCATTGAGCTAAACCGCTGAAGGCCGCATTCGCGGCCTTTTTTACTCTGCTTCAGAAAGCGTCTCACCGGACACATGCAACAGCGCCGAGTGCATCGAGGCGGCAAACATCGCGCCGTGCGTCAGGCCGGGATAAAGCCGGTAAGTCGCCGGTATGCCTCTGCTACGCAGGCATGAAACCGTCTGGCTTAGGGCAGCTAACACGTCCGAGGTGGCGTTTTCGTCCTGCGTTTTTCTGTCGCCGTCGCCTTCCATAAACCACACTGATTTCTGGCGGCTCTGCGCTGTGTTGACACGCTCAAGTGCGCTCAGTAGTGCAGCGTTATTACGATCCAGCGAAGGGACGGCTGAGTAGAACGTGTGAAAGAAATCGGACGACAGAAAGCTCTCCAGCACGAACAGTCCCCCGTAAGAGTGCCCCCACAGCGCCCGCTTTTGCGGGTCGATAGCGAGATCTTTTTCAGCCTGTGGGGCAATGGTCTGCTCCAGTAACCTGCGGAAAACCGCGCTACCACCACCGGTTCTGCCGCGCAGATTCTGCGGGCTACTTTGCGTTGCGGGCGTGTAGTCATACGCTCTGGCGGTTAACTCAAACGGCAGATCGGTCTGATAGCCAATCGCCACCAGCACGGGCGGATCGCGCTGCGACAGTTTTTGCAACAGCTCATCGGATAACCGGTCCATCACCGCGTTGCCGTCCAGCAGATAGAGCACCGGATAACCACTGGCGGGCGGCTTTTTATTCGGGATGGCGGTCCACACTTTGTAATGGCGCTTGCCGTCGGCGGAATCAAAAGTATTAACAGTGAAATGATAAAACGCAGAACCTTTATCGGCGATATTCGGCCCCAACGGCGTCATGTCCGGGCGGGCATAACTGTTCGCCGCGCAGAGCATCAGCAGGAGTGCCGCCAACTGGCGAATTACTGCGCCTGGGCTCGAAAAACCGCCTGCGTTAAACGAGCTAACCCGCAGGAATATGAAGCCATTTTTAAATGAACGCGTGAACATTATCCTTCCCTGGTACAAGAAATTCACAACGAAGTTAATGCGAATCATTATTAATTGCAACCATAAGGGCCGTTGTTGCGGTCTCGCCTGATAACGGCAACAGGCTTCTTATCTGGAAACAAAAATCATACTTTCGTATGAGAAAACTTTGCACCGCAGCGTCTGATAATTCAGTCATACTCCTGCCTTCTGGATCGTTACCATGCGAGCGATACTCCCACTTCTGTTGCTCATGTTATGTAGCATTATCAATCAGGTGGGCGCGCGTGAGACTGCCATCGTCAGCAATGACGGGTTAAATATCGAGCAACTCCAGACCGATGATTTACTGAAAAAGCACCCGTTTGATAAGGGAATAAAATCAGCGGAACATGAATCAACGCTGTTCAAACTGACCATCCGCAACATGCAGCAGGAGGGTATCAACCAATACCCCACGCGTAACGAAGACAACAAAATCGTCATGGAGAAACTGCATTTACCGCCAGGCAGCATTGCGGAAAATACGCCTGACTGTAATTCGGCGACGGTGAATTATTATCGTACCTATGGTGATAAAGAATCGGCGCAGTCGGTTATCAGCCGCTGTCAAAAAAAGCTGGAAAAGAATAACGTTGAGACATTTCCCTATGCCGCTAAATTTATTCCTTCGGTTGTTTATCTGCGTTCGTCATTAGAAGCGTGCAGCGGCTTTTTAATCAATAACACCACCGTTGTCACCGCGGCGCATTGTAATGTTGATACGGCTTATTTTAGTAACGGCGAATCGAGAAAAGTCAGTAAACAGAATGGCAAAGTGTGTTTTCAAACCGAGGGCAGCTATTGTGATTATGCTGTTTTAACGGTTGATAAAGTAAATATTGCCTCGCCTCCTGTTCAGTGGCAACAAGCCGACGTTAATGATGAATTATGGATACCGGGCGTTGCTATTTCTTCCCCTGAAAAGATCCCCGACAATTATCAGGCATCTAATATGGCAGCAACCGATAACCAACAAAACAAAAGCTGCAAAGTGGTTTATATCAACGATAACTGTCTTATTCATTTGTGTACGGTGCTTCAGGGCTTTTCCGGTGCGCCCATCGTTAATGTGACGAAAAGCAAAACGGAAAATAGCGTGGTTATAAGTGGCATCCATATTTCATCGGAACAAACTCTCAGTAAAAACATGTGCAAATTAAATATCGAAAAATTACTGGCTAATTACGCTGTACCGAAATCAAAACTGCCCTTTTAAGAGGTGACCCGTATGCCTGGCAAAAAAACACTCTTATTGATCAGCACCCTTCTGGCAGGGTGTACAAGTGAGCATACAAACACCGTCAGCTATAACCCGCAAACAATAAAAGAGGGCGGAATTGAAGAGATGCGCGCGTTTATATCGGGAGATCCCTGCCCTGCGGCGTTAGATGAGGACAGAGGTTCTCCTGAAGCCGCCGCGCTATTATTAGCGGTGGCTACGCCGATCCTGAGTGAAACCCTTAAATATGGTTTTTCGCTTATATCAAAAGTTGGCAGCAATATGGCGAAGCCCTACCCGTTAAATGCCTATATTTATCCGAGTAAAACCACGCTAATTTCTAACGCGCAATGTTTAACGCTGGTTTATGGTCAGTTCGGCGGCACAGGAAAAAATAATCTGACAACACCCGGATTACCCTATCAATATTACAATACGCCACTTCTGGCCGGGTAATTAACCAGCGTTCTCGGTTTTGCTATGCAAATTAAAATCCAGCATAGCGAAGAGCGATTATCGTTTGTTCCGTATTCTCTTTTTTACCCCAAACAACTGCGGCCATACGGCATGAATAATCATCACGGATTAACCGTGGCGATAGATTTTGGCGGTAATGATGCCACGATCGAGTTTGATAAAGTATATGTCGGGCGTTATTACAACCAACAAGCAGTGATAACGCATGGCAAAACCATTGAGCTGGCAAAAGTGACGCCGTATACCCTGAAAATTACCGTCACGGAGGGGCCAGACAATGAAACGCTCGCCGGGCTGCTGCAAGCGGTGTCATCAAGTGATGTCGTGGCAGCGCAGCAGCAGATCCTTAAAACGTATATTGATAAAAAAATCGCCGAAAAAACGGCAAAATAAAGTGCGGGTGTAGCGGTTAATAGCCAGCCTTATCGGGAGACAAAAGGCTGTAAGCTCTGCTCCAGCCAAGCTCATAGCGCAACGGATTTAACGCTGCGCAATTTCCCCGCAGCGGGTAAATTGCTGCTCCAGCATTGTGCTTCCCCACTGTTCGCCCTGCCACTCTTTGCTCAGGGTGAAACCGAAAGATTCATAAAGGGCGCGCGCGGCGTTCAGCCCGCTGAATGTCCAGAGCTGCACCGCAGAAAACTGTTGTTCATCGCAAAACTGCATCGCTTTGGCGAGCAGTTGACGTCCCATGCCGGTGCCACGGCATTCATCATCAAGAATAAACCAGCGCAGATGCGCCTCGTTATTGCCTAAATCTTCCCCGTCAATGGCCACCGAGCCGACGATTTTGCCCTGATAAACCGCGAGCCAGATGTTATTACGCGCATTCTCCAGACGTCCGGCAAATTCGGCCAGGCCCGCGGCCACTTTGCTTTCAAAAAAATAGCCGAAACCATAATGTTGCGAATAGTAGCTGGCGTGCATTTCGCTGATACGGCCAATCATTCCCGGCAGATAACCGGTGACAATTTCTGGCTTTTCACGGCCAGGACGCGGTGCGCCCTGGCGGCAGGCTTCAAGCGCGGTGGCATAGGCCGACAAGCCGCGAGCAACCGCCTCCTGTTCGGCAGCGGTCAGATGTTGCAGCGCCTCGCGCACACGCATCGCACCGTAATTGTTAATGCGCGCGACGCTCGCTTTGCCCTGCGCGGTCAACTGTAGCGTTTTATAGCGCGCATCCGCAGCCGAGGGTACGTCCTGCAATTCACCGGCGGCGATAAGCCGGCTCAGCATACGGCTGACGCTTGATTTCTCCAGCCCCAGGATCTGCACCAGCTGCGCTGCCGTCATCGCCCCCTGTTTTTCCACTTCCAGCAGAGTATGGACGGCGGAAGGAGAATAATCCGTCGCCGCAAGCGTGCTGTTCATAAAGCCCAGCTCACGCACCATCCGCCGTGATGCGGAACGGATATCATTGATCAGTTGGTCAGCGGCCACGTTGTTTCCTCAGAGGGGAGTAGATAGTTGTGCAATACAACCATCAACAAACCAGGCTGTCAACATAGCTTTTATAGGGTCAAAAGCGCTATGACCGGACACGCGACACTACGTGTTACTACACGGTTTCAAGAAGGCTAACCCCGACGCCTGATTTTGCAGGCGCAGGGCACATATAAAGCGTAACACTACAAGCGACAAGGGTTTACAGCTAACTTACTGAATATATTGATATTACTGGAAGCGTGCTCGCAAATCCCGATGCGGTAACACAGGAGCCGTTGATGAGGTCTCAGCCCGTATTGCCGCGTCAGCTACACCTTTCCCGCCCAAAAGCCGCATGTTGCTGCTCAGAATTCCCTGCGCTCCCCCTTAATTACCCTATAAATCCAGGCGAGAGCCCTGTACAATCCCTGCCCTAAGATCCTATAACTGATTAATTTTTGAACTATGAGCAATGTGAACCTGCAGCCGAAAATCGGCTTTGTCTCTCTTGGCTGCCCAAAAAACCTGGTGGATTCCGAACGGATTCTCACCGAACTGCGCACCGAAGGTTATGACGTGGTGCCAAGCTATGACAACGCTGACATGGTTATCGTCAATACCTGCGGTTTTATCGACAGCGCGGTGCAAGAGTCGCTGGAAGCCATCGGCGAAGCGCTGAATGAAAACGGCAAAGTCATTGTGACCGGCTGCCTGGGCGCAAAAGAGGATCAGATCCGCGAAGTGCACCCGAAAGTGCTGGAGATCACCGGGCCGCACAGCTATGAGCAAGTACTGGAACATGTTCATCACTATGTGCCGAAACCAAAGCACAATCCGTTCCTGAGCCTGGTGCCGGAACAGGGCGTCAAACTGACGCCGCGCCACTACGCTTACCTGAAAATTTCCGAAGGCTGTAACCACCGCTGCACGTTCTGCATTATTCCGTCGATGCGTGGCGATCTGGTAAGCCGCCCGATTGGCGAGGTGTTAGCCGAAGCCAAACGTCTCGTCGATGCCGGCGTGAAAGAGCTGCTGGTGATCTCGCAGGACACCTCAGCTTACGGCGTGGATGTAAAACACCGCATGGGCTTTCACAACGGCGAGCCGGTGAAAACCAGCATGGTTGGCCTGTGTGAGCAACTGGCGAAACTCGGTGTCTGGACGCGTCTGCACTACGTTTACCCGTATCCGCACGTGGATGATGTCATTCCGCTGATGGCGGAAGGCAAGATCCTGCCGTATCTGGATATCCCGCTGCAGCACGCCAGCCCGCGCATTCTCAAGCTGATGAAGCGCCCCGGCGCGGTCGACAGGCAACTGGCGCGCATTAAGCAATGGCGTGAAATCTGCCCGGAACTGACGCTGCGTTCCACCTTTATCGTCGGTTTCCCTGGCGAAACTGAAGAAGATTTCCAGATGCTGCTCGATTTCCTCCAGGAAGCGCGTCTGGATCGCGTCGGCTGCTTTAAATACAGCCCGGTAGAAGGCGCAACCGCCAACGAACTTGCCGATCAGGTGCCGGAAGAGGTGAAAGAGGAGCGCTGGAACCGCTTTATGCAACTGCAACAGCAGATCTCCGCCGAGCGCTTGCAGGAAAAAATCGGCCGCGAAATTCTGGTGATCATCGATGAAGTGGACGAAGAAGGCGCAATTGGCCGCAGCATGGCGGACGCTCCGGAAATCGACGGCGCGGTGTACCTGAACGGCGAAACCGGGGTTAAACCGGGCGACGTTGTCCGCGTGAAAGTGGAAAACGCCGACGAATACGATCTGTGGGGCTCCCGCGTTTAAGCCTTCCTTCCCTCTCCTCATACGGAGAGGGAACCTCCTATCCCTTAATCTTCGGGTCCAGCGCGTCGCGCAGGCCATCACCCAGCAGGTTAAACGCAAGTACCGTCAGAAAAATCGCCAGCGAAGGGAACAGCGCCACATGCGGCGCAATTACCATATCCGCACGCGCTTCATTGAGCATCGCGCCCCACTCCGGGGTGGGCGGTTGCGCGCCCAGGCCTAAAAATGAGAGGCTGGCGGCTGAGATAATCGACGTGCCGATACGCATGGTGAAATAGACCACAATCGACGATACCGTGCCCGGCAGAATATGGTGAAACAGGATCACCGCATCGCTGGCCCCGATGCTGCGCGCGGATTCGATAAAGGTTTGTTGCTTGAGCACCAGCGTGTTACCACGCACCAGACGGGCAAACGCCGGCACGGAGAACACCGCCACGGCGATGATCACGTTCGCCATGCCGCTGCCCATCACCGCCACCACCGCAATCGCCAGCAGAATGCCGGGAAACGCGAACAGCACATCACAGATGCGCATAATCAGGCGATCCCACCAGCCTTCGTAGTAACCCGCCAGCAATCCCAGCACCGTACCGATGAGCGCGCCAATCAGCACCGCAAAAAGACCGGCGGCAAGCGAAATCTGCGCGCCGACCAGCACACGGCTTAAAATGTCGCGCCCCAGCGAATCGACGCCGAACCAGTGCACCAGCGACGGCCCTTCATTAAGCCGGTCATAGTCAAAATAGTTTTCCGCATCGAACGGGGCTATCCACGGGGCGACAATCGCCAACAGGATCAGCAGCAGCACAAAAATCCCGGCGGCCATCGCCAGCGGCTGGCGGCAAAAACGCCGCCAGAATTCATGCCACGGCGTGCGCACATGCCCCGGTTTGACTACGGGCATGGCGTTTAACACCGCCTGTCGACGCCAGTTTAATAATCGCATCCTTACTTGTACCTGATCGTGGGATTAAGGGCGGCGTAGAGCACATCCACCACTAAGTTGATAAGAATAAACTCCAGCGAGAAGAGCAGCACCTCGGCCTGAATCACCGGGTAATCGCGCATCTCCACCGAGTCCACCAGCAAACGGCCCAGCCCAGGCCAGTTGAAGACTTTCTCCACCACAATGGAGCCGCCGAGCAAAAAGCCGAATTGCAGCCCCATCATGGTGACCACCGGGATGAGCGCATTGCGCAGACCATGTTTGAGAATAACCCAGCGCTCGCTTACGCCTTTGGCACGCGCGGTACGCATGTAGTCCTCGTTGAGCACGTCCACGAACGAGGCGCGGGTAAAACGCGCCATCACCGCCGCCACTGCCGCACCGAGCGTTAACGACGGCAAAATATAGTGTTGCCAGCTGTCGGCACCCACGGTCGGCAGCCAGCCGAGTTCAACCGAGAAGATCTGCATCAGCAACATACCGAGTGCAAACGCCGGGAATGACATGCCCGTTACCGCCAGCGCCATCCCCAGATGATCCGGCCAGCGGTTGCGCCATACGGCGGCGGCAATTCCCGCGCCAAGCCCAAACAGCATCGCCCAGCACATACTGGTGATAGTCAGCAGCAGCGTCGGCATAAAACGGCTGGCGATTTCCTCCACCACCGGGCGGCGCGAGGCCATCGAGATACCAAAATCGCCTTGCAGCACATTGCCGATGTAGTGCCAGAACTGCCGCCACAGCGGTTGATCCAGCCCAAGCTGTTGGCGCACCAGCTCAATGACCTGCGCGTCGGCTTCCGGCCCGGCAATCAACCGCGCCGGATCGCCCGGCAGCAAGTGGACAAACAGAAACACCAGCACCGCCACAATCAGTAGCGTCGGGATCAGGCCCAGCAAGCGTTTAATAATATAATTTTGCATTGTGCGTTCCCTCACGCCTCCTTTTGTTCTGCGAGGTGGAGTGAGTTATTTCACCAAATCCGCGTTATCAAAACTGAACCCGGTATCGGGCATAATGTAGAAACCGGTGAGCTTCTTGTTATGTGCTGAAACCAGCTTTTCCACCACCAGCGGCACCCACGGTGACTCCTGCCAGATAAGATCCTGCGCCTGTTTGTACAACTGCTCTTTCTCCGCGGCATCCGTGGTTTTTAACGCCTCGGCCAGGTCTTTATCCACCTGTGGGTTGCTGTAAAACGCGGTGTTGAACTGCGTTGGCGGCCAGTTCCATGAGGCGAACAGCGGCGACAGCGCCCAGTCAGCTTCGCCGGTCGAGGCCGACCAGCCGGTGTAGAACATGCGCACGCCGCTCTGCGCCTGCGCTTTGGCTTCCACTTCCGCTGCGCGCTGCCCGGCGTCCATCGCTGTCACCTGCACTCTAATGCCCACCTGCGCCAGTTGCTGTTGGGTAAACTGTAATACTTTCTGCGCGGTGCTGTGGTTATGCGACGACCACAAAGTGGTGCTGAACCCCTGCGGATAACCGGCCTCTTTTAGCAGTTCGCGGGCTTTTGCCGGATCGTACGGCCAGGGTTGATAGGCCTGGGAATAGGCAATGGTTGGCGGTACAACGCCGGTGGCGGGCGTCGCGAAACCGGCGAACGCCACTTTCACCAGGGCCGGACGGTTAATAGCGTAGTTGATCGCCTCGCGCACTTTCGGGTTATCGAATGGTTTTTGCGTGACATTCATGCTGATGTAACGCTGCATAATCGACGGGCTGGCGACCAGCTCCAGCTTGCTGTTTCTTTTCAGCACTTCCGCCTGCTCGTAGGGGATGGGGAAGGCAAACTGCGCTTCGCCGGTTTGCAGCATCGCCGCGCGGGTGTTGTTGTCCACCACCGGCCGCCAGGTAATGGAGTCCAGCTTGGGTAAACCTTGCTGCCAGTACCCGGCGAATCTCTTCACTTTCACGTAATCGGTCTGATTCCACGCTTCCAGTTCATACGGGCCGGTGCCGACCGGGTGAAAACCAATGTCGTTGCCATATTTTTGCAGCGCCGCCGGAGAAATCATGGCCGTTGCCGGGTGGGCGAGGATATTGATAAACGCGGAAAAAGGCTGCTTGAGGGTGATTTTTACCGTGTAGGCATCCACCACATCGGTTCTGGCGATATTTTTATACAGGTTATAGCGCTTCAGGCTGTTGCGCGGGTTGCTGGCGCGGTCGAGGTTCGCTTTTACCGCAGCGGCGTCAAAGTCCGTACCATCCTGGAACTTTACCCCGTGGCGCAAGTTGACGGTATAGACCATGCCGTCAGCGGAAACGCTGTAGCTTTCTGCCAGCACGTATTCCAGCTGCATATCTTTATCAAGGCCAAATAGCCCCTGATAGAACGATTTCGCCACCGCCTGCGACAGCGTGTCGTTGGCATCATACGGATCGAGGGTAGTGAAATTGGATCCCACCGCGACAACCACATCCTTCGCCGCAACGGCCGGGATGGCGGTCAGCGCAAACATCACGCTGGCGAGTCCCCGCCAGTGCCGTGAAATGAATTGTGTCATGTTGCTCTCCTGAAGAACCCTGCCAGTGCTCAGTTAAAAACGGGATTGCGTGCTGCCGGGCGTCGAGCGGGCAACAAAATGCCCCGGCCCCACATTCTGCAACTGCACGCGTTGCATTGACTCGCCGCGTTTGCGGATATTGCTGGGCATGTCATCAGACAACAACACACGCTGCGCGTGATGGTGCGCAGGGTCGGCAACCGGCACCGCCGACATTAACTTACGTGTATACGGATGCTGCGGGTTTTCAAACACCGCCTGCCGTGGGCCGATCTCGACAATTTGCCCAAGGTACATCACCGCGACGCGGTGGCTGATGCGTTCTACCACCGCCATATCATGCGAGATAAACAGAAACGCAATGCCCATCTCACGCTGCAAATCGAGCAGTAAATTGATGATTTGCGCGCGGATCGAGACATCCAGCGCCGAAACAGATTCGTCCGCCACCACCACGCGCGGGTTGAGCGCCAGCGCCCGGGCGATGCAGATGCGCTGACGCTGCCCGCCGGAAAACTCATGCGGGTAGCGCCAGGCATGTTCCGGCTTCAGGCCGACGCGCTCCAGCAGCCACTCCACGCGCTGCCGCCCCTCTTCTTCACCCAATAAATTGTGCACCCGCAGCGGTTCGATAATGGAATCGCCAACGGTCTGGCGCGGGTCCAGCGAGGCGTACGGATCCTGAAAAATAAACTGAATATCGCGGCGGATGCGTTTCATTTTGCTATCCGGCAGCGTATCAATGCGCTCGCCGTTAAAGGTGATAGAACCGCTCTGGTGCTCCACCAGCCGCAGCAGCGCGCGCCCGGTGGTGGATTTACCGCTGCCGGATTCGCCCACCAGCGACAGCGTTTCGCCAGGCCAGAGATCAAAACTCACCCCTTCCACAGCGTGCACCTCTTTGGTGACGCGATTAAGAATACCGCTGCGCAGCGGGAAGCGCGCCACCAGATCGCGCACCTGCAAAATCGGCTCACCCGGCACGACTGTATCCTGTTCAATTTCCGCTTCCTGATGCGCCGGGTTTTTCGGTGAGATCAGCGGAAAACGGCGCGGCAGCGTGCTGCCGTGCATCGCCCCCAGTTTGGGCACCGCCGCCAGTAGCGCTTTGGTATACGGATGCTGCGGATGGTTGAAAATCTGCTCAACGCTGCCGGTTTCTACCGCTTCGCCCTGGTTCATCACCAGTACGCGGTCGGCAACATCAGCGACCACGCCCATATCGTGCGTGATGAAAATCACCCCCATCGACATCTCTTTTTGCAGTACGGCGATGAGTTGCAGGATCTGCGCCTGGATCGTGACATCCAGCGCGGTGGTCGGTTCGTCGGCAATCAGCACCGCCGGGCGACAGGAGAGCGCCATGGCAATCATCACGCGCTGACGCATGCCGCCGGAAAGCTGATGTGGAAAGCTGGATAAAATCGACTGCGATTCCGGGATGCGCACCAGATCGAGCATACGCCGCGCTTCAATCATGGCGTCTTCGCGCCCCAGCTTCTGGTGCAGGCGAATTGACTCGGCGATCTGCTCGCCCACCGGAAACACCGGGTTGAGCGAGGTCATCGGCTCCTGAAAAATCATCGCGATATCCGCGCCGCGCACGCTACGCATCTGCGATGCGCTCAGCCGGGTAAGCTCCACATTCTGCCGGTTACGCCGGGTCAGACGCATATGATCGCAGCTCACTTCGCCGCCCGCCTGCTCAATCAGGCGCAGCAACGCGAGCGCGGTAACCGATTTACCGGAGCCGGATTCGCCGACAATCGCCAGCGTTTCGCCGCGTTTAAGGGAAAAGGAGAGATGGCGAACCGCCGGGACGAGTTGCTTGTCATGGCTGAAAGCGACGTTCAGATTACTGACATCCAGCACCATGTTCGCGTCGGTTTCCATCCGCGCAACCCCATTCGCATTATTCACGATAAATGCCCACGCTTGGCGCATCGCCCGCGTAACCCCACGCGCGATACATCCCTTCACTGTTGAACGGCAACGCCACGTTACCTTCGCGATCAACCGCAATCAGCCCACCGCTACCGCCCAGCGCCGGCAGTTTTTCCATCACCACGGCGTCGCAGGCTTCCTGCAAACTCAAACCGCCGTACTCCATCAGCGCGGCGATGTCGTAAGCCGCCAGCGCGCGGATAAATACTTCACCGGTGCCGGTGCAGGAGACCGCCACGTTGGCGTTATTGGCATAGCAACCTGCGCCGGGCAGTGGGCTGTCGCCCACGCGACCCGGTAATTTATTGGTCATGCCGCCGGTCGATGTCGCAGCCGCCAGGTTGCCCTGCTTATCCAGCGCCACCGCCCCCACGGTGCCAAATTTTTTGCTCTCATCGAGCGGCGCACCGCCATGATCCAGCACTGTGTTCCCGGCGTCGCGCGCTTCCATCAATTGCGCAAAGCGTTCCGGGGTGGAAAACAGGCTCGGCGATACCGCTTCCATACCGTGGGAAAAGGCAAACTTTTCCGCCCCTTCGCCAATCATGAAAACGTGCGGGCTGTGCTCCATCACCAGACGCGCCGCCAGTACCGGATTGCGCAAGCGGCTGACGCCCGCCACCGCACCCGCTTGCAGTGTGTTGCCGTCCATCACGCAGGCATCCAGCTCATGGGTTTCATCGCGGGTAAATACCGCGCCGATACCGGCGTTAAATAAGGGACACTCCTCCAGCAGCCGCACCGCTTCCGTTACCACATCCAGCGCGCTTACGCCCGATTCCAGCATGCGCTGTCCGGTTTCGATAATTGACGAAAGTACATGTACGTAACGTTGCTCTTTTTCCGGGCTCATCTGCGCACGGCCGATAGCACCCGCACCGCCGTGTATTGCGATTACCGCTTTAACCATTTGTGCCGCCTGAATTTCTCTGCGCCTGGAGGGATTTCTGAATATAGAAAGTCGTTACAACGATGTAAAGCAATGTCATTACAACGGGGTAGGCGTAAGGCATGTTGAGGCCTTCTCTTTTCTGCCATAATGGCCGCTTCATCGCGTTGACTGGATATTAACTATGGAATCATCAAACGGCCTGATCTCGCTCGATACGGCCCTGTCACAGATGCTGTCACGCATTTCACCGCTGACTGAAAGCGAAACCCTGCCGCTGGTGGCCTGCTTTGGCCGCGTGGTGGCGCAAGATATTATCTCTCCGCTGAACGTACCGGGTTTTGATAACTCGGCGATGGACGGCTACGCCGTGCGGCTGGCGGAGGTACAAAGTGGTAACGCCCTGCCGGTGGCGGGTAAAGCGTTTGCCGGGCAGCCCTTCGACGGCGAGTGGCCTGCCGGCACCTGTATACGCATTATGACCGGTGCGCCGATCCCCGCCGGGTGCGATGCGGTAGTGATGCAGGAACAGACCGAACAGACCGACGCCGGTATTTGTTTTACCGCCGAGGTGCGGGCCAATCAGAATATCCGCCGCGCGGGCGAAGATATTCGACAAGGTGCCAGCGTTTTTGCGGCGGGCACAAAACTGACCGCCGCCGAGCTGCCGGTCATTGCCTCGCTGGGCATTGCCGATGTTAGTGTGCTGCGCAAAGTGCGCGTGGCGCTGTTTTCCACCGGCGACGAACTGCAACTGCCAGGCCAGCCGCTGGCTGACGGGCAAATCTACGATACCAACCGCCTATCCGTTCACCTGATGCTGAGCCAGCTCGGTTATGAGGTGATTAACCTTGGCATCGTGCCGGATGACCCGCAGAAGCTGCGCGACACCTTTATTGCAGCCGACAGCCAGGCCGATGTGGTGCTGAGCTCCGGCGGCGTGTCGGTGGGCGAAGCCGATTACACCAAAACTATTCTTGATGAACTGGGCGAAATCGCATTCTGGAAACTGGCGATCAAGCCGGGTAAACCGTTCGCCTTCGGTAAGCTCAAAAACAGCTGGTTCTGCGGCCTGCCGGGCAACCCGGTTTCCGCGACGCTCACCTTTTATCAGCTGGTACAACCGCTGCTGGCGAAACTTGCCGGTAACACCGCCGATACGCAGCCGCTGCGTTTTCGCGCCCGTGCGGCGGAGCGCCTGAAAAAGTCGCCGGGGCGTCTCGATTTTCAGCGTGGCGTGTTAAGCCGTGGCGACGATGGCACGCTGGAAGTGCGCAGCACCGGGCACCAGGGTTCACATATTTTCAGCTCCTTTAGCCAGGGTAACTGCTTTGTGGTGCTGGAGCGCGAACGTGGCAATGTCGAAGCCGGTGAATGGGTGGATGTCGAGATGTTTAACCATCTCTTCGGAGGCTAAAGATGGCTGAAGCACTCAGCGACGCGGAGATGATGCGCTATAACCGGCAGATTATTTTGCGCGGTTTTGATTTCGACGGCCAGGAGCGGTTAAAAGCCGCTCGCGTACTGGTGGTCGGGCTCGGCGGCCTCGGCTGCGCCGCCGCACAATATCTGGCCGCGGCAGGCATCGGGCAGATGACGCTGCTCGATTTTGATACCGTGGCGCTCTCCAACCTGCAACGCCAGACGCTGCACAGCGACGCGGATATCGGCGCGGCAAAAGTGGACTCGGCGCGCGAATCGTTACTGCGCATCAACCCCAATGTGCACTACACCGCCATCAACGCACTGCTTGATGATACGGCGCTGCTCACACAGATTGCCGCACATGACCTGGTGCTGGATTGCACCGATAACGTCGCCATTCGTAACCAGCTCAACGCGGGCAGTTTCCAGCATCGCGTACCGCTGGTTTCCGGTGCGGCCATTCGCATGGAAGGCCAGATCAGCGTCTTTACCTGGGGCGAAAACGACCCGTGCTATCGCTGCCTGAGCCGTCTGTTTGGCGATAATGCGCTGACCTGTGTTGAAGCGGGTGTCATGGCGCCGCTGGTCGGGGTGATTGGTTCGTTGCAGGCGATGGAAGCCATCAAAGTGCTGGCGCATTACGGTACGCCGGCGGCGGGAAAAATCGTGATGTACGATGCGATGACCTGCCAGTTCCGTGAAATGAAACTGCTGCGCAATTCTGCCTGCGAAGTCTGCGGGCGTTAATCTCCCTTTATTTTCCGGATGGCGCAACGTCATCCGGCATCGCGATAAAAGGTCGACTCTCGTCACGGAAACTTTCATTCGAAAGTAATTTAATCTCCATATGAAATGAATGGAGATAAAAAATGATCTTCAACATCCAGCGCTATTCCACTCATGACGGCCCGGGCATTCGCACTGTCGTGTTCCTGAAAGGCTGCTCGTTAAGCTGCCGCTGGTGCCAGAACCCGGAGAGCCGCAGCCGCACGCGGGATCTGCTCTTTGACAACCGTCTGTGCCTTGCCGGGTGTGATTTATGCCAGCACGCCGCGCCAGAGGTGATCGAACGTGCGGTAAACGGTTTGGTTATTCATCGCGAAAAACTTGATGATAGACAGCTGGATGCTCTCACCGGGTGCTGCCCGACCGAGGCGCTGAGTGTCTGCGGTGAGACGCCAGATGTGGGCGATATTATGGCTACCGTTTTGCGCGATAAACCCTTTTATGACCGCAGCGGCGGCGGCATCACCCTTTCCGGCGGCGAGCCGTTTATGAACCCGCAACTGGCGCAGCAACTGCTCCAGAGCAGCCATCAGCACGGCATTCATACGGCAGTGGAAACCTGCCTGCATGTGCCGTGGCGCTATATCGAACCGTCCCTGCCCTTTGTTGATCTGTTTCTCGCCGATTTAAAACATGTCGATGATGCCACGTTTCGCCAGTGGACCGGCGGCTCGGCAAAACGTGTGCTGGATAACCTGAAACGGCTGGCACAGGCGGGAAAAAAACTCACCATTCGCGTGCCGCTGATCCCCGGTTTTAATGCCGATAAAGACGCCATAAGCGCCATTACCGCCTTCGCCGCCGATGAGCTGAACGTCAGCGACATTCATTTTTTGCCTTACCACACGCTGGGCATGAACAAATATCACCTGCTCGGCGAACCCTACACCGCCCCAGAGAAGCCGCTCGACGCCCCGCAACTGCTGGCGTTTGCACAGGATTGTGCCCAGCGCAAAGGGCTGACGGCGACATTACGAGGATAAAACCATGACCACGCTGCAACTCAACACCCTGACCGATCGTATAAAAGCCCATAAAACCGCGCTGGTGCATATTGTGAAGCCACCGGTTTGCACCGAGCGCGCCCGACATTACACCCAGGTTTACCAGCAGAACATGGACAAACCGCTGCCGGTACGCCGCGCGCTGGCGCTGGCGCATCACCTGGCCGAACGTACCATCTGGATCAAGCATGACGAGTTGATTATTGGTAACCAGGCAAGCGAAGTGCGCGCTGCGCCGATCTTCCCCGAATACACCGTTTCGTGGATCGAAAAAGAGATCGATGAACTCGCCGACCGCCCCGGCGCTGGCTTTGCGGTTAGCGAAGAGAACAAACGCGTGCTGCATGAGATCTGCCCGTGGTGGCGCGGTCAGACGGTGCAGGATCGCTGTTACGGTATGTTTACTGACGAACAAAAAGCGCTGCTGGAAACCGGCATTATCAAAGCCGAAGGCAATATGACTTCTGGCGACGCGCACCTGGCGGTGAACTTCCCGCTGCTGCTGGAGCTTGGCCTCGACGGGTTGCGTCACAAAGTGGATGAACGCCGGACGCGCATCAACCTGACGGTGCTCGACGACCTGCATGGCGATCAATTCTTAAAAGCGATTGATATTGTGCTGGAAGCCGTCAGCCTGCATATCGAACGTTTTGCCGGGCTGGCGCGCCAGATGGCCGCGGAAGAGACGCGGCAAAACCGCCGCGATGAACTGCTGGCGATAGCGGAAAACTGCCTGATTATCGCCCACGAACCACCGCGCACCTTCTGGCAGGCGTTGCAGCTCTGCTACTTTATCCAGCTGATTTTGCAGATTGAATCCAACGGGCATTCGGTCTCTTTCGGACGCATGGATCAGTATCTGTATCCGTACTATCGCCGCGATGTTGAATTGCAGCAGTCATTGCCGCGCGAACAGGCCATTGAGCTGCTGCACAGTTGCTGGCTGAAACTGCTGGAAGTGAACAAAATTCGCTCCGGCTCGCATTCGAAAGCCTCGGCGGGTAGCCCGCTCTATCAGAACGTCACCATCGGCGGTCAACAGTGGCATAACGGTGAAGCGCGCGACGCGGTTAACCCGCTCTCTTACGCGATTCTGGAATCCTGCGGACGCCTGCGTTCCACCCAGCCGAACCTGAGCGTGCGTTACCACGCCGGCATGAGCAACGACTTCCTCGACGCCTGCGTGCAGGTTATTCGCTGCGGCTTTGGCATGCCCGCGTTCAATAACGATGAAATTGTCATCCCAGAATTTATCAAACTCGGCGTTGAGACCGCCGACGCCTACGACTATGCGGCCATTGGCTGCATTGAAACCGCCGTTGGCGGCAAATGGGGCTACCGCTGCACCGGCATGAGCTTTATCAACTTCGCCCGCGTGATGCTGGCGGCACTGGAAGGCGGACGCGACGCCACCAGCGGCAAAATCTTTCTGCCACAGATCCAGGCGCTGTCGGCGGGTAATTTCCACGGCTTCGAGGAGGTGATGCAGGCGTGGGATCGGCAGATCCGTTATTACACCCGTAAATCCATTGAGATTGAGTATGTGGTCGACACCATGCTGGAAGAGAACGTGCCGGATATTCTCTGCTCCGCGCTAGTCGATGACTGCATCGAACGGGCGAAAAGCATTAAACAAGGTGGCGCGAAATATGACTGGGTGTCCGGCTTGCAGGTGGGGATCGCCAACCTGGGTAACAGCCTCGCGGCGGTGAAAAAGCTGGTCTTTGACCAGGGTGTTATCGGGCAACAACAACTGGCGCAGGCACTGGCAGAAGATTTTGACGGCCTGACGCACGAACAGTTGCGCCAGCGGCTGGTCAACAGCGCGCCGAAATACGGCAACGATGATGACAGCGTGGATACGCTGCTGGTACGTGCTTATCAAACCTATATCGATGAGCTGAAGCAGTATCACAACCCGCGTTACGGTCGCGGCCCGATCGGTGGCAATTATTACGCCGGAACTTCGTCCATTTCCGCTAACGTGCCGTTTGGCGCAGCGACGATGGCGACACCGGATGGACGCAAAGCGCATACGCCGCTGGCGGAGGGCGCAAGCCCGGCGTCCGGCACCGATCATCTGGGGCCGACGGCGGTGATAAGCTCCGTGGGTAAATTGCCGGTGGAGGCGATTCTCGGCGGGGTGTTGCTGAACCAGAAACTGAATCCGTCGACACTGGAAAACGAGAGCGATAAGCAAAAGCTGATGGTGCTGCTGCGCACCTTCTTTGAGGTGCATAAAGGCTGGCATATTCAGTACAACATCGTGTCGCGCGAAACGCTGCTGGAGGCGAAGAAACACCCGGATCGGTATCGCGATTTGGTGGTGCGCGTCGCCGGTTATTCGGCGTTCTTTACCGCCCTGTCGCCAGATGCGCAGGACGACATTATCGCCCGTACTGAACATACCTTATAAGGTGGCGACCGGACTTCCCCCCGAAGCCGGTCTACTTTCGTCTGTCAAAAATAGGGGCTCTGTCATTTACTTTCCGGCACCACGCCTGCGAAATGCAAAGGACTTTTTCGCTTTTACCGGCTGTTTAACCTATGGATTTCGGATTGCAGGAAGGCGGCAAGGCGGTAAGTCCCCGGGAGCTTACACAAGTAAGTGACCGGGGCGCGCCGCCGCAGCCAACACACCTGCAGTTCGAAAGACGACGGTTAAACTTTCGAATGAAATAAAATTTGTGCTTCCCCTCACATTATCTCTAGAATGTTTCTCGTCGCAGTTACATTCAGGAGTTCTATGTATGACCGTCAAAGTTATCGTTACCGATATGGACGGAACCTTCCTTGATGACGCCAAGCAGTACGATCGCACACGATTTATGGCGCAATTCGAGCAGCTTCGTCAGCGGAATATTGAGTTTGTTGTCGCCAGCGGCAACCAGTATTACCAGCTGATCTCCTTCTTCCCGGAGCTGAAAGAGACCATTTCGTTCGTCGCGGAAAACGGCGCGCTGGTGTATGAGCACGGTCAACAGTTGTTCCACGGTGAGCTGACCCGCCACGAAGCGCAGGTGGTGATTGGCGAACTGTTAAAAGACAGCAGCCTCAACTTTGTTGCGTGCGGCCTGGAAAGCGCGTACGTAAGCGAAAACGCTCCGGCAGAGTTCGTCGATCTGATGTCGAAACACTATTACCGCTTAAAACCGGTACGCGATTTTCAGCACATTGACGATACCCTGTTCAAGTTTTCGTTGAACTTGCCGGACAGCGACATCCCGCAATTGATCGACGCTCTGCATGTCTCGCTTGACGGCATCATGAAGCCGGTCACCAGCGGCTTTGGTTTTGTCGATTTGATAATCCCTGGTCTGCATAAAGCCAACGGCATTACGCGCCTGCTTAAACGCTGGGGCATCTCACCGCAACAGTGCGTCACCATTGGCGACAGCGGTAACGACGCGGAAATGCTGCGCATGACCGATTTCTCGTTCGCCATGGGCAACGCCAGCGACGCCATCAAAGCCATTGCCCGTCATCAGACCGATGACAATAACCACCACGGCGCATTGAATGTGATTCAGGCCGTACTTGATAACACCGCGCCATTCAATCGCTGAACCTCTGCCGGAGCGCCCGCTCCGGCCCTTCCTGTGGCTAATTTTCCGCTTTGTGCTCCGCATCAAGTTTTTAAACTTGCATTAACTTCTTTTTAACTTATTTTATCATTTGTAAGTTAAATGACTTTCGAATGAAAGAATGCGAGGTTCAACATGGCTTTTACCAGTGAAACGCTGCCCACCGATCACAAAGCATCGATTCGTCAGATGAAACAGGAACTGCGCGCGCAGATCGGCGATGTACAGCAGGTGTTTAACCGCCTGAGCGAACAGATTGCCGCCCGCGTAACCGATATCAATGCCCTTAAAGCACAAGGCAAATCCGTGTGGCCACAAATTGCCTACAGCGACATTGCGCAAGGCAAGGTTAGCAAGGCGCAGCGGGCGCTTATCAAGCGGCGCGGTTGTGCGGTCATTAAGGGGCATTTCCCGCGTGAGCAGGCGCTGGGCTGGGATCGCTCAATGCTGGATTACCTCGACCAGAACCATTTTGATGAGGTGTACAAAGGGCCTGGTGACAGCTTCTTTGGCACGCTGGAGGCTTCGCGCCCGGAAATCTACCCTATTTACTGGTCGCAGGCGCAGATGCAGGCGCGCCAGAGCGAGGAAATGGCCGCTGTGCAATCCTTCCTCAACCGCCTGTGGCGCTTCGAAAGTGAAGGCCAGCAATGGTTTGATCCGGATGTGAGCGTCATCTACCCGGATCGCATTCGCCGCCGTCCACCGGGAACCACCTCGAAAGGCCTCGGCGCGCATACGGATTCCGGTGCGCTGGAGCGCTGGCTGCTCCCCGCTTACCAGCGTGTGTTTGCCAGCGTGTTTAGCGGCAAATTTGAGGAATATGACCCGTGGAATGCGGCGCACCGCACCGAGGTGGAAGAGTACACGGTGGATAACACCACCAAATGTTCGGTGTTCCGCACCTTCCAGGGCTGGACAGCGTTGTCGGACATGATCCCCGGACAAGGGTTGCTGCACGTGGTGCCGATCCCGGAAGCGATGGCGTATATTCTGCTGCGCCCGCTGCTGGATGATGTTCCAGAAGATGAGCTGTGCGGCGTGGCGCCAGGGCGGGTATTACCGGTCTCGGAGAAGTGGCATCCGCTGCTGATGGAAGCCCTGAGCAGCATTCCGGCGCTGGAAGCCGGGGATTCCGTATGGTGGCACTGCGATGTGATCCACTCGGTTGCGCCGGTGGAAAACCAGCAAGGCTGGGGCAATGTGATGTACATTCCCGCCGCGCCGCTGTGCACGAAAAATCTCGCGTATGCGCGCAAAGTGAAGGTCGCGCTGGAACAAGGTGCTTCGCCGGGCGATTTTCCGCGTGAGAACTACGAAAGCGACTGGTCAGGCCGCTTTACACTGGACGACCTGAATATTCATGGTAAGCGCGCGCTGGGTATGGACGTTTAGACGTCATACAACCCTTCACGCTCCACGGCGGTACGTTGTTGCCCGGGACGTATCCGCCGTACCGATTCGCGCACCGCAAGCGTACCGTTGAGTAGCAGCGAACCAGTGGTGGCCTGCGGGCGGATCAACCGCTGTTGCAGCAGGTGTACCGCCTCAACGCCCAGTTCATCACGCGGGACATGCACCGCGGTGAGCGGCACATCCTGAATCGCCGCCAGATTAAAGGCGTCAATGCTCATCACCGAGACATCCTGCGGCACGCGCAGCCCACGCTGCTGGAGCGCATGAACCGTGCCTTCCGCCATAAAATCGCCCCCGACGAGAAAGGCGGTAGGCGGTGATTTATGCGCCGGATCATCAAGCCACTCCCCTACCCGCATCCCCGCTTCTTTGGCACTAAAACTGGGGACAGTGATCAGATCCCGCTTACTTTGGAAACGCAGATTGCGCCGCTGCCAGGCCTCTTTGATGCCCGCCAGGCGCAGATCCATCGTGTAGCGACGCAGGCACATCACATTCACCACCTCGCGGTGGCCCATATCAAACAGATAATTTGCAGCAAACTCGCCGATCGTGCGGTGATCCGGCGCGATGGAAGGCAAACGCATACGCCCGTCACGGCAGTTGATTAACACGCAGGGTTTACCCATATCCGCCGCCAGGTCATGAATATGGGGATCATCAATGCCCAGCAGGATCGCCGCCTGGGTTTCCGCTGCGTTCATGCGCGCGAGAAATTCATTGGCGTCGCTGTCCAGCTCTTCCAGCGCGCAGTAGCGCAGCCGCACTTCATGGGGTGACAACGCTTTGTTAATGCTCTGGATCACCCGGTAGTAGAAGATATCGGAACGCTCATCAAAGGCCCGCTGCGGTGCGAAAACAATCAGGTTATTCAGCAACAGCCGCCCGGCGGCAATCCCCTCCATCACCCCCAGCTCACGCGCGCAGGCCAGTACTGCTGTGCGCGCTTTTTCACTGGTATTGGCTTTGCCTGCCAGCACGCGGGAAACCGTGCTGGTCGACAGATTCGTACGCAGGGCAATTTCGGTGATTTTGAGCTTTTTATCCATTCTGTGATCTTGCTCCGTTTCCGAAATGGGAAAATTTTCATGAATCGAAAAGCCTGATATTCATGGCGTCAATACAAGTTTGCCGCATGTCGTCGCTGATTGATGAGAATCCTTGCACAAAATCCACTTTAGCTGTCGATTTTTCTCGCCTAACGTAAACGTGTCATACAACTTCCATACTAGTTGTAAGAACAATAACCAAAAAAATGCAAATAAATCATCATGCAAACCTGTGCGGTATAACAACTCCGCAAGAGTTTGCCCCGACTTCCCTACAAGAAGATATGCGGAGAAAAGAATGAGCCAGGGGATCAACAATGAAATGGCGGCCAGCAAGAGCCGCCGGATAGTCAAAAAATTACGCTGGTGGATGTTGGTGCTGTTCTTATTCGGCGTCACGGTGAACTACATCACCCGAAACTCGCTGGGGATTCTGGCACCGGAATTAAAAACCAGCCTCGGCATCACCACCGAACAATACTCATGGATTGTCGGCGCGTTTCAGCTGGCTTACACCATTTTCCAGCCGCTGTGTGGCTGGCTGATTGACGTGATTGGCCTGAAAGTTGGCTTTATGGTGTGCGCCATCATCTGGGCGCTGGCCTGTATTTTCCACGCTGGCGCAGGCAGTTGGGTACATCTGGCGATTTTGCGTTTCACCATGGGCGCATCGGAAGCGGCGGCTACACCGGCGAATGCCAAAACTATCGGCGAATGGTTCCCGAAATCAGAACGCCCGGTGGCTGCCGGTTGGGCGGGCGTTGGCTTCTCGATTGGTGCCATGCTGGCTCCGCCGATTATTTACTTCGCTCACGCCTCATTTGGCTGGCAGGGCGCGTTTATGTTTACCGGTGTGCTGGCGCTGCTGTGGGTGATTTTGTGGTGGGCATTTTACCATAACCCGGACAAACACCCGAACCTCAGTAAAGACGAGCTGACCTTTATTCAGCAGGATAATGAACCGCCAGCGGTCAAACTGCCCTTCTTTACCGCTCTGAAAACTGTCTCGAAAAACAAACGCTTTTACGGTATCGCCATCCCGGCGTTTATGGCAGAACCGGCCTGGGCGGTGCTGAGCTTCTGGGTGCCGCTCTATCTGGCGAAAGAACACGGTATGGATCTGAAACAGATCGCCATGTTCGCCTGGCTGCCGTTCCTCGCCGCCGATCTCGGCAGCGTCGCCAGCGGTTACCTGACCAAACTCTATACCCGCTGGTTTGGCTGCTCCCGCGTGAACTCGGTGGTTGCCAGCTCGGTGACCGGCGCATTTTTGATGATTTCGCTCGCCATTGTCGCGATTACCCGCGATCCATACATCACCATTGTGCTGATTTCGATTGGCGGTTTTGGCCATCAGATCATCTCCTGCATGTTGAGCGCGCTGGTGGTGGAATCCTTCGATAAAGGCCAGATGGCAACAGTAAATGGCATGCGCGGCTCGGCGGCGTGGATCGCCAGCTTCCTCTTCTCACTGCTGATTGGCGTCACCGCCGACAAAATTGGTTTCAACCCGCTGTTTATTGCCATGGGTTTCTTTGACCTGATTGGCGCTTGTTTCCTGGTGGCATTTATTGCTGAACGACGCGCAAAACGCGCCTGATTGTGGATGTCTGATATGAAAACCCTCAAGAACTGGACGTTACAAAACCAGGCCGCTCACCATGTTGAGCTGCTGGTAGATGGGCAACACACCCTGTGTCTGTATGTGCTGGAAGAGAACCTGTTCCGTGTGCTGCTCAAGCGTAAAGGCGAGCTGGCGCTGGACAGAACCTGGAGCATTGCACCGAAAGATGATGTTCCGTGGGAAGGCCGCTCGCGCGACGATCTGTCGGGTTTTAGCCTGCCGCACTGGTCGCTGGCGCAACAGCACGAGACATTAACCATTGAGAGCGCAAAACTGCGCGTCACCGTACACCAGCCACTGTGGCTGGAGTGGCACTACCGCAACGACGCGGGCGTCTGGCAATGGCTGGCGAGCGATCGCCCGACCAGCGCGTATCTGGTTAACGCCCATGGCGACGGCGTGGCGCACTATCTCAGCCGTAAAAAAGAGGAGCGTTTCTACGGCCTCGGCGAGAAGGCAGGTAATCTGCAACGCAATGGTCAACGCTATGAGATGCGCAACCTTGATGCGATGGGCTATAACGCTGCCAGCACCGACCCGCTGTACAAGCATATTCCGTTTACTCTCACCCGCCGCGACGATATCAGCTACGGGCTGTTTTATGACAACCTCAGCAGTTGCTGGCTGGATCTGGGTAACGAGATCGATAACTATCACACCGCCTATCGCCGCTGGCAGGCGGAAGCGGGCGATATTGATTACTACATTTTTACCGGCGCGCGTGCGCTGGATGTTACCAAAGCGTTTGTGCGCCTCACCGGGAAAACGCTGTTCGGCCCGAAATGGAGCCTCGGTTATAGCGGCTCAACCATGCATTACACCGATGCGCCGGATGCGCAAAACCAGCTGATGAATTTTATTCGTCTGTGCGAAGAACACGCGATTCCGTGCGATTCGTTCCAGCTCTCATCCGGCTACACCTCGATTAACGGCAAGCGCTATGTCTTTAACTGGAACTACGACAAAGTGCCGCAGCCGAAGGTGATGAGCCAGGCGTTCCACGATGCGGGACTGAAACTGGCGGCGAATATCAAACCCTGTCTGTTGCAGGATCACCCGCGTTATAGCGAAGTGGCGGAGCGCGGTCTGTTTATTCGCGATTCCGAAACCGATGCGCCGGAACGCTCCAGTTTCTGGGATGACGAAGGCTCACACCTCGACTTTACCAACCCGCAGACTGTCACCTGGTGGCAGGAAGGCGTCACCACGCAACTGCTGGAGATGGGCATCGATTCGACCTGGAACGATAACAACGAGTTTGAAGTGTGGGACGGCGAAGCGCGCTGCCACGGTTTTGGCCAGCAAATTGCCATCAAACATATTCGCCCGGTGATGCCGCTGCTGATGATGCGCGCGTCGATGGAAGCGCAGCAGCGTTTTGCTCCGCAAAAGCGCCCGTACCTGATCTCCCGTTCCGGCTGCGCCGGGATGCAGCGTTATGTGCAAACCTGGAGCGGTGATAACCGTACCAACTGGGACACGTTGCGCTACAACATCCGCATGGGCGTGGGCATGAGTTTGTCCGGTTTGTATAACGTGGGCCACGATGTCGGCGGTTTTTCCGGCGATAAACCGGATGCGGAGCTGTTTGTGCGTTGGGTGCAAAACGGGGTAATGCACCCGCGTTTCACCATTCATTCATGGAACGACGATCACACAGTGAATGAGCCGTGGATGTATCCGGCGATCACACCGTCGATCCGCAGCGCAATTGAGCTGCGCTACCGCCTGCTACCTTATCTCTACACGCTGCTGTGGCAGGCACATGCTGACGACGAACCGATGCTGCGCCCGACGTTCCTCGATCACGAACATGACGAGCAGACGTTCGAAGAGTGCGACGACTTCCTGCTTGGCCGCGATCTTCTGGTGGCAAGCGTCGTCGAACCAGGCCAGCGCGAGCGCCGCGTCTGGCTACCTGCCAACAATAGCGGCTGGTACGATTTTTACACCGGTTGCTGGTATGCGCCTGGCCAGTGGGTGACGCTGGATGCGCCGCTGGAAACGCTGCCGCTGCTGGTGCGTGCCGGTGCCGGTCTGCCGCTCAGCGATCGCATCAGGCATGTTGATACCAAAGCGGATACCACGCGTGAGCTGCACCTGTTCCCGGTGAAGGGTCCCGGGCGTTCACGCGGCCTGCTGTTTGAGGATGATGGTGAGTCCTGGGGCTATAAAGAGGGCAACGCGCTGTGGCTGGAGTGGGAAATGGTTTGCTCGGGCAGCACCATTGATTTGCAGGTACATACGCGCGGCGACTATCGCCCGGCCTGGCAGGCGCTGAAAGTGACGCTGCCTGCGGGTGAAAACCGCCAGGTGTTAATTAATGGCGTTGCGGCCAGCGAGTGGACGTTTGCTTAATGTGAAAAGCCCGGAAGCCATGTGCTTACCGGGCTTGCTTCACTTATTTACCTGAGTATTTCACAGCAAATCTGCGTATCTCCGGGGACTTACACAAGTCAGTGACCGGGGGACGAAGGTGCAGCCAACACACCTGTGATGTGGGAAAGGACGGTAAAGTATTTACCTCAGTATTTCGCGCGACAGGAAGGCGGCCAACCTGAGCCTCCCCGCGAGCTTACACAAGTCAGTGATCGGGGGACGAAGGTGCAGCCAACACACCTGTGATGTGGGAAAGGGCGGTAAAGTATTTACCTCAGTATTTCGCGCGACAGGAAGGCGGCCAACCTGAGTCTCCCCGCGAGCTTACACAAGTCAGTGATCGGGGGACGAAGTGCAGCCAACACACCAGTGATGTGGGAAAGGACGGTAAAGTATTTACCTCAGTATTTCGCGCGACAGGAAGGCGGCCAACCTGAGCCTCCCCGCGAGCTTACACAAGTAAGTGACCGGGGGACGAAGGCTCAGCCAACACACCTGTCGCGTGGAAGACGACGGTAAATTTATTCGATACCTTTACTGCGCAAATAATCCTCATAATTCCCGGAGAAATCCACCACGCGCTGCGGCGTAATCTCAATCACGCGGGTTGCCAGCGAACTAACAAACTCACGGTCGTGGGAAACGAAGATCAATGTGCCCTGATACATCTCCAGCGCCATGTTCAGCGATTCGATGGATTCCATATCCAGGTGGTTGGTCGGTTCGTCCATAACGAGGATGTTCGGTTTTTGCATCATCAGCTTGCCGAACAGCATGCGACCTTTTTCACCCCCGGAGAGCACTTTCGCCGGTTTCTTGATATCGTCCTGGCTGAACAGCAGACGACCGAGGATGCTGCGCACCGCTTGTTCGTCATCGCCTTCCTGTTTCCACTGGCTCATCCAGTCGAAGACGGTCAGATCGTTATCAAAGTCTTCGGCGTGATCCTGCGCGTAGTAACCGATTTGCGCGTTTTCAGACCACTTAACGGTACCGTTATCGGGCTCAAGCTCGCCCACCAGCGTTTTCAGCATGGTGGATTTACCCACGCCGTTTGCTCCCAGAATGGCGATTTTCTCACCCACTTCCAGCAGCAGATTGAAGTTTTTAAACAGCGGGCCTTCATCAAAACCTTTGCTAAGCGCTTCCACTTCCAGCGCGTTACGGAACAATTTCTTGTCCTGTTCGAAGCGGATAAACGGGTTCTGACGACTGGAGGCCTTAACCTCTTCCAGTTTGATTTTGTCGATCTGACGCGCGCGGGACGTCGCCTGGCGAGATTTAGAGGCGTTCGCGCTAAAGCGGCTGACGAACGATTGCAGATCAGCGATCTGCGCTTTTTTCTTGGCGTTATCCGCCAGCAGCCGTTCACGCGCCTGCGTTGCCGCCGTCATGTATTCGTCGTAGTTGCCGGGGTAAACACGCAGCTCGCCGTAATCGAGATCCGCCATGTGCGTACAGACCATGTTAAGGAAGTGGCGGTCGTGCGAAATGATGATCATGGTGCTGTCGCGTTCATTCAGCACCTGCTCCAGCCAGCGAATGGTGTCGATGTCCAGGTTGTTGGTCGGTTCATCGAGCAGCAGAATGTCCGGGTTGGCAAACAGCGCCTGCGCCAGTAACACACGCAGTTTCCAGCCGGGAGCGATTTCGCTCATTGGGCCGTAGTGCTGCTCAACCGGAATACCGACGCCGAGCAGCAGTTCGCCCGCACGCGCTTCCGCCGAGTAGCCGTCCATTTCGCCGTACTGCACTTCGAGGTCGGCCACTTTGTAGCCATCCTCTTCGCTCATTTCCGCGAGGCCATAAATACGGTCGCGTTCCTGTTTCACTTCCCACAGTTCCGCATGGCCCATGATCACCGTGTCGAGTACGCTGAACTCTTCGAAGGCGAACTGATCCTGGCGCAGCTTACCGATGCGCTCATTCGGATCGAGAGAGACGTTACCCAGCGTCGGCTCTAAATCGCCGCCGAGGATTTTCATAAAGGTGGATTTACCACTCCCGTTAGCCCCGATCAGGCCGTAACGGTTGCCGCCGCCAAATTTGACGGAGATATTTTCGAACAGCGGCTTGCTGCCGAATTGCATGGTGACGTTGCTGGTGACTAACACAGAGGTATCCTGAAATATGTGACAAACACCCTATTATGCCACAATTCCGAATTAGATTCCTGCCTGGTGTCAGACCACTAAACTGCAAGCAAAGGGAAAAAAGTGTGATTTCGTACACATCTGAATTCCCTGGACGGTGGAATGCACATATAATGCGCTTCCTGCATTCTCAACCCAACGGCCAGTGTGGCAATAAGTCTTGCATAAGATGAACATGAAATTAACAACCCTTTTAGCGGCGGCGTTTGCTGTCGTGGGATTTTGCAAAAGCGCGTCTGCTGTTACATATCCGCTGCCGACTGATGGCAGTCGTCTGATCGGTCAGAACCAGGTCGTCACTATTCCGGAAGGCAATAACCAGCCGCTGGAATATTTTGCGGCTGAATATCAAATGGGTCTGTCCAACATGCTGGAAGCAAACCCGGGCATTGATGCCTACCTGCCGAAAGGCGGCACTGTGATGAATGTTCCACAGCAGCTGATCCTGCCGGATACGGTTCACGAAGGGATCGTGATCAACAGTGCGGAAATGCGCCTCTACTACTATCCGAAAGGCACCAACACGGTGATCGTGCTGCCAATCGGTATCGGCCAGTTGGGTAAAGACACCCCGATTGCCTGGACCACCAAAGTAGAACGTAAAAAAGCCGGTCCGACCTGGACACCGACGGCGAAAATGCACGCGGAATATGCAGCGATGGGTCAACCGCTGCCGCCGGTTGTACCGGCTGGCCCGGATAACCCGATGGGTCTGTACGCGCTCTATATCGGCCGCCTGTACGCCATTCACGGCACCAACGCTAACTTCGGTATCGGCCTGCGCGTGAGCCACGGCTGTGTGCGTCTGCGCAACGACGACATCAAATTCCTGTTCGAAAACGTGCCGGTCGGTACGCGCGTACAGTTTATTGATGAGCCGGTAAAAGCGACCACCGAGCCGGATGGCAGCCGCTACATCGAAGTTCACAACCCGCTGTCCACCACGGAAGCGCAGTTTACCGGTGGTGAGATTGTGCCGATTGCGCTGACCAAAGCGGTGCAGGCCGTGACTAACCAGTCTGATGTTGATTCAAACGTGGTTGATCAGGCAATTCAGAACCGTTCCGGTATGCCGGTTCGTCTGAACTGATTACGGTTGATAGCATAAAAAAGCGGAGCAATGGCTCCGCTTTTTTTTACCCGTGATTCACCACAATAATGCCACCGTGATCGTAACGGTAATGACAATGGGCATATTCCAGCGGCGTGCCATCCTCCAGATAAATCACCTGCTCCACTTCCAGCACCGGATCGGTCTCTTCGCAATTCAGATACTGTTTATCTTCCGCCCAGGGTTTTAAGGCGCGCACAATGCGGTATGAACCCATAATCTTCAGCGCCAGATCGTCCTGCACATAGCGAAACACGGAGCTTTCCAGATGACCGCGGTTTAACCCCGGCACCAGGTTTACCGGCATCAGCGTAAACTCCAGCGACATCGGTTCACCTTCCAGCAACCGCAGGCGAATGAAGTCATACACCGGGTCATCCGGCCCCACCAGTAGCGAGGCCTGCTCCTTTTCCGTGGGGAAACGCAACTCGAAGCGGATGATTTTACTGGTCACTTCACCGACGTTTTCCCAGGTTTTGGTCGCGCCAAAATAGTCGCTACCGGGTAGATCCCAGCGCGACAGTTGCAGGAAATTCTTGCGGATAAACGTGCCCTGGCCCTGACGGGTATAAACCAGCCCTTCAACAATCAGCTGGCGCATCGCCTGCTGAATGGTCATCCGGCTGGTGGCAAACTCCGCCGCCAGCGCGAACTGATCCGGCAATGGCGCGCTGGCGGCGTACTGCTGGCTGAGAATGCGCCGCTTAATTTCCCGCGCGATAGTGATGTATTTTGCCGCCATAGCCTTCCTTCGTTTTTAGTCTATCCCATTGTTTCTTAAGGCCACTCTCTCGGCTATTTTGAGGAAAGGCAGGTAGAAGAATACACCAAAGATGATGATTATCAACTGAACCACCACCGCCCGCCAGTCGCCTGCGGTGGCCAGCCAGGCGCTTAAAATCGGCGGCGTTGTCCACGGAATCATCACCACACAGCGCGAGATCCAACCGAGCGTAGTACAAAGCCAGGCAAACCAAATCCCCAGCGCCGGAAGCAGCACAAACGGGATCATCAGCGGCAGGTTAAAGACGATGGGCAGACCGAAAATCACCGGTTCATTAATATTGAATAAGCCAGGCGAGATAGCCAGCCGCGCTACCTGCTTCGCCGACTGCTGCTTCGCGAAGATAAAGATGGCGATCAGCAGCGAAAGGGTGCTGCCAGTGCCACCAATCATACCGAACGTGGGCACAAAAATACTGTTGATGATATGCGGGATTGGCTGCCCGTTGGCAAAGGCCAGCATGTTCTCGTTGGTGTTAATCAACAGCAGGGGTTCAAGGATCACACCGTTGACCACTGTCTGGTGAATACCGAGCGTAAACAGAAAGTTACCAAAGCTATAGATAAACAGCGTGCCCGGTAAACTGGTATTAATCTGCCGCAACGGTTGCTGGATAAGCGTGGTGATAAGGTGAATCAAATCCGTGTGCAACAGGTTCGCCAGCAGCGCCGCAACAATGGCGAACAGCGAGAGGGTAATGATTGCCGGAATCAGCGAGGAGAAAGATTGCCCCACCGCCGAGGGCACATTTTCCCCGAGCGAAATAGCAAATTTCTTCACGCTGGCGACGCGGATAAACAGCTCCGTGGAGAGCAAACCAATAATTACCCCGGCGAAAATCCCCGTCGTGCCAATGTTGGTGAACGCCAGCATCTGCGTCACGCTCACCGTCGCTTTCCCGCCAACTGGCACCACATCCAGTTGCATCGGCATCATGATGATGAAACTGGAGATCGCAATGACCACCGCCGACACCGGGTTGTCAAAGTTCTTATTGCGCGCCAGCGACCAGGCGGTCATCGGCGCAATTAATAACGCGGCGATATTCAGCGTGCCGTTGATCACCGCCTCGCCCCAGACTTTAAAACGCGCCAGCGTTTCCCCTTCCAGCACCCAGGGGAAAACCACGTTATTAATCAATACCGCCAGCCCGGCGAGGATAAAAATCGGCATCACCGCCGCAAACGCGTCACGCAGCGATCGCAGATGCACCTGGTTTGCCAGCCGGGCGGAGAACTCGACAAATTTATCGACGAATGACTGCATTTTCGGCGTGATGTTGCTGTCAGACATTGCGGCTACCCTCTCAATCGTTACTTACATGTCGCGGCCGTTGCTGCGAATCAGCTGTTGCAGCCAGCGATAGCTCTTTTTCGGTACGCGTTTTAAATCTTTCAGGTCGTGGTTTTCGCGATTGACGTACACCACGCCGTAACGCTTACGCATATCGCCCTGGGAACTGAGAATGTCGATCAAGCCCCAGCCGAGGTAGCCCAACACCTGTGCGCCGTCCTCAAAGATGGCGTCCTGCATCGCCTGGATATGGTCGCGGTGATAAGCAATGCGGTAATCGTCCTCAATCGGGTTAACGCCGTCCCACTCTTCAATCACGCCGATGCCGTTTTCAATCGGGAACACCGGCAAGCGCCAGTCGTTGTAATAGCGGGTAATAATGGCGCGAAAACCGAGTGGATCGATTTGCCAGCCCCATTCGGTCGCCTCAAGATACGGGTTCGCTTTATCGCCCTGTTGCAGGAAATAATTGACCGGGGTTCCCGGCGCAATGGCATCGCTGTCGAGGGTTTTGCTGGCGTAGTAACTAAATGCCATAAAGTCGTTTTTGACCCGCGCGATTTCCGCCAAATCCTCATCACGGTAGATATCGCGAAAACCTTCTCTTTCGACCACCGCCAGCACTTCCGGGCTGTACCCCTGCCCGGCATACACTCGCAGTAAGTTTTGATTGAGGAATTCGTCATATTGCGTGGCGCAAAATACATCGCGCGGTTTGCAGGTCGCCGGATAAACCAGCTGGTGCGCCAGCATGCCGCCCATTAATTTTCCGGGCTGGGTAGCGTGCAGATAATGGGTCAGCAGCACATGCGCCATCATCACATGGTGCTGAATCTGATAGAGCTCACGCAGGGTTTTCTCACCTTGCAGATAGCCACCGACCTGAAACGCGCCTGGCATGTGGTAAATATTCTGCTCGTTAAACGTCAGCCAGTACTTCACCCGGCTGCCAAAGCAGTCGATCATCTTTTTGCCGTAGCGTACAAAAGCGTCCTGCACGCGCCGGTCGGCAAAACCGTTGTACTGCTCTGCCAACGCCAGCGGCATATCAAAGTGGTAGAGGCAGATCATCGGCTCAATGCCGCGCGCCAGCAGATCGTCGATAAAGCGGTCATAAAAGGCGATACCCTCGTCATTGAACTCGCCATCACCCTGCGGGCAAACGCGGCTCCAGGAAATCTGGAAACGGTAGCAGTTCATGCCCAGATCCTGCATCAGGTCGAAATCCTCCTGATAGCGATGGTAGGAATCAGTGGCGACTTTCCAGTCGGAGGCAAATTCGCTGTCTTCGCGAATATCGTAGACCGACATCCCTTTCCCGCCCTCGTTCCACGCGCCTTCGGTCTGCATGCTGGATACGGAGTTACCCCATAAAAAGCCGTTCGGTAACGTTTTGCTCATCGCGCTTCTCCATGACTAGTCATTTTTAGGATATGACTAGTCATATAGATAACGGCGAAAAAATGGGCAAAAAGGACGATGCGATTTTGTGACGCTATTCGAAAGAAAAGAAAAACGCGACGGGGTGAGCGTCGCGTTTGAGAGGAAGGATAATTACTGTTGTTTTAGCTGGTTACGGCGGTATTCCCCCTGACGCTCAAACATCCAGCCGGGATATTCGCGCGGCAGTGCGCTCACAGCATCCAGTTGTTGCAGTTCGTCATCGCTCAGGTGGATCGCCGTCGCCGCAATGTTATCGTCCAGTTGTTCCGGGCGTTTCGCGCCAATAATCACGCTGCTGACTACCGGCTGATGCAGCAGCCAGGCCAGCGCGATTTGCGCCACGGAAACCCCTTTGCTGTCGGCGATGGTGCGCATAACGTCCACGCAATCAAAAGCGCGGTCTTTATTCACCGGCGGGAAATCAAACGCCAGGCGGCGTCCACCGGCTTGTGCCTGACCGTCGCGGCTATATTTACCGCTCAGCAAGCCGCCCGCCAGCGGGCTCCAGACCATCAGCCCCACGCCTTCGCTCTGCATCATCGGCACCAGTTCACGTTCCAGATCGCGGCCGGCAATGGTGTAGTAAGCCTGAAGCGAGGCAAAGCGCGCCAGCCCAAGACGCTCCGAAATCCCCAGCGCTTTGGCGATTTGCCACGCTGCCCAGTTAGAGACGCCGATATAGCGCACATGCCCGTGCTGAACAAGGTTATCCAGCGCGTAAAGCGTCTCCTCGATGGGCGTGGCCGGATCAAAGCCATGTAACTGGTAGAGATCAATATGATCCAGTTGCATACGCTTGAGGCTCTCTTTCACGCTATTCATGATGTGATAGCGCGAACTGCCGCGCGAGTTCACCCCGGCGGTGCCGGTTTCGCCAAACACTTTGGTCGCGACGATAACGTTTTCACGCGGCACTTTCAGGTTTTTCAGTGCCTGGCCGGTGATCTCCTCCGAACGCCCGTCGGAATAGACGTTAGCGGTATCGATAAAGTTAATGCCGGCATCGAGCGCGCTGCCAACCAGCTGCTCGGCTTGCGCCTGTTGCAACTGGCCGATTTTGCTCCACATGCTCTCGCTGTCGTCACCGCCAAACGTCATGGTGCCGAGGCACAGTTCAGAAACAAACAGTCCGGTATTACCCAGTTTTTTGTAGCGCATGATGGCGTCTCCTCATCTGTTTAGTTGACGCAGACAGTTATACGCAATCCTCTGCGGCGGCGAATGTGAGGATCCTGCCTGTTTCTTGCCCAATTCTCTGATTATCCGCGCGGCGCTTCACCAAACACTTTGTAATCAGGCAGTTGCACATTCTGATACGGTTCCCAGCCGCCGCCGAGCGCTTTATACAACGCCACCAGATCGAGGCTGCTTTGTACCCGCGCCTGCTCGCGCTGCTGGCTGGCCTGCGCCAGCTGACGCTGAGCATCCAGCACATCAATAAAACTGGCGATCCCCTGACGGTAGCTGTCGGTGGCAAGCGAGAAAGCGTTTTGCAGCGCACTGAGCGTTTTATCCAGTCCCGCTTCACGCTGCTGATCGGCGCGGTAACTAACCAGCGCATTTTCCACATCACCCAGCGCACTGAGCACCGTCTGGCGATAGTTCAGCACCGCCGCGCCCTGCTCTGCACGCGCCAGCTTGACGCTGGACACCAGCCGCCCCCCCTGGAAAATGGGAATCGAAATCTGCGGGCCGAAGCTATAAAAATGGCTGCTCCAGTCGGTCAGCCAGTTGGTTTCGCTGTTGCGCAGACCAAACTGGCCGCTCAATGACAAGCTGGGGAACAACTGCGCAACCGAAACGCCAATCTGTGCCGTCGCCGCATGCAGGCTGGCTTCCGCTTCGCGAACGTCCGGCCGACGGCGCGCCAGCGTCGACGGAATTCCGGTGGGTACAATGTCCGGCAGCGCGGGTAACGGCTGCGCATTACGCAATTCGTTGTCCAGCGCACCAGGCGGTTTACCGAGCAGGATCGCTAACGCGTTCATCGCCTGGCGCTCCTGCGCTTCATATTGCGGGAGTTGCGCTTCCAGGTTGCCAACCTGGGCGCGGGCATTTTCCACATCCAGTTGCGGTGAAAGTCCGCCTTTTTGCCGGTTTTCGGTCAGCGTAAATGTCTGCTGCGCGCTGTCAATTTGTGTTTTCAGCGTACTAATGATGTTCTGCGCACCGCGCAGTTGCAGCCACGCGCGCGCCACTTCGGCTTCCAGCGACACCAGCGCATCGTTACGTTGTTCAATTGCCTGTTGTTGCTGCGCGGACGCCGCTTCTACCTGGCGTCTTACTTTGCCCCACAGATCCAGTTCCCACTGGGCATCAAAACTGCCCTGATAGAGATTTACCGGTTGGGTAAGCGCGCCAAGCGCCCCGCTGATCGCCGGGTCAGCATCCTGCAACTGGCCCTCCACGTTATGGGATTTCAGCTCACCTTCAATACCCAGTTGCTGGCGAGTCGCTTTCAGCGACCCGTTAACCGCTGGCAGAAACGCGCCACCCGCCTGGTTAATCTGCTCTCGCGCACCGGCAATGCGCAGGACGGTTTGCTGGAGCGAAAGATTATCTTTAATCGCCCGCTCAATCAGGCTGTTCAACTGCGGCGACTGGAAGGTTGTCCACCAGCGCGGATTCACCGCCTGCGAAGAGGCCTGCGATTTAACCGCTTTGTCACCCGGATCGTTCCAGCGCGCAGGCGTTTGCGGTTTGGGCGCCTGGTAATCCGGCCCGACAGCACAACCGGCAAGCCACAGCGACAACAGGGTTACGGGAAAACGACACCACGTCATATTAATGTGCTCCTGCGCTGCCTTCGCTTTTGATCGGCGAAAGCAATAAACAAAAAGGAATCAGCAATAACGCCACCAAACTGAGGATGGTGAACACGTCGATATAGGCGAGAAAACGCGACTGGGCGATCATCGCTTTGTACATCTGCCCGGTAGCGCTGGTCAGCGGATCGCCGACCAGGCTGGTGAAGTTACGGATCGCCTCCGCGGATTCACGTAAAGCCTGCTGAAATTGCTCATTAAAGGGAGAGGTATGCTCTGATAAGTGCGACATATGCGCCTGCGAGCGCTCGGTGATCGCCGCCGTCGAGAGCGAAATACCAACCGATCCCGCCACGTTACGGAACATGGTAAACAGCGCTGCCGCATCGGCATTAAGCTGGCGCGGGATCGAGATAAAGGCGATGGTCGTCAACGGGACGAACAGGAAACCCAGCCCAATCGACTGGGCGCTGCGAAACAGCATCAGCGTTTCAAAGTCGATATCCGGCGCCAGCGTACGCGACCACCAGAATGAGGCGGCCAGGCAGAAAAAGCCGAAGGCGATTATCCAGCGCGTCTGCACCACCGGCATCAATTTCAGCACCAGCGGAATGGTCAGCACAATCAACACTGCGCCGGGCGACAGCACCAGCCCGGACCACGTGGCGGTGTAGCCCAGATCCTGCTGCGCCAGTTGCGGGATCACCACCGAGCTGCCATAGAGGATCATCGCCATGCCGGCCATCAGCAAGCTGGAAACCGTAAAGTTCTTGTCCGCCATGCAGCGCAAGTCGACCACCGGCTTTTTGGCATACAGCAGCCAGTAAATAGCCCCGACAATACCAATCGCAGTGAGGACGGCGAAAATACGGGTGAAATCGGAGTTGAACCAGTCTTCATCTTCACCGCGATCGAGCATCACCTGCAGACAACCCAGCCCCAGCGCAATCAGGCCAATGCCCGGCCAGTCGATGGACAATTTCTGCTTCGATTTGCGCTCCCAGGGCGGATCTTCCAGCAGCTGGTAAATCGCCAGAACCGTGATAATGCCCACCGGGATATTGATAAAAAAGACCCAGCGCCAGGAGTAGTTATCGGTTATCCAGCCGCCCAGCGTTGGCCCCAGCACCGGGGCGACAATAATGGCGATAGACGACAAACCAAAGGCTTTGCCGCGATCTTCCGGCTTGAAGTAATCCAGCAACACCGATTGCTGCGTAGGTTGCAAACCGCCGCCAAAAAAGCCCTGCAAAATACGAAACAGGATGATTTGCCACAGTTCGGTGGCAATTCCGCACAGAAACGAACAGACGGTAAACATCACAATGCAGATCAGGAAAAACTGCTTGCGTCCAAAGGTGCGGCTGAGAAAAGCGGAGATCGGCAGGACGATCCCGTTCGCCACCAGGTAGCTGGTCAGCACCCAGGTTGATTCGTCATAACTGGCGGAGAGCGACCCGGCGACGTGCGGCAGCGCCACGTTGACAATCGTGGTATCAAGGATCTCCATAAACACCGCGAGGGTGACGACCCACGCCACCGCCCACGGGTTACTGGCGGGTTTCCAGTTCTCGTGGCTGTGATCCGTCATTCCAGCGTCACCTTCGGTTCAACGGAAAGGCCTAACGGCAACGGTTTGTTGGGATCCAGGCCTTTATCGATGACGATTTTCACCGGCACGCGCTGAACGATTTTGACAAAGTTGCCGGTCGCATTTTCTGAAGGGAAAGCGGCGAACTTCGACCCGCTGCCCTGCTGGATGCTATCGATATGTCCCTCCAGCTCCAGATCCGGCCACGCATCCACTTTGACGCTGACTTTATTCCCCGGGCGCATCCGCTCCAGCTGCGACTCTTTAAAGTTCGCCACCACCCACACATCCGGTGAGACCAGGGAAAACAACGCGGTGCCCGCCTGCACTAATGTACCGTTTTGCACATTGCGTTTGGTGATAAAGCCATCGAACGGGGCACGAACCTCCGTCCAGGATAAATTCAGATTCGCGGTTTCCAGCTGCGCTTTTGCCTGCGCCACTTGCTGCTGGCGCGCTTCGACATTGGTTTCCTGCTGGCGGATTTGCAACTGCACTTGGTCGGCGACTTCCAGCTGTGCCAGGGCGCTGGCAAGTTGTGCCTGCGCGCTACGCAACTGGGCATTGGCGCTGTCAATATTTTGTTGTGTGGTGGCGCGAGGATCGACACCACGCTGACGGCGATAAGCGGCTTCGGCATTCGCCAGGTCTGCTTTTGCTTTCAGCACCTGTGCGCGCGCTTCGTCACGCTGAGCGGGATACTGCACTTTTGATAAGTCCAGTTGCGCCTGCGCCTGGTGAAGCTGTGCGATTGCCAGCCCCAGTTGCGCTTGCGCCTGATCGCGCTGCGCGGTGGCATCGCGCGGGTCAATCGTGACCAGCAAATCCCCTTTCTTGACGCGCTGGTTATCTTTCACCCGCAACTCGGTGACGTAACCGGCCACTTTCGGCGCGATCGTCACCGCGTCGCCATCGGTAAAGGCGTCGTCTGTGGTCTCTTCATTACGGGTTAAAAACCACCACACCAGCGCAACGATCACCATCACGCCGACAACAATGGCGAGGATAATCAGTGGCTTCTTTCCGGGGCGTTTACGTGGGTTCTGGTTGTTATCGTCCTGAACATCGTCAGGATGCGTTGTGTTTTCTGCCATAGTTTCGCAACAGTCCTGTCAGGTAACGGCGCCAGGGATGCGCCGTTAACTAAAGTTAGGCGGTTGCTATACATTTGCCAGGATAAACTGACAAATCAGCACTATCTGAATAAGAGTAATCCGTATCCCACCAGCGCCGCCCACAGCAGCATCGGCATGGAATAAAGATGGAAGCGCCACCAGATGCGGCGATCGTTTGCCATACGCAGCGCGATAAGATTGGCCAGCGAACCGGGCAGCAAACCAAAGCCGCCAACATTTACCGCCCAGGCCAGCAGCGTATCCGGCGGTACATAATTGAGCAGCAAAATGGTCGCGGGCACATTACTGATAAATTGCGACAGGCCAATGGCCGTCAACCACAACCCTGGAGGTGACAACTGGCTGGCACTGTTCAGCACCGCGTGCAGCGCAGGCAACTGAATAAGCAGGTGGACATCAATAAACATGGCGATAAACACCAGCAGCAGCGTCCAGTCCACACTCAGCACTACCCGCCGCGCCAGTAACAAGAACCCGATGGCGACAATTGCCAGCCCCCACAACTCCTGTTTCAACTCCAGCGCGGTAATAAAGATTAAGTAGAAACCTAGGCAGCTCCACACCAGACGGGGTTGCCAGTCCGGCGTTTGCACGCCGCTATGGTAGTTAAGCGCCTTTTTCGGAAAACAGAACCAGCACAACACCAAGAGCGTAACCATCATTGCCAGCGCCAGCGGCGCCATCTGCCAGATGAACGCCGGGAAAGAGAGGCCAGAGCGTCCCCAGATAAGAATGTTTTGTGGGTTTCCGATAGGCGTTAATAACGACCCGGCATTTACCGCCAGCGCTTCAAAAATGATCAGCCGGTTAACCGGGATTTCGCACAGTTTCTTCAGCGTGATGGTCAGCGGTACCACAATAAACAGCGCCACATCATTGGTGAGAAAGGTGGAGAGGAGCGCTGCAGCCAGCACCATAAACATCGCCAGCCGACGCTGATGATGAAAACGACGCACCATACGCCGCCCAATCACATCAAAATAACCGCTCAGCTCAACCCCTTTGGTCAGCAGCATCAGGCCGCTGAGGGTAATAATGGTGTGCCAGTCGATCGCACCCGGCCAGTTTTTCGGCGCAAACGGGGCAAAAAAGCACAATACAAAACCAATAAGCAGTAACAGATGCAGGAAACGGTCGCGCGCCAGCGCGCGGAAGAACGGCATACTCATTCAGGAGGTTGCTCATGTTGCAGGGTGAAGCGACGGAAACACTCCAGCGTTTCCTCGCTGACGTGATGTTCCATACCTTCGGCGTCGCGTCGCGCGATTTCAGGACTGACACCCAGTACCAATAAGAAGCTTTCCACGATTTGGTGACGCTCGCGGCTCTCCTGCGCCAGCCTCTCACCTTCCGCAGTCAAAAAAACGCCGCGCCAGGGAATCTGTTCAATCAAGCCCACCGTTGCCAGTCTTTTTAACATTTTCGCAACCGTCGGTTGTGAAACGCCAAGGCGGGCGGCCATATCCACCTGGCGGGCTTCGCCTACTTCGCGGATCAAATCCGAAATCAGTTCAACATAGTCATCAATCAGTTCGCGACGATGTGCTTCGCGCACCTGACGAAAGCCTTCAACGTGCTCTTCTACATTTACCAGCGTCACTTTTTTTATTGTTTGCTTACCTGCGCGACGGTTCATTGTGCTTCCTCTGAAGGTGTGACACCTGTGCAGCATCATATAAGAGAAGCGCCATTGTAAACCATCCGTGAATCAGCACAAAAAATTAACGTCTTAGCCATAGCTATAGAACATAGCCTGTGCTATATCTGTATGTAATGCGTTCACCCTTCATGGAACGAAGGGCATGAAAATGGCAGGAGGTAACGATGAATGAGTTCAAGAGGTGTATGCGCGTGTTTAGTCACTCTCCCTTTAAAGTCCGTTTAATGCTGCTGAATATGTTGTCCGATATCATTACCGGCAAACCTCAGCAGGACTCCGACAAACCTTCTCACTAATGCGGCGTCGCGGTACGCCGCTTCATTTTTCTGTCACAATCCCCCGTCATACTGGCTAATTCGTCTAAAAATCAGCGTATTTTTGCTGGATTTGCAATCATTCTCTCAAAACAACCGCTTAGCCCCTGTTGACCTTCGACGCGCCTCGCTCTATCTTTGCGCTGCCCTGCACAAATTGCGGCTCGCAGATGCGGACCCCCTCCCCTCTTCACACGCACTGTCCGGCAGGTTTTGACCCTTAACGCCAGGGTGAGCACATGGCGTTTTCATGACAGTAATCTATGAGCTTAATCCTTAAAGAATCCGTTGCCTTTCGCAGCCAGACGCTCAACCCGTGGACGGGTTTCTACTTTTTACAATCGATGTTGATTAACTTCGCTCTGGGTTATGAATTTAGCGTGATGTATGCGGTTCTTTTAACCTGCGCGCTGCTGATCCTCTGGCGTCATGCGCCTCGCGCGCAGAAAACCGTTATCGGGATTATCTCGCTGGTTGCCGCCTGTTATTTCCCCTTTGGTCGGGCATATGGCGCACCAAACTTCAACACGCTGCTGGCGCTGCTGTCGACCAATATGGAAGAGTCGACGGAAATTCTGACTATCTTCCCGTGGTATCACTACGCTATCGGCGTATTCATTTTTGCGCTGGGTGTTATTTCGCTGCGCCGCCGGATAATCGTGCGATCCACGCCGTGGCTGAAATGGGACACGCTGGGCACGATTGTGTGCATCGCGTCTTATTTTATTGGCCCGGTGCAAAACCATTTCAAAGGTTACGAATTCAGAATCATTGATACCGGTGTTCCGGTGCTGCGTTTCGTGCGCGATGTGGCGTTCAACTACTATGTTGTTAAAGAAGAACAGAAAAATATGGCCGCGCTCGCCAGTGTGAAAGACACCTGGACTGTGCTGGCGGTGAAACCGAAATACCATACTTACGTGGTGGTGATTGGCGAAAGCGCACGTCGTGACGCGCTGGGCGCCTTTGGCGGCCACTGGAATAACACTCCGTTTGCCAGCCAGGTGAACGGCACGCTGTTTACGGATTACATCTCCGCGAGCGGTTCAACACAAAAATCCCTTGGTCTGACGTTAAACCGCGTGGTGGATGACAAACCGCAGTATCAGGATAATTTTGTCACGCTGGCGAACCGTGCCGGTTTCCAGACGTGGTGGTTTTCTAATCAGGGGCAAATTGGCGAGTACGACACCGCCATCGCCAGTATCGCTAAGCGTGCCGATGAAGTGCAGTTTTTGAAACGCGGTGACTTCGAAGCAGATAAAAACACCCGCGACGAGGATCTGTTAAAACTGACCAATCAGGTCCTGAGCACAAAACGCACCCAGCCGCAGCTGATTGTGCTGCATTTGATGGGCTCGCACCCGCAGGCCTGCGATCGCACCGGCGGCAAGTACAATGAGTTTGTGCAGTCAAAAGAGACCTCCTGCTACCTCTATTCCATCACGCAGACCGATGATTTCCTCGGGAAAATGTATTCGCAACTGGTTAATACCGGCGAAAGTTTTTCGATGGTTTACTTCTCGGATCACGGACTGGCGATTAAAGAACGCGGAAAAGAGGTGCAGTACCTGGCGCACGCCGATACTTTTCAGCAGGACTTCCAGGTGCCATTTATGGTGCTTTCCAGCGACGATACCAAACATCGGGTAATTAAAGCGCGCCGTTCAGCGAACGACTTTTTGAGTTTCTTTTCGCAGTGGACGGGGATCAGCGCAGAGCAGATTAAAAATCCTTACCGTTTTATGTCCGAGCAAAAAGCCGGGCCAGCGTACATTACCAACTTTAAGTTACAGAAAGTTGACTATAACCATCTCGGCACGGATCTCTTCGATACGCGCAGTAAGCGGTAATTTCTGAAGCAGATTGCAGATAAAAAAAATCCGCCCATTGGGCGGATTTTTTTTATCGCCGAAGCGATTAGAAGCGGTAACCAACGCCGGCAATCCAGGTGCCAACGTCTACGTTACGAATACGGCTCTGCTCGTAGGAGAAGTCCAGAGCAACGTTTTCCATCGGGTTGAACTGCAGACCAGCACCGTAAGAGAAACCGTAGTCGCTGGTATCAGACACTTTAGCGGTGTCTACAGTCTGCTGGAATTTACCGTAACCTACACCCACAACACCGTAGATGCTCGCCCAGTCGTTGATGCGGTAAGCCGGACCTGCGGTGATGCCATAGTATTGCGCTTTGTTATAAACGCTGCTTTCGGTGCGATCTTTTTCAGTGTAAGTAAAGGAACCGATAACACCCAGCGGGTTGTTGTCCTGCTCGTAGCGATATTTCAGGTTGAAACCGTTAGTTTTGTTAGCAATACCCTGAGCGTCGCTCTGAGCGTAACCGCCAGTTACGGTTGAAGTAGCTGCTACTGCGGAACCTGCAGAAACCGCCAGAAGTGCGGCCAGTGCTGAAAGACATGCAATTTTTTTCATAATCCACCTCAAATGTGCTTCAAGTAAATCCTACGTCCTACGCATTTAAATATATCAAAATTAGTTAAGAAACTCTTTGCGGGAATTGGGGTCTAAAGCGCCATTTGATGTAACAGAAAGTTTCCGTTACTGACCAACACTTTCAAAAAAAAGCACTTTTCCCGCACAACGCACCATTATGCTGCGCATTTAATGGCACATTCATCCAGATAATTCTTAATTGGATAGGTTAATTAACCATCAGAGGGGAGCTATTCTACGGATTTTTCAGTTACTTTTTTTCAACAAACGCTCAACCAGCCGGCGGTAATTCAAGTAGACTGCCTCTTTTACTTTATTTGACAGAAATTGACGGGAGAAAGGATGCCTGCGCAGTCTCGTAAATTACCGGTTTGGTTGCCGGTGCTCATATTGCTTGTGGCGATGATGTCCATTCAGGGAGGCGCGTCGCTGGCGAAATCACTCTTCCCGCTGGTTGGCGCACCGGGCGTCACCGCGTTGCGTCTCGCACTTGGCACGATTATTTTGGTCGTGGTGTTTAAGCCATGGCGTTTACGTTTTACCCGTGAACAACGTCTGCCGCTGCTGTTTTATGGCCTGTCGCTCGGCGCCATGAACTATATGTTCTATTTATCAATCCAGACGATACCGCTCGGCGTTGCGGTGGCGCTGGAATTTACCGGCCCGCTGGCGGTGGCGCTTTTTGCCTCACGCCGCCCGGTGGATTTCATCTGGGTGATCCTCGCGGTACTTGGCCTCTGGTATCTGCTGCCACTGGGCGAAAATGTGTCACATGTTGACCTTACTGGCGCGGCGTTCGCCCTTGGTGCCGGCGCTTGTTGGGCAATCTATATTCTTTCCGGTCAGCGCGCCGGGGAAGAGCATGGCCCGGCGACAGTGGCGCTGGGTTCATTAATTGCGGCGGTGATTTTTGTGCCGCTTGGCGCATTCCAGGCAGGTGAAGTGCTGTGGCACTGGTCTGTTCTGCCGCTGGGGATCGCCGTGGCGATTTTATCCACCGCCCTGCCTTACTCGCTGGAAATGATCGCCCTGACGCGCTTACCGACTCGCACATTCGGCACATTGATGAGTATGGAACCGGCGATGGCGGCAATTTCCGGCATGATTTTCCTCGGTGAAACGCTAACATTCCAGCAAGCGCTGGCGCTGGCGGCGATTATTATTGCGTCGATGGGCTCGACACTCACGCTGCGTCGGGAAGCGACAGTCAAAAAAATTGATATCGGCTAAATAACTATTATTTGGCATGAGATCCTTCTTATGCCAAATATCCAACCCCGCCGCAGACATTATTTCTTACTTTTCCCTGCATCCTGCATTAAATAGAATCATTCGCATTTTAGAAATAATAAGTTATTAGAATTATCTTACATTTCATTTAATTAGTTGCGTCATCCTGAAATCCTTTTCTATATTTTATATTCGCTATCGAACTGATAGGTACAGCCAAGACTGTCAGCGAAAATCTGGTGCTATACTTAGTTTCGGTAATTTCCTGGGACACAAACATCAAGAGGATATGAGATTATGAGTACCGCTAAACTGGTTAAAACGAAAGCGTCTAATCTGCTTTATACCCGCAACGATGTATCGGATAGCGATAAAAAAGCGACCATCGAGCTGCTGAATCGCCAGGTGATCCAGTTCATTGACCTGTCTCTGATCACTAAACAGGCCCACTGGAATATGCGCGGTGCTAACTTCATTGCCGTACATGAAATGCTGGATGGCTTCCGTACTGCGCTGGTAACCCACCTTGATACCATGGCAGAACGCGCCGTACAGCTGGGCGGTGTCGCACTGGGCACCACACAGGTGATTAACAGCAAAACCGCGCTGAAAAGCTACCCGCTGGATATCCATAGCGTGCAGGATCACCTCAAAGAACTGGCCGATCGTTACGCGGTAGTTGCCAACGATGTGCGTAACGCCATTGGCGAAGCGAAAGACGAAGATACCGCTGATATCTTCACCGCCGCTTCCCGCGACTTAGATAAATTCTTGTGGTTCATCGAATCCAACATTGAGTAAACCATAAGGTTTGCCTATATGCCCTGCGCCTCACGCGCAGGGTTTTGCACCATTACAGTGCGCATTATTTCCCCTTTACGCCCACAAAGTTATCACTTCGTAATTATCCCATCACAAAACTGTTAATAACTGATTGTTTTCACCCCACGATCTGCGCTAAAAAAAAGCAAAACAGGCCACGCCGCCATAATGCACCAAAACAGTGACTCAAAATGGTGCACACGGCTATTGTTGCTACACTTATTGTGCAACCGGGTAAAGGTTCACCTTTACAAAACAATAGGTTGTAAACCTGGCATGATTTTTTCATACTGCGTTCATTCTCGCAGGGGTTCGTTCCCCGGATACAAAAGGAAAAACTATGAAGTCTGTATTGAAATTTTCCCTGGCTGCACTCGCTCTCGCTTTTGCCGTTTCTTCTCAGGCTGCTGATAAAAAACTGGTTGTCGCCACCGACACTGCGTTCGTTCCTTTCGAATTCAAACAAGGTAACCAATATGTTGGTTTCGACGTGGATCTGTGGGCAGCGATCGCCAAAGAACTGAAACTGGATTACGAACTGAAACCGATGGACTTCAGCGGCATCATTCCTGCGCTGCAAACCAAAAACATCGATCTGGCGCTGGCGGGTATCACCATTACGGAAGAACGTAAAAAAGCCATCGATTTCTCTGACGGCTACTACAAAAGCGGCCTGCTGGTGATGGTGAAAGCCAACAACAACGACGTGAAAAGCGTGAAAGACCTCGATGGTAAAGTGCTGGCAGTGAAGAGCGGCACCGGTTCCGTTGACTACGCGAAAGCGAACATCAAGACCAAAGACCTGCGTCAGTTCCCGAACATCGATAACGCGTATATGGAACTGGGCACTGGCCGCGCTGACGCTGTACTGCACGACACGCCGAACATCCTGTACTTCATCAAAACTGCTGGCAACGGTCAGTTCAAAGCTGTCGGCGACTCTCTGGAAGCGCAGCAGTACGGTATTGCTTTCCCGAAAGGCAGTGATGAACTGCGCGAGAAAGTGAACGGTGCGCTGAAAACGTTGCACGACAACGGCACTTACAACGAAATCTACAAAAAATGGTTCGGCACCGAACCTAAATAATTATTAAAAAATAAAGTGTTACACCTCGGAGGCGGCTTTCGCCTCCGATGCTTTTTGTTAAAACCACGGTATACAGGAACACATCATGCAGTTTGACTGGAGCGCCATCTGGCCCGCCATTCCGCTTTTGCTTGACGGGGCCAAAATGACCTTATGGATCTCGATCCTTGGTCTGGCTGGCGGTATCGTTATCGGCCTGCTGGCCGGTTTAGCCCGTACCTATGGCGGCTGGATTTCTAACCACATCGCACTGGTATTCATCGAAGTTATTCGCGGTACGCCAATCGTCGTTCAGGTGATGTACATTTACTTCGCCTTGCCAATGGCCTTCCCCGATATTCGTATCGACACCTTCAGCGCCGCGGTGATCACCATCATGATCAACTCCGGGGCTTATATCGCCGAAATCACCCGCGGCTCCGTGCTGTCCATCCATAAAGGGTTCAGCGAAGCGGGCCAGGCGCTGGGGCTTTCCCGCGTTGAAACTATCCGCCATGTGATCATGCCGCTGGCGCTGCGTCGCATGCTGCCGCCGCTGGGTAACCAGTTGATCATCAGCATCAAAGACACGTCACTGTTTATTGTTATCGGCGCAGCCGAATTAACCCGTCAGGGCCAGGAAATCATTGCCGGTAACTTCCGTGCGCTGGAAATCTGGACCGCCGTCGGGGTGATTTATCTGATCATTACCCAGGCGCTGAACATCGTGCTCCGCCGTCTTGAAAAAAGGATGAAAATCCTGTGATTGAATTTAAAAACGTTTCCAAGCACTTCGGTCAAACCCAGGTGCTGCACAATATCGATCTGAACATTACTCAGGGTGAAGTGGTGGTGATTATCGGGCCGTCGGGCTCCGGGAAATCGACGCTGCTGCGCTGCATTAACAAACTGGAAGAGATCACCAGCGGCGATCTGATTGTCGATGGTCTGAAAGTTAACGATCCAAAAGTGGACGAGCGCCTGATCCGCCAGGAAGCGGGCATGGTGTTCCAGCAGTTTTATCTGTTTCCGCACCTGACCGCGCTGGAAAACGTCATGTTTGGCCCGATTCGTGTACGCGGCGCAAAGAAAGAAGACGCAGAAAAACTGGCGAAAGATCTGCTGGCGAAAGTCGGTCTCGCTGAGCGAGGTCACCACTATCCGTCTGAGCTTTCCGGTGGTCAGCAGCAGCGTGTGGCGATTGCCCGCGCGCTGGCAGTCAAACCGAAAATGATGCTGTTTGATGAGCCCACCTCTGCACTCGACCCGGAACTGCGTCACGAAGTGCTGAAAGTGATGCAGGATCTGGCCGAAGAAGGCATGACTATGGTCATCGTGACCCACGAAATCGGCTTCGCCGAGAAAGTGGCCTCACGCCTGATTTTCATCGATAAAGGCCGCATTGCCGAAGATGGCAACCCTCAGCAGCTGATCGAAAATCCGCCGAGCCAGCGCCTGCAGGAATTCCTGCAACACGTCTCCTGATTTACCCCGCCCCTCCTTGCGGAGGGGCACTCCCCCAGATTCTTCTCAATTCATCGCGGCCGCGGTACGGCATCTATACTTATCATTTTGCTGGACTTTCTCACCGGAGGAGCACATGCCGTGGATCCTGCTATTGATTGGGTTGTGGTGCGCGCCGTTACAGGCTGCGACGATACCCGGCATTACCTCTGCGACAACCACGCCTGCGCCTTCTACGCAAACGAGTGAGCCTAATGTCGAGCAGAAAAAGGCCGCTTATGCCGCACTTGCGGACGTGCTGGAAAACGATGAGTCGCGCAAGGAACTGATCGATCAGCTACGCAAAGTTGCCACCGCACCAGCACAAGAACCCGTGCCGGAACTCACCCCGCCCGAGGTGAAAGAGCAAAAAACGGTGCTGGAAAACGTAACCGAGGTGAGTGAACATTATGGCAATGCACTGGCATCCCGTTTTGCTCAGCTGTATCGCAATATCACCGGTTCGCCCCACAAAGCCTTTAACCCGCAGACCTTCAGCAACGCCGCCAGTCACTTCCTGCTACTGGCCGCGCTGGTTTTTGCTTTCTGGTTTCTTGTTCGTTTAGCGGTATCCCCGCTGTATCGCAAAATGGGCGCCTGGGGACGGCGTAAAAACCGCGACCGCAGTAACTGGTTACAACTGCCCTCAATGATTATCGGCGCGTTTATTATCGACCTGATGCTGCTGGCGTTAACAATATTTGTCGGTCAGTTGCTTAGCGCGAACCTTAACGCAGGCAACAGTACCATTGCCTTTCAACAAAGCCTGTTCCTGAACGCCTTTGCGCTGATTGAGTTTTTTAAAGCGATTTTGCGGCTGATTTTCTGCCCGCGTATTGCCGATCTGCGCCCATTTCGCATTACCGATGAAACCGCCCGCTACTGGCATATGCGTCTGAGTGCGCTGAGCAGCCTGATTGGCTACGGTTTGCTGGTTGCAGTGCCGATTATTTCCAATCAGGTAAACGTGCAGTTTGGCGCGCTGGCAAATGTGGTGATCATGCTCTGCATTACCGTATGGGCGCTGTACCTTATTTTTCATAACAAGCGGCAAATTCAGCATAACTTAATTGTGCTGGCGGATCACTCGCTGGCCTTTTTTAGCTTGTTTATCCGCGCGTTTGCGTTGATCTGGCACTGGCTCGCCAGCGCTTACTTTATTGTGTTGTTCTTCTTTTCGCTGTTCGATCCTGGTAACAGCCTGAAATTCATGATGGGTGCCACGGTCAATAGCCTGGCGATTCTGAGCATTGCTGCGTTTCTTTCTGGCGTATTGTCGCGCTGGTTGAATAAGACCATCACCCTGTCGCCACAGGTACAGCGCAACTATCCCGAACTGCAAAAACGGCTCAATGGCTGGCTCTCGGCGTCGTTAAAAGCCGCACGGATTCTGGTGGTCTGCGCAACGATCATGCTGCTGCTGAACGCCTGGGGGCTGTTTGATGTCTGGCACTGGCTGAATTACGGTGCGGGCGAGAAAACCGTCGATATCCTCATCCGTATTGCCTTGATCCTCTTCTTCTCCGCCGTGGGCTGGACCCTGCTTGCCAGTATTATTGAAAACCGGCTGGCGTCGGATATTCACGGTCGCCCGCTGCCAAGCGCGCGCACCCGCACACTGCTGACGCTGTTTCGCAATGCGCTGGCAGTGGTGATAAGTACCATAACAGTGATGATTGTGCTGTCGGAAATTGGCGTCAACATCGCGCCATTGCTGGCCGGGGCCGGGGCGCTCGGGTTGGCTATCTCGTTTGGTTCGCAAACGCTGGTGAAAGATATTATCACCGGTATTTTTATCCAGTTTGAAAACGGCATGAACACCGGGGATTTGGTCACTATCGGCCCGCTAACCGGCACCGTAGAGCGAATGTCGATTCGCTCCGTTGGCGTACGTCAGGATACTGGCGCGTACCACATTATTCCGTGGTCATCGATCACCACTTTCGCCAATTTTGTGCGCGGCATTGGCTCGGTGGTGGCGAATTACGAGGTAAATCGCCAGGAGGATACCGATAAAGCGAATCAGGCGTTAAAAGATGCCGTGGCAGAACTGATGGAGCAGGAGGAGATCCGCGGCTTGATTATCGGCGAACCGTCTTTTGCCGGGCTGGTCGGGCTTACCAACACGGCATTCACGCTTCGTGTCACCTGCACGACCCTGCCGCTGAAACAGTGGACAGTGCGTTTTGCCCTCGACACGATGGTGAAAAAGCATTTCGACCGTGCAGGCGTGCGCCCGCCGGTGCAGACATACCAGATGTTACCGGCGCCGGAAAGCGCAGCACAGCCAGCTTCACCCGCCAGCCCGCCACCGCCGGCAGAACCTACCCTTTAAAACGCGTCTGCGCCCAGCGTTTACGCTGGGCCTCATCGAGAAACGTCCAGGCGATAAAACGGCTCTGCTTCTGGCCCTGCGCCATCTCTTTTTTCATCACTTTCACTGCGCCAGCCTGGGTCAAGGCACGATACAGCTCGGGCAGATTATCGCCGCGAGACACCAGCGAGGTAAACCACAACACCTGGCGCGCAAACTGTTGGCTTTCAGCAATCATCTTGCTGATAAAAGCCACTTCGCCGCCTTCGCACCATAACTCCTGCTGCTGGCCACCAAAGTTGGCCGCATCGTTAACCGACTGGCCGAGATTGCGACGCTTGCGCTCGCTGCCAGCCTGCGCGCTTTGCGCGGAATCATGAAACGGTGGGTTGCAGAGAACCGCATCGTACTGCTCATTTTTATGAATAATACCAGTGAGAACAGACGCCGGATCTTTCTGTCGACGCAACCGTACCGCACGGCTCAACCCAGGGTTGGCGTTGATGATCGCCTGTGCGCTGGCAAAGGCCTGATCGTTAACTTCGCTGCCGGTAAAACGCCAGCCGTATTCATGCGCGCCAATCAGCGGATAGATGCAGTTGGCACCAGTGCCAATATCCAGCACGCTGGCCTGCGTCGGCACATTGCCGTCGTTGCTTTCCGCCAGCACATCCGCCAGATGGTGAACGTAATCCGCACGCCCCGGCACTGGCGGGCAGAGGAAACCGTCGGGAATATCCCATTCGTGCACGCCATAGAATTGTGCCAGCAGCGCTTTGTTCAGGGCTTTAACTGCCTGCGGATCGGCAAAATTGATGGTCGTCTCACCGTTCGGGTTAGTGGTAAGAAACGCGCGCAGTGACGGATTCACAGCGCACAGCGCGTCGAGATCGTAGCGGCTGTGGTGGCGGTTACGCGGGTGCAGACCCGGCTTCTGGGCATTCATGGCATTCTCCTGTTAGCAGCGGCGTAAGATACCCGTTGACGATGGTCGGGTAAATAAGTGAGGCTGAAGAATCTGTTTTTTAACGACCGGAAAGCGCTATGTATTTTTATGAACCTGCAAAAGGTCATGGTCTACCCCATGATCCCCTGAATGCCATTATTGGCCCGCGCCCCATCGGCTGGATCGCCTCGCTGGATGGGCAAGGCCGACGGAACCTCGCCCCATATAGTTTTTTTAACTGCTTTAATTATCGCCCGCCGATTATCGGCTTCGCCAGCAGCGGCTGGAAAGACAGCGTACGTAATATTACGGAAACCAAAGAGTTCGTCTGGAATCTGACAACACGCGCGCTGGCCGTACCCATGAATGAAACGTCCGCTTCGTTACCACACGGCGAAGATGAGTTTGCCCGTGCGGGTCTGACGCCCGCAGCCAGCCGGGTCATCAAAACGCCACGCGTGGCGGAAAGCCCGGTCAACTTCGAATGCCGCCTCTCGCAATGTATTCAACTGACCGCCGCCGACGGGACGCCGGTTGATAGCTGGCTGGTGCTCGGTGAAGTGGTTGCCGTGCATATTGATGAGACGTTGCTGGAAAACGGCATCTACCAGACGGCAAAAGCAGAGCCGGTGCTGCGTGCGGGTGGCCCTTCAGCCTACTACGGCATTAGCGAAGCGCAGCGTTTCGATTTGACGCGCCCGGATAACCGCTAGCCTCTTCGCCGGGCAACGATTTTACCGTTCGCCCGGCCCGACATCAGCGCCGCCGGGCAGTTTGCTATAATTATGGTTTTAGCCCGGGAGAACACATTATGGCTTCAGGTTGGGCAAATGATGGCGCAGTTCAGCAGCAAATCGACAGCACCATTGATGATGCCGTCGCGCGTGCGCGCAGCGGTTTACCATCCGGCGAAAGTTTAAAGGTTTGCGAAGAGTGCGGTGAGCCAATTCCGGAAGCACGGCGTAAAGCGATTCCCGGGGTACGCTTGTGCATCACCTGTCAGCAGGAGAAAGATTTACATAACTCTACATTTTCAGGATATAATCGCAGAGGTTCGAAAGACAGCCAGCTACGTTGACCTTTTCTGACGTGTGTAACCAGCCCAAGCGGTTGCCTTAACATCCATAAAATTCCGCCCTGAACGTAGCAAAATGTGCCGCCAAAATGGATGCCAGTCCGGGCAGCGGAAAAATGCGTTATTTGCATCCTTAAATCGATTTAAATTCAATAAATTAACCTTTATTCAATTTTTTAGAATAAGGCCGTCAATTCTCTTCGGTTTTATCTCCCGCCAAAAACCGTGATACTCATCACATCGACGGAACATTGTCCCCCAAACAGAATAACCTGCGAGAGATTAACTATGAAAACCATTAAATATGCTGTTGCTGCTATCGCGCTGTCTACCCTCTCTTTCGGTGCTTTCGCGGCACAATCAGTCACCACTGCTCAGGCAGAGAACCTGAATAAAATCGGTGTTGTTTCCGCTGAAGGCGCGACCACGCTGGACGGCCTGGAAGCCAAACTGGCCGAGAAAGCACAAGCCGCTGGCGCCACGGGCTACAGCATCACGTCCGCGACAGGCAATAACAAACTGAGCGGCACCGCGATTATCTACAAATAACCGAAAACCGTGTTTTACCCCCGGCACATTAACCCTCTGCCTGGGTGCTCCACCCTCATTAACCCTGTTGTTACCCTGTTTTGCCCGTCCAGAAATGTGACGGGCTTTTTTTATCAGAAGTTTTGCGCAACCCGCGCCAGCCCCTCTTCCAGCGTCGCCACTTCACCCGTCGCCACCAGGCAGCAGGCAAGCTGAATTTTGAGCGACTCCGGCACCGCTTCACTTCCCGCAAGGCAGCGCTCTGTCCAGCGCGCAGTGCTTTCCGCATCTTTCGCAGCACCGTCACTTACCGGCGCTACCGCATCATCACGGGCATAAAGCACGCGCTCACCCTGCGCATCAATCAGGTTGATTTGCGGGCATCGTTGCGGGTTGGCATAAACTTCCCCTTCCGTGCCATGCATCAACAGCCCGCGTCCACCAATATCAGCAAAGAATTTCCCCACCCGCGTGATGTATTCCGGGTGCGAAACGCTGGATAAACGCAGCGCGGCGTCTTTTTCAAACGGCGTAGCCAGCTTCGCCAGCGTGTGCGCGCTGTTACGCACGCCCATCCGCCAGCGCATCGCCAGCTGTTTTTCCAGCGGCGGGCAGAGTGCGCTCACTGGAATATAGACCGGGTGATGCCCCTCCAGCTTCGCCTGCGCCTGGCCGGCATGCAGCGTGGCATCGATCCCAAGCAGTTTGAAAATGCTCTCCGTCACCACGCGCGTCGGATCTTCAGTAACGCCATGAACCACCACCGGAAAACCGAGTTTGTTGAGCAAAATTGCCAGCAGCGGCGTCAGGTTCGCCTGCTTGCGCGCGCCGTTATAGCTGGGGATCACAATCGGCATCGGCTTTGCGACCGGCGGCGTCAGTTTCAGGGTGTGCTGCTGCATCGCCTCGTAAAAGCCGAGCATTTCCGCTTCCCCTTCCCCTTTAATACGCAGGGCAATCAAAATGCCGCCCATCTCCAGATCCGGCACTTCACCCTTCAGCATCTGCGAGTACAGACCACGAGCGGTATCGAAATCCAGATCGCGGGCGTGGTTTTTCCCACGACCAATTTCTTTAATGATTTTGCGGTAATCCATAGCGACTCCTTGCGGGCTCACATCGTTAACGGCGTTTGCGACGCTTCTGTTCTGCTTTTTTCACAGGTTTCTTCACTATAACGTCCGGCATTGCCGGTTGTGAAATAGGAAACACAGGTAGCGCGTCGAGCAGCCGTTTACCGTAGTTTTTAGTCAGCAACCGTTTATCGTAAATCACCACTTCGCCACGACAACTGTGGCTGCGAATAAGCCGCCCCACTTGCTGAATAAGGTTAAACGATGCGCTGGGCAGGCTCTGTACTTCAAAAGGATAGCGATTCAGGCTTTTCAGCCACTCGCCTTCGGTGATCACCACCGGGCTGTCGATAGGTGGAAAAGCGATTTTATGGATGTGGACCTGCGTCAGGTAATCGCCTTTGAGATCCAGCCCTTCAGCGAATGACTGCAAGCCCACCAGCACACTGCGCTCGCCATTATCGATACGTTTACGGTGCAGTTCCACCAGCCGATAGCGCGGCTGATCGCCCTGCACCAGCAGCAATAAACGCAAGTCCGCGACATAGGTTAAAAACAGCTGCATCGCGCGCTGGCTGGCGAACAGCACCAGCATCCCGGGATGCGCTTTACTCTCAACCTGCTCGCGAAACCAGGTCGCCATTTCCGCAATATGCTGCTCTTCGTTTTCCATCAGTGGCTCGTAGCGCATCTGCGGAATAACAATTTTTCCCTGCTCAACATGGTTGAACGGCGAATCAAGCGTGACAAAGCGATCCCCGGCTTTCTCTTTTAAACCACTCATCTCTTGCAGACGATTAAAACTGTTCAGCGAACGTAACGTCGCCGAGGTCACCACAATGTGCGGTACGCTGCGCCAGAGCAGCTTTTCTAACTGATCGCTTACGCGAATCCCCACGCAATGGAACAGCAGATGCAACTGCCCGTCACGCGCCTCGCGGGTAACCCATTTGGTCACCGGCGCACCGGACGCCTGCGCCATTGAGGCCAGCCGCCAGAGTTTGCTCTGACTTTCGAACATACCCAGCGCGCGGTTCATCTGCAAAATAACCCGGTGCAAACGCACAATGTCGTGGCTGCCCGTCTTCTCGCTTAAATCATTCAGAAACAGCTCTGCCAGCCCGCGCAGCATCTCCGTCAGTTTTGCCAGCCGCTGGCAAATCTCCATCACTTCGTCGGGCAGTTCCCCCATTGCAAAGCGATATTCCGCCTCCTGGCCCGCCGGAAGATACAGGTTGAGAATGTTGTTAAGCGACGCGATGAGCGCGTAAAGCTCCTCGCAATGGGCGTTGAGCCGCTCCGGTGTCGCCAGCGGCGGCAGCGTTTTCGGGCGAAACTGCTCAAGGCAGGTCGCCACCAGTTTGGTGAACAGATCGAGCTGAAGCTGATACCAGGGGGCGGTGATTTCCGCTGTCATTTCCAGCGCGTCGCGCGCTACGTCCGGCAAATGGTGGCCTTCATCGAGCACCAGCAGCAGGTTTTTTGGCTCCGGTAGCACTGCTTCGCTCTCCATCGCCGCCATCACCAGCGCGTGGTTGGCGACCACCACTTCCGCTTCCTGGATTTCGCGGCGTGCGACAAAAAAGGGGCATTCGCGGTAGTAGTGGCAATTACGGTTCAGGCAGCTGGCTTTATCGGTGCTGAGCCGTCGCCACAAATCATCGCTAATCGCCTTGTCAGTGTGATCGCGCAGGCCATCCCACTTGTAGCTGTCGAGATCCGCTTTCAGCGCCGCGCAACGTTTCTGCTCTTCCTGGTTACCCGGCGTCAGTTCATCGTCCAGAAACGCCAGCAGATCCTGCTGGTTCGGCTCGCTGCTTGCCAGCGCCGCCAGGTTGCGCGGACAAACATAGCGCCCACGGCCAAACGCGGCGGTAAAGCGTAAATCCGGGATGATTTTGCGCAGCAGCGGCAGATCTTTACTGAAGATCTGATCCTGCAACGCCACGTTCGCGGTGCTGACCACCAGCGTTTTTTGCTCTTCACGCGCGATGGCGATGCCCGGAATTAAGTAAGAGAGCGTTTTCCCCACGCCGGTTGGCGCTTCAATCGCCAGATGACGCCCTTCATCCCCCGCCAGCGTTTTCGCCACGTCAGCAATCATCTGCCGCTGCGGCGCGCGGGGAATAAAGTCCGGGATCTGTTGTTGCAACGCCTTATACCAGGCGGCGATCTGCGCTTTTAGCGCGGCGGTAAGGGCCATGAGGAAACCTGAAACACTGTATAAACAGCCACTATTGTGGCATTTTTAGCGCCCGTAGGGTAACCCTTTTTGCCATGCCGGAAGCGCGCCCGCATATCCTGTGCGTCATCATTCTGATACAGGATATTTTTCACAACGCCGATCACAAATTGGCAGATCCAATCACCATTGCCGTTGAGGTCGCGTTGATCATTTATTCAGGCAATGCTAGTTTTTACCTGCATTACGCTTGTTACCGAATATCGGGCAAAACCTAAATGCAGAGAATGAGGGCGACATCCGCTCGCTGCTGTATTTACGTTTTGCCCGTTTTTGTTTGCAGGAGTTGGCGATGCTGGTCAAACAAATATTAAATAATAACGTTGTCAGCGCCATTGATGAGCATGGCCTTGAGGTTATTCTGACCGGGCGCGGCTTAGGGTTTAATACCCAAAGCGGTGCCCGCGTCGATGCGCAAGCCATCGAAAAAATATTCCATTTGCAGGACTCACAAGTCTCCGCACGTTTTAAAGATCTGGTCAGCGAAGTGCCGGTGGAAATAGTGCAACTCACCGCCGATATTGTTGCGCTGGCACGATCTGCGCTTGCGCATAAATTAAGTGAAGGCCTGTACGTTACGCTGGCCGATCACCTGCACTTTGCGCTACAACGCACAGAAAAAAATGAAGTTTTGCCTAATCCGTTAGAGTGGGAAGTGCGCCATTTTTATACTGAAGAGTATGCCATTGGCCGCCAGGCGCTTGGCATGATTGTCGCGCGTACCGGCACACTATTACCCGACAGTGAAGCCTGTAGTATTGCGCTGCATATTGTGAATGCCGGGCTGAACGATACGATGGGTAAAACCACAAAAATTACACGGCTTATTTATCAGTTACAGAATATCGTTAAATACTTTTTCACCCTGCCGCTCGACGAACACAGTTTGAATTATCAGCGTTTCATTACCCATTTAAAATTTTTCGCCCAACGGGTAATTGATGGTGTGGTGTTAAATAATGACGACGAAGAGTTATTCGCTATGGTGCAGCGTCGTTATCAAACCACCCTGAAATGCGTTGACGCGATTAACGAATTTGTCGGCAAAAATTATCACCACACGATGAGCAATTCGGAAAAACTCTACCTGACCGTGCATATCGAAAATGTGGTACAGCGGACAGAGTCGTAAGGTAACAAGGTCGCGCCTGCGACCCGAAGTATGACGAGTATGAATTCTTTCCAGGCTTGTTACTGTTAAATCAGGCAAACCCCAGAAGAACAAAGCGCCGGTGAGTACCGGTAATTGTTATGGCACCTGCCACGCAGGTGTCAGTCTGGAGGAATGACCATGAACTATCAGGATACCGCGCAGCAGATAATCAACAGGATCGGCGGCAAGGGCAATATTCTGTCACTGTTTCACTGCATCACCCGTTTGCGTTTCTTACTGAAAGATAACGACAAAGCCGATCGCGCCGCGCTGGAAGCGCTGGATGGCGTGATTGGCGTAAACATTTCCGGCGATCAATATCAACTCATCATCGGCAACGATGTCGCACCGCTGTGCGATGCCTTGCTGGCGAAATTACCGGGGGTTTCCGCCACCAGCGCAGCACAATCCGGAAAACGCCGCAACCCGGTGTCGGTGGTGCTGGAGGGGTTATCCAGCATCTTTTCACCGATCATTCCGGCGATTGCCGGGGCCGGTATTCTGAAAGGTGTGCTGGCATTGATGGTGGCAATGCACTGGCTGGAAACCAGTAATCAGACATACCAAATCCTGCTCGCCATCAGCGATGGCGTGTTCTACTTCATGCCGCTGGCGCTGGCCTTCAGCGCGGCGAGTAAATTTGGCGCGAATCCTTACGTGGCGGTTGCGCTGGCTGCCGCCCTCTTCCACCCGGCGATTCAGACACTGTTTAAATCTGGCGCGCCAGTCCATTTTATGAGCCTGCCGGTGCCGACGGTGAATTACGCCTCAACGGTGATCCCAATTCTGCTCGCCGTCTGGCTGCTTAGCCGGGTGGAAAAGCTGATAGATCGCATCATGCCCGGCGTGCTGAAAACCATGTTCGTGCCGTTGCTCAGCCTGGTTATCGTCACACCCATCACCTTGATCGCCATCGGCCCGTTGGGGATTTTCGCCGGGAACGCACTCTCCAGCGGCATTATCTGGCTGGTGGAAAACGCCGGGATCGTAGCAGGCGTGGTGGTTGGCGGCACGCTGTCGATGATCATCATCACCGGTATGCACTACGTGCTGGTGCCTATCATGATCAACAACATCAGCACCATGGGCTTCGACCCGTTCAAAATTCTTTTCTATGTGGCCAACCTCGGCCAGGCGGGCGCGGCATTTGGCGTGTTCCTGCGCGCCCGCGATAAGAAGCTGAAATCACTGGCGTTAAGTACCAGTTTCAGCGCCGTGATGGGCATTACCGAACCGGCGATGTACGGCATCAACATTCGCTACAAACGCCCGTTTGCCGCCGCGCTTATTGGTGGCGCCTGCGGCGGCGGTTTTGCAATGGCGATGGGCGTCAAAACCTACGCCTTCGCGCTGAGCGGTTTGCCCGGCCTGCCGGCGCTGGTTGGCCCGACGTTTATGTGGGCGCTGGTCAGCATCGCTATCTCTTTTGTCTGCGCGGCAGTTGTTACCGTTATGCTTGGTTTTGAAGAAACCGTGGTGGCAGGCGTCAGCCCGATGCCGGTTGCGCGCAGCGAAGAGAAACTCTTCGCGCCGGTCAGCGGCGAGTTAAAACCGCTTAATAGCTTAAGCGACCCGGTGTTTGCTGATGAAATTTTCGGTAAAGGGATCGCCATCTATCCCACCAGCGGCGAGCTGCGTTCTCCGGTCAACGGCACGGTGGAATCCCTGTTTGAAACCCATCACGCGCTGGCGCTGCAAAGCGATACCGGGGCGGAGATCCTGATCCATATCGGCATCGATACGGTGAAACTCGGCGGTAAACACTTCACCAGCCACATAACTGCCGGGCAAAACGTGGAGGTCGGTGATTTGCTGGTGAGCTTCGATCTGGCGGCATTGCAGGCCGCAGGCATCGATCCCAGCGTGATTGTGGTGGTCACTAATAGCGAACAATACGGCGATATCAGCCCGGTAAAAGCCAATGGCGATGTCGCCAGCCGGGACGCATTTCTCACACTGACCGCAAGCGCGGCGTAAGGAGCAGAGGCATGGCATTTTCGAAAGCATTTCCGGAAGGGTTTTTATGGGGTGGCGCAACCGCTGCTAACCAACTGGAAGGCGCGTGGAATGTAGGCGGCAAAGGGCTTTCCGTGTCGGATGTTTACACTTTTGATAGCAACACGCCGCGTGAGCGCTGGCTCGATCAGTGGCTGGGCATGACGCACGCGCAAATACGGGAAGCACAGGATCCGCACAGCAAAAAATATTATCCGAAGCGCAAGGGCAACGACTTTTACCACCGTTTTAAAGAAGATATCGCGCTGTTTGCCGGCATGGGTTTTAAATGCTTCCGCATGTCGATCGCATGGACGCGCATCTTCCCGCGCGGCGATGAAACCACGCCCAACGAAGCGGGACTGAAATTTTACGATGAGGTGTTCGACACGCTGCTGGCGCACGGCATCGAGCCGATTGTTTCCCTCTCGCACTATGAAATGCCGCTGGCGCTGGTGACCGATTACGGCGGCTGGCCGAACCGCCAACTGGTGGATTTCTATGTGCGTTTCGCCACCACGGTATTCACCCGCTATCGCAAGAAAGTGAAGTACTGGATGACGTTTAACGAGATCAACTGCGTGAAACATCACCCGTATGTCAGCGTGGGGGTGATCGAAGAGGACAACCCGCATCTGGAGCAAGATAAATACCAGGGCGCGCATCACCAGTTTGTCGCCAGTGCCCTTGCGACCAAAGCCTGCCACAGCATAATTCCCGGCTCGCAGGTCGGCTGCATGATCAGCTACCAGATGCTCTACCCGCACACCTGCCATCCGGATGATTTGCAGGCGTGCGAAGAGATGCAGCGCGTATCGCTGTTCTTTAGCGATGTGCAGGCGCACGGTTATTACCCTGCCTACACCGACCGCATGCTGGCCGAAAAAGGCGTGACGCTGCAAAAAGTGGTCGGCGATGACGAGATCCTGCGCCAGCACCCGGTCGATTTCGTCTCCTTTAGTTACTACATGTCGAGCACCGTCAGCGCACACCCGGAAACGCTGGAAGGCACAGAAGGCAACCTGGTCACCGGCGGCATCCGCAACCCCTATCTGCCCACCAGTCAGTGGGGCTGGCAAATCGATCCGAAAGGGCTGCGCCTGGCACTCAATCAGCTCTATGACCGTTACCAGAAGCCGCTGTTCATTGCCGAAAACGGCCTCGGCGCGGTGGACACCGTCAACCCGGATGGTTCCATCGATGACGATTACCGCATCGATTATCTGCGACAGCACGTTGAGCAGATGAAAGAGGCCATCGCCGATGGCGTGGCTCTGTTCGGTTACACCTGGTGGGGACCCATTGATGTGGTCAGCGCAGGCACGGCACAAATCTCCAAACGCTACGGCTTTATCTATGTCGACCAGGACGATATGGGCAACGGCACGCAGGCGCGTTCGCTGAAGAAAAGCTACCACTGGTATAAAAAACTGATCGCCTCGAACGGCGAAGACTTAGCCGATTAAGGAGTAGATATGTCTGTTTTTCCAAAAGGTTTCTTATGGGGCGGCGCGATTGCCGCCAACCAGGCGGAAGGGGCGTGGAATGAAGACGGCAAAGGGCCGTCCATCGCCGATGTGGTACGCGGCGGTATCGCCTCCGGCAAACACGATGCGGTGATTGACCCCAACCTTTACTATGCCAGCCACGACGCGGTGGACTTTTACCACCGCTACAAAGAGGACGTGGCGCTGTTCGCCGAGATGGGTTTTACGTGCTTTCGCACCTCGATTGCCTGGTCGCGCATTTTCCCGCGCGGCGATGAAACCACACCCAACGAAGCCGGTTTAGCATTTTATGATTCGCTGTTCGATGAGCTGCGAAAGTATGGCATTGAGCCGGTTATCACCCTCTCGCACTACGAAACGCCGCTGGCGCTGTATCAGGAGTATGGCGGCTGGAAAAACCGCCAGTTGATTGACTTTTTTAGCCGCTACTGCGAAACGGTATTTCGCCGCTACAAAGGCAAGGTCAAATACTGGATGACCTTCAACGAGCTGAACAACATGAACCGCATGCCGTTCGCCACCGGCGCGGTGGATGCCGATGCCGGTGCGCAGGCGATCTGGCAGGCCAATCATCACCAGTTTGTCGCTAACGCGCTGGCCAACAAGTTGTGCCACGAGATCATCCCTGAGGCGAAAATCGGCTGCATGTTGTCGCTGAGCACCGTCTACCCGGCAACCAGCAACCCGCAAGACATCTTCTCGACCATGCAGTTACGCCGCCGTTCGCTGTTCTTCTCGGATGTGATGATGCTCGGGCAATACCCGGCGTATGCGCCGCGTCTGTTCCGCGAACTGGGCGTCAAGCTGGAGATAGCCGATGGCGACCTGCAACTGCTGGCAGAGTACCCTTCGGACTACCTCGGCTTTAGCTACTACCGCAGCGTGCTGCACCAGGCAGGCGGCCAGTTCCGCATTTATACCGGCGGCACGGCCGGGCTGGACAACCCATATCTGGAGAAAACCGAATGGGGCTGGCCGATTGACCCGCAAGGTTTTCGCATCGTTTGTAACGAGCTGGCGGATCGCTACCGTAAGCCACTGTTCGTTGTTGAAAACGGTTATGGCGGCATGGATGAACCGGACGCCAGCGGGCAAATTAACGATGACGCCCGCATTGATTATGGCCGTCGCCATATCCAGGCCATGGCGGAAGCGATTGACGATGGCTGCGACATTATGGGCTACACGTGGTGGGGGCCAATCGACATTGTCAGCGCCGGGACGGGTGAGATGAAAAAACGCTACGGCTTTATCTATGTCGACAAGGACAACGACGGCCGCGGTACGCTCACGCGCAGTAAGAAGAAGAGTTTTGCCTGGTATCAACAGGTTATCGCCAGCAATGGCGAAGTGCTGTAAGGTTAAAACCGGGAAGCGCTGCGGCGCTTCTCTTATTTTGGCCTGTTGACGATAAAGGTTTACGCATGAGTACATGGCATCTGGTTGACCCCGAGCTTCGCCCCGCCCTGCAATCCTGGACACCTTCCACGCTGAACGCCGACGCCCTTCCCGCCATACGCGAGCAGCGCCAGCAAGCCGCGCTGCAGGCCATGCATCTTGATGATGGGCTTTCACTGGCGATGCACGAACAGCACATTGCGGGTGCCCACGGTGAACCCGCCGTGCGCGTGCGCGTGATCACGCCAACGATACGTCGCACCAACCGGATGGGGATTTTGCATCTGCACGGCGGCGGTCATCTGTTTGGCAGCCCCGAACAATCTTTGTCGCTCACCCGCCCGACAGCCGCGCGGCATGACTGCGTTGTCGTCTCTGTCGATTACCGCTTGTCACCGGAGCACCGCTTTCCCGGTTCGCTTAATGACTGCTATGCCGCGCTGGTGTGGATGGCGGAAAACGCGGCGCAATTAGGCATCGATGCCAACAATATCGGCCTGATGGGCGACAGCGCCGGCGCGGGTGTTGCCGCCGCTCTGGCGCTGCTGGCGCGCGATCGCAAAGGGCCGCAACTGGCGTTTCAGAACCTGATGTTCCCGATGCTCGATGATCGTACGGTGGTGGAGACGGAACGAAACCCGGTGACGGGCGAATTTATCTGGACGCGGGAAAACAATGCGTTTGGCTGGCGTGCGCTGCTTGGCTGTGAACCCGGGAGCGTTGAGGTATCGCCGTATGCCGCTCCGGCGCGCGCCGATGACCTGGCAGGGCTACCGCCGACCTGGATAGGCGTTGGCACGCTGGATCTGTTTCTTGATGAAGATATGACGTATGCGCAGCGGTTAATACGTGCGGGAGTCGAGGTGGAGTTGAATGTCTGGCCGGGGGCGTATCACGGTTTTAATTCCGACCCGCAGGCGAGCATCGCACAGCGGGCCAGAGAGACGCGCCAGAACTGGCTGGCGCGTTTTAACAGCTAATTACTCGGCGGCAGAAGGCTTACGCGGGCGACGACGGCGAGACGGGTTGCCCGCCGGCGCCGCACCGCCATCAAGACGGCGTCCACCTGCCGGTTTAGCGGCTCCGCCATCCAGACGACGACCACCGGTCGGCTTCGCGCCGCCTTCAGCACGGCGTCCCCCCTCCTGCTTCGCAGCGCCACCTTCGGCGCGGCGCGGGGAGCGCGGTTTTTGTCCTTCGCCTTCACTGCGGCGCGGCGCAGACTGACCACGGCCACCGCCGCCCTGCCCGCGTCCACTGCCCTGACGACCGCCGCCCTGGCCGCGACCATTCTGAATCGGCTCGGCTTTGATCGACGGATCCGGCTCATAGCCTGCCAGCGCAATGCGCGGGATCTCTTTTTTCAGCAGGCGTTCGATATCGCGCAGCAATTTATGTTCGTCCACGCATACCAGTGACAGCGCTTCGCCGGTCGCCGCTGCCCGGCCGGTACGGCCAATACGGTGCACGTAATCTTCCGGCACGTTCGGCAGTTCGTAGTTCACCACATGCGGCAACTCTTCAATGTCGAGCCCACGCGCCGCGATGTCGGTCGCCACCAGCACACGAATGTCGCCAGATTTGAAATCCGCCAGCGCACGCGTACGCGCCCCCTGGCTCTTATTGCCGTGGATCGCCGCGCTGGTGATGCCGTCTTTATTAAGCTGCTCCGCCAGGTGGTTAGCGCCGTGTTTCGTGCGGGTGAAGACCAGCACCTGCTGCCAGTTGCCCTCGCCAATCATCTGCGACAGCAGTTCCCGTTTGCGTTTTTTATCGACGAAATGCACATGCTGCGTCACCTGCTCAGATGCGGTGTTACGGCGCGCCACTTCGATTTCCAGCGGATTACGCAGCAGCTTTTCTGCCAGCTGTTTGATCTCATCAGAGAAGGTCGCGGAGAACAGCAGGTTCTGACGCTTCGGCGGCAGTTTTGCCAGCACGCGGCGAATATCGTGAATAAAGCCCATATCCAGCATGCGGTCGGCTTCGTCGAGCACCAGAATTTCCACGCTATCGAGTTTCAGCGCGTTCTGGTGTTCCAGATCCAGCAGACGCCCCGGTGTCGCCACCAGGATGTCAACGCCGCCGCGCAGCTTCATCATCTGCGGGTTAATGCTCACGCCGCCGAATACCACCAGCGAGCGGATATTCAGGTATTTGCTGTACTCCTGAACGTTTTCACCCACCTGCGCCGCCAGCTCACGGGTTGGCGTTAAGATCAGCGCCCGGATCGGGCGACGGCCTTTGGCGTGCGGCTCGTTTTGAATCAGGCGTTGCAACAGCGGCAGCGTAAAACCGGCAGTTTTACCGGTGCCGGTCTGGGCGCTCGCCATCAGATCGCGGCCTTGCAGCACCGCCGGGATAGCCTGCTGCTGAATAGGGGTCGGCTGAAGATAACCCTGCTCGGCAACAGCGCGCAGGATTTCCGGGTTCAGGCCAAGGGCATCAAAAGACATAACAACTCCACACCGCCCCGACCTGTGAACAGGTGTAGTTTTCGAGGAGATAATAATTTGGCTGATGACAAAAACCACAATGTCATGAAGGGGCGGAGTGTATCAGCTTTTGTGATCACACGCATAAAATATCCCTCCGGGTACGGAATGCGTGATATTAACGCACCGCTAACTGGACAAGCCTACAATTTAGCCATAAAGTTAATCAATCGATTGATTAACTTTCATCACCGCCATGCATACAACACCGACCACCAGCCGGGGCGAACAGGCCCGAAACCAGCTGATTGCCGCCGCGCTGGCACAGTTTGGTGAATATGGCTTGCATGCCACCACGCGGGATATCGCCGCACAAGCCGGGCAGAACATCGCCGCGATCACTTACTATTTTGGCTCAAAAGAGGATTTATATCTCGCCTGTGCGCAGTGGATCGCCGATTTTATCAGCGACAATTTTCGCCCGCATGTGCAGGCCGCCGAAGAGCTGTTCGCCCAGCCCGCGCCGGATAAAGCCGCCATTCGCGAGCTTATCCACCGCGCCTGTAAAAACATGATTGTGCTGCTCACTCATGACGAGACGCTCAACCTGAGCAAATTTATCTCCCGCGAACAGCTCTCGCCGACGCGCGCTTACCAGTTGGTGCATGACCAGGTGATTGCGCCGCTGCACAGCCACTTTACGGCACTGCTCGCCGCCTACACCGGGCGCGACGCCAAAGATACGCAAACCATTATTCATACCCATGCGCTTATCGGCCAGATCCTCGCCTTTCGCCTCGGGCGGGAAACCATTTTGCTGCGCGCCGGATGGACGCAGTTTGATGAAGAGAAAGCGACACAGATTTATCAGGTCATCACCTGTCATATCGATCTTATCTTGCAAGGATTAACGAACAGGAGTTCAACGTGATGAAAAAACCCATCGTCGTGGTAGTGATAGTTGTGGTGGTACTGGCCGCGCTGGGCGGCGGCTGGATGTGGTATCAAAGCAAACAAGACCACACGCTCACCCTGTACGGGAATGTCGACATCCGCACGGTGAATTTAAGTTTCCGCGTTGGCGGGCGGCTCTCTGCGCTGAACGTGGATGAAGGGGATGCGATAAGCGCCGGGCAAACACTTGGCGAAATAGATAAAGCACCCTATGAAAACGCGCTGTTGCAGGCACAAGCCAATGTCGCAACGGCACAGGCAAAATACTCGCTGGCGACTGCCGGTTACCGTGATGAAGAGATAGCCCAGGCCGTCGCCGCCGTGCGTCAGGCACAAGCGGCATATGATTACGCGCAGAACTTCTTTCAGCGCCAGCAGGGACTGATGAAAAGCCGGGCGATTTCGGCAAACGACCTGGAAAATGCCCGCTCCTCACGGGATCAGGCCCAGGCAACGCTGAAATCGGCACAAGATAAACTGAGCCAGTACCGCGCCGGTAATCGCCCGCAGGAAATCGCCCAGGCAAAAGCCAGCCTGGAACAAGCCGAAGCCGCGCTGGCGCAGGCGCAACTGGATCTGCATGACACCACGCTTATCGCGCCGAGTAACGGCACGGTACTGACGCGCGCTGTCGAACCCGGCAGCATGCTCAGCGCCGGAAGCACTGTATTAACCCTCTCCCTGACCCGCCCGGTATGGGTTCGCGCCTATGTGGGTGAACGCAATTTGCACCAGGCACAGCCGGGGCAAGAGGTTTTGCTGTATACCGATGGCCGCCCGGATAAGCCTTATCACGGAAAAATTGGCTTTGTTTCGCCCACCGCCGAATTCACGCCAAAAACCGTCGAAACCCCGGATTTGCGTACCGATCTGGTCTATCGCCTGCGCATTATTGTGACCGATGCCGATGACAGCCTGCGCCAGGGGATGCCTGTTACGCTGCGCTTTAGCGGCGAGGCGCGCCATGAATGACGCGGCTATCCATCTGCGCGGGTTAGTAAAGCGCTTTGCCGGAATGGAAAAACCCGCCGTCGCGCGGCTGGATTGTGAGATCAAAGCGGGATATGTCACCGGCCTTGTCGGGCCGGATGGCGCCGGGAAAACCACGCTGATGCGCATCCTTGCCGGGCTGATGCGCCCGGATGAGGGCAGCGCGCGCGTCATGGGCCTCGACCCCATCGCCAATGACAGCGAACTGCATGCCATGCTCGGCTATATGCCGCAGAAGTTTGGCCTGTATGAAGATTTGACGGTCATGGAAAACCTCAATCTGTATGCCGATTTGCGCAGCGTTACCGGCGAGCAGCGCCGTCAGACGTTTGCGCGGCTGCTGGAGTTCACCGCCCTCGCCCCGTTTACCGGGCGGCTGGCCGGGAAACTCTCCGGCGGCATGAAACAGAAGCTGGGGCTGGCCTGTACGCTGGTCGGCGAACCGAAAGTGCTGTTGCTGGATGAGCCGGGTGTCGGTGTCGATCCGATTTCCCGTCGCGAACTGTGGCAGATGGTGCATGAACTGGCCGGCGACGGCATGCTGATCCTCTGGAGCACCTCCTACCTTGATGAAGCCGAGCAGTGCCGCGATGTGTTGCTGGTGAACGAAGGCGAACTGCTGTATCAGGGCGAACCGAAAGCACTGACGCAAACCATGGCCGGGCGCAGCTTCCTCGTCACCAGTTCAGAGGAGAACAACCGCCGTCTGCTGCGGCGTATCCTGCGGCAGCCGCAGGTCAGCGACGGCATGATCCAGGGCCGCTCGGTGCGTATGATCCTGAAAAAAGGGGCGCAGCCCGAGGATCTGCGGCAGGCAGAAAAGATGCCCGCTATGGAGATCGAGGAGACCGCGCCGCGCTTTGAAGATGCTTTTATCGACCTGCTTGGCGGTGCGGGCACTTCCGAATCGCCACTGGGGGCGATTCTGCATACGGTGGAAGGCAGCGCGGAAGAGACGGTAATTGAAGCCAAATCGCTGACCAAAAAGTTTGGCGATTTCGCCGCCACCGATAATGTCAATTTCGCCGTCAAACGCGGGGAGATTTTTGGCCTGCTCGGCCCGAACGGCGCGGGGAAATCCACTACCTTCAAAATGATGTGCGGTTTGCTGGTGCCGACGGATGGCCAGGCGCTGGTGCTGAATATGGATCTGAAAGTCAGCTCCGGCAAAGCGCGCCAGCATCTGGGGTATATGGCGCAGAAGTTCTCCCTGTACGGCAACCTGACGGTCGAACAAAACCTGCGCTTCTTTTCCGGCGTCTACGGCCTGCGCGGGCGGGCGCAGAACGAGAAAATCGACCGCATGAGCGAGGCTTTCGGGCTGAAAAGTATCGCCAGTCATGCCACCGATGAACTGCCGCTCGGCTTTAAGCAGCGGCTGGCACTGGCCTGCTCGCTGATGCATGAGCCGGACATTCTGTTTCTGGATGAACCCACCTCCGGTGTCGATCCGCTGACGCGGCGCGAGTTCTGGCTGCATATCAACAGTATGGTGGAAAAAGGCGTCACCGTAATGGTGACCACCCACTTTATGGATGAAGCGGAGTATTGCGATCGCATTGGGCTGGTCTACCGCGGGAAGTTAATTGCCAGCGGCACGCCGGATGCGCTGAAGGCGCAAACCGCCGATGCGGATCACCCGGATCCGACAATGGAACACGCGTTTATTACGCTTATCCATAACTGGGATAAGGAGCACCACGATGAGCGTTAAAGCCCTCTCCTGGCGACGCGTACGCGCGTTATGCGTCAAAGAGACGCGCCAGATAGTGCGTGACCCGAGTAGCTGGCTGATTGCGGTGGTGATCCCGCTGCTGCTGCTGTTTATTTTCGGTTACGGTATTAACCTCGATTCCAGCAAACTGCGCGTAGGCGTACTGCTTGAACAGCACAGCGAAGAGGCGCTCGATTTTACCCATACGCTGACCGGTTCGCCCTATATTGATGCCACCATCAGCGATAACCGCCAGCAGCTGATTCAGATGATGCAGGCCGGGCGCATTCGCGGGCTGGTGGTGATCCCGGTGAACTTCGCCGCGCAAATGGCGCGCCCTGGCGACAGCGCGCCGGTGCAGGTGATAACCGATGGCAGCGAACCGAACACCGCTAACTTTGTGCAGGGGTATGTCGAAGGCATCTGGCAACTCTGGCAGCAGCAACGCGCGGAAGACAGCGGGCAGACCTTTAAGCCTTTGATCGATGTGCAAACGCGCTACTGGTTTAACCCGGCGGCTATCAGCCAGCATTTCATTATCCCTGGTGCGGTGACCATTATCATGACGGTGATTGGCGCTATCCTCACCTCGCTGGTGGTGGCACGCGAGTGGGAGCGTGGCACCATGGAAGCGCTGCTCTCCACCGAAATCACCCGCGCGGAACTGCTGCTGTGCAAACTCATTCCCTATTACTTTCTTGGCATGCTGGCGATGGGGCTGTGCATGCTGGTGTCGGTATTTATTCTCGGCGTGCCGTATCGCGGCTCGCTGCTGATCCTCTTTTTGATTACCAGCCTGTTTTTGCTCAGCACCTTAGGCATGGGGCTGTTGATTTCTACCGTCACACGCAATCAATTTAACGCCGCGCAGGTGGCGCTTAACGCCGCGTTTTTACCGTCGATTATGCTGTCCGGTTTTATTTTCCAGATAGACAGCATGCCCGCGATTATCCGCGTGGTGACGTACATTATTCCGGCTCGCTACTTTGTCAGCACCCTGCAAAGCCTGTTTCTGGCGGGCAATATCCCGGTGGTGCTGCTGGTGAATGTGCTGTTTTTAATCGCCTCGGCGGTGATGTTTATTGGCCTGACGTGGCTGAAAACCAAACGCAGACTGGATTAAGGAAAAGCCATGTTTTACCGTTTACTGACGCTTATCCGCAAAGAGTTGCAATCGCTGCTGCGCGAGCCGCAAACCCGCGCCATTTTGATCCTGCCGGTGCTGATTCAGGTGCTGCTGTTTCCTTTCGCCGCCACGCTGGAAGTGACCAACGCCACCATCGCCATCTATAACGAAGATAACGGCAAACACGCCGTCGAACTGACCCAGCGTTTTGCCCGCGCGAAAGCCTTTACCCATGTGTTACTGCTGAACAGCCCGCAAGAAATTCGCCCCACCATTGACACGCAAAAAGCGCTGTTGCTGGTGCGCTTCCCGGCGGATTTCTCGCGCACTCTCGACAGCGGCGTTACCGCGCCGATGCAGTTGATTCTGGATGGGCGTAACTCGAACAGCGCGCAAATCGCCGCCAATTATTTGCAGCAGATCGTCAAAGCGTATCAACAGGAGCTGCTCAGCGGGCGGGAAAAACCGAACAACAGCGAACTGGTGGTACGCAACTGGTATAACCCGAATCTTGATTACAAATGGTTTGTGGTACCGTCGCTGATTGCGATGATTACCACCATCGGCGTGATGATTGTTACCTCGCTGTCGGTGGCGCGTGAACGCGAGCAAGGCACGCTCGATCAGTTGCTGGTTTCACCGCTGGCAACGTGGCAAATCTTTGTCGGTAAAGCGGTGCCCGCGCTGATTGTCGCCACGTTCCAGGCAACGATTGTGCTCGGCGTGGGTATTCTGGCGTATAAAATCCCCTTCGCCGGTTCGCTGCTGCTGTTCTATTTCACCATGCTGGTGTATGGCTTGTCGCTGGTGGGTTTTGGCTTGCTGATTTCGTCGCTCTGTTCAACCCAGCAGCAGGCGTTTATTGGCGTGTTTGTCTTTATGATGCCGGCGATTTTGCTCTCCGGTTATGTGTCGCCGGTGGAGAATATGCCGGTCTGGTTGCAGGATCTCACCTGGGCGAATCCAATCCGCCACTTTACCGATATTACCAAGCAGATTTACCTGAAGGACGCCAGCTTTACCATTGTCTGGCAGAGTTTGTGGCCGCTGCTGGTGATTGCGGCGACCACCGGTTCAGCGGCGTATGCGCTGTTCAGGCGCAAAATCATGTGACGGGTTTTCAGCTTATGTACGGGCAGGTTTGCTTGCCCGTCTGTTTGACTGCTTAGCGGTGATCGTGAGGGTTGGCTGCGTTACCGCGTTGATGCAGGCCGAAAGATTTAGCGGGAAGTTTTCTCTCTTTGGTCAGCAGCGACACCACCGCCGGTCCCGCGAGGATCGCCAGCCCGACAACCGCCAGCAAATAGTTATTTTGCAATACGCGGGAGAGCAGCCAGATAACAATCAGCGACGCGCCAAAATACCAGGTGGTGGTCAGCTCCTCCAGCACATCGCCGAACTCGCGCCAGCGCGCTTCATGGTGGCGCTGGAGAAACAGCATCAGCAGCACGGAGATGCCATACAGCACGCAAAGCCCTAAGCCAACACGCACCAGCGTGCCGCTCATCCAGCCCATCACCAGCAGCGTTACAATCAGTACGTGCAACATAATCTGCCAGCAACTCAGGCCAGTCGCGACACGAACACGTTGTTGCCACTTCATGGTTTCTCTCCTGGAGGATTTTTATCTGTATGAAGCGTACTCGTATTTACGGAAAATTCCGTAACCCCGCCCTTTTTTGTGACAGGGACTACAATTTATTTTCACGAGGAGAGTGACGCTGGCAGGAGAGTTATGACCCAACACGCGCGAAATTTTTCATTAAAAGTGCTCACCATCAATACCCATAAAGGCTTCACCGCGTTTAACCGCCGCTTTATTTTGCCCGAGCTGCGCGACGCGGTGCGTACCGTTAGCGCCGACATCGTCTGCCTGCAAGAGGTGATGGGCGCGCATGAAGTTCACCCGTTGCATGTGGAAAACTGGCCGGACACCACCCATTACGAATTCCTTGCCGATACCATGTGGAGCGATTACGCCTACGGGCGCAATGCGGTTTACCCGGAAGGACATCATGGCAATGCGGTGCTCTCCCGCTTTCCGATTGAGCATTATGAAAATCGCGACGTCTCCGTTGACGGCAGCGAAAAGCGCGGCCTGCTCTACTGCCGCATTATGCCGCCGGATCTGGGTCATGCGTTGCATGTGATTTGTGTCCACCTCGGGCTACGGGAAGCGCACCGCCAGGCACAACTGACCATGCTGGCGGAGTGGGTCAATGGGCTGCCGGAAAACGAACCGGTGGTGGTCGCTGGCGACTTTAACGATTGGCGGCAAAAAGCCAATCACCCGTTAAAAACGCAGGCCGGGCTGGAGGAGATCTTCACCCGCGCGCATGGACGCCCTGCCCGCACGTTTCCGGTGAGCCTGCCGCTGCTGCGCCTCGATCGTATTTATGTGAAAAACGCGAACGCCAGCGCACCGACCGCGTTGCCGCTGCGTAACTGGCGTCATTTGTCCGATCATGCCCCACTGAGCGCGGAGATCCATCTATGAAATGTAGCTGGCGGGAAGGTAATCGCATTCAGTTGCTGGAAAACGGGGATAACTATTACCCCGCGCTGTTTGACGCCATCGATCATGCAAAACAGCGCGTTATTCTGGAAACCTTTATCTGGTTTGAAGACGATGTTGGACGTCAGTTGCAGCAGGTGCTGCTGCGTGCTGCCCAGCGTGGGATCAGCATTGAAGTGCTGCTGGACGGCTACGGTTCGCCGGATCTGAGCGAACCGTTTGTCAGTGCGCTGACCTCGGCGGGGGTAATTTTCCGTTACTACGATCCCGGCCCACGGCTGTTCGGCATGCGCACCAATCTATTTCGCCGCATGCACCGCAAAATCGTGGTAATCGATAACACTGTGGCGTTTGTTGGCGGCATTAACTACTCGGCAGAGCACGTCACCAGCTACGGCCCGGAAGCGAAGCAGGATTACGCCGTGCGGGTTGAAGGCCCGGTGGTGCTGGATATTTTGCAATTTGAACTGGAGAACCTGCCGGATAACGCACCGGTCAAACGCTGGTGGCGCAAACGCCGCCATCGCCCGGAGGAGAACCGCAAACCCGGCGAAGCGCAGGCGCTGTTTGTCTGGCGCGATAATGATGATCACCGCGACGACATTGAACGCCACTACCTGAAAATGCTGGCGAATGCGCGCCGTGAAGTGATCATCGCCAACGCCTACTTCTTCCCCGGCTACCGGTTGTTGCACGCCATGCGCAGCGCCGCCCGGCGTGGTGTCAGCGTAAAACTGATTGTGCAGGGTGAACCAGATATGCCGATTGTGAAAGTTGGTGCGGAGCTGCTTTATAACTATCTGCTGAAAGGTGGTGTCCAGGTGTATGAATATCGCCGCCGCCCGCTGCATGGCAAAGTGGCGCTGATGGACGATCACTGGGCCACTATCGGCTCCAGCAATCTTGATCCGCTGAGCCTGTCGCTCAACCTTGAAGCCAATCTGATTATTCATGACCGCGTGTTTAACCAGACGCTACGCGACAATTTGCAGGGGCTGATTAATAACGACTGCGTGCGGGTAAATGAGTCCATGGCGCCGAAACGAACGTGGTGGAACCTCGGAAAAAGCGTGGTGGTGTTCCACTTTTTACGCCACTTCCCGGCGATGGTCGGCTGGCTACCGGCGCATACGCCAAGGCTGGCCGAGGTGGAGCCGCCCGTTCAGCCCGAAATCGAAACCCAGGATCGGACTGAAGCGCAGCACTCAGGGGTGAAACCATGACATCACGCTCACATCCGCGCTGGCGGCTGGCGAAAAGAGTACTCACGGTCCTGTTCTTTATTGCTGTTGTGGTACTGCTGGTGCTGTATGCACAAAAAGTGAACTGGGATGATGTCTGGAAAGTCATTCGCGACTATAACCGCACCGCGCTGCTGAGCGCCGTCGCACTGGTGGTAATCAGCTACCTGCTATACGGCTGCTATGATTTGCTCGGCCGTGCTTACTGCGGGCACAAGCTGGCAAAACGCCAGGTGATGCTGGTGTCGTTTATCTGTTATGCCTTTAACCTGACGCTCAGCACGTGGGTGGGCGGCATCGGTATGCGCTACCGGCTTTACTCACGTCTTGGCCTGCCGGGGAGCACGATTACCCGCATTTTCTCACTGAGTATTACCACCAACTGGCTGGGCTACATTTTGCTCGGCGGGGTGATATTTACCTTCGGCGTGGTGCAGATCCCGGCGCACTGGTATATCGACGACACGACGTTACGCATTGTCGGCGTGGTGTTGCTGCTGGTGATCGCGGTTTACCTGTGGGGCTGCGCATTCGCCAAACGCCGTCATCTGACGATTAAAGGCCACAAGCTGGTGCTGCCATCGTGGAAATTTGCCGTTGCGCAGTTGGCTATTTCCAGCGCCAACTGGATTGCCATGGGGGCTATTATCTGGCTGTTGATGGGCATGCAGGCCGATTTCTTCTTCGTGCTTGGCGTGTTGCTGGTCAGCAGTATCGCAGGTGTGATTGTGCATATTCCGGCGGGGATCGGCGTGCTCGAAGCGGTGTTCATCGCCCTGCTCGCCAGCGAGCACGTTTCACAAGGCATGATTATCGCCGCCCTGCTCGCCTACCGCGTACTTTACTACTTCCTGCCGCTGCTGCTGGCGCTGGTTTGCTACCTGTTACTGGAGAGCCGGGCGAAAAAGCTGCGGGCGAAAAACGAAAAAGCGATGGCGCAGCAGTAAGTTTTTAGCGCGAGCTGGTGCCAGGTAAGAGATACGACAGCAGTTCCAGCGTTCTGAAAAACGCGGTGATGACCCCAAGCCAGATAGCCAGTGCGCCACGGATCGCACTGCTCTGCACGGTGGTAAATTCGCGGGCGTAGAGCTCACAGGCGCTTACGGCGATGGACTTGCTTTTGTATGCGCTCACGGCGCTAAAGAACAGCACCGCCATTATGCTACCGAACCACAGTAACAGACCGCTGTGACGCAGGCTGTTTACGGCTATCGCCAGCAACAGACCCGCCAGCGCCATCAGCCAGTAGTAACCGCTGCCGCGCAGGGATGAACCGGCAAAATGGGCAATCGCTGCGCCAAGCAGATACATGCCGCCGGTAATCGCCAGATGGACGATAATCCCGGCGAGCGGAAACAGGCTGGCGAGCAACAAGCCCGAGAGGATACTCATCAGCGCCAGACCGGCTAACGCCAGCCAGGTATTGAAGCGGTCAAAAAGAACGTTGAGCACCAGGGCGGCGACAAACCAGAGGATCACCAGCAGCACAATAATCGCGCTGTGTTCGGTAAACGCGCGGATCGCCATGACATCCAGCACCAGCCAGGCCGTGGCGATACTCAGCGCCATTCCTGCCGCCAGCCATAAGCAAATATTGACCATCAGCTCTGCAGGCGCGACCTGTGCAGGCTGGATCCAGCCAAAGGGTTTCACCGGGTTCCTCCCTGAATAGCGGCTGTCCGCAAGGCAAAAAAATCCCGGCAAATGCCGGGATCGTGAAGCGGGATATTAACGGCGGTTGCCGAAAATACGCAACAGCATCAGGAACAGGTTGATGAAGTCGAGGTACAGCGTCAGCGCGCCGAGAATGGAGGATTTACGCAGCTGCGACGCGTCGCGAACATCGATTTGCTGACCGATATTTTTCAGCTTCTGCGTGTCGTAGGCGGTCAGACCAACGAAAATAACCACCCCGATATAAGTTACTGCCCACATCAGCGCTTCACTTTTCAGCCAGAAGTTGACCAGTGAGGCCAGCAGAATACCAATCAGCCCCATAAACAGCATGCTGCCGAGGCCGCTGAGATCGCGTTTGGTGGTGTAACCATACAGGCTCATCGCGCCAAACATCCCGGCGGTGACGACAAAGGTGGCGGCAATAGATTGCGCGGTGTAGACCAGCAAAATACTGGAAATCGTTAGCCCGGTTAGCGCCGAATAGAGCATAAACAGCGTGGTTGCCAGCCCGGCGCTCAGCTTATGAATCAGCCCGGAGAGCACAAACACCACCGCCAGTTGCGCAATCACCAGGCCAAAGAAGGTTATCTGGCTGGAAAAGATAAGAGCTCTGACAGCTTCGCTGCGCGCGGCGTACCAGGCGACAAACGCCGTCAGCAGCAGGCCGCAGGTCATCCAGCCATATACCTGCGCCATATACGTTTGTAAGCCGGTACGGCTGTGCTGAACAATTGAATCAGAACGAGGGAAACGGTCCATAATCACTCCAGATTGATGGGTTAGCCTTTTAAGGTTAACACATCCCTGCTCAACGGATTACCAACGTTTCGCCGCCTGCTGGTCGCTGTCGCGGGCTTCCACCCAGCGATCGCCTTCCGGCGTCGCCTCTCGTTTCCAGAACGGCGCGCGGGTTTTCAGGTAATCCATAATGAATTGCCCGGCGTCAAACGCGCTGCTGCGGTGCGCGCTGGCCACACCAACAAAGACAATTTCGTCGCCCGGCCACAATTCGCCCACACGGTGATATACGGTGACACGCCCGAGCGGCCAACGGCTGCGCGCTTCATCAACGATCTCCGCCAGCGATTTTTCCGTCATACCCGGATAGTGCTCCAGCGTTAACGCACTGACGCTGTCACCTAAATTGTGATTGCGCACTTTACCGGTAAACGTCACTACCGCGCCGTCTTCATCGCATGCCGCCAGCCAGGCGTATTCATCGCCGACGCTGAACGTCGCATGATCGACGCAAATTCGCGTTTCGCTCATTTCAGCCCCCGGTGACCGGCGGGAAGAAAGCGACTTCATCGCCGCTTTGCAACGGATGGTCAAAACTGACCAGCGTCTGATTCACCGCCGCCAGCAATTTGCCCTCTTCCAGCGCCAGCGCCCAGCGCTCGCCCTGCGCAGCCAGATGCTGGCGCAGCGCTTCCACAGAGCTAAAAGACGTTTCAATGGTGGTGCTGTCGCAGCCGACCAGTTCGCGCACCTGCGCGAAAAAAAGGACTTTATTCATTGCTATCCGCCCTGAAATCACCCGATTTGCCGCCGCTTTTCGCCAGCAGGCGCACCGGGCCAATCACCATATCTTTTTGTACCGCTTTGCACATATCGTAAATAGTTAACGCGGCCACCGAAGCGGCGGTCAGCGCTTCCATCTCCACACCGGTTTTGCCGCTCAGGCGGCATACGGCTTCGATACGTACGCGATTATGTTCCGGCTCGGCCTGCAACTGCACTTCGACTTTGCTCAACAATAGCGGGTGGCACAGGGGGATCAGCTCCCAGGTGCGTTTCGCCGCCTGGATCCCGGCGATACGCGCAGTGGCAAAGACATCGCCTTTATGGTGGCTACCGTCGACGATCATCGCCAGCGTTTGCGGCAGCATGGTGACAAACGCTTCAGCGCGCGCTTCACGGACGGTTTCCGCTTTGGCGGAGACATCCACCATATGCGCTTCGCCGTCGGCGTTAATATGGGTCAGTTGTGACATAACTTATTTCTTAAGATGGGGATAGAAATTACACGGGCGCGTACGCGCATCCAGCTGCGGCGCAATAATATTGTCCCATGCGGTGCGGCAGGCTTTGGTCGAACCGGGCATGGCAAAAATCAACGTCTTATTCGCTATACCGGCGACAGCGCGGGATTGCAGCGTGGCGGTGCCAATCTCTTCAAACGAGAGCATGCGGAACACTTCGCCAAACCCTTCGACTTCGCGGTCGAACAGCGGCAATAACGCTTCCGGCACCTGGTCGCCTTCCGTCAAACCGGTGCCGCCGGTGATCAACACGACTTGCACATCATCGCTTGCGATCCACGCGGAAACCTGGGCGCGAATGGCGTAACGGTTCTCTTTGACGATGGCTTTATCGACCAGTTGATGACCGGCTTCATGCGCGGCGTCGCGCAGCCAGTGACCGGATGTATCGTCTTCTTCACCGCGACGGCTGGAGACCGTCAAAATAGCTAGCCTGACCGGGATAAACTCAGCGCTGACCTGGCTCATGTCATTCTCCTTGCGGTTTAACCGCCGATGTATGAAAGGTTTTGCGTAATGCCTGTATTGCCCTGATGCAGGAAGTGCGTCTGCTTTTTGTGCGTTAACGCCACCGCAATACGCTGTTCAAGCATCGCCTGCTGCGCATCGTCTTGCAGCAGATCGCGCAGATTCACGCCGCCATCGCCAAACAGGCACAGATGCAGTTTACCGGTCGAGGAGACGCGCAGACGGTTGCAACTGGCGCAGAAATCTTTTTCATACGGCATGATAAGGCCGATCTCCCCCTCGTAATCCGGGTGGCAGAAAACCTGTGCCGGGCCGTCGCTGCGCTGGCGCAACTGGTGGATCCAGCCACGTTTAAGTAGCTCATCGCGCAGCACCATGCCGGATATATGGTGGTTGCGAAAAAGCTCGCTGCCCTCGCCGGTTTCCATCAGTTCAATAAAGCGTAGCTGGATGGGACGCGATTTTATCCACGCCAGAAAGGTGTCGAGCTGATGATGGTTCACATCGCGCATCAGCACGGTGTTGACTTTGACTTTAGCAAACCCGGCGCTGAAGGCGGCATCGATACCGTCCATCACCTGACGGAATTTATCCTGCCCGGTAATGGCGTGAAATTGCCGCGCATCGAGACTGTCGACGCTGACGTTGATGGCGGTAAGCCCCGCCTCGCGCCACTGGGCCGCGTCACGTGCAAGGCGGTAGCCATTGGTAGTGACGGCGATTTGTCGGATAGCGCTGTTTTCACGCACCGCCGCAATGATGTCGGTAAAATCACGGCGCAGGGAGGGCTCCCCGCCGGTCAGGCGCACTTTCTCCGTGCCCATCGCGCTAAACGCGCGCGTCACCCGGCGAATTTCTTCGACGCTCAGGAAGCCATTATTGTTGACGCCGCTCGGCTTATAGCCGTCGGGCAGACAGTAAGTGCAACGGAAATTGCACACATCGGTGATCGACAAACGCAAGTAATAGAACTTACGCGCGAACGCATCGGTAAGTTGTGAGGCCATGTACACCTTTCCAAGTACGGGAGATGCAGTCATTTCTTTCTGCACCCTGGCAGCAGAACCGTTCGGTTTTGCTACGGCCAAAGCACCATGTCGTGAGAGTTAGGTTGCTTAGGCTTGAGTGTATGTTTTGTCAGTAACGCTAAAATTGCTTAAGCGATAGTAGCGCGAACGTCGGGCTTTCGCTATCACGATCATCGCTATATAAACAGATACATAGCGGCATGATCATGCACTTTCGCTACAGAGTACGCGAAAATCGCCTTTTTGCTTTGATATGTGTCATTTTCCTTCCTGCGCGGCATCGTCTTTTGGTGGTATTTAGGCTAACGTAGCGCGGTAAATTTTCATAAGGAACCATTATGCGTAATCGCACACTTGCAGACCTGGATCGTGTTGTCGCCCTCGGCGGCGGGCATGGCCTCGGGCGTGTGATGTCTTCGCTTGCCTCGTTGGGATCGCGACTTACCGGCATTGTCACCACCACCGATAATGGCGGCTCAACCGGGCGTATTCGCCGCTCTGAAGGCGGAATAGCCTGGGGCGATATGCGTAATTGTTTAAACCAGCTCATCACGGAACCGAGCGTGGCGTCGGCGATGTTTGAGTACCGTTTTAGCGGTAACGGCGAACTTTCCGGGCATAACCTCGGAAATTTAATGTTAAAGGCGCTCGATCACCTGAGTGTGCGGCCTCTGGAAGCGATCAATTTAATTCGCAATTTATTAAAGGTGGACGCATTTTTGATCCCGATGTCTGAGCAACCCGTCGATTTAATGGCGACAGACAGTGAAGGGCATCAGGTTTATGGCGAGGTCAACATTGACCAGCTTCACGCGCCAATCCAGGAGTTAATGCTGTTTCCGAAGGTGCATGCCACTCGCGAAGCAGTACAGGCAATCGCAGAAGCGGATTTGATTATCATCGGCCCAGGCAGCTTTTACACCAGCCTGCTGCCGCTGCTGCTGCTCGACGATCTGGCGCAGGCGTTACGCCGTACACCCGCGCCGGTCGTTTACATTGGCAACCTTGGTAAAGAACTCAGCCCGGCCGCCGCCAGCCTGACGCTGGCAGATAAACTGGCGATTATGGAGCAGTACGTCGGTAAAAAAATTATCGATGCCGCTATTGTTGGCCCGAAAGTCGACACGCAAGCCGTTAGCGATCGGTTAATTATTCAGGAAGTGCTGGAAGCCAGCGATATTCCTTACCGCCATGACCGGCATCTGCTGCGCGTCGCGCTGGAAAAAGCGGTGCAACATTTGGGTTAAGAAGCGTACGGCGGGAATTTTTTCTCCCGCCAGTGCTTTGCTTAATTTCTTAAGGTTGTCTTAAAAATCGGCTGTCAGCATAGCGCTACTTTCATTGCAGGATCCGAGTATGCGTATGCTTCACCTTCGTCGGCCAACCTTAAGCCGCCTCCATTTTCTTCTGCTCTTCGCCGCTTATATTGCGCTGGGCCTGAATATTGCGTTTTATCACCAGGCATTCACTTTATTGCCGGTGAACTCATTGCATAGCTGGCTGGTTTTCCTCTCCATGCCACTGGTTGCTTTCAGTGTCATTAATATTGTGTTGTCTCTGGCGTCATTTGTGCGTCTTGATCGCCTGGTTATCTCACTCTTTGTGCTGGTGAGTTCGGCGGCGCAGTATTTCATTTCGACGTTTGGCATTATTATCGACCGTTCAATGATCACCAATATTCTCGACACCACGCCGGCGGAAAGTTTCGCCCTGCTGTCGACTAAACTGGTGCTGACGCTGCTGCTGACCGGCATTCTGGCCGTGGTTATCGCCTGGTGGATTAAAATAAAACCCGCCCGCTCCGCGTTACGCAGCGTAATGTTGCGCGTTGCCAGCATTATTATTTCTGTGCTGGTTATCGTGGCGGTGGCGCTGCTGTTTTATAAAGATTACGCCTCGCTGTTTCGCAATAATAAAGAGCTGGTGAAAACACTCAGCCCGTCAAACTCCATTACGGCTTCACTGTCGTGGTATTCCCATAACCGCACCGCCAATTTGCCGCTGGTGAGAATTGGCGAAGATGCGCGTCAACGCCCGGAAATGCAGCGCGGTCCGCACAAAAACCTCACGATTCTGGTGCTGGGTGAAACTTCGCGTGCGGCGAACTTTTCACTCGGTGGTTATGAGCGTGAAACCAACCCGTTGTTAAAACAGGATAATGTTATTTACTTTCAGAACACCGCTTCCTGTGGGACGGCGACCGCCGTCTCCGTACCGTGCATGTTCTCCGGTATGACACGCGCCCATTATGACGATCAACTGGCGGCGCATCAGGAAGGGTTGCTGGATATTATCCAACGTGCGGGAATTAACGTGCTGTGGAATGAGAACGACGGTGGCTGTAAAGGCGCATGCGATCGTGTTCCGCATCAGGATATGACGCAATTAAACTTGCCGGATTACTGTATTAAAGGCGAATGCCAGGATGAGATCCTATTCCACGATCTCGCCAGTTATATCGATAAATTGCAGGGTGACGGGGTGATTGTATTACACACCATCGGCAGCCACGGGCCGACGTATTACAACCGCTACCCGGCGCAGTTCCGTAAATTTACGCCGACCTGCGATACCAATGAAATTCAGACCTGCTCACAGCAGCAGCTGATTAATACCTACGACAACACTATTTTGTACGTCGATTATATTGTTGATAAAGCAATAAAATTGCTGCAATCGAAGCAGGATAAATTCACCACCAGCCTGGTTTATCTCTCCGATCACGGTGAGTCGCTTGGCGAAAATGGTGTTTACTTGCACGGCCTGCCGTACTCCATTGCGCCGGAAACACAAAAACATGTTCCGCTGCTGATTTGGCTGTCGCAGGAGTATCAAACGCGTTATGGCGTGAACAGTCAGTGTCTGCAAAAAAATGCGCGGGAGAAGGCAGTTTCACAGGACAACCTCTTCCCGACGATGTTGGGTATACTGGGTGTCAGCACGAAAGAGTACCGTGCTGAAGACGATCTTTTAACCGCGTGCCGGGGGCAGTTGAAATGAAGATTCTGGTGGTTGAAGATGATGCTCTGCTGTTGCAGGGGTTGATTCTGGCGATGCAAAGCGAAGGGTACGCCTGCGATGGCGTCTCTACCGCGCATGAAGCTGCGCTGTGTCTGGCAAACGGCCATTACAGCCTGCTGGTGCTCGATTTGGGTCTGCCGGATGAAGACGGTTTGCATCTGCTCACCCGGCTGCGCCGCGAAAAATATACGTTGCCGGTATTGATCCTCACCGCCCGCGATACGCTTGAAGATCGCGTGGCTGGGCTGGATACCGGTGCAGACGACTACCTGGTCAAACCCTTTGCGCTGGACGAGCTGAACGCCCGCATTCGCGCGCTGCTGCGCCGTCATAATAATCAGGGCGATAACGAAATCAGCCACGGTAATCTGACGCTGAATGTGACCCGCCGCCAGGCATGGCTGGATAACCAGTTGCTGGAGCTGACGCCAAAAGAGTACGCCCTGCTATCGCGCCTGATGCTGAAAGCCGAAAGCCCGGTACACCGGGAGATCCTCTATAACGATATTTACAACTGGGATAACGAACCGTCGACAAATACGCTGGAAGTGCATATCCATAATTTACGCGACAAAATCGGTAAATCGCGTATCCGTACCGTGCGCGGGTTTGGCTACATGCTGGTACAACCGCAGGAACGGAGCTGATTAATGGCGCTCTTCAATTTCAGGCGCTGGAGCATGCGCCGCCGTTTGTTACTCACCATCGGTGGCATTCTGGTGTTTTGCCAGTTGGTCAGCGTGTTCTGGCTGTGGCATGAAAGCGAAGAGCAAATCCAGCTGCTGGTGCAGGCAGCCATTCATAATCACAACAACCGCAAACATATCGAGCATGAAGTCCGCGAAGCAGTGGCTAGCCTGCTGGTGCCAAGCCTGTTGATCATCGGGCTGGCGTTGCTGCTCTGTATGCAGGCGGTGAAAGCCATTACCCGTCCGCTGCTTGAGCTGCAGGAAGAGCTGAATAAACGCACACCGAACAACCTGCAACCCATCACGCTCAACAACAGCGTCAGCGAAGTGGAAGCGGTTACCTCATCGATTAACGAGCTGGTCTCCCGCCTGACGCTAACCCTCGACAGGGAGCGGCTGTTTACCGCCGACGTTGCCCATGAGCTGCGCACGCCGCTGGCGGGGTTACGTCTGCATCTGGAATTGATGGCGAAAACCAGCGGTATCAACGTCGACCCGCTGGTGCAGCGCCTTGAGCAAATGACGGAAAACATTGCCCAGCTATTACTGCTGGCGCGCGTCGGGCAGTCTTTCTCCGCAGGGAGTTACCAGCAGGTGATGCTGTTGCAGGATGTGGTGCAACCCATGCGCAGTGAACTGGAACAGATGCTGACCGCGCGCGAACAGACGCTGGAAATTGCAGAGCCAGAAAGGGACATTGCGGTTGCCGGTGACGCCACGCTGCTGCGGCTGCTGGTGAGAAACCTGGTGGAAAACGCCCACCGCTATAGCCCGACAGGATCGGCCATTACCGTACGTATCGAAAACGCTGCCGCACCGGTACTGGCGGTGGAAGATGAAGGGCCGGGCATTGATGAAAGTCGCAGCGGAGAGCTCAGTAAAGCCTTCGTGCGTATGGACAGCCGCTATGGCGGCGCGGGCCTGGGATTAAGCATTGTGTCGCGTATCGCGCAACTGCATGACGCGCAGTTCTTTTTACACAACCGGCTGACGCAATCTGGCGTACGGGCGTGGGTAAAATTTCTCCCCGGCGCCCGCCAGGCATAAATCAGTAGGTCAGCACCCACAGACGGGCAAAAACAATCACTAACGCCAGCGCGAAAGCGACAGCGAAAAACTCACGAACCTTAAATTGTTGCATCAGATTGCCCTCCAGAATACCGGTGGGCAGTGTGTCAGGCGTAGGTTAAGCCAACATTAAGAGAGCCCGGACAGGCTCTCTTTTTTGTTATTTTGTGCTGGCATGTCATCGCACGGATTTCAGGATGCGGCAATAAACAGATCGCGCAACTGGTGCAACTGGTCGCGTACTTTCGCCGCTTCTTCGAACTCCAGATTTTGCGCATGCTGCATCATCTGACCTTCCAGTTCGTGGATTTTCTGCTGCAGCGCTTTCGGCGAGAGCGCCAGTTCAGCCGCTTCCACCTGCGCAGGCGTGCGCGTTTTACCACGGCCTTTCGCACGCGTCTTCGCCAGCCCTTCGCCAAGCGCCAGAATATCCACCACTTTCTTGTTCAGACCCTGTGGCGTAATACCGTGTTCTTCGTTATAGCGCTGCTGTTTCTCACGACGACGCTCGGTTTCGCCAATCGCTTTCACCATCGACGGTGTGATCTTGTCGCCATACAGAATCGCTTTACCGTTGATGTTACGTGCGGCACGGCCAATCGTCTGGATAAGTGAGCGCTCAGAACGCAGGAAGCCCTCTTTGTCGGCATCCAGAATCGCCACCAGCGAGACTTCCGGCATATCCAGCCCCTCACGCAGCAAGTTGATACCGACCAGCACATCGAACTCGCCAAGGCGCAAATCGCGGATAATCTCCATACGTTCAACGGTGTCGATATCCGAGTGCAGATAACGCACCCGCTCGCCATGCTCTTCCAGATATTCGGTGAGATCTTCCGCCATGCGTTTGGTCAGCGTCGTCACCAGAACACGTTCGTTAATCGCGGCGCGCTGGCGAATTTCAGAGAGCAAATCGTCCACCTGAGTCGCCACCGGACGCACTTCAATTACCGGATCGAGCAGCCCCGTCGGGCGCACCACCTGATCAATCACTTCGCTGCCCGATTTCTCCAGCTCGTAATTGCCCGGCGTCGCCGAAACATAAATTGACTGCGGTGCCAGCGCTTCAAACTCTTCAAATTTTAACGGTCGGTTATCCAGCGCCGACGGCAGGCGGAAACCGTACTCCACCAGCGTCTCTTTACGCGCACGGTCGCCGCGATACATCCCGCCGATCTGTGGAATGGTCACGTGGGATTCATCGATTACCAGCAGACCATCGGCTGGCAGGTAGTCGAACAGCGTCGGCGGCGGCTCGCCCGGCCCGCGCCCGGAAAGATAGCGCGAGTAGTTTTCAATCCCCGAGCAGTAGCCCAGCTCGTTCATCATCTCCAGATCGAACTGCGTACGCTGGCTGAGCCGCTGCTCTTCCAGCAGTTTATTGTTTTCCAGCAGCGTTTTACGACGTTCCGCCAGTTCAACTTTGATCTCCTCCATCGCCTGCACGATCCGCTCGCGCGGCGTCACATAGTGCGTTTTTGGGTAGATGGTGAAGCGCTGGATGCCCGACTCAATATGGCCGGTCAGGGGATCGAACAGCGACAGGCGCTCAACTTCTTCATCGAATAATTCGATACGCAGCGCCAGATCATCAGATTCCGCCGGGAAGACATCGATAACTTCGCCGCGTACGCGAAAAGTGCCGCGCTGGAACGCCTGATCGTTGCGGGTATATTGCAGCTCCGCCAGACGACGCAGGATCGCGCGTTGATCGATGATCATGCCCTTAGTCAGGTGCAGCATCATTTTCAGGTAGAGATCCGGATCGCCCAGACCATAGATGGCGGAAACAGAGGCCACCACAATCACATCGCGACGCTCCAGCAGCGCCTTCGTCGCTGACAGACGCATCTGCTCGATATGCTCGTTCACCGAGGCATCTTTTTCGATAAAAGTGTCAGAACTTGGCACATACGCTTCCGGCTGGTAGTAGTCGTAGTAAGAGACGAAATACTCGACCGCGTTCTCCGGGAAGAACTCTTTCATTTCACCATACAGCTGCGCGGCCAGCGTTTTGTTCGGTGCCAGCACCATTGTCGGGCGCTGGAGATCGGCAATCACATTGGCGACGGTGAATGTCTTCCCTGAACCCGTCACCCCGAGCAGCGTCTGGTGCGCCAGGCCGTCTTCCAGACCTTCCTTGAGGCGGCGGATAGCTTCAGGCTGATCGCCGGAAGGACGAAAAGCGGAATTCAGTTTGAACGGTTTACTCATGAACGGCTACCTGATGAAGGAATGAGCGGGCAGGTAACACATTTTACTCACCCTGTTCACTTTTGCCAATAAATAACACTGGATGAAAAAACAGTAGCGAAACAGGCAATCTGTACTACTCCCCGTTAGGGCACCGCTTCTCCCCTCAAATTTCAGCGCGGACAAGATAAAACACTAACCCTTTCAGGTTATCCCCAAAATTTTTCCTCTTTTAACATTTGTCAAGCGAGCCTTTGAAAGTTTTGTGGCAGCGGGTGACACTTTTCTTACAGGCATTGCTTTTATATAACCTTTTGATTATTAAAAATAATCTTAAAAAGACGTGTTTAACACCAATTCAGGCGCAACCCGCGTCCTCTCTCGCTTGCCGCATGTTTTCTAACTCTAATACACAAGGTTATCCACAGGAATAGTGGATAACTGCCGCCAGGCCGGATACCTCGCCTTCCCGCCAAATCCCATTTTGTCCCAGGCGGGCGCCGCTAAAAATTTTTTATCTTTTCTTTTTGATAATTATCGGCAAACGAAACGCAGGATCCGCATGAGATCGTTCTCACAGATCCAGCCATTGCTGCACCACAACTCAACACTGCAAGCACTGGCAAAGTGCAGAATTTTTACCTGGCTTCTTCCCTCCTCACGTTTTAAAAGCCACTTTTCTCAGCAGCATCCGAAAAAAAAGCCTTTTTTATGTTCTGGCAAGCCTTTTGCAGAATCATCAAAGTCATCAGAGCCGAAACAAGGAGCGGACAATGTTGAGCTTACGGGCAGTAAACCAGTATTACGGTAATCAGCATACATTGTGGAATGTCGACCTCGATTTATCCCCCGGGGTCTGCACATCAGTTATTGGGTTGCCAGGCATGGGCAAGACGACACTGGTGAATTGCATCACCGGCTATTTACCCATTGAAAGCGGCAGCATGATTTGGCAGGAAGCGGGCGCACCGCCGCGCGACTTGCTCTCTTTGCAAGCCGAACACCGCAGCGCCATCGGCATCAGCTATGTGCCGCAGGACAGGCGGATTTTTTCGCAACTCACCATTGAGGAAAATCTGCACGTCGCGATGCGCGCCGGCAGTGAACCGGGCAGCGCAGTGCGGCGGGATATTTACGATTTGTTCCCTGAACTGTATGAACTGCGCCAGGTACGTGGCGCGGAGTTGTCAGAAGATAACCAGCAACAACTGGCGATGGCGCGGGCGCTGGTTACGCACCCACGGCTGTTGATCCTGGATGAGCCAACGCGCGGTCTGGGGCAGGCTTTTATTCATAAACTGGGCAATTTGATCGTGCGGCTCAACCAGGAGTTTGGCATGACCATTTTGCTGGCTGAACAGCACTTATCATTTATTCGCCGGGTCGCCGACCGTTTCTGCCTGCTGCACCGCGGGCGCAATGTCGCGCAGGGCGACGTTAAACTGCTTGATGATCCACTGCTCTCAAAGTGGATGACACCGGAGTCAGGACACTGAGATCAAGATAATGACCCGTTTTTTCTTTTTCCGGTGCGTGGGCAAACCAGGGAATTTCGCCAATCAGCGGAGCCTGCATCACGCGCCGAAGCGTTGCCAGATACTCCGGGTGTCGCCTGCCCGGCTGCACCACATCGTTAGCAATCCAGCCCGCCAGCCGTAACCCCGCCTGACGCACCGCTTGTGCGGTTAACATGGCATGGTTGATACAGCCAAGTTTTACGCCAACGACCAGAATCACCGGCAACTGCTCCTGCACCACCCAGTCGGCGAAAGTGAGCGTCTCTGAAAGCGGCGTAAACCAGCCCCCCGCCCCTTCCACCAATAGCCACTCCGCCTGTGTTTCCAGCGCGCGCAGCCCGGCGGACATCACCTGCGCATCAATGGGTTCACCCACATCGGCACTCACAATATGCGGTGATGTGGGTTCTGCGAAGGTATACGGATTGACTGTCTTATACGCCATCGGCAGGCTGCTGTGGTGTTGCAGCGCCAGCGCATCGCTGTTGCGTAATCCGTCTGCGGTCATCTCACTCCCGGAAGCCACCGGTTTATAACCCGCACTGCGTAAACCACGCAGATTTGCTGCCTGCAAAAGCGCGCAGCTGGCGACAGTTTTCCCGACTTCCGTATCCGTACCGGTCACAAAATAGCGTTCAATCACGGGCGATCACTCCCCAAAAAAGATGATAAGTCAGCGGGCATTTGCCCTGCTGTTGCGGCCAGGCCAGCTGCAAGCGTTGCAGTTTGCCGCGTGTCAGCCCCTGCTGCCTGCCCGCGTGTAAATGTGTTGCGCCAATACCTTTTAGCGAACGCAGCGCCGCAGTGGCATCGTCAAAGTGCAAGGTTATCGTCTCGACGCCACTGCGCAGCCGCCAGCCACGCAAAGCCTGCCCGATGGCTGGCAAGGTTAAAAAACGGTTGGCGTGCGGATGGTCGTCAATCGCGCGCCACGCCTGGTTCAGCTCCGGCAGTGATGCCGCGACCAGTGTCGTAAAAGCAACACAACCGCCGGGTTGAGTCACGCGATACAACTCCCCGACAGCCTGGCGCAAATCATCACACCACTGCACCGCCAGGTTGCTCCAGACCAGTGAAAATTGCGCATCCGCCAGCGGCATGGCTTCAATATCGCCTCTGACATAGCGCTGCGCGCTGTGCTGACGGCGCGCCTCATCGAGCATATTCGCCGAGAGATCCAACGCCGTTACCTCACCGCCCTGCCCGCGCCAGTAGCGGCTCATTGCGCCGGGTCCACAACCGGCGTCCAGCACCTGAGCAGGCGTAACAGCGCCCAACTTAGATAACAGCAGATCGGCGCTCCGGCGCTGCAATTCGTCGTGCTGAGTATAACTGTGTGCCGCGCGGCCAAAAGCAGCGGCGACCGCCTGTTTATTCACCGTCATGCAAAGCCTCCAGCAAACGGTCGATATCATCGAACTGGTGCTCTGCTGTCAGCGTCAGGCGTAACCGCGCCGTGCCCGGCGGTACGGTGGGCGGGCGAATCGCTGTCACCCAACAGCCGCGCTGACGCAAGCGTTCAGCCAGCCGCAATGCGCGGCTATTTTCACCCACAATCAGTGGCTGGATTGCGCTGGTGGAATCCGTCATCGTGACGGATTCATATGCCACACTGTGACGAAAATGGGCAATCAGCGCCGCCAGTTTTTCACGCCGCGCTTTCCCCTCGTCGCTACGAATAACCTGCAATGCCGCGCCAAGCGCCACCGCCTGTGCGGGAGGCATCGAGGTGCTGTAAATCAGGTGGCGGGCAAATTGCAGCAGGTAATCCGCCACCGTGTCACTGCACAACACCGCCGCACCACTGACGCCAAAGCCTTTGCCGAAGGTCACCACCAGCACGTGCGGCTTGATGCCCTGCAGGTGACAACTGCCGCGCCCCTGCTCGCCCACCACGCCAATGCCGTGGGCATCATCCACCATCAACCAGGCCCGCGCTTCCCGCGTGGCATCAGCAACCGCCACCAGCGGTGCACTGTCGCCATCCATGCTGAAGACGCCCTCGGTCACCACCAGTTGCTGCCCGGCAAGCGGTTTTGCCAGCAGCGTGGTCAGTTGCCCGATATCGTTATGCGCGAAACGCCGCAGCTGCGCCGGGCTGTGGCTGGCGGCTTCCAGCAGTGATGCGTGGCTTAATTTGTCAGCGACAATCCTGTCCTCTTTGCCCGTCAGCGCAGCAATGACCGCCTGATTAGCGGCAAAACCAGAGATAAACAGCAACGCGCGCGAGTAACCAAGCCAGTCGGCCAGCGCCTCCTCCAGTTCCCGATGCGCGGTGGTGTAGCCGCTGACATGACCGGAGCCACCGCTACCCACGCCATAACGTTCCGCGCCCTGTTGCCAGGCGCGGATCACGGCAGGATGTTGGCTTAAACCGAGGTAATCATTACTGGAGAAGTTGCAAAAGCGCTGCTCGCCAAGTGTGAGCCAGCGCCCCGCGCCCTGCGAGACGGCACGCCTTGTGCGCAGCGCATCTGCCGCGCGACGCTCATCCAGAGCGGCATCAATACGCTGTTGCCAGCTCATACGGCTGCCGCGTTGTAATACTGGTCGGTATCGGCGTGTAACAACTGTTGCTCAAGCTGCTGCTGTTGCTCGTTGTCGCCGTTCAGCACCGCCGTCTGCTGCGGGTTCAGGCCGAGCTTACGGAACAGTTGCAGATCTTTATCCTCTTCCGGGTTCGGCGTGGTAAGCAGTTTGCAGCCGTAGAAAATGGAGTTCGCCCCGGCCATAAAGCACATCGCCTGAGTCTGCTCGTTCATTTGCTCGCGTCCGGCAGAAAGACGCACATGCGAGGTCGGCATCATGATGCGCGCAACCGCAATGGTGCGGATAAAGTCAAAGGCGTCGACGTCCTCGTTATCCGCCAGCGGCGTCCCTTTTACTTTGACCAGCATATTGATCGGCACGCTTTCCGGCGGTGTTGGCAGGTTCGCCAGTTGCAATAACAGACCGGCGCGATCGTTAACCGTTTCACCAAGACCGACAATGCCGCCGGAGCAAACTTTGATGCCCGCGTCGCGCACTTTATCCAGCGTATCGAGGCGCTCCTGATAGGTGCGCGTGGTGATGATATTGCCGTAAAACTCCGGCGAGGTATCAAGGTTGTGGTTGTAGTAATCCAGACCCGCTGAAGCCAGGCGTTGAGCCTGATTTTCGTTGAGCGTGCCAAGCGTCATGCAGGCTTCCAGCCCCAGCGCTTTTACCCCTTCGACCATTTTTTCGAGGTAGGGCATATCGCGATCGTGCGGGTTTTTCCACGCCGCGCCCATGCAGAAACGCGTCGATCCCGCGCGTTTCGCCTGGCGGGCGGATTCCAGCACCTGTTCAACTTCCATTAACCGTTCGGACTCCAGCCCGGTTTTATACCGCGCGCTCTGCGGGCAGTATTTGCAATCTTCCGGGCAGGCACCGGTTTTAATCGACAGCAAGGTGCTGACCTGAACCTGGCGCGGATCGAAATGCTGGCGGTGGACCTGCTGCGCTTCAAACAGCAGTTCAAGGAGGGGTTTTTCAAATAGCGCGGTCACTTGCGACATTGTCCAGCGTGCGTGGTGAGCCATCGGGCATCTCCAAAGGGTGTTGTAAAATCGTTATTCGGTGTAGACTCGTAAACCTAAAACTTTTTAATTTGGTTTACAAGTCGATTATGACCCTGGACGATCTCGCCTTTGACGCGCGACATATCTGGCACCCTTACACCTCCATGACCTCCCCGCTGCCGGTTTACCCGGTGCAGTCCGCACAAGGTTGCGAGCTGATACTCAGCAGCGGCGAACATCTGATTGACGGTATGTCCTCCTGGTGGGCGGCAATTCACGGCTACGGGCACCCGGAGATTAACGCGGCGATGAAAGCGCAAATCGACGCGGTATCCCACGTGATGTTTGGCGGCATCACTCACCCGCCAGCGATTGACCTGTGCCGCAAGCTGGTGGCGATGACGCCGGAAGCGCTGGAGTGCGTCTTTCTGGCCGACTCCGGCTCCGTGGCGGTGGAAGTGGCAATGAAGATGGCGCTGCAATACTGGCAGGCGAAAGGCGAGCCGCGACAGCGTTTTCTCACCTTCCGTAACGGCTATCACGGCGACACGTTTGGCGCGATGTCGGTCTGCGATCCGGATAACTCCATGCACAGCCTGTGGAAAGGCTATTTGCCGGAAAACCTGTTTGCGCCCGCGCCGCAAAGCCGCTTTGACGGCGAATGGGACGAGCGTGACATGGTGGCCTTCGCACGCCTGATGGCAGCGCATCGCCACGAAATAGCAGCAGTGATCCTCGAACCTATTGTTCAGGGCGCGGGCGGCATGCGTATCTATCACCCGGAGTGGCTTAAGCGAGTGCGCAGGATGTGCGACCGGGAAGGCATTCTGTTGATTGCCGACGAAATCGCCACCGGTTTTGGTCGCACCGGCAAGCTGTTTGCCTGCGAACATGCCGGGATCGCCCCGGACATTCTGTGTCTTGGCAAAGCGCTGACCGGCGGCACAATGACGCTTTCGGCAACGCTCGCCACGCGCAACGTGGCAGAGACCATCAGCAACGGTGAAGCAGGCTGCTTTATGCACGGGCCAACGTTTATGGGCAACCCGCTGGCCTGCGCGGCAGCCAACGCCAGCCTGACCATATTGCAACAAGGTGCATGGCAAGCTCAGGTGTCGGCGATTGAAGCGCAGTTAAACGCGGAGCTGGCACCCGCGCGCGAAGCGGCCAATGTCGCCGATGTGCGAGTGCTGGGAGCCATCGGCGTGGTGGAAACCCGTTCGCCAGTTAATATGGCGGCGCTACAACGCTTCTTTGTTGAACAAGGCGTATGGGTACGCCCGTTTGGCCGGCTTATCTACCTGATGCCGCCCTATATCATCACCCCGGAGCAGCTCTCCCGTCTGACCCGCGCCGTCAATGCCGCCGTGTTGCGCGATGACCTTTTTGCCTGAGGTTTTGCCGGGGATCGGCTACACTTCCCGGCACGCATGAAAAGCAGAAGGAGTGCATATGAAGTTGGTCAGCCATGATTTACGCGACGGCGAAAAGCTGCCGCATCGCCAGGTGTTCAACGGTATGGGCTACGACGGCGATAATATCTCCCCGCATCTGGCGTGGGATGAGGTTCCTGCCGGCACCAAAAGTTTTGTTGTGACCTGCTACGATCCGGATGCACCGACCGGCTCCGGCTGGTGGCATTGGGTGGTGGCGAACCTTCCCGCCGATACGCGCGTGCTGCCGCAAGGCGCCGGTTCCGGTCTGGCGGCATTGCCGGATGGCGCAGTGCAGACACGCACCGATTTCGGCAAAGCCGGTTACGGCGGCGCCGCACCGCCGAAAGGCGAAACGCACCGTTATATCTTTACCGTCTATGCGCTGGACGTAGAGCGCATTGAGGTCGATGAAAATGCCAGCGGCGCGATGGTCGGTTTTAACGTCCATTTCCATACGCTATCCAGCGCCTCAATTACTGCCCTTTTTAGCTAAAAAGAAGGGATTTACAGCCGATTGTACAAATCGGCTTCCCGTTTCGCTCAACTTAGTATAAAAAAGCAGGCTTTGAAGTCCTCTTTCAACTTTTGCATAGTCTGGAGCTCCCCTTGAACACATCATCGGTTTCCCGTCTGGCGCTGGCGCTCGCTTTTGGCGTGACACTGACCGCCTGTAGCTCAACCCCGCCGGCGGAACGTCCGTCTGAACAGAAAGCGCCTGGCACCGCCGCGCGCCCGATCCTCAGCGCAGGTGAAGCGAAAAACTTTGTAGCGGACCGCTATTTTACCGCCATGACGCCGGATAACGCGGCATGGAAACCGGTCGCCATCCGTCTGCCGGAAAAAGCGAACTTCGTGGTCGGCCCGGCCGGTACGCCGGGTGTGACACATACCACCATTCAGGCAGCGGTAGACGCGGCAATCAACAAACACGCCAGCGATCGTCAGTACATCGCGGTGATGCCAGGTGAATATGAAGGTACGGTTTATGTGCCTGCCGCGTCCGGCAGCGTGACCATTTACGGTACCGGCGAGAAAGCGCTGGATGTGAAAATCAAACAGGCTATTGATGCCGAAATGGACCCGAACAGCTGGCGTCGTCTGGTCAATCCGTCGGGCAAATACATGCCGGGCAAACCGGCATGGTATATGTTCGATAACTGCCAGAGCAAACGTACCGCAACTGTCGGCGTAATGTGTTCTGCGGTCTTCTGGTCACAGAATAACGGCCTGCAACTGCAAAACCTGACCATTGAAAATACGCTGGGTGACAGCGTTGACGCGGGTAACCACCAGGCGGTGGCGCTGCGCAGCGATGGCGATAAAGTGCAGATCAACAACGTCAATATTCTGGGTCGCCAGAACACCTTCTTTGTTACCAACAGCGGCGTGGATAACACCCTGCGTACCGATCGCCAGACCCGTACGCTGGTGACCAACAGCTATCTTGAAGGCGATGTCGATATCGTGGCCGGTCGCGGCGCGGTGGTGTTTGATAACACCGACTTCCGCGTAGTGAACTCGCGCACCCAGCAGGAAGGTTATGTGTTCGCACCAGCCACCCTGTCTAACCTGTATTACGGTTTCCTCGCCGTCAACAGCCGCTTTAACGCCGCCGGTAACGGTGTGGCACAGCTCGGCCGTTCACTGGATGTTGATGGCAACACCAACGGCCAGGTGGTGATCCGCGATAGCGTAATCAACGAAGGCTTTAACGTGGCGAAACCGTGGGCCGATGCCGCTGTTTCCGGCCGTGCTTATGCCGGTAACACCGGAACCGTTGACGATAAAGGCAACGTGCAGCGCGAGCTGAACAACCCGCAGTTCAACCGCATGTGGGAGTTCAACAACCGCGGCGTTGGTAGCCAGGTTGTGGCGATGCCGAAAAAATAAGCCGCTCCTGATAAGAAAAAACCTCGCCGTAGCGAGGTTTTTTTATGCGCGACATGCAGCATCAGAACGCGTTAACCACCACCCACATTGGCCCCTGACCTACCGCATAGCGGGATTTCTCGGTCAGCAACCCTTGCTCGCCGCTGATCTCGTACACCGCAATGTGGTGCGATTTCTGCCCGGCGGCAATCAGGTATTGACCGCGATTATCAATATTGAAGCCGCGCGGCTGCGTTTCCGTTGGCTGGAAGCCTTCGATCGCCAGCACGCTACCATCTTCCGAAACGCTGAACACGGTGATAATGCTGGCGGTACGGTCGCAGGTATAAAGATGGCGACCATCCGGCGTGATATGAATATCCGCCGCCCAGCGCGTGTCGCTGAAATCCGCAGGCATCATATCCAGCGTCTGCACACACTCGATGTTGCCGTGCGCATCGCTGAGCTGCCAGACATCGACTGAACCGTTGAGTTCATTGACGCAGTAGGCAAAACGCTGGTTCGGATGAAACACCATATGACGCGGGCCAGCGCCCTCAACGGTGGTGACCTCCGCTGGCTCCTGCGCCGTCAGATTGCCGTCATCGGCCAGCGTAAACAGGCAGATGCGATCCTGTTTCAGTGCCGGTGTCCACAGAGTGCGGTTGTCCGGAGAGATATTCGCCGAGTGGCACCCTTCCAGCCCTTCCACCACGTCAACCGTCCCGGTCGGCAGGCCATCGTCCAGACGGACGACGCTCACACTGCCCGCGTTGTAGGACGCGCTGAACAGGAAGCGCCCGCTGCGATCGGTTGAGATATGCGTCGGGCTGCCCGGCAGCGGCGATTCCGCCGCGAAAGTCAGGGCGCCATCATCCGGCGCGATACGATACGCGATAACGCGAAATTCAGGGCGAACCCCGACATAGAGGTAACGTTTATCCGGGCTGACAACCATCGGCTGCACCTGGCCGGGCACATCCACCACCTGGACAAGCGTCAGGCTACCTTCAGAGTTCAGGCGCCAGACGTGGATCTGCTGACTTTCCGGGCTGGCGGTATAAACGGTTTGTTTCATGAACGCTCCTCTCCTCTAATTCTTTTTTGCATTAAGTAACCAGGATAGCTGCTTTTGTTGGTTGATGCTGAATTTTACCCGGAGATTTTGCGCAGCCGGTGACCCGGTGTACCATCCCCGGACATTTGAATTTCAACATCGACCACGGAATACGATATGACTTCGCGCGTGATTGCACTGGATTTAGACGGTACGCTACTGACCCCGAAAAAAACGCTTCTGCCCTCATCCCTTGAAGCGCTGGCTCGCGCAAAAGCCGCCGGTCATCAACTGATTATCGTGACAGGTCGGCATCATGTTGCCATCCACCCTTTTTATCAGGCACTGGCGCTGGATACACCTGCAATTTGTTGTAATGGCACTTATTTGTATGATTATCATGCAAAAAAAGTGTTAAGCGCCGATCCGTTATCGGTTTCTCAGGCGCAGCAGTTGATCACACTGCTTGATGAGCACGCGGTTCACGGTCTGATGTATGTCGACAACGCCATGCTGTATGAAAAGCCAACCGGCCATGTTGAGCGCACCAACACCTGGGCGCAACAGTTGCCGCCAGAGCAGCGCCCGGTCTTTCGGCAAGTGGCTTCCCTGCGCACAGTGGCACAGGAGGTAGAGGCTATCTGGAAATTTGCGCTCACCGATACCGACACGCAGAAACTGAAAAATTTTGCCCAGCACGTGGAGCAAACGCTGGGGCTGGAGTGCGAATGGTCATGGCATGATCAGGTCGATATCGCCCGCGCGGGCAACAGCAAAGGCAAACGTCTGAGCGAATGGGTGGCGTCACAGGGGCTATCGATGAAGGACGTGGTGGCGTTTGGTGATAACTATAACGATATCAGCATGCTGGAAGCCGCTGGTGTCGGCGTGGCGATGGGCAATGCCGATGACGCGGTAAAAGCCCATGCTAACGTGGTGATTGGCGACAACACCGTCGACAGCATTGCGCAATTTATCTACAAAGAACTGCTGTAAACCCCTGCCCGGTTCGCCGGGTGAAAAGCTTATGCCCCTGCGTCAGGGGCTAATACCGGGCGCGGGCTGATGACCGCCCACAATGCATCGCAGGCGGCGCATCCGGCGATCACGCGGTTATCGACACGCTTTTGATTTGCGCATATAACCACTGACCCGGCTTCACGGCCAGCTCATCTCTGGCCCACGGACTGATGCGCGCCCACAGGGTGCGGCTGCCTACTTCCAGTTGCACTTCCACCTGGCCGTCGATATCAAAACATTGCGCCACTTTCGCACGCAGAATATTACGGATACTGGTATTCATCGGCGGCTGCAGCACCAGCGAAACATCTGTCGCCTGAATACGGATCCGCAGCGCGCTTTGCAGCGGAAGGTCGACCTTGTTAACCCAAATATGCTGATCGCCAAGCGCCAGCGCCGTCATCGCATAGTGCGGATGGTGCTCCAGCACCACCACTTTCAACACGCTACTTTGCTGCTCCGCCGGTAACCACGGGTTCATCACGCGGCTGCCCCAGACATCCTCCAGGCTGCCGAAGGCTTTCACTTCTCCCGCCTCCAGCACCATCACTTTATCTGCCAGATGCAGGATTTCATCCAGGGAGTGGCTGACGTACAGCATCGGAATATTGATCTCCCGCGCCAGCCGTTGCAGGTACGGCAGCAGCTCGCGCTTACGAGGAATATCCAGCGACGCCAGCGGTTCATCCAGCAGCAGCAATTCCGGCGCGGTTAACAGCGCACGGCCAATCGCCACACGCTGCTTTTCGCCGCCGGAAAGCCCACCGGGTAAACGATCCAGCAACGGTTCAATACCGAGTAACGCCACCAGTTTGTCGAACTGACCAGCCATGGATTTGGCCATGCCGTAACGCAGATTGCCGCGCACTTTGTAATGCGGAAACAGTCGCGCGTCCTGGAAAACATAGCCGACACGCCGCTTCTCCGGCGGCAGGCAAATTTTGCTTTCGGTATCAAACAGCACGCGATTATTCAGCGCTATCCGCCCTTGCTGTGGGTGTGTCAGGCCACCAATCGCGTTGATCAACGAGGTTTTCCCGGCGCCCGAAACGCCAAAAATCGCGGTGATGCCGCTGGCGGGCAGCGTTTCAGCAATGCGTAAGCGATGCGTACCCAGTGTCTGGGTGAAATTGAGTTCCAGCATAACTTACCTCCCTGTCCTTTCGCGGCTAATACGGGCCAGCCATTCGGAAACCAACAGCGAAACCAGTGCCAGCACTATCGAGATAATACATAACCGCGCCGCCGCGCCTTCACCGCCGGGCGTCTGAATCAGGGTGTACATTGCAGAGGGAATGGTGCGGGTTTCGCCCGGAATATTGGAAACAAAGGTGATCGTCGCGCCAAATTCACCCAGTGAACGGGCAAAGGCCAGCACCGTGCCAACGATAATTCCCGGCAAAGTAAGCGGTAACGTAATGGTGAGAAAAACGCGCCAGCGCCCGGCACCTAACGTGCGGGCTGCCTGCTCCAGTTTGGTATCTACGCCCTCCAGCGCCAGACGGATAGCGCGCACCATCAGCGGGAACGACATCACCGCTGCGGCCAGCACCGCGCCGCGCCAGCTAAAGGCAAAGGTGATACCAAACCAGTCATACAACCACTGACCAATGAAACCGCGCCGCCCCATCGCCACCAGCAATAAATACCCCACTACCACCGGCGGCAGCACCAGCGGCAGGTGCAGCACACTGTCGAGCAGCGCTTTGCCCGGAAACGTGCAGCGCACCAGCAGCCAGGCAAAAAAGATCCCAAACGGCAAACTGAAAACCACTGCCAGGGATGAGACTTTCAGGCTCAGCAATACCGCCTGCCATTCGGGATCCGTCAATATCATTCGTGCGTAGTAAATCCGTAACGTTTAAAGATTTCAGAAGCCTGCGGGCCTTTCAGATAGTCATAAAACGCCGTTACCGTCGCGTTTTTATGGCCGTCGATAATAGCCAGCGGGTACTCAACTTTTTGGTGTGAATCTTCCGGGAAGGTCCCGACCACTTTCACCCCTTTACTGGCAACCGCGTCCGAGCCGTAGACAATGCCAAGCGGCGCTTCGCTGCGCTCCACCAGCGCCAGCGCACCGCGCACATCTTCCGCCGGAGCCAGCTTCGGCGACAGGGTTTCCCATGCGCCCAGTTTGGTCAACGCTTCTTTGGCATAAATCCCCGCCGGAACATGTTCCGGGTCACCAACGGCCAGACGCCCGCCTTTCAGCAGACTGTTCCAGTCGGTTTTAGCATTAATAACGATATCGCCCTGCGCACTGTTTTTGGGTGCCACAACCACCAGGCTGTTACCGAGCAGTGTTGCGCGGGTTGCGGTATCGATAGCTTTTTTATCTACCGCGTAATCCATCCATTTCTGATCGGCTGAAATAAACAGATCCGCTGGCGCTGCTGCTTCAATCTGGCGCGCCAGAGTAGAAGAAGAAGCAAACGAGGAGACCACCTCAACGTTTTTCTCTTTTTTATAGGCCGCCGCAATATCCTGCATTGCGTTAGTCAGTGATGCTGCTGCAAAAACGGTAATTTTACCTTCATCCGCCAGCGCATGCCCGGCAACGGAGAGCGTTAATGTCGCCGCGGCAAAAAGGCGTAACCATGTACGTGCCATCTGGAACTCCTGTGAGTGTCGTTATATACGTAAAAACATAACGATATTACCAGAGTTTCCCGGCGGTTAGGTAATACCCATCAAGAATTAGCAACCTATATAAATATATCGGCAGGAAGTAACGAGATCTTGAATATCTGACAGATAAACGCCCGCGAAAGCGGGCGTTTGCAAGAGAGGATCAGCGTTGCTGACGGCTTTGGTCGCGGCGACCGACGCCAGAAAACACGTTAAACACTTCACCCAGACCATAAATCAGCCCCAGGATAATCGCCATCACGACAGGCACCATGACGACGGCAAACACCAGGCTTTTCAACAACTCAAACATAGTCGTCTCCAGAAATTGTGAACGAGGCATTCTAGCCTGATTCAGGTGATAAACACTCGCCTTTTGTGCGATTGGCCTCGCAGCGTTATGCGCATTCACCGGCATCAGGCTAGGCGTAGTGACGGTTTTCCTTCACAATAGTTCTTTTGCCAGGACATTGCGTAATGCAGGCTGAAATTCTCCTCACACTCAAACTCCAGCAGCGCCTTTTTGCTGATCCGCGCCGTATTTCTCTGCTCAAGCAGATTGTTGAAACCGGATCTATCAGCCAGGGCGCGAAGAACGCCGGTATCAGTTATAAAAGCGCCTGGGATGCCATTAATGAGATGAACCAACTCAGCGAACAGACGCTGGTTGACCGCGCGACCGGCGGCAAAGGCGGTGGCGGCGCGGTGGTGACGCGCTACGGGCAGCGTTTGATTGAGCTTTACGAACTGCTGGCGCAAATCCAGCAAAAAGCGTTTGACGTGCTGAGTGATGATGACGCCCTGCCTTTAAACAGCCTGCTGGCGGCGATTTCGCGTTTCTCGTTGCAGACCAGCGCCCGCAATCAGTGGTTTGGCACCATTACCGCGCGCGACCACGACCACGTGCAGCAACATGTCGACGTGCTGCTGGCAGACGGTGAAACCCGCCTCAAAGTCGCTATTACCGCGCAAAGCGGCGAACGCCTGGGCCTCGACGAAGGCAAAGAGGTGCTGGTGCTGCTGAAAGCGCCGTGGGTAAGCATTACGCAGGATGCCAAACGCGCCGCGCAGGCCGATAACCAGCTTACCGGGCGCATCAGCCATATTGAGCGCGGCGAGCAGCAAAGTGAGGTGCTGATGACGCTGCCTGACGGCCAGTTGCTCTGCGCCACCGTGCCGACCCAAGAGATAGATAATTTGCAGGAACAGAGCGAAGTGACCGCATATTTTAATGCCGATCGCGTGATTATCGCCACGTTATGCTAATCGCATTGACAAGATAGCTCATTGCACGTATCCCTGAGTTTCTACGCTGCAAAAAATGGGATACATAATGTCATCATTGCAAATTTCGCAAGGCACGTTTCGTCTTAGCGACACCCGCACGCTGCACATTGAACACTTAGCGCTACGCGCTGGCGAAAGCTGGGCTTTTGTCGGCGCGAATGGCAGCGGCAAGTCAGCGCTGGCTCGCGCGCTGGCGGGGGAATTGACCTTACTGAAAGGTGAACGCCAGTGCCAGTTTACCCGCCTCACCCGCCTCTCTTTTGAGCAGTTGCAAAAGCTGGTCATCGACGAGTGGCAGCGCAATAACACCGATATGCTCAGCCCCGATGAAGAGGATACCGGGCGTACCACCGCCGAGATCATTCAGGATGAAGTGCAAGACGCGCAGCGCTGCGCACAACTGGCGACGCAGTTTGGCATCTCGCATCTGCTGGAGAGACGCTTTAAATACCTCTCGACCGGCGAAACCCGGAAAACGCTGCTCTGCCAGGCCCTGATGGCCGAACCGGAGTTACTGATCCTTGACGAGCCTTTCGACGGGCTTGACGTCCATTCACGCCAGCAACTGGCAGAACTGCTCGCGCGCCTCAATGCTGACGGCTTTACGCTGGTGCTGGTGCTGAACCGCTTTGATGAGATCCCGGACTTCATACAACACGCCGGGGTTCTGGTGGATTGCTCGCTCACAGAAACCGGAGAAAAAGCAGCCCTGCTGCAACAAGCGTTGATCGCCCAGTTAGCCCACAGCGAAAAATTATCCGGTATCACGTTGCCGGAACCGGATGCGCCCCCGGCGCGCGAAACATTAAACGCAGACGCGCCGCTTATCGTGCTGAACGATGGCGTCGTCTCTTATAACGACCGGCCAATCATCGATCACCTTTCATGGACGGTAAAGCCCGGCGAGCACTGGCAGATCGTCGGCCCGAACGGCGCGGGCAAATCGACACTATTAAGCCTGATAACCGGCGATCATCCGCAGGGCTACAGCAACGATTTGACCCTGTTTGGCCGTCGTCGCGGCAGCGGTGAAACCATCTGGGATATCAAAAAGCATATTGGCTATGTCAGCAGCAGCCTGCATCTGGATTACCGCGTCAGCACCAACGTACGCAATGTGATCCTCTCTGGCTATTTCGACTCGATTGGTATTTACCAGGCCGTTTCGGATAAGCAGCACAAACTGGCACAGCGCTGGCTGGATATTTTAGGTTTCGATGCGCGCACCGCCGACGCACCGTTTAATAGCCTCTCCTGGGGTCAGCAGCGGCTGGCGCTGATTGTGCGTGCGCTGGTCAAGCATCCAACGCTGCTCATTCTTGATGAACCGTTACAGGGTCTTGATCCTTTAAACCGCCAGCTTATTCGCCGCTTTGTTGATGTATTAATTAGCGAAGGTGAAACCCAGTTGTTATTTGTTTCGCACCACGCCGGAGACGCGCCCGCTTGTATTACCCACCGGCTTGAATTTGTACCAGAGGGTGACGGATATCGTTATCAACTTACACCACAATAATTAGGGGGATGGTTCCATTTCGCCGGATATGATGTAATAGCCCCGCTTTAAATAAGCAACATAATAACGATCTCTGACTGGTCAGTTGGCAACATAAAATTGTCGGCGGCCAGTTTTTGTTATGGCAAGAAAAAAGCCCGTCGATGGACGCCGGGTAAAAAATTACGGGACTATGATGAATCAATTCCTCCGCATGACCCGCGCCATTTCTCTGGCTGCGGCGCTGTTACTGGGTTTCGGCAGTGCCGCTGTCGCCGATGAGAATGCGCAAACACCCGCCTCCGGTCAGGAAGCACAATTAAAGCAAGCCGTTGAAAATATGCAGCGTGCCAGTATTCACGGCCCGCATAAAATTGATCTCGGTAATCAGGCGATTCTGAACCTGCCTGAAGGTTTCGCTTATATTCCATCGCAGCAGGCAGCGGTATTTATGCGGGCGCTGGGCAACCATGTTGATAACAACTCTTTTTATGGGCTGGTATTTAGCAATGATATTTCGGGCTTTGTTTCCATTGAATATGCCAATGCCGGTTATATCAAAGATGACGATGCTAAAGACTGGGACGCCGACGAACTGCTGAGTAATTTGCAGGAGGGCACCAAAGCCGGCAATAAAGAGCGTAGTGAAAAAGGCATCCCGCCAATTGAAGTGTTGGGTTGGGTAGAAAAACCCACCTACGAGGCGACCACGCATCGCCTGATTTGGTCTGCGGCAATCCGCGATATTGGCAGCAATGTGCCGGAAAAAGAACAAGGGGTTAACTACAACACCTATCTGCTGGGTCGTGAAGGTTATCTGTCGTTAAACCTGGTAACCGATCGCGGCACCGTTGAGCAGGAAAAACCGCTCGCCAAAACGTTACTTAACGCCGTGACCTTTAACGACGGCAAAAAATACAGCGACTTTAATGCTTCTACCGACAAGATTGCCGAATATGGCCTGGCGGCGCTGATTGGCGGCCTGGCGGCGAAAAAACTGGGCCTGCTGGCGCTTATCGGCGTGACGCTGCTGAAGTTCTGGAAACTTGGCCTGATCGCCGTGGCGGCGTTCGGCATGGGTGTGAAAAAAATGCTGTTTCGCAAAAAAGCCGAGTAAGCCATGAGCATGCTCTTGCTGCTGCTTAAAGGGGCCAGCCTCGGGAAGTTTTTCCTTTCCGGGGCCACCATGCTGCTGTCGATCGCTACCTATGCGCTCGCCTTCGGCTGGCTTTATGCGACAGGGTTTGTGGTGCTGCTGTTTTGCCATGAGCTGGGACACTATCTGGCGGCGCGTCAACGTGGTTTAGCGACGGGATTACCGATGTTTATCCCCTTCGTGGGTGCCTGGATCACGTTGAAAGATGAACTGCCAGATGCGGAAACCGAAGCCTGGGTCGGCATTGCCGGCCCGCTGCTCGGCTCGCTTGCCGCCCTCGGTTGCTACTATCTGGCGGAGTATTTCCACAGTTCGCTATTGATGGCGGTGGCCTATTCAGGCTTTGTGCTTAACCTGTTTAACCTGATCCCCGTGCCGCCGCTGGATGGCGGGCGCATTACCGTCGCCATCTCGCGCAAGATCTGGTATCTGGGCATTCCCGTACTGCTGGGTTTCTTTTATCTTCACCCGAGCCCGCTGTTGCTGCTGGTGTGCTTTCTCGCGGCATCACAAATCTGGGCACGGCGCCATGATCAACCGAATCTCGACACGCTGACCCCTGGCAAACGTCTGGAATATACGCTTTTGTACTTCGGGCTGATTGCCTGGCTCTCCCTGATGACTTATAACCTCCACGAGGCGTTATCCGGCTTTCGCTGACGCCGCCTGCGTTGCTGCACCGCAGTGACACCATTTTTAAGACTTTTTACTTGCGTCGGACGAACCCCGCTATTGCGGGGTTTTTCTGGCGTTTACCCCACAAACCGGCTGGCAGAAAATTGAGTGTAAACGATTCCACTAATTTATCCCATGTCACAGTTTTCACCTCTCTGTTATGCTAAGGTTTGTTCATATCAAATGCTTTATGGAGGGAAATATGCGAGTTCTGGTTACAGGTGGTAGCGGTTACATTGGAAGTCATACCTGCGTCCAACTGCTGCAAAACGGCCACGACGTTATCATTCTCGACAATCTCTGTAACAGTAAGCGCAGCGTGCTCAATGAGATTGAGCGCTTTGGCGGAAAAGCCGCGCTGTTCGTTGAAGGCGACATTCGCGATGAAGCGCTGCTCGCAGAGATCCTGCACGATCATGCCATTGAAGCGGTGATTCATTTCGCCGGGCTGAAAGCCGTTGGCGAATCCGTGGCAAAGCCGCTGGAGTATTACGACAACAACGTCAACGGCACGCTGCGCCTGATTAACGCGATGCGCGCCGCAAATGTTAAAAACTTCATTTTCAGCTCCTCCGCCACCGTTTACGGCGACCAGCCGAAAATCCCTTACGTGGAAAGCTTTCCGACCGGCACGCCGCAAAGTCCCTATGGTAAAAGCAAGCTGATGGTGGAACAGATCCTCACCGACCTGCAAAAAGCGCAGCCGGAGTGGAGCATTGCGCTGCTGCGCTATTTCAACCCGGTTGGCGCCCATCCGTCAGGCGATATGGGCGAAGATCCGCAGGGCATCCCGAACAACCTGATGCCGTATATCGCCCAGGTTGCGGTTGGCCGCCGCGATTCACTGGCAATTTTCGGCAGTGATTACCCGACGCCAGACGGCACTGGCGTGCGGGATTACATCCATGTGATGGATCTGGCGGACGGGCATGTTGCGGCCATGCAACAACTGGCCGGCAAACCGGGCGTGCATATTTATAACCTCGGCGCGGGCGTCGGCAGCAGCGTGCTGGATGTGGTGAACGCCTTCAGTAAAGCCTGCGGTAAACCGGTGGCCTGGCACTATGCGCCGCGCCGCGAGGGCGATCTCCCGGCTTACTGGGCCGATGCCAGCAAAGCGGATAAAGAGCTGAACTGGCGCGTAACCCGTACGCTTGACGAAATGGCAGAAGATACCTGGCGCTGGCAGTCACGCCACCCGCAGGGCTATCCCGATTAAAGGAATGGTAATGACGCAATTTAATCCGGTCGATCACCCGCATCGCCGTTATAACCCGCTGACCGGCCAGTGGATCCTGGTTTCTCCGCACCGCGCAAAACGCCCCTGGCAAGGGGCGCAAGAGACGCCTGCGAAACAAACCCTGCCGGCGCACGATCCGGACTGTTTCCTCTGCCCGGGCAATACCCGCGTAACCGGGGATAAAAATCCGGATTACACCAGCACTTATGTGTTCACCAACGACTTCGCCGCGTTGATGACCGATACGCCAGACGCGCCGGTAAGCGACGATCCGCTGATGCGCAGCCAAAGTGCGCGCGGCACCAGCCGGGTGATTTGTTTCTCGCCGGATCACAGCAAAACGCTGCCGGAACTGAGCGTGGATGCGCTGGAAGCGGTGGTGAAAACCTGGCAACAGCAAACCACTGAGCTGGGCCAGCAGTACCCGTGGGTACAGGTGTTTGAAAATAAAGGCGCGGCGATGGGTTGTTCCAACCCGCATCCACACGGGCAAGTCTGGGCCAACAGCTTCCTGCCGAATGAAGTGGATCGTGAAGACCGCCTGCAACGCGACTATTTCGCCCGGTATCACTCCCCGATGTTGCTGGACTACGTAAAGCGCGAGCTGAACGATGGCAGCCGTACGGTGGTGGAAACGGAGCACTGGCTGGCAGTCGTTCCTTACTGGGCGGCGTGGCCGTTTGAAACCTTGCTGCTGCCGAAAGCGCAGGTACAGCGCATCACTGATTTAAGCGATGAACAGCGCCGCGATTTAGCGCTGGCATTGAAAAAACTGACCAGCCGTTATGACAACCTGTTCCAGTGCTCGTTCCCCTACTCGATGGGCTGGCACGGCGCGCCATTTAACGGCGAAGAGAATGACCACTGGCAACTGCACGCGCATTTCTACCCGCCGCTGCTGCGCTCCGCCACGGTGCGTAAATTTATGGTCGGCTATGAAATGCTGGCCGAAACCCAGCGTGACCTGACGGCGGAGCAAGCCGCCGAACGTCTGCGCGCGGTCAGTGATATCCATTTTCGCGAATCCGGAGAATAACAATGAGTCTGAAAGAGAACACACAATCCCTGTTTGCTGAAAAATTCGGCTACCCTGCCACCCACACAATTCAGGCACCGGGTCGTGTGAACCTGATTGGCGAACACACCGACTATAACGACGGTTTTGTTCTACCGTGCGCCATTGATTACCAGACGGTGATCAGCTGCGCACCGCGTACGGACCGCATCGTTCGGGTGATTGCCGCCGATTATGACAACCAGAGCGATGAGTTCTCGCTGGATGCGCCTATTGTGACCCACGACAGCCAGCAGTGGTCGAACTACGTGCGCGGCGTGGTAAAACACCTGCAAAAACGCGATGCCAGTTTTGGCGGCGCGGATCTGGTTATCAGCGGCAATGTGCCACAGGGTGCGGGCCTGAGTTCTTCTGCCTCGCTGGAAGTGGCGGTCGGTACGGTGTTCCAGCAGCTTTATCATCTGCCGCTGGATGGCGCGCAAATTGCCCTCAATGGTCAGGAAGCGGAAAACCAGTTTGTCGGCTGTAACTGCGGCATCATGGATCAGCTTATCTCGGCGCTGGGCAAAAAAGGCAGCGCGCTGCTGATCGATTGCCGTTCGCTGGGCACCAAAGCGGTGTCGATGCCGGAAGGCGTGGCGATCGTCATCATTAACAGTAACTTTAAACGCACCCTGGTTGGCAGCGAGTACAACACGCGCCGCGAGCAGTGCGAAACCGGCGCGCGCTTCTTCCAGCAAAAAGCGCTGCGCGATGTCAGCATTGATCAGTTCAATGCGGTGGCGCATGAGCTGGATCCGCTGGTCGCCAAACGCGTGCGCCACGTGCTGACCGAAAACACCCGTACCGTGGAAGCCGCGGCTGCGCTGGAGAAAGGCGATCTGCAACGCATGGGCGTGCTGATGGCAGAATCACACGCATCAATGCGTGATGATTTTGAAATTACCGTCCCGCAGATCGATACGCTGGTTGAGATTGTCAAAGCGACCATTGGTGACCAGGGCGGCGTGCGCATGACCGGCGGCGGTTTCGGCGGTTGCATCGTCGCGCTGATGCCAGAAAACCTCGTACCGGCAGTCAAAAAGGCTGTTGAGAGCCAGTACGAAGCGAAAACCGGTATCAAAGAAACCTTCTATGTTTGCAAACCTTCACAGGGAGCAGGACAGTGCTAAACGAAGCTTCTGCAGCAGCCCCGGACGGGCTGCCCTTTCGCCTGATCACCCTGCGCAATAGCGCCGGGATGGTGGTGACATTGATGGACTGGGGCGCGACGCTGTTATCTGCGCGCGTACCGTTAAAAGATGGTTCCGTGCGTGAAGCGCTGCTGGGCTGCGCCACACCGGAACACTACCTGCAACAGACAGCGTATCTCGGCGCGTCGGTCGGCCGTTACGCCAACCGTATTGCCAAAAGCCGCTTCACGCTGGATGGCCACACCTATACGTTGACGCCAAGCCAGGGTGAAAACCAGCTGCATGGCGGCCCGGAAGGGTTCGATAAACGGCGCTGGTTGATAGAGCGGCAAAATGATAACGAAGTGGTCTTTGTCCTGAATTCAGCGGATGGCGACCAGGGATTCCCGGGTAACGTTCATACCCGGGCGCATTTCCGCCTCGGCGACGATAACCGGCTCGCCATTGAATACCGGGCAACGACTGACAAACCGTGCCCGATCAACCTGACTAACCACGCTTATTTTAACCTTGATGGTGAGCAGTCGGATGTCCGCAACCACACGTTGCAACTGCTCGCGGATGCTTATCTACCGGTCGATGAGATGGGCATTCCGACAGACGGGTTAAAAGACGTTGAGCGGACCAGTTTTGATTTCCGTACCCCGAAAACCGTGGCGCAGGATTTTCTGGCTGAGGACGATCAGCGCGTGGTGAAAGGTTACGACCATGCGTTTTTATTGCAGGCAAAAGGCGACGTCAGCCAGCCCGCCGCGCAGTTGTGGTCGGCGGACAAACAGCTGCAAATGACGGTATATACCAGCGCGCCTGCGCTCCAGTTCTATTCCGGTAATTATCTGGAAGGAACGCCTGCGCGCGGCGGCAAAACCTATGACGCGTGGCAGGGCCTGGCGCTGGAGAGCGAGTTTTTGCCCGACAGCCCGAACCGTCCGGATTTCCCGCAGCCGGACTGCTTCTTACTGCCTGGCGACGTTTATGTCAGCCTGACGGAATACCACTTTATTGCGCAGTAATCCCCCCGCCCTCCTGCCGGAGGGCTTTTTTTACCCGTTTTGCTGAAATATGCGCCACTTATCGACAAAACCATAACCCCTGATTCACAAGCACCTTACACTCGGCGGCTATTTTCGCTATGGTTATGGGTAACCGTTGCCGGGAGCACCTTCACGGCAATATAATGAGAATTGTTATCATTCAATCAGGCTCACAGGAGTAAGTGTATGGCTGTTACTAAGCTGGTTCTGGTTCGTCATGGCGAAAGCCAGTGGAACAACGAAAACCGCTTCACCGGTTGGTACGATGTTGATCTGTCCGAAAAAGGCGTTGGCGAAGCAAAAGCGGCAGGCAAACTGCTGAAAGAGGAAGGCTACACCTTCGATTTTGCTTATACCTCTGTGCTGAAACGTGCCATCCATACGCTGTGGAACGTGCTGGACGAGCTGGATCAGGCGTGGTTACCGGTAGAGAAAAGCTGGAAACTCAACGAGCGTCATTACGGTGCGTTGCAGGGTCTGAACAAAGCTGAAACCGCTGAAAAATATGGTGACGAGCAAGTTAAACAGTGGCGTCGTGGCTTTGCTGTTACACCGCCGGCGCTGACCAAAGATGATGAACGTTACCCGGGTCACGATCCGCGCTACGCAAAACTGACCGATGCCGAGCTGCCGCAGACCGAAAGCCTGGCGCTGACCATCGATCGCGTGATCCCTTACTGGAACGACACCATTCTGCCGCGCCTGAAAAGCGGTGAGCGCGTGATCATCGCCGCTCACGGTAACTCCCTGCGCGCGCTGGTGAAATACCTCGATAACATGAGCGAAGAAGAGATCCTCGAACTGAACATCCCGACTGGCGTACCGCTGGTTTACGAGTTCGACGAAAACTTCAAACCGTTGAAACACTACTACCTGGGTAACGCAGACGAGATCGCTGCAAAAGCTGCTGCGGTAGCAAACCAGGGTAAAGCGAAGTAAGTTTTCGCCGATAAAAAAAGCGTGGAAAATTCCACGCTTTTTTATTTGTGCAACCGTTAACTGCGTCGCGCTTTCACTGCCGCCGCGAGCTGGCGCAAAATAGTTTCGGTATCGTCCCAGCCGATGCAGGCGTCGGTAACACTTTTACCGTACACCAGCGGTTCACCGCTCTCCAGGCTCTGGTTGCCTTCCACCAGATGGCTTTCAATCATCACACCGATAATGGCTTTTTCACCCCCGGCGATCTGCTGGCACACATCCGCGCCCACTTCCATCTGTTTCTTGAATTGCTTGCTGGAATTGGCATGGCTGAAGTCGATCATCACCTGCGGCTCCAGGCCAGCTTTCTGCAGACCCACTTTTACTTCCGCGACATGTTTCGCGCTGTAGTTTGGCTCTTTACCGCCGCGCAGAATGATGTGGCAATCACCGTTACCGGCGGTGTTTACAATGGCGGAGTGGCCCCATTTGGTGACGGATAAAAAGCAGTGCGGCGCACCTGCGGCGTTAATCGCGTCAATGGCGACTTTAATGGTGCCATCGGTGCCGTTTTTGAACCCCACCGGGCATGAGAGGCCGGAAGCCAGCTCGCGATGCACCTGCGATTCCGTCGTACGCGCGCCAATCGCTCCCCAGCTCATCAGATCGGCCATGTATTGCGGGGTGATCATATCGAGGAACTCCCCCGCCGCCGGTAAACCGCTGTCATTAATTTCCAGCAGCAGCTTACGCGCAATACGCAAACCGTCGTTAATCTGGAAACTGTTATCCATGTGCGGATCGTTAATCAGCCCTTTCCAGCCCACTGTGGTACGCGGTTTTTCGAAGTAAACGCGCATAACGATTTCTAAATCGTCTTTTAACGCTTCACGCAAAGCCAGCAGGCGCGAAGCATACTCTTTCGCCGCCGCAGGATCGTGAATGGAGCACGGACCGATAACCACCAGCAGACGATCATCATTTCCACGCAGGATTTTATGAATCGCTTTGCGGGCATGCGAAACCGTATTGGCGGCGGTTTCAGTGGCGGGGAATTTTTCAAGGAGTGCTACAGGAGGTAATAACTCATTGATCTCTTTAATACGTAAATCGTCGTTCTGATAATTCATGTTCGTTCCAGTCTGGCCATACTTTTTTTGATGAATGCAATCTTTCCAATCTATCTCGTCGGCGGCGAAGTGTAAACGCGATTTTACACTTCGGCCGGATAATTCCTGGAATGCGGCCAAATCGCGTTAAAAAGTAGCGAGTGGTGATATCAGCGCTACACTTTTTAACTGTTAACACTTCTATTTTTCATTTTATCGCTATTCTATGCTGCTATACCGCGCATGAATGGTATCTTTAACCACTGAGCGTGATAATTCGTTCGCGCTGCTTTTACCAGCCTCAACGGCGGTAAAAACGACCGGAACAGGAGCATCATGATGAAAATGAATAAATTAGCGACACTTTTACTGACGACGACGCTGACTTTCGCAGGTGGCGCAGCCTACGCGGCCGACGCAGCCTCTTCTACCGACAGTAACGGTGATGCCAATGCCGCAGCGGCTGCAGGCCAACCGGCACCGGACGCCAAACAGAATGTTGCGCCAAACAATGTGGATAACAGCCAGATCAACAGCGGTAGCATGAACACCAACTCAACCTCTCAACACAGCGCTAAGCAGCATATGAGCAAAGATCAGGTGCATAAAAACACCATGTGTAAAGATGGCCGCTGCCCGGATGTGAACAAAAAGGTTGAAACCGAAAGCGGTAACAACCATAGCGTCGATAAGAAAACCGACGGCACAACCCAGTAAAATCCGGTGCATTAATCATCAGGGAGAGCTTCGGCTCTCCTTACTTTTTTCTCTCCAGTCTCCCCCGCAAACTGAAAAATCTGTAATGATGTAAGGCGTTAAAATAATTACAAGGAACGACCCGCCCATGGCGCATTCACACTCGCACACTCCCGCTGATGCCAACGCCCGCCGCCTGCTGCTGGCGTTTATCGTTACTGCCGTTTTTATGGTTATCGAAGTGGTCGGCGGCCTGGTTTCCGGATCGCTGGCGCTGCTGGCCGATGCCGGCCATATGCTGACGGACGCTGCCGCGCTGCTTTTTGCGTTATTAGCGGTTTACTTTGCGCGCCAGCCACCCAGCGCTCACCGTACGTTTGGCTGGCTGCGTTTGACTACGCTTGCAGCATTTATTAATGCGCTGGCGCTGGTGCTGATTACCGTGTGGATTGTCTGGGAAGCGATTCAGCGTTTCACCCATCCGCAGCCCGTTGCAGGCTTAACCATGATGGTGATTGCGATTGCCGGGCTTGTGACCAACGTGCTGGCATTCTGGTTACTGCACCGGGGAAGCGAGGAGAAAAACCTGAATGTCCGCGCTGCCGCACTGCATGTGCTGGGGGACTTACTCGGTTCTGTCGGTGCCATCGCTGCGGCACTGGTGATTTTGTTCACCGGCTGGACGCCGATTGACCCGATACTTTCAGTGCTGGTGTCCGCGCTGGTGTTACGCAGCGCCTGGCGGCTAATGAAAGAGAGCGTTAACGAGTTACTGGAAGGTGCGCCGGGCTCGATGGATATTGGCGCGCTACAGCGACATCTGCGACGTGCTATTCCGGAGGTGCGTGATGTTCACCACGTGCATGTCTGGCTGGTGGGTGAAAAACCGCTCATGACGCTGCATGTGCAGGTGATCCCACCGCGCGACCATGACAAGCTGCTGGGTGAGATCCACCACTTTCTGGCACATCATTATGAGATTGAACATGCGACAGTGCAGATGGAGTACCAGCCCTGTAGCGGGCCAGACTGCCATCTGGGCGAGGCGCAGCCTGAGCACCACCATTCACACTCGCATTAATGCGAAAGCGCGTGAGAGCCCCGCTCACGCGCGCTGTTAATCCACATTCTGCTGCCGTTAAGAGCGATAAAGGTCAGGATCAGATACTCCAGCGACATCGCCCAGACGCCCTGCAGTGCGAAAATCACCACGCTTATCACGTTAATCACCACCCACAGCAGCCAGTTCTCAACGTATTTGCGCGTCATCAGGATCATCGCCACGATGGAGAGCACCATCATGCAAGAGTCCCAGAACGGGAACGCATCGGGCTGTAATTGCGGCATGACCACATTCAGCCCTAAGGTTTGCATGACGGCCACGGCAATTTTCGTCAGAAATGCAAAGACCGGATCGATAAAGAAAGTCATCAAACCAATCGCCACCACGCATACCGCCAGCCAGCTCATCGCTCTGGGTAACGGTAGCCAGCGGATTTGTAATTCAGCTTCATTCTGCGAGGTTTGCCGTGACCAAGCATACCAGCCATAAATGTTGGCGGCAAAGAAAAACAGCTGCAGCAGTAAGCTGGCATACAGCTGGATCTGGAAGAAAATAATCGCAAACAGCGTCACGTTGATCAGACCAAACACGTAATTACTGATCTTCTCAAGGCTGGCGAGCCAGATGCACAATAAACCGGCCAGTGTGCCTGTGGCTTCAATCCATGAAAGATCGTACCCACCGGTGCCAATCGGGATATGCACCAGGATGTTCTGCGTACTAAAAAAATCCATTCTTTCCCCACAGCGTATTGCTACGCATTGATTATTCACTAAGAACGTAGTGTAGCCGCAAAATCGAGCATACGGTTAAGCGGCAGCAGCGCACCTTCACGCAGCGCGGCATCAACGTGGATTTCATGCTCCGCGCCACCATTTTCCAGGCTTTCAGCGATAGCTTTCAGACCGTTCATCGCCATCCATGGGCAATGCGCGCAACTGCGGCACGTCGCCCCCTCACCTGCGGTTGGCGCTTCCAGTAACTCTTTTTCCGGCACGGCCTGCTGCATTTTGTAAAAGATACCGCGATCGGTCGCGACGATAAGTTGCTTATTCGGCAGTGTTTTTGCCGCAGCGATAAGCTGGCTGGTTGAACCGACTGCATCTGCCAGATTCACGACTGACTGCGGCGATTCAGGATGCACGAGGATGGCAGCATCAGGATAGAGCGCTTTCATGCGCGTCAGCGCCTGCGTTTTAAATTCATCATGCACGATGCACGCACCCTGCCAGCACAGCACATCCGCACCAGTCTGTTTTTGTACATAGTTGCCGAGATGACGATCCGGAGCCCAGATAATTTTCTCGCCAAGGCTGTCGAGATGCTCAATTAACTCTACCGCAATACTTGAGGTTACAACCCAGTCGGCACGCGCTTTCACGGCCGCAGAGGTGTTGGCGTAAACCACCACGGTGCGATCCGGGTGCGCATCGCAAAAGGCGCTGAACTCTTCAACCGGACAGCCGAGATCAAGCGAGCATTCCGCATGCAATGTCGGCATCAGGATGGTTTTTTCAGGGCTGAGGATTTTGGCGGTTTCCCCCATAAAACGTACGCCAGCCACCAGCAGCGTTGAGGCGGAATGTCTGGCGCCGAAACGCGCCATCTCCAGTGAATCAGAGATACAACCGCCGGTCTCCTCAGCCAGTTGCTGAATTTCCGGGTCGGTATAGTAGTGTGCAACCATCACCGCATCCCGCTCTTTGAGCAAGCGCTTGATTTTCTCGCGGTAAAACTGCTTCTCGTGCAGGTTTAGCGGTGCGGGTTTAGGCGGGAACGGATAGATTGCGGTTTCAGGATCAAACATTACGCTCATCATGCTTACTCGTTTTGCTTGCTTAACTTAATTACCAGAACAACGCAAATGCGTGACGTCATTAGCGCACCGGTGTTTTATATACTAAACAAGATAGCTGATTGGACAAAAAATGTCGTGGGGAATTTTTGTGGAATAGCAGAAAGCAAAAAGCGCTGCCAGCGCCATTTTTATAGTGGTGGGTCGTGCAGGGTGACCGCTTTGCTCGCCCTTCGGGTCGTCGCCGCAAGCGGCGACCTTGTCTCACTACGTGAGACCCGAACCTGCTACAGAGTTACTCATTTCATCCTGAGACTCGCCCTGCGGGCCAACGCTGCGCGCTGTTCAAAATTGATCCCGACAATTTTGTCGAATCTTCAACTCCGGCAGAAAGCAAAAAAGCGCCGCTAGCGCCGTTTTTACATTGGTGGGTCATGCAGGATGACCCGCTTTACTCGCCCTTCGGGCCGTCGCCGCAAGCGGCTCCGTTGTCTCACTACGTTCGACCCGCACCTGCTGCAGGTCCGAATTTTTAACTTGGGCAGATAGCAAAAAAGCGCCTTTAGGGCGCTTTTTTACATTGGTGGGTCGTGCAGGATTCGAACCTGCGACCAATTGATTAAAAGTCAACTGCTCTACCAACTGAGCTAACGACCCCTTTCGGGATTGTTCTTCGAAGTTAACCGGCGCCAATATGATGTTAAATTGGTGGGTCGTGCAGGATTCGAACCTGCGACCAATTGATTAAAAGTCAACTGCTCTACCAACTGAGCTAACGACCCATACGGGTAGCGACTTCGAAGATAATTTTATCTGTGACCACATTACGTGGCTGATCGTGCAGGATGGCTCGCTTTTAGCCGAATGCTGCTGACGCAACGTTATCCTTCACGTTTAACACCATTTGATGGATGTTAAATTGGTGGGTCGTGCAGGATTCGAACCTGCGACCAATTGATTAAAAGTCAACTGCTCTACCAACTGAGCTAACGACCCGAGTGGTGGGTGATGACGGGATCGAACCGCCGACCCCCTCCTTGTAAGGGAGGTGCTCTCCCAGCTGAGCTAATCACCCGATACTACGCTGGATACTGCTTTACGTGGTGGGTCGTGCAGGATTCGAACCTGCGACCAATTGATTAAAAGTCAACTGCTCTACCAACTGAGCTAACGACCCACTTTGCGTTGCTTCTGGTCTGTGTGATATCCCTTGGCAACGGCGGCATATATTACTGATTTAAGAATTCAGCGCAACAACAATTTCGATGAATATCACTTAACTGCTTATGATTCATGCGACAAGACCAGAAAAAGCTCGATTTCTGGTCATGTGCTATGCATTACATCGAACCAAGACGTTTTTGCGCTTGTTTAGCACCTTCGGTACCAGGGTATTTACTGACCACCTGCTGGTAGACCGCTTTCGCTTTTGCTGTATCCCCTTTGTCTTGCATAATCACGCCGACCTTGTACATAGCGTCTGGCGCTTTAGGCGACTTCGGGAAATTTTTCACCACTGAAGCGAAGTAATAAGCAGCATCGTCTTTTTTGCCCTTGTTGTAATTCAACTGCCCGAGCCAGTAGTTGGCATTCGGTATGTAGGTTGAATCAGGGTATTTTTTGACGAAATTCTGGAATGCAGCGATAGCTTCATCCTGGTGGGATTTATCCTGCACCAGCGCAACCGCAGCATTGTAATCGGTATTGGCATCACCACTTTGTACGGGCGCGCCAGTATTCGCCGCCCCCGTGTTGGCACCAGAATCCGCTGCCGGAGCCTGCGCTGCCGCCCCGCTCTGATCGCCGGATGTCTGCTGCGTCTGCCCCGCCGCACCGCCACTGCTAAGATTGCCTATCTGCTGCAAAATTTGCTGTTGGCGTTCAACTACCTGGTTCAGTTGATATTGATTTTCCTGGATTTGCCCACGAAGCGTATCAATATCGGCCTGATTATCGGAGAGTTGTTGCTGGAGTTGAGTTAAAAGCTGGCTGTGAGCATTGGAAATACGCTCGAGTTGAGTGACGCGGTCTTCGACCGAGCCTGAGCCGACACTACTGATTGGCGCCTGAGCATTAGCGGCCCAGGGGGCCGCTATGCCAACCAGTAACGACAGACTCAACAGATGATGTCTGAAGTTACTGCTCATGCAATTCTCTTAGTAAACCAGTACGGCGCGACGGTTTTTAGCGTAAGCCGCTTCGTCGTGACCCAGTACTGCAGGTTTTTCTTTACCGTAAGAAACGATGGAGATCTGGTCAGCGGAAACGCCTTTACCCTGCAGGTACATTTTAACGGCGTTAGCACGACGTTCGCCCAGGGAGATGTTGTATTCCGGAGTACCACGTTCGTCAGCGTGACCTTCAACGGTAACTTTGTAGGACGGGTTGCTACGCAGGAAGTTAGCGTGAGCATCCAGCATCGCTGCGAAGTCAGAACGGATGTCATACTTGTCCAGATCGAAGTAAACAATGTTGTTCTGCTGCAGCTGTTGCATTTGCAGACGCGCTTGTTCTTCGGAGGACATGTTGCCGCTACCGTTCATGCCAGTGCCAGCACCCATCATGCCTTCGCCGCTCTGGTCGCTTGCATTCTTGTGAGAAGAACATGCAGCGATCGCCATTACAGGCAGAGCCAGCATCAGGCCTTTCAGCACTTTGTTCAGTTGCATTTCTTTGATTCCTTTATAATCAATTATTTATTATTACAGATACGGAGACCAGGCAGGGAATTTAACCTGTCCATCAGTCGCCGGAATACGCGCTTTGAAACGCCCATCTGTAGAAACCAGATTCAGCACGGATCCCATCCCCTGAGAAGAGCTGTAGATTACCATTGTGCCGTTAGGTGCCAGACTTGGCGTTTCATCCAGGAACGTTGACGTCAGAACCTGTACGCCACCCGCTTCCAGATCTTGTTTAGCGATGTGCTGCTGGCCACCGTCAGAGCTAACCATCACCATAAATTTGCCGTCGCTGCTGATATCCGCGTCCTGGTTCTGAGAACCCTGCCATGAGATACGCTGTGCTGCGCCGCCATTAAGACCCACTTTATAAACCTGCGGACGCCCAGCCTGGTCAGAAGTGAATGCCAGGGTCTGGCTATCCGGGAACCAGGTCGGCTCCGTATTGTTGCTGCGACCATCGGTCACCTGGCGGATCTGGCCAGAACCAATGTCCATTACGTAAATGTTCAGGCTACCGGTTTTCGACAGTGCGAATGCCAGTTTAGAACCGTCCGGCGAGAACGCCGGTGCGCCGTTGTGACGCGGGAACGAAGCAACCTGACGAACACTGCCGTTAGCCAGTGTCTGGATAACCAGTGCAGAACGACCGCTTTCAAACGTCACGTATGCCAGTTTTGAGCCATCTGGTGACCATGCCGGAGACATCAGCGGCTGCGGAGATTTATGCACCAGGAACTGGTTGTAACCGTCATAGTCGGAAACGCGCAGTTCATACGGGAACTGGCTGTTAGCGGTCTGCACAACATAAGCAATACGGGTACGGAACGCACCTTTAATGCCGGTCAGTTTCTGGAATACTTCGTCACTGGCAGCGTGAGCGGCGTAACGCAGCCACTGTTTGTTCACTTTAAAGGAGTTTTGCGCCAGTACCGTTCCCGGTGCGCCACCGGTATCCACCAGCTGATAAGCGACATTGTAGCTGCCATCAGGATTCGGGGTCACCTGGCCGACAACCACCGCGTCAATGCCCAGTGCTGACCACGCGGCTGGCTGCACTTCCTGAGCGCTGCCAGGCTGCTGCGGCAGACGTGAACGATCGAGTGGATTGAATTTGCCGCTGTTGCGCAGATCCGCAGCAACGATACCACCAGCATCCTCAGGCGCAGCGCCAGGTCCAGCCCACTGGAAAGGCACAACGCCGATCGGGCGTGCCGAGTCCACCCCCTGGGTGATCTCGATACGTACTTCTGCGTGCAGCACAGCTGCCCACAGCATTAGAAAACCAAATGCAACACGTAATGCCTGCTTCATCATATCTCCCTTATCCGGGCGGAAAACCCGCGATAATTTAGCAGAATTTTAACAAACTCAATAGACAAAACTACCCGCGTCAGGACACCCTCAGCACGATCTCCCCCGCAGATTGCGAGGGAAAGTGTACCTTAAGGTTTAAAGTCCAGCGGCGCATTTTTGAACACTTCATATACAGCCTGGCTTGGCGGTTTCGGCATTTTTGCCTGTCGCGCTGCAGCAAGCGCAGCCTGGCAAAGGGCCGGATCGCCACCTTCCGACTGAATATCTAACAGCATACCGTCTGGCGCCAGTTTGACACGTAACGTACAGGTTTTCCCCGCATAAGAAGAGGCGTCATAGAAGCGGCTTTCGATAGCCGATTTAATCTGCCCTGCATAGTTATTGATGTCTGCACCGGACGCGCCGTTGTTCTTAGTGTTACCAGAACCGGCGGGAGCTGCATTATTCCCTTTCGCTCCACCACCCGTTTTCGGTGCATTCTTACCGGAGCTTAAATCACCAAACAGATCGTCAACGCCTGCGGCATCTGCTTTCTCGGCGGCGGCTTTCTTGGCGGCTGCGGCCTTCTCTGCAGCCGCTTTTTTATCGGCAGCTGCTTTTGCTGCTGCAGCTTTTTTCTCGGCGGCAGCTTTTTCAGCGGCGGCTTTTTCGGCTGCAGCCTTTTCAGCAGCCGCTTTCTCCGCTGCGGCGGCTTTCTCCGCTGCCGCTTTTTCGGCGGCAGCTTGTTTAGCCGCTTCAGCCTGCGCTTTTTTCGCGGCTTCGGCCTCGGCTTTTTTCTTCGCTTCAGCAGCTGCTTTCGCCGCTTCCGCTTCGGCTTTTTTCTGTGCGTCTGCGGCAGCTTTCGCGGCTTCGGCTTCCGCTTTTTTCTTCGCGTCGGCAGCCGCTTTCTTCGCAGCTTCTTCTGCTGCTTTTGCCTGCGCGTCCGCTTTTGCTTTTGCGTCAGCTGCGGCTTTCGCGGCCGCCTCTTCAGCTTGTTTCTGCTGCTGTTGAGCCTGTTTTGCCGCCTCTTCCGCTTTTTTCTGCTGCTCAGCCTGTTCGCGCGCCGCTTCCTGCGCCTGTAAACGCTCCTGCTCCAGCTGTTTTAAATGCTCCTGCTCGGCAGCCTGCTTTTCACGCAGCTCTTCCGCTTGCTGTTGCGCCTGTTTTTCACGCTGCTCTTTGGCGCGCTGCGCACTGGCTTGCTGCTGCTGCTGGCGGTTGTAATTTTCCACCACAGCGCCCGGATCGACCATCACCGCATCAATCGCAGAGCCACCGCCACCGCCTGAAGAAGCATCAATATGCTCATCAAACGAGCTCCAGATCAGCAGCGCCACAAGAATTACGTGTAGCACAGCCGAAATGATTATTGCTCGCTTAAGCTTGTCGTTTTGTACGGTTGCCTTTGACACTCTCGGTTCCCAAAAACTGTCCGCCTGTTAAGCCGGTGATCAGATAGGCTGCGTCATCAAGCCGACTGATTTCACACCCGCGCTATGTAACAGGTTCAGCGCTTTAATGATTTCATCGTACGGCACATCTTTCGCCCCGCCGATTAAGAACACGGTTTTCGGATTGGATTGCAGGCGACGCTGCGCCTCCGCAATCACCTGCTCCGGCGGCAGTTGATCCATACGATCTTTTTCCACCACCACGCTGTACTGTCCGACACCGGAAACCTCAATAATGACCGGAGGATCGTCATTGGTACTGACGGTTTGCGACTGTGTCGCATCCGGCAGATCAACCTCTACGCTTTGCGTAATGATCGGTGCCGTCGCCATAAAGATCAGCAGCAGCACCAGCAACACGTCCAGCAACGGTACGATGTTGATTTCAGACTTGAGGTCACGACGGCCCCGTCCACGCGATCTGGCCATGGCTTACTCCTTGCTGCTGTCGCTGCTGGCAAATGCCTGGCGATGCAGAATAGCCGTGAACTCTTCCATAAAGTTGTCGTAATTCAGTTCCAGTTTGTTCACACGCTGGTTCAGTCGGTTATAAGCCATAACCGCAGGAATGGCTGCAAACAGACCGATAGCTGTTGCGATCAACGCTTCGGCGATACCAGGCGCAACCATTTGCAGCGTCGCCTGCTTCACCGCGCCCAGCGCGATAAAGGCATGCATGATCCCCCATACCGTACCGAACAGGCCGATATACGGGCTGATAGAACCCACAGTACCAAGGAAAGGAATATGGTTTTCCAGCGTTTCCAGTTCACGGTTCATCGAAATACGCATCGCCCTTGATGCCCCTTCGACAATCGCTTCTGGCGCGTGGCTATTTGCGCGGTGCAGTCGAGCAAACTCTTTGAAACCACTATAAAAAATTTGTTCCGAACCGCTTAAATTATCACGGCGTCCCTGGCTTTCCTGATACAAACGAGACAGTTCGATGCCGGACCAAAACTTGTCTTCGAAGGCTTCCGCTTCGCGCCCTGCAGCGTTGAGGATGCGCGTTCTCTGGATAATAATGGCCCAGGATGCGATAGAAAAACCAATCAAAATCAACATGATAAGTTTGACCAGAAGGCTAGCCTTCAGGAACAAATCAAGGATGTTCATGTCAGTCACTGCTTAAACTCCGCGACAATAGACTTGGGAAGCGCACGAGGCTTCATTAAGAGTGGATCAACACAGACAATCAGCGCTTCAGCTTCGTTCAGCACTTTATTCTCTGCATTGACAATCCGCTGCGAGAAAACCATCGAGGTTCCGCGCATTGATGTAATTTCCGTTTGGACTTCGAGCATGTCGTCGAGTCTGGCGGGTGCAAAATACTCCAACGTCATTTTGCGTACCACTAACGCAATGCGTTCAGCCAGCAGAGCCTGTTGACTCAAGTGATGGTGACGCAGCATCTCAGTGCGGGCTCTTTCATAAAAAGCAACGTAGTTGGCATGGTAAACCATGCCACCGACATCGGTATCTTCGTAATAGACCCGAACCGGCCATCGAAACAGCGTTGTATTCACTTTACATCCCGGTAATGCAAAAAAAGTTAGAGCTTTTAAACTTCGCTACTATACGCGCGGGCAAGATGCTTTGGAATGGGTTGAGGTAAACGGAGAGTAAAAATTTATGGGCTTTTGCAAGCCCATGAGGATAGCGGATATTTCTTATTCAAAAGAAGAAGAAAACAAGCCCGGCAAGCATTACGACAAAAGCGACTGGCGGGCAGAAAAAACCCTGCCAGTGAAGCGCGCGCGGGCGAAAGCCAACACCGTGAACAATACCGGCGCATACCGCCCACATTAATAACAGTCCGTGCCAAATCTCCAGCTCGCTGGTTTTGGCCGCGAAACGGGAGGGATCCCAGAAGATACAGCCCGCCAGCAGTAATGCCATTATTAAGGAAAGGGCCCTTAACGGGCCCTTGTCCATTACCGCATAGAGTTTTGCGATAATTTTTTCCATCAGTGTTCTTCTTTCCCGGCTTTGGTCGCTTCAACATGTTCCAGCGCCAGCGCGGTAATCACTCCGAAAGCACAGGCAAGAAGCGTTCCTAAAATCCATGCGAAATACCACATATTCTGCTCCTTACTTAATACATAGAGTGGGTATTGCTTTCAATGTGCTCTTTGGTAATGCGACCGAACATTTTCCAGTAACACCAGATGGTGTAAAGCAGGACAATCGGTACAAAAACCAGCGCCACATAAGTCATCAGGTTCAGCGTCAGCTGCGTCGATGTTGCGTCCCACATGGTCAGGCTTGCTTTCAGCATGGTGCTTGACGGCATGATGAACGGGAACATCGCGATACCCGCAGTCAGGATGATGCATGCCAGCGTCAGTGAAGAGAACACGAACGCCCAGGCGGCTTTATCCAGACGCGCCGTCAGCACGGTCAGCAGTGGCAACACCACACCCAGCGCCGGCACCAGCCACAACACAGGCATGTTGTTGAAGTTTGTCAGCCAGGCTCCCGCCTGTACCGCCACTTCTTTGGTCAACGGGTTAGACGCGGCATGATGATCTATCGCGGAAGTCACCACGTAACCGTCAATACCGTAAACCACCCACACGCCCGCCAGTGCGAAGCAAACCAGCGTAACCAGCGCCGCAATTTGCACCGTGGCACGGGCACGCAGATGCAGTTCGCCAACGGTACGCATTTGCAGGTATGTCGCGCCCTGGGTCAGGATCATCGCCACGCTCACCACGCCGGCCAACAGACCAAACGGATTCAGCAACTGGAAGAAGTTACCGGTGTAGAACAGGCGCATATCGTTATCAAGATGGAACGGCACACCCTGCAGCAGGTTGCCGAATGCCACACCGATCACCAGCGGCGGAACAAAGCTGCCGATGAAGATGCCCCAGTCCCACATGCCACGCCAGCGCATATCTTCAATCTTCGAGCGGTAATCAAAACCAACCGGACGGAAGAACAGTGAAGCGAGCACCAGGATCATCGCCACATAAAAACCGGAGAACGCGGCAGCGTAAACCATCGGCCAGGCGGCAAACAGCGCGCCACCAGCGGTGATCAGCCAAACCTGGTTACCGTCCCAGTGCGGCGCGATGGCGTTAATCATCACGCGGCGTTCGGTGTCGCTACGACCCAGCACGCGGGTCAACATCCCCACGCCCATGTCGAAGCCGTCGGTGACCGCAAAACCAATCAGCAGAATGCCAACCAGCAGCCACCAGATAAAACGTAATATTTCATAATCAATCATTTGACGACTCCTGTCTTAGCGTGCCGGCTGAGAAGCCACGGTGGACTGCTCGTAGTGATAGCGACCTGTTTTCAGACTGCTCGGCCCAAGGCGAGCAAATTTGAACATCAGGAACACTTCCGCCACCATAAACAGCGTATAAAGGCCGCAAATCAGAATCATGGAGAACAGCAGATCGCCAACGGTCAGCGATGAGTTCGCAACCGCGGTCGGCAACACTTCACCAATCGCCCACGGCTGACGGCCGTACTCGGCAACAAACCAGCCCGCTTCAATAGCAATCCACGGCAGCGGGATGCCATACAGCGCAGCGCGCAGCAGCCATTTTTTCTCACCGATGCGATTACGAATCACGGTCCAGAAAGAGGCAGCGATAATCAGCAGCATCAGCACGCCAGCGGCCACCATTATACGGAACGCGAAGTACAGCGGCGCAACGCGCGGGATGGAGTCTTTGGTCGCTTGCTTGATCTGCGCTTCGGTCGCGTCTGCCACATTCGGCGTATAGCGTTTCAGCAGCAGGCCATAACCAAGATCTTTCTTGATGTTATTGAACTGGTCACGAAGGGCCTGATCGGTAGAGCCTGCGCGCAGTTGCTCCAGCAACTGATACGCTTTCATACCGTTACGGATGCGCTCTTCGTGCTGCACCATCAGATCTTTAAGACCAATAACCGGCGTATCAACAGAACGGGTGGCGATGATGCCCAGCGCGTATGGGATCTGGATAGCAAATTTGTTCTCTTGCTTATCCTGGTCCGGCACGCCAAACAGGGTAAACGCCGCCGGTGCAGGCTGGGTTTCCCATTCGGCTTCAATCGCAGCCAGTTTGGTTTTTTGCACGTCACCCATTTCGTAACCGGATTCGTCACCCAGCACGATAACAGACAGCACTGCGGCCATACCGAAGCTGGCAGCAATAGCGAAGGAGCGTTTAGCAAAAGCGATGTCGCGACCGCGCAGCAGATAGTAGGAGCTGATACCGAGGATAAAGATGGCACCGCAGGTATAACCAGACGCAACAGTGTGAACGAATTTCACCTGCGCTACCGGGTTAAGTACCAGTTCAGCGAAGCTCACCATCTCCATACGCATGGTTTCAAAGTTGAAATCAGAAGCAACCGGGTTTTGCATCCAGCCGTTTGCCACCAGAATCCACAGTGCGGACAAGTTGGAGCCAAGAGCCACCAGCCAGGTCACTGCCATGTGCTGTACTTTGCCCAGACGATCCCAACCGAAGAAAAACAGACCTACAAACGTAGACTCGAGGAAGAAGGCCATCAGACCTTCAATGGCCAGCGGCGCACCGAAGATATCCCCAACATAATGGGAATAGTAAGACCAGTTAGTCCCGAACTGGAACTCCATCGTCAGACCGGTAGCCACGCCCAGTGCGAAGTTGATACCAAACAACTTGCCCCAGAACTTGGTCATATCTTTATAAATCTGTTTGCCGGAGAGGACGTAGACCGTTTCCATAATTGCCAGCAGGAACGCCATACCGAGCGTCAGTGGCACAAACAGAAAGTGGTACATCGCGGTCAAGGCAAACTGTAAGCGCGACAGTTCGACTATATCTAACATTATGACTCCTTGCTCATCGCATGAAGACTCCGAGAGTAAACCCCGTTAGCGAAGGTTCACACGCATGCCCCAATACAAAATTGCTGCACTGTTTTATTCACGTCACATAAAGCGTGACAATGAATGAAAAAAGTTACAACCAGGTTAATAAAAAACTCGAATTGATCTCTCGAATATATTACTCCGCAAAGCCCTTACAATAAAAAGGTTTTTATTGAGTTAGTTTTACGTTTTTCGACAGTGATCAATTTATAGCGAATTTACCACTTTTACACCAATTTGATCGGCGACAATTTAACGATTTTCAGCATCTTTTCCAAGCTTTTAAATATTGATTTAAATCAATTTTATTCAGCATTGTTAATTTTGTATCCGGTGTAGAATCACAGTAAAAACATTGTTAACAACATGTTCATTTTAACGCCATTCATGGTTATCAATCGGCGGGTAAAGATAAATAATGGCGACTTTATTTAACGTTTATCATTCATGTAAAAAATGAGACAACCGCGGCAACTTAAAGGGGGCGTAAAATTAGAGCGGATGATTATCTTGTTTATTTTACAATTATTTCACTTTCGCGATTATCATACTTAACACCGCGCAGTGATTATTCGTTATATTTCCTGGGACATTAATACCCTTTTATTTTACAGGTTATTACTGACAAGCATCCAGCGCCGGGTTGCCCCCCAGACGATAAGCGCCAGCAACGTTACTGCTGCGCCAAGCAAGCAAACCCCCTGCCAGCCGAAAGCAGCATAAATCGCTGTCGTTGCCATGGCACCCAGCCCGCTGCCAAGAGCGTAAAACAGCATATACAACGCCACCAGTCTGCCGTGCTGCGAGGCGTGGCTACGCAAAATCAGGCTCTGATTGGTGACATGCAGCGCCTGGCCGCCAAGATCGAGCAAAACAATGCCGAGGATAAATAACGCCAGAGAGTGTTGTAACTGTGATAGCGGCCACCAGGCCAGTAGCAACAAGAGGAGCGCCAGTAAACTCGTGCGCTGCGCATTGCCGCGATCTGCTTCGCGCCCGGCTTTTGCCGCTACCAGCGCGCCCGCAACGCCCGCCAGGGCAAACAAGCCAATTACCGTATGGGAGAAACCAAACGGTGCGGTACTTAACGGCAGCACCATTGCGCTCCAGAAAATATTAAAAGCGGCAAACATCAACAACGCCAACACACCACGGATTTGCAATACGCGATCGGTACGCAACAGACCCAGCATTGAGGCCATCAAACGTAACCAACTGACAGAAATCATCGCGCTGCGCATAACAGGTAACCGCCGCCAGAGCAGCAGCAATAACACCAGCATCAGCGATGCCGAGACGCCATAAACCGCGCGCCAGCCCGCTAAATCGCTAATAACACCGGCAAAAACTCGCGCTAATAGCAGGCCGATAAAAACGCCGCCTTGCGTCGCACCCACTACCCTTCCCCGCTCCTGTTCATTAGCAATGCTGGCTGCGCTGGCAATCAACCCTTGTGTCATTGCCGTGCCCAGCAACCCTGTTGCCAACATGCCGGCAAGCAACACCGCTGCCGATTGTGCCAGCGCGACAGCGGCGAGCGCACCCACCAGCGCCAGCAACTGCACCAACAATAACCGACGTCGCTCAACAAGATCGCCTAATGGCACCAACAGCAGTAAGGCCAGCGCCGATCCCACTTGCGTCGCCGTCACCACGCCGCCGACAGCTGCCTGGCTAATAGCAAAGCTCTGTGCCAGTGCATCCAGCAACGGCTGTGCGTAATAGACATTCGCCACACATAAACCGCTGGCTACGGCAAACAGGGCGATGACACTGCGCGGCGTTGCCTGTGCGTTTTTATTCATACTTCCATCCTGGTTGCAAAACGAAACTAGTTGAAGGGTAGATAAACCAGTTTTAAAATGCAACCAGAATGCTAACCGGAGATTCACCATGCCACTGAATACTCAACCTTGCCCCGTCGCGCGTTCTGTCGATTTGATTGGCGATCGCTGGGCACTCCTTATCGTGCGTGACGCTTTTGATGGTGCGCGACGTTTTGGCGATTTTCAGCGAGGTCTTGGCGTGGCGCGCAATATTCTTACCGACAGGCTACGCAAACTGGTGGAAGCGGGTATTTTCACCACGCAGCCAGCATCAGATGGCACGGCGTATCAGGAGTATGTGCTGACCAAAAAAGGCGAGTCGTTGTTTCCGGTGGTCGTGGCGCTACGCCAGTGGGGCGAACAGCATCTTTTTGCACCGAACGAGCCGCATTCCGTGTTGATTGATAGCCAAAGCGGCGAAACCATTCTGCCGATGCAACCGCAGGCGGCAGACGGGCGTATCCTTAGTGCGGCAAATACGCAGGTACGTAAACTGCAGCTATAAAAAAGGCCGCTACGGGAGCGGCCAACCATGTCGAAAGGATACTTGCTCCCCTACATGGAGGAGCAATGAGGTTTTATTTGATAACAGATTTCAGCGCTTCGCCGATATCGGCCAGGCTACGTACGGTTTTCACACCCGCCGCTTCCAGAGCAGCGAATTTCTCATCTGCGGTGCCTTTACCACCGGCAATGATGGCGCCTGCGTGGCCCATACGTTTGCCTTTCGGCGCGGTCACACCTGCGATATAACCCACCACCGGTTTGGTCACGTGATCTTTAATATACGCCGCAGCTTCTTCTTCCGCGCTGCCGCCGATCTCACCGATCATTACAATCGCTTCGGTCTGCGGATCTTCCTGGAACAGTTTCAGGATATCGATAAAGTTTGAACCCGGGATCGGGTCACCGCCGATGCCCACACAGGTGGACTGGCCGAAACCGTAATCTGTGGTCTGTTTAACCGCTTCATAGGTCAGCGTACCGGAACGGGAAACAATACCGACTTTACCAGGCTTATGAATATGGCCAGGCATGATACCGATTTTGCACTCGCCTGGGGTGATAACACCCGGGCAGTTCGGGCCAATCATGCGCACGCCAGCTTCGTCCAGCTTCACTTTCACCGTCAGCATATCCAGCGTCGGAATACCTTCAGTAATGGTGATAATCAGTTTAATGCCCGCGTCGATGGCTTCGAGGATCGAGTCTTTGCAGAACGGTGCCGGAACATAGATCACGGTAGCCGTCGCGCCAGTTGCTTCAACCGCTTCGCGCACGGTGTTAAACACCGGCAGGCCAAGGTGCGTGGTGCCGCCTTTGCCTGGCGTAACGCCGCCAACCATCTGGGTGCCATAGGCAATTGCCTGCTCGGAGTGGAAAGTCCCCTGGCTTCCGGTGAAGCCCTGGCAGATAACTTTGGTGTTCTTATCAATCAAAACAGACATTATTTCCCCTCCACTGCGGCAACAACCTGCTGTGCTGCATCCGTCAGACTTTTCGCTGCAATAATATTCAGGCCGCTGTCCGCCAGGCGTTTCGCGCCCAGTTCAGCATTGTTACCTTCCAGACGCACAACCACCGGTACGTTAACACCGACTTCTTCTACCGCGCCGATGATACCGTCAGCGATCAGGTCGCAACGCACGATACCGCCGAAGATGTTAACCAGTACCGCTTTCACGTTCTCATCGGAAAGGATAATTTTGAACGCTTCGGTCACGCGCTCTTTGGTCGCGCCGCCGCCCACATCCAGGAAGTTCGCCGGTTCGCCACCGTGCAGTTTCACGATGTCCATGGTGCCCATCGCCAGACCTGCGCCGTTGACCATACAGCCGATGTTGCCATCCAGTGCAACATAGTTCAGTTCCCAGTGCGCCGCCTGCGCTTCGCGCGGATCTTCCTGCGACTGGTCGCGCATTTCGCGCAGTTCCGGCTGGCGGAACAGAGCGTTGCCGTCAGCACCCAGTTTGCCGTCGAGGCAGATCAGATCACCCTGTTTAGTGATAACCAGCGGGTTGATTTCAATCAGCGCCAGATCGCGCTCAAGGAAAATGGTCGCCAGCCCCATGAAAATCTTGGTGAATTGCTGAACCTGCTTGCCTTCCAGACCCAGTTTGAACGCCAGGTCACGCCCCTGATACGGCATCGGGCCGGTCAGCGGGTCGATGGTGGTTTTGTGGATCAGGTGCGGGGTCTCTTCCGCCACTTTCTCGATTTCCACGCCACCTTCGGTGGAGGCCATGAACACGACACGGCGAGAGCTACGGTCAACCACCGCGCCCAGATACAGCTCTTTGTCGATATCGGTTGCCGCTTCAACCAGAATCTGGTTTACCGGCTGGCCGTTCGCGTCTGTTTGGTAGGTCACCAGGCGTTTGCCCAGCCAGTTTTCCGCGAAGGCGCGAATATCTTCTTTGCTGTTGACGACTTTTACGCCGCCCGCTTTACCACGGCCGCCGGCATGGACCTGGCATTTAACCACCCAAGGGCCTGCGCCGATTTTGGATGCCGCTTCTTCGGCTTCACGCGGGGTAGTACAGGCGTAACCAACCGGAGTCGGCAGACCTGACCGGGCAAACAGTTGTTTCGCCTGATACTCGTGTAAGTTCATGTGTTCTATCCATCCTTCATTTAATTTGTCACGCCGGATGACGGCCTACAAAGCAGGTGCTCGTTATAGTGGCCCGGCAACTGACGTTGCCGGGCTAAGGACACTAGACGTCCAGCAGCAAGCGAGTCGGATCTTCCAGCAGCTCTTTGATGGCTACCAGGAAACCAACGGATTCGCGACCGTCAATCAGACGGTGATCGTAAGAGAGCGCCAGGTACATCATCGGCAGGATCTCAACCTTGCCATCAACCGCCATCGGGCGATCTTTAATGGCGTGCATGCCCAGAATCGCGCTCTGCGGCGGGTTGATGATCGGTGTAGACATCAGCGAACCGAACACCCCACCGTTGGTGATGGTGAAGTTACCGCCGGTCAGATCGTCAACGGTCAGTTTGCCGTCACGGCCTTTCACTGCCAGCTCTTTGATTTTCTTCTCGATATCCGCCATGCCCAGCGTATCGACATCGCGCAACACCGGTGTTACCAGACCACGCGGCGTGGAAACCGCCATGCTGACATCGAAATAGTTGTGGTAAACCACGTCATCGCCATCGATGGATGCGTTCACTTCCGGGTAGCGTTTCAGCGCTTCAACCACCGCTTTCACGTAGAAAGACATAAAGCCCAGGCGGATACCGTGACGTTTTTCAAACGCGTCACCGTACTGCTTACGCAGATCCATAATCGGCTTCATGTTGACTTCGTTGAACGTCGTCAGCATGGCGGTAGAGTTTTTCGCTTCCAGCAGACGCTCGGCAACGCGTTTGCGCAGACGGGTCATCGGCACGCGTTTTTCGGTACGGCCAGCCAGCGGTGCCACCGGGGCGCTCGCCGGAGCAGCAGCTGGTTTTTCCTCTTTCGCCGGTGCTTTCGCCAGATGTTTCTCAACATCTTCGCGTGTAATACGACCGCCAACGCCCGTGCCTTTGATAGCGCTGGCTTCGAGGTTGTGCTCAGCCAGCAGGCGACGGATCGCCGGGCTCAGTGCGTCATTGTTTTGCTCTTCCAGCGAGGCCTGCTGGCGCTGTGCCGGCGTGGACTCTTTCTCTTCAGATTTGGCGCTGCTCTCTTTACCAGAGCTGTTGCCCTCTTTCAGGCGGCCCAGGATCTGGCGGGAGGTCACAGTGGTGCCTTCATCTTCCAGCACCGCGTCCAGAATACCGTCTGCCGACGCCGGTACTTCCAGTACCACTTTGTCAGTTTCGATTTCGACCAACACTTCGTCGCGTCGTACGCTATCGCCTGGTTTTTTGTGCCAGGTCGCAACGGTCGCGTCAGCAACGGACTCGGGCAGATCGGGAACAAGAATATCTACGCTACTCATTATTTATCCTTTAATTAATCGACGTTCAGCGCGTCATTTACCAGATCTTGTTGCTGTTTCTGGTGAACGGACAGGTATCCCACCGCCGGAGAGGCGGAGGCCGGGCGACCTGCATAACGCAGAGCGGCCCCAAACGGAATCACATCACGGAAATGATGCTGGCTGCAGTACCAGGCGCCCTGGTTAAGCGGCTCTTCCTGGCACCAGACAAAATCATGTACGTGAGCGTAAGGTTTCAGCGCTTCCTGCACCGACTGGTGCGGGAACGGGTAAAGCTGTTCGATACGCACAATCGCGACATCTTTCTGGTCGTTTTTACGACGCTGTTCCAGCAGATCATAATAGACCTTACCAGAGCAAAGGATCACGCGCTTAACGCCTTGCGGATCAAGATCATCCACTTCGCCAATCGCCGGCATAAAGGTGCCGTTCGCCAGCTCATCCAGCGTGGAAACCGCCTGCGGATGACGCAGCAGCGACTTCGGCGACATCACCACCAGCGGACGACGCATACCGCGCAGCGCCTGGCGACGCAGCATGTGGTAAACCTGCGCCGGGGTAGACGGCACGCAGACCTGCATATTTTGCTCAGCACACAGTTGCAGATAACGCTCCAGACGCGCGGAGGAGTGCTCCGGGCCCTGGCCTTCATAACCGTGCGGCAGCAGCATCACCAGGCCACACATACGGCCCCATTTCTGCTCGCCGGAGCTGATGAACTGGTCGATAACCACTTGCGCGCCGTTGGCGAAATCGCCGAACTGCGCTTCCCAGATGGTCAGCGTGCGCGGTTCTGCCGTGGCATACCCATATTCAAACGCCAGTACCGCTTCTTCGGAGAGCACGGAGTCCCACACGCGGAACGCCCCCTGCGAATTGTGTACATGGCTCAGCGGCGTATAGGTAGAACCGTTCGCCTGGTTGTGGATCACCGCATGGCGATGGAAGAAGGTGCCGCGGCCGGAGTCTTCACCGGACAAACGTACCGGAATCCCTTCATCCACCAGCGTGGCATACGCCAGTGTTTCTGCGCCGCCCCAGTCGAACAACTTCTCGCCGCTCGCCATCAACTGGCGGTCAGCGTAAATCTTCGCCACGCGGGACTGCATTTCGATGGCTTCCGGCACCGTACTGATGCGTTTTGCCAGCTCCTGCAAGCGCTTCATTTCCACCTTGTTCGGGTAGCTCTCATCCCACTCGTGGTTGAGGTAAGGCGACCAGGTAAAGGAGTGCATATTCATCGGACGCCATTCGGCGACCACACACTCACCCGCATCCAGCGCATCGCGGTACAGGTTTACCATTTCGGTGGCATCTTCCAGCGTAATGGTTTTTTCCTGCTCCAGGCGATCGGCGTAGATTTTGCGCGGCGTCGGGTGTTTTTTGATTTTCTGGTACATCAGCGGCTGGGTTGCGCTCGGCTCGTCGGCTTCGTTGTGGCCGTGACGGCGGTAGCACACCAGGTCGATAAAGACATCGCGTTTGAAAGTATTACGGAAGTCGAGCGCCAGGCGAGTGACGAACGCCACTGCTTCCGGATCGTCCGCATTAACGTGGAAAATCGGCGCCTGCACCATCTTACCGATGTCGGTACAGTATGGCGTAGAGCGCGCATCCAGCGGGTTCGAGGTGGTGAAGCCCACCTGGTTGTTAATGACGATACGCACTGTGCCACCCACTTCGTAGCCGCGTGCTTTCGACATGTTCAGGGTTTCCTGCACCACGCCCTGGCCTGCAACGGCGGCGTCACCGTGAATGGTGATTGGCAGCACTTTATTGCTGCTCGGTTCGTCAAGGCGGTCAAGACGCGCACGAACGGAACCGATAACCACCGGGCTGACAATCTCGAGGTGTGACGGGTTAAACGCCAGCGCCAGGTGTACCAGGCCGCCTTCCGTTTCCACGTCGGACGAGAAGCCCATGTGGTATTTCACGTCGCCGGTGCCGAGGTGTTCTTTATGTTTACCGGCGAATTCGTCAAACAGATCCTGCGGCTGTTTACCCAGCACGTTAACCAGTACGTTCAGACGTCCGCGGTGCGCCATACCCAGCACCACTTCACGGGTACCGCTCTTGCCCGCATGACGGATCATCTCTTTGAGCATCGGCACCAGCGCATCGCCGCCTTCCAGCGAGAAGCGCTTCGCACCGGGGAATTTCGCGCCCAGATAACGTTCAAGACCTTCTGCGGCCGTCAGTTCAGTCAGGAAGCGTTTTTTCTCTTCGCTGCTAAAGCTGGATTTACCGGCTGCGGATTCGATGCGTTGCTGGATCCAGCGCTTCTCTTCGGTGCTGGTGATATGCATATATTCCGCACCGATCGAACCGCAATAGGTCTCTTTCAGTGCGTTAATCAATTCGCCCAGCGGCATGGTGTCTTTGCCAATCGCAAAAGACCCCACGTTAAAGCTGTTCTGGAAATCGGCTTCCGTCAGATCGTGATAAGCCGGATCGAGATCGGGAACCCTCTCTTGCTGCCACAATCCCAGCGGATCGAGGTTCGCATGTTGATGACCACGAAAACGGTATGCGTTGATAAGTTGCAGGACTTTAACCTGCTTCACATTGGTGTCGGGGTCGGAAATAGAGGAAGAGTAACGTGAAGCATCTTTCGCCAGCTGACGGAAATAATCACGCGTCTTGGAGTGGAACTGATCCGGTTTGACTCCGGTGCCCGGTAACTGCTGGAACATAGAACGCCAGTTTGCATCTACCGAGTCAGGATCGGTTAAGAAGTCTTCATAGAGCTGTTCTATCCAGCTCTGGTTCGACCCAGAGAGGTAAGAAGAGTCCAGCCAGGCTTTCATTGCGCCGTTCTGCATCGTGATCCCTTAAGCATTGTTATGCTTACTTCGCCGTGGATAACTACGACGTACACCCGTTAGCGCACGTCCCAGGGTTCACTTGCGGGCTCTTGGTGGCCCGCGAAGGAACCTTTAAAAACTGCCTAATCTTCGCTGTCCGGGCTGCGACTGCGTTGGCTACCTTTGCTTACCCTGGTCACATAGTTGACTATGCTCCCAGGGATGCGCTCAGTTGCCGCCTTGTCTCGCACCAGACATCTCGATTATGTCTACTGTGGCGGTTTTTAAAGGTTTCCTGCTTCCTTGTTACCCGGCGGCGCTAACGCTGCCGGGCAAAAAAAACATCACTATTAATGTAGGCCGGATACGCGTCAGCGCCATCCGGCACTGACATTTATGCGCTTCGTTGCAACAACATCGACTTAATATGGCCGATGGCGCGCGTCGGGTTCAGCCCTTTCGGGCATACACTGACGCAGTTCATAATGCTGTGGCAGCGGAATACGCTGAAAGCATCGCTTAACCCTTCCAGACGGTTATCGGTTTCCGTATCGCGGCTATCGATCAGGAAACGGTACGCCGCCAGCAGACCGGCCGGGCCGATAAATTTGTCCGGGTTCCACCAGAACGACGGGCAAGATGTCGAGCAGCAAGCGCAGAGAATACATTCATACAAACCGTCGAGTTTTTCACGCTGGTCAGGTGACTGTAAGTGCTCTCTTGCTGGCGGATTTTGCCCATTATTCAATAAGTAAGGCTTAATCTTCTCATATTGGGCATAGAATTGTCCCATGTCCACCACCAAATCGCGGATTACCGGCAGACCAGGCAGAGGACGGATCACAATCTTCTGTTTGCCGTTGCCCAGAGCGGAAATCGGGGTGATACACGCCAGACCATTCTTACCGTTCATGTTCAAACCATCAGAACCACACACCCCTTCACGGCAGGAGCGGCGGAACGACAGCGTAGGATCTTTTTCTTTCAGCTGCATTAACGCATCCAGCAGCATCATGTCACGCCCTTCTTCGCCTTCAAGGGTGTAATCCTGCATGCGCGGCGCGTCATCAACGTCCGGGTTATAGCGATAAATCGAAAATTCGAGTTTCATTATCCTGTCTCCGCATTAATAAGTACGAATCTTCGGCGGGAATGCCGGACGCAGTTTCGGTTCCATATTGACGCTGCGACGCGTCATGGACTCCGTTTCTGGCAGATACAGGGAATGGCACAGCCAGTTTTCGTCGTCACGATCCGGATAGTCGAAGCGGCTATGCGCGCCACGGCTCTCAGTACGGAAGTTTGCGGAGACCGCCGTTGCATACGCGGTTTCCATCAGGTTATCCAGCTCCAGGCACTCAACGCGCTGGGTGTTAAATTCGGTGGAGGTATCGTCCAGACGGGCGTTTTTCAGACGTTCGCGGATCACTTTCAGTTGCTCAAGCCCTTTCGCCATCGCATCGCCTTCGCGGAAGACCGAGAAGTTATGCTGCATACACTCTTGCAGCGCTTTACGAATGGTGACCGGATCTTCGCCATTGCGGTTGTTGTTCCAGCGGTTGAGGCGCTCAAGGGAACCTTCGATATCAGACTCGCTGGCATCGCGCAGCGCGCCCTGCTCGGCGATAGACTCTTGTAAATGCAGACCTGCCGCGCGACCGAACACCACCAGATCCAGCAGCGAGTTACCACCCAGACGGTTAGCACCGTGTACGGATACACAGGCAATTTCACCTACGGCAAACAGCCCCGGAATGACGACATCTTCGCCCTTCTCGTTCACCGTCAGCGCCTGGCCAGTGACTTTGGTCGGAATACCGCCCATCATATAGTGGCAAGTCGGGATGACCGGGATCGGCTCTTTCACCGGGTCGACGTGCGCGAAGGTGCGCGACAGTTCAAGGATCCCCGGCAGGCGCGATTCCAGCACCTCTTTACCCAGGTGATCGAGTTTCAGTTTCGCGTGCGGGCCCCACGGGCCGTCACAGCCGCGACCTTCACGGATTTCGATCATGATGGAACGCGCCACCACATCACGACCCGCCAGGTCTTTGGCGTTTGGCGCATAACGCTCCATAAAGCGCTCGCCATGTTTGTTCAGCAGGTAACCGCCTTCACCTCGGCAACCTTCCGTTACCAGCACACCCGCGCCAGCGATACCGGTCGGGTGGAACTGCCACATTTCCATATCCTGCACCGGTACGCCTGCGCGCAGCGCCATACCCACGCCGTCGCCGGTATTGATATGTGCGTTGGTGGTGGACTGATAAATACGGCCCGCGCCGCCGGTCGCCAGCACGGTTGCACGCGCTTTGAAGTAGACCACTTCACCGGTTTCAATACACAGTGCGGTACAACCCACCACCGCGCCATCCTGGTTTTTCACCAGATCCAGCGCGTACCACTCGGAAAAGATCGTCGTGTGATTTTTCAGGTTTTGCTGATAAAGGGTGTGCAACAGCGCATGACCGGTACGGTCCGCTGCGGCTGCCGTGCGCGCCGCCTGCTCGCCGCCGAAGTTTTTCGACTGGCCGCCAAACGGGCGTTGATAGATACGGCCATCATCGAGACGGGAGAACGGCAGCCCCATATGTTCCAGCTCAAGAATCGCTTCCGGGCCGGTTTTACACATATATTCAATGGCATCCTGGTCACCGATGTAATCGGAACCTTTTACCGTGTCGTACATGTGCCATTCCCAGTTATCTTCATGGGTATTACCCAGCGCAACGGTAATACCGCCCTGCGCAGATACGGTGTGAGAACGGGTTGGAAAGACTTTAGAGAGCAGCGCACAGGTTTGCCCGCTCTGGGAAATTTGCAGCGCCGCGCGCATACCTGCGCCACCGGCACCAATAACAACAGCATCAAATTCTCTGACTGGCAGTTTCATTACACACCCCACACCACAACGAATCCATAAATCACGTAAGCCGCGAGTGCAACGACGATAGCCAGTTGCAGAACCAGGCGCACAGCCAGCGGTTTAACGTAGTCGGTCAACACCTGCCACATGCCAATCCAGGCATGGATCAGAATCGAAAACAGCGCCAGCAGCGTGAAGACTTTCGTGAAAGCGGAGGAGAAAAACCCAGTCCATACCACCCAGGTCAGATCGCCGTGCGTGGCAAAAAAACCGACCATATAGATGATGTATAACGTCAGGACGATGGCAGTAGCACGGACAAGAATAAAATCATGTACGCCGTTGCGTCCTAATGCGGAGGCGTTGCTTACCATACGAGGACTCCTGCGAGAATTGAAAGCACGACAGTGATTGCAAAAGAGAGATTAGCGGAACGCTTTCCCGCTTCGAAGGTTTCTTCCAGCCAGCCAAAATCCATTAACATATGGCGAATACCGCCCACAGCGTGATAAGCCAGCGCTGTCAGGATGCCCCAGAAAATGAATTTAACGAAAAAGCTGCTCATGATGGCAGAGGCGGTCAGGAAGCCCTCTTCGGACGACAGCGACAGGCCCAATAACCACAGCAGAATGCCAACCGCCACGAAAGTAATGACGCCGGAAACGCGGTGGAGAATGGAAGCTATAGCCGTAACAGGAAACCGAATTGTTGTCAGATCCAGATTGACAGGTCTTTGTTTTTTCACATTTTTTATCATGAATAACGCCCACATGCTATTCTTATAGTTTCCTTCCTCCGGTCTGCGTGCGGGTCAGACAGCGTCCTTTTCTATAACTGCTCGTCATGCAAAAAATTAGCTTCCAGATGCTAAACGACAGGTTACAACGCTGGGTGGCTCGGGATTGCAGGGGTATTCCGGAGACCTGGCGGCAGTATAGGTCGTTCACAAAATCATTACAATTAACCTACATATAGTTTGTCGGGTTTTATGCAGAACAGTGACCCCCATCACGATAACAACATTCTTTTAAATTTTAATCATCTGATTTGACAAAAGTTAAACATTCTTGTTACAAACTACGCCAGAAAGGGCTTATAATTCGCAAAAGTTATGGGGTCTTACTTTCACCTGAGAATAAGTTATGTAACAGTGTGATGGTATTGACCGATGTAATCAGGACAGTTATTAGTGGTATACAGGTTTGATAAATTCGGACTGCTAAGACGCTGATTTGCTGTTTTTTCACTGTGTTTTCAATGTGTACTTGCACGCGCCCATCGCTCTGTACCCTGGTACCTCCTCTCAACAGAGCTGCGAGCTAAATAACAAACTGGTAACGTTGACGGGCAGTTGAATGCAAATCCGGTGACTGGCGGTCTTAAGCAATAAGGCGCTAAGGAGACCGTAAATGGCTGATAAGAAAGCAACCATCACCTACAATGGTGACGCTGCTATTGAACTGGATGTGCTAAAAGGCACGCTCGGTCAGGATGTGATTGATATCCGTAGTCTCGGTTCAAAAGGGGTATTCACTTTTGACCCAGGTTTTACCTCTACCGCATCATGCGAATCGAAAATCACCTTTATCGATGGTGACGAAGGTATTCTGCTGCACCGTGGTTTCCCTATCGACCAACTGGCGACCGAATCCAACTATCTGGAAGTCTGCTACATTCTGCTGTACGGCGAAAAACCGACGCAGGAACAGTTTGACGAATTCAAACTGACCGTAACGCGCCATACCATGATCCATGAGCAGATCACCCGTCTGTTCCACGGTTTCCGTCGCGACTCGCACCCAATGGCGGTGCTGTGCGGTGTGACCGGCGCGCTGGCCGCGTTCTACCATGACTCACTGGATGTTAACAATCCGCGTCACCGCGAGATTGCCGCGTTCCGCCTGCTGTCGAAAATGCCGACCGTTGCGGCGATGTGTTACAAATATTCCATTGGTCAGCCGTTCGTCTACCCGCAGAATAACCTCTCCTACGCCGGTAACTTCCTGCACATGATGTTCTCCACGCCGTGTGAACCGTATGAAGTGAACCCGGTGCTGGAACGCGCAATGGACCGCATTCTGATCCTGCACGCCGACCATGAACAAAACGCTTCCACCTCTACCGTGCGTACCGCTGGCTCTTCTGGCGCGAACCCGTTCGCCTGTATCGCCGCGGGTATCGCCTCCCTGTGGGGACCAGCACACGGCGGCGCCAACGAAGCTGCGCTGAAGATGCTGGAAGAGATCAGTACCGTGAAACACATTCCGGAATTCCTGCGCCGCGCCAAAGACAAAAACGATTCGTTCCGTCTGATGGGCTTCGGTCACCGTGTCTACAAGAACTATGACCCGCGCGCGACCGTGATGCGTGAAACCTGCCACGAAGTGCTGCGTGAGCTGGGCACCAAAGATGATCTGCTGGAAGTGGCGATGGAGCTTGAGCACATTGCGCTCAACGACCCGTACTTTATCGAACGTAAGCTCTACCCGAACGTCGACTTCTACTCCGGTATCATTCTGAAAGCGATGGGTATTCCTTCTTCCATGTTTACCGTTATCTTCGCGATGGCGCGTACCGTGGGCTGGATTGCACACTGGAACGAAATGCACGACGACGGCATCAAAATTGCCCGTCCGCGCCAGTTGTACACCGGTTATGAAAAACGCGAGTTCAGCTCCGATCTGAAAAAAGATTGATAGCTAACCCACAGAAAAAAACGCGCCTTCAGGCGCGTTTTTTATTTCAATGCTGACAAGCCGGGCACCAGTAAAACGGCCGGGACGACATGGTGGTTTTCGCAATTATCCCGCCGCAACGCTCGCACGGTTCGCCTGCGCGGTGAAACACCTTAAAGTGAAACAGCGCGCTGTGGTGTTGATTCTCATCCACCACGCCGCGTGTCTGGTACGACAAACGCGGAATATCCAGCAGCGCATGCGCTAACACGTCGAGTTGTTCTTCGCTTAGCTGCGAAGCGTTACGCTGCGGTGCCAGGGCGCTTTGCCAGAGAATTTCGACGCGCAGGTAATTTCCCAGCCCGGCAAGAAAGGCCTGATCGAGCAATAACCCGGAAAACTGGCGACGGCGAAAACGGGGAGATAACAGCCGCGCTTTTACCTGCTCTACGGTTAGCGTCATATCCAGCACATCCGGGCCAACACGCTGTAAAAACGGATGCTGCGCCAGTTGTTCCGGGGTGAGTAACGCAATGTCCGACGCGCTGTACAGCAAAATCGCCTTCTGCTCCGTTTGCAGCCGCACACGCAGCACACGGTTGGTTTGCGGGATCTCACCTGCCCCGACCACGCGCCAGACGCCGTACAGCTGGTTATGGCTGTAAAGCGTCAGTCCACCGGAAAAATGCGTCAGAAGCGCTTTTCCCCGCGTTTCAATATTCTCAACGTACTGCCCCACCAGATCAGCGGCGAAACCTTTCAACGACGGCAGGCCAAACCAGACATCCGTCAATGGTTTATCTTTAACAGCGGCTTCAAGCGTATCCGCCGCCCGGCGGATCTCCGGTCCTTCCGGCATAAAAACTCCTTGCGTTAGTGGGCGGAAATCATCACACCACGTTGGGCAAAGGCACCATGTAAGCGGCGGGCAAACAGCAGCGCGTGCTCGCCATCACCATGCAGGCACACCGTTTGCGCCTGCACATTAACAAACTCACCGGTGACACACCTCACCCGCCCTTCCAGCACCATCTCCAGCGTTTGCGCCAGCGCCAAATTGTCATCATCAATCAGTGCGGCAGGCTCACTGCGCGGCACCAGCCGACCATCGCGAAGGTAGCCGCGATCGGCAAACACCTCCTGGCGCGTACGCAAACCATAACGCTCTCCGGCACGAATTAACTCGCTGCCCGCCAGCCCAACCAGAATCAATGCGGGATCTGCATCGTAAACCGCTCCAGCAATGGCATCGGCCAGCGCCACGTCATCCGCCGCCTGGTTGTAGAGCATACCGTGCGGTTTCACATGGTGCAGTTTGCCGCCTTCGGCACGCACCATCGCCGCCAGGGCACCAATTTGATACAGCATCTGCGCATAGACAATATCCGGTGGCAGGTGCATCGGCGTACGGCCAAAATTCTCCCGATCCGGAAAAGAGGGATGGGCGCCCACCGCCACGCCGTTACGCAATGCTTCGCGCACACAGCTCAGCATGGTTTGCGCATCCCCTGCGTGGAAACCGCAGGCGATATTGGCGGAAGAAACAAGCTGGAGCAGCGCCGCATCGTTGCCGCAGCCTTCGCCGAGATCGGCGTTTAAATCAATCTTCATTGTGCAGACGCCATGCCAGTTGATCGAGATAGATACGCTGCTCGCGCCGCGCCTTCAGTGCCTCATCCAGCGAGCACTGGACAAAGTGTATCGGCTGCCCGAGTGGGATTTGCGCCAGATGGTACATATCCGCCTCGATAATGCAGGCAATTCGCGGGTAGCCACCTGTGGTCTGGGCATCATTCATCAGCACTATCGGTTGCCCGTTAGAGGGAACCTGCACGACGCCCGGCAACAAGCCGTGGGAAAGCAGTTCGCGTGACGTAGTGCGCACCAGCGGCTGGCCCTGCAAACGATAACCCATGCGGTTACTCTGCGGGCTTATCTGCCACGGCAAACGCCAGAGCGCCTCCTGCGAGGCGCTGTCAAATTCGTGATACTCCGGCCCTGGCAACGCGCGAATACGGTTGCCCCACAGCAACTGTTTTACCCCTTGCTGCGTGTGAAAATGACGGACAGGTTCGCCCAGTGGCAACACATCGCCATCGCGCAATAATCGCCCTTCCAGCCCGCCGATAGCGGTTTTCAGATCGGTACTGACCGAGCCCATCACCGCAGGTACTGCAAAGCTACCCGCTATCGCCAGGTAACTGCGCACGCCATGCAGCGGCCTTTTCAGCACCAGCCGCTGCCCGGCTTTTGCCGCAAATCGCCAGCCGGTCCACACCGCTTTACTGTCAAGTTTCGCCTCACAGCCTGCGCCAGTGAGCGCAAACCAGACATCGCGACCAAACTCCACTTCGCACTGACCAAAGGTGATTTCCAGCGCCGCCGCCTCCGGCGCGTTTCCCACCAGCGCATTGGCAATCTGCAACGCGGGTTCGTCCAGCGCGCCACAATAACTGACGCCGGACTGGCGCAAGCCAATACGTTTGCCGCCCTGCAAGGTGGTATACATTCCCGCGCGGATAATTTTCAGCATACGCCCTCCTTGCGCGGCACAAACCGCAGCGTGTCGCCCGGACGTAATAGCACCGGCTCCGGCAAGCGCGGGTTGAACAGCGCCAGATCGGTACGGCCAATCAGGTTCCAGCCGCCGGGCGTTTCCAGTGGGTAAATGCCGGTTTGCGCGCCGCCAATGGCGACAGAGCCGGCGGGAACGCTCACTCGCGGTTCAGCGCGGCGCGGTGTGGCGAGCGCCTCCGGCATCCCGCCCAGATAAGGGAAACCAGGCTGGAAACCAAGAAACCACACCACGTAATCGACAGAAGCATGCAGCTCAACAACCTGCTTTTCCGTCATCCGGCAGTGTTCCGCCACCAGCCCCAGATCCGGCCCGGCCGCTTTGCCGTACAGCACCGGGATCTCAATGGATCGTGACTCTGGCTCCAGCGCCTCGCTCTCTTCCCACCAGCGCTGTAAACGCTCAATCGCGTCGAGCGCCAGCGAATGCGGATCGCGCAGCACCACCGTAATGTTATTCATCCCCGGAATGGCTTCCACCACGTCCGGCACGTCCGCCAGCCGCTGCGTCAGCCGCCAGATACGCTTTTGCGTCGCCAGTTGTACCGGAGGCTCCAGCTCCAGCACCACCGCGCTTTCACCTAACAAATAACACCGTGCTCGCTGCACTTGTACTCTCCTTACGCCGGGTTCGGAATATCGATAAACGTGACGTCAAGATCGGTATTTTCATTCAGCCAGTCGCTGAGCGCGCGAATACCGCCGCGCTCGGTAGCGTGGTGGCCCGCAGAGTAGAAATGCAGCCCCTGTTCACGGGCAGAGTGAATGGTCTGCTCGGAGACTTCGCCGGTGATAAACGCATCAACACCGAAGCGGGCCGCTTTATCAATAAAACCCTGCCCGCCGCCGGTACACCAGGCAACGCGGGTGATTTTTTCCGGCCCGGTATCGCCACACCACAGCGGCTTGCGCCCGAGACGCGCTTCAATCCACGACGCCAGCTCCAGCCCCGGAACCGGCATGGAGAGTTCGCCCCACGGCAGCAACTCTTCAATTTCGCCCATTACGTTAATGCCGAGCAACGCCGCCAGTTGAGCGTTATTGCCAAGCTCCGGGTGCGCATCGAGCGGCAGGTGCCAGCCATACAGGTTGATGTCATTGGCCAGTAACGTTTTCAGGCGATTACGCTTCATCCCGCGAATGATCGGCGCTTCGTTTTTCCAGAAATAACCGTGATGCACAATCACCGCGTCCGCCTGCTGGCGTACCGCTTCGTCCAGCAATGCCTGGCTTGCGGTCACGCCGGTGATAATTTTCTGTACCGTTTCCCGCCCCTCAACCTGTAGCCCGTTCGGGCCGTAATCACTGAACGCCGCACTGTTAAGTTTTTCGTTAATCAGTTTTTCCAGCTCGGTATTTTTCATCATCACTCCTTTACGCTTTACGGGCAGCTTCATAGGCCGCCAGCGTGGCGGTACGCGCCTGTTTATGGTCAACAATCGGGCGGGGATAATCGAGTTTTACCCCGTGTTTATCCGCCCAGTCCCAGGGTTGATGCACCGATTTTTCCGGCACATTTTTCAGCTCCGGTAGCCAGTGGCGAATAAACGCGCCGTCAGCATCAAACCGTTCGCCCTGCGTGGTCGGGTTAAAAATACGAAAATAGGGAGCCGCATCGGTGCCCGTCGAGGCCGCCCACTGCCAGCCGCCATTGTTTGCCGCGAAATCGCCATCGATCAACTGCGACATAAAATAACGCTCCCCATGGCGCCAGTCGATAAGTAAGTCCTTGACCAGAAAGCTCGCGGTTATCATCCGTAAGCGGTTGTGCATCCAGCCGGTGGCGTTCAACTGGCGCATCGCCGCATCAACAATAGGGTAGCCGGTATTGCCGCGTTGCCAGGCTTGCAGATGCCCGGCGTTTTCCTGCCACTGCACCTTATCAGTCCAGGCTATAAAAGGACGATGCTTACAGAGCGCCGGATGATAGGTCATCAGATGGCGATAAAATTCGCGCCAAATCAGCTCATTCAGCCACACGGCTCCCGGTCCGCCGTCGAGCGCCCGCGGTTGTTCAGCCAGCAGACGATGCAGGCACTGGCGCGGTGATAACGCGCCAGTCGCCAGACACGCCGACAAGCGGCTGGTGCCTTCGATTGCCGGGAAATCGCGCTGCTGCTCATACGCCGCCGCCTGCTGCTGGCAAAACTGACGAAGCCGTGCGAGAGCGCTTTTCTCATCGGCCGGGAACAGGTTTTCGTCAAATTCCTGCTGTGGATAATCAAGCGTAATCGGTTTTACTGCGACCTCAACGCCTTCACGCGGGTGCGGTGCGGCGACACACTGAGGCAGATCCGCTTTCAGCCGACGCAGAAAGGCATTTTTAAAGGGCGTAAAGACTTTATACATCTCATGATTGCCGGTCATCACGCTACCAGGTGCCAGCATCACGCTGTCGTCAAAACCCTGGCAGGCAACATTTGGCAATGCCTTTTCGACGGCCGCGTCACGCTGTCGCTCGTTAAATTCGTATTGATAGTTATAAAAAAGATGGCTGACTTGCTCGCGCCCACAGACATCCACCACCGTTTGTACGCTGTCGGTAAAATCTGCCGCTTCCCGGTAGATCAACGGAATGCCCTTTTCCGCCAGCGCCTGCTGCAAGGCGTTGAGATGCGCATTGAGACAGGCAGCCTGGCGTGGCGCCATATTATGTTGCCGCCACTGTGCCGGCGTGGCGATAAACAGGGCTTTTACCTGCGCGTTATCGCTGCGACAGGCGGCAGCAAGCGCAAGATTGTCGTGCACGCGCAAATCCGCGCGAAACCAGACCAGATGGGTGGTCATACCGCTCCTAATATCCTTAATGTAAGCACCGCGCCTTTGGCCGGGAGTTGACATGGCGTAGTCCGGCCAGGGACGCGTCGGGAAATTCAACCATATAGTGTTTGAGTAAGGTCTTCGGTGCAAGCCGTGGCTGGGGTCGCTGGTGGTAACATTCAATCAGCGTGGAGAGGGCTGGCTGCTGGCGGGCATAAAGCGTTTGATAAAAACCAGGCATCAACGCCCTGGTATGATTGCGCCGCGTGGTTAGCGCCAGGCGGGTCGGAGCAAATATCTGGCGGGCAGAGAGCGACTTAGCCGTGAGAGCAAGCCCTCTACAACAACCGTAAAAAAGACGGGTTTCCCGGACATACAGGCATGAATGCCAGCAGGGATGTTCTCGCGCATTACGGCTCCTTTTTCTACCCCGGTAAGGGTAGTCACAGGCCGCAGGTAAAAAAAAGCCACCGCAAAAGCGGTGGCGATGAGGTTTGCTGTGTGTCGTCGATTAATAAAAGTCGCAGGCTACTTTCTCTGCCTGCTCCATCCACACCGGTTTATCGCTGGTTTTTGCCCAGACGCGATGCAGATAGCTATAAAAACGTGCGCGGTCTTTCCAGAACAACATTACCGGCAACGCCAGTACACCCGCCAGAACGGCGAAAGCACGTCGCATCAACACAATATGAGCCGGAAACGCTTTGTATGTGTCCATAATTCTCTCCCCTTTGTCAGGCCGGTAAGCAGCACCGGAAAATAATTAGCCCCCACTGAAACTTACTAACGTAAAAACCAGGGCGGCACTGAAATCTGGTTAAAATAGTACCGTTTTGTTTGTAATTTTACTACTCATCCGACCACTATTTTTTGTCAATTTAGGCTTTATTTACATTGAGCCGGTAAATAAGTTACAAAATGGTTAAATTAATACTAACCATCAGTTAAATTGTGGATTATTTGATAAACAGGGTTGCCCGGGGAAAGGGGCAACCCGCATTAACACCACTCCCCCTGCTCATTCCGCGCGATTTTTATATTTTTTTTACACCTCGCCCGCCGATTTTTGCGAAATCTTTGCGTCGAAAATTCTACTTTTTCTGCACATCGTTAAATCACCCCGGAGGTGGATTGTGAGTGCAGGCGTAGTAATCGGCATCGTGCTGGTTTTCCTGTTATTGGGCTATCTGGTTTATGCCCTGATCAACGCGGAGGCTTTCTGATGGCCGCTCAGGCGTTTCTTCTGATTGCCAGCTTTCTGCTGGTATTGTTTATCCTCGCGCGCCCGCTCGGTTCGCTGCTGGCGAAAATGATCGCCGGGCAGCCGCTGCCCGGCGTGCGCGGTGTGGAAAACCTCCTCTGGCGCGGGCTTGGTATCGATACCCGTGAAATGAACTGGCGGCACTATTTACTGGCGATTTTGTGGCTGAACATCTTCGGCCTGGTGCTGCTGTTTGCGATGCTGATGCTGCAAGGCATTCTGCCGCTTAACCCACAAAACCTGCCGGGGCTCTCCTGGCACCTGGCGCTGAACACCGCCGTCAGCTTTATCTCTAACACCAACTGGCAGGCGTACTCCGGGGAGAGCACCCTGAGCTATTTCAGCCAGATGGCGGGACTGACGGTACAAAACTTCTTATCCGCCGCGACGGGTATTGCTGTGGTCTTTGCGCTGATCCGCGCTTTTTCACGTCGCAGTATGGAGACGCTCGGTAACGCCTGGGTCGATATCACGCGCATTACCCTGTGGCTGTTGCTGCCCATCGCACTGCTGATTGCGCTGTTTTTTATTCAGCAAGGGGCGCTGCAAAACTTTTCGCCGTACCAGGCTTATACCTCGCTGGAAGGTGTGCAACACCTGATGCCGATGGGGCCTGTTGCGTCGCAAGAAGCGATAAAAATGCTCGGCACCAACGGCGGCGGCTTCTTTAACGCCAACTCGTCGCATCCGTTTGAAAACCCTACAGCCTTAACCAATTTTGTGCAGATGCTGGCGATCTTCCTGATCCCGGCGGCGCTGTGCTTCGCTTTTGGCGATGCGGTCGGCGATCGCCGCCAGGGACATATGTTGCTGTGGGCAATGTCGATTATTTTCGTCATCTGCGCCGGGATTGTGATGTGGGCGGAGTTGCAGGGTAACCCGCACTTCCTGACGCTCGGTGGCGACAGCGCCATCAATATGGAAGGGAAAGAGAGCCGTTTCGGCATTCTGGCCAGCAGCTTGTACGCCGTGGTCACCACCGCGGCCTCTTGCGGCGCAGTCAACGCCATGCATGACTCGTTTACCGCGCTTGGCGGCATGATCCCGATGTGGCTGATGCAGATTGGCGAAGTGGTGTTCGGCGGCGTGGGTTCGGGTCTTTACGGCATGCTGCTGTTTGTACTGCTGGCGGTGTTTATCGCCGGGCTGATGATTGGCCGCACACCTGAATTCCTCGGCAAGAAAATCGACGTGCGTGAAATGAAAATGACCGCGCTGGCGATCCTCGTCACACCGGCTTTGGTGCTGATTGGCACCGCGCTGGCGATGATGACCGACGCCGGTCGCAGCGGCATGTTCAACCCCGGTATTCACGGCTTTAGCGAAGTGCTGTACGCCGTCTCATCTGCCGCCAATAACAACGGTAGCGCCTTTGCGGGCTTAAGCGCCAATACGCCGTTCTGGAACTGTTTGCTGGCGTTTTGCATGTTCTTTGGCCGCTTTGGTGTGATTGTGCCGGTGATGGCGATTGCCGGTTCGCTGGTGGCGAAGAAAATTCAACCGACCAGCTCCGGCACGCTGCCAACGCATGGTGCGCTGTTTATCGGCCTGCTGATCGGCACCGTGTTACTGGTCGGCGCTTTAACCTTTATTCCAGCCCTGGCGCTTGGCCCGGTGGCGGAATACCTGCAATTTTAAGAGTGGCGGAGACGCGTTATATGAGTCGTAAACAACTGGCGCTTTTCGAACCGAATCTTGTTCGCCAGGCGCTGATGGATTCCGTGACCAAGTTAAGCCCGCATGTGCAGTGGCGTAACCCGGTAATGTTTATTGTCTGGATTGGCAGCGTGTTAACTACCCTGCTGGCGCTGGCAATGGCGACCGGTCATCTCGACGGCAGCGCGTGGTTCACCGGCGCGATCAGCGTGTGGCTGTGGGTGACGGTTCTGTTCGCCAACTTCGCCGAAGCGCTGGCCGAAGGCCGCAGTAAAGCGCAGGCCAACAGCCTGAAAGGGGTGAAAAAGACCGCCTTTGCCCGCAAACTTCGCGCCCCGCAGCATGACGCGCAAATCGACCACATTCCGGCGGAAGATCTGCGCAAAGGCGACATCGTGCTGGTGGAAGCAGGCGACATTATCCCCTGCGATGGCGAAGTGATCGAAGGCGGCGCGTCGGTAGATGAGAGCGCGATCACCGGGGAATCCGCACCGGTGATTCGTGAGTCCGGCGGCGATTTCGCCTCAGTAACCGGCGGTACGCGCATTCTCTCTGACTGGCTGGTGATCCAGTGCAGCGTTAACCCTGGTGAAACCTTCCTCGATCGCATGATCGCGATGGTGGAAGGCGCGCAGCGGCGTAAAACGCCGAACGAAATCGCGCTGACCATTTTGCTGGTGGCGCTGACGATTGTGTTCCTGCTGGCAACGGCAACGCTGTGGCCCTTCTCCGTGTACGGCGGCACGCCGGTGAGTGTCACCGTGCTGGTTGCCCTGCTGGTATGTCTCATCCCAACCACTATCGGCGGACTGCTTTCCGCGATTGGTGTCGCGGGGATGAGCCGCATGCTGGGGGCAAACGTGATCGCCACCAGCGGTCGCGCGGTGGAAGCGGCGGGCGATGTCGATGTGTTATTGCTGGATAAAACCGGCACCATCACGCTGGGTAACCGCCAGGCGTCTGACTTCCTGCCCGCCCGGGGCGTGGATGAAAAAACGCTGGCCGATGCCGCGCAGCTCTCCTCGCTGGCGGACGAAACGCCAGAAGGCCGCAGTATTGTTATTCTGGCGAAACAGCGCTTTAACTTGCGCGAGCGCGACATGCAGAGTCTGCAAGCGACTTTTGTGCCGTTCACCGCGCAAACCCGGATGAGCGGGATTAACGTGCAGGACCGGATGATCCGCAAAGGTTCCGTCGATGCCATTCGCCGCCATATCGAAGCGAATGGCGGTCAGTTCCCGGCTGATGTCGAAGCGCTGGTCGAACGCGTGGCGCGCCAGGGAGCAACGCCGCTGGTGGTTGCCGAAGGGGCAAAAGTGCTGGGCGTGATTGCGCTGAAAGATATCGTCAAAGGCGGCATAAAAGAGCGTTTTGCCCAGTTACGCAAAATGGGTATTAAAACGGTGATGATCACCGGTGATAACCGCCTGACCGCCGCCGCGATTGCCGCTGAAGCGGGTGTCGACGATTTTCTGGCCGAAGCGACACCGGAAGCCAAACTGGCGCTGATCCGCCAGTATCAGGCAGAAGGCCGGCTGGTAGCGATGACTGGCGATGGCACCAACGACGCTCCTGCGCTTGCGCAGGCGGATGTGGCGGTCGCGATGAACTCCGGTACGCAGGCGGCGAAAGAAGCGGGCAACATGGTGGATTTGGATTCCAACCCCACCAAGCTGATTGAAGTGGTGCATATCGGCAAACAGATGCTGATGACGCGTGGTTCGCTGACCACCTTCAGTATCGCTAACGATGTGGCGAAGTACTTCGCCATTATCCCGGCAGCGTTTGCGGCGACCTATCCGCAACTGAATATGCTCAACGTGATGCACCTGCACTCCCCGGCGTCGGCGATTTTGAGTGCCGTTATTTTTAACGCGCTGGTGATTGTGTTTCTGATCCCGCTGGCATTGAAAGGGGTGAGCTACAAACCGCTGACCGCCTCTGCCATGCTGCGTCGCAACCTGTGGATCTACGGGCTGGGCGGTTTGATCGTGCCGTTTATTGGCATCAAAGCGATCGACCTTATTCTCACGCTGTTCGGCCTGGTGTAAGAGGAAGATAAAAATGGCTTTATTACGTCCCGCATTTCTGCTTTTGATACTCTTTACCCTGATTACCGGCGGGCTTTATCCGCTGCTGACTACCGCGCTGGGGCAGTGGTGGTTTCACGATCAGGCCAACGGCTCACTTATTCGTGAAGGCAACAACGTGCGTGGCTCTCGCCTGTTAGGCCAGGATTTTACCCAGCCGGGATATTTTCATGGTCGCCCTTCCGCCACGGCGGACGCGCCTTATAATCCTATGGCGTCCGGCGGCAGTAACCTGGCGGGTAGCAACCCGGAGCTGGATAAAGAAGTGGCGCAGCGCGTCGCGCAACTGCGGGCCGACAACCCGCAAGCGGATACGCATGTACCGGTAGAACTCATCACCTCCTCGGCCAGCGGCCTTGATGGTCAGTTATCTCCGCAGGCCGCTGAATGGCAGATCCTGCGGGTGGCGCAGGCGCGTAACCTGCCGGTGCAGGTGGTGGCGAAACTGGTGGCGCAGCACACGTCAACGCCGCTGGTGAATTTTATCGGCCAACCGGTGGTGAATGTGGTGGAACTTAATCTGGCGCTGGATGCGCTCAAGGACAAATAAAGCATGACTGATGAGCCTTTGCGCCCCAATCCCGACCGCCTGCTGGAGCATGCCGCCACCGCGCACCGGGGCAAGCTAAAAGTCTTTTTTGGCGCCTGCGCCGGGGTGGGGAAAACCTTTGCGATGCTGCAGGAAGCACAGCGGCTGCGGGCGCAAGGGCTGGATATTCTGATTGGCGTCGTGGAAACCCACGGTCGAAAAGAGACCGCCGCGCTGCTGGAGGGGCTGGCAACGCAGCCCGCCCGGCGTATTCACCATCGCGGACGCTTAATTCAGGAGTTTGATCTCGACGCCGCCCTTGCGCGGCGTCCGGCGCTTATTTTGATGGACGAGCTGGCGCACAGTAACGCGCCCGGCTCGCGTCATCCGAAACGCTGGCAGGATGTCGAAGAGCTGCTGGAAGCGGGAATTGATGTTTTTACCACCGTCAACGTTCAGCACCTTGAAAGCCTGAACGATGTGGTCAGTGGCGTGACCGGCATTCAGGTGCGCGAAACGGTGCCGGATCCTTTCTTTGACAGTGCCGATGAAGTGGTGCTGGTTGATTTACCGCCGGATGACCTGCGCCAGCGTCTGCACGAAGGCAAAGTCTATATTGGCGGTCAGGCGGAACGCGCGATTGAGCACTTCTTCCGTAAAGGCAACCTGATTGCCCTGCGCGAACTGGCGCTGCGCCGCACAGCCGATCGGGTAGATGACCAAATGCGCGCCTGGCGCGACCGCCAGGGCGAAGAAAAAGTCTGGCACACGCGTGATGCGATTTTGCTTTGCGTCGGCCACGGCGCAGGCAATGAGAAGCTGATCCGCACTGCCGCACGCCTGGCGGCCAAGCTCGGCAGCGCCTGGCATGCGGTATATGTCGAAACCCCAACGTTGCATAAACTGCCGGAGCCGCAGCGGCGGGCGATTTTAAGTTCGCTGCGTCTGGCGCAGGAGCTGGGCGCAGAAACCGCCACCCTTTCCGATCCGGCGGAAGACCGCGCCATTTTGCGTTACGCGCGCGAACATAATCTCGGCAAAATTCTGATTGGCAGACGCAACAAACGCCACTGGTGGAGCCGGGAATCCTTTGCCGACAGGCTCGCCAGGCGCGCGCCGGATCTCGACCTGGTGATTATCGCGCTGGAAGATGCGCCGACTCCCCTGCCCGCCCGCGCCGGGGATATTCGCCCGTTTATGGATCGCTTTCGCGTGCAGCTTAAAGGCTGTCTCGTCGCGCTTGCGCTTTGCGCCGCCATTACCCTGATAGCTATGCAGTGGCTGACGGCATTTGATGCCGCCAACCTGGTGATGATCTATCTGCTTGGCGTGGTGCTGGTGGCGCTGTTTTTTGGCCGCTGGCCCTCCGCTTTCGCCACGGTAATTAACGTTGTCAGCTTCGATCTCTTTTTCATTGCCCCGCGCGGCACGCTGGCGGTGTCCGATGTGCAGTACCTGCTGACCTTTGGCGTAATGCTGACGGTAGGCCTGGTGATAGGCAACCTGACGGCCGGTGTTCGTTACCAGGCGCGTGTGGCGCGCTACCGGGAGCAGCGCACCCGTCATCTGTATGAGATGTCAAAAGCGCTGGCGGTTGGACGTAGCAATCAGGATATCGCCGCGACCAGCGAAACCTTTATCCACTCCACGTTTAATGCGCGCAGCAAACTGCTGCTGCCGGACAGCCACGGCCAGCTGGCGGCTGTGACGCAGACGCACGGCATGACGCCGTGGGATGACGCCATCGCCCGCTGGAGCTTTGATAAAGGCCTGCCTGCCGGTGCAGGCACCGATACGCTGCCCGGCGTACCGTATCAAATTTTGCCGTTAAAAAGCGATCAAAAAACCCATGGCTTGTTGATTGTTGAACCGGCGAATCTGCGCCAGTTAATGATCCCGGAACAGCAGCGCCTGCTGGAAACCTTCACCCTGCTGGTCGCCAGCGCGCTGGAGCGCCAGGCATTAGCCACCAGCGAAGAGCAGGCGCGGCTTGCCAGCGAGCGCGAAAGCATTCGCAACTCGCTGCTGGCGGCGCTGTCTCACGATCTGCGCACGCCGCTGACCGTGCTGTTTGGTCAGGCGGAGATCCTCACACTGGATCTGGCGAGCGAAGGTTCAGCACATGCGCCGCAAGCTAACGAAATCCGCCAGCATGTGCTGAACACCACGCGGCTGGTGAACAATTTGCTGGATATGGCGCGCATCCAGTCTGGCGGCTTTAACCTGAAAAAAGAGTGGCTGACTCTTGAAGAGGTGATTGGTAGTGCGTTGCGAACGCTGGAGCCAGGGCTTGGCGGCCAGCATATTGCGCTCGACCTGCCCGATCCGCTGATGCTGGTGCATGTTGACGGCCCGTTGTTTGAGCGCGTGTTGATTAATCTGCTGGAAAATGCGGTGAAATATGCCGGGCATCGCGCCGAAATCGGCATTACCGCGCACAGCACGCCGGATCAGTTAACGCTGGATGTGTGGGATAACGGGCCGGGGATCCCAGCAGGTCAGGAAGCGGCGATTTTCGATAAATTTGCCCGCGGAACCAAAGAGTCTGCCATTCCCGGCGTTGGGCTGGGGCTGGCGATTTGCCAGGCGATTGTTGAGGTGCATGGCGGCACTATCGCTGCCCGCAACCGTCCGCAAGGCGGCGCGCTGTTTTGTGTTACACTTCCACGGGAAACACCGCCGCAACTGGATGAATTACCTGAGGATCTGTGATCAACGTTCTGATTGTTGAAGATGAACAAGCTATCCGCCGTTTTCTGCGCACCGCGCTGGAAGCCGAGGGGCTGCGCGTCCATGAAGCAGAAACACTGCAGCGCGGGTTAATTGAAGCTGCCACCCGCAAGCCGGATCTGGTGATCCTTGATTTAGGGTTGCCGGACGGTGACGGGCTCGATTTTATTCGTGATCTGCGCCAGTGGAGCAAAATGCCGGTGATTGTGCTCTCTGCGCGTACTGAAGAGAGCGACAAGATCGCCGCGCTGGATGCGGGTGCCGATGATTATCTCAGCAAGCCGTTTGGCATTGGCGAATTGCAGGCGCGCCTGCGCGTCGCGCTGCGCCGCCATGCCGCAGCCACACCTGATGAGCCGGTGGTCACTTTTTCAGATATTCGCGTCGATCTGGCTAACCGCCGCATCCAACGCGGTGAGGAAGAGCTTCATCTCACACCGATTGAGTTTCGCCTGCTGGCGGTGCTGCTCAATAACCACGGGAAAGTCCTGACGCAGCGTCAGCTGCTTAGCCAGGTCTGGGGTCCTAACGCCGTGGAACACAGCCATTACCTGCGTATTTATATGGGGCATTTGCGGCAAAAGCTGGAGGTTGATCCGGCGCGCCCTCGCCATTTACTGACGGAAACAGGTATCGGCTACCGGTTTATGCTCTGACGGCGTATCCTTCTGATTTTTGGGAGGGGAATCATGAGTGCCTGGTTAATTTATGCCTTGCTGTCGGCGCTGACCGCCGCGCTGGTGGCCATTTTCGGCAAAATCGGTTTACAACATCTTGATGCCAATACCGCCACCGCCATCCGTGCGGTGGTGATGGCGATTTTTCTGGTTGGCGTGGTGGTGGTTCAGGGCAAGCTGTCGCTGATTTCGACGGTATTCGCCGATAAAAAAGCGTTGCTGTTTGTGGTGCTAAGCGGCGTAGCCGGTGCGCTGTCGTGGCTGTTCTACTTTATGGCGATCAAAACCGGGAATGTGTCGCGCGTGGCGCCGATTGATAAGCTCAGCGTGGTATTTGCGGTGATTCTGGCGGTGGTGCTGTTTGGCGAGAAAGTTTCTCTCATTTCTGGCGCGGGTGTGGCGTTGATTACCGCCGGTGCGCTGATGGTGGCGCTGGGGTAAAGGCAGTAAAAAGGCTCCCTGGGGAGCCTTTTCTTATCAGCGCTTAGGCGTTTTTCAGCACTTCGCTGACAATCTCTACCGCTTCTTTTTCGATCTGCTTACGGTGTTCAGCACCGAGGAAGCTTTCACAGTAGATTTTGTAGGCGTCTTCGGTGCCTGACGGACGCGCGGCGAACCAGCCGTTGTCGGTCATCACTTTCAGCCCGCCAATGGATGCGCCGTTGCCCGGTGCCGCAGTAAGACGCGCGGTAATCGGATCGCCTGCGAGGGTGCTGGCGCTAACCATTTCCGGGGAAAGCTTAGACAGTGCCGCTTTCTGTGCGGAAGAGGCAGAAGCCTGCAAACGGTTGTAGCTCGGCGCACCGAAACGTTCTGCCAGCTCATCGTAGTGCTGCTGCGGGTTTTTCCCGGTGACGGCGGTGATTTCCGCAGCCAGCAGGCACATGATGATGCCGTCTTTATCCGTTGACCACGGGGTGCCGTCGAAACGCAGGAAAGAAGCACCCGCGCTCTCTTCGCCACCGAAGCCGAAGCTGCCATCGTGCAGACCATCAACAAACCATTTAAAGCCGACCGGGACTTCCACCAGCTTACGACCCAGGTCATTCACCACGCGGTCGATCATCGCCGAGGAAACCAGCGTTTTACCAACGGCAACGTCTTTGCCCCACTGCGGACGGTGCTGGAACAGGTAGTTGATCGCCACCGCCAGGTAGTGGTTCGGGTTCATCAGACCAGCCGGAGTAACAATGCCGTGACGGTCGTAGTCCGGATCGTTGGCGAAGGCCAGATCGAACTTGTCACGCAGCGCCAGCAAGCCCGCCATGGCACACTCGGAGGAGCAATCCATACGGATAACGCCATCTTTATCGAGATGCATGAAGCGGAACGTCTGATCGACCTGATCGTTAACAATGGTCAAATCCAGCTTGTAGTGCTCAGCAATACGTTTCCAGTACTCGATACCGGAGCCGCCCAGCGGGTCAACACCCAGTTTCAGGCCCGCTTTCTGGATAGCCGCCATATCGACGATATCCGCCAGCCCTTCAATAAACGGCTGTACCAGATCTTTTTCCGTCACATGACCAGACGCCAGCGCGGCATCCAGCGTAATGCGTTTTACGCCTTTCAGGCCATCTGCCAGCAGTGCGTTAGCGCGATCCTCGACCACTTTGGTGACGTTGGTATCAGCCGGGCCACCATTGGGTGGGTTGTATTTGATACCACCATCTTCCGGTGGGTTATGCGACGGCGTAATAACGATACCGTCCGCCTGCGCGCCGCCGTTTTTGTTGTGAACCAGGATAGCGTTTGAGATGGCAGGCGTCGGCGTAAAGCCGTTATTTTCCTGCACGATAATGTCCACACCGTTGGCTGCCAGCACTTCCAGCACAGAGATAAACGCCGGTTCAGACAGCGCGTGGGTATCTTTACCCACGTAGCACGGGCCGGTAATACCGTTTTTCGCACGCTCTTCGGCGATAGCCTGAGCGATGGCGAGGATATGCTGCTCGTTGAAGCTGTGGCGACCTGCGCTGCCACGGTGGCCGGATGTTCCGAACTTCACCGCATGTTCTGAATTTCCGACTTCCGGTTTCAGCACGTAATACTGCGCAGTAAGCTGCGCGACGTTGATTAAATCGCCCTGTTGTGCAGGTTGACCCGCACGCGGATGGTTAGCCATTGCCTGGTCCTTTCAATGCAAGGATTAAATTGTGCCGCAAACTTTTTCAATCAATTCCGCGGGGAACTGCATTGATTGCATGATGTGCTCGATCATGCTGCATTTACGACCCGTATTGGTATTAGTGATGACCCAGTAAGGGGTGTTCGGCACCTGTTTCGGCTTGGTTTGATTGCCGTTTTGCAAAAGCGTTTGCTCGTTCGCGGCAAAGTATACGCGGGTGCGCCCATGCAGAGACTCGGTGGATTCCGTAAACCCTTTTTCATCCAGTAAGTAGAGTGTAGACAGCACCAGCAGGAAACGATTGACCGCCTTTTTCTGCTCGGCATATTCATCAGACAGAAGCAGCTCGCGAACGGCACGGACTTTGTCTTTGGCGGTGTTGGTCGGTTTACTTCCTTCAACGGTGCTGACAGTACGCGTCTCTTTTACCGGCGCGAGGGAAGCGGCAGGCTGTGATGATTGAGGTACGGCGGAAAATTTTAACATACGCCGTAAAATGTCGGATGCGCTCTCGCCAATGTGCTTCGTGTGGCTGGCAATATAACTGTAGAGCTCATCATCAACTTCGATCGTTTTCATCTTAATCCAGTGCGATATCTTATCTGAATACAAGTGTTGGGATTATAAAGTGAAATCTCAACAGCGGATAGCGTCAAACCAGGATGGCGGCAAAACTAAGAGTAATTCTTAACCTTGCGGCCGGGCGGCAGAATGTTCAACATAATAACCTAACCCGAATGAGTGAAAAAAAGAACTTTGCCATGAAATTGAATACGCGCGCGCAAACTGCGCAACATCCGCACAACAATTCTCCGATCGTCCTTGTCCACGGTCTTTTTGGTAGCCTCGATAACCTTGGCGTGCTCGCCCGTGAGCTGGTTCAGGATCATGATGTGTTGCAAGTGGATATGCGTAACCACGGTCTTTCAGAACGCGCTTCAGAAATGAACTACCCGGCCATGGCGCAGGATCTGCTGGATACGCTGGATGCCCATCAGCTCGATAAAGCGACCTTTATTGGCCACTCCATGGGCGGTAAAGCGGTGATGGCGTTAACAGCGCTTGCGCCGGAGCGTATTGATCAACTGGTGGCGATTGATATTGCACCAGTGGATTACCAGGTGCGCCGCCATGACGAAATTTTTGCCGCCATCAATGCGGTGAGCGATGCCGGGGCATCCACTCGCCAGCAAGCCGCGGCTCTGATGCGCGAACATATAAATGAAGAAGGTGTCATTCAGTTCCTGCTGAAATCCTTTGTCGACGGCGCATGGCGTTTCAATGTGCCGGTGTTATGGGATCAATACCCGCATATTGTCGGCTGGGAAACGATTCCTGCATGGCATAAACCGGCCCTGTTTGTTCGCGGGGGAAACTCCCCTTACGTCACTGAAGCCTACCGTGACGCGCTGCTGGCGCAGTTCCCGCAGGCGCGAGCACATGTGATTGCAGGTGCAGGTCATTGGGTACATGCCGAGAAACCCGATGCGGTTTTGCGCGCTATCCGTCGCTATCTCGCTGAAAAGACAAATTGATTAAAAAGGCGGCGACTGGTCGTTTCAACGCGCCCGGTCGTTGGCGTGTCCGTTGTGCTGATGTATGATGGCGCGCTATTCAGCCCGGGCGCGCCGCCCTATTGCTTGTTTTTCCCGTAGTATGCTTAGATCATGGCTAAAGAACAAACGGACCGTACGACACTAGATCTGTTCGCGAATGAGCGTCGCCCGGGACGGCCGAAGACAAACCCGCTCTCGCGCGATGAACAGTTGCGCATCAATAAACGCAATCAGCTAAAACGCGATAAAGTTCGTGGGCTTAAGCGTGTCGAATTAAAACTCAACGTGGAAGCCGTCGATGCGTTAAACGAGCTGGCAGAAGCGCGAGATATGAGCCGCAGCGAGCTTATCGAAGAGATGCTGCTGACGCAGTTGAAAGCTTTGCGCGGCTAGCGAATCCTCCGAAACATCATCGAAATAACACTTTCATGTGTCATACAGTGCAGTCCGACGCGATAGCAGTTTCCGCGTGCTTCCCTGTTCTGCTATGATTGCCCTTATCTGTGGGCGTAGCGCCACCACCATACTCATTAAGTTTCAAGAGGTTATTTTACTCATGGCAATTACAGGCATTTTCTTCGGCAGCGACACCGGTAACACCGAAAACATCGCGAAAATGATTCAGAGTCAGCTTGGTAAAGACGTTGCCGACGTACATGACATTGCCAAGAGCAGCAAAGAAGATATCGAAGGGTATGACATTCTGTTGCTCGGCATTCCCACCTGGTACTATGGTGAAGCGCAGTGCGACTGGGATGATTTTTTCCCGACGCTGGAAGAGATCGACTTTAACGGTAAATTAGTTGCGCTGTTCGGCTGTGGCGACCAGGAAGATTACGCGGAATACTTCTGCGATGCGCTGGGCACCATTCGCGATATCATCGAACCGCGCGGCGCGACCATCGTTGGCCACTGGCCGACCGCGGGCTACCATTTTGAAGCCTCTAAAGGTCTCGCGGATGACGACCACTTCGTTGGCCTGGCGATTGACGAAGACCGTCAACCCGAGATGACCTCAGAACGCGTACAGAAATGGGTAAAACAGGTTCGTGAAGAGCTGCACCTGGACGATATCATTAACGCCTGATTTTCTACGGCGTAATCTGTGGGTTACGCCGTATTAATAGATAAAAGCAATGGAAATAATTGCTACAAATTTTTAACTTTTTTCTCCATCGCTGTACAATGAGCCCTGCTAAACTGGGTGCCGTCGCAAAGGACTTTGCTGGCGACACCACGTTTTATAAGCTTACTTTACTTGAGGGCTTGCAGTTTTCATCCAGCCATGGCAGTTCTATAATGAGACGCATTACCCCAGGTGCATTCCTTATAACTTCCGCTAAGGAAGTGAATCGTATAGCAACAGGACAGATTCCGCATGACTGACAACAATACCGCATTAAAGAAGGCCGGCCTGAAAGTCACGCTTCCTCGGTTAAAAATCCTTGAAGTGCTTCAGGAACCGGATAACCATCATGTCAGTGCGGAAGATTTATACAAACGACTGATCGACATGGGCGAAGAGATCGGGCTGGCAACGGTTTACCGTGTACTGAACCAGTTTGACGACGCCGGGATTGTGACCCGTCATAACTTCGAAGGCGGCAAGTCCGTTTTTGAACTGACTCAGCAGCATCACCACGATCACCTGATCTGCCTCGATTGCGGCAAGGTGATTGAATTCAGTGATGACTCCATTGAAGCGCGTCAGCGTGAAATTGCCGCGAAACACGGCATTCGCCTGACTAACCACAGTCTTTACCTTTACGGCCACTGCGCCGAAGGTGACTGCCGCGAAGATGAACACGCGCACGACGCGAAATAACTGCTTTTGAAACCTAAAAAGCCAGCCTGACGGTTGGCTTTTTTTTGCCTGCAACATTGGCAATAAAAGAAAAAACCCGGCAAGCTCGCGCCGCCGGGTTTAATCGCTGCATCACATTACGCTTTTACGCTATCGACACGGCTAAAGCGTTTACCGTCCGGGCTGGCGGTGCGCACCTGCACTTCCCCGCTCACCTGCGGACGCGCTTTATCGTCGTAGCGCTGCCAGTTTTTGCCGCCGTCGGTTGAGAACTCAACCACCATGCCAGGGAAGCTGGTATTGGCTTCAAGTTTTCCACCGACCACGCGCGCGCCCGGTACTGGCAGGCGGTAATGAACCCCGGCCTTATCCAGTTTCGCCAGTTCGCGATGACCTAACAGGTTCGCAAAGCGTTGCCAGTCACGTTCCAGCGCTTTCACATCCACCAGATGTGTCACGCCGCCTTTGTATTCACGTCCGGCTTTGTAATCCTGCTCCCAGCCCGCGCGATGCCATGCGCGTTCAGCCACCGAAACCATACGTGGATAGATCATGTACTCCATCTGGTTATCGGTGCGCACCACTTCGCTCCACAGCTGCGCGGAAAGGCCATACGCGCCCGGCCACGGTTTATCGGACTTCGCGCTAAACGGGTTGCCATCGCGATCGAGCGAGGTTTCCGCGTTCTGCGGCATGTTGTCCGGGGCGAAGCTGAAAATCTTACGTTCATCGCTAAAACGCGTGCCCCAGTAATAGCCGCTTTCCGCCGGGTTGACCTCATTCGGGAAGTCGAGATACACGTAATCAGGATTGGAGACGACAACACGGAAGCCTTTGTTCGCCCAGTCGTTCACCGAATCAAAACCGCCCCAGTAGAGCGTATCCCAGAAGTTAACATTGACATGATCGGTGGCGAACACCGACGCGTCTTTGGCATCTTTCAAACCGTCCTGCCACGCCTGCATAGTATCAATGCCGTGCGCTTTCACCAGCTTGCTGACTTCCACGCCGAAATAGCTGGAGAGATGTTCAACATCGGCAACTTTGCCCTCTTTGATCATCGCCTGGCAGGCTTGCGATTTCGCCCATGGCTTATCCTGATTGCTCTGATCGATAATGCCTTTGCCCGCTTCCGGTTTTTTCTGATCCGTATAGCCTGTACCCAGATAGATATTTTTCGCTTCGTCACCGCCAAAATGCCAGGTATTCAGCGGCAGCCCGGCTTCTTTATGCATTTGCTGGATTTCGCCAATCACTTTGTCCACAAAGTTACGCGACGAATCAAGGCACGGATTGAGATAGCCGGTACGGTTATAGAACTGCACACCAGTGGTGTTCGAGGTGTCTGTCGGATCCAGCAGACGATATTGATTTGCCTCTTTCTCTTTGCCCGCTTTCATCAGGCGATCGTAACGCGCTTCCATCGCGATCACCGCTGCACGCGCATGAGCTGGCATATCGATTTCCGGGATCACTTCAATCTGTCGCGCTTTGGCGTATTTGAGGATCTCGATGTAATCCGCACGGCTAAAGTGGCCGCTGCCGTTGTTGTTACTGTCCGGCCCGGAGCCCAGCTGTGGCAACAGGCACGTTTTCTCACTCAAATCATGACAACGTTTGCTGCCGATATCGGTCAGTTCCGGCAAGCCGGGGATCTCAATACGCCAGCCTTCATCATCCGTAAGATGGAAATGGAATTTGTTGAGTTTGTACGCCGACATCTGATCCAACAGACGCAGCACCGCCGCTTTGCTGTGGAAGTTGCGACCGACATCCAACTGAATGCCGCGATAGTCAAAACGCGGCGCATCTTTCGCTTCAAGCGCGGCAATCTTCATCTCGCCCGTAGCAGGAACAAGCGACAGCAGCGATTGCAGACCGTAGAACACGCCCGCCTGATCGTAGCCGGTCACCACGGTTTCCTTCGTGCCAATGTGCAGACGGTACGCGCCAGAAACCGCCTCATCGCCGCTAAAGACGTTGCTGGCAATTTCAGTCCGCAGCGGATAACTGCCCTCTTTCACCCCCAGCAATGCAAAACGCGATTTCACTGCATCCTGTGCATCGGCACTCAGCACTGAGAGATCCAGCTTCACGCCCTTACTCAGGTCGACATCCTGCCCGTGGATGTTAACGTGCTGCGGTGTTGGCACAATCTGACCACGTAGCGATGCGAGGTTTAGCGTTTTCACATCACTATTTTTCTCAAAGCGCGCCTCGGCAGTCATCAGGATATTTTTGTCGTCCGGCGTGCGTTTCCACTGATTATCAAGCGGTGTAACGAAGCGGGATAAATCTTCCGTGTCCGTATTGGCAATGACTTTCGCCGTCGCGCCGTCGGCGGTGACGTACCAGCGCGGCAACACATCGGTGATAAACAACTGCCAGTATTCATTGACAATCGGGATCTCTATCGCTTGCCTGGCCGGGAAACCGGTGAATTTGTCGGTCGGTTCCAGCTTATGCAGGTCGCCCATAATGTGAGTCACTTTGAACTGATCGTTTGCTACCTCCAGCACCGGGCGAATGCTGTGAAAATAGATGGCCCACGCTTTGTCGGTTACCGCGTCGCCATTATTGGTCAGTGTGATCACCGCTTTGTTGCAGGAAGCCCAATCGGCGCCGAGTTTCGCGCAGTCAACGCCGTGTTGCGCGGCGAAATTATCTTTCACCGCATAGTTAAGATGAAACTGGCTGATAGCATCCACGGTACTCTGATTCGCCAGCGCCGCAGTGCTGCCCAGCATCGCCAGTACGGCACTGGCGAGCATACTTAAACGAACTGTTTTCATTACGTATTCCTTGTAGTTTGCCGGGCCGAACCCGGCATGCGCTCATCAGAAAATGGTAAACGGTGCGATAACCATAAACTTCACATCGCGCTCATCCTGGAAGATGTTGCCATAACCGCCGCTGTAGCTCGGGATGTCGGAATGGTTGTCGTACTGGGTGAAGTGCAATTTGAACATCGTGCCTTTCGCACGCCCTTCCTGCAGGGTGTAAATCGCATCGAGGCTGTAAGAAGACTCTTTCAGGCGGTAGTTCGGATCGTAATAGGCATCTGGCGTTGCCATATCTGCGGGTTTCGCATCCCAGGCGTAAGCGTAAGACGCGCCCACCGTCCAGCCCGGCAGGTTCCAGTTTTTCAGGTCGTACATCGCACCGAAGAACACCGCTTTTTCGCCGTTGGCGTTAAAGTCAGAGCGGTTATCCCACCAGATATCCAGCCGACCATTGGATGAAGCGTAAGTCGGCGTCATACGTTGCAGGAAGTAGCCCTGCTGGCCATCCGCTTTTACCCACGTTCCTTCCAGACGCAGATCGACCTGCCCCACTTTGTAGCCAAATGTCAGCGCCTGCAGCCACGCCGTGCCGTCATAAATATCGTTTACGCCGCCATTACTGACTTTGTCGCGTGTGCCGTAGAACTGGTAACTGGTGCTCAGCGGGCTGCCTGCGATATCGAATTTGTAGCTGGCTTTTGCGAAATATTGATCGACATACCCCTGAGCCTGACCAAACGCAGCTTCCAGGATCAGATCGTTTTTAAAGTCATATTTCGCGCCAACCGAATGCAGGTAATCAACTTTGGTCTTTTTATCGTTTTGATAGAACTTGTCCATCTCGATATGCCACGGCGATTTGTACTCGTTGGTCCACATATAGGAGAAACTCAACGCCCCGGCATCGCCGTAGTCAAAATTCGCCCCGGCTTCAGCGCCCTGATAAGTGCCTGGCATAAAGCTCCAGTGCGGCGCTAACAGCGTCTGGCCGGTTGGCTGGATGTAACCCGCGCGCGCCCATACCGGGCCATATTTAAATTTCGCCGCGGCTTTATACAGGCTGACCCCGCTCTTATCACCTGACCAGTCTTCTTTGTAGGCTTTATTGCTGGAGGAGAAAGCGATTTCGTTAGGATGCGCGCTGTCACCGTTTTCCGCCATCTCGATGGCGGTGAAGGCAGCAATATCCAGACCAAACATATCGGCGGCGTAACCGGACTGGAAATCCAGGTTCGCGTTCCATGTTGAGTGGGAAAGGTTGGTTTTGTATTTATCTTCCAGAACATCTTTGCGGTCACGTTCACGCTGCCAGTAATAGATACCGCCGGTGAGCGTGGAATCATCGATAAAGCCTGCTGCATGAGCCTGTGGAGAGACAACCCAGCCCGACATTGCTGTGACACCGGCGATTGCCAGCGCCAGCGTACTACGTTTGCCACTAAACGTACGCATGAGTGATTCCTTCTAGACGTATTAAAAAATCGCCGGAGATGACGAAAAAAGGTCAAATAGTTTAGGTAGTTACGAAAACCCCCGAATTCACTACCGACTTAAGACTATTTTTCGCGACGCGAATTATCAATGTTTTTTAGCGGCAAAATGACAGGATTATGACGAAGAGCACATATTCCGTAGTGTTTTGAAACATGTTACATAAAACAGGAAAACAACCAATAAAAATCGGAAAAACAAAGAGATTAATACTAATTGATAGCGATTACACATTATAATCGACTTTTAAAACCACAAAAATGCTTTCCATCTGTTCAGTAAAAGCATCAATGAGAAGATACATTAATTCGCGTCGCGAATGTATATAAAGTGTAACAAGCTAATGGATAAGCAAAAAAAAAGCGCCGCTGAAAGCGGCGCTTTAACCCAATGGTTTCTGGTTGACTTACTCAGTCGCCGATTTTCGCCCAGGTATCGCGCAGACCCACTGTGCGGTTGAACACCGGTTTGGAAGCGGTTGCATGACGGCTATCGAGGCAGAAATAGCCTTCACGTTCGAACTGGTAAGCTTTGCCCGCCTCTGCTTCTTTCAATGACGGTTCGGCGTAGCCTTGCTTAATAACCAGCGATTCCGGGTTGATGGTCGACAGGAAATCTTCGGCCGCCCCCGGATTCGGGACGCTGAACAGACGATCGTAAAGGCGGATTTCGACCGGCAGCGCATGCTGTGCGCTCACCCAGTGAATAACCCCTTTCACTTTGCGACCATCGGCCGGATCTTTGCTCAGCGTATCCGCATCGTAAGAACAGAAAATAGTGGTGATGTTGCCGTCGGCATCTTTCTCCACGCGTTCTGCTTTGATGACATAAGCGTTACGCAGACGAACCTCTTTACCCAGTACCAGACGCTTGTACTGTTTGTTGGCTTCTTCGCGGAAATCTGCGCGATCGATCCAGATTTCACCGCTAAACGGCACGTCACGTGTGCCCATTTCCGGCTTATTCGGATGGTTCGGCATGCTAACGATTTCGCTGCTGCCCTGCGGATAATTTTCGATAACCAGCTTCACCGGATCGATAACCGCCATTGCACGCGGAGCGTTTTCATTCAGATCTTCACGGATGCAGGACTCCAGAGAAGCCATCTCAATGGTGTTGTCCTGTTTGGTGACACCGATACGTTTGCAGAATTCGCGGATAGAGCCTGCGGTGTAACCACGGCGGCGCAGACCGGAGATGGTCGGCATACGCGGATCGTCCCAGCCTTCAACATGCTTGTCAGTAACCAGCAGGTTCAGCTTGCGCTTGGACATCACAGTGTATTCCAGATTCAGGCGCGAAAACTCGTACTGGCGCGGGTGAACCGGAATGGTGATGTTATCCAGCACCCAGTCATACAGACGGCGGTTATCCTGGAATTCCAGCGTACACAGTGAATGAGTAATGCCTTCCAGCGCATCGCTGATGCAGTGGGTAAAGTCGTACATCGGGTAAATGCACCACTTGTTACCGGTCTGGTGATGTTCGGCGAATTTAATGCGATACAGCACCGGATCGCGCATCACGATAAACGGCGACGCCATATCGATCTTCGCACGCAGGCACGCTTTACCCTCTTCGAAGCCACCCGCGCGCATTTTTTCAAACAGCGCCAGGTTCTCTTCCACGCTGCGATCGCGATACGGGCTGTTCTTACCTGGTGCCGTCAGCGTACCGCGATATTCGCGGATCTCATCAGCGGAGAGCTCGTCAACGTAGGCCAGGCCTTTGTTGATAAGCTCGATCGCGTATTCGTACAGCTTGTCGAAATAATCCGAGGAGTAGCAGATATCGCCAGACCAGTGAAAGCCCAACCATTGCACGTCGTTCTTAATAGATTCAACGTATTCGATGTCTTCTTTTGCAGGGTTTGTGTCATCGAAACGCAGGTTGCACTGCCCCTGGTAATCCTGGGCGATACCAAAGTTCAGGCAGATCGATTTCGCGTGGCCAATGTGCAAATAACCATTTGGCTCCGGCGGAAAACGGGTATGGACGGTAGTGTGCTTACCACTGGCCAGATCTTCATCAATGATCTGGCGAATAAAGTTAGTCGGGCGGGCTTCTGCCTCACTCATCACAGGTTCCTCAAGGCGTAAACAACGTATAACGGCATATGATCTAATAAGAGGACGCAGGAAACAACCTTTACTTATACAAATCACTGATGCCCGGAAGAAAGGTATTCAGCTACGTCCTGCGCTTGTCGGCAGCGTAAATCTTGCGTGGTCGGTTTAAGGATGACCGGGCTCGCTATCTCATCGCCCTCGCCGTTTTGCGGAACATAACCCGGCGCTTCAATACACCAGCCCCACGAGTAGAAATTCGTCCCGTGCAAAAAGAAAATCATATTTTCCCACTGGGATTTTTTCTCCACGTCGATATGCCCTTGCCGATCGGCTCGAAACGCTTCCGGTGGCGGATAGTACCCCGGCGGTGAACGCCCGGTGCTGACCCACATCATTGCCGTTGAGATCGGTTCCCCGGCCGGATTACGCACATCCACTTCATAGTGTGGACGCAGCGTGGCGTAACGTGGAATACAGCCGCTTAACGTCAGTGCGATAAAGAACGCGCTAATTATCCTTTTCATATCATCCCCTTGATAAAAGCGACATCAGTATGGCACTGATTAAATGCAAGGCAAAAAAAAGCGGCGGAGGATATTCCCCCGCCGCTTAAGGCATGAAAGCTTACTCAGGAGCTATTAGCCTTTAATTTCATACAGCGGAGTCTGACCAGCAACCACCGCGCCCTGCGCCTTGATAACCAGACCGCTAAAGTCGTCGATATTGCTGACCACCACCGGGCTAATCATTGAACGGGCATTCGCGTTGAGGTATTCCAGATCCATTTCGAGGATCGGCTGTCCCGCTACCACTTCCGCACCTTCTTCAACCAGGCGAGTAAAGCCCTGGCCGCCCAGCGCCACGGTATCAATGCCCATATGGACAACGATTTCCGCACCTTTCTCGGTTTCCAGGCAGAAGGCATGGTTAGTGTTGAAGATTTTCACAATGGTGCCCGCAGCCGGAGAAACCACGGTTTTATCCGTCGGTTTCACTGCCACGCCATCACCCACAGCTTTGCTGGCAAAGGCTTCATCCGGCACTTGATCCAGCGCCACCAGTTCACCGGTTACAGGCGATACCAACTCAGCGATGGTTGTCGCGTTCGGTACCGCCTGCGGCTTTACCGATGCCGCCGGAGCCGCTGCCGGAGCAGCATTGCCTGCAGGCGGGACATCACCTGCCGTTCTCATCGCGTCGGCAATTTTTTCCGCCACGAAACCAACGATAATCTGCACGCCGGTTTTGTTCAGGCGAATAACGCCTGAGGCGCCAAGACGTTTCGCCATGGATTCGTTCACCAGCGAAGAGTCTTTCACCGTTAAACGCAGACGAGTGATACAGGCGTCAATACCAGTCAGGTTAGAAGAACCCCCAATCGCGGCGATATACTGACGTGCCAGGCCACTCACATCCTGCTCGGTGTTACCGCTGACATTCATATCCTGACCATCCGCTTCGTCGCCGGAAACAGCCAGTTCGCGACCCGGAGTCAGCATGTTGAACTTGGTGATAGCGAAACGGAAAACCACGTAATAGATAACGAAGAACACCAGACCTTGCGGGATCAGCATCCACCACTGGGTCGCCAGCGGGTTACGCGAGGAGAGCACCATATCCACCAGACCGGCGCTGAAGCCGAAACCGGCAATCCAGTGCATGCTCGCGGCGATAAATACGGAGATCCCAGTCAGCACTGCATGGATCACATACAGTACCGGCGCAACGAACATAAAGGAGAATTCCAACGGTTCAGTGATACCGGTAAAGAACGAGGCAAACGCACCCGCCATCATGATACCCAGAACTTTGGCTTTATTTTCCGGACGTGCGCAGTGGTAAATCGCCAGCGCCGCGCCCGGCAGGCCGAACATCATGATCGGGAAGAAACCTGCCTGGTAACGGCCAGTGATACCGACCACCGCTTTACCGGCTTCAATAGACTGCGCGCCACCAAGGAAGTTAGGAATATCGTTAATACCTGCTACGTCAAACCAGAACACGGAGTTGAGCGCGTGGTGCAAACCGACCGGAATTAACAGGCGGTTAAAGAAGGCGTAAACGCCAGCGCCAACGGAGCCGAGTTTCTGAATGCTCTCACCAAATTCCACCAGACCGCTAAACACGACCGGCCAGATATACATCATGATGAAAGCAACAACGATCATCACAAACGAGGTGAGGATCGGCACCAGACGGCGGCCGCTAAAGAAGGAGAGCGCTTTCGGCAGCTCAACGCTGCTAAAGCGGTTATAGAGTTCAGCGGCAATAATCCCCACCAGAATACCGACGAACTGGTTTTTGATTTTGCCAAACGCGGCCGGAACTTGATCCGCAGGGATTTTTTGGATCATTGCCACTGCTGCCGGTGAACAGAGCGTGGTCAGAACCAGGAAGCCGACAAAGCCAGCCAGCGCCGCAGCACCATCTTTGTCTTTTGACATACCGTAAGCGACCCCCACCGCGAACAGCACGCCCATGTTATCGATAATGGCGGAGCCGGACTGGATGAAAAACGCCGCCAGTGCGTTTTGACCACCCCAGCCAACCGGGTCAATCCAGTACCCGACACCCATCAGAATTGCCGCCGCAGGCAGCGTGGCGACAGGCACCATTAGCGCACGGCCGATCTTTTGCAGATAACCTAGAATACTCACTTTTATTCCCCCTATGAACCCGATGAGAGCTCACTGAAACAGTCGTTTTTTATTGTGTCACTAACCCTGAAATCACGGCTATTTTCTCACTACCTGACAGAGTGTGTGAAAAATTAATTCGCCTCGCAAATTAAAAGCGTATTTTCTGTGATTAAAATCACTAAGTATCGTCAATCACCCTCCCAATCACTGGCAAACAGGCAAAACTTATTTTATGATTAAAAATATCAGGACGGATTGCTCCCTTCTCTCTGGCGCGAACCAGGTTACGCTTAACGCTGAGTTAGCACGCATTCCGCCAACTTTCTTCATTTAACTTTAGAGGTGAACAATGAGACTGATTCCCCTGGCGACAGCTGAACAAGTCGGCAAATGGGCAGCCCGCCATATCGTCAATCGTATCAACGCGTTCAAACCAACCGCAGACCGTCCGTTTATTCTCGGCTTACCAACCGGTGGAACTCCGCTCACCGCGTACAAAGCGTTAGTTGAGATGCACAAAGCAGGCCAGGTTAGTTTCCAGCATGTTGTCACCTTTAACATGGATGAGTATGTCGGCTTGCCGAAAGATCACCCGGAAAGCTACCACAGCTTTATGCACCGCAATTTCTTCGATCATGTTGATATTCCGGCTGAAAATATTAACCTGCTCGATGGCAACGCGCCGGATATTGACGCAGAATGTCGCCGTTATGAAGAAAAAATCCGCTCTTACGGCAAAATTCACCTGTTTATGGGTGGCGTAGGCAACGATGGGCACATCGCGTTTAACGAACCGGCGTCTTCGCTGGCCTCGCGCACCCGTATTAAAACCCTGACCCATGACACTCGCGTGGCGAACTCTCGCTTCTTTGACGGCGACGTTAATCAGGTGCCGAAATACGCACTGACCGTTGGCGTGGGTACGCTGTTGGATGCGGAAGAGGTGATGATCCTGGTGCTCGGCGGCGTGAAAGCGCAGGCGCTGCAGGCGGCTGTTGAGGGCAACGTTAACCACATGTGGACCATCAGTTGCCTGCAGTTACACCCGAAAGCCGTCATCGTCTGTGACGAACCGTCCACGATGGAGCTGAAAGTGAAAACGTTGAAATACTTCAACGAGTTAGAAGCGGAAAATATTAAAGGTCTGTAAGTCAGTTCCCGCTCCGCGAGGCGGATCCTGCGGAGCGGTATACCTAGTTAACCGGGGGTCGTTATGTATGCTTTAACCCAGGGCCGAATCTACACCGGCCATGAAATTCTGGATGACCATGCGCTGGTCATCGCCAATGGTCTGATTGAACGCCTTTGTCCGCTGGCTGAGCTGCCAACAGGAATTGAACAACGCTCGCTGAATGGTGCCATCCTTGCCCCCGGTTTTATCGACGTGCAGCTCAACGGCTGTGGCGGCGTACAGTTTAACGACACCGCAGAAGCCGTTAGCGTAAAAACGCTGGAAATCATGCAGCAGGCGAATGAGAAATCCGGCTGCACCAGCTACCTGCCGACGCTGATTACCACCAGCGATGAATTAATGAAACAGGGCGTGCAGGTAATGCGCGATTACCTGGCTAAATACCCGAATCAGGCGCTGGGCCTTCATCTGGAAGGGCCGTGGCTGAATATTGTTAAAAAAGGCACGCACAACCCGGAATTCGTGCGTAAACCGGATCCGGCGTTAGTCGACTTCCTGTGCCAGAACGCCGATGTGATCACCAAAGTAACGCTGGCCCCGGAAATGGCGGGCACCGAGGTGATTCGCCAGTTAGCTGACGCGGGCATTGTGGTTTCTGCCGGTCACTCCAATGCAACGTTAAAAGAAGCAAAAGCCGGTTTCCGCGCCGGGATCACGTTTGCCACACATTTATATAATGCCATGCCGTACATTACCGGCCGTGAACCCGGTCTGGCAGGCGCAGTGCTTGATGACACAGACGTTTACTGCGGCGTGATTGCAGATGGCCTGCATGTCGATTACGTTAATATCCGTAATGCTAAGCGATTGAAAGGCGACAAACTTTGCCTGGTAACTGACGCGACAGCGCCAGCAGGCGCGAATATTGAGCAGTTCATTTTTGCTGGCAAAACAATATACTACCGTAATGGACTGTGCGTGGACGAAAACGGAACGCTGAGCGGTTCCTCCCTGACGATGATCGAAGGGGTGCGAAATCTGGTGGAGCATGTCGGCATTGCGCTGGATGAAGCGCTGCGTATGGCAACCCTCTACCCCGCTCGCGCCATTGGCGTTGACGAAAAGCTGGGAAGTCTCGCCGCGGGGAAAGTGGCGAACCTGACGGCGTTCACGCGCGATTATAAAATCATCAAGACCATCGTTAATGGCAACGAGGTCGTCACTGCATAAAGAGACGGTATGACATCAGGCGGACAAGCTCAAATCGGTAACGTTGACCTCGTAAAGCAGCTTAACAGCGCGGCGGTTTACCGCCTGATTGACCAACACGGCCCCATTTCGCGCATTCAGATTGCCGAACAAAGCCAGCTTGCTCCCGCCAGCGTGACAAAAATCACGCGCCAGCTCATCGAACGCGGGCTGATCAAAGAAGTCGATCAGCAGGCCTCCACCGGGGGCCGCCGCGCTATCTCCATTGTTACCGAAACCCGCAGTTTCCAGGCTATCGGCGTGCGCCTCGGGCGTTACGACACCACCCTGACCTTGTACGATTTAAGCAGCAAAGTGCTGGCGGAAGAGCATTATCCGCTTCCCGAACGTACCCAGGAAACGCTGGAACACGCGCTGCTCAATACCATCAGCCACTTTATTGAAACCAGCCAGCGTAAGATCCGCGAACTGATCGCGATTTCCGTTATTCTGCCGGGCCTGGTAGACCCGGAAAGCGGTGTGATTCGCTATATGCCGCATATTCAGGTTGAAAACTGGGCGCTGGTGGAAGCCCTTGAAGAACGTTTCAAATTGACCTGTTTTGTCGGGCATGACATTCGCAGTCTGGCGCTGGCCGAGCACTATTTTGGGGCAAGCCAGGATTGTGAAGACTCCATTCTGGTGCGCGTGCACCGCGGGACGGGCGCCGGGATTATCTCTAACGGGCGCATTTTTATCGGTCGTAACGGCAACGTCGGCGAAATTGGACACGTGCAAGTCGAGCCACTGGGCGAACGCTGCCACTGCGGCAATTTTGGCTGTCTGGAAACTATCGCCGCCAATGCCGCAATAGAACACCGCGTTCGTCACCTGCTGGAACAGGGCTACCAGAGCCGCCTGACGCTGGAAGATTGCTCTATCAAAACCATCTGCAAAGCCGCCAACAAAGGCGATGCGCTGGCCTGTGAAGTGATTGAATATGTTGGTCGCCATTTGGGTAAAACCATCGCCATTGCCATTAACCTGTTTAACCCGCAGAAAGTGGTGATCGCCGGGGAAATTGTTGAAGCAGAAAAAGTGCTGCTCCCGGCCATTGAGGCGTGCATTAACACTCAGGCGTTAAAAGCGTTTCGCAAAAACTTGCCGGTGGTGCCTTCCGCGCTGGATCACCGCTCGGCGATCGGCGCGTTTGCGCTGGTAAAACGCTCTATGTTGAACGGTCTGCTGCTGCAACGTTTGCTGGAAAACTAACAGCGTCTATCGTTAATACTTATTTTTTTATCCGGACAGTCCATGACCATTCAGAATGTAATCTGTGATATTGACGGCGTGCTGATGCACGACAACGTTGCCGTACCGGGTGCTGCGGAGTTTATCTCCCGCATCCTTGAAAAAGGCATGCCGCTGGTATTACTGACCAACTACCCTTCGCAAACGGGCCAGGATCTGGCGAACCGCTTTGTCTCCGCGGGGATTGATGTGCCTGCCAGCGTCTTTTATACCTCGGCGATGGCGACCGCTGATTTTCTTAAACGCCAGGAAGGGAAAAAAGCCTATGTGGTGGGCGAAGGCGCACTGATCCACGAGCTTTACAAAGCTGGTTTTACCATTACCGATATCAACCCGGATTTTGTCATCGTTGGCGAGACCCGCTCCTATAACTGGGAAATGATGCATAAAGCAGCGTTCTTCGTGGCGAACGGCGCGCGCTTTATCGCCACCAACCCTGACACCCACGGTCGTGGATACTACCCAGCCTGCGGTGCGCTGTGTGCAGGTATTGAAAAAATTTCCGGCCGCAAACCTTTCTATGTCGGCAAACCCAGCCCGTGGATTATCCGTGCGGCACTCAACACTATGCAGGCGCATTCCGAACAGACGGTGATTGTGGGCGATAACCTGCGCACCGATATCCTGGCGGGCTTCCAGGCCGGGCTTGAAACCATCCTGGTACTCTCTGGCGTGTCGCGCATCGATGATATCGACAGCATGCCGTTTCGCCCGTCGTGGATTTACCCCTCGGTCGCGGAAATCGACGTTATATAAACTTCACCACGTCTTCGGGCGTGTTTTTTTATTTTCACCGCTGTCAAAAAGAACACCATTCAATAAAAAGCGCATTATTTTGCCGATTCATCAATAACAGAGTCTTATGCATACTCTTTTTTCAGCATTCAATAATCATCATTGCACTTTTTACTTTCAGCGCGGTAAAAGGCTTGCGCGCTGCCCCGTTTTTGCGGCATTTTGACTGCAAGCACACAACATTACAGCTTTGCACTCAAGGTTAACGGAGAAGTCTATGTGTTCAATTTTTGGCGTACTGGATATTAAAACCGACGCAGTCGAATTACGTAAAAAAGCGCTGGAATTATCCCGACTGATGCGCCACCGCGGCCCGGACTGGTCCGGTGTTTATGCAAGTGATAAAGCCATTCTGGCGCATGAACGTCTGTCTATTGTTGACGTTAACGCCGGGGCACAGCCGCTCTACAACGAGAAGAAAACACATGCGCTGGCAGTGAACGGTGAAATTTATAACCACCAGGCGCTGCGCGCAGAATATGGCGACCGTTACGCATTCCAGACCGGTTCTGACTGTGAAGTGATCCTCGCGCTGTATCAGGAAAAAGGGCCGGAATTCCTCGACGACTTGCAAGGTATGTTCGCTTTCGCCCTGTACGACAGTGAAAAAGATGCTTACCTGATTGGCCGCGACCATATCGGCATTATCCCGCTGTATATGGGGCACGACGAACACGGCAACCTGTACGTGGCGTCAGAAATGAAAGCGCTGGTGCCGGTTTGCCGCACCATTAAAGAGTTCCCGGCAGGCAGCTACCTGTGGAGCAAAGACGGTGAAATCCGCTCTTATTATCAGCGCGACTGGTTTGACTACGATGCAGTAAAAGACAACGTGACCGACAAAGCGGAACTGCGCCAGGCGCTGGAAGACGCAGTGAAAAGCCACCTGATGTCCGATGTGCCGTACGGCGTGCTGCTTTCGGGTGGTCTGGATTCTTCGGTCATTTCCGCGATCACCAAGAAATTCGCAGCCCGTCGCGTTGAAGATCAGGAGAAATCAGAAGCCTGGTGGCCGCAACTGCACTCCTTCGCCGTGGGTCTGAAAGGCGCGCCGGATCTGAAAGCGGCGCAGGAAGTCGCCAACCATCTTGGCACCGTGCACCATGAAATTCATTTCACCGTGCAGGAAGGACTGGATGCGATTCGCGATGTGATTTACCACATCGAAACCTATGACGTGACGACGATTCGTGCCTCGACGCCGATGTATCTGATGTCGCGTAAAATCAAAGCGATGGGCATCAAAATGGTGCTCTCCGGCGAAGGTTCCGATGAAGTGTTTGGCGGTTATCTCTATTTCCATAAAGCGCCGGATGCTAAAGAACTGCACGAAGAAACCGTGCGTAAACTGCAGGCCCTGCATATGTTTGACTGCGCCCGTGCAAACAAAGCGATGTCCGCCTGGGGCGTGGAGGCGCGTGTACCGTTCCTGGATAAAAAATTCCTCGACGTGGCGATGCGTATCAACCCGGAAGACAAAATGTGCGGCAGCAACGGCAAAATGGAGAAACACATTCTGCGCGAATGTTTTGAGTCCTACCTGCCGGCAAGCGTGGCATGGCGCCAGAAAGAGCAGTTCTCCGACGGCGTGGGTTATAGCTGGATCGATACGCTGAAAGAAGTTGCGGCGCAGCAGGTTACGGATCAACAACTGGCAACGGCCAGCTACCGTTTCCCGTACAACACGCCAGCATCGAAAGAAGCGTATCTGTACCGCGAAATTTTTGAAGAGCTGTTCCCGCTGGCAAGCGCGGCGGAATGTGTTCCCGGCGGCCCGTCCGTTGCTTGTTCTTCCGCAAAAGCGTTTGAATGGGACGAAGCTTTCAAAACCATGAACGATCCGTCAGGTCGCGCGGTTGGTATTCACCAGTCAGCTTATTAATAAGTAATGGTTATTCTTACAGGCCCTGCGGGGCCTGTTGTTTTTTGTGCGCTGATTTAATGAATAAAATCAATTTTCGCCCAATAAAGCGTCATGCTGTTCGCAACCTAACCAAACAGTCACATTCCGGCAATTTTCGATGAAAAAGGTATTGACGCTGTAAGGCCCAATACGCATAATGCGCCCCGCAACGCCGATAAGGTAACGCGAAAAAAGATGGCTACGTAGCTCAGCTGGTTAGAGCACAGCACTCATAATGCTGGGGTCACAGGTTCGATTCCCGTCGTAGCCACCATCTTTTTTGCGGGAGTGGCGAAATTGGTAGACGCACCAGATTTAGGTTCTGGCGCCGCAAGGTGTGCGAGTTCAAGTCTCGCCTCCCGCACCATTCCCAGGTAAGCGTTGCACGGATGGGGTATCGCCAAGCGGTAAGGCACCGGTTTTTGATACCGGCATTCCCTGGTTCGAATCCAGGTACCCCAGCCATCTCTTCTTCGACTCCTGCGAAACGCACTAGTCGTTGGGGTATCGCCAAGCGGTAAGGCACCGGTTTTTGATACCGGCATTCCCTGGTTCGAATCCAGGTACCCCAGCCAGTCGATGACTGGGAAAGCAGTAAAACTTGGCTACGTAGCTCAGCTGGTTAGAGCACAGCACTCATAATGCTGGGGTCACAGGTTCGATTCCCGTCGTAGCCACCATATTTAAGGTCTAATGTTAAGACGTTAAACCTGAAAAAGATTTGTTGGGGTATCGCCAAGCGGTAAGGCAGTGGATTCTGATTCCACCATCCCGAGGTTCGAATCCTCGTACCCCAGCCATCTCAAAGACGTTTGCTTTCGCGAACGCACTTTTGGGGTATCGCCAAGCGGTAAGGCAGTGGATTCTGATTCCACCATTCCGAGGTTCGAATCCTCGTACCCCAGCCAACAAAACAAAAAAGCTCGCTTCGGCGGGCTTTTTTGTTTTCTGCACATCCACGGATGTTGGTAGTTAATCACTGCATAAACCGTATGGTAATTTATCCGCCTCTCTCCTCTGAGCCAGCATGATGAACTATCAAAACACTGCCCTATTAATTTATGCCCCGCTGTATGTACTCTTTGTGGTGACCGGTTTCGGTCTTGCTTTTATGGGCCTCTCCGCGCCGATCTTTTATGGCCTCTGTATGGGGTTGATCTTCCCGGTCGTCATATCCATGCGTCTGCATACGCTGAGCGAAAGCGGCCAGGCCCTGCTGCTGAAGGAGACAACTCACTGGACGGTGTATGTGCAGGGCATTCCGGTGCAGGAAACACGCTCATCGCTGAAAAATCCCTGCTTCTCTACGCCACAGCGCCTGCAGCAATTCTGTATGCGGACACTGCTCGCCAGGCTCGTGCTGCAAGTTGCGTCTGTCGCGCTACTGGTGCAACAGGCCAGCGCAAACCCGCTCTCCCCTGGCTATGGGGCGGCAGCCTTCGTGGCGCTGATTATTCTGCTGGTGCCGCTTTACCGCACAGTGCTGTTGCTGCGCAAAATGCACAGTGGCGAATGGGCGCTGCAACAGCTTGAAGGGATTGACGGGTATCAGGCCTTTTTTATCGACAAAAAAGGCGCGCGCACAGCACTGGATAAGTTATTGGCCATTATGTGAGTACTGCGGGCGCTGCGCCCGCAGACCTTTTATAATCCTAATGCGTACTTCAGCGCCTGCCGTTTCAGCACACCGGCGCGATCCGCCGCCATCAGACCGATATTGCGCAGCAGCCGCACCGGACCGAGGGTGTTACTGAACCCGGCGTAAAACAGATCCATCCCGCTTTGCATAATAAAGTTATCCGCCATACGTCGCGTCTGATAACGCTTCAACACCGCATGGCTGGCCCAGGCTTCCGCCTGCGTACGCGCGCTGGTCAATACATCCAGCAGCGCATCCACATCGCGATACCCCAGATTAACGCCCTGCCCGGCCAACGGATGAATGGTATGCGCTGCGTCGCCCACCAGCGCCAGCCCCGGCCTGACATACTGCAGCGCATGGCGGCGAGTCAGCGGAAAAGAGGCCGCAGCAACCGGTTTAACGGCACCTAAGCGCGCCGGGAAATGTCGGGCAATCTCCTGCTCCAGTTGCGCCATCGTTAATGTCTGCAACTGACGAATACGCGCCGGGCTGTCATACCACACCAGCGATGCCCAGTTATCAAACAGCGGTAAAAAGGCATGCGGACCAGCAGGCGTGAAATGTTGCCAGGTGCTGTCACCCGCTTCGTGTTCGCACTGAACGGTGATCAACATGCAGGATTGTTGATACTGCCAGGCGTGAATGCCAATTCCCGCCGCTTGCCGTACCCAGGAATTCGCGCCATCGGCCCCTACCACCAGTTTCGCGGTTAACGTATCACCATCCGCAAACGTTAATTGCTGATGCGCATCGTGCGCATGCAGCGCGGTTAATTCTTTCGCCGTAAGTAGCGTTACCTGCGGGTGCGCCTGTAACGCCTCCCACAGCGCACGCTGGAGCACCGTGTTTTCCACCATGTAACCGAGCAGCGGCAACTTCAGCTCGCGAGCGTCGAACAGCACATGCGCATTTTCCCACTCCCAGGTTTCCAGTTGCCGATAAGGGTGACAGCGCATGGCCTGAATGCTCTCCCAGACGCCCAGTCCGCGGAGTAACGCCACCGATGCGGCACTGATTGCCGAAATACGTACGTCCGGCGGTAACGTTGCATCAAACGCCGCGGGTTCCTGTTTTTCAATCACGGTCACGGCAAAACCATGTTGCGCCAGCCCCAGCGCCAGCGCTCCGCCGACCATTCCGCCGCCAACGATGGCAACTTCAGTGGATTGATTTGTCATGGCTACTTGTCCTTCAACGAGAATCCGTTAAGTTTACCGGATTTTTTACCCCTTGAGGCTGACAACCGTCATACTGGTCAGCACGCGACCAAAGCATTACAATACGCGGCCTGCAATCCTGGCTGATACCCGTCATACTCAGGGTATACGAACTTAAGCAAGAGCAAGTCGATGACAAAAAAACTCCACATAAAAACCTGGGGCTGTCAGATGAACGAATACGATTCATCGAAGATGGCCGATCTGCTGGATGCCACGCACGGCTATCAACTGACCGAGGTGGCGGAAGAAGCGGATGTGCTGCTGCTTAATACCTGCTCAATCCGTGAAAAGGCTCAGGAAAAAGTCTTCCATCAGTTGGGCCGCTGGAAGCTGCTGAAAGAGAAAAACCCCGATCTGATTATCGGTGTTGGCGGCTGCGTGGCGTCTCAGGAAGGCGATCATATTCGCCAGCGCGCGCACTATGTCGACATTATTTTTGGGCCGCAAACCCTGCACCGCTTGCCGGAAATGATCAACTCCGTGCGCGGCACCCGTAGCCCGGTGGTCGATATCAGCTTCCCGGAAATTGAAAAATTCGACCGTTTGCCGGAACCGCGCGCCGAAGGTCCGACCGCGTTTGTATCGATCATGGAAGGCTGTAACAAATACTGTACTTACTGCGTGGTGCCTTATACCCGTGGTGAAGAAGTCAGCCGCCCTGCCGATGACATCCTGTTTGAGATCGCGCAACTGGCGGCGCAGGGCGTGCGTGAAGTGAACCTGCTCGGCCAGAACGTGAACGCCTGGCGCGGTGAGAACTTTGACGGCAGTATTGGCACCTTTGCCGAGCTGCTGCGTCTGGTGGCGGCGATTGATGGTATCGATCGCATCCGTTTCACCACCAGCCACCCTATTGAGTTCACCGATGACATCATTGACGTCTATCGCGACACGCCGGAGCTGGTGAGCTTCCTGCATCTGCCGGTGCAAAGTGGTTCTGACCGCATACTGAATCTGATGAGCCGCACGCATACCGCGCTGGAATACAAAGCGATCATCCGTAAGCTACGCGAGGCGCGCCCGGACATTCAGATTAGCTCCGACTTTATCGTCGGCTTCCCGGGTGAGACCACCGAAGACTTCGAAAAAACCATGAAGCTGATTGCCGATGTTAACTTCGACATGAGCTACAGCTTTATCTTCTCCGCACGCCCGGGCACGCCCGCTGCCGATATGGTAGATGATGTGCCGGAAGAGGAGAAAAAACAGCGCCTGTACATTCTGCAAGAGCGTATTAACCAGCAGGCGATGGCCTGGAGCCGCCGTATGCTTGGCACGACGCAGCGCATCCTGGTGGAAGGGACTTCGCGTAAGAACATCATGGAGCTGTCCGGCCGCACCGAAAATAACCGCGTGGTGAACTTCGAAGGCAAGCCAGAGATGATCGGTAAATTTGTCGATGTGGAAATCGTCGATGTCTACCCGAATTCCCTGCGCGGCGTGCTGGTGCGTACCGAAGAAGAAATGGGTCTGCGCGTGGTGGAATCGCCACAATCTGTTATTGCCCGTACGCGTAAAGAGAACGACCTCGGCGTCGGTCTGTACCAACCGTAATACCACCGGCCTGCCATTTCTGGCAGGCCTTGCTTTTCCCCTCGCCGACCCCAACATCTTGCGCAATGCTTGCGACTTCTTTATATGCCGTGAATAATTCCCTAATGGGCATAGCCCTCGACACATCGAAAAGAGGAACAGTTTGAATATAGATACGCGTGAAATTACCCTTGAGCCAGCGGACAATGCACGTCTGCTAAGTCTGTGCGGCCCGTTTGACGACAACATCAAACAACTGGAGCGGCGACTGGGCATCGAAATCAACCGCCGCGATAATCACTTCAAACTCACCGGACGCGAAATTTGCGTTAATGCCGCCGCCGATATTCTGCGCACCCTGTATGTCGATACCGCGCCGATGCGCGGCCAGATCCAGGATATCGAACCGGAACAGATCCATCTGGCTATCAAAGAAGCGCGCGTGCTGGAGCAGAGCGCCGAGAGCGTGCCGGAGTACGGCAAAGCGATTCATATCAAGACCAAGCGTGGTGTGATTAAACCGCGCACGCCGAACCAGGCGCAGTACGTCGCCAATATGCTCGATCACGACATCACCTTCGGCGTTGGCCCGGCGGGAACCGGTAAAACTTACCTCGCGGTCGCCGCAGCAGTGGATGCACTGGAACGTCAGGAAGTACGCCGCATTCTGCTGACGCGCCCGGCGGTAGAAGCAGGTGAAAAACTCGGCTTCCTGCCCGGCGATCTCAGCCAAAAAGTCGATCCTTATCTGCGCCCGCTGTATGACGCGCTGTTTGAAATGATTGGCTTTGAACGCGTCGAAAAGCTGATTGAGCGCAACGTCATTGAAGTCGCGCCGTTAGCCTATATGCGCGGTCGTACGCTAAACGACGCGTTTATCATTCTTGATGAGAGCCAGAACACCACCATCGAACAGATGAAGATGTTCCTGACGCGTATTGGCTTTAACTCCAAAGCGGTGATTACCGGCGATGTCACGCAGATTGACCTGCCGCGCAACACCAAGTCCGGTCTGCGTCACGCCATCGAAGTGCTGGCGAACGTCGACGAAATCAGCTTTAACTTCTTCCACAGCGAAGATGTGGTGCGCCATCCGGTGGTTGCCCGCATCGTTATCGCCTATGAAGCCTGGGAAGAGGCCGAACAGAAACGTAAAGCAGAACTGGTCGCCGAGCGCAAACGCGAAGCCCAGGAGCAGGAGCAGAAATGAGTCAGGTGATCCTTGATCTACAGCTGGCGTGTGAAGATAACAGCGGCCTGCCGGAAGAAGCGCAGTTCCAGAAGTGGCTTGACGCCGTTATCCCGCAGTTTCAGGAAGAAGCGGAAGTCACCATTCGCGTGGTCGACAATGCGGAAAGCCATGAACTGAACCTGACCTACCGCGGGAAAGATAAGCCGACTAACGTGCTCTCTTTCCCGTTTGAAGCGCCGCCGGGCATCGAGATGCCGCTGCTTGGCGATTTGATCATTTGCCGCCAGGTGGTGGAACAGGAAGCCCAGGAGCAAGGCAAACCGCTGGACGCACACTGGGCGCACATGGTGGTGCACGGTAGTTTACACCTGCTCGGTTACGATCATATTGAGGATGATGAAGCCGAAGAGATGGAAGGGATCGAGACAGAGATAATGCTTGCTCTGGGCTATGAGGATCCGTACATTTCCGAGAAAGAGTAAGTTGGCGCGCAGATTGCTGCGCGCCACTCGCTAAAAATGCCGTCCGGCGCTGAGTTTACGCGCGACGCGCGACAGATTAACCAACACGAGAACCCACACGACGCCATGAGCGACGATAACTCACACAGTAGCGACAACACCACCAACAAAAAGGGATTCTTCTCCCTTTTACTCAGCCAGCTCTTTCACGGCGAACCGAAAAACCGTGATGAACTGCTGGAACTGATCCGAGACTCCGGGCAGAACGAGCTTATCGACAACGATACGCGCGACATGCTGGAAGGGGTAATGGATATTGCGGACCAGCGCGTTCGCGACATCATGATCCCCCGCTCCCAAATGATTACCCTGAAACGCAACCAGACGCTGGACGAATGTCTCGATGTCATTATCGAGTCTGCCCACTCGCGTTTCCCGGTGATTAGCGAAGATAAAGATCACATCGAAGGGATCCTGATGGCTAAGGATTTGCTGCCTTTTATGCGCAGCGACGCCGAAGCGTTCAGCATGGAAAAAGTGTTACGCCAGGCGGTAGTGGTGCCGGAAAGCAAGCGTGTTGATCGCATGCTGAAAGAGTTCCGTTCCCAGCGCTACCATATGGCTATCGTTATTGATGAGTTCGGCGGCGTTTCTGGCCTGGTAACGATTGAAGATATTCTCGAGCTTATTGTCGGCGAAATCGAAGACGAATATGACGAAGAAGAGGATATCGATTTCCGCCAGCTTAGCCGCCACACATGGACAGTACGCGCACTGGCACCGATTGAAGATTTCAATGAAACCTTCGGCACCCACTTCAGTGATGATGAAGTAGACACCATTGGCGGTCTGGTGATGCAGGCGTTTGGTCACTTGCCTGCGCGCGGCGAATCGATTGACATTGATGGTTACCAATTCAAGGTCGCTATGGCTGATAGTCGACGTATTATTCAGGTCCATGTCAGAATGCCGGATGATTCTCCGCAACCGAAACTGGATGAGTAATGTAAATGGTATTTGCCGCATTGTTTGAGCGCCAGCGCATACGTCTGCTGCTGGCGTTGTTATTCGGAGCCAGCGGAACGCTGGCTTTTTCTCCTTATGACTTCTGGCCCGCCGCACTTATCTCTCTGATTGGTCTGCAGGGTTTAACCCTGAACCGCCGCCCGTTGCAGGCTGCCTGGATTGGTTATTTCTGGGGGCTTGGCCTGTTTGGCAGCGGTGTGCACTGGGTGTATGTCAGCATCGCCCAGTTTGGCGGCATGCCTGGCCCGGTCAATATCTTCCTCGTGGTGCTGCTGGCGGCCTATCTGTCGCTCTACACCGGGCTGTTCGCCGGTATTTTGTCGCGTCTGTGGCCGCATACTACCTGGTTGCGCCTGGCCGTTGCCGCGCCGGTTGTCTGGCAAATTACCGAGTTCCTGCGCGGCTGGGTGCTGACCGGTTTCCCGTGGCTCCAGTTTGGTTACAGCCAGATAGATGGGCCGCTGAAAGGTCTTGCGCCGGTGCTTGGCGTTGAAGCAATCAATTTCTTACTGATGGTGGTAAGCGGTCTGGTGGTACTGGCGATAGCGCAGCGTCGCTTGCGCCCGCTGGTTGTCGCCGTCGTGCTGTTCGCTCTGCCCATCCCGCTGCGTTATATCCAGTGGTATCAACTGCTGCCGGAGCGCACCACTCAGGTGTCGATGGTGCAGGGGAATATTCCACAATCAATGAAGTGGGACGAAAACCAGCTGCTCAATACGCTGAAAATCTACAGCGAAGCCAGTGAGCAGGTGATGGGTAAATCGCAGCTGATTATCTGGCCGGAGTCTGCCATTCCGGATCTGGAAATTAACCAGCAACGCTTTTTAAGCGCCATGGATAATCTGCTGCGGGCAAACAACAGTACGCTTATCACCGGGATTGTCGATTCACGTCTCAACAAGCAAAACCGTTACGATACCTACAACACCATCATTACGCTGGGCAAAGACAACGCTTATAGCTACAGCTCAAGCGATCGCTATAACAAAAACCATCTGGTACCGTTTGGCGAGTTTGTACCGCTGGAGTCGATTCTGCGTCCGCTGGCACCCTTCTTCGATTTGCCGATGTCCTCATTCAGCCGTGGTGCTTATGTACAGCCTCCGCTGTCGGCGCATGGGCTAACGCTGACGGCGGCAATCTGCTACGAAATCATTCTTGGCGAACAGGTGCGTGATAATTTCCGTCCGGATACCGATTTCTTGCTGACCATCTCTAACGATGCCTGGTTTGGCAAATCCATCGGCCCGTGGCAGCACTTCCAGATGGCGCGGATGCGTGCGCTGGAACTGGCGCGCCCGCTGTTGCGGAGCACCAATAATGGCATCACTGCAGTCATTGGCCCGCAGGGTGAAATCCAGGCGATGATCCCGCAATTTACTCGTGAAGTATTAACCGCGAAGGTGACGCCAACCTCTGGTCTCACGCCGTATGCCCGCACGGGTAACTGGCCGCTGTGGATTATCACCGCCTTGCTGGGTTTTGGCGCCCTGGTGATGGGCTTGCGTCAGCGCCGCCGTTAATCCCTCTCCTCGTTGTTCTGCCCGGTGGCGATCTGCTTGCCGGGCATCCTCTCTTCGCTACACAAAATTTACGATTAGGCCGTTTTGGCATGCGGTTTGCTTATATCTATCAGGCAGCTATGTAATCCGCTTATGTGCAACTTACGTCGCACCAGCAGGAAACAGCAGCAGCACCAATCTGGTGCAATGGAAGATTTTTGCCTCTAAACGGTGCGGCGCGCCTCGCAAAAATAAACAATACCGCAGCAAAATCTTTACATTAAGCCAGACTGAATGTAACAAACACACACGACACTGCACGATATTGTCGCAGAACAACAAAAACACAATACACACAATGGGTATCAATACGCGTCTCTGGCGCTGACGATAAAGGAGTCTGGATATGCAATTACGTAAACTGGCCGCCGCGATGCTGGTGATGGGACTGTCCGCCGGTCTGGTGCATGCTGAAGATGCAAAACCTGCCGACGCAGCGCCGGCTGATCAACAAGCTACACTGGCTAAAATTGCTAAAAACGGCGTTATCGTCGTCGGTCACCGCGAATCTTCCGTACCGTTCTCCTACTACGACAATGAACAAAAAGTCGTCGGTTACTCCCAGGACTACTCCAACGCTATCGTTGAAGCGGTGAAGAAAAAACTGAATAAGCCGGATCTGGCGGTAAAACTGATTCCAATCACGTCACAAAACCGTATCCCGCTGCTGCAAAACGGCACCTTCGATTTTGAGTGTGGTTCCACCACCAATAACGTTGAACGTCAGAAACAAGCGGCGTTCTCTGACACCATTTTCGTGGTTGGCACACGTCTGCTGACCAAAAAAGGCGGTCCGATTAAAGACTTCGCCGACCTGAAAGGCAAAGCGGTTGTTGTGACTTCCGGCACTACCTCAGAAATCCTGCTGAACAAGCTGAACGACGAGAAGAAAATGGACATGCGCATTATCAGCGCGAAAGACCATGGCGACTCGTTCCGTACGCTGGAAAGCGGTCGTGCGGTAGCCTTTATGATGGATGACGCGCTGCTGGCGGGTGAACGTGCGAAAGCGAAAAAACCGGACAACTGGGACATCGTTGGCACGCCGCAATCAAAAGAAGCCTATGGCTGTATGTTGCGTAAAAACGATCCTGAGTTCAAAAAGCTGATGGATGACACCATCGCTCAGTTGCAGACATCCGGTGCGGCGGAAAAATCCTTCGATAAATGGTTTAAAAACCCAATTCCGCCAAAAAACATGAACCTCAATTTCGATCTCTCTGACGATATGAAAGCGCTGTTCAAAGAACCGAATGACAAAGCTCTGAACTAATTAAAACCATTAGGGGCGGGTTTACCTGCCCTCTCGATTGTCGAAGTAGCACGGACAGACTATATGCTGAGCGGTCGTTCCCCACTCAACACGAAAACTCGCTCTTCACACAATCTTCGAGGGTAGCGCTGCTACCCTTTTTTTTCCGGAGTAGATTTATGTCCATAGACTGGAACTGGGGGATCTTCCTGCAACAGGCCCCGTTCGGCAACACCACCTATCTTGGCTGGCTATGGAGTGGTTTTCAGGTCACTATCGCGCTTTCCGTGACGGCCTGGATTATCGCTTTTCTGGTCGGTTCCCTGTTTGGCATTCTGCGTACCGTCCCTAACCGTTTCTTGTCCGGCATTGGCACCCTTTATGTCGAACTGTTCCGCAACGTGCCGCTGATTGTGCAGTTTTTTACCTGGTACCTGGTGGTACCGGAACTACTGCCAGAAGATATCGGCATGTGGTTCAAATCAGAACTGGATCCGAATATCCAGTTCTTCCTCTCATCAATGATTTGTCTTGGGCTGTTTACCGCAGCGCGTGTTTGCGAGCAGGTACGCGCCGCGATTCAGTCGCTACCGCGCGGGCAAAAAAATGCCGGTCTGGCAATGGGGCTGACGCTGCCGCAAACCTACCGTTATGTGTTGCTGCCAAACGCTTATCGCGTGATTGTGCCGCCGATGACCTCGGAGATGATGAACCTGGTAAAAAACTCGGCCATCGCCTCCACTATCGGCCTGGTCGATATGGCCGCGCAGGCGGGGAAACTGCTGGATTACTCGGCACACGCATGGGAATCCTTCACTGCCATCACCGTCGCGTATGTGGTGATTAACGCCATCATCATGCTGGCGATGAACCTGGTTGAACGCAAAATTCGCCTGCCGGGCAATATGGGGGGCAAATAATCATGTATGAGTTTGACTGGAGTTCTGTGATCCCTTCCCTGCCCTATCTGTGGGCCGGGCTGGTGGTGACGCTGAAAATCACCGCTATTGCTATTGTGGTCGGCATAATCTGGGGAACGCTGCTGGCGGTGATGCGCCTGTCGACTTTCGCCCCGCTGCGCTGGTTCGCCAAGAGCTACGTGAACGTGTTCCGCTCCATTCCCCTGGTCATGGTGCTGCTGTGGTTCTATCTGATTGTGCCGGGCTTTCTGCAAAACGTGCTTGGCCTGTCACCGAAAACCGATATCCGCCTGATTTCCGCGATGGTGGCCTTCTCAATGTTTGAAGCGGCCTACTACTCAGAAATTATTCGCGCCGGCATCCAGAGTATCTCCCGCGGGCAGTCCAGTGCCGCACTGGCGCTGGGGATGACGCACTGGCAGTCGATGAAGCTCATCATCCTGCCGCAGGCGTTTCGCGCCATGGTGCCGCTGCTGCTTACGCAGGGGATCGTCCTGTTCCAGGATACCTCGCTGGTGTATGTCCTGAGTCTGGCGGATTTCTTCCGCACGGCCTCAACAATTGGCGAGCGTGATGGTACGCAGGTCGAAATGATCCTGTTTGCCGGTGCAGTTTATTTTGTTATCAGTCTTAGTGCTTCGCTGTTGGTCAGCTGGCTGAAGAAAAGGACCGTCTAATGATTTCCCTGAAAAATGTTTCTAAATGGTATGGTCACTTTCAGGTGTTGACCGATTGCTCCACCGAAGTGAAAAAAGGCGAAGTGGTGGTGGTTTGTGGGCCGTCCGGCTCCGGTAAATCCACGCTGATTAAAACCGTCAATGGTCTGGAACCGGTGCAAAAAGGCGAGATTCTCGTCAACGGCACCAAAGTGAATGACAAGAAAACCGATCTGGCAAAGCTGCGTTCTCACGTCGGGATGGTGTTTCAGCACTTTGAACTGTTCCCGCACCTGTCGATTATCGAAAACCTGACGCTGGCGCAGGTAAAAGTGCTCAAACGTGATAAAGCCTCCGCACGGGAAAAAGGGCTCAAGCTGCTGGAGCGCGTTGGCTTGTCAGCGCATGCGAATAAGTTTCCGGCGCAGCTCTCCGGCGGCCAGCAGCAACGTGTGGCGATTGCCCGTGCGCTCTGTATGGATCCGGTGGCGATGCTGTTTGATGAGCCGACTTCGGCACTCGATCCAGAGATGATCAACGAAGTGCTGGATGTCATGGTTGAACTGGCAAACGAAGGCATGACGATGATGGTGGTGACCCACGAAATGGGCTTTGCCCGCAAAGTAGCGAACCGGGTGATCTTTATGGATGAAGGGAAAATTGTCGAGGATTCAGAGAAAGACGCCTTCTTCGATAATCCGAAATCCGAACGTGCAAAAGACTTCCTCGCAAAAATCCTGCATTAACAACCTGCGCCTGCCCGCTCCGGGCAGGCGCTTTCTGGATTATGGTTCGAACGGGCGGCGCTGGAATTGGTCATGTCCACATTTCGGGCATAACGGCAACACATCCGGCGTATAGACCGCCAGATGAAAGTGGCACTTCTCGCAGACCAGATTCCCGAGTCCTACCACTTCGCCGCTGTGATAGACACCGTGGTGATTGAGATCCTGGAACACTTCACGCCACTCAAGCTGCGTTTTATCGGTGATATCCGCCAGTTCCTGCCAGATACTCTCTTTAATCACCCGCATAAATACGCTGTCGGTGACTTCTTCCTGGCTTTCGCTGTAACTGAGGGCGAACTCCTCCAGATCGCGGCGAATGGCGCGCATCAACTCGTCAACCTCGGTGCGCGTTAACTCACCGGTCTTAGCCACGCGCAGGCGCGCTTGTTCAACCAGGGCGTCAATATCACGCTCTCCATTGCGTAGACGCTCGGTCAACGCCGCCACCAGTTCACGGTAAAAATGAGCAACCTTGTTCATCGTTTCGCCTCCCGGTTCAGTAACTCTCTCTAATGGTAGACGTTATTTCTTACTCGCTGTGCCGACTCGCCCGCACTGTCGACAAAAAATTCGCCGCCAACGGCTGCGGCAATTTCATTCCCGCCTCGCGGAAAGGCTGTTTTGAGAGTGGCGTTTGGGCTATGCTATGCCTTTCGAAAAATCACGTAACAACGCTACATTTGTAGCTGTAGCAAAAACAGGACTACTGGCTGCCATGCAAGAGCAATACCGCCCGGAAGAGATAGAATCCAAAGTACAGCGCCACTGGGAAGAGAAGCGCACATTTGAAGTCACTGAAGACGAGAGCAAAGAGAAATACTATTGCTTGTCGATGCTCCCCTATCCTTCTGGCCGACTACACATGGGCCACGTCCGTAACTACACCATCGGCGATGTGATCTCCCGTTATCAGCGCATGTTGGGTAAAAACGTGCTGCAGCCGATTGGCTGGGATGCGTTTGGTCTGCCGGCTGAAGGCGCGGCGGTAAAAAATAACACCGCACCGGCACCGTGGACTTACGACAACATTGCGTACATGAAAAACCAGCTCAAAATGCTGGGTTTCGGCTATGACTGGAGCCGCGAGCTGGCGACCTGCACCCCGGAATATTACCGTTGGGAACAGAAGTTCTTCACCGAGCTGTACAAAAAAGGTCTCGTCTATAAGAAAACCTCCGCGGTGAACTGGTGCCCGAACGATCAGACCGTGCTGGCGAACGAACAAGTTATCGACGGCTGCTGCTGGCGCTGCGATACCAAAGTTGAGCGTAAAGAGATCCCGCAGTGGTTTATTAAAATCACCGCTTACGCTGACGAGCTGCTGAATGACCTGGATAATCTGGATCATTGGCCGGATACGGTGAAAACCATGCAGCGCAACTGGATTGGCCGTTCTGAAGGCGTGGAGATCACCTTCGACGTGCAGAACAGCGACCAGAAACTGACGGTCTACACCACCCGCCCGGACACATTTATCGGCGCAACCTATCTGGCCGTTGCGGCAGGCCATCCGCTGGCGCAGCAAGCTGCCGCAAGCAAACCGGAGCTGGCGTCCTTTATCGACGAATGCCGTAACACCAAAGTTGCGGAAGCCGATATGGCGACGATGGAGAAAAAAGGCGTTGATACCGGCCTGAAAGCCATTCACCCCCTGACCGGCGAAGCCATCCCGGTATGGGCGGCAAACTTTGTGCTGATGGAGTACGGCACCGGTGCGGTGATGGCCGTTCCGGGTCACGATCAGCGCGACTACGAATTTGCCACGAAATACAATCTGCCGATCAAGGCGGTCATTCTCAACTCTGACGGCAGCGCGCCGGATCTGAGCGAACAAGCGATGACCGAAAAAGGCGTGCTGTTTAACTCCGGCGAATTCGACGGTCTCGACTTTAACGCTGCTTTTAACGCCATTGCCGACAAACTGGCGGCCAAAGGCGTGGGCGAGCGCAAAGTGAATTTCCGTCTGCGCGACTGGGGCGTTTCCCGTCAGCGTTACTGGGGCGCGCCCATCCCGATGGTGACGCTGGAAGATGGCACCGTTATTCCAACGCCGGAAGATCAACTGCCGGTTATCCTGCCGGAAGATGTTGTCATGGACGGTATCACCAGCCCGATTAAAGCCGATCCTGAGTGGGCGAAAACCACCGTCAACGGCCAACCGGCGCTGCGCGAAACCGATACCTTCGACACCTTTATGGAGTCTTCCTGGTACTATGCGCGTTATACCTGCCCGCAGCACAACGAAGGTATGCTGGACCCGAAAGCGGCAAATTACTGGTTGCCGGTAGATATTTATATTGGCGGCATCGAACACGCCATCATGCACCTGCTCTACTTCCGCTTCTTCCACAAACTGATGCGCGACGCGGGCATGGTGAACTCCGATGAGCCGGCGAAACAGCTGCTGTGCCAGGGCATGGTACTGGCCGATGCGTTCTATTACGTGGGTGAAAACGGCGAGCGTAACTGGGTTTCGCCGAAAGATGCCATTGTTGAACGTGACGAGAAAGGGCGCATTGTCAAAGCGACCGATCCGGCGGGCCACGAGCTGGTTTATACCGGCATGAGTAAAATGTCCAAGTCGAAAAACAACGGTATCGACCCGCAGGAAATGGTTGAGCGTTACGGCGCGGACACCGTGCGTCTGTTCATGATGTTTGCATCGCCAGCCGATATGACACTGGAGTGGCAGGAATCCGGCGTAGAAGGCGCGAACCGCTTCCTGAAACGCGTCTGGAAACTGGTTTATGAACATACCGCTCGGGGTGCTGTTGCCGCACTGGATCTGGCTGCGCTGAGTGAAGACCAGCAAGCTCTGCGCCGCGACGTGCATAAAACTATCGCGAAAGTTTCCGATGATATTGGTCGTCGTCAGACTTTCAACACCGCTATCGCGGCGATTATGGAGCTGATGAACAAACTGGCGAAAGCGCCGCAGGAGAGCGAGCAGGATCGCGCCTTAATGCAGGAAGCCCTGCTGGCGGTGGTACGTATGCTTAACCCGTTCACCCCACACGCCAGCTTCACGCTGTGGCAGGAACTGGGCGGCGAAGGCGACATCGACAACGCACCGTGGCCGGTAGCTGATGAAAAAGCGATGGTTGAAAACACCACGCTGGTTGTCGTCCAGGTCAATGGTAAAGTGCGTGGTAAAATTACTGTTGCCGTTGACGCGACGGAAGAACAGGTGCGTGAACGCGCAGGCCAGGAACATCTGGTAGCAAAATATCTTGATGGCGTGACCGTGCGTAAAGTGATTTACGTACCGGGTAAACTGCTTAATCTGGTCGTTGGCTAAGCGCGGGAGGAAGCGTGCGATATCTGGCTACATTGTTCGTATCACTGGCGGTGCTAATCACTGCCGGATGTGGCTGGCATCTGCGTAATACCACGCAGGTGCCGAGCGAAATGAAAACGATGATCTTTGACTCCGGGGATCCGAATGGCCCACTGAGCCGCGCGATCCGCAGCCAGTTGCGTCTGAACGGTATTAGCTTGCTGGAGAAAGGATCAACGCGTCAGGACGTGCCTTCGCTACGTCTTCTCGCATCAAGTATCACCAGTGACACGGCTTCTGTTTTCCAGGATGGCAGAACTGCGGAATATCAAATGGTGCTGACCGTAAACGCCAGCGTACTGATCCCGGGTCATGATATTTACCCGATCAATACCAAAGTTTATCGTTCCTTCTTTGATAACCCGCAAACGGCACTGGCGAAAGCCGCAGAGCAGGAGATGATCGTTCAGGAGATGTACGACAAAGCAGCCGAACAACTGATTCGTAAGCTGCCTAGCGTACATACGGCAGATGCGAAAAGCACGCAGGACGCCGCCACCTCGACGACTGGCTCCTCCTCCACGCAACCGGGTAGCTAATGCTCAGGTTGTATCCGGAACAACTCCGCGCGCAGCTTAATGAAGGGCTGCGCGCGGCGTATTTACTCCTCGGTAATGATCCGCTGCTGTTGCAAGAGAGCCAGGACGCCGTGCGTCAGGTCGCCGCTGAACAGGGCTTCATCGAACACCATACCTTCACACTGGATGCCAGCACGGATTGGGATGCGATTTTCTCCATCTGCCAGGCATTGAGTCTGTTCGCCAGTCGCCAGACGTTACTGTTACAGCTGCCCGAAAATGGCCCAAACGCGGCTATCAATGAACAGCTGGCAAAGCTGGTTAGCCTGCTGCATGACGACCTGATTTTGACGGTGCGCGGGAACAAGCTGACCAAAGCGCAGGAAAACGCGGCATGGATAACGCAGTTAAATAATCGTGCCGTGCAGGTAAGCTGCCAGACGCCGGAGCAGGCGAATCTGCCGCGCTGGGTTGCCGCCAGAGCAAAGCAAAACAAACTGGAACTGGACGACGCCGCCAATCAGTTACTTTGTTATTGCTACGAAGGAAACTTACTGGCACTGGCACAAGCGCTGGAACGCCTGGCGCTACTGTGGCCGGATGGCAAACTCACCCTGCCCCGTGTGGAACATGCGGTAAACGACGCGGCGCACTTCACACCTTTCCACTGGGTTGATGCGCTACTTGCCGGGAAAAGCAAACGCGCGTTGCACATTCTCACCCAGTTGCGACTGGAAGCGTGTGAGCCTGTGATCCTGCTGCGTACCGTGCAACGGGAATTGCTGTTGCTGGTGACATTGAAACGCCAGTCAGCACACACGCCATTGCGCGCGCTGTTTGACAAGCATCGGGTGTGGCAAAACCGCCGGGGTGTCACGGGCGATGCGCTTAATCGCCTGAGCCTCGATCAGTTACGCCAGGCAGTCCATTTGCTGAGCCGCATTGAGCTGATTGTGAAGCAGGATTTTGGGCAGTCGGTCTGGGCCGAGCTTGAAGGGCTTTCTCTGCTACTCTGTCATAAGGCACTGGCAGACGTTTTTATTGATGGTTGATATGAATCAGTTGCAGGCACTGTTTGGCGGTACATTCGATCCGGTCCATTATGGACACCTGAAACCTGTGGAAGCGCTGGCGAACCAGATTGGCCTTTCCAGGGTGATCATCATGCCCAATAACGTGCCGCCACACCGTGCACAACCGGAGGCCAGCAGCCAGCAACGCAAAAAAATGGTCGAGCTGGCCATTGCCGACAAGCCCTTATTCACCCTTGATGAACGCGAACTTCGCCGCGACACCCCATCATACACGGCGCAAACCTTACAGGAGTGGCGGGAAGAGCAAGGTACGCAACACCCACTGGCGTTTATCATTGGCCAGGATTCACTGCTCACCTTCCCCACCTGGCATCACTACGAGACCATTCTGGATAACTGCCATCTGATTGTCTGCCGCCGCCCGGGTTACCCGCTGACGATGGAGCAGGAAGCGCACCAGCAGTGGCTGGAAGCCCATCTCACCACCAATCCTGAAGAGCTGCATGTTTTACCCGCCGGACGGATTTACCTTGCCGAAACGCCGTGGTTCAACATTTCGGCAACGCTTATCCGTGAACGGCTGGAGCACGGTGAAAAGTGCGATGATCTGCTCCCTGAGTCCGTCCTGGCATATATCAACGAGCAGGGTTTGTACCGCTGATCACCGCCGTCATGGCAGCGATGAGCCGATCATTCTCCCTTTTGCTTCGCACCGCCACACGATAATAGCGCGCATCCAGCCCTGGATAATTGGCGCAGCTACGAATCAAAATATGGCGGGAAAGCAAGGCCTGTTGTAACTCCAGACCCGGCACGTCACAGCGCAAAAAAAGATAGTTTGCACAGCCAGGCCAGACCGTTAACCCCGGCAGCACACTTAGCGCGGCGAACAGACGCGGACGTTCGTTATTGAGCCAGTTCCAGCTTGCCTGCTGATAGTCACTGTCCTGCAAAATCACCTCACCGGCGAGCGCGGCAAAGGCATTGATGGACCACGGCATCTGCGCATCGCGCATAGACCGGACTTGCTGTTCGTTGCTGCCCAGCACATACCCCAGTCGCAGGCCAGGAATGGCGTAAAACTTGGTGAGTGAACGCAGCACCCAAACGTGCGGATTGTTTGCCAGATAAGGAATAAAACCTTCGCGTTCGGCAATAAAATCCATAAAGGCTTCGTCGAGGACAAGCGCAATTCCCAGCGATTTGCAACGTGCGGCAATCGCGTGCAGCAGAGGCTCGTCCGGCAACAAACCGGTGGGGTTATTGGGTGTACAGAGAAATAAACAGTCGAGATCGGCGGTCAGCGCGCCCAGCAACGCATCAGTAAGCTGCCAGCCATCAGTCTCACGTAATTGATAGTCGCGAATCCCGCACGCCACCAACGCCAGCGCCCGACGATACTCGGCAAACCCAGGCGTTATCAGCATCGCTTGACGTGGCTTAAGCATGTTGACCAGCGCAAAGATCGCTTCCGTTTCACCATTTCCGGCAAGTATCCATGAAGCAGGAACCTGGTGATGAGCCGCCAGCACCTGATGCAGACGCTGATACTCAACATCCGGGTAGCGCTCGGCGAGCGACAGATTATTTTGCAACGCATGTTTAAGCGATGCCGGCATGCCAGCCGGATTAATGTTGGCACTGAAATCAAGCAACTGCTCCGCTGATATCCCCAACAGTTCTGCCGCCTCACGCGTGTTGCCACCGTGCGCACTGTGAAACAAAGCCATCTTCCGCTCCGGTTAAAAGCCGTTATCTTAAACGAAAAAGAGGCCGTGATTGAGGGCGCGATGGTAAACTTTGCGCACAAATCCAGACGGGAGACCATCATGCGACTCTGGCTGATACGCCATGGAGAAACCGAAGCGAATGTCGCCGGGCTTTATAGCGGTCATTCACCGACTCCGCTGACGCCCAAGGGGCTGGCGCAGGCGAAAACTCTGCGCGATTTACTCGCTCATGTACCCTTCGATTATGTGCTGTGTAGCGAACTGGAGCGCGCGCAGCAGACGGCCGCACGCGTGCTGGAATCGCGCACGCTGACCGTTCATACCACACCATTACTCAATGAGATGTTTTTTGGCGACTGGGAAATGCGCCATCATCGCGATTTAACGCGAGAAGATCCGCAAAGCTATGCCGCCTGGTGTACCGACTGGCAGCACGCCGTTCCAACCAATGGTGAAGGATTTCAGGCATTTTCTGCACGAATTGAGCAAGTTATTGCGCTCGTTGCCGATATAAAAAGTCAGCACAAGAATGTGTTGATCGCCAGCCATCAGGGAGTGTTGAGTTTGTTGATCGCCCGTTTGCTCAACATGCCTGCTGCGTCACTGTGGCATTTTCGTGTTGATCAAGGGTGCTGGAGCGCTATTGATATCCATGATGATTTCGCCACGCTGCGGGTATTAAATAGCCGGGCAGCATGGCACGCGGACGATGCATAGCCTGTTTTTCATGCATCCTATTCACACCGCTGATTCGGTCATTGACACGCCCTCACAGGCTGTTATCCTCCGCGCGCAGAAATTGTTTTACAAAAATGGCAATGCAATCACGCGCCCGTGATGGGATGATAGCCAACTTTTAAACTTGCCGGGTCTCTCATACCCCGACAATCGATGCAGTTCAGGTATAATGTCAGGCCGTTCATTAACAGTACATTTTTCACTCACCCCAGGGGGAACACTTGCAGGGTAAAGCACTCCAGGATTTTGTTATCGACAAAATTGATGACCTGAAAGGTCAGGATATCGTCGCCATTGACGTTCAGGGTAAATCCAGTATCACCGACTGCATGATTATCTGCACCGGTACATCTACGCGTCACGTTATCTCTATTGCGGATCATGTGGTGCAGGAATCGCGCGCCGCCGGCATGATGCCGCTGGGTGTCGAAGGTGAAAGCGCCGCGGACTGGGTCGTTGTCGATTTAGGCGATGTCATTGTCCACGTCATGCAGGAAGAGAGCCGTCGCCTGTATGAACTGGAAAAACTCTGGGGTTAATGCGTGAAACTGCAACTGGTCGCCGTCGGCACGAAAATGCCGGACTGGGTACAGACAGGTTTTAGTGAATACCTGCGCCGCTTTCCAAAAGATATGCCGTTCGAGTTAATCGAAATTCCGGCGGGAAAGCGCGGCAAGAACGCAGATATCAAACGCATTCTCGATAAAGAGGGTGAACTGATGCTGGCCGCGGCTGGCAAAAATCGTATCGTTACCCTCGATATTCCGGGCAAACCCTGGGATACGCCGCAGCTGGCAAACGAACTGGAACGCTGGAAGCAAGACGGGCGCGATGTCAGCTTGCTTATTGGCGGGCCGGAAGGGTTATCCCCAGCCTGCAAAGCGGCGGCAGAACAAAGTTGGTCACTCTCTGCGCTAACGTTACCTCACCCGCTGGTGCGCGTGCTGGTTGCCGAAAGCCTGTATCGCGCATGGAGTATTACCACCAACCATCCTTATCACCGTGAGTAACGACGAGTCTTGGGTAGATTAAGCAGCGGATGAAATTACAGAATTCTTTTCGCGACTATACGGCTGAGTCCGCGCTGTTTGTGCGCCGGGCGCTGGTCGCTTTTACGGGGATTTTGCTGCTTACCGGCGTGCTGGTAGCCAATCTTTATAACCTGCAAATCGTCCGTTTTGCGGACTACCAGACCCGCTCCAACGAAAACCGCATCAAGCTGGTGCCTATCGCGCCCAGCCGCGGCATTATCTACGATCGCAACGGCACGCCGCTGGCGCTGAACCGCACCATCTATCAGGTCGAGATGATGCCGGAGAAAGTCGATGATGTGCAGCAAACGCTGGATGCCCTGCGCGATGTGGTCGATCTGAATGACGACGATATTGCCAACTTCAAAAAAGAGCGCTCACGCTCGCACCGCTTCACCTCAATCCCGGTAAAAACTAACCTGACGGAAGTTCAGGTGGCGCGCTTTGCGGTGAACCAGTACCGTTTTCCCGGCGTTGAGGTCAAGGGCTATAAGCGCCGCTTTTATCCGTATGGTTCTGCGCTGACGCACGTTATTGGCTACGTGTCGAAAATTAACGATAAAGATGTCGAACGGCTGGATAAAGAGGGCAAGCTGGCAAACTACGCTGCCACCCACGATATCGGTAAACTGGGTATTGAGCGTTATTACGAAGATGTGCTGCACGGTCAGACCGGTTATGAAGAGGTGGAAGTCAACAACCGCGGCCGCGTGATCCGTCAGCTCAAAGAGGTGCCGCCGCAGGCCGGTCACGATATCTACCTGACGCTGGATTTAAAACTCCAGCAATATATTGAAACGCTGCTCGCCGGTAGCCGTGCCGCCGTGGTCGTGACCGATCCACGCAATGGCAGCATTCTCGCGCTGGTGTCGATGCCAAGCTACGACCCGAACCTGTTTGTCGATGGCATTTCCAGCAAAGATTACTCTTCACTGTTAAACGACCCAAATACGCCGCTGATCAACCGCGCCACACAAGGGGTTTACCCGCCTGCGTCGACGGTAAAACCGTATGTGGCCGTTTCCGCACTCAGCGCCGGGGTGATCACGCGCAATACCAGCTTGTTCGATCCCGGCTGGTGGCAATTACCCGGCTCGGAAAAACGTTACCGCGACTGGAAAAAATGGGGTCACGGCCACCTGAATGTTACCAAGTCGCTGGAAGAGTCCGCCGATACCTTCTTCTATCAGGTCGCCTATGATATGGGCATTGACCGCCTGGCAGAATGGATGGGCAAATTTGGCTACGGTCACTATACCGGCGTTGACCTCTCGGAAGAGCGCGCCGGGAACATGCCAACCCGCGAATGGAAACTGAAGCGCTTTAAAAAGCCCTGGTATCAGGGCGATACCATTCCAGTAGGGATCGGCCAGGGTTACTGGACAGCAACGCCATTGCAGATGAACAAAGCGATGATGACACTGATCAATGATGGCGTTGTTAAAGTGCCGCACCTGCTGATGAGCACGGTAGAAGATGGCAAACAAGTGCCGTGGCAACAGCCTGCCCAGCCGCCGGTGGGTGATATTCACTCTGGCTACTGGGAGATTGCCAAAGACGGGATGTATGGAGTAGCCAACCGTCCGAACGGTACGGGTCATAAGTATTTCGCCAACGCACCGTACAAAGTCGCGGCGAAATCCGGTACCGCCCAGGTCTTTGGCTTGAAAGCCAACGAAACCTATAACGCCCACCGTATTGCCGAACGTCTGCGCGACCATAAACTAATGACGGCATTCGCCCCTTACGACAACCCGCAGGTCGCCGTCGCCGTCATTCTGGAAAACGGTGGCGCTGGTCCGGCGGTGGGTACGATTATGCGCCAGATCCTCGATCACATTATGCTTGGCGATAACAACACCGAGCTGCCAACGGAAAACCCGTCCACGGCAGCAGTGGAGGACCAATAACATGACGGATAATCCGAACAAGAAATCGTTCTGGGATAAAATCCACATCGATCCGGTGCTGCTGCTGATTATCCTTGCGCTGCTGTTTTACAGCGCGATCGTTATCTGGAGCGCCAGCGGCCAGGATATCGGTATGACCGAGCGCAAAATCGGCCAAATCGCCATGGGGCTGATTATCATGGTTATCCTGGCGCAGGTGCCGCCACGCGTCTATGAAGGTTGGGCGCCCTATCTCTACATTTTCTGCGTCGTGTTGCTTGTCGCGGTGGACGCTTTCGGCGCTATCTCAAAAGGCGCGCAGCGCTGGCTCGATTTGGGCGTGGTGCGTTTCCAGCCTTCAGAAATAGCCAAAATAGCCGTACCGTTGATGGTGGCGCGCTTTATTAACCGCGATGTCTGCCCGCCTTCGCTGAAAAATACCGCAATCGCGCTGGCGCTGATTTTCGTGCCGACGCTGCTGGTGGCGGCGCAACCGGATTTGGGAACCTCGATCCTCGTGGTGCTCTCCGGGCTGTTTGTGCTGTTTCTTTCCGGGTTAAGCTGGCGATTGATTGGCATTGCCGCAGTGCTGGTAGCGGCATTTATCCCGGTGTTGTGGTTCTTCCTGATGCATGATTATCAGCGCCAGCGCGTGATGATGCTGCTCGATCCGGAAACCGATCCGCTCGGCGCGGGCTATCATATTATTCAGTCAAAAATCGCCATCGGCTCCGGCGGTCTGAGCGGTAAAGGCTGGCTGCATGGAACCCAGTCGCAACTGGAGTTTCTGCCCGAACGCCATACCGACTTTATCTTTGCCGTGCTGGCAGAAGAGCTGGGCCTCATCGGTATCCTGATTTTGCTGGCGCTATATGTATTGCTGATTATGCGTGGGCTGTGGATTGCCGCCCGGGCGCAAACCACATTCGGGCGCGTTATGGCCGGTGGTTTAATGTTGATTTTGTTCGTTTATGTGTTCGTAAATATTGGTATGGTGAGTGGTATCCTGCCAGTGGTGGGCGTACCGCTGCCACTGATCAGTTACGGGGGTTCTGCCCTGATCGTACTCATGGCCGGGTTTGGTATCGTTATGTCGATCCATACCCACAGGAAAATGTTGTCAAAGAGCGTATAAGAGGTGGGCAATGCGTAAGCAATGGCTTGGGATCTGCATAGCAGCAGGATTACTGGCGGCATGTTCGAACGATGATGGTCAGCAGCAGACGACCGTAGCGCCGCAACCTGCGGTGTGTAATGGCCCTGTCGTTGAAATTAGCGGTGCGGAGCCTCATTACGAAGCGCCTGTCGCCACGGCGAATCAGGATTATGAACGCGACGGTAAGCGCTACAAAATCGTGCAGAATCCGGCGAACTTTAGCCAGGCGGGTTTTGCGGCGATTTACGATGCCGAACCCGGCAGTAATTTGACCGCCTCCGGCGAAGCGTTCGATCCGATGCAGCTTACCGCAGCGCATCCGACGCTGCCTATTCCGAGCTATGCGCGTATCACTAACCTGGCGAATGGTCGCATGATCGTGGTGCGTATTAACGATCGCGGGCCCTACGGTAACGATCGCGTAATTTCCCTGTCACGCGCGGCAGCGGATCGACTGAACACCTCCAATAACACCAAAGTGCGTATCGATCCGATTATCGTTGCGCAGGATGGTTCCCTTTCCGGCCCGGGTATGGCATGTACGAAAGTTGCACAGCAAACCTACGCCTTGCCAGCGCGTCCCGATCTTGGCGGCGGTCTCGGCAGTGTCTCTTCGGCTCCGCAGCCTGAAGAACCGCAGGGCAACGTACACGCGATCAGCAATGATACGCTGAAAAGCGACGACACCACTGCTGCGCCGGTACGTAGCGGTGGCTTCCTGGGCGCGCCGACCCCACTCGCCTCTGGCGTACTGGAAGGAAGCGCTAATACTTCCACCGCGACAGCAGCGCAACCTGCAACAACATCTGTGACGCCAACCGTTACACCGACCGCGCAGACTGCTCCAGCTGCGCAAACGTACACACCGACGCGCACTTCGCCCGTGACAGCACCGGGTTCGGTACAGGGCAACGTACATACGGCCGCGCCTGCCAGCAGCGCTGCGGCGGCAATCAGTGGCGGTTATATGGTGCAGGTGGGAGCCGTCAGCGATCAGACCCGTGCTCAGCAATATCAGCAGCGCCTGGCGCAGCAGTTTGCGGTTCCTGGCCGCGTCACGCAAAACGGTGCTGTCTGGCGCGTACAGTTAGGGCCGTTCAGCAACAAAGCGGACGCCAGCGCATTGCAGCAACGTCTGCAAAACGAGGCGCAATTGCAGTCATTTGTCACGAATGCCCAGTAAACTTGCGAAGGTGTCTGACTTTGTCAACTTATGTCAGCAACATTAACAAAGTCATGCTGAAAGTCAGATGCCTGCATGTATAGCTTTTGCTATAGTAAGGCACTTTTTTTAACTCCATCACGGATGTCGTTGTTCGACCATGAAGACCACTTTTTCCGTTCGTTTTATGCAGCGCCTGGCGCTCACCACGGCGCTGACTGCAGCCTCTCTTTCCGCTGCGCATGCCGATGACCTGAATATTAAGACCATGATCCCGGGCGTTCCGCAGATTGACGCGGAATCCTATATCCTGATCGACTATAACTCCGGCAAAGTGCTGGCTGAGCAAAACGCCGATGCGCGCCGCGATCCGGCAAGTCTGACCAAAATGATGACCAGCTATGTCATTGGCCAGGCCATGAAAGCGGGCAAATTTAAAGACAGCGATCTGGTCACGATTGGTAACGACGCCTGGGCAACCGGCAACCCGGTGTTCCGTGGCTCTTCCCTGATGTTCCTGAAACCTGGTATGCAAGTGCCGGTTTCCCAGTTGATCCGTGGTATCAACCTGCAATCCGGTAACGATGCCTGCGTGGCGATGGCCGATTATGTGGCGGGCAGCCAGGACGCGTTTGTCGGCCTGATGAATAACTATGTTAAAGCACTGGGCCTGCAAAACAGTCACTTCCAGACCGTACATGGCCTGGATGCTGATGGTCAGTACAGCTCCGCGCGTGACATGGCGCTGATTGGTCAGGCGCTGATCCGCGATGTGCCGAACGAATACTCCATTTATAAAGAGAAAGAGTTCACCTTTAACGGCATTCGTCAGACCAACCGTAATGGCCTGCTGTGGGATAACAGCCTGAATGTTGACGGGATTAAAACCGGTCACACCGATAAAGCGGGTTATAACCTGGTGGCGTCAGCGACCGAAGGCCAGATGCGCCTGATATCTGCTGTGATGGGTGGTCGCACGTTTAAAGGCCGTGAAACCGAAAGCAAGAAGCTGCTGACCTGGGGCTTCCGTTTCTTTGAAACTGTAAGCCCAATTAAAGCCGGTAAAGAGTTTGCTTCAGAGCCTGCATGGTTTGGCGACAGCGATCGTGCTTCGCTGGGTGTTGATAAAGACGTGTACCTGACCATTCCGCGCGGCCGTATGAAAGATCTGAAAGCCAGCTATGTGCTGAACACCAGCGAGCTGCACGCACCGCTGCAGAAAAATCAGGTGGTTGGCTCTATTAACTTCCAGCTGGATGGCAAAACCATCGAACAGCGCCCGCTGGTGGTGCTGCAGGAGATCCCGGAAGGTAATTTCTTCGGCAAAATCATTGATTATATTAAATTGATGTTCCATCACTGGTTTGGCTAAAAATTGAACACTTGAAAGTGTGATTTCCGTCCCCATATACTTAGTATCTCAGAAAAACTCCTGCCCTTGCGGCAGGAGTTCTTATTTTTAACGCCGGAGCTGACATGAAAACCAATCTTAAAGAACTGCTTGAATTCCCGACTCCTTTTACTTACAAAGTGATGGGTCTGGCGAAACCAGAGCTGGTTGATCTGGTGGTTGAAGTGGTACAGCGCCATGCGCCAGGTGATTACTCTCCGCAGGTAAAACCGAGCAGCAAAGGCAATTACCACTCGGTATCCATCACCATTAACGCTACGCATATTGAGCAAGTTGAGACGCTGTACGAAGAACTCGGCAATATCGAAATTGTTCGTATGGTGCTGTAATTGTTCATCACGTTACCCGGAGCCATTCGGGTAACGTTTTCGCTGTGATATACTTCCCCCACTCTTTTTCTCCCCCGGGGATGCCGTTTTGTCTCAGGACACCATTCTTATCCGCAATCTTGGTTTGCAGCCTTATGATCCGATTTCTCGGGCAATGCATGAATTTACTGATGCTCGCGACGAGACGACGCCGGATGAAATCTGGCTGGTAGAACACCATCCCGTCTTTACGCAAGGTCAGGCCGGCAAAGCCGAACATGTGCTCGCCCCGGGGGATATTCCTGTGATCCAGAGCGATCGCGGCGGCCAGGTAACCTACCATGGACCAGGCCAGCAGGTGATGTATGTATTAATTAATCTGAAGCGGCGCAAAGTAGGCGTGCGCGAACTTGTCACATTGCTGGAAAATACGGTTATCAATACGCTGGCCACACTCGGGATTAACGCACAGGCGCGAGCTGACGCACCGGGTGTATATGTGCAAGGCAAGAAAATTTGTTCCCTGGGTCTGCGGATCCGTAAAGGGTGCTCATTCCATGGCCTGGCGCTGAATATCGATATGGATTTGGCGCCGTTTATGCGCATCAATCCTTGCGGTTACGCCGGTATGGAAATGACCCAGGTCAGCCAACTGGTGGAAAATAGCGATATGGATAAATTAAGGACGATTCTTATCCAGCAATTTTTAGCGCTACTAAACAATCCACCGCATCAATATATGAGCGCTTAATATATCATGTATAGAAGCCCGCATTTTGTGCGGGTAGTTATTTATTTGGCCTGTTAGCGCTTTACAATAGAAGCCATATTCTCTATTTTCAACCTGCCTGCTTTGTCGGGAAAATTAGCATTAAAGCACGTTGCCAGGCTTTGTATACACGCTCCAGTCCAATCTTTTTTTAGTGTATTGTCTGGCCTCGCGATGAAAAACTACGTCATGATGACGAGAGACAGGATGTTTACTCAAGTTAATAATCAACAAAAAAAATAAATTCAACTATCATTCAGATTTTGAATGAATACGGAGCACAAGCGTGGATAATAATAACCTGCAGGAAAAGCGAATAACCGTGCGCCCCGACGATGATAAGCCGCAAGTCTTCAGAACGCTGCGCAATATTGATCTCAATTTACTGACTATTTTTGAGGCAGTATATGTGCACAAAGGGATAGTCAACGCGGCGAAAGTGCTCAATTTAACGCCTTCCGCAATTAGCCAGTCCATTCAAAAATTACGCGCAATATTTCCCGATCCGCTTTTCATTCGTAAAGGTCAGGGCGTGACGCCTACGGCTTATGCTTCCCATCTGCACGAATATATCAGCCAGGGACTGGAGTCTATTCTTGGCGCATTAGATCTGACCGGCAGCTATGACAAACAACGTACGATTACCATCGGCACGCCACCATCGATTGGTGCATTAGTTATACCTGTTATCTTCCAGGCAATAAAAGAGAGTTCGCCGCATCTGATGATGCGTAATATTCCTGTTAACGATGCGGAAAGCCAGCTCTGCCAGTTTCAAACCGATTTAATTATTGATACGCATATTGCGGGCTCTCGTACCATTAATCATCACGTCCTCTATAGCGACCGTGTCATGCTGGTTTGCCGCAAAGGGCACCCTTGTTTAAATGGGCCGATTAATGAAGCGGTTTTACAGCAGTACGAACACACGCTGCTCATGCTGGAAGGGCAAAATCTTAGCGGGCTGCGCCAGCGTGTACAGGATCTTTTCCCTGAGCGTCAGGTAAGCTTCAGCAGTTACAATATGTTTACGATTGCGGCACTGATCGGCAACAGCGATATGCTGGGATTAATGCCGGCGCGGCTGTTTACGTTATTCAGTGGCTGTTGGCCGCTGGTTGAAATTGATTACCCGCCAATCAGTAACGAGCACCTTGAAATCTCGCTTTTTTACAATAAGTTGAGCCTGCGTGACCCGGTGCTGGAAAGCGTTATTAACGTTATACGACGGGCTTTTTAACGCCCGTCCGTGCCAGGCGAAAGCGCTAACCCTTATTGGGCATTTGGCACAAAACAACAACTATTTTACAAATTGCCCCGTTGTCAGGCTGCTTTCTATCCCCCATCAATGGTATACTGCACGCAAGTTAATTCAAAAATAGTTGATAAATACAACATTCATTTGAATTGAAATGCTTACTTCGTTATCCGCAACTGGAACACGCACGCTATGAGTAAACCCATTGTGATGGAACGCGGTGTTAAGTACCGCGATGCCGATAAAATGGCGCTTATCCCGGTTAAAAATGTGGCGACAGAGCGCGAAGCCCTGTTAAGAAAACCGGAATGGATGAAAATCAAACTCCCGGCCGACTCCTCCCGTATCCAGGGTATTAAAGCAGCCATGCGCAAAAACGGGCTGCACTCTGTGTGCGAAGAGGCTTCCTGCCCGAACCTTGCTGAGTGTTTCAACCACGGTACGGCAACCTTTATGATCCTTGGTGCTATCTGCACGCGCCGTTGCCCATTCTGCGATGTGGCACACGGACGTCCTGTGGCACCGGATGCCAACGAACCGCAAAAACTGGCGCAGACCATTGCTGATATGGTGCTGCGTTATGTGGTTATCACCTCTGTAGACCGTGACGATTTGCGTGATGGCGGTGCTCAGCATTTTGCTGATTGCATTACCGCCATCCGCGAAAAAAGCCCATCGATCAAAATCGAAACGCTGGTGCCGGATTTCCGTGGCCGCATGGATCGTGCGCTGGATATACTCACCGCCACGCCGCCGGATGTCTTTAACCACAATCTGGAGAACGTGCCGCGTATTTACCGCCAGGTTCGCCCGGGCGCGGATTATAACTGGTCGCTGAAACTTCTGGAGCGTTTTAAAGAAGCGCATCCGGAAATCCCCACAAAATCCGGTCTGATGGTTGGCTTAGGTGAAACCAACGCAGAGATCATTGAGGTTATGCGCGATCTGCGCCGTCACGGCGTGACGATGCTGACGCTGGGCCAATATTTACAGCCAAGCCGCCATCACCTGCCGGTACAGCGCTATGTCAGCCCGGATGAGTTTGACGAAATGAAAGAGGAAGCACTGGCGATGGGCTTTACCCATGCGGCGTGTGGCCCGTTCGTTCGTTCCTCTTACCATGCCGATCTGCAGGCAAAAGGCGTGGAAGTAAAGTAATACTTGCTTACACTGCAGACAAAAAAACCGGCTTCTGCGCCGGTTTTTTTTCGCCTGTCAAAGCCGCTGTTACTCTTTGTGAGAGAGTTTTTCTGCTGTGACTTCGTCAGCTTTTTTCGCTGCATCATCATCATTCATGGCTTTTTTAAAGCCTTTGATGGCTGCGCCCAGGTCACCGCCGAGCGTACGCAATTTTTTGGTTCCAAACAGCAGAACAACCAGTGCGGCCACAACCAGCAGTTTGGTAATACTAATCTCACCCATAGATACCTTCTTTCGTAAAACAGGCTGCATAAAACGCCATTATAACCGGACTTCATTAACGGTCATTCGACGCGCGCACACAATAGCAATGTGTAACGAGATGAATCAAGTGTTGTTTAAAAAAACATCACAATAAATGCGGTGCAGCGAAACGGCGATTACGTAACACCGGCAGTACCTCGCGCGTCTGCACCACACGTTCCGGCGAGACCTCGGCGAAAATAAGCTGTGGCGCTTGCGCCGCCGCCGCAACCGTCACGCCCTGCGGATCAACGACCCGGCTCTGCCCGATATTTTTATTGCCGCATTCGCCTGCCGCGACAATATAACATGTTGTGTCCAGCGCCCTTGCCGAAAGCAGCGTCGCCCAGTGCTGCTCCTTGAGGGGACCGCGTACCCAGGCGGCAGGCAACACCAGCAGTTCTGCCCCCTGCAACGCCAGCGACAAAGCCAGCTCCGGGAAACGCAGATCGTAGCACGTCATCAACCCGACCTTCATGCCCTCCACCTCAATCAACGGCGGAATATCGCGCCCGGCGTCCACCCGCGCAGATTCCTGCATGTTGAATGCGTCATACAAATGCAGCTTGGCATACTGCGCGATCACCTCTCCACCGCGCAATACCACCAGCGTATTAACTGCCCTGCCCTCGGTTGACGGAACATGCACCGTCAACACCGTCGTCAACGCATTACGCTGGCTCTCCGTACGCAACAGGCTCAGAAAGCCGCCATCAAGCGTCTGCGCCGATTTGACAGAAAGGTGAGGGTCTGCATCATCTCTTGCCAGTAATGCCTCTGGCAGCACCAGCAGCGACGCCTGACGCGCTGCCGCCTGTGCCATCAACGCAACACACGTCTGCGCATTGGTCCGCCAGTCTGGCGTGACCGCAAATTGCCCGGCTGCAACAATCATCTTTAGTCCTCTCGCTTCGTCGCGATAGCCAGAAAATAGCCGCGACGCTAAACTCAACACTCTAACAAATCAAATAGCAGGATCTCACGGTGTTACAACTTCTTTTAGCGGTATTTATTGGCGGTGGAACCGGCAGCGTTGCGCGCTGGATGTTAAGCATGAAACTTAATCCGGCACATCAGGCGATCCCTGTTGGGACGCTCACCGCCAACCTGCTCGGCGCGTTTATTATCGGTATGGGGTTAGCGTGGTTCAATCGGATGACGCACATCGATCCCGTCTGGAAAGTGCTGTTAACCACCGGTTTTTGTGGCGGTCTGACTACCTTTTCTACCTTTTCCGCAGAAGTGGTTTTCTTGTTACAGGAGGGGCGAATTAACTGGGCGCTGCTGAACGTGGCGGTAAACCTGCTGGGCTCGTTTGCTATGACGGCACTGGCGTTTTGGCTATTTTCCTCAGTTAATGCAAACTGAAAGGATAAAAAAACCCGCCTTGCGGCGGGTTTTGGAATTCTTACTGTACGTACGTAGCTGAATTAAACAGGCATTACGTTCGCAGCAGATGGGCCTTTGGCACCGTTAGTGATTTCAAACTCAACGCGCTGACCTTCAGCCAGGGTTTTGAAACCATTGCTCTGGATTGCAGAGAAGTGTACGAACACGTCTTTGCTGCCATCTTCCGGAGTAATGAAACCGAATCCTTTGGATTCATTAAACCACTTAACGTTACCTTTAATCTTAGACATCAAAATTACCTTTACATGAAAAATCGACACAAATGCTGTGTCGGGTATCAGTACAACAATTGTGACGACTTTTGTCCAGTCGTTATTCGTGAAAAAGTGATAAATGTCGCTAACTTTTTTGCAAAAGTGAGTTTATTCCGCGTTTTAGGCGATGATTAAAATTTGTACATCGCGTTAACACCTCGTTTGCAGCTAAAACTGAAAGCGCATCCAGGCAAAGTAAACGTTCCCGTTGTTATAGGTGCCCGGAATGTAGGTCATCTGGAAGGTCGCCGGGCCATAACCGATAGATGCCAGCGGCAACAGTACCGGAATGGGAATGTACTTCCAGTTATCACGCGCGGTAAACCCGGCCGTATAACCCAATCCCAGACGGAAGTTATCATCTGCCAGCGGACGCCATGTTTTCTCCCATCCGTAGCCGCCAATCGGCTCCCATTTGTTAAATGAATCTTTAAATGCCATCAGATAGAGGCCGTGCCAGTTCCCTTTTTCGTCCCAGCGTGACTGACCAAAACCCGCGCCCCATGGACGTTCGTTATAGCGGTCCGTTTTCTCCTTGTCATAGGCGAAACGCGCATGCCAGGTGATAGCAGGAACATAGAGATCATAATGCTCTGGCTGCTGCCAGGTTTGCTTCACATTGTCAGTAAAACTCGAGAACCAGGAATTCTCTGCAGCAAGCGCTGTGGTAACCACCGAAAACTGGCAAAATAAAGACAAAATAATAGCTAAAAACTTCTTATTTACAGACACCGTATTTATTCCATGTTATGCAACAACGTATATTCTTGGGCATGTTATCTGAATGGTTCCTTAACAAGATCGGATTAATTCTGAAAAAACCTACGGAATAATCGCAGTATTACGTCACTAAACACAGAATATCGTTCAATGCGCCCCATCACAGGGGCGCAAAAAAGCGACTAACGTTTGCGATGCAGTAAGAAATAAACTGCCGGGATAACCAACATCGACAGCAAAGGTGCCGTTATCATGCCGCCAATCATCGGCGCAGCGATACGGCTCATCACCTCCGAACCGCTGCCACCGCCCCACATAATGGGAAGCAGCCCCGCCATTATCGTCGCAACCGTCATTACCTTTGGCCGCACGCGGAGTACCGCACCTTCATGGATTGCCTGTAGCAGTACCTTATTTCCCCCCTCCGGTTCACGTGTGCGATATTTCTTAAGCGCGTGATTAAGATAGAGCACCATAATAACGCCGAACTCTGCCGCCACGCCGGCCAGAGCAATAAAACCGACCGCCCCCGCAACGGATAAATTATATCCCAGCAGCCACAATAACCAGACACCGCCAATCAACGAGAATGGTAATGTCCCCATTATTAACAGGGCATCAGATATACGCTTAAAGGTAATAAATAGCAGGACGAAGATAATCATTAGCGTTACCGGCAAAACGATTTTCAATTTTGCCGTGGCGCGTTCCAGATATTCAAACTGTCCGGACCACGAGAGCGTGACCCCCTGCGGCAGTTTCACCTGCTGCGCTACACGCTGCTGCATCTCGTCCACTGCCGATTTCAAATCGCGACCGCGCAGGTCAACGTAGATCCAGTTTGAGAGGCGCGCGTTCTCGCTTTTCAGCATGGGCGGCCCCTCTTTCACCACGATATCCGCCAGTTCACCTAACGCGATCTGGCTGCCATTTTCGGTGATCACCGGCAATTTACGCAAATCATCGACGTTATCCCGTATTTCTCGCGGGTAACGTACATTGACAGGATATCGCTCCCGCCCCTGCAGCACTTCGCCAATATTTTCCCCACCAACCAGCGTAGAGACCAGCGATTGCAACTCTTTTACCGACACACCATAACGCGCAGCCTGCTGCCGGTTAATGTTGATATCGACGTAGCGCCCCCCCGCCAGACGCTCGGCCAGTGCCGATGTTACGCCTGGCACTGTTTTCACCACCTGCTCGATTTGCTGCGCCACACGTTCAATATCAGCAATATTATTTCCGTTCACCTTAATCCCCACCGGGCTTTTGATCCCGGTTGCCAGCATATCCAGGCGGTTACGGATAGGCGGCACCCAGACATTGGCAATGCCCGGCACCCTGACGGTTTTATCCAGTTCTTCCACCAGTTTTTCCGGCGTCATGCCTGGCCGCCACTGGTCGCGTGGTTTAAAGCGAATAGTGGTTTCCAGCATGGTTAATGGGGCAGGATCGGTCGCGCTCTCTGCTCGGCCTGCTTTACCAAACACGCTCGCCACTTCCGGCACGCTTTTAATCAGCCGGTCAGTCTGCTGCAATAAACGCCCGGCTTCCCGCGCAGAGATCCCCGGTAACGTCGACGGCATATACAGTAAATCGCCTTCGTTGAGCGGCGGCATAAACTCACTGCCCAGCCGACTCAACGGCCATAACGTTGCCAGCAACAGCAACAACGCCACCGCCAGTGTCGCTTTCGGCCACGCCAGCACTTTATCCAGCAGTGGCTCATACAGGCGAATCAGGAAACGGTTAATGGGGTTGGCTTTCTCATCAGGGATCTTGCCGCGAATAAACAAGCCCATCAGCACCGGAACCAGCGTGATACCAAGCCCGGCCGCTACTGCCATCGCCCAGCTCTTGGTGAATGCCAGCGGCGAGAACATACGCCCTTCCTGCGCTTCGAGTGAAAACACAGGAATAAACGACAGGGTAATGATCAGCAGGCTGCAAAATAACGCCGGCCCCACTTCGACTGCAGCCTGTTCTGAAAAATGCCAGTAATCCGCTCCGGTCGGCTGTCGATCAGGGTTATCGTGCCGCCACTGCTCCATCACCTTGTGCATATTCTCAATCATCACAATGGCCGCATCCACCATCGCACCGATAGCAATCGCAATCCCGCCCAGCGACATGATATTGGCGTTGATGCCCTGGTAATGCATGACGATAAACGCGCCGAGGATCCCCAGCGGCAGTGACACAATTGCCACTAATGCCGAACGGAAATGGAACAGGAACAGCGTGCAAACCAGCGCAACAACGATAAATTCCTCAATTAATTTATGCGTCAGCGTTTCAACCGCGCTCTCAATCAGCGTCGAGCGATCATAAACCGGTACGATCGCCACACCGTCGGGCAGCGTTTTTTGCACCTCGCTGAGTTTCGCTTTCACCGCATGAATGGTATCGAGCGCGTTTTTGCCATAACGCATAACGATAATGCCGCCCGCGACTTCACCTTCGCCATTATATTCCGCCACGCCGCGGCGTAGCTCAGGCCCCAGGCGCACCGTCGCTACATCTGAAAGCATCACCGGTACACCATCCCGGCTGGCGATCACTATCTGGCGAAAATCTGCCAGTTGCCGCAGGTAACCGGTGGTACGCACCATAAATTCGGCTTCGCCCATCTCCAGCAGCGCACCGCCACTCTCCTGGTTCGCCGCCTGCACAGCGCTGACGATCTGTTCATGGGTAATATTCAGCGCCCGCATTTTCGCGGGATCCGGCACAACCTGATATTGCCGAACCATACCGCCAACACTTGCCACTTCCGCAACGTTCGGCACGGTTTTAAGTTCAAATTTCAGCGTCCAGTCCTGCAACGCGCGTAAATCCGCCAGATTATGTTTACCGCTGCGATCCACCAGCGCGTACTCATAAATCCAGCCCACACCGGTCGCATCCGGCCCTAACCCAACGTTCACGCCCGCAGGCAATGAAGACTGGATTTGACTTAAGTTCTCCAGCACACGAGAACGCGCCCAGTAGAGATCGGTATCATCATCAAACAGCACATAGACATAGGCATCGCCAAACATCGAATAGCCGCGCACCGTTTTCGCCCCCGGCACGGAAAGCATGGCGGTAGTCAACGGATAAGTCACTTGATCTTCAATAAGTTGCGGCGCTTTACCCGGATAGCTGGCACGAATAATCACCTGTACATCGGAGAGATCCGGCAGAGCATCCAGCGGCGCGCGCTGGATTGACCAAATCCCCCAGCCGGTGAGCACCAGCGCGGCCAGCAGGATTAACAAGCGGTTACGCAGCGAGGCACGAATCACGGCAGCAATCATTTCATCGTCTCCTGCGTGGGCATCAGATGAGTAATGACAGCACCCTGCTCGTCATCGAGCGTAAAGCTGAACATCACCTTATCGCCCACTTTGATGGCGGGTTCAGGCTGTTTAAGAACGAAGTCCATCGTCATCGCTCCCCAGTTCAGCGCCGGAATCGGCTGGTGCGACAGCGTGATGCTACCAGCATCAATTGCTTTCACCACACCGGTTGCGTCGTAGGTTTGCACTTTCTTCGCGGGAGTTTGCGGCGCCTGTTGGTGCGGCAGTGCGCTACGCAAGCTCGCTTCTGAGTCAATCAGGAACTGGCCGGAGGTCACGACCTTATCGCCCTCCTGTAATCCGGACAGCACTTCGGTCCAGCCCTCTGCCGTACGCCCGGTGGTGACGTTAACGGCCTGGAAATGCCCGTCACCCGTCGCCAGTAACACGCGGCTTGCCGCACCGGTTTCAATCAGTGCCTCTTCCGGAATAGCCAGTACCGCGGGCTGTTGCGCCGATGCAGGCTGCGTTACGGTCAGGAACATGCCGGGTTTAAGTTTTTGCTGTGGGTTATCCAGCACGATACGCGCTTTCAGCGTCCGGGTGGTGGTTTCAAGCTGCGGCAACAACTCACTGACGCGGCCGTGAAACTGCTCACCCGGCCAACTACCCGATGTGGCAATAATTTCTCTACCCGCAGTAAGCGCCTGCGCCTGGCTTTGCGGGTAATCGACCACCAGCCAGACAGGATCAAGGTTCGCCAGCTCAAAGAGAACTTGCGTAGCGGCAACTTGCGCGCCTTCACGGGAATCAAGTTTCACCACATAGCCATCGCGATCGGCGCGCAGCGTGAGCCGGGTTTGCGGTTTCCCGCTACGCTCAACCGCGCGAATAATGGCATCCGGCATAAACTGCAACGCCAGCCGCTCACGGGCGGCGCGTGTCAGTTCGCCATCGCCCAACTGGCGCACCGCCAGATACTCCTGCTGCGCCGTTGTCCATTGCGGGATCCACAGTTGCGCCAGCGCTTCGCCTTTCTTCACCCACTGTTGCGGCGCGCGGACAAACAGTTTTTCCACCACGCCCGCCGCAGGAGACGGCACGCTCTGAATGCTGCGCTCATCGGTGGTTACCGTGGCAAAGGCGGAAAACGCGTCAGCAAGCGCGCGTTTTTCCACCTTCGCCGTCGTCATCCCCAGGTTTTGCTGCTGCTGCGCACTGACGCTGACGCCACCGCTGGCAGGTGTTTCATCGGCATAACGCGGCACCAGCGGCATATCCATAAACGGGGATTTACCGGGCTTGTCAAAACGCTGATCCGGCACCATCGGATCGTACCAGTAGAGCACTTTTCGTTGTGTTGTTTGCTCGCCTGAAGCCGCAGGCGCACTGTGCTGGCGACCGGCGAAATACCCTACGCCCGCCGCCAGGCAAGCCGCAATCACGACGGCTAAAATCGTTTTTTTCATTACCTTAACTCCTGCGGGATCAGCCAGCGGATTGCGGCCCATTTCTGCGCCATCTCTTTCTCGGCCTGGTTCGCGGCCAGTTCGCTATCGAGCACATTACGTCGGGCCTCCAGTAACCCGGAGAGATCCGATTGCCCCGAACGGTATTGCGCCGCCAGTAACGTGGCCCGCTGACGAACCAGCGGCAGCACCTCGTCACGCTGGCGCATCCACAGCGTTTGCGCGGCGTTATATTCGGCAATGAGCGAATGCAGCTGTGCGGCGTGATCGCGCTCAGCCAGCGCCAACTGGTCGTTAGCCTGCATAGTGCGGGAAACATCAGCGGCGTGATCTTTATCCTGACGGTGCGACTGGAACAGCGGCAAATCGACGGTAAACATCACCCCGGCCATATCTTCATACCCTTCGGCGCGGCGTCCGTACCACACTTCCACCTCGACATCCGGAATGGCGGCAATGGCGGATTCGGCGGAACGGGCTTTCGCGCTGTTAGCCATACTGGCCGCAGCGATAATGTCCGGATGCTGCGCAATGCCCTGCTCCAGCGTTTTTTCATCCGCGGGCAGACGTTGATACCGTGGAAGCTCGCCGGAAACGGCACTCACATCCTCGCCAGTCAACTGTGTCAGGCGAGTTTGCGCCAGGTGCACATCGCGTTCGGCGAGCGTGAGCTTGTCGCGCATTGCACTCAGGCCAACCCGGAAAGCCAGCACGCTGTCTAGTGCAGCATTGCCCGCTCCCACGCTGGCGCGCTGCGCGCCCTGCTGGCGTTCGGTTTCTACCAGCAGTTTGCGCGCGGTCTGCAACGCCTGTTGTGAAAGCGCTAAGTCGAGCCACGCCTGGGCGGTGTCGCGCTGTAAATTGGCGCGTACGACGGCAGATTTGGCGCTAACACTTTGCGCTTCGGCTAACAACGTATCGGCTTTACGATCGCGTTTTTCGGCGCTGACATACTGCTGCATGATACCGATCCGTTGCATCGTCATCCCTTCGCGGGTTAAACGGCGATCGTTGTTGCCCTGTACCGGGACGTTTTCAATACCGAATTTCAGCTTCGGGTCGGGTAACTGGCGGGCAGAATCTGCCATCGCATCCAGCGCCTGCGCTTCGTTGCGGTTAGCGGAAAGTTCGGCGGAATAGCGCTCAGCGGCGGCAAGGGTTTGCGTCAGCGTCAGTGACTCCGCCTGCGCGGCGGAGCACATCAGTCCAAGCAACACCCCGCCGAGCCGCAGGCTCAGCGAGTAACGTTTCATTGTTGCCCCCGGTTAGCGTTGCGGCGTTAATGAAACGAGCTGGTAGCCGTTTTCGCTTTGAACAAAGCTGAACTCGACCTTATCGCCCACGTTCACCGGTGCAAACGTGCTGCCTTTGGCCAGGGCAAACTGCATGGTCATTGGCGGCCAGTTCAGCGCGGGAATAGCGTGATGGGCAATAGAAATCGCATCGGGGGTAATTTTCTTGATAACGCCCTGGCTTTGATAGGTCGGCGCTTGAGCGTGCATGGCACCATGCGAAGACATATCGTGCATTGCGGGCATATCTTCCGCGTAAGCGGCAAGGGAGAAAAACAGCACGCCAGAGAGCATGCAAAGAAGAGAAGAAGGCATAATAAAACTCCTGTTAAACAATGAAATTAATAAAATTCAATGGATTAACAGGTTTTTATTCACGGAACCGGCAAAAACGAATCGTTGCCGGCGGGCCTATCGCGGGAGGGGTTAACGACCATCCGTCATGCGCGACGGGGGAACAAACAGGTTCAGCGACCACCAGCGTCAGCGAAACGGGCAGCGCTATCAGTGAAGCATTATCGGTATCTTTTTGCGCCAGATCCGGTACACAATGCTTTTCACACAGCGGCGTTTTCATCATGTCCATATGCGGCGCGCTGTCCGACATCATCATTCGATGGTCCATATGCTGAACCATCACATGTTCACCCTGCACGCTGACACTGCAGTCATGGGAAGCGAGCGCCACCTGGCTTTGAATCAGCAGCCAACCAAACGCCAAAAGCAGCATCAATAGATGCCGCTTAATAAAGCGCAATCGGTATAGCCAGCCTGCGTGCATAACGTCGCCATGGGTGAAAGGAAAGTAACGGCGAGTATAAGCAGCATTATTTTTAATTTTAAAGCGTTTTTTAACTAATTTACGCCCGGAAATAAAGCGCAACCGAAACCGTTAAATTCATTAACTTACCAGCACCTTTTAAATAACAAATTTATCATTTCCTATTAATCCCAATTATTGCTTAAGCAGTATTAATTAAGTGGGGTGATAACAATTTGACGCGATTATTCGCTCAACACATCGCTTTGTTGATTTTAATCATCTACCCGCTGGCTATTATTCGGCACATTGCGTTGCCAGTTTTTTTACTTACTTTTTATTCAGGTCAACCTCCGGGGCCAACAACATGTTATTAACACTCATTGAACTGCTGATAGGCGTGGTGGTGATTGTCGGCGTGGCGCGCTACATCATCAAAGGCTACTCCGCCACCGGCGTGCTGTTTGTCGGCGGTCTGGCGCTATTAATTGTCAGCGCGCTGATGGGCCACAAAATATTACCAGGCAGCGCCACCAGCACTGGCTATAGCGCTACCGATATTGTCGAATACATTAAAATCCTGCTGATGAGTCGCGGTGGCGATCTCGGTATGATGATCATGATGCTGTGCGGGTTTGCCGCTTATATGACCCACATCGGCGCCAATGATATGGTGGTGAAGCTGGCTTCGCGGCCGCTGCGCTTTATCAACTCGCCTTACCTGCTGATGATTGCCGCCTATTTTGTCGCTTGCCTGATGTCGCTGGCGGTCTCTTCCGCAACCGGCCTTGGCGTGCTGTTGATGGCAACGTTGTTCCCGGTGATGGTCAACGTCGGTATCAGCCGTGGTGCGGCGGCAGCCATTTGTGCTTCTCCGGCGGCAATCATTCTTTCGCCCACCTCCGGTGACGTAGTGTTGGCCGCGAAAGCCGCAGAGATGCCGCTTATCGACTTCGCGTTTAAAACCACCCTGCCCATCTCTATCGCAGCGATTATTGCCATGGCGATTGCCCACTTTTTCTGGCAGCGCTACCTGGATAAAAAAGAGCATATCGTCAGCGAAATGCTGGATGTGAAAGACATCACTACCAACGCGCCCACCTTTTACGCCATTCTGCCGTTTACGCCGATTATCGGCGTGCTGATTTTCGACGGCAAATGGGGCCCGGAACTGCATATCATCACCATTCTGGTGATTTGTATGTTGCTGGCGGCAGTGCTGGAATTTTTACGTGGTTTCAATACACAAAACGTCTTTTCCGGGCTGGAAGTGGCTTATCGCGGTATGGCTGACGCGTTTGCTGGCGTGGTGATGTTGCTGGTCGCCGCCGGGGTTTTCGCCCAGGGGTTAAGCACCATTGGTTTTATTCAGAGCCTGATTTCGATTGCCACCTCGTTCGGTTCAGCGAGCATTATTTTGATGCTGGTGCTGGTCACGCTGACCATGCTGGCGGCAATGACCACCGGTTCCGGTAACGCGCCGTTCTACGCCTTTGTCGAGATGATCCCGAAACTGGCGCACGAATCCGGTATCAACCCGGCTTACCTGTCGATTCCAATGTTGCAGGCATCCAATCTTGGTCGCACCATCTCTCCGGTTTCCGGCGTGGTAGTTGCCGTGGCGGGGATGGCGAACATATCCCCGTTTGAAGTGGTAAAACGGACTTCGGTACCAGTGATCGTCGGTCTGATTGTGGTGATCATCGCCACCGAAGTATTAGTCCCGGGTGTCGCAGTACATTAATTTATAAATGCCATTTATGAAAAAGCGCCTGCCCGGCGCTTTTTTTATGGTTTAATAACGCATGGCAATTACCCGGATACATCCATCAGGAACCGATATGTTTATAAAGGGATTCTTCACCTGCGCAAGCCTTGCCGCAACGCTGTTCTCCGTCGCTTATGCCGCACCGCTCAAGCCCACACAGTATGGTGACTTTGACCGCTATGTTCTGGCGCTCTCCTGGCAAACCGGTTTTTGCCAGAGCCTGCATGCACAAGGTCGCAATGAGCCCGATGAGTGCCGACCGCAAAAAGAACCCGCCAACAAAGCCGATTATCTGACCGTGCATGGCCTGTGGCCTGGCCTGCCGAAATCCATCGCTGCGCGCGGTGTCGACGAGCGCCGCTGGATGCGCTTCGGCTGCGCTACACGCCCGATTCCAAACATGCCGGAGGCGAAAGCCAGCCAGAAATGCGCCGCGGCGGAAACCGGCCTGTCGCTGGAAGTTGCTAATAAACTCAACGCCGTGATGCCGGGCGCGGGCAGCACCACCTGCCTTGAGCGTTATGAATACGCCAAGCACGGCGTCTGTTTTGGCTTCGATCCGGACGACTATTTCGGCGCGATGGTACGCCTGGACACAGAAATCAAACAGAGCGCGCTCGGCCAGTTTCTGGCGGAAAACTACGGGAAAACCGTCACCCGTGACGCATTCAACGCCGCCGTCGCGAAAGCCTACGGCGATCAAAGTGTGAAAGCGGTGAAGCTGACCTGTAGCGGCAACCCGGCGTGGCTGACGGAAATGCAGATCGCCATCAAAGCCGGGGCGATAAATGCACCGCTCGCAGCCACCTCTTTGCTGCCGCAACCGCACCCCGGCAACTGCGGAAACAGCTTCGTGATTGATAAAGCGGGCTACTGATAAATCATAATTCCGGCAAATGTGCGCGGCATCACTTCACAGCGCGCTGCCGTGTCAGTATTATCCCCTTTAGACAAACCCTCGCTGCCAGTCGGCGAGGGTTTTTCTTTGGATCAATCACCTGACATGGAGTACCAGATGTCCAGACCTGCCATTATCATTAATGAGCGAGACGCCGAGCGCCTCGACCGTCTGCTTGAGCAGCCCGCTCACGCTAACCTGCCGGTCGCGGATGCGCTAAATGAAGAGTTGGATCGCGCCCAGATGTGCGCGCCAGAAGCGATGCCACATGATGTGGTGACGATGAACAGCACGGTAAAATTCCGTGAGCTGAAAAGCGGTGAAGAGCGCGTGCGCACGCTGGTTTATCCGGCGAATGTGACCGACAGCGCCAGCCAGCTTTCGGTGCTTGCGCCTGTCGGCGCAGCGCTACTGGGTTTGCGCGTTGGCGATACCATTCACTGGGAACTACCGGGCGGCACCACCACCGACCTTGAAGTGCTCGAACTGCTGTACCAGCCCGAAGCCGCAGGCGATTTCATGCGCTAAGCCCCGCCCTGCGTTGTTATGCAGAGGATGCGCCCGCATCCTCTTTCCGTTCCCGCCCGTTTATTCTTCAGATTTGCCATCCAGGCAGCAAAATATTCCTCCCGTTTATGATTCAATCAGAAGGACATAATCTACAGGGAGAAACGTTTATGTATCAGACAATCATTATGCCGGTCGATGTTTTCGAAATGGAGTTAAGCGACAAAGCCGTGCGTCACGCTGAATTTCTCGCGCAGAGTGAAGGCGTTATCCATCTTTTGCATGTACTACCCGCCTCCGCCAGCCTGAGTCTGCACCGTTTCGCCGCTGATATACGCCGTTTCGAAGAGCATCTGCATCAGGAAGCGCAAACACGCCTTAGTACCATGATCACGCACTTTCACATTGATTCTTCACGCATTCATGTTCATGTCCGTTCTGGGAACGTGCGCGATGTGGTCAATGAGTTAGCCGAAGAGTTGAACGCTGATATGGTGGTGATTGCCTCGCGCAATCCGTCCATCTCCACTCACCTGCTCGGCTCGAACGCCGCGAATATCGTGCGCCACGCGCACATTCCGGTGCTGGTGGTCAGATAAAGACGCTCTGGCGTAAAAAAAAGAGGCTACCAAAGGTAGCCTCTTTACATTTGCAGGTATTGTTTACTTTCTTATTTTTGCTTACGCAGTTTTCGTGCGGATAAGGTAGTCAAAGGAACTCAGAGAGGCTTTGGCACCTTCACCCGTGGCAATAATGATCTGTTTGTACGGCACCGTGGTGCAGTCACCGGCGGCAAACACGCCTTTCACGCTGGTTTCGCATTTCGCGTCGATAATAATTTCGCCCATGCGGTTGCGCTCAATCGCGCCTTCCAGCCAGGTGGTGTTCGGCAGCAGACCAATCTGCACAAAAATCCCCGCCAGCGCCACGCTGTGAACATCGCCGCTCACACGATCGCGGTACTCAAGACCGGTCACTTTGCTGCCGTCGCCTTTCACTTCGGTAGTTTGCGCATTCAGAATAATGTCGACGTTTTTCAGGCTGCGCACTTTGTCCTGCAACACCTGGTCAGCTTTCATTTCCGGGGCGAATTCAAGCAGTGTTACGTGCTCGACAATCCCCGCCAGATCGATCGCCGCTTCCACACCGGAGTTACCACCGCCGATCACCGCCACGCGCTTGCCTTTAAACAGCGGGCCGTCGCAGTGCGGGCAGTAAGTCACCCCTTTGGTGCGGTATTGATCTTCGCCCGGCACATTCATGTTGCGCCATTTCGCGCCGGTGGCAATGATAATGCTGCGCGCTTTCAGTACCGCGCCGGACGCGGTTTCAATCTGGTGCAGACCGCCTTCCACCGCCGCCGGAACCAATTTGCTGGCGCTCTGGCTATCAATTACATCGACGTTGTAATCCGAGACGTGCGCTTTCAGCGCGCCCGCCAGTTTCTGGCCTTCTGTTTTCGGCACAGAAATGTAGTTTTCAATATCAACAGTATCCAGTACCTGGCCGCCGAAACGCTCGCCCATCAGGCCGGTACGAATGCCTTTACGCGCTGAGTAAACCGCCGCCGCCGCACCCGCCGGGCCGGAACCGACAATCAGCACGTCGTAAGCGTCACGCTTGTTCAGCTCTTCCGCCGCGCGTTTTTCCGCACCGGTATCAATTTTGGCGACAATTTCGCTCAGCGTCATACGCCCCTGACCGAACTCCTGGCCGTTAACGAACACGGCCGGCACCCCCATCACGTTACGATCGGTGATTTCGTTCTGGAACGTACCGCCATCAATCGCCGTGTGTTTAATACGCGGGTTCAGCACCGCCATCAGGTTCAGCGCCTGCACCACGTCCGGGCAGTTATGGCAGGAGAGCGAATAGTAGGTTTCAAACTCAAAATCGCCATCCAGATCGCGGATCTGCTCAAGCAGCGCCTGCGCCTCTTTTGACGGATGACCACCGGTCCACAGCAACGCCAGCACCAGAGAAGTAAATTCGTGCCCCAGCGGCGAACCGGCAAAACGCGGGCCGTTATGCGAGCCAGGGTTAGTGATCAGGAACGACGGTTTACGCACCGCCAGGCTGTTGTCTTCTTTAAAGGAGACCTTGTCTGACAGTTCAGCGATTTCGCCCAGCAGCTCTTTGATTTCTGCCGATTTCGCGCTGTCATCCAGCGTAGCAATCAGCTCAACAGGTTTAGTCAGTTTCTCAAGGTAGGCCTTGAGTTGGGTTTTCATAGTAGTGTCGAGCATAACGTTCTCCCTTAAAACATCATCATGCAAGCCGAATTGTTTAAGGCTGCATCAATGCAACTTGCATCATGGTGCTGAATAAAACGGGCACCCAAAAGTACCCGTTTGCCAGATAATTTCCCCAGTATTTCGCGCCAGAGCAAGGCGGCTAGCCTGAGAGTCCCCGGGAGCTTACACCAGTAAGTGAACGGGGCGAGCAGGCGACGCCAACGCCGCTATGGCGTGAAAGACGACAGGAAATTTAGATTTTACCAACCAGATCCAGGGACGGAGCCAGCGTCGCTTCACCCTCTTTCCATTTCGCCGGGCACACTTCACCTGGGTGAGAAGCCACGTACTGTGCTGCTTTGATTTTACGCAGCAGGTCAGATGCGTCGCGGCCGATGCCTTCAGCGGTGACTTCGATAGCCTGGATGATGCCCTGCGGGTCAACAACGAAGGTGGCGCGATCGGCCAGACCTTCATCTTCACGCATGTTGTCGAAGTTACGGGTCAGGGCGCCAGTCGGGTCGCCGATCATCGCGTATTTGATTTTCGCGATGGTTTCGGAGCTGCTGTGCCACGCTTTGTGGGTGAAGTGGGTATCGGTGGAAACAGAGTAAACGTCCACGCCCAGTTTCTGCAGCTCTTCGTAGTGGTCAGCCACGTCGCCCAGTTCAGTCGGGCATACGAAGGTGAAGTCAGCCGGGTAGAAGAAGAAGACGCTCCAGCGGCCTTCGGTATCTTTCTCGGTTACTTCGATGAACTCACCGTTTTTGAACGCCTGGTTTTTAAAAGGTTTAATCTTGGTATTAATTAAGGACATCTATACTTCCTCCGTGTTTTCGTTGGGGTGTAAGTTAACGAACTTCGATTGATTCAGCCAATGCGTTTGCTTTATCAAATCAATAAGTGTTAGCTAACAACCCGCAACGAGCAACCTTGTGAACGGCTGAATTGCCAAAAGTAAAAAGGCCACCGCGACGGGTGGCCTCGATACCTGAAATACCCGTGGGTAACTTCAGCGCCAGCAAGCTGGCTTTGCGTTGCGCTCATAACCTGTTGGTCATCAAGCGTTGTTGATTACACCACTGCGGGCACGTGAGGACAATGCCTTGCCCGGCGGTCTTACCGATGGTTGTGATAGGTTTTCTCTACCCTTGCTCTTTCCCACTGTTTTTATAAGGATTTTTATGCTCAAGCGCCTGTTAATGCTGACCCTGCTACCGCTGACTCTGCACGCCGAAGAACTGCCTGCGCCGGTAAAAGCCATTGAAAAACAAGGCATCACCATCATTAAATCCTTCGACGCGCCGGGCGGCATGAAAGGCTATCTCGGTAAATATCAGGAAATGGGCGTCACCATTTATGTCACGCCGGACGGCAAACACGCTATCTCCGGCTACATGTACGACGATGCAGGCACCAACCTGAGCGAAAAGCTGATCGCCAAAGAGATTTACGCCCCGGCAGGCCGTGCGCTGTGGCAGCAGATGGAAAAAGCCGACTGGCTGCTGGATGGCAAAAAAGAGGCACCGCGCGTGGTGTACGCCTTTGCCGACCCGTATTGCCCGTACTGCAAACAGTTCTGGCAGCAGGCACGCCCGTGGGTGGAGTCCGGCAAAGTGCAGATCCGCACGCTACTGGTTGGCGTGATCAAACCGGAAAGCCCGGCAGCCGCAGCAGCGATTATGAGCGCGCAGGATCCGGCAAAAAGCTGGCACGACTTTGAGCAGTCGAACGGCAAAATGGCGTTGACGTTACCGAAAAGCGTACCGCCGGAAATGATGAAAAAGCTCAACATCAACCAGAAAATCATGGATGACCTTGGCGCGAACGCCACGCCTGCCATTTACTACATGAATGAAGACAATGTGTTGCAGCAGGAAGTCGGTTTGCCGGACGCGGAAAAACTGAACACGATTATGGGCGAGAAATAAAAGCAGTCACGGCGGCGCAGGCAGCACCGCCGTTAACCTGTTACAGCTTACACAGGCGCTCTGCCGCCGCCAGCAGCGTCGATTCCTGCTTCGCGAAGCACAGACGAATCAGTTTGTGCGGGAAAGGATCGGCGCAGAACACCGACAGCGGGATCGCCGCCACGCCAACTTCTTTGGTCAGCCACTGGCAGAAACTCACATCGTCCAGATCGGAAATCGCACTGTAATCCGCCAGCAGGAAGTAGGTGCCTTCGCACGGCAAAATCTCCAGCTTGCTGCGGCTGAGTGCATTGACCAGCACATCGCGCCGCGCGCGGTAAAACTCCGGTAGCTCACGATAATGTTCCGGCTCGGCGCGCAGCATATCCGCCAGCGCCAGTTGCGCCGGAGTATTCACCGAGAACGTCAGATACTGATGTACCTTGCGCAGCTCCGCGCTGATGGCGGCAGGCGCCACGCAGTAGCCCACTTTCCAGCCCGTCATATGGTAGGTTTTGCCAAATGACGATACCGCCACCGCCCGCTCGCGCAATTGCGGATGCGCCAGCACGCTGGCATGTCCCTCTTCGGCAAAACAGATGTGCTCGTAGACTTCATCGCTCAGCACATAAATTTCGTGTTCGGCAATCGCCTGCCACAACGCAGCGAAATCCGCCTTTTGCCACACCGTCGCCGACGGATTGTGCGGCGTGTTCAAAATCACCAGCCGCGTGCGATCGCTGAGCAGCCCCGCAAACTGCTGCCAGTCGACGCGAAAATGCGGCGGTTGCAGCGCAATGCGTTTCAGCACCCCGCCGGAAAGCTCGACCGCTGGCGCGTAACTGTCATAGCTCGGATCAAAGCAGATCACCTCATCGCCCTGGCGCACCAGCGCAGTAATCGCCGCGTACAACGCTTCGGTCGCCCCGGCGGTGACGGTGATATCGGTATTCACATCCGGTTTATGCCCGTACAGCGCGGCCGTTTTATCGGCAATCGCTTCACGCAGCGCCTGCACACCGGTCATCGGCGCGTACTGATTCGCCCCCTGCGCCACATGAAACGCCAGCCGCTCCTGCAAATAGCGTGGGCCGTCGAAATCCGGGAAGCCTTGCGACAGATTAATCGCCTGGTGCTGCTGCGCCAGGGCGCTCATTTGCGTAAAGATGGTGGTGCCAAGCGCGGGAAGTTTACTTTGTGGAATCAGTGCATTATTGCTCATTATTTGCTGCCTGCCTGTGATACGCGTGTTGCCGCCACTATAACACGATGCTAGTATTTGGCAATCAAGACGCTTAGACGTCTATACGATAACAATATTCCTTATAAGGAAGGGTGATGACAGACAACCTGCAACTCCAACAACTCGTTGCCGCCTGCCACTGGATAGGCGCAAAAGGCTGGGCACCCGCTACCGGCGGGAATATGTCCGTGCGCCAGGACGCCGACTGGTGCTGGCTGAGCGAATCCGGCAAAGACAAAGGCAGCCTGACCACGGCGGATTTTTTGCAGGTGTCGATTGCCGATAACCATGCTCCTTCCGGCCGTAAACCCTCGGCGGAAACTGGCCTGCACACCTTGATTTACCGCCTCTACCCGCAGGCCAACGCAGTGCTGCACGTCCACACCGTGAACGCGACGGTGCTGTCTCGGGTAGAGAAATCCCCTGCCCTGCTGCTGAACGGTTTTGAGATGCAAAAATCCCTGAGCGGCCAGACCACGCACCTGGACACCGTGCCTGTGGCCATTTTCGACAACGACCAGGATATCGACGCGCTGGCGGCTCGCATCGCCGACTATGCGCAGACCCATCCGCTGCGCTATGGTTTTCTGCTGCGTGGCCACGGGCTAACCTGCTGGGGGCGCGATGTCGCCGAAGCCCGCCGCCACCTGGAAGGGCTGGAGTTTTTATTTGAATGCGAAATGCAGCGTCGCCTGCTGGAGAGACCATGATCCGCGCTATCGTTACTGATATTGAAGGCACCACCAGTGATATCCGCTTTGTGCACAACGTCCTGTTCCCTTACGCCCGCGAACGCCTGGCGGCGTTTGTCACAGCCGAGCAGTACAACGAGCCAGTGAGTACGATCCTGGATAACCTGCGGGAAGAGATCGATCAACCACAAGCCAGTACCGCCGAACTGATTGACGTGCTGTTTGCTTTTATGGATGAAGATCGCAAATCAACGGCGCTGAAAGCGTTGCAGGGCATCATCTGGCGCGACGGTTATGTGAACGGCGATTTCAAAGGCCACCTTTACCCGGACGTGTTGCCCCAGCTTGAGAAATGGAAAGCGCAGGGTATTGATCTGTATGTATATTCTTCGGGCTCGGTGGCGGCGCAAAAACTGTTATTTGGCTACAGCGACGAAGGTGATATTACTCCTCTGTTCAGCGGGTATTTCGACACGCTGGTTGGCGCGAAACGCGATGTGCAGTCGTACCGCAATATTGCTGCGCAGATTGGGCTGCCGCCCGCGTCCATTTTGTTCCTCTCCGATATTCATCAGGAGCTGGACGCCGCCGAAGCGGCAGGTTTTCGCACCACGCAACTGATTCGCGGCGATGATGACGCAGCCAGCCATCATTACCAGGTTCCCTCTTTCAGCAACATTAAGCCGGAGCAGATCCCTTCATGAGCGCACTGACGATTTACACCGATACCGATGCCAGCACGCCGGTGTGGCACAGCACCGACGCCACAGAGATCCAGCAAAAACTGAACGCCAAAGGTGTGCGTTTTGAACGCTGGCAGGCCGACCGCGATCTCGGCGCAAACCCGATACCGGAAACGGTGATCACCGCTTACCAGCACGCCATCGACAAACTGGTGGCCGAGAAAGGTTATCAGAGCTGGGATGTGATCAGCCTGCGCGCCGATAACCCGCAGAAAGAGGCGATGCGCGCCAAGTTTCTCAATGAACACACTCATGGCGAAGATGAAGTGCGCTTCTTTGTGGAAGGCGCGGGCTTGTTTTGCTTGCACATCGGCAGCGACGTTTACCAGGTGCTGTGCGAGAAAAACGACCTGATTTCCGTCCCCGCCGGAACCCCGCACTGGTTTGATATGGGCTCAGAGCCGAACTTCACCGCCATCCGGATTTTTGATAATCCAGAGGGGTGGATCGCGCAGTTTACCGGCAGTGAAATTGCGGGTGGGTATCCACGGTTGGGTTAAGCTTTTTTTATTCTTCCAGAAATAGCTGTAATTAAATATTGCAATAAATTATCTTTAGAATGTAAAGGCATAGACAACTATGCCTTTATTACATTAACCTACTAACCTTAATTCACCCTCATATCTCTGTAGGATTTTTTTTATTTTGCTGTATAAATTAGTCTGTTCGAAATGTTGCGAGGAATAATAAAGCCGAAGATTTCTTTCTATTTTATCCTGATTAATGTTTTTGTCATTTGTAAAAGCGCCTTTATAAAGTTTACTTAAAACATTCGTAAAATCATGTCCATTGCAGATATGGAGTATATCTACCGCTTTACTTTTATATTCATCGTAAAGTCTCAATATATAATCTCTATCTATTTCTTTTTTATATCGCCTCAATACACTATCGATAAAAGCGTTTTTATCAAAAATTATTCTAAAATCATTGAAATGCAAAAAAGGTTCTACATCTAAGTTCGCAAAATTAAAACCAAAATCATGCTCAGCATTTATCCATTTCAAAATACCAATATGATAACAAATATCAAATATATTCCTTTCAATTTCTGATATTAGAGTGTTTTCATCAATATGTTCATAACTTTTTGGGTTTGTGTATTCGAAGAAAAATCTCCTCATAAAACCGCAGTTAATCATCATAACTTCAATATCATGAAAATCGGTTAGAACTATATCTTTATAAGTTCGTTGTAATATCAAATCGAAATCTGCATCACATACTCCATAGACTTTATCATTACCTGCTTCACGTAATTTACGTACAGATTCAATAACCGAAATCTTACCCTTACAAGGTGAGTCATAATGAATAGAATTATGAAGTTTCATACATTTAAAAAAACTTATATCTGTTCTACCCTCCACTACAATTAATATCTTCCCAGAATATTTCTCACTTTTGAATAAGAGCATCATTGAACCAACCCAATCAAGTTCTGTCGTACTCTCTTTTAATGACTTCATAATCAAATCCCCTCCCCACTCATATCAAACAAGTCATGAGTAAGATCCCAGCGGGTGTTTATTATCGTAGGTGAGTGCGTTGCAATTAACACATTAATTGGCTTATTAATTTTTTGTATTTTACTTACAGCTTCAAGGAAACTTTTTTGCCAAGCAACGTGAAGGGAAATCTCGGGCTCATCAATCAGGATTACTGTCTTTTCTTTAGGTTTAAAGATCATATCATAATAAATTATGACCTGATTTTGCTCTCCGGAAGATAAACTATTTAAGGGAATAATTTCATTCTCATTACCTTCTTCAACAAAATAAAAACCTCTTTCTTTATTAACTTTGATTTTTTTAAACGATAAAACACTATCACTAATTATATTGACAAATAAATCTATTTTTTTATACAAATCAGCATACGGCTCAAGTTTTTTTAATGCATCGGCAACATATAAATTCAGTACCTCACCGTAAGCCGCAGAAATTTCCGAAGAAAGGAAATAATTAGATGAAAAGCCATCATCAGACTCAATTAGTTCATATTTTAGTAGATCATCTTTTATATCCTGCAGTCCCCTAAGCCTTTCCGAAATATTTACGTATCTACTTCCACCCACTGAATTTTCTATTTTTTCAAAAAGCCTAGTCGGAAAAGATGAATCTAATTTCTGAGAAGTGATCGAAGCATTTAATGAAACTTTCGCCATTCTTTTTCTTAGTTCTTCCGCTAATTGACTTATTTTATTTTTTTTTGAATCCAAATCTTGCAGTCGCTGAGCTTTAATAAAAATAGATGTAACATCACCAAAGTATGACAAAAAAACATCTGGTTTTAACCCTAAAAATTCATTTTTTGTATCAAGACTTCTTAGACGCAGTTCTATTTTCTCTCCTTTATCATCTACATAGTAGATATCCTTATCATTAGATATCTCTTCATTTATATGCTCAACTGTTACTCTATCTGTTTTTAAATCTGACAAAGTTACCATTAAATTTGTATAATTTCTTTCAATACTTATTGAGAGGCCACCAACAAATGATAAATAAATCGATTTGAATTTTATACTAGATAAGTTCTTGAAATCGTTTTTTAGGATAGAATCAATTATCCTTAAAAGCATTGTTTTACCATAACCATTTGGCCCAGTAATAATGCTTATATCTTGTGACTCCAAAATAAGGTTGTAATCTAAACGTCCAAACAACCCTTTAACAATCATAGCCTTTATAGACATTCCTTATGACCTCTATGATCTGATGAATACTATCATTCTACGTATAACATATATATTTCCTAAAATTCATCACTACATCACACTCTTTAATTTGAGGAAAATAATTGTTAACCGTAATGGTAGCATGACTATTTCTGCACAAAAGAAAACTTATTATATTCGTATTATCATATTTCGCTAGCATTGTCATTGCCGAGATTTTAGAAATTGATGTTTTATCATATCGATAGCATTATTTTTTAATAATTATATACCAACCTAATAATACACCATAGAAAATATAATCAACGAATATTGTTTATGACTTTACTTGGCTCGATTCCCACCAATCTCGCCAAATGTACAAACTCCACCACATCTAATCTTCTTTCACCACTCTCAATTTTGGCGATAAAGGATTGTGGACGACCGAGCGCTTCGGCAAGCTGCGCCTGCGTCATTCCTCGTTCTTTGCGAGCTTTTTTGAGGGCGATGATAACGCGTTGGTACTCTTCTGAATAAACAGAGGCCATAAAATCGATTCCTTGAAAAATATCCTGAAATCGAATATCTATCGGTTGCCTTTTTATCCCAAAACAGGATAATTGAGCACATAACAACCACGTGTAAGGAGGACACAATGGAAGATCAGAACTGGCATCCAGCAGATATCATTGCCGCATTGAAAAAACGTGGCACCAGTCTGGCGGCGTTGTCTCGCGAATCAGGATTATCCTCATCAACATTGGCGAACGCACTGTCGAGACCGTGGCCAAAAGGTGAGTATTTAATCGCTCAGGCACTGAATATAGCGCCGGAAACGATATGGCCAGATCGCTATAGGGATCAAAAAGGAAACAAAATTGAACGTCGCTTTCGCAAAGCCTTTCGTTGATTATGCTTTATAAACAAAACCTTATTGGTTTAACCCCTTGCTCTCTTCCACTTGAGGGGAGAGCAAAATACGCTAAGCTGATGCTGAATGAAGATTCTTGGTATCGGGTGATTAACGCCATTGAAAATCCCCCCGATCCCAATGAAAAACTCAAGCAAGCAGCCAAACGGCTGTCGAAGATCAAATCCTGAGGGGTGATTCCCTCTTTAAATTGATAGCTTCCCTTCACGAAAAAATTACCAGCCTGACCATTTTGCTACCATTATCAAACTTCCCCGCGGCCCGCACTGGCAATCTCGACCGCCACCGGCGACACTCTTTAAGCCGCCAGCACAGATAAAGGAGCGAAACATGACGGGTGATTTTTACTGGATTAACGAACCGCAGCAGTGGCGTGAAACGCAGGGCAAAATGGAAGTGGTCACGGATGGCAGCACCGATTTCTGGCGCAAGACCTGGTACGGGTTTGAGCGCTTCAGCGGCCACGGTTTTGTGCGCGATGTGACGGGTGATTTCACCTTCCAGGTACGGATTCAGGCGCGTTTTTCCGAGCTGTATGACCAGGCGGGCGTGTTGTTGGTCGCGGACGAACAGAACTGGCTAAAAGCCGGGATTGAGTTTAACGATGGCGCGCCCGCCATCGGCAGCGTGCTGACGCAGGGTTATTCAGACTGGGCGACCGGTATTTTCCCCGGTGACGCGGGCGATTTCTGGCTGCGCCTGAGCCGCAAAGGCGACGCGCTACGGCTACAATACTCCACCGATGGTCACATCTGGCCGCTGCTGCGGCTGTGCCATTTTCCCCACTCGCGTTGCACGGTTGGCATGATGTGCTGCACACCGGAACGCAGCGGTCTGGAAGTCGTCTTTTCTGAAATGGCGCTCACGCCGCTGCTGGAAAAAGATCTCCACGATCTGAGCTAGGTTCACCAGAATATCAGCGCCTCAAGTACAACGCAGGCAGTCGACGCGTTATTGACGTTACAGGCTGCCTTACCCAGCCAGGCCGAGAAAAATACCCACTCATAAATATCTTTTTCTAATAATTTCGTTGATAAACTTTTTCTTGCGCTACACATTATTTCAGCTTTACTAAACTCACGCGTTAAATAGTGGTAAAAATACACAATATATTATTCACTCAATAACAACACGCTTTGAATATATTATATAGACAATACTCTTAGTCATTTCATTAAAAATTTAGCGCTTGTATTTAAAGGTTATTTTCCAGAACACTTACCAAGCTAATGAAAAAGTAAAACTCACCTCTCTTTTTATTCATTTCGCTATGAAGGTTTCACTTTAGTCGCCGATAAAAATAGTGTTCCCCTGGATATGGAAAGTACCTGAGGCTGTTATGACCATTCTTAAGAAATTATTAGTCGTGTTTGCTATAACATTTGTTGCCATGATTGTGCTCGGTGGTCTTAGCATCCGGGCATTAGATAATGCGCAATCACGTTTCGATTACGTTGTGGAAAATAGTTTACCGAGTATCAGTAAGCTCAGCGAGGCGCTCCAGCACCGCGAAGAGGCGCGTCGACAAATCCTGATGTCACTGTTGGTCACCGATGAGGCAGTGTTTACCAAACATATGGCGCAAGCGAAAGATGAGCTAAATAAAACCAACGAGATATTTAAATATTATCGTGAAAAGCTTATTAGTGACGACATTGATGCACAGCAATTAAAAAAGACGCAAGATTCCTTTGATGACTATTTGCAAAAAGCAGAATCCATGGTTGGTGTTTATCACAGCGAAGGTGTTGAAGCGGCTCGAAAAATGGTTTCTGATGGCGGTATAACTGCCAATGCCTCTGTTGCTCTGAGCGCAAATATTAAAGATATGTTGACTCATAATTATAATATTGCTGCTAAATACGCCGAAAATAACCATGCACAATATATCAATACTTTTTGGCTATTAGTGGGAACCATTATCTTTTTGCTGGCGTTAATTGCCGTATTTGCTTCGTCAATTCTGAGCTATTTAAACAAGGGTTTAAAAAGCCTGCAAAAAAGTATGGAAACCATCAGCAGCACGCTGGATCTGACGCTTAAAGTTGATCTGCATAAAAAAGATGAACTGGGTGCAACTGCCAGCAGTTTTAATAACCTGATGGAGAAAATCCGCGAAGTGTTGAGCAGCGTAAAAGATGCCAGCAACGAAGTGGATGTCGCGGCGAGCGAGATCGCCAAAAGCAATGATGACCTGTCATCCCGCACCGAATCGCAGGCCTCGTCGCTGGAGCAAACCGCCGCCAGCATGAACGAATTGTCAGCCACGGTGCGCCACAATATGGATAACGCCCAGGAGGCGAACGCCTTTATTGGTCGCGTACAGTCAATGGTGAATGAAAGCCATCGTGAGCTGAGTTCCCTGCAAAAATCCATCGACGATATTTCCGCGTCTTCGGCGAAAATCTCTGAAATCACCGACATTATCGACGGCATCGCCTTCCAGACGAACATCCTCGCGCTCAACGCAGCGGTGGAAGCCGCCCGTGCCGGTGAGCAGGGCAAAGGCTTTGCGGTGGTGGCCGGCGAAGTGCGATCGCTCTCGCAGCGTTCCTCGGTGGCGGCACGTGATATTCGTGGTTTAATCGATGAAGCCATCAAGAATGTCGGTCAGGGCGTCAGCTATGCGGCCAACGTGACCACGCGGATGAACGAGGCGCTGGGCGCGGTTGATGAAACCACGGTACTGATTAATCAGGTGAATAACTCTTCAACCGAGCAGAGCCACGGTATTGAGCAGGTTAACGTGGCGGTCAGCCAGATGGAGGGCAACCTGCAGCAGAATGCCGCCATGGTTGAAGAGATGGCCACCGCCGCGAACTCACTCAGCCACCAGGCCGGTAAACTGCTTAACGATGTAAACGCCTTTAAGCTGTAACCCATCATTGTCAGGCAAGTGCCCCCTACGCACTTGTCTGACAATCTTACCTCTCTCCGGCCTTCCTCGATAAATCCCCCAAATATTTACTTCTGATGCATTCCCCCTGAAACTGCTTAGCAGCAGTGCCAGACTCTGCTTTGCAACGCAATACAAACAGAAAATCACACAGGCCTACTTTGACATGGTATTGCGGGGCGCTGGGCCATAAAAACCCTGGCGGTTTGCGTAGCTAAAACGATAAAAAAATCGTTGAGTTAATTCGTAAGCGTGGTTTTTATATAGCCTTTGAAGAGAACTGAAAAAGGATTAGCCTTCTGCCATGCAAATCATAAAAATTGCACTTGTCATCGTATCGCTATCAATTTTCAGTGCGGGTGCCATCACGCTTGATTCAGGCAAAGCTATCCAGCAATGCCTTACACTGCCTGCCTATGGTGATGAAAAAAACCAGACACAATGCAAAGAGGACTTAAAAAATAAATCAGAAAAATCACTACAAGAAACAATCACTAAGATAAAAACACGGATAAACAACGATTACGATACGCCCTATCACCTTAATGATCCTGAAGGCAGTGAGATAAAAGATCTGTTTTGGGAGAGATTTAATAAATCTCAACAGCTTTGGATCGCATCACGAAATGAGTTCTGTGCAGCGTCAGCGTTATTAGTTGGCGAGTGGGCGGCAAGTCAGGATGATTTACAGACGCAATGCATTATTAATCAAAACACTGATCGCGAGCAGTTATTAAAAGCGACCTATATAAAATAAGCTGCCAGGCACCTTTATGCCGGAGTATTTTTTCTGTCGCAGGAAATAAATCTGGTGGTGATCTTCCCGGCTTCTACAGTAAGCCTAACGCTTCCGGTAAATGGCTAATAAACGCGGTTTTATCGGCTGGATAGTACCGCGATAACTCAATAAATATCGCCGTCAGGTGATGTTTATCATCTGCGTTTAATGTTTGCAGTTCAGCGGCGACCTGCTCCAGCGCGTTGATGGCGGCGTCCTGATCCAGTTGGTTTTCATCGGTGAACTCAAGGAAAATAGCCAAATCGGCGACCACCTTCGCCAGCGCAATTTCACAACGTGTTGGCAATTTCACCTCTCCTAATGGATGCATTTTCAGTTTTTTCGGCGCAAATATCACAAAGCGGAACCGCCTTCTTTAACTATCAGCGCTTTCATATGTTCAATACTGAAACCACCCCATTTACCGCCGTAGTCGTTAAAAATCTCTACGGCAAGGCGGTACTCCTCTTCGCTGATGGGCGCGTCTTCTTCGACGATATAATCGCAGATTGTTTCAAATGCTAAGCCGCTTTCACCGAAATCGACATATTCAATGGCAAAGCGCAGTTTCTCTGCATTCACGCGGCCAGCAAAACGCGCACCAAAGGTTTTAATGCCCTCGCGCATTATGATCCTCTTTTTTCCCGCGATTCGTTGACCAGCGCGCAAACCACCGGCACAGATACCGCCAGCAAAAACAGCATGATGCTGATCATTGCGTTACCCGCGTTCTCACGCCAGTTACCAAGCAGCGCCGAAAGCAGAAAAAATCCCACACCGCAGAGCAGCATCACTTTGCCAAAAAGGCGGTTTGCCCGATACCAGGCCGTGTCATCCCGCAAGGTTAGCGCGGTGCGCACACCGTAAAAACGATTGGGTTTGATACGTTGTCGCGCCAGCGGAATCGCAATCGCCATTAGCACCAGCATCCCAACGCTGAGGGAGAGAAAGATGTCGTTCATTGCAGGCTCCTTATGCTGAGCAGACATACATTCCGGACGTTTGTTATGGCAAAACATCATGTGCCCGACAACGGGATAAAGCAACGGCTATCCCTTGAGCGGGATCGCGCATATGTTTAGCGGAGAGATAGAAACCCGCACACCGGACGGTGCACGGGAAAGTGCGAGGCTTAGAAGAAGGTCAGCAGGCTGAGGTTAAAGCGGTTGTCCTGCGATTCGCCGCTTTGATTGCCGCGCGCGTACTCCAGCGTTAGCAAGGCGCTGTTCGGGCTCGCGGCCTGGCTGGCGCTCAGGCGCAAACCGGCACCGTACGCGCTACCGTGCACCTCTTTTTTCTCCAGCGCCGTCGGTTTTGCCTGGCTTACCGAACCCAGCGAACCGAAGACGTATGGCATTACCGCGCTGCCAAAGTCGGGTGCCCAGGAGAACGCACCCAGCGGCTGCGGTAAGCCAACTTCAGCACGCGCGGCCAGGGCGCTATCTCCGCTGACTGTGCCGGAATCAAACGCCGACAGCCAGCTGCTGCCGCCAAGTGAAGCCTGCTCAGAGGACGGCAGGGCCTGGTCAAACGAGGTTTGCGCCAGGCCAGAAAGGGAGAGTTGTACTTTGCCATCCACCAGCGGCTGGCTGTAGTTCATGGTCAGCTCCAGTTTCTGGAAATCGGGATCGGCACCGTTTCGGCTCATCGGCAGATCGATGGTGCCGTGGCGTGCGCCCAGACCATCGATACCAAAAGAGGCTGTCAGGCTGGAGGCGAAACGCGCGTCAAAATCGGTGGTGTAATCCATCGACTGTGCCACGCGTACAATGCGCAGATGATCCTCGGTAAACGGCACGTCGGTGTTATTGAACTGCAAGTGCTGCGTTTCGTTTTGCACATCCAGCGACAGCAAAGTCGAGGTGTTAAAATCACGCGCACGCACCCAGTGGTAACCCAGGCGTGTCGACAGGCGCTGGAAATGATCGCGCGAGGTCAGCCCGCTGTCGGTTTTCGGTTTGGTGCGGCTGTCCACCCCTTCGACGTTCATCCACAAACCATCTGTGCCAAGCGGTACAACCACGCCAAGCGCCCACTGGCGGTTACGCGGCTGCGTATCCGTAAACGGGTTATCGCCGCGCGGGTAACCGTTCAGGCGCGCGTATACCTGCTCGCCAAAACCCGTCAGGTTATTAAACTGCCCGCCAAGCCCGAGTGAGTATTTACCCAGTTCGTCAGAAAGGCCGTTATCAAAGGTGACCAGCCCGGCAAGCGGATCGTAGCGACCATCAACAATCAGCACCGTTGAGCCCGGTTTGCTGCCCGGTTTGAGGGTCGATTTCAACATCACGCCCGGCGTGTCACCCGCCAGCAGCAAACGCCGCTCGAGCGCTTTACGGGTTAAATGTTTCTCGCCCACCAGCGGTTGCAACAGGCTTTCCACCCGGCGGCGCGCGGTGTCCGGCAGCGCAGAGGCATCCACTTTTTCCACGTAACCGTCGGTTACCACCACGCGCAGCGGCGCACCATCTTTGATTTGTTGCGGCGGCAGGCTGACGCGCGCCAGCAAGTAACCCGCTTTGATGTAGGCGGTTTCCAGTTCCTGCGCGGCGGCAAACAAATTCGCGGCAGAGACGCGGCGGCCTTTGACGCGCGATTCAATGCGCGCTGTTTCGCTCGCTAACTGCGGAAAACCGCCTTCAACCAGCAGACCGGCTGGTGTGACAAACAGTTTTTCCGCGCCGTTCGGCGCAGTAAGCCCGGTGGTGGCAGGCAGCGTAATGCCGCCGCCGGTGTGCTGCTGAACCGGCGCATAAGAGGGTTGCACCAGTTGGCCGGCGCTGGGAGCCGCAATGGCGGCTCCTGCGTGTAAGCTCGCGGCGATACTCAGGCTCAGCAATGTCGGTGCTAAAAGTGAAGAGTGTGAAAATAAACGCATGAGTTATCTCTTATTTTTACTTGCCGGAGCAGGAAAGGGCTAAATCGGCGCCCATGGAACAAACCGCACCCGCCAGGCGAGGATCCGCCGTGGCGATAACCGCGTTATCCGCGCTACCAGCGCTGCTGGCATCATGGGTCACCAGCATCGTGTTACCGGTTAACTGACGCGTCACATCCTGCGCAAAGACACGGTTGCCAATGGTGGCGGCTAACGGCGTCGCTACCGGTGTTGATGTCGGAGTCGGGGTTGGCGTCGGAGTTGGCGTGCCCGGCTGGTCATTTACCACAAGCGTACCGTCGATATAGTTGATGGTGTAATTACCCAGCCCGTTACCGGTGGCATTGGCGGCAATCACCGCGTAGCTGCCCGCAATGGCGGTGCTGTCTGCGCCATCACTGGTGACATCCACGTGCGCGATCGCATCGCTGTTCAGCAGGCCGCTGGCGCTATAGCCCAGTTGCGCAGTACTACCGACCGTTTTGCTGCCGCTATTCGCGGTGATGGTCAGTGCAGCAGGTGTCACGTTCAGCGTGCCGTTGTAGCTAATAACGTAGTTGGTCAAACCGCTGCCGGTTGCACCGCTACCATTGATGCCGTAACTGCCAACATTAGCCGTCGCCGCTGCACCTGCGCTGCTCAGCGCCACGCCGGTCACCGTGTCGCCATTGAGCAGGCCGAGCACGCTGTAATCGCTCAGGCTGATAAGGTCGCCGTAGGTTTTGCTGGCGTTGCCGGCGTTGATCACCAGTTGTGCCGGCGTCACGTTCAGCGAGCCTGCGCCGTAGCTGATGGTGTAATTCGACAAGCCGCTGCCGTTCGCATTGCTGGCGTTGATGGCATAACTGCCTACGCCTGCGGTGATGGCGGCCCCTGCGCTGTTAAGGGCGACATTCGTTACCGTATCGCCGTTTAACAAGCCCACAATGCTGTAGCCACTTAGGTTCGCCGCATCGCCATAAACCTTGCTGGCGTTCGCGGCGGTGATGGTCAGCGTCGCGGGTGTGACGGTCAGGTTGCCGTTGCGATAGACAACGTTGTAGTTGCCAAGCCCGGTGCCTGTCACGTTGCTGCCCACAATGCTGTAGCTGCCAACGTTAGCCGTGGTGGCAAAGCCCAGGCTGGTATAGGTCAAGCCGTTCACGGAATCGCCATTGACCAGGCCTTGCGCGGAGTAATTCACACTTCCCGGAAACTGACCATACACTTTGCTGGCGTTAGCCACGTTAATGGTCAGCGTAGCTGGCGTCACCGTGGCGCCAACGCCCACAATGCTGGCTGGCTGCCCGTTGGGTTTAAGCGCGCTGACACCGGTGGTATCCAGCGCATAGCTGCCGACGTTATCGGTGCTCCTAAGCCCGTTCGTCAGGCTACCGCTGATGGCGTTCCAGAAGCCAGCACCGTAGTAAGTTGTAATCGGATTCGCGCCATAGATGGCGGTTTGCGCCACGCCAACAATGCCGGACACGCCGAACAGCGCCGGCATGGCGGAGCCAGTGGCCGGCGCCCAGGCTTTATTATCCAGCCCGATAAAACTCGCGCTGTTGTTCATTTGCGCGGTGGTTAAACCGGTGATCGCTTCCGTACCGTTGGCACCGCGCCCAATGCCTGCCGCGACGTTATCGCTATTCCAGTAGAGGTTACTCTGCGTTCCGCTACCGCTTTTGGAACCCACCACCCCGCCAATCGCGCTGGGTGTGGAGGTCACGTTGATGGTATTGGTTGCAATGCTATTGCTGATCGTTCCGGTGTTACTGCCCGCCAGCCCACCTGCCTGCGCGTTCAAACCGGCGTTAATCACGCCGGAGGAGTAGACGTTGTTGATACTCCCGGCGTTATTACCGGTCAGCCCGCCGACATAACCAATCGCACCGCCCATCCCGCTGCCGGTAACGCTACCGGAAACGTAGCTTGCGCTAATCGTGCCGCCCGCCATGTTGTAGCCGGTCAGACCGCCGACATACTGCAAGCCGTTGCCGCTGGTGCCGGAGAGATTCAGGGAGCCGTCGAAATAACTTTGCGTAATGTTTTTGCTGTTCTGCCCGACCAGACCGCCCCAGTAAGACCAGTTAGAGCTGTTCGTCGCGCTAATTGACGCCCCGGAACGGCTGTAGGAGATCTGCCCGGCGTTGTTACCCACCAGCCCGCCCATGTAGGCTGTGGCATCGGACGAGCGGGTCAATGAGCCAAGCACCGTAGAATAGGCGATAGTGCCGGTGTTGTAGGCTGCCAGCAGTCCGGCGTAGAACGGCGATGTCGAAGACGCGGTGAGCTGCGCCGAGTTCAGCCCCATGTTGCGGATGGTGCCGGTGTTATAGCCAAACAAGCCAACATAGGTATCCGCACTGTTAATGGTCAGGCTGGAGATGGTGTGCCCAAGCCCCGTGAAGATGCCGCTAAACGGCGCACTGGACGAGACGCCAACCAGTGAAGAGGTATATGTGTTGCCAATAGCAAGAATGTTTTGCGCCAGCGCGTATTTGCCGCCAAGCCCGGTGCTGTCAATGGCATCGAGATCCGCCATCGTGCGGATCAACGTGTAATTCTGCCCGCCAATGGTCAATGAGGCATTTGCGCCAGGTATTGTTATCTGTTTGCCGGAGAGCAGCGTGTAATCTTTGCCGATGCCATAGTTCAGCGCCAGGCCCGCATTCGCTCCCGTCGCCGAGATATTACCGTTAAGAATGATGTTGCCAGCCGCCGCCAGCGTTAAGGTGGTGTCGGTCGTCCAGCCAAGGTTCGTGGCAAGCGTGATGTCGCCATTCTGGCTGCCGGTCGAGCCGGTGGACACCGTGACGTTGGCGGTCGAGAGCGCGTTTTGTAACGTGGTCACGTTAATAACACTATCATCCGCGCTGGCGCTAAAACCGGAGCCACTATCCGCCGCCGAGGAGATGACCACGTTATGCGGATCGAGCAGCAGATTGCCGAATTTGCCGCTTTGCGCAGAGAGATCGGTGCTGCCGCTATAAGCCAGTTTGGCTTTGCCGGAGACTTCCGCTTCGCCACCTTTACCGGTGCCCGCGCCGCGTGCGCTGATTTTACCGCTGAAGGTTGTCTGGTTATCCGACCACACCACCACATCGCCGCCATTCCCCTGGGCTGTCGCATCAGCGGTGATACGGCTGGCGCTGTCAATGTATGTATCCGTGGCGCGTTGCGTGCTGCCTTTGCCCTGACGCTCGCCGCCAATGTTAATGTTACCGCCGCCGGTTTTGCCGGAAGCGTCCACTTTCGCCCCCGCCAGTGTAATGTTATCGCCGGTGACAGTGATTTTCCCGCCTGCGCCGTCGCCCGATTTCGCGCTCAGCGTGCCGGAAAGCACTACATTGCCGCCTTCACCGCCGCCAATGACGATGGAGCCGTTCTGGCCGCTGACGCTGTCGGCTTCGACCACGCCGCTCAGGTTGATGGCGTTACGCGCCGCATTGCGCGCCGTGGCGGCTGTCATCACCACCGAGCCGCCCTGTGCCGACACCGTGCCGCTATTTTGGATCAGCGCCTCTTTCATGCCGGAATTACCCGGTACAGCGACCTGCAGGAAGCCATCGCCGGAGAGATCCAGGGTGGCAGATTCGCCCGCGCCCAGCCCCACTTTGCCGACCGGGACGTTGATTAAGCCGTCGTTTTTGACGTTGCCGCCAATCAATGCGGCATAGCCGCCGCGACCAACGCTTATCACGCCTGCGTTGCTCACTTCAGCCGATGAACCGTTGCCGGTGAAGACGCGCTTCCCTTTGAGGAAGTCTTCATCTTTGATGTCCAGCGTCGAAGCAACAAAGCCGCCGCCGGTTTTCACCGTGCCACCCGGTGTAATGGCGATACCGTTCGGGTTCACCAGGTAGACCTGACCATTAGCCGTTATCGAACCGGCGATGGTGGATTTTGTTGTGCCAGTGACGCGGTTAAGAATGGCGGAAGAGCTGCTCGGCTGAACGAAATCGACCGAATTGCCCTTGCCGACGGAGAAACTGTTCCAGTTAACGATCGCCGTGCCGGAGTGCTGGTTCACCGTGACGGCGGAACCATTTTGCCCAATGGAGACCTGCCCCGCCGCGACATTCGCACCGGTGGGCAACTCGCCCGCCAGCGCGGGGGCTGCGCAAAGGGCACTGACAAACAGCGCGATAAAACGTTTTGTAAAAACCGGTGGCGTATTACTGCCCTGGTGCTGAGCTGAAGAACGGCAAAACGATGATGTCATGAGCATCATTCCTGTGATGGCAAGAAGAGTAATGGGGTGTTTACTCGCAAGCTGCTCTTTGCAGAGCAACGTTACATCCCTTGCAGATCAACAGGTCTGAACTGTCGCTATCGCAGAATTATGTAAATGCGCCGTAACAATAAGGTTATCGTCACCTTAAGATAAATCTTTATCATTTCGGACATATCTCGTTGCATATTTTCACAAACAAAAATAAGCGATTGATTAGCTGAATGTTCTGCCGGGTAGCAATGTGCTGACCCGGCCAGCCGGAATGGTCAATGCTGGGGCGTTACGCGGTTGATGCCCATCGCCATCACCTGTGCCGGGTCGAACAGCGACAAACTTTCCACCTGCGAGAGCAGCAACACTTTGCGAAAATCGAGCGCCGAGCGTGGTTCTGAAGCAAGGTCGATACCATGCTCGTCATACCAGGCGCTGTAGTTATGCTCGACGTGCAGATCGAGGGTGTTTTCATCGCGATAGCCGCTAAGCATGGGGATCAACACAATGTTGTTCGCATCGCCGCTATCGAAGGTGGCCGTGTGGATCATGCCAATGTAAATGCGTTGTGACTTGAGGGTGATCCACGCCAGATCGCCCTTTTCCATACACTGATAAATCAGCCCTTCCACGCCGTTAGCGCGCGAGAGGTGTTTATACAACTCGCGCCGACCGTTGCTGTCGAGCCTGGCGCTACCGGACCAGTTCGAGCGCCACAGGCAAAACAGCACCGCAAACGCGAGCATAATCACCACCGGCGCCTGGATGCCTAAAAAGCTCCAGTTCATAAAGCTCATATGCAGGTGGTGCTGCTCCGGGCCAAACACCGCTGGCCACGCGTTCATCACCGTAGAGGTGATCAACAGACACAGCCACAGTAGCCCCGTCGCCAGAATCCCCTGTAACACGAAGACGCAGCCATACAGCGCCACGAGGAAGTAAACATCCCAGCCGAAGCTGCGTTTGAATTTAAAACGGGTGGAGAGATCGTGCGAGGTATACCAGTAGCCACAAACCATTAACACCATAAAGATAGCGGTTCCCATGCTACGCCCTCTTCAACGTGTCGACGTGGCGTTTGAAATCTTCCTGCACGCGCTGGCAATGAATATTCACCGAGGTATTACCATCAGCATCAACCACAATGCGTTCGCCATCTACAATGGCATCCTGAATGTCGTTGTGACTCATCACCTGTAACAATCGGTCCGGGCTTGCGAATAATGAATACAGCATTTTTTTCATTTCGTACCTCCGCAGCCAAGTATAGAAACCCTGCCGCGCGTATGGCGTTTTTCATCCGGATTCTTACTGCCGCACGGCTTTTCGCTCAGGTTGTCACTTTTACGCAACAGGTTGTCCGTTACGCGGGGGCGACGAATAGTCGCGGCGTGGAAACTGACACCACACCCTGCGGAGACCCGAAAAATGTTAACGACCCCTGCTGAAAAATATCAACGCCACATGCCCGTAACGCTGCGCGATCGCCGCTGGCCAGATAACACGCTGACCCGCGCTCCGCGCTGGCTCTCGACCGATTTGCGCGACGGCAACCAGGCGCTCGCCGAGCCAATGGACGCCGCGCGGAAACTGAAATTCTGGGAATTGCTGCTGGACTGCGGTCTTAAAGAGATTGAAGTCGCTTTCCCGTCCGCGTCGCAAACGGATTTCAATTTCGTGCGCCAGTTGATTGAGGAACACCGTATTCCGGACGATGTGACCATACAGGTGTTAACCCAGGCGCGGGAAGATTTGATTACCCGCACGTTCGCCGCGCTGCAGGGCGCGAAGCGTGCCACCGTGCACCTGTATAACGCCACCGCCCCGGTGTTTCGTGAGCAGGTTTTTCGCCAGAGCCGCGAGGAGATCGTCGCGCTGGCGGTAAACGCCGCGCGGCAAATTCGCGACCTTTGTGAAAACGCGCCAGAAACCGAGTGGATTTTCCAGTACTCGCCGGAAACCTTCTGCTTTACCGAAGCGGAGTTTGCACTGGCGATTTGCGAAGCGGTGGCCGATGTCTGGGAACCGGGCGCGACACGACCAATGATCGTTAACCTGCCTGCCACGGTGGAAGTGAGCACGCCAAATGTCTATGCCGACCAGATTGAGCATTTTTGCCGCCACTTCTCGCGCCGCGAGCAGGTGTGCATCAGCGTGCATACCCATAACGATCGCGGCACCGGGATTGCCAGTGCGGAACTGGCGCTGCTCGCCGGTGCGGAGCGCGTGGAAGGTTGCCTGTTTGGCAACGGTGAGCGTACCGGCAATGCCGACCTGGTGACGCTGGCGCTGAATCTTTATACCCAGGGCATCGCGCCGGAGCTGGATTTTAGCCAGATGAAAAAGGTGGTTGAGATCGTCGAAGAGTGCAACCAGTTGCCGGTAGCGCCGCGTCATCCCTATGCCGGAGAACTGGTGTTCACGGCCTTTTCCGGCTCTCACCAGGATGCGATCAAAAAAGGCTTTGCCGCGCGGCAAAACACCCCGAATGCCTTCTGGGAAGTGCCCTATTTGCCGCTCGATCCGGCGGATATTGGCTGTAGCTATGAAGCGGTTATCCGCGTCAATAGCCAGTCAGGCAAGAGCGGTGCGGCATGGCTGCTGGAGCAGAACCACGGCCTGAATTTGCCGCGCAAACTTCAGCAGGAATTCAGCCAGCATGTGCAAAACGCGGCGGATGCGGACGGAAAAGAGATGTCGCAAATGGCTATCTGGAACCTGTTTCGCCAGACTTACGGGCTGGTGGAACATCCGCCACTGCAACTGATTGAATATGTCTGCACCAACCAGCCAGGACAGCGCACCACGTTACAGGCGGAGATCCTTTGCCACGACAAAAAACTCAAACTCGACGCCAGCGGCAACGGCTTTCTTTCCGCCGCCATCACCGCCCTGTGCCGCAGCTTGCAGGTGGAGATCAACATTGAGAGCTACCACGAACATACGCTCGGCAAGCACAGCGACAGCCGCTCGGTCGCCTATGTCTGTTGCGAGGATAAACACGGCGCGCGCGCCTGGGGTGTCAGTATCGATAGCGACATTACCCGTGCGTCGTTGCAGGCGGTGTTAAATGCCGCCCGGCCGTTTATTACGAGGTAAAGTAATCGCCGGGCGGCACGCCCATTACCCGGCGAAACATGGCGCTGAAGGCGCTGGGGTTGGCGTAGCCGCACTCCAGCGCCACCTGCGTGACCGGCTCACCCTGCGCCAGCCGGGTTAACGCCGCCAGCAAACGCGCCCGCCGTAACCATTCGCTGAACTGTAAACCGGTCTGCTGGTAGAAATGGCGCGACAAGGTGCGCCCGCTCATGTTGACCTGGCGGGCAGCGTTTTCCAGCGTCCACTCACCCGCCGGATCGCGCCGCACCGCGTCACAAAGCTGCCTTAACCGCGCGGAAGTGGGTTCCGGCAGGCAAAACGGCAGCGTATTCATCAGGCGGATTTCATCCAGAATCAATTCGTAAATGCGCTCCGCACGGCTGCCAGCCTGATACGCCTGTGGCAATTCCAGCGCATTAAGAATCAGCGCGCGCAGCAAATCGCTGACCCGCACCACCTGGCAGACCACCGGTAAATCGGCCCGCGCCAGCGGTTCGACAAACACGCCGCGCGCCTGCACTTCCCCGTCAATACGCAGCGCATGAGAAATCTGCGCCGGGATCCACACGCCACGCCCTGGCGGCACAATCCACATGCCCTGTTGCGTTTCCACGCGGATCACGCCACTCAGGGTGTGGATCAGCTGATCGCACGGGTGAGTGTGCCAGTGCTCATGCTCCCCGTGCCGGTAATCATGGGCGTAGGGGATCACTGCGCGTTGGGAAAAATCGAGGGCGAATGTCTGTTTCACGGCGCGACCGTTGTTATGTTGCAGGGTGACATTACCTTAATCACCGCCGCGCTCGCTGTCATTTATTTCTCCCGGCACAGCGGGCAGTTGTGGCAATATTCCACCGGCGTTGAGGCTTTGTAATAAAAACAGCAGGTGCGGCGAAAACGCACCATCTTGCCCGCTGCGCTCTTTTGCGCAGGCCGACGAAAGCGCCTGAGCGGATTCCAGGGCGCAGCAAACAGATCGGGTGTGGCGGCGTCCAGCAGCCAGGCGAAATCCGCCTGCTGGCGCTGCGTCTGCTGCGCGTTCAGCCCCTCCATTCGCCCCTGGTAGAGCGAGTAAACGCGCACGGCGGTGTTTTCCCACAAAATAGCTTCCGGCAGGCCGCTTACCCGCGCCAGGCTCTGCCACAACGGCGATAAATAGTCGCGAAACAACGCGCCAACCACCGTTTCGCGCCATGCGTCGCGCTGGCCGGAAAGGTAATGCGTTACGTCAACATCCACCGGCAGCGACGAGCTCCACAGCCCGTTGTCGTGCGCATACTCCACCCGGCTGGCGTAAAGGCTTAACGGCAAGCCTTTATCAAACACGCTCATTGCGTACAGCACATTGCCGGTCGCGAGGAATGCCAGCCGTTTGGCGAGCAGCGACGCGGCAATCGCCAGATCGGGCGCGCCAATCAGCGGCATCACCCGCACTAACAGCGCGCGACAGCTTTGTGCATCCAGTAGCGCCTGTGCCGGTACGCTGCGCGCATCGGCTTGCGAGCGCGAACGCAGACGGAAAGTGTGTTGCAGGTACGAACGCTCTTCAACCGTCAGCATCGGACGCTCCCGGAAAAGGAATGCACAACGGTGTGTGGAAGAAAGGATCGTCGATGATGCGACAGCGCAGATTAAACACCTCGTTGACCAGCGTTTCGGTCATTATCTGCTGCGGCGCGCCCTCGGCGTAAACCCGCCCGTCATGGACGGCGACGAGGTGATCGGCATAACGGCAGGCGAGGTTGAGATCGTGCAGCACCATCACAATGGTTTTGCCCTGCTGCCGGTTGAGCTGGCGCAACAGTTCAAGGATCTCAATCTGGTGCGCCAGATCGAGATAGGTGGTCGGTTCATCCAGCAAGAGTGTCTCCGTGGCCTGCGCCAGCGTCATGGCAATCCACACGCGCTGGCGCTGCCCGCCGGATAACGCATCCACCGGGCGATGCTGCAATGCGTCGGTTGCGGTCAGGCGCAGCGCGGCATTCACCTGCTGCTCATCCTCTTGCGACCACTGGCGCAGCCAGTTTTGATACGGAAAACGCCCCAGACTCACCAGTTGACGCACCGTGATACCTTCCGGCGCGACAGGCGTTTGCGGCAAAATGGCCAGCTTGCGGGCAATTTCCGCCGTATTGCTGGCGTGAATGTCCAGGCCATCGAGAATAACGGTGCCGGAATGCGGCGTCAGCAAGCGCGCCATGGCTTTAAGCAGCGTGCTTTTGCCGCAGCCGTTACTGCCAATCAGCACCGAGACTTTCGCGCCAGGCAGGGTTAAATCCAGCGCGTTAATCACCTGCCGCTGTTGATAGCTGACGCTCAGTTTTTGCGTTGAGAGAGACACATTTTCCCCATCAGATTACGTCCGCTGCCGAATCAGCAGCCACAAAAAGAACGGCGCACCGGCCAGCGCCACAAAAATCCCTGCCGGTAAATCAGCAGGCCGGAATAGCGTTCTGGCGAACAGGTCAGCGATAACCACCATACTGCCCGCGCTACAGACGGTGACATACGCCTGGCCGAAAAAGCCATTGCGCACCACAAGCCTTGCCAGGTGCGGCGCAATCAGCCCGACAAACGCCATCGCCCCCACCTGCGCAATCGCCCCGCCGGAGAGCACCACACAACTTAGCAGTAACAGCACCCGCAGCGGCTGCACCCGTACGCCAAGGCCGGTGGCCAGCGCGTCGTCCAGTTGCAGGGTTTTCAGATAGCGCGCCAGAAACAGCAGCACCGGCAACGCCCACACATACACCGCCAGCAGGCGCAGCACTTTGTCCCATGTAGCGGCATACACGCTGCCGCTCAACCATACCCAGGCGGAAAAGGTGGTGGTCAGCGGGCTGAAGACCAGCACCAGCGTCACTACCGCGCCCGCCAGGGCTGAAACGCCAACGCCGGTGAGGATCAGCCGCAAGGGTGTCAAACCGCTGCGCCACGACAGCAGAAAGATCAGCCCGATGGCGCAGGCCGCGCCGCCCATCGCCGCGTACGGCAAGGGCGCGCTGCCATATTGCAGGCTGAAAAAGGAGAGCCACAGCAACGCCCCGGCACTCGCCCCGGCGGTCACGCCGAGCGTATCCGGCGAAGCTAACGGGTTACGCACCAGCGTTTGCAGGATCAACCCGGCAAGCCCCAGCCCGCCACCTGCCAGCATCGCCAGCGCCACGCGCGGCAGACGCAACTGGTGCAGAATAAAGCTGTGCGCGCTGGCATCCGGCTGCACCAGCAACCGAAGCGTTTGCGCCAGCGAGATCGCCACATCGCCAGTGTTCAGTGCCACCAGTGCGACCAGCAAAGTCATCGCCGTACAGCCGAGTAATCGCGGCAGTAAACGCCGGGAGTAGTGGCGGGAAAACGGCCCGCAGCGCAAAAGCTGACTATCCGGCATGGTTCCCCCTGCGTTGCGCCAGCAGGATAAAAAACGGCGCGCCCATCAGTGCGGTCATCACCCCGACCGGCAGCTCCTGGGGCAGAATAACCACCCGCGCGGCGATGTCGGCGGCCAGTAGCAGTAACGCGCCGAGCAGCGCGCAGGCCGGAAGCGTATAGCGCAGGTCGCTGCCAAATAACTGGCGCGCCATATGCGGCACCATCAGGCCGACAAAACCGACATTTCCCGCCAGCGCCACGGCGCAACCCGCCAGCCCCACTACCAGCATGCTCGCCAGCAGACGCACCAGCGCAATGTTCAGCCCCAGCCCACGGGCAATCTCTTCTCCGGCGTTGAGCACGTTCATCTGCCCGGCGAAAAAGCAGGCGGCTACCACCAGCAGCGCACCGGGGAGCAGCATCGGGTAGACGAGCTGTACGTCATTGCCCGCAAGGCTACCGGCCAGCCAGAACAACATGGTGTCGAGACTTTCCTGATCGATAACAAGAATGGCCTGGGTAAAGGCATTGCACAGCGCGGTGATCGCCACACCCGCCAGCACCAGCCGCAGCGGATTAAGCTGCCCGTTGCTGACTTTACTGGTAAACCACACCAGCGTGCCGGTGGCGCAGGCACCGCTAAACGCCAGTAACAGCGTGATCCACGGGTCGCCGATGGCAAAAAAACTGCCCGCCAGCACAATTAACAGCGCCGCGCCCGCATTGACACCAAACAACCCCGGCGAGGCCAGCGGATTGCGGGTCAAGGCCTGCATCAACGCCCCCGCCACGGCGAGAAACGCACCAACGCCAACAGCCAGCACTGTGCGCGGCAGACGCGAGGTGCGAATAATGATATCCACCGCGCTGGTGGGATCGGCATGCAGCAGCGCCTGCGTCAGTTGGCTGAGTGAATAAAACCGCGCGCCGGTCATCATGCTGAGCAACATCAGCATTACCAGCAGCAGACCGCAGAGCAGAAAACGCCCGCTCATACGCGCCCCCGGTTGAGTGCCTGTTCAACATCACGGAGGATCTGGTTGGCGCCCAGGATGCCGCCGGATAAGCTCCACGGCACGCTATCCACTTCCCACAGTTGCCGCGTTTTCACCGCGCGCAGTTGCTGCCACAGCGGGTGCGCGGTGAGGGCGTGGTACTGTCGCGTGATGGCCGGGCTGTTGGCCCGCAGCAAAATAAAAAACAGATCGGCATCCAGCAGCGGAATATTTTCCATGCTGGAAAAGCGCAACGACGCGCTGTGCGCCTGCATGGCCTGCGCATTCCAGGCAAATCCCACTTCAGACATCACCGAGCCGGGAAAGCTGTTCGCCACATAGCTGCGAATGTGATCGGGGCGCACTTCAATTACCGACACCTGCGGCGCACGCTGCCCGGCAAAACGTTGTTGCAGCAGGCTGCGCAGCGTGGCGATACGCGCATCCCAGTGCTCAAGGAGTTGTGCGGCGGAGCTGGTCAGGGCCATTTTTTGCGCCACCACCGTCAGCGTTTTTTTGAATTCAAAGACATCGTCGAGCAGCGTAACAGGTGCGATTTTCGCCATCAGCGGCGCGACATCCTGATGGCGAAAGCGGGAAGCGAAAATGATATCGGGTTTCAGCAGCGCGATTTTTTCCAGCGCAGGCTGCGTCTCCAGCCCCAGTTGCGGCACGCCGGAAAGCTGCGGGCGCAAATAGCGATACACCGGTTTTTCCGCCCAGGATTCAACAATGCCGCAGGGCGTAACGCCCAGCGCGGCCAGGCTGTCGGTGGCCCCCTGAAACAGAGAAACCGCGCGCGGTACGCCGGGTTTGGCAAACAGCAATGGTGAGACACTGCACAACAGTAGCGCCTGTAAGCTGCGTCGGCGCGAAAGAGAGAAAGCGAGTTCGTTTTTCATCATCCATTCAAACCGCCCCGCTAACCGGGGCGGTAACACTCAAAAATCGAGACTGTAGCCCAGCGTCGCGGTGCGACCCCGACCGGCGAAATAGCGATCCGGATCGACAGACGCGCTTTGCGAATAGTAGGTGATGTACTGTTTATTCAGCAGGTTAGAAACCCCAAGGCTCACCTGCCCGTACGGCAACTTGTAGCCGACCGCCGCATCCACCAGCGCATAACCGGAAAAGTCTTTTTCCGCATCGTCGAATGTCTTGCTGAGCGCCCAGTTGGCTTGCAGGAAGGTGCTCAGTTGCGCATTCCAGTTTGCCGACCAGCTGGCGATGATGCGATCCGGGGCGATATTTAAGCCATCGAGTTTCGCATCCAGGCTGCCGTTGTCATCGCTGTCATACCGGCCGCGCATGTGTGACCACGACAAGGTCAATTTGTGATCGGCATTCGGGCTGTAACCCGCGCTAACTTCCACACCGTCAATCTCGGTCTTTTCGCGACGGGCGACAAACGCATCGTTGACCAGCTCAACGCGGCTGCCGAGCTTCGAGGTGGACTGGTAGTAGCTGGCTTCGAAATCAAACGGCGCGTGTTGTACGCGAAAACCGATTTCGCTGTTTTTGGTGACGATCGGTTTCAGACCGTTGTAGTCATCCAGTTTGATGCCCGGCGTGTCGATGCCGCGCAGCACGCGTCCGACATCCGGCACGGTAAACCCTTCGCTGTAGCTGGCAAACAGGCTTAACGGTTCAACCGGTGTCCAGACCACACCGGCGTTATACAGCGTCTGGTCGAACGATGGCGTGCCGCCTTCTACCGTCACGCGGTCGTTGGCCCACACGGTTTGATAACTGTCGATATTCAGCCGGGCATATTCATAGCGAACACCGCCGCTTAATTTCACCGATTCAACCGGCGTGTATTCCAGTTGCAGGAACGGAGACAGATCGGTGTAGTTAATTTCCGGAACGTAGGTGCGCCCGGTAGCCCATAAATCCTGTTTCGAGTTATCAAACAGGGTATCGAAACCCACCGTCGCTTTAATGCGGTCATCCCAGAGATCGTCTTTGGTGAGCGCGATTTTGCTGCCGTACTTATCGGTATACGCACGGCTCTGATCGTACAACGTGCCGAGGGGAGCAATAGCCGGATCCTGGAACGACGAGGAATTGGTCGCGCCGAACAGCGCTTCATAACGCTGATAATAGGCCAGCGCCGTCAGCTTCATGCCTGCCAGATTGTAGTTATCGTAGGTGGCTCCCACCGTCCACACATCGTTATGCGGCGCGCTGCCCGGCGGGTTACCTTTTTTCGAGGTGGTTACTTCACCGTCATCGCGATCGCCTCGCACGCTGACATAGTTATCTTTGTTTTTCAGGCGGTAACGGTTAAGGCTCAACTGTACGCGCTGATCGTTATCCAGCCAGTAACCCACTTTCGCCAGCAGATCCCAGGCGCGGGAGTCCATCAAATCGCCCTGCGTGTTATCTACGCCAATCGCGTGGTTATTGGCGTCTTTGAACAACCCCTGATCTTCATAGCTCAGCGCGAACAGGTAATCGATGTACTCTTCGCTGCCGTTGATGCTGTAGTTGGTTTTATAGGAAAGCGTATCGCGGTTAAATTCCGCGGTGGGCGTGGTGGTTTCCACGCTGACATGCTGGTTGACGGTGCCCGGTTTCGCGCGTTTGGTGATGATGTTGATCACCCCGCCCGTCGCACCGACGCCGTTGCTGGCGTTCGCCCCTTTGATCACCTCAATGCGCTCGATCATCGAGGCGTCGATGGTATGCATTTCGCGCCCGGTCGGGCGCAGCGGGTTTGATTGTGGGATCCCGTCAATCATCACCAGCGGTGTGCGTCCGCGCAGCGTTTCGCCACTGCCGGACATTTTCTGCCGTGACGGTGAAAACGACGGCAGCAGGTTGCTGAGGATCTGCGAGGTATCGGAGGTAATTTGCCGCTGCTGGGCAATCTCTTTTTCGCTGATGACTTTGATGACCTGCGGGGAATCATTACGCGAACCGTCGGTGCGGGTGGCGGTCACAATCAGTTCATCATCACTGTTTTTCGCATCCTGCGCATAAAGTGGCGAGGCGAAAAGCAGAGCCATCGCGCCGTACAAAGGGGAAATTCTCATCTAAACAACCCTCAATTTTTATTATTCCCCACCGTTTGCGGGGATCACTCCGTAACAAAATCAAATGACAACAATAAGAAACATTTTGATACCGATTATCATTATCGGTAAAAGAATGTAAAGTGAATATTTTCCAGGCGAAATTGAGGGCCGCCTGAAGAGCGAGACGTGAATGGAACAAACACAACACATAAGCAAAATTAATTAAATTTTGTGTAAGCGGTCTACCCTTTAACAAGCAGATCCTGTGGCTTATCCCGCTTGTTTCCACCAAAAGGAACGACCAATGCAAACACTCTCCGGGCCATCGCGCGCGACGCTTGCGCTTTACGAACTCTTTAATCCGCTGCCCACCGGCTTTTTTGTGGCAGCGTGGATCTTCGATATTCTGTATCTCAAAACCTTTCAAATTATGTGGACCGACGCGGCAAGCTGGCTTATCGCCATCGGTCTGTTGATTGCCATCCTTCCCCGGCTCATCAACCTTGTGCAGGTTTGGGTAACGCAGCGCCATAGCGTTACTAACGCGGAAAAAATCCATTTCTGGCTCTGGCTGCTGGCGATTGTGCTGGCGATTTTTAACGCCTTTGTGCACAGCCGGGATGCTTACGCGGTGGTGCCGCTTGGCGTGATCCTCTCAACGGCGGTAGTGATTTTGCTGCTGATTGCCCATCTTCAACTCGCCCTGCGCACGCGTGTCCAGTAAGGAAACAAACCATGAATATGCCTAATCGCTTACTGACCGTTGCCGCGCTCACCACCCTGCTCACCGCCTGCGATCAGGGGGCAAACATAGACCCGATGAAGCAAGTTGGCCCAGAGCCAGAGTTGCCAAAAGCGCAGAATTTCCTGTTGCCACCGATGCAGGTGCCGGAGGGCGTGGCGTGGAAAGCGGGAGAAACGCCAACAGTTCCGCAGGGGTTAAAAATCGAAAAAATAGCGGATGGCCTGCTGCACCCACGCCAGCTGTACGTTTTGCCGAATAACGACATCCTGGTCGCCGAAGCCAATGCCCCGGCAAAACCGACCACGCGCCCGAAACAGCTGATTATGGGTCTGGTGCAAAAAGCCTCCGGCAAAGGCGGCCCCGGCGGTAACCGCATCACGTTGTTGCGTAACGCTGGAGGCACATGGCAAAAGCACACGTTTATTGAAAACCTGCACTCACCGTTTGGCATGCAGTTGATAGGAAATACCTTGTGGGTCGCCAATGCCGACAGTCTGGTGAAATTCCCGTATCAACAAGGAGAAACCACCCTCAGCGCGCCGGGAGAAATCGTCACCGAACTGCCCGGCGGACCGATTAACCACCACTGGACAAAATCCCTGCTCGCCAGCCCTGACGGCAGCAAACTCTATGTAGGCGTGGGTTCCAACAGCAATATCACCGAAAACGGCATCGGCGCGGAATATCGCCGCGCGGCGGTGCTGGAAGTGGATGCCGCCACCGGCGCGAGCCGGATCTATGCCAGCGGGCTACGCAACCCGACCGGGCTGCAATGGGAGCCAGAAAGCGGTGCGTTATGGGCGATCGTCAACGAACGCGACGAAATTGGATCCGATCTGGTGCCGGACTACATGACATCGGTAAAAGAGAAGGGTTTCTACGGCTGGCCATATAGCTACTTTGGGCAGCACGTGGACGAGCGCGTCAAACCACCGCGCCCGGACTTAGTGGCGCAGGCCATCAAGCCGGATTACGCGCTCAGCTCGCACGTCGCACCGCTCGGGTTCTTGTTCTATACCGGCGACAATATGCCGCAATATCGCGGCGGCGCGTTTATCAGCGAGCACGGAAGCTGGAACCGGAAGCCGCTCAATGGCTACCAGGTGGTGTGGGTGAAATTTGCCAACGGCAAACCGGTTGGGCAACCGCAGCCGGTCGTAACCGGTTTTCTTACCGACGATCAGAAACAGGTGCGCGGGTTACCGGTCGGGCTGGCGATGGATAAACAAGGCGGCGTGCTGATTGCCGACGATGCCGGTAACGCTATCTGGCGAATCAGCGCGCGCTAATCTTGTCGCTGCCTGTCGCCTGCTTTATAACGTTCAGACACACTTAATGGATGAAAACGATGGATAGCAGATTGCAGGCAGCGATTGCGCTGCGCAAACAGGGTCAACACGATAAAAGCCGTCAGGCGCTGCAAGCGCTGGCAGAAGAACCCGCGCTACGTGCGCAGGCGTTGCTCAATATCGCCTGGTCGTATGATAACGAAGGCAAAGAGCGCGACGCCGAGCCTCATTACCTGGCGGCGCTTGCGGCCGGATTAAGCGGTGAAGATAAGTTCGAAGCGCAGTTTGGGCTGGCGTCAACGTGGCGCTGTCTTGGCAAATACGCACAGGCGAAAAGCTTGTTTGAAGAGATCATGGCAAGCTGGCCGCAGGCCACCGAAGTGCGGCCATTTTATGCTTTGTGTCTGCACAATCTTGGCGAACACGACAACGCCATTGCCGTGCTGCTGGCGTCGATTATTCAGCATCCCGACGCCCGCACCGAACCCTATAAAGCCGTGCTGCACCACTACGCGCAGCACCCGCATCAACGCTGGTGACCGGTGTAGCGGTGCCGTTTGCCGCAGTGGACGGCGCGCTGGGACTAGCTTGCCTGCTGGGTTAAACCGTCAATGATCACCTGCTTCATCCCTTGCGAGCAGGGTTCCACGCGCCCGCGCACACCGTAGACCTGCGCCAGGCTTTCCGGCGTTATCACCTCGCCCGGCACGCCGTTCGCCACGAGCTCGCCTTGTTTGAGGATCAACACATGGTCGCCGTGGCGCAGCGCGATATTGATATCGTGCACCACCACCACGGTAACGATATTGCGGCTGCGCGTTTCCCGCTTCACCAGATCCATCACATGGAACTGGTAGTTGAGATCCAGCGCGCTGAGTGGCTCATCGAGCAACAGCAGTGAAGGCTGGCGGATCAGCGATTGCGCCAGCCCGACTAACTGTTTCTGCCCGCCGGAGAGCTGGTCGAGGTAGTGCAGCGCCAGATGCTCGATACCGAGCTGGCGCAATAGCGACATCACTTCGGCCTGCTTTGCCGCGCTGTGTAAGCCGCCGGAAGCACGTTGTGCGACGATAATCGACTCCAGAACATGCAAATGAACGCCTGCTGGCAGCGATTGCGGCAGATAGACGACCTGCTCGGCGCGTTTTGCAAACGGCTGGCTGAGCAGGTCTTCGCCATCCAGCAGCAATTCCCCTTCTGCTTTGTTCAGCCCGGCCATTGCCCGCAGCAGCGTCGATTTGCCGCTGCCGTTTGGCCCAAGCAGAATTGTCACTTTGCCGCGCGGCAAATGGGAAATATTGAGATCGCGAATAATCTGTCGCTTGTGATAGCCCGCGCCAAAACCGCGCAGGCTCAGGCCGCTCTGGCTCATACACTCCCCCGGTGGCGCACAATGATGGTGATAAAGAACGGCACGCCAACCAGCGAGGTGACAATGCCCACCGGAATAATCACCCCGTCGATCAGGTTTTTGGAAACGATAGAAGCCAGCGATAACACCAGCGCGCCAATCAACGCGCTACCCGGCAGATAAAAACGGTGATCCTCGCCAAACAACATGCGGGCGATATGCGGAGCGACCAGACCGATAAAACCAATCGGGCCGACAAACGCTACCGACAGCGCCGACAAGATACTGATGCGCAAAAGCGTTGCCAGCCGCAGGCGACGCACGTTAATGCCAAAACTTATCGCCCGATCTTCGCCAAGGCGCAGCGACGTCAGTTTCCATGAACTGAGCATCGACAGCGGCATGATCACCGCCAGCGCCAGTAGCAAAATGCCAAGTTTCTCCCACGACGCGCGGGCAATGCTGCCCATGGTCCAGAACACCAGCCCCTGCAGCGTGTCTTCGTTGGCGATAAATTGCAGCATCGACACCAGCGCGTTGAAGGTAAACACCAGCGCGATACCGAACAGCACCACGCCGGAGGTCGCCACCTGCGTCCAGCGGGTAATACCGTCCAGCAACAGCGCCGCCAGCAGCGCAAAAAGAAACGCGTTCGCCGAGATAAACCACTGCCCTGGTACGCCGGGAATACCGATACCAAGTACAATCGCCAGCGCCGCGCCAAACGCCGCCGCCGACGACACACCCAGCGTAAATGGGCTGGCTAACGAGTTATTCAGGATGGTTTGCATCTCCGCGCCCGCCAGACCCAGCGTGAGCCCAACAATGATCGCCATCAGCGCGTACGGCATGCGGATATCCCAGACAATCACCCGCGTTCCGGCATCGGCGCTCGCCGGGTCAACCAGCGTTTGCCACAGCGTATCCAGCGGCAGACCAGAGGGGCCGAGGGTGAAATCCAGCAGCATTGAGGCGGCAATGAACACCACCAGCAGCGCCAGCAAACTGACGCGGCGGCGAAGGATCACGCGGTAATTGAGCATCAGGCTGTCCGCAGCCGTCTCCTGCCTCTGCTCGTTTGTTTCCAGCGTGGTACTCATTTGCCCTGCTGCCAGCTATAGACGAAGTTGTTATCCGGCAGTTTGGTGAAGTTTTTGATGATGTGATGGTAGGTCGCATCCGGGTTCAAATCCGCAAACGCCTGCGGATAGATATCTTTCGCCAGATATTCCATGCCGACAATGTTGTACGGATGATTGTAGAAGTGGTGGTAAACGCCATACACACGTTTTGCACTGACCGCCGGGATCTGCGCGACACCGGTGCGTTGCAGCAGCACCTGCGCCTGTTTATTGACCTCATCTTGTGAGACGTTCAGCCCGAGCGGCAGCACCTGGCTGTTACCCCGTTTAGAGCCGGTCATGATATAGACATCCGGGTTGGCGCTAATGAGTTTTTCAAGCGAGATAAACCCGGTTGCACCCGGTAGCAGCTCAGAGCCAAGGTTCTTCGCGCCGACCGCTTCAACCAGCCCGCCCCAACCGCTGTGCCCGTGGGTAAAGCAGCAGCTATCCGCGTTACCGGCCAGCGCTTCGACGAATACCTTCGGTTTCGGGTTTATGGCGGCGGTTTTCTGCTCAATCGCTGCTAATTGCTGGCGATAATAGGCGGTGTACGCCGCCGCGTTGCTTTCGCGGTTAATCACTTTACCCAGCAGATCGATACTCGGCGCGGTGTCTTTTGCCGGGTTCACTTCGTAATCAACAAACAGCACCGGAATGTGCAGCGCGGTCAGTTTAGCCAGCACGCCGCTATCGGCCAGCGCCGGTTTCGCGCGCAGCTGCGCAATCATCAGATCCGGCTGTTTCGCCAGCACGCTTTCCAGATCAACATTGCCTTTATCGCTAAAGCCCATGTCCATAATGCGGGTCGCTTCCGGCCACTGGGTTTTCAGCATTTCCCAGGTGGCAATGTCCTGTTTTTTCGCCAGATTGTTCCATGCCACCAGCCGTTTAAACGGATTGTCGCGATCCAGCAGCGCCATCGTCATGATGTCGCGCCCGTCCTGCAAAATAATGCGTTGCGGTTCGTGTTCAATGGTCACTTTGCGGCCATCGAAATCGGTTACGGTGAGCGGATATTGCGTGGCGTGCGCCAGCATGGGAACAGCGAGTAAAGCGGCGAGCACGAACGTAAAGATTGATTTCCCTTGCATAAAAAAAAAACCCTGCAGATAGTCAGATATTAATGATTTTGATAATTATTATCATGTCTAAATAAACGAAACATATACAACATCAAAAAATAGGCTGACCGCAACCCCGCGTTAACATCCTGATTCGTTTTCTCTTTTGCTGACATCGTTTCTTACGGATTTTCACCGCCGCGATGGATTACCTTCGTGCTTTGCCAAAAACCTGCGGAAACCGCCGATGAAATACTCCCTGCTTCTCTTGCTGATAACCTTTATCTCCAGCGTGCGGGCGGATGATGCCGTCCGACTTCACTGCCCGACACGCGGCAACCTGACGGTCTCTTTTTTTGACTACAACCTGATAACCATGAAGTGGAGCGACCATTTTCAGGTCGCGGCGGGCAAAGAGCGCAGCAAAACCAAAGCGGGCGTCCCGTTCTGGAGCACCACGTTTGGCAACGGCGACAACTTAGCCTTTTTCCCGGATTCCGGTCAGTACTATCTTTTTTATGCCGGCGCGAATGCGCCTGAACAGTGCAGCGAGCTGGGCAGTTTTGTCTACCCGGTGATCACCCCGCCGCGCTATGACAAAAACGCCAGTACGCCGCAAAGCCAGGCCAGCACCATTGATAAGGATGTGATTTTGCTGCACCCGGCGACCTGAATTTCCCCTACCCAATCCAGTAGCCTCCCTTTGTGACACGCCGCAAGGCGTGTATGCTGCCAGCGCCGCTGCGGCATACAGGGAGGTCATCATGCAAAAATTCATTATGTTGATAGTTATCGTGTTGCTTTCGGGCTGCGCGACGACGTCGCCAATGCCGGAATGGGACAACATCACCGCGCTGGAAGTGCGCCAGGATCGCATCACCGCATATTCCGACCATTACGCCTACAACTTCATCCGTAACGATCCGCATGCTGATGCCTACGCCCGGTACGCTGAGTTTTATCAGGAGTTTGCCAGCCATGTTCCCGGCGTTGCCGTGAACTTTGTGGTGAAAGATAAAAAGGTGACGGCTGAGTACAAAGCGCTCGTTGATGTCTCCGGGCTCAGTGCCGCGCAAATTGAGCGCCTGCGTTATCACTACGGGGCAAACATTATTGAGCCGAATAAAAAGCTGGCGGTGACCTTCAGAGCGCAGGGTGACGTGGTCTACATTCTGCAACACCCGTACGGCCCGGATACCCGTACGCTGGAAAAACCGGTGACCGTCACGATTAACGACACCACCAAACAGCATGTCTCGTGGACGGCGCCCCTACTGATCCCGGCGTTTCCACTGATTATGATTTACGGCTGCGCCACCGGGCCGTGCGTGTGATCGGCGCCGTTTCCCGAATAGAGAGTTACCGCCGTCTGGCAAGCAAACAGCGGTGTTAAGCCGGTACGTTGGTAATTAGCGTGGCTGGAAGATCCCGTTCGCCACATCAGCAGGTGTCACCACGCCGCTGTCGAGTACCCAGCCGCTGATGAGCGCCGCCGGTGTGACATCAAATGCCGGGTTGTAAACCCGCGCATTTTCCGGCGCCCAGTTCACTGCGCCAAAACTCCCGGCCACCCCGGTCACTTCCGCGGCAGCGCGCTGCTCAATGGGAATGGCATCGCCATTCGGGCAGTGCGGGTCGAGCGTGGTTTGCGGCGCAGCCACATAAAACGGCACGTTGTGGAATTTCGCCAGTACCGCCAGCGAATAGGTGCCGATTTTGTTCGCCACATCGCCATTGGCGGCAATGCGATCGGCGCCAACCCATACCGCATCCACCTGCCCTTTCGCCATCAGGCTGGCGGCCATGGAATCAGTAATTAACTGATACGGCACCCCCAGCTCGCCCAGTTCCCAGGCCGTTAGCCGCCCGCCCTGTAATAATGGGCGGGTTTCATCCACCCACACATGGGTAATTTTTGCCTGCTGATGCGCCCGCGCAATGACACCCAGCGCGGTGCCGACGCCCGCTGTCGCCAGCCCACCGGTGTTGCAGTGGGTCAGCAGTCGGCTGCCCGCTTGCACCAGCGCGCTGCCCGCTTCGGCAATGTTGTCGCACAACTGTTTATCTTCTTCGACAAGCCGCAGCGCTTCGGCGGTTAACGCCGCCACAAAATGCTCCTGCGTGAGCGCCTGTTTCATGCGATCAAGGTTATTCATCAGGTTCACCGCCGTCGGGCGCGCCGCGCGCAACGTTTCCAGCGCCTGCGCCAGTTGGTCGCGGTTTGCGCCCTGTTCTGCCAGCAGCGCCAGCAATAAGCTGGCAGAAAGGCCAATCAACGGCGCGCCACGCACCCGTAGGGCATGAATATGGCCGACAAGATCCTCTACCGTGCTGGCCGGTAGCCACTGTTTCTGCTGCGGTAAGGCCTGTTGGTCGAGAATAAATAATTGATTGTCGGCGACTCGCAGGCTGGTGGTCTGTAATGGCTGCATTGCGTAAAATCCCTGTTGCGTTGTTGTAGCGTATTGTGTCAGGATGACGTTCGGATGTATAGACGTCTAAATGGCTTTATTAGCAAAAGAGGATCGAGGCAATGTCGCAATACCGTACCTTCTCCGCCCGCGATGCCGTGGCGTATGCACAACAATTTGGCGGCCTGGACAACCCGTCCGAACTGGTGGACGCACAGGAGGTGGGCGACGGTAACCTCAATCTGGTGTTCAAAATTTTCGATACCCAGGGTGTGAGCCGCATTATTGTCAAACAGGCGCTGCCCTATGTGCGCTGCGTGGGTGAATCCTGGCCGTTAACGCTTGATCGCGCCCGGCTGGAAGCGCAAACGCTGGTCGAACATTACCGGCACAGCCCGCAGCATACGGTAAAAATCCACCACTTCGACCCGCAACTGGCGGTGATGGTAATGGAAGATCTCTCCGATCATAAAATCTGGCGCGGCGAGCTCATTAACAATGTGTTTTACCCGCAAGCGGCTGCGCAACTGGGCGAATACCTGGCGCAGGTGCTGTTTCACACCAGTGATTTTTACCTCCATCCGCATGACAAAAAAGCGCAGGTCGCACAGTTCATTAACCCGGAAATGTGCGAAATCACTGAAGATCTGTTCTTTAACGATCCCTACCAGGTTCATGAGCGCAACAACTACCCGGCGGCCCTGGAAACGGAGGTCGCCGCCCTGCGCAATGACGCGCAACTGAAACTGGCGGTGGCGGCGTTAAAGCACCGCTTCTTCTCTCACGCCGAAGCACTGCTGCACGGCGATATTCACAGCGGCTCGATTTTTGTCGCCGACGGTAGCCTGAAGGCGATTGACGCCGAGTTTGGTTACTTTGGCCCCATCGGTTTTGATATCGGCACCGCCATCGGCAACCTGCTGCTCAACTACTGCGGTTTACCAGGGCATCTGGGCATTCGCGATGCGGCCAGCGCGCGTGAACAGCGTCTGACCGATATTCAAACCCTGTGGACCACCTTTGCCGAGCGCTTCCAGGCGCTGGCGCGAGAGAAAACCCGCGACGCGGCGTTAGCGCAACCGGGCTACGCCAGCGCCTTCCTGAAAAAAGTGTGGACCGACGCGATCGGTTTTTGCGGCACGGAGCTGATTCGCCGCAGCGTTGGGCTTTCACACGTCGCCGATATCGACACCATCAACGATGAAGAGATGCGCCACGCCTGCCTGCGCCACGCCATCACGCTCGGTAAAGCGCTGATTGTCATCGCCGAGCGCATTGAGAACGTCGATGAGCTGATTGCCCGCGTGCGTCAGTACAGCTAACGCAGCCCTCTCCCCCTGTCGGGGGGAGAGAACCTCACTACCCGAGATACTCGATTATCGACAACCCGCCGTTGTAATCGGTGCTGTAGATAATGCCGTTCGCATCAACAAACACATCGCAAGACTGGATCACGCGCGGGCGTGCAGGTCGCGTATCCATCATCTTCGCTGGCGCGGCAGGCACCAGCGCGCCGGTTTCCACCGGACGATACGGGTTAGAAATATCGTAAGCCCGCACGCCCGCATTCTGGTAAGTGGCGAAAATCAGCGTCGAGCTGATAAAGCTGCCAGGGCGATTTTCGTGCAGGTTGTGCGGCCCGAAATGCGCCCCTTTCGCCACATAATCGGTTTCGTCCGGCTGCGGGAACGTCGAGATGCTTACCGGATTTGACGGCTCACGAATATCAAACAACCAGATCAGCTTCTCGCCATCTTCCTGATTGTCGAGTACCGCTTCATCCAGCACCACCAGCAAGTCCCGGTCCGGTAGCGGCAGCGCGGTGTGCGTACCGCCGCCAAACGGCGGGCTCCAGTTGCGGTGGCTGATCAGCTTCGGCTGGGTTCTGTCTTTCACATCCAGTAGCGTTAACCCGCCGTCGCGCCAGCTACCGTACGCCGTATCCCCGGCGATAATCGCGTGGTGTAGCGCATAGCGTTTGCCTTCCGGCCACGCTGGCGTTTCCCCTGCGGCCTGGTTCATTCCCGGCAGCCACCAGCGCCCGGCAACCTGCGGTTTACGCGGATCGGCCAGATCGATGGTCAGGAAAATATAGTCGGTAAAGCCGTCGATCAGCGCCGAGACATACGCCCAGCGCCCGCCCACATACCAGATACGGTGAATGCCGATGCCGTTGAGCGACAGGAAGCTGATTTCGCGCGGTTTATCGGGCGTGGAGATATCAAAAATGCGCAGCCCGGCGCTCCAGCCTTTGTCCTGCACATCGCTGACCGTCTCGCCGACCGAGCGGGTGTAGTAGACCTTTTCATCGGCAAAGCGCGCATCGGCGAACAGATCGCGCGCGTTGATTACTAAAAGCAGATCGTCATGGGCTTGCAGATGCACATTCCAGGTGCCCGGCGGGGCCGGGACGTAACCGGCGGCTTTCGGGTTTTTCGGGTCGCGCACATCCACTATCGAAAACCCCTGCGACACCATATGCCCGATATAGGCAAAGCCACGGTGTACCATCAGTTGCACACCGTCCGGGCGACCGCCCTGGTCGCTGTGACCAATCAGCCGCATATTGCGGCTGTATTCAGGACGCGGTAATTCACTCGCCATGTCCGTTCCTTACTTGTTTTTCGCTTCCAGCGTGGCGAACCACGGCGCGATAAAATCTTCCGTCTGGCCCCAGCCCGGAATGATTTTGCCGAGCGACGCCACATTCACCGCGCCCGGCTGGCTTGCCAGCAGCGCTTGCGGAATGGCAGCGGCTTTAAAATCGTAGGTGGCAGGGGTCTGTTCACCGGCAATTTTATTGGCGATGAGGCGCACGTTGGTGGCACCAATCAGTTTCGGATCCACCGCCACGCTTACTTTCCACGGGCTGCCCGACTCGCGCATCAGTTGCAGATCCTGGTTGGAAACGTCAATGCTGTAGAGTTTGATCTCGGTGCGACCGTTCTCTTTCAGCGCCTTATACGCGCCCTGGCTGAACGCATCCCATGTGCCCCAGATTGCATCAATCTGCCCTTTCGGGTATTTCGCCAGCACCGCGCCCACTTTATTTGCCGTGTCGCCCTGCACATCGGAAGAGACCGCGCCAATCGACTCCAGCTCTTTAATACCTGGATTGGCTTTCAGCAACTCGGCGTAGGCGGCCTGGCGGCGCTCCATCGGCGGGAAACCGGCGACCCACAGTTTGATAATGTTGGCTTTGCCGTTGAAATCTTTCACCAGCTCGCCAAAGGAGAGTTTGGTTAGCGAGGCGTCATCCTGCTGCGTCACCGTCACGCCCGGAATTTCACCGTTAACAGCGGTATCAAACACCGCCACTTTGATGCCCGCAGCCACCGCTTTTTTAATCAGATCGGTGGAGTACGGATCGCGCCCCTGCGACAGAATAATGCCGTCATATTTCTGACTGATCGCCTGGTTAACGAAGTCCTGGAATTTGGCGTCATCACCGTTGCTCAAAAACGTGCTGATTTTAAAGCCGAGTTTTTTACCTTCCTGCAACGCGCCGGAGACAAACTGGGTGGTGTTATCGTCTGACCCCAGGTTGCGGATAAGCGCAATGCGTATCGGGCCGTGGTGATTAGCAATGGCGTCCGGCACCGGCGCAGGTGTAGTGGCGTGGCCTGGCAGCGCGCTCAGTAAGCCCAGCGCCAGCAGTGAGAGTGCAATTTTTTTCATCTGTTTTCCCCTGAAGAATTAACGACGCTGGAAGTAAGTCAACGCAAGGGCACCGGCCAGCACCAGCCCCTTAATAATGTCCATCGCGTAATAGGGCACCGACAGCATCACCAGCCCGTTTTGCAGCACGCCGAGAATAACCGCTCCCACCAGCGTGCCGAGCGCATTCGGTTTGCCGGAACCGGCGAGCGAGAAACCGATCCACGCCGCCGCCACCGCATCCATCAAATAACCGCCACCGGCGTTGACCTGCGAAGAGCCAATGCGTGACGCCAGCAGAATGCCGCCCAGCCCCGCCAGCAGCGAGGCGATAACATATGCCGCCACTTTGTAGCGCGTGGTACGAATGCCGGACAGGCGCGCCGCTTCCGGGTTGCCGCCAATGGCATACATGCGACGACCGTGGGTGGTCAGCGACAAACCCAACTGCGCGACAACCGTCACCACCAGCATAATGATCACAATGGTCGGCACCTGACCGAGCAGACCAAACGCCGCCGGAATGGTGCCCTCCGCCATATCGCCGCTCGGCAGCACCATGTTTTCGGTAATCGAACCGCCATAGCTGTAGGTCATTGCCACACCCTGAATCACAAACAGGCTGCCAAGCGTCGCCAGCATGTCGGGAATGCGCAGCACCACAATTAAAAAGGCGTTGAACAAGCCCACCAGCGTACACAGTGCCAGCGTAACCAGGATGGCTTCGGTGGTACCAACGCCGTGCCAGACAAACAGCGAAATCACCAGCGCATTCGCCAGTGAGGCGGTGGAACCGACCGACAGATCAAACCCGCCGATGGTCAGCGAAATAGAGACACCAATCGCAATCACCGTGACGATGGCGATGGAGCGCAAAATGTTGATGATGTTGAAGGGATCGAGGAAGTTGTCCGACGCCACGCCAAAGATGGCGATAAGCGCGACCACGGTAAGCAACATGCCCCATTTATAGAGAAAATCAAAAAACTGCTGGCGGGGCGTCGCCGCCGCATTGACTGAAAGGGCCTTACTCACGGCGCCGTTCCTCCGGTGGAATAATAAAGAAGCGTCTCTTCGCGGGCATCCTCGCCCTGCACTTCCGCAACAATGCGCCCATCCCACAGCACACAAATCCGGTCACACAACCCCACCAGTTCGGCGAATTCCCCCGAGGCGTAAATCACCCCTTTGCCTTCGCGCGCCAGGCCATCAATCAACTGGAACAGGTCGGTTTTCGCTTTCACATCCACGCCTTTGGTCGGCTCATCGAAAATCACCACATTGGCGTGACCGCGCAGCCATTTGCCAATCGCCACTTTTTGCTGGTTGCCGCCGGAAAGACGGCGCAGCGTTTGCCCCGGCCCGGTAGTGCGAACGCCAACGCGGGCAATCACTTCCTGCGCCCAGCGCCAGGCCTGGCGATGCGCAAAAAAGCCCCAGCGCGAGAAACTGTTATCCGCGCTAATGGACAAATTCATACTCACCGGCTCATCAATAAAAATGCCCTCTTTGCGCCGCTCTTCCGGCACCAGCGCCAGCCCGCGCATCACGGAATCGGCCGGATCGCGCGGCCGCCACGGTTGGTTATTCAGCTCGCCACGGCTGGTTCGGCTTTTACTCGCACCGAACAGCGCCTTACACAGCTCGGTTTTCCCCGCCCCCGCCAGACCAGCAATGCCGAGAATTTCCCCTTTACGCAGGCGCAGCGAGATATCTTTCAGCAGCCCCTCGTCGTGCAAACCGTCAATGCTTAGCAGCACTTCATCACTGTGCGGTGGACGGGCCGGCGGATAGATATCGCTCAACTCATGACCGAGCATCTTCTCGACAATCGCTTCGCCGCTCAGGGCATGCATCGGGCCGGATTCAATCAGTTTGCCGTCGCGCAGCACCGTTAAGGTGTCGCAAATCGCGTTCAGTTCGTGGATGCGGTGCGAGATAAACACCACGCCAATGCCCTGCTGTTGCAGGCGTTTGACCACGGTGAACAAACGCTCACTTTCGTGCTGATCGAGCGGTGCGGTGGGTTCATCGAGAATTAAAAAACGGCAGTGATGCGAAAGCGCGCGCGCCAGCAGGATCTGCTGCTTCTCCGCCAGCGTGCAGCTATCGATCGAACGTTTTACATCAAACATCACATCGAGTTGCGCCAGCGCCTCGCGCGCCGATTTTCGGATCTCGCCCCAGCGGAAACGATGTCCGCCTTCCGCCAGCTTATCGAGCATGATGTTCTCGGCAATGCTCAAACCCGGGATCAGCGCAACATCCACTTCCTGCTGCACCAGATGAATGCCCAGCTGTTTGGCATCGCGCGGGGTGCGAATCGACACCGCCTGGTTATTGATGGCGATTTCGCCTTCGTAATGGTCGTATGTGCCGCACAGCACCGCCATCAGCGTCGATTTCCCCGCGCCGTTCGCGCCGGTTAAGGCATGCACCGAACCGCCGCGCAGGGAGAAATTGACATGCGACAGCGCCTTAAAGCCGCCAAAGGCCAGGCTTATGCCGCGCATTTCGAGGTGGTTGCTGCTCATTCGCACGCTGTTCCTGCAATTAATAGGTTGATTTAACGAATTTTTCACAGCCTGGCTTGACTGGCAACGACAGAAAATGCATAAGATAAAGCTAAATATTATTAGCCATCCGGATGTCCAGACATAACATCGGGTTAGCGATCACGCACAAGGACACAACACATGAGCAGCACTGATATCCGCGTCGTACCCGGCCCGGCCAACTACTTTTCCCACGCCGGTAGCCTCGCGCGGTTGCATGATTTCTTCAGCGCAGAACAACTGGCGCGCGCGGTATGGATCTATGGCGAGCGCGCCTTTGCCGGGGCAAAAGCGTTTTTGCCGCAAGGGTTTAACACGCCGGGCGCGAAACACATTTTGTTTAAAGGCCACTGTAGCGAGCACGACGTGAACGAACTGGCGCAGCAGGCGGGCGACGATCGCGCGGTGGTGATTGGGCTTGGCGGCGGCGCCTTGCTGGATACCGCCAAAGCGGTGGCGCGCCGTCTTGGTTTACCGGTGGTCGCCATTCCGACCATCGCCGCCACCTGTGCGGCGTGGACGCCGCTGTCGGTGTGGTATAACGACGCTGGTCAGGCGCTGCACTTTGAAATTTTCGACGACGCCAATTTTCTGGTGCTGGTTGAACCGCAAATCATCCTTAATGCGCCTGCGGAATATCTGCTGGCAGGCATCGGCGATACGCTGGCGAAGTGGTACGAAGCGGTAGTACTGGCACCACAACCAGAAAAGCTGCCGCTCACCGTACGTCTGGGGCTAAACGGCGCACTGGCGATCCGCGATGTGTTGCTACAGAGCAGTGAACAAGCTCTTGCTGACCAGCAGCGCGGCGAGCTGACGCAGGCGTTTCGCGATGTGGTGGATGCGATTATTGCCGGGGGTGGGATGGTCGGCGGGCTGGGCGAGCGTTACACCCGCGTTGCCGCCGCACACGCGGTGCACAACGGTTTAACCGTGTTGCCGCAAACGGAGAAATTCCTGCACGGCACCAAAGTAGCGTATGGCATTCTGGTGCAGAGCGCCCTGCTCGGCGAAGACGATGTGCTGGCACAGTTGATTAACGCCTATCAGCGTTTCAACTTGCCGACCTCGCTGGCAGCACTAGATGTGGACATTAATAACCGCGCGGAGCTGGATAAAGTGATTGCTCACACTCTGCGTCCGGTGGAGTCGATTCACTACCTGCCGGTGGAACTCTCTGCCGATACGCTGCGCGCGGCGTTTGAAAAAGTGGAAGCGCTGTCGCGCTAATCGCCCTTCTTTGCGTAATGCCGCCGGTAAACGCGTTACCGGCGGCATTTTCTTTTACGCTCGCAGCGGTGTACCGCGAACCGGGCGATCGCCCGCCACGAAATAATCCGCATTGCTGCGCGGCAGCGGCGTGCGGCCACGGATGTTATCGGCAATCTTCTCGCCAATCATAATGGTGGTGGCATTGAGGTTACCGGTGATGATCAGCGGCATGATCGAGGCATCCACCACGCGCAAGGCTTCCAGCCCATGAACACGCCCTTCGCCATCGACCACCGCCATCTCATCGCTGCCCATTTTGCAGGTGCCACACGGGTGATAGGCGGTTTCGGCGTGGTTACGCACAAACTCATCCAGTTGCTCATCGCTCTGGCACTCAATGCCCGGGCTGATTTCCCGCCCGCGATATTTGTCCAGCGCCGGCTGGTTGATGATCTGCCGGGTGATACGAATCGCGTCGCGGAATTCGTGCCAGTCCTGCTCATGGGCCATGTAATTAAACTGAATGGCCGGATGCTGGCGCGGATCGCGCGATTTCAGACGCACAAAACCCCGGCTTGGCGAGCGCATCGAACCCACATGACACTGGAAGCCGTGCGCTTCTACTGCATTTGAGCCGTTGTAGTTAATCGCCACCGGCAGGAAATGGTACTGAATATTCGGCCAGGCGAACTCCTCGCGGCTGCGGATAAACCCGCCGCCCTCGAACTGGTTGCTGGCCCCAATACCCGTGCCGTTAAACAGCCACTCCGCGCCAATTTTCGGCTGGTTCCACCACTTCAGCGCCGGATAGAGCGACACCGGCTCCTTGCACTCATATTGCAGGTACATTTCCAGGTGATCCTGCAAGTTTTCGCCCACGCCCGGTAAATCATGCACCAGCGGAATATCGAACTGCTTGAGCAGATCAGCGGCACCGACGCCGGAGCGCTGCAAAATTTGCGGCGAAGCAATCGCTCCGGCGCAGAGCAACACTTCCCGGCGCGCATGCACCTCATGTACCGTGTCGCTGGAGCCCTGCAAATAGGCCACACCGACAGCGCGTTTCCCCTCAAACAGAATGCGATCGGTGGTGGCATGGGTAATGATTTTCAGGTTCGGCCGCGTTTTTGCCATGTCGAGATAGCCGCGCGCGGTGCTTGAGCGGCGGCCTTTCGGCGTGACAAAGCGATCCATCGGGCCAAAACCTTCCTGCTGGTAGCCGTTAAGATCGTCAGTGCGGGGGTAACCGGCCTGCACGCCCGCCTCAATCATCGCGGCGAACAGCGGGTTGTTGCCCGGCTTGCAGGTAGTGATGCTGACCGGGCCGTCGCCACCATGGTAATCGTTCGCGCCGATATCGCGCGTTTCCGATTTACGGTAATAGGGCAGACAGTCGCGGTAGGTCCAGTGCTCAAGACCCGGCTGCTGCGCCCAGTTATCGAGATCCATCGCGTTGCCGCGCACGTAGCACATGCCGTTAATCAGCGATGAACCGCCCAGCCCTTTACCGCGCCCGCACTCCATGCGGCGGTTATTCATGTGCGGCTCAGGTTCTGTTTCATAGGCCCAGTTGTAGCGCTTGCCCTGCAACGGGTAAGCCAGCGCCGCAGGCATCTGCGTACGGAAATCAAAACGGTAATCGGGACCACCCGCTTCGAGCAGCAGAACATTCACATCGCTCTCTTCGGTCAGTCTTGTTGCCAAAACGTTCCCTGCGGATCCGGCTCCAATGATGATGTAATCAAATTCCATTCGTCGCTCCTCAGGTTAAAACTTTATTCAAAATACGGACTGAAAACGGCTCAGCTCGAGCTGGACGGATTTGACCTGCGTATAGTTTTGCAACGTCATGAGGCCATTTTCACGCCCAATGCCGGAGTGCTTGTAGCCGCCCACCGGCATTTCAGCGGCGGATTCCCCCCAGGTGTTGATCCAGCAAATACCGGCTTCAATCTGGTGAATGACGCGGTGCGCGCGGTTAAGATCCTGTGTCACCACGCCCGCCGCCAGGCCGTAATCGGTAGCGTTGGCGCGGCGCACCGCTTCCTCTTCGCGCTCATAGATCAGAATCGACATCACCGGACCGAAGATCTCTTCACGCACGATGGTCATCTCATCGCGACAGTCGGTAAATACGGTAGGTTCGACCCACGCCCCGTGGTCGAAGTCACCGCCGGTCAGACGCTTACCGCCGCACAACAGGCGAGCGCCTTCGTTGATGCCGCTTTCGATATAACGCATTACGTTGTCGCGGTGCGCAAAACTGACCAGCGGCCCGAAATTGGTGTTCAGATCGTTGACATCACCGGCTTTAATGCGCGCCACGCGCTCAACGATTTTTGCTTCGAACGCCTGCTGCAAGGCCTTCGGAATAAACACGCGCGTGCCGTTGGTACACACCTGGCCGGAGCTGTAGAAGTTCGCCATCATGGCGATATCGGCGGCGAGATCGAGATCGGCGTCGTCAAATATAATCAGCGGCGACTTACCGCCCAGTTCCATGGTCACGTCTTTCAGCGTCGAACCGGCCGCATTCGCCATCACTTTCTTGCCGCTGGCAACGCCGCCGGTGAAAGAGACTTTGTCGATGCCCGGATGGTCGGTCAGCAACTGTCCGGTCACCGCGCCGCTGCCGTTCAGCACGTTAAATACGCCGTCTGGCACGCCAGCTTCGCTGTAAATTTCCGCCAGTTTCAGCGCCGTGAGCGGCGTGACTTCGCTCGGTTTAAAGATCATGGCGTTACCGGCCGCCAGCGCAGGCGCAGATTTCCACAGCGCAATCTGGATCGGGTAGTTCCACGCGCCAATCCCGGCCACCACGCCAAGCGGTTCACGGCGTGTGTAGACAAACGAGGTGTCGCGCAGCGGAATTTGCTGACCTTCAAGAGAGGGGATAAGCCCCGCGTAATACTCGAGTACGTCCGCGCCGGTGACGATATCAACGGCCTGGGTTTCGCTCAGCGGTTTGCCGGTATCCAGCGTTTCCAGCGCCGCCAGTTCATCATTGCGCTCGCGCAGAATATCGACGGCGCGGCGCAGGATGCGCGAGCGCTCCATGGCGGTCATCGCGGCCCAGATTTTCTGCCCTTTTTGCGCACTGGCAACGGCGCGATCGACATCGGCCTGCCCGGCTTCGTGCACCTCGGCCAGCACCTCGCCGTTCGCCGGATTGATGGTCTGGAATGTGTTACCCGCCGCAGCCGGGACGTATTGACCATGGATATAGAGCTGCTGTTCTGCGAATCGGGACATACTTCCTCCTTCTCAGTGATTCGTCGCGCCAGCCAGTTGCTGGCGAATGAATTGGGTGGTGAGCGTTCTGGCAATGTCCAGGTTAAAGGGTTTGCCGCTCAGCGCCGCGCGAAGCCAGAGGCCATCGATCAACGAGGCAAGGCCATGCGCCGCCAGTCGTGCCTGTTCACGCGGCAGATCGCGGCGAAACTCCGCCGCCAGCGTGGAGAACAGCCGGCGGCTGCTGACGCGCTCCAGACGACCAAGCTGCGGCTGATGCATACTGCTGGCCCAGAAATCGAGCCAGGCTTTCATCGCCGCGCTGTGGACCTGGCTGTCATCAAAATTGCCTTCGACAATCGCCAGCAAACGCGTTTCGGTACTGGCCTGCGCGAGCGGTTTTAATCGCTGCGCCACGGCGTCGCGCAACTGGCGGGTGATGTCGCGCATGGTCGCTTCCAGCAGACCATTTTTGTCCCTGAAGTAGTGGCTGATGATGCCGGTCGATACGCCAGCGCGGCGCGCAATTTGCACAATCGTGGCGTCGTTAATTCCTACTTCGTTAATGGTACTCAGGGTCGCATCAATCAGCTGCCGACGGCGTATCGGCTGCATTCCCACCTTTGGCATGGCTCCATCTCCACCGCAATGTAAGGGCCTTATTTAATCTTTTTTTGATTGCACGTTCAATATAAAAAAGGATTTTGTTAGGATACTGCGCTTCAATTGTTAAATAAACGAAGCGGGAATGTATAAGCTAAATACGGCGACGCAAACCGTGAGAACAGAGAGGAGCAAACGCGATAAAACAACCGATGTTTGGCGTTAATCTTTTGAAAAATTACAGGAAATTAACCAGAGGTAACCGATGATTAATCCACCTGCCAGTGAAAAAGACAGAATCAATCCCGTGGTGTTTTACACCTCTGCCGGACTGATTCTGACATTTTCACTGGTCACCATTTTGTACAGCGATTTCGCTGCGACCTGGATCCAGACTACCGTTAACTGGGTCTCCTCCACCTTTGGCTGGTATTACATGCTGGCCGCAACGCTCTATATTGTCTTTGTTATCTATATGGCCTGCTCGCGCTACGGGGCAATTAAACTCGGGCCGGAGCAGTCCAAGCCGGAGTTCAGTTTGCTGAGCTGGTCGGCGATGCTGTTTGCCGCCGGGATCGGTATCGACCTGATGTTTTTCTCCGTCGCAGAGCCGGTCACGCAGTATATGCAGCCGCCGGAGGGCGCAGGCCAGACGATGGAAGCCGCACGCCAGGCGATGGTGTGGACGCTGTTCCACTACGGTTTAACCGGCTGGTCGATGTATGCGCTGATGGGGATTGCGCTGGGCTACTTCAGCTACCGCTATAATCTGCCGCTCACTATTCGTTCTGCGCTGTACCCTATTTTCGGTAAACGCATTAACGGCCCGATTGGCCACACGGTGGATATTGCGGCGGTGATCGGCACCATTTTTGGTATTGCCACTACGCTCGGTATTGGCGTGGTGCAGCTTAATTACGGGCTGAAAGTGCTGTTCGACGTGCCGGAAGGGCTGACCGCGCAGATGGCGCTGATTGTGCTGTCGGTGGTGATCGCTACCATTTCGGTCACCTCCGGGGTGGATAAAGGCATTCGCATCCTTTCGGAACTGAACGTGGCGCTGGCGCTCGGGCTGATCCTGTTCGTGCTGTTTATGGGCAAGACCGATTTCCTGCTCAACGCGCTGGTGCTCAATGTTGGCGACTACATCAACCGCTTTATGGGCATGACGCTCAATACCTTTGCGTTTGATCGCCCGACAGAGTGGATGAACAGCTGGACGCTCTTCTTCTGGGCCTGGTGGGTGGCGTGGTCGCCGTTTGTCGGGCTGTTCCTTGCACGTATTTCCCGCGGGCGCACCATTCGCGAGTTCGTGCTCGGCACGCTGATTATTCCGTTTACCTTCACCCTGCTGTGGTTGTCGGTGTTTGGCAACGCCGCGCTGTATGAAATTATCCACGGCGATGCCGGTTTCGCCCAGGAGGTGATCGCCCATGCCGAACGCGGGTTCTACAGCCTGCTGGCGCAATATCCGGCGTTCAAACTCAGCGCTTCTGTCGCCACCATTACCGGCCTGTTGTTTTATGTCACCTCGGCGGATTCCGGCTCGCTGGTGCTGGGTAATTTCACCTCGAAGCTGAAAGATATCAATAGCGATGCGCCGAACTGGCTGCGGATTTTCTGGTCGGTCGCTATCGGCGTGCTGACCATGGGCATGCTGATGACCAATGGCATTTCCGCGCTGCAAAATACCACGGTGATCATGGGCTTACCGTTCAGTTTTGTGATCTTCTTTATTATGGCCGGGCTGTATAAATCGCTGAAGGTGGAAGATCACCGCCGTGCCAGCGCCAGCCGCGAAACCGCACCTTATATTCCGGCGAGCAACGACCGCCTGAGCTGGAAAAAACGCCTCTCGCGGCTGATGAATTATCCGGGTACGCATTACACCCGGCAGATGATGGAAACGGTGATTTACCCGGCAATGCAGGATGTGGCAAAAGAGCTGGAACTGCGCGGCGGACGGGTATCGCTTGAAAATGTCGCGCCGGAAGAAGGTCAGCCGCTGGGCTACCTGGATCTGCGCGTCCACCTCGGTGAGGAGCAGGATTTTGTCTACCAGGTATGGCCGCAGCAATACTCCGTACCGGGCTTTACCTACCGCGCACGCAGCGGCAAATCGCACTACTTCCGGCTGGAAACCTTCCTGCTGGAGGGCAGCCAGGGCAATGATTTAATGGACTACAACAAAGAGCAGGTGATCATCGACATACTGGATCAGTACGAACGCCACCTGAACTTTATCCATCTGCACCGCGAAGCGCCGGGCAATAATATTGTTTTCCCTCAGCCATAACGCAACGGGCCACTTCGGTGGCCTGTTTTTACGGCGCAGGCCACAATCCCATTGCCATACGCGCGACGCCGAGTAGCATTTCCCGGCTCGCGCCATCGCGCGCCTGAATCGACATCCCCTGCTGAATGCTGACATACAACCGGGTCAGCGCATCGATATCGGTGGTCTCAGGTAACTCGCCGCGCTGCTGCGCCTCGCTCAGGCGCGCTTTTAGCTGCGCAACGCCGCCATTACGCAACTGACGAACCCGCTCGCCCAACCGTTCATGGCCTTCGCTGGCAACCGCTGAGAGCGTCACCATGCAGCCATGCGGCAAATCGCAGCGGGTTAACACCTCAGCCGATCGCTCCAGCCACGCCGCAATGGCTTTTTTCGGTGATGGCTCGCTTGCCATATCGCCCCAGATCGCTGGCGCAACGCACTGTTCGTAGTGCTGCAACACCTCGTCGTAGAGATCTTCTTTGCTACCGAACGCCGCATACAAGCTGGGCGATTTAATGCCCATCGCCTCATACAGATCGTTCATGGATGTCGCGGTGTACCCCTTCTGCCAGAAGAGTTTCATCGCGTTATTCAGCGCCTCGGTACGGTCAAATTCCCGTGGTCTTCCCCGGCTCACTTTCGCCTCCTCGCATTTTGTGCTGATCGGTATATTAATAAGATTGACGAATGTATGGAAGCCTGTTTATTTTAATTATGTATCAATCGACACATAATTACGGAGCCACCATGTCACATTCACTTGCAGGAAAACGCGCGCTGGTCACCGGCGCGAGCCGCGGTCTGGGAAAAGCCATCGCCTTAACGCTGGCGCGGGAAGGAGCGGACGTCGCCATCACCTGGGAGAAATCCGCCGATAAAGCACAAGCCGTTGTGGAAGCAATCCGCGCGCTGGGGCGTAACGCCGTGGCGATCCAGGCCAACAGCGCCGAACCACAAGCTGCCCGCGCCGCTGTAGATCAAACTGTGCAGCAACTCGGCGGGCTGGATATTCTCGTTAATAATGCCGGCATCGCGCGCGGTGGCCAGTTAGAAGCGATGTCGCAGGAGGATATCGATGCGATGATCAACGTGAATATTCGCGGCGTGGTCTACGCCACCCAGGCGGCGATTGCACACCTGCCGGACGGCGGGCGCATTATCAATATCGGCAGTTGCCTCTCCGATCGCGTGCCGTTTAAAGATATCGCCATTTATTCGATGACCAAATCCGCGCTGAACTCATTAACACGCGGGCTGGCGCGGGATTTGGGCCCACGCGGCATTACCGTGAATATGGTGAAACCCGGTTCGACGGACAGCGATATGAACCCGGCGGATGGCGAAGGCGCGGAAGAGCAGCGTCGTATGATTGCGCTGGGGCATTATGGTGAAGCGCAGGATATCGCCGAAGCGGTCGCTTTCCTTGCAAGCCCGGCGGCGAAGCAGATTACCGGTGCGGATATCGTGGTTGATGGCGGCACCAACGCCTGATCCTGGCGAAAATAACTGGCCTATAGCTGAAAGCTTTCCGGAAGCACCAGCCTGGCTGGGGGTTTTCTGTAGATAAAGAAAAGCGGCGCTATGAGCGCCGCTTTTTGAGCAAGACGAGAGTTAACAGCAGCGTGCACCGCCCTTTCCACCGTAGCGCGCATCCTGGCGCTCGCGGAAAAACTCTTCATAAGTCATCGGCGTCTGCTCCGGGTGCGTCACGCGCATATGCTCGACATAGTTGTCATAATCCGGAACGCCAATCATCATTTTCGCCGCCTGGCCTAAATACTTCCCGGCTTTTGAAAGCGTATCGAACATAAACCCCCCGCGTTACGCGATTAATGCACACTTTTTGCCTGGCCGACAATCTGCTCAACGTCGCCCGTCATTTCCTGGTACGGCGTCTCGTTCGCGGTCGGTTGATCCTCTTTCAGCGCCGCCAGCGCGGTTTTCAGCGAGTAGAACGCCAGTACCACCACCACGACCATAAAGAAGATGGTCAAGCCAGCATCGAGACGGTTGTTAAACACCAGTTGCGCCAGTTGAGACTGGGTATATTGCGCCGGAATATTGCCGCTGTCGATCATCGACTGGAACTTGTTGGCGATGGCCAGGAAGCCGACTTTCGCATCCGGGCTAAAGGCTTTTTGCCAGCCTGCGGTGAGCGTACAAACCAGCAGCCAGGCGGTTGGCAGCAGTGCCACCCACGCGTAACGCTGGCGTTTCATCTTGAACAGCACCACCGCACACAGCATCAGCGCCATGCCCGCCAGCATCTGGTTGGCGATGCCAAACAGCGGCCACAGGGTGTTAATACCGCCGAGCGGATCAACCACGCCCTGGTGCAGGAAGTAGCCCCACGCCAGCACGCACAGCCCGGTCGCCAGCAGGTTCGCGGGCAGCGATTCCGTGCGTTTGAGGTTCGGTGAAATCACGCCCAGCAGATCCTGCAACATAAAGCGCGCCGCGCGTGTCCCGGCATCCACCGCCGTCAGAATAAACAGCGCCTCAAACAGAATGGCGAAGTGATACCAGAACGAGACATCCATCAGACCGCCGAGCGCGCCGTGCAGGATATAAGCCATGCCCACTGCCAGCGTCGGTGCGCCGCCCGCGCGTGAAATGATCGACTGCTCGCCCACTTCGCTGGCAATCTGCCTGAGCACATCCGGGGTGATACTAAAGCCCCAACCGCTCACCACCTGCGCTGCCGACGCTACTACATCGGTAGTGCCCGCAGGGGCTAAGACCGCCATCGGGCTGTTCATCGCAAAGTAAACGCCCGGATCGATAATGCACGCCGACACCAGCGCCATGATCGCCACGAACGACTCCATCAGCATGCCGCCGTAACCGATAAAACAAGCCTGCCCTTCGCTGGCGAGCATTTTCGGCGTAGTGCCGGAGGAAATCAGCGCATGGAAACCGGAAACCGCGCCACAGGCAATGGTAATAAACAGGAACGGGAACAGATTACCGGTCCACACCGGGCCAGTCCCATCAACAAACTTGGTCAGCGCAGGCATGGTCAGCGTCGGGCGCATGATCAGAATGCCGATCGCCAGGCCAATAATGGTGCCGATTTTCAGGAAAGTGGAAAGGTAATCACGCGGTGCCAGCAGCAGCCACACCGGCAGCACTGAGGCGACAAAACCATAGCCCACCAGCATCCACGTTAGCTGCACACCGGTGAAATCAAAGTACGGTGCAATCGCCGGGTTTGCCGCCACCCAGCCGCCAGAAATAATGGCGAACACCAGCAGCACCAGACCAATCACCGACACTTCGCCAATTCGACCGGGGCGCAGATAGCGAATGTAGATACCCATAAAAATCGCCAGCGGAATGGTAAAGGCGACGGTATAGGTTCCCCACGGACTGTGGGTCAGCGCTTTGACGACAATCATCGCCAGCACCGCAAGGATGATCACCATGATCATAAAGGTCGCCACCAGCGCAATCACGCCAACGGTCGGCCCCATCTCCGCTTTCACCATCTCACCGAGCGAACGCCCGTCCCGACGGGTGGAGATAAACAGCACCATGAAATCTTGCACCGCACCGGCCAGCACTACGCCTGCGAGGATCCAGATCATGCCCGGCAAATACCCCATTTGCGCCGCCAGCACCGGCCCTACCAGCGGGCCTGCGCCGGCAATCGCCGCAAAATGGTGACCGAACAGCACTTTTTTGTCTGTCGGCACGTAATCAAGACCATCGTTGTAGCGCACAGCCGGAGTCATGCGCGTCGGGTCAACCTGTAGCACATTTTTAGCGATATAGAGGCCGTAAAAACGGTAAGCGATAAGGTAGATACAGACCGCGGCCACCACGATCCACAGCGCGTTGATCTGTTCGCCGCGGTTAAGCGCGATATAGCCGAGGGCGAATGCGCCAACCAGCGACAGCACGCCCCAAATAAGATATTTCCCTGAGTTGTTCATAGCGGGTATCCGTTGAGAGACAGAGAGATGTTACATTTTGTATCTATATCAACTCGCGGATTTTAACAACTTTGAAACATGGGAAATTTGCCCTGCCACCAGGCATTTACCTGATTGTGTTACCGGGATCGCAAGAATGCGCCCTCTCCTGTCAAAGAGAGGGCGAGATTACCCCAGCACCGCCGTGCTGAGACGACAGGTGCAGCAGCGTCGGCCTTGTTCGTCGAAGACCACAATTTCCCAGCTTTGGTTCTGCCGGCCAAGATGTAGCGGCTGGCAAACGCCGCGCACTTTTCCCTGCGAAACCGGGCGATGATGGGTGGCGTTTAATTCCGTGCCCACCACGCACTGGCCGTCGCGGGTCATCAGGTAGCCCGCCATCGATCCCAGCGTTTCCGCCAGCGCCGCCGAGGCACCACCGTGCAGCAGACCAAACGGTTGATGCGTGCGGCTGTCTACCGGCATTTCCGCTTCAAGGAAATCATCGCCGATGCGGGTGTAAGTAATCGCGAGATGCGCCACCAGCGTGTTTTTGCTGGTGGCGTTCAGTTCATCAAGGGTTAAATGACGTTTCCAGATCATCTACGCCCCCAGCGTCGAGCCGCCATCCACCACGATATCCTGCAATGTGATATGGCTTGCCAGATCGGAAGCGAGGAACAAAATGGTGTTCGCCACTTCCTGCGGGCGGGCGATTTTCCCCAGCGGGATACCGAGCTTGAACTGCTCGCCAAAACCGCGAATACGCTGTTGTTCGGCGTCATCGCTCACCCACAGCAAACGCTGCATGTCGGTGTCGGTCGATCCTGGTGAAACCACATTGCAACGTACATGGCTTGCCGCCAACTCAAGGCCAACGGTGAGCGCCAGGCTTTTGAGCGCCGCTTTCGATGCGCCATACGCGCTCATGCCGATACGTGGTGTGTGCGCCGCGTCGGATGCGACGGTGACAATCGCCCCGCTCTGCTGACGGCGAAATTGCGCCATCGTCTGCTGAAACAGGTTAAACGCCCCGCCGACGTTAACAGCGAAGGTGTTGTGCCAGGCGTCTGGTGTCAGTTCATCGGTGGCGGCCATGTGCAACACCCCGGCGGCGTTGACCAGTACATCCAGCCGCTCGCATTGCGCCAGCACGCGCTGGCAAACCACCTGAACTTGTGCGGCGTCGGCAACGTCCAGCACTTCACAGGAGAAAGGGTAATCCGTGCCGCCAAAGGCGAGATCGAAACCGATCACGTGCGCGCCCGCCCCGACAAACGCCTTCGCCGTGGCATAACCGATGCCTTTACCGGCCCCGGTCACCCAGACAATTTTGCCGGTAAAATCCAGACCAACCATTACTTCACCTCACGCGAAAGCAGCGTCCACCAGGCGTCAATGGTCGGGGTTTTCGCCAGCATCACAAAGTCGATATCGCCATGTACTTTGCGCCAGCGCGCGGCGAGCGCCATCATGCGCACGGAATCGAGGCCGTAGTCGATGAGATTCTCGTCATCTAACGGTTCGTCGGACTCATCCAGCAGCGGCAGGATCAGCGTGCGTAATGCCGCTTTGCTGCCCGGCACAGGCAGTAATTCTTGCGTCATCACCACGCGACCAGCACGCCCGGCGACATAATTAAGCGACATCAAATGCTCTTCGCGGCTGAAATCCGCCAGCGCGTCGGCAACCATAAACGGTTTGATATCGCGCATAAACGCATCGGTGGCGGTGGTCATGCAGCCAATGTGTGAATACACCCCGGTGATGAGTAACTGGTTACGGCCGGTCTCTTTGAGCATCTGCTCCAGCGGCGAGCGGTGAAACGCGCTGTAGCGCCACTTCACCAGCACGGTGTCGGCCTCATCCGGCGCGAGCGCAGCAACAATTTTTTGCTGCTCCGGCGAGCGGGTTAAGCCTGGCCCCCACATATCGTTGAGCAGCGCGCGGTCTTCATCGTTCTGCTCTTTCGGCTGCGCGGTGTAGTACACGGGAATAGCGTTTTGCTTGCAGAAATCACGCAGTGCGGCGATGTTCGCCACCACTTGCTGCATCATCGGGCAGTTTTCGCCCCAGAAGTTAACAAAGTAATCCTGCATATCGTGGATCAGCAGCGCCGCACGTTCCGGCTCAAACGGCCAGCTCACTTTGTTTTGCGGGATATCGGCCGCGCCAGGCAGCGCGTAGCCCTGTAGTTTTGGAATCGCCATCTTCTCTCCTTTACGCCGGTGCGCGTTGCGCTAACCACTGACGTAACTGTTTTTTATCGACCTTACCCACCGGCGTCAGCGGCAGCGCGTCCACGCACTCCACGCGATCCGGCAGTTTGAACTCGGCAACGCCCTGCTCTCGCAGAAAGCGGCGGACAGCTACCGCGCGCAGCGGCGTTTTCACCACCAGGTAAGCGCAGCTTTTTTCACCCAGCAGGCTGTCTTCCATGCTGACCAGCGCGGCGTGGATCACCGACTCATGGCGCAGCAGCAGGTTTTCGATCTCCTCGGCGGCAATCTTCTCGCCCCCACGGTTGATCTGATCTTTTTCCCGCCCCTGCACGGTGATATAGCCCTGTTCGTCGATCGAAATCAGATCGCCGGAGCAGTAAAAACCGTGTTCGTTAAAGGCGCTGGCATTGTGTTCCGGGCTGTTAAAGTAGCCGCGAAAGGTGTACGGGCCGCGCGTCATCAGGCGGCCAACGTGGCCTGGCGGCAGCAGATTGCCGTTTTCATCCGCCACCCACACTTCATCATCCGGGCACATCGGGCGGCCTTGCGTGTTGATAATGCGGTCAAAGGGATCGTCCAGACGGGTGTAGTTCACCAGCCCTTCCGCCATGCCAAATACCTGCTGCAACTGGCAGCCGATCTCCGCCGGAATACGCGCCGCAAGCGTTGCCGATAAACGCGCCCCGCCGACCTGCAACAGCCGCAGCGAGGCGAGTTGCGCATTGCTGCCCCACTCGGCGATCGCCTGTAACCACAGGCTTACCGCCGGCGGCACCAGCGCGGTAACGTTAATCTGGTGTTTTTCAATCAGCGGGAAGCAGAGCGTGGCACTCGGATCGGCAGCCAGCACCACGCAGCCTCCGGCGTGGAAGACACCAAGCGCGCCGGGTGAACTCAACGGGTAGTTGTGCGCCGCCGGCAGCGCGCAGAGGTAACGGGTTTGCGCGTTAAAACCGCAGATCTCGTTACTGCGCACAATGCTGTAGTAGTAATCATTGTGCGTGCGCGGAATGAGTTTTGGCGTGCCGGTGCTGCCGCCAGAAAGCTGGAAAAACGCCACTTCATCGGCGGGCGTTGGCGTGGCGATAAAATTATCTGCCGGGCGGGCAATGGCGTTTTCCAGCGCCTGCACGCCGCTGTCGCCGCGCAGCAGTACGGTGCGCACCGACGGGTGCTGTGCAACAAACGCGGCGAGGAAATGGTCATTCTCAAACAGCGTGTGGGCGCGATCGGCAATCAGCAGCGCCGGCGCGATTTGCGCGGCATACGCGTTCAATTCGCTGCGCTGATGGCTGAACAGCGCGTTGACTGGCACCACGCCGATTTTCAGCAGCGCGAAGAAAACAATGTAGAACTCGCTGACGTTGCCCAGTTGCACCAGCGCGGTTTCGCCGCGCTTGATGCCTTGCGCCTGTAACGCCGAGGCCAGATTGTCTGCGGCATCGTTGAGCTGGCGGTAGCTCAAGCGGCGTTCGCCCTCGATCACCGCCGTGGCATCACTGCGCGCGTGGCGGGCCAAAATATCGGTCAGCGGTAAATCCTGCCAGTAGCCCTTTTCACGGTAACGATCTGCAAACTCGTGCGGCCAGCGGGTAAACGGAATGGTCATGGTTGATCCTCAGTGCAAACCAAATGCGTTCAGCATGGTGGTCAGCTTGACGCCGGTTTCGCGCCACTCGGAAAGCGGCGAAGAAGCCGGAACAATCCCGGCACCGGCGAACAGACGAACATGGTTATCGTGAAGCCGCGCACAGCGAATAGTGACCACCCACTCGCCGTTACCCTCGGCGTCGCACCAGCCAACGATGCCGCCAAACAGCTCACGGTTGAACGGCTCCAGCTCGGCAATCACCTGTTTCGCCACCTGGTGCGGGAAGCCGCTCAGCGCGGGCGTCGGGTGCAGCAGGCAGGCCAGCGTCAGCGCGTTTTCTCCGGCGACTGCAGTGCCGGTAATCGGCGTGGCCAGGTGCCATAAAGTGGGGGTAGTAACCAGTTGCGGTGATTCCGGCAATGTCAGGGTTTGGCTGCGCGGCTGCAGCACGTTTTTCATCGCCTGCGTCACCAATTCGTGCTCGTGCCGATCTTTTTCCGAAGCCAGCAGCTTGTTGCCCGCTTCGCGGTCAAGAATGTCGTCCGGCTGGCGACGAGCGGAACCGGCTAACGGCAGCGAACTGAAGTGCTCCTGCTCTTTGCGCAGTAACAGTTCCGGGCTTGCGCCCAGCAGTACGCCGCCATCCGGTAGCGGAACGTGGAAGTTGTAACTGGCCGGGTTCTGGGCAATCAGGCGCTCTAACAGCACGCCGCTGTCGATACGGCGGTCGGTGGTTAACTCAATCAGACGCGAGAGCACCACTTTGTCGACTTCCGGCGTGGCGGTGCGCGCGGCGGCATTCGCCACCATCTGCATAAACGTCTCCTGCGTTGGGATCGCCTGCTGCGCCGTGACGTTCGGCATCGCGCCACTGGTGAAATAGCGCGCGGATCGCTGTTTCTCGGGGCGGGAGAAGGTTTGCCAGCTGTGCGGGATAAACAGCGCAGATGGCTGGGTGGTGTCGAAGGGGATCGCGCCAACCATCACCGGGTGGGCAATGCCCTGCGCTTTCGCATCGGCAAACGCCTGAGCCAGTTTTTGCTGGAAAGCACTCTCGGGCGCATCGCCGCCCGCGGCAGGCTCGCAAAAACGCGCCACGCACCCGGAAGTGGTGAAACTGCGGTACGGCGACATAAAGAAAAACTGATCCGCGGCCAGCGTCTTCGCAGACTGCCGGGTTTCCTCAGCCAGGGACGTATCCATATCATCCTCCAACAGTGATAAATTAACTAATAATGATTATCATTTGTGTTTTTGAGTCGGTAAGATAAAAAGTTATTGCCCGCTCTGTCAACAGCAGATTGTTCTCTCGCGCGGCGAATGCTTGCATCTGCTTCATTCAGATATGAAAATGAGAAGCATTAACTTCAACAAAAACAGGATATACGTTGTGAGATGCTCTTTTTTGCGCTGTAAACCCTTAGTGTTTTTAGGAATTTTTGTTTTAGGAATTACCTCAGCGATGGCGGCAGAGTGGCCTCGCCAGGTCACGGACAGCCGTGGAACGCACATGCTACCGACTAAGCCGCTGCGTATTGTTTCCACCAGCGTAACGCTCACCGGTTCGCTACTGGCGATTGACGCGCCGGTTATCGCCAGCGGCGCGACCACGCCAAATAACCGTTTTGCCGACGAACAAGGCTTTTTGCGCCAGTGGGGGGAAATTGCCCGGCAGCGTAATGTCGCGCGGCTTTACATTGGGGAACCCAACGCTGAAGCCGTCGCTGCACAAATGCCAGATTTAATCCTTATCAGCGCCACCGGCGGCGACTCCGCGTTGCCGCTGTATGATCAGCTATCAACCATCGCCCCGACGCTTATCATCAACTACGACGACAAAAGCTGGCAGGCGCTGTTAACGCAGCTTGGTGAAATCACCGGTCACGAAAAAGAGGCAGCAGCGCGTATCAGCCAGTTCAATCAACAGCTTGCGGACGTTAAAGCACGCATGAAACTGCCGCCGCAGCCGGTCAGCGCGCTGGTCTATACCCCGGCGGCACACAGTGCCAATCTGTGGACTGAATATTCCGCGCAGGGCCAATTGATGCAGCAACTGGGCTTTACCCTCGCGCCGTTACCGGCGAATCTGCACACCAGTCAAAGCCAGGGGAAACGTCATGACATTGTCCAGTTAGGCGGCGAGAATCTGGCCGCCGGGCTGAATGGCGAAGCGCTGTTCCTGTTTGCCAGCGACCAGAAAGACGCGGATGCGCTCAGCCAGAACCCGCTGCTGGCGCACCTGCCTGCGGTGCAAGATCACCGCGTGTACGCACTCGGCGCGGAAACTTTCCGCCTTGATTACTACAGCGCCACCCGCGTGTTACAACGCCTGGCGGCGCTGTTTGGTTAATCAGGCTTCGGCGGCGGGCTGCACCTGGCGAAAACGCCGCAGCTCGCCGAGCACCACCACCAGCAACACGCCCACTATCGCCAGCACAAAACCGCTGATGCTCGCCGATGCGGCGGGCGTCATCATTGACCCCATCGCGCCCAGCAGCGCGGCACCAATGGCGTCACCCGTGACGTTTTGCGCCGTCCATAAACCGTTAATTCGCCCGAGCATCGCTTCCGGGGTTTGCGTTTGCAGCAGCGTGTATTGCAGCAGCGAACTCACCGCCGTCAGCCAGCCACACAGCGCCAGAAACAGCACGCCCAGCGCCCAGACGGGCATCAGGCTGAATAAACCGATGGCGATAAACGCGCCAATGGACGCCAGCAGCATAATCACGCCGGGGCGCTCACTGTGCGCCAGCTTGCCGCTGGTTAACGCGCCAATGGCCGCGCCGAGCGGCAGCGCGGCATACAGCAAGCCAATTTCTGCCGCCGACATGTTCCAGCTTATCGCCAGCGCCGGGTAGAGCACGCGCACCGCGCTTGCCATCGTCAATAACCCACCAAGCAGCGCGATGCCGCCAATCAAAGGGTTGTGCAGTAAAAATTGCAGGGCGCTAAGTAGCGATTTCAGCGGGTGCTCGCGCGGTTGTGGCGGTGGCGGTAATGCAGGCAGGCTCAGTAACGGCAACAAGGTGATAAACGTGCCCGCCGCCGCCAGCCCGTAGTTCCACTCCACGCCGCCGGTTGCCAGCAGCAAACCGCCGCACATTGGCGAAATAACGGAACCCAGCCGCACCGTCAGCATGGTAATGGCGCCAGCGTGCATCAGGTTTTCCCGCCCGACCAACGCAGGTGTCGCCGCCAGCAGCGCCGTTACGCCCAGCGCGCCGAAAAAACCATCCCACAAACCGAGCAGATAAATTGCCAGCAGCGAAGGCTCCGGCAACAACGCATTCAGATACAGGCCGATAAAACCGAAGCCGCAGGTGGAACGCGCCAGCAGAATCAGTTTCTTGCGTTCAAAACGATCCGCCAAAACACCACCAAACATCAGGCCGACGAACATGGCGCTACCGGTCAGCGTAACGGCAAGGCCAACTTGCCAGCTGGAGTGGGTCATCGCCTGGATTTGTACCGGCACCGCTACGCCCAACAAGCCCAGCGAGAGAATCGAGATAAAACGCGCCAGAAATACCGCGCGAAAAGCCGGATGCGTACGCAGCAGACTCAGGTTCAACAGCCAGGATTGTTGCTTCATTCCAATGCCTTAAATACACACTTTCTATGTCCATTCGCAGGCTGCGCATGGTAACATACCAAAACAAGATCGATAACGATAATTAATATCATTATCAAATTTGGGACGTTTTATGTCGTGTTCTGCTTTCCCGGCGCGCCCCGTTACCCTCGCCGGGTTATTGATATTGCTGGTTGTCGCCGTTGCACTCAGCCTGTTTATTGGCGCAAAACCTCTGCCCGCCGCGGTCATCATCGACGCCCTCACTGGCGTCTGTCAGAGCGCGGACTGCACCATCGTCAACGATGCCCGTTTGCCGCGAACGCTGGCAGGTTTACTCGCGGGCGGCGCACTGGGCATTGCCGGGGCGTTAATGCAAACGCTCACGAGAAATCCGCTCGCCGATCCAGGCTTACTCGGCGTTAACGCCGGTGCCAGCTTCGCCATTGTGCTCGGCGCGGCTCTGCTGGGCGCTGTCTCCCCTGTCGAACAATTACTGCTCGCCTTTTGCGGCGCACTGGCGGCGTCGCTGCTGGTCGCCTTTACCGGCAGCCAGGGTGGTGGGCAACTCAGCCCGGTTCGCCTGACGCTGGCGGGCGTGGCACTGGCGGCGGTGCTGGAAGGATTATCCAGCGGTATTTCATTGCTTAACGCCGACGTTTATGACCAGTTGCGCTTCTGGCAGGCCGGTTCGCTGGATATCCGCACCCTGCAAACGCTAAAAATTGTTCTGATCCCGGTGCTGCTGGCAGCGCTCATGGCGTTGATGCTGAGCCGCGCGCTTAACAGCCTGAGCCTCGGCAGCGACACCGCCACGGCGCTGGGCAGCCGCGTGGCGCGCACGCAGTTGCTCGGTTTAGTGGTGATCACGGTGCTGTGCGGCAGCGCGACGGCGGTTGTCGGCCCGATTGCCTTTATCGGCCTGATGATGCCGCACATGGCGCGCTGGCTGGTGGGCGCGGATCACCGTTGGTCGCTGCCGGTCACACTGATTGCCACCCCTGCTCTGTTACTGTTTGCCGATATCATTGGCCGCCTGCTGGTGCCGGGCGAACTGCGGGTTTCCGTGGTCAGTGCCTTTATCGGCGCGCCGGTATTGATCGTGCTGGTGCGCCGCGCACGCGGAGGCAACTTATGATGGCCTCCTCCCGCCGCCTGCTCGGCAGTTGCGTGTTTATGGTTATCACCGCGTTGCTTTTAGCCAGCTGGGGTTTACGCAGCGGTTCGGTGACGCTGGCGTTTTCACAGGTACTTGACGCGTTCACCGGCGACGCGCCGCGTGCCATGCAACGGGTCGTGATGGAGTGGCGTTTGCCGCGCGTGCTGATGGCGCTGCTGGTGGGCGCAGCGCTTGGCGTGAGTGGCGCGATTTTCCAGTCGCTGATGCGTAACCCACTCGGCAGCCCGGATGTGATGGGTTTTAACACCGGTGCATGGAGCGGCGTGCTGGTGGCGATGGTGCTGTTTGGTCAGCATCTGGCCGCTATCGCACTGGCGGCGATGGTCGGCGGTATGCTCACTTCGCTGGTGGTCTGGCTACTGGCCTGGCGCAACGGCATTGAAACATTCCGCTTGATCATCGTCGGTATTGGCGTGCGCGCGATGCTGGTGGCGTTTAATACCTGGCTGTTGCTGCATGCCTCGCTGGAAACCGCGCTCTCCGCCGGGCTGTGGAACGCCGGGTCGCTCAATGGCCTGACCTGGGCGAAAACCGTCCCTTCCGCACCGATCATGCTGGTGATGTTTCTTTTTGCCGCCCTGCTGGCGCGCCGTATGCGGCTACTGGAAATGGGCGATGACAGTGCCTGCGCGCTCGGTGTCAGCGTTGAGCGTTCGCGCCTGATGCTGATGCTGGTAGCCGTTGCACTCACCGCCGCCGCAACAGCACTGGCGGGGCCGATTTCGTTTATCGCACTGGTCGCGCCACATATTGCCCGTCGCGTCAGCGCCACTGCACGCTGGGGATTAACCCAGTCCGCGCTGTGCGGTGCGCTGTTGTTGTTGCTGGCGGATATGATTGCCCAGCAAGGTTTTACGCCTTATCAGTTGCCGGTCGGCGTGGTGACCGTCAGCCTCGGTGGCATTTACCTTATCGCCTTGTTAATTCAGGAGTCTCGCAAGAAATGACCGATTTATCTGCCCGTTTGCGCGGCGAAGCGCTCACTCTTGGCTACGGCAAAAAAGTGGTGGCTGAACACTTAAGCGTGGCGATCCCCGACGGCCATTTCACCGCTATTATCGGCCCTAACGGTTGCGGGAAATCCACCTTACTGCGCACGCTGAGCCGCCTGATGACGCCCGCGCAGGGCCATGTTTATCTTGATGGCGAGCAGATCCAGCGCTATGCCAGCAAAGAGGTGGCGCGTCGCATAGGGTTGCTTGCGCAAAACGCCACCACGCCCGGCGATATCACCGTGCAGGAACTGGTCGCGCGCGGGCGCTATCCGCACCAGCCGCTGTTCACCCGCTGGCGCAAAGAGGATGACGAGGCGGTGCAGCGGGCGATGCGGGCCACCGGGGTGGAAAGCCTGGCCAGGCAGAGTGTCGATACGCTCTCCGGCGGGCAACGCCAGCGCGCATGGATTGCCATGGTGCTGGCGCAAGAGACGGCGATCATGCTGCTTGATGAGCCAACAACCTGGCTGGATATCAGCTACCAGATCGACTTGCTGGAACTGTTGAGTGAGCTGAATCGCGAGCAGGGCTACACGCTGGCGGCAGTGCTGCATGATTTGAACCAGGCTTGCCGCTACGCCACGCATCTGATTGCGCTGCGCGACGGCAAAATTGTGGCGCAGGGCGCGCCAAAAGAGATTGTGACCGCTGAGCTGATTGAGGCGGTGTACAGTATGCGCTGCATGATCATTGACGATCCCATCGCCCATACCCCGCTGGTGGTGCCGCTCGGGCGTAGCGGCAGATAAATGCATTGCGGGTGATGTTTACCCGATATTTGGTGTGGTGACGGTTGTGTTCCGTTCACCAGACGTATCCTGTTTCAGCGGTTCAACAGGCGCAGAAACAGGACAAAGGGGCCTGTATGCCCCTTATAAATGCAGAAGCGTCGGGTCTTTCCCTATTCCCCCAAAATTTCCCTTAACACCGGCCCAATATGCTCAAACGCCTGCGGCGAGATAATCTCAACGTGAGCGCAATCTTGACGGTAAACCTCCAGTTCACGAACCCACGGTGCCCAGGTTGTGTGCGGATCGGTGCCTGCGGGTAAGGTGCGCCCGGCGACAAACAGCGTTGCTTTCCCGTCAAATGGCAGGCTGTGGGCGGTGGTCAGCAAGCGAACCGCATCGGCATAGTTGCCCTCGATAACGGAGAACAGCTCGCCGGAGGCTTGCCCCTGCTGCGCGGCGAGAAACGCCTGACGCTCGCGTTCAATCTCTGCCAGCACTTCCGGGTCCAGCCCGTTTGCCTCTTTCTCTGCCCAGTTTTGCGTTTCCGGCGGCCAGGTATCGAGCAGCCCGAGGAACGCCACGTCCTCACCCCGCTGCCGCAGACGCGCGGCAATGCCCTGCGCTAACGTGCCGCCGAGCGAATACCCGAGCAGGTAATACGGCCCGTGCGGCTGCTGCGCAAGTAGCGTCGCCAGGTGTTGCTCACAGGCTTCGTCTAACGTCGCGGCTCGTTGCAGAGGGCCATCCGGTCGAGGTGACTGAATACCGGTGATCGACCAGCGCGGCGCAAGGTGACGGGCCAGCACGCTAAACTGCCAGGCAAAACCGGACGCCGGATGGAAGCAAAAGAGGGTCGGCCCGTCGCTTTGCCGCAATGGTAGCAAGGTTTCCAGCCCCAGCCGCCCGGTCTGCTCCGCCGAAAGCGCCTGTTCGAGCAATACGGCAAGTTTTTCTACCGTGGAAGCGACCATGATTTGCCCTGGCGTGACCTGCCGTTCGCACTCGCGGCTCAGTTGCGCCGCCAGGCGCATCGCCAGCAACGAATGCCCACCGAGCGCGAAGAAATCCGCCTGCGCGTCGTTCACTTCGCATCCGAGCAAACCGGAAAATGCCTGCGCGATCAGCGTTTCCATACCGGCGTTGAGCGGGCGGCCGCCCTGCTGCACCGCCAGTTCAGGCAGTGGTAACGCTTTTCTGTCGAGTTTACCGTTGGCGCTCAGCGGCAACGCGTCCAGTTGCACCAGCAACACCGGCACCATATGCGGCGGCAGTTGCTCACGCAGTTGCGCCAGTAGCGCCGTTGTCTTCAGCGGCTGTCCGGAGGCAGAAACCACATAACCGACTAACTGGCGTGCATCGCCGCCGCTGGCGGCAGCCTGATTGAAGACACAGGCATGCGATACCGCCTGAGCCACGTCTGGCAGCGCCAGCATGGCACGGTCGATTTCACCTAATTCAATGCGCTGACCGCGAATTTTCAGCTGGTCGTCGCTGCGCCCGAGGTATTCAACCGCGCCATTTTCCAGCCAGCGCGCGACATCACCGGTGCGATACATGCGTTCGCCTGCGGCAAACGGATCGGCGATAAAGCGGCTGGCGGTGAGATCCGGGCGACCAAGATAGCCCTGCGCCAGTTGGATGCCGGTGAGGTAGAGATCGCCCGCCACGCCCGGCGGCACCGGACGCATCATCGCGTCCAGAATGCGCAGCCCGGTGTTCCAGACCGGGAAACCAATCGGCACGCTGTTGCCGCGTACACCCGCCAGCGCTTCGCCATAAGCCGGATACCAGCTCACATCCACAGCCGCTTCCGTCGGGCCGTATAAATTATGCAGTGGCGCGCCAGTCAGCTGCTGCCATTCGCGACAGAGCTCGGCAGGCAGCGCTTCGCCACTACAGAACACCTGTTTTAGCGTGCGGCAACTGCGCTTTGCGCTTTCCGGCGTGAGTGAGACGACAAACGCGGCCAACATCGACGGCACAAAATGCGTGGTGGTCACGCCGTAATGGGTAAAGAAGTCCTGCAACGCTTGTGGATCGCGGTGCGCATCCGGTTCCGCCATTACCAGCTTTGCCCCGGCGATAAACGGCCACCAGAACTCCCACACCGACACGTCAAAACTGCACGGCGTTTTCTGCGCCACCACATCCTGCGCGGTGAGCGGGTAGCTTTCCTGCATCCACAGCAGACGGTTGACGATGGCGGTTTGCCCGACCATCACCCCTTTTGGCCGCCCGGTGGAGCCAGAGGTGAAAATGATGTACGCGGTATGCTCCGGACGCGCCAGATTGAGCGCGTCACTGCCGTGAGTTTCCAGCGGGGCTTCGTAGCAGAAATGACGAAGCGCGGGAATATCGGCAAAGCGCGCCCGTTGGTTCTGCGCAGTGATCAGCAGACGCGGCTTGGCATCGTCTAGCATCATTTTCAGCCGCTCGTCCGGGTAACCGGTATCCAGCGGTAGCCAGGCGGCACCTGCTTCGACAATGCCGTGCAGCGCCAGCGTCAGGAACACCGAGCGCGGCAGCGCCACCGCCACGCTGTCGCCGGGCTGAACACCAAGCTGGCGAAGCTGGTGCGCCAGCGCCACAACCTGCTCGCGCATTTCGCGATAGCTAAATTGCCACTGCGCATCTGCCAGCGCGGGTGCTTCCGGCGTTTTCGCCGCCTGCGCGGCAACCAACGCGCTTAAGGTGGTAGTCGGCAGTATCTTGCCGGTATCGTTAATGTCTGCCAGCCGCTGCGCTTCTGGCGATAAGAGCAACTCAGCATCACCGCAGCGCAGATGTGGATTTTCGGCAAACTGCCCGAGCAGATGCGCCAGCCGCCCGACGTGTGTTTTTAAGGTGGATTCATCATAACGGCTGCGGTTCGCCAGCACTTCCAGCGACAACCCGCCCTCTTCGTGCGGGAACAGAGCGATTTCCAGATCGTTCACGGGGCCGGTCGCCAGCGTGTGCGTGGTGCCTTTAATGCCATCAACATCCAGCAGATAATCAAACATTTTGACGTTAAATACCGGGCCGAACAGCGGCTCGTCGCCCGCTGCACGCCCGACGTCACGCACAATTTGCTCGGCGTCATAACGCTGGTGGCGACGCATCGCTTTCAGGCTGCCCGCAAGCGTTGTCGCCAGCGCGGAGAGCGTTTGAGTACCATCCAGATGAATGCCCAGCGGCAGTACGTTAAGCACCGACCCGGTAGCAGTTAACGCCGCCGAACCCATGCGGCGCATAAAGATAAACCCGGCGGCATAGTCGGTGCGTCCGCATAGCCGACCAAGCCACAGTGCGGCCAGCGCCAGCGCCAGATCGGCGGGTGAATGGTGGCTAAAAGCCTGGGTTACGCGGCGAAATGCCCCGGCATCCATCGCCACGTTGAGACGTAAAATATCGGTTGTTGCCGCGCGCCCCGGCAGTGGCGTGTCGGAAAGGGAGACCGGAGAGGGTAACGCGCTGCGCTGCTGTGCCCAAAAAGCGCGGTCACGCTGCCAGGCATCGCTTTCACGGTAGCGCTGATACTCTTCCACCACCCCGGCAAACGGCGTAAAGGGCGATGCCGGTGTTGCCTCACCGCGTCGCCATGCGCTGTAAATGGCGGCAATCTGGCGGGTAATGGCCGGAAAACTGAAGCCATCAACCAGTAAATGGTGATAACGCTGATACCAGTACCAGTGCTGCTCGCCCACGCGTAACAGTTGGTGGCAAACCAGCGGATTACCACTCTCCACGCGCAGGTTTTGCGCCAGGTCGGCCTGCATTATCTGTAATGCAGCAGCGTGCGGTTGGCGGCTGTCACGCAAATCGACGATCGCCGGCTGGGCAAAGACATGAGCCTCGTCGACCCACTGCCACACTTCGCCGTTCTCCTCTTCAAAGCGCATACGCAGCGTATCGGCCTGCGACAAACCGCTGGCAATCGCCTGAGCCAGCAGTGCGGCGTCGATATCGCCCTTCAGTTCAACATAGTGCGCCACGCTCCAGGCGTTGGGCAGCGTGGAGAGTTTTTCCGCCATCCAGATCCCCGGCTGTGCGGCGACTAGCGGTAAACGTTGGGTCATTTTCCGCTCCTCATTGCGCATGGTGCGCCGGGGTTAATGTTTGCCAGTTTGCCGCCAGCCAGGCGTTGCAGTCGTCCTGCGGTTGCGGCTCGCACACTACGTTCCAGCCTGCGGGAAGCGCGCACTGCGCGGGCCACAGGCTGAACTGCCGCCGGGTATTTTGCAGAATATAAAATTGCCCTTGCGGGTTATCGAAGGGGTTGGTGAATTCCATAGCAAACTCCTGTCATAGAAAGGTGCGATTAACGGGCGCGGGTAAGCGGCTGCCAGAGGGTGATAAGCCCGGAGGTCAGCCCGCCGCGCCAGCAAAGCGCATCGTGTCCGCCGTCAACCTGACGCCAGAAAACCGACTGCTGTGTGCGTTGTAACAGGGGAAGAAGCGCCTCGTTGGCGCGAAAAATCAGTGGTTCGCGCACCCCGGCCTCCAGCACAATGCGCAGGCCCTGCGGGTTCAACTCACCGTTTTTAAGTTGTTCGATAATGATGCCGTCACGCTCGCCGCCGCGATGCGGCCACCAGAACGATCCGGACTGGCTCAACACGCAGCCAAACCGCTGCGGCCAGTGCAGCGCGGCATAAAGTGACGACAGGCCGCCAAAACTCTGCCCGGCCACCACGGTGCGATCCGCGCTGTCGCTGAACGGCGCAATGGCACGGACCTGCGGTAATAACTCGTCCTGTACCGCCAGCCAGAAATCGGCATTGCACGGCAGCTCCTGGCTGCGGTGGGCGTTATCAATCACATCAATCAGTACATACACCGCGTCCGGCAATTGCCCGGTGTTGGTCAATGCAGCCAGCGCAGGCCATACCGGCATACTTTGCGCCCAAAACTGCCCGTCGAGCAGGATCGCCAGCGGGCGTTCAGCGCTATGGCTGTTGCCGGTAGTGTAAACCCAGACGCGGCGCGTGTTGTTCAGGCGCGTACTGCGCCATTGCAGGTGTTGCGGTTCGTTGAATGGCGTATCCGTTTCGCGCCAGCCAGGCTGTAACGGTGCATCGGGCATTTCCAGCGCCGAAACGGGATGGCCACGCCCGCCGCGCCAGCTTTGCGGATTGAGCGGATCGGCAATTGCGCGCGGCAATAGTTTTCGCCAGCCTTCGCGCAGCGCGGTGCGATCCGGCGGCGTAAGCGTGAAAACGTCGGCGGCGAAATCGTCGCTGTTTTGCGAAGGAATCAAGCAGTAGCTGCCGCGCCAGCTGGCGGCAAGCGTGGTTTTCCAGTACCAGACATCGGTTCCGGCAATGCGCGTCAGCGATTGCGGCGTCGATTTTTGATGGTGATCGGTCACGCCGGTAATGTAGATCCACACCTGGCGCACGCGGGAGGTTGCTTCTGTCCCGGCGGGATCGCGCCACCAGAAAGTGACCTCATAATTTCCCTGCGCGTTTTTGACCCATTCGGGCCCCTGTTTCGACTCCCACCAGGCATCACTTCCCGTTGTTGACGTCACGGCTTTCACCTCAAATATGCTGTGGAAATTTTTGCTTGCAGATCAAAAAATATCGATAATATTATTGATAATTATTTTCATTTGCAATAGCGTGTTGGCGCGCTGTGGGAAGCGCGTCTTTCACTTAAAACGGCCGCCGTGGGCGAATTTTCTCAGGAGTGAGCGCCTCGCTACGAGCTGGCTTCATCATGCCGCCTCCTCTCCCCTGGGAAAGGAATTGCCGGGGATGCGGCGACGAAATGCAGGTAAAAAATGAATAACAAAATCAAATCCCTGGCCGTTCTGGTCAATCTGGGGATCTACGGCGTTGCTGTGCCAGCGTTGGCGGCAGAAACCCGCACCGCTTCTGGCGAAGAGACAATTGTTGTCACGGCTGAGCAGCAAAATTTGCAGGCACCGGGCGTTTCCACCATCACGGCAGACGAAATTCGTAAGAACCCGCCTTCCCGTGATGTCTCCGAAATTATCCGTACCATGCCCGGCGTGAACTTAACCGGTAACGCCACCAGCGGTCAGCGCGGGAACAACCGCCAGATCGACATACGCGGCATGGGTCCGGAGAACACGCTGATTCTGGTGGATGGCAAACCGGTCACCAGCCGTAACTCCGTGCGTCTTGGCTGGCGCGGCGAGCGCGACAGCCGGGGCGACACCAACTGGGTGCCGCCGGAGATGATCGAGCGTATCGAAGTGATTCGCGGCCCGGCGGCGGCGCGCTACGGTAACGGCGCGGCGGGCGGTGTGGTGAATATCATCACCAAAAAAGAGAATACTGGCGAATGGCACGGCTCGTGGAATACCTATTTCAACGCGCCGGAACACAAAGATGAAGGGTCAACCAAACGCACCAACTTCAGCCTGAGCGGCCCGCTCGGTGGCGATGTTAGCTTCCGCCTGTACGGCAACCTCGCCAAAACCCAGGCCGACGCGCAGGACATCAACAAAGATCACCAGTCGGAACGCACCGGCACTTACGCCAACACCGTCGTTGCCGGCCGTGAAGGTTCAATCAACAAAGACATTACCGGCGTTGTGCGCTGGGATTTTGCCCCGATGCAGGCGCTGGAGTTGCAGGCCGGTTACAGCCGCCAGGGCAACCTCTACGCGGGCGATACGCAGAACACCAACAACGACAGCAGTACCAATAACTACGTCAATGAAAACTATGGCAAAGAGACCAACCGCCTCTATCGCCAGAACTACTCGGCGACCTGGACCGGCGGCTGGGATAATGGCGTCACCACCAACAACTGGGTGCGTTATGAACACACCCGTAACTCACGCATCCCGGAAGGGCTGGCGGGCGGTACGGAAGGCCTGTTCAACGCGCAAAAATTCTCTGATATCGACTACAGCGATCTGTTGCTGCACAGCGAAGCGAGCGTACCGTTTGAACTGCTATTCAAGCAGAACCTGACGCTCGGCGCCGAGTGGGATCACCAGAGCATGAAAGATTCCACCTCGAATACCCAGACCTTTATGGGCGGCAATATTCCGGGTTACAGCAGCACCGGTCGTAGTCCTTACTCCAATGCCGATATCTTCTCGGTGTTTGCCGAAGACAACATTGAGCTGACCGACAGCACCATGCTCACTCCGGCGCTGCGCTTTGATCACCACACGATTGTTGGCAACAACTGGAGCCCGTCGCTGAACTTGTCTCAGGGCCTCGGCGACGATTTCACCCTGAAAATGGGCATCGCCCGCGCGTACAAAGCACCAAGCCTGTACCAGACCAACCCGAACTACATTCTCTACAGCCGTGGTCAGGGTTGCTACGCGGTCACCGTGGATGCTAACGGCCGAGACATCGGCTGTTATCTGCAAGGTAACGACGATCTGAAAGCGGAGACCAGCATCAACAAAGAGATTGGTCTGGAGTTCAAACGTGACGGCTGGCTGGCGGGTGTCACCTGGTTCCGTAACGACTACCGCAACAAGATTGAGTCAGGCTACTCGCCGGTTGGGCAAACCTCCATCAAGAGCGGCAACTCAAACCTGAACACCTATATCTACCAGTGGGATAACGTGCCGAAAGCAGTGGTGGAAGGGTTAGAAGGTGCGTTGAATGTACCGGTAAGCGAGACGGTAAACTGGACCAACAATGTCACCTACATGCTGCAAAGCAAAAACAAAACCACCGGTGAGCGTCTGTCGATCATTCCTGCATATACCTGGAACTCCACGCTGAGCTGGCAGGTTACTCAGGATGTTTCGCTGCAATCCACCTTTACCTGGTACGGTAAACAGCAGCCGAAGAAATATGACTACAAAGGTAACCGCGTCACCGGTTCCGCCACCAACGAAGTGAGCCCGTACAGCATCGTTGGCCTGAGTGGCACCTGGGACGTGACCAAAAACGTCAGCCTGACGGGCGGTGTCAGTAACGTGTTCGATAAACGTCACTGGCGTGAAGGTAACGCCCAGACCACCGGCGGCGGCGCAAACTGGATGTACGGCGCGGGTGCCGCAACGTATAACGAGTCGGGCCGCACCTGGTATATGGGGGTAAACACCCGCTTCTAACCGCTGTCCGCCCTCTCCCCCGCCGGAAGATCCCCCGCTTCCCCACGGGGAGAAGGGCACTTACGTTATCAAGCGATGGTAAAATGAAAACGGCACGCCACCTGAAACGGTGCGCGTGCCAGATTTATCTATTGCCCGGACAATGCCGCCGGGCGGGGTTTATCAGAACGCTTCCCAGTCATGCTCCGGCGCTTTGCTGCCGCCTGCAAGCGCAGGTCGGCGCAAGGCTTTCCCCGCTTTTGGCGCAGCCGCTGATGGTTTGCCGGTAGTCCCCTGCTCTGCATCGCCTGGCAGTTTAAACACCGAGACAATTTCCGTTAACTGGAACGCTTGATGCTCCAGCGAAGCGGAAGTGGCGGAAGATTCTTCCACCAGCGCGGCGTTCTGCTGGGTCACGCTGTCCATTTGCGAAATCGCCGTGCCAACCTGACTAATCCCTTTGCTCTGCTCCACGGACGCCGAGGCGATCTCGCCCATGATATCCGTTACGCTGGTGACGGAACGCAGGATGTTGTCCATCGATTCGCTGGTCAACGTCACCTGGTCAAAACCGTTATTGACGTTCGTGACCGACTCATCAATCAGCACTTTGATCTCTTTCGCGGCTCCAGCGCTTCGCTGCGCCAGATTACGCACTTCGCTGGCGACCACCGCGAACCCGCGCCCTTGCTCACCGGCACGCGCCGCTTCAACGGCGGCGTTGAGTGCCAGAATATTGGTCTGGAACGCAATGCTGTCGATGACGTTAATGATGTCGGTGATTTTCTGCGAACTGTTGGTGATATTTTTCATGCTGGCGATGACCGCCTGCACGCGCTCTTCCCCTTTGTTCACGGCGGCTGACGCCACGTGTGCAAGGTTGCTGGCTTCGCTGGCGTTGTCGGCGTTCTGTTTGACCACCGCGCTCAGCTCCTCCATGCTGGCGGCGGTTTGCGTCAGCGCGGCGGCTTGTTCTTCTGTGCGCGAAGAGAGATCGGTGTTACCGGACGCAATTTCGCTCGCCCCCTGGTAAATTTCACCCGCGCTGTTACGGATCTGCGTAACGGTGTTCACCCAGTTGTTCTGCATAGTTTCCAGATAGGGAATCAGTTGCCCCACTTCGTTGTTGCCCAGATCTTTTGTCGGCTTATCCAGCTTGCCCACCGACAACACCTGCAGATGTTGCTTAACCCACTCCAGCGAGCGCGCCAGGCACAGCGCCAGGTAACGCTCGGACATCACCAGCATCGCCAGGCCAATGATCATGGCGATGATAATGATGGCGCGCGTCAGCGAAACCCAACTGGCAATACGCGCGTTAGCGGCGGATTTCAGCTCGTGAATTTGCTGGTTATACGCGACGATCGCCTGTGAGAATCCGCTGCGCAGCGGGCTGAACTGCGCTTTCGACAACTGGTTATAACTCTCGGCATTGTCGGCTTTAACGGCGGCGAACATCGGCGTAATGGCCTGATTAAACAGGTTCAACGAGCTGTTATAGATATTATCGATGGCCTCGGTGCTGATATTCGCATGATCGGTCACTTTGAACTGATTCAGACCGTTTTGCAGAAAATCGATATCTTTGCCGATACGATCGAGGGTTTGCTGGTAGTTTTGCGTATCGTTATTGGCCTGGAAAACCAGCGCGCGGTCCATCAGCAGTTTGACCTGGTAATAGCGATCGCTGGCGTTGTTGATGATGTCGCCGTTAATTTGCTGAACGTTGGTGAGTTCCACTTCATCGGTTAAGGCGCTCAACGCATGTAACGAATAAAACGAGACACCGCCCCAGAGCAAAGTGAAAATGACCAGGATCGCCAGCATTGCGACCTTGATTTTTAAATTTCGAATAAAGTGCATAAAAAACCCCGGTAAATAGTTGTGAAATAACGTTTTAAAGCAGCGATCTCCTCGCTGTCATAAACCCCATCGGCTAAGTTTCCGGGTTAATTAAGAATAAAAAGAAGTAAGGCAACAACCTTTCTATTGAAATGGTGATAACACGTAGTTTACCGTGGCTTAACTTTTGAAACGGAAGTAAAGTGGTAATTTGGCAGGCGTTTCCCCCGGTAAAAGATGTCGAATTGCGTGGCGCGCGGAAGGGGTAAAGCGGGGGCATCGGCGGATACCGATGCCACGTTCATTAAGATGACGAGGGAGCAAAGAAGGCGCTGAGTTTTTGTTTTTGCCTGCCCTGCTCGTCAAAGTTACTGGCCGCCAGCCAGGCGGAAATCGCCGCGTCGCGCTGCGGCCATTCGCTATCCAGCATGGATAAATAGTCGGTATCGCGGTTGCGCCCTTTACGCACCATATGCTGGCGAAAACGCCCTTCCCAGCTAAAGCCGAGACGTTCGGCAGCGCGGCGGGAAGCAACGTTGAGCGTGTCACACTTCCACTCTACGCGGCGGTAGTTGCAGGCAAACGCGTGGCGCAGCATCAACCAGATGGCTTCCGTTCCCAGCACGCTATTTTTCATGCGCGGTGACCAGGTGACATGGCCGATTTCCACCGAGCCATTTTGTGTGTTGATGGCAAGCCAGGCGACAACGCCGAGCGCCTCACCGCTGGCACACTCCACCACGGCGAAAGGCGCGATGGTGGTGTCGATCATTTTACCCACCACCCATTGCGCCATACTGTCCACGGTTTGTGGGCGCTCACCCGCCAGCCATGTCCAGTCGCTCTCGTTTTCCGCCTGCGAGTAAGCGCGCAAAAGATCGTGCGTGTGTACCCTGGCGTCAAGCGGTTCCAGCCGACAGTATTGTCCGTGCAACATGCTGCGCGGCAGCGGCTGGACGCCGTGCCAATGCGGCAACATGTCACCGACGGTTTGACCATAATGATTCAATTCCGGCACTTTTTTCTCCCAGGTAAAAAAGTTAAACAGAAAAAGAGTGTTTTAACAGCAGTTAAGCCCGGAATATAGTGCCTAAAATTGGGGGGTAAGTGGAGAAAAATCTCTTTGAAATCAGAGGACTGACCAGATTTGGCATCAGAATAGTCTGATGCCTTTACACTTACTGACTAAAGTGGCCAAATTGAGCCAAAACCTGGTCAAAAATGGCCATTCCCTGCTGGACTTCTTTCGCGCTCATTATGCAAGGTGGCACCACATGAATGCGGTTTTCAACAACAAAAGTTAACATTCCGGCTCCTGTTAGCGCCGCCTTGATCGCAGCCATCTCTGTCGCGGCTAAAGGCGTTTTGGTTTTGCGGTTGCTCACCAGCTCCAGCGCCTGGAACATGCCGCGCCCGCGTACCTCGCCAATCAGCGGATGTTTTGCTGCCAGAGCCTCCAGCGCAGGGCGCAGAACGCCGTTGCCGATCTCTGCCGCATTCTGCACCACGTTCTCCTCTTTCATCGCATCAAGCGTGGCGACAATCGCCGCCATCGCCAGCGGATGCCCGGAATATGTCAGCCCACCGGCGAAGAAATGGTCGTCAAAGTAGTGAGCAATCGGCGCGGAAATCAGCACACCGCCCGCCGGCACATAGCCCGCATTCACCCCTTTGGCGAAGGTGATCAGATCCGGCACGATGCCATCCTGTTCGAAAGCAAACCAGCTACCGGTACGGCCAAAACCGGCCATCACTTCATCAAGGATCAGCACAATGCCGAACTCATCCGCCAGCGCGCGCACGCCCTGCATATACCCGGCTGGCGGCACCAGAATGCCCGCCGTGCCGGGAATGGACTCCAGCAGGATCGCCGCAATCGACGACGGCCCTTCGCACTCAATCATGCGGCGCAGATGCGCCAGCGCGCGCTCGCACTCTTCGGTTTCACTGGCGGCATTAAATTCGCTGCGATACAGGTACGGGTTAAAGAAGTGAACATGCCCGCGCGAATACTCATTTGGCACACGTCGCCAGTCGCCGGTCGCCGCAATGGCGCTGCCGGTGTTGCCGTGATAAGAGCGATAGGCAGAGAAAATTTTGTCACGCCCGGTGTACAGCCGTGCCATGCGAATGGCGTTTTCGTTGGCATCCGCCCCGGCGTTGGTGAAAAAGACTTTGCTGAAGCCTTCCGGTGCCAGCTCCACAATGCGTTTTGCCGCTTCGCCACGCGCCAGGTTGGCGGTGGCCGGCGCAATGGTTACCAGCGTTTCCAGCTGCGCTTTCATCGCCGCCAGCACGCGCGGGTGTTGATAACCAATATTGACGTTCACTAACTGGCTGCTGAAATCGAGGTAGCGGTTACCGTCGTAATCCCACAGCTCGCAGCCTTGCGCCCCGGCAATCACCATCGGGTTGAGGTTGCCCTGCATCGACCATGAATGAAACACATATGACCGGTCCAGTTGACGCACGTCGTCGTTCGTTATCGCCATCTCGTTGTGAAGTGCCAGTTTCATGCCAGATCCTCTCATGCCGTTGTTGTTGTCTGCATCATGCTGCGCGCCATAAAGAGGCGGGTAGAGCCAGTCGGCTTCGCGGGATGTGACACCCGTGTCACACGTCAGTGGCGTAACTGGCACTGTCTGGCAGGCGTGAGGATTTTTATAGTGGCGCAATAACCCTGCACAGGAGAAGAGAACAATGGCAGCGAAAAACGTGGTGTTCATTACCGGCGCGACCTCCGGATTTGGCGAAGCGGCGGCGCAGGTTTTTGCCGACGCCGGATGGGCGCTGGTATTGAGCGGGCGTCGGCTTACGCGTCTGGAAAACCTAAAAGAACGCCTGCATGGCAAGGTGCCGGTGCACATTATTGAACTCGATGTCCGCGATAGCGCCGCGGTAAAAAAAGCGGTGGCCGAACTGCCTGCAGCATTTGCCGATATCACGACGCTTATCAACAACGCCGGACTGGCGCTCGCCCCACAGCCCGCCCAGAAAGTGGAGTTGCAGGACTGGCAAACGATGATCGACACCAATGTTACCGGGCTGGTTAACGTGACACACGCGCTGCTGCCCACGCTAATTGCACACGGTGCGGGGGCATCGATTATCAATATTGGCTCTATCGCCGGGCAGTGGCCCTACCCTGGCAGCCATGTGTATGGTGCGACCAAAGCCTTTGTGAAGCAGTTTAGCTACAACCTGCGCTGCGATTTACTGGGAACGGGCGTGCGGGTAACCGATCTTGCGCCGGGGATTGCCGAAACGGAATTTACCCTCGTACGCACCAAAGGCGACAAAGCGGCGTCTGATAATTTGTATCGCGGCACGACGCCACTCAGCGCGCAGGATATTGCCGGGCAGATGCTCTACATCGCCACCCTGCCGGATCATATGAATATTAACCGTGTAGAAGTGATGCCGGTGCGCCAGGCCTGGCAGCCGTTTGCCATCGACCGGGATTAAATCTGGAGTGTTCTGAGCCACAAAATAAAACGCCCCGGCATAAATGCCGGGGCCTGCTTTTATTCTTTTTTCCTGGGTGTTTAATCGTTTTACCCCGCCCGGCGCTTATCTCCGGCACTCACTCTTAGGTGGCGTTAGCTCTTTATGGGGTGAGACCACAATAGTCCATCGGAATGTTCTGAACAATAGTCTTTTGGTTGCAATTTTCGGTTTTTTGATGCTCATCATAATTTGCCGGATCCTCCCGGAAACCCGCGTGACGACGGTCACTCATCAGCAGGCGCTAACAATTTTCGAGCCGCAGAAAACAGACGAAGCGTGACGCGTATCGCGATGCGAGCGCAAAATTGATGAATTTTTCGCCGCCATTGTCGATAAAAGAGGCAATGCGTTATGATTGCGCCATTCGGAATTTGACTTAAATCCTTCAGACGTTTACAAAAGATACTGCCTTCCTTAAGTCCGACTTGCGTCTTTCCCGTTTTCGTCCAGGCTTCCATTTTACCCAGCGTAAAAATGGTGCGGATTGACCGGTTCAGATTTGCGTTTTACCGACTATTTTAAGATTTGCAGGCATCTGTAAGTGGAGTATCGCATGTTCTCTTTTGTCGCCCGGCAGGCGATTTTTGATGCAAATATGAACACAGTCGGTTACGAGTTGTTGTTCAGAGACAGTATGACGAACCGGTTTCCCGACGTTACGCCGGAGTACGCCACTGCCCAAATTATTGTCGAACAGTTTCTGGGCGCACCGCTGGGCCGTCTGAAAGAGTACAGCGCGATCTTCGTTAACTTCCCCTATGAACTGCTGATACAAGGGATGGCGGAAACGTTGCCGAAAGACCGCGTGATTGTGGAAATCCTCGAAACCGCCAAACCCACGCCTCAGTTGCTCAACACGGTAAAAAAACTCTCTGCGCACGGCTTTCGTATCGCGCTGGATGACTTCGCGTTAGGTGACACCTGGAACGCGTTTTTACCTTATATCAGCATTATCAAATTCGACGTGCGGGAAAATACGCCGGACGAGATCAGCGGCTATATCAATGCCAAAGCCCATTTGCTGAAAGACACCATATTTCTTGCCGAAAAGGTGGAAACCCAGGAAGAGTATGAGTGTTTCCGTAATATGGGTTGTACGCTGTTTCAGGGGCATTTTTTCAGCAAGCCGGTGATCCATTCAGCCAATAAACTGTTTCAGAATCAGGAAATCACCTTAAAACTGATGAAAGAGGTGAATGCCGACTCGCCGGATTTTGGCCGAATCGAAGCCCTGCTGAAACAGGATCTGGCGCTGTCGTTTAAGATCATGCGCTATGCACAAAATATTGTCTTCAACGCGCGCGGGATTAAAAACTTCCGAAGCCAGTCGTTAAAGGACGTTATTTTTTACCTTGGCACCAATGAGTTACGCCGCTTTGTGCTGGTTTCCTGCCTGACCTCGGTCAACAAAGTAAAGACCGACGACATTTACTACCAGAGCCTGATCCGCGCCAAGTTTTGCGAACTGGCCTCGGCGCACTCCATCAGCCGTCACTCAGCCGATGACGCGTTTATCGTCGGTCTGTTTTCACAGCTCGACAGGATTTTTGAAATGCCGATGGCAGATTTATTAAGCCAGATTGATATTTCCGCCAGCGTCATGATGGCGCTTAAAGAGCAAAAAGGCCCGCTCTACCCTTACCTGCAACTGATTGAGCTGTACGAAAATCACAACTGGGAAGAGGTCAGCGCGCTCGGTCACCGGCTGGGTTTTAACCGCAGCATGGTGGCAGAGCTGATTAAAGCCGCCACCAAATGGACCAACGCTATCCCGTCAGACGTCAGCTAAGCATTTCAGTTTTCGCGCCGGAAAGCCGATTTAATCAGTAGGGTGTTACTTACACCGCTACTTTGTTTCACTCGGCTGATCACTGGACGCACATCATGGAAAAGTTAACGGTATATGGATATCGCCTCGGTAACGAATATCAGGTGGAATTCGTGCCTTATAAGCAAAGTCTGACGACCTGCGCGATCCCCGGTAGCTGCACATATTTACGTAATACCATGAGCAACCTGCTGACCTATCTGCTGGCGCACGCTGTGGGGAATATTGTGGCCGACAAAACGCTGCAGATTCAGGTATGGGAAAATAATGGATTGAGTTGCTCAAGCCAGCGGCTGTGGCAAGTGATGAACAACCTGAAGCGTAAACTGGCGGTATTCGGTTTGCCCGACGACTTTATTCTGCGCGTGGCCGGGAAAGGGTATCTTATCCCGCCGGAAAAGGTGCTGACGCTGTATTGCCGGGAGACGTTTTTTCAGCAACACCTCGCGGTAGATTACTCCGCCCTGTAAGGCCAGATAATTAAGCATAACGCAGCGCGTCAATCAGTAAGCTAAACGCGGCAGTGTGCTGTTTACGGCTGGGATAATAGAGGTAATAGCCGGGGAATGGTTCACACCAGTCGTCGAGCACCGTTTCAAGTTTGCCTTCGCTAACAGCCTGCGCCACGCAATCTTCCGGTACCAGCGCCAGCCCCATACCGCTGGTTGCCGCTTCGACTCTGGAAGCCAGGTTATTAAAGGTTAATTGCCCTTCCACGCGCACGCGCATTGGCTGGCCGTCTCTGGAAAACTCCCAGGCATACAGCCCGCCAAGCGTCGGCAGACGCATATTAATACAGTTGTGCTGCTGTAAGTCATGCGGCGTTTGCGGTTTACCATGACGGGAAAAATAGCCCGGCGAGCCCACAACCACCATGCGCCAGTCGGGGCCAATTCGCACCGCGACCATATCTCTGGCAACCTGTTCACCAAGGCGAATACCGGCATCGTAGCGCTCACTGACAATATCCGTCAGGGTGTTATCGATAGTTAATTCCACTTTCACATCAGGGTAAGCGTCTAAAAAAGGCTTAATGGCTGGCCACACCGTCGAATGCAATGCGTGCTCGCCAAGCGTGATGCGGATATTGCCAGCCACGCGATCGCGCATATCGGTTAAGGCAATGAGTTCTTCCTCAATCTCTTTAAAGCGCGGGCCAATGCTATTAATTAATGCCTCGCCTGCATCCGTTGGCGCGACGCTGCGCGTAGTACGGGTAAGCAGACGAATTTGCAGACGCTCTTCCAGCCCGCGAATAGCATGGCTGAGCGCCGATTGCGAGACACCTAATTTTGCTGCCGCGCGAGTAAAGCTACGTTCGCGGGCCACCACAATTAAATAGAAAAGATCATTAAAATTATCTTTCAGCATTTCCGCCCCGTGACCAGACCATGAAAATAGCGTTTATGCTACACTTCGGCTGCGTTTTAATATATGTCTATAATTCACTAATCCCGCAATAAAAGGGCTCTGATCGTGAAGCAGGTCACCTCTTTTTATGTTAATAAGCGCCAGCGCCTTCTTTTTAATGAGCCACATTCATAACCGCAATGAACCATATTACTTAATCAATACGCTTTATTATTCACCACGCATAAACGCACTGAACACCATTAAAATTAACCATGCAGCAGCGGCAGATATTTAATAATTAAACATCTGCTTTTATTACCCACCTTAAATAACCACTTAATCAACCTGCATATTTAACCGCACCTTTTGCCAATAAAAGCCGGGGGAATTACCCCCGGATAGGGAAAAAAGTAACAGTAGACACAAAAAATGCAATGAGGTTAATAAAGCGTCTTAACGGTAACCGATCAAACGCGAGTGATATTAGCGATCTGTGCGATTAAAAATAACCCAAAAAAAGTTCCAACCGATATTTGTCAATATGTGCTAAAAAGAATTTAAATATTTACACCAGAAGAACTCAGATGATAAACAATATCCTGCAACCTGAATAATCCATGAACCACTCTCATAAGTGGCAGTGTATTCTTGTTGTTATTAAAAAACACAGTGGCAAACATCAAGGGTTTATTTATATGAAAATCTCTCAACTGAGTCTTTTCGTCTCTGCTGCGGTACTGTGCTCGTCAGTACACGCGGCGGAAATATATAATAAAGACGGTAATAAGTTAGACTTATATGGTTTGGTATCAGCAGAACATTATTTTTCTGATAACAGCGGCTGGGACGGCGACCAGACTTATATGCGTCTTGGCTTTCGCGGTGAAACACAAATTAATGACCAACTGACCGGCTACGGCCAGTGGCAAATGCATATTGACGCTAATAAATCGGAAGGTGATACCAATACGCCACGCACGCGTTATGGCTTCGCCGGGTTAAAATTCGCCAATTACGGTTCAGTGGATTATGGCCGTAACAAAGGTGTTTTATATGACACCCTCGGTTATACCGATATGCAGCCCGAATTCGATGGCATGACATACGGTTCCGACCAATTTATGTTTAGCCGTGGCAACGGCATGCTGACCTACCGCAATACGGATTTCTTCGGTCTGGTTGACGGCCTGAATTTCTCCCTGCAGTACCAGGGCAAAAATGATGGCGGCGGCGAATCCGGCGCCGGTCGAAATGTATTACGCCAGAACGGCGACGGCTACGGCTTATCCGTGGAATATAACATTGGCGCGGGCGTAAGCGTTGTTGGTGCCATGACCAGCGCCAAACGGACAGAAGAGCAAAATACCGCCACCAATATTCTCGGTAATGGCGATCGCGCCGAAGCCTATTCTGGCGCAATTAAATATGACGCCAATAATATCTACCTGGCGGCGATGTTTACTCAGGCTTATAACGCTTCGCGTTTTGGCAGTGCTTCCGATACGACGACCGCCTACGGCTACGCTAACGAATCACAGATTTTTGAAGCGTACGCCAGCTACCAGTTCGACTTTGGCTTGCAGCCATTCGTGGCGTATAACGCGCTGAAAGGGAAGAATATTGGCAGCAACAGCGCGGGCGATAAATATGGCGATCAGGATATCGAAAAATATGTCGATCTCGGTGCCACCTATTACTTCAACAAGAACTTCAACATGTTTGTTGATTATAAAATCAACCTGATTGATGAAGATAAATTCACCACCGCCGCCGGTATCAACACCGATGACGTGGTAGCAGTGGGTATGGTTTACCAGTTCTGAACCTGCAAAAAGGCGGCGCAGGCCGCCTTTTATTCACCGTCTTTTCCCGCACGTTTTCCTTTCATTACGACTTTTTTCCTTAGCGCTGATGCTGGCGTCGCCAGACGCCGGGCGGCATCTGGTATTTGCGCGTAAAGGTGCGTGTAAAAGTCTGCTGCGAGTCATAACCGTATTTAGTGGAGATAGCCATAATCGACTGCTCAGTCGCCAGCAGTTCATGCGCGGCGCTTTCCAGCTTTTTCTCGCGGATATAGATGCCAAGCGGTATCTGAATCACTTGCTGGAACAGGCGCTGAAGATGCCATTTCGAATACCCCGCCCGCGTGGCGACATCCTCGATCCGTAGCGGCCTTTCAAGGTTATCGTCAATCCATTGCTGGATCTCAAGAATCACCGCGTGTTGCATACCCATGGTTGAAACCTCCTTGAGAACAGGAGCATTCACCTTAGCGAAGTGATACTTACGCAAACATGACGCGAAAATAATAATTTTGTCAGAAATGTCCATGCCGCAACGCCATATGGCATGGGGCAGCGCGCCCGACGCGGGGAAACCTGTCAGCGCGTAACCCATCCTGACTGGCCTGCAATGCGCAAGGGAGGCGGCTGACCGCAGCCTCCCTGTTGCCGTTTTCGGTCAGGCTATAGCGCTTTTGCCTCCCCCGCCCATTCGCGCAGGAAATGCGCGGAGCAAAGAGCTGGCTCGATAACCGCAATATCGACGCTGACCAGGCCAAATTTAACAAAAGGATCGCGTTCTATGTCATTTTCCAGACTCTGGCTGTCGCTGGCCGTCGCCAGGATAAATCCACCCGGTTTATTTTTCAGCGGCCCGGCGAAAATAATATGCCCTTTTTTGATCATCTCGCCCAGCCACAATTTGTGCGCATCAACATACGCACCGAGAATATCCGGTTCACTGGCGTAACTAAGCGTAATTGCATATAACATAATTTATTCCCCGCAGATTAATGTAATGGCAGCGCAGCAATAATGTTATTTATCGCCGATCGCGCGGCGGCAATTTGCTGGTGTTTAATGTCATCTCCTTTCGAGGTACCTTCCGCGCGGATAATATGAATAGCGTCAATACCCAGAAAACCGAAAAAGGCACGCAGATATTTCTCCTGGAAATCCATGCCATCAAAAGGCGGCTGTAAATAAAAGCCGCCGCGGGCTGAAATAATCAACACCTGTTTTCCCTCCGCCAGCCCAACCGGCCCGGTGGCGGTGTACTGAAAGGTTTTTCCCGGTTGCGCAAGCCTGTCCAGCCAGGCTTTTAACTGACTGGAAACAGAGAAGTTATACATTGGCGCCGCGATAACAATCAGGTCATGCGCCAGGAATTCATCGACCAGTTGCTGTGAAATCTGGTGCTCCGGCTGCCTGTCGCTTGTCGGTTGGCTGCCGGGAACAACGCGAAATCCGGCGGCAATATCTGCGGTTAAATGGTTTATTTCGTCGCGAACCACATCGCGATAGGTTATTTCCGCTTGCGGATAATGCGCTTTTATTTCCCGCATAACGTCAGCGGAAAGTGCGCGAGTGACGGAATGGTCACCCGAAATACTGGAATCAATATGCAGAATCTTCATCATACTCTCCGACAATAAACACAGCAGTTATTTAAAGGATTTAGCAGCAGTATCGATAAATTTCGCCACCGCTTCGGGTTGCGAAACCATAGACAAATGTGAACTGTTAACGCTATATACCGTGGCGTGGATCTGTCTGGCTATTTTCTGCTGAACGGCGGGTAACAAAGCATGATCGTTTTCGGTCAGCAAATACCAACTCGGTTTATTTTCCCAGGCGGCATGAGTGATTTTTCCCTGAAATGCCGCGAGGGCGATCGGTTGTGAAACCGCAGCCAGAGCCCGGACATTGCTGGTTGAAATATCGTTCGCCATCACCTGTTGAAACTGGCTGGCATCATCTAACCACACCAGCCCTTGCGCATCCGGCGCGAACCCGCTTACTGGCGCGTGAAGCCGCGCCAGTAAATCCGTCACCGATTCCCCCGTAGCCGGTGCCAGCGCCGAAAGGTAGACCAACCCACGCACGTGGCTGTTATTTCCGGCCTGGCTGATAACGGCACCGGCCCACGAATGACCGACCAGCAGCACATCGCCGTGCTGGCGTGCCAGCACACGCCCGGTGGCGGCGACATCATCATCCAGCGAGGTCAGCGGGTTTTGTACAGCCGAAACGTGGTAGCCCATGTTTTGTAAGCGCTCGGTCACGGCGGCCCAACTGGAGCCGTCCGTAAACGCGCCGTGTACCAACACAATATTTTTAATCGGCTGCGCGGCCACCTGCGCCGACATCACGCTCAACATGGCCGCACAAGATGCCGCCGTGATAAACCGTTTTCCTTTGCGAAAAGCGTTCCGCATGTTCTCTCCCGCCACGTATTGATGAAGTTATAAACACCATGCGCAGAGTGTAATCAGGGGTTTCTGGCGTGGTAAGATGGCGAACTTGACATTAAACAGGCAAAATCAGACATAACGCGGAGAACCACAATGCAGATAGCGATAATGGCCACGGCAGGCAGCATGATGTCTGCGATTAGCGGGCTTGCGGATATGTTCTGGATAACCAACCAGCTTCTGCCCGCCAGCATTGAAGCCAGCCGGTTCAGGATCGCCATTGTCAGCCCTGACGGGAAGCCGGTCGCGGACGCGCAAGGTCGCACGATTGCGGTGGATGACGCGTTTGCCAGCATAACCGCGCCCGATGTGATTCTGGCCTGCGGCATGGCGCTCGGCAGCAATAAACTGCCTGCGCTCACCAGCCCGGAGGCCGTCGCGTGGTTGCGCCAACAGCATCAGCGCGGTGCGAAAATTGGCGGTGCCTGCGCCGGGGGGTATCTGCTGGGTGACGCCGGATTGCTGGATGGCAGAGAGTGCGCCACCACGTGGTGGCTGTATCCCACTTTCCGCGCCCGCTATCCGCGCGCCAAAATGGTGTGGGGCAAAGCGTTAATCGAAGAGCGCAACGTGATCACCACCGGCGGACCGCTATCGTGGGTGGATCTGGCGCTGCACATTATTCGCCAGCATGCCGGGGACGAAGTGGCAAGAATGGCAGCAGATATGACCGTTGCCGACAGCCAGCCAATCTCCCAGCAAATCTATGCGCCGCGCGGCTTTTTAAACACCATCGATCCACTGTTACTGCGCGCCGAACAGCTTATCCGCTATGAAAATCCGGCCATCACCGTCGAAGCACTCGCCAGCGCGTTGAACCTCAGCCCGCGCACCTTGCACCGAAAACTGGCCGATTTAACCCACGAAAGCCCTAAACATTTTATTACGCGTGTGCGCATAGAATCAGCCTGCCTGCTGCTTGAAAACCCGTCAGCCAATATCAGGCACGTCGCCGCCGCGTGTGGCTATACGGAAGATACGGCGTTTCGCAAAGCCTTTAGCCAGCTCATCAACATGACACCTGCGCAGTACAAGCACTGGGCTGCCGCGCGAAACACGAAGCACGGGCATTAACGCCCCGCCGTTGCGGCATTTTTGTCGTCATGGCGGGGTTATCTGATCGTTTTACGAAACGCTGCATGTCCGGTTACGGGAATTCTCTTCACCGCCAATGTGCCTACAATGGGCGGCACCTGCACAACAAGAGAGAATAACCATGGCATTTCAGGCTGGGCTGTACTGGATAATCGATCCGCTCTGCGGCTGGAGTTATGGCGCACTGCCGCTGATTAACCGCACGGCTGAACACTTCACTGAACGACAACATATTTTGCCCGGCGGCCTGTTTATCGACGCGCAGCGCCGCCGCCTGGACGCCGACTGGCTGGCCCATGTGCACGAACATGATGATCGGATCGCGAAATTAACCGGTATGCCGTTTGGCCGTGCTTATAAAGAAGAGTTGCTCGCCCGCGACGGGTTGCTGCTCGACTCGCTACCGGCCACTCGCGGTTTGTTAGCCTTACAGCAATCTGGCGAACCGGCTGACGCACTGCGCTTTCTTAACGCCATTCAGACAGCCTGGTATCGGGACGGCCGTGATATCACCCGCGATGAGGTGGTCAATGCGGTGATTCAGCACGCCACCGGTCTGCCTGTTGTCAACGGTCAGGTGGCGGAAAGCGAAGCCCGCGCCGCCATTCAATATGGCCGCATGGTCATGGCACAAGCCGCCGGAGCAGGTTTCCCCTGCGCCGTGTTGGTGCAGGAAGATGGCCGTTACACGCGGCTTCCGGTCAGCCAGTATTACGGCAATCCGGATGCATTTATGGCGCTCGTAAAAACATATCGTTAAAGGAACTCCACCATGAACCGTAAACTACCCGGCGTATTGCTGATGCTCGCCAGCGCCTCTTCTGTTGCCGCACCGTTACAATTGCAGGTTTATAACCCGCAGGAAAAGGCGATTTTCGCCGTCTCATCCACACTGGTTTCCGGTCCTACGGAAGCCATTTTGTTTGATGCGCAATTCAGCGTGAAAGATGGCGAAAAACTGGTGGAGATGATCAAAGCCAGCGGCAAAACGCTCAAGCAAGTGGTGATCACCTCCGGCGATCCGGATTTCTATTTTGGCCTTGAACCGATCGTTAAAGCCTGGCCGCAGGTCAAGGTGGTTGCCTCGCCGGCGGTGGTGAAACATATCGAAGCGACAAAAGAGGCCAAGCTGGCGTACTGGGGGCCGCAGATGAAGGACGGCGCGCCGCACACCTTAACCGTACCGATAGCGACCACGGCGACACACTTTACTATCGATGGTGAAACGCTGGAGCTGCGCCATCCGCAAAGCTATGCGGCTTATGTCTGGATCCCGGCGAATAAAGCCATTCTCGGCGGCACGGCAATTTCCAGCGGCATCCACGTCTGGAGCGCCGATACGCAAACCCCGGCTGCACGTGCGCAGTGGCGTGACGTGCTGGGCGAAATGCAACGCCTGAAGCCGCAGCAGGTGATCCCCGGTCATTACCTGGGGGCGCGTCCCGCCGGTGAGCAGGCCATTACGTTTACCCTTAATTACCTCGATACCTTCGAGCAGGCGCTGAAAGCGAATAACACCTCGGCGGGCGTTATCAAAGCAATGAGCGCCGCTTATCCGAAGCTGGCAGAAGCGGGTTCACTGGAGCTGAGCGCTAAAGTGAACACCGGCGAAATGACGTGGTGATCGTCACGCGGAATCCTGATTTCCCAGATCAGAATTTACGCCTCATCTGCAATATTGTTCCGCACACGCAGGGCGCGGCGTGATGAATTAAACGCCACGCCATGAACAAGATAAGGGGGCCACTGCGTCCCCCTTTTCCATTCCTGCAGCTCCCGCAACTCGCACTATGCTCACCTTCCGCGTGCCGATCGGCTGTCGGCTCGCGTCGGGATGACGCGTCCCCTCACACCTTCCGGTGCGATCAAACATTGCGTTTTAAATCCTCAAAAACCCTGGCGTGGCGAATTAAAAAAGCGTCACCGTTAATTGGCAGGCGTAGTCGTCGTCGTTGTGCTGGTTGAGGTATTACTGCCGTCATCTCCCCCGCCCATTGATAATAAAAGCAAACCGGCTACGGCAGAAACAACTGCCACGCCGGTGACGGCTGAACTGCCAACTGCATATTCCGCTGCATTCTCCCCGGCGGCTTTTCCTTCTTCTGCGGGCGCTGCGTAGCAAATTTCAGAAATAACAAATACGAAAGCGATAATAATGTATTTTAAAAGCACCATAATCCTGTCCTCATATTTATTTGGGATCATCTGCACTTTAAATCGCCATCGCAAAAACGGATCGCAAAATAGGACATTCCTCGACAATATGAAAACAAATGGGAGATTCCTCAGCGAAACCAAATTATCTCAGCGGATGCACATTTCGCTTAAAAATAAAAATAAGATAATCCTCAGTTAACAATTTTTTAGCAGTATGATAGAGATCAAAGAAGACATAGAAGAACACCACAAAGGATTGAGAAAAATTTCAAACTGCAAATTTTACACACGCACATCCAGACGCTCCAGGAGGGTGTAATATGGAAAGAAAAATAGATGTCATATTATGCAAAATCACCTGCTCTTATACCAAAAAAGGCATCACGCAATTAGTTAATGAAATCAGAAACGGCAGTGGTTTGCACATTGGAATTAACTTTACAGCTCCTTATTCTGGCCGGGGAACATTAGTGGTAACCAAAGGTAATTTTATACCCTTTACGTTGGCACATACACCCATGATTGTGATACCCGATAAAGTTCCGGTCAGCGTTTTAATGGACATATTAACCGAATTTGTTTACGGAAGAGTCAGCCAGCATGTTAAGACGATCCGTCTGGGAAGGCGCGAAATTGCGATTCTTAAAGAGATGATTTTCGAAAAAAGTGACGAGGAGATTTCAACGCTATTAAACATCAACAAAAAAACCGTTTCATCGCACAAGGACAACATAAAAAAGAAAATCTCCGCGAGTACAAAGATTGACATTTTCTATGCGTTTAGCATTTTTTCCTTTACCGACTCCACATTAAATGAGAGTTCGAGTGAAGATCCACTTTTTATGCCGCCGGGCGAGCAAATAAATAGAATGGTCGCTTACGGCTAAGAAAGAAAAATAACTACAACACTCAGCAAAATAAAAACCAGGACGCAACATGAAATTGCCTTTTTATCCCATCGATAAAAAGGCAATTCACATTAAATACCGTTAAGTCTTCTTGCCGTATTTACGCGGTTGACCCACTTTTCTTGAGCGTACAAGTCGAAAGTGCCTGTAAAAAGAATACGCGATAACGATCAGCAGCACGCCTATCAAGGCCAGGTTCATCATCACCATTTTAGTTTCACTCACAACGGGCGGGCTTTCATTTAACCGATAAATAACCGCAGCCGTCAATAGCTGACCAAAAAATAAGACTGGCCTCAACAGCACAAATAATTAAATGCTAATGATGAGATTAAACCTAAGGAAAACAATGGCGCTGCCGCGCATTGCCAGCACGAGTACGCAACACCGCTATTATCTTTAGATTTTTCATCGTTATTACCCGGCGAATTCCCCACATAAAATGGCTATTTATTCTGGCACGCTGGTTAACTGCTGGCGGATAGCATCAATAAACAACCGCAGCGCGGCGTGTTGATGTTCCCGAGACTGATACAGGCCATAAATCCCCAGTCGTTGCGGTTCGAGATCGGGTAACACCCTGACCAGTTGGCCATTATTCAGCGCCTCCTGCGCTTCCCGTTCCGGCACCAGCGCCAGCCCGCACCCGGCAATCGCCGCATCGCGCAGCACCGCCGAGATCCCCGCGCTCAGATTACCGTTCGCCATCACTTGCCACGTGTTTTGTGCGCTGTCGGTGAAGTGCCACGACTGCCCGGCGAAACCGCTATAGTGAAGACAATTGTGGTGCTCAAGCTCGTGTACCGTGTGCGGTGTACCGTGCAGACGCAGGTAATCCGCCGATGCGCAAAGTACCGAGCGGCACTCGCCGAGACGGGTGGCTATCGCCCCTGCTTCCGGGTTATTGGTGATGCGAATCGCCAAATCGATGCGTTCACCAATCAGGTTGACCGGGTGGTTTCCCACTTCGACTTCGATTCTTAACGCCGGGTAACGCGCCAGAAAATCCGGCAATACCGGCCCGATAATGTGGCTGGCCGTGAAGTGGGCACAGGCGACACGCAATGTGCCGGAGGGTGTTTCCCGCGTCGATTGCCCTTCGATATCGCCAAACAGCGGCGCGAGTTGCCGCGTCTTTAGTAGCGTATTCTCCCCGGCAGGCGTAAGCGTCAGGCGGCGAGACGAACGATGAATAAGCCGGGCGCCCGCCCATTTTTCCATCTCATCAAGGTAGCGGCTGACCATCGGGCGAGAAATACCCAGCGCCCGCGCGGCGGCGCTCAGGCTTCCCAGCTCGCAGATGCGATTAAACACCACCACCGCCATCACTCTGTCCATCTGTGCACCTGTTCGGTTTGTGAAACGTAACGCGCATTGTTTCAGAAATGTGCCAGGCAAAACAGCCTTCCTCGCATACCTTGTGTTTTGAGTACCACGCGCGCTTCCCGCTTTTTGTGTAAGTCCGCGCTCTGTGACGCTGCCGTTTTAACGTCACATGGTGATGAAATGGCTGTCATGCCAACGAAGGCGCATGGCATCTGGCGCTTTTTCAACCAGCAATGCCAGCCCTTCGCGCACGATGTCGCTCATCGGTGTACTGCGCTTACGGCACCTTCATATCTTCGCGCCGGCAATTTATGCATAAAGTTTACAGGCGGTGTGCCGTTAGTCATATCGGTGAGCCAATGCTTTGGCAATGCAAATACCTGAATGTGTTTTGAGCGGGAAACCGTGGATGAGAAAAATGATACGAAAAATATTGTTACTGCTGTCTGTTTTATCGATTGGCTATTACGCCTACTCATTTTCTACGGTGATGGCAGATTTACCCTTCACGTACCAGGTGCAGAATGTCTTCACAATAGTCATGTGCTCGGTGTTTGCAGCGCTGTTATTTGCATCAAATAATAAAGAACTATTATTCTTGCTAAATCGTTACTATTGCTCATTCAGCATAAGAAAAACAAACGATAGCGATAACTACACCATTTTATTCTGTTTCATGTTTCTGTCTTACGCGCACTATTATCTTTCCAGCCTGTTCTGCAGGTTAATACTGGATGTAATAGTAAAAATCGGCTCACTGGACTCCTTCCTGGCGATCAATATTTACACTTCACTGTTATTTGCAGCGAACTGTTTATTGTTTGTGGTTTACGCAATCCCTGTTGTGCGGGCATTTATAAAGCGGAACGCTGAAAAAACGTCTGTAGTTTCTACCCAACAGGACGAATAAACAGACCTGCGATGCAACGATCACTCCTTTGCAGCCCATAAAAAACTGGCGCGAGTTCGCCAGCACTTTTTTGTTAGCCGGGGTGCCATTTCAATATATTTTTACTTTTATTCAGTTAGTTACCTTCATCCTGACCGTTTGAATCATGTTTGTGCTTTCCGCGCACGCGCAGAGTTATGCAATCAGATGGATACGTTACCCGCCCCGGATAAAAGGTCTACGCCAAAAACCCGATTTGTTTTTTTATTTCCACCGTTATCTTTAAATGATTATCGGATGAACACAGGGTAGCGGATAATATTTAAATCGGCTCAAATGGGTTGATATAAATATGACGTCACTATACCGCCCGTTTATCTCCAGTGAGAGGCGCGTTGTTTTTTTGATGCGCATCCGATAACCAAAATTAAATACCAGCAGTGCACGATAAACACCCATCGTAATCATGAGGAGAGAAAGAGATGCCATCTATTTATTATCGCGGTGACAACCGTGTTATTTCCGAAATACAAAAAACCGGGTTCCAGCCGCGCATTGAGTCGTGCCGCGGGCGAACTCCAGCCCAGGCTATTGCCTATATTCAACAGCTTATTGTCACCAACGGTTTTAAAAATCTTGTGGATATTGGCGGTTACATCATAAGTAATTCTAAAGGGGATTCTGTCTCGACCTCCTGTATTGAAGATGGCGCTTCTTATGGCAAACATAAATATCGCATCACCGCCCCGAAGAGTGCGCTATTTTTTGAATTTAATCTCGACGGCAGCGTGGGAGCACAACTTCCCGATCAAGGGCATATGTATGGACGCAAGCCGTACTATATTTTAACCGACGCGAACCCTGACTTAAGCCAATACGTTATTGTTGGCACCAGAACAGCCACGCAGGAAGCCACCTTTTTTACTGATATACCCAGCGACTGGATCTCGTTACTCAGCTAACCGGATCGTGTAGCCCTGCTCGACGCGAAACAGTGCCCTCCTGCTTAGTGAGGGCACTGCTTAGGCATGAATTACCCCATGGCATCACTGTGCCAGGTTTCCCTTTTCGTTAATCTGCACCATGGCATTCTGCGCACCGGTTTGCCACGCTGAACAGCGAATAAGTGCATGTCACAGCCGGACGGCTGCGATCATGCTGTGCAACGTCCTGCCGGCGTCTGATTCACACCGTGAAACGACGCGCAATGCGCATCCCGCTCTGTGCATGACACCCCCCTTTAGTAAACGCTGGTTAAACGGCACGCCGCTAAATCGCTGGCCGCAGTGTAAATTTTCCGCGTCCACTGCCGATAGCAATAGCAGAAGTGCCACTTTGACATTGACGTTGAGCAGAACACATTATGAAAAGACATCCCCTTTCCTGCCGCGCGCTGCGCGCCGCCGGATACGATCCAAACTCCTGCGTACTTGAGCTTGAACACAGCAACGGCCGGGTTGAGCAATATCTTGGCGTGCCCCCCAAAACCTGGCAGGCATTTTTGATGAGCCACGAGCAGGAAAACTATTTTCGCGAGCATATCGCCAGTAGCTACCTGAAAATTACCGTCGAGCAGGCAAATCGCAGCCGTTTTTAACCGCTGATGCGGTAATTTTTTGCCCGCGTTTGTGCTAACGTTGTCTGCCCGCAGACGATGCGGTTTGGTGCGTGTTCATGCTGGCGACAGCGTAACGAGGTGTTATGAGAATTGGTATTGCGTTTCCTATCCTGGTTTTTATTGTCGCCGTCGCCTTTCTGACGTGGTTTATCGCTGGCGGTTACGCCACGCCAGGCAGCTAACGCCCGGCGTGTTGCGCCATCGGGCGACAGATAAATATCATGGCCAGTGCGCTGAGCAACGGGATCAGCGCCAGCCACAACCAGGCGATACTCGCCGCCGCAGAAGGGGTCAGCGCGTTATCCAGTTGCCCGCCTAACAGGAAGTTTCCCGCAAGCACCGTCACGCCCCCCATCGACGCCAGTGCGCCATAATGCGCGCCGAGGTTCTGGTTATCCGCGAACCATGGCACCAGATCTTTCCCCACCGGTACAATCAGCATTTGCCCGAGCGTTAATAGCGTCACCATGCAGGCGGCGGGTACATAGCGCTGCCAGTTTTCCGGTGCCGGCGTCGCGGCAAACAGTGCAACGCTGATAAATGACGCAGCCAGTAGCGCAAACCCCACCGGCAACATGCGTGCCGCGCCAATACGGCGGGCAAGCCGCGCCAGCGGCATCTGTAACGTGATGATGAGCACCGACGCCAGCATAAAGAGCGGGCCGAGGGTTTTCTCGCTGCTGCCCGATCGGCTCAGCTCAACCGGCAACGCCAGGTAAAGCTGGTTATAGCTGAACAGATAAGCACTGTAGGCCACCATAAACGCGACAAAACGCGGTTTGCGAAAAGTTTTCCACCACGGTAGCACATGCAGCGTTTCCGTTTTCCCGTTGCCACCCGGCAGACAGAAAAAGAGCACCAGCAACGCCACCACAAACACGCCCGCCCCGGCCAGCGCCACGCGCTGGAAACCAAAACCGGCAAGCAGCGAACCCAGCAGCGGCCCGAGCACCGTGCCCAATTCGCCGCAAATGGCGAACAGCGCGAACCACTCCGCGCGGCTGCGCTTTCCCGCTTTTTCACTCTGCGTGCCCGCTTTCGCCAGCAGCGCTTCGATGGACGGAGAAAACAGCGCCCCGCCAACGCCGGTTAAACAGGCGCCCAGTACCACCGGCAGCAGCTCCCCGCCAAACGCCAGCAGCAGATACCCGCTGATACGCACCACGCAGCCGCACAGAATAATGATCCTTGCGCCAAAGCGGTCGGATAACGCGCCACCTAATAAAAACATGCCCTGCTGAGAGAAAGTGCGCAGACCGATGATCAAGCCAATCAACGAGCCAGAAAGCAGCAAATCGTCGCGCAGATAGATCGCCAGAAACGGCACCACCGCATAAAAACCGATATTAAAAATCAGCTGGCTACCGGCGAGCAGATACGGCGAGGTCACTTTCGACGGGGCAGAAATGTGGGCAAGCATGAAGGTTCCAGGTCAGCAAAACGCGCAAGGGTCTTTAATACCGGGGAAATTTCCTGCTGGCAACTCTCTTTAAACACACATTGAAAACAAGGTGTTCATTGATAATCCCCCATATTGACAAGGCCCATGCCGCTCGGTATAAGAGCCGCCATAAGAATGATTTGCATTTACAAAACTAATACTTTCTCAAGGTCATGATGATGCCAATGTTTAAAAAATCGTTGTTTGCACTGGGGATGTTGTTTGCGGGTTCCGCTCTGGCGCAAGCCACCCATTATCCGCTGACCATTGAAAACTGCGGAGTGCAGGTTACGTTCGACAAAGCGCCGCAGCGCGTGGTGGCGCTGGGGCAGAACACGGCAGAAATCATGCTGCTGCTTGGTTTGCAGGACAAAATGGTGGCCAGCGCGTTCTGGCCGACCAAAGTGCTGCCGCAGCTTGCCGCGCAGAATGCCAAAGTCAAAGTGCTGACGGTCGAGATCCCAACGCTTGAGTCGATCATTGCCCAGGAGCCAGATTTCGTGGCCGCCCAGTTGCCGATCCTGCTGGGGCCGGACAGCAAAGTGGCGAAGCGCGAAGATTTGTCCGCCATTGGCGCAAACAGTTATCTCTCACCGGGTGTCTGCGCAACCAAACAGGATAACGGCGATATTTACGGTAGCCGTCATACCCTGTGGAACCCGTCGCTGCTTTATAAAGAGATCAGCGATCTGGCCGAAATTTTCGATGTACAGGATCGCGGCGAGAAGCTGATTGCCGGGTTTAAACAGCGCGAAGAGGCGCTGCGCAGTAAGTTCGGCCACGGCAAGAAAAACCTGTCGTTTGTCTTCTGGTTCTCCAGCGCCTCGCCCTCGGCGGATGCCTATGTCGGCGGCAAGAATAGCGCTTCCGGTTATATCGCCAGCCTGCTTGGCGGGCACAGCGCTATCACCTCGGAAAGCGAGTGGCCGACGCTCAGTTGGGAAAGCATTATTGCTTCTAACCCGGATGTGATTGTTGTCTCCAGTCTCGATCGTAACCGCTGGGCGCTGGACAGCGCGGAAGAGAAGATCAAATTCCTGAAAAGCGATCCGGCGGTCAGCCAGCTTGAGGCGGTGAAAAAAGGCCATATCGTGGTGATGGACGGCCAGGCGATGAACCCGACCATCCGCACGTTCTACGGCGCAGAACAAGTGGGCGCACAACTGGAGAAGTTGGGGCTGGATAAATGACCACGCCCTCATCGGCTGCGCTTAAAAAAGCGCAGCACGCGGTACTCTTGTTGTTATCGCTGGTGCTGCTCGCACTGGTGATTGCCGTCAGCGTCGGCGTCGGCGAACTGGCGATTCCGCTGAGAACCACCTTTTACGCCGTCAGCAATAAACTGGGGCTGACCAGTGAGCCGCTAAACCGTATCCATGAAACGGTGATTTGGGACTTCCGCCTAAGCCGCGCGCTGGTTGCCGCCTGTTGCGGCGCCGGGTTAGCGATTTGCGGCGCGGTGCTGCAAAGCCTGCTGAAAAACGCGCTGGCAGAACCTTATGTGCTGGGCGTGTCCGCCGGGGCATCCACTGGCGCGGTATCGGTGGTGGTGTTAGGTCTCGGCGCAGGCGCGGTGTCGCTCTCTGCCGGGGCATTTGTTGGCGCGTTTGCCGCGTTTTTGTTTGTCGCCGTGTTAACCAACGGCGCGCGCGGCGGTAACGAACGCACCATTCTCGCCGGGGTCGCGGCGTCCCAACTTTTCAACGCCATCACCGCGTACAGCATCAGCACCTCCGCCAGCGCGCAGCAAGCGCGGGATGTGATGTTCTGGCTGCTGGGCAGTTTCAGCGGCGTGCGCTGGCCGGAATTCCAGCTGGTGTTAGTCGTGGTTATCGTTGGTCTGCTGGCGTGCCTGTATCACGCCAAAGCGCTGGACGCTTTTACCTTTGGCGATGACGCTGCCGCCTCGCTGGGCATTCCGGTAGGTGCGGTACGCTTGATTCTCTTTTCCGTTACCGCACTGATCACCGCCACCATTGTCAGCATGGCAGGTTCCATTGGCTTTGTGGGTCTTGTGGTACCGCATGTGATGCGCTATTTCATCGGGCCGCTGCACCGCCAGTTACTGGTGGCGTGTGCGATGGCCGGTGCGATTTTGATGGTGCTGGCGGATATTGCCTCGCGCACGCTGATTGCGCCGCAAAGCCTGCCGGTTGGCGTAGTTACCGCGCTGGTGGGCGTGCCGTTCTTCGCGGTTATTCTCTATCGCTCAAGGAAATTCGCATGAGTATCAGCGCCAAAAACCTCTGCTGGCGGGCAGGGAAAAAAACCATTGTCGATAACGTCTCGCTTGAGGTAGCAAAGGGCCAGACGCTGGGCCTGCTGGGGCCGAATGGTTCAGGGAAATCCTCGCTACTGCGCATTCTGGCCGGCCTGCGCCGCCCGGATGACGGCAGCGTGATGCTGGATGGTCGCGATGTCGCAACGCTGAGAAAAAAAGCGCTGGCGCAGCGGGTGGCGTTTGTTGAGCAGCATGCGGCGACGGAAGCCAACATTCGCGTGCGCGATGTGGTGAAACTGGGGCGCATTCCGCACCACTCGCCGTTTAGCCCGTGGTCGCACAGTGATGATGAGATAGTCACGGCGGCGCTTGAGCGCGTGGGCATGCTTGAGCACAGCGAGCAGGGCTGGCAAAGCCTCTCCGGCGGCGAACGTCAGCGGGTGCATATTGCCCGCGCGCTGGCGCAAGCGCCGAGCGAGATTTTGCTCGACGAGCCTACCAACCATCTCGACATTCATCATCAAATGCAGTTAATGCGCCTTATCAGCGAACTGCCGGTAACCAGCATTGTCGCGATCCATGATTTGAACCACGCGGCCATGTTCTGCGATGCGCTGATCGTGATGCAAAAAGGGCAGATTGTGGCGCGCGGCACGCCAGACGAGGTGCTCACGGAAGCGATGCTGGCCGAGGTGTTTCAGGTGCGGGCACGCATTGAGATCTCACCCGATCACGGCAAAAAACATATTCACTTTTTGTGAACGCCATTGCGCCAGAACGCGGCACGGTTCTGGCGCAAAGCGGGCTTAAAGGTCAATCACGTTGCGGCTGTCCTGCAACGTGGCATGTAACGATTTCAGCGACACCACCGAAGATTGCTGGGTGATGGCCACAATCGCGCCTAACGATTTATCTAACAGGTCCAGATTGTTCGTTTCCAGCGCTTTGTCCAGCACGGCAAACGTCTGGGTAAGCGAGGTCTGGCGCAGCGCGAAATCCTGATTCAACGCCTCCAATAGCACCTCTTTTTGCGCCTGAATCCGCGCAATTTGCACATCGGTTTCCCTGGTGATTTGATGGCGAGCCGTTTCCTGCTCCGCACGGTATTTTTGTAAATCACGCCAGGCGTCAAAAATCTCTTTCGCCGCCGATGCCGCTTGTAACGGCGACGCTTTTGCCGCCACTTTCGAGGCGTTAAACAGTGCTTTCATATTATGCCCACCAGAATAAATATGCTGCGTATCCCATCACGGCCAGAATGCCCGTCCCCACCAGCCCTGAGCTGTCAAAATTAAACAGACGACCTAACGCCCCGGAAAAGCCGGTGAAACTGAACAAAAAGGCAACAAGCGAGGTGTAAGTCCACTCAATGCTGTGCAGGTAATACCCCAGCGCGCCAAAAAGAAGGCACAGCACCATCCACACCAGAATCGAAGGTTCATCATCATCGGCAGTTGCTTTGCGCCGCTGGCTGTCTGCCAGCCAGAAATAGAGCGCGCTCTGCTCGCCAGGTGCGAGAGAAGAGACATCGCTGGTCGTGGTCATGTGATCATTTGCGGCGATCAGGTTTGTCACCAGCGTATTCACACGCTCCTCGGTGAAGGCCTGCGCATGGGAAACCACCGTCACGGATTCCTGCGTTGGGCTATTCTGATCATCCACCAGACGTATCGCCAGCAACTGTTTCATCGCTTTTACCAGCAGTACGGTCTGGAGTTTCAGGAAAACGACACGCTCGTGCGCAACGTTAGTTGAGAGTGCCTGATCCAGCATCTGGTAACTTGTTTTCAGGCGCTGAGCAATACCTTCAATGGTCGAGGCATACAGCGAAATATGCTGGTTAATGGCCTGCGCTACTTCGATTACCGCATTGATTTTTGCCACTTCCTTGTTAACCGCACTGCGATATTCATACGCTTCGGTCAGTTTTTTTTCCGCATTCTGGCTGTATTTCAGCATCGCGAAAATGGCGACCGGTGCCAGCACAATGCCGCCCAGCACCATGGTGCCACCGGCGATCCCTGCGCCACCGGCGGAAAGCGCGCCGCCGCCAAACCAGGCCAGCGTGGCGTTACTGGCGGCAGCGCCGGAAAGCGACGCGATCGCAGTGCCGGTAGAGGCCGCGCCGAATGTCGAAACCGCGCTCATCGAGCCGAGGGCGAGCGCCGCGCCGGTCGCTGTACCTTTCACCCCGGTACCAATGATTTCGGTCATTTTTACCGACTGGGTTTGCAACTGCGGCGCGTCGTAGCGGGCAAAATTATCTAACACATCCTGCGAGACTTTGGTCTCCAGCCGGTTAACTTTTTGGCACTTCTCCAGTACCGACAAGGCCTCAGGGATAATGACATCCGCATAGCGTTGCTTTTGATCGAGCAGCGTGTTGATGAGCGTTGACGATGTATTTCTGGCTTCTTCCAGCCCCTCTTCCGCCAGCCGCGCTTTAAAACGCGCATTCACCACAATCTCTTCTGCTTCTTTTTTTTGCTTGTGTGCTTTAAAAATATTTAGTCCCATCGGTAACCTCGAATCATCCCACTGTGTTCCAGGCATAAAATCGGGTTATCGGCATAATCGGCTGAACGTTAAGTGAAATTTTCCCGACGCCGACCACTGCTATGCCGACCGTTCTTTTTATTGCGCGGCCTATCTCTTTGTATTTCTTCCAGAATGCCACATTTCGTGGGGCTTTATTGCGCCACCTACCAGATCACGTAGCTCGGGTAAAACTGGCGACTCTGCAAAGAAAATAAGTAAATACACTGGGGTGAAAGCGGCGGCCAAACCGTTGCCGGGTGTACTATAGCGGTGAAAACATTCACCGGAGTCAGGAATGAATATCATTGAAATCATCATGTCGGCGGGCAAGGTTTCCGTAGATGTTGCGTTGTATACCTTGCTGCCCATCATGGTGGTGATGCTCATCATGATGAAATACCTGGAGGAGAAAGGGGTTTTAGATGGCATCGTGCGCCTTACCTCCCCCGTTCTGAAACCTTTTGGTATCAGCGGAATGGGGATTTTCGCCCTTATCCAGCTTAACTTTGTCAGTTTCGCCGCGCCTCTCGCCGCCCTGGCGATTATGGAAAGAAGAGGCACCTCCGACCGCCATCTCGCCGCCACGCTGGCCATGTTGTTCGCCATGGGTCAGGCCAACGTCTTTTACCCGCTAACGCCGTTCGGCCTGCACTGGGGGATGGCGATTGTGATTTCGCTTATCGGCGGGCTTGCCGCCTCCACGCTGACCTATTATGTGTCGGGGCGAAAACTCTCCGCTGCCAGCCTGCGCGACGAAGAGGGCGAATTGCACCAGGATAAACCGCGCGCGGGTTTGATTGCGGTGATTAACGGCGCAGGGGCAGATGCCATCCGCTTGTCGCTGGGTTCACTACCGATGCTGCTGCTGTCGTTAACGGTGGTGGGGTTACTGAAAGCCGCGGGCGTAGTGGAAGCCTTAACCACGCTGCTCACGCCGCTGCTGTCGTTTTTCCATATTTCGACGGTGTATGTGTTGCTGGCGTTAACCAAATGCCTGGCGGGCGGGACGGCGTATTTTGGCGTGGCGTCCGAAATGGTGCAGCACGGGCAGTTAACGGCTGAGCAAATCAACGCCTCGGCGGGTTTTCTGGTGCAGACGCTGGACTTGCCCGGTATCGGCATTTTTCTCGGCATCGCCAGCCGCTTTGTGCGTCTGTTCCGTTTTGCGCTGCCGGGCGCGATTGTCGGGATACTGGTGCGCACCGTCTTGCATACGGTGATGTTTTAAGCGTACGCCGGGTGACGTAATGCGCACCCGGCAGCCTGTTCTATTTTTTCACCGTATCTTCAAGGAAGAAACGTCCCAGCGGATTCTGGTAGAAACCTTCAATATTCTTCCGCGTCACATTGCGATAGGGGCTGTAGTAGAGATCGATCCAGTTCACATCAGCTTTAGCCATTTTTTGCAGCTCGATATACATCTGTTCACGTTTTTTCGCATCCATTTCGACACGTGCCGCCGCCACCAGCGCTTTCACTTTGTCGTTCTTATAACGCGTCATGTAGTTCATGTTCGTGTCATGGCCGAGCACAAAGGTGGTTTTCTGATCCGGGTCGAGAATGTCGTTGGTCCAGTACATCACCGAAATATCGTACTCACCGGCCACCAGCATGTCCCAGCTCTGGCTGGGGTCAACTTTCTGCAAGTTCACCTTAACACCTGCTTTCGCCAGCTGCTGTTGCAGTAAAATGGCGATTTGCTCATCCACTTCATCCCCGGCGTTAACCACATAATTCAGCGTCAGATCGCCCGCGCCCGCCGCTTTCAGCATCTGTTTCGCTTTTTCAGGATCGTAGGGGCGACGCAAGTTGTCGTTGTAGTGATAGAGCGCACCGGCCGGAATATAGGAGTTCGCCACCTGGCCGTAACCAAAGGTCACGGTTTTGACAATCGCGTCTTTATCGATGGCAAAGTCCAGCGCCTGGCGCACCTCCACTTTGCCAAGCGCGCCGTGCGAATGGTTGATAAGCAGATGATCTTCGCGGGTTGACGGATCCAGCTCCACTTTCAGGTTGCTATCTTTTTGCAGCGAGGCAATGCGCGAGAACGGCACCGTCAGCGCGGCATCCAGTTCGCCGGCCTGCACTTTCAACATACGCGTGTTGTCATCCGGGATGGTCAACCAGTCCACTTCATCAAGGCTGACATTTTTTGCCTGCCAGTAGTTCGGGTTCTTCACCAGCACGATTTTTTCGCCGCGCACCCACTCTTTTACGCTGAACGCGCCGGAACCGACCGGTTTTTCCGCGAAGGTTTCTTCGCCTTCGGCTTTCAGCGCTTTCTCGGAGATCACCGACGCGTTCGGCAACGCCAGCTGTGACAGGAACGGCGCAGAGGGCGATTTCAGCGTCACCACCAGCGTGCGCGCATCCGGCGCTTCGGCTTTATCAATAATGCTGTACGAGTCGCGCCAGAGCGATCCTTCATCACTACGAATGCGCAGCAGGCTGAAAGCCGCGTCGCTGGCGCTTACCGGCGTGCCGTCAGAGAATTTGGTATCGCGGATTTTAAAGGTATAGACCTTGCCATCCGGGGAAATTGTCCAGCTTTCCGCCACGCCCGGTTCCAGTTTGGTGCCGGTTTTATCGACGCGCACCAGCGGATCAAAAACGTTGGAAAAGACCCAGTTATCCGCGTTCTGCGCCGATTTGATCGGATCAAACGTGGTGCTGTCTTCCCGACGACCAATCGTCAGAACGCCAGCCGCCTGCGCCATTTCACTGACCACACTGAGCGCCAGAAAAACGCTGGCTGCCAATAACTTAACTTGCTTGTGCTTCATCAAAGGATCCCTCAGTCAAAGGAAAAACACTCTTCTCGCCTGCGTGCGTCAGCACACAGGTCCAGGCGTGATCGGCAATCTGCCGGGTCGGGGGTAATGCGCCAGTGCGGCACTGCACCTGCGCGTAAGGGCAGCGCGGATGAAACGCGCAACCTTGTGGAATGGCAACCGGGCTCGGCGGCTCGCCCGTAAGCGTCTCCTGCGGCAACGGTTTATCCGGGTCGATTTCCGGGATGGCGGAGATCAGCGCAGCGGTATAAGGGTGGCGCGGATGGGTAAAGACGGCTTCTGCGGGGCCTTCTTCGACGATCCGCCCGAGGTACATCACCGCCACCCGATCGCACAGGCGGCGCACAATCGCCAGATCGTGGGCAATAAACAGGATCGCCAGCCCCATTTTTTCGCGCAGATCCATCAGCAAATTGACGATCTGCCCCTGAATGGAGACATCCAGCGCCGCCACGCACTCGTCGGCGACAATCAACCGGGGTTCGATCGCCAGCGCCCGCGCAATCCCAGCCCGCTGGCACTGCCCGCCGCTCAGTTGGCCGGGTTTGGCTGCGGCGTGCTCCGGGCGCAAGCCGACCAACGTCAGCAGTTCTTCAACCCGTGCGCTAATCCGGTCGCGCGGCACTTTCTGGTGGACGCGCAGCACTTCGCTGATGCTTTCGCCTATTGTCTGCCGCGGGTTAAGCGAGGCGAACGGATCCTGAAAAATCATCGCCGTTTGCAGACGCAGCCGCGCGATGTCGCTTTTCAGACCGTGAGTGACGCGGTGGCCGTCGAAACGCACTTCACCATCATTGATCTTTTCTAGCTGCAACAGCGCCCGCCCCAGCGTGCTTTTGCCGCTGCCGGATTCGCCCACTAATCCCAGCGTTTCACCCGCGTGGATTTTGAGCTTCACCTGGTTTACCGCGTGGACCACGCGTTTTTTGCTGAGCAACCCGCCGGAAACCGGAAACGTGACTGAGACGTTATCCGCTTCCAGCAAAGGCCAGTTTGCCGGTGTCGACATTATCCCTCCCGCTGAGTCAGTGGCTGTAAGGCGTGATGACACGCCGCCGCGTGCGTCAGGCTGTCGCGCCCGAACAGTAACGAAGGCTGCTGCTGACATGCGCTGCTCGCCTGCGGGCAACGCGGGTGAAAGCGGCAGCCAGTCGGGAAGCTCCCTGCCAGCGGCGGTTGTCCATTGATGGTGACCAGCCGTCCCTGCCCGCCTTCGCTGGAGGGCTGGCAATCAATCAACCCGCGCGTGTACGGGTGCAGCGGCTGCGCCAGCACTTCGCGCTTGCCGCCCACTTCGCATAAACGCCCGCCGTACATCACCGCAATGCGATCGCAGGTTTGCGCCACCACGCCGAGATCGTGGGTGATCATCACCACCGCCAGGCCTAACTGCTCGCGCAGGGTGCTGAGCAAACGCAGGATCTGCATCTGCACGGTGACATCCAGCGCGGTAGTCGGCTCATCGGCAATCAGCAGCGACGGTTCCGGTGCCAGCGCCACGGCAATCATCGCGCGCTGGCGCATACCGCCGGAAAATTCGTGCGGATAGTTGTTAATGCGATTTTGCGGATCGGGAATGCCCACCTGGCGCAGCAGCTCTTTGGCATCCTCTTTTGCCTGCCGACGGTTAACGCCGAAATGCAGGCGGCGGCTTTCGGCAATCTGCTCGCCAATGGTCATTACCGGGTTTAAGTGGCTGGCCGGGTTCTGGAAAATCATGCCAATTTCCCGTCCGCGCACCGCCGACATCTGCGCTTCGCTAAGCGACAACAGATCGCGCCCGCCAAACCACACTTCGCCACCGCTAATCGTCAATCCCTGCCCCGGCAGCAGTCGCATTAGCGCCCGGCAGGTCACGGTTTTTCCGGAACCGCTCTCGCCCACCAGCCCCAGCATTTCCCCGGCCTGCAGCCGGAAAGAGACCTTATCCACCAGCGCGCCATCATCCCCCCGGGAAATGGTCAGTTGCGAGACGTTTAGCAAACTCATACGCGCGCTCCCAGTTTGTCGCCAAGACCATCCGCCAGCAGGCTGAAGCCCATTGCCAGCAGAACAATCGCCAGCCCCGGAAAGGTGGTTATCCACCAGGCAGTAGTGATAAAACTCTGCCCTTCTGCCACCATCACGCCCCACTCGGCCGTCGGCGGTTGTACGCCAAGACCGAGGTAGCTCACCGCCGCGCCGTTTAACAGCACCAGCACGCAATCCGACATGGAAAACACCAGCGCGCCGGTCATGGCGTTAGGCAGCAAGTGGCGAAACAGAATGCGGGCATGACCATAGCCGAGGCTACGCGCCGCCAGCACAAAATCACGCTGCTTGAGGGTTAATACCTGCGCCCGTACCAGCCGGGCGTAAGAGACCCAGCCAACCATCGCCATCGCGATGTAAAAACTGCCAAGACCCGGCCCGAGAATGGCGATAATCGCCAGCATCAACACCAGAAACGGGAACGCCAGCACGATATCGATAGTGCGCATGATCAGCGCATCCACCGCGCCACCCAGGTAGCCTGACAGCGCGCCGAGCGTGGTGCCGAGCAGAAACGGAAAGATAACGCCCAGCAGACAGATTTGCAGATCCACCCGCGCGCCCCACAGCACGCGGGAGAAGATGTCGCGGCCAAAGTTATCCGTGCCAAAAAGATGTGCGCTCCCTGGCGGCAGCAAGCTGGCGGTCGCATCCTGGGTTATCGGATCAAACGGTGCCAGCCACGGGGCGAATAACGCGACGCACAGCCACAAGCCAACAATCAACAACCCAACGCCAAGGGCATGCTGCTGTGGAATAGCGCGTCGACGTAACACGGTCAGTACGCTGATAGCACTCATAGTTTCACCCTCGGATCCAGTGCTACCGTCAGTATGTCGGCCAGCAAGTTGACGGCGACCGTGGCAAGGGCAAATACCATCACCACGCCCTGCACCACCATGTAGTCACGGCTGAAAATCGCTTTTACCAGCAGTTGCCCCAGTCCCGGAATGGCGAACACGCTCTCAATCACCACCGTGCTGCCAATCAGCCAGCCGATATTCACCGCCAGCAGGTTTAGCGTCGGCACCAGTGAGTTGGGTAACACATGCCGCCAGAAGATGCGGTTTTCCCGCTGCCCGCGCGCTCTGGCGGCCATCACGTAATCGCTGCTCATCTCCATCAGCAGGCTGGCGCGCAGGTTGCGGATCAACACCGCCGACAGCGCCAGCGCGACGGTCAGACACGGCAGCACCATATGGTGCAACTGGTCGGCAAAATCGCTGCCGTAACCGGAAACCGGGAACCAGCCCAGCACCACGCTAAAAACAATGATCATCATGATGCCCAGCCAGAAGGCGGGGAAACCGAGGCCGGCGGTGGTGAACAGGCGAATAAGCTGGTCGGCGATGCGCCCACGCTGACGCGCCGCCAGCGCTGCCAACGGCACCGTAAAAATAACTGCCAGCAGCACGCTGCCAAGCACCAGCCACAAGGTGGGCTCAAGGCGGGAGTTAATCAGTTTCAGGGTATCGATGCGGTAGACGATCGATTTTCCCAGTTCGCCCTGCACCAGATTGCGCAGAAAGTAGCCATACTGTACCCACAGGGGTTCATCCAGCCCGAACTGCGCACGAATGCGCGCCAGTGCCGCTGGCGTGCTGCGCACACCAAGCAGGATGCGCGCCGGATCGCCGGGGATCGCGCGCACCATCGCAAACGTGATGATGCTTATTCCCAACAATACCGGCAGTAGCTGCAATGGTCGGAATAACAGAAAACGGTAACGGTGCATCAGCATTCTCCTGTGGTGCATGCGGGGTCGTAAGGTTAAAAAAACGCCTCGCGATGGTGCGCCACTCCCCTGGTTATCCGCGCCCGGCCTTGTTTGTCGGGCGTTTTCTTTACGCTAGCGGCATCCATGGAGGCTGGGTAGTTAGCAAAAATACTAGTTTTGCTTCTCCCGCGTGACGGCACCGGAATTGCATACCTTCCTCACGCTACGGGAGAAGTCTGCACAAAGCGTGCCCGTGGCGTGGCACCGTCAACCATGAGGGGGAATGATGCGAATAAACATTGAAAACCCTGCTGCTGCTAATGGCAGCAGGCTTGAGGAGGCGTTTGCCGGGCTATTTACCCAGACGCAGGCGCTGGGTTTTGACGCGGTGATTTATGACTACACGCCGGTTCCGCGCTCGCTGGAAGGGGCGCTTATCACGCCATCGCTGCTGGAGATGCGTAATGTGCCGGAGGATATGCGCCGCTTGTGGTGCGAGCGCGGTTACTACCAGGTCGACCCGGTGCAGCACTTCGCGCTGGAGAGCTGCGCGCCGTTTGTCTGGTCCTATCAACGCCCGGACAGCGGGGCGCTGCATGGCAGGCTGGATGATAACGCCCAGGAAGTGACGCATTACATGCGCGACCACAATATGCCCTGCGGTGCCACGGTGCCGCTGCATTTGCCGCACGGCGGGTTTGTTACCCTGACCGGCATTGTCGCCAGCCAGCAGCAAGCGCGCGATATCAGCGACACGCTGGCGCAATTAACCTTTATCGCCCACCGTTTTCAGGAGTCTGCCTTTCCGCTGTTTGACGCCTCGATGCTCACTTGCCGCCATGTCAAATTAAGCAACCGCGAGCGCGAGTGCCTGGCGTGGTCAGCCGAAGGATTAACGGCGAAAGAGATAGCCCGCAAGCTGCACCGCTCGGTGGCAACCGTGACGTTGCATCTGAATACGGCGGCGAAAAAACTTGGCGCGACCAACCGCGTACAGGCGGTGGTGCGGGCGTTGCACTACCGTTTGCTCGACAGCTAATAACTAGCAATTTTGCTAGTGTTCAGCGCCGCCTTCGGCGTTCTACCCTGAAAGCCAGTTCACTTAACAGGGTAGACGTCAACTATGTATACCATTCGCGAAGGCTACGTTCCCTTCCGGGAGTATCAGACCTGGTTTCGCATCTGCGGCGATCTGCAAAGCGGGCAGACGCCGCTGGTAGTGGCCCATGGCGGCCCCGGTTGCACTCACGACTACGTTGATGCGTTCAAAGATATCGCTGAAACCGGACGGGCGGTGATCCACTACGATCAAGTGGGTAATGGTCGTTCAACCCATCTGCCGGATAAAAGCCCCGATTTCTGGCAACCCGGTCTTTTTCTTGATGAGCTCAATCATCTGCTGCAGGCGCTGGAAATTGCCGATAACTACGCGCTGCTCGGCCAGTCCTGGGGCGGCATGCTGGCGGCAGAACATGCGGTGACGCAGCCACAGGGGCTGAAAGCGATGGTGATCGCCAACTCACCGGCCTCGATGGCGCTGTGGCTGGAAGGCGCGGCGAAGCTGCGCGCGCAATTACCGCCGGATGTGCAGGACACGTTGTTGACCCACGAGGCGGCGGGCACGGTGGATAGCGCAGAGTATAAAGCGGCAAGCCAGGTATTTTATCAACGTCATGTGTGTCGGCTCGACCCATGGCCTGCGGAGGTGCAACGCACCTTTGACGCCATGGAGGCTGATCCCACCGTTTACCACGCAATGAATGGTCCCACCGAATTCCACGTTATTGGCAGCATGAAAAACTGGACGATTATCGACCGGTTAAAGCAAGTGCGCGTGCCGACTTTGTTGATTTCCGGGCGCTACGACGAAGCCACGCCGGACGTGGTGCAACCCTTCAAAGACCATATTACCGGGGCGCAGTGGGTGATTTTTGAATCCTCAAGCCACATGCCCCACGTCGAAGAGAGGCCGTTGTGTATGAAGACCGTCAGCGACTTTTTACTGGCCACATGCTGAGGCTGTTTGCCCACACCAGGTTGTGTTGTTAAGCGCCGGCCAGGCGCTTTTTTTATGCGCGCATTGCGGTGTAGAGCGAACAAAGCGCCTGCAAACTTTTGGTGCCGGTGCGCTTCATTAACCCGTTGCGCTGCACGCTGACGGTGGTCGGGCTGACACCGCGAATGCGGGCGATATCCTCCACCGAATGTCCACGCAGCAGCAGGCGCATAATTTGCTGTTCAGCGCTGGTGAATTTAAATGTGCCATGGTTGTAACCCGGCTGCTGATTCTGTGCCGATAACAAACTCATCACTTCCAGCGCCTGACGCAGCTCTTCAACGCGTAACCTTTCGGCCAGACAGAGTTTCACAAGACCAGGGAAAAGTAGCGACAGCGAGTCAAAATGGCGTTCTGAGGAGATAAAAATAGAGTAGTGCGCGGGCGGACGGGTGAAAAACAGCGAGTACATTTCCACAATGTCCATTCCCGTGGTGACATATATAGCAGGCGCACCACTGCAAAAACGGCTGCCCTTTTCCCGGTTAAGTTGTCTGAGTATTTTCTCAATACCATAAATGAAAAGGCGATCCTTCCCGTAGATAGTCATGTAGGTACTCCAGAGGGTAATGTTTTATTATTTTCCTCTCCGCTAACGGAGGCATGGTCTTTTTTCCTGAATGTGCGGGATGTGTTCAGTCAGATCAAGCGTGATTCTGGCTCGTTTAATGTTTGTTTAGTTTGCGACAACATAAATCACCCTGATTTTCCTTTCCATACTCTCCCTGATGTGCTCAGTGTATTGCATTTTGTGTCAAATGTTCGCCTTTTATTCCAGGAATAAATTTACTGCGCTATTTATTTGGCGGGTAAACCTTACAAATTTGCATACATGCACCCTTGTATATTTTTTGATTAATTTATTGATTTTAAAGAATTTTAATAAATTAAGATTATCTTTATAATCAGCAAAATAACAATTTTCATTCTACTTTTAAATGTTCGATCTCAGTCTCAAAACATCATTTCAAAATGTGTAAAAGTCCGTTCCACTTGATAGGATAAAGATATCTTGATGCAGACAAAACCGTATTTTGTGTGGTGAATCCCCCTAAGCGGAGGGGTCATGCTGATATGAGGTTATTCTCAATAAAGTTTCATTTTTATGGACGGATTGAGGCGATCGGCACTCAATTCACCGGGAGGCACCCGGCACCACACGCCACTTTAAAAGTAACGTGAGCGTTGCTGTTGTTATCAGCAATAACTGCACCGAAACTATATTTGGCATAATTATTATGCTTGCTAATTATATCAATTTGCACTGAGAGCGAATAAACCATTCCTCTTTGAATTAACACTATCTGCATTTTTCGCAGAGAACATCTTGTACCTTTTGACTATAAATAATAGGGGATATTATGTTGCGCACTTTGTTATTAGTTACTGTACCTTTTATGAGTATTGCCGCCCAGGCGGTAACATTTGATTATCGCCATGAATTAAATGATAGCGGCGGTAATAATCACAAAGATCGTTTATTAATGTCGCACCGTTTTGCTAACGGTTTTGGTTTATCGCTGGAAGGCAAATGGAAAGGTTCACAAAATAAAGATAAAGCGTATCACGAGACGGTAAGTAATGGTACCGAAGTGGTGGCCAGCTACGTCTATAAAATTAACCCCACCTTCCAGATTGAGCCGGGTTTCTCACTCGACAGTAGCTCCACGTCGAACAACTATCGCCCGTACCTGCGCGGCAAAGTGAACTTCAGCAATGACGTTGGCGCAACGCTGCGTTACCGCCCGTACTTCAAACGTAACTCCAACAACATCGGTACGGCAAAAGATACCAGCGAAAACGGCTATAACCTGACGGCTGCGGTGTCATGGAAAATTTTCGGTGATTACCAACTCGATTACGAGCTGGATTACAAACATGCCACGTCCGCCGGCGTACTGATTGCAGATAATGAAAACTACGACTGGACGCACGATCTCAAACTGACATACAAACTTGATAAAAACTGGTCTCCGTATATTGCCGTGGGCAACGTTTCCGGCAGCAAATATACCGATGAGCGTCAGACCCGTTATCGTGTCGGTGTGAAATATAATTTCTAATAAATAATTGCAGGGTAGCAAACATAAATAAGGGTTTCGGCAGAAATCCTTATTTTTATCTAAGAGGCAAATAATGAAACTGTCAAAAATAGCACTGGCGGTCGGTCTTCTCGGTATCTTCTCCTGCACGGCATTTGCGCAGGAGAGCGCGCGATTAAGCAGTGTAAAAGCGTTTGCCGATACGGTCATCGATAAAGCCGGTGACAAATATCACAGCAATGTGCCGCTGCTGGCGGATGGCGTGGATCCACGCACCGGTAAGCAGATGGAGTGGGTCTTTCCGGATGGAAAAACGGCGGTACTTTCCAACTTCTCCGCACAGCAGAATCTGATGCGCGTGCTGGTTGGCCTGAGTAACCTGACGGGTGACGCGAAATATAAAAAGCGGGCGGAAGATAATGTCCGCTACTACTTCCAGCACTACCAGGACAAAAGCGGGCTGCTGCTATGGGGCGGGCACCGCTTTATCGATCTGAAAACGCTTGAACCACAAGGGCCAAGCGAAAAAGAGATGGTCCATGAGCTGAAAAATGCCTACCCATACTACGACCTGATGTTTGCCGTGGATAAACCGGCAACCGCCCGCTTTATCCGCGCGTTCTGGAACGCACATGTGTACGACTGGAAAATTCTCGAAACCAGCCGCCACGGCGAATACGGCAAAGAGATGGGCAAACTGTGGGCCAGCCATTTTGAACAGCAACCGCCGTTCTTCGCCACCAAAGGTCTGAGCTTTCTTAACGCCGGCAATGACTTAATTTATTCAGCTTCGCTGTTGTATCAACACGATGGCGAGAAAGGCGCGCTCACCTGGGCGAAGCGACTGGCGGAGCAGTATGTGTTGCCACGCGATAAAAAGACCGGGCTGGGTGTTTATCAGTTTACGCAAGCGCTGAAACGCGCCGAAACCTCCGACGACACCGATACCAACTCAAAGTATGGCGATCGCGCACAGCGCCAGTTTGGTCCGGAATTTGGCCCCGACGCGCTGGAAGGCAATATGATGCTCAAAGGCCGCACCAGCACGCTCTACTCCGAAAACGCCCTGATGCAATTAGCGCTGGCAAAATCACTGGGCGCGGATGGCAACGACATCAAAAAGTGGACGTTGGATGGCCTGAAAGCCTTTGCGCATTACGCCTATGATGAGAAAACCAACACCTTCCGCCCGATGCTGGCAAACGGCACCGACTTGTCGAACTACACGCTGCCGCGCGATGGTTACTACGGCAAGAAAGGCACCGTGTTGAAGCCTTACCCGGCGGGGAATGAATTCCTGCTCTCTTATGCCCGCGCCTGGACACTGGCACCGGACGCAGAGATATGGAAAGTGGCGCGCGGCATTGCCAAAGGCCAGGGGCTGGGTGATATCGGTGAGCCGGGCGGTAAAAGCAGCAAGCTGGATCTGAACACCAAAAACAGCGAGCCATATGCCATTTTTGCGCTGATCGATCTCTGGCAATCTACTGGCGACAAAGGATACCTGACGCTGGCTGATAAAGTGGCGGACAATATTCTGGCAACGAAACGGCTGAATAACTTTTTCATCGATGATCCGCAATATATCTATGCCAATGTCGACAATATTGCGCCTTATGCACTGCTGACGCTGGAAGCGGCCATGCGCGGCAAACCCGATGCGGTTGCGCCATTCATTAACGGCGCGGGCTTTACCGAAGGCGCATATCTGCTGGCCGATGGCACCGTGCGCTACTCCACGCGTGATGATGAGTTGTTCATGCTCAAACCGGGTGAGCAGTTGAAACCTAACGGTAAAAAGTGATCCCTTCACCTCTCACGGTGCGCCCGTGGGAGGTTTTCTTGCGCCGTATTTTTCCCTTCGCATGCTATTCTGGCGGCGTTCACGACGCCTTATCAGCGATAATGTCGAACAAAAAATGTATTAATCTCCGCAATCCCGGATATAACAATCCGGCATTTCTCTTGCGTATTATTAGCACGCAATTTTATTTTCCGCAGATTAAATAAGATAGCGACCTTATTATCCGGCCACTAAGAAATAATCATCAAATTGAATTTAATAAGACTTAATTCAAATCAAATATTGGTAGCCGATAGAAATAACCTTTTCAAGTAATTGTTGAAAAATAATAGACGCCTGTTATGAATTCAGATAGTTTATGTGATCGAAGTCCAGGAATAATATTCTGCACTCTGATTAATTATATTTAAGTTGATTGAAATCAACATTCACAAAATAGAACATCTTTTCAAAAAGTTAAAAGACCGTTTTATTAACGCCAATCGCGTTCTGGTCAAAATGTCATGGAGGGTGAAATAGCCAGAGAGCTGGGCCAATGCCAACCTGAGGGTAATTTTTATTACCGGGGAAACAACATGAAAATACTTCGCGACATAACTATCCGCAAAATGCTGATCATCATTTTATCGCTTTTCAGCATTATTTGGGGACTGGCAACCGTCCTGACATTTCACAATTTTTCTACTATTGACCAATTACTGACGCAAAACGCCGGGCAAAAAAATGTCTACGCCTTGTTGGTGAAAGGAAACGATCAATATTTCCGCACCGTGACCCGCATGCTGCGCGCCATGGATTACCAGCAAACCGGCGACGACGAAAATGCGAATAAAACATTCGCCTCCGCTGAAAAAGCACTGGCAATTACCCAGGATATGCTGGCGAAGTTTCGCGCCAGCCAGCACCCAGGTGTTGATAGTGAAACCGTTGCCGCCATGATCCGCGACTGGGACGCCCTGCTTAATAACGGCATTGTGCCGATGCTGAATGCAGCCAAAAATAAGCAAACGGATACTTTTCGCGACTTATTTCGTAAAACCTATCCTCCGCTGAGCGTGCAGTTTGGCGCAACCGCGGAAAAATACACACAATCGATTCAGTCCAACGATTTACTGGATCAAACTCAAGAACAGGTGATTTTTAATAAATACGTGCTCGCTGCCTCCTTAATAGCCGGTATCTTCACGCTGTTTCTCACCGACCGCTACCTGGTGAATTTCCTGGTCAAACCGATTCGTGCGATTCAGACACATATGGAAACCATGGCCGCCGGTAAACTGAATCACGAATTGCACGAATTTGGTCGTAACTGTGCGGGCCAGTTGATTCCTTTCATCCGCACCATGCAGGAAAACCTGAGAACCACGGTGGAAACTATCCAGGAGAGTTCGACCAGCATTTACCGCAGTACCAATGAGATCAGAGAAGGCAACGAAGAGCTTTCCGGGCGTACCGATCAGCAAGCCGCCGCGCTGCAACAGACCGCCGCCAGCATGGAAGAACTCACTTCCACCGTGCGTAACAACGCGGAGAACGTGCGCGAAGCCCGTAAACTGACGGAAAACGCTCAGCAGACCGCGCAAAAAGGCGGCGAGATCACCGCGACCGTGGTGAAAACCATGCACGGGATTTCCGAAAGCTCGCAGAAAATTGCTGATATTACCAACGTGATCAACAGCATTTCGTTCCAGACCAACTTACTGGCGTTGAACGCGGCGGTTGAAGCGGCTCGCGCCGGGGAGCAAGGCCGTGGATTTGCCGTAGTAGCCAGTGAAGTACGTGCGCTGGCAAGCCGCAGTGCGCAGGCGGCAAAAGAGATCGAAACGCTGATTCATGAATCCGTCTCCCGCGTAAAAACCGGAGCCGAACAGGTTCAGGAAGCCGGTGGTGCCATGTCGGTAATTATCAACTCCATTGAACATGTGAATAAACTGATGACGGAGATTTCCGTCGCCTCCGATGAACAAAGCCGTGGTATCGACCAGATTGGCCAGGCAATGACCGAAATGGACGGCGTTACACAGCAAAACGCCGTGCTGGTGCAGGAAGCGAAAGCTAACGCCGTGTCGCTGGAAAAAGAGGCTGAGCGCCTGAATAAAACCATCGCCATGTTTGATTCTGGCCTGAAAGAGAACCGCCGTAGCGCGCAGCCAGGCAGAAGCACATTACGCCAGTCGCCGCAGCTCGCGCTGGCCTCCTCATCAACAGGTGAGAGCCGTGATAACTGGCAATCTTTCTAAGTAAATCGCTCTCCTTTCACCACGCCCGGGGCTTCACGCTTCGGGCTTTTTTATTTATATAACAGCCAACTAACGCATTAATAATGCAGTGATTTTGATAAATGGCGGAAATATATCTGTGTGCTAAATTTCTCTGTAGACAAATCGGGGAGGGATAACGCATGAAGTTCAATGATGAGCACACGGGACTCATTGGATTAGCCATTGGCGCGGCCGTGATTGGCCTTGTTTCAGAACGCAAAGCCATTAACCGTGACAGCATCGTGCAGGAGATTGAACGGCAAGGCAGAAACCGGGGCGATGGCGTAGAAGATGACGTATTCCTCAAAGCGGCGGAGTTGGTGCGTAAGGGCGTTTAACGGGCAATAGCGGTGAGCCTGGCAGAATAGCAAGCTCACCGATGCATGCGTTATTTAACCGTTCCTTTCACACCGTGCGGTTCGGCACGGCGATACTGCGGCGCGATATGTACCGCACCATGCAACGCGGCGGCGGCGTGCCATGGCCAGCGTGGATCGTAGAGCGCGCCTCGTGCCAGCGCGATAAGATCGGCCTCCCCTTGCTGCAAAATAGCTTCTGCGTGCTGTGGCTCGGTAATCAACCCCACAGCGATAACCGGCATACGGGTCTGCTGGCGCAATGCTTTGGCAAACGGCACCTGATAACCCGCCGTCACCTTAATGCTTTGCAACGGCGAAAGCCCGCCGCTGGAGACGTGAACATACGCGCCGCCCAGCGCTTCAATTTTTTTCGTCAGTACCACCGATTGTTCCAGATCCCATCCACCTTCTACCCAGTCCGTCGCCGAAATGCGAATGCCTACAGCAACGGAAGCCGGTACCGCTTCACGCACGGCGCTAAACACTTCCTGGGTGAAACGCAGGCGATTTTCAAGGCTGCCGCCATACTCATCACTGCGCTGGTTAGAGAGCGGCGAGAGAAACTGATGCAACAAATAACCGTGCGCCGCGTGGATTTCAATCACCTCTATTCCCAGCGCCACCGCCCGCAAGGCGCTGTCGACAAACGCCTGTTTAACCCGCGCCAAATCTTGTTTCGTCATTTCAAGCGGTGGACGTTCTGCCGGATCGTGCGCCAGCGCGGAGGCTGAGATCGTTTGCCAGCCGCCCTCTTGTGGGGAAAGCTGTTTGCCCCCAAGCCAGGGCGCGCTGACCGACGCTTTACGCCCGGCATGCCCAAGCTGGATGCCGATTTTCACCGGCGAGTACTGGCGAATATCCTCCAGCACCACGCGCAGCGCCTGCTCGGTTTCGTCATCCCACAGGCCGAGATCCTGCGGCGAAATTCGCCCTTGCGGCTCAACGGCGGTGGCTTCGATTATCAGCAGCCCCGCGCCGGAGAGCGCCAGGTTACCTAAATGAATGCGATGCCAGGCGGTCGCTTTTCCTTCTTCGGCGGAGTACTGGCACATCGGGGCAATAACGATGCGGTTATCCAGCGCAACGTCGCCAATAGTAACTTCGGTGAATAACTGACTCATATCTCATCCTTTTCCGGTTTCGCAAATGGCACTCCCGGACGGCAACAGTGTGAATGGTTTGCATGACTTTCAGCCAATTTTCCGGGCTTGTCTTTGGCGGCACGTGCCCTTTTCACGGCATTTACCTTTGATAACACAATGAAATGACTGACGAATTATAGCTGCGTGACGCCGCGTGCTGCGGCCTCATCCCGCCATCTCAACAACAAAGAATAGTCCTGTCGTGTGACCACGCTAAAACCGCCAATCAATACCGCGGCACAGATGTCGTGAAAACGCGCGTCGCTGACCAGTTGCTGCAACGCCTCTCTTAGAGATGCGAGCGTGGCGGCGCTGCTCTGCTGCGCGGTGATCAGCGGCAACCCCGGCGCTAACGGGCTTTGCGCTATCACACGCAGCCCACGCAACAGCGAAGGTTGGTGGCGTTGCAATAAGGCGAACGTCACGCAGTCGATGGCGGCGATATCCGCCGTACGGTTGTGCAGCGCCACCAGCGATTGCCGGTGGCTGCCGCTGAAATGGGGAGCATCGGCGAAAAATCGTCCTTCGTCCGCAAGCTGCGAAACCAGATAACGCAGCACGTTATAACCTGATTGCGAATCGGCGGAATTACACACTGCGCGACGACCGCGAAAATCCGCCAGCGAAGTCGCGCGTTCCTCATCACGCGTCACCAGCAGGCTGCGATAGCGAAAGCCTTCACAGCCTGGCGCAAGGTAGTGAAAGCAGCCAACCAGTTGCACATCCGGTAATTGCGTTACCAGCGGGTAGCCGCAGGTCTGGCTGAGCAGCACATCGTCACGCCGCCAGTGGGAAGGCAGGTCGCTTTGCGGCCAAATCTGCTGCGCCGGAAGCCCGCGCTCCGCCAGCAGTTCGCACAACGCCTGGCCCAGCGCGGCGGTTTCTGGCTGCGCGACGTCATACATCGGCAGGGCAATGTTATTCACTGCGTACTTTGCTTGCGGGGTGTGCATTGACCTCTACCGGGGTAAAGAAAAACTGCCGTAACCATTCACTATAGCCGCGCACCAGAAACCCGCTATTGCGCTGCTGGTACGCCGCTTTGTCACGCAGGTAAACCGTTCGCAGGCCGTACCACGGCACGGCGGGCAGATCGTGATGCACGGAATGGTAGTTGAGGTTAAGAAACAGCAGACGCCACGGCCACGCGGCTTCGTTGATCACCGAACGCGCTAACGGATCGTCGGCTGCACGGTGTTCGAGAAAAGAACGCACTTTCGTGATAGCCAGCGCCGGGTAGCTCACCGCCAGCACAAACCAGATAACGGAAAAATTACAATGGATTATCCAGGCAAAGATCACACCCAACAGCGCACCGTGTACCAGCCACATCAGCATGGTTTTACCTTGCCGCATGCGAAATGCCGCTACCATTCCTGCCAGCAAGTGCGCAATATCCAGCGCCGGAGCCAGCAGTAAACGGCCAGCAAAGGTATTACGCAACTGAATCAGTTTTCGCTGCCAGCGCGTCAGGCGATGCCAGTGTTGAGTGGAAAAATAGTAGGATTCCGGATCATCTTCCGGCAGTGTCAGTAAGTGCGTACGGTGGTGAGCCAGGTGCGAATCGCGATAAATGCCGTACGGATACCACACCGCCAGCGGCATTACCCCCAGCAGTTGGTTAAACCAGGCCCAGCGCGTGGGATGCCCGTGGATCAGCTCATGTTGCACCGACAAATACCAGGTGGTGAAGAGGATCAGAAGCGCGGTGGCCGGCAACAGGCCGAGTGTTTTCCAGTGCGCGAGCGTGCCGAACCAACCGCCATACACGGTAACAATCACCAGCCAGGTAGGCAGCTCGCTGCGCCACAGCCAGCTGCGTGATAACCGCCGGATGGCGTCCCGTTGTTGTTTATCTAAATAGACCGCGCTGCTTTTCGCCATTCACTCATTGACTCCCCGCATTCTCATCTCGCCACGATGTGAGAGAACGCCGGAAATGACAAAGTATTTAAATGGCTTAGCTATTGCTGAAAATCGCTTAATGCGGCGGCAACTCAGGCTACTTTGCCACGCGGATCATCACGTGTTGTAGGGCAACATTGTAGCGAACACCCAGGCGGTTAAGGATGCGCACATTTTTAACTACCGTCGCCAGGGCCTGCAGAAAGGTTGTCGCCTTTTCATGGCGCTGGTGGAAGGCTTCATCTTTCCAGCCTGCCACCAGGTGATAGGCGTTGGCATCGGCCAAATCCTGCGCGAAAGCATAATAGATACAGCCCGGCAGTTTGCGCGCCGCCGCCATTTCCGGCACCACAGCATCAATAAGGGTTTGCCCGTCCTCAGGGTGGACGCGATAGTAAGCGCTAACAACGATACCTGTAGCAGGCAGTTTGCTATGGTCGGCACTGGAAAACTCAGGTTTACCGGTATGTTGATAGGGGTTTCTCAGTGGGCAATGAATGGTGCGGCTTGCCGACCGTTACGGCGTGTTAATAAATACCCACAGGCTGGCAAGTCTGCCATCGCGCACGGTGAAAATATCCTCACCGCGGATCAGATTCGGGTTCTCCTGCGGGCCATAACCCCAGCTAACGCGCCCTAAACCGTGGTTCCACGTCACCGGATCGGGGGTGAACGAAAACCCCGGATGCTCACGCTGCACGCGAGAAATCAGTGCCGCAACGTTCTCAAACCCGGTTGCCACATCGGCATCATCCGCCACGAAAAAATCGTCGGCATAGACGTCAGAAAAGGTGGTGACCTGTTGTTCAGGGTGTGCGCTATTCCAGATAGTAAAATGCTTGTCGATCAGTTGCTGAGCAACCAAAAGTGCAGAAGTGTGCATGTTCTGCTCCTGCGTTGCGGGCTGGCGCAGCAATGGCCAGCCCGGCGTGGTGAATTAGATTTGCGCCATGCCGCCATCGACGAACAGCTCAGCGCCATTGATAAAGCTGGAAGCATCCGAAGCGAGAAACGCGACCACTTTGCCAATCTCTTGCGGTTCACCTAAACGCCCCAACGGAACCTGGGCTGCCAGCGCGTCAAACAAGCCCTGACGATGCTCATCCGGTACCAGTTCACCTAAACCCGGCGTGCGGACAGGGCCTGGGCTGACCACGTTAACGCGGATACCGCGCCCTTGCAGATCCAGCGCCCATGAACGGGCAAAGTTACGCACCGCCGCTTTACTGGCGCTGTAAACGCTGAAACTGGCGGTGCCTTTCACCGATGTGGTCGATCCGGTGAGAATGATTGAAGCGTTGTTTACCAGCAGCGGGAGCGCTTTTTGCACGGTAAACAGTACGCCGCGCACGTTGGTGGCGAAAATGCGGTCGAAATGCTCTTCAGTAATCGCCCCCAGCGGCAGCATGTCGCCACCACCGGCGTTGGCAAACAGGATGTCGAGTCGCCCGGCGCTTTTCGCAATCTGGGCAAACACGGCATCAAGATCCGCCATTACCGACGCATCGGCGCGAATGCCCGTGGCGCTGGAACCAATACGTTCAACCGCCGCGTCCAGTTCTGCCTGGCGACGACCGGTAATAAAGACGCGCGCCCCCTGCTCTGCCAGTTCTTGTGCGGTTGCCAGACCAATGCCGCTTGTCCCGCCAGTCACCAGTGCGATTTTGCCATTCAGTTGTGTGCTCATGTGGTATTCCTCGGTTCAGTTAAGGGATGTGCCTGCGGCAGACCAGCCTGCCGTCTCAGGTATGGCGCAACTCTACCTCCCCCGTTTTTATTGAAAAATACCGAAAAATTAAAATGACTATTCACCACTGTGTATAATCAACATCACAGCAACGGAGGAACTCGCATGGATCAATTACTGGCAATACGCGCTTTCGCCCGCGTGGTCGAAGCGGGGAACTTTACCCGGGCGGCGGATTCGCTGGAGATGCCCAACGCGACATTGAGCAAACTGGTGCAGGAACTGGAAGCCCACCTTGGCGTGCGGTTATTGCAGCGCACCACCCGCCGCGTGACGGTTACGCCGGAAGGGCGCGACTATTATGAAAAAACAACCCGTATCCTTCGCGATCTCGAAGATGTCGACGGTTCATTCAATGCCGCACGCGGAACGCCGGGCGGACAGCTTCGCGTCGATATTGGCGGCTCAACGGCGAAAGATGTGTTGATCCCCGCCCTGCCGGATTTTCTGGCGCGTTACCCGGACATTCGTCTTGATTTGGGCGTTGCCGATCGCCCGGTGGATCTGATTAGCGACAATGTGGATTGCGTGATCCGTGGCGGGCCACTGGATAGCTCCTCGCTGATTGCCCGCCGTATTGGCGCCGCCACGCTCATTACCTGCGCAACGCCGGAATACCTGAAAACATTTGGTACACCGGCCTATCCCGAGGAGCTAAAAAACGGCCACCGGCTGGTCAGCTACCTCTCGCCACAAACCGGCCGAGCGTTTCCGTTACGCTTTGAGCGCGATGGCGAAAAAACCGAAATTAAAGTGCCGCACCGGATTGGTATTAATGAGAGCAATGCGCATCTCGCCGCCGGGATGGCGGGGCTGGGGATTATCCAGACCTTCAGTTATTCACTCGGTGCGGCGTTAAAAGCGGGCACGCTGGTGGAGATCCTGCGCCCGTGGCGGCCAGAGCCGTACCCTTTTCATGTGGTGTATCCACAAAACCGCCACGTTACGCATCGTCTGCGCGTGTTTATTGACTGGCTGCTGGAGATATTTCCCCAGCGAGTGGGGAAATAATCGCAAAATAATCCGCAACGCTTTTATCTGAATCTGTTTATTCGCGCGGGAAAGCGCCAACGCAGCGATAGCGCGTTTCTGCGGCTGCGATTGGCAGCAACGTTATGGTGATATTGAACGGTGAATTTATCGCGCCGCGCGTTTTCTCGCGGGCCGAACCCGTTAAAAAACAGGATAGCGATAAGATCTGCAGTTTCAGTTTAATATCAGCAAAACCTGATAACCGGATAAAACCTGCACTTCATCATTTATGCGACACGCTGCGTGCAGCGCAACAAGCGATATCCAGCAATGCAATTATTACTGCACGTAATTAAAAGTTGAGTATGAAAAAGAAACCCCAGCGGAGGGTCAATAAGGTCGATTTTATGACCTCCGATATGAACTGGAGCGTGCTGTGCTTGCTACTAATCGAGAATATTCTCAACAGCGTCTGACGCGGATCAAATTTCTTAGCGGCTTATTGTGGAGAAACCTGAGCCATCAATATGTGGTCATGTTTAATGGAACATTTAGCCATGCTGAAATTGCCGCTTGCGCTAACGCAAATCAAAAAGAAAAAACGCGTCAGTTCAGAGATAACGTTTACCGTTTGCCACAGGCGCTATACCTGTAATGCCTCTTTGTTAAGAAAAATCTGCACCCGTCAAGCGAAAGTCAATGCGAAGATATAGGTTATTTTATGATGAACAAGCGGCATTAACTAACGATTCCGATAAAAATAACCCTTAAATTCTGTGGCTTTTTTAATGCCGCATTGTGACTAAATTAGCCAGAGCCAGATACCCACAAAGTCATAGGGTTGCACAATCACATATATATTTGCTAAAACCTATAATTCCGTATTGATTTTTATGTCGTTATCACTAAAAATTAATTCCGATAGATTATTCATTTTTCCGCACACGGAGTGACGCTATGTCAGAAGCACTTAAATCACTTAATAACATTCGCACCCTGCGAGTTCAGGCCCGTGAGCTTACCCTTGAAGCTCTTGAAGAGATGCTTGAAAAACTGTCAGTTGTTGTTGAAGAACGTCGTGAAGAAGAATCTTCTCTACGTAAAGAACAAGAAGAGAAAGAAGCCAAGCTGGCTGCGTTTCGTCAAAAACTGCTGGATGAAGGTATCGATCCAACCGAACTTTTATCCTCGCTGAAAGGACAAACGACGAAATCAAAATCTGTTCGTGCACCACGCCCAGCCAAATATAAGTATATTGATGAAGACGGCACGGAAAAAAGCTGGACCGGCCAGGGCCGCACACCGAAAGTGATTGCCAAAGCACTGGAAGACGGTAAAAAATTGGAAGATTTTGCCATCTAAAAATAAAGGGTTTGTCTTTATCCCACCCTTCATTTTTATCGCTTTCTAACGCAACATCTGCATGCGTTATTGTTCCCCGCCGCCACGGCGGGGATTCTGTTTTTGTTGTTCAAAAGACCACTTCAGCCTGCACGCCAAAACTTATTTGATAATCCTTACCGTCGTTAAAGGTCTGGTTATCGATCTCATGCTCTAACGCTTTCAGGTAAGTACTATAGAGGCGAAGTTCCGGTCGGGAATTAAGAATGCTGGTATCCACTTTATACACCTGCGCCAGCGTCACCTTATAACCAGATTCATCCAATGTGGAATTATTGACACGATTTTTCTGCGTGAAATACCCCAATTCCAGCGCCGTCTGCATGTTTTGATTCCAGATCCATGACGGACGAATAACCGCGCGCGCGGTAGTAAAGTCCGTATGCGCCCCGGTATATGTCGAGTAAAGATCGTGGCCGCGACCATACACCAGCGCGTGCGCCATGATTATCTTCTCACCCAGATAAAACTCCCCCTGATCCACCAACCGCCAGCCAATACCGCCGCTATGAATACCGTAGTAAGAACTGTTGTAATCAAAATCCGGGTTGGCGCTGGAAATATTCATAAACTGGCTGGCAAGGGAGTTATTTGCCACTTGCAGCGTCAATTCATTTGAGCCTTTCAGAATAGGATTACGCAAAATCGCCTGTCCAAGCCAGGAGGATTTGACCTGATAATAGTCATTATCCGCCTGCGCTTTTTTCTGCTCATCCGTCTGGTTAGCAAACGCATATTTCGCCCCCAGTTCCAGCGTCGCATTTTCTGTCACAGGAAGATTCTTGTAGCGAACTTCAGCGATATTGACGTTAACCTGCGTGGTATTGCTACAGCTGGAAGCGCCTGCGGCGCAGACCGTACTGTAATTATCAATATCGTTACGCGTTATCGCCATACTGAGTGCGCCAACCGGTAGCTTCCAGTTTTCTATCCCTACGCCTGCACCGGAAAGTGTGCGATTGCTTTTCCAGTCCAGCAGCTGAATTTCATATTGTGGCAGCGTATGTTTCCCCACCCAGACCGAAGCCTCTGGCGCAAAAGGAAGTAGCCCATTGCCTTCAACATAGAGCTTACTCAGTTTGCCCATACCGCCGCCGGACATCCCTTTTTCAAAGGATTCATTGCTCTGGGTTAACCCGAGATCGCCCTCAAATTGCACGTTCGCCCAGATAGATTTGTCGCCATCGCGCCATGCCCGTTTCTTTAATGACAAGTTATACCAACCGTCATATTCGTTACCAAAACGCCCCAGTGAGCCCACTGCCCAGGATTTTGGTCCCCCATTGGTGGTGGTTGCCCAACCCGAGCGGAAATAACCGGAATATTTAAAGCCGGTATCATCCTGCACATACTGGCTTATTTTTTTCAGAGCCGCTGGCGATAGCTCCGGCTCCGTTTTCGCTTGCGCTGGCGTAGCCTGCACCGTTACACCAGGCACGGCTGACGAGGCAACGTTGCGTTGCTGCGCGCGATCTTTTTCTTCATAGGCTTGCAGTTTCTGCTGCGTAACGCGCAACTGCGCTTCCAGTGCCGCCATGCGCTGTTCAAGCGTTAGCTGCTGCGCCGTTGCGCCGCTGCTTGCGCCATAACAGGATACTAACGCCACGGCAATGTACGTCTTTTTAGAAATTATGTTGTTCACTTTCATGAGTTCCCCTCGGTATTGCCCCCTGAAAACAAAAAGACCTGCAACTGACGGAAAATGCTCCGTCAGTTGCAGGTCTCGCCTGAATAAAATCAGTCACGTCCTGTGGGGGTAGATCAATTAACGCATAAACACGTGCTTAATAGGTTGCGGCGACAACTGCCCCCGCCGCAAATAGCCTCCCGCCAGCAGCGGGCGTTACACCAGGAGCGCCATTACCGGCTCGCCAAAGCGGGAATGGGACTTATCGCTAATGTGTAATTCGCGCCAGGCTTCGCTGTTGGTAATGACCACGGGTGTCACCGTGTCATAACCCGCCTGTTTAATGTTATCGAGATCGAATGTCAGCAGAAGCTGGCCTTTTTTGATTTCATCGCCTTCTTTCACCTGCATATGGAAATATTGCCCATCCAGTTGCACGGTATTAATCCCGACGTGGATCAGTATTTCCGCGCCCGCCGTGGAGCGAATGCCAATGGCATGGCCGCTGGCGAAGGTGCTGGCAATATGGCCGTCGACCGGGGAATAAACTCGTCCTTCATCCGGAATAATGGCAAAACCCGGCCCGACAACGCCTGTCGAAAAAACCTTATCATCCACTTCAGCCAGCGGAATTAACGCGCCAGAAACCGGCGCGGTAATCTGCTCAGGAGCCAGCGCAGCGGTTTTCGGCATCACCAGTTGATGCGCGGTATGCTTTTTTTCACTCGCCGATGCGTCAGGCAGCGCTTGCGCGGAAGGTTCGTCAAAACCCACAATCAACGTCAGCACCAGGCTGCCAGCAAACGCCATGGCGCAGCCAATAAGAAAGCCGATAAAACCATCGCCGTAGAAAATCGGCAGCGTCAACAGCCCCGGCATCCCCATTGAGATCGCCGAACTTTTGGCGTATCCGACCACCGCACCGCCAAAAGCCGCCGCGATCACCGCACAGATAAACGGTTTTTTCAGTTTCAAGGTGACACCGTAGACACCCGGTTCGGTAATGCCGAATAGCGAGGCGATAAAGGTACTGCCCGCCAGCGCTTTCAGCTTTTTGTCTTTTGCCCGCAGCATCACCGCCAGCAAGGCTCCGGACTGGGCGAAAACCGAGGGGCTGGAGGCTGCTTTAAGAAAACTGTGTCCCATCACAGAAATGTCGTTGATAAAGACGGTAACAAAGCCCCAGTGCACGCCGAAAATCACCAGCACCTGCCAGGCGGCAGCCATTAGCGCGCTGGCGATAATCGGGTTGAAGCCGTAAATCGAAACAAATAAAGAGGCGACAAACTCACTGATCGAAATGCCAATCGGCCCGATGGTCATTAACGTCAGCGGCACCATTAACGTCAGCAGGAAAAACGGCGTCAGAATATTGCGCACGCTTTCATGAATATGGCGATTGAGAAAGCGCTCAATTATCGACATCAGCCAGACGCTGAAAATAATCGGGATCACCGAACCGGTATATTTCATCATCACCACCGGCAGGCCAAAAAAGCTCACCGGCTGGCCGCCATCAAATAGCCCTTGAATACTGGGGTAAATGAGCGCACCCGCGATCGACACGGCAACAAAGATATTGGTTTCAAATTTACGTGCGGAGGTGATGGCTAACAGCATCGGCAGAAAATAGAACAGGCTGTCGGATGCGGCATGCAAAATAATATAGGTGCTCTCTTTATTGCTCAGCCATCCGGCCGCCAGCACAATCGCCAGCGCGCCTTTTAGCACACCGGCTGCGGCCATCGCACCTAATAATGGCGTGAATATCCCGGCGACCAAATCGATCAAACGACCTAACAGCGAGGCTGTATTTTGCGACGGCTCCGAAGGTTGTTTCTTTTTATCATCCTCCAGTAATCCTGAGATGGTGCCAAACGCGCGGAATACGTCTGGCACGCGGTTGCCAATCACCACCTGTAATTGACCGGAGCCATTCACCACGGTAATGACGCCGTCCAGCGCGTCGAGCTCTGCCAACCGCACCTTGCTGTTATCGATGATTTTAAAGCGTAAACGCGTCGCGCAATGTACCAGCGTCGCAACGTTGCTCTCCCCACCTACCAGCTGCAGAATATTTTCTGCCAGTACTTTGTTATTCATAATGAGACTTCCCGTTTCACAAACGACAGTAATAATCAGGACACCCTGGTGTTGCCTGTATCCGCTGGCCAGCTGGAAAAAAGCAAAAAAAAACCTGGATAAAATAGTGTGTAAACACACTGCTTTATCCAGGTCTCGCCCAGAATTTCTCTGGTGACGTCCTTAACTAACGCCCTCTTTCTAACAAGCCGCGCAGGCAATTACCACCGCAAATAACCAATTTGTGAAAATCATCACGCAAATAGCGTTGCCATGGAATTGAGCAGGCAGGCAAATACAGCCCCCCGGTAACATTTATCACTATTATGGGCGGCCTGGCTGAACGACTCTTTTTATAATCATGCCCACAGCATGCTACATCACCTTTGGCGAAACCTGCTTTCCGTTGTCTGGCGGAGCGACGGGAAGCAGATTTTTAAGAGAGGAAAAAACCAGGTCACTTACAAAAACGCGATTAAGCATGTTACTGGCGCTCTCCCCTGATACGGCCAGCACGGGGATCTATTTCGCCCCGCAACTGACACCAGGGCACAGCGACTTACCCGATGCCGGCGTTACCGCACCGCAAACCAAAAACCGCTACGCCGTTCCACATCATTTTGCAGGTGCAGAATGGCGGCATGCCGTCCCTTTTCGCCTGGCGCTGCGCGATTGTCACCGGGACGCCATAAACGACAAATGCCGGATGGGCGTAAGCCACATCCGGCATCTCTTGCGCTCACATTACAGCGCTAAGGTTGCCCCATTACTGCTGATCACATCGCGATACCAGAAGAAGCTTTTCTTGCGCCGACGCGCCAGCGTGCCATTCCCGGCATCATCGCGATCCACATAGATAAAGCCATAGCGTTTCGACATCTGCGCGGTACCGGCACTGACCAGATCAATCGGTCCCCAACTGGTATACCCCAGCAGTTCCACGCCATCTTCAATCGCCTCTCTGACCTGCACCAAATGCGCCTGCAAATACTGGATGCGGTAATCATCTTCAATTGAGCCATCCTCGGCGGGAACATCTTTCGCCCCCAGCCCGTTCTCCACAATAAACAGCGGTTTCTGGTAACGATCGTGCAGCTCATTGAGTAAAAAACGCAGCCCTTGCGGGTCTATCTGCCAGCCCCACTCGGAGCTTTCAAGGTGCGGGTTGGGGATCATGCGCATGATATTGGTGCGCGAGCTTTGATACAGCTCCGGCTGTGCGGCGGCGCAACCGCTCATGTAATAACTGAACGAGATGAAATCGACTGTCTCTTGCAGGTCCAGCTCATCCTGCCCGGTGATATTGAGCGCAATGTTATTTTCGCGGAAAAAGCGGCCAATCCACGCCGGATAAGCACCACGCGCCTGAACATCGCCAAAAAACAGCCAGTCGCGATTTACGCGCTGCGATTGCAGTACATCTTCCGGTTTGCAGGTGATCGGGTAACGAATGCCACCCAGCAACATGCTGCCGATTTTCGCATCCGGAATGATTTCATGGCAGGCTTTTACCGCGCGGGCGCTTGCCACCAGCTGATGATGAATGGCCTGATAGATTTCCTGCTTACTTCGCTCACCCGCAAGCCCAACGCCGGTAAACGGCGCGTGCAATGCCATGTTGATTTCGTTAAACGTCAGCCAGTATTTCACTTTATCGCGATAGCGGGTAAAGACCGTGCGCGCGTAGCGTTCGAACAAGTCAATCACCTTCCGGCTGCTCCAGCCGTCATAGTTTTTCACCAACCCGTAAGGCATTTCATAGTGTGAAAGCGTGATTAACGGCTGGATGCCATAGCGGGCCATTTCATCAAACAGTCGGTCGTAAAAAGCCAGCCCCTCTTCGTTTGGCTCGCTTTCATCGCCATTCGGGTAGATGCGCGTCCAGGCAATCGAAGTGCGCAGCACGTTAAAACCCATCTCAGCAAATAACTGAATATCTTCCGGGTAGCGGTGGTAAAAATCGATGGCTACATCTTTGATACCGGTGCTGTTCGCGTCACGCTCAACGACATTGCCATGTATTCCCTGCGGTTGCAGATCGGAAGTGGAAACGCCTTTTCCTCCCTCGTTCCACGCACCTTCGACCTGGTTTGCGGCAACTGAACCGCCCCACAGAAAACCTTCGGGAAATCTCATTTGCATCGTTACTATCTCCTTTTTCTTGCCGCCGTTAACCACCGCTCAGCCGATTGATATGGATCGTCAGGAACATCACTTCGTCGGTGGTGAGCTGGCACTGGTAATTTTTCTCAACATAATCATTAACTTTCATCGCACAGGCATAGGCGGCCGGCATCATGCCGGTGATCCCCTGATAGATACTGTCGTCACCGTGCGCAACGGTATTTCGGTTCAGCAAACGCAGTGCGAAAAATTTGAGGTGTGTAATAAGGCGCTGATAATTTAGCGATTCTTCGTCATAGGTCAGGTGCAGATCGTATTTCAGGATTGTCAGCACATCTTTAATGATGGTGGCGCTCTGCATGGTGCTTTGCATGTCGCTGTTATTTTTGGCATTCGCCAGATGCAGGGCGATAAACCCGGCTTCATCCTCCGGCAGGCTAATGCCGAGTTTACTATTGATAAGCTGCAATGCCTCAAGCCCCACCGCATATTCCTGGGCATAAAAACGTTTAATGTCCCACAGTAAAAAGTTCTTAATCACCAGCCCGTTGGCTTGCCGCTGGATGGCAAAATTTAAATGATCGCTTAACGCCAGGAACAGCGTGTCCTGCACAGTGATCGCCAGCCGCTGCTGAGCCAGCGCAATGATCTGCTGCGTGACAGCCAGGTAAGGGGGAGGAATTTCCGCCAGCAGTTGCGAAAGGACGTCCGCCAGCCCTTCCGACTTTTTGACGAACTGGCTTTCAATCTGGCTGCGGTCGACCTTATCACCCGGTCTTTTGCCAAAACCAATGCCCCGCCCAATGGCTACGATCTCTTCATGCTTTGCATTGATGAGCAGGACAGCGTTGTTGCTGAGTATTTTTTCTACTTTCATTTCAGCTTTCTCACTGTTTAATCCTGATGTTTTTCCAAAAGCGTGCGCCCGGATAAAAAGCAAAAAAAAACCTGACTCCATTGCCGCCACGCAAGGCAACAATGGAATCAGGTTTCGCTCAGTTCTCTACTGATTACGTCCCGGGAACCCTTATAACGAATCAGACGAGGCGGCTCAAGCCTTCAAAACGGGAACTGTGATGATAATCATGGATGTGTGATCAGTGCCCCGATAACCGTGCAATCCCTTGCAGGGTTATACATGTATTTTTTGCGACGGGCGGAAATATTTTACCGGGAACATTGACATACAGCAGAGTAAAAGAATGTTGAATTTAAATCCTTTATCTATATAAAGGCCATCAAGAATTAATCACTAAGCTGTTGCGTTTTATTTAATAAATAAGAATTATTCCGACTCACTAAACAGGCTTGCTTTAATAAACCGGACTCTAATTGCAAATCAGGTTCGAAACACAACTGATATATATATTTTTCCAGCAAAGAAGGCGCGGATTGCTCGCCAAAACAGCATGCAGGTTCGCATCCATCACTACAGGCCAGACACTTCTCATAAGCCTCGATTAACACCCAGCCCTGAACCAGCGTCAACACCGGAGCAGACTGTAACTCCAGCAGGCAGTCACTGACATAAAGCGAGTAGGCTTCAAGTGCTGTGCGGCTTGTCGCCTCCGTGTCACGCTTTTTTAGCAGCCGCCATACGCGGCCAAAATGACGGACATGTATCCGGTGAGTATGATCCAAAAACCACGCTTTTGTGAAAGGAGAGCTGCTGTAAGTATGCTTATCTCCTTCATTATCAGCGAATATATTGCAGACGCCCCTGTTCGCTAAAAATAATACCAGAGACATCTTTTGCAGTTCAGAAATATAAGATTTATTCATTGCGTCACAAAAGAATATAAGAATTTACTGTAGCACCCATAATCAATAATACATTTTACATGAAACTTTGCCACAAACATTTCAATGATACTTAATAAAAATTTGTTACCCGTATCCCAAAAACAATACTTAAATAAAACGCAAACTAATGTTTTCTTAATAAATAGACCTAAAGCGGAACATACGAGCAGAGTTTGTACAAACCTGCATGAGTGTGAGGGTAATTGCACGGGCATTCAGCAAATGCCCGTGATGACGGAAAGGCGGCTCCGCTGAGCTTCTTAAAGCTGTTTGCGCAAAAAAATCCGGCTGGTTCCCTCAGGCAGGCAATCAATCCGGCCAAACTCTTGCCAACCATTTTTTTTATAAAACCCAGGGGCCTGGAAACTGATGGTGTAAAGAAAACCAGAGATACAGCCGCGCTTTCTCCCTTCCTCTTCGAACTGCCGTAGTAGTGTTTCGCCTAAACGCTGCCCACGAAGTACTGGCGGAAGATAAACCAGATCAATAAACAGCAGTCCCAGTGACGTACGACCAATCATCCCGCCAATCACTTCACCAGTATTCGCATCTTTAACCAATACGCTCAAAGGCTTACGATCGCTGATACCGGTGATCTCATCATTAAAAGCGTTCAGGCCTTGTTCCACCGGAAAAAAATTTGCCGCGACAGCCTGGTCTGAAACGCTGACCACGTAATTTGCCATGATCTTCCCCACACGAAAGCACTCATAGATTCCTTGATTTGCACCAATAAAGATGAAAATTCAGTGCTAAATCCCCGCTAAAGCTTATTTAAATCAGACCGTTATCTTTATTAACCACTTTTTGCTCAAAGTCAGGCTACCGGCGTGTTCACTGAAAGAACCGCTCCGCCGGATAAAACGTTGTAAACAGAAAAAAGAAGGAAAAAAAGTGAAAATTAAAGCATTAGCGCTCAGTGCACTCTCTGTCGCCCTGCTGGCCGGATGTGCGGGAACCAGTACGCACCCGGTCAAGGCCACCAACGGTACAACGCTTGAGGTTGCTACCATTTTTAGCCCGCCTGAAATGAATAACAATCGCTACCCTGATGTAAAACTGCGTGAAGTGAGCCCTGCCCATGCTGGCGCCGGTATGGGGCTTTCGTTACTCAGCGCCGCGCTTGGCGGCGGCGCGGGCAGTGGCGATGCCTTTGATAAAAATAGCTACAAAGGCAACGCGATAGATTCTATGCCGGAACCGACATCGCGCTATTTAAGCCCAAAAGTCGAAGTGAAAATTCGCGAATGGCTCGATAAACAGGGCGGTAATTATGTCTACAAACAGCCGCTGTATATCGCAGCAGCACAGTGGTCGCTGGTCTACACAGATATGTCTGCGGGAAACAGTAATTATGATCTGGCCTACCGCGTGTTGTTCTATAAACGTGCAGAAGATGGCAATATGCTGAGCACGTTTGTAAAAGCGGAATGTGCACCAACGGCGAAAACCGCGCCGCTGGCCGACTGGCGGGCAAATAATTACCAAAAAGTGACGCAAGAAACGCAGAAAATGATGGATGCGTGTCTGCTTGAGCTGGAAAACCAACTGCCACGACTGTTGAAGAAATAATCTGAAAAAGCCGCAAATAACTGCGGCTTTTCTTCCACTCTGTATTGATGCCTCTGGTTCGAGCCAGACAGCAGTGTTATACCATTGCTGACAGCAATAAATAGCATGCTAATGATGGCACGGATGGCCATACGCATCGGTTATTTAGTCAGAGAGGGATTTTCAGATGAGCAACTCTATTTTTATTTCCAAAAGAATGCGCAATTTCATTTTACTGGCGCAGACGAAAAGCATCGCCAGAGCGGCAGAAAAAATACACATGACTGCGTCGCCGTTTGGCAAAAGTATTGTCTCGCTGGAAGAACAGATTGGTTATCCGCTCTTTACCCGCAAAGATAACAGTATCCGTTTGAATAAAGCCGGGCAGGAACTTTATCAGAAACTGTTCCCGGTTTATGAGCGCTTATCGGCAATTGAAAATGAACTTCACTCTTCCGCCCTGCGCTCGCACAAAATCGTTATTGGCGTCGACAATACCTATCCCACCATCATTTTCGATCAACTGTTAAGCCTGGGCGATAAATATGACAATATCAGCACCCAGGCCATCGAATTCAGTGACAACGGCGTGATTGACGACCTGCTTGGCCACCAGCTTGATTTTATTATTTCTCCTCAGCAAGTTTCCCCACGTGTTCTGGGGCTGGAGAACCTCACGGCTACCGAGTTACCTCCGCTGCGTCTGGGTTTTTTAGTTTCCCGCCGCTACGAGCAAAAACAACCGCAGGAGTTGCTGCGAGAACTCCCGTGGTTGCAGATGCGTTTTCAGAACCGCGCGAATTTTGAAGCCATGCTCGATTCTCACATGCGCCCTTGTGGGATCCACCCAACCGTTATCTACCGGGCCTACAGTTTTATGGCGAAAATCAGCGCGGTGGAACGCGGGCAGTTTCTTACCGTGATCCCCTATTTCGCCTGGCATCTGGTTAACCCCACTACACTGCGATATTTCGATGCGCCAAACGGACCGATGTATATGCAGGAATATCTCTATTCACTGAAAAACCATCGTCATACCGCTGAAGTCTGTCAGTGTATTAATGACGATCGCGACGATTCGTCCGGTTTAGCCGAGCATCGATCCTGTGTTCAGTAAATTCGTGTGCAATTCGAATACGCGGCTAAGATCGTGATGAAGATGCCCGCCGGGAGCCGTTTCCAGGTAATGATGAAGGTAATCCCGATAGAGTGGGTGTGCGCAGTTATCAATAATGGTGCGGGCACGCTCAATTGGCGACAACCCGCGCAGATCGGCGATACCCTGCTCCGTAATGATCACTTTGACGCTATGCTCGCTGTGATCAACATGGCTGCACATCGGCACAATGGAAGAAATTTTTCCCTCTTTAGCAATCGAGGGAGCCATAAATACCGACAAATAGGCATTACGCTCGAAGTCTCCACTACCACCAATACCATTCATCAGGTTAGCGCCCGCGACATGCGTTGAATTGGCGTGTCCGTAAATATCAAATTCCAGCCCGACATTCAGCGCTATTACTCCAAGACGGCGGATGATCTCCGGGTTATTGGAAATCTCCTGTGGTCGCAAAACGATACGCCCGGCGAAAAAATCCATATTGTCGTAAATGTTGCGCAGCGTATTGTCGGAAACGGTCAGGCTGGATGCGCTAACACCGAGGATTTTTCCTGCGGCAAGTAAATGCGCTACCGACTCCTGCAACACTTCGGAATACATCATAAACGCAGGGATGTCCGGGCTTTCACCGAGCCGCGCCATCACGGCATTATTGATATTGCCTACGCCGCTTTGTAACGGCAGAAATTCGCGCGGAATACGCCCCTGTGCCATTTCATGGAGCAAGAACGTCACAACATTGTCGGCAATTTGCTGGCAGACAGGTTTCGCGCCATCCAGCACGTTACCGGCATCCGGTAATTCGGTGTCCACCACCGCCACAATCTTTTGAGGTTCCACCTGCACATAGTGCAAGCCAATCCTGTCCAATGCGCTAAAAATAGCGACACTGTGGCGATACGGCGGTGCGCCGGGCGTAGCGATATCGGCAAATTCAGCCACCCGCGGGCTGTGGTAGTGATTAAGCTCAATGATGATTTTTTTTGCTTTGCGCAACCAGGTCGGCGCGTTGCCAATCCCACTGGAAAGCCAGATTTTGCCATCAGATGTCAACGCCGAGGCTTCGATCACGGCGATATCAATCTCGCCAAAGAAGCCGTAGTTCACCATCTGCGCAACTTCACTCAAATGCAGATCAACAAACTTAACCTGCCCCTGGTTAATTTTTTTCCGCATTCCCGCCGCAGATTGATAGGGCGCGCGCCAGCTAACCGCTTCCGCCTCCGATAAGGCATTATCAGCCGCCGCGCTAATAGACGCGCCAGTGAGCAAACGGATTTGAAACGGTTGCTGCATTTGATGCAGCTCCCGTGCTCGCCGAGCGATGGCGGCGGGAAGCGCTTTGGGCGAACCTGCTGCAGTAAAACCACTGAAAGCAACCATGTCATCGTGGTGGATGAGTTCTGCCGCTTCGTCGGCGCTCAGCCGGGGCCATGATTGTTTCATTATCGTCTCCGTTAATTAGCGTCCAAGGAAGTTCGGTTTGCGTTTTTCCATAAACGCGCTCATTCCTTCCTGATAATCCCGGCTGTCATAAACTGCGCGACGCATCCCCTGAATACGCTCAAACTCATCCGAATTCATGGTGTGTGCTTCACCAAGCACGCGTAGCTCTTCTTTAATTACCGCGATGGCAAGCGGTGCTTTTTCCGAGATCTGGTGCGCCATCTGCAAGGTGAAATCTTCCAGATCGCTGGCGTCAACAACATGATTCAGAATGCCAACTTCCCGCGCCCGCTGCGCCGTGATGGGGGCCGCAGTGAAAATCAGCTCTTTAACGATATGGAACCCGGCGTCGCGCGTCAGGTTATGAATGCCGACCAGGTTATAAGGAACGCCGAGATTAACGGGCGTCATAGAGAAAGTTGAAGAGCTGGCGGCAATGATCAAATCGGAACTCATGATCATTTCAAACGCCCCTCCCCAGACACTTCCTTCCACCATGGAGATCACGGGCTTCGGATATTTTTGGATCATACGGGTGATCTGGCGCAGCGGGTCGTCATAAGAGAGAGGATCGCGCCGCCCCGAAGGCAATTCGTGGATATCATGCCCGGCGGAGAAGACTTTCGCACCGTGCGGCGCACGCAGGATCACGCAACGGATCTCCGGCTTGTTAAGGTCCTCCAGCGCCCGCATCAAATCATCGATAAATACTTTACTGAGCGCGTTAAGCTTGCGTGCGTAATTAAATTCAATGACAGCCACTTTTTGAATAATGTTTACAACCACATACTCATACGACATATCAATTCCTTTTTACCGTGCAAAATAGTGATGCTGAAGGTATTCACGGATGTGCTGTAAACCTGTACGCGGTGCTTGCTGATGATTTTTCACCTCATCTAGCGTTTGGTTGAAATCTTCACGGAAAGCGCGGTGGGCATAAAGCTGACGCACCGCCTCTTCTTCAACCTGTTTTCGTAGCCACGTCACGGTCTGCTGCTGGCGCAATAACTTGAGATAACCATTTTTTGTCATCACGTCGTAGAAATGAACAATTGCCTGCCACACATCCTCTATACCGCGCTTTTCCAGTGCGCTACAGCACAACACCGCTGGTCGCCACGGCGGATATTTGTGGCGAACGATAGCAAGCGCGCTGTCGTAAATTTGCCGGGCGATGGCAACTGCCGCGCGGTTGTCGCCATCATCTTTGTTGATAACAATGATATCGGCCATTTCCATGATGCCTTTTTTGATGCCTTGCAACTCATCTCCACCACCAGCGATTTGCAGCGAAACGAAGCAATCGACTATGCCTGCGACCTCCGTTTCAGACTGGCCAACCCCGACTGTTTCCACTATCACCACATCGTAATTGGCGGCTTCGCACAGCAGTATCAATTCGCCAGCGTGCAGGCTGATCCCCCCCGTAGCGCCGCCGGAAGGCACAGGCCGAATAAACGCCGCATCGGCTCTGGCCAGTTCCGTCATACGGGTTTTATCACCCAGCAAACTGCCGCCGCTGAGTGGACTGCTGGGATCGACCGCAATAACCGCCACCCGCTTTCCCTGGCCAACGAGCATCATGCCAAAGGTATTAAGAAAGGTACTTTTTCCGGCTCCGGGTGTCCCGGTGATACCAATGCGTATTGCCCTACCTGTCGCCGGCATAATCGTGTCCAGCAATTGCTGGCTCAGCCTCTGATGCCGTGAAAGCTGGCTTTCCACCAGCGTCATAGCCTGTGCAAGCGCGACGCGATCGCCCGCGCATAACCGGCGAACGAATTCATCAAGGGTTTGTTCATTAATCATGGCGCTGACTAATCCGCTTCAATACATCGCGCACGCTTTCCAGCATCGGCGTACCTGGGCCATAAATCGCTGCCACGCCACGTTCACGCAGGAAGTCATAATCCTGTGGCGGGATCACGCCGCCAGCAATCACGCAAATATCCTCACGACCATATTTTCTTAGCTCATTAATTAATTCAGGAATAAGCGTCTTATGACCTGCCGCCAGCGACGATGCACCAACCACGTGCACATCATTTTCCACGGCCAGCCGGGCAATCTCTTGCGGTGTAGAAAACATAGGGCTGAGATCGACATCAAAACCCACATCGGAATATGCGCTGGCAATGACTTTTGCCCCCCGGTCGTGCCCATCCTGCCCCATTTTCGCAATCAAGATGCGCGGACGACGACCATGCTCAGCAAGAAAGTGTTGTGTTTGCGTAATGATGGCGTCGAATTCCGCCGCCGTTTCGCTGTCCTGCTGATAGCTTTGCGTGATCACCCCCGTAACGCATTGGCTGGGAACAAGGTAGCGGTCAAACGCCGCTTCCAGCGCACTGGAAATCTCACCAAGCGTCGCACGCAATCGTGCGGCATGAATCGCCGCAGCGAGCAGATTTTCGTTGTGTTGGGCGGCATGGGTCAGCGCTGCCAGCGCATCGTGAACGGCAGCGGAATCACGCGTGGCGCGGATCTGCTCAAGTGCGGCGATTTGCTCGTTACGCACCTTCACATTGTCGATTTCCAGTACCGGCGTAACGGCTTCTTTATCAAGCTTGTATTTATTAACACCGACAATAGTGCGTTTACCCTGGTCGATAAGAGATTGCTCGCGTGCGGAAGCCTCCTCGATCATGCGTTTTGGCAAGCCCGATTCGATAGCCTTTGCCATCCCTCCGGCATCATCAATCCGACGGATGATTGCCCGCGCCTCTTTTATGATTTGATCGGTCAGAGATTCGACATAATAGGAACCGCCGAGCGGATCGACGGTGCGGCAAATTTCCGCCTCTTCCTGCAGGATAATTTGCGTGTTACGCGCAATACGCGCCGAAAAATCTGTCGGTAGCCCCAGGGCTTCATCAAACGCATTGGTGTGCAGAGACTGAGTGCCGCCAAGCGTCGCTGCCAGCGCTTCAATGGTAGTGCGAACAATGTTGTTGTAGGGATCCTGTTCTGTCAGGCTCCAGCCGGATGTCTGGCAATGGGTGCGCAGCGCCAGCGATTTCGGATTGGTCGCGCCAAACCCGCTAACGGCTTCGCTCCATAGATAGCGGGCTGCGCGCAGCATGGCGACATTCATAAACAGATCCATGCCGATACCGAAAAAGAAAGAGAGGCGCGGCGCGAAGTCATCAATTTTCAAGCCTGCGGAGAGCGCGGCTTTTATATATTCAATGCCGTCCGCGAGGGTAAACGCCACTTGTTGAATACAGTTAGCTCCCGCTTCTCCCATATGGTAACCGCTGATGCTAATCGTATTAAATTGCGGCATATTGGCAGAGCACCAGGCAATAATATCGGCAATAATCCGCATCGATGGCTTAGGTGGATAAATATAGGTATTGCGGCAGAGATACTCTTTTAAAATATCATTCTGAATAGTACCGGTTAATTTTTCAGGAGGAACGCCCTGCTCTTCCGCTGCAACAATATAAAACGCCATGATAGGTAAAACCGCACCATTCATCGTCATCGATACCGACATTTTATCCAGCGGAATATTGTCAAAGAGTATTTTCATATCTTCCACAGTATCGATAGCGACACCCGCTTTTCCTACGTCGCCCGCTACGCGCGGGTTATCCGAGTCATATCCCCGATGAGTTGGCAGATCAAACGCAACGGAAAGCCCTTTCTGCCCGGCGGCAAGATTACGCCGGTAAAACGCGTTCGACTCCCTGGCCGTTGAAAACCCGGCGTACTGGCGTATCGTCCACGGTTGGGCGGTATACATTGTGGCACGCGGCCCGCGAGTATAAGGCGGAAGCCCCGGTAGCGTGCCGGTGATTTCCAGCGCGTTCAGATCGTCAGGAGTATATAAAGGCTTAATCGCAATGCCCTCTGGCGTCAGTTTGACCAGCGATTCAACGCGTTTTCCCTTGCGACTGAGCTCTTTATTCGCGACATTTTGCCAGTCAGACATGGTAGCCATAAATATCTCCGTTATTCCAAATCAATAACTCACTGGGAAGAAATAGTAATTTCCACTATCAACATTGTCGCCAGCAAAAAAAGACCTGTGGCGATTCATTTTTTGCCGCAGGTTATATTCTGATTTTCTATCACGCGCCAATTAATAGCGTGGACACGTCGCTTATTTAATATTTATGGGAAAAGAATCGCTCAATCGTTTCCTGTACATGCTCATCAGGATTTTCTGCAATATCCCCTTCTCCAGCGCCATGACGTATATAGTGATTTTGCCCGTGAATCTGCGGGAAAGCGGGTGCCGCCGAACTTGCAGTCGAGGCGAACGTCAAAAGAAGAAAAAACCAGGCTACGCTTAACTTTTTTCCCATCATGCCTATACCTTTCAAGCGAGAGTTAACAGGCAACATACTGAAAGAGAAAGCGTCAGAAAGTGTCAGGGATGTTCAAACCTGTTCCGGCAGTTGTAATTAGCCGTGGGAAATGAAAGAGAGAGGAAACAATAAAACCGCCCTCAGGCGGTATGTTTACAGGTCAGACTCTAACGCATCCTGAATCGCATCGGCGAGAGTGGAGACTTCTTGCGAGACGTTACGTAAATCCATCTGGCTACGAATGCCCGCGTTGGCCGTGGTTGCCGAAACCGCCGCTTTTGAAATTTCCAGCGCTGCCTGTACAGCTAATAAGCGCTTTCTGTTTTCTACCGCCTCATCCCCTGTCGCGCCATCAAGATCAAAATATCCTTCTAACATTACTTTCTCCTTCGGATTTACCAGCAAAGGCCAAGCATACACAGTTAAGCGAGGGGATGAAAACGTAAACGCGTGCGAGCAGCCTCGTATAACGACGTTATGGCGAGTGTTTGAAATAGACAACATGGCGCAAAGCATAACGATAAGAAGGGTTATCGGACAAGGGATCGGGTTTTGTGAGCGTCGTAAAGAAGATACCTGCCGAGTAGCGGCACTGAAAATACGAAAACGTGAAGGCAAAGAGTGCGATTACAGCGCCGGTATTGTTGCCCGGTTGTTCACCCGCTTATGATGTCGTTTGAGAAGAAGCGTTTATCGCGCTGCGCGTTAGCTAAAATCCGGGCAAAAAAAACCGCTCGGACAGAGCGGTAGAAGAACATCACCAGGGAAAATAGGGTTAACGATGATAGCGCGTTAACTATAGTTACTTTCTGTCGCTCTGCCAGTTCAAAAAGCATTAATTAAACCAATTACATAGAGAGCCAATATCTATCAGAAATCGATTACAAATGAGAACAATCTCATTGCCGTCAGGTTAATAATTAGCAAACTAATAAACGTAACGAATATGCATTTGCATCCCTCAGGAGCAGCCCGGATTTCCTATTCCTGAGGGTCTTTTCTTATCAAGATAATTCCCCTTTTCGCTGAAATGAAATAGCGTACAGAAAAGTTATATCCTCCCGAACGGCTCCCTCTGCGGCTCACGTAAAAACCCAGTGGCAGGAGCAATTTTGTATTAACGGCTTCTTTTCCCTCCTATTACAGGCCCGTTATTTTCTTCATGCCAACGGCCATTTCAGGGGTACTCAACCATGCAATTCGTCGGTTCGATACAGGCAAAAAAATTTTTATTTGTGGCCTTGAAAAAACCTTTGCAGGAATTATTTATATAAGCGGACAAGCAAAGCTTGCCTTTAAGTTGAACTTTTGAATGGATTATTCAGGAGGTTAAGTTATGGCACTCAAAACCTTGTCAGCACTCCCCGGTTTCACTGACTCTGTTTTTGCTGACCGCTTCAATCGTATCGACCGGCTTTTCAGCCAGTTAACCGGCGACTCGCCGGTGGCATCATTACCTGCTTATGACCTGAAAAAAGTCGATGCAAGCAATTATCAGTTACACGTAAGCGTCCCTGGCTGGAAAGAAGACGAACTCGAAATCGAGACCGTCGGCGGGGTATTAAATGTATCAGGTAAACGCGCGGAAAATGAATCTCATGATGAGCAGGGCTGGATATACAAAGGTATTCGCCGCGCGGATTTCCGTCTGAGCTTTTCGCTTCCGGAACATACTAAAGTGAGCAACGCAAAACTTGAAAATGGCATATTGCAGGTGTCCATTTATCAGGAAATTCCCGAGAGCGAAAAACCACGCAAAATTGCCATTGAAAATACACAAAAAGCCATTGAACATCAGGCTTGATAGCTTTCCTTTTTCTTTACGGCCCGCGTATGCGGGCCTTTTTCTTACCCTGGCTCTGATACGCTGTTTTGCCGACACGTATAAACTTTTCGCAGAACGTATAACCAGCAGGACGTTGTTGCAATTCATTCCTGTGGCGATCCCATCATCGAGCGACAGCATAAACAAGCCACACGATTCTGGCTCTGCGGAAAAGGAGTGCGGGCAATATGTTCAGGGATAGTGTATGGTTGCAGGCCATTTATCAGGAAATACTCTATGCCACAACGCAAAGACTCAAAAAACAATCGCAACTTCCTCACCAAATGCACCTGCCCGCATTGTTCACAACAGTCAGAACACAGCTTCTCCCGAGTCCAGAAAGGCGCAGCGTTAATGTGCCCGCACTGCAGTAAGATCTTCCATCAGGACAAGGCCGCTTTCGCTTAAAACCGAGCTACGTTGAGAAACCGGTCGAAATATCAGGGCCGGTTATCAACTTGGGCGGTCCTGACAAGCGAAAGTCACGGCAATCATTTCGGCCTGAATCACGCCAGCATAATTGTGCAGCAGTAATCGCAGGCCGGCATGCAAAGAGCGTTGGTATGGGTAAAGCCGCAGAACTGTCCAGACACTTCATCAGCCGAGTGGTTGTTACCCTCATTAACCGTGTTGCTCACATCACAAAGCGTATCAGCCGTCACCGTGCAAGCATCGCACACCCTTTAAGCCGCGTAGAATCTGCTCTCAATGTTGTCGCCCCAGTCGTGATTACCGCATCAGTAGGTGCCGTTGGTGCCTTATCAATAACGCTTTGAGTATCAATGAATTCAACCAGACATCTGGCCAGCCTGATGCCGGAAGGATGTATAACCACAACAAAACTATTTCATCCTTCATTATAGAAATCTCGACCATAATATATTCAGGGGTGATGCGGCTAATAACAGGGGCACTTATGAAAAACTTAATACTCAGTGTGATTGCAAAAATCTCGAAAATGGATGCGGAAGCCAAGCTACTCGCAGCTAAAGTGGAAGCTCAATCTTTACTTATCGGGGCATTACTGCTGACACTTGGCAAAAACGGTGGCATGAATGAAATGCTTGATAATGTAAAAAAAGCAATTAATGCAGCGCTTGATGCGGCTGATATTCCACTGAAATCAGACGCAGAATTACTGATGAATGAATTTAACAATCTTATTCAGTTAACTCAGTTGCTTGAAACAAACGACGCGGAAATTGATATAGAAGCGTTAAAGGGCGCGTCCGATAAAATTTAACACAATTCGCTTATTAATCATAAGGCTGGAAAAATAAACCTCCGGCCTTTTATTTACGCTGCCACCGGGCCATCTCTTTCCCTTGACCCGTTTGTTGTAAATCCACATGCCCGACAGAGCCAGCCGCAATGCGTAAAGCCTGCCTATGCCCCCCAACTCAAGTAGCTATTAGCGCAGCTCACCTTGCAGCCCGGTTAATGGATGGGTGATGTTTCGATTCGCTCGCTGGGGGTGAAATCATCCCGCAGATCTGGTTCATCAGCCTTGACCGGGAGAACCTGACATATCGACGGTGATGCAATCTTCTGACGCTACTCCGACCTGATACGCCGTCCTGATGTTATCCCGATCCGGTTTGGCCGTGGCTCCACTGGTTTTATTTGCCTAACTGAACGATATTAAATATTCACATCACACCGATATTCGCGACAGAACATTCCTTGTTTGTCGGTGAGCGCCACAGTATTTCTTAAGGAGAGGTTATGAAGCCAGTAGAAGACGCGATTAATGACCTGCAGTGTCGTGCTTTAGCGTATGAAATCATTTTTCAGTCCATTTGCTCAGAGTTGCCGCAAGTGTTCATCGAGAAAGCCGCAGAGAACATTCAGCTTAACTTCAAAGCATTTGAATCTGGCACGCATTCTGAAGCAGGGAAAGCAAAGCTTGAAGCAGCGAAAGCGATTGCCTCGAGAATTATAGGAGCAAAGATTTAACCTCTCTCCCAGACTGGATCCTAAGGTGGAGGGGAAGTCACCATCCTTTCTTCTCCGCTTTTTCTCTTGCTGTGTTGTCATGGTTGTTATGATCAGAAATGGGGGTTCGCGCACTCAAAGGCAGGAAACAGGCCTGCTGCTTCACTGACCCGACAGTCCGAAAAAAGAGCGTCCATGATAGCCGCGCATGCAAGTTTGAACGCCATCAAGGATTTTCAGTTCGATACCTTAGACGCATAGACTAACGGGTTAATACGGCCCGGAGTGCCGTTATCTGTTCTTCGATAAATAGAGGGATGGGAAAGCTTAAAAACAGCACGTTGATATGCTCACCTGTCACCTGACCATTTAACAGAGCACGCGAAGCAGATTGATTTCATTTTCGGGCCTGATGACCCAAATATGTCCCACAACGGAAATGAGGAGAAAGTGAAGGAAACGTAATGCGTTGATTCTGAATGGTACGCCCTACAGGGTTCGAACCTGTGACCTACGGCTTAGAAGGCCGTTGCTCTATCCAGCTGAGCTAAGGGCGCATTATGTGGATGCTCACCGTTGAGGTGGAAACGCCTGGAATTATACGGTCAGCGCCTGGTGAGTCAATGTATTTTCCGCTGGTTGCTTGCTTAGTGAACGACGCTGCGCATTTTCGCAACACCTGTCCCATTTATGCCCGAAAAGACCTGGTCTTTCTACTTATCCTGATCGCTTCCTGGGAAAAGTCCCATGTCTCTTTAAGTATTCGCGCCTATATCCCCCGCTTTGTGAAGGACAAAATGTTTCCATTAACTAATGTAATGGAGCCTATACGTGACAAATAGAGCAAAACACAAACAAGGCCGGGGTTACCAATGTAAATCAAAACCGATTATACAGCGCGATAATAGTGATGGGATGCTTAACCGTCAGCCAGCTATTCCCGCGACCGGAAACAGGGTTGAACGCGATTACAGTTCGTTTGCGCTGCGGTTATTACACGACCAGACGCGAAACTTAACATTGCCGGGATCAACACGCCAATCCTTGCTTAATCTGCCACTTCACTCTCAGTCTTACACCATCTCATTTATGGACATCCTGATAGTATATCGCCCTGATTTAGCGGTTGACTCTTTGAACTTACAGGCTTTTTCGGTGCATTGTGGCGCGCAACATATCCATTGCCACCACACCGTCAGACAACCTCACTCTTCTGGTGTCGCGTTTTTTCCGGACAATCGCACCCGGGAAGCGCCAGAGGCTTTTGCTGATACAGGCTTGCATATTTCCAGCTTACTGGTTGATAAAACGGCAACCTGGCAGCGCCTTTATACGCCCGAGATTCTCAAACCGGGCATAAACCAGCCCAGTCATTTTGCTCATATGGCATCCATTACATGGCGCGAAACAGCACAACAGCCGGATGCGCAGTTTGCGCATGGCTTTTTTTGGCCAACACTTTTCGGTCACGAAAAGTGAAATACGTTTGCGAGGGAAAATGCGAACTTTCATCCGCCGGGAAAAAAATCGCCTCCACAGGCCCGATTTCCGGGTTTTACCCTATCGGGAATATCCGCCGCCGGTGTTTGACAGGCTGGAACACCTTACTCAGCAGCTCAGTTTCGCCCTGCCTGAATGCATCATCAGCCAGATATTAATTTCAACCGATAGTTTTCTCAGCTATGCCTGGAACAGGGGGCTCTTCTCCGGTAAACGCAACGCCGTGTTTTCATCGCTTGATTCAGCACATCATCGGTTCGCGGAGCCGCATCTCTCGCACCTGATCGTGGATATGGAGAGCCTGCTCACATCGCGTTTTAGCGCCCTGGAAACCCTGCGGCAGCTCGCTTCGCACAATCGCAAACTTCATATCTATCTGTTAGCGACAAAAAGCGACGCGCCACTGTTCAATTTCCTGCGCGCGGCTGGTCCCTTTCGCGTAATAAAACGGGATCTCCCCGTCAAGCCATTCAGGCAGGCGCTGTTGGCTCCTGCCTCACCTGTTGATGTTTCGCGCAAATTTCCGCCGGTAGAGTGGCAGATGTTCACCGCGCTGGCGCAAGGAAAAACGCTGAAACATGTCGCTCAGCTACTCAATCTGCCTTACCATCGCATGGTTTATCGTCTCAACCTACAACTGAGGCAACTTGGGTTGCCCGATCGTCAAAGTTTGCTTCATTTACTGCACCGCTTAACGATAGATGCTAATCACTATTGGGGATAACAGGCGTTGCCATCCTCCTTATCTAAGAAATTACTTAGTCAATTTTTCTTGCCGGGTATGTTTTTTTACATAAAACCAACAATTACAACTATTCCTGGTACTGTCTTTTTTTAAAATCCACTCAGATTCCACCCAAGGCGTACGTTGTTATCCAGCGTTGTAGCAATGAAATTGCGATAACAGCGATTAACAATAAAAAAACAATCAAATAATTAAATTGTTTTAACCATTAAAAAAAGCGTAAAAAACCATGCTTATCAAAATCAGCAAGCTATCATGCCAAATATTCAATCACCTATTATTGCTCTCAGAACTTCATATTTAGAAATAGCCTTCATGAACTCTTAACGCTTTTCTGCCAGAACTTCCCAGGTATAATTACAGTAACTTATTAATAATTACGATATCTCTCTGTATTAGCACGTAATTGATATTCCCCGCGTTCGTAAATGACGAATGAAAATAACTTGGCGAGTAAGGATGCTATCGGTTTTTCAAGGGAATTATTTTTCCTCATAGAATACTTGAAGTTACATTTACCTTTTCGACGTCTATCGCATTTACGCAAAGGCGTGGCGTTAAAAAAACAATCTGAGGCAAAAAGATGAAACCGGCTTCCGTTATCATTATGGACGAATATCCTATTGTCAGGATGTCGATAGAAGTGCTTTTAGAGAAAAACCAGAATGTTAAAGTGGTATTAAAAACGGATGATAGCCGTGCGGCACTGGATTATATCCGTACGCTTCCCGTTGATCTGGTTATTCTGGATATTGAACTCCCTAAAACAGATGGCTTTACTTTATTGAGAAGAATCAAGGCGATACGAGAAGATGTCAATGTGCTTTTTTTATCATCAAAATCTGAATCGTTCTATGCTGCAAGAGCCATTCGCGCTGGCGCTAATGGTTTTGTCAGTAAGCGGAAAGAGCTTAACGATATTTATAACGCCGTAAAGATGATTCTTGCCGGGTACTCTTTCTTCCCATCTGAGACGCTGAGTTATATAAACCAACCGGGCAAAAAGAAAGGAGAACAGCGGGACATGCCGCTTTCTAATAGAGAAGTAACGGTATTACGCTACCTCGCCAACGGATTATCGAACAAAGAAATTGCGGAACAGCTTTTATTAAGCAACAAGACGATCAGCGCCCATAAATCGAATATTTTTTCGAAACTCGGTGTGCATACCATCGTCGAGTTGATTGATTACGCCAAATCACACGAACTGCTATAGCACTATACGCCCGGGAAAAGATTACCGGGCGTATGCTTTATTGAAAATAAAATTAATAGTAATTAATCGCGAAAGTGGCATCGGCATTTGCCGTACCGGGTACAGGATTATCTGCCAGCGCGATGTAATTGGCGTAGAACTGCAGCGTTGCATTGCCATTGCTGTCCACGGCTATATCCTGGCTGGCTGTCGCCAGCGCTAGCGGCGTGCGATCTCTGTCGCGCAGCTCAATAGCCACTTTCTGTGCCATCACGCTATCTTTTAACGCCAGCAGTGCCGGGTTGCTGGCGGCTTTCCCCGAAAAGGTGATCGATGCGCTACCTGGCGGGCACCCCACTAACCGCAAGCTAAAAGGTACCAGTGGCGTGGTATTACCCGCATTTTGCAACTGTTTGGTTGGCCAACGTCCTAATTGCACCGTTTTGTCGTTGTCGGCCGTCTCGGCATAGCATGTAAAGTCCACTACCGTTGCGCGTAACTGAATGTTGATTTCTCCAAGCGGCGTATCGGCGATCGCAAACGGGCTCAGCCAGCAGCCAACGAGCATGACATGGCGTGGTTTGATAAACATCACGGCTCCTTAATCATAATCAACGCGCAAATAGCCCCGCGCCACAAAATCGCCCTCGGCGGGTTTGAAACCTGTGACGCTGACCGGCCACGCACTGATATCAACACGCGCAGCGGCGTTGTCATCAAGCTGGAAAGGGATTTTGCTACCCAGCGTGTTGGGGGTAAGCGGATTGCCCTCACGGTCAGCCACGACAAACCCCACATCAGGGTTATCAGAAACCATTACCTGCCCACTGGCTTTTTCCGCTTCCAGACGCATCGAAAGATAGGCCTGCGCGTCAACATTGGTGCACGCTATTGCCACGGTTTTAATTTGCGGATCAACGCCGTTCGGGCGGTTCCCCGGCCCGGCCTGGCTAAAGAGCGCGGCGCCAATTTTATCAAACTCAAATTCAACGACCTGGCCTGCATTGAGTTTGCAGCTTTGCGGCACTTCCACTTTGCCGCTGTAGCTAATGGTATAGACCGGTACCGTGAGGGCATCGATGTCCGTACTGGTGACATATACCCTGAACATGGTTTGGCGCGGGATCGGCACCATATTGATAAACGGCCGCACCACTTTAAGTTTAAAGATAAGCTTCGAGTCCATTACACCAAAAGGTTTCTGATTGGGTACGTTGGGGTGTGTTCCCATGCGGATAAAATTTCTCGGCGGGAAAAAGATGCCGGCGTAATCATCGGTGATGCTCATCGCCCCTTCCAGATAATCGTTTAACCTCATGTATTTGTAACCGCCATCAATGGTATGTATCGGCAAGTCAGAGACATAGCTTCGGTAGGTGTAATTCACTTTGGTGCCGGCAGGACAGATAGCCTGGACGCCAACCCAGCCGGATTTTTCCGGCAACGTCACCACCTCACCAACATGGTTATTCCCGCTGGTAAACAGGTTCGACAGGTCATAATAGATATCTGTCGGTATGCCCTTCGCGTTCACACAAATTGTGGCCTGCGCCGACGTCGCTGCCAGTAACAACAAGCCGCAAAGCAGTGCATGAAATTTGTTCATAAAATCATCCTTGTTCACAACGGGCGCTTGTCATCACCACCGCCTGTTGCAGGCTGGCTTCCGGTAAGGAGTAGCGAGCAAGGCAGCGCGATTGCGTGCCGTCTCCCCACTGCACCAGCAGTTCACCCTGCAATGGCAAACCACTTAAATACGCCTGTCCGTCCTCGCCCACCATGCCGGTCACGCCGCTGTCGGTTTCACGTACCACCGAACCAAACGGCACCGGGCGATCGCCGCGCATCAGCGTAATCAGTGCGCGTACACCAATCCGGGTGTCAAAGCTGGCACGGACCAGCGCGCCCTGCGTGGGGACGACGCTACTGACGCTGTTTTGCACATCGGTGTGGTTATCCATCGTGTTGGTATCAAGCGCAATGCGGTTGTATCGATAAACGGAGGCATAAGGGACGATGGCGTAGCCTCGCCAGTCGGTTTGCACCCCGGTCTGATTTTCCACCCGCACGCCCTGCGCGCCCGGCGCTTTGATAAGTACGTTGGTATCGCCAAGCGGCTGGCCAAAAGTTACCCCTTCGGCATGCGCGACCACGCCACCGCCAAGCTGCCAGTTATATTCGTGCTGATAGGGATCGTAGTTATAACCGAGGCCGAGCGTGCCCCAGCCGGCCTGCCAGTTGGCACTGGCGCTGCCGCTGTAACCACTTGTCCTGCTGTGCCCCTGGCTTACGATGTAACTAAGGTTACGTCCTTCAAGTAAGGTGCCGCCAACCCCGCTCTGCCAGCTATTTTGTCCGTTGCTGTTACGGCTAGCGTTAAGGCTGGCATACGTATGATCCAGCGCGCTTCCCCGGCTGAAGCGCTGCCCGCTCAGAGCGCTAAACGGTACGGAAAGATTCAACGCAATAATACGATCCGTATTATTGATGCCGGGTGAGCGGTTCCACGACCAGGTAAGCGAGTAGCTTATCCCCCGCCAGCCGCTGGCGTAACCGATCTGATACCAACTGCTGGGCTTAACATTGTTCCAGTAAGTTTGTTGGCTGCCGGAAATGTACAACGAGCCGTAATCCCTCAGGTTTTGCGAGATATTGACCTGAAAGCGCCCTTTTCTGTTGTTGTTGAGGTTGTGATAGCTAACAAGCACCGGTTTTGGCTTCCGTCTCCCCTCACTTTCGTCCTGATCTTCATACTCATAACCCTCCATGCGGCGATAGGCGACATCACTCAGCGTGTAAAACCCACGCGTTGAGTAGCGATACCCGAGTAGCTGAAAGTTGGTGCCATATTGGTTGAGTGATTTGGCATACAAAAAGCGCAACGATTGCCCCTGATGCGTGCTGCCATCCGCCAGTTCGCTGCGTGCCTGGGTAAAATCGAGCGATATCGCCCCCCAGCCGCCAAGGTTTTTGCCAGCCCCCAGCACAAAGGCGTTATAACGCTTTGCCAGTTGGGTTCCGCCATAGGCGGTGTAACCGCCCGCCAGGCCGCCGACCACGCTCCCCTGAACAAAAGAAGGGGAAGATTGTTGATCGTTGCCGCTGCGAAAATTCCCGGCCACGAGGTCATATTTAAAGCGTCCTTCACGTTGCAGGATCGGCACCGTCGAATACGGCACCGTATAACGTTGTTGACGGCCATCTTTCTCATCGACGGTAACGTCCAGATCGCCGCTGGATGAGGTAGGGTTCAGATCAGAAATCACAAAAGCACCCGCCGAGACATAACTCTGATAAATGACATAGCCGTTCTGGCGGATGGTTAATTTGGCAGGCGTGCGCGCAATGCCGCGTACGGTTGGCGCGTAACCTTGCAGGCTATCGGGAAACATATTATCGGAAGAGTAAAGGCGTACCCCGCGAAAACCGAGGCTATCAAACACGTCGCTGCCGGTATTACTGTCGCCCATCACCAGCTCGCTTTTCAGCGGGATAAGGGAACGTTGCAACCAGCTTCCGATGGTCTTCCAGCTGCGGGTGTGTTCCGCTCCGCTGCTGCTGTAGCGCCAGGCACCATTATTACGCAACCGCCATGGGCCATAATTCAGCCCGCTTTGTAAGCTCAGAAAACCGTTATTGCTGCCGGTGCTGTGGCTCCCTGTAAAGCTATAGTTAAGCAACCCGGCGGTAATGCCTTCGTCCCACTCCTCGGCAGGAATGTAACCGCGTGCGCTGTTCAGCATCGAAGCCTGGGGTAACCCAATATTCAGCCGCATTGCTGAGAAATCAAAAACAGCTTCAGCCCCCGGTATAGCGGTCGTGATATCGATACAGGCGTCACCTTTGTCGGTGAGCAGCGCCGGAAAAGCGCGAATATTAACGCCCAACCGATTGAGCAAATCGAGCGTGAAGCATGGCATCAGACCACCGGAAGCGGGCGTCGCCCCGTGATGGGCAATATCGAAACGCAGATCCTGGGTGGCGATAAATTCGCCGTCGCGCCAGATATCCACCCGATAAACGCCCGGAGGCTGGTTACCTTTTTCAAAGCGTGATAAATCGGCAATGGCAGCGGCATCCTCTGATAAAAACGCCGGGTTGAAGTAGTTCTCAGCGCGGCTCATCGTCGGGTGCAACACCGCCAGCAGCGACAACGCCAGCCGTGAGTAAGCTGAAGGAGACGTGCGCTTATTCATAGGCATCCCTGTCATTTGTCTTTGTTATGGCAGACCAACGGTTTTCACCGGCGTCAGCGCGCCGTAATCATTCACCGTCTGGAAAGTCACTCCGCCCTGAGCATCAGGCGGAATAAGCAACTGAGCACGGCCTTTAGGCGCAACCATGACATTGTCGAGCTTCTGTTTGCCCATATGAACATTCACCAGAGTGATGTAATACGCGGAGGGATTAGTGATGTTCAGGTGTTTATCGAGACGCGAAAACTGCAGTTTCGCAGACGCATCCTCTGTTAACCCCGATAGACTTTTCGGGCGAACAAATAGCTTTATGCGAGAGAGAACAGCCAACTGCAGCACGTTTTTGTCTGTGGCATTCTCTTTGCTCACCGATGGAATCGCTTTTACGCTCAACCAGAACAGAGATTCGCGGTCGTCGGGTAACGGTTGCCCGGCGTAGATAATACGCAGCGTGTTTTCACTTTCCGGCTCGCTAACAAACAGCGGCGGAGTCACGACAAACGTTTTTTCTTTTTCTCCACGACTATTTTCCACCCATGAATTCACCAGAAAACGTGCTTTTCCATCGCTATTAGAAATAGAAAGCGAGGTCTGCTTATCCCCGGCAGGATAAATAACCCGGGTTGCGCCAAGTGCTATTCCTCCAGCGGCGTTTACTGGCAGCGCGATAGATATTAAAAGACTGATAATCCAACCTGATTTAAAAAAAATGTTCATAGCGCAAATAACTCTTCAGAATATTATGCGGGCCATAATAAATATGTCAGGGGTAGACCAGCGAAAACCAGGCAACAGAATGTAAACGTCGTGTCGTAATACGCTCTGTAATCGCGCGGTAGCGTGCATAAAAATGGATTGCTACTTCATTAGCGATCGTGGGGAAATAAGAGAGCGGCATGCTGTGTCGCTGCGTTTGATCAAACAGCGCCAGCGTGAGACCTGTCCTCATCATGAATAATTTCTCGCATTACAGTGTCAAGCGCCTCGTCCCTGAGGCCATGTCATCCCTGGAAGTAATGGGTTATTCGTATTTCATGATGAACGTCGCATCCGCATTTGCCTGCCCTGGTGTCGCGGTCGCGCTGGTGGCTTTGTAACGTGCGGAGAAGTGTAATGTGTTGGTGCCTTCAAGCAGCGCCTGAGCGGTGGAGAAGCTTGCGCCGTCCGGGCTTAGTGTTTTCGAGGCATTATCAAGAATCTCGATCCCCACCCCGCCTGCCGTTGCACTGCTGTCACTGGAGGTGACCGCCAGTAGCGTATTATCGGCGGCATCGGCCTGGCCCGAGAATGCGACAGAAGCCGTCGGGAAGATGGCAGGATCGCAGTCATTAAGCACAATGTTGAACGGTACAGAGCCGCTGGTTGCCCCCACATCCGGGAATGAAGCGGTGCGATATTGCCCCAGCGTCACTGTCTGGTCGGCGGAAGCAGTGCTGACCGCGCAAGCTGCGTTCACCAGTTCCCCGTCAAAATGTATATTACCGCCGCTTACGGTGTCTGCTTGTACGGCACCTGCCATCAGCATCAATCCAGCAGCAACAGAACTAGCCATTAATTTCATTTTCATAATATTCTCCTTGAAATAAAAAGTTGCGATTCCGACATCCTGCCGAAAACCGTTTGAGACTTGAATACGCTAAATACCAGATGAAAGAATCTTTTCCTGTGAAGATATAACGCATCGGGAACAACTTATTCGCTTCCCATTTCTTCCCTGGGAAAACACCCAATATTTTTCTCTGTGGACATAACAACTAGCCACAGCACGACAGTAGTGGTTTCGTAAAAGTTAAAATATTCGCCATTACTGTCATTACACCAGGTCTGTTCTTATTCGGGCTTAAGAAAAGGCCTAGCTTTTATTTATTAAAGGGATAAGAAATAGCCGTAAATGCCTGTAACGGTGGCTTAATAGCGGACTTTCTTAAGGGTGATGAATTGTTGAAATTTGGTTAACAACCAGCAACGGCGAAGCCCTTGATCTGCTGAGATTTCAGGCGCAGCGGCGGCGAAATCCGCAAACGGTGACTGACAGCGCGCCGCGCTTCTGACAAAATAGCCGCCATCCCCTTAGTTGATATGACAGATGGAATCCTCTCTCTGATGGCAGCAAAGATTATTGATGGTAAAACGATTGCGCAGCAGGTGCGCTCTGAGGTTGCTGAAAAAGTTCGGGCGCGCGTCGCGGCAGGATTTCGCGCTCCGGGCCTGGCGGTCGTACTGGTTGGCAGCAACCCGGCATCACAAATTTATGTCGGCAGCAAGCGCAAAGCCTGTGAGGAAGTGGGTTTCATCTCCCGCTCTTACGATCTCCCGGAAACCACCAGCGAAGCGGAACTGCTGGCGCTTATCGACAAGCTGAACGCCGATACCGCCATTGACGGTATTCTGGTGCAGTTGCCGCTGCCGGCGGGCATCGACAATGTGAAAGTGCTGGAACGCATCGCGCCGGACAAAGACGTAGATGGTTTCCACCCGTATAACGTAGGCCGCCTGTGCCAGCGTGCGCCGCGTCTGCGCCCGTGCACGCCACGCGGTATTGTCACGCTGCTGGAGCGTTACAACATTGACACCTTCGGCCTCAACGCCGTGGTGATTGGCGCGTCCAATATCGTTGGCCGTCCGATGAGCATGGAACTGCTGCTGGCCGGTTGCACCACCACCGTGACGCACCGCTTCACTAAAAACCTGCGCCAGCACGTTGAAAACGCCGACCTGCTGATTGTCGCCGTGGGTAAACCGGGCTTTATTCCCGGCGAGTGGATCAAAGAAGGCGCGATTGTGATTGATGTCGGTATTAACCGTCTGGAAAACGGCAAAGTCGTCGGCGATGTGATTTATGAAGAAGCCGCCGCGCGAGCAGCGTATATTACGCCGGTACCGGGTGGCGTTGGCCCAATGACGGTCGCCACCCTGATCCAGAACACGCTGCAGGCGTGTGAAGAATACCATGATGTAAAAGGCGTATAAGATGGCAACATTTTCTCTCGGTAAACATCCGCACGTTGAGCTGTGCGATCTGCTGAAACTCGAAGGCTGGAGCGAAAGCGGCGCACAGGCGAAAATCGCCATTGCCGATGGCTTTGTCAAAGTGGATGGCGCGGTTGAAACGCGCAAACGCTGCAAAATCGTCGCCGGTCAAACGGTGAATTTTGAAGGCCAAAGCGTTACCGTCATCGCGTAATCACGCGTAGCAAGCCGGGTGTCGCATCACCGCAGCCCGGCACCTTCTTTCTCCTTCCCCCTGCGGTCATCACGGTTAATTACCGATCAACCTCAAAGAATCATTAATTCATCTGGCTAAATGTGAAAATTTAGTTGCAGCCCGTTACGACTTATCTCACGATGAGTAGAACGTTCTACTAAAACGTTCTACTAACAATAACGGCGCCAAAAGAGCGCTATTTCGGGGGAAATCAGCATGAGTCTGATATCAGGGTTTGTTAAATCATTGTCTAAGTTGTCGATGATTGGCCGCGCGTTAATGTTGCCAATCTCGTTGCTGCCAGCCGCAGGTCTGTTACTTGCTTTCGGCGATAAATTTCACCTGCCGCTGATGATGAACGCAGGTGGCGTTATCTTCGATAACCTGCCGATGTTGTTCGCCATCGGTTCGGCGGTTGGTCTCGCTTCAGAATCGGGTATTGCGGCGCTTTCAGCCGCGGTATCGGTGTTCATTACCAATATCACTATCGGCACCATGTTAGGTATCACGCCGGAAATGGCCTCGCAGGGCGGAAAATATGCCATGGTGGTCGGCATTCCTACCCTGCAAATGGGCGTTTTTGGCGGGCTGATCTGCGGTATTCTTGCCGCCTGGTGTTATAACCGCTTCCACACCATGCAGTTACCGGAGTTCCTCGGCTTCTTCTCTGGTAAGCGTTTTGTTGCCATCGCTACCGCATTCTTATCCTTTGTGCTCGGCCTGCTGCTGCCCTATGTCTGGCAACATATTCAGGCGGGCATCGATGCGCTTTCCGTTATCGTCAACGGCGATAATCAGGCCGCGTCGACGTTTATTTTCGGTTTAGTGGAACGCGCGCTGATCCCACTCGGTCTGCACCATATCTGGTATCCGTCGTTCTGGTATTCGTTTGGCGATTACACCACGCAGGCCGGCCAGGTGATCCATGGCGATCAGACTATCTGGTTCAAAATGCTGGAAGAAGGCGTGAAATCCTTTAGCAGTGATACCTACCAGAACGCCGGTAAGTTTATGCAGGGTGAGTTCCCGCTGATGCTGTTTGCGCTGCCTGCGGCCTGCCTTGCGATGTACCACGAAGCGCACACCCGCAATAAGAAGATCGCGTTCGGTATTCTCTTCTCTGCGGCGTTGACCTGCTTCCTGACCGGCATTACCGAGCCGGTTGAATTCACCTTTATCTTCGTCGCGCCCATTCTCTACGTCTTTAACGCCATTATGGCCGGTCTGGCGTATATGACGATGTACCTGCTGCACGCGCACATCGCGAAATCCTTCTCTGCCGGATTTATCGACTACTTGTCGTTCGGCATCCTGCCGTCGTTTAACGGTTATCAGACCAACTTCCTTAACGCGGTGATCGTTGGCATCCCGATGGCGCTGATTTATTACTTCACCTTCCGTTTTGTGATCCGCCGCTTCGACGTGAAAACGCCGGGACGCACGGAAGTTACCGCTGTGGCAGATGATAAAACTGACAGCGAACTGGCAACCGAGATCATCGCCATGCTGGGCGGTGCGCAAAATATCGACTCCGTTGGTTCCTGTATCACCCGTTTGCGCCTGGAAGTGGCGAAAAGTGAAATGGTGGATAAAGATGGCCTAAATGGCCTGGGCGCGCGCGGCGTAGTATTTGTCGGTGATAGCGGTATTCAGGTTATTTTCGGTGCGAGGGCGCAATTTATCGCCCAGACCATGTCCACAATGATCGGCAAATAATAAGATACCGGATTGGCGCGTCCAGTACGCGCCATATCAGGTGGAAAACCGGGAAAATCAGGGAGCGAGTTTGAAGAAAGTCAGCATCATTGATGTCGCTAAACAGGCGGGCGTTTCCGTTTCCACCGTCTCGCTGGTGCTGCGCCAGAAAGGGAAAATATCACAAGCGACGATCGCTAAAGTCCATGCCGCTATCGATGCGCTTGGCTATGTTCACAATGTTGCTGCCGCGAATCTGCGTGCCAATACCTCCAACCTGATTGGGCTTATCCTGCGCGATTTCAGCGACAGCTTCTCAATAAAAGTGATGGCCAGCATCGTGCAGGAGCTGGAAAAACAGGGTTACATGGTTTTTCTCGGTCAGCCGCTCAACGATGGCGATCACCTGGAACGCTGCCTGCTGTCTTTCAAACAACAAGGGGTTGCCGGGGTGATTTATCTCGCCTCCGATACGCGCAGCTCAACGCTTCCCGCCCAAATTCGCGACTGCCCGCTGCCGCTGGTGGTGGTGTCACAGTCGCTGCTCAATGAAGCGTGCAACCTGGTCATGCGCGATAACCGTCAGGCCGCCAGCCTGGCGACGCGCTATCTCATCGAACGCGGGCACCGCAATATTGCCTATATTGGCGGCATTGAAGGCGATTTAATGCGCCAGCAACGTCTGCTGGGATTTCGCACCACAATGACGCAGAACGGGCTGGTAGTACGCGAAGAAGCCACTCCGGCCTGCAGCGACGATACCCGCGCGGCAAGCTACGCTGTCCGCCAGTTACTGGAAAAAAATAGCACTATTACCGCCCTGCTCTGCCACTCGCCGGATGCCATGATTGGCTCCATCGCCGGGATCCACCAGACCGGGCATACTGTGGGCAAAGATGTGTTCCTCTCTCAGCAAGTGGCGCTCGTCGGCTTTGAAGATATGCTGCACGTCAATCTCACCTCGCCTTCCTTTACCTATGTTTCGTCCGCCAGTGAAGAGACCGGACGCCAGGCGGCGGGGTTGATCATCCGCAAGCTGAAAGAGCCCGAGTTGCAAACGCAACGCATCACGCTTTCCGGCCAGCTGATTGCCCGCGAGTCTGCGTAATCCGAACACGTCGGGCAGACAGCGGCGTCCTCGCGAGCGGTAACCTCACGTCGGCTTAAAACCAGCCAGCCCTGGTCTGTTCTGATGAGAAAAGATTCAGAAAACCCCTCAGTTTACCCGCCTGGCGCTTCGGCTATAATTTCGTTTTTCTTCAGAGACCTGCGTTATGCCAACGATTGTTACACATGCTGCTGTCCCGCTTTGTCTGGGGTTGGGGCTTGGCAGTAAAGTGATCCCACGCGGCTTGCTGCTGGCGGGGATAGGGCTTGCCATGTTGCCCGATGCCGACGTGCTGGCGTTTAAATTCGGTGTCGCTTACGGCAATATTTTCGGCCACCGCGGGTTTACCCACTCGTTGCTGTTTGCTTTTGTGGTGCCGCTATTGGTGACCTGGTTTGGGCGAAAATACTTCAAAGCGAGTCTGGCGCGCTGCTGGGCGTTTCTCACCGTGTCGCTGCTGTCGCACAGCCTGCTGGATTCCATCACTACCGGTGGGAAAGGCATCGGCTGGCTGTGGCCGTGGTCGGATGAACGGTTCTTTGCGCCATGGCAGGTGATCAAAGTCGCGCCGTTTGCGCTGTCGCGCTATAACACACCGTATGGTCACCAGGTGATCATTTCGGAGTTGCTGTGGGTGTGGCTGCCGGGTGTGATTCTGGTGCTGCTGTTATGGAAAATGCGGCGGGGATAAATATCGACCACCGCCAGTGGTTTTGAAGGGACAACAAAAAAGCGGCCGAAGCCGCTTTTTTTCTTACTTACGACGCCAGGTCGTGCCCTGCGGGCCATCTTCCAGCACGATACCCATCTCGTTCAGACGGTCACGCGCGGCATCGGCTGCCGCCCAGTCTTTCGCTTTACGCGCATCGAGGCGCTGCTGGATAAGCTTTTCGATCTCAGCCACTTCGCTGTCATCCGCCTGCGCGCCGCTTTGCAGGAAGAGATCCGGATCCTGCTCCAGCAGACCCAAAACGCCCGCCAGTTCACGCAGCTTTTTCGCCGCCGCATTTGCGCCCAGCGCATCCCCGTCATGCTTCAGCGTATTCACTTCGCGCGCGAGATCAAACAGCACGGAATAGGCTTCCGGGGTGTTGAAGTCGTCATCCATGGCGTCGCAGAAGCGTTTCTGGAACATCTCACCGTTCTCAAAATAACGATGTTCGGCGTTATTGCTATCCGTACCACGCAGCGCGTTGTACAGACGCTCCAGCGCAGAACGCGCCTGTTTCAGGTTCTCTTCGCTGTAGTTCAACTGGCTGCGATAGTGACCGGACATCAGGAAGTAGCGCACGGTTTCCGCGTCGTAATACTTCAGCACGTCGCGCACGGTAAAGAAGTTGCCGAGCGATTTTGACATCTTCTCGCGATCAACCATCACCATGCCGGAGTGCATCCAGTAATTTACGTACTCGCCGTCATGCGCACAGGTTGACTGGGCGATTTCGTTTTCGTGGTGCGGGAACATCAGATCGGAACCGCCACCGTGGATATCGAAATGCGAACCCAGCTGTTTGCAGTTCATCGCCGAACACTCAATGTGCCAGCCGGGACGCCCTTCGCCCCACGGCGATGGCCAGCTCGGCTCGCCAGGCTTGGACATTTTCCACAGCACGAAGTCCATCGGGTTGCGTTTTACTTCCGCGACTTCGACGCGAGCCCCCGCCTGCAACTGATCCAGATCCTGACGCGAAAGCTGACCATAAGTCGGATCCGTCGGCACCGAGAACATCACATCGCCGTTTTCAGCCACGTACGCATGTTCGCGATCCAGCAGGCGCTGTGTGATTTCAATAATTTCAGCAACATGGTGCGTTGCGCGCGGTTCGCTATCCGGGCGCAGGATATTGAGCGCGTCAAAATCCTTATGCATCTCTACGATCATCCGGTCGACCAGCGCGACAAAACTTTCACCATTCTCATTAGCGCGCTTAATGATTTTGTCGTCAATATCGGTGATATTGCGGACATATTTCAGCTTATAGCCGAGAAAGCGCAAATAGCGGGATACCACGTCAAAGGCGACAAAGGTACGGCCGTGACCGATATGACAGAGATCGTAAACGGTAATACCACACACGTACATGCCGACTTCCCCGGCATGGATAGGTTTGAATTCCTCTTTTTGGCGCGTCAGTGTATTAAAGATTTTTAACATCGAAGATTCCATGTGGACGTGTGTGGAACGAAAACCGCATATATTACCCGTAATTCAAACCCGAAGCAGCACACTTTGCAAGGTGATCCAGCCTCGCGGTTATGCTATAACAAGCGACTATCTCTGACCCACTGGCGGGTCTACGCACTACACTATCAGAACAGGATGCAATAATGGTTACTTTCCACACTAATCACGGCGACATCGTAATCAAAACCTTTGATGACAAAGCGCCTGAAACAGTTAAAAACTTCCTGGACTACTGCCGTGAAGGTTTCTACAACAACACGATTTTCCACCGTGTTATCAATGGCTTTATGATTCAGGGCGGCGGTTTCGAACCGGGCATGAACCAGAAAGTCACCAAAGACCCAATCAAAAACGAAGCCAACAACGGTCTGAAAAACACCCGTGGTACGCTGGCCATGGCGCGTACTCAGGCTCCGCACTCCGCTACCGCGCAGTTCTTCATCAACGTGGCTGATAACGACTTCCTGAACTTCAGCGGCGAAAGCATGCAGGGCTGGGGCTACTGCGTGTTTGCCGAAGTGGTTGAAGGCATGGACGTTGTTGACAAGATCAAAGGCGTTTCCACCGGCCGCAGCGGCATGCACCAGGACGTGCCGAAAGAAGATGTGGTGATTGAAAGCGTGGACGTCAGCGAGTAATTGGTGGCGACACTCTTTATCGCAGATTTGCATCTGCAAACAGAAGAACCGGCGATCACCGCCGGTTTTCTGCGTTTTCTGGCCGGTACAGCGCGTGACGCCGATGCGCTCTACATTTTGGGCGATCTGTTTGAAGCGTGGATTGGCGACGACGATCCGAACCCGCTACATCAACAAATAGCCCAGGCGATCAAAGCCGTTGTCGATAGCGGTGTCCCCTGCTATTTCATTCACGGCAACCGCGATTTCCTGCTCGGTCAACGCTTCGCGCAAGCCTGCAGTATGCAGTTGTTACCTCAGGAACAGGTGCTCAATTTGTATGGCCGTAACGTGCTGATTATGCATGGCGATACGCTCTGCACCGATGATGCCGGTTATCAGGCCTTTCGCGCCAAAGTGCACCAGCCCTGGCTGCAAAAGCTGTTCCTCACCCTGCCGCTGTTTATTCGCCGACGTATCGCCGCGAAAATGCGCGCCGGCAGTAAAGCCGCCAACAGCAGCAAGTCGCTTTCGATTATGGATGTAAACCAGCACGCCGTGGTGGAAGCCATGGAAAAACACCAGGTGCAGTGGTTGATCCACGGTCATACCCATCGCCCGGCAGTGCATGAACTCACCGCAAATAACGCGCCCGCTTTCCGTGCCGTTTTGGGCGCATGGCACAGCGAAGGTTCGATGGTGCGCGTCAGCGAAAGCGATGTCGAACTGATTCATTTCCCTTTCTGAATACGCTTGTGATTACGCGTCAAACGCGCGAAACATCGCTACGCAACCGTTTTCCTTGCCCGTTTTACATGCTATTCTCTGTGCCCTCTTATGTAGTCTGAAGCACACCCACAGGAGTTTTGAGACGTATGTCTTCAAGCAACCAACCGGCGCGCATCGCCATTGTTATGGGCTCGAAAAGCGACTGGGCCACCATGCAATTCGCCGCAGAAATCCTCGATACCCTGAACGTTCCGCACCATGTTGAAATCGTCTCCGCACACCGCACCCCGGATAAACTGTTTAGCTTCGCCGAAAGTGCGGAACAAAATGGTTACCAGGTGATTATTGCCGGTGCCGGCGGCGCGGCGCATCTGCCGGGCATGATCGCGGCGAAAACACTGGTGCCGGTGCTGGGTGTGCCGGTACAAAGCGCGGCGTTAAGCGGTGTGGACAGCCTTTACTCTATCGTGCAGATGCCGCGCGGCATTCCGGTGGGAACGCTGGCAATTGGTAAAGCCGGTGCGGCCAACGCCGCGCTGCTGGCCGCACAGATCCTGGCGCAGCATGACGCGCAACTGCACCAGCGTCTGGCGGACTGGCGCAAATCTCAGACCGATGAGGTGCTGGATAATCCGGATCCGAGAGGCGCGGCATGAAACAGGTTTGCGTATTAGGCAACGGCCAGCTTGGCCGGATGTTGCGCCAGGCCGGTGAACCGCTCAGCATCGCGGTCTGGCCGGTTGGGCTGGATGACGCGCCGGAAGCGGTGCCGTTTCAACAGAGTGTTATCACCGCCGAAATTGAGCGTTGGCCGGAAACAGCGTTAACGCGCGAGCTGGCGCGCCACCCGGCGTTTGTTAACCGCGATGTGTTCCCGATCATTGCCGATCGCCTGACGCAAAAACAGTTATTCGACAAACTCGAGCTGGCTACCGCACCGTGGCAGTTGCTGGCGGATAAAAGCGAATGGCCCGCCGTGTTTTCCCGCCTGGGCGAGCTGGCGATTGTTAAGCGCCGCGTGGGGGGCTATGACGGTCGTGGGCAGTGGCGTTTACGCACAGGCGAAACGGATCAGTTGCCGGACGACTGCTACGGTGAGTGCATTGTCGAACAGGGCATCAATTTTTCCGGTGAAGTATCGCTGGTCGGCGCGCGCGCGCGCGATGGCAGTACCGTTTTCTACCCGTTGACGCACAACCTGCATCAGGATGGCATTTTGCGTACCAGCGTGGTTTTCCCGCAGGCTAACGCCGCTCAGCAACAGCAGGCGGAAAACATGCTTTCTGCCATCATGCATGAGCTAAACTACGTCGGCGTGATGGCGATGGAGTGCTTTGTTACACCGGGTGGGTTGCTGATTAACGAGCTGGCGCCGCGCGTGCACAACAGCGGCCACTGGACGCAGAACGGTGCTTCTATCAGCCAGTTTGAACTGCATCTGCGCGCGGTGGTGGATCTGCCGTTACCGCCGCCGGTGGTCAACAGCCCGTCGGTGATGATCAACCTGATTGGCAGCGATCTGAATTACGACTGGTTGAAACTGCCGCTGGTGCATTTGCACTGGTACGACAAAGAGGTACGTCCGGGGCGCAAAGTGGGTCATTTGAACCTGAACGATGATGACATGGCGCGTCTGAGTGCCACGCTGGAAGCGCTGGTGCCACTGCTGCCGCCCGAGTACGCGAGCGGCATTGCCTGGGCACAGTCAAAACTGCAGTAATCTCCCGCCGGGGAATTGATCTCCCTTGTTCGGGGCGTAAAATCTGCACGCTGGTGGGATTACCACCAGCGTTTTGCAGAAGGAAGCCCAATGAACGACACCACGGATTATCTCGCCCTCCTGCGGGATGAAACGCCTCTTATTGATGTTCGTGCACCGGTTGAGTTCGCCAAAGGTGCCATGCCCGCGGCTATCAATCTGCCCTTAATGAACGACCATGAACGCGCAGCGGTAGGCACTTGCTATAAACACGAAGGCGCAGAAGCCGCGCTTCGTCTGGGTCATCAACTGGTCAGTGGCGAAACCCGTGAACAACGCATCGAAGCATGGCGGCAAGCCTGCGCGCAATATCCGCAGGGTTATCTTTGTTGCGCCCGCGGCGGTCAGCGTTCGCATATCGTTCAGCAATGGCTGCGAGAATGCCTGGTGGACTATCCACTGGTGGTCGGCGGTTATAAAGCGCTGCGCCAGGCCGCCATCGAAGCAACGCAACAGTGCATGCAACGCCCGGCGCTGCTGGTGGGTGGCTGCACGGGAAGCGGCAAAACGTTGCTGGTGCGTTCGCAGCGTAACGGCATCGACCTTGAAGAGCTCGCCCGGCATCGCGGTTCCTCGTTTGGCCGGACGCTGCAACCGCAGCGCTCGCAGGCCAGTTTCGAAAACCAGCTGGCAGCGGCGCTACTGAAAGTGACGCCCGCGTTCTGGCTGCTGGAAGACGAAAGCGCCGCGATTGGGGCGAACCATCTGCCAGCCGTGGTGCGCGAGAGAATGGCGCAATCGCCGCTGGTGGTAGTGGAAGATCCCTTTGCACAACGCCTGGAGCGTTTGCGCGTCGACTATTTCGTAGAGATGCACGCGGCGTTTATCACCCGCGACGGTGAGGAAGAGGGCTGGCGTCAGTATGCCGAATATCTGCGTCACGGGCTTTTTGCCATTCGCCGCCGCCTGGGATTACAGCGCTACGCGGAATTGACGCGCCATCTGGAGAATGCGCTGAGCCAGCAGCAGCGCAACGGCAGTACCGAGGAACACTTCGTGTGGCTGGTGCCGTTGCTGGAGGAGTACTACGATCCGATGTACCGCTACCAGCTTGAGAAGCGCGCGAAAGCCATTCGCTTTCGCGGCACTTTTGCAGAAGTAGCGGCCTGGCTGGCGGCACACACGGCTTAATGCCGATCGCGTTTATCGGCGCGTTTCGCCAGCCAGTCTCCCAGTACCTGGACTATCTGCACCAGAATAATCAGCGCGATAACCGTTACGATCATCACCTGGGTTTCATAACGGTAATAGCCGTAGCGGATCGCCAGATCGCCCACACCACCACCGCCGACAATCCCGGCCATCGCGGAATACCCAATCAGGCTGACGAGCGTAATGGTCAGGCCGCGCAGCAGACCCGCGCTGGCTTCCGGCAACAGCACGGTACAGATAATACGCAGCGGGCTGGCACCAAAGGCTTCCGCCGCTTCAATAATGCCTTTATCCACCTCACGCAGGGCGCTGTCGACCAGCCGTGCATAAAAGGCAATCGCCGCCACAGACAGCGGCACCGACGCGGCAATCGGTCCAATGGTGTTGCCGAGCAAAAACTGCGTCACCGGCAACAGCAGCACCAACAGGATCACAAACGGCACCGAGCGGATAATATTCACCAGCACCGTGCTCACCAGATAGACCGCGCGGTTTTGCCAGAACAGGTGCCTGTCGGTAACGAAAATCAGGAAACCGAGCGGCAAACCGCCTACAATCGCCAGCACCGTCGAGATGCTTAACATCTGGAAAGTTTCGCCAAAGGCGAGGCTCAGATCGGCCATTAAATCATCCACGGATCACCTCCACCTGCGCGGTACGGTTGCGAATATAGTCCACGGCGTCACTTACTGCCGCCGGGTTTTCCACCGACGTCAGTTGCACCACCAGAATGCCCAGCGCCCGCTCGCCGATATACTCAATTTTGCCGTGCAGAATATTAACCGCGACGCCAAATTTTACCGCCGCGTCAGAGAGCACCGGCTGCTCAGCGGAGTCACCAATAAACAGGATCTTCAATAATTGCCCTGGCAGATGCTGTTGCAAACGCTCCGGCAAGGTCAAATTGAGCGTGTGCGACACCAGTTGGCGGGTGAAGGGGTGCTGCGGATGGGCAAAAATATCAAACACGTCGCCCTCCTCCACCACTTTGCCGCCAGACATCACCGCCACCCGATCGCAGATCGATTTGATCACGTTCATCTCGTGGGTGATCAGCACAATGGTGATCCCCAGTTGTTCATTGATCTGCTTGAGCAGGGTCAGAATGGTAGCGGAGGTTTCCAGATCCAGCGCCGAGGTTGGCTCATCACACAGCAATACATCCGGGTGATTAGCGATGGCGCGCGCAATACCGACCCGCTGCTTCTGCCCGCCACTGAGTTGCACCGGGTAGCGAGTGGCTTTATCGCTTAAGCCTACCAGTTGCAGGATCTCCGCCACGCGCGGGGCGATTTTACTGCGTTCCCATCCCGCCGCTTTCAGGCTGAAAGCCACATTTTGCGCCACGGTACGGGTATGCATCAGGTTGAAGTGCTGGAATATCATGCCTATGCGCTGACGCGCTTTGCGTAATGTGATGCCTTCCAGCGCCGAAATAGCAACACCATTGATTTTGACGCTGCCCTGGCTTGGGCGCTGCAGCGCATTCAGCGTGCGCAACAGCGTACTTTTGCCCGCGCCGCTGGTGCCCACAATGCCGAAGATCTCCCCCGGCGCAATACGCAGCGTGACATCCTCTACCGCCCGGGTCGCGCTCGTACTGCCGCGCGCTGCGGGGAAATCCACGCATACTTTTTCGATTTCAATCATGCAAACCTCAAACGACAAAAGGCAGGCCGCAGCCTGCCCGTCAAATCAGCCGGAGTGTTACTTTTTATCCGCGCCCTGCATCCAGTCTGGTTTCTGGAACGCACCATAAACATTGTTCGGATCGTCAATTACTGCACGGTAAGCCGGCGATTTCACCACCTCGACAATATCTTTCGCGAACGGTTTGTCGGCGTCTTCCGTGCGCACCGCAATGATGTTTTTCAGGTTCTCATCGAGGTGCTCTTGTTTGAGCGCAGAGGAGAGTTTCAACCCAGCGGCAATGGCAAAGTTGCCATTTACCAGCGACGCGGTTACGCCGTCCAGCGTGCGCGGCAGTTGCGCCGCTTCCAGCGGTTTAAACACCAGCCCTTTCGGGTTGCTGGCGATATCGCGCTCGGAGGCTTTAGTCGGGTCGATGTTATCTTTGATAGTGATAAGGTCGAGCGATTGCAGGAAACGCAGCCCGCGCGCCAGGTTGGTCGGGTCATTGGAGAGTGTCACAATGTCGCCCTTTTTCAACTCATCCAGGCTTTTGATTTTGCGTGAATAAAAGCCCATACCCGCCGTCGGCACGGTAATCAGCTTGGTTAATTTCAGGCCTTTATCGGCCGTGAATTTGTCAAAATAGAGGCTGTGCTGGAACAGGTTGGCATCAATACTGCCGTTCGCCAGCGCCATATTCGGCTGTACGTAATCGCTAAATTCACGCACCACCACTTTATAGCCTTTCTCTTTTAACGACGGCGCAATAGCCTGTTTCACCATATCGCCGTATGGTCCAGGTGCGACGCCGAAAACGATGGTGTGCGGATCGCTGCTGGCGTGAGCAAACGGTAAGCCGCAGGCCAGAAGTAATGCGCCGAAGGTCGCGCGCAAGCTGAGACGACGTCCCATAAATTCTCCCTAACGAGTTGAGCTGCTGTGTTGACGCGACGTACAGTGCGGCGCGTTCCATTTTCACCTGATTGATAAGGCTGCTGAATAAGATGGCATAAACACAGCGCAGCGGTAATTGAAATAAATTCAACATGCTGTGAACTATGTCACTGAATGGCGGGGAGATCTTTGCGGGGTAAGGCGATGAAGCATAACGAAAAGCCCTGCCCAAGGTGGGTTTTCTGGCTTCCCGTTATGCTTTTTGTTGCTAAGCATTGCCGGATTTAAACGAAGCGTTAAACCCGGCTGATGCAGACCTCTTAGAAGTCGTAACGCAGACGAACGATGTTCATGTCGCCCAGGTCGTCGGTGCTGCTGGTGAATACGTGTTCGTAATCGACACGGAAACCGTAATCCAGCTGGAAGGTCACACCCACGCCGTTATCAATACGCTGGTAATCACGACCAGTGGTGTATTGCAGACGGTCGCCCATGACGTACGGCTGTACGTATTTAAGCGCGTACTGACCGACCGGGATTTTATAACCGGCAAAGTATTCAATACCCCACGCGTCGCCCGCGAAGTAGTTATGAATATCTTTTTTACCGGTGGTCAGATAGTTTTCGTACCAGCCGCCACCGAAGGAGAAGGTCCAGTTATCCGGCGTCCAGCTCAGCGCGGTGCCATAGATATTCTGGCTGTAGGTATCGCTGCCACCGGTGTTGCCATTGCGCATATCGGCCTGGGTGTAGTTCCACGCCGTACCCCATGTCAGATCTTTGGCAATGTGGTAATCCACGCCCAGAGAACCGCCGCCTTTACGTTTGTAACGCAGGCCATTGCCACGCAGCAGATCGTTATCAGAGAACAGGTAAGATGCATAAATGTCAGCATCACCGAAGGTGTTTTTGTATTTCAGCATCTTACGTGAACGGTAGGAACCGTCGTAATCGCCGTTAATACCGTTACCGGAAGCCTGGGCTTTCATGTCGTAATCCCAGATATCGGTTTTCGCACCGACCACATCGTAGTACACGCTGTTCTGCTGACCGAAGGTCATCGTACCCCAGGTCTTACTTTTCAGACCGGTGTAGAGCATACGGCGGGTGGTATTATGCGCGCCGTCTGCATAGTGGTTATCCCAGTCGAACAGTGCCGGAATGTTCACACCCAGCTCGTAGTAGTTAACCCAGCTAATATCATCGAACAGGTAGTAATCGGTCGCAAAACGGAAACGGGTGCCACCGTCATAGCCGTTGCGTTTGAAGGAGCCTTTATCACCGTCGCCCATCATGTTATCGAACTGCGGACGAATAGAGCCACCAACGGTGAAGTTCAGGCGGCTTAACGGATTGCCAGCCTGCGGATCTTGCTTAAGTACAGTAATTTCCGCCTGAGTTGCAAAAGACATCAATGCCACTGCTGCGCCGATGGCTGTCGCCAGGGCGGTTGTTTTTATTTTCATGGTTTTTCCTTGATGGATAGACACCACTAGTAAGTTACTAGCGGCGAAATATTAACGTCTAAAAGCTTCTATTTGGTGGGGTTTTTTTGTTGTTTTGTGCTGGTAAATAATTGCCAGGGGAACTTTTACACTTTGAAACAGACGCACACCGATAGAATTATCGGCATGCGTTTCGTTAAGCAAATATTGATGAAGGGATTAATTACTGAATTGACGAAACAGTGCTTTTCCTTTAAGCAAACGCGCGCCAAGCCAGCCGCCGCATAGCGAAAGCAGTAACGCGCCGCACAACGGTAACGTTGCCCACAAACGCCAGTCCGGCTCCCACGGGAAATCAAACACCCTCGTTTGCAGCACCGCCAGCGCGGTTTCCGCGCCCATCGCCGCGACCAGCCCGGAGACCAGCCCCAGCAGCGCGAACTCACACCATAACGTGGTTCGCAGTAGCCGCTTGCCCGCGCCGAGCGTGCGGTAAACCACCAGCTCCTGGTGACGCTGACGCATACCGACTTGTACCTGCGCGAGCAGCAGCAACACGCCGCAGGCCGTGACCAGCACGACCATCACTTCCAGCGCCCGGCTGACCTGCTCAAGCACCTGACCGACCTGTTTTAAAATCGCGCCAATATCGAGCAGGCTGATGGTCGGGAACTCCCGGTTCAGTTGCGTTAACATGCCGTTGCCGTTCTGCCAGCGGAAACTGGTGAGCCAGCTCTGCGGCTGGCCGTCCAGCGCCCCCAGGGGGAAGATAAAGAAGAAATTTGGCCGCAGGCTTTCCCAGTCCACTTTGCGCAGGCTGCTGATGGTGGCGCTGAATTCCTGCGTATCGCCCATAAACGTCACGGAGTCGCCTAGCTTCAGGCCTAACCGCTGCGCCAGCCCCTCCTCAACCGAGACCTCCCCGTCTTTCGGCGGCCAGTGTCCGGCGGTGACCGGGTTATGATCCGGGCGCTGCTGAAGCCAGGTGAGATTGAGTTCGCGGTTCAGCGCCTCATCCTGGTTGCCCTCCGTCGACTGGCCGTTAATTTGCGTCATCCTCGCGCGCACAATCGGGAAGAATGCCTGGGCGTCAACATGGTGCTCAGAAAGAAACGCTTTCAGCGGTGTCACCTGTTCCGGCGCGATATTGATTAAAAAGTAGTTCGGGCTTTCCGGCGGTAACTGCTGTTGCCACCTGTCCAGCAGATCGCCACGCAGCACCAGCAGCATCGCCAGCAACATAAAAGAGAGCGAAAACGCCGCAAGCTGGCTCAGCGTTGACCACGGCTGACGCAGCAGCCGGTTCACCGCAAGACGCAACGGCAGCGCTTTAAATGTCAGTCGTTTGAGCACATTAAGCAGCAGCCAGCCCACCACGCCGCACAGCAAGGCCAGCACCACCGCGCCCGCCAGCACAGCCCACAGCAACATACTGCCGCCCATCAGCCAGCCGAGTAGCAGCACGGCTACCGCGCAGATCACCGGCACGTAGAACTTCAGCGGCCAGACATTGGCCACCGCGTCACGTCGCAGCACACGCAGCGGCTGCGTCGCCAGCAGCAAGCGATAGGGTCGCAACCCCACCAGCAGCGAAATCATCACCATCGCCCCGACCGCCCACAGCCACGGCCACAAACTTGCGGGCGGCAGCGCAGCAGGCAGCACCGGCTTGAGCAGCACCATTAAAACGCTTTCGAACACCAGCCCGATGACGCCACCGGTCACCACTGACAGCGCCAGTACCATTAACCACTGCCCGACAATCAATTTGCGTAATTGCGCGCGGCCCGCACCAAGGGTTTTCAGTACCGCCACCAGATCGTAGCGACTACGGCAATAGTGCCCCATCGCCACCGCGACGGCGGCAATTGCCAGCAGCAGCGTTAATAGCGCAGATAACAACAGGAACTGCTGCGAACGCTGCAAGGATTTGCCCAGTGCGCCTTCATCCTGCTCCAGCCCGTACCAGCGGTGCTCCGGTTTCAACTGCGGCAGTAACCATTTTTCGTATGCATCTAATTGCGCGGGTGTGCCGCCAAATTTTACCCGCCAGCTGACGCGGCTACCCGGCTGCACCGCACCGGTTTTCGCCACATCGGCAATATTCATCAACAGACGTGGTGCCATCTGAAAAGGGTTAAAGCCTGAATCCGGCTCCTGTATCACTTCTCCGGCAATACGCAATGTGGCATCCCCCACATCAATAGCATCACCGGTTTTTAAATTGAGCAGCGCCATTAACCGTGGCGCCAGTAACACCGTTCCCGCTCGCGGTTTTAACCCCGCCGGGCTGGTTTGCAGCTCACCATAAAGGGGGTAAATGTCATCAACGGCTTTCACATCGGCTAATTGCGGCGTGTCGCCAGCAAAAGTCATGGTGGCAAAACTGATTTGTTCGCTGACTCGCAGCCCTGTTTTTCGCGCTTCATCCAGCCACGACTGGGGTATCTCACGAGAGCTGCGTAGCGCTCTGTCGCCCGCCATAAATTCCCGGCTCTGCTGGCTGAGCCCTTTTTCCATGCGATCGCTAATGTTGCCGAGCGCCAGCACGCAAGCCACCGCCAGACTTAGCGCCATCCAGACAATCAGCAGCGACGGCGAGCGCCATTCGCGCCAGAACCAACGGGCTATCATGCATCCTCCCGCAGTTCACCATTGACTAGCCGCAACCGCCGATCGCAACGCGCGGCAAGCTGCGGATCGTGCGTTACCAGCAGCAGTGTGGTGCCATATTGTTGATTCATGGAAAAGAGCAAATCAGCGATCTTGTCGCCGGTTTGCCTGTCGAGATTGCCGGTAGGTTCATCGGCGAACAGCACCGACGGTCGGCCATTAAACGCGCGAGCCAGCGCCACCCGCTGTTGTTCACCGCCGGAGAGTTGCGCAGGCAGATGATCCAGCCGTTTACCCAGTCCTAACTCTTCCAGTAACGCTTTCGCGCTACTGCGGCTTTGATTGCTGTTTTCGCCGCGCAGCAAGGCCGGGAGTTCAACATTTTCCAGCGCATTTAGCGTGGGAATGAGCATAAAGGATTGAAAAACAAAGCCGACATTTTGCGCACGCAGTTGCGCGCGCGCCTCTTCATCCATCTTATGCAGAGGTTTGCCGAGCAGGTTCACCTCGCCGCTACTGCCATCGTCTAACCCGGCGAGGATCGCTAACAAGGTGGACTTTCCGGAGCCGGATTCGCCAATCAGGGCGATGGTCTCGGCTGGTTTGACAACCAGCTCAACTCCGGTAAGGATGGAAAGCTCATGCTCCCCCTGACCGACGGACTTCTTAAGATGATGAACTTCAACAATGTTTTCCGCTGGCATTTGCCCTTCCTGTTTTTGCTTTTGTTAACCTTCCGCGCCACGGCGGCGGACACGTTACTGATTCTTGGCGACAGTCTGAGCGCCGGGTATCGCATGGCGGCGAATGCCGCGTGGCCTGCGCTGCTCAATGACAAATGGCAGCAAAAACCGACGGTTATCAACGCCAGCATCAGCGGCGACACCTCGCAGCAGGGGCTGGCGCGCCTGCCTGCGCTGCTTAAAGAGCATCAACCGCGCTGGGTGCTGGTGGAGCTGGGCGGTAACGATGGTCTGCGCGGTTTCGCGCCGCAGCAAACAGAGCAAACGCTGCGCCAGGTGGTGCAGGCGGTGAAAGCCGCCAACGCGCAACCGCTGTTAATGCAAATTCGGCTCCCTGCCAACTACGGTCGCCGCTATAATGAAGCCTTTAGCGCCATTTATCCTAAGCTTGCCAAGGAGTTGGATGTTCCTCTGCTGCCATTTTTTATGGAAGAGGTCTATCTGAAACCGCAATGGATGCAGGATGATGGCATCCATCCCAACCGCGATGCGCAGCCGTTTATTGCAGACTGGATGGCAACGCGACTGGCGCCTTTAGTTAACCACGACTCCTGATTGTTCAGGCACGCCCCCAGGTAAAGTTATGCAAAAAACGGTCTTAATAACAGGATGTTCCAGCGGCATCGGGCTGGAAAGCGCACGCGAACTGAAGCGTCAGGGTTTTCGCGTGCTGGCGGCCTGCCGTAAACCGGACGATGTCGCCCGGATGGCAAGCGAAGGCTTTACCGGCATTTTGCTCGATCTTGACGACGCGCAAAGCGTGATACGCGCCGCCGCCGAAGTGATAGCGCTGACCGACAATCGCCTGTACGGGATCTTCAACAACGCCGGATACGGTGTTTATGGCCCGCTCGATACCATCAGCCGCGAACAGCTGGAACAGCAATTTTCCAGTAACTTTTTTGGCACTCACCAGCTCACCATGCTGCTGCTGCCTGCGATGCTGCCGCACGACGAGGGGCGCATCGTGATGACCTCCTCGGTGATGGGGCTGATCTCAACGCCAGGCCGCGGCGCTTACGCCGCCAGCAAGTATGCGCTGGAAGCCTGGTCGGACGCTTTACGAATGGAGCTACGCCATACAGGCATCAAAGTGAGCCTGATTGAACCCGGCCCGATTCGCACGCGCTTTACCGACAACGTGAATCAGACACAACGCGATAAGCCGGTGGAAAACCCCGGTATCGCCGCACGTTTTACGCTGGGGCCGGAGGCAGTCGTCGCCAAAGTGCGCCATGCTTTTGAGAGCAGCAACCCGAAAGTGCGCTACCCGGTAACGCTGGTGACATGGGCGGTTACCTTTTTAAAACGCCTGCTGCCAACGCGCATGATGGATAAAATTTTGCACGGGTGAGTTGAAGGCGCGAAGCCTGTCCCCCATGTATGACGAAACAGTGAAATAAAGAGAACTTAGTATGTCTGCACAGAATATTGTCAATATTACCGAAATGAACCTGCAACAGGTGCTGGAGCAATCCGTTGCCACGCCGGTGCTGTTCTATTTCTGGTCCGAACGCAGCCAGCACTGCCAGCAACTGACGCCGGTGCTGGAAAACCTCGCCGCCCAGTACAACGGGCAGTTTATCCTGGCGAAAGTCGATTGCGACGCAGAGCAGATGGTGGCATCGCAGTTTGGCTTACGCGCCATTCCTACTGTTTACCTGTTCCAGAATGGCCAGCCGGTTGACGGTTTCCAGGGGCCGCAGCCGGAAGACGCGATTCGCGCGCTGCTGGATAAAGTGCTGCCGCGCGAAGAGGAGCTGAAAGCGCAACAAGCTATGCAGTTGATGCAGGAAGGCAAACACATCGACGCGCTGCCGCTGCTGAAAGAGGCCAGCCAGTTAGCACCGCAAAACAGCGAAATCACCCTGCTGCTGGCAGAAACGTTGATTGTGTTGAACCGTGCGGATGAAGCCGAAGCGGTGCTGAAAGCGGTTCCGTTACAGGATCAAGACACCCGTTACCAGGGCCTTATCGCGCAGATCGAACTGCTGAAAAAAGCCGCGGATACGCCGGAAATCCAGCAGCTGCAACAGCAGGTTGCAGACAACCCGCAGGACGCGCTGCTGGCAACACAACTGGCGCTGCAACTGCACCAGGTGGGCCGCAACGAAGAAGCGCTGGAACTGCTGTTTAGCCACCTGCGTAAAGATCTGGCTGCGGCAAACGGTGAAGCGCGCAAAATGCTGCAAGAGATCCTGGCCGCGCTCGGCACCGGCGACGCGCTGGCATCGAAATACCGCCGCCAGCTCTACTCCCTGCTCTACTAATTCCCCTGCTAAATTTGGCGATCGCGCTGTTTTAATCGCTAATTCGGGCTAAGATGGCATCAAATTAAACAGGAGGTTTTTTTGATGCCAATCGTCATTCTGGTTCTTATCTTCGTCGCGCTGGTGGTGGTTATCTCCGGTGTGAAAATCGTCCCGCAAGGCTTCCAGTGGACTGTGGAACGCTTTGGCCGTTTCACCCGTACGCTGCAGCCAGGTTTAAGCCTGGTGGTGCCGTTTATGGATCGCATTGGTCGTAAGATCAATATGATGGAACAGGTTCTCGATATCCCCTCGCAGGAAGTTATTTCCAAAGACAACGCCAACGTCACCATTGACGCAGTGTGCTTTATTCAGGTAATCGACGCTCCGCGCGCCGCTTATGAGGTGAGCAACCTAGAGCTGGCGATCATCAACCTGACCATGACTAACATCCGTACCGTGCTCGGCTCAATGGAGCTGGACGAAATGCTTTCGCAGCGCGACAGCATCAACACCCGTCTGCTGCATATTGTGGATGAAGCCACCAATCCGTGGGGCGTAAAAGTCACGCGTATTGAAATTCGCGATGTGCGCCCACCGGCGGAATTGATTGCCTCGATGAATGCGCAGATGAAAGCAGAACGTACCAAACGCGCTTACATTCTTGAAGCTGAAGGGATCCGTCAGGCGGAGATCCTCAAAGCCGAAGGGGAAAAACAGTCGCAGATCCTCAAAGCGGAAGGCGATCGCCAGTCGGCGTTTCTGCAGGCGGAAGCGCGTGAACGTTCGGCAGAAGCCGAAGCCCGCGCCACGCAGATGGTCTCTGAAGCGATTGCCGCCGGGGATATTCAGGCAGTGAACTACTTTGTGGCCCAGAAATATACCGACGCGCTGCAACAAATTGGCTCGGCGAACAACAGCAAAGTGGTGATGATGCCGCTGGATGCCAGCAGCCTGATGGGCTCGATCGCCGGGATCGCCGAACTGGTGAAAGACAGCGCCGGCGAGCGTAAAAAATGATTGCCACTCTGCTGCTCGAACATACACACCTCGCCTGGCTGGTGCTCGGCGGCCTGTTGCTGGCTGCGGAAATGCTGGGCGGTAACGGCTATCTGTTGTGGAGCGGCGTCGCGGCGGTGGTCACCGGGTTGCTGGCGTGGGTTATTCCCTTCGGCTGGGAGTGGCAGGGTGTACTGTTCGCCGTGCTGACCATGCTGGCCGCCTGGCTGTGGTGGCAATGGCTTTCGCGGCGGGTAAAACAGCAAAAACCCGCCGACGCGTCGCTGAATCTGCGTGGGCAACAGCTCGTCGGCCGCCGCTTCCAGCTTGATAACGCACTGGTGAACGGTCGAGGCCATATGCGTGTGGGCGACAGTTCGTGGCCGGTCAGCGCCGACGACGATCTCGCTGCCGGAACGCGCGTTGAGGTAACGGCCGTTGAAGGCATCACCTTACGCATCAAAGCCGTAAACGAATAACAATAACGCAAGGATTCAGGGAATGATAAAACGCCGTCGCCTCGCGCTGGGCTTGTGTCTCTCCTTTACCGCCAGCGCACCCGTGCTGGCGTCGTCTGATATCGATAGCTGCACATGGGGGAGCACGGGATGTTTCATCACCAGCCCGCCGGTGCTGGGCATTGATACCGATACCCGTGATAACCTGCTGCGCCTGGTGGATGAGCAAAAAGGATTTTTGCCACTGCGCCAGCCCGTACCGCAAGATTTCACGCGCAGCCGAAGCTTCTATTTCGGTATTCATCACGATGACACTACCGCCCCGGCAGCAACGGCGGAACCCGTTTCCAGTGACGACACCCTGCGCCAGCAAATGAAAGCGCTGGGCATCAAACCTGATGACCAAATTCCCCCCGCGCTGTTGCGCCTGATCGCCGAAGGTGACGCGGCGCAGACAGTAACTGGTGAAGGTTTTGCATCCGATGAGATGGAAAACCGTTTTGTGTCGCGTAATAACGAGACACTTTCTGGCTTTTTCGCCGCCCTGCTGGACGAAAAAGCCTTAACACCGGAACAGCGCCTGGCGCTGGCGAAAGCGCGGACGGCAGCGGATGGCCGCGGTGAAGTCATTATCAATGCACTGAGTTTCCCGCAAGGTTCAGTTGCTCTCGGTTTCCGTACCTATTTACACGGCGCTAACGCTTTCTATGCCGGTGATTATGACGCCGCCGCGCAGGATTTTACTTCGCTCGCCAGCAACCCGCAGCCGTGGCTTGCCGAAACGGCCAGCTATATGTTGATGCGCACCGCGCTTAACGCCAGTAGCGCGAATGCCAACGGTGAATATGGCGATTTCGATGTCACAAAAGTGGACAAATCCCAGGCGCAGAAAGCGCGGGATGCAGCGCTTCATTACCTGAAAAGCTGGCCGCAGGGCCACTACGCAGAATCGGCGCAGGGGATGTTGCGCCGTATCAACTGGTATTTGCAGGACTGGAACACGCTGGCGGCGCTCTACGAACAGGCGCTGTCACAGACGGCCAGCGGTGATGCGTTAATCGCGCTGGTGAATGAAAGCGACAACAAACTTCTCGAATCGGGCGGTGATGATTTTATCAGCACGCCGGATGCCTCGCTGATGACCTTTATCCTCACGCTGCGCCGCCTGCGCGATAACAAATGCGATGAAAAGCATCCCTGTATCGATCAAGCCTGGCTCGACAGCATCAAAGCCGATTTCGACAAAAATAAACGCGGCGATCTGTGGAATTACCTGCGTCTGAAGCTGGCTTTCAGCAAACAGGATTACGCCACCGTGCGCAGCGCCATCCCCCCTGCGCAAACACTGGCACCGCACAATATTCTCGCGTTTAGCGAGCAAGTGCTGTACGGCGAAGCACTGATGGCAGAAAAACAGTGGCCGGAGGCCAAAGCGCACTGGCTGCATCTTTTGGAGCTGAGCAAAGAGGTCGAACAGCAGCAATTGCTGCAGGCCAAACTGGCGGCAACGCTGGTGGAAAGCGACGCGCTGGCGCAGATTTTTACGCCTGACAGCAAGATCACGAATCTGCGTTACCGTTCCTTAGTGCTGAAAACCAAAGCACCACGCGAGTTACTGCGCCAGCAGGCCAGCAATGGGCCAAATAACGAAGAGCGCACCATCGCGCTGCACACGCTACTGACGCGCGATTTGACCGAAGGGCATTACGCCGACTGGTTACAAGACAAACAACTGATCGCCGCGATCGCACCGCCAGTCACTGGCGAAGCGTTTGATGACGTCAATCTGAGCGCATTTACCTGGAAAGGCACCGACAAAGAGAGCGTCTACTTCTGCGCTGCGCTGGAAAAAACGGTTACTACCCTGAGCCAGAAAGCGCAGGATGGCCATGCGCTGAACTGCCTCGGCGAATTTTTCCGTATCACGCAAACCCGCGTTAACCGGGAAACCGACCAGTGGGGTAACGACGCGCTGGACGACGCAACAAAGCTTAACGCTGCGCCCGGCGTCGCGCACCGTCTGGCCTGGTATCAGCAGGTTATCAACGATGCCAAAGCCGAGCCGGAAGATAAGAGCTACGCGCTGTATCGCGCCGTAATGTGTTACGCCCCCTCCGGTTATAACGATTGCGGCGGCGAAGACGTCGATAAATCCGTGCGTAAAGCATGGTTCCAGCAACTGAAAAGCCGTTATCCGGGAAGCGTATGGGCCAAAGAGCTCAAATATTACTGGTAATGGCGCTGGCAGTTGCGCTGCTCTGCCCTGCGGCGTTATCCGCTCAGGGGAAGGCAGCAGCGTACTGGTTATGGTCTGGCGTACGCCCCACGCAAACGCTGCGTGATGCCGATATTGTCTATCTGCATCAGGGCGATGTCGTCAGCGTTGCCGGTCAAACTGTGTTTGAGCGTAAAGGGCTGCCGGTCAATCAGCTTACCTTTCCGCGCATCTGGCTCACGGTGCGTTTTACCACGCTGGATGTGCCGGATGCGCTGTTGTTACGTCTTACACGGCTGTTAGCTCGCTGGCAAGCGGCGGGAAACCATGTCGTCGGGTTGCAGGTGGATTTCGATGCCGCCACCCACCGCCTTGGCAATTACGCGCTGTTTTTGCACCGTCTGCGCCAGACGCTGCCAGCAGACTACGCCCTGGGCGTCACCGGTTTACTGGACTGGGCGAAAACCGGCAGCGTGCAAACCCTTAACGCATTGCCGGTAGATGAACTGGTGGTGCAGAGCTATCAGGGGCGCAGCACCGTTGCGAATTACACCGACTACCTGCCCGCACTTTTAGCGTTACGCATCCCGTTTAAACTGGGTCTGGTGCAGAACGGCTCGCGTGATACACACGAAGAGCAGCAACTCGCCGCCTCCCCGTGGTATCGCGGCACGGTGACATTTATGCTCAACCCTTCGCGTGGTGGCAGCAGCCAGAAAGGTTATCAATAATCGGGCAATCGGCGCTGTCGTCACCAGGGCAGGAATCCGCCAGTGCCAGCAGTTGTACCCGCATCTGTTGCAGTTCGCCAATATGCCGCTCGATCTCGGCCACTTTCTGTAACGTGCGCGCTTTGACATCTGCGCTATGACGGGCCGGGTTATTAAACAGATTCACCAGCTCGCCGCACTCTTCGAGATTAAATCCTACCTGCCGTGCCTGGCGCAGCAGCGTCAACTCATTCAGGTGTTGTTGGTTGTAGCTGCGGTAGCCGTTTTCGCTGCGCAGCGGCGGTGTCACCAGCCCTTTCTCTTCATAGAAGCGAATCGCTTTGCTGGTTAAACCGGTTCTTTTTGCCACATCGCTGATATTCACGTTTCCCCCTCACTGCCAGAACCTGCGCTAATCACTATAAATGGCTGCTATGTAATAAAACAAATATATCCATATTGTTAATGGTTTTTTATTTACCCACCTTGCCGCTTCGCTATAACATGTGGCCGGATATTTCTAAGAATGATAAATGATTTACACACAGGAGTGGTTATGAGTGATATGGCGTTTTGCCGTGGTTGCGGAAAGCAAATACATAAAGAAGCGGTGGCTTGCCCGCAGTGCGGCGCGCCTCAAAACACCGCCGGGAAGAAAAGCCGAATTTCTGCTGCGCTGTTCGCCTTCTTTTTAGGTGGTTTTGGCGCGCATAAATTTTATTTAGGGAAACCATGGCAGGGGATCCTTTATCTTCTGTTTTGCTGGACCTTTATTCCGGCGATCATCTCTTTCATCGAATTTATTATTTATCTGTGCAACTCCGATCAGGAATTTGCCCGTAAATACGGTTGAGTTTTACCCCGCCGGTAATAAACAAACCCCGCCTTGTGTGGGGTTTGTCGTTTATGGAACACCTGTCGCCTCTTTGTCATGATAAAACCTTGACCTTCCCCTTGATGGAAGGTTTAAGCTTCTACACAGTCACTATTGAAGCACCACAACTAAGGAGATTAAGTATGTCTCATACCATAGCGCTAGACCTGGATGGCCTCTCCTGCGGCCATTGCGTAAAACGCGTCAAAGAGAGCCTGGAAAAACGCCCGGATGTAGAACAGGCAGACGTCACCATTGAACGTGCGGAAGTCACCGGCAGCGCCAGCGCTGACGCGTTGATCGAAACCATCAAAGAAGCCGGATATGGTGCGAGCTTAAGCCACCCAAAGGCTAAACCGCTGGCAGAGTCATCACTCCCGTCGGAAGCACTGACAGCGGCCACACCTGAGCTTCCGGCAGCCAGCGAGCTTGATGACAGCCAACAACTGTTGATCAACGGCATGAGCTGCGCCAGTTGTGTCTCCCGGGTGCAAAAGGCCTTACAGGCCGTACCGGGCGTTACGCAGGCACGGGTCAACCTGGCGGAGCGCACCGCGCTGGTTATGGGCAGTGCCCCCGCCGCTGAATTAGTCAGCGCCGTAGAGAACGCAGGCTACGGCGCTGAAGCCATTGAAGATGACATCAAACGCCGCGAGCGCCAGCAGGAAACCGCGCTCGCCACCATGAAACGCTTCCGCTGGCAGGCGATTGTCGCGCTGCTGGTTGGCGTGCCGATCATGGTGTGGGGCATGCTCGGCGATAACATGATGGTCACCGACGCCAACCGCACGCTGTGGCTCATGCTCGGTGTTGTCACGCTAGCGGTCATGATCGTAGCGGGTGGCCATTTTTACACTAGCGCCTGGAAAAGCCTGCGTAATGGCACGGCGACCATGGATACGCTGGTGGCGCTGGGGACAGGCGCGGCCTGGCTCTACTCGATGAGCGTCAATATCTGGCCGCAGTGGTTCCCGATGGAAGCGCGTCACCTTTATTACGAAGCCAGCGCGATGATCATCGGTTTGATTAACCTCGGCCACATGCTGGAAGCCCGCGCGCGCCAGCGCTCGTCTAAAGCGCTTGAGCGGTTATTAGATTTAACCCCGCCCACCGCACGCGTGATCACCGCCGATGGCGAGAAAAATGTACCGCTGGCGGACGTTCAGCCGGGTATGACGCTGCGCCTGACAACGGGCGATCGCGTGCCGGTGGATGGTGAAATCAGCCAGGGCGAAGCCTGGTTCGATGAAGCCATGCTTACCGGCGAACCGGTGCCGCAGGAGAAAAGCTCCGGCGAGAGCATTCATGCCGGGACGGTAGTACAGGACGGCAGCGTGCTGTTTACCGCCAGCGCCGTCGGCAGCCACACCACGCTGTCGCGCATTATTCGCATGGTGCGCCAGGCACAAAGTAGCAAGCCGGAGATCGGCCAGCTTGCCGATCGCATTTCCGCCGTGTTTGTGCCGGTAGTGGTCGCTATCGCCTTGTTCAGCGGCGCTATCTGGTACGTCTTCGGCCCTGCGCCGCAAATTGTCTACACGCTGGTTATCGCCACCACGGTGCTGATCATCGCCTGCCCTTGTGCGCTGGGGCTGGCAACGCCGATGTCGATTATCTCCGGCGTCGGTCGCGCGGCGGAGTTTGGCGTGCTGGTTCGCGATGCCGATGCGCTGCAACGCGCCAGCACGCTGGATACCATCGTGTTTGATAAAACCGGCACCCTGACGCGCGGCAAACCGGAAGTGGTGAGCGTGAAAACGCTGGATATCGACGACGCAACGGCGCTCCGTCTGGCGGCGGCGCTGGAGCAAGGTTCCAGCCATCCGCTGGCGCGGGCGATTATCGAAAAAGCAGGCGCGCAGACGCTGCCGGTGGTCAATCAGTTCCGTACACTGCGCGGGCTGGGCGTAAGCGGTGAGGTCGACGGGCACAGTGTGCTGCTTGGCAACCAGGCGCTGCTGGCTGAGCAAAACGTGGATACCCGCGCGCTTGACGATGAGCTGAACGCTCAGGCAAGCCTGGGCGCCACGCCGGTACTGCTGGCGATCGACGGGAAAGCCGTGGCGCTGTTGGCGATCCGCGATCCGTTACGCGAAGACAGCATCGATGCGCTGCAACGTCTGCACCGTGAAGGCTACCGCCTGGTGATGCTGACCGGTGACAACCCCACCACCGCCAACGCTATCGCTAAAGAGGCGGGTATTGATGAGGTGATCGCCGGCGTGATGCCGGATGGCAAAGCCGAGGCGATAAAAAACCTGCAACAGCAGGGCCGCCAGGTGGCGATGGTGGGCGACGGCATTAACGATGCGCCCGCGCTGGCACAGGCCGACGTGGGGATCGCGATGGGCGGCGGCAGCGATGTGGCAATCGAAACCGCCGCCATCACGCTGATGCGCCACAGCCTGTTGGGCGTTGCCGATGCGCTGGCGATTTCAAAAGCGACGCTGCGCAACATGAAACAGAACCTGCTCGGCGCGTTTGTCTACAATTCGCTGGGTATTCCGATTGCCGCGGGCATTCTCTGGCCGCTAACCGGCACATTGCTCAATCCGGTGGTCGCAGGCGCGGCAATGGCGCTCTCGTCCATTACCGTGGTCAGCAACGCCAACCGGTTATTGCGCTTTAAACCTCATCAATAAATGCCACAACCCCGCCGTTTATCCGGCGGGGTTTGCACCTTCTGGCCGCGCGCGCTAGCATGAGATTTTTCACTCAGGAAGCGCGTATGGGCCTGTTTCAACGATTGAAAACCTTTTTTCTTGCGCTTCGTGTGCCTCATTACCGCTGGCCTGCACTGGATGTGGATTTGCCCGGCGGCCGCCATCTGCACCTAGTGGGCAGTATTCATATGGGCACCTACGGTATGTCGCCGCTCCCGGCGCAGCTCCTGCAAAAACTGCGCGATGCCGACGCGCTCATCGTGGAAGCGGATATCGCCGGTTCGGATTCGCCATTCGACAATCTGCCGCCGGTCGAACCGCTTGAGCAACGCCTTCCCCCTGAACTTCTTACCCGGCTCGACAACACGCTGCAAACCCTGTCGCTTCACCGAGATGAATTCGATCAGCGGCCCGCCTGGCATATCGCGCTGGTATTGCAGGCCACGCAGGCACAGCGGCTGGGGCTACGCCCGGAGTACGGCATCGACTATCAGTTGCTACAGGCGGCGCAGCAGTATCACGTCAATATCATGGAACTGGAAGGCACCAGCAGCCAGCTGGATATCCTGCGCAGGTTGCCGGACGAAGGAAATGAACTGTTGCAGGACACCCTGACCCACTGGCATGAAAATGCGCGTTTATTACAGGTAATGATGAGCTGGTGGCTGGAAAATCCGCCCGCAGAAGATGAACTGACGCTGCCATCAACATTCAGCCAGCCGCTGCATGATGTTTTGATGCACCAGCGTAACCAGGCGTGGTGCGAGCGTTTGTTTGCGCTGCCACCAGGGCACTATGTGGTGGCAGCAGGCGCCCTGCATCTCTATGGCGAAGGGAATTTACCGGCGTTGCTACGCGAAAGAGCGGCGCAATAGCGCAAGATGGTACTATTTTCGCGCACGCGAGCAGGCGTATGCTAAGCGCCGTGAGATGACCGTGGTAAGAAGGATTATTATGACACCCGCCGTGAAGTTACTCGAAAAAAACAAGGTTCCCTTTCAGGTACACACTTACGATCACGATCCCAATGAAACCAACTTTGGTGATGAAGTGGTGCGCAAACTGGGGCTGAACGCCGATCAGGTCTATAAAACGCTGCTGGTGGCGATCAATGGCGATATGAAACATCTTGCCGTTGCGGTCACGCCGGTCGCCGGGCAGTTAGATCTGAAAAAAGTCGCCAAAGCGCTTGGCGCGAAAAAAGTCGATATGGCCGATCCGCTGGTCGCCCAGCGCACCACGGGTTATCTGGTGGGCGGCATCAGCCCGTTGGGGCAGAAAAAACGTCTGCCGACGCTGATTGATGCCCCCGCGCAAGACTTCGCTTCCATTTATGTTTCCGGCGGCAAACGCGGGCTGGATATTGAACTGGCGGCGAGCGATCTGGCAAAAATGCTGGACGCGAAATTTGCCGATATCGCCCGCCGCGATTGACGGATAAGGAGCTGGTTACTGCCAGCTCACCTCCCCTTTAGGTTCGTAAGCATTCACATCCAGCGGTGAGTTTTTCTGGATGTACTCTTTCAGCACTTCAGCGTCAATAAAACCGGTATTCACATAGCCTGCTTTATCATCCAGACGCGGATAGCCATCACCGCCGGTTGCGTTGAAACTGAGCGTTGCCAGACGGTAGCTTTTCGCCGGATCGATCGGTTCGCCTTTGATTTTGAGATCATTGAGCTTGCCGCCTTTCGCCACAAAACTGACGTTGGCGAACTGCGGATACGCGCCTGAATCCGGCTTCATTTGCGCCACTGCGGTGAGATAATCCGTCAGCTCTTTACCGGTCAGGTTGACATACACCAGCGTGTTGCCGAACGGCTGCACTTTCAGCACGTCTTTGTAAGTGATGTCGCCCGCCTCGATAGAGTCACGCACCCCGCCGCCGCTCATCACGGCCAGATCCGCGCCGGTACGCGCCATTTGCGCGGCGAGGATCACATGTGCGAGGTTGGTTTGCACAAAACGAACTTTGCTGCGATCGCCTTCCAGATGACCATTCGCGTTACCGATTTTCACCTCTAACTGCGCTTTACCTTTGTTCTGGAACGGCGTTAACAGGGAGAGCATCTGCGGGTTTTCAGCAATTTCCGGCGTGTAGAGTACGCGCTCGCTTTTGCCGTTGTCGTAGGTGACCTTCTTCTTCAGGTTGACCGGAATCAACTGGTAACGCACCAGTTTCATTTCGCCATTACGGAACTGGAAATCCGCGCGGCCGACATATTTGCCCCACTCATGCGCCTGCACAATCCAGATGCCATTTTGCTGATCCGGCGCGCACGGCGTACCAGGCACGTAATCGACCTGTTTTTTATTTTCAGACGCCATGCAAACCGGATCTTGTGAGTGACCACCCACAATCATTGCCAGCGCGCCTTTTGGCAGGCTGCGTGCCATCTCCACATCGCCCGGCGCATTCGAGCCATGCTCGCCATTGTCGTAATGGCCCATATGCGTGGTCGCCAGAATCACATCCGGTTTTTCGTTTTGTTTCAGCTCAGCAATCACCAGCTTCGCTTCGTCGGCCGGTTTGCGGAATTCGATATCGGTGAAAAACTCCGGGTTGCCGATTTTCGCCGTGTCGTCGGTAGTTAAGCCGATAACGGCAATTTTCAGCCCCTGGCGATTAAACATCATCCACGGTTTAAACAGGCGCTCGCCGGTGCTTTTCTGGTAAATGTTGGCGGAAAGGAACGGGAACTTAGCCCATTTCTCCTGCTGGCGCAGTACGCTGAGCGGGTTGTCGAACTCATGGTTACCCACGGCCATCGCATCATAGCCAATCAGGTTCATGCCGCGAAAATCGGGTTCGGCATCCTGTAAATCCGATTCCGGCACCCCGGTGTTGATATCGCCGCCGGACAGCAGCAGCACGCTGCCGCCTTCGGCCGCTACCTCTTTGCGAATGCCATCAACCAGTGTTTTCTGCGCCGATAAACCATATTCGCCGTAATCACTGCGCCAGAAATGACCGTGATGATCATTGGTATGCAGAATGGTGATGTTATAGGTCTTATCCTGCTCGTAAGCCTGTACCTGCCAGCTGGCAACGCCCATCGCCGCCAGCAGCCCCAGCGTAATGCTCTTCTTTAACAATCTCATGCTTCCCTCCCTGACCCATTGATAAACTGAGAAATTACAGCGCCTGCCAATAATAGACAAATATGTATTCAGAATCGCAACTTCCTTCAAACTTTCAGCAAAGGTATGGTAGTCCGGGAATCATTACCGTGCTTTATCCCTAACCTCTTCTGACAACATACGTGGTATTTATGGCAATCAGTGAAACGTCGCAGACACCGCCTGCTGCGCGCACCTCGTTCGGTATTCTTGCCGCTATCAGCCTCTCGCATCTGCTTAACGATATGATCCAATCCCTGCTGCTGGCGATTTATCCGCTGTTGCAGGCCGACTTTGCATTGTCGTTTGTACAGATCGGTTTTATCACGCTGACCTTCCAGGTCGCTTCCTCGCTGCTGCAGCCGGTGGTTGGCTATTTGACTGATAAACACCCAATGCCGTGGTCGCTGCCCATCGGCATGTGTTTCACCTTAAGCGGTCTGGTGCTGCTGGCGCTGGCGGGAAGTTTTACCACGGTGCTGGTTGCTGCTGCGCTGGTAGGAACGGGTTCATCAGTGTTCCACCCGGAATCGTCGCGCGTGGCGCGCATGGCGTCTGGCGGGCGTCACGGGCTGGCGCAATCCATCTTTCAGGTCGGCGGCAACTTTGGTGCCTCGCTTGGGCCATTGCTGGCGGCAGTGATCATTGCGCCTTACGGCAAAGGCAATGTTGCCTGGTTTGTGCTGGCGGCCCTGCTGGCGATTATTGTGCTGATGCAGGTAAGCCGCTGGTATGCCGCGCAGCACCGGGTGAATAAAGGTAAAAAACCCGTTTCAGTAATCAATCCACTGCCGCGCAACAAAGTGGTGCTGGCGGTTTGCGTGCTGCTGATCCTCATTTTCTCGAAATACTTCTATATGGCGAGCATTAGCAGCTATTTCACCTTTTATTTAATGCAAAAATTTGATTTGTCGGTGCAAAACGCCCAGATGCATCTGTTTATCTTCCTGTTTGCGGTGGCGGCAGGCACGGTTATTGGCGGGCCTGTGGGTGATAAGATTGGCAGAAAATATGTGATTTGGGGCTCTATCCTCGGCGTCGCGCCATTTACCCTGCTTTTACCCTACGCAACCCTCTTCTGGACCGGGATTTTAACGGTGATTATTGGTTTTGTGCTCGCCTCAGCGTTTTCAGCCATTCTGGTTTATGCTCAGGAGCTATTACCAGGCCGTATCGGCATGGTTTCCGGGCTGTTTTTTGGTTTTGCCTTCGGGATGGGCGGCCTTGGCGCAGCAGTATTAGGGCTGGTTGCCGATCATACCAGCATCGAATTGGTCTATAAAATATGTGCTTTCCTGCCTTTACTCGGCATCCTGACCATATTCCTGCCCGATAACCGCCCGCAACACTGATTTCCTCACGGCCAAAGTCATACTTTGGCCGCTGCTTTCTCTTGCCTGCCCGCGCCTGGCGCATGATTTCTGTTACGGATACCCTACAGGCTATCTTTTTTCAGCTAAATTGCCATTTTCTTCATAATTCAACAATTATTCATAAACATAGTGGCGAAAACTGTCATAAACTGTAACGCAGTTGTCGGTTTTTAACCGCGGGATCCACGCACCAACGAAAGGAGACGGAATGCATCACGCCACACCGCTTATCACCACCATTGTCGGCGGCCTTGTGCTCGCTTTTATCCTCGGCATGCTTGCCAATAAACTGCGTATTTCTCCACTGGTGGGCTACCTGATAGCGGGTGTATTGTCCGGGCCGTTTACGCCGGGCTTTGTCGCCGATACCCAACTCGCGCCGGAGCTTGCGGAGCTGGGCGTGATTTTGTTGATGTTCGGCGTCGGGCTGCATTTCTCGTTGAAGGATCTGATGGCGGTAAAGTCCATCGCCATTCCCGGTGCGATCGCGCAGATTGCTGTTGCGACGCTACTGGGTATGGCGCTTTCCGCAATGCTGGATTGGTCACTGATGACCGGCATCGTCTTTGGGCTCTGTCTCTCCACCGCCAGTACCGTGGTGCTGCTGCGCGCGCTTGAGGAGCGGCAGCTTATCGACAGCCAGCGAGGGCAAATCGCTATCGGCTGGCTGATTGTAGAAGATCTGGTGATGGTGCTAACACTGGTGTTGCTGCCTGCCGTCGCCGGAATGGTGGAAAAAGGCAATGTCGGGCTGGCATCGCTGGCGGTGGATATGGGCATCACCATCGGCAAAGTGGTGGCCTTTATCGCCATCATGATGCTGGTTGGCCGCCGTCTGGTGCCGTGGATCATGGCGCGCAGCGCGGCGACCGGCTCACGCGAGCTGTTTACGCTCTCCGTGCTGGCACTGGCGCTCGGTATCGCTTTTGGCGCGGTGGAGCTGTTTGATGTTTCGTTTGCGCTGGGCGCGTTCTTCGCCGGAATGGTGCTCAACGAATCCGAGCTGAGCCACCGTGCGGCGCACGATACGCTGCCGCTGCGCGACGCGTTTGCGGTGCTGTTCTTTGTCTCCGTCGGTATGCTGTTTGATCCGCTGGTGCTCATTGAGCAACCACTGGCGGTGCTCGCTACGCTGGCGATCATCATCTTTGGTAAATCTGTCGCCGCGTTCCTGCTGGTGCGCATGTTTGGCCACTCGCCGCGCACCGCGCTGACCATCGCCGCAAGCCTTGCGCAGATCGGTGAGTTCGCCTTTATTCTGGCGGGCCTCGGCATGTCGCTGAACCTGCTGCCGCAGGCCGGGCAAAATCTGGTGCTGGCGGGCGCTATCCTGTCGATTATGCTCAACCCGGTGCTGTTCACACTGCTGGAAAAGTACCTCGACAAAACCGAGACGCTGGAAGAGCAAACGCTGGAAGAGGCTATCGAAGAAGAGAAACAGATCCCGGTCGATATCTGCAACCACGCGTTGCTGGTAGGTTTTGGCCGCGTCGGCAGCCTGCTGGGTGAAAAACTGATGGCACAAGGCATTCCGCTGGTGGTGATTGAAACTTCACGTACCCGCGTGGATGAACTGCGTGAGCGTGGCATCCGCGCGGTGCTGGGCAATGCCGCTAACGAAGAGATCATGAACCTGGCGCATCTCGATTGCGCCCGCTGGTTGCTGCTGACCATTCCAAATGGTTACGAAGCCGGGGAGATTGTCGCCACCGCGCGTGAGAAGTGCCCGCACATTGAAATTATCGCTCGTGCGCACTACGACGATGAAGTGGATTACATCACCGAACGTGGCGCGAATCAGGTGGTCATGGGCGAGCGCGAAATCGCCAACACCATGCTGACATTGCTGGAAAAACCGCCGGCTGAAGAAGCCGTAACGGGTTAATCCAAAAAAGCCGGAGTGCTTACGCTGCTCCGGCTTTGTCTCATCCTCGTGTCTGCCCGGCTTCGTCGGGCAATCACATTAACGTTCCCAGTATGCCTCTTCGAGGCTGTCTTCGCGTTCCGGCAGACCGCGCGTTGAACGCGGCGAGTGCTGGTTCAGCACCTGGTAACTGACGCGATTGGCGTATTTGCACACCTGTGCCAGCGAAGAGTACGTCAGCCAGTTGAATTTGTGCTTGCTGGAGTTCGGCACGTTGGTGCGGTGGTAGTTGTTGGCGGTGATGTCATGCAGCAACGCCGCGAGTGCGCCATCGCCCGCGCCGTTGGTATTCATGATTTTTTCCGGCCCGCCCATATACGGCGCAATGTGCGAGTAAATGCGCAGCGGATGTTCACAATCTTTGTGGCGCAGCGCACGGCTGAACTCGTACTGGTTAAATTCGGCAATCGCGCCCGGCAGCAAGGGATGCTGGGTTTTGCGCTTCGCTTCGTCTTCGGTGAAACCGGCCATATACAGACCAACTGGGCCTGCGGTACACAGGACGAGATCAACCCAGTCCAGCGCTTTATCGGCCGCCAGCAGCGGATCGCTTTCGCCGGTCAGCGCGTGGCCTTCCTCTTCATTCATCGCCAGAATCGAGACATTCTCTTTAAGGAAATCACGCCACCACTGCGGGTTATCGGCAATCACATATTTGGTGCCGAGCGTCAGCACCACCGGCACGTTATGCTTTTTGGCGTAAGCCACCGCCTGCATGGTGGCTTCCGGCATCGGTTCACCGGGATTACAGCGCACCAGGTAAGAGGAGAGCACCAGCGCAGACGCTCCGGCGATCACCGCTTCCGGGATGCTCTCCGGGCGCAACTGGTTCATATGGCCAGGGCTGATAGCAAAGGTGCGCTCGCCGCTGTCGCTAATCAGCGTGAAACAACGACCAATGGCGCCATCGACGCCTTGCAGATAGTTGAGATCGGTACGGCTGGAGGTGTTACATAGGTAGCGGTAGGCATAACTGCCGATTTTCACGTTGTCGCACATAACACCAAGCAGCACCGAGCGGTCATCCGCCAGCACAGAGTAATTATGCATGGTATTGCCGATGGTGCCCCCCGCGAACTGGTGCGTGATCAAATCGTTCCTGACCAGTTCCTGATAGAGCGCTTCCGCGACATCGTCGGCGATCACCAGCGAATGACCGGCACTGAGGCCGTAACGGGTAATAAACGCATCATCCACTTTCGCCTCGATATCCACCAGCGTCTGGTCGATACCGACAACCCAACACGTACCGGATTCGCTCTCGGGCTGAATTTGTTGTAACAGCGGGTCGCGGGCGTTAACGGGGAAATAATGCTTGGATTTACGTTTACCGGGAAATTTCATGATTGTAATTAGCGCCATACATTCGGGCCGGGAATGTTAACACACTCTCAGCCCGCGCTGCGATCAGCGATATTTGGCCGTCAGATTGACCATCATCTCGATATGTTCAGGAGAATCATTAAGCGCCGGAATGTACTCATATTTTTCGCCACCGGCTTCCAGGAAGAATTCGCGGTTTTGCACGGCGATCTCTTCCAGCGTTTCCAGGCAGTCGGCTGCAAAACCCGGGGACATCACCTGAATATGCTTCACACCTTTTTCGCCGAGCATTTTCAGAGTTTCATCTGTGTATGGCGTTAACCACGGTTCGCGACCAAAGCGTGACTGGAACGTCATCATCACTTTTTCCGGCGGTAAGTCGAGCGCAGAAACCAGCTCGCGTGTCGTATCGCGACAGCGCTGCGGGTAATCATCCCCTTCTGCTGCATAACGCTGGGGAATGCCGTGGTAAGAGAGCAGCAATAAATCCGGCTCGCCATGCTGCGCAAACGAGGCACGCACGCTATTGGCGAGCGCAGCGATGTAATCCGCATTGTCGGCGTAGTCGCGAATAAAGGAGACGCCCGGAATATGGCGCTTTTTCGCCAGAATGCGCGCCAGCTCGTCCCACACGGCGGCAACCGTAGAACAGGAGTATTGCGGATAGAGCGACAGCACCACAATATGCTCGACCCCTTGCGCCAGCAACTCATCGACCGCGCTTTCCAGCGACGGCGAACCGTAACTCATCCCAAGCACGACCGGCACGTCAGGCAAGCGCGCTGCCAAGGCCCGCTGCTGCCTGCGGCTGTAAACCATCAGCGGTGAGCCCTCTTCCATCCAGACAGATTGATAGAGTTTGGCGACGCGGGGAGAACGAATGGGCAGGATCACACCGCGCAGTAGCGGCCACCACAATAAACGCGGCGTATCTACCACACGTCTGTCACTCAAGAATTGCCGCAGATAGCGTTTCACCGCTTCGGGGGTCGGGGCATCGGGAGTGCCCAGATTGGCAAGCAGGATGCCGGTTTTCGCCTGACTCATTCACGCCTCTTAACCTTTTGAATGGTTGGTAATTGTAGCGTAAAAGCGGTTAAACGGAACCCATTGCTGCGATAGGTAAGATGAGAAAAATTCTCACCCGGAGACTCCGGGTGAGCGGGCGCGTTTAGCCGAGGATTTTTTCCAGCTCTGCGCGTACATCAGCAACGGCTTTGGTGCCGTCGACTTTCGCATAGCGCGTGTTACCCGCCTGCGCTTCTTTCTGGTAGTAGCCGATCAGCGGCGCGGTCATCTGATGGTATTCCACCAGGCGTTTACGCACGGTCTCTTCCTGATCGTCTTTACGCGTGGTCAGCTCTTCGCCGGTCACGTCATCTTTGCCTTCCACTTTCGGCGGGTTGAATTTGATGTGGTAAACGCGACCGGAAGCAGCGTGTACACGGCGACCGATAATGCGATCGACGATCAGCTCGTCCGGCACATCGAACTCAAGAACGAAATCAACGTTGATGCCGGCTTCTTTCATCGCGTCCGCTTGCGGAATAGTGCGCGGGAAACCGTCCAGCAGGAAACCATTGCGGCAATCTTCCTGGGCAATACGCTCTTTCACCAGCGCGATAACCAGCTCGTCAGTGACCAGCTTGCCCGCGTCCATGATGTCTTTTGCCTGTTTGCCCAGTTCGCTGCCAGATTTAACAGCGGCGCGCAGCATGTCACCGGTAGAGATTTGCGGAATACCGTATTTCTCCATGATGAACTGAGCCTGAGTTCCTTTACCCGCGCCCGGAGCGCCAAGCAGAATAATACGCATTGCGAAAATCCCCTCAAATGTTGGTTCAATTTTTCAAAAAGCGCTAAAAGATACCACCAGAACGACCCACGCTCAAGGAAGCGGGATCGGCTGAAACGGTTAATGATACGTTTTCTTATCATGCGCAAGGCATAAACGGAAAAGTGCCCGGTAACATCAACCCGGCGCAAATAAGCCCACTGAGAAATAAAAAAAGGGGCCAACGGCCCCTTATCGGTATCAGCTCAAACGCGGCTTATGAAACCAGTAACTGGTTCATGCGGCGAATAAACTGGTTCGGATCTTCCAGCGTACCGCGTTCAGCAAACAGCGCCTGATCCAGCAGTAACTCGACCCATTCTTTAAACTGGGTTTCGTCCTGCGTGTCAGCCGCGCGTTTCACTAGGGCGTGATCCGGGTTGAGTTCGAAAATGTACTTCACTTCCGGCGCATTCTGGCCCGCCGCGGCGAACAGTTTCGCCATCTGGGTGCTCATTTCGTCGGCATCGGTCACTACCACGGCTGGCGTATCGATCAGACGGTGAGTCAGGCGCACTTCTTTCACACGATCGCCCAGCAGCGTTTTCACGCGCTCAACGAACGGTTCCAGCGCTTTCTCGGCTTCTTTTGCGCTTTCATCCACTTCGTCTGCCAGTTTATCCAGCGAAGCGTCGGCTTTGGCAACAGACTGGAACGGCTTGCCGTCGAACTCGGTCAGGTAGCTCATCATCCACTCGTCGATGCGATCGGAAAGCAGCAGCACTTCGATGCCTTTCTTACGCAGCAGCTCCAGATGCGGGCTGCTCTTCGCCGCGGCGTAGCTGTCGGCGGTGATGAAGTAGATTTTTTCCTGCCCTTCTTTCATGCGCGACACATACTCTTCCAGTGACACAGTTTGTGCGGAAGAGTCGTTGTGCGTGGAGGCAAAGCGCAGCAGTTTGGCGATAGTTTCCAGGTTCGCGTGATCTTCGCCCGTGCCCTCTTTCAGCACCAGGCCAAACTGTTGCCAGAAGGTCTGGTATTTTTCCGCGTCATCTTTCGCCAGTTTTTCCAGCATTTGCAGTACGCGTTTGGTCAGCGCGGTGCGCAGGCTGCGCGTCACGCTGCTGTCTTGTAAGATTTCACGGGAAACGTTGAGCGGCAGGTCGTTGGAATCGACCAGGCCACGCACAAAGCGCAGGTAGTTCGGCATGAACTGCTCGGCTTCGTCCATGATAAACACGCGCTGAACATAGAGTTTCAGGCCGTGTTTATGATCGCGGTTCCACATATCCCACGGCGCCTGCGACGGAATGTAAAGCAGGCTGGTGTACTCCTGTTTACCTTCCACACGGTTGTGGCTCCAGATCAGCGGATCGGTAAAGTCGTGGGAGATATGTTTGTAGAACTCGTTGTATTCCTCGTCTTTGATTTCCGCTTTGTTACGCGTCCACAGGGCCTGCGCTTTGTTGATCTTCTCCCAGGAAACCACGGTTTCGCCGTCTTTCTCTTCCTGTTTTTCGATCTCTACCGGCAGCGCAATATGGTCGGAATACTTGCTGATGATCGAGCGTACGCGCCAGTCGTTGAGGAAGTCGTCTTCCCCTTCGCGCAGGTGCAGCGTGATTTCGGTACCGCGATCGGCTTTGGTGATATCGGCAACGGTGTATTCACCCGCACCTTCGGATTCCCAGAACACGCCGTTTTCAGCGCTTTCACCCGCCGCGCGGGTGCGCACGGTCACTTTATCGGCAACGATAAATGCCGAATAGAAACCGACGCCGAACTGACCAATCAGCTGGCTGTCTTTCGCCTGATCGGAACCCATGGATTCCAGAAACGCCTTGGTACCCGATTTTGCAATCGTCCCCAGGTGGTCGATCACTTCATCGCGCGTCATACCAATGCCGTTATCGGCAATGGTCAGCGTACGGTTCTCTTTATCGAAGGAGACGCGCACGTGCAGATCGCCATCGCCTTCGTACAGTTCCGGTTTGGACAGCGCGCGGAAACGCAGTTTGTCCGCCGCATCCGAGGCGTTGGAGATAAGCTCACGCAGGAAGATTTCTTTGTTCGAATAAAGAGAATGGATCATCAAGTGCAGAAGCTGTTTCACTTCAGACTGAAAACCGCGAGTTTCTTGTCCTTTCATTGGGAAAACCTCAACAATGCCATTTACAAGGTAAAAATGCGTTGAGGGAGAAGTGGGGATATTGGCGGGAATTTTCAAGCGGAGGCAAAAATTTCTGCCTCCGTTTGGTTAAAAACGAATCTTGTGGCGGCCGGCCAGCGAGTGCGACAGCGTCGTCCCGTCAACCATTTCCAGTTCGCCGCCCACCGGCACGCCGTGGGCGATACGGCTGGCTTCCACACCATACTGCACGCAAAGCTCAGCAATATAGTTAGCGGTCGCTTCACCTTCTACCGTCGGGTTGGTGGCGAGGATCAGCTCCTGGATTTTCTCGGACGCCAGACGCTGCTCCAGCCGGTCAAGGCCAATGTCGTCCGGGCCGATACCGTCGAGCGGTGACAGATGCCCCATCAGCACAAAGTAGCGACCAGAGAACTGCCCGGTCTGCTCAATGGCGTAGATATCTGCCGGGCTTTCCACCACACAGATTTGACCGTTTTCCTGGCGGCGCGGGTTGCTGCAAATGTTGCAGACTTCCTGCTCGGTGAATGTGCGGCAATCGGCGCAGTGGCCGATTTCCGACATTGCCCGAGTGAGCGCCTGTGCCAGCCGCATGCCGCCGCTGCGATCGCGCTGCAACAGCGTAAACGCCATACGCTGCGCCGACTTCGGGCCAACGCCCGGCAGGCAGCGCAGTGCTTCCATAAGCTGCGTTAACAGCGGGCTGGTCTGCATCAGAACGGCATCTTAAAGCCTGGCGGCAGCGACATACCGGAAGAGACGGAGGCCATTTTCTCTTTCTGCGTTTCGTCAATGCGGCGAGCGGCATCGTTAAAAGCAGCGGCAACCAGATCTTCCAGCATCTCTTTGTCGTCTTCGAGCAGGCTCGGATCGATCTCCACGCGACGGCAGTTATGCGCGCCGTTGATGGTCACTTTCACCAGACCCGCGCCCGATTCGCCGGTCACTTCCAGCTGCGCGATCTCTTCCTGCATTTTCTGCATTTTTTCTTGCATCTGCTGGGCCTGCTTCATCAGGTTACCCAGACCGCCTTTTCCAAACATAGGCTTCTCTCTTTAGCTGTGGTGACTAACCAGAGTGATAAGTCACATTCAGGGTTGAAAACGGGTAGCCGCAGCTGCCCGTCAAAGGGGGCGGATACTCTCTTCGTCCAGATCCGCATCGAAAAAGCGTTGCAGCGTCTGGATGTTGCTATCCGCAATGATCGACTCGCGCGCCTGCGCAAGTTTTTCCTCATAGATTGCCTGGCGCCACTCCAGCGGCGTACGCACTGCCGGATTATCATCTTCAATGATAGTCAGTTCAACCGCCGCGCCATGTAATTCACTCAGCGCCTCGCCCAGCGTTTTCAACGCGCCCTGCGAGTTTAGATGGCGCTGAGAACTACGCAAATGCAGGCATATCCGTTCGCCGTCCTGCTCTTTCCAGGCGTTCAGCGCAACCTGCTCGACCAGTTTCGGCAATTTAAGCTGGCTGACTTCTTTCGCCCAGGCGTCGCGTTCTATCGCTTCTTCCGCCAGTTTTTTCGCCAGCTCGGGCGTTTTTTCATGCTCGAGCGCTTTTTTCAACGCTTTTGGCGTGGCGACAACTTCTTTTACCGTTTCCACGACCGTTGTCGCTTTCCAGCGATAGGCTTCTTTTTTGGCCGGAGCCTGTTCGAGCGCCGACGGAGCCGGACGCGATTGCACGCGCTCGGTCACCGAAGCCAGTCGTTCCAGCGCGGCGTTACTCACCGGCCGCGCGCGGGTTGCGGCTGCCGGTTCACTCTTTTTTGCTTTGTCGGCTCCCTGCGCGCGTTGCAGTTGTCTGCGCGCCGCCAGCACCTGGCTGGTCGCGTCGGGCATCGGTACATCTTGCGGCGGCGGCATCTGCGAAGGCATTTGCGGTGCGACAGCAACCTGCTGCGGCGCGACTACCGCCGTGGGTGCCACGGGAGCAAAAGAGTGTTGTGTTGCTTCCGGCGCGGCCAGCGGCATCCGCGGGTGGAAAGCCAGCGCCCGCAGCAGCGTCATCTCGACGCCCATACGCCTGTCCGGCGCAAACGGCAGCTCTTTGCGGCCAATCAGCAACGTCTGGTAATAGAGCTGCACATCGGCAGGCGGTACCGTACGGGCCAGCTCACGCAGACGGTGTTCAACCGGCGCCATATCGCTGCCAAGCGCCGAAGGTGTTAGCTGAACCATCGCGATGCGGTGCAGTAACGTTTGCATTTCCAGCAGCAAGGCATCCCACTCAACGCCGCGCGAGGCCGCATCGTTCACCAGCGCCATTGCGCGTTCGCCGTTGGCGGCGACGATCGCTTCAACCAGCGAAAGCGCCTGGTCGTCATTGAGCGTGCCGAGCATGGAACTGACCACGTCGGCGGAAAGCTGGCCGTTGCCGCTGGCTATCGCCTGGTCAGTCAGACTCAGCGCATCACGCAGGCTGCCGTCAGCGGCGCGCGCCAGCAGTTGCAGCGCGCGGGGTTCGTGCTCGATCTTCTCGTCGTCGAGAATATGTTCGAGCTGGTTACGGATCTGGTCGACATCCAGCGCTTTAAGATGGAACTGCAGGCAACGAGAGAGAATGGTCACCGGCAGTTTTTGCGGGTCGGTGGTCGCCAGCAGGAATTTGACATGTTCGGGCGGCTCTTCCAGCGTCTTTAACAGCGCGTTAAAGCTGTGACGCGAGAGCATATGCACTTCATCGATGAGATAAACTTTGAAACGCCCACGCGCCGGTGCGTACTGCACGTTGTCCAGCAGATCGCGCGTGTCTTCCACTTTGGTGCGCGAGGCGGCGTCAATCTCGATTAAATCAACAAAGCGGCCCTGCTCGATTTCGCGGCAGTTATCACAGACGCCGCACGGTGTGGCGGTAATGCCGGTTTCGCAGTTAAGCCCCTTCGCCAGCAAGCGGGCAATAGAGGTTTTTCCGACACCACGGGTGCCAGAAAACAGATACGCATGATGGATGCGTCCTGAGGATAAGCCGTTCGCCAGTGCGGTCAGCACATGCTCCTGGCCGACGACGTCAGCAAAAGTTTGTGGTCGCCATTTTCGGGCTAAGACCTGATAACTCATTGGCAGGCTCTGAAACGCTGGAAGGTGGATTTACGAAGGGATAATGCTAACACAGCCAGGCTGTGAATACACTCCATCCCTCAGGCATGAGGAATGGAGGTAATTGGCGTAAACAGCGCGATTAATGGCCCGGGAACGGCACCAGGCTGTAGCTGGTAATGCCCTGTTTTTGCAGGCGCTGTTCGCCGCCGAGGTCGAACAGATTAATGATAAATGCGGCGTCGGTTACTTCACCACCCAGACGGCGAATCAGTTTTACCGTCGCCTCAATGGTGCCGCCGGTTGCCAGCAGATCGTCCACCACCAGCACTTTATCGCCTGGCTGGATCGCATCAACGTGGATCTCTAACTGATCGGTGCCGTACTCCAGCTCATAGCTTTCGGCGATGGTTTCGCGCGGCAGTTTACGCGGTTTACGCACCGGTACAAAACCGACGCCCAGACCGAGCGCGACCGGCGCGCCAAACAGGAAACCGCGCGCTTCGGTACCGACAACTTTGGTGATCCCGGCGTTTTTATAACGTTCAACCAGCAGTTCAATGCTGAGAGCGTACGCTTTCGGGTCTTCCAGCAAACTGGTGACATCACGGAACAGGATGCCCGGTTTCGGGTAATCCTGAATGCTTTTGATGCTGTTTTTAAGAAATTCAAGCTGCTGCGCAGTCGCTGTCATGGATTTTTTGCCTGATAGAAACGGTATTACTCACGGTACGCGCGTTGAAGGCTTGATGTAACCACTGATTAACATTTAATCAGCCGCACCCGTGCTCGAAAACGCTCGAATTTACTGGCAGTCCGCCACAATTGCAACTGCCTTCGCTGCGCTTTATGGTTTTTGTTGCTTTGCGTCAATCACCGGGATGCGCCACATAAAGAAAAGCAGACAGGACAGAATGACCAGTAACAGAATTCGAACCCATAGCATGTTCACGAAATATAATGAAATGGCGAACGTAACCAGGATGACCGCAATCGCACGCGGCTTCGCGCCCGGCGGCATCGCACGGTACTGCTGCCAGTGGCGCAGATAGCCGCCAAACCAGGAACGGTAGAGTAACCACTGGTGAAAACGCGGCGAAGAGCGGGCGAAGCACCATGCCGCCAGCAATATAAAAGGAGTGGTTGGGAGCAGCGGCAACACCACGCCGAGCGTACCAAGGGCTACCGCCAACCAGCCTATGATGATTAAAATAGTGCGTTGCATAATGCGAATCGTTATCAGGATGAGCGGCTAATGTAGCACAGTCAGGATGATTTACAGGGGGAAGACGCGTGAAAAGCGCCGTGCTTTTACAGAGGCTGGAACAACAACTCGCGACGCTACGCCAGCAGGTCGCACCGCTGGCGCATCACGCCACGGTTAGCGCCCGTTTTGACAGGCATCTTTTTCAAACCCGCAGTACGCGGATGCAATCTTATCTTGATGAAAGTACAGCGAATATGGCGGCGTTACGCCACGCGGTTGAACATGGGCGGGTAGAACAAGTGGTCTGGCTGGCGGAGCATTTGACCGCGCAAATCGCGGCGTTGACGCGTGAAAGCGCCGTCTGGTCGTTACGCGAGTGGGATCACGCATCGCCGGGCATCGCACGCTGGCAGCGCAGACGCCTGAAGCATCAGGAGTATGAGCGTCGGCTGCTGGCAATGAAACAAGAACGCGAACAGCGTTTGCGCTCGGTCACTACGCTTGTTGAACAGCAACAGTTGCAGAAGGAAGTTGAAGCGTTTGCCGGCAGGCTCACCCGTTGCCGCCATGCGCTGGAGAAGATCGAAGGCGTGCTGACGCGCTTAACCCGTTAACCCAGGAGAGAGAATGTCACTGGAAAATGCCCCGGATGAGGTCAAGCTGGCGGTGGATTTGATTATGTTGCTGGAGCAGCACGATATTGCGCCTGAGCTGGTGCTCAAGGCGCTGGAGATTGTTAAAAAAGATTTTGAAAATAAACAACTGGCTGCCCCTCTTCCGTAAGAGGGGCCATATTTTTACTGCCCGACCGACGGTGTCGGATCATCACCTTTTAGCTCACGCTTCACTTCGGTCAGCTCTTCACCTTTACCATTACGCAGGTGCACTTCCAGCTGATTGAAGGCGATATCAATATTATTCTCGCGACACAGTTTATCGATGGTGCGGTTGAGCTCATCCACCGTATAGCTGCGATCGCGCAGTTCACGCACATACAGACGCAACTCGTGATCCAGCGTACTGGCGCCAAAAGTAGTGAAGAAGACGGACGGTTCCGGATCGTGCATCACTTTTGGATGCTCCATCGCCGCTTTCAACAACACTTTTTTCACCTTGTCGAGATCTGAACCATAGGCCACGCCAATGCGGATCACCACGCGGGTAATGGTATCGGACAATGACCAGTTAATCAGACGTTCGGTGACGAACGCTTTGTTCGGGATGATGACCTCTTTGCGGTCAAAATCGGTAATAGTAGTGGCACGGATACGGATTTTGCTGACCGTACCGGAGAAAGTACCAATTGTTACCGTATCGCCTATGCGCACCGGGCGTTCAAACAGAATAATCAGGCCGGAAACAAAGTTACCGAAAATTTCCTGTAAGCCGAACCCCAGACCAACCGACAACGCGGCTGCCAGCCATTGCAGTTTATCCCACGAGACGCCAAGCGAGCCGAACACGGTTAATGCGCCAACGGCAATAATGACGTAATTAAGGATAGTAGTGACGGCATAAGACGAGCCCTGGCGCATATTCAGCCGCGAGAGGATTAGCACTTCAAGTAAGCCCGGTAAGTTGCGGATTAGCGCCCATGCCACCACAAAGACAATCACCGCAAACAGCAAGCTGCCAAGCGTCACGCTTTTCGTCACCGCCGCACCAGCTTCAGTGCCGTTGTAATGCCACAGGGTGATGCTGTCGAGATAGGCGAAAACGGTGATCAAATCAGACCAAATCGCCCAGAACACCACGCCAAACAGCGCGACCATCACCAACATCGTGATACGCAATGTTTGCTGGTTAACCTGTTCCAGCGCAATGGTCGGTTCTTCTTGCGGTTCAGCCCCTTCTGCGCCCTCTTTCACCATATTCTGCCGACGCGCCAGCGCACGACGATACGCAATACGGCGTGCCGCTACGCTTAACCCTCGCAGCACCGTCTGGTAAAGCAGGTTCCAGATAATGACCAGGTAAACCGTTTCAATCCAGCGCCCCGAGAGGCGCAGCGTGGTGTAGAAATAACCTGTCGCCGTCAGCACCATTAAGGCAATCGGTACAATCGCCAGCACGGTGACCGTCACCAGACGAATGCTGTGCGACTCTTTATCACGCCAGCTTTCGCGGAACATCGGCCATACCAGCGCGGTGATCACCAGCAAGTTGACCAGAATGACAAACTGCCCGATCACATCATCCATCAGATGCAGCGGGGAGAGTTCTGATACCACCGACCAGAAGTGCAGCGGCAATAATGCCAGGCTGATACGCACAATCTGCCGACGCCAGTGGCTGGTAAGCTGGGCGGGCATATTGAAATGACTGACCGCAACGCCGTCTTTTTCCAGCACTTTCCAGCACAGGCCAAATACCAGCCAGAACAGCGCCAGTTTTTTACTGAATGCCCACAGCAGCTCGCTAATATTTAGCTGCATGGTAAGCAGGATCAGACCGACTGCCAGGATTAGCAAACAGACTGGCAAGGCACGAATCAGATCGATAAAGATCGCTTTCGGCGTATGCAACTGGCTGTCGCTTCGCAATTGCCCGACCTGGGCGGCAAGTTTTGCCTGGTAGTTTTTCAGCCAGCGCAAACGCCAGCGGATCAGCCCGGCAATCAGTAATAATGGCAAACCGGCCAGGAAAGCAATGGCCACCGCTGGCCAGGCTTTTTCCCAGTTAACGGTGATTTTGGTGCTTTTAATCTGGTCGCGTAGCGCTTTCGGGAAAGCTTTGAACCACTCCCAGTCCATCGGCTTATTGCTGTTCACCCAGAAGATTTGCTGGGTCAGGATCTCCTGCAAGCTTTTCGACACGCTCATCAATTGCTGCTGATTCACCTGCAAGTTGATGGCCATCATGAGCTGGTTGCCAAGCTGCTTGTTCAGTTGATCGAGCAGTTCGCGGCGCATATCCACCACCTGCAACAGCGCGTCATGGACTTCGTCGTTTACCTCGGTCTGATGCCCTTCTTCCAGTTTGGCGACAAAGTTATCGCTCTGGAACAGGGCATCACGCTGCTGGTTGATGTCGAACTGCTCAAGACGCAGATCCGCAATGCGGTTGGTCATATCTTCCAGTTCATCCGCCGACGGTAAGGTCTGCTGTTGCTGGTAGAGAATACGCGACAACAGCAAGCTGCCTTTCAATACGGAAATCTGTTCTTTTATATTGCGCTCAGACTGCAACGCACGATCGAGCCAGTTTTTCACCTTGATATTCTGCTGCACCAGCGCGTTACCGCTCTCTGTTGCGGCAATCAATTTCTGGCTCAGTTGATGGTTAATATCCAGCTCTTGTTTTACCAGCGGGTTCGCCTGGATACGCGCCGTTTCGTCCGGGGTGACCGCTTCTTGCGCGGTTTTTTCGGTTAGCGTCAGGCGCTTGCTGTTTACCGCTTCCTGCAATAACTGGAGCTGGTGTTCAAGGCGGTTACTGTTCGCCGTAACGTAATCGCGCTGCTTTTGCAGCGTGTCTTGCAATACCGTGTTACCTTCCAGGCTTTTGCGCAGCTGCTCGATCTGCGCATTGAGCAATGCCTGCTGTACCAGCAACAAGTTTTGCTGCGAAGGACGCAGTGCGCCCTCGCCCGCTGCGGTGCCGTTCAGACGGTTGCGAATTTGCTGCAACTGCTGCGAAGCGGAGTACATAGAATTCTGCACACGCTCCGGCTGAGTCTGTAATGACACCAGTTGGCTGTTGTAATTGGATAAGTCGTTTTGCGCGGTTTGTAGATCTTCCAGCAGTTGTGTCACGCGGGATTCCAGCTGGCGCAGGGAGAGCGAGGCCAGGGTTTTACGCGTCTCGTCGTCGTTGTCTTTATCGTTAAGCGCGTTGAGCGCATCCGTTGCCTGGCGCAGTTTGTCTGGCGCTTGTGCGACTTTCTGCTTGAGCAGCGCGGTTTCTTGCTTGACCCGGTCAATTTTGTCGAGCGTGTCCAGCGTCTCCGTTAAATCCTGGATAACCAGTTTGTCCTGCGCGGAGTGCTCTTTTTGCTTATTCAGCGCATCAAGCTGGCTTTGCACATCGGTGCGGGAAGGCAAATCGTTGGTTGTCTGCGCCCGGGCGACATTACTCGCAAGGCAAATAAAGACAAGAAACAATGCGGCGGCAAAAGCGGCGAACGTATTTCGCGTGCGATAGTTGTGCAACATAATTTGAGCGATCGTTTTCTGTTCGGGAAGGCGGCCGGAATAGCCACGCGCGCAAGAATATCACGCTGTTATGCAACAACCTAGCGAAGTGAGAAGCCTCCAGGAGAAATCCTGGCGGCTTGCAATGTTATGCGTTGAACGCGTGCGGCTCAGCGCGCAGCGTCGGGCAGAGCTGGCACATCTCAAGCAAGACAGAAACGTAATCACGCGCTTCTTTTTTGAGGTCAAAAGATTGCGGGGCAAAGAGCCAGTTTTCCATAATCCCTGAAATATAGGCACGTATAAGCACTGCGACGCGGCGGGTGAGTAAATTGTCCGGCAGCAATTTTGCCTGCATACATTCGCGGAGTGTAAGCTCGATTCGATCATAACTTTCCAGGCACAAATTCCGCTGCGCTTCTTGCACAATCGCCATTTCGCCGACAAACTCACATTTGTGAAAAATGATCTCCATCATTAAGCGACGCCGTTCTTCAACAACTGTTGCTTCAAGGATATAAACCAATATTTCTCTTAATACAGAGAGTGGATCGTCGGGGAATTTTGCCCGATACTCAGTCTCAAGATCGCTAATACTGGACTCTGATAGCTCCCATATTTCACTAAACAAATCCGACTTGTTTTTGAAGTGCCAGTAAATCGCGCCGCGAGTCACGCCTGCCGCCTGCGCAATTTCAGCCAACGAAGTTGCAGAAACGCCATTCTGCGAAAATAGACGCATGGCGACATCAAGAATGTGCTGACGAGTCTCCAGCGCCTGTTGTTTGGTTTTTCGTGCCATATGTTGGTGAATTTACAGGAGTCAGATTTACATACATTTGTGAATGTTTGTACCATAGCACGACCATAATATAAACGCAGCAATGGGTTTTTGGGCCATTGATCCATTGATCAATTTGAAATCGGACACTCGAGGTTTACTTATGAACAAAAACAGAGGGTTAACGCCTCTGGCGGTCGTTCTGATGCTTTCGGGCAGCTTAGCGCTTACAGGATGTGACGAAAAACCTGCGCAGCAGGGAGCCGGCCAGATGCCAGAAGTTGGCGTCGTAACGGTCAAAACTGAACCTCTGCAAATCACCACAGAACTGCCGGGCCGAACCAGTGCGTACCGCATCGCAGAAGTCCGCCCGCAGGTTAGCGGCATTATCTTAAAACGCAACTTCACGGAAGGCAGTGACGTTGAAGCTGGTGTCTCGCTCTATCAGATTGATCCGGCAACTTATCAGGCTGCTTACGACAGCGCGAAAGGCGATCTTGCTAAGGCACAAGCTGCGGCGAATATCGCGCAGATGACCGTGAATCGTTATAAAAAGCTGCTCGGCACCAAGTACATCAGCCAACAGGATTACGACACCGCGCAGGCGGATGCACAGCAGGCTAATGCGTCGGTTGTCGCCGCAAAAGCAGCGGTTGAAAGCGCGCGTATCAATCTGGCTTACACCAAAGTGACCTCGCCAATTAGCGGCCGCACCGGTACCTCGACCGTAACGGAAGGCGCGTTAGTGCAGAGTGGGCAAACGACTGCGCTGACTACTGTGCAGCAGCTTGACCCGATCTACGTTGATGTAACCCAGTCGAGCAACGACTTCCTGCGCCTGAAACAAGAGATGGCCAATGGTTCTCTGAAACAGGAAAACGGCAAAGCGAAAGTGCAACTGGTCACCAATGACGGCATTGAGTATTCGCAGACTGGTACGCTGGAGTTCTCCGGTGTGACCGTTGACCAGACCACCGGTTCTATCACGCTGCGTGCGGTGTTCCCGAACCCTGACCACACTCTGCTGCCGGGCATGTTTGTGCGCGCCAGGCTTGAAGAGGGTGTAAACCCGAACGCGATGCTGGTTCCGCAGCAAGGCGTTGCCCGTACACCGCGCGGCGATGCAACGGTGATGGTTGTGGGCGAAGGTGACAAAGTTGAAATCCGTAATATCACTGCGACCCAGGCCATTGGCGACAAATGGCTCGTAACGGATGGCCTGAAAACCGGCGATCGCGTGATCATTACGGGCTTACAAAAAGTCAAACCGGGCGCGCAGGTGAAAGCGCAGGAAGTGACTTCTGACAATAAAGAGCAAGCCCAGGCCGGCGGCCAGTCAGAAAAACCGAAGTCTTAACTTAAACAGGAGCCGTTAAGACATGGCTAAGTTTTTTATCGATCGCCCCATATTTGCGTGGGTTATCGCGATTATCATCATGCTGGCGGGGGCGCTTTCGATCCTCAAATTGCCGGTAGCGCAGTATCCGACGATCGCGCCACCGGCAATTCAGATCACGGCTTCCTACCCAGGTGCTGATGCGAAAACGGTGCAGGATACCGTAACGCAGGTTATCGAACAGAACATGAACGGTATCGATAACCTGCTGTATATGTCCTCTGCCAGTGATTCCTCTGGTACGGTGCAGATCACTATCACCTTCGATTCCGGTACTGATGCGGATATCGCGCAGGTTCAGGTGCAGAACAAACTGCAGCTGGCGATGCCGTTGTTACCGCAGGAAGTACAACAGCAAGGTGTTAGCGTTGAGAAATCATCCAGTAGCTTCCTGATGGTTCTCGGTATGATCAGCACCGATGGCTCAATGACGCAGGAAGATATCGCCGACTATGTGGGCGCGACCATTAAAGATCCGGTCAGCCGTACTGCGGGCGTGGGTGATGTTCAGCTGTTCGGTGCGCAGTATGCAATGCGTATCTGGATGGATCCGAACAAACTCAATAACTTCCAGCTGACGCCGGTTGACGTGATTACGGCTATTAAAGCGCAGAACGCCCAGGTAGCGGCTGGTCAGTTAGGCGGTACACCGCCGGTGAAAGGGCAGCAGTTGAACGCCTCCATCATCGCGCAGACCCGTCTGACCTCGACCGAAGAGTTTGGCAAAATCCTGCTGAAAGTGAACAGCGATGGCTCGCAGGTTCGTCTGCGTGATGTCGCGAAGATCGAACTGGGCGGCGAAAGCTACGACGTTATCGCCCGCTACAACGGTCAACCGGCAGCGGGTCTGGGGATTAAACTGGCAACCGGCGCGAACGCACTGGATACCGCCGAGGCAGTACGCGCGACTATTGCCAAACTGGAACCGTTCTTCCCGCACGGTCTGAAAGTAGTTTACCCGTACGACACCACCCCGTTCGTTAAGATCTCAATTAACGAAGTGGTGAAAACGCTGGTTGAAGCGATCGTGCTGGTGTTCCTGGTGATGTATTTGTTCCTGCAGAACTTCCGCGCAACGCTTATCCCAACCATCGCGGTGCCGGTGGTGCTGCTCGGTACTTTCGCGATACTCGCCGCGTTTGGCTACTCGATAAACACCCTTACCATGTTTGGTATGGTGCTGGCGATAGGTCTGCTCGTGGACGACGCCATCGTGGTGGTGGAAAACGTCGAGCGTGTGATGATGGAAGAGGGCTTGCCGCCGAAAGAGGCGACACGCCGCTCGATGGAGCAGATTCAGGGCGCGCTGGTCGGTATTGCGCTGGTTCTGTCAGCCGTATTTATCCCGATGGCCTTCTTTGGTGGTTCTACCGGCGCTATCTATCGCCAGTTCTCGATTACTATCGTTTCTGCGATGGTGCTCTCTGTACTGGTGGCGTTGATCCTGACGCCTGCGCTGTGCGCCACGATGCTGAAACCGGTCGCAAAAGGCGATCACGGCGAAGGCAAAAAAGGCTTCTTCGGCTGGTTCAACCGCATGTTCGAGAAGAGCACGCACCACTACACCGACAGCGTGGGCAACATCCTGCGCAGCACCGGTCGTTATTTGCTGCTCTATATCATTATCGTTGCGGGCATGGCGGTGCTGTTTGTGCGTCTGCCAAGTTCGTTCCTGCCGGATGAAGACCAGGGTGTATTTTTGACCATGGCTCAGTTGCCTGCGGGTGCGACTCAAGAACGCACGCAGAAAGTGCTGGATGAAGTGACGAAGTATTATCTGGAAAACGAGAAAGACAACGTTAACTCCGTCTTTACCGTTAACGGTTTCGGCTTCTCCGGTCGCGGTCAGAACACCGGTCTGGCATTCGTTTCGCTGAAAAACTGGGATGAACGCCCAGGTGAAGCGAACAAGGTTCCGGCCATTGCGGGCCGTGCCAGTGCGCACTTTGCCTCGATTAAAGATGCGATGGTCTTCGCCTTTAACCTGCCAGCGATTGTCGAGCTGGGTACGGCTACCGGCTTTGACTTCCAGTTAATCGATCAGGCCAACCTCGGTCATGAGAAGTTAACGCAGGCACGTAACCAGTTGTTTGGTGAAATCGCGCAGCATCCGGATCTGCTGGTCGGTGTGCGTCCTAACGGACTTGAAGATACACCGCAATTCAAGATCGATATCGATCAGGAAAAAGCGCAGGCGCTGGGCGTCTCAATTAGCGATATCAACACCACGCTGGGAGCAGCATGGGGTGGGAGCTACGTTAACGACTTCATCGACCGTGGTCGTGTGAAGAAAGTGTACGTGATGTCGCAGGCGAAATACCGCATGTTGCCAAGCGACATCGGTAACTGGTACGTCCGTGCAACCGATGGTCAGATGGTGCCGTTCTCGGCCTTCTCCACCACGCACTGGGAATATGGTTCACCGCGTCTGGAACGTTACAACGGTTTACCGTCAATGGAACTTCTTGGCCAGGCGGCTCCGGGTAAAAGTACCGGTGAAGCAATGGCAATGATGGAAGAACTGGCCAGCAAGTTGCCTACAGGCATCGGCTATGACTGGACGGGGATGTCCTACCAGGAACGTCTCTCCGGTAACCAGGCGCCAGCGCTGTACGCCATTTCGCTGATTGTGGTCTTCCTCTGTCTGGCGGCATTGTATGAGAGCTGGTCGATTCCGTTCTCGGTCATGCTGGTGGTGCCACTGGGGGTAGTTGGCGCATTGCTGGCGGCGACTTTCCGTGGCCTGACCAATGACGTGTACTTCCAGGTAGGCCTGCTGACAACCATTGGCTTGTCGGCGAAGAACGCGATACTTATCGTCGAATTCGCCAAGGATCTGATGGATAAAGAGGGTAAAGGGCTGATAGAAGCGACGCTCGAAGCAGTACGTATGCGTTTGCGCCCGATTCTGATGACGTCTCTGGCGTTTATCCTCGGGGTACTGCCGTTGGTTATCAGCTCCGGTGCAGGTTCTGGTGCGCAGAACGCCGTAGGTACCGGCGTAATGGGCGGCATGATCACCGCAACCGTACTGGCTATCTTCTTTGTTCCGGTGTTCTTTGTGGTGGTCCGCCGCCGCTTTAGCCGCCGCAGCGAAGATATCGAACATAGCCACAAGGTTGAGCAGCAGTAAGTTTCTCAGTCTCTATATTAGAAAAGGCCGCGCTTAGCGGCCTTTTTCACATCAACGCATTCGTCCATAAACAGCCATTAAAAGCATTTATTGTCTGTTTGTTTATTTTATGCTGCAAATATAAGGCATATAATTACTGTGTATTTGGGATAAAACTTTGATCGCCAGGTAATACTCTTAATTAGCTGGTACAATCAGATTAAGTCAGAAAAATCCTGGTATAAAAATATTCCCATTTGAGGAATAATCTCAATTGCGCTAACTTAATGAATCGTAAGGATGCGCGAACAATAAAACGCATATCCGCGACATTTTATCTCCATTGAGTCGATTGCTATTTCGTCCATTTTGGGCAGAAAAACATATTATTTGTAATTTTTCATGATGGCACCATGAAATCCTATTCAGACTAGCTTATAGTTATATCAACATCATAAAGCAGCCTGTGTCTCTGGTCAGAGCAGAAGTTTCCCATCCTGAAACAGCGTTTGGTTAGTAAAAAAATTACCACTCAGAAGGGGATGCGTTATGGACGAATACTCGCCGAAAAGGCATGATATTGCGCAGCTCAAATTTCTCTGCGAAACGTTGTACCATGATTGCCTCGTAAATCTTGAAGAGAGCCATCATGGGTGGGTTAACGATCCTACTTCAGCAATCAATTTGCAGTTAAACGAGCTGATAGAACACATAGCCACTTTCGCACTTAATTATAAAATTAAGTACAATGAAGATAATAAGCTGATTGAACAGATAGACGAATACCTCGACGATACGTTTATGTTGTTCAGTAGCTATGGCATAAATACACACGACTTACAGAAATGGCGTAAAACAGGTAACAAATTGTTCCGCAGTTTCGTCAATGTAAGCAAGGCTAATCCTGTTAGCCACTCTTGTTAATTTTTCAACACTAAGGTGAAGGTATGTCCGAAAAACCATTAACAAAAATTGATTATTTGATGCGTTTAAGACGCTGTCAGACAATTGATACCCTTGAACGTGTAATTGAAAAAAATAAATATGAACTCCCCGACGAGGAACTCGCGGTGTTTTATTCAGCAGCGGATCATCGTCTGGCAGAACTGACCATGAATAAGCTTTATGACAAAATCCCCTCCTCCGTGTGGAAGTTTGTGCGCTAATTATCCTGAATGTTTATCGAAGATTTTTCTACCGCAACATGGCGTTCAACCTTGGTGACAGGTGTATCCGCTCCCAATGAATGATGAAAAACAAAAAATGACAGCCGGCCTACCCTACCGCCCGTCTGATGAAACCTTGCGTGCCGACCGTCTGCGCGCCCGGCAGTTGCTTCATCGCTATAACCATTCAGGCCCTGAGGAAAAAGCTGAACGCAAAGCCATTCTCAAAGATCTGCTTGGTAAAAGTGAAGATGCTTACATTGAACCCAGTTTCCGCTGTGACTATGGGTACAATATTTTCCTCGGTAAGTCGTTTTACGCTAATTTTGATTGCGTGATGCTCGATGTCTGCCCTATTCACATCGGCGACAATTGCATGCTGGCACCTGGCGTGCATATTTACACGGCAACGCATCCGGTTGATGCCGCTGAACGCATAAGCGGCATTGAATATGGAAAGCCCGTCACCATTGGTCATAACGTCTGGATTGGCGGGCGAGCGGTGATTAATCCTGGCGTCACAATCGGGGATAACGCCGTGATTGCTTCCGGTGCGGTTGTGGTCAAAGATGTACCACCCAATGTGATCGTCGGCGGTAACCCGGCGCAGATCATCAAAACATTGCCCCCCGCCGCGCGGTAACTGTTATCGTTTTTTGTGCTGAAACTGTTACTTTTTTCATACATGGTGGCAACTTAAAATAGGCTGTCCACCTGCAAAACAGTATCAACAAAGGCGTAAGATGACAGAGATACAGCGGCTGCTCACCGAAACGATTGAAGAGATAAATCAGCGCGAGAAACGGGATAACCGGCCGCGCTTCAGTATCAGTTTTATCCGCAAACATCCTGGCTTGTTTATCGGCATGTATCTGGCCTGGCTGGCTACGCTCGCCGTGATGCTGCAGTCCGAAACCCTCTCCGGTTCGGTATGGTTGCTGGTTGTGCTGTTCATCGTGCTAAACGGCTTTTTCTTTTTCGATGTATATCCGCGCTACAACTACGACGATATCGATGTTCTCGATTTTCGCGTCTGTTATAACGGCGAGTGGTACAACACCCGTTTTGTACCTGATGGTTTGATTGAGGCCATTCTTCACTCGCCGAGTGTAGACGAGGAACACAAAGCGCAGCTACGGAAAATGGTTGAGCGTAAAGGCGAACTCTCTTTTTACGATGTTTTCACTCTTACCCGCCCTGCTGGCGCACAATCAGCCGGTTAAGTGCACTTACCGCCGCCGGAAACCGCGCGGCGGAGGTATTACCGTAACCCAATACCAGCCCACTTGATGCCGCGTTTTGCTTAAGCCAGAAACGGCTTAATGCATGCGGCGCAAGCTGGAGTTGATGCGCTTCGCGAACAAGAGCCTGATCGTCAATCCCCGGAATCGACAACGCTAAATGCAGCCCACCGCCGCCACCATATACATGATGATCAACCCGCATTTCGCTGTGTAACGCCTCCAGCAAATGTGCCTGCCGCTTGCGGTAAAGACGCCGCATCGCCGCCAGATGGCGCGTGTAATGTCCCTCTTCAATAAAACGCGCCAGCGTTAGTTGCTCTGCCCGGTGGCCCCCGCGTAATAAACTACCAATAACCGGCGCAGCAACCTGCGCCAGGGCGGGCGGCATGACCATAAAGCCAATACGCAGCGATGGAAACAGCGTCTTGCTGAATGTCCCGATATAGACCACCGGCGGATGAACCACCATGCCAAGCATCGCGGGAATAGGCTCGCCCGGATAACGGAACTCGCTGTCATAATCGTCCTCGATAATCCAGCTCCCCGCACGACGGGCATAATCCAGCAACGCCAGTCGCCGGGTTGCACTCATCACCTGGCCTAAGGGATATTGATGCGACGGCGAGGTGTAAATAATGCGCGGCGTAGTTGCCTTCACATCCAGCCGCATACCTTCGTTATCGACACCGATTCCCGTGACATTTAACCCCGCCGATAAAAACGCGGTTTTTGCACCGCCATAACCAGGCTCTTCCACCCACGCTTCATCACCGGCATCGCACAACAAACGCACACACAACATCAGTGCTTCCTGCGCACCTTCAGTGATCACAATCTGTTCGGCGTCACAATGAATACCGCGGGAAATCGCCAGATGGCGCGCAATCGCCGCGCGCAGACGCAGTTCACCGGCAGACGCGCCATAATTCAGCAACGTGTTGCCCTCGTCGCGCCATACTCGCTCCGTCAGACGCCGCCAGATAGCCAGCGGAAAATAGTTGGCGGCGGGAATGCCGGGAGTGAATGCCAGCGCGGGTGAATTACGCTGAACACCGCCGGGTAGCTGTTGTACGCCGCGCGCCAGCCTGACCGGTGGCGGCGTCTGCGGTGAACGTTCAACACTTGTCAGTGTAGCGACACGCGTTCCTTGCCGGTCACGCAATACATATCCTTCCACCGCCAGCTGCTCAAGCGCCGTGTTAACGGTATTGCGCGAAAGCACCAACGCCTGCGCCAGTACGCGCGAACCCGGCAACAGGCTGCCCGATTTTAACCTGCCATTACGTATCGCATCACGCAGCGCCAGATAAAGCGTCCGCTGCCGCGTCACTCCCACGCGCGCCGCCAGCGGCTGGCGCAGTAGCGCATATAACTCATCGTCCGGAATGTTCATTACACGCTCTCAATCGTGGCCCCATAAGACTATAGCGGTATGGATCTTTTTATGGAACCAGTACCACGTTACGCTGGCGGCATATCAAAAGGAGCCACAAATGAACGCATTCAACGTGTATCAACAGCCGATCGGTGCAGCGCTGCCGGGCTGGCAGCCGCGACCTTTCCCCGAGCGCGTAGTGCTGAAAGGCGATTATTGTCGTCTCGAACCCTTGCAACCAGGACACGCCGCCGCGCTGTTTCAGGCGCATCAACGTGCAGGCGACAACCGTAGCTGGACATGGTTGTTGCGCGAACCCGAGCAGGATGAAGCCGCATTTAGCGCGTGGGTCACCAGCGTATGCGACCTTCGCGATCCGCTGCATTTTGCCGTTATCGATAAGCCAACCGGTTTGCCGGTTGGCAGCTTATCGTTGATGCGCATTGATGAAAAAAACGGCGTGGTGGAAGTGGGCAGCGTGCATTTTTCGCCCCTGCTAAGCCGTACCCCGGCATCGACAGAAGCCCAATGGTTACTGATGCGCTACGTTTTCGACACGCTTGGCTATCGCCGCTATGAGTGGAAATGCAACAGTCTGAATGAACCTTCACGCCAGGCCGCGCTGCGCTTAGGTTTTCAGTTTGAAGGCCGCTTTCGTCAGGCACTGGTGAGTAAAGGCCATAACCGCGACACAGACTGGTTTTCAATTATTGATAGTGAATGGCCTGCCGTGGATAGCGCGCTGCAACGCTGGCTTGCCGCCGATAATTTCACGGCTGACGGCAAGCAGCGTTATTCCCTGGCATCGCTTCGCGCTTAGCGTCTTTTCTTTTTACCCTGCACGGCTTTGAAGCGCGGGTTAGATTTGCAAATCACATACAAACGCCCCTTGCGCTTAACGATTTGGCAGTCAGGGTGGCGTTGCTTCGCGCTACGTAGTGAATTCAGCACCTGCATCATTTACTCCTTTTTATCGGCAAAAAAGCGGCCATAACGCTGCTGGAAACGCGCCGCGCTGCCTTCGTTAGCAATCACTTTCTGTTTACCGGTGTAATACGGGTGCGAAGCGGAAGAGACGTCAATCGTGACGTACGGATACGTCACGCCTTCCAGTTCAATTTCGCGGTCCGTTTTAATGGTCGAACCCACTTTGAAATACTCATTGGCGCTGGTGTCGTGAAACACAACGGTACGGTAATGGGGGTGGATATCAGGTCTCATTATTCGCTCTTTTGTTTTGTTATAACATAACAAAAGTCTATCGAACTTATTTGCCCATTTCAAGCATTCCGCGTTATGCGTTTTTTGCAAAAGCACATGATCCTGCTCGGTCATAAATTAGAAAAGAACGTTATTGGTTGAAGTGTTTGTCATAAGGCAAGCTGTGACGACACCCAAAATGTGAGGAAAAGAAAATGCGCTGTTGTTGCCGCCGAACCCTGAGCCAGAACCGACATCTTTTTAACGTCCCCGGAGACCACAATGACCGCGACAACACTGCCTATTCTCGATCTCGCCCGCTATACGCAACGCGCTGAGCGCGACACCTTTCTTGCCGACCTGCGCCATGCCGCGCGCGATATCGGCTTCTTTTACCTTATTAACCACGGCGTCGATGACGCGCTACAGCAGGCTGTCCAGCACGAAGCCCGGCAATTTTTCGCGCTTTCTGATGCGCAAAAACAGCAAGTGGCGATGATCCACTCTCCGCATTTTCGCGGCTACAACCGCGCAGCATCAGAAATCACCCGCGGGCAGCCTGACTGGCGCGAACAGTTTGATATTGGCGCGGAACGCCCGGCTTTGCAGCTCAGTGAAAATGACCCGCGCTGGCGACGGTTACAAGGCCCAAACTTGTGGCCAACGGCGCAGCCGACGCTAAAACCCGCCCTGCTTAACTGGCAACAGGCAATGACCAACATGGCGATCACCTTGCTGCGCGCCTTTGCCGAAGCACTGCACCTGCCAGCCAACGCCTTTGATGCGTTGTATGGCAGCAAGCCCAACGAACACATCAAACTGATCCGCTATCCAGGCCAGCAAAACACGCAGAGCTCACAGGGCGTCGGCGCTCATAAAGATTCGGGTTTCCTCAGTTTCCTGCTGCAGGACGAGCAAAAAGGGTTGCAGGTCGAAATCGAACCCGGCCGCTGGATCGATGCGTTACCGCTGCCAGGCAGCTTTGTGGTCAATATTGGCGAGTTGCTAGAGCTGGCGACAAACGGTTATCTGCGCGCCACCGTGCATCGCGTGGTATCGCCCCCGGCCGGCCAGCAGCGCCTCTCTATCGCCTTCTTCCTCGGCGCGCAACTGGATGCCGTCGTCCCGCTTTACACACTGCCACCTGAGCTGGCACAGGAAGCGCGCGGGCCAGAGAGCGCCCCACAAAATCCGCTACTGCGCGACGTGGGATGGAACTACCTGAAAGGGCGTCTGCGCTCCCACCCGGATGTGGCGGAACGCTATTACCGCGATGTGCTGCGCGAACGCACAGAACAACTGATCGTCTAATAACAACACAGGAACACACATCATGAAACATGCCGCATTCACTCTGGCAGGGGTTGCACTGTCTCTTTCACTGGCCTGGTCTTCCGCCCAGGCTGCCGCTCTGCGCGTTGCTGCCGACCCGGTACCACACGCAGAAATTCTCAACTACATCAAAAAGATCGACCCAAAACTGGATCTGCAAGTTGTCGAGCTAACCAGTGGTGCTAACGCCAACGAACTGCTGGCGAACGGCGACGTCGATGCGAACTATTTCCAGCATGTTCCTTACCTGAAGGATCAGGAAAAAGCGCTGGGCAAAACCTTTGCGGTTGCCGCGACGGTACATATCGAACCTCTGGGTATTTACTCGCACAAATATAAAGATTTCAAATCGCTGCCCAATAACGCCACCGTAGCCGTACCGAACAACGCCACCAACCTGAGTCGCGCGCTGTTTCTGCTGCAAGCGCAGGGATTAATAAAACTCAACAGTAAGTTCACCGACCCGGCAACTACGCTGGCAACACCGAAAGATATTGCCGAAAACCCAAAACACCTGAAGATCCTTGAGATCGAATCGCCGCAGATCCCACGCTCGCTGGATGATGTCGATATGGCGGTAATAAACGGTAACTACGCGCTGGAAGCCGGGTTAACCCCGGCGAAAGATGCGCTCGGCCTGGAGAGCGCGAACCACAACCCGTATGCCAATATTCTGGTTACCAACCCGCAGTTGGCTAACGATCCGCGCATCAAAGAGCTGGCGAAAGATCTCACCTCGCCGCAGGTGGCGGAGTTTATCCGTAAGCAATATAACGGCTCGGTAATTCCGGTCGCACCGCAGTCATGATAGAGATTGAAGGGCTGAGCAAAACCTATGCCGGAACAGGCCGACCGGCGCTGAAAGAGGTCTCGCTGAGCGTACCGAAGGGGGCGATCTACGGCATCCTTGGGCGCAGTGGCGCGGGCAAAAGCACGTTGATTCGCTGCCTTAACTTGCTGGAGCGGCCCACGGCGGGCCGCATTATTATCAACGGCAACGACATCACGCAGTTAGACAAAGCGGCATTACGCGAGCATCGCCTGCGCACCGGCATGATTTTCCAGCACTTCAATTTACTGCATGCGCGCACAGTGGCCGACAATATTGCCGTGCCGCTGGAAATTGCCGGTGTCGCAAAAGCGCAGCGCCAGGCGCGCGTCGAAGAGCTGCTCTGGCTGGTCGGCTTGAGTGAAAAAGCCGATGCCTTTCCCTCGCAGCTTTCCGGTGGGCAAAAACAGCGCGTCGGTATCGCCCGCGCGCTGGCGACAAGGCCAGACGTGCTGCTGTGCGATGAAGCCACCAGCGCGTTAGATCCCCAAACCACCGCGTCTGTGCTTGAGCTGCTGGCAGATATCAACCAGAAACTGAAGCTCACCATAGTGCTGATCACCCACGAGCTGGAAGTGGTGAAAACCCTGTGCGATCACGCCGCGCTGCTGGAAAATGGCGAGCTTATCGAGAGCGGAAAAATCGCCGATTTGCTGGTCGCGCCGTGGTCAAAACTGCGCCAGGCGCTACTGCACGATCCAAAAGCCGAACAGGCGTTTTTGGCCCGCCATGGTTTTAACGGGAGGCCGTTATGCGTGGTCGCATGAGCTGGGACGATCTCTGGCCGCTGCTGCTTAACGGCACGCTGGAGACGATTTATATGGTTGGGCTGGCGGCATTTTTCACCGTACTGATCGGTTTGCCCGTCGGCGTGCTGTTATTTGTCTCCCGCGGTAACGGGCTGGCACCAATGCCAAAACTGAATGCCTTGCTGGGTGCGGTGATTAACTTTGGCCGCTCACTGCCTTTTATTGTGCTGCTGATTGCGCTCATCCCTTTTACCCGCGCGCTGATTGGTACCACGCTTGGCAGCACGGCGGCCGTGGTGCCGGTGACTATCGGCGCATTTCCCTTCTTCGCACGGTTAACGGAAAACGCGCTCGATGAAGTGGATTACGGGCGTATTGAAGCCATTCTTTCGATGGGCGGTAATCTGTGGCATGTGATTGCCAAAGCGCTGCTGCCGGAGGCGTTACCCACCCTGCTGGCGAGTATCACGCTTACTATCGTTATGCTGATAGGTTTCTCGTCGATGGCTGGCGTAATTGGCGGCGGCGGTCTTGGCGATTTGGCGATTCGATACGGCTATCAGCGGTTCAACGATCAGGTCATGGTCGGCACAGTGGTGATTCTGGTGGCGCTGGTGCAAGGGGTACAAATGGCGGGCGACAGGCTGGTGCGCCGCCTGGCGCACCGACGATAAGGTTACTCTTGCGCCTCTTTACCCACGAGCAAGGTGGTCAGCACAAACGACAGGACAAGCGCGATGATCACACCTGAAACCGCAAAGACAAAGTACGGGCCAATATAGGCCGGTAGGCTGAAAATGCTCGACAAAATATAGCCATACAGCCGCACGCCGAAGAAGGCGATGAACGCAGAGGCCAGCGAGCTTGCGACGGTGGCGGCGATAAAGGCTTTTTTGTAGCGCGTCAGTACGCCAAACAGCGCCGGTTCCGTGATCCCCAGCAGCGCGGAGATAGCCGCCGACAGCGTAACGGTTTTGTCCTGGCGGTTTTTACTCAACCGCCAGATAGCAAACGTCGCCCCGGCAATCGCCATGTTTGCCATAAACATCATCGGCATTAGCATGTCGTAGCCGCGCTCGCTAAAGTTCTGTAAGGCAATCGGCGTCATCGCGTGATGCATCCCGGTGAGGATCGCCACCGGGCGAATCGCGCCGACAATCAGCCCGGCAAAACTCGCCGACACGCCAAACAGCCCTTCAATAAACCACGCCAGCGCTTTGCCCAGGTAAATACCAATCGGGCCAATCACCACCAGCGCCGCCAGCGCGCCGAGAAACAGCGTCAATGTTGGGGTAAAAACGGTTTTCAACACATCAGGCATGATGCTATCGACCCAGCGATGAATGTAACTTAACGCGAGGATCGAGAAGATAACCGGGATGACGCTGGCCGAGTAGTTAAACACCGACACTGGCAGCGCATTAAGCAACCAGAACGCGCTGACCGCGCCATCCTGATGTGTTGCCAGCGCTTTTGCCGCCTCAATCAGCGACGGATACATCAGGCAAGCGGCAATCGCCGCTGCGAGATATTCATTGGTCTTGAATATTTTTGCCGCCGAAACCGCAAGGAAAAACGGCAGGAAATAGAAAACACCGCTGGCGATAAGATCGATAACCATCACCGTATCGCTTTTCGCCGATACCACTTTTAGCGCAATCAACCCGGCCAGCAGACCTTTAATCATCCCGGCACCAGCAATGGCGGGCACAATCGGCCCAAACACGCCAGATACCGTATCCATAAACATCGACACTAGGCTTTTGCGCGCTTTCCCCTGCCCTGCCGCATGTTGTGGTGCCTTACCCAGCATGGCCAGTAGTTGCTCGTACCAGCTATTCACTTTTGGACCAATCACAATCTGGAACTGGTCACTTTGCAGCTGTGCGCCCAGCACGCCCGGCAGTTTTTTAATTTCGTTCTGATCCACTTTGTCATCATCGATCAGATCAAAACGTAAGCGTGTCATGCAGTGCCAGACGTTGTTGATATTATCCCGTCCGCCCACCAGGCGAATAATATTGCCGATGGCTTCTTGCGTCCCCATAAAAACTCCTGCCGGATGTGTTGTCGTTTTACTCATTGCCTCAAATGGTAGAGAAAGCCAAATTTTAAAACAAACCAATAAAATATGAATCGCATCACAATTACCAATCAACAAGCCATAAAAACGCAACAAACCTTAAATTGGTTTGGTTTTTAATTAAAAAAGGAAGCAATAACTGACCAAAAAATTTATTCCACAAAACAGTTTACCTTTCGCCAAAATTAAGGTGAAGATAATAGCCCTCACTTGCTTATCTCACGTTGTAAAGGAGTTCCCGTGACGCCCACGCTTATCCAGAATATCGAATGTTTTATCACCCGGCCCGACCGCCACAACCTGGTGGTAGTGCGGGTGACAACCGATAAAGGCATCTCGGGGCACGGCTGTGCCACTTTCCAGCAACGCCCACTGGCGGTGAAAACGCTGGTCGATGAATATCTGAAACCCTTGCTGATAGGCCGTGATGCCAACAACATTGAAGATCTCTGGCAAATGATGAACGTTAACGCCTACTGGCGTAACGGCCCGATCATGAACAACGCCATCTCCGGCGTTGATATGGCGCTGTGGGATATCAAAGGTCAGTTGGCGGGCATGCCGCTGTACCAGTTGCTCGGCGGGAAATCACGGGATGCTATCGCCGCCTACAGCCATGCCAGTGGCGAAACGCTGGAAGAATTATTCACCGCCGTCGACAAGCTGGCGGCTCAGGGCTATCGCCACATTCGCTGCCAGCTCGGTTTTTACGGCGGCACGCCCGCGCAACTGCATACGCCGGAAAATCCCACGACCGGCGCCTATTTTGATCAGCAGGAGTACATGGCCAACACCGTGGCGATGTTTAAAGCGTTGCGGGAAAAATATGGTTATCGCTTGCAGATCCTGCACGATGTTCACGAGCGCTTATTCCCGCAACAAGCGGTGCAGTTAGCAAAGCAGCTTGAGCCGTATCAGCCTTATTTTATTGAAGATATTCTGCCGCCAGCGCAAAGCGCATGGCTGGAACAAGTGCGCCAGCACAGCAGTGCGCCGCTGGCGATGGGAGAGTTGTTTAACAACCCGGCAGAGTGGCACGAGTTGATTGTCAATCGCCGCATCGATTTCATCCGCTGCCACATTTCGCAGATTGGCGGCATCACACCGGCATTAAAACTGGCGATTCTGTGCCAGGCATTCGGCGTACGGCTGGCCTGGCACGGGCCGGGAGATATGACGCCCATTGGTGTGGCGGTGAATACGCATTTGAATATTCACCTGCATAATGCGGCGATCCAGGAGTATATCCCCCGCTCCGCCAGCACAGACGCGGTGTTTCCTGGCGCGCCGGAAGTCAAAGATGGCTTCGTCTATGCGCCGGAAAAACCGGGCATTGGCGTCAGTTTCGACGAGCAGCAAGCGCTGGCGCACCCTGGCATCTATCGCCCGCATGAGTGGACGCAAAGCCGCCTTGCCGATGGCGCCATCCACACGCCGTAACGTCAGCCACCACCCTGGCGGAAGGTGAGGTTTTCGCGGTTATGCGGAATGACATACGTACAGGTGTAGTTGATATCAATAATGTCGCTGATCTCATACACCTGCCCGCCTTCCAGGATACCGCGGTTACTAATATGCATTGCCGGGCTGCCCTTTTTACAGCCCAACAGCACCGCCTGTTCGCGGCTCACGCTCACCGCCCGGTAGGTGGTCAGGAGATGTGAGATCCGGTAGCCTTTGCCCAGCACATACTGCTGGATCGAACGTTCAATGACCTGCTGGTTGAGATCGGCAAACCCTTCCACCGGCATGCGGGAAATCTCAATCTGTACCGCTTGTTCGTCGACAAACCGCAGGCGGCAAAATTGCCAGATAAAGCTCTCTTCGTTCAGGCCAAAGATTTGCTGTTCATCGCGGTCCGGGCGCTTTTTATGCAGGCTAATCATGCGAAAACGAATCTGATCAAAACGCTTTTCGGTGATGGAGTTGTAAACCAGCGGATTGCTGCGCGCCTGCTCGTTAATCCAGATGCCGGAACCCTGCACAATATTCACCACACCAATACTCGCGAGTTTTTCCAGCGCCTGTCGGATAGTAAAGCGCGAGACGCCATACTCCTGAGCCAGTTGGCGTTCAGGCGGGAGTTTGCGCGGACCAGGCGCGCTGATTTGATAAATTTTGCTTAGCAAATCCTGGGTCACAAACTCTTTTTTCTTCATCCTTTCTTTCCTGAAAGAAAACAATCGCTGCCGCGTGTTATAACATCAGCGGCTAAAAGATACTCCTCGTTTATCAGTATCAAAGAAGGATTTTTGATCATGACCAACCGACGACTGATGAGTCTTGCGACAGTTGCTCTGGTGCTCGCCATTTTCCTGCCGGTGAGCCTGAGTATCTGGATGAGTCACCGCCAGGCTGAAGAAAACTTTATGAATGATCTGGACGCGTACTCTACGCTGGCAGAAATGCGTACCCAACGCGTCATCAACCAGAGTAAAGCCGCGCTTCGTGAGCTGGATGCCTACGATGGCGCGCCCTGTACGCCAGAACATTTGTTGACGATGCGGCGTATTTCTTATTCATGGCGCTATGTGCGCGAAGTTCTTTATATGAACGGGCTGCAACCGATCTGCTCATCACTACAAGCCGACAGCCATATTCCGCCTTTTCCCGAGCCCGGGAAGATCACCACCGATGGCTTTCGCGCCTGGCTGACTCGCCACAACGATCTGGGTTTGGCGAAATATATGGTCGCAATCGGCAGTGCGCACTATGTGGTGATGGTCGATCCGACGTCGTTTATTGATATTTTGTCGCATGGCACCGCCCCCGTTTATATCGCGCTTATCAATACCAAAACGCACCAGCGCATTGCCGGAAGCCCCCGGCTGACTGCGGCCAGGCTGGCACAAATAAACCAGCAGGGTCCAACGCGCATCATTACCAATGGCGAGGTCTACCGGATCGAGCGCGATGCGGACATGGGGCTGGCAATTGTTACCTGGATGGCGATTGCGCCGCTGGAAAAAAACTGGCATCGGTTACTGATGATTTGGTTGCCACTCGGCTTGCTGGTAAGCCTGCTGCTCGCTTTTGTCATGTTAAGGCTGCTGCGCCGTTTGCATTCACCGCGCGCGCAGTTGCAGGACGCCATTCACGGACGCGAAATTACCGTTTTTTTTCAACCGATTGTTGAGCTCGATAACGGCAAGATAGTCGGCGCGGAGGCGCTGGCACGCTGGCGGCAGAAAGATGGCAGTTACCTTGCGCCAGATATTTTTATTCCGCTGGCGGTGCACAGCGGCCTGATGCCGCAGCTGACCAAACTGGTGGTCGAAACCGTATTTTCCACCCTCGGATCCTGGCTGCACCAACACCCGGATCAACATATTTCGATTAACCTTGAGCCGGCGGATCTGCTTGATCCCACACTGCCGGATCTGCTGGCGCGTCTCATCGCCCAGTGGCAGCTCTCGCCAACACAAATCGCCCTTGAACTCACCGAACGCGGTTTCGCCGATCCGGCGGTGAGCGGCCCGGCAATCAGTGCGCTGCGCGCCGCCGGACACGAAATTTACATTGATGACTTTGGCACCGGCTATTGCAGCCTGAGCTATCTGCAAAATCTGGATGTCGACATCATCAAAATCGACAAATCGTTTGTCGATGCGCTGGAGTACAAAGCCGTAACGCCGCACATCATCGATATGGCGAAAGCGCTCAGGCTGGCGATGGTGGCAGAAGGCATTGAAACCGAAGGCCAGCTTCAGTGGCTAAAGAAGTATGGCGTGGAGTACGGCCAGGGCTGGCTCTACAGCAAAGCGCTGCCGCCTGACGCGTTTATTCAGTGGGCGGAAAACAACCTGCGCGCCGCCTAGTTTTGCTACTGTTAAAAGTGGTTTAACACGCGGAGGAAGCATGATGAAAAAGCAATCCTGGCCGCTGCATGATGTCCGGCACTGGCTGGAACCCGGCCCGGTGGTACTGCTCAGCAGCCACTGGCAAGGGCAAAACAATATTATGACCCTGGGCTGGCACACGATTCTGGAGTTTACGCCGTCGCTGGTGGGCTGCATGATTTCAGCGGGAAACGCCAGTTTTGCGCGTATTCGCCAGAGCGGTGAATGTGTGATTAATCTGCCGGAAGCCAGCATGATTGATACCGTTTCACGCATCGGTAACTGCACCGGCGATGACGTCGACAAGTTCGCGAAATTTGGCCTGACGGCAGAAAAAAGCGACAAGGTCAGCGCACCGTCGATAAAAGAGTGTTTCGGGCAGTTCGAGTGCCGGCTCTACGATGACGCGATGGTGGATAACTACAACTTCTTTATTTTTGAAGTGGTTGCCGCACGGGTTAACCCCCAGCCGGAGTGGCCGCAAACCCTGCATTATGTCGGTGGGGGAGTATTCCGTACTGATGGCGACGTGCTGGAGCGCAAGGCGCTGTTTACCAAAGTTTCCTGAGCGGCCACTTATTCGTCAAGAATGGGAACGAAGCCCCCGTAAATCAAACGCTTGCCGTCAAAGGGCATCTCGTTGCCCAGCTCGCGCATCCGCGGGTCAGCCATGATTTTCTGATTCGCGGCGTCGCGTATCTCTTTTGATGGATATTCAATCCAGCTGAAGACGACCTCTTCGTTGTCTTCAGCTTTCACGGCCATGCGAAAGTCTGTGAAATTACCGTCGGGAACATCGTCCGCCCAGCATTCGACAATCCGCGTGGCGCCATACGCTTTAAACAACGCGACAGATTTTGCTGCCAACTGGCGGTAGGCCTCTTTTTGATCGGCCGGCACGGCAACCACAAAACCATCAACATACTTCATGAGTTGATCTCCGAAGTGGCCGTGCGGCAGGACACCCCCGCCGCATCAGGCCCTATAAGTTTAGTCTTGCCGCCAGCAAAAGGCGTAACGCACCTTGTCCGTGTTGAGAATAAACTCTGCCGACACGCTTGGGCTCCAGGAGTCATCGCCGCCGACTCCCATATGGAACGCATCAACATGCAGCCAGCAACCAGCCTCTTCACGCAGCAGATGATGATGTGTGGTTTCGCGCAGTTGCTTATCGCTGTAGCGCCCCAGCGAGAAGTGGAAATCGCCGTCCAGCCGATGCGCGCCATAGCGCAACATGCGCGTATCGCAACGCAGGCCATTCTCGCCGGGGAAAATATAGGGCGTATGCAGCGCAGCAAGCGGCAATGTCCACAAACCCTGGCGCGCCGCCAGTTTACGGTCGGGGTAGTTTTCATGCGGCCCTAACCCTAACCAGCTTGCCTGCGAATGGAGTTCTGCGAGCTGGCAAACCAGACCGACACGCGCCGGTGGCGGAATATCGGTTGCCACCTGTACCTCCACGTCACCGTGCAATACACCGTGGCTATCAATGCGCCAGCGCTTATAGCTGATAAACACCGTTTTTCCCGCGCCCACCCAGCAATGTCCCGTATGAATAACAACGTCTGCTGCCCCCTCTTCCGCCTCGCAATAGAGCAACTGCGCGTGCAGGTCATACATGCCAGCCGCTTTCCAGCGCTCTACCCAGGCGTTGGGATCAATGCGCGTCACTTCGCTGATGCCGATATCGTTGTCCAGCGGCGCGCGGGCAAAGCAGTCCGTGAGCGGCGTTAACAGCGTCGGTTGCTCATCGCGCCACCACTGCACCAGGTTGCCGCTTTGGCGACTGAACTGCCAGCGCTGATGACCAGCGCTGACTGTGTAATCCAGCTCGCTCGTCTGCAACGCCGGACGCGCACCTCTTGCCACGCGCGGCGCGCTATACAGCGGGGCAGGTAAACGCCACTGATCCCACGCGCAAAGGTGTTCCGCCGCCGACCAGTGCGTTGCCGCCCGCTGGTAAACCTCGACATTCAGCCATACATCTCCCGGGGCCGCATGCAGTTCAGGGAGCGTGAGCGCAATTTTCTGTTTTCCTTGCGGCGCGATATCGAGTGCCGTTTCTCCCTGTGCCAGAACCTCGCCATCACGCTCCACGCGCCAGCGCAGGGACTCGTTATCGGCAGCGCGGAACAGGTATTCGCTCTCAACCTCAATAACCAGCGGCTGGGTACTCAGCAGGCTGAACTGGAAAAATTGCTGGGCGCGCTGCGCTTCATACAGCGCCGGATGCGGTGTTCTGTCCGGGAAAACCAGCCCATTCATACAGAACTGTCGATCATTTGGCGTATCGCCAAAGTCACCGCCATACGCCCAGAACGGTTGTCCGTTCTCGTCCTTTTTCGTTAGCGCCTGGTCGACCCAGTCCCAGACAAAACCGCCCTGCAAGCGCGGCGCGGCGCGAAAGGCCTGCCAGTATTTGGCAAAGCCGCCGAAGCTGTTGCCCATCGCGTGGGCGTATTCACATAAAATCAGCGGGCGGTTTTCATCCGGCAAACCGATCCACTTTTTGATTGACCACTTCGGCACCGCCGGAAATGGCTGATCCTGGTCAACGCGCGCATACATTGGGCAAATAATATCGGTCGCGGCGGTGTTCGCCCCGCCACCTTCATACTGCACCGGGCGCGTCGGATCGGTGGTTTTCAGCCAGCGATAGAGCGCATCGTGGTTGGCACCATGCCCCGACTCATTTCCCAGCGACCAGATGATGATCGATGGATGGTTACGATCGCGTTGCACCATGCGGGTTACGCGTTCGCTCATCGCCGGAAGCCAGAGTGGATCGTCAGCGAGACGGCTCATCGGCACCATACCGTGGGTTTCGATATTGGCTTCATCCACCACATATAAACCGTACTCATCGCACAGCTGATACCACAACGGATGATTGGGATAGTGAGAGCAGCGCACCGCATTAAAGTTATGCTGTTTCATTAGCTCAATGTCGCGACGCATGGTGGCTTCATCTATCGCCTGCCCGTTTTCCGGGTGGTGCTCGTGGCGGTTAACGCCACGGATCAGCAACGGTTTTCCATTAAGTTTCAGCAAGCCGTTGCTGATTTCAACCTGGCGGAACCCGACATTACAGGCTTCCACTTCCAGTACATTTCCCCGTGCGTCGAGCAGTGTTAGCGTCAGGCGATAAAGGTGCGGCGTTTCGGCGTTCCACAACAATGGAGAAGCCACCGGCAACGTGACGCTCAGGCGCTCTGCCCAGCATCCGCGCTCATCAACCACTGCGCTACCCGGCGTTTGTTGCGCTTCGGCGATTTTTTCTTCCCCTCGCCATAACGCAAAAGCGACGCGGCAATCGGTAAAATCGCCTGCAAGCCGGGCATAAACCTGCAACTGCCCGTGAGTCAGTTCCGCATTTAACTGCGTAACGTGGTGAAAGTCGGCAATGTGCGTGACGGGCTTACGCTGTAGAGAAACGTCACGGAAAATGCCGCTCATCCGCCACATATCCTGATCTTCCAGGTAACTGCCATCGCACCAGCGCAGCACCATCACCGCCAGCCGGTTCTCTCCGACCTTCAGTGCCTGACTTAAATCAAACTCAGCAGGCAGGCGGCTGTCCTGTGAGTAGCCGATCCATTGCCCGTTACACCACAGATAAAAAGCCGAGTTCACCCCGTCAAAAACAATACGGGTTTGCCCGTGCACCAGCTCTGATTCGCTCACCTCGAATGTGAGCGAGTAACAACCGGTCGGATTTTGTTGTGGTACAAACGGAGGATTTACCGGGATCGGGTAAGTGACATTGGTATAAATCGGCGTATCGAAACCCTGCATTTGCCAGTTTGAAGGGACTGGCATTACCACCGCATCAGCGCAATCTTCCTCGATCCACCCTGCCGGCACCGCTTCTGGCGCAGCGAAAAAACTGAATTGCCATTGACCGTTGAGTAAGCGGCGTGCGGGCGATGGCGCGTTATCACGCGCAGAGACTTCATCGCGCCAGCTGCGCATCGGCGCATGCGCGGGTAAACGGTGCCAGTGCGTGAGGACCGGGTTCTCCCAGTCGCGGCGGGAGAGAAGCGAATTTAACGCGGAAGCAGACATAAAAACCTCATTTTGCGAAGCGCTCACAATTAACGGCACAATGACGCATTTTTCACCACAGGTAAAGCCGGTAGCAGGATCAAAGCGAAGGGGATCACAAAAGTGTTAACGGCGATCCAGCATCGCAATCTGCTGCGCCAGTTCGTTTAAGCGTCTGGCAAGGGTTTCACCGCTCAGTTTCTGTTGCCGGGCTGGCGCGGTGGAGTGACGTTCGATGAGCATCACCGGCAGCCGCGTTTGACCTGTGACATCGCCCTGAGCTGACGGGCTGAGTAGCCAGTCGACGCTTCGCTCCCCGGCCTCTTTAAATGCCTGACGGATAGTGGTGAGCGGTGGGGAAAACCAGGCGCTATCGGCGGTATCGTCATAACCCACCACCGAGATTTGCGCCGGCACATCAATTCCTTTCTCGACGCAGGCGCGAATAACGCCAAGCGCCATTTGATCATTTGCCACCAGCACCGCGTCGGGTAACTGGTTGCCCGCAAGCAAACTGTGCGCTTTTTCATAACCGGAAGCCGCGCTCCAGTCACCGTGCGCGCTGGCACAAGGCGTAAGCCCTGCCTGCTGGAGCGCCGTCAGCCAGCCAGCAAAGCGGGTGCGCGCGGAAACCGAAGTCTGCGGCCCGCCGAGTAACGCAATCTGACGATGCCCCTGCGCCAGCAGATGTTCTACGCCAAGCCGCGCGCCTTGCATGGCATCAAACACCAGGCTGTTCACCGCGGCCGTCTCGCCAACATCCAGGAACAACACAGGCGTGGGTGCCGCCTGCGCCGCGAGTTGCTGCGCCAGCGCATCATCAAGCGGCACGTTGATCAACACGCCTTCAACGCGCTGCGCCAGCAGTTCCTGTAAGGCAGCCGAGCAGCTGGCTGCATCGTGCTGCTCCAGCATAGAGATGATCACGCTGGCCGCGGCCTGACCAGCGCGGGATTTTACCGCCGACGCGATTTGCGATGGCGCATGCAAAGCCAGATCGGTCGTCAACAAACCGAGCGTTTTTGTGCGTTTACCTGCCAGTTGCTGAGCACCGCGATTGGGGATGTAATGCAGTTTCGCCATTGCAGCGAGCACTTTCTCGCGCGTCCTTGGCGAGACATGTGCCGCATCGTTAATCACGCGCGAAACGGTCTGGTAAGAGACGCCCGCATGGCTGGCGACATCATAAAGAGTGATGGTTTTCATAGCGCTTCCCGGCTGCAAACAGTTTTCCAGTATACCCGGTTTGCCGGTCAGCGCCTGTGAGCGCTTCGGAGAAAATACCAGACGGGGCTAAATACAGTTGAAGGATATTTTGCGGGAAAAGAAATAGCGACGAGCCACAAAAGGCTCGTCGGAAACATCATCCGTAATGTGCATTTGAGATGGTTACGTATTTTTATTATGAAACCACCATCACATTTTTTAATGCAATTAAAATGACAGTTTCATGACAAATACATTACTGCTGACGCGGGATCGGGAAGCCTTTTATCGAAATAATAAAGCTGTGCCCTTCTTTTTTAATTTTCGCTCCGGCGTCGCACCAGTCTGATGCGATGCGAAAAAACTCATCACTTCCGATATTCCAGTCCAGACGAACTTGTTTAACAAAACCTGAGCGCAGAAGCTCACAGGCTTCGCCATAGTTGCTGGCGGTTGATAGCAGTTGTTGGTTCATTTTTTCTTCTTCAGAAGTTTACGTAACGCTTTAATTTCTTTAGGAGTTAACGGAGTAGAACTCTCTTCTTCGGTATGCTGGTTATCAATGTCGTCTTCCGATACTCCCGCCTCTTCCGCAGCCTGAAAAGCCAGCAGCAACAGTTTTTCTGTCGCGGTACCGAGATTTTCACTATTTACTTCTGCGTAATGACGAAGTTTCTCTTTTAGCGCTTCATCAATTTTGACGTTTAATACAGCACTGGCCATGATTATCCCTTCTTGTGTGAATAAACATGCTAATTAATACACGAACTTATGGAACTGATCCAGAAATATATTTCAGAATTATAACAACTTAAAAAAACCCTAGATTAATCTGCCTAAGAATTATGACAAAAATATTAAATTAATATGTCATTTAAATGACAAATAAACCTGCGTAAATAAATATATCGACAATGAAATTTAAATAACCTGCCAGCCTCCTGCGGCTGACAGGTTTCAGCGGTGAAAATTATTCCATTCGTCGCGCGTTATCTCCCAAAGCTCGGTGTCCAGTTCTCCGGAGACGTATTGCCCTTTCTCGCAGCGAACCAGCCGCATTCCGCTACGTTCAGAAATCTTTTTCGAACGCGCATTCGCCACAGCTTTCGGTGCGCGCAGCACATCGCGATCGAGCACATTGAACCAGTAATCATTCACCGCATGGCAAGCTTCCGTCATATAGCCCTGCCCTTGCCACTCCGGTGCCAGCCAGAAACCCCGGTTATTATCTGGCGTATTCATTAAGCAAATAACCCCCATCAACTCTGTCGGGTCTGCTTTGCGACGCAGCGTCCAAAACCAGCCCTCCCCTGCGCGGTTTGCCGCCAGCGCAACATTATCTACATAATGCTGCGCGGCACCTTCCGGATAGGGCCAGGGCACACTGGCTATCAGGTAGCGCACGATTTCCCAGCGCGGGAAAATACGCTGAATTTGCGTGGCATCTTCCGATGCCAGCGGCTTGAGAAGAAGTCTTGCGGTTTCGAGCTCGGGTGTTGCCATTGACCATCACTCCTTTTCAACGCCAACGGATGTTGTTACACCAGAATCCCCTGGTCGTTTTATAAAGTAAACCGCCCGCTCAACACCAAAATTGAGGGGGTGAATGGCGCAGCGCATTGCAGTGAATACACATTTATAAGGCTGGCTCGCTTTGTGGCTCAGGCTTTCGCGTTGGTTTCTGACGAAACCACGGCAGGCAAAGCTGGATCAGCGGGCCAATCGCCAGTGCGTAAACCACCGTGCCCACGCCAACGGTTCCCCCCAGCAGCCAGCCGATAAACAGCACAGAAACTTCAATCGCCGTGCGGATAGTCCGCACCGACCAGCCGGTGCGCGCATGAATACCGGTCATTAACCCATCACGCGGCCCGGCACCAAACCCCGCGCCAATATACATTCCGGTCGCGATGGCATTCACTACCACGGCGCAAACCAGTAAGGTGCCGCGAGCCACCAGCGAATCCAGCACCGGCATCAGCGACAACGCAGCATCGGCGGCCAGACCTAATACAATCACATTACTGATCGTTCCTAATCCGGGCCGCTGGCGCAGCGGGATCCACAGTAGCAGCACCAGCGCACCGGTCACGATCATCACCGTACCAATATCCAGCGATAACAATTTCATTATGCCTAAATGAAAGACGTTCCATGGGTCCGCGCCCAGATCCGCGCGTACAAACATGGCGGTAGAAACGCCGTACAGAACCAGACCTGTATACAGTTGAATTAATCGACGCAGCATTATTTTTCTCCGGTTGTCCAGGCTTTCATCTTTATCGGAAATGGACTTATTATTAATGTCCAGTTTTCAAATAGTGGACTGTATATGTCATCACGCCGTCTGGGTAGCCACTCGTTACACCGTCTGTTGGGCCACTGGCAACAACCCGCTTCGCGTACGCCGTTATGGCGACAACTTGCCGACGCGCTGCGCCTGCTGATCCTTGATGGCAGGCTGGCAATGGAGACACGCCTTCCCGGAGAGCGTGAACTGGCCTCAATGCTCGAGATCAGCCGCACAACCGTTGCCAGTGCACTCGCACACTTGCGTGATGAAGGTTATCTGGAAAGCCGCCACGGCAGTGGCTCGCGCGTGATCCTGCCCGATAGCCGCGCGATACCCACGCTAAGCACGGCGGGCACAGCACTCGATCTCTCCACTGCCGCGCTCAGCGCTGGCCCGGAAATTCACCAGGCTTATACCCATGCGCTGGCGGCCATTCCGCCTTATCTTTCCCGCACCGGTTACGGGCAATTAGGTGTGCAGGCATTGCGCGAAGCGATTGCCACACGATACACCGCCCGCGGCTTACCCACGCATGCTGATGAAGTGATGGTGGTCAATGGTGCGCTCAGCGGTCTGGCGCTGATTCTGCGCATGCTGACCGGGCCCGGCGATCGCGTGGTGGTCGATCATCCGACCTATCCGCTGGCGATTGCCTCCATTCAGGGAGCGTCGTGCAGGCCGGTTGGCGTTTCTTTACCACAAACGGGCTGGGACATCGACGGTTTCGCCGCGACGCTGGCGCAGACCGCGCCACGGCTGGCTTATTTAATGCCTGATTATCACAATCCAACCGGCCGCTGTATGGATATCGCCACGCGCAAGGCCATCGTCAGCGTTGCCGCGCAAGCGCGCACCACTCTGGTGGTTGACGAAACGATGGTGGATTTATGGTACGAATCTCCGCCACCACCGCCAATGGCGGCGTTTGATAGTAGCAGCACGGTAATTACGCTCGGTTCGGCGGGGAAAACGTTCTGGGGTGGGCTGCGTTTAGGGTGGATCCGCGCCTCATCGCGAACCATTGTCACGCTGGTGCAGACGCGCGATACGCTGGAACTCGGCTCACCGCTGCTGGAACAACTGGCAACGCTATGGCTGATGGAAAATGGCGAAAACTTCCTGCCCGCGCGTCGCGATATGCTCAAAGCACGACGCGATCGCTGTGCAGCGCTGCTGCGGGAACACTTCCCCGACTGGCGTTTCTCACTGCCGGAAGGCGGCCTCTCTTTCTGGATAGAATTGCCCGATATGCTGGCAACGCAGTTTGCCGCCCGTGCAGAAACGATTGGTATCCACCTCGGCGCTGGCCCGCGTTTTGGGCTGACAGGGGCGTTTGAGCGTTATCTGCGTATCCCTTTCGCGCTGGATTCAAATGAGCTGGAAAACGCGCTACTGCGACTTAAACCCTTGTGGCTGGCGCTTCGCGAAACGCAAGCGCCATTAAAACGTAGCGTGGTGTAAAACTCAGGCCGCAGGCGCTGTCAGCGGCTTTATCGACTGGCTGTTAACCCAGCCAGTGGTACTTTTCCCTGACTCGCTAATAAACTGGATCTGCGTCCAGCCCTGCCCGGTTTTCAGCACTCCCACCACATCATTTTTGACAATCCACGCCTTGCGCCGCGTGCTGGTATCCGGTGTGCTGCTGAGATAAACCCGCTCATCAAGCACTTCGGCGAGAGAAACCCATTGTGTCGACTGGGTTTTACTCAACTCAATCCCCTCGTTGATCTGCGGCACCATCACATTCATGCAGCCGTCATGGTTTTGCCCGTTCGCAATCTTCAATGTCACGCTGTCCGCCGTAGCGGAAAGATGCCCCGGCAGCACATCGGAAGACCAGCTGGAAATTTCCGCCTCCCCGGCCGGAGAGACGTTACCCGCCAACGCAAAGGAACAGTTTCGCGTCATGCCAACACCCATGGTTTCAGAGTAGTAGCCCGTGACCTGCCCGGAGGGTGATACCGCCAGTTGCAGCTCTTCATAAACCCCCGACTGCAACGTAGCGGCAAAAGATGCCGTCGATACCGATAACGTCAATGCCAATACGATGTTGCGCATACTCCCTGCCCTTTTATCAGAATTATTTTTTGCGGCTACAGCGTACCGTTTCTGTATAAAAACATCACCAATGAACCCACGCGTTTCCCCCACCAAAAAAGGTAAAAAAGGCTAAGGTTGAAAGACCCGTTTGATTTGTCTTGATGAGGAAAGCGATGGCGGAAAAATTAATGGCGCAGTGTCACTGCGGCGCGGTGGCGTTTTCTGTGCAGCTTTCGGATGGTTTTAACACTGTGCGGCGCTGTAATTGCTCTTTTTGCCGAATGCGCGGCGCAGTTACCGTGTCGGCCCCGCTCTCGGGCATTGAGGTGATTAAAGGCAAGGATAAATTGACCGAATATCGCTTTAACACCGGAACAGCTGTGCACTATTTTTGCTCGATTTGCGGCATCTACACCTTCCATCAGCGGCGCTCAAACCCGGATCAGTATGGTGTCAATGTGGCCTGTATTGCTGGCGTTTCGCCCTTCGATTTTGCGCAAGTTCCGGTTTCAGAAGGTGTTAATCACCCTTCGGATGGCGGAAACGATGGCATTGCGGGGTATTTGCGTTATTCACGCGAGTGAGAAAAACAAAGGAAGCAGAATTGGGTGGGGGCCCTGCCAGCTACATCCCGGCACACACGTCATCTGCCCTGGCTGCTTCCTTCCGGACCTGACCTGGTGAACAGAGTAGCGTTGCGGGAGAACCAACAGAGCCCCCATTGAGAGCGTTGTTAACCAACGCGCTGGCGCATTATCCCTATCCGGGATGGCAATTGCAAGCCGCGCCGGGGCGGATGCTGGTTTCTTGCGCAATCCCCTCTTCACAGCACACGATTGGCTGTTTATGCTGCCTCTTCTTCCTTCAGGACATCACAATGGATACACAGGACTCTTTCCCGCAGCGAGTGTGGCAAATCGTTGCCGCCATCCCCGAAGGCTATGTAACGACCTATGGTGATGTGGCGAAGCTGGCCGGTTCACCGCGCGCGGCACGCCAGGTGGGCGGCGTGCTGAAACGCTTACCGGAAGGCAGCACATTACCGTGGCATCGGGTGGTGAATCGTCATGGTTGTATCTCGCTGACCGGGCCGGATCTACAGCGTCAGCGTCAGGCGCTGCTGGCGGAAGGCGTGGTGGTGTCGGGAAGTGGGCAAATCGATTTACAGCATTATCGCTGGATCTATTAAGGCTCCTCCCAACCGGGAGGAGCACAATCAGATTAGTACTGCGTCGGCGCAGGTGTCGCTTCCGACGGGTTTACCTGAGTGGGAGAAGTGGAAGGCACTGTTGTTGCCGCCCCACCACTTTGTTGCAGCGGCACAGCGGTTTGCTGTACCGGCACCAGCGTCAGGTCAACTTTCGTACCGCCCTGGTTGATAACCGGCTTAACCGTATCGGTAATAAAGACGATTTTGTTGTCAATGGTAATCGCCGCGCTCAGCAGGATGCGGGCGTTGGGCTGAATATCTGCCGGGTTAAATGGCAGCACAAAGCTAAACGGTGACTGTTTACCTTCAGTACGGACAGCTTTCTGCGCCAGTACCTTCGACGGGGCATCTGCCTGCGAAGCATCAGAAACCGTCACGGTGAGTACCGCGTTTGGCGGCAACGCCACTTTCTGACGGATCCAAACCGTACCCGAAACATTCGGTTGCGTGATCGCCGGTTTATTTGTTGCCGCAGGTGCATTTGGGTTAGGTGCAGGTGTCGGAATATCGCCGCCCTTTTGGGCGCAGGCAGACAGCGCGACCGCGACTGCTAAACCACTTAACATGTGCACGAGTTTCATTGATTTCTCCTTATCTTCAATGCACCGGCAGGCGTTTCGCCCGCCAGGATGTGTGGTCAAACCATCGTAACCTGAACAAGTGTGGCACACGTGCGGGATATATTCCTGCAAACTGCCATCTATTCAGATTATTGAACCCATCGGACCAGCAATTTTTCCAGGTTATACTATTCGGATAATTCGCTCCGTCAGCCGTTATTAATTTGAGGAAATCTATGAGTCAGGCGTTATCCAATCTGCTGGCATTACTGAACCTGGAAAAAATTGAAGAGGGCTTGTTTCGCGGGCAGAGCGAAGATCTCGGCTTGCGCCAGGTTTTTGGCGGCCAGGTCGTCGGCCAGGCTTTGTATGCCGCCAAAGAGACCGTTCCTGCCGAGCGCCTGGTGCATTCATTCCATAGTTACTTTTTACGTCCGGGCGATAGCGAAAAACCGATTGTTTATGATGTGGAAGTGCTGCGTGATGGCAACAGTTTCAGCGCCCGACGCGTTGCGGCCATCCAGAACGGCAAACCTATTTTCTATATGACCGCGTCGTTCCAGGCACCGGAAACCGGCTACGAGCACCAAAAAACGATGCCGCCGGCACCGTCGCCGGATTCACTGCAATCTGAAACGGATATTGCCCGCGCGCTTGCCCACTTGTTACCTCCGCAGGCCAAAGAGAAATTTCTCAGTGACAAGCCTCTGGAGATCCGCCCGGTTGAGTTTCATAACCCGCTAAAAGGCCACGTTGCCGATCCCACCCGCCAGGTATGGATCCGCGCAAACGGCACCGTGCCGGACGATTTCCGCGTGCATCAATATCTGCTTGGATATGCTTCGGACTTTAACTTCCTGCCGGTTGCGCTTCAGCCGCATGGTGTGGGCTTTCTTGAGCGCGGTATGCAGGTTGCCACCATTGACCACTCCATGTGGTTCCATCGCCCGTTTAATATGAACGAGTGGTTGCTCTACAGTGTGGAAAGTACGTCAGCTTCCAGCGCTCGCGGTTTTGTGCGCGGTGAGTTCTATACGCAAGAGGGTGTGCTGGTGGCCTCCAGCGTGCAGGAAGGCGTTATGCGCAATCGCAACTAACTGCGCTTTAAACGCTTTAAATGCTTTAAAAAGAAAAGCCTCCGATCGGAGGCTTTTTTATGCTCAGGAGATAACTCAACGTAATCAGGCGTTATAGGCGTTTTCGCCGTGGCTGTTCACATCCAGCCCTTCACGCTCTTGCTCTTCCGGTACGCGCAGACCTACCGTCATGTCCGCCAGTTTGTAGCCGATAAAGGCCACCACGCCAGACCACACGATAGTGATGGCAACGCTTTCCAGCTGTACCAGCACCTGATGGCCCATGGTCACACCTTCAGCGAAACCGACACCGCCCAGCGACGTAGACGCGAAGATACCCGTCAGGATACAACCGACGATGCCGCACACACCGTGCACACCGAAGACATCGCACGGGTCATCTACACGCAACATACGTTTCAGCGCAGTAACGCCCCACAGACCAGCCAGACCGGCAATCAGACCCACAATCAGTGCGCCGCCGACACCCACATAACCACAGGCCGGGGTGATACCAACCAGACCCGCGATGGCACCAGAACAAGCACCGAGCAGAGACGGCTTGCCGCGCATTGCCCATTCGCCAAATACCCACGCCAGAATAGCGGCCGCAGTAGCAACGACAGTGTTCACAAAGGCCAGCGCCGCGATTTCGTTCGCCGAGCTTGCAGAGCCAGCGTTGAAGCCAAACCAACCAACATAGAGGATAGCGGTACCGGTGAAGACCATCGGCAGGTTATGCGGTTTGAATGCTTCTTTGCCAAAGCCCACGCGTTTACCAATCAGGTAAGCACCCACCAGACCTGCAATCGCGGCGTTGATGTGAACAACCGTACCGCCCGCGAAATCCAGCGCGCCGTGGGTTGCCAGCAGACCGCCGCCCCAGACCATGTGTGCAATCGGCACGTAAGAGAGCGTCAGCCATACCACCACAAAAATCAGCACCGCAGAGAAGCGAATACGCTCAGCCAGCGCGCCGACAATCAGGCCAACGGTGATACAAGCGAAGGAACCCTGGAACGCCACGTGGATGTACTGATAAATGCTGCCCATCACGGCTTTCAGTTCGATGTTTTTCAACATTGCCCAGTTGAAGCTGCCGAAGAAGCTGTTGCCCTCGCCAAATGCCAGCGAGTAGCCATACACCACCCACAGGATGCACACCAGAGCGAAGGTGACGGCAACCTGCGTCAGCATCGACAGTACGTTTTTACCGCGGATCAAACCGCCGTAAAAAAGCGCAATGCCCGGAATGGTCATAAACAGCACCAGCGCGGTGCAAATCATCATAAAGCCGTTGTCGGCTTTATCCGCCACAGCGGGAGCCGCCATCGCCAGGCCTGGCAGCAACGCCAGCGAAGCAAGAGCTGTTTTTAATGTTGTGTTTTTCATTGTTCCGATCCCCATCACTGTGTGTCTTGTATTACAGTGCCGCTTCGTCGGCTTCGCCGGTACGAATACGAATGACGCGTTGCAGCTCGGCAACGAAGATTTTGCCGTCGCCAATTTTTCCGGTGTAGGCCGCTTTGCTGATCACATCGATCACTTCATCGAGTTGATCGTCAGCGATAGCCACATCAATTTTCACTTTTGGCAGGAAATTGACGCTATATTCCGCACCGCGGTACAGCTCAGCGTGACCCTTCTGACGGCCAAAGCCTTTCACTTCAGTTACGGTCAGCCCTTGAATACCAATAGAAGAAAGCGCTTCACGCACGTCTTCAAGTTTGAATGGCTTAATCACCACGGTAACCAGCTTCATAGATCCCCCTCCAGTCGAATTCGATAATGGCCGCAGCTAACACGCAATAGACATTGCAATCGTTGTGCCAGGAATGAAAACAGGGAAGATTTCAGGTTGTTAGTGCGCCCGGACGGGCAGAGCAAGAAAGGGGAAAAACTTTGCTTATGATTCGGCAGGTTAAGCGCAAAGAAAAACGCACCATGACAGTGCATGGTGCGTTACTTTTTTGCACCAACAGAGAGTCCGTGAAGGTGCGTGCTTAATTTTGGTGCATCAGGCGATAAGCGACTCTTCGCGCGCGCTGGCAGCCAGCTCTTCACCGGCAAGCTGTAACTGATACATCTGCCAGTAACGGCCCTTCGCTTCAAGCAGTTGCTGATGAGTACCGCGCTCAACCGCCTGACCGCGATGCAGCACCAGAATCGTTTCTGCCTCAACAATGGTCGATAAACGGTGGGCGATCACCACCAGCGTCGTATGCTCACGCACGGCCGCCAGCGCGTGCTGAATTGCCTGTTCGGTGCCGGAATCGATGTTCGCTGTCGCTTCATCCAGAATCAGGATCTGCGGCGTATCAACCAGCACGCGCGCCAGCGCCAGCAGCTGTTTTTGCCCCACCGAGAGGTTATTACCCTGCTCGCCCAATCGTGTGTAAATACCGTCGCTCATCGTGCGCGCCAGCTCAGCTAACTGCACCGTTTCCAGCGCTTTCCACACCTGTTCTTCGCTGATTTCACGCCCCAGCGTCACGTTGGCGTAGAAGCTGTCCGCCAGCACTACCGGATCCTGCTGCACCATCGCCACACCTTTGCGCAGCGGCGCATGCCCTAATGCAGACAGAGGACGCCCGTCCAGCCGGATCTCCCCTTTCGTCAGCGGGTAATAGCCCATTAACAGGCTGGCCAGCGTACTTTTGCCACTGCCGGTGTGCCCGACCAGCGCGACAAAACTGCGCGGCTCCACGTGCAAGGAGATATCCTGCAGCACCAGTTGATCGTCGCGGTAAGCAAAAGAGAGATTGTCGATATCGATAGACCCGCTTTGCAGCGGCGCGTCATCGTAGCCGTAAGTCTGGCGCGGCCTGTCCATCAGCTCGAACACGCGCTCACCAGCGACTACCGCCTGCTGCAGCATTGACTGCTGCGTTGTCAGTTCAATCAACGGCTCGTTAAGACGCCCGAGATAGCTGATGAAGGCATACAGCACTCCGACCTCTACCGTGCCTACGGACGAGAAACCGAACAGCATCAGCAAGCCACACAGCACCAGCGCGGAGAAAAGACTCAACAGCGGACGCAGCAAAAAGCCGTCCAGCCGCAGGGTTTGCATGCGGGCGATATAGTGCGAACGGCTGGATTCGCTCATGCGTTCCCCAAAACGCGCCTGCTGGCGAAACTGCTGAATAACGCTCATCCCGTTGATGATTTCGTTGAAACCATCATTGATATCCGCCAGATAAGCACGCATGCGCCGCACAATGGGCGTGCTGTAACGCTGGTAAAGCAGCATCACTATCAGCACCGCCGGGAAAATCGCCATCGCTACCAGCGCCATGCGCCAGTCGAGGCTAAACATCGCTACCAGCATTGCGCCAATCAGCGCCGCGCTGCGCAACACCGTTGCCACCACCGTGACGTAGAGATCGCGGATCACTTCAGTATCATTGGTCACGCGCGAAATAATCTGCCCGACGGGCTGGGTGTCAAACGCACTGAGCGGCTGACGCAGGGCGGCATCCATCACATCGGTACGCAACTGTTGCACCACGCCGACCGCCGCCTGGTTAAACAGCAGTGCTTGCGCATAATGCAGCAGGGCCGCAAGTAATTGCAGGCCGACATACACCGCCGCCATCCCGGCAACCACGCCGAGCGGCAGATAGTTTTTCGCCACCATATTATCGATAAAGTAGCTGATCAGCGCCGGGCCGGAGACTTCGGCAATCGCCGCGACCCACAGCATCAGCACCGCTTTAGCCAACGGTTTGCGCCACGGCGAGCCGTATTTCAGCAAGCGTTTCAGCGTTGGCCACTGTTTGGTGAAATTACGCATCAACCGCCTCCTGCGGAACATCATTCAGCGCCGCCTCAAGTTGCTGATAGCGATACATATCGCGATACCAGCCCGGCTGGCGCGCCAGTTGCTCGTGCTGGCCACGTTGTGCGATGTGCCCATGCTGCATGACAATAATCTCACTGGCCTCGGTCAGCGCCGACAGGCGATGCGCGCTGATAATAACGGTGCGCCCTTCGCCCCACTGGCGCAGGTTGTGCAAGATCTGGTGTTCAGTACGCCCATCTACAGCGGAGAGCGCATCATCAAGGATTAAAATCTCCGCATTCAGCAGCAGCGCACGGGCAATCGAGATCCGCTGTTTTTGCCCGCCGGAAAGCATCACACCGCGCTCACCCACTTCGGTGTCATACCCCTGCGGCAAACGCAGAATATCGTCGTGCACGCTGGCAAGTTTCGCCACATGCTCGATCTCCTCCTGCGTCGCGCCAGGTTTACCCAGCGCAATATTGTTGCCCACAGTATCGGAAAAGAGGAATGGCGTCTGGTTGACCACCGCCAGCCGGCTGCGCCAGGCGTCCAGTTGCAGGCGCGTCAGGGGGATATCATGAAAACGGATATCGCCCTGCTCAACATCGAAATGGCGCTGAATCAGAGAAAGCAAGGTGGTTTTCCCGGCGCCTGTCGGGCCGCAAATGCCCAACATCTGGCCTGGCGCCAGCGTCGCTGCCACGTTGTTAAGCACCGCGCTCCCGGTCTGCGGGTAACGAAATTCACGGATGGCGATATTCAGGTTACCGCGCCCTTCCGGCACCGGTTCGGTGCCATCATTCACTACCGGTGCTTCCGCCAGCATATCGCGGATACGGCTATAAGCCGCGCTGCCGCGCTCGACGATATTAAACATCCACGCCAGCGCCAGCATCGGCCAAATCATCAGCCCCAGATACATAGCGAAGCTGGTCAACTGGCCGAGCGTTAATGAACCGTGTACTACCATCCAGCTACCGCCGCCAATCGCCAGCATATTTGCCATACCAATGGCGATATAAATAGTGGGATCAAAACGGGCATCAACGCGCGCCACGCGCATGTTTTTTGCACCGGTATCTGCCGCCTCACGGCTGAACAACGCCGACTGGCGATCCTCCAGACCAAACGCTTTGATCATGCGAATGCTGGTCATGCTCTCCTGGGTTCGATCGTTTAACGCGGAAAACGCCGCCTGCGCCAGCTTAAAGCGCTGATGCAATTGATCGCCGTAACGCTTGATAACCAGCGCCATAATCGGCATAGGTAATAGCGACAGCAGCGTGAGCTGCCAGCTGATTTGCGTTGACATCACCACCAGCACCACGCAGCCCATCACCAGCGAATCCACCAGCGTCAGCACCCCTTCGCCCGCGGCGAAAACGACGCGATCGACATCGTTGGTCGCGCGGGCCATCAAATCACCGGTGCGGTGGCGGAGATAAAATTCCGGGTGTTGTCGGCTCAACTGACGGTAAAAATCTTCCCGCAACTCAACGGCCAGTTGATAGGATGCGCCGAACAGCCAGACGCGCCAGACGTAGCGCAGCAAGTAGGTGATAATAGCCACAGCGACTAAAACACCTACCCACATCCACACTTGTTGCGTGGTGAAGTGCTGTTCGGTGACGCCATCCACCACGATCCCCACCACTTTGGGCGGGATAAGCTGCAAGATAGCAATGATAATAAGTAAGGCGACAGCCCCGAGATAGCGTTGCCATTCCCGGCGAAAGTACCAGCCTAACTGAGCAAATAATCGCACGCGGTTACATCCTGAACGTGATTTTCCGGCAGTGAATTACTGCCGCGAGGGTTATTCAATGGGCAAAGCCGTGGTGTATTTTATCTGTTCCATGGCGAAGCTAGAAGTGACATCTGACAGCCCCGGAACGCTGTTCACCAGCTTCTTGTAAAAGTCGTCATAACGTTTCATATCTGCCACCTGCACACGCAGAAGATAGTCGTATTCTCCCGCCATGCGCCAGAAACCGAGCACTTCCGGCATCTGCGTGACTTCGTTAACGAAACGGCAGTACCAGTCGCTGCTGTGATGCTGGGTTTTGATCAGCACAAATGCCGTTAAATTTAACCCCAGTTTTTCGGCATCCAGCACCGCCACCCGACCGAGTAAAATGCCGTCATCTTCCAGCCGCTTCAGACGTTTCCAGCACGGTGTGGTGGTCAGATTAACGGCATCTGCCAGCGCCTGCAAAGAGAGCGAACAATCCTGTTGCAGCAGCGAAAGCAGTTTGCGGTCAATTTTATCTAACATTACCCACCTCAGGAGAATATTTTTCTCTTAACAGTCTAATACAAAGGCGAAATGACAACCCTTTTTTCTTTCTCTTTCGCTAGACTGGGCACAAAATGACAAACGGATAACCACCATGAATAGCAACTGGGTTAAATACGCTATCAATGAAATCAACGCGGACGCACAGCGCTCAGCAGATACCCATTTGATCCGCCTGGCATTGCCGGGTTTTGCAGGCATCAACCTCTATTTAAAAGATGAAAGCACTCACCCGACCGGCAGCCTGAAGCACCGTCTGGCGCGCTCGCTGTTTCTTTACGGCTTATGCAACGGCTGGATCAAAGAGGGCACCACGATTATTGAAGCCTCCTCCGGTTCCACGGCGGTTTCAGAGGCGTGGTTCGCACGGCTTTTAGGTTTACCGTTTATTGCCGTGATGCCGCACTGTACGGCGAAACGCAAGATTGAGCAGATTGAGTTCTACGGCGGTCGCTGCCACTTTGTCGATAGCGCCTGCGAGATTTACGCCGAGTCCGAACGGCTGGCGAAAGAACTGAACGGTCACTATATGGATCAGTTTACTTTTGCCGAGCGCGCAACCGACTGGCGTGGCAATAACAACATTGCCGACAGTATTTTCCGCCAGATGAAAAATGAACCGCATCCGCAACCCGACTATATTGTGATGAGCGCGGGCACTGGCGGGACTTCCGCCACCATTGGCCGCTATATTCGCAGCCAGGGGTATGGCACCCAGCTGATGGTGGTCGATCCTGAAAATTCAGTGTTTCTCGACTACTGGCAGCATCGCGACGCCAGTCTGCGAAGCGCAGTGGGCAGTAAAATCGAAGGCATTGGCCGCCCGCGTGTGGAACCCTCGTTCATCGCCGACGTTGTTGATGAGATGCTGCGCGTGCCGGATGCGGCAAGCATTGCCACCGCGCAATGGCTGGAAACGCAACTGGGGCGCAAAGTGGGTGCATCCACCGGTACCAATATGTGGGGCGTGTTGCAGCTTGCCGCACGAATGCGTGAAGAAGGCCGCAGCGGCTCTATCGTGACGCTGCTCTGCGACAGCGGTGAACGCTATCTGGACACCTACTACAACCCGCAATGGGTAGCGGCGAACTTTGGTGATATTGAGCAGTGGAAAGCCGAAATCACCCGCCTTACGGCATAAAAAAAGCCAGGCAGTAGTGCCTGGCTCGCTGGAAAGATCTTTTCATTCGGGGGAATAAGGAAGATTGGGTGTGTCCAGCCAGTGGGTCAAAAAGTGTGATACCGCCTGATCCCGGCAGTGTCCAATTACCGGTAAATGGGGCAGCGCCGCACGCAGTTGCGGCATGGCGTTGCCCATGATCATTCCTTTTCCGACGCTTTCGAGCATCTCTCTGTCATTCATCGCATCGCCAAATGCCATGCAATCCTGCAACGAATAACCCAGCGTTGTGCTGAGCACCGCCAGCGCCGAGCCTTTATTGCACCCCACCGGCAGGATTTCCAGGCAGTCCATCGCGGAGAAACACAAGTGTGCGCGTGCGCCCAGCACCTCATTTAACTGAATGCGCAAACGGCAAAGATCGTCGTGATCGCCAACAAAGCAGATTTTGGTCACGTCATGCGCGGACAGGCGTTTGAGATCGGTGAGCTGGTAAGTAAACCCGCTGTAAAGGTGCGCCTGCAATGTCTCTGGCAGCGCTTTGTCGGTCAACCAACCCGAATCATTGAAAACATGGACAGTGGCCTCGGTTTCCCAGCGGCTGTGCAGCACCAGATCGGCCACTTCCGGGCTGAGATCCTGCCGATATAACACGTCACCTTCACGAGAATGGATCCGCGTACCGTTGCCGGTAATTAAAAAAGCGTCAATCGCGATAGCGCTAAGAATACGGCGCATCTCCAGCGCGTGACGCCCGGTGGCAAAAGCGAGCGTCACCTCCCGCTCATGCAAGCGCCGGAGGGTTGCTAAGGTTTGGTCGCCCAAACGATGGTCGGGCATTAACAGGGTGCCATCCATGTCAAAAGCGGCCAGACGTGCCATGATTTTTCTCCGCTTGTAGTGCGTTTTTGTGAAGTTCAGTGTTGTGTTCCAGTATTGCGTGGGATATACGGAAGTAATAGTGAATAGATAAAAATTATTATTCCGGGTTTATGCGACAACTTAATCGGCTTAATCAATACCAGCGTCTGTGGCAGGCATCCGCCGGTGAGGCGCAATCCGTCAGCATTGGTGAACTGGCGGCGCGCTGTTTTTGCAGCGAGAGGCATATGCGCACGCTGCTGCGCCAGATGCAGGAAGCAGGTTGGTTAAGCTGGCAGTCGCAATCCGGGCGCGGCAAGCGCGGCGAGCTTCATTTTCTCGCCACACCTGAATCCCTGCGTAGCGAAATGCTGGAGTTCGCGTTAAACGCCGGGCAACAGCAGAACGCGCTGGCGTTAGCGCAGCTCGATCCTGACGATCTGCGCGCGTTGCTCAATCCCTTTCTGGGTGGCTTATGGCAAAACGAAACGCCGACGCTGCGTATTCCCTATTATCGCCCACTGGATCCGCTGGTACCGGGCTTTCTCCCCGGCCGTGCGGAGCAGCATTTAGCCGGGCAGATTTTTAGCGGCTTAACGCGTTTCGTCACGCGCAGTTTCCAGCCGCAGGGCGACCTGGCACATCACTGGGATATCAGCCCGGATGGCTTGTGCTGGCGTTTTCATCTGCACTCAACGTTGCACTGGCATAACGGCGACGCCGTGACGGCTGAACAGTTGCAGGCGCAACTGCACAAGCTGCTGACGCTGCCCGCCCTGCAAAAGCTATTTGCCAGTGTCGAACGCATCGACATAACGCATCCCTGGTGTTTGACCTTCAAGCTGCATCACCCGGATTACTGGCTGGCGCACAGGCTAGCCAGCTATGGCAGCCGTCTGGCGCACCCGCAGCAGCCGATGCTGGGCACCGGGCCTTTTCGGCTGGTGACATTCAGCCGGGAACTGGTTCGCCTGGAAAGCCACGACTATTACCACCAGGGCCACCCGCTGCTTAAAGCGGTGGAATTCTGGATAACCCCGCAACTCTTTGAGCAAGATCTCGGCACCAGTTGTCGGCACCCGGTACAGATTGCCATTGGCGAGGCCGATGAGTTGCAACACTTGCAGCCGGTGAGTAACAGTATCAGCCTGGGGTTCTGCTACCTTACTCTGCGCCCGGGTGCGCGGTTAAATGACGCCCAGTTACGCAGGCTGGTGCAGATTATTCATCACTCTTCGCTGCTGCAAACGCTGCCGCTGGATGAGAATCTCATCACGCCAAGCCAGGAGCTATTACCCGGCTGGCAAATGCCTGACTGGCCCGCCGAACAGGTTTCGCTACCGGGCAGACTTACGCTGGTTTATCACTTACCCGTGGAGTTACACACCATGGCGGAACAGTTTAAGCGGCATTTGCAGACACTTGGCTGCGAGTTGACGGTGATTTTCCATGACGGCAAAAACTGGGAAGGTTGTACTCATCTCGCCAGCGCCGATTTGATGATGGGTGACAGGCTGATCGGCGAAGCGCCAGAATGCACGCTGGAACAGTGGTTGCGCTGCGATCCGCTGTGGCCAAACCTGCTGAGTACGCAACAATTTGCGCATCTGCAAGCCACACTGGATGCGGTTCAGCGCCAGCCCGACGAACAGCAGCGCAACCGCGCGCTACAGGATGTTTTTTATCACTTGATGGACAACGCCATTCTCACGCCGATGTTTAATTATCAGTACCGTATCAGTGCACCGCCGGGCGTGGAAGGGATCCACTTAAATACGCGCGGCTGGTTTGATTTTGCCGAAGCCTGGCTCCCTGCCCCATTGCTGTGAAGAAGCTGGTCGCTGCCAGTCGCTCGCGCTACCATAGCGCTTTATTTGTCATTGTCAGGAAGAATTATGAAACGTGCCGTTGTTGTGTTTAGTGGCGGACAAGACTCCACAACCTGCCTGGTCCAGGCGTTACAGCAGTACGATGAAGTGCATTGCGTAACCTTTGATTACGGCCAGCGCCATCGTGCAGAAATTGATGTGGCACGAGAACTGGCGCTAACGCTGGGCGCACGCGCGCATAAAGTGCTGGATGTAACGCTGCTGAATGAACTGGCGGTGAGTAGCCTGACGCGTGACAGCATCCCGGTTCCGGATTATGAACCCGACGCGACCGGCATTCCGAACACCTTCGTACCGGGGCGTAATATTCTGTTTCTGACGCTGGCCGCCGTGTATGCCTATCAGGTGCAGGCGGAAGCGGTGATCACCGGCGTATGCGAAACTGATTTTTCTGGTTATCCCGACTGCCGCGATGAGTTTGTTAAGGCGCTGAATCATGCGGTTAACCTGGGCCTGGCAAAAGAGATTCGTTTCGAAACGCCGCTGATGTGGATTGATAAAGCCGAAACCTGGGCGCTCGCTGATTACTGGGGCAAGCTGGATCTGGTACGCAGCGAGACACTGACCTGCTATAACGGCATCAAAGGCGATGGCTGCAGGCATTGCGCAGCCTGTAACCTGCGCGCCAACGGTTTACAGCACTACCTGGCGGATAAACCCGCCGTGATGGCGGCAATGAAACAAAAAACCGGGTTGAAGTAAGCACAATACATAGCCCGGTGAGTATGCTCGCCACCGGGCTTTAGCCTGATGGCGGCATTGCTTTATCCGAACGACGAAACGACGCGAAAAGGGTGAATTAATCGCCTTCGCGGATCATCTTCTCAAGCCTTTCTCTCAGTTCGCCTTCCAGCGCCAGCGCTTTTTGCGTTTTGAGATCGATACAGACGAACGTCACCAGCGCGTCAGCAACCATTTGCCCCTCAGGGTTCAATGTCACCGCCTGGCTCAGTACACCGCTTTTGCCATTAATCTGCTGCACATGGCTGGTCACTGTAAGCACATCGCCCAATACGGCCGGACGGCGATAGTTGATATTGATATTGACCACTACGAAAGCGATGTTGTTGGCAGTCATCCATTTAAAGCTCTCGTTGTTTTCCAGCCCATCCCAGCGCGCCTCTTCAAGGAACTCAAGATAGCGGGCATTATTCACATGTTGGTAGACATCTAGATGAAAACCACGAACTTTGATTTGCGTCTGCATAGCGCTTTAACCTTCACTGTTTATAGTTATAGAGACAGAGGTCATACTGGTATGACCTCTCTATTCTGGCAAAGATTAGCGACTACGCAAGCGGCTTACAGCTTCAGATTCGACAAATTACGCTCAACCAGCGTCCCTCCTATGCCTGGCACCTGCTTAAGATCGTCTACAGATTTAAACGGGCCGTACTCTTCCCGATAGCTGACAATCGCCTGGGCTTTCTTGATACCCACGCCATTCATGACCCGCGACAGCTCTTCCGCCGTTGCGCTATTGATACTCACCCGGGTACCACCTTCATCATCCGCGCTTTTCGCCGCATCCTGCGCTTTGGTTTGCGCTGATGTGGCGGTATCGCTTTTACTTTGCTGCGCAGCGGGTGGCTTAGCCGCAGCAGAAGGCGCTGCCAGCGCACTGTGGCTCAGCGTCGCGCAAGCGAAGGACAGCGAAATTAAGAGTGCTTTGATTCCATGTTGCATTGTGTTTCTCCTTTGTTTTCAACGCCAGGCAACAATAACCACAACAAAGGACGCAGACAAAACACAAACATTCAAAATGGAAAAGGCCGCGAAAGCGGCCTTTAAGGTTTGCAGAGTATTACTCTTTTTTTGCGAGACGCATCGAGCCTTTTTATTGCTGTGGCTCAGCGACGATGTCACCCAGTTTGATCTTCGCTTCTTTACGCAAGTTGCTCATCAACGCTTCAAAAGCGATTTGCGCATTGTTCTGCGTGATGCCCTGCACCATCGCTTTCTTCTGCGCATCCGGCATCGTGCCTGCTTTCACTTCGTCCAGCGCCATGATAACGACATTGCCTTGCTGATCGTTAGCAGTACCGAAGGAAGGTTTATCTTTTGCTGGCAGCGGCAGATTAAACGCCGCCTGGCTTACCGGATCCTGGCCAGTACGTGCCAGCGTTTTCGCCTCACCAAAGCTCAGCCCCGCCGCTTTCAGCGCATCATCACCTTTACCGGCTTTCAGCTCACCCAGCAGTTTATCCGCATCGAGTTTTGCTTGTTGCTCCGCTTTGTTGTGCTTCACGATATCGCTGACCTGAGTTTTTACCTCGTCCAGTGGCTTGATCGCTTCGGCTTTGTGATCGGAGATACGCAGCACAAATGCGCGGTCACCATCAACGGTGATGATGTCGGAGTTGCTGCCCGGCGTGCCGTTCTGCCCTACCAGACCACCATTGAAAATGGCATCGCTTACTGGTTTGAAATTCAGCTCTTCCGGCAGGTTATCGCGACCGAACCAGCCGGTCTGTACTGCTTTAGCACCAGCAGCCTGCTCCGCACCTGCCAGCGATTCGTTATCGTTGCTCGCCGCTTCGCTCACTTTCTGCTGCAGCGCGTACCATGCATCCAGCGCTTTTTCCTGCTTCACTTTTGCTGCCAGTTCATCACGCACATCATTCAGCGGTTTCACCTGCGCAGGCTGGATATCATCCAGACGTGCAACCAGGTAACCCACAGAAGATTTAATGACGCCAGACAGCTGGCCTTTCTCTTTCAAACCGGCGTTTTTAAGCTCTTCCGGCGTGGTGGCGTCTTCAAGCCAGCCCATATCACCGCCGTTACGCGCAGAGATAATGTCCGCAGATTTCGTTTTTGCCAGAGCCGCAAAGTCCGCGCCTTTTTTCAGCTCATCCAGCACCGCTTTCGCTTCATCTTCCGTTTTGGTCTGGATAATGCTGTAGCGATTACGCTGCGGCTGCGTGAACTGATCCTGATGCTGATCGTAATAGGCCTGGATTTGCTCGTCGGTGACGTTTTCCTGCATCGATGCAGCATCCAGCTTGATATAGCTTACGCGGAATTGCTCCGGCGAAACAAAGCGGCTCTTGTTCTGATCGTAATAACTGGCAACTTCTTCATCGCTTGCGGTCTGCTTCGCCGCCAGCGCGTTGACATCAATCACTGCCTGACGCACAACACGCTGTTGAGCGACCAGTGCAGCCAGCTCGTCAGTCTCACCTTTGAGCATGAAATCAGTACCGGCAACGGCGTTAACCAGCTGCTGCGAGGTTAACTGGTTGCGCAGCGCCTGAGCATATTGATCGGTGCTCATCCCCATCTGGTTTACGATGGCGCTGAAGCGATTGTTATCAAATTTACCGTTAGCCTGAAATGCCTGAGTAGCGAAAATCGCTTTTTTCACCTGATCATCGCTAATGCCAAGACCCAGGCTTTTTGCGTACTGGTCCAGCAGCGCTTCATCAATTAAGCGGTTAAGCACTTGCTGGCGCACAGATTTCATGTAGTTTTCGTTGGCCGCCAGCTCCGAGAACTGATCGCCCAGCTGTTGCGCCATGCGGTTGCGCTCGCTATTCACCGCATTTTCAAACTGTGAACGGCCGATTTCCTGACCATTTACTTTTGCGGCGTAATTATTGTTACCGCCAATCAGGTAGTTACCTACGCCAGTCAAAATGAATGACACGATAATCAAACCCAGAATGATCTTGAGCACGACGTGATTTGCCGCCGCGCGTAAATTGTCCATCATGGTGTAACAACACTCCGCTGTAGGTGACTGTAGATCTCAGGCAGCTCAAGTTGCCCGCTGCGTGTAAACGCGTATTTTGACAAGAAAACGGGGCAATTGTTAGCCCGCATCGCGTATTAACTCGCAGAAAGTGCGTTTGCACAAATAAAAAAGGCACATCTCGCGATGCGCCCTTGTAGTTTGTCGCTATCCCTTCAAGGGGAAGGCGATCAGTTTACTGCGTCTTTCAGTGCTTTGCCTGCGCGGAAACCAGGAACTTTAGCCGCAGCAATGGTGATTTCTTTGCCGGTCTGAGGGTTGCGGCCTGTACGGGCAGCACGCTCTTTAACAACAAAAGAGCCAAAACCTACCAGCGCTACGTCGTCCCCGGATTTCAAAGAATCAGTAACGGCAGCAATAAAAGCATCTAACACACGTCCAGCCGCAGCTTTAGAGATGTCAGCATCTGCGGCAATCTTGTCTACCAGTTGAGATTTATTCACTCTACTCTTCCTCTCTTTATAATTTATATCGCACCTGAATCCTTCACAGCGCGACCGCGCAGCAGTTATATCAGGCCTGTCATGCCCTTACAACACCAGTTGATGATGACACACCCAACCAGCAATCTAAATTAGCTATACAAAAAAAGGCTGGCAAGTCCGAAATCACTCACCAGCCTTGTTTTTATTAACGCACTTTGCGCAAGGTCACTATTTTGCCGTTACGACTTGCATACCAAAGGGTTCATTCTGCAGCGCGAGGGCGAGAACTTCTTCAATACGCTTGACCGGATGGATATCCAGATCGGCTACAACGTTGTCCGGGATCTCTTCCAGATCGCGCTTGTTTTCGTAAGGAATCAGAACAGTCTTAATGCCCCCACGATGCGCCGCCAGCAGTTTTTCCTTCAGTCCGCCAATCGGCAGAACCTGTCCACGCAGGGTGATTTCCCCTGTCATCGCCACGTCTGCACGAACCGGATTACCGGTCAGACAAGAAACCAGCGCGGTGCACATCGCAATACCTGCGCTCGGGCCATCTTTTGGCGTCGCACCTTCCGGCACGTGAACGTGAATATCACGTTTTTCATAGAAATCGCCGTTGATACCGAGTTTTTCCGCGCGGGCACGCACAACCGTCAGCGCCGCCTGGATAGACTCCTGCATCACTTCACCCAGAGAACCGGTATAAGTCAGCTTACCTTTGCCTGGGACACAGGCGGTTTCAATAGTCAGCAAGTCGCCGCCCACTTCCGTCCAGGCCAGGCCGGTGACCTGACCCACACGGTTTTCATCGTCCGCTCGACCGTAATCAAAGCGCTGCACACCAAGGTAGTCATGCAGGTTTTCACCGTTGATTTCGATATGCTTCAGAGACGGATCCAGCAGCAGCTGTTTCACCGCTTTCCGGCACAGTTTCGAAATTTCGCGTTCCAGACCACGCACACCCGCTTCGCGGGTGTAGTAACGGATAATGCCAATGATCGCGCTGTCATCAACGGTCAACTCACCCGGTTTCAGTGCGTTACGCTCAATCTGTTTGGTCAACAGGTGACGTTTGGCAATGTTCAGTTTTTCGTCTTCGGTGTAACCAGAAAGACGGATCACTTCCATACGGTCCAGCAGCGGCGCCGGAATATTCATAGAGTTGGAGGTCGCAACGAACATAACGTCGCTGAGATCGTAGTCCACTTCCAGATAGTGATCGCTAAATGCCACGTTCTGTTCCGGATCCAGCACTTCCAGTAGCGCTGAAGCCGGATCGCCGCGCATATCGGACGACATTTTGTCGATCTCATCGAGCAGGAACAGCGGGTTTTTCACGCCCACTTTCGCCATCTTCTGAATCAATTTACCCGGCATAGAACCGATGTAAGTACGGCGGTGACCGCGGATTTCTGCTTCATCACGTACGCCGCCCAGCGCCATACGGATGTATTTGCGCCCGGTAGCCTTCGCTATCGACTGACCCAGAGAGGTTTTACCTACCCCCGGCGGTCCAACCAGGCACAGAATCGGCCCTTTCAGTTTGTTCATACGGCTCTGAACCGCAAGATATTCAAGGATGCGATCTTTGACACGTTCGAGGCCGTAATGGTCGGTATCAAGGATTTCCTGCGCCTGGCGCAGATCTTTTTTGACCTTGCTACGCGCGTTCCACGGTACCTGCACCATCCATTCGATATAGCCGCGCACCACGGTTGCTTCCGCAGACATCGGCGACATCATTTTCAGCTTTTGCAGCTCCGATTCGGCTTTTTCTTTTGCCTCTTTCGGCATTTTCGAAGCGTCGATTTTACGCTTCAGCGCTTCGTTTTCGTCCGGCGCGTCATCCATTTCGCCCAGCTCTTTCTGAATGGCTTTCATCTGTTCATTCAGATAGTACTCACGCTGGGATTTCTCCATCTGCTTTTTCACGCGATTGCGGATGCGTTTCTCAACCTGCAGCAGATCGATTTCAGACTCCATCATCGCCATCAGATATTCCAGACGTTCGTTGACGTCGGACATCTCCAGCACGGACTGCTTATCCGCCAGCTTCAGCGGCATGTGTGCAGCGATGGTGTCAGCCAGACGCGCAGGATCGTCGATGCTATTGAGCGACGTCAGCACTTCTGGCGGGATTTTTTTGTTGAGCTTGATATAGCCTTCAAACTGGCTGATCGCAGTGCGCACCAGCACTTCCTGCTCGCGCTCATCGATAGCCGGCGAGTCAAGGTATTCTGCTTTCGCTGAGAAATGCTCACCATCGTCAGCAAGCGTGGTAATGCGCGCGCGCTGAAGCCCCTCGACCAGCACTTTTACCGTGCCATCGGGCAGTTTCAACATTTGCAAAATAGACGCCACGGTCCCGACGGTGAATAGATCGTTTACACCCGGCTCATCCGTTGAGGCTTCCTTCTGTGCAACCAGCATGATTTTTTTATCATGGTCCATGGCCGCTTCCAGACAACGGATAGATTTTTCCCGTCCCACAAATAACGGAATGACCATGTGCGGATAAACCACCACATCGCGCAACGGCAATACGGGGATTTCAATGCGTTCAGAACGCTCAGGATTCATAGAGCTCTCTCTTAGTTTAAAGTCCGCCAGGTAATCAGGTGACGTGACTGTGCAACACGCACCATTAACATGTAAAGCAGTATATGGGGATGTTTCCCACACATTCAACGCTGTGTTTACGGAAAAATAAAAGGGGAGATAAAATCCCCCCTTTTCGATTAACTGATTGTAAGATTTGGCTAATTATTCGCCAGACGCCTGCTGCGCTTCCGGTTTGCCATAAATCAGCAAGGGTTTGGTTTGACCCGCGATGACCGACTCATCAATCACCACTTTCTCGACATCTTCAAGTGATGGCAGATCATACATGGTGTCCAGCAGCGCGGCTTCAACGATAGAACGCAGCCCACGAGCGCCGGTTTTGCGCACCATTGCTTTCTTCGCGATAGCGTCGAGCGCTTCGTCGCGGAATTCGAGATCCACGCCTTCCAGGTTGAACAGCGCCTGATACTGCTTAGTCAGGGCATTTTTAGGCTCTTTCAGGATCTGAATCAGCGCTTCTTCACTCAATTCACTCAGCGTGGCAACAACTGGCAGACGGCCGATGAATTCAGGGATCAGACCGAATTTAATCAAATCTTCCGGTTCAACCTGCGCCAGCAGTTCCCCTTCGTTGGCTTTTTCAGATTTTCCTTTCACCGTTGCGCCAAAACCAATGCCGGAGCCGGTTTCAACACGGTGAGAAATCACTTTATCCAGGCCTGCGAACGCACCGCCACAGATAAACAGGATCTTAGAGGTATCAACCTGCAAAAACTCCTGCTGCGGATGCTTACGTCCACCCTGCGGCGGAACCGCAGCCACGGTGCCTTCGATCAGCTTCAGCAGCGCCTGCTGTACACCTTCGCCGGAGACATCACGAGTAATCGACGGGTTATCAGACTTACGGGAGATCTTGTCGATTTCATCGATGTAGACAATCCCACGCTGCGCTTTCTGCACGTCGTAGTCGCACTTCTGCAACAGTTTCTGAATGATGTTTTCTACGTCTTCACCCACGTAACCTGCTTCGGTTAACGTCGTAGCATCGGCCATGGTGAACGGGACATCCAACAGACGCGCGAGCGTTTCCGCCAACAGCGTTTTACCGGAACCCGTCGGCCCGATAAGCAGGATGTTACTTTTACCCAGTTCAACGCCGTTGCTGGTGTCGCCATTGCGCAGACGTTTGTAGTGGTTATATACCGCGACCGCCAGCACTTTTTTCGCCTGCTCCTGACCGATGACATAATCATCAAGATGGTGGCGAATTTCATGCGGGGTCGGCAGCGCGCTGCGCTCGCGATGCGGCGCAACCTCTTTAATCTCTTCGCGAATAATGTCGTTACACAGATCCACACATTCGTCGCAGATATACACGGATGGCCCGGCGATCAGCTTACGCACTTCATGCTGGCTTTTGCCGCAAAAAGAGCAGTACAACAGTTTGCCCGAACCATCTTTGCGTTTATCTGTCATGAGTCAAAACCTCTTATCTGTTCTTTGTGCCGCACATGACGACGCATATGCCATTCCAGGCGCAAAACGTTACTCAAGCGTGTGCCGCTTGTACTCATTAGTATAGCGGCACCTGCAGCCTGAGCTTAGTTACGATGGGTTAAAATTGAATCAACCAGCCCGTATTCAACCGCCTCTTGCGCGGCAAGGAAGCGGTCACGTTCTGTATCGCGTTCAATTTGTTCTAAAGATTGACCCGTATGATGCGCCATAAGTTCATTCATGCGCCCTTTCACTTTCAGAATCTCACGCGCGTGGATTTCAATATCCGTCGCCTGGCCCTGATAGCCGCCCAGCGGCTGGTGAATCATCACACGTGAGTTTGGCAGGCAGAAACGCTTGCCCTTCGCACCCGCCGTCAGCAGGAATGCGCCCATTGACGCAGCCTGGCCCATACAAATTGTGCTGACGTCCGGCTTAATAAATTGCATGGTGTCATAAATTGACATCCCTGCGGTAATTACCCCGCCAGGCGAGTTAATGTACAGGTAAATGTCCTTTTCCGGGTTTTCCGCTTCCAGAAACAGCATTTGTGCCACAATCAGGTTCGCCATGTGGTCTTCAACCTGACCGGTCAGAAAAATTACGCGTTCCTTGAGAAGACGGGAGTAGATATCGAAAGAGCGCTCACCGCGTGAGGTCTGTTCAATAACCATTGGCACCAGGGCCATATGGGGTGCAAAGTTGTCTCGTTCGCCGCTGTATGACATTTCCGTCTCCTGGATAAAAAATTAACAAACCTGCTGTACTGATTGTACTTGAGTGAGTGGGGTCTGACTACGACGCCTCACGGACGGATTATCAGCCAGAGTCTTTTCTGTCGCTATTCCCTTAGTGGGGATGACATTACCTGATTTCAAGCATAACAATCTTTTGCTGTTACGCTAACACTGAAACGCCCTTTTAGCACAGATCTGATAGTCCTGATGCGATAAAAAAAGCCCGTCACCAGCAAGCAGGTGACGGGCTTATTGCTTTTAGCTATCGCAGAAGTCGATTAAGCCTGTTGGTTCATCAGTTCGTTAAAGGAAGTGGCTTTTTCAGTCACTTTCGCTTTTTCCAGAACCGCTTCAACCGCTTGTTCTTCCAGCGCAACGTTACGCATGTTTTCCATCAGCTCTTTATTTTTGCTGTAGAATTCGATCACTTCTTTCGGATCTTCATATGCAGAAGCCATCTCTTCAATCAGGCCTTTAACGCGCTCTTCGTCAGCTTTCAGCTCGTGGGTACGAATAACTTCGCCCAGCAGCAGACCAACCACAACACGACGTTTTGCCTGCTCTTCGAACAGCTCGCGCGGCAGTTCCAGGGCTTGTTTCTCGTTGCCACCGAAACGCTGTGCAGCCTGACGGCGCAGAACGTCGATTTCGCTGTCAATCAGTGCGGCCGGAACGTCGATTTCGTTCGCTTTCACCAGGCCTTCAATCGCCTGAGATTTAACACGGTTACGCACCGCGCCTTTCAGCTCACGCTCCATGTTTTTGCGTACTTCAGCGCGCAGACCCGCAACGGAGCCATCTTCCACGCCAAAGCGTTTGATGAACTCTTCGGTCAGTTCCGGCAGTTCACGCTCTTCAACTTTCTTCAGGTTAATGACGAATTTCGCCGCTTTACCTTTCAGGTTTTCTGCGTGGTACTCTTCCGGGAAGGTCACGTCGATGGTGAACTCTTCGCCCGCTTTGTGGCCTTTAATACCGTCTTCGAAACCCGGGATCATACGACCCTGGCCCATTGCCAGTACGAAATCAGTGGCTTTGCCGCCTTCGAATTCTTCGCCATCAACGGAACCAGTGAAATCAACGGTCACGCGATCTTCAGCGTCAGCAGCGCCGTCTTTGTCTTTCCAGGTCGCCTGCTGCTTGCGCAGCGTTTCCAGCATGGTGTCCACGTCAGCATCGGTCACTTCAACAACCGGTTTTTCAACTTCGATGGTATCCAGCGCTTTCAGCTCAACTTCCGGGTACACTTCGAACTCTACAGAGTAGGTGAAGTCTTCGCCCAGTTTGTATTCGCCCGGAACATAGTTCGGCGCACCAGCTGGGTTGATTTTTTCCTGAATGATCGCATCGATAAAGTTGCGGCTCATCAGATCGCCCAGAACGTCCTGGCGAACAGACGCGCCATAACGCTGAGCAACAACGGTCATCGGTACTTTACCCTTACGGAAGCCGTCAATACGCACTTTCTTCGCTACGTTGACCAGCTCGCTCTTCACAGCGGTCTCGATGCTGTCAGCAGCGATTGTAATCGTTACACGGCGCCCAAGGCCCTGAGTGGTTTCAACTGAAACTTGCATCTTGTTACCTCAAAAAATCACAGTGCTCGGTCAACTCTACTCTGCGAAGCAAACCGTTTCGCTTGCAGAACCGGGATGTTCTCTCAAATCAGATATACATTCCCTGTCGTCAGAATCATCCCGAAGACATTCCGAAAAATAAGACGCAGCATTATAGCGGCATCACAGATATGAGTCGAGAACGGGAATGTCGCAATGGTGCGTCATTTTTCACACTTCTGAAGCAATTTCGCTCAAAAAAGGGCGTTTCTCGCTCAAAATTCAGACAAAACAAAACGGCCCGTAGGCCGTTTTTACATAATCTGCATGCAACATACTGGAAAAGTTTGGGCTGTTGCAACCAGGTTTTCTACGCGATGCTTCCGGCACCGCGACAGGCTGGCGAGGTCAGCAGGGTATCCTGCAAACCTTCCCACTCCTTAAGCGTGTAAGTATGCAGAGCCAGTGCATGAATCGTCGTAGACAGTTCATCTGCCAACGTGCCGTAAATCATGCGATGACGGTTAAGAAAACGCTCTCCGGTAAAACGGTCGCTCACCAGTACAACTTTGAAGTGACTTTCAGAACCTGCGGGGACATTGTGACGATAGCTCTCGTCAACAACCTCGAGAATGAGGGGCTCAAACGCCGCCTTCAGCTTTGCTTCTATTTGTTCACGCATCATCATGATATTACACCTCCGACAACGCTGAGATGCCAGCCATCTCTTTAAATGTTAGCCGCTTTTACCGTCTCTATAACAATAAAACAACAAAAAATTAGCGTTCGTCCTATTTTCCCGCTCAAGGGGATGAACTCTACTGAAAGCAGCTTTTTTTGCGTGGCATCACCCATAAAACGGTTTTTGACGGCAAAAAAAGCACAAGACGATGAATTTCCATGCATTGAGGACTTCCTCTTAACAGCGGCAATGTTATGATGGCGAGAATTTTCCCCCAGAAGCTTAGATCCTTGAGAGCCTGAACATGTTTAAAAAACTACTCTTCCCGTTGGTCGCTTTATTTATGCTGGCCGGGTGCGCAACCCCGCCGACAACACTTGATGTCACCCCAAAAATTACTCTGCCGCAGCAGGATCCAAGCCTGATGGGTGTCACCGTGAGCATCAACGGTGCCGATCAGCGCCCGGATCAAGCGCTGGCCAAAGTGACACGCGATAACCAGCTGGTTACCCTGACAGCCTCCCGCGATCTGCGTTTCCTGCTGCAAGAAGTGCTGGAAAAACAGATGACCGCGCGCGGTTATATGATCGGGCCGAACGGCGCGGTAAACCTGCAGATTATTGTTAACCAGCTGTATGCGGATGTCTCTCAGGGCAACGTCCGCTACAACATCGCGACCAAAGCGGATATCGCAATCATCGCGACTGCTGCGAACGGCAACAAGATGACCAAAAACTACCGCGCAAGCTATAACGTCGAAGGCGCATTCCAGGCTACCAACGACAAGATTGCCGGTGCGGTTAACAGCGTGTTGACTGACACCATCGCTGATATGTCTCAGGACACCAGCATTCACGACTTCATCAAGCAAAACGCTCGTTAATCTTTTTCTGGCCCGGTTTTCCGGGCCAGTTTTTAACTCATGTCCAGTCACTACTTACGTATCTTCACCCAACCGAAATCAGCCATCCTGCTGATTCTGGGTTTTGCTTCCGGTTTGCCTCTCGCCCTGACCAGCGGCACGCTCCAGGCGTGGATGACCGTTGAAAACATCGATTTAAAAACCATCGGTTTCTTCTCTCTGGTCGGCCAGGCTTACGTGTTTAAGTTTTTGTGGTCGCCGCTGATGGATCGCTACACGCCGCCTTTACTCGGGCGTCGTCGCGGCTGGCTGCTCCTCACGCAAATTCTGCTGCTGGTGTCGATTGCCGCAATGGGTTTCCTCGATCCGGCCAACCATCTGCGCTGGATGGCGGCGCTGGCTGTGCTTATCGCTTTCTGCTCTGCGTCTCAGGATATTGTATTCGACGCCTGGAAAACGGATGTACTGCCGCTTGAAGAGCGAGGCGCAGGTGCGGCAATAAGCGTGCTGGGCTACCGACTCGGAATGTTGGTTTCCGGAGGACTGGCTTTATGGCTGGCGGATCGCTGGCTCGGCTGGCAGGGAATGTACTGGTTGATGGCCGTGCTACTGGTCCCGTGCATTATCGCCACCCTGCTCGCACCGGAGCCAGAGGATGTGATTCCGGTGCCGAAAACGCTGGAACGCGCCGTTGTTGAACCGCTGCGTGATTTCTTTGGGCGTAACAACGCCTGGCTTATTCTTCTATTAATAGTGCTGTATAAACTGGGCGATGCGTTCGCCATGAGTCTGACAACAACATTTCTCATCCGCGGCGTTGGTTTTGACGCCGGAGAAGTGGGAGTGGTGAACAAAACGCTGGGGCTTATCGCCACGATTATCGGCGCGTTGTTTGGCGGCGTACTGATGCAGCGGTTATCCCTGTTCCGTGCGCTGTTAATTTTCGGCGTACTGCAGGCCATTTCGAATGCCGGTTACTGGCTGCTTTCGATAACGGCGAAAAGCATTTTTACGATGGGTTCAGCCGTCTTTTTAGAAAACTTGTGTGGCGGCATGGGGACTGCGGCGTTTGTTGCGCTATTAATGACGCTCTGCAACAAATCCTTCTCCGCAACGCAGTTTGCTCTGCTCTCGGCGCTATCGGCGGTTGGACGCGTCTATGTCGGCCCGCTGGCTGGCTGGTTTGTTGAAAGTTACAGCTGGTCGACGTTCTATCTCTTTTCGATTGTGGCCGCGCTTCCCGGTCTGTTATTGCTGATGCTGTGCAAAAAAACACTGGCATTTACGCAACAGAGTGAAAGTTTTCTCTGCAGAACGGAATACGCTACGGCCTACCGGCTGGCGCTGCGCATACTGAGCGCCGGTTGCGTACTGTTAGGATGCTGGCTGCTGGTGTTAATGATCAACGCCACAGGGTTTACCGACTGGTCTTTCGGCACCACGCTGCTGGAATGGGGCGCACTGTTAGCGTTTATCGGCATTGTGTTTGGCGGTGTGTTGGATCTGCTGGCGCTACGTAAAACAGAGTTGCTATAACCTGTTAAAACGACGTGATAAAAAAGCGCCTGCGGGCGCTTTTTTTGGCGTCAAAGCCTCAGAATGTTAAAAAACAGTAAAATGGCAAATAAAATCGCTTAAGAATATATTTACTGGCTATTTTCCTATTAAAATCAGGCCACCAAAAAATAAAAACGGCCTAAAACAATTCACCTCAGTTATTATTATGTTCAATAAATAAACACCACATCTTTTTAGCAAATCGCCTAATTCAAATTGAGCAAATAAAAAAATCTTAATTGTTTTGTGCCTTATAAATTAAAGGCTACTCTTTAACGATTCAGCACGGTTATTAATTGTTGGGTTTCAAGTTCGTTCCAATAATGTTCGATATTTGCTGGATATTTGTTAAATAAATGTATATTTAACTGATTGGTTATACCAATTTACCCCCTGGACTGATTGTCATGTAATTTTTCCGTTATAATCTCACTCTCTGGCAGTGCGAATCGCTTTTTTTACAGATTGTTGCATTCGATGTGACATAAACGGCAAAAGCCAGTAACACCTTACTGACACAGAGCCAATCATGTTTACAGTAACGTAACCTTTCCGTAAAATGCCCGCACACTTTAAGCGCCACCAGATCCCGTGGAATTGAGGTCGTTAAATGAGACTCAGGAAATACAATAAAAGTTTGGGATGGTTGTCATTAATCGCCGGTACTGTTTTACTCAGTGGCTGCGATTCTGCACTTCTTGACCCCAAAGGACAGATTGGACTGGAGCAACGTTCGCTGATACTGACGGCTTTTGGCCTGATGTTGATTGTCGTTATTCCCGCCATCTTGATGGCCGTTGGTTTCGCCTGGAAGTATCGTGCGAGCAATAAAGATGCGAAGTATAGCCCTAACTGGTCACACTCCAATAAAGTGGAAGCTGTGGTCTGGACGGTACCTATTCTGATCATCCTGTTCCTCGCCGTATTGACATGGAAAACCACCCACGCGCTCGAACCGAGCAAACCATTAGCCCATGACGAACAACCGATCACCATTGAAGTTGTTTCTATGGACTGGAAATGGTTCTTCATCTATCCGGAGCAGGGCATTGCTACCGTGAACGAAATCGCCTTCCCGGCTAACGTTCCGGTTCAGTTCAAAGTGACCTCCAACTCCGTGATGAACTCGTTCTTTATCCCGAAACTGGGTAGCCAGATTTATGCGATGGCCGGTATGCAGACTAACCTGCATCTGATCGCCAACGAAGCTGGTACCTACGATGGTATCTCCGCAAGCTACAGCGGCCCGGGCTTCTCGGGTATGAAGTTTAAAGCAATTGCTACGCCGGACCGTGCCGCATTCGACCAGTGGGTCGCAAAAGCGAAACAAGCACCGAATACCCTGCCGGATATGGCAGCGTATGACAAACTTGCTGCGCCAAGCGAATACAACAAGGTTGAATACTTCTCCAGCGTGAAACCCGATTTGTTTAAAGACGTTATCAACAAATTTATGGGCCACGGCATGAGCATGGACATGAACCAACCGAAGGGCGAGCATAGCGAGCACGAAGGTATGGAAGGCATGGACATGAGCCACGCGGAAACCTCTCACTAAGGGGTCGAGGAAGAAAACGATGTTCGGAAAATTGACACTGGATGCAGTCCCCTACCATGAACCCATTATTGTGGTTACGGTGGCTGCCATTATCATCGGTGGCCTGGCATTACTGGCCCTGATTACTTACTTCGGTAAGTGGAACTACTTGTGGAAAGAGTGGCTGACTTCGGTTGACCACAAAAAGCTCGGTATCATGTACTGCATCGTCGGTATCGTGATGCTGATTCGTGGCTTTGCTGACGCCATCATGATGCGTAGCCAGCAAGCACTCGCCTCGGCCGGTGAAGCAGGCTTCCTGCCGCCGCACCACTACGATCAGATCTTCACCGCCCATGGCGTGATCATGATCTTCTTCGTAGCAATGCCGCTGGTTATCGGTCTGATGAACGTGGTGATCCCACTGCAGATCGGCGCTCGCGACGTGGCGTTCCCGTTCCTCAACAACCTGAGCTTCTGGTTCACGGTTGTCGGTGTGATCCTGGTTAACCTGTCTCTCGGCGTGGGTGAATTCGCGCAGACTGGCTGGCTGGCTTATCCGCCGCTATCGGGAATTGAATACAGTCCTGGTGTCGGGGTTGATTACTGGATCTGGGCACTTCAGCTCTCCGGTATCGGTACGACGCTGACCGGTATCAACTTCTTCGTGACCATTCTGAAGATGCGTGCGCCGGGCATGACCATGTTCAAGATGCCGGTATTTACCTGGGCATCACTGTGCGCCAACGTGCTGATCATCGCCTCGTTCCCGATCCTGACTGTTACCATCGCGCTGCTGACCCTGGACCGCTATCTGGGTACCCATTTCTTCACCAACGAAATGGGCGGCAACATGATGATGTACATCAACCTGATCTGGGCCTGGGGCCATCCGGAAGTGTACATCCTGGTTCTGCCGGTATTCGGTGTGTTCTCGGAAGTCGCCGCGACCTTCTCGCGTAAGCGTCTGTTCGGTTACACCTCGCTGGTTTGGGCGACCGTGTGTATTACCGTACTGTCGTTTATCGTTTGGTTGCACCACTTCTTCACCATGGGTGCAGGCGCGAACGTTAACGCCTTCTTCGGTATCGCCACCATGATTATCGCCATCCCGACCGGGGTGAAGATCTTCAACTGGCTGTTCACCATGTACCAGGGCCGTATCGTGTTCCATTCAGCAATGATGTGGACCATCGGCTTTATCATGACCTTCTCTGTGGGCGGTATGACCGGCGTACTGCTGGCGGTACCGGGCGCGGACTTTGTGCTGCATAACAGTCTGTTCCTGATTGCTCACTTCCATAACGTCATCATCGGCGGTGTGGTATTTGGTTGCTTTGCGGGTATCACTTACTGGTGGCCAAAAGCGTTTGGCTTCACCCTGAATGAAACCTGGGGTAAACGCGCGTTCTGGTTCTGGATCATCGGCTTCTTCGTAGCATTTATGCCGCTGTATGTGCTGGGCTTTATGGGTATGACCCGTCGCCTGAGCCAGCAGATCGATCCACAGTTCCACTCAATGCTGGTGGTTGCCGCTTGCGGCGCTGCGCTGATTGCCTGCGGTATTCTGTGCCAGTTGATTCAGTACTACGTCTCCATCCGCGACCGTCACCTCAACCGTGACCTGACCGGTGACCCGTGGGGCGGTCGTACGCTGGAGTGGGCAACCTCTTCTCCGCCGCCGTTCTACAACTTCGCTGAAGTGCCACACGTTCATGAGCGTGATGCATTCTGGGAAATGAAAGAAAAAGGCGAAGCGTACAAGCAACCTGCGCATTATGAAGAAATTCATATGCCGAAAAACAGCGGTGCGGGCATTGTTATTGCCGCTTTCGCAACGGTGTTTGGCTTTGCCATGATCTGGCACATCTGGTGGATGGCGATCGTCGGTTTCGCCGGCATCGTAATTAGCTGGATTGTGAAAAGCTTTGACGAGGACGTGGATTACTACGTACCGGTTGCAGAAATCGAAAAACTGGAAAACCAGCATTTCGATGAGATCAAAAAGGCAGGGCTGAAAAATGGCAACTGATACTCTGACGACTGCGAACGCCCACGCGCACGAACATGGGCACCATGATTCAGGACCGACCAAAGTCTTCGGTTTCTGGATCTACCTGATGAGCGACTGCATTCTGTTCTCGATCCTGTTCGCGACCTATGCCGTGTTAGTGAATAACACGGCGGGTGGTCCGTCGGGTAAAGACATCTTTGAACTGCCGTTCGTTCTGGTGGAAACCGCCCTGCTGCTGTTCAGCTCCATCACCTATGGCATGGCGGCGATCGCCATGTATAAGAACAACAAAAGCCAGGTTGTTTCCTGGCTGGCATTGACCTGGCTGTTCGGCGCAGGCTTCATCGGGATGGAACTCTATGAATTCCATCACCTGATTGTTGAAGGTATGGGTCCGGATCGCAGCGGCTTCCTGTCAGCGTTCTTCGCGCTGGTTGGCACCCACGGTCTGCACGTGACCTCGGGTCTGATCTGGATGGCAGTGCTGATGTTCCAGATTTCCCGTCGCGGCCTGACCAGTACAAACCGTACGCGTATCCTGTGCCTGAGCCTGTTCTGGCACTTCCTGGACGTCGTATGGATTTGTGTATTCTCAGTCGTTTATCTGATGGGGGCGATGTAATGAGTCATTCAACCGATCATGGCGCTTCCCACGGTAGCGTAAAAACCTACATGACAGGTTTTATCCTGTCGATCATCCTGACGGTGATCCCGTTCTGGATGGTGATGAGCGGTACTGCGTCCCACGTGGCGATTCTCGGCACTGTGCTGGTGACAGCGGTGGTACAGATTCTGGTGCATCTGGTGTGCTTCCTGCACATGAACACCAAGTCTGATGAAGGCTGGAACATGACGGCTTTCGTCTTTACTGTGCTGATCATCGCGATCGTGGTGGTAGGTTCCATCTGGATTATGTGGAACCTCAACTACAACATGATGGTTCGATAAGAGCGGCGAAGTATGTTTAAGCAATACCTGCAAGTCACGAAACCGGGCATTATTTTTGGCAACTTGATCTCCGTGATCGGGGGATTCCTGCTGGCCTCTAAAGGCCACATTGATTACCCCCTGTTCATCTACACGCTGATTGGTGTGTCGCTGGTGGTCGCCTCTGGTTGTGTTTTTAACAACTACATCGATCGTGACATCGACAAAAAGATGGAACGGACGAAAAACAGGGTGCTGGTCAGAGGGCTGATCTCGCCAAAAGTCTCGCTGGTTTACGCCGCCTTGCTGGGTATTGCTGGCTTCATGCTGCTGTGGTTTGGCGCCAACCCGCTGGCTTGCTGGCTGGGGGTAATGGGGTTCGTGGTATATGTGGGCGTCTACAGCCTGTATATGAAACGCCACTCCGTTTACGGTACGCTGATTGGTTCACTCTCCGGCGCTGCGCCGCCGGTGATTGGCTACTGCGCCGTCACCAACGAGTTTGACAGCGGCGCGGCGATCCTGCTGGCGATTTTCAGCCTGTGGCAGATGCCTCACTCGTATGCCATCGCGATTTTCCGCTTTAAGGATTATCAGGCAGCGAATATCCCGGTACTGCCGGTGGTGAAAGGTATTTCCGTGGCGAAAAACCATATCACGCTCTACATCCTGGCGTTCGCTATCGCCACTTTGATGCTGTCGCTTGGCGGCTACGCCGGTTACAAATACCTGGTCGTTGCCGCAGCGGTAAGCCTCTGGTGGCTGGGCATGGCGCTACGTGGTTATAAAGTTGAGGATGACAAGGTGTGGGCGCGCAAACTGTTCGTCTTCTCCATTGTCGCTATCACCTCGCTCAGCGTGATGATGTCGGTCGATTTTATGGTGCCGGATTCCCATAACCTGTTGACCTACGTCTGGTGATCCAAACCGCCATTATAAAGGGTGCTACGGCACCCTTTTTTCATGCCCAAACGCCCCGCTCTACAGGTAATATTTGTTAATTAAGCTGTTATTTACCCCGCCCTGCCCCCGCACTACACTATGTCCGGTTTTCAAATTGAGGTGGTAATGAACGATTATAAAATGACGCCAGGCGAGTTGCGCGCCACCTGGGGTTTAGGGACTGTATTCTCACTGCGCATGCTCGGCATGTTTATGGTCCTGCCCGTTCTGACCACGTACGGTATGGCGCTGCAGGGCGCCAGTGAAGCACTCATCGGTTTGGCGATTGGTATTTATGGCCTCGCGCAAGCCGTGTTTCAAATTCCCTTTGGCTTGCTTTCTGACCGCATCGGTCGCAAGCCGCTTATCGTTGGCGGGTTAGCGATTTTTGTCGCCGGGAGCGTGATTGCCGCCCTTTCCGATTCTATCTGGGGCATTATTCTTGGCCGCGCATTACAAGGCTCCGGTGCCATCGCCGCCGCTGTTATGGCGCTTCTTTCCGATCTCACTCGCGAACAGAATCGTACCAAAGCGATGGCCTTTATCGGCGTTAGTTTTGGCGTCACCTTCGCCATCGCCATGGTGCTTGGCCCGATTATCACGCATCAGTTGGGTTTGCATGCGCTGTTCTGGATGATTGCCGGGCTGGCAACTGCCGGTATTGCGTTGACTATCTGGATCGTGCCAGACAGTCAGCAACATGTGCGTAACCGCGAATCCGGCATGGTGAAAGACTGTTTCCAGATGGTGATGGTCAACCCGAAGCTGCTAAAACTCAACTTTGGCATTATGTGCCTGCATATCCTGCTGATGTCGACGTTTGTTGCCCTGCCAGGCCAACTCGAAGCCGCCGGTTTTCTCGCACCGGATCACTGGAAAATCTACCTGGTCACCATGCTTATCTCTTTCGTTTCGGTGGTGCCATTTATTATCTACGCCGAAGTGAAGCGCCGCATGAAGCGCGTTTTCGTGTTCTGCGTGGCGTTGCTGCTGATTGCGGAAATCGTGTTGTGGGGCGCGGGGCCACATTTCTGGGAAATCGTCATTGGTGTACAGATCTTTTTCCTCGCTTTTAACCTGATGGAAGCATTACTACCCTCGTTAATCAGCAAAGAAGCGCCCGCGGGCTATAAAGGCACGGCGATGGGGATTTACTCCACCAGCCAGTTTATCGGCGTGGCAATTGGCGGCGCGCTCGGCGGCTGGGTAGATGGTCTGTTTGATTCACAAACGGTATTTCTTGCCGGTGCATTGCTGGCGATGGTCTGGTTGCTTGTCGCAGGCACCATGCAGGAACCGCCCTATGTCAGCAGCCTGCGCATCGCGATCCCGGAAAATGTCACCATCAATGAAGCGTTGCAAAAACGTTTGCTGGCAACAAAGGGAGTAAGTGAAGTATTAGTGGTTGCCGAAGAGCGTAGCGCTTACGTCAAGATTGACAGTAAGGTCACTAACCGCTTTGAGGTTGAACAAGCCGTAGCGGGTTAACGCTGCGACACGCTCTCTCCGCTAGGGAGAGAGCGCGCACATTAATCGCGGAAGTTTTTGAACTGGAACGGCTGGCCAAGATTACCGCCGCGCACCAGTGCCATAACAGACTGCAAGTCATCACGGGATTTCCCGGTCACACGAATTTCTTCGCCCTGAATCTGCGCCTGCACTTTCAGTTTGCTGTCTTTAATCAGTTTGATGATTTTCTTCGCTGTCGGCGCATCAATGCCCTGTTTCAGTTTTGCTTCCACGAACCAGGTCTTGCCGCTGTGTACAAACTCTTCCGGCACGTCCAGCGACGCCCCTTCAATGCCGCGTTTCAGCAATTTCGCGCGCAAAATATCCAAAAGCTGGTTAACCTGGAAATCGGATTCGCTCAGAACTTTAATGGTCTGTTTCTCTTCGTTCAGTTCAAACGTGGCTTCAACGTTGCGAAAATCAAAGCGAGTCCCTACTTCACGGGTCGCATTCTCAACGCCGTTTTGCACTTCACGCATTTCAACTTCGGAAACGATATCGAAAGATGGCATCTTTTCTTCTCCCTCTGCATTTGTTGCGTTGCATAATACCCGCAACGAGGCATAACTCAACTTGTAATACGGGAAGCTTAGCCGACAGCGCTATAATGGTGAAAGCAACACCTGGCGACGTTGCAGGTGAGGAGGATAAATGAGAATTACCGTACTCGGATGCGGTGCTTTAGGGCAATTGTGGTTAACCGCGTTGTGTAAAAAGGGACATGAGGTACAGGGTTGGTTGCGCGTGCCACAGCCATTTTGCAGTGTGAATGTCGTTGATGAAGACGGCTCAATATTTAACGAATCCCTGACGGCCAACGATCCTGAATTCCTGGCGCGTAGCGATTTATTGCTGGTGACGTTAAAAGCGTGGCAAGTTTCCGATGCGGTGAAAGGGCTGGCAGCAACGCTCTCACCTTCAACCCCCGTGCTACTGATTCACAACGGCATGGGCACTGTCGAAGAGTTGAAAGCACTGGCGAATCCGTTACTGATCGGTACGACTACTCATGCTGCGCGCCGTGATGGCAACGTTATCGTGCACGTTGCCAGCGGTACCACGCACATTGGTCCGGCGCGACAGCAGGATGGCGAGTTCAGCTATCTGGCCGACATCCTGCAGGATGTGCTGCCGGACGTGGCCTGGCATAACACGATCCGTCCGGCGCTGTGGCGCAAGCTGGCGGTGAACTGCGTCATCAACCCGTTAACCGCGCTGCATGACTGTAAAAATGGCGATCTGCGAGCGTTCCCGGAGGAGATCCAAAAGGTGACGCGTGAAGTTGCCGCGGTGATTGAACGTGAAGGCAACCATATTTCTGCCGATGATTTACTGAGCTACGTGAATCAGATTATTGAAAACACGGCAGAAAATATCTCATCTATGCTGCAGGACGTACGCGCGATGCGCCATACCGAGTGTGATTATATTACGGGTTACCTGCTCAGACGCGCCCGCGCGCACGGTATTGCGGTGCCGGAAAACGCCCGTCTGTATGAAATGATTAAACGTAAGGAGAGTGAGTATGAGCGCATCGGCTCTGATATGTCTCGCCCCTGGTAGTGAAGAAACCGAAGCGGTCACCACTATCGATCTGCTGGTACGTGGTGGAATTGCCGTTACTACCGCCAGCGTCGCCAGTGATGGCAACCTGGTCGTTACTTGCTCACGCGGCGTAAAACTGCTGGCGGATGCGCCGTTAGTAGAAGTAGCCGATGGCGATTACGACGTGATTGTGCTGCCCGGCGGCCTGAAAGGGGCGGAGTGTTTTCGCGATAGTCCGTTACTGGTGGAAACCGTGCGCCAGTTTCACCTCTCGGGCCGTATCGTCGCCGCAATTTGTGCGGCGGCGGGCACCGTGCTGGTGCCGCATGAGATTTTCCCGCTGGGCAATATGACCGGCTTTCCAGGCCTGAAAGAGACTATTCCCGCCGAACAGTGGCAGGATAAACGCGTCGTGTGGGATCCGCGCGTTAATCTGCTCACCAGCCAGGGGCCGGGTACCGCCATCGATTTTGGTTTGAAGATCATTGATTTACTAGTGGGGCGCGAAAAAGCGCACGAAGTGGCATCACAGCTGGTGATGGCTGCCGGAATTTATAACTACTACGAAGCCTGAAAACAAAAAGCCCGGCGGTGCGATGCCTGCCGGGCTTTCAATGCAAAGTAACGCGAAAGCTGCCGGAAAAGGTCACCCTCTCCGGCAGTTTTTTATGGGCGATAAACTTTAACGTTGGTAAAACCCTGCTCGCGCAGATAGAGCGCCTGCAGACGGCTCATCACGCCGCGTTCGCACCACAGCAACCAGGTTTTGTTCTGATCGAGGTCGCCAAATTTGGTGCTCAGTTTATAGAACGGCAGCGAAACCACGTCGATCCCTTCCAGCTTCAGCGGTTTGTCATCCTGTTCATCAATAGAGCGGATATCCAGGATCACATCGTTCGGGCCAAAACCATTGACCGTTTCAACTTCGACCACGGTTTCCTGGGTCTGCTGAGCGATTTCGCGGATATCGATATTGCTCGCTTCAGCAACCACTTTATCGAGGATGGAGAAGTCGAAATGCTCCTCTTCCGCTTCGATTTTCGCCTTCACCGCTTTTACAGTTGGGCTTTTCGAGATCACACCACAATACTCCGGCATGGTACGGGCGAAATCTTCAGTACCGATTTCACGCGCCAGATCGATGATGTGCTCTTTATCGTAAGAGATAAGCGGGCGCAAAATCAGCGTGTCAGAAACGTTGTCGATTAAACGCAGGTTGGTCAGTGTCTGGCTGGACACCTGGCCCAGTGCTTCACCGGTCACCAGCGCCTGCACGCCGTAGCGTTCAGCCACTTTTGACGCTGCGCGCACCATCATGCGTTTCAACACCACGCCCATCTGGCCATCATCCACTTTTTCGAGGATTTCACCGACCACTGGCTCAAAGTTGATCGCCACAAACCGTACACGGTGAGAACTGCCAAAACGGTTCCACAGGTAGTGCGCGACCTGGCGAACACCAATTTCATGCGCGGCGCCGCCCAGGTTAAAGAAGCAGTAGTGTACGCGGCAACCGCGACGCATCAGCATATAGCTGGAAACGCCGGAGTCGAAACCGCCGGAGACGAGCGACAGCACATCTTCCTGAGTGCCGATCGGGAAACCGCCAATACCTTCATAACGGCCTTTCACTAACAGCAGGCGATCGTCTTCGATCTCCAGATTCACCGTCACATCCGGGTGAGTCAGTTTGACGCGCGCAGAGTCGACATGCTGGTTCAGACCGCCGCCGACGTAACGTTCAACTTCAATCGAGCTAAACTCATGTTTGCCGCGGCGTTTAACGCGCACGCAGAAGGATTTACCTTCGATCTGCTCGCGGTACTGCACCAGCGCTTTCTCAAAAATGTCGTGCAGCGAGGTGAAAGGAACATCTTCCACTTCGAGAATATGGTGGATGCCCGGAATACGGGTCAGCGCGTCGCGGATAGCCAGGCGCTGATTTTCATCTTTGGCGCGCACTTCGATATGATCCCAGTGGCGGACAACGGCGAGGGTCTCGTCGTAGTGCTTCAGAACGTTACGAATGTTCCCGGTCAAAATTTTAATAAAGCGCAAACGCACAGATTGGCTTTTGATGGTGATTTCCGGGAACAATTTAATGATAAACTTCATGGCGGCAATGGTTCGTTGGCAAGCCCGGCTGGGCCTGTATAGGAAAATAGTACAGCAGCCCCATACCCGCGGCTGCATCCAGGCGCAGGAGTATACCACCATCGCAATAAAGCTGCGCACATTGCATTACCATTGCGCGTTATTTGCTAAGCGCCGTGACTTCGCTACCATAGCTACGTTGAGCCAGAACAATAGAAGAGTCAGACATTCACTATGCCAAAGAAAAACGACGCACCGGCCAGTTTTGAAACAGCGCTAAGCGAACTGGAACAGATTGTCACTCGTCTTGAAAGCGGCGATCTACCGCTTGAAGAGGCACTCAATGAATTCGAACGCGGCGTGCAGCTGGCGCGCCAGGGACAGGTGAAACTCCAGCAAGCGGAACAACGCGTGCAGATCCTGCTCTCTGATTCACAAGAGGCTCCCCTTACGCCTTTTGCTCCGGACGCTGAATAAATGGATTTCGATCAACAGCTACAGGCCTGTGTCTCTCAGGCCAATGAAGCGCTGCGCCGATTTATCGCGCCACTGCCCTTTCAGAACACTCCTCTGGTTGAGGCCATTTCCTATGGCGCATTATTAGGCGGTAAACGTCTGCGTCCTTTTTTGGTTTATGCCACAGGCAACATGTTCGGCGTTAGCCAGCAAACGCTGGATGCGCCTGCAGCGGCGGTGGAGTGTATTCACGCTTACTCGCTGATCCACGACGATCTGCCCGCCATGGATGATGATGATCTCCGCCGGGGTTTACCGACATGCCATATTAAGTTTGGTGAAGCCAGCGCCATCCTCGCGGGTGATGCGTTACAAACTCTGGCTTTCTCCATTCTTGCAGATGCGCCAATGGCAGAAGTCGATGCGCGTGACCGGCTGGCGATGGTTTCGGAACTGGCTCACGCCAGCGGCGTAGCAGGAATGTGCGGCGGCCAGGCGCTGGATCTCGCAGCGGAAGGCAAGCGGGTTTCGCTGGCTGAACTGGAGCAGATCCATCGCCACAAAACCGGCGCGCTGATTCGCGCAGCGGTGCGAATGGGCGCGCTAAGCGCTGGGGATAAAGGCCGCGAAGCCCTGCCATTGCTCGATCGCTATGCCGAATGCGTTGGTCTGGCGTTCCAGGTTCAGGATGACATTCTGGATGTTGTCGGCGATACTGCGACGCTTGGCAAACGCCAGGGCGCTGACCAGCAACTGGGGAAAAGCACCTATCCCGCACTACTGGGCCTTGAGCAAGCCCGGACAAAAGCCCGCGACCTGATTGACGACGCCCGGCAAGCTTTAAGCCTGCTTGCGGCACAGTCGCTGGATACGACGGCACTGGAAGCACTGGCGAATTACATAATCCAGCGTGATAAATAACGAAAACACCACGATGAGTCTCTGATGAGTTTTGATATAGCCAAATACCCGACGCTGGCGCTGGTTGATACCACGCAAGAGTTGCGCCTGCTGCCGAAAGAGAGCCTGCCGAAGCTATGCGACGAACTGCGCCGCTATCTGCTCGACAGCGTGAGCCGCTCCAGCGGGCACTTCGCCTCCGGGCTTGGCACGGTTGAATTGACCGTCGCGCTACATTACGTCTACAACACGCCGTTTGATCAATTGATCTGGGACGTGGGCCACCAGGCGTATCCGCATAAAATTCTGACCGGACGTCGTGACAAAATCGGCACCATCCGACAGAAGAACGGGTTGCACCCTTTTCCCTGGCGCGGCGAAAGCGAATACGACGTGCTGAGCGTTGGTCATTCATCGACGTCCATTAGCGCCGGTATTGGTGTCGCCGTCGCGGCGGCAAAAGAGGGTAAACAGCGCCGCACCGTCTGCGTGATTGGCGATGGTGCGATCACCGCTGGCATGGCATTTGAAGCCATGAACCACGCGGGTGATATCCGCCCGGATATGCTGGTGGTGTTAAACGACAACGAGATGTCGATTTCTGAGAATGTCGGCGCGCTGAATAATCACCTGGCGCAGCTGCTCTCCGGCAAGCTCTACTCCACGCTGCGCGAAGGCGGCAAAAAAGTGCTTTCCGGCGTACCGCCGATTAAAGAGCTGATTAAGCGCACCGAAGAGCACATCAAAGGCATGGTGGTGCCGGGTACGCTCTTTGAAGAGCTGGGCTTTAATTATATCGGCCCGGTCGACGGTCACGATGTGCTGGGTTTAGTGCAGACGCTGCGTAATATGCGCGATCTGAAAGGCCCGCAGTTCCTGCATATCATGACCAAAAAAGGGCGCGGTTATGAACCGGCCGAAAAAGATCCGATCACTTTCCACGCCGTACCGAAATTCGATCCGACCAGCGGAACGCTGCCAAAAAGCAGCGGCGGCATGCCGAGCTATTCGAAGATTTTCGGCGACTGGCTGTGCGAAACCGCGGCGAAAGACAGCAAGCTGATGGCGATCACACCGGCGATGCGTGAAGGTTCCGGCATGGTCGAGTTCTCACGCAAATACCCGGCTCAATACTTTGATGTGGCGATTGCCGAACAGCACGCGGTGACATTTGCCGCAGGTCTTGCGATTGGCGGCTACAAGCCGGTGGTGGCGATTTACTCCACCTTCCTGCAACGCGCCTACGATCAGGTTATTCATGATGTGGCGATCCAGAAACTGCCGGTGCTGTTCGCTATCGACCGCGCCGGGATCGTTGGCGCAGACGGCCAGACTCACCAGGGGGCGTTTGATATTTCGTATCTGCGCTGCATCCCGGGAATGGTGGTGATGACACCGAGCGACGAGAACGAATGTCGCCAGATGCTGTTTACCGGCTATCACTACGCAGATGGCCCAAGCGCGGTGCGCTACCCGCGCGGTAATGCAGTTGGTGTGCCGCTGCAACCGCTGGAAAAAATGCCTATCGGCAAAGGTGTGGTGAAACGCCGTGGCGAAAAAGTGGCAATACTTAATTTTGGCACGCTATTGCCGGAGGCCGAAAAAGCCGCCGAAGCGCTGAACGCCACGCTTATCGATATGCGTTTTGCCAAACCGCTGGATGAGGCGTTGATTCTGGAAACCGCCGCACACCATGAATCGCTGGTAACGCTGGAAGAAAACGCCATTATCGGTGGCGCAGGTAGCGGCGTGAATGAAGTGCTGATGGCTCACCGCAAACCAGTACCGGTGCTGAATCTTGGACTGCCGGATTTCTTTATCCCGCAGGGCACGCAGGATGAAGCCCGCGCTGAAATAGGCCTGGATGCCGCAGGCATTGAATCCCGCATCAGAAACTGGCTTGCCTGATCCTCCCCCATCCGCTCCTGCTATGCTTAAACGTACGTTTTGACAAGCAGGAGTGGAACCATGCAATACAACACATTAGGAAAAACAGACCTGAAGGTTTCCCGCCTTTGTCTGGGCTGCATGACGTTTGGCGAACCGGATCGCGGTAAACACGCCTGGACTTTGCCCGAAGAGAGCAGCCGCCCCATCATCAAACGCGCCCTGGAAGGCGGGATTAACTTTTTCGATACCGCAAACAGCTACTCAGACGGCAGCAGTGAAGAGATTGTTGGCCGGGCGCTGCGTGATTTCGCCCGTCGCGAAGATGTGGTCGTCGCGACCAAAGTGTATCACCAGGTTGGCGATCTGCCCGAAGGCCTGTCACGCGCGCAAATTTTGCGCTCCATTGACGACAGCCTGCGGCGTCTTGGCATGGACTATGTGGATTTACTGCAAATTCATCGCTGGGATTACACCACGCCTATCGAAGAGACACTTGAAGCGCTGGACGAGGTTGTAAAAGCCGGTAAGGCCCGCTATATCGGGGCATCATCAATGCATGCCCGCCAGTTTGCCCAGGCGTTAGCGTTGCAGGAGCAAAACGGCTGGGCGCGCTTTGTCACCATGCAGGATCATTACAATCTGATCTACCGCGAAGAAGAGCGCGAGATGTTGCCGCTGTGCTACAAAGAGGGCGTAGCGATTATTCCGTGGAGCCCGCTGGCGCGCGGTCGTTTAACGCGCCCGTGGGGGGAAACCACTGCACGTCTGGTGTCGGATGAATTTGGCAAAACACTATACAGCGAAACGGATGACAACGACGCGCAGATCGCCGAGCGGCTGGCGGGTGTGGCAGAAGAGATTGGCGCATCGCGCGCGCAGGTCGCGCTGGCGTGGCTGCTGAGTAAACCCGGTGTTGCCGCGCCGATTATCGGGACATCGCGTGAAGAGCAACTGGACGACTTGCTGGGCGCGGTAGATTTAACGCTGAAACCGGAGCAGATAGCCGAGCTGGAAACGCCATATAAACCGCATCCAGTGGTTGGCTTTAAGTAAACGCGAAACCTCCCTCTCCCGCCGGGAGAGGGAAAGCTCAGATAAGGCCAGGCGGCCAGTGATGGCCAATCAGATAGAGCAGCCCGGCGGCGATGATCCCGGCGACAATATCATCGACCATGATCCCCATTCCGCCGTGAACATTGCGATCAAACCAGCCGATCGGCCACGGCTTCCACATATCCAGAATACGGAACAGCACAAACCCCACGGCGACCCATTGCCAGTCATTGGTCGGGAGGGCCATGAGCGTTATCCACATGCCGATGAACTCATCCCAGACAATACTGCCGTGATCGTGCACACCCATATCTTTTGCCGTCTGGTGGCAGAGGTAAACGCCAAGCGAGATCCCAAACATCACCAGCAGCGAGTAGAGCTGCCAGGGCAAAAAGGTCATCGCCCACCAGAAGGGAATCGAGGCCAGCGATCCCATCGTTCCCGGAACGATGGGGCTTAAACCGCTACCAAAGCCGGTAGCCAGCAGATGCCAGGGGTTGCGTAAATTGAGACGGCTTTTAGCCACATCTTTAGTACGCGGCAAAGTGGTCATATCCTTTCCAGTCAAGCGTCACGGCTTTGCCGTCACGGGTGAAATGCAACCCTTCAATATCCGCACTGATCTGCCCGATACAGGTAAAAGGCGCACCCAACTGACCAATCGCGACATCCAGCGCACCGCGGTTCAGCTCCGGCACGGTAAAGCACAACTCGTAATCTTCCCCGCCGGAAAGCGCCCAGCGCAGTGCCTGATCCGGCATGACATGGCGGCGAACGGCGTTGGAAAATGGCAACGCATCCAGATCGATACGCGCGCCGCAGCCGCTGGCTTTCAGCACATGCGCCAGGTCGGAAATCAGGCCATCAGAAAGATCAATCGCCGAACTTGCGAGATTACGCAGCGCCTGCCCCTGCAATACGCGCGGCGTTGGTCGCAGATGGCGCTTGAGCAAATACCGTGCATCGGCACTGTCGTTAACGACTAAACGCTGTTGCAAAATCGCCAGCCCGGCAGCGCTGTCACCTGGCGTGCCGGTGACGTAAATCCAGTCACCTGGCTTCGCGCCAGAACGTTTCATTGCCCGCCCAACCGGCACATAACCATGAATGCCAATCGTCATCGACAGCGGGCCACGCGTGGTGTCGCCGCCAATCAGTTGCATATCGTAGTAATTGAGCTGTTCGAACAGGCTATCACTAAAGGCTTGCAGCCAGGCTTCATCCGCCTCGGGCAGCGTCAGAGCCAGCGTTAACCACGCCGGATCGGCACCCATCGCCGCCAAATCGCTGAGATTCGATGCCATCGCTTTATACGCCAGATCGGCCGGATCGATATCCGGCAGAAAATGGTTGCCCGCCACCAGCGTATCGACGCTTATCGCCAGCGTCTGTTTTTCGGGAACATTGAGTAGCGCGCAGTCGTCGCCGATGCCAGTTTCTACATCGCGACGGGAATTTCGTACGCGGTCAAAATAACGGGCAATCAGGGAAAATTCGCCGCATGCCATACGTTATGCCTCTGTAGAAAAAAGAAAAAGCCGGAACCGACGCGCAACGTGCAGCGCCAGTTTCCGGCTTGCGGATCACTTCTTGTGGGGACGGATCGCAGGTGCGGCTTTATCCAGCACGCCGTTAACAAACTTGTGGCTGTCTTCAGCGCCGAAGGTTTTTGCCAGTTCGATAGCCTCGTTGATTGCCACTTTGTACGGCACATCATCACGTTTGGACAGTTCGAACAGTGCGATACGCAATACCGCTTTCTCGACCTGGCCCAGCTCTTCGAGCAAACGGGACAGGTAAGGCTTCATTAAGCCATCGAGATATGCGCTATTAGTCGCCACCCCGGTCAACAGCTCGCGGAAATACAGGACGTCAACATCTTTAACGTCTTGCTCTGCCAGGAACTGGTATTCAACATCAGAGATGTCGTTCTGGGACAACTGCCAGGAGTAGAGCGCCTGGACGGCACACTCACGGGCGCGGCGACGAGCAGCAGGTTTCACGGAATTCCCCTTACAAAAATCAGGCCTTGATGGCTTTCAATACATTAATCATTTCAAGCGCGGTCAGTGCGGCTTCCGCACCTTTATTACCGGCTTTGGTGCCAGCGCGTTCGATGGCTTGTTCAATACTTTCAGTGGTCAGCACGCCGAAAGCCACCGGGATCTCACTATCCTGGGCAACATGCGCCAGGCCATTGCTTGCACCGCCAGCAACATATTCGAAGTGCGCGGTACCGCCGCGGATCACGGTGCCAAGTGCAATCACCGCGTCATATTTGCCGGTTTTGGCCAGCGCGCCTGCCGCCAGCGGCAGTTCGTAAGCGCCAGGCACCCACACAACGGTGATGTTGTTATCTTTCACCTGACCGATGCGTTTCAGCGCATCAACCGCGCCTTCCAGCAGGCTGTCGTTGATGAAGTTGTTGAAACGCGCAATGGTGATGGCGACGCGAGCGTCCGGAGCAGCAACGTTGGCTTCAATAATGTTCATACACTTCCTTCACAGGTTCAGTTCGGACCCCGCAGGGGGGCGGATTTTAGCATAATATTTTACGCGCTGCTTCCCTTTTACAGCAGGCATCACGCATGAGTGAGATGCAGGCAGACATCCGGGCCAACCTGACGTATCTCATTGAATTTAAAGTGTGGTGCGTCCGCAAGCGCCGATAACCCCGGCAGCACGCACAGACCGCGCGCATCGCTGCCTAACAGTGTAGGTGCCAGATAGACAATCAGTTCATCCACCAGGCCTGCCTGCAGTAACGCGCCGGCAAGGTGCGCACCCGCTTCGACCCACACACTGTTGATCTGCTGTTTGCCGAGCAGCATCATCAGCGTGACCAGATCGGCGTGGCCATTATGTTCCGGCACAATAATTTCACGCACATTTTCAGGCCACTGGCGCGCATCGGCGCGCGTGCGGGCAAACCAGGTTTCTCCCGGCAGGCCGACTAACTGATGCTGCGGTGTCACCCGGTTCTGGCTGTCGACAACAATGCGTACCGGTTGGCGCAAATTTTCCTGCGGGTAAAGCGCCTGCGTATCCGCATTTAACTCTGCCCAGCGCACGGTCAGCGCCGGATTGTCCGCCAGCACCGTTTCGCTGCTGGTCAGTATCGCGTGGCTTTGCGCGCGTAAAAGCTGTACATCACGGCGCGCCTGCGCTGAGGTGATCCACTGACTTTCGCCGCTGGCCATCGCGGTACGGCCATCAAGCGACGCGCCAAGCTTGAGTTGCACGTAAGGGAACCCGGTGCGCATGCGTTTGAGAAAGCCTTTATTCAGCGCTTCGGCTTCACTCATCATTAACCCGTGGCTGACTTCAATGCCCTCCTGCTGCAAGCGATACAAACCACGCCCGGCAACCTGTGGGTTCGGATCCTGCATTGCGGCAACCACGCGCGCAACGCCGGCATTAATCAGCGCTTCACAGCATGGCGGTGTGCGTCCGTGATGGCTGCACGGTTCGAGCGTGACGTACGCCGTCGCGCCGCGAGCCCGTTCGCCCGCCATGCGCAGCGCATGAACTTCCGCGTGCGGTTCGCCAGCGCGGTAATGAAAACCTTCGCCGACAATTTCGCCATTGTTGACAATTACGCAGCCGACACGCGGGTTCGGGTGAGTTGTAAAACGCCCGCGCTGCGCCAGTTTCAGCGCCCGCGCCATGTACATTTCGTCGTGCATGATTAGTCCTGTAGACGGGCGATCTCTTCGCCAAATTCGCGAATATCTTCAAAGCTACGGTAAACGGAGGCAAAGCGGACATAGGCCACTTTATCGAGCTTTTTCAGCTGTTCCATCACCAAATTGCCAATCATCTTACTCGGCACTTCCCTTTCGCCGGTTGCGCGAAGTTGCGATTTAATGTGATTCAGCGCCATTTCGACGTCATCTGCGCTGACCGGGCGCTTTTCGAGCGCTTTTAACATGCCACGACGCAGCTTCTCTTCATTGAAAGGTTCACGCACATCATTGCTTTTCACGACGCGCGGCATCACAAGCTCCGCCACTTCAAACGTGGTGAAACGCTCATTGCAGACCAGGCACTGCCGGCGACGGCGAACGGATGAACCTTCACCCACCAGGCGAGAATCGATAACTTTGGTATCCACGGCGAAACAGAATGGGCAATGCATACGGCGTCCTGATGTTAGAGTTAACTGAAATCTATTTTACCCTGAACTGGCATGACAACAAAGGCAGACCGTTTTTGAGACAATGGATCGATGGCAACGAGGCCGTTGCGATCTACCATTACAGAGAAGATCCTATCCAAGGAAACAGACACAATGACAAGACGTTACCTAAGAACCCTGTTACTGGGAAGCCTTTTTGCCCTCAGTGCCTGCGCCCAGCAAAGCGAAGTTCGCCAGCTTCATCAAAGTGTCAGTACGCTAAATAATGAAATGAGCAAGCTGAACAAAGAGACGGTGAAAATCACCCAGCAAAACACGCTGAATGCCAAATCCGGGAGCGGCGTTTACCTGCTGCCCGGTGCGAACACGCCCGCCCGCTTGAATAGCCAAATCGGTATGCTGCGAATGTCGTTGCAAAATATCGCGCCGAATGCAGCGGGAACCCGCGTCGTGCTGCGGATCCAGGGCGAATCAAACGATCCGTTACCGGCTTTTAGCGGCACCGTTGAGTGGGGACAAATTCAGGGTACCACCGAGAACTATCAGGAGGTGAATGTACAAAACCAACTGATTAACGCACCGGCCAGCACACTCGCACCGAGCGACGTTGATATTCCGCTGCAACTTAACGGCATCACGCCAGAACAGTTAGGCTTTGTCCGCATTCATGATATCCAGCCCGCCAATTTGCAGTAACATCCGGGGCGACGCTGTCGCCCTTTCTTACTCTCTGTCATGCATTTTCTTCTTTTTTGTCATCTCTTCATCACATTCACCAATTTGCAATATCGATAAATGCCAGTACAATCGCCGTCGTTTATTGCACGCAAACGTGAACGCAATCGATTACGCGTGTGTCAATAATGTGAAACAACACATATTTTTGTGAACGCGGATACTTATAATAGGCGCGCAGAAATATGAAACATTTAGAAACTCCATGCGTGCTTTCTTTCACTCCCGTCTGGGATCTCAATCAGTGGCGTAATGATGAAAAAAACAATTCTCGCAGCCGGTGCTGCTCTGGCGCTTTCCGCTTCTTTTACTGCTAACGCAGCGGAAAACAGCAAACCTGAATACGTTTCCGACTGGTGGCACCAGAGCGTAAACGTGGTGGGCAGCTACCACACTCGTTTCTCACCTGTTCCGCGTAACGATACTTATCTGGAATATGAAGCGTTCGCCAAGAAAGATTGGTTTGATTTCTACGGCTACCTGGATGCGCCGGTCTTCTTCGGTGGTAACACCGGTGCGAAGGGGATCTGGAACCACGGTTCGCCGCTGTTTATGGAAATCGAGCCGCGTTTCTCTATTGATAAACTGACTGGAACCGACCTGAGTTTCGGTCCGTTCAAAGAGTGGTACTTCGCCAACAACTACATTTACGACATGGGGCGCAACGCCTCCGGTCGCCAGAGCACCTGGTACATGGGTCTGGGTACCGACATCGACACCGGTCTGCCGATGAGCCTCTCCCTGAACGTCTATGCGAAATACCAGTGGCAGAACTATGGTGCCACAAACGAAAACGAGTGGGACGGTTACCGTTTCAAAGTGAAATATTTCGTGCCGATCACCAGCCTGTGGGGCGGCCAACTGAGCTATATCGGTTTTACCAACTTTGACTGGGGTTCAGATCTGGGCGATAGTCGCTACTATGTTAACGGCGAGCAGCAACGTACCAACAACTCCATCGCTTCCAGCCACATTCTTTCTCTGGGCTACGATCACTGGCACTACTCTGTAGTTGCACGTTACTGGCATAACGGTGGTCAGTTCAAAGACGATGCAACGCTGAACTGGGGCGCAGGCGACTTCAGCGCGCGTTCTACCGGTTGGGGTGGTTACCTGGTTGTTGGTTACAACTTCTAATCCCACTGCATTGCAAAAAGCCGACCTATGGTCGGCTTTTTTATTGGAAGCGCGCTTTCTGCAGGTTAACGAAATCCTGCATCGTTCTGTCCGCGCGTTCCGTAAATGTCTTGCCTGTAAAAGCGACCGACGTGCAGCGATCGAGACGAAAACAACGATAGTCATCGCGTAACGTACACCACGACACCAGTACCCACACGCTTCCCATAAACGACAACCCTAACGGATGGATCACCCGCTCCGAGGCTTTTCCTTTATCGTCTTCATAATGCAGATGCAGCTCCTGACGCAGCCGCATCGCCTGGTGCATCACATCAAACCAGACGCGTACCTGTGGGTATTTATCAAAATTGGGTGAAACGATGCGGTTGCGTTCAGCCGTAATGCGCTTGTCGTAGGGTAGCACTGCCAAAAGTTTTTCCTGCGCCGAACCGGCAGCCTGTGCCAGCGTATCGCCGCTCCAGGTTTGTAACATGCCGATAGCGGCAATTAATGCTTCAACTTCCAGACCGGTAAACATTAACGGCGGCAAATCGAAACCGGGCAGCAAACGGTAGCCACTACCCGCTTCGCCCTGAATCGGTACGCCGGAGAGCGACAAATCGCGAATGTCGCGGTAGATGGTGCGTTCAGAAACCTCCAGCCGCTCGGCCAGTAGCGCCGCGGTCACGCGACGTCGGGTACGCAAAACCTGAACTATCTGAAACAATCGATCAGCACGGCGGCTCATAACTTATCCGGTTGAGGAAAAGCCCGCACTTTCAGCGCGGGCATCAGTGGTTCATGCAGGTTGATGCAGTCCAACCCGGTTACCCTCACTGTCAATAATCAGGGCAATAGTACCAATGCCCTGCGGCAATACTTCCGGGCCAAAACAGCATTCACCGCCCTTTTCACGCACGCGCTCCAGCGCAGCCGCGAGGTTTGCCGTCGCCAGGTAAACCACTGTACCACCGCTTACCGGCTGGAACATTGGTCCTTTTACCAGCGCACCGCCGGTGGCGGGTTTGACATGGGGAAATACCGCCATTTCGATACCGGCTACGCTCTCATGGCGAAACTGACCGCCCAATACATGCTCATAAAACGCTACCGCACGATCCAGTTGCTGTACCGGCAATTCAAACCAATTCACTAATGTGTTCATGCTCTGTTCCTCTGCGTTAAAAAAATCAACACAGCGAGTCTGCCAGAGGGCTACTGACAGCATATTGTCAGTAGGGATCGTCTTACTATTTTCCGTTCCGCCGTGATAATTATCCGAAAAACATAATTAATCAAAGCATTAATGAGCAGGCTATATATTCAAAGCAAAATGATATCTATAAACTCCGCCCCCTGCCGTAATCGGTAGCCGACACAAACAGGAATTACACGCTAAGGAACAGGGAACGATGTGGGCAGTTGAAATGCAGGCCGTCAGTAAAAGTTATTTGTTAGGGCAGGTTCGTGTTGACGCATTAAAAGAGGTGACGCTCAACATTGCAGCAAAACGGTTTACCGTATTATCCGGTCAGTCCGGCAGTGGCAAAACGACACTACTGAACTTAATCGGCGGCATCGATACGCCCGACAGTGGCCGTCTGGTGATTGCCGATCGCGAAATGAACAGCCTCAATGACGACCAGTGCAGCGCTTTTCGCGCCCGTAACCTTGGATTTATCTTCCAGAACTTCAATCTTATCCCTGTACTGACCGCACGTGAAAATGTCGAAATTCCACTTCTCGCACAGCATCGAACGGCGGCCTGGCGCAAACAGGCGGTCAACGACATGCTCGAGAGCGTCGGCCTTGGCGATAAAGCCGATTCATTGCCGAACCAGCTCTCTGGCGGGCAGCGCCAGCGCGTCGCCATCGCCCGGGCGCTTATTCACCGCCCAGCGCTGGTGGTGGCCGACGAACCCACGGCGAATCTTGACAGCAAAACCGGCAAATCCATTTTACAGCTGTTACGGCGTTTGCAGCAGGAGCATGCCGTCACGGTGGTGTTCTCTTCCCACGATCCGCAGGTGATTGCCGAGGCCGATGACCTGTATGTCGTCCACGATGGCAGTGTGAACGGCCCGGGGGCTTGATAAGGAGAGAACATGCTGAAACTAAAAACGCTGAAACACGCGCTGCGCAACCTTCTGCGTAACCGTCGCCGTACCTTATCAACGCTTTGCGCCATCGTGGTTGGCGCCGTCGGTATTCTGCTGTTTGGCGGTTATAACCACTCGATCAAATACAGTTTGCAAACGACTTTTGTGCGTAGCACCGGTCATCTGCAAATTCAGCATCGGGATTATTTACTGCACGGTACGGGAAACCCGGCGCAATACAGCATCCGCCATTATCAGAAAGTGATGGATATCATTGCCCACGATCCGGTACTGCAACCAATGCTCACCGTCAGCACACCAGTGCTCATGCTGACAGGCATCGCCGGGCATTATGCGGTCGGGACGTCACCTCCGGCACTTATTTACGGCAGTGAAGCCGCAGGAAAAGTGCAACTGAACAAATGGGACGAATACCATCTCGGGGATTTCCTGCAAAACCGCCAGATATACTCTGGTGCCGCAGCGGATTCGGCATTTATTGGCGGCGGTCTGGCGCGTTTGCTGCAACTGTGCAACCTCGCCAGAAACCAGCCTTGCAGTGCTCTACCAGCCAAAGAGAACCACGCCGCCGATCTCCCAAGCGATCTTTTGCAACTGTCGCAACAAGCGCGGCAGGCACACGCTGCGGACAGTGATAATTACATCGAACTGCTGGCGGCTTCCGGTAACGGTGCGCCAAATATTGTGCGCGTCAAAGTGGAAGGGATTCAGCCGCAACCCGCTCGCGAGCTGGATGATAGCTTCGTTGGCATCCACCTGCACCAGGCGCAACAACTGCTGTTTGGTCAGGAGACGCCAGGCGTGACGGCAATCATCCTGCAACTGCACAGCACCTCGCAACTGGCGGCAGCGCGAGCGCGTCTCCAGCAGCTTTTTACCAGCGAACTCGCGGATTACCCACTGGCAGTATACGACTTCACCGAGCTACAACCGTTGTATAACCAGGTGCTGAAAATGTTCGCCAATATGCTCAATTTCATGCTGGTTCTTATCCTCGCCATCGCATTATTTACCGTAACTAACACCATGGGAATGGCGGTAATGGAGCGCACGGTGGAGATTGGTACGCTGCGTGCTGTCGGGCAGAAACGGCGTGATATCCAGCGCCTGTTCCTCAGCGAAGGCTCGCTCCTGGGGATGTTTGGCTCGATTATCGGGGTCATCGTCTCTTTATTGCTGGCGTTTCTGATTAATCACGCCGGGCTTACCTGGCAGCCTCCCGGCGTGACAGTGCCAATCAGGATCCATATCAGCGTGTGGGGAGAGTGGGCAATGATTAGCAGTGTGGTCGGTGTGTTGTTGCTAATAACCGTGATCTCATCGTGGTGGCCTGCACACCGCGCGGCGAATGTCTCGATCGTCGAGGCGCTGCGCCATATCTGACTCCTGCCCTTCATCTATTAACAAGGAAGAACGTCATGCAATTGCAAAAGAAACCACTGGCACCATTGTGCCTGATGTGGCTCCTGTTGGCCGCTATGCCAGCAAGTGCCGCGCTTGATGCGCAACAAATCCTGAAAAAAAGCGACGAGGTGCGTAACCCGGATCGCTCCTTTAGCCTGGTCACAACGCTCATAAGCTATAAAAACGGCAAGCAGAACGACACCAGCAAACTGGTGCTTTACTCGCGCGCATCGCCGAATGGCGGCCAATTCCGCAGCCTGCTGCGCTTTATCAGCCCGCAACGCGATGCGGGTAAATTGACCCTGAAAAGCGGTCGCGATCTCTGGCTTTATGACCCGGCAAGCCAGGCGAGCGTGCCAATTTCCCCGCAACAGCGCCTGTTGGGGCAAGCGTCTAACGGCGATGTCGTAACAGCAAACTGGGCTGAAGATTACAAGGCAAGCCTGCTGGCGGAAGAGCAGATCATGGATGGTGAAAAGCAAATGCGCGACTGCTACCACTTGCATTTGGTCGCCACCAATCCGGACGCGCCGTACCCTTCGATGGATCTTTGGGTCGATAAAAACGATTTCAAAAGCCGTAAAGCGGAGTTTTACGCCGTTAATGGCAACCTGCTGAAAACGACCTGGCATCGTCGCTACGAACCCGCGCTGGGCGGTGTGCGTCCCACCGAGGCGGTGATCATAGATGGCGTCAACGCCCAGCTTGTTACTGTTCTGCGCCAGCAGAATTTTACCTGGCGGGATGTTCCGGAAGCGTGGCTACAACGCGATTATCTGGCGCACTTTAAGGATACTGATCAATGAAGGCAACGCGCGCGCACTTAAGCTGGTTCATCGCACTCGGCGCGCTGTGCAACGCCTCTGCCAGCGCACAGCAGGACAGCACCATGGCGGCGCTTGAACTGGCGGATAAAACCGAGTTTACCGCCGTGGAAAACAAGGCGCTGAGTGCACTACTCGAAATTGCCGGTAGCCTGAACGAAAACAGCGCCAAAGAACAACGCGTGTCACTGGATATGCGTTGGGACAAAAACCTGTTACGCAACTGGCGGGTTGTACTTTCGAACCGCTTCGACAGCCGTTTCTCCAGTCATCTGCGCCAAAACCGCAATATCAATACGTTGCGTGAAGCCTGGCTTAGCCATGCGCTGACCTCTCAGGCTTCCGTCGATGTCGGGCGCATTAACACCCGTTATGGCGTTGCGCTGGGCTACAACCCTACTGACTTTCTTGGGCGCGGTACGGTGCGTTCAGCCATTTCGGCCGATCCGGAGTCGTTGCGCAGTAACCGTCTGGGCAATGCGATGATCCGTTTGCAAAAGTTTTGGGATAAGGCGGCTGCAACGGTGATCTGGTCGCCAAAAATCAGTGCCAGCCGGCGGCAGAACAGCGCCAGCCTGGACTGGAATGCCAGTAATCCCCGGGAACGCGTCTTACTGGCGGGAAGCTATCGCTTTGCCGAAAACCTTAATCCGCAATTGTTGCTGCTGCAGGAAGAACACCGCTCTGCACAGTTGGGCGTAAATCTTTCGCGGGTGCTGTCGCGCTCCGCACTGGTCTATGCTGAATGGGCGGGAGGACGCCAGCCCTTCAACTGGCAGGAAGCGCTGTCTGAAAGCCAGTGGGATACGGCGTGGCGTAACCGTGCAGCCGTTGGTTTAACCTGGACTGGCGAGAACCATCTAACTCTGCGCCTGGAGGGCCACTATAACGGCAGTGCCGACAGCAAAAAGGCCATCTCCGCACTTCGTGCCGCGCCCCCTTATATTGCCGCGCAGAGTGCCGCCGCTCCCGCAGACAGCACAGCGCAGTTAGCACAAGACGGGCTGACACCACGCTGTGGTGCACTATTTCAGGCATACTGGAAAGACATCGCCGACCAGTATGATTTCAATCTGATTTGGCAGCGGGATTTGCAGCGCCAGAAAAATATGGGATTTGTGGAGCTAAGGCGTCACCTGAATTCGGTGGATATCGCTCTTCAGTGGCAAAAAATCTACCGCGCTGAGGTGAAAAAGACTTATAGCGTGCAGCCAGACAGGCGCTGGCAACTCTCCGTGGATTACTATTTTTAAACTGCGTGATATTGCCGGGGGCGTCATCAATCCCCCACCCGCAATGATAATACGAATAACCTGACTCATCACCTCAACAATTGTTGAATGGGAATCTATCCATTTCAGTAATATAACGAGCAGCCCTGAAAATAACGTTGACAGTTTATTTATCACATTTTACAAACCAGGCTTAAATATAATGGTCATTTTTCTTACTGGTCAGATAGAAAACAGGAATAGAACATCGTATCTTCTCTATCCCGCTTACATTCCTCAGGCAGGTTTAGGAGGTTAATCTATGTCCATTAATATTTTAATTGTGGATGAGCATGCAATTATACGTCGGGGAATGACCTCGATGATTAACTCACTAAAAAACAGCAATCTTAATACCGATAAACTTGATATCGACGTTATCGGTGATACCAATGAGCAAACAGAGCTTCTTGATATTCTCGCCAGTAAAAAAGTGGATCTTCTCTTTCTGGGGTATGGCCTGCACACCATTAAAACCGGTAACCCTGTGTCGGAGCTCGATGGCGTTGCGCTGGTGAAATGGATTTCAAGCCGTTATCCCAATACAAAAACCATCGTTTTATCCCCTTATAACAATACGAATCTTATTCGTATTGCGCTGGAGGCGGGTGCCAAAGGCTATATCAGCCGTAACACCAGCGAACGAACGCTCTGGCGTGCCATTACTACCGTGCTGATGGACGAAGTCTATATTGAACGAGGGCTAATGGATTCACTTTTCCGCCGCGATGCGCTGGCACCGCAGGAATTGTCAACGCGCGAAAGTGAGGTTTTACGCTTACTATGCCGCGGGCTTTCGTTAACAACGATTTCCAAACGCATGAATATCAGTATTAAAACAGTCAGCGCACATAAACTCCGCGCCATGGGAAAATTAAATGTGCGAACAGATTGCCAGCTTTACTGTTTATTATTTCAGACGCGGATGTTTGATATCGCCATGTAAATCGCCGTCCCGCATTTAATCTATTACCCGGTAAATGAAAAGGCCTCTGTATTTTCCCACTCAGGCCTTTATGTAGAACTTTAAAATTATCACCGGTTATTTAATCCATTTATTGATAACTTCCTGACTGCAGGGCTTGAACAAACAGCCATCCATTCCTGCCGCGATGCACTGTTCAACAACCTCTGCTTGCGCAATGGCGGTAAACCCCAACAGGGTTGCACGCGTCTCTGCGGAGCGCAGCTCTTCCGCACGTATCAGCTTTGCAAGCGTGAAACCATCCATCACCGGCATGTTGCAATCAATCAGTATGTAATCGTAATTGCGGGTCATCAGCCAAAGGGTTAGCGCTTCTTCTCCATTCGTTGCTTCGCTGACCTGATGACCGAGAAATTCGAGTTGATGACGCAACAACATAAGGTTCGGCGGGTAATCATCAACAATGAGTACCCGTTTAACGCCACAAGATGGGCGCCATACTGGCGCAATCGACACGAGCTCAGCGGGATTTATCGCCACAGCAGGCAGGCGCAGGCGCACATGGACCGCAGTACCTACGCCTGGAGTACTTTCCAGCGTTAATTCGCCTTTCATCAGTTCACACAGGGTACGGCAGATAAACAGCCCCAGCCCTGAGCCGAGCCGCGAGGCGTCTTTATCGGAACCCAACTGGGTGAAGGGTTCAAAAAGCCTTTTTTGGTCTTCGGGCGTAATCCCAATGCCGGTGTCTTTAACGGTCAGCGAAACCGCAATCATCCCCTCAACAGCCGGTTCATGTTTTAGAATAACCTCTATTGAACCTTTGCGAGTAAATTTAACCGCATTACTTAGCAGGTTAGAAAGGATCTGTTTATAACGATGAGGGTCAATTTTTAGCAGACACCGATCGCCACCTTCGACGTGCATATTAATAGTTAGCTGTTTTTGATCGGTCGCCTCTTTGAATAACAGCGCCACCGAGCGTGTCAACGCAATCAGCTCCTCTTTTCGCGGCGCTATTGCCATACGACCCGATTCAATCCGTGAAATATCCAGGATATCTCCCACGACAGCGAGTAAATTTTTTGCGGCATCGTGCGCAACTTCCAGCATGGGCTGTGACTGTTGCGCCAGCACATTCTGTTTAATTTGCAGTTCCAGAATGCCCAGGATTGCGTTTAACGGCGTGCGAATTTCATGACTCATCACCGAGAGAAAATTCGTCTTCGCCCGGTTTGCCGCTACGGCTTCATCCCTCGCTTCATTCAATTGCTGAATAAATTCCTGCCGCTCGGTCATGTCTATCCAGCCACTTAAAACACCATTGTTTCTGCCATCGCTCCCGTGAAAAGGAATAATCCAGTAAAAAACAGTGCGTGATTGCGCAGAGTGGTTAAACATCAGCAACCTGTCACGCATGTGCGGGACACCTGTGGTAATCACCCGTTGGTAGTCCCGGTGAAACTCACGGATCATGAAATCCGGCAAAGGCAAAACATCGACGGTTTTCCCATACACCTCTTCGCGCGTGACGTTCATCTCTTCCAGATAGCGGCTATTACAACTGACAAGCTCCCCGCGCAGATTACGCACCGCAACCGGCCAGGGGACGGAAAACATCATATTGCTCATGCAGGAGAGTTGCTCTTTAAGCCGCTGCTGCATACGTATGCGCTGGTTGACCTGGCGTCTGAGCGAAATAATCCACAGCATCGAGATGACAACAATCGCCAACATCATCAGGCTAATGACCTTGATATGACGACGTCCGCCCTGCCAGAACACGCTCTTTTGCGCAGCAAACCCAGCATTATTCACCGGAAACGTGTTCACGACTGCCGACCCGACAGGAGGCGTTGCTTGAGCTATTTGCTTTTCTGCTGCTCTGCTGCCGGAAATATCGGCTGTATAAAAAGCGATATTTGTCGGATGAGCATTAACTACGAGGCAGCAAGTAAAGAGGAGCGATAATAAAAAGATGCACCACTTAATACGGTGAAAAATAAAAGAAGACATTCGCTTTTCCCGTTTGCAATTGCTGGTCGATGCAATACGTAAAACCTATTAATAATTCGACGCGAGCATACTCACAGTAAATCAACCCAATAATAAAACCAGTTGCTTATAATCTTTAAACATGAGCGAAATAAAACGCTGACGCATTTTAGAAATACTCCTTTGATTTATAACTCCCTCATCAATCAACTTCGGCAATTGTTCCATCACAATGCAGCGGCGTATCGCCCGGCGCATTCCCAAAAGATACCAGGAAGATTTCATTCGGTGGGCAAGCCTGGCGATCTGAAGAAGTGTTCCAGCCCGCGCGATGATTTCGAGTTGTTGAATATCACTGGCCAACGCTTGCAAAAGTTTAGGGAGCATTGCATCAATGACTGGCTGCTGATGATTCGCCAGCTTATGTAATTCATGCAGTTCCGGTTGCGCCATATCCCTCGATTGAGATACGCAGCGTAAGCGTGCTTCAGATAAAGGAAAATACAAAATATGATCGAAACCTTTCAGACGCAGCATTGATTCTGTTTCCGCCTGTTCATCGTCTGTGCAGGCCAGTAATAACGGAGGTAGTGTTAATTCTCCTGCCAGTTCCGCTGCGAGTAGCTTCTCAACTAATGCAACACCTGAATTTGCATTCTCGCTTAAATCGACCAGTAGCGCGTGCCAGACGTGACGGGAAAGCGCATCATGCGCATCGCTTATATTCACAGTAGCGATATTTAAATCACTGCAAAAACGCAGCTGTTGGGCGAGAGTGCGCTGCTGTTTAGCACTGTACGTCGCAAGTAGTGTCTGCATTCCATGCATAACAAACTCCGTGTTGTTAACTTGTTAATCCAATTTGCTGTAAGTATTGATAGAGTTCGTACTCGGAGGTGACACCCAGTTTACGCATGGCACTTTTTTTCTGTGCGCTGACGGTTTGTTTCGTCCTGTTAAGCCGGGTACTGATATCGTTCACTGTCATACCGCGCAGTAACAGGCGCAGCACCTCATTCTCTTTTGGCGTTAGCCTCACCTCAAGTTGCGCTACAGCGTCCAATTGCGGCGTATTCGTTTTTGGGGAAATAGCAGGCGAGGTGAGCGCTTGCAATGTCTGTAATAGCTTTGTCGACAAACTGGCTTTATTTAATACTCTGTGCACTCCGAGACGGAGTAACGAGTGCTGAATTCCGGGGTTATTGATCATCGAAACGACAATTATCAGCAAATCTGGCCAGCGTCTTTTTAATAATTGAATGAGCGCCAGACCATCGTTGTATCGTTCTCCGGGCATGCTGAGATCGGTTATCAGAATATCGGTTGCGTGCTGCTCCAGCTTTGCCACAACTTCATCGGCGGTCCTGGCTTCATCAATAATGAGGTATTGCGCGGAAAGTGGTGCGAGCAACGTTCGCATCCCCATTAAATAAATAGGGTGATCATCAGCAATCAACACTTTTTTAGGTTTCAACACGCTTACAAATCTCTGGTCACAGCCATAGCATTACGAGTTCTCGCACTTTAACAAAAAAAAATGGCAATGCAGAATGAATATTGAATAAAGGAAAGGCGCTCACATTTTATAAAAATAAAAAAAGCAGATTAATATCTTTAATAAATAAACACTCTTTTATTATAAATAGAAAAAATACTACAGATAAAAAAAACCGCAGCACATGGCTGCGGTTTGTTCTGTGCAACGAATGATTACGGCAGAATAGACGGCTGATCCGCCCCTTCTTTTTCCACTTTCTGCTGCAGTAAATGCTCGCGCTTCATCCCCATTTTCAGCGCCAGAGCAGACGCGACATAGATAGACGAAGCCGTACCGATGGAAACACCGATAAGCATGGTCAGTGAGAAGCCCTTCAGCATCGCGCCGCCAAAGAGATAAAGCATCAAAATCACGACTAACGTCGTACCGGACGTGATCAACGTACGGTGCAATGTTTGCGTCAGAGAGATGTTAAAGATCTCGTATGGCGTACCGCGGCGGATCTTGCGGAAGTTCTCACGAATACGGTCAGATACCACGATGCTGTCGTTAAGCGAGTAACCAATTACCGACATCAGCGACGCCACGATGGTCAGGTCAATCTCAATCTGGAACAGCGAGAGTACGCCCATCGTGATAATAACGTCGTGCGCCAGCGCGATAACCACGCCCGCCGCCAGACGCCACTCAAAGCGGAAACCGACATAAACCAGAATACTGATCAACGCGACCAGCAGCGCCATCCCACCGGTCTGCGCCAGATCAGCGCCCACGCTCGGACCGACAAACTCAATACGTTTTACAGCGGCATTCTGGCTGGTCGCTTCGTTAATCACGCTAACGACTTTACTTCCCAGCACCTGGCCACCAGTTTCGCCCTGAGCAGGCGGCATACGTACCATGATGTCGCGGCTGCTACCGAAGTTTTGCAGCAGCGGCTCCTGGAAGCCCGCTTTCTCCAGCGCGTCACGCATCAAATCCATATCCGCTGGTTTTTCCAGCGAGATTTCAATAACCGTACCACCGGTAAAATCCAGGCCCCAGTTAAAGCCGCGAACACCCATCACAACGATGGAGAGGATCAGCAGCGCGCCGGAAATGATAAAAGCCCAGTTGTCCCAGCGCATAAAGTCCCAGACTTTACGGCCGTGGTTCAATTGTTCAACAGTATAATCCTGTGCCACAACGCACTCCTCAGATAGACAGCTTGTTAATGCGTTTGCCGCCGTACAACAGGTTGACGATGGCACGGGTACCGACAATAGCGGTGAACATTGAGGTCGCCACACCGATACCGGTAGTGATCGCAAACCCTTTAATTGAACCAGTACCTACCGCGTACAGGATAAGCACTTTGATCAACGTGGTGACGTTCGCATCGAAAATGGATGAAAACGCGCCCTGATAACCTTCATGAATCGCCTGCTGCACCGAACGGCCATTGCTCAGCTCTTCTTTAATACGTTCGTTTATCAAGACGTTAGCATCCACCGCCACCGCAAGGGTTAACACGATACCCGCAATCCCCGGCATCGTCAGCGTTGCGCCAGGCAACAACGACATAATGCCGACAATTAACACCAGGTTGGCAATCAGCGCGGACGTGGCGATCAGACCAAACTTCTTATAGAAGAAGATCATAAAGATGATGGAAACCACCAGACCTGCCAGGCACGCCTCCAGACCCTGCGTGATGTTCTGCGAACCAAGCGTTGGGCCAATGGTGCGTTCTTCAACAATCTGAATCGGCGCAATCAGCGCACCGGCACGCAGCAGCAGGGAGAGCTGACGCGCTTCGTTCGGGTTGCTGATACCGGTAATACGGAAGCTGTTGCCGAGGCGAGACTGGATATTGGCGATGTTAATCACCTCTTCCTGTTTCACCAGCACCGCACGTCCGTTGGCATCTTTTTTACCGCTGTCTTTGTACTCCACAAACAAGGTCGCCATCGGTTTACCGATATTGTCCTTAGTGAAGTTAGACATGATGTTGCCACCCGCGCTATCCAGTGAAATGTTAACCTGCGGTTGGTTGTACTCATCCTGGCTGGACGTGGAGTCGGTGATATGGTCACCGGTCAGGATCACGCGTTTGTACAGCACAACGGGCTGACCTTCGCGCGTCTGTTTCACTTCGGAGTCACCCGGTACGCGGCCAGCGGCGGCGGCGGAAGCATCCACACTGCTGTTAACGAGGCGGAATTCCAGCGTCGCAGTGGCGCCCAGAATCTCTTTCGCACGCGCGGTATCCTGAATCCCCGGCAGCTCAACCACGATACGGTCAGCACCCTGGCGCTGTACCAGTGGCTCAGCCACGCCCAGTTGGTTTACACGGTTACGCAGGATATTGATGTTCTGCTGAACGGCATATTCGCGGGCTTCGCTCAGACGAGCATCGCTCATCACGGCGCGCAGTACGTTGTCGCCCTGATTGGAGATAACGAGATCGCGGTGGCGGGCTGTCAGGTAAGCATTCGCCTGATCGCGCGCCGCGCTGTCGCGGAACTGAATGCTCAGGCCATAGTTATCTTCCTTACGCACGGTGGTGTAAGGAATGCCTTTGTCGCGCAGATCGCTGCGCAGGCTGTCCATGTTTTGTTCCTGCAGTTTACTGAGCGCTGTTTGCATATCCACTTCCATCAGGAAGTGCACACCGCCGCGCAGATCGAGACCGAGTTTCATCGGTTCGGCTTTAATGGCGGTCAACCAGCGTGGTGTTGCCGGAGCAAGGTTAAGCGCGACAACATACTGATCGCCTAATGCGCTGACCAGCACTTCACGGGCGCGCAGCTGCGTATCAGTAGAATCGAAGCGAGCAAGAATCGCGCCCTCTTCCAGTGCCACAGACTTCGCGTTGATTTTTTCTTTTTGTAGATCGTTCTGGACCTGGATCAGCGTTTGCTCACTGGCGGCGACACCGCGCACGCCAGTGATCTGAACAGCCGGATCCTCACCATACAGGTTGGGAAGTGCGTAAAGCAGGCCGACGATAATGACGACGACCAGCATAATGTACTTCCACAAAGGATAACGGTTTAACACGGCAGTTCCCTTTGGGAAAACAATAGATTACAGCGCCTTCATCGTGCCTTTCGGCAGAACGGCAGCTACGAAGTCACGTTTGATTACCACTTCGGTGGTGTCGTTCAGTGCGATAGCAATGTAGCCAGTGTCTGCTACTTTGGTCACGCGGCCGATCAGACCACCATTGGTCAGCACTTCATCACCTTTGGCGATGGAGTCCATCAGCTTTTTATGCTCTTTCGTGCGTTTTTGCTGCGGGCGCAGGATCATGAAGTAAAAAATCAGACCGAACACCACCAGCATCGGAATCAACGTCCACTGGCTTTGGGCTGCCGGTGCGCCTGCTGCTGCTACCGCATCAGAAATAAAAAAGCTCATTCAAATTCCCTCATTATTAAATTAATCAACGTTCAAAGGTGGTACAGACCGCCCCTGACGCTGGTAAAAATCCGCGACGAAGCTCTCTAATTTACCCTCTTCGATAGCCTTGCGTAAACCAGCCATTAAACGCTGATAATACCGCAGGTTATGAATGGTATTGAGACGCGCGCCCAATATTTCGTTGCAACGGTCGAGATGATGCAAGTAAGCAAGAGAATAATTGCGACAGGTATAGCAATCACACTCGCTATCAAGCGGGCCGGTATCGCTTTTATATTTCGCGTTACGGATTTTCACCACGCCATTGGTCACAAACAGGTGACCGTTACGGGCGTTGCGCGTCGGCATCACGCAGTCAAACATATCAATGCCGCGTCGCACGCCTTCAACCAGATCTTCTGGTTTACCGACGCCCATCAGGTATCGTGGTTTGTCTGCGGGGATTTGCGGGCAGACATGCTCCAGAATACGGTGCATATCTTCTTTCGGCTCGCCCACAGCCAGACCGCCGACAGCGTAGCCATCAAAGCCAATCTCTACCAGACCTTTGACCGAGATATCGCGTAAATCTTCGTAAACGCTGCCCTGAATAATACCGAACAGCGCGTTTTTGTTACCCAGCCCATCAAAACGCTCACGGCTGCGTTTCGCCCAGCGCAGGGACATCTCCATAGAGCGTTTCGCGTAATCCCAGTCCGCCGGATACGGCGTACATTCGTCGAAGATCATCACGATATCGGAACCGAGATCGTACTGAATCTCCATCGATTTTTCGGGATCGAGGAAAATAGGATCGCCGTTGATCGGGTTACGGAAGTGCACGCCCGCTTCGGTGATCTTGCGGATGTCGCCAAGGCTGAACACCTGGAAACCGCCGGAATCGGTAAGGATTGGGCCTTTCCACTGCATAAAGTCGTGCAGATCGCCGTGCAGCTTCATGATCTCCTGACCCGGGCGCAGCCACAGGTGGAAGGTGTTGCCAAGGATAATCTGCGCGCCGGTGGCTTCAACTTCTTCCGGCGTCATCCCTTTTACGGTGCCGTAAGTGCCTACAGGCATAAACGCGGGCGTTTCAACCACGCCGCGATCAAACACCAGACGACTGCGGCGGGCGCGTCCGTCAGTGGTATCCAGTTCAAATTTCATTTCTTCTCCAGCATCAGAGAAACAGTCTGATGATAACTATCCCGTTGCGGAATCACTCCACAACTTCGAATTAACCAATACGCACTCAAGGCGTATTGGCGCAGCCAATTTGGGCACGCACAGCGTGCAGCAACCGGAGCGTACACGCAGTACGTATAGCGTTGTTAAGGACGCTCTAAAATGGCTTGCGGATTGTACGTGATAAACATCGCATCCCCGTAACTAAAAAAGCGATATTTCTCTGCAACTGCGGCGCGGTACGCATTCATGGTGTGTTGATACCCGGCGAAGGCGGAAACCAGCATGATCAGCGTCGATTCCGGCAAGTGGAAGTTGGTGACCAGCGCATCAATCACCCGGTACTGGTAACCCGGATAAATGAAAATCTGCGTATCGCCGAAGAACGGCTCGATCAGATCTTTTTTTGCTGCCTGCGCGGCGCTTTCCAGCGAACGCACGGACGTGGTTCCCACGGCGACAACCCGATTGCCGCGCGCTTTTGCCGCCAGCACCGCATCAACAACCTCCTGCGGCACTTCGGCGTATTCGGAATGCATAATGTGGTCTTCAATGCTGTCTACGCGCACCGGCTGGAAAGTTCCCGCCCCCACATGCAGCGTCACAAACGCCATCTCGATGCCTTTATTACGCAGACGTTCCAGAAGCGGTTCATCAAAATGCAACCCTGCCGTCGGTGCGGCCACCGCGCCAGGCTTCTCGCTGTACACGGTCTGGTAGAGTTCACGGTCCGCGTCTTCATCCGGGCGGTCAATATAGGGCGGCAGCGGCATATGGCCGATTGCGTTAAGGATATCTAGCACCGGGCGTTCGTCGTGAAACTCGACTTCGAACAGCGCGTCATGGCGCGCCACCATCGTCGCCTGAATATCTTCCGCATCACCCAGCAGCAGTTCCGCGCCCGGTTTCGGCGCTTTAGATGCGCGAATATGTGCCAGAATACGTTTATCGTCGAGCATACGCTCAACCAGTACCTCAATCTTGCCGCCGCTGGCTTTACGGCCGAACAGGCGTGCAGGAATTACGCGGGTGTTATTAAACACCAGCAGATCGCCGGGGTTGAGCTTGTCGAGCAAATCGGTGAAAGTACCGTGCGTCAGCGCGCCTGTTGGGCCATCCAGCGACAGCAAGCGGCAACTGCTGCGCTCAGGCTGCGGATAGTGGGCAATCAGGGATTCGGGCAATTCAAAGGAAAAATCGGCAACGCGCATGACACTAACTCGATACATATTTAAGAGGCGGGTAGTCTAGTGCCCACGCCCCTTCGCTGCAACCGTTAGCCGCTTTTGGACAAACAATAAGCATGAATTTTTTAGCACACCTGCACTTAGCCCATCTTGCCGACAGTTCCCTGCCCGGCAACCTGCTGGCGGATTTTGTTCGCGGCAACCCACAAGACCTCTACCCGGTGGAGATCGTTGACGGGATCCAGATGCATCGCCGTATCGACGTCATGACCGACAACCTGCCGGAAGTCAAAACCGCCCGCGAGTGGTTCCGCCCCGAAACCCGCCGGGTTGCGCCGATCACGCTGGATGTGATGTGGGATCACTTCCTCTCCCGCCACTGGGCGCAAATCTCGCCGGATTTCCCGCTGGTGGATTTTGTTCGCTACGCCCGTGCGCAGGTGGCGACGATCCTGCCTGATTCTCCGCCGCGATTTGTTAATTTGAACAATTACCTTTGGTCAGAGCGCTGGCTGGAGCGCTACCGCGAGATGGCCTTTATCCAGAATGTGCTTAACGGCATGGCGAACCGTCGCCCGCGGCTGGACGCACTGCGTGACTCCTGGCAGGATCTGGACGCCAACTACGCCGCGCTGGAGTCGCAATTCTGGGCGTTCTATCCGCGCATGATGGCGCAGGCCAAAGATCAGCAGCTTTAACGCTTGCACTGTGTGGGCATTACGCTATTTTGGAAAGCGTAATTACAGAAGCAATCGATAGATAAAACCTATACCAGCGATTGTCAGTGGCGCTTTGAGCTACCCTACCCCTCTCCCTATACTGGCCCGCGTTGCGTTCTATTAACCTTGTAAATCACAGGAGTACATATGGTACTGGTTACTCGTCAGGCACCGGATTTTACTGCCGCAGCCGTTCTGGGCAGCGGTGAAATTGTTGAAAACTTCAACTTCAAACAGCACACCAACGGTAAAGCGACCGTGCTGTTCTTCTGGCCGATGGACTTCACCTTCGTTTGCCCGTCTGAACTGATCGCTTTTGACAAACGTTACGAAGAGTTCAAAAGCCGCGGTGTGGAAGTGGTTGGTGTCTCTTTCGACTCCGAGTTTGTTCACAACGCATGGCGTAACACGCCGGTTGAGAAAGGCGGTATCGGCGCGGTGAAATACGCGATGGTCGCTGACATCAAACGTGAAATTCAGCAGGCTTACGGTATCGAGCATCCGGACGCGGGCGTTGCCCTGCGTGGTTCTTTCCTGATCGACAAAAACGGCATCGTGCGCCACCAGGTCGTCAATGACCTGCCGCTGGGCCGTAACATCGATGAAATGCTGCGCATGGTTGACGCGCTGCAGTTCCACGAAGAGCACGGCGAAGTTTGCCCGGCTCAGTGGGAAAAAGGTAAAGAAGGGATGAACGCCTCTCCGGACGGCGTGGCAAAATACCTGAGCGAAAACGTCTCCAGCCTGTAATTGGCTGCATTGATAAAGGCCCGCACTGCGGGCCTTTTTTATGGAAAGCTGAAAACAACGCCCGGTGGGCGTCGTCATCAACAAGTTTGAATCGGCCTTATTGTCTTTGGATGGCAAACAAACTCTATGGGCCGCGGCTGCTTGTTAAGTTCCGGCACAGCGTTCAGGGGCGAAACCAATACCGCCCCCTTAACAAGCGGATCGTTATTCGCGTGCCTTCACTTCACGCCAGATACGCAGAGCCATCCATACCAGCACCGCAACCCCCAACAGTAAGACACCCCACACCAGCAAAGCTTTCCACGTCTGCTGGCGCTCTGCTGGTGATGTCGCCGTTAGCCGTTCCTCGCCGCCAAGCGCCACCCGATCCTGCACCTGCACTTCCGGTATCGCCGTAAGATCGAGCTGTTTACGCAACGCTTCCGGGATCAGGCCTTCCATTGTCACCGCAGCAGGCGCCGCTGCACGGTTACCCCACGCCAGCATAAACGGCCCCTTGCCCTGCGCATTAAAGACCAGCGATTGTCGGTCGCGGCTGCCGGTCACCTGCGGCAATGCTTCGGGTAAACGGGCATCAAGCGTGGTGATGCGCACCGCCTGCACGACATCGCCTGGCAGGCTGAGCGGCGCGGAAACACGCCCATTAAGCGCCCACAGCACCGTTTTACTTAACGGTTTCCACTCGCCATTGGCGCTGCTACGCCAGTCAATCGCCACCGGCAACACGCCCTCTTCAGCAAGCCTCACCGATAGCGCGCTTAATGGCTGCGGTTGCGTCCACTGATACTGTGCTTCGGTTGCGGAAATCCGTTGTTCGCGGCCTGCCATCTTCACCTGTTCCAGCGGTGTTGGCTCACTACCAGGTCGCGCGGTGACCTGCGTAATCGTCACTGGCAGGTTCGGAGTATCAAACACCATCAGCAAATAACGTACACCATCGGCAGGCATGGGCTGGTCGAGGTTAATCTGATCGAGCGTCAACCGATCGCTGCCGCTCGCCAGCTCCATCACTGGTATGTCTTGCTGCAATGTCGTCCAGTTGCGCATATCGCTGCTGAAAAAGAGCGTCACTTTGTCACGCCAGTTTTTTACGGGCTCCGACCAGGCCAGCTTCAGTTGCCCGAGAGTGAAGTTTTCTGGCGTATTTTCCGGGAACGCCAGCAAATAGCTCTGCCCGACCACCTCGTCGGGCTCGCCTTCAATACGAATATCGACGCCGGACGAGGAGTGCAAACGCACCACATTCTGCCCTTCTGTGCCAGTGTCAACTGGCGACGTATCCAGCGGGAACACGCGCAGCGCAACAGGCTCTGGCGCACGCGCGGTGGCACGCTGTGTTTCCAGCGTAAACGGCACACGCTCGCCATCGTGGTTAAACACCCGCACATCACGCAGATCCGGCCAGACGCTCTGCGCGTAAGTATCCTGTGGCAGATCGACGCGATACCAGGATGCCGGTTGCGATAGATCGAGTGTCGCGCCAAACGCGTAATCCTGCGGTGAATCCGGAACAGCTTCACTGCTTATCGCCGCGCCTGCAGTTGTCACCAGTGCGGCCAGTAGTAATCCATGCCACTTTTTCATTGCTCTTCTCCCTTGTCCTCTTCCCGCACGGCTTTTGGCGGCAGGGGTGAAAAATACCCCACAATCAGCACCAGAACCGCCACGCCAATAAAGGCAATTGCACGCGAAAGCCCACCGCCGCCGGCGCTGTCAACCAGCATTAATTTGAGCAGCACCACGCCCAGCAACACACTGCCGCACAACCACTGCTGGCGCGTATGCTGACGGGTGGCGCGGATCATCATTACCAGCGCGATCAGCATCCAGAACAGCGCAAAGCTGGTCTGAATCAATCGCGACTGCCACAGGCTTTCACTCTCCCAGGCCACGTCGCCGTAATAAGCCAGCAGGCGCAGTAACACACCGTTTAGCCACCAGAAACCAAGCGCCGCCAGCACCCACGGGCGCGCACGCCAGAGTTGCGGTGCAATGGCCGGATAGTGCGCTTCGGCAAAACGGCTGTACAGCCAGACGCCGAGCAGTGCAAACGCCGCGCCCTCTTCCAGCGGGTTAATAATCGGCAGATAGGTCATGCCCATCACCACCCCGTCGCTCAGATTGGCATACACCAGCAAACACAGCAGCACAGGGATCAGCGGTAATAATCCCAGCGCGCCATACAGCGCAGGCCAGACGCGCCACGGCCAGAACTGACGGCGAATAGCCGCCAGTGCCAACACAATCACCACACCACCCGCCGCCATGGGCAGCCCGAGCTGCCAGGGTTCGTTCCCCCACGCCAGCCCATCGACGAACCACCACAGCTCAGTACCTGCCGCCAGTAGCAACATCCATAACAACGCGATATGCAGCCCCTGCGACACCCGTGCGGGTATCGTTTCTTTCTCGCGATAAAGCAGCAGGAACGCGGCAGGCAGCGCAACACACCAGGCCAGATTCGGCCAGCCCGCTGCCAGCAGGTGCCCCTGGGTCATAATCTGCCAGACCAGCATGGCTGCCATTCCCGGCCATAACAGCCAGCGGGCGTAACCCAGTTCCGGCCACGACCAGCGCAAGCTGCCCGCACGCCATAACCATACGGAAAGCGCCAGCAACGTCAGCACGCCAAACCCATTGTCCACAGAAGATGGCAGCGCAGCCTGAGACGCCCCGCCGAGCGCAACGCCCCAAAACACGATGCCGCCCACCAGCAATAGCCAGCTTCCCTCTTGCCGCAGACCACGCCACAACCAGGAGGCTGCCAGCCAGCATGCGCTGAGCACGGCGAAGATCAGCAACGTCGACACGGCGTTAATGCCGTCCGCCGCCGCCCACAGCGCGCTGCACAACGCCAGCAGCAGTAAGGCGCTGCCGCTGTAGCTCATGCGGCGCAGATTTTGCTGCGCGCCGAGCCACAAAATCCCCAGCCCTTCCAGCGCCCAGGCCATCGCCGTCCAGCGCGCCGACAGCGCCAGCGGAATGGCGAGCGTGGCAAACGCGCCGCCGAGCGCCAGCGCCGCCAGTACCAGCGGTTTTGCGGTCGCCGGGAAGCGTTTAAGCGCCAGCATCGCCAGCGCCAGGTAGAAAAGACCAAAGCCCAGTGCGCTAAATGCCGGGCCATAATGCCAGTGTTGCGTGATGGCGTACTGCATGCCAAAGCCCGCCAGTGGCGGGGCAAAGAGTAAAACGCCGTCAATAATGCGCTCGCCCCGGCGCTGTGCGCGCAGCGAAAGCGCCACGCTGAGGACACCGAAGATGAGAATGTTAGCCATCAGGAACAGCTGGCAACTGAGGTAGAATTCCGGGCGATAATTATCCATTCCCCACAGCCCGGCAACGCCGAAAGTGAAGACCATGCCGAGCAGGTTCAATTCGCGCCAGTGCTGCCAGATACTGATGGCGAGAATGCCCACCGACAGCAGCAGGTAAAACGAGAACAACGCGACATGGCTGCCGCCGCCGGTAGAGAGCAGGATCGGCGCGAGATAGCCGCCAAGGCTTGCCAGCAACGCCAGGCTCAGCGCTTTTTGCAGTACCGCCAGGCCAACGCTCGCCGTACAGATAACAATTAACAGCACAAAGGCCAGCGTCATCGGCAGCATCTGCCATAAGCGAAACGCGCCAAAGACGGTGAGATAGAGTGCGCCAACCGCGCCGCCTTGCAGTATCAGGGCAAAGACCGTCTGTTTATGTCGCAGCCGCCAGCCAAGCCCGAGCAGCACAATCGCCACCAGCGCGACAGCGGCCAGCCGCAGTTCCAACGGGAACAACGCATATTCCACGGTGTAGCGCAGCAGGAAGGAGAGGCCGATAAACAGCAGGATAACGCCCAGTTTTGCCAGCGGGTTGCCCTGCATAAACCAGCGCACCAGCGACGTTACCATTCCCCACGATGCGGTTTCCGGTGTTTTTGTCGTTACGGCAGGTTCGTCAATAGCAGGCGCGGACATAACCGGCGCAGGTGTTTCGGTTTTGCGTCCCCACGGGTTTTCCGCCGGCGCGGTCGGTTCGACTTTTCGCCCCCACGGGTCTTCTACCGGCGTAACGGGTTGAGGGATTTCAACCGGTTCAATGGGATGCGCAATTTCAGCCGCCGCCACTGGCGTTGGTTCACGGCTTTCCGGCGTCGCCGAAAACTGCCGTTCCAGTATGCTCAGCCGCTGACGCAGTTGTTGCAGTTCATTCTGGGTGGCAATGCTGCGCCGCCAGGCGGTGATAGCCACAATGGGCACCACCACCAGTGCCAGAAACAGCACCACCACGCCAAAGAGTAAAAGACCATCCATGTACTATCGCCTTCGCTAAAGGGGAGACGTAATGCCCGCCCCTTTTCGCGTGGCGATTCAGGCGGCGGACCAGACAGATGCGCTAATGGCTGAAAGCGTCAGCACATCATCCTGTAGCGTACCTGTACCTTCCTGAAGCCGCCAGCTTTTCCCCCGTAACAGCGGTGAATCCTCCAGCACAACTTCACAGGCTTCTCCGCGGTTAATGGCGACCATAACCCGTTGCTGACGGTAAACGCGCAAAAATACCAGCACATTGTCGTGCGCGTAAATCACCAGACAGCCACCGTAGCGCAACGCTTGTGAACGTGAACGCAACTTCGCCATGCGCTGATAAAGCGCCAGCAGTTTGCCATCCTGGCGCTTTTTGTCCCACGGGAACGGCTTGCGGCAAAACGGATCGTTAGCGCCATCCAGCCCCACTTCGTCGCCGTAATAAATGCACGGCGTACCCGGCCAGCTAAACAGCCAGACCACCGCCAATGGTAAGCGCGCAATGTCATTGCCGAGCACGGTTTTAAAGCGCGGCGTATCGTGGCTGTCGAGCTGGTTAAACATGCGTAATTGCTGCTGATGCGACAACCCGGCGCGGTAGTTATCCATCCATGCCGCACAGGTTTGCGCATCGATTTTTTGCGGATCATAAGAGAGATCGGTCTTCGCCAGAAAAGCCCACACCGGCAGGGTAAAACCGCGATAGTTCATTGCCGCGTCTTCAGCATCCGCCTGCAACCACTGGCGTGCATCGCCAAAATGTTCGCCAAAGACATACGCCTGCGGCTGAGTCTCTTTCGCCGCCTGTGTAATGCCCGTGACATGGCGCAAATTGTTACGCGCCCCGCCATCTTCGCCCAGCATATGCACCACATCCAGCCGCCAGCCATCCATCTGCCACGGCGCTTTCAGCCAGTGGCGCACCACGCTCTCTTCGCCCTGATAAATTTCATCAACTAACGCGGGCGACTGGTAATCGAGTTTCGGCAGGCTCGCATAGCCCAGCCAGTCGCGGGCGTGGCCGTTCTCATCAAAACTGAACCAGCTACGCCAGCGTGAGTCCGGGTTGTGACAGGCTCCGCCCGTTGCACGGTTGTGCCGGTCGAACCAGGCGTGGGAATCACCGGTGTGATTAAAAACGCCATCCAGAATCAGCTTCATGCCTGCTTCGCGCGTGTTGTGCCGCAGGCGCAGCAACGCCTCATCACCGCCAAACTGCGGGTCAACATGGCGATAATCTTCGGTGTCATATTTATGTACGCTGGGGGCGACAAATACCGGGTTAAGGTACAGCGCGGTGACGCCGAGCTTTTTCAGGTACGGTAGTTTCTCGCTGATGCCGTCAAGATCGCCGCCATAAAAGGTCGAACCGCCCGCTTCACCAGTCAGTGGATCGTCCCATTCACGCATGACGATCGGCTGCCCGGCCGCATCGTGATGATAGATTTTGTCTTGCTCTTCGCCGCGCGGCAGGCTGCGGGCAAAGCGATCCGGGAAAATCTGGTAGAACACCTGATCCGCCACCCATTGCGGCCCGCTGTCCGGCACATCAATGGCGAACAACTCAAGCCGCGCGGGTGGAAAGTGGCTAAAGCCCTGCGGGGTAAACCAGAGCTGGCGGTTTTCCCATAGCAGCTTAAAGCTGTAGCGACGACGCGGCTGCCCGCTCGTCACATCAATCGCGGCACGCCAGACAGTCACACCATCGGCTGTTGGTTTGCGCGCGCGATGCATCACCACTGGCGTCTCTTCGTTATCGATTTCCGTCCGCAGCGTCACCCGCTCCGGCAGCGAAGTACCGGTTAACCAAAGGCTAATAACTAATTGATCCTGGTTCTGTTTCACAAACGGCGCGACGGGCAAATGCCATGCATTCAACATCAAAAAATCCCCTTTGCTCAAAATGACGCCACTCTTCCACAGCGATTCTCGCCCTGCCTCCTTCTTTCCACTTTTTTCGGGGGGTGAGAGAGAGGGCGCAGATGGAATTTGGCGAGAGGGTCGCCAGCCCTCACCGTGCAGCAGCCCGGAATCGCAGACAGACGCACTTGTATCTTGATAAAAACTATAGATGAATAAGTGATTTAAACTGAACAGCCACGCTGAGCCGGGAGAGAGAAAGGCTTTTTATGGCGTTTGAAAGAAGAGCGCGGAGGCCGCAGAGAGGCTAATGAATTCGCGGCTGCGTCATTGATACCGGCGCAAACCATCCTGCTTCAGGGAGAAAAATAACGGCCGCCAGTAACATCATCACCAGCGGCACAAGCGCTGCCGGATAAGCATACCGCTTATCCGGCACGGTTGGTTATCAGGCTTTGCGGCGTTTAAACATCCAGCCAATCAGCAGCAGCACAATCCACGCGAAACCGACATACAGCGAGATGCGGGTGTCCGGGTGCCAGCCAATCAGCGCGATAATAAACACGAGGAAAATCAGCCCGGCAACGGTAGTGGCCACACCGCCCGGAACTTTGAATTTCAGCGCTTTCACTTCATCAGCGGAGAGGCGGCGGCGGAAACCAATCTGCGAGAGCAGGATCATGATCCACACCCACACCGTGGCGAAGGTCGCCAGCGAAGCAATCACCAGGAAGACATTTTCCGGCATGATGTAGTTCAGATAGACCGCCAGCAGCAGCGCGACCGTCATCACCATTACCGTTACCCACGGAATACCGCGGCGCGAGGTTTTGGCGAACATCTTCGGCGCGCTTCCCTGCTCGGCCATGCCGTGCAGCATACGCCCGACACCAAACACGTCGCTGTTGATAGCGGAAAGCGAGGCGGTCAGTACCACAAAGTTAAGAATGCTGGCGGCAAAGGTGATGCCCATATGCTGGAAGGTCAGCACAAACGGGCTGCCGTCTGTTCCTACCTGGTTCCACGGATAAATGGACATAATCACGAACAGCGTCCCGACGTAGAACACCAGTATGCGCAGCGGCACTGAATTAATGGCGCGCGGGATCGACTTTTCCGGATCTTTCGCTTCACCGGCGGTGATACCGATGATTTCAATACCGCCGTAGGCGAACATCACCATTTGCAGCGCCATCACCGTGCCGAGCCAGCCATTGCTGAAGAAGCCGCCTTGGCTCCACAAGTTGCTGATGCCGGTCGGTTCGCCACCGTTGCCAATGCCCCAGATGATGATGCCGAAACCGGCGACAATCATGATGATGATCGTGGCGACTTTGAAGAACGAGAACCAGAATTCCAGTTCGCCGAACACCTTCACGCTCATCAGGTTAATGGCGCAGATAATCAGCACCACGCTCAACACCCAAATCCAGTGCGGCACCGTCGGGAACCAGACGCCCATATAGATGCCGAAAGCGGTCACATCGGCAATGGCGACAATCAGGATTTCAAAACAGTAGGTCCAGCCGGTGATATAACCAGCCAGCGGGCCGAGGTTTTCCTGCGCGTAGCGAGAGAAGGAGCTGGCAGAAGGGTTATGCACGGACATTTCGCCCAGCGCACGCATAATGATATACGCGGCGACACCGCCAATAATGTACGCCAGCAGCACGCTTGGCCCGGCCATTTTGATGGCGTCTGCGGAGCCGTAAAACAGCCCGGTGCCAATCGCTGAACCCAGCGCCATAAAGCGAATGTGGCGGGTGCTTAGCCCACGCTTCAGCTTATTAGTACTTTCCATCGTTTCCACTGCCATTATTCAACACAAAAATAAAAAACCACGGAGCGCGTACCCCGTGGTTAAACAAACCGTGTTTGCTGCTGTTAATGCGCGCTGGAAGTCACTTGCCGTCCGGCGGCGCGATCCCAGATTGCAGCCAGAATCACCATCACCAGACCCGGCATCAACCAGGCCAGTCCCTGCTCCGCCAGCGGCAAGCGCTGTGTCCAGGCAGGAAGGTGTTCAGCAAACGCGGAGGCTTTCACGCCGTCAAGGATACCAAAAAGCAGGCTGATAAACATGGTCGGTGCGATAACGCGTGTTGAACTGTTCCAGAAGGAGCGGGTAAAACTCAGCACCACCAGTACGATACAGGGCGGGTAGATCATCGTCAGCACCGGAATCGAAATCTGAATCAGGTGGCTCAACCCGAGGTTGGACACCGCCATCGAGAAGATACCCAGAATAAACACCAGCGCACGATAAGAAAGCGGCAGATACTGCGCGAAAAACTCGGCACAGGCGCAGGTCAGGCCAACCGCCGTCACCAGGCAGGCGATGAAAATCAGCGCCGCCAGCAGGAAGCTGCCCGCACCGCCAAAGGTGTGCTGAACGTAAGCATGCAGAATGGCAGCGCCATTGGCAGACTGTTCAACCAGCGAAGAGCTGTCTGAACCCAGATGGAACAGCGCCAGATAAAGCAGCGTCAGACCCACGCCCGCCATCAGGCCAGCCCAAACGGTGTAACGGGTCAGCAGACGCGCTTCGGTCACGCCGCGCGAACGCGCCGCGTTGACAATCACAATGCCGAAAACCATCGCGCCCAGGGTGTCCATCGTCAGGTAGCCGTTGACGAAACCGTTGGAGAAAGAGGCGTTCTGGTAGGCGTCCAGCGCATGGCTGATGGAACCCGCCGGCCAGACAATCGCGGCGATCGAGAGGATAGTCAGCGCGATGATTTTCAACGGGGCAAGGAAGTTACCCACGGTATCAAGCAGTTTGCCCGGATAGAGCGACACCAGGATCACCAGCGCGAAGTAAACCACGCTGTAAATCAGCAGCGGCATTGCGCCTTCGCCAGTCAGCGGTGCAATCCCGACTTCAAACGAGACGGTTGCCGTACGCGGCGTCGCAAACAGTGGCCCAACTGCCAGATAGCAAACCGTCGCCAGCAGAACACCCGCCACTTTACCAATCGGTGTGCTCAGGCTATCGACGCCACCACCCACTTTCGCCAGCGCGACAACGGTGAGCACCGGCAAACCCACAGCGGTAATCAGAAAGCCAAACGCCGCCGTCCAGACGTGTTCACCCGCCTGTAAGCCGACCATCGGAGGAAAAATGATGTTACCTGCGCCTACGAAGAGGGCAAAGGTCATAAAGCCCAGAGCAACTATGTCTCGTGGTTTTAAGTGATGGGTCATAAGTTTTACTGCCTGTGGATGTGGTGTCGTAAAGTGATGAATTATTGGCCTTTCCCGACCGAACAATAAAACGCCAATTGCGTGAAAAATCAGCGGGAAATGCTTTATGTACAACGTGGCGAAGAATAGTTTTTCGATTTACCACGTAAACACAGTCGGTCTGACAATGTATGGGGCGCAATTTAAACGCTTATAACGTTTAAAGGCAAGGTGGGATCGCAAAACCAGATGGTTATGCTGAATTGTAAAAAACAAGCAGTCAAATACTCCATTTATAGGAAAAACACATGGCTGATCATGCGAACAAAAAAGCAGCAGACGTACAAAATACGTTTCAGCTGTGGTAGACGGTGCGGGAAAGCGGCCTGTTTTCGCAGGCCGCTGGAAAGATATGCTGACAGCGCCTTCAGGAAGCGGCTTTTTTGGCAACCAGACGTTCCGGCAGGACAAAGCTAAAGCGAGTGCCCTTGCCCGGCTCGCTGACGATATCAAGGCGGCTTTCGTGGTGATTCACCGCGTGTTTGACAATCGCCAACCCAAGACCGCTGCCACCGGTTTGCCGCGAGCGGGCTTTATCCACCCGGTAGAAACGTTCAGTCAGGCGCGGAATATGTTCTGCGGCAATGCCCGGTCCGTTATCTTCCACGCTAAATTCGGCGCCCTGCGGTACATGCTGCCAGCGCACAATAACGTGTGTGCCCGCTGGCGTGTGGTTGACGGCGTTATACACCAGATTAGAGATTGCGCTGCGCAGCTGCTCCTCGTTCCCGAGCACTTTGAGCGTGTTATCCACGTCAAACGTGAACGTGTGTTTTTGCTGGCTGAGAGTTTGCGCTTCCCGTTCGACAACCCGCAGCATCATCGGTACATCAATAGTCTCGTTAGGCGGTAGCGTCGGTGCGGCTTCGATTTTCGACAGTGTGAGTAGCTGACGCACCAGCCCTTCCATCCGCGACGTTTGTTCACGCATGGTGTGCAATGCTTTTTCGCGCGGCGCCCCTTCCAGCGTTTGCTCCTGCATCATTTCCAGGTAGCCCTGCAGCACCGTTAACGGGGTGCGCAGTTCATGGCTGACGTTAGCGAAAAAGTTACGCCGCGCGCCTTCCAGCTGGTGCATTTGCGTCACATCGCGCGCCACCATCAGCAGTTGTTGCTCGCTGTAGGGCATGACGCGGATCTCAAGATGCCGCCCATTATTAAGCACCAGGTGCAGAGGTCGGCCAAACTCCTGGTTCCTGATGTATTTCGTAAATTCGGGGTAGCGCAGTAAGTTAAGGATATTCTGGCCATTATCGTCCGGCCAGCGCAGCCCCAGCATCTGCTGCGCGAGACCGTTACACCAGAAAATCGCCCCTTCTTCCGTGGTGAGGATCACTGCATCCGGCAGCGATTCCGCACCGCTGCGAAAGCGTTTGATCAAATTTCCCAGTTCGCGGCGGCGCTTTTTGTTACGCATCTGCATCTGGTGTAGCCCGTAAAGTAGCGGCTCCCAGCTGCCGGTTCCCGGCGGCGGCGTCATGCTTTTATCGACCCATAACCACCAGGAAAGACGCAGTAAATTCCAGAAATGCCAGATCAGCAACCCGGTTACCGCGGCGAACAAAAACCAGGGCAGGTAACCGAAAATCGCGCCGAGAATAAAGGCGGGGATACAACAAAGGAGGAGCTCCAGCACCAGCCTTTTCCATGACAGCCGTTCCAGCACGCGTCACACTCCTGTCAAATTTCAGAAACGGGTCGAAAAACGATATCCCGTGCCGCGCACTGTTTGCACCATACGATCGTGGCCGCTGTGTTCCAGCGCTTTGCGCAGACGGCGAATATGCACGTCCACGGTTCTGTCTTCAACGTAAACGTTGGTTCCCCATACGTGGTTCAGCAGCTGTTCGCGGCTATAAACACGTTCCGGGTGAGTCATAAAGAAGTGTAAGAGTTTAAACTCTGTCGGTCCCATATCCAGCGGATTTTCACCGGTCATCACGCGGTGTGAGGAAGGATCCAGGCTCAGCCCCTGCATTTCAATCACCTCTTCCACCGCCATCGGTGAAATACGGCGCATCACGGCTTTAATACGCGCGACCAGCTCTTTCGGTGAAAATGGCTTGGTAATGTAATCGTCCGCCCCCGTTTCCAGACCGCGAACGCGATCCTCTTCCTCCCCGCGCGCGGTCAGCATCATCACCGGAATATCACGAGTCATCGCTTCGCGTTTAAGATGTTTAATAAACTGAATGCCAGAACCGCCAGGCAGCATCCAGTCCAGTAAAACCAGGTCGGGCCAGGGTTCGTTAAGTTGGTTCACCGCGCTGTCATAATCTTCAGCTTCCACCGGTTGAAAACCATTTTGCTCGAGCACGAAGCACACCATTTCACGGATTGGTGCTTCATCTTCTACGACCAGAATTCGTCTCGCCATAATTCGCCCTGTTTTAATTAAGTCGTCAGTATATGTAGCGGCGCCATTATGCGTCAGTTTTATGACAGATTTATGAATAAGATGACCGCTATATGACCCGCCAGGTGGCCGTGTGACAACGCAAATTTGCGTTCGGTTATGTCCCTCATCTGCTTAATGTTTATAATCTGCTTTACGCTTTTTCGCCATGGAACCGCTATGCGCATCATTCACACTTCAGACTGGCATCTGGGTCAAAACTTCTACAGTAAAAACCGCGCCGCCGAACATGACGCTTTTCTCGACTGGCTGCTCGCCGCCGCCGAAACGCATCAGGTGGATACCATTATTGTCGCAGGCGATATTTTTGATACCGGTTCCCCGCCAAGCTACGCCCGCGAGCTTTACAACCGCTTTGTGGTCAAACTCCAGCAGACGGGCTGCCAGCTTATCGTGCTGGCGGGAAACCACGATTCCGTGGCCACGCTGAATGAATCAAAAGAGATCCTCGCCTACCTGAAAACCACCGTGGTGGCCAGTGCAGGCGCCAGGCCGTTCCTGCTAAAGCGCCGCGATGGCGAACCCGGCGCGGTATTTTGCCCGGTGCCGTTTTTACGCCCACGCGACATTACCGTTAGCCAGGCAGGGCTTTCCGGGCAACAAAAACAGCAGCATTTACTGGCGGCGATCACCGATTACTATCAACAACAATTTACTGAGGCCTGTGAACTGCGCGGTGACAACCCACTGCCGATTATCGCCAGCGGCCATTTAACCACGGTGGGTGCCAGTAAAAGTGACGCGGTGCGTGATATTTATATCGGCACGTTAGACGCCTTCCCTGCACAAAATTTTCCCCCTGTGGATTACCTCGCGCTCGGCCATATTCATCGCGCGCAGAAGATTGGCGGCCTTGAGCACATCCGTTACTGCGGTTCGCCCATTGCGTTGAGCTTTGATGAAACCGGGAAAAGCAAAAGCGTCAATCTGGTGACATTCGCCGAAGGTAAGCTCGCCGATGTCACGGCGCTGGAGGTGCCGGCAACCCAACCGTTAGCGGTGATCAAAGGCGATTTCGCTGAAATCTGCCGTCAGTTAGAACAGTGGCGCAATGCCCCCGCAGAGCCACCCGTCTGGCTGGATATTGAAATCGAAAGCCATGAATATCTGGCGGATATGCAACGCAAAATCCAGCTGGTAACCGAAGATTTGCCGGTCGAAGTGCTGCTGGTGCGCCGCAGCCGCGAGCAGCGCGAACGAATTCTTTCCGGCGAGTTACGCGAAACCTTAAACGAATTAAAAGTGGAAGAGGTGTTCGCCCGCCGCCTTGCGCTGGCAGAACTCGACGACACACAAAATGCACGGTTACACACGCTGTTTAGCGAAGCGCGCCAGGCGTTGGATGAGGAGAATGAAGCATGAAAATCCTGAGCCTGCGGCTAAAAAACCTGAACTCGCTTAAAGGCGAGTGGAAAATAGACTTCACCGAAGAGCCGTTTGCCAGTAACGGTTTATTCGCCATTACCGGCGCGACGGGCGCGGGGAAAACCACGCTGCTCGACGCTATCTGCCTGGCGCTGTACCACGAAACACCGCGCCTGAGCACCCTTTCGCAATCGCAAAACGATTTAATGACCCGCGATACGGCCGACTGCCTGGCCGAGGTGGAGTTTGAAGTGAAAGGCGTCGCCTACCGCGCGTTCTGGAGCCAGAGCCGCGCCCGCGGGCTGCCGGATGGCAACCTGCAAGCCCCGCGCGTTGAGCTGGCGGCCTGCGCCGATGGCAAAATCCTTGCCGATAAAGTGAAAGATAAGCTTGATCTTACCGCCTCACTGACCGGGCTGGATTATGGCCGCTTTACCCGTTCTATGCTGCTGTCGCAGGGGCAGTTTGCCGCGTTCCTCAACGCGAAGCCGCGCGAACGCGCCGAGTTGCTCGAAGAGCTGACCGGCACCGAGATTTACGGTCAGATTTCCGCCATGGTGTTTGAAAAACACAAAGCGGCGAAAACCCGGCTGGAGCAGTTGCAGGCGCAGGCAAAAGGCGTGGAACTGCTTAGTGATGAGCAGCGCCAGCAGCTTGCGCAACGTTTGCAGGCGCTTACTGACGAAGAGCAACGTTTGCTGGCAGGGCAGCGCGACATACAGGCGCAGGCCAACTGGCTGAACCGCGACGCGGAGTTACGCGCCGCGCGCGGACGCGCGCAGGCCGCACTGGTACAGGCTCAGCAAGCGCTGGCCGGTGCCCAGCCGCAGTTAGCGGCGCTGGAACGTGCGCAACCGGCGCTGCAATTGCGCCCGCTATGGGATCGGCTTGAGGAGCAGCGTAAAGCGCTGGTTCGCACCCGCGCACAAAGCGAAGAAGTAAATACTCGCTTACATGCCAGCCTGTTACAGCGCGCACGCATTCGTTTTAGCGCCCAGCAGCAGCATGCAACATTGCAGAAAACGCAGAAAACGCTGGAAAGCTGGCTTGCTGAGAATGCCCGTTTTGAGCGCTGGCAGAACGAATTAACCGGCTGGCGCGTGTTGTTCAACCAGCTGGAAGAAGAGAAAAAACAGTGGCTCGGCCTGCAACAGCGTGTGCAGACTTACGAAGCGAAACTGCGCACCTTGCCTGAATCGACACTGGCAATGAGCGCGGAAGAGACGGCTGCGGCAATGGCGTTGTGCGCGCAAAACCGCCCGCTGCGCCAGCAACTTACCGCCCTGCATGCCCGTTTTGCTCCGCTGCGCAAACAGCTGGCGCAGCGCCAGCAGAGCTTGCTTGATTTACGCGCCGAGCAGGAAAAGATCAGCGCTGAACTGGCGCGCAAACGCGAGCTGTATAAAGAGAAAAACCAGCTGCTGACGGAAGTCACGACCATTTGCGAGCTGGAAAACCGCATCAAAGATCTGGAAAGCGAGCGCGCGCGTCTGCAACCGGGTCACCCTTGCCCGCTGTGTGGCGCAACCGAACATCCGGCGATCGCGCATTATCAAACCCTTGAGCCAGGCGTCAATCAGGCACGGCGCAGCGCGCTGGATCTGGAAGTGCGCCAGGTCAAAGAGGATGGCGTTGCGCTTGGCGAGCGGCTGAAAGGGTTGGCTGAACGCTACGAAAAAGATGAGCGCGAAGTGAAAAACCTGCAACAAGAGGAGCAAAACTGGTTGCAGGAGTGGGCAAAAGCCTGTGCCGCGCTCAGCGTCACGCTGGAGCCGCATCGCGAGCTTACCAGTTGGCAAAGCGCGCAGGATGCTTATGAACATCAGCTTTACTTGCTAAACCAGCGCCAGACACTGCAGTTGCAAACCCGCGAACTTCATCAACAAAGCGAGCAGTATCAACAAGCTGTGGTTGCCCGCCGTGAAAAACTGGCGACCACACTGCAGCAGTTGGAACTGGCCCTGCCAGCGGAAGGCGAAGAGGAGCCGTGGCTGGCGGCGCGCACGCAGGAAGCCGAACAATGGCAACACCAACAACAGCAGCTCAGTGCGCTGCACGAAAAGATGGCGCAGCTCACGCCGATCCTTGAGACGCTACCGGAAAGCGACACCGCCAGCGACGGGCAGACAGTAGCACTGGAAGGCTGGCGGAAAGTACACGATGCCTGTCTTGCGCTGCAAAGCCAGTGGCAAACTCTGCACCAGCAACTGGCGCAAGAGGAGCAAACCGCAGCCGCGCTGGAGCAACAATTTGCCGATGCGCTGGGGAAAAGCGTTTTCGCCGATCATCAGGCCTTTCTCGACGCCCTGCTCACCGAGCCTGAACGCCAGCGCCTTGAGCAGTTACGCCAGAAGCTCGACAGCGAATGCCAGCAGAAACAGGCACTAGCGAACAGCGCTGAACAGGCGCTAAATGCGCACCAGGCACAGCCGCCTGTGGCACTCGCTCCGGATGCCACGGTTGAAAGCATTGGCCTGACGCTGGACGCTATTTCGCGCCAGCTTCGGGAAAACACCACTCGTCAGGGTGAATTCCGCCAACAGCTGAAACAGGACGAAGATAACCGCAAGCGCCAGCAAAACGTATTGCAGGAGATGGCGCATGCCAGCGTGCTGTATGACGACTGGGGACATCTGAACGCGCTTATCGGCTCCAGAGAGGGGGATAAATTCCGCAAATTCGCCCAGGGTTTAACGCTGGATAACCTCGTCTGGCTGGCGAACAACCAGCTTAAACGCCTGCATGGTCGTTATCTGCTGAAACGCAAGGAGAGCGACGCCCTGGAGCTGGAGGTGGTCGACACCTGGCAGGCGGACGCGGTACGCGATACGCGCACTCTTTCCGGCGGCGAGAGCTTCCTGGTCAGCCTGGCGCTGGCGCTGGCGCTCTCCGATCTGGTGAGCCATAAAACCCGCATCGACTCGCTGTTCCTCGACGAAGGTTTTGGCACGCTGGATAGCGAAACGCTGGATACGGCGCTGGATGCCCTTGACGCGCTGAACGCCAGCGGCAAAACCATCGGCGTGATTAGCCATGTGGAAGCGATGAAAGAGCGCATCCCGGTGCAGATCAAAGTGAAGAAAATTAACGGGCTGGGCTACAGCAAACTCGACGGGAAATTCGCGGTGAGTTAAAAACAAGGGCGCGTTCAACCGCGCCCTTATTGTTTATTCGCCCTGCGGCCACAGCCATGCCGCGCCGCGTACACCGCTGGAATCGCCGTGCAGCGCTTTGCGGATCGGCGTTTCGCACTCACCGCCAAATACCCAGTTGCGCAGCAGAACCGGTACGGTCTGGTAAAGCCGCTCGACGTTACTCATGCCGCCTCCCAGCACAATCACATCCGGGTCAAGAATGTTCACCACATGCGCCAGTGATTTTGCCAGCCGCAGCTCGTACCGGCCGATCGCCAGTTCCGCCACCGCGTCCTGCTCGTCTACCAGCCGCATGATTTCATGGCCTTTGAGTGCCTTGCCGCTAAGGCGCTGATAATCCGTGGCAAAGCCGGTGCCGGAAATAAAGGTTTCAATACAGCCCTGCTTGCCGCAATAACAGGGGACTTCGGTGCGGTAGCGCAGCTCATCCTCATCCATCCACGGCAGCGGATTGTGCCCCCACTCGCCTGCGGTGCCGTTACCGCCGATGTGCGCGTGGCCGTTAAGCGCGACGCCGGAACCGCAGCCGGTGCCGATAATCACCGCGAACACCGTTTGCGCACCGGCTGCCGCGCCGTCCACCGCCTCGGAAACCGCCAGGCAGTTGGCGTCGTTTGCCAGCCGCACTTCGCGGTTTAACCGCTGGCTCAAATCCTTATCGAACGGTTTACCGTTCAACCAGGTTGAATTGGCATTTTTCACCACACCGGTGTAGGGCGAAATCGAACCGGGAATGCCCATGCCTACCGTGCCGCGCTGCCCGGTCTCTTTTTCCGTGAGATCCACCAACGAAGCGATTAGCTCAATGGTTTGCCAATAGTCACGCGGCGTGGCCTGGCGGTGGCGAAACAACTCTTCGCCCTGTTCGCCCAGCGCAATAATTTCTGTTTTTGTACCACCTAAGTCGATACCGATACGCACATCAAACTCCTCATAGTGGACCACGCATTAGCAATGCAACGGCGGCGACAATTCGCTATCATGCCCGCTGCATTTAACGACAAGGCCGTGGAAAAAATCATGCTGTGGTTCAAAAATTTAATGGTATACCGTCTCAGCCGCGATGTTGCGCTGCGTGCGGAAGAGATGGAAAAACAGCTTGCCCCACTATCGTTTACTCCATGCGGTAGTCAGGATATGGCGAAAACCGGATGGGTTCCACCGATGGGTTCACACAGCGACGCGCTGACCCATAGCAACAACGGTCAGATTATTATCTGTGCGCGTAAAGAAGAAAAAATTCTGCCGACGCCGGTAGTCAAACAAGCGCTGGAAGCAAAGATTTCCCGTCTTGAAGCCGAGCAGGGTCGCAAGCTGAAAAAAACCGAAAAAGATTCGCTGAAAGACGAAGTGCTGCACTCCTTGCTGCCGCGTGCGTTCAGCCGTTTCAGCCAGACCATGATGTGGATCGACACCGTGAATGGTCTGATTATGGTCGACTGCGCCAGCGCCAAAAAAGCGGAAGACACGCTGGCGCTGCTGCGTAAAAGCCTCGGTTCGCTGCCGGTCGTACCGCTGGCGATGGAAAATCCTATCGAACTGACGCTGACCGAATGGGTGCGTTCCGGTACGGTAGCGCAGGGTTTCCAGTTGCTGGACGAAGCAGAGCTGAAAGCGATGCTGGAAGATGGCGGCGTGATCCGTGCGAAAAAACAGGATCTGGTGAGCGATGAAATCGCCGTACACATTGAGGCGGGAAAAGTGGTCACTAAGCTGGCGCTCGACTGGCAGCAGCGTATCCAGTTCCTGATGTGCGATGACGGTTCCGTAAAACGCCTGAAATTCTGCGATGAGCTGCGCGATCAGAACGAAGATATCGATCGCGAAGATTTTGCCCAGCGTTTCGATGCCGATTTTATTCTGATGACCGGCGAGCTGGCGGCGCTGATTCAAAACCTGGTGGAAGGCTTAGGCGGCGAAGCGCAGCGCTAACCTTTTCTCCACAGACAAACGCCCGGATTTTCCGGGCGTTTTGCATTACAGGTAACGGCAGAGGTAAGAACTCGGTTCCGCCACCTGCAAATGAAATTCGCTATGGCCAGGTACGTTGAACACTTCACCCGCGGCGTAAGCTTTCCATTCAGTTTCGCCCGGCAGCAGTACATTCAGCGCGCCGCTTACTACCGTCATCTCTTCCGGCTGCGCGGTGCTGAAAGTGTATTCCCCTTCCGCCATGACCCCAACGCTGGCACGGCCAGTGCTGCTGCTGGTAAAACCAATGGATTTCACTTTACCGGAAAAGTATTCGTTACTTTGAAGCATGAACTGGCCCTTATAAAGAAAATGTATGGAAAAACACTATAGAGGCCGGGCTTTGCTTCTGTCACGAGAAATTCACACGGTTGCTGGCCTAAACCAGCAGTTCAGATGCCAGCCGCGCGGCCAGCACGTTCGATAACAAAACGGGCACATCCAGCGCTTTTTGCAGCAAATCGCGGTGATATTGATGGAAACCAAGACAATCCAGCATCAGCACATCCGCACCGCGCTCAATAAGCTCTTTACCCGCGGCAATTAATTCCTGTTCTGTCGCCAGGTAAGGATGGGCCAGCACGTAGTAAGGTTCATTTTCCAGTACTTGCCATTTTTTCTTTTGCTGCGCCATCAGTTCGGGAATGGGCACCATCACGCCCACCTGATGCCCGTCAACAATGGAAGCGACCAGCGGCGGAATAATGCGCTGCGGCTCAAGCAAAATCGCGTTACGCGCAACAAAACCGCGAATATCGGCGGTACTCATCAGCAAAATGACATCGTAACCCTGGTTATCCAGCACCTCGATGATACCTTGCAGATCGCGCTCCACTTTCTCGCGGGAAACCATCCCGAGGCTGTCATCGCTTAATCGAGTGGGAATGGCGTGCTCCCCGGCACCAACGGCGTATTCACGTCGCACCTCATCCGGATCCATTTTACCCAGCAGGCTGAGATGGGTGATCTGCTCTTCTGAAACGTGCTCCGCGAGGAGCGGGAAAATCTCTTTTACCGGCACCACACCGATGGTGAGGATCGCCAAGGTCGCGCTCATTTTCTACTTTCCGCCTTTCATCACTGCTTGTTCTTATTCGCTCTCGATCACGCCGTTTTGACGGCTGTTGTGTAAAGAGAACATGCCACTCCTGTGTTCATATAAATTCCAGTAACCATAAAAGAGTAACCGCTGGCTATTATTCAGCCAGTTTAAAAACGTGACGTAGATCCTTTTTTGTAATGTTCAGGAAATCATCCAGCCTGCAAGATGCGGCTTAGCTTTTGTCCGGATCTTCATAACGCCGTTTGGCGTCCAGAGCTTCCTGCTCGGTGGGGTGTTCACTAATTAAGGTATCCGGTTTCGGATGGTCGGCGCGCAGTTCATACCAGGTCACTGTCGGGCCATTCGCCCCTTTTTCAACGGCGACAACACGGGCTTCACGCGGATATGGCGGTTTGGTCGGCATAGCTCTTCCTCATTTTGCGGGTCGAGCAATAAGTATAGACAAACGTTTCGCTAACTGGCGCGCGCCAGTTGCAATGCCGCTTCAATATCAGACACCACCTTATCCGGCGACTGCGCTGCATCCACTACATAATGCGCAGCTTCACGGTACAACGCATCGCGCTGCGCCAGCACTTCACTGACCTCTTCGCTGATGGGCTTACCGGTTAGCGTCGGGCGTTGCCCCTCCTCGGGAAAAGCCTCCAGCCGGTCAGCCAGCACATCGACCGGCGCGCAGAGATAAACCACCACGCCGTGTTCACGCATAAAACGGCGGTTGTATTCGCGAAGGATAATCCCGCCGCCGGTCGCCACCACGCGTGATGGCGCGCTAACCGCTTCCAGCGCGGCGGTTTCCCGTGCGCGAAATCCGTCCCACCCTTCCTGTTCAACAATCGCTGAGATGGTCTGTTGGGCATTTTCCTGCAACCAGTAATCGGTATCGATAAACTGGCATCCCTGCGCCAGCGCCAGTGTCCGACCAACTGTCGTTTTACCGCAACCACGTGCGCCGATAAGAAAAATGGGGAGCGTCATGAGCAGGTGTTCCCTCCGGGTCCTGCACAGTGCAGGACGGAAAATAAGACAGCGATGATATCACCAAACTAGTACGAAATTCATCGTAAAATTAACGTTACACTTTTATGTCTGCGCCGATAAAAACTTCAAGCGAAACCAGAGTTAATCTGCGTTTCATCTGTAAAGATTCTATGGCAGCACGTGTCGCGGCAACTTTACTGAATGTAACACAGGCTGGCAAGCCCGCAAGGCGGCAAACAGTAACATATCAAACGGGGATGCGCAGAATTTACTCGCTCTGGCGGCGCTTGTCGGCCAGCAGCCACTTATCCAGCTCGGCGGCGAATTGCTGACGATCCCGCTGTGACAGGCTGTCCGGGCCACCGGTTTGAATACCGCTGCTGCGCAGGGTATCCATAAAATCGCGCATCGTCAGCTTTTCGCGAATGGTTGCCTCGCTATAGCGTTCACCGCGCGGGTTCAGCGCCGCCGCGCCTTTTGCCAGCACTTCCGCCGCCAGCGGAATATCCGCCGTTATCACCAAATCACCGGCTTCGCACAGCCGAACAATTTCATTATCGGCGACATCAAAGCCGGCAGGCACTCTGATGGAGCGAATCACCCGCGACGGCGGCACACGCAGGTTTTGGTTCGCCACCAACGTTAACGGCGTCTGTGTGCGCTCGGCGGCACGGAATAAAATCTCTTTGATTACGTTCGGACAGGCGTCCGCATCAACCCAAATCGCCATCGTTACTCCTTTCTGGTTTTGGCGCATTGTCGCTTTAATTTCCTGTCGGGGAAAGGAGAGATCCTTTCGCCCTCGCCGCCAATCCACGTTAAGCTATATCGCACAAACATTTACAAGCAGAGAGACGGATGTGATGGAGAAGAAAATCGGTTTTATCGGCTGCGGTAACATGGGAAAAGCGATTGTTGGCGGCCTGATTGCCAGCGGTCAGGTGCTGCCGGGGCAAATCTGGGTGTATACCCCGTCGCCGGAGAAAGTGGCTGCCCTGCATGATCAGTTTGGCGTGAACGCCGCGCAAAGCGCGCAGGAAGTGGCGCAGATTGCCGATATCGTCTTTGGCGCTGTCAAACCGAACATTATGGCTAAAGTGCTTAACGATATCGCCTCCAGCCTGAACAAAGAGACGCTGGTGGTCTCCATCGCCGCCGGCGTTACGCTTGATCAGTTAGCGCGCGCGCTCGGCCACGACCGCAAAATCGTCCGCGCCATGCCCAACACCCCGTCGCTGGTGAATGCGGGCATGACCTCTGTAACGCCTAACGCGCTGGTCACGCCGGAAGATACCGCCGATGTGCTGAATATCTTCCGCTGCTTTGGTGAAGCGGAAGTGATTGCCGAACCGATGATCCACCCGGTGGTTGGCGTCAGCGGCTCCGCACCGGCATATGTGTTTATGTTTATCGAAGCGATGGCCGATGCCGCTGTGCTGGGCGGGATGCCGCGCGCGCAGGCCTATAAATTTGCCGCACAGGCGGTGATGGGCTCGGCAAAAATGGTACTGGAAAGTGGCAAGCATCCGGGCGAGCTTAAAGATATGGTCTGTTCGCCTGGCGGCACCACCATTGAAGCGGTAAAAGTGTTGGAAGAGAAAGGATTCCGCTCTGCGGTAATCGAAGCGATTGCCGCGTGTATGGCGAAGTCTGGCAAAATGAGTAGCTAACTAATGCGCCACGCGATATCGCGTGGCGCGATTTCTCAGGCCAGCATTTCGCTGGCGGCATGCATGCTAATCGGTTGCTGCATTTTCAGCAGTAAGCCCGCCGTTTCACTGTACTCGCCGCAGCTCAGCACCGCTTTCAGTACGCCTTCTTCGCCGTAGAGCACGGCAAAACGTTTATTATCAAACGATCCCAGCATTTTCATACTGTCCCACTCACGGGTGTAACCGAGATATTCAAAGCGGTTACCAAAGTGAGTCGTCCAGAAAAAGGGCACCCGATCAAAGGTGTGCCGTTCACCCAGCATATTCAGCGCGGCGAGGCGTCCCTGCTGCTGCGCCACACGCCAGTGTTCAATGCGACGACGCCCTTCCGGGGCCGGGTAGCTGGCGATATCCCCTACCGCCCAGACATCCGGCGCCGCGCTCAAGGTTTCATCCACCGTCAGGCTGCCATCTTTTTCATGAGGCAGATCGTGTGCCATATCGGTCACTGGTTGCACACCCGTGGCAAACACCACTACGTGTGCTGGTACGGAACGGCCATCTTTTAACGTTACGCTCCGCACATGGCCGTTCCCCTCCAGCGCCGCCGGTTCGCCGGTAACAAACTTCACGCCGTTCTGTTTATGCAGATCCATAAAATACCGCCCCACCTCTTCACCGAACTGCGGTACAAACGGCAGCGCATGGCGCGATAACACCGTCACGTCGATATCCTGATTACGCAGCGCCGCCGCCAGTTCCATGGCGATAAAACTATTACCGATCACTACCAGTTGCTGCTCCTGTTCGACTTCATTGAGCAGGCGTTCAGCCTGGTGGATACCCCGCAGCACATGCACACCCGCCAGGTGGTTGCCGGGAATATCTGGCCATACTGGCTGGCCGCCGGTGGCCAGCAGTAGTTTGTCGAAAGCGATCTGTCGGCCACCGGCAAGCGTAAGCTGGTGAGCGTAACAATCAATATTCGCCACCTCTTCACGCAGGCTTTCGACGCCGGGCTGGCTGTAAAAGGCGCTGTCCAGCAAGTGGGGAACGTCACTGATTTTCATTTTTCCCGCCGGAACGAATTTGCTCAGCGCAGTGCGATCGTAGGGCGCATCATCTTCTTTATCGATCAACACCAGGTGACCGTTAAACCCGGCGTCACGCAGCGTTATCGCCGCCGCACTGCCTGCGGCACCTGTTCCCAGGATCACGGCGGTTTGCGGGCGCTCGCCACGGATAAGCGAATGGCTGGCGGGAGAAAGTGGACGCGGGTTCACCAGTACACGATTTTGCTCAAGCATCACCGGATACTGCTTGAGGTTTTGCAGCGCCAGCGGTTCACGCCATTCGCCATTGGTGATATCAAACGCGGCTTTATGCCAGGGGCAGACCAGTTTGCCATCGCACACGGCGCCCTTCTCCAGCGGCCCGCCTGCGTGCGGGCATTTACTCTGAAAGGCGCGAACTTTCGCCCCGGTGCGGATAAGGATCATTGAGGTTCCCGCGACATCCACTTTGACCGGTTGGCTTTCCGGTAAGGCATTAAGTTCAGTAACATATTGATAGTTCATCACTTTGCTCCCGTGTCAGTGTTGCGAAAACGGGCGTAACGCCAGACAGCGCACAACCACGAGGAAAAGGGAAAATAAAACGAAGCTCACAAAGTAAGCCTGGCAGAGATTAGCGGGCGGGCAAAAAGACGGGGCAAATTCCGAAAAGAGGGTGAGCAAAACGCGATGCTCACCCGATGCGTTATTGCGTTTTTTTCAGGCAACCGCTCATAAATTTACTGCGATCTTCGCCTTTCAGGGATTGTTGCGTCGCCTGGGCATTACATTCGCGCATCCGCTGCTGCTGCGGCGTCAGGCTTTTTTGTCCGGGCTCAGTTTTGGTGTTTTTCAGGCAGTCACTCATGTATTTCTTACGGGCGTCTCCCGCCAGGGTTTGCGCCGTCGCCTGTTGATTGCAGAGGGTCATACGTTGTTGTTGCGGGGTCAGTGTTTTTTCGGCGGCGCTTAACGCCGTGACAAACAGCAGACCGAAAACGAGGGTAACCAGTAATGTTATTTTCATAGCACCATCCTTCTCTTAATGTGCCTTTTAAGGATGGTACTAATTGGTGAAAAAACCACCCGGCAGCAAAGATTTACCGCCGGGAGGCTGTTACTTCAGATTCAGCGCTGCTTTCATGGTGTAGAACAGATCGGTCTGATCCGTCAGCCCCACCACGTTGCCCGCATGCGGGCCGTAAGCCGCGATGCGAACCTGCGTTCCGGTATGTTCCATCGACTCCTCTTCCGAGTTGCCGTAAGTGATGGCCATTACCGCGCCGTCTTTGGTGTTCAGTGCCTGGCTTAAGCCTGGCGCTTTGGTATCTGCCGGAATGATCTGGCTGGCGTGGGCATGATCCGCCGTCACGATCACCAGCGTATTGCCATCTTTTTTGGCAAATTCCAGCGCTTTCTGCACAGCTTCGTCGAGATCAACCGTTTCGCCGATCTGACCGCACGGGTTCGCCGCGTGATCCTGTTTATCGATCGACGCGCCTTCCACTTGCAGGAAGAAGCCTTTCTCATTTTTGCTGAGCAAATCAATAGCTTTTTCCGTCATCGCCGCCAGTGTTGGTATGCTGTCGGTGCGTTTCGCGTTGGGCGTACAGGTCACGGCAGGTTTATCAATATTGCCGTGCAGCGAGGCTTTTGGCCCTTCCCAGCGCACCGGCATGTTGCCGTCAGAGAACAGCCCCAGCAACGGTTTATCCTGGTTCGCTTCGCTGATCGCCGCCAGCGAAGAGGCATCACCGACCAACTGGTAGCCACGCGCCTGCGCCTGTTCACGCAGCGTTTTCCCTTTCCACTCACCAGCGGTCGCGGTTTCGCTAAAGGTTTTCGCGCCGCCGCCCAAAGTGACATCCGCGCGGGCGTTCAGCAGTTGTTCGGTAATCGACCCTTTCCCGCCTTTTTCCAGCGCGTTAAGCGCACACTTCTCACTGGTCACCGTCGGGCCGTAGCAGCGGCGTGAGATAACGTGAGAAACCAGCGCGGCGGGCGTAGCGTCTTGCAGTTCCGCAGTGGAAACGTTGCCCGTCGCCAGACCGGCGGCTTTGGCCATCTCCAGAATGGTGGTGTGATCTTTATCGTGAATGTCGACGCCGAGCGCACCGTTATAGGTTTTCACGCCGGTGCTCCAGGCCGTGGCGGATGCGGCGGAATCGGTGACGTAATCCGGCTTGCCGGTTTTTTTGTCCAGCGAATAGTGTGTGTACTGGCCGGTCAGCGGCAGTGCGTCAATACCTTTAAAAAATCCACCGGCCCCTTCGGCGTAATTTCGCGCGGCGGTAATTTCGGAATCCCCCATGCCATCGCCAATCAGCAAAATAATATTTTTGGCGGGCTTATCCATGAGGGAATCACGCAGAGCAGCGGTTTGGTCACCGCTTAAACGGCGCGCACCACCAGGCGTGGAAATATCGCCGTGAGCAGCACGATTATCAAGAACCGGCGCTGACGTCGTTTCGGCATAAATAGCAGGGGTAAACATCAGAGGTAATAATGCAAGAAATAATGCGCTCTGTTTCACTTTAATATTCTCCATGTACAAATACTTAAAGAAAATAAAACAGAGCGACTATAGGTAGCGCAGATGACAGTGATATGACAGTGCAGGCAGCGCGTCAGAGGTTTAGCTGCGCGGGTGCCTTAAAAGCTTTTTTACGTACTGTTGCAGCAACTCCGCGTCCTGATGGGTAACGTGCGTTCCCGGCCGGGCTTCTTCCAGCGCCCCTTCAATACTCTGAATTAACGCCTGTTGTTCCGTCGTCGCCATCTGGCGCAGCAGCGCGGTCACCACGATTTCCAGCGCTTCAACCTGAGCGACCAGTTCTTTCGACTCTTCTTCTTTTTCTGCCAGCTTGACCAATAACTCTGCAATGAGATTTTTCATAGCGCTATTTCCTTACGAGATTTCAAAGACGTTAGCATTGAGTTTTGATGTTGCAAAGTAGATACATGTATTATTTTTGCGGATTTTCTCACAACGCTTAATAGTCATTTAAAAAACAGGGATAACGAAACGTTTCTCCCGCTTCGATGGCAAATCCTTTGAGTGGCTTAGCGATAAATAAAAAAAGCGCCTGGCTTATTTGCATAAGAAAAAACGATAGTAAGGCCGAAGCAGACTTATATTATTTCGGCCCTGTTGCGTTAGCGTTTTACCCGGCGAAACGCCAGCAGTAATTGCCAGAGATTAATAAACACCACCACGGCCGTGGCGGCAAATACCCAACGGAAACCCGCCATCGCGGATACGGTGGCTCCCATCAGCGGCCCGGCAACATTTCCCAGATACATAAACGATTGGTTGTACCCGAAAATACGCCCGGTGACCTGATCGCTGGAGTATTTCAGTAGCAACGTCTGCACGGCGGGCAGCATGGCGCCATCGGCAAAACCCAACATAAAGCGCAAGATCCCAAGCTGGAGCGGCGACGTGACAAACGACATGGCGAAGAACAGCACCACGGCCACCGCCATCGTCGCCATTAAAATGCGCGATGTACCAATGCGATCCCCCAATTTGCCGAGGCGCGGGGCGGAAATCAGCGCCGAGACACCGGGCACAGCGGCGATAAGCCCGCTGAGAAAAGCAATGTTAGTGGTATGCGGTGACAAAGATTGAATAAACAGCGCCAGGATCGGGCCGATAGAGCCGTTGCACAGCTGAATCACCATGGTGGTGATAAACAAACTGATGACCAGCGCCGGGTACGGCAAGGTAGAGAACACCGCCTTGCCGCTCAGGCGATCGCCCTTTTTCACCGTTGGTCTGACGCCCTCTTTAATTAAAAACAGCGTGACGAGGAAACTCACGATCAGCAATATCGCCGTGATAAGGAACACCATGCGCAGCCCCACATGGTCGGCGAGAAAACCACCCATCAGCGGCCCGCCAATCACGCCGCTTATCTGCGCCGTGGAGAGCGTACTTAGCGCCCAGCCGCTGCGCTCGCGCGGCACCTGCGAAGCCACCAGCGCCATCGCATTGGGAATATAGCCAGACGTCAGCCCCATCACACCGCGCAGGATCAACAACTGCCAGACATTGGTGGCAAACGCCTGTAACAGAATCGCGATCGCCATCCCTAACGAGGCGCGCAATAGCATCAGTTTGCGCCCTTTCCGGTCCGCCAGGCTGCCCCACATGGGCGAAACAATCGCCGAAACCAGAAAGGTGATACTGAACGTTAAGCCTGACCACATCGACAGCGCTTCATGGGACGTCACGCCCAGTTGCGCAACATATAACGGCAAGAACGGCAGAATTTGGCTGATGGCAAGACCGGTGAAAAAACAACCGAACCAGACCGAGATAAGATTGACCTTCCAGGATTCCATAAGTACGCGTAATGGTTGAGGTTTTGACAAACAGCGCACAGGTTAACAAGAATGCGCCAGCGATGAGTCACCAGAGATGCGGTGACGGCGATTTCGGTATTTTATCTGTCAGCTTGCGTTTCATGCCGCCGCCCGGAGGAGAAACCCCATTATTGACAGTGGATTATGCTTAGCGACAGAGGCCAAAGCCGCGCATGCCAAGATGAAAATGGTTAGCGTGAGCCGCGTTGTACTCCGGCCCAAGGCCGTTACCGTAATAGCCGCAACTGGCGCTTAACATTGCCCGCAGCCACGGCTGCGTTCGCGCCTGCCGCCAGCCCTTCAGTACCGTCACGGACTGACCATTCGCCAGTCGAAAACCGCTGAGATCAAGCGCTTCGGCGCTGGCATGCTCGCTACGTCGCGCATCGGCGCGGTTGTAGATATTGCGACACGCATAGCTGCCAAGATGATCGATACGCGTAAGCTGGCTGCCCATAAAGCGTTCGGTGAGTGGCCGCGCCTGTTGCTCGACAAACAGCGCGGAACTGAGCGCCAGCGGGCAACTGGCGAGAAAACTGCTGCTCAGTTTAACCGCGCCAAAGTCGCGTACCCGTACGACATTGGTTAACGGGCAATCTCCGGCACTGTCGGCAACCGGAGCCGACGAGATCAGGCGTTGCTGGTTCGCCTGCGACAATAATTCCGCACAGGCTTGCGGCGGCAAGCGGCGCAGTTTGAACTGCGTCATGCGCCCGGGCGGGTCGCTAAGCTGTAACGGCGCAAACGGGTTGTAGTAAGACGGCAACGCGCGGTAGCCAACCCAAATCACCGCCAGAAGGATGCACAAAACAATCAGCCCTTTCCCGCTCACGTCGCCTCCTTCTGGTTTCCAGAAAACATTATGGCAGAAGGCCGCGAATCGTGCGTTTTGACGTGCTATGGTATGTGCTTTGTGAATTCAGTGTGAGTGAACGGAGAAATGGCAAAACTGCGGGTAGGGGTCGTCTTTGGCGGCAAATCAGCGGAACATGAAGTGTCGTTACAGTCGGCGAAAAATATCGTCGACGCCATGGATAAATCACGCTTTGACGTGGTGCTGCTGGGGATCGATAAACAGGGGCAGTGGCATGTCAGCGATGCGAATAATTACCTGCTAAACGCCAACGATCCGGCGCGTATCGCCTTAAACCCCTCGGAAAATAGCGTGGCGCTGGTGCCGGGGATCCAACAGCAACAACTGATCCAGGCAGAAAACAGCACACCGCTTCCGAATGTCGATGTGATCTTCCCGATTGTTCACGGCACGCTGGGCGAAGATGGTTCATTACAGGGTATGCTGCGTCTGGCGAACTTGCCGTTTGTCGGCTCCGACGTGCTCGCCTCTGCAGCCTGCATGGATAAAGACGTCACCAAGCGCCTGTTACGCGACGCCGGGCTTTCCATCGCCCCGTTTATCACGCTAACTCGCGCCAATCGCGGGCAGATTAGCTTCAGCGATGTGCAAGCCAGGCTCGGTTTGCCGCTGTTTGTTAAACCCGCCAACCAGGGTTCCTCCGTGGGCGTCAGCAAAGTGACGAATGAAGCGCAGTACCAGGCGGCGGTCAACCTGGCGTTTGAATTCGATAAAAAAGTGGTTGTTGAAACCGGCATCAAAGGCCGTGAGATTGAATGCGCCGTGCTGGGTAATGACTCACCGCAGGCCAGTACCTGTGGCGAAATCGTGCTTAATAGCGAGTTTTACGCCTACGACACCAAATACATCGATGAAAACGGGGCTCAGGTGGTTGTGCCCGCCGACATTGATCCGGCAATCAACGATAAAATCCGCGGCATTGCCGTGCAGGCTTATCAGGCGCTGGGTTGTGAAGGGATGGCGCGCGTGGATGTGTTCCTGACGCCGGAAAACGACGTAATCATCAACGAAATCAACACGCTGCCAGGGTTCACCAATATCAGCATGTACCCGAAACTGTGGCAGGCGAGCGGCATTGGTTATAGCGAGTTAATCACGCGCCTGATTGAGCTGGCTATTGCGCGCCATCAGTCTAACAGCGCGCTGAAAATTACCGTTAATAACTAATCACTGCGGTTTATCCGCTGTCTCCTCGTCCTCGGGGCGGCGGCGGATAATTAACCCGGCCAGCCAGAAACCAATCACCCAGGTTACCAGCCCCACCGCGTAGGTTTGCCAGCCTTTGGCTTCAAACCCCAGCAGCCCGACCACGCCATTCAGAATAAATATCAACCCAATCGCAAACGCGTAATAGTGCCAGTCACGGCGAATTTTTACAGGCAGCTTCATGACAACTCCGGCAGTCAAAACGGCATCATCGCACAACCGCCGCTTACCGTCTGTGGCGTATGCGGAAATTCTGAAATGTTACCAAGGTAATTAAAACGTTACAGAAATGTGAGCATCGGCAAAAATCATCCAACTGGAATCATTCCCGGGGCGAAATTATCACCATTCTGATGTTGACAAAGCGGTACAACTGCCAAAATTACCGTCAGTTGAGGCCACGCGCCAACTACATCGAGCGTTAAAAAGTAAAGAGTACCGGAGGTCTTATGGCTGACTTTACTATGTCAAAACCCTTTAAGGGCGCAAAACAACGTGACACCTCCAGACCGGGTAATATTGCTTACGCCGTATTCGTACTACTCTGCTTCTGGGCGGGTGCGCAGTTGCTGAACCTGCTGGTGCATGCACCGGGCGTGTTCGAGCATCTGATGCAAGTGCAGGACACCACCCGCCCGCACGTAGAAATGGGAATGGGCGTCGGCACGATTTTCGGTCTTGTGCCTTTCCTCGCGGGAAGCGCCCTGCTCGGCGTCATCTTCCTTATCTTACGCTGGCGACACCACCATTCGCGCTAGTTCTGCGCCATGCAGGCGGCCCGACGATCGTCGACGCGCTTCGCAAACCATGCAGTTGTCAGGTTGCGCGTGATCTTCGGGCTTTCCAGCTTGATCCCCGGCAGTACCTCTCTCGGCAATAGTTTGCCGCTTTTCTTCTCGGCCAGCCGATAAACTTCGCGATAGAGTTTGGTCTCTTCCAGCTTGTCGCTGTCTCCGCGCTCCAGTTGCCGACGGATATCACGATCGCTCATGCCCAGCGAAGCGCCCAGTTTGCGCACGGCTAATTCCGTGCTACCCGCATCGCTGCTGCCGTACAAAATCAAATCGCCGTCGAGCGCCAGTTTCACACCGGTCGCTTTGCTGATGGCGTTCTGAAACGCCGCGTTACGGCTGGCATACAGCCCGGCGTTGAAATCGGCAAAACGGTAGATGGGTGCGGTGTAACTGGCCGGGTAATTGAGCAGATGATAGGTGCCAAACCATAATCCACCGCGGCGGCTGAAGACCTCCTGGCGCATGGTGCCTTCCATTTTCCACGGATAACCGTCCGTATGCTGCTCGGCAAAGGCGACGCTAATCTGCATCGGCCCGCCGGTGCGCACCGGGTTGAGCGAACCAAACAGTTTCTGCCCCATCGGCACCATGCCAATGAAGTCATCAAAAATGGCGCTGAGCTCTTTTTCCGTGCGCACTTTGTCCAACCGTTCGCTGTAGCTTTTACCGTTCGGCGACGGGATTTTCAGCGCGGTATGCACCAGCATCGTTGGGATGTGCATCCGCTCGGCGCGCTTATCGATCTCTTTCCAGGCAATTTTATTCAGCCCCGGCACCACCGGATCAGACTGGTAATTGGATTCCTGCTGCGCCACCGCCAGCACCGAACAGATGTTCTCCAGCGTCGGCGACAGCTTCTGGCTGCTAAAGGTTGTCGCCAGATCCTGCGCCCAGCCTTCGCGATCTTTCACGCTGGCGGGAATGGTTCGCCGCACCACGCTTGCGACATCCATCGGCTTGTTCTGCTGTTGTTCCAGCGCTTTTTCTTTTTCAGCTTCGGCTTCTTTTTGCGAAAGCGTGCCCTGCGTACTACACCCGGCGAGAATCAACGTCGCCAGCAACCAGCCAAAACGGGGGACGTAAACCATAACGTTCCTTGTGTTAACCAAAAATATGGGGCACAGGCTGGATCTCCTGCCCATCCAGCGCACGCTCAAAACTGCGTAAACGTTTATAGATAGACATCAGCTCCACCAGCGTCGTCCAGGAAGAGATCAAATACTGGAACGAACTGCGCACCTGCTCGAACACGTTGGTTATCTGGCGCATCAGACCGAAAGTGATAGCCCCGGCGGCAATCGTCGGGAACAGCACAATCAGGCCTACCACCACATCAACCTGCATGTACAGGATACGGGCGATATTGAAATACATATAGTGGAAATAGAGCCGGAAGTAGTTACGGCGCACGGCGGCGAACAGCTCTGCAACGGTATGCGGCCTGGCGCGACCGGCATCATCTTCGCCGTAGACCAGCTCTTTACGGTAAGCCGCTTCCACGCGCTGGTTTTTAAACGCCAGACCCGGCAGTTTGATGCCCACAAACGCCAGCAACACGGTGCCGAGCAATGCCCAGCTCACGGCGGCAATCACCAGGCCATAAGCGATGTGCCCGACCACCGGTATCTCTTGTACATGCGGCGATAACGCCACCAGCACCGGCAAAAAAGCAATCAACGTCATGATAGCGTTAATAAAACTGGTGCCCATATCTTCAAGCGTCGAGGCGAAACGCATGGTGTCTTCCTGCACGCGCTGCGCTGCGCCTTCGATATGGCGCAAACGCTCCCAGTGCGCCATATAGTATTCGTTCATCGCCGTGCGCCAGCGGAACACATAGTGGCTGACGAAAAAGTTATTGAGCACCGCCACCGTTACGGCAATCAGTGCGATCCACAAAAACACGCCAATCTCGCTGTACAACTGATGAATGCTGACTTTGTTCGGCGCGCTGAGTGCGGTCTGGATAAGATCGTAAAACGGCTGATACCAGGCGTTAATGGCGACATTCACCTCCACCAAAAACCAGGTCACAAAGATAATTAACGCGGTGCCGAGAATCGACCAGCGCTGCCAGCGATGCGGCGAGAGGGTAAACCAGAACAGCGCAAACACGCCGACACAAAGCAGATAGTAGGCATAAAACAACAGATAGCCAGGGCTCCAGAAACGCGCGGCGCTAATCGGCACATCCGCAGACGCACCGGTGAGACGCATCAACCACGCTTCACCACCAGCCTGCCAGAAAACCACGGTAATCGCGGTCCAGATGAACACCGACAAAAAGAACAACGCCGGTTTCGGAAAGAAGGACTTAAACATAATGCTCTCCTGCTCACTTCTTATTATTTACGACAAATGCTGTGCATCACTGTGTGTAAGCCCCTGAATGGGCCGCGACAAAAAAAGCGCCGCGAAATGCGGCGCCGTCTGGTTAAATCTGACCTGAGCTTAACGCCTTAGTTCGTTTGCCATTCGTGAAGAATTGTTTCGACGGGTTTCACTAACACCGGGTTGCCCGGCACCGTTAACGTGCGCCACACCTCGTTATAGTGATCGATTAACACCGTGGCCTGCGCCGCCGGGCGATTCGCCGTGGTGTGCGCATCTTGCGCGACGGTAATGGCGTAGCCACGGCTGGCACCATTTTTCAGCGTGGTATCCACGCAGTAATCGGTGGCGCACCCGCACATCACAAAAGCGCGAATGTCATGCTCACGCAGCACGCTTTCGAGTGTGGTGTGATAAAACGCGTCGCAGGCGGTTTTGGTGACATACAGCGCGTTCGCTGGTTGCGTCAGCTCCGGCAGAAGCGCAAACCCGTCGCTGCCCTCTTCCAGCCCACCAGCCTCAGCATGTTGAATAAAAATCACCGTATCCGCTGCCGCGGTCAGTTGATTAATGCGCGCCACGCAGTGCTCACGCTGAATACGCTCTGTGGCAAACACGCCGTTTTGCATATCCACCACCATCACTACCCGTTGACTTGCCATTACCTGACTCCTGAGTGTGGGAAAGAAAGAGGTTATCACAGCCGCCTTACACCAGAGTCATAGGGAAAAAATTTCATATTTACCCATCGTTACGTATTAGGGCGAAATAACACGCTTATTGGTGCTTTGCATCGAATCGCCGGGTAGTATAAATATCCTCTATCGTTCCCATTCTTATATGGATCCCCTTCGTTGAAACGTTGTCTGCTTTTCTCCGCGTTGCTCTGCACGCTGAGTATGACCAGCGCCCGTGCGGCGCAACAATCTCCCGATCCGGTATTTGCCTCTGACATTGTCGATCGTTACGCCAACCACATCTATTACGGTAGCGGTGCGACCGGGATGGCAATGGTGGTCATCGACGGTAACCAGCGCGTGTTCAGAAGTTTTGGTGAAACCCGTCCGGGCAATAATGTGCGCCCGCAGCTGGATTCGGTTATCCGTATTGCTTCGCTCTCCAAGCTGATGACCAGCGAAATGCTGGTGAAACTGCTCGATCAGGGCCGGGTGCGTCTCGACGATCCATTAAGCAAATATGCGCCACCTGGCGCGCGCGTACCGACCTACGAAGGCACGCCGATCAAGCTGGTTAACCTCGCGACCCATACCAGCGCCCTGCCGCGTGAGCAGCCTGGCGGCGCGGCGCACCGCTCGGTATTTGTCTGGCCAACGCGCGAACAGCGCTGGAGCTGGCTCTCCACCGCAAAGCTAAAAACCGCGCCGGGCGCGCAGGCGTCTTACTCCAACCTGGCCTTTGACCTGCTGGCCGATGCGCTTTCTCAGGCGGCCGGAAAACCCTATCCGCAGCTATTTGAAGAGCAGATAACCCGCCCGCTGGGGATGAAAGACACCACCTTTACGCCGTCGCCGGATCAGTGCAAGCGTCTGATGGTGGCGGAAAAAGGCGCCAGCCCGTGCGATAACACGCTGGCAGCGATTGGCAGCGGCGGCGTTTACTCTACGCCGGGCGATATGATGCGCTGGATGCAGCAGTTCCTCTCGTCCGATTTCTATACCCGCAACAGCCAGGCCGATCGGATGCAAACGCTGATCTACCCGCGTAATCAGCTCACCAAGGTGATTGGCATGGATGTTCCTGGCAAAGCCGACGCGCTGGGTCTTGGCTGGGTCTATATGGCACCGAAAGACGGCCACCCTGGCATCATCCAGAAAACCGGCGGCGGCGGCGGTTTCATCACCTATATAGCGATGGTGCCGCAGCATAACGTCGGCGTCTTTGTGGTGATGACCCGTTCACCGCTGACGCGCTTTACCAGCATGAGCGATGGCGCGAACGACCTGGTCAGCGAGCTGAGCAACAATAAACCGCAGGTAGTTCCGGCCTCCTGATGCGGCAAAAGGCAGGCGGTTTGCCGTCTGCCTTCCCCTTTTAACAGCGATTTTGGTAAAACAGCCCGCCGCCTTTTCGGCTACAATGCCGCCATCTGTTCCACAAACATCAGGCATACCATGACCGATTTAATTACTCGCCCCCGCCGCCTGCGCAAATCGCCTGCGCTGCGCGCCATGTTTGAAGAGACAACACTGAGCAAAAACGACCTGGTGTTGCCGATCTTTGTTGAAGAAGAGCTCGACGATTACAAAGCCATCGCCGCTATGCCGGGCGTGATGCGCATTCCGGAAAAGTATCTGGCGCGCGAAATCGAACGCATCGCCAGGGCCGGGATCCGCTCAGTGATGACCTTTGGTATTTCGCATCACACCGATGCGACCGGCAGCGATACCTGGCAGGAAAACGGCCTGGTGGCGCGGATGTCGCGCATCTGCAAAGAGACAGTGCCGGAAATGGTGGTGATGTCCGACACCTGTTTTTGCGAATACACCTCGCACGGTCACTGCGGCGTGTTGTGCGATCACGGCGTGGATAACGACGCCACCCTGATTAACCTCGGTAAACAAGCGGTGATTGCCGCCGCGGCAGGCGCTGATTTCATCGCGCCATCAGCGGCAATGGACGGCCAGGTGCAGGCGATCCGTCAGGCGCTGGACGCGGCGGGCTTTACCGATACCGCGATCATGTCCTATTCGACTAAATTCGCCTCATCCTTCTACGGCCCGTTCCGCGAAGCAGCGGGCACGGCGCTGAAAGGCGATCGTAAAACTTATCAGATGCACCCGATGAACCGTCGCGAAGCGATTCGCGAGTCGCTAATCGATCAGGCCGAAGGCGCAGATTGCCTGATGGTGAAACCGGCTGGCGCTTATCTCGATATCCTGCGTGATATCCGCGAGCGTACCGAGCTGCCGCTGGGCGCTTATCAGGTGAGCGGGGAATACGCGATGATCAAGTTTGCCGCTCAGGCAGGCGCGATTGATGAAGACAAAGTGGTACTGGAAAGCCTGGGTGCGATTAAACGCGCCGGCGCGGATTTGATTTTCAGCTATTTCGCCCTCGATCTCGCCGAACGCGGCATCCTCTGAACGAAGCGGGCCTGGCCCGCTTTTTTTTGCCTTTGCTTCTGATTCTCCTCGCGTCTTTAAAGTGTCATTTATTCATTGTAATGAAATGTAAGCGTCATCTTCGCCCTTTACTGTCATCGGCAAGACGGGAGGAGGAATCACCATGTTTAGTCTCGACAATGTACTTGAGGATCTCTGGCCACAGGCCAGGCCAGCACCCTGGCAAAAAAATCTGCTCAGACGCCTGCTCTATGAGCAAGAGTTTCAGCAGTTCGCCGCGCGCCACCCCCACCTGAAAGGGCTGGATATGGTGGAACAAGTACTCGAACATCTACAAATCCGCTGCACCGTTCCCGCTCACTGCCTCGAACAAATCCCTGAACATGGCCCGCTGGTCATCATTTCCAACCATCCGACAGGCACGCTCGACGGGCTGGCGCTGATGTACGCGGTTTCCCGCGTTCGCCGCGATGTGAAAGTGGTCACCAACCGCATGCTGACGCACCTTGAGCCGCTAAGTTCACTGTTTATTCCGGTGGATAACATGGGTGGACGTACGCGTAAATCCTCATTGCAGCAAATGGAAAACCATCTGCAAGGCGGCGGCGTGTTGATCTTCTTCCCGGCCGGGGAAGTTTCGCGCCTGACGCGCAAAGGCATTCGCGACAAAGGCTGGCACGCCGGGTTTATTAAACTGGCCAGCAAATTCCGCACCCCGCTGCTGCCGGTATGGATTGACGCGCGCAACAGCGCCCTGTTCTACGCCAGCGCGATGGTCTCTAAAACGCTGCCCTTTTTACTGCTTATGCAGCAGATGTTTCGCCGGCGCGACAGCGCGCTGCCGATCAAAATCGGTGAACGTATTCCCTGGGACAGCTGGCACACGCCGCAGCTCGCGCCGCGCGAGCTGGCCGATAAGTGTCGCAAACATGTCCTGCGTCTTGGCAAGGGATTGCCCGGCCCCTTCAAAACCGAGTGCGCCATCGCACGTCCGGAAGAGCGCATTACGCTGCGCCGGGAGCTTAACAACGCCGAATGCCTCGGCCGCACCGCTGATGGCAAGGTCATCTATCTGTGGCAGCGTAAAGGGCAGGAAGATGCGCCGCTGCTGCGCGAACTGGGGCGACTGCGTGAAATCGCCTTCCGCGCGGTGGGCGAAGGCAGCGGTAAACGTCGTGATACGGATAAATATGACGACGATTACCTGCATCTGATTTTGTGGGATGAGGCCGATCTGGAAATTGTCGGCGCTTACCGTTTTATGCCAACCGCGCAGCAAATGGCGGCGCGCGGCGTCGAAGGGTTATACAGCTACAGCCTGTTCCATTACGACGATCGCATGGCAGATGTGCTGCGCCACGGCATCGAACTGGGGCGCAGCTTTATTCAGCCGCGCTACTGGGGACGTCGCGGGCTGGATTATCTGTGGTCGGGTATTGGTGCCTATCTGGCGCGTTATCCGCAGTATCGCTACCTGTTTGGCCCGGTCTCTATTTCCGGCGGTATGCCGCCTGCGGCGCGTGATCTGCTGGTGGCGTTCTACCGCCTGTGGTTCCCGGCAACCTGGCCGCTGGCGTCATCGCGCCGCCCGTGGCCTGCCAGCATGCCGGAAGTGCTGGCGCAGTTTACCGGCGATGACTACACCGAAGATCTGACGCGGCTGAAATCGCTGCTGGGAAACCTGGGCTGCGGCATTCCGCCCCTGTATAAACAATATTCCGAACTGTGTGAGCCAGGCGGCGTGCAATTTATTGATTTCGGCTGCGACCCGGATTTCAACAACTGCGTGGATGGCCTGGTGCTGGTGGATTTAACGCACCTGAAAGCAAACCGCTACGAGCGGTATATTGCTGCGCATCTGCCGCAGCCGGAAACAGAAACGGCATAACGTAAACCTGCACAAAATACAAAAGCCGTCGCGTTATGCGTGACGGCTTTTTAACGGATCCTGTCAGCCATGCACCAGCCGCAACTGTGCTCGTCGGCTATTTAAACGAGGGTTGTCGGTAAAAATGACATATAAAATGGGTCGCCAGGCCATGACGTCCTCCTTTGCTAAATATCATCCTGGGTTTGGCTGAAAATTATTGTGTCAAACTAAAGTGCCAGACAATTCAGGTCAACCCATTATTCCGGATTAGATTTAACATCAGGTTATTACGCTAATGATATGTGTTGCATCTCACAAAAAAAGAAATAAATCACGCTGTAAAATCAACATGTTAAGTTATTGTGAATTACGCCATTTAAATAACATATCATCACTTTAATTAAAGCCTGATATGACAAAAAAGGGTTAAGAATAGTCGGATTTAAATTTCCAGTTATTCCCTATAACATTTCCAGAAACCGGGCTATCGCCTTTTTTTATTAATCCGTCGGCAATTAATTTCACCTTAAGCAGCATATTCGCCAGTTTCACCATTGCAGGGCAGCCTGCACCAGAATCCGATCTGCCACGGTGCAAGCCATGCATCATTTCAAAGCCATAATTATTTAACCAATTAATTAATAAAGGAATATATCTTTTGGCACCGCCTTTGCACATTTACTGCTAACTGTATTCAATGGCGAGGCAGTAAAGCATGAGCACACAAACGACACTAAAAAGAACACTGGGCAGCTTCCGTCTGTGGGGCATTGCCGTCGGGCTGGTGATTTCAGGGGAGTATTTTGGCTGGAGCTATGGCTGGTCACAGGCCGGCACGCTCGGCTTCTTGATTGTCGCACTGTTAATTGCCGCGATGTATTGCGCCTTTATCTTTAGTTTTACCGAGCTGACCACTGCCATTCCTCATGCCGGTGGCCCTTTCGCTTACGCGTACCGCGCATTTGGGCCAACGGGCGGGTTTATTGCCGGTTTTGCCACCTTAATCGAGTTTGTTTTCGCACCTCCGGCTATCGCAATGGCGATTGGCGCGTACCTGAACGTGCAGTTCCCGTCGCTGGATGCGAAATGGGTGGCGTGCGGCGCATACCTCATCTTTATGGCGCTGAACATTCTCGGCGTCGGCATTGCCGCGACGTTTGAGCTGATTGTCACCCTGCTGGCAATTTTCGAACTGCTGGTGTTTATGGGCGTGGTGGCACCGGGCTTCTCCTGGGGCAACTTTACCGCCAACGGCTGGGCTGGTGCAGAGAGCTTCAGCAGCCTGGCGCTGCCGGGCATGTTCGCCGCGATCCCCTTCGCCATCTGGTTCTTCCTCGCCATTGAAGGCGCTTCTATGGCAGCGGAAGAAGCTAAAGATCCGAAACGCACCATTCCGCGTGCACTCGGCGGCGGTATTCTGACCCTCACCGTGCTGGCGGTTGGCGTGATGATTTTTGCCGGTGGCGTTGGCGACTGGCGCACGCTGTCGAACATTAACGATCCGCTGCCGCAGGCGATGAAAGTAGTGGTCGGCAACAGCAGCGGCTGGCTGCATATGCTGGTGTGGCTCGGCTTGTTTGGCCTGGTGGCATCGTTCCACGGCATCATTATGGGTTATTCACGCCAGATCTATTCGCTGGCGCGCGCGGGCTATCTGCCGGCAAGCCTGGCAAACCTCAACCGCAAAACCCGCACGCCGCATCTGGCGATCCTCGCCGGGGGCGTGGTCGGGATTGCGGCGATTTTCTCCGACTCGCTGGTCACCATCAGCGGCATGCCGCTCACTGCCTGTATTGTGACGATGTCCGTTTTCGGGGCTATCGTTATGTATATCACCTCAATGGCCGCGCTGTTTAAGCTGCGCCGCAGCGAACCGGAACTTGAGCGCCCGTTTAAAGCGCCTCTGTTCCCGTACACACCCGCGTTTGCGCTGGGCATGGCGGTGCTCTGCCTGGTGGCGATGGTCTGGTACAACACGCTGCTGGCACTGATCTTCGCGCTGATGATGCTGGGCGGCTATATGTGGTTTCGTAAAACGGCGCACGCGCGTGAACGTGCCGAGATGGATCCGCAACTGCGGGCGCTCTCCTGAGGAGACGGAATGTATAAAACCACGCTGGCTCACCGTACTTATCAGTTCGACAGCCTGAAAACGTTGATGGCGAAAGCCTCCCCGGCGCGATCCGGGGATGTGCTGGCCGGGGTGGCGGCGCAGTCGGCAGAAGAGCGGATGGCGGCGAAAATCGCCCTTGCGGATGTGCCGCTGCGCGAGATCCTCGCCTCTCCGCTCATCCCGTATGAAGACGATGAAGTGACGCGGTTAATCATTGATACCCACGATAGCCGCGCGTTTGCCCTGATTGCCCATCTGACGGTGGGCGAATTCCGCGACTGGCTGCTGGCCGACAGCACCGATACCGCCACGCTTAGCCATGTTGCCCCGGCGATCACCCCGGAAATGGCTGCCGCCGTCAGTAAGTTGATGCGTAACCAGGATTTGATCCTCGCTGCCAGCAAATGCAGCGTGATCACCCGCTTTCGCAACACCATTGGCCTGCCCGGCCATCTCAGTGTGCGTTTGCAGCCCAATCACCCGACTGACGATCTGAAAGGCATTGCCGCCAGTATGCTCGATGGCCTGCTGTATGGCGCGGGCGACGCGGTGGTGGGCATCAACCCGGCCAGCGACAGCCTGCCGGTACTGCAAAAGCTCAACCACATGATGGCAGACATCATTGAGCGTTTTGACATTCCTACCCAGTCCTGCGTGCTGACGCATGTCACTAATACCATCCAGTTGATTGAACGCGGCGCTCCGGTTGATTTGGTGTTCCAGTCGGTGGCGGGGACGGAAGCCGCTAACAGCGGTTTTGGCATCAACCTGGCGCTATTGCAGGAGGCGCATGAAGCGGCGCTGAGCCTGAAGCGCGGCACGCTGGGCAACAACGTAATGTATTTTGAAACCGGCCAGGGCAGTTGCCTCTCAGCTAACGCGCATCACGGCGTCGATCAGCAAACCTGCGAAGCGCGCGCTTACGCGGTGGCACGACATTTTAACCCGCTGTTGGTCAACACCGTGGTTGGTTTTATCGGCCCGGAATACCTCTACGACGGCAAGCAGATCATCCGCGCCGGGCTGGAGGATCACTTCTGCGGCAAACTGATGGGGCTGCCAATCGGCTGCGACGTCTGCTACACCAACCACGCCGAAGCGGATCAGGACGATATGGACACGCTGCTGACGCTGCTGTGTACCGCCGGGCTGACCTTCCTGATTGGCGTACCGGGCGCGGATGACATCATGCTCAATTACCAGAGCACCTCGTTCCACGATGCGCTCTACGCCCGCCGCCTGCTGGGGCTGAAACATGCGCCGGAGTTCGCCGAGTGGCTAACGAAGATGCAGATTATCGACACCCATGGACAGTTGCGCCTGACCGGCGCTAACCACCCGCTGCTGACCGTTATGCCACAAGGAGCACACGCATGAATGGACCCGATGCCTGGACACTGCTGCGTGAGTTTACCGATGCCCGCATTGCGCTGGGGCGCAGCGGCGCAAGCCTGCCGACGCGGGAGGTGCTCAACTTTGGCCTCGCGCACGCCCAGGCGCGTGATGCCATTCACCAGCCGTTCGACAGCGAAAGCCTGGCGCAACAACTCCATGCGCTTGGCTTAAAAACGCTGGATGCGCACAGTGCCGCTGCCGACCGGCATATCTACCTGAACCGCCCGGATCTGGGCCGCCGATTGAGTGATGAGAGCCGCGAAACCCTTGCCGCACATCGCCCGCCCGTGCACGATCTGCTGCTGGTGATTGGCGACGGGCTCTCTTCCCACGCCGTACATCGCCAGTCAGTCGGGCTTATCACCGCCCTGCTGCCCTATCTGGACACGCTGGGCATTTCCCTGGGGCCCATCGTGCTGGCGCACCAGTCGCGCGTGGCGCTTGGCGATGACATTGGCGAAACGCTGGGCAGTAAAGCGGTGGCGATACTGATTGGCGAGCGTCCGGGGTTATCCTCGCCGGATAGCCTCGGCGTCTACCTCACCTGGAAACCCGCGCGCCAGCGCATTGAATCCGAGCGCAACTGCATCTCTAACATTCGCCCGGAAGGGCTCAATTACGAGGCCGCCGCGTTTAAGCTCGCCTGGCTGCTGGAACAGGCATTTCTGCGCCGTCTCACCGGTGTGCAACTGAAAGACGAAAGCGACAACCCGGCGCTGCACGGGCGCGTGACACCCCGTATTACGAGCTGATCTCAACACAGAGCGCTGGCGTGACGAAGCGCTCTTTCTCCCCCCGTCATCTACACTCTTTACGTTATTTACGGCGAACCCGTGGAGGGCGTATGGAGAAAAAAAGCAGCGCTGACGCAGAGCGAACATGGCCCGTGAAAGATAACCCCTTCTGGCTGCATGTTGAAATGCAGGTGCAAAAATGGGGGGCGATAGCGCTTATCGCCATTGTGATTGCCGGGCTGTGCGGGCTCTTTTCACAAGGCTGGCTGAGCAAAAAAACGGCGACCAGCGCCGATCACCGTCTCACCGTCGAGTACGACCGCTTTGGTCGGCTACAAAGCGATCTGGATATGCAGATAACCGCCAGTGCTACGGCCGACAACCACATCACTTTCACCCTGGGCGGCGATTTCATGCACGATTTTGAGATCCGCACCCTGCAACCACAACCGCTCAACATGTTCAGCCGCAGCGGCGAACTGGTGCTGGAATATACCCGCCCCGCCGCCGATAAACCGCTGACCGTATGGCTGGGGCTAACACCGCTCGGCGTCGGTAACAGTACGCAGCGGATTGCAGTGAATAACGCCCCCCCGCTTACCCTGACGCAGTTTATCTGGCCCTGAGGAGAACGCGATGGACATGGTATTACGCGCGATAGCTATCTATCTGGTACTGATGGTGGTATTCAAAATCGCCGGGCGCCGGGCGCTGCTACAGATGACCTCTTTTGATCTGATTTTGCTGCTGATCATCAGTGAAGCCACGCAACAAGCGCTACTCGGTAATGACTTCTCCGTGACCGGCGCGGCGCTGACCATTATCACGCTGGTGGTGGTGGATATCTTATTTGGCACGCTGAAGAAGTATGTCAAAGGGGCGGAAAACCTGATCGACGGCACACCGGTGGTGTTAGTGGAGAATGGTCAAATGCTGGAAAACAAAATGCGCGAAGCCGATATCACGCGCGACGACATTATGGTGTCAGCACGAAATAACCAGGGCATTGCCGATCTGGCGGAGATTAAATTCGCCATTCTTGAGCGCAACGGCCATATCTCGATTATTCCCAAAAACTCATCATGACTTTTCGCTCGCTATACTTTGCTTACCGAGTCACAACCGACCTTACGAAAAATAGCCTATGAATGAAGATATTACCTTAACGAACAACATGAATGCGCTGCTCTGCCTGCCTATCCCGATGCTGGCAGCGCAGCTGGGTGAGTTGCTTACCCAAAAACAGCTGCGCGTTACCACGGCGGAATCCTGTACCGGCGGACAAATCGCCACCGCACTGTGCGCCGCAGGCGATACGCCAGCCTTCTTTGGCTGCGGGTTTGTTTCGTTTACCGATGAAGCGAAAAGTACCCTGTTGCATGTCAAACGCGAAACGCTGGCGCGCTGGACGGCAGTGAGCGAGCAGACGGCCAGCGAGATGGTGCAAGGCGCTTGCGCGGTCAGCCATGAACCGGTCGGGATTGCGGTCACCGGTTATGCCGGCCCGGATGGTGGCGAAGATGGCACGCCGGCCGGAACCGTGTGGTTTGCCTGGGCGCTACCGGGACAAGCGCCGATCACGGCGCTGCGCCACTTTGCCGGGGATTGCGAAAGCGTGATTGAGCAGTCGGTGAAATATGCGCTGGCAACATTAATAACGTTATTAAACCGCTAACCTTTTCACTCCGCCGCGCGTCGTTATGTCGCGCGGGGCCATTTCGACCATCACGCGGTAAATCCTCACTCATCAGGCCGCACAGCGTTACGTCCGCGATACCGTGGCAAGCAGGGAGCTTAATTTGGTATTCCACCTGCCTGGTGTTACGCCAGGCTAACAGTCCCCCATCCTCTGTTGCGCCACGCCGAAGCGCCTTGAAAAGCCGCGCCAACACTCACACGTTTCTGTGATGCGCTACGCTTGGTTAATAAATAAAAATCTGAGCGAGGAGCCGCCCATGAACGACACGCAGACCCTTTTTCCACGCCGACAGCCGCATGCAGACCCGCAAGATCCGCACCTTTTCAACTGGGCGAAAAACGCGGTACTGGCCAGCAAAAACGCCGTCATCCATGTGGAAAATGAAGCGCAGTTGCAGCAGGTTATTGCCGCCGCTGCCGGGCGCGTGCGGGTGATGGGCAGTCGCATGTCGCCAGGGCGCATGCTGAAACTGAGCCAGCCGGGCGATACGCTAATTGATATCTCTGCGCTGCACGGTGTGCTGGCGGTGGATGACGACAGCGTAACGTTTGGCGCCGGGACGCAGCTGCACGAAGTGTTTGAACTCCTCAGCGTCATGAACCGCATGCTGTACGCGTCGCCGGGAGTGATCGATTCACAAACGCTGGCAGGCGCCATTTCAACGGGGACCCACGGCCAGGGCATGCAGCAAAGCTCGCTGGCGGATGAAGCGCTGCGTATCCGGCTGGTGGATGCTGCCGGGCAGATCCACGAGCTTGACCGCCAGCAACCCGCGTTTGCCGCCGCGCAACTGGCGCTCGGCACGCTGGGGGCGATTACCGCCGTCACCCTGCGCACGCGCCCGGCAACGCTGTATACCTGCTTTAAAAGCGCCAGCAGCGCCGGGAATCTTGCGCAAGACTTGCTTAGCTGGAACCAGCAGTGGGCGTTCAGCAAAACGTGGTGGTTCCCGGATGAAAACAAAGTTCACACCTGGAACGCGCGCGAATCCACCGCCGATGAAATGGCGCTATGGCGCGATAATCATGGTGATCTGGTGGAACGGGAAGAGACCGACACGCAGATGAACGACACGGTGGAAAAAACGCTGGAGCAGATGCATGACGACACCAATATTGTTGATGAAAACGGCAAGCCGTTTCGCACCGTAACGCGCTTTAAAGACTTTTCAGATGTGATTGGTGATATCTACCAGGTGTTCTGCCGGGGTATCGCCACGCCGCAAATCAATATTGAGATCGGTATTCCACTGGCGCGTGCCCCGGCGGTGATTGCGCGCATTAAAGCGTGGCATCAGCAATCGCACCCGCATATGCACTATCCGATTATTTTGCGCTGCACCGGGCCTTCCGGAGCATGGCTAAGCCCGGCCTGGCAGCAAGCGACCTGTTTTTTTGGCTTTGTGGTCTATTACGCCGAAGACGGCTCGCTCTCTGAAGAAGGGCTGGCGTTTCTGCGCGCCGCCGAACAGTTGCTGGCAGAAGAAGGCGGGAAGCCGCACTGGGGGAAATACTTCGATCCGACGTTATACGACTGGCCCGCGCTCTACCCGCAATGGACGGCGTTTCAGGCTATACGCCAGCGTTTTGATCCGCAGGGCAAATTTCTCAACACCTTTATGACGGAGCTGTTGTCATGAGCGCCGCATTCGCCTGGGTAACTCTCCTGACGCAGCCAGATTACCTGCCGGGTGTAGAAACACTGCACCGTTCGCTGCGCGCCAGCGGTTCGCCGTGGCCGCTGGTGGTGATGGTTACCGACGCCATTGACGACAGCACGCGCCAGCACCTGAGCGCCCAAGGCTGCAAAGTGCGGGAAGTGCCGGTTATCGGCCCCGATCCCACGCTTGAAAGCCGCTATGCAAACGCCCGTTTTGCCGACGTGTGGAGCAAACTGGCAGTGTGGACGCTTGAGGAATACCAGCGAGTGGCGTTTCTCGATGCCGATATGCTGGTGCTGCAAAATATGGATCACCTTTTTGAACTGCCACTGGCCGCAGGCACCATTGCCGCCTGCCATGCCTGTCGCTGTAACCCTAACCATATCGAAAGCTATCCGGCGAGCTGGCGGCCGGAAAACTGCTATTACAGCTGGTGTACGGACGCGCAAATGCATGCCAACCCACCGGCGTCGCTGGATAACTACCTGAACGGCGGGTTTCTGCTGCTCACGCCGGATAATGCCCTTTATCAGCAGATGATAGCGAAGCTGGCTGAGAAAGCCGATATTTCGGGCTATGTTTTTGCCGAGCAGGATTTTCTGAACGAAGTGTTCCGCGACCGCTGGCTACCGCTGCATTATGGTTATAACGCCTTAAAAACGTTGCCGCTCCAGCATCCGCAAATGTGGGATTTAGCGCAGGTAAAAAACCTGCACTTTATTATCGATAAACCCTGGGAAAAGCGGCCCGAACCCGGTGACAAGGGATATGAACTGCATCGATTGTGGTGGAAATATGCGTAACCGCCGATGAGCGCGCCATTGCCGGAACGCGAACATGCCGCGCCTTTTGCGTTTACCGTTCCGGCCAATGATGTTCCTGCGCGGCGGCCAACAGCCAGTCGCGAAAGGCGTGGCAAAGAGGTTCTAACAGCGCCGATTTATCGTAAATCAGCAGCATCCCGCCGCTGTTCTCCAGCGGGTGCAGGATACCTTCACTCCCGGCCTGCACCGTGCGGCGAAAAGCAAAATCGATCCCTTCCCTTTTCAAATCAACGTCCCGCGTAGTGGTAGTGATAAGCACCTCGGCATGCGGGTAATAACGTTCAAAACCGCCAAGCCTTGGCAGCAACCAGTGCATGGCAAACTCCGTTGAACAACTGACGCTCACACGGCGGTGCGCCGCCGCGTCAATTAACCGGTGGGTGGCTTGTGAAATCTGATGAAAAGCAGGCTGAATAGCCCGCAGGTAAATTTTCCCTTCCGGCGTCAGCGTCAGCACGCGCGAACCGCGCATAAACAGCCGTACATTAACCCAGGCTTCCAGTTTGGCAATCTGCTGGCTCACTGCGCTGGCGCTGATGGATAATGCCGCTGCCGCCGCTTTCATACTGCCGTGTTGAGCGACAGCATTAAAACAGATGAGCGCCTGCAAAGGCGGTAAGGTCATTGCCGATCTCCGCATCAGTTAAGTCACACTAAACTTTAGCAAAAATACGGCTTCATCAGCCAACAGTGGCGTTTATCAGACCAAGAGAAAAAGCGGCGGCGTGTCCCCGCCCGGATGCGGGATCACCTCGCCCCCGGCACCGTACCACGGCGCGATAAGCGGTGGCTGAATCACCTGTTCCGGCGTGCCTTGTGCCACCCATTTTCCCCGGTGTAACAACAAGATCCTGTCCGCCCACCGCGCAGCAAGGTTGAGATGGTGAAGCCGTGCGCAAACAGGCAATTTGCCACTCAATGTCAGCCGCAGCAGCAGGTGCAGCGCCTGCTGATGATGGTAAAAATAGCGCGCCGAAGTTGGTTCATCCGCCTTCCGGGCCGTCATGATGCCCACAGCGGCGCGAGGCAGGATGGCTTGCGGTGCCTGAAGCCAGATGTGCGCGCCAGAGTATTGATAAGAAACAGAGCCAACCAGCAGGCGTCAATTTGCGTTCGATAAACAAACCAGGCCGTTGAGATACGCGCGAGTCTCTTCAAGGTGTTGCTGTAACAAACTGAATAATAAATAAAAAGGCCGCCGTAGCGACCTTTTTATTTATTTCTTCACCGGTTGGGGTTTTTTATCCCCCGATTCCGGCGCTTCACGAGGGTCATCTTTTTCAACGTTGAACACGAAACCTCCTCTCGTTGCCTTCAGTTCACTCACTATAGATCCTCCGCTGTTATAGAGGCCAGGCGGCAGGCAAAAAAAATACCATAAGGCCCGGTAGCCGCTGCGACACCGGTTTGGTTGTAAACGCCTGATGGATGAAATGCAGACAAATCATCAATAACATCAATGTGTTAACGATAAAAAAATTCATTCGAAAAGATCGGTTTATTTCATCGCAACTCGCTGTTTTATAGCGATTTTCGTGTTGAAATTTGCTAATAATTAGCACGCTTATTGTTAGTAACGAAAATGCAATTGCATGCCTTCAGGTACAACGCGGATTTGCCGGGCCTGAAGGTTATTTTTTATTCGTTTTCAATGCGCTAAAAATTATTCTGATCGTTTTCGTAAAAACGAATGGCTGAAAGTTTCCTGTCTCTTTCAGCGGCATAACTTGAAAAGAAGAGTTCTCCGCGTTGAAGTAGCACAAGGCCGTTAGAAAGGTGAAAAGGATTTATTGATTATTGCCTTTTGGGGGTTGTTTGCGGCTGGCCATTTTATGCACAAGACGTTTCTTGTAAGGTGGGAGACGTAAATCAACTGCTTCGGTAAAATTAATGGCAATTACTTCGGCAGGATGGTGAGAATCTTCAATTAAATGAGTAGATAAATGCTCAGATAAATCTTCAGGTAATGTGCATATCCTCTCACCCTCATCATTATTTTTCGAACTCATTAATACCTCTATCTTCTTATTTTCAAAACAGTGTTAATTAAAAAAAACGAGCCGTTTCCGGCCCGCTGTCGTTCTGAACTTTACAGATAATAAAAAGAACTAGCGAAACGGCTATTTCTGGCCGCCGCCGTGGCTATTTTTACCACCTTTTTTACCGGCTTCGGATGCACGTTCGGGGTCATTTTTAAAATTACCACCGCTGTGCTGACCACCTTTACGCCCCGCTTCTGACGCTTTTTCACGATCTTCAGCGAAATTACCGGAACCGCCTCTATGTTCGGCCATGTTATATCTCCACATCTCGTTTTCGATATAATCGATACGGTTAATAACCCATATCAATCGCGTTGGAGTCTTAAGTCTGGCTATTTATCACGATTAGTCAATTGATCATCCGAAAATATATCAATATAAAAACAACAATCTTTAAAGAAATATTTAAACACATATGTTGCATTAAAAATAAATCTTTATAGTTATAAGCGGGTTAGTAAAATTTCTCTCGCCTAATAAAAGGACAGATGTGATGAAATGTGTAAATAAAATGGTAGGGATAAATATTCTGTGCACACTTATCTTATGACGCACAAATATTATGGAGATAAATCATGCATACAGAACATCAACGATGCGCAGAAGCCTGTTATCAATGCGCTGCGGCTTGCGAACACTGTGCGCTTTCTTGCCTGCAGGAAGAGAATATCGACATGATGCGTGAGTGCATCAAGCTGGACGTACAATGTGCCGCCCTGTGCCGCCTTGCCGGTCAATTCATGGCGCTGGAAAGTAAACATTTACCCTCGCTGTGCCGGATTTGCGTCGATGTGTGCAGAGCCTGCGCCGAAGAGTGCAGCCGGCATCAACATCAGCACTGCCAGCAGTGCGCTAAACGTTGCCGGGCTTGCGCACAAGCGTGCCTGCAAATGGCGGCGTGAAATGCGCTGAGAAAAGGGGGCGCATTGCCCCCTTCCTGTTTTATCCATACCAGGTGTTTATCAGCGCAAACCCCAGCGCCGTCATTAAAATCGATCCCGTTACATGCACCAGCACCGAAGCCAGCGCCCACGCATAGTTGCCCGTTTGCAACCGGGTAAAAATCTCCAGCGAAAAAGTGGAAAAGGTGGTCATGCCACCACATAAGCCTGTGGTGATCAGCAGCCGCAAGTTGGGATCCAGATGCGGCTGGCGGGTAAAGAGCGCCAGCGCGCCGCCAATAATCAGCCCGCCGAGTAAATTTACCAGCAGCGTGCCGGGCGGCAGATTGGGAAACAGCGTATTTAAACGAATCGCGAGCAGCCAGCGGATCACGCAGCCTGCAGAACCACCGATGATTACGGCAAATAAAGATTTGAGCATGTTTTTCCTCATCAACAAAAGTGCGAGGCATGCAGGGAACACAAAAGGAAAACGCCCGACATGCCTCATGACAGAGACATACCAGGCGTCATCAGCTTCTCAGAGAAGCGGTTGGGTCAGGTGGAACGCCATCACCTGAGCACGCATTGTTGACGATTTCACACGTTCGGGCAAGTTACAGTAAGCCTAAGTGTTCAACCAGAATTGAGCTGCCGATACAGATAAGCACAACACCGCCGAGCACTTCCGCCCATTTACCGATCGCCGTGCCAAGAAAACGCCCCAGTAGCATCCCGGTGGTGGCCATGATGGTGGTCGCAAGGCCAATCATCAGCGCCGTCGTCACAATGTTCACATTGAGAAACGCCAGACCGACACCAACGGCCATCGCATCAAGGCTGGTAGCGATAGCGGTGGTGACCAGCAACCAGAAACCGTGGCGGCGCGGCGCTTCGGCTTCTTCATCCGCAGTTTTACTCACTCCTTCTTTCATCATGCGCACACCAAGCACAAACAGCAGTACAAAGGCTATCCAGTGATCCCACTGCATAATGTACTGGCTGGCGGCCAAACCTGCGGCCCACCCAATAATTGGGGTGATGGCTTCAATAACACCAAAAATCAACCCGGTGCGTAGCGCTTCGCTCACCGGCGGACGTTTTAACATCGCCCCTTTACCGATAGCGGCAGCAAAAGAATCCATCGACATGCCGAAAGCAAGAATACTTATTGCGTAAAAACTCATTGCTGACCCCTAAATGCCCACAGGCGAAGGCAAAAACGCAGACGCTGCGAAAAGAGCGGCAAGAATGCCATAGCCGAATAAAAAACGCAAAAATTACTTATTAATCATAAACATATAGATATTGCTATGTTTTATAGCGCTGGCTATGTTGTACGGCGCCCCACTCATTTGGCTGGTGAATTGAAAGCGATGTGGCATTTGATTTTGTTATATTATAACATTTCACTTCGTAACAAATGATAACCAGGGAGCGCAATATGATCATGAAGAAATCAGCCTTTGTACTTGGCATGGGAGTGCTGCTAATGAGCGCGCCAACGTTGGCGCATGACCACCACCACGGCAAACCGCTTTCAGAAGTGGAGCGTAAAGCCAGCGAAGGCATTTTTGATGATAAGGACGTAAAAGACCGGGCATTGTCCGATTGGGACGGAATCTGGCAATCCGTGAACCCGTATCTGCTAAGGGGCGATCTTGATCCGGTGCTGGAGAAAAAAGCAAAACAAGGCGGTAAAAGCGTTGAAGAGTATCGCGCCTATTACCAAAAAGGTTACGCCACCGATGTAGAAATGATTGGCATAGAAAACAACGTAATGGAATTTCACGTTGGCAAAACGGTCAATTCCTGCCGTTATGATTACGCGGGCTATAAAATCCTGACTTACTCCTCCGGGAAAAAAGGCGTGCGTTATCTCTTTGAATGTAAAGACGCGCAATCAAAAGCGCCAAAATATTTGCAGTTCAGCGACCATATTATCGGCCCGCGCCAGTCGCAACATTTCCATATTTTTATGGGCAACGAATCGCAAGACGCGCTGTTAAAAGAGATGGATAACTGGCCGACATATTATCCGTACAATATGACTAAAGCGCAGATTGTTGACGAAATGCTCCATCACTGATGGTTTAACCGCGGGCGAAAAATCCTTTCTCCCGCGGATGGTCATCCTCAAACGCATTGTCCACCATTCTCTTAACCGGCGCTCCGTTCGTTCTGGCTGGCTTTCAAGGCTTCCGGTGGGCACTCCTGATCAAAATTTCCGCCTCGGCAGAATAATGGATCAGTGCAAAAGTGGCGATTTATACCCTCTCCTCAGTGGAATATGCACTCGATAACCTTACACAGCTTGGTTATTTTAATAATCGAAATATAACCAGATGAGATAAAAAATTTGCCCCAGTTCAGCAGATTTATGAAGGTGGCTTAGCGGCAGTCATCAGTAATGTTAATAAACTTATCGTTGTAGATGATGAACTTGCCTCCTATACCTCGCAGCGAATCATGACGTACGCTTTCGCCAGGACGCAGATACCATGCCTTGCTGTCTTCTTCTTTTGTTTCACAATGTGGTTTCGCCAGTAGCTTAAACCATGTGTTACCACTGTTTTTTACGACGCCAGTTTGTGAGTCATAATCCCATTTGAAATTTACTTGTCGGGGTCGGACGACCAAAATCGTCTCCAGCACGATAACCGGCATTATGCTAACGGCGTTGCTTTTACCACTTCGTATGAGACGATTTTGTGGTGGGATTTCAGCAAATGCCACACGATAGTAACGCTCAATATTGTCTTGAGGTCCCCGATAGTAAAATTTAAAAAAATTACCTTCGCCCGGTTGTAATGTGATCTGGCGTGGTGAAAACAAAAGCTGGCCGTCTGTTAAGCTATGACGGATCTCATGCTCGCCGGGACGGTCAATGGCTGTAATCGAAATACGATACAGGCGCGCTTGTTCATTATTATTAACCACATATTTGCTAATCATTTTTTTATCTGCCGCCATGGAAAAAGTCAGATGCCCGACGGAAATAGCGTTTGATGTTGCGGATAGTCCCGGTAAGAGACAAAAGCAAAGAAGAATCTTTAATATCAATGCCATATAGCCTTCACGCGGATTTCTCCTGATGCGCTGACCTCACCGAACCAATCATCACCAGCGATAGTCTTTTGAGATTCAGGGGCATCCATATTGATTGAGAATGTTAAATTGGTTTTATTCATTACGCCGGAGCCTAGCGCAGGGTCGTACCATGGTGTGGAGAGCCACAATGCGCTGGTGATGTCATGCCATATAGAATCATCGCACCCGACGTCATAGGCTACTGACGCACCGGACTGATTCAAAAAAGACAACGAAGCAGGAAATGGCACTTTTATTTGCCCATCACTGGACGAAAAAATGCAGTATGGCCGCCCATTAATTGACTGTCCTGGACCCGCTACACTCGCCAGCACTTCATCAGCGGCCGTTTTCCCATTGGTAGTTACGATATATTCAAAATCCAGCGATGGCTTGCCACTACCGACCAGGCCCTGTCGATATGGTGCTTGCGAAAAATCTTTTGAGATAATACTTACGCTAAAATCGCGCGGTTTTATTATGAGCTGGCCAGATGTAGACATCTCATACCACCCGGATTCCAGCGCAACAGCATTACGGAAACGGAAATTAAAAAGATCCCGACTATTTATATCACTTATCCCAAGATTCACCATTTGTTTGAAAAAATTGTTTGATAAAAAAAGATAGACTGAATTGGACTTTTTCAAATCATTAAAATTATAGGCATAAGTGGTACCGCTGACCCCTTTCCAATCCTGCCCATTGAGACTGAATTGCATATCATAAGTACCAATCGCTGCCGACAATGCTGCATGATTAACTGAGGGGAAAATAGTAATAGAAGTATTATTCACGCCATTAGTTTGTAAGGTATAATTCAACATCTTACAGGCTAACCCGGAACGTGAACCAATAACCTGCAACTTACAGTCAGAATTCCCCTCCCCAATTGTTGGCATACCATCACTATTGATAAATACTTCCGAAAGCGAGTTGGTATTTAAGAATTTAAGATGTGCGCCTTTGGTGAAAGAAACTTTACGCACATACCATTGCCCACTCGACATTTGTACACAGCGCTCACCCGTCCCTGGCGAGTAATTAACATCTGTTTGGCATGTGTTGATGGTCATTGAAAAGTTGTCTCCAACAGGCATCTGGCGCAGATACTCATAAAACGTGTCAGACATCATCCCATGCATCCAGGTCGTTCCACCCGCCGGGACAGTGACACCATAAAAACCATCCGCATCCGTTAATATTGGCGGAATTAAGCTGGTTATCATATCGCAGCCTGAATACCAGTTAATACATCGTAATCCCAATAAAGGGTACGAAATGGGGCTATTTTCAATCCACATATCGAAATGCCAGCCGTGATTAAGAGGCGTATTGTAACCGTTATCAATATAGCCAAGACTCTGTTGATATATTGTGCCCGAACCATTATATTTCAGCCCGGTCCAACGATTTGAGCCCGTCATTCTTGGATCCAGAACTCCCGCAGGCGTCACAAAATAGTTATCATCGGTATCATTTTCGACAAAAACGTATTCGCGTGTTGCAGCATCGCCCCATACCGTTTTGTTTACCGCCGCTTCACCGCGACAGATAAACATAGCAGCCATGAAAAGAATTAATAGCCTTAGAAGATTACCCCGCATTTTTCGTACCTGGCCGTAGAGTGCTGACATATGATTTCAATCCCTGACAAATCACATCCCCAACCCAAACAGCACCACGTACGTTACTGAGTTCGAGAGCAATTTCGCAGCTTTCATCGCTTCCGTATTGGAAATCAATGACTGGATATTTTTTATCAATATCCATAATAAACTCGCCGTGTTCATCGGTATTGGTACGCCCAATATGATTACTGATACGAGCATGGGTAAGCAATGAGCCATCTTCAGCACGAATTCGGCCAAAAACCGTCACCATTTGCTTGACTTCCGGCCTCACAATAGCAACGTTGCCGGGGTATAACGTGAGCTTACTTTTCTTACCCGCAGAAATATCATAGCTATCTAATGAATCCTGGCTATTCATAATTTCAATTTCATAGCGACTGTAGGGATGCAGCGGAATATAATTTTGTTTTCCCGTCAACTGAAAATTTCGACCATTAATTTTAGCAATTAATTTCCCATCATTTTCCATATCAGTCCGCAATATAACACCTGAATCACCATCATCTTTACCGCTAAGCGCAATTTCATCCCCTTGCCAGCCAAAACTGCCGTTGGCTGACAGGTTAGTGTTGATATATCCATCGACACCGCGATTGATATTTAGCGTTCCGGAAGAGAAACGGGTTTCATAGTTTGTCCATACACCTCCATTAAGGGTTTTATCATCCCCTGCACGGCTACTTATTGCGCGAGAAAGATCGGCTCCCACCCCACGAATAACACCATCATAAAATTGTTTTTGCGCAGATAGGTTCGCCATAGTGTTACCATTTTGATGGGCCATACCTGCACGCAACCAATTACCCAGCGGCAAAGATAAATCCAGTGCTATATATTTTTCAGTTCCATTATCGCGATAGCCATTCTGGTAACGCTGTATCCCGGCACGCAAGCCAAGTGTACCCAGCGAGCCAGTGAAGATCGTCTGTGAATAATCACCTGTGTAATAGTGATTTCCATAAAGAAGATCTTCGTTATAACTACCACTCAATACGCCCAACTTTGACCATAAAGCATTCAGATTGATTGAGCCGCCAATAGCCCGGTTATTCGCATCGCTATGGCGTAATGTATTGCCGGTCATTGTTTTTTCCTGGCTAAGCCAGAGAGAAGAAAAACCACCCGGTAATGTTGCATTAATACTGTAAATACTGCTCCATGAGCGATCACTTGCCACCATATTTTGTAAGTTCAGCGATAATTTTTCCGTAACAGGCCAGGAGAGCTGTGTTTCACCAATTGTGAGTCCGTTATAACTGTAACCCGATGCTGACCACCCCAAGGTGCCAGCGCTGCCGGATAATGAGGCCCCTACCAACATGCTTGCTTTATGGCCGTCTTTTTTTTCAGAACGGGAACGAAATTGATGTGCATCCATCAATATTCTCCCGCCCCAAAACTGCCAGCGTAGCGGCATCCCTGTGCTTCGGTAGCGTGAAAAAATTTTGTTCACACGCTGTGTCGTTTTACTGGTAATTCGCCCATTGACCACAATTTCGACATTGACGTCATAAATACCGTATGGCAATCCACGCGTATCGACTTCATGGTTCCCCATGCCGAAATTCTGTACGCTAAGCAGCTTCCCTTCACGGTAGATATGAACCTCACCCGCAGCTGGCAGAAAGACAATAACAGGCGTGGCTGATTGGGCATTATCAAAAACGGTGGACTGTGCCTGATTTCCCCAGGACACTCCATAAATTTTTCCAGCGGCGATCCCGGTAATGGGGCCAAGCGACTGAATATTCCAGGCATCCAGCATCCCGGCGGCAAAGCGATGACCGGCAAAGTCGCGTTCATACATAAATTTATATAAAGCGCTCTGCCTATTAGACGTACCGATACCATAGAGCGAGCCATCAACCGCAATATGGTGTTCCCGTAATGATGTCACGTTACGATACGAGAGAAAGTTAGAGGTACTGCTACCACCTGCACGCATCTGGTTGTTATAAACACCCAGGTTATAGTTCAAAGTACCGCTCACTGCGTCTGTGCTTGATCCACCAATATCTTCGCTGCGAGAATGCAATACCATCCCCATAGCTTCCTTATTGACAATTAGTTGCAGCCGTAGCTGATGGAGGTTTAACTGAAGCCAGGCGTCGCTGGTTACCGCAACTTTGAGTTGCTCGTCAAACTTGACCTCTGTTATCGCAATCAGTTTTTGCTGCGTATTTTTGTTCAGAGTGGCATTTCCCTCGTGATCTTCGAGCTGAATCTGTCCAACTCGTAATTGGTAATCATCCAGCCAAACCGAAGCATTTCCCACGCGTTGATCGCTACGCGTTCCCTCTGTGCCATTCAGGTGTAAAAAGAGAGGAATTTTCATACCGTCGCGCAGTGCCAGGGTAAAAGCCTCAGGAATAATAATACCTGCGATCTGTTTAATTTTTGATGTACTTCCAGCGGTCGAATTAGCCACACCCAAAAAAAATAATGTACTGCACGTGATTAATTCCTTTAATCGAATTTTCATTACTGGAAAAGCCACAAATCGCCCCGTAAAAAAAGTTATTTAATCGGTACGAATTGATCGGACTGCCATAGAGCAACGTGTCCTTTTTTATTCGCGACATTCACCCGGGAAAAGATGCGGGATTTACCCGGCATCACATAATAATTTTCACGACAACTCTCTCCATCTTCAATTTTCTGACATGGACCATAAGCAATTACGCGGAGAGTTGCATTACCATTATTAATAATTTTCCCATCACGATAATGATGTGAAAAATTCACCTTACGTGGGACTACCACCAGGATCGTACTGATACGAGCAGACGCAGTCGCGACGGCATTTCGCTTCGATCCATTCTCCGTAGCATCGCTTAAAGCCTGATCAAGCCAAACAATACGATAATATCTTTCTTTATCATCCTGTGGCCCGTGGTAAAAAAAACGAATAACTTCTTTACTATTCGCAGGCATTAATAAACTTCCTGGCGTAAGTAATAGCTCGTTTTCATTATCCATCGGGAGCGCTACACCATCATCAAGTGGAGATGATACTTTTTCGATACGAACGTTAACTAAACGTCCGGTAGTCGTTGTATTTTTAATTTCCTTACTCGTAACAGAACGATCACTGCTGATAAATGTAGAAATATCTCCAACATCCAGTGCTCGAGCAGAAAAATTAAACACTAAAAAAGCAAAGAAAAGTATAAAAACATTCCTCATGAAACACCTTTAATATTAAACAGGGGAAACGTTAAAGCCTCCCCGATTTATATTGTCAAGAGTTAACTGGTCCAGGTTGCATCAAATTGAACACTAACATCACCACTCCAAATCCCTTCTGGTAGCTGGTTAAGGTCTGTTTCTGGAGTGGTACCATCAGATGTGGCACCAATAATAGAAAACGTAAAATCGTCCTGGGCCGTGGTACGTCCGGCCTGGGCAAAGTTATTAGACAATGCGCTAAGATTTCCCCCCTGAATGCCTGCAGAAGTATCAATCATGACAGTAGGTGTAGTTTTATCCAGAGCTGCCCCCAAATATTTCACACCAACGTCGAGTGTTGATCCAGAACCATCAAGCTGTGTCAGCGTATTGGCAACCAGACGGGAAGTAAGTTTAAATTCTTGTGCAGAAGTGTCGCCTTCAATCGCCACATCAAAGAGTCCTTTTTGTTCATTAAATCCTTTAATCCCTTCAGCATACTGAAAGGACAAAGAGCCTAGCGGTGTTACGACAAGCTTACTGGTCGTGTCTTTTTTTGCTGTGGCAGCCCAGGTTGCAACCGCCTGCGCTGTTGTATCTACAGCCATGGCATTTCCCATGCCGAGCGCAAGAATAAAAGGAATAGAGAGTAAATTACGCTTCATTCTGTCATCCGAATAATATGGTTAGAAATATTAAAAATCGTATACATCACTATTAACAATCACCATCGCTAACAATAAAAAGCGATTAATAATGATTGATAATATCCAGCTTAAAACATTAAAAAACAAACAACGCTGATAAATTGCCGATTCATTGTACAAATGAAAATGCATTTTTCAGACCAAGAGCCTATCACTGGCCTTTGACACAAAAAATATAAAATATATTATTAAGATAAAAAATAAGAAAGTAATGTCAAAATTAAAATCTTAAATGCATTCTTAAATACTCCAGATAACAGCAACCAGAACTTCACATGAACATTCAGGAGAAAAAAAACTGGCAAACGCTACTAAAATGAGAACATCGCTTCATGAGGTTTCAATAATATTGGTGATGGACCTGGCATGATTAATTCATCACCAAATAATATGACTAACACCACCCAAAAGAATGATTAAAATTCACATCTATTTTCTGAGTAATTTCCTTACCAAAACCCATATGTTACTGTGAGATATGCACGCAAAAGAGCCTTCAAATAAGCATTGAAGATGTATCACGACTCTCGTTGAATTAATACCGGCCACAACCGCAGCGTCGTGTCGATAATCTGCTGCAGCTTATCCAGACTGGCACCTTCGCGCGCGCTGACCGACATGCCATGAATAATACAGCTTAAAAAAAGCGCGGTGGTTTGCACATCTGTTTGCGACGGAATCTCACCACGCAACTGGCGTTGCAGCAAAAAAGCCAGCAGCGTTTGCTCCTGCGCCGTTTGCCGTTCCCGGATAGAGTCCGCTATCGGTTCCGATGAAGCGGAAACCGTAGCAGAAGTATTGATCAAGAAGCAGCCTGCCGGAGTATCACTACCGGCAAAACAACTGGCTAGCGCGTGCAGATAATCGCGCAACGCCTGCTCAACCGTTTTCTCTTCGCAGAAAAGCGCGGCCCTGTGTTTGGCAGAAAAGCGAGCCATATAGTGATCAAGCGCGGCTCTGAACAATCCCTCTTTATTGTTAAATTCCGCATACAGCGTCGGTGCTTTTGCGCCAGTGGCTTCAACCAGGTCTGCCAGCGATGTAGCTTCATAACCCTGCTGCCAGAACAGCATCATCGCTTTATCCAGCATTGCGTCCCGATCGAAAATTTTTGGCCGTCCGCGACCTTTTCTCGTACAGCATGTGACGTCGGTTGCCATTGTTCCTCCCTCGTTCACATCAATTTAGTTAATAATCATTATAAAAACATTACAAAGCGGCTGACCAGCGGAAATTTTTCGAAAAAATACACGACATATCCATTTGAATAATAAGTTATTTTAAATTATTTAAACGATCATTATAAAAATAGTATTGACGAGTGATGCAGATCACATTTATGATTTACCTATCGATCGTTAAGTTAATGCTTACGACCTCACACAAATCCAGATTCAGAAGGCAAAATTATGAAAACCATCAAATCCCTGATCGCCGTCGCTGTACTTAGTTCCCTATCTTTCGCAAGCGTAGCCGCCGTCGAAGTGCAGTCCACTCCGGCTGACCAACAAAAAGTGGGCGTGATTTCTGCCAATGCCGGCACCAATCTCTCCTCTTTGCAAAGCGAACTGGCGCAGAAAGCCGATGAAATGGGCGCGAAATCGTTCCGTATTACTTCCGTGACCGGCCCGAACACCCTGCACGGCACCGCGGTGATTTACAAATAAACGCTGCCGCATAAAACCGGCATTCATAACAGATGTTGAATCGGGCGTTATCGCCCAGCACAAATAAAAATTTAAGGAATAACATTATGAAAACCATCAATTCACTTGCTGTCGCTACTGTGCTTTCCGTCCTCTCATTTGGCGCTTTCGCTCAGAGTGTAACCGCCACGGCGTCCACGCTTGACGAGGCGGAATCCTTAATTGCTGCCAAAGCACAGCAGGCAGGCGCTTCATATAAAATCATTGAAGCCAACACTAATAATAATGTTCATATGACGGCTGAACTGACCAAATAAGTCTGCCGTTGTCGAACAACACACTCTAAGCGCCTGCGGGCGCTTTTTTTATGGGTAAAACGGTATTTTCCGTAGCGTGAATATCAGGGAGGGAATGTTGAAAGGTCGACTCATCTCAATAGCACTGTCTTTTTTAATTGGTATGGGGTGTTAATTTCCATCGTATTTATCACACCCCGTTTAAATTACTGAGTGGGATTACGTGGATCGATTCTCAAATGGGTATCACCGTTAGTATTCATATTGGCATAATTAACCGCAATTAACGCCAGACCTCTGTAATCGGCAATACTGTCAGCTCTGGAAGATACGAGGGCCGCACTTGACTTCCACAGCAGATTTACGCGGTTACTTTTCAGATATACCTTAGTGTCGTATGCATTGAGTGCTACCGCTGTTCCATACGATGTATTGGTGACTGTTGTGTCATATGCCCCGGTAATTCCATAGGTCGGTGTGTAGACCGTCGTTGCGCTGCCTGTAGTGTTCGACGTTAAGTTACCGCCACCGAGATAGTTATATGTGGTATTGGCATTTCCGTATGTCGTCGCTGAACTAATACCGGTCTGACCATAGATCGGCACAGTGACATTCCGTGTGCTGGTCACCGCCCCACTTCTTGCAAATCCTAATAATATTCCCTGATCGGCTTTTTCCGGCTCGTTAACTTGTATATATCCCTGACGTGTCAGCGATGCAGAAACTACTGCGGCAATTTGATTGTATTCAATCTGGTTAGCGTCATAGAGCGCCTGACTGGCTGGCAGGATGATGAAGCGCTTCCCTACACTCTGGCCTGAAGATAACGCATTTACCGTTACGAGTGGTTGTTGAGCGCATCCACTTAAAATCGAAATAGACAATAGAGCTATAAGTTTTCTCATCACGATCATCCCTATCAATAAAATGGCGATAAATTCAACATGCGTGCATAATGTTATGAACCGGCCATTAATATACACGCCACAAATTTTATTTGCGCGCGCCATGTGTAGGTCCTGCTAAATACAAAATATATCTTTAACGGGAGAGGATGAGATATTTCCGATTTACGTTCTGTCAGCTTCACGAGATATGCAGCGCCGGATTATTTAATCCAGCATGTTGTTATTGTCATAGATGAAGTATCGACAATGAAGCGAGGTATGATATGACGCGATGTCGCGTTACGTCTTGCATGCTCAACACGAAAAATGCCGGGTCGGACAAAACAAAATCAATGAATCGTAACTGGTTAATTTTGAAGGGAAGGTGGTGCGATAATAGGAATAGAACCCGCATCACAACTTATTGATAAAAATCAGTATTTCATGTTTAGAATAACCACATGCCCCCAATAATGCCCCCACTATCACCGAAGCTCAAAAACACGCATAAAATATGCACCAATGTCCCTATCATCCCGAATCTGGTTTTGGGCGAGCTTGTAGCTAATGGTATGCCATTTAGTAGAAGCATCTGGTCCGTTTAGAATTGAAGCACTTCAAGCTATACCTCTACACTTCAAAGAAGATGAAATACGCCAGCGCTCTTCAAGTCCTATAGATTCTTCTTGCGATATCACTCTATGTACGTATGACCTCTGATTGCCGAGGCAAGATACTTCAATAGTTTTTGGCAACTCAAAAGCGAGCACTCAAAATCCCCTGCAAAAGCTTTTTGCCATTACCTTGATGATTTAATGGAGGTAAGAACCTTATAGCTTCAAAAGGGATAAAGAGGTTGAAATCGCTTAAAAAATGATCAATTTTGTTGGGGGGTTGTTCGCTTTTGACTGGTCGGAGAAAGTGTAATGGGTGATGAAAGTCAGAAAAATCATAAAATTAGAGTCGCTCAGTATCTGAGGATGTCCACAGACCATCAACAATTCTCAATCGACAATCAGGCTCTTTATCTAAAAAAATATGCAGAAGATCACAATATGGTGATTGTAGAAACTTATGATGATGAAGGTAAAAGCGGAGTCTCCGCTTCAGGTAGAAAAAACTTCAACAGACTAATAGAAGATGTCGTTACAGGAAGAGTAAAAATAGAAGCTGTTCTTGTTTATGATGTCAGTCGGTTTGGTCGATGGCAAGATAATGATGAGGCAGGGCATTATAGTTATCTACTAAAATATCATGGGGTTAGGATTATTTATTGTGCTGAGAACTTAACAGATGAATCGCCTGAAATCCAAATGCTTACACTTCCTGCTCTTAGATATGCTGCTGGAGCTTTCAGTAGGAATCTTTCAGTAAAAGTTTTTGCGGGACATGTAAACCTTGTTAAAAGGGGATACTATCAGGGAGGAATACCAGGATATGGATTAAGAAGAAAGTTAATTGATAATAAAAATAGACCAAAAATGATACTTTGTCCTGGTGAAAGAAAGAGCTTGCAAACTGACAGAGTAGTTCTTATTCCTGGTACAAAAAAAGAAATAACGCTGGTAAAAAAGATATTTAATATGTTTATTTTTGATGGATTAAATGAATATCTTATCGCAACAAAACTAAACAGAGAGGGGTATACATATAGTGATAAAACAGAATGGAACAGGAGCAGAATACATTCAATTCTAATCAATATTCGCTACACAGGGAAATATACTTATAATCGTACTTCACAGAAATTGAACACCCAAAGAATTCAGAATCCACAAGAAGAGTGGATCGAATATGATTCATTTTTCAAGCCTATAATTTCACCAGAGAAATTTAGATTAGCTAAAGAAATCATTGATAATCGTTCAAAAAGAATGACCAATGAAGAAATACTTAATTTTTTGAAAAAAGTTCTCATTAAACATGGTAAAATTTCAGGTTTCATTATCGATGAAGATGATAATGGTCCGTCGAGTAGTGTCGTAGCAAGTCGTTTTGGTGGGCTTTTGAATGCCTATAAACTCATCAATTACACACCAGAAAGAGATTATCGATTTATAGAAATAAACTCAGCATTAAGGGTTAAACATGCCGACACTATTAAGACAATATGCAAGGAAATTACAAATAGTGAAGTAACAATATCTGAAAACAAACTCATTACGATCAATAAAAGCTTAACCTTTACCATAATACTTGCACGCTGTAGAATAACCTCTACAGATAAATGCAGATGGATTGTGAGATTAGACAGAAGCATTAATTCTGACATCAACATAATTGTAAGGATGAATAGCCTTAATAGCGTCCCCCTTGATTACTATATCCTCCCTTCTATTGATTCATTTGAAAATGAATTAAACCTAAAAGAAAATAACAGCCTTCTTTTTGAGATGTATCGATTCGACGATATCAACATATTTTTTAAAATGCTTTCGACCAATAAAAAGGAAGTAGCTTAAATGAAAGATGATCAAATCCACATGATTAAGATATCCGATATAAAAGTAGTCATCCCACGTTCACGAAATAAACTTCGACATTCGGAAATTACTGAAAGTATCGACACAAGTGGACTGAGAAAGCCAATAACCGTACGTCGAATCGTGGACAAAAAGTATCAATTCGCTTTAATTTGTGGTCAAGGAAGGCTCGAATCATTGACAGCTTTAGGAGAAGAATTAACACCAGCAATCGTACTTGATATAGATGAAAACAAAGCCTACATAATGAGTCTGGTTGAAAATATGGCAAGAGTAGTTCCTCGTGCTGGTGAACAGTTCCAACGTATAAAGGAAATGACAGAGCAAGGATTAACCAATAAGGAAATATCTAACTCGACTGGATTATCATTACACTGGATAACAAGTCTGACAATGCTTATCAGTAAAGGTGAAAATAAATTATTATCCGCTGTAGAATCAGGAAGCATACCTATCTCGCTTGCTGTTGAGATTGCAAGAGTCGATTTTGAAGGTGGTCAGGAATTGTTAATTAAAGCATTTGATAAAGGTCTAATAAAACACAAAGATGTAGGAAAAATACGTGAGATACTTGACTCACGAGATGAAGGCTTGAAAGGATACCTAAATAATAACTTTGGGATAACAAAGAAAAAGAAAAAAATGACTACAGATGAATTAAAAAAAATCTATCAAGATAACATTTCTCAGCACAGAAAGATTAAAAACAAAGCAGAATACGTTGAGATGAATTTGTTGATAGCAAATCAAATCTTTAAAGAACTTGTCAATGATGAAGAGTTTTTACGGATATTAGATGAAGAAAGCCTAAATGAAGTAGTAAATATTATAGTTAAAAACACGACCACTTGAGGTGCAAAATGATTAAATATTGCTTTAGTGAAAAAACAATCACTTTCAAATTATCTGATCTTGTTCATACTAAAAAGCTGCCTACTAACTTCAAAAATAGTAAAAAATATTCCCAGATCAAAAGCACCATATCAGCGTTGGGACTTGTTGAACCGATATTAATTTACATCGATCAAAGTGATAAAACTGCTAAAATAATCGACGGACACCTTAGAGTCGAAGCACTAAAAGATATTGGGGAAGATAAAGCAAACTGCCTAATTTCAACTACATATGATACTTATACACCGAACAAAAAAGTTAACCGTATAACAATTATACAAATACAGAGAATGCTGAAAGAAGCTGTAAGAGTGGGAGTGCCTGAAGAAATGTTATGTACATCATTAAATATAAGTATAGATTCTCTAAGAACCAACATGTCCGTATTGAAAGGGATATGCCCTCAAGTAGTTGATTTATTTAATGATAAAGATATTCCCATAAATACTTTTAGGGTTTTAAAAAGAATGGTTCCTTTCAGACAAATAGAATGTGCTAATTTAATGATAAGGTTTGATAATTACTCAAAACTTTTTGCTGAGTCTCTATATCATAGTTCCTCCCCTGAGTTGTTAATTGACAAAACTAAAAATAATATAGATACAAAAACTGGTAATAGAAAAGCTATTGAACGACTTGAGAAAGAAATGGCTCAGGTTCATTTTGACACACAATCAATACAAGAGAGTTATGGCTCAAATAGCTTGAAACTGACAATTCTCATTTCTCACATTAAAAAACTTCTTGAGAACCCTAAAATATTTCACTGGCTCCTTAGGAACAAAAATGAATACCTTAATGAACTGACTAAAATCTCTGACATTGATAAATTAAATTGAATCTTATTTTTTTTTGGGTTTACAAATTTTCTTTTTATAAATTGTGGGGTCTACATCTATCTTGCAGATCCTAACTTCGTATCCGAAATTAGAAATAGTTTTATTAAAATTCTTCAAATTTATCTTAGAAAACAAAGGCAAGTCATCTGGGAGGTTTTTACTTGTGGCAATCGCGAAAACTATTTTGTATTTCTGAGCCTCTGGCCTTAATGTATGGTCAGCTAATTTTATATGCGCTGGCAATTTTTCATTAAGCTTCCATCGAAATTCAGAATCGCTTATGAAAAGTTCAGAGCTTATAAATCCTTGTGAAAATAGATGGCTCATGCTTTGCGCACCGCTATAATATTTCACATGAATAAAATCAGTTGCACCTCTAATAATATCGCAAAATTCAATTTTACTTCGCCCACCACCATGATATATGAACTTTTGATCCATATGAGTAAAGCTTTGATCAGTAAGACAAGTTTCTTTATTGTATTGCTCTTCTCTTTTATAAGAATAAATCGGGAATTTGTCGGCTTCCTCATACAGCTTAATTCGTTTAATTTCATTATCAATGGTGGAAACAAACTTTCTATCAGCCACGTACCAAATTGAATCTCTCAGGATATAGTTTTGATCACCTTCCTTTATCTCAGCATACAGACATCTATAAAGAGACCATTTTTTTAAAGACTGATAATCTGCATCTAAAACATGCAAACTGCTTCCTTTGAGATCATTTAAAGTAATTTCAATCTTTTTGCTTTCAAAATACTCACAAATATGACTAACCGACAAACTTTCATAAATCATGCTTCTTTGCCGCTTCTCAAAACAATAGCCTATCTGATTCTCCCAATCTACAATTTCAGGTTCACCCAGCCATATGTCATTAAAATCTTTCGCCTTTATTAAATCGACCAGAATTGAATCAAGTATCTCAACTTCTGCTTCATCTGCCTCTTTTATATTATTAACCCATTCAAACTCTTCAGGGAGAGGCTGAGAATAAATGGAGTCTATTTTATTTAACAACTCTGGGATGGATTTCAGGTCAATATCAGGCATAATTACAAATGCATCTTTACCCGTTATTTTATTACCTAAAACATCTTCAGTGGAAGTCCCTGTCAGAGTGGTAAGTATATCCATCTCGGAATCAATTTTAAGGTTAAAAATATCAACCTCTTTACTACTTTGACTACGAGTTAATAAATTTGTTTCATTATGGCTGCCTTTATCCAAACTACGAATTTTGTTATGTTCAATACAATTAAGCGTAGTTTTAAGACCAAAACCTTTGACAATACTATTATCATTAATTAAGTGATGCCCTGTCCCGAAAGGAATTAGATATCTTGAGTTATTCATTTCAACAACTAAGACTGCACCAGTGCTACTATTTTTCCCGAAGAAATTATGATCCAATTCTGGCTTTTGGCTTGTAAATAAAGTTGTCCACTCAGGAGGCTTGGGATCTAAGAATTGTTTTGCATACAAGTACACTTTTGCCTCATCTATGTTGAACTCAATCGGATTTCTCACTCTCTCCAAATTCAAAACTTTTTCAATATCATCATTGAATCTTTTTGCTTTATATATCGAGAGTTTAATCTTCATTTCATTCCCTCCTGAACTCTTTAGCGGGCCAGAATATTTAACGAGTTCAATAATTGAGTATCCAATGTTTCAGTTGCTGGCGTTGGTAGTCCCTTCGCAATTCGGTAATTTTTTATAGACTGCCTTGTGGAGGGCCCCATTATGCCGTCAATATTCCCGTTGTAATAACCGTTGTCCAGCAAAGCGAATTGAACCCGCATGATTAAGCGCTTACGCTTTTCTGTACCAGAAGTCAGCCCATTACTTGCACGGTTAGCTTCTGTAGTTCCAACTGAATTCGTAGTAGTAGAATTATTGTCGTTAGAACGAAGCGAACGCACAGAAGAGGACGATGAGGAACTTGTTCCTGAACTTGAAGAACCAGATGAGCTTGGTGAGCTGTATGTTTTTGGATAATAAGGAGTGCTGCCACCATAGTACCCGCCACCTGATGATGATCGGTGAGAACTATGGCTCCGGTGGGAGCTATGACTGCGATGCCCTGCAATGTAGAATGGAACTTCGGTGTTAAGTGGTGCTATCACTAAATCATGTTCATTAAGAGTCATACCAGGCAAATCACTTGCTCCGGTGGATGAATCACTTGCCCATACAGAATTATTGAGCGCCAAAAATCCCGGAAGTAGAGCAGCAAAATTAAATTTTTTCATAAAATTGGTCTCGGTGGTTGATGAAAACGGCCTGTTGAGGAACTGAAATAACCAGTACAGGAAGACTTCTGAGTGCATTCATCACATTCTTTAGGATAGTAATTTTTCCAATCAGAGATCGACTGAGCAGCAAGATCCCAAGCTCTTTCAGGAAGATGACACAAAGGATAATTAAAAATTGTTAGAGGTATACCTGACCTGTGTGCAGCGTCTATGGCGGAGATTATTTTCTCACTATAACCGCTGTGCTCAATGAAGATTGTTGACCAATTCTTTCGTGCCCAACCGATTGATTCCAGCCCCATAAGGGAAATCTGATTGATGTTGGAGAACACACGGCCAACGAACTCTACAATATCATCCAATTCTGTATAGTTAGCCAGTGTCGGAATAACTCTAAGTTCGATATTAATCCCTGAGTTTCCTGCATTAATTAACCCCTTAACCGTTTCATTAAATGCGCCATCACTCCCTACAAGATGATCATGCACAAGTGGTCTTGATGAGTAGAGCGGGATACCAAAGGTGATTTTGATCTTTTTGCTTCGCTTTGCCATTTCCTGAGTAAAGTTGGTATCAGCGAATTTGCGTCCGTTTGTTAAAACATGCAAAGCAGTATCTGGTGAATTCTCGATGATAAAATCAATGAAGTGAAGGAAATCATCTCCATACAGCAAAGGTTCACCACCGCTGACCCCAACAACTCCATTTAAACCAAATGAAGCTATAGCAAGAGCTGATTGGGTAAGTAGCCAGTCATCATTTGATTTCTTTGGTGGCTGCGAACAAAACAGACACAAGTTATTGCAACGTTCCGTAACTAAGACAGTATTATGATTGGCTCTGCGGGATAGAATAACGCGTATCATATTGCCATTGTTGATTATCCCAATATCTCCATCTTCAATTGACTCAAATAATTCAGTGCTAATAACAGAGTAATCAAAGCATGGTAGAATCGCATCATTATTGCTTTCAGCAACTACCAGTAAATTGGGTAAAAAGAATAAAGGGTTCACTGGTTTTTTTTTGCATAACCGATAGAACCCCGTGGGCACATTATTTTTTGAAGCAAAATGAAAGATATCGTTCCTGATAACCTCAGACATATGCCCATCCTTTTAGCATCTCAGCCTTCGGACCACCTTCTGAGATGCAGTTCATCAGATACCTGAACATCCCCTTGTGATACTGACAAAACGTTGAACGACTCCTATCACCGACAGGCTCACCCTGTACACTTATGTTCTGGCATGGATCTGCACCGCAAAATGGTTGATATGCACACGTATCACAACCTGGCAGAGCAAAATTGAACGATGAACTCAATACTGCGTTATAGTAAGGACTCTTGGAAAATGATAGCGTCTTAACCTCACCCGCACTGAACTCCGTTTCAGGATTCACCTTCTGCAACATACGGCTCTCATCGCTACCATATACTCGACCGTCATAATTGAAAAGAATACTGTTAAGCACGACCCCGCTTGGCGACTTTAAATCCGCATAACCACTAAAGCCGGGATTGAAGATCCTTTTAAGATGAATGGAGGCCGAATGTTCCACAACCCTTATCCCTTCATTATTCATCTTAAGGATTTCATCTATCAACGAGGCATAGAAACTGAAGTATTCCTCCATAGAAAATGTGAACGATGCTTTTTGTGCAAACCCATAGGGACTTACAGGTCGGATAAACATGTCCTTGAGGCCAAGAGACAAGTGAGCCTGGACAATCGATTCAGGATGCCTAATGAGATCTTTAGTAACTGTAGTAACCGTTGCAACGCGACCAGCGCCTAAAGACTGTTTGATAGCCTCTACCCCTGACACTGTTCTACTGTACGCAAGCCCATGACCAAGAATTCGATTACTGTTGTGAACAACTTCCTCACCATCAAGCGAAACAGAGAACGTTATGTTCCTGTCTCTCGACCATTCAAGCATATCCTCATTCAAGACAGACAGGCTTGATGCTATCACCATCTCAAAATCGGTGCTTCCCAACGTTTCAGTACAATGCTCATAGATAGACTGAATTAAATCGAACCGCAAGAGTGGCTCTCCACCCTGTATCTCTATCTTGTAAGGTGGTGTCGATAGTTTTTTGATAGTCGAAATGATATCAGGGATGAGATCGGGATCTAGATCATAACCAGAGGCGTTCACTGAAGCTCTACTGACCTGACAATACTTGCAGGTATGGTCGCAGCGCAATGTGGGCACAATCATGAAAATTGGCCTGATCGCCAGTTCATTCATCAATCGTTTTGCAAAAGCAGAACTTAAAGCATAGGGAGCAATAGCTGATGAGCTTTCGTTGGTTATGAACAGCTTGCTTTCTAGTGCGTTTGATTGCTCCGCACTGATTTGCTCATCAGAAAGATCAAGCAGCTCTTGCTCATTAATGAAGTGATGAAAGCCAGCGAGGTTGCTTATAAAAACCCGTCCATTAGGCAATATGTCAAAATTGAATGGCATCAATTCCATTACGAAAGCCTTTCATCGACACTGCGAAGCACTTTATGGACAATAGAATCTCTCAACGCCCCCGTTTTATGCTGTAGTTTTTCTCGCAAAGCATAATCATTCAGCAGCCTCTCGAATTCATAGAGGCATTCGGGACCATCGTTTTCAAAAGAGATTGTCCAGGAGGATATATCTTCACAAAGTTTCCACTGAGTAAGAGAAGTCATCCAGTACAGGCTATTGCGTATAACCCATTCAGAATAAACATCTTTTTTTAACGTCCTTTCGCACATTGCCATTGCCTCACAAAACTAATAATCACAATCAGCAACCGCTTTAAAGCGGATTTTTCCTATAGAAATGAGGATACACCATTTAATTAATATGTTACAGGATGTTAGCATCTGAATGGCGATTCTGAAAAATGATGTTTCTTATCCCTATGTAAATAATGATATTTTCCGATTATCATCAGCAGCTCGGACAGGTGAAAATTTAGGAGGCTAACATGCCATTATAAGTATGGGCTTCAAGATCTTTTTGTCGGTCATGGGATGAGAGTTATTGCCTCAACAGTGCTTAAAGAGAAAGGATTTCCTCCTGATGTGATTGAAGCTGCGTTAGCACATATCGATACTTACGAAGTCAGGAGAGCCTACAATCGTGCTCACTACCTTGAACTGCGTAGAGAGATGATGCTCTGGTGGGGTGAGTATGTAGAAGCAGCATCCTTTGTTAGAAACTCATCAATAAGTGTTATTGGCAAGTTAACCTCAACAGAAGGATATACCGATTAAAATCTTTAGCTGCTCTCATAATTGAACTTTCTCACATTTATGAGCAAGATAGTGAACATTTTGCATTTCAATCGCACTAAAAATGATTAGTATGTCTATGTAAGAATTCTGATTTATAGCTATGTTCAGTAAAATTTTCATAGGATAAAAAATGTCTAGCATAGAGGAAACACTGCCAGAAAGTGCGATCAGTTCTTGGGGGGGGTTTGTTTACCAAGGGAAAGTAGCTCTTTATCACTGCCTGAAACTATTAACGGCAAAATCATTTCAACAGAGAATAATTGATAATTTTGAGTTGCAATTAGATAGCACAGATGACTTTGCTATTTATTGTGATGGCAAGGTGATATCAACTCATCAAGTGAAAGCAAAGCTATCGCAATATCGTTCTGAATATGTCAAAGCTATTTATAAAGCAGCATGTATAGCTACTGACTGTGATGAAAATACAATCAGATATTTTCATGTAGCTAAAGAACTTGATAATTTTGAAAATTATACAAGTAATGATGGGAAAATAGTGAAGTTTTACAGTTATGGCGATATTAAATACTGTTTACTATCAAAAATAAATGAATTGATTGATGAGCAAATTGAATTGTTTTTAGATACCAATAAGTTGATTAAAACAAAAAATTTAATTATTGAAAAATCCACTTTACTCTCAGAGTTAATAACTAATAAAGTAATTGTAATTCATAATTTAGTTCACAATGGACAAAAACAAGACTACGCAGCATATCATAATAGAATCGCAAGTAGCATTTTTTGGGAATTACTAATATCCCCCCCACTTAATCGGACAGACGAAATATATCAAGCATTATTAACCAAAGAAAAAATAACAAATATTATTGAAACTGAGTTCTATAATGACTTGGACGCTTTTAGCGTGAAGCAAATTGAATCGATATCAAACGTTTTCAGATTTATTTATAGCTTGAATTATAATTCTGCCATACAATTGCATACCTCTTTACAGCCTCACAGACAAAACAATGTTATAAATGAAGATGATGTCCGGGATTATCTTGATGTAGTATCGGCAATATCCCACATACCAAAACTAATGGGCTTGCCTCATTATTCTAAAAAAATAGATAAATATCTCCCAACAGCTTTGACAATTAGAGATGGAAGAAGACGAAACACTTCATTCCAAGAAGAGTTGAAAAATCACATAAGGGATAATGCTACACTTGCATCGTTGCTTTATGAATATAATAATATAATAGCCTATAAAGTATCAGATGATACGATAATTTCAGCAACCTCAGAAAAAATCACAAAAATTAACGACTCTAAAGAGAACAATAACCATATTGTTAGGGAATTTGATTTAAGGGTTATCTCTACTGATAAAGCAGAGGCGGAACTAAATGCTAAATAATTTTATAAAACAAGCTATTGAAGATCACCAATTTATAGAAGTTGAAAGTACGCTAGAAAATATTTCTTTTTTTAAAAAGGAGAAAGATGCATTACGTCGATATATAATAACCTACAGAACTGATAAACTTGAAGATGCGAGTTTCATTAATGAGTTAATTATTAACAACACCCCAACTGAACTTTTAGAAGCTCCAGCTTTTGCAAAAAACACTGATCTTATAATAGTTTTTCAACTCGACAAGCTTTCAAATTACAAGCAATATGAAAAAAGTATATTTGATATAGAAGAAAATGCTTATCATTTCAAAAAGTATGTATTGTATTATTCAAATGAAGAGAATCAATTAATTTCCGGGAAGAACTTTAATAATCTTAGAGCAGTTCTCTCAGATCATGAAGAATTCTCCACATATAAAGCAGATCCATCCCGACCCAGCCTGTATAACATGGCAGCTAGAATTTTCATTAAACTACCTTTTTTAGAAATGCCTGATATAGAAAAGGATATTGTTCCAATTGATCTCCAAATCAACACGCTGGTAGATTCATTAAATTTATCTGAGATATATACTAAGATCAGCACAGCAAATAAACAAAGTGATGTAAATTTAGAAATGCTAATTGAGGAATTAATAAATGAAGAACTGGAAGCTATCAAAGCTGAGAATAAATAACTTCAAAGCGTTTGATAAAGTCGAATTCGATTTTGAGAGTTCTTCTTTGTTGACACTTGAAGGTCCTAATGGATATGGCAAAACAAGCGTATATGATGCTTTAGAATTATTGTTTACAGGAAAAATAAAAAGAATTGTACAACTATGTGAAACAATAATGCCAGGAGGCATTAAAAATTATAGTGATAATCTTTTCTGGAACAAAACAAATGGAGAGGATGATATCGAAATCAGTGTCGAGATGTCGAATGATAATAATGAGAAACTTTACTTTTCACGCAGAGCACATGCAAAAGATTTAAAAATAATACAGAATAATAAAGCTGATAATTTTAGCATATTTAAACTCTATAAATTAGGTTTGTTAGACTCTTACGAAAACAGCACCTTAATTACACAAAATGAACTTGATGAAATATTAGGCGAAAAATTCACTGATAACTACAACTTTCTTAACTATCTTGAACAAGGACAGAGTTCATTTATTTTTGCTAACAGTATTAGGCAGCGAAAAAATGCTATCAGTGGTTTGATGAACGTTAGTGAACTAACTGAAATCATAAATTTATGTGGACGAGTTCAAAGTACATTGACGAGGAAATCAACCGGTCTGAATTTCATTCAAAAGAGGGATTCAATTACATCTCAAATTCAAGCGATAGATGTACCAGGAACAAATGATAATAATCCTGTGCAGTATGAAAAAATATCAACTCATCTGACTACGCCGTCATGGGATGTTGAGAACCCATCAATTTTTTCTGATATTGAAACAACAGAAAAAAATGAGAATAAAATTTCATTACTTAAAAAACTAATTACTAACAAAGAACAGCTTTGCGTAATTATTGATAATGCCAGAATAGAAAATTTCATAAGCAAAAATGAAAAGCTATTAACCGAGGTAATAAAAGTAGGACATCATATTGAAGCCTACCCGGAACTGGCTCAAAAGAATAAGATTAACAATGGGATGAATTTATCTTTAAGCATTTTGCGTAAGAAGGAAGATTCGATAAGTCAGGATGATACTGATAAAATCAAAGATAATACAAATATAAATATTATCGATTTTAAAAGACACTTACAACTTAGAGATAATTACAAAAAAGAAATAGGTGAGAAAAATGCTATTCTTGTAGAGATTAGCCAAGCAAGAAAGAAATTAATAGAAGAACATCAAAAGAAAACTTCTCTATCAGAAAAACATTGTCTACTTTGTGGGCATGACTGGATCACAAAAGATCTGCTATTAGACGCAATCGATATTAAAAGTAAATCTTTAGAAAGTTTATTAGATAATGTAGGGAAACAGCTACAAGCCGAACTCGATGAAATAAAACAATCTAAGGATGCTGAGATTCAGCGTTTGGTAGAAGCACAAACACAGCTTAAATTTGACAAAAAATTATTTGATAGTTTACAAAAGTCAGAAAGCATATTCGAAAAAATAAAAAAAATAAATGAAAGACTTTCACAAATCGGAATATCTTACCCGCAGACCTTTACAGATTTACCAGAAGAAATAGAATCAAGGAAACAATCATTAGTATCGTTGATACGTCAACAAAAGAAAAATGAGCTGATTTCACTTCCTGAAGGATGGGAATCAGTCTTGAATGAATCATTCGCTACACCAGATGATGTTTTCAACATAGACTTAGAACAGATCAATCGAAAAGATAAATATTTCTTATACAAAAAGAATGAAGCGAATAATCTTAGACTTAAAGCTTTAAAAAAAGAGCTTAACGATTTGTTAGATATGGATAAAGCCTTAACAAATGCTAAACAGAAAATTACCACATTAAAGGAACAACTCACTATACTAAACAAAGATTATTCTAAAAAAACCATCGCTGATATAGAGTTAACGTTCCATATTTATAGCGGTAGACTTATCCAAAACTACCAACGTGGCTTAGGACTATTTATAGATGAAGGGAATGGGGATAGACTGAGGTTCTGCACAGCAGAAAAATCAGAACATGACGCAACCATGTCAATGAGTTCTGGACAGCTATCGGCATTAAGCTTGGCCTTTTTCCTATCACTCAATAAAGTGTATGCAAAGTCCCCTCTGGTTCTGATAGATGATCCAGCTCAATCTCTTGACGAGATCAATATAGCTTCTTTAAGCGACTTGCTACGCTGTGAGTTAAATAATAGGCAGTTGATACTCTCATCACATGAAGATAATATTTCTTCATATCTCAGGTTTAGATTTATGCGTGCAGGCTTGACGCAAAAACCTTTCAACATGCAATCACATACTGGCAAGAAATATGATATCAACTAGTATAGTTTCATTCTTGGTTAATACCCTCTCAACTGATGACGTAACTTACTGATAAACAATAAAAAAACAAACTTGACAAAGACAACAAAAAGAAGTATAAATTAGTAGTCATTACCAAAAGGAGGAGCATATGAGAAAAACTTACCAATCAGGCTGCATCGAATCAGGTTGTATTGAGTCAGGCTGCATCGAATAAATTTAATTAATTTAACAAAAACAGAGCTGCGAGGCTCTGTTTTTTTTAGGTGGCTATCATGGCAGAAAAAAAAGAGAAATTAGATGGGAAAGCATTCCCAATTCTAACATTCGGTTTAGCTTTAGGCGTTTTTTTAATTTTACTAATCGTATACACTGTAATGAATTGGGAAACCTTTAAAAATAACATCATTACTGTTATAAATACTAATAACATTGTTCTTTTTGGGATTTTTTTTACATTAGCATTTCTTATTACAGACATTATTAGAATGGTTTTAGTTTCTAAATACCCAGAAATAAAGAAAACATTGAGGGTTATTTCAACGATATTTTTTATATTATTGATTATCGTTTTTTCTGTTTTATCTTCAGAAAATGGTACAAGTTATCAAACATCATTAACTGTTCTTATAAGCTCAATAGTGCTAGGAACAGGATGGTGGATTCAGGCGACAATAAATGCAGCTTCTGCACGTAAGTCCCATACAATCAATACAATAATGAACCAAAGACATAGCGTTCATTATTTCAACAAGTTAGATAATGTCTACCGCCACTTCGGATTAACTAAAACAATCCCACTGAATATTGCAAAACAGTACAGATGTGGTTTTGCTGGAGAAGACAGGAAAGTCAAAAAGGAATTAATTTCAGCTTGTCGTGATGCATCATATATCCTTAATTATTACGAATTCATATCAGCAGGTGTTTTAAGAGGGGATTTTGATGAAAAGTTAATAATGGAATGTTTTTTTGACCCAATGCAAAATTTTGAGCATAGAGCATTTTATATTATCGAGATTTTCCAAAAAGAAGCTGGGTCTAATGCGGGTATTTTTTCCAATTACATTGAGCTTTTAGACAGATGGATCTCGGACAATTCATTAACCACCCGCAAAAAAAATGGTGAAGTTATAAAATTATATGACATGTCTCACAACGAAGATAATTCTTATGAGGATGATATAATAGAAAACAATGAAAATAACAATAACACCGAAAATGTATCTTCACCAGAAATGAAACCCAACCATTTAAATGTTGTCGGGGAATCGGAAGAAAAAGCATCTTCTTAATTTTTTAAGCAAGGGCTAACTCTCAGCATCTCCTTCGGTGATACTTTGAGTTGCTCCTTGTTTTTCGCCCTTTGGTTGAAAAAATTAAAAGCAAAACCAACCACATGCATTGACATTTTCAGCATCTATCATATAAATAAAATAAGCATAATGGACATGCTTATTTTACTTTACTATATGAAAGGAGTTCATATGAATGATAGCAATCATACTTTTAATAAGTTCAAGCCATTCAGAAATTGTAGCTATGAAAATATTACTTCTGCTAAAACACCCTCCCAGCAGACACGTTCTCATTGTATTAGCATCAGATTAAATGATGCCGAGTTATATTACGTTGATGGTTCACGAGAAGATCTCAACCGTGCTGTTTGGATACGTATGTCAGCATTGAATCATCTCCCTCCCAAAATTCCTGAAATAAATCTAACTGTCTGGAAAGACCTTGCCAAAGCATCTCAGGATCTGAACAATCTCGTTCAGCATCTCAACACTAAATCACACGATAGTCCTTTTACTATCACCGAAATTTATACGGTGCAAAAAAGAATAAAAGCACTAAGAGATGCCCTTCTGTCAGCAAATCGATCTGTCAGTGATAAATAATGAAAGGGATGCAAAAAATCCGCAGAGGAAAGAGTTTTGCTGGTGTCGTCCTCTATGCGTTAAAGCCCTGTTCTCATCATAAAAAAGACCCTATCGTAATCGGTGGAAATATAACGATAGTTGGCAATCCCGCTAAAGATCTGATCGCTGAATTTGATAGCACCAAACAGCTTCGCCCTGACGTGCAAAAGGCTGTTTGGCACAACTCGCTTCGCTTACCTAAAGGTGAATCACTAACGGCTAAACAGTGGTCCTGCATCGCAGATGACTACATGACAAGAATGGGGTTCTCTGAAACGCATCTCAGATGCTACATCCTACATGACGACGAAGACGGCCAGCACATCCATATCATCGCAAGCAGAGTTTCTCTTGATGCAGGAAAGCTCTACCTCGGCAAGAACGAGAATCTGGCAAGCACAAGAATAATTCAGCAACTTGAAAGAGATTACAATCTGACAAGAACTAAAGGACCGAAAGCTTCTCCAGCAGCGCCCTCACCTAAACCGAAGCTCAAAAAATCCCGTAATGAGCTGATGATAGAAAAGAGAACTGGTGAGCTATGCCCAAAAGCAATCATCCAAAACGCCCTTAATGAACTGCTTGATACCAGGCAATCGATTACCGACTTCGCGCAACAGCTTATGGCACAAAATATCAGGCCAATCCCTAACATTGCTTCTGCGGGTAAGATGAACGGTTTTTCATTCGTATATAGGGGGATTGCTTTCAAAGCTTCGCAGCTCGGTAAGGGTTATTCTTGGTCAGCGTTGCAGAACAAACTCAACTATCAACCGGAACGTGATAATGCTTTCCTGTTTGAACTGAAAGCATCTGTCAGTGAAGCGCCTTGTACGTTCATTGCTACAGATGCTCCTGAAATCACAACAAGAGAAGTTCACAGCCCCATAGAAGCGCTTATCCATGATAACCGTGCTGGTCAGGACGAACACACTAACGCTTCTGTAAAGCAGTTTCACTTAGAAGATGGTGCTGGTGCTAAAGAATCGTTAAAAAAAGCCCCCGACCGAAGCTATGCAGTTTCAGCATTTAGGTGGTTGGAATACATCCCCTACCTCGATTTAATTTATCGTATGTTGAAAAATCTCAAAATACCAACCCTTAAACGCCCTAGAAAACACAAAACCATCACTGGCGTGAGAGTGGTAGAGATTATGCCTATCCCCCAAAAAACTCTCATCGAATCACCACCTCAATCCAGAAGAGCATCGCTTTCGATGTAAGGCTGGCAAGCCTTTTTTGATTAATATAGCCCAACACATTGATCGTTTATACCGATCGATAATCTAGTGTTGATAGTCTATACCTATCATTAATTCATAATCGATCGGTACAAGTGATTTGCGTTTCTTACGAACTAAGTCAAAATGTCAATTTACATGCAATCATCTAACGATATGATTTAGCTAGTCTATTTACTTATTCATTAGCTCAAACGCAGGGTTTGAAATGGCAACTACCATCTCAACTGTAAGCTTGGACGGTTTCATACATCACCGAATATGACTTCATTTTGAACACTAAGGAACTTGTATGAGCATCTCCGCTACGAAAAGCAGGAAGAAAGAAGCTGAAGCTGGTCTTTCTGATGATCCTCGGCAAACGGAAATCACGACACCCAATTTTGTGTTGTTTGGTGAAACTTTCACATTTATTGAGACTTTCTCTGCCACTGTCATCAACTCCGATCCAGGCAATGGTCATATCTGGGTAAAAACCAACACAGGGGATGAGAAGCAGATTTCTGACTATGGTATCCCTTTCAGAAGTTCACACACTATCCATAAATACGAACTTCGCCAATATAGTGAGGATGGTTCGTATGATACATATAAAGATGCGCTTATCGTTAATAAGAAAACGGGTGAACACGAGGTAAACTTAAAAAGAAAAACTATTATTATCCCCGCTTTTCTGACAATGCTATTTCATACTGCCTCCACAGCATCGTATTACAGAGCAATGCCTGTTCCAAAGTTTCTCACCGTTATTTTCATTTTACTTTGTTCTGCTGCACTTATTTCATTTCTCACACTACCCTGGGGATTTAAAGACGGCTACATGTGGAGCGACCACAAATACATGTGGTTTACATATCTTTTCTCAAGAGTTGGAAGTTTTATTTGTATCAATTTGATGAAAAGACGAAGCCAGAAATTTGAAAATGAACTTAGAAATCTTATTGAGTCAGTAAAGCGCTAAAATTTAAAAATAAAAAAGGAAAGTGTGGTATGAAAAAAATCATAATCGTAGGATTCGTTTTTCTGACCTTGGCAGGTTGTTCCTCAGTAGGCAACCAGTCATTGAAAAATGAGACGCAGGAAAGTGTGAAAACTAAAATTGTTAAAGGCAAAACTACAAAACAGGACGTGTTAGCATCGTTCGGTGAACCTGACAGCCGTTCTTTGATCGATGGTGAAGAGCAATGGTCATACACTATGTATAACAGTCAGTCCAAAGCAACCTCTTTCATCCCCGTTGTGGGACTGCTTGCAGGTGGAGCAGACTCACAAACTAAATCTCTGACAGTTTCTTTCAAAGGCGAAAAAGTCAGCACATACATCTTTAATGCTGGAACAAGCAACGTGAAGACTGGCATTTTTTAGATAAAAGACAAAACCAGCATCAAGGGAAAATTTAGCCCGCAGTTGAAACCTACGGGCTTTTTTACAGAAAACATAAATCACTTTTTAAAGAAAGTGATTATCTTTTTCAGCCTCCCCCAAACTTTGCTCTTCATTTCTACAGTCTCAGTATTTTCCTTTAAAGAGGATTTTATTGGCTCTGGCTCTGGCTCTGGCTCTGGCTCTGGCTCTGGCTCTGGCTCTGGCTCTGGCTCTGGCTCTGGCTCTGGCTCTGGCTCTGGCTCTGGCAAAGGAGTACTAAAATCTAATGAAGTTTCAATATTATATTCATGATTTTTATGGTCTATATCAGATACTGAAATGGGTTGTTCATTCAATGATGATACAGACAGATCATTTTCAATGTAATAATTACTATCATTATATGAGCTTTCAAATTTACCCAAGAAAGCCACATATACTAATTTAAAGTGGTTTGTCTTAAATAGAAACTTATCATTTTCATCCGGCATCCCAAAAAAGAAAACCGTCAGGTATTTTTTAGCATTCCTTTTATCTTTAAGTCCCTTATAATACCTATCAGCTTCCTTCCTTTGCTTTTCATATTCTTTCCAAAACACATCCTTCTGACTTTTATTCCAGTCAGAAACATCAATTTCAAGCGTAAATGGTTTTTGGGTCTTCTTATCCCTTGCGAGGAAAGTAATACAATGTTTATCTGAATCTTCGTGCAGACGAATATTAGACTGGACTACACCATAATAAATTGCAGGTTTGTAATAACGTATGTTGTTTTTGTAAAAAATAAGTTGAAACGTATCTTTATAAGATCGCGTGCCATATGGAGGGATTGATAGCTGTTCATTATGATTGCTATTATTTATGTAATAGTCAACGACTGGCTTAATACTTGATGAAGATACAGGATGTTCATTAGCTTTTTTTTCATCCTTGTGATTTTCATTTTTACTACTTCTGGCATTTTTAACACCACCTCTTGGCTTCACATCAATTTTTAAAAGTGATATAACCGGAGCAGGTGGCGAATTATGTTTTCTTTCGTCATTTGAAGTATGATTGTTTTTATATCTTGGGTCATGAATACCACATCCATCCTTATGTTTATCACCATATCTAAAATATGATTGATTAACATGTTTCATAGTAAAACTACAAGGTGTGGCTTTAATTTTACAAGGCTCGAATGGGCATTCAAAACTCGTTGTCTTAATGTAAAAATCATCCATTCCACGGAGATCATTTCCATGAATGATTTCATCAGTCGAACTATCCTTCGCAATCGTCATATCTTAACCCTATGAAAATCTATGTCCTTCTAAGGATTCTAGCTTTTTCTTATTGACGATCCAATCAAAAAATTGTATTCCAACTTACCAAAATACACTATCAAGCAGAAGTTATTAACTTAAGTGGTATAATTAGTATTTTTCAAAGAAATTAAATGTTCGACAGAACGATGCTGAATAATATCGCTAACCTTAGTAAGGTCAGGGAGTTGTTATACACAACTCCCCTCTATTATCCTTTGTTAAAGGTTCTGGGTATGTATGCATGGTAACAGTAAAAGCATCTTAGAGGATGCTTTTAAGCATTAATTAGATTCATGGAATTATAGATTTACGAATCTAATATTAAAATTTAGACTATAGATTAAGTAAGTTCAATGAAAATCATACAAACACTACAACCCATATCTTTTCTTTTTATCCTTTTTCGATAATTCTCTTTTTAGAGTTGAAGCCTCATATTTCCTTTTCTCATTAGCATAGACTTTCTCTGTTCGGCTACCATTACTGACTATAAAGTTAATCAATGAAGAACATATATTTTTCATACGCTCTTTGTTGATTAAATCATCATCCAGTTTATTTATATGACTATAATATGAAAGTAGCAGAAAGGTTAAAACAACCTCCCTGTTGGAGAAGGTCATTTTTTCGATACCACTTTGGTATTTGATATAAAATCCTGCACAAAAAAGATATGATTGTTCGACAATTCGTTGCTCTGAGAAACCAGATTCAGCGAGTTTATCAACGAATCGATCAAGCAGTAGTAGATACCTTTCCATTAAGTTAATATTTGTTTTATCCATAATATGCATCCTTGCAATAGTGAAATTTTGTCATCCTGACAATTAAAGAAATACCATAATTATTAATCATGTCAATAGTTAAAACCTATCCATTCTATTAAAGGTATTTTGTAGGTAACGGATTATTAAGTTCTTCAATCGTTATTTGTTTAAGGTGAGCATTATAAAGCCATACTTTGAACTGCTCTAAATAGCGTTCATTTAATGCCTTCAAAGCTTCATTTTCTGCTTCAAGTCTTCTAATTCGTTGAGAAGCCACTTTTAAATTAGCAGGTTTTACAGTGTATATTGCACCAGATTTGATAGTGGCTTTTTTCACACTGAAGCTTTCTGCAATCCTTACATGACTACTTAAGGATTGTCTTGATGGCCTTTTGCCAATAATCCTTACTAACCTGTCGCACAAAGCATCCCAGGTTAGTTTTTCATCTATAGACCATGTATTAATAACATCTACAATCTTCTTCTCATGATAACCATTTATATGCTTAGCCATTTATTCTCCTTTTTTTATTCTCTTATGAAATTCATACCATCTATCAGCATTTATGTTCCCATCATTTTTATCATACAGTGTTCTTTTTAAAATTTTATCGTGAATGTTTGAAATCGTTTCGTTATCTAAACCAGAATTCTCAATCGGATAATGTTCACACGGCTTAAACGCATATGAGTGTTTGCAGTAGCCATGTTTTGATACAAGTACTGCACCACTACTAAGTGAATCAAACTCATTAAGATCCACCACTGGAATATCCTTTATTCTGTGCTCATTAACACACACTGATAACTTTTGTTCTCTTATTGCTTTAGACATTTGAAGATGCGATCTGTGGTCATAAGAAACATTTTGAGAAATAAGCTTTCGTCCAGACCAGCGAGCAATACTGAATTCATCCATGCTATTTATTTGAGCAAATGTGTTGAGAAGATGCCTCAGTTGATGTGTTCTTAGCAAATATGGGCTACCATCTTCATTTATATAACCATATCTTTTAAAGATATTAAAATGTCCTTTTATATAATCAGAATCAACAATGTCAGTTTTAAAAAAACTCATTGTAGGTCTGAATAACTTATCTAACATTTTCTTTTTGTTTTGATTTAACTGTCCTTCAGTTAACAAGCAAAGCGCATTAGAATATTCAATTTTCTTCTCTCTATCATACCAAGGGAAATCTTGAGGTATATTCTCTTTAAGGGTCCCCATCGTTGAATTAGAGTGAATTTTTTGAAATTCAGCAGCCAATAACCTCGCTTGACTTGATAATTCTTTTAATCTGCTAATAGCCCTTTTAGCTACAGGTATCATTAAAGTTGGAATCCATTTTATATTACCTTCATACCCTTTTGCTGAAAAAAATCTCAATCCGTATCTTTGAATACCCTTTCCATCACATTCTGTAATTTCACAATCCGCTGGCAAAGCTAAAATTTCTGATATCCTACTTGGTGCGCACATAAGTAAAGCAAGCACAGATGTAGTAAATATATCTCTTGAAGATAATTGTTCATCCCGCTTTGAAAAAATCTCAGCAATCGCAATAACTGATTTGATATCAGGCAATCTAGGATGCCCTTCAAGTGAAGAATCATAACCAGTCCAAGACTGAGTAATCCTATATCTAATTGGATTTACCCAAAATAAATAAGATGAATTAGTCATCATATTATCACTTAAAAATGAACTCAATTTCTCAAGTTCTTTCCCAATAGCAAATGCATGTGCTTTAGAATACTTTTCAGAAGCTATTCTTATGCATTCATCAAAAACTGAATTGTTGCAATAGATTACATTAGCTTGCATATTGATTTTCAGTAAAACGAATTCTACAATCTTCAACATTGATAATGTTGAGTGTTTCGTCTTAGATTTATTGAATGAATGCACATGCAACATATATGCTTTAGCAAAGTTAATAAAACTAACATCTAAGCATTCCTTGCTGTTTAGGTTGTTTTTTGTGTTAAACTTAGTAAACCTATATAAACCTTTCCATTTATTGCTTTCCCAGGAAGTTGTTAAATTATTATTAGAAATGGTATCCTTACAAAACTCGATGAACTTAATAACATTATCGTGTGGGTTGTTTCTATTACTCGGTTCAAAAATAAATATATTATTCATTATACTCTCCAGGGGTTGAATTTTTTACAAGATAAACATTTAAATTCCTCTTCCGTATCTTCTAATAATAAAAATGAATCTAAAACATACTTGATAAAAAAGTTCTTGTTTTCTTCAATCTCTACGCCCATAAGTATTTTAGATAAGGGGTTAAAAAATGCACTTAGTTTCTTATCGATATCATAAACACTGTCAGGATTATTTTTTATATAAATCATAGAAGAGTTTGCTGATTTATGATCTAACGCTTTAGCAATCACCTCAATTGAGGCTCCTTCATTAGCCAGTCGACTCCCTAATGTATATCTGAATCTTCTGGCATTAAGCTCTATATAGCTGTTAGTCCTTTCTGATCTAACATCGAATTTTGAAGGAAAGCGTTTTAATAGCTTTGACATGACTGAATTTTTCATATGGAAAAAATCTGTTGTTAAATCAGATAAAAAACCCTCAATTCTTTTTATTTCCGTAATCTTGTCTAAATCCATGAAGATTGGCAATTCGCCTCTATAGTTATTAATCCCAACACTAAATTTATCTTCGACAAACACCTGATTTTCATTAATTAGCATTGATAAGCTGTCATATAAGAACTTTTCTATCATTACCATGTTAAATTCATTTCTGAATGATTTCCTTTGTTTTACTTTTGGTACATTTAAAAAATACCCTTTCTCATTTTTAATGAGATCCTTAGCTTTTAGAGAGATTAATTGTAATGGCCTTCTTCCTGTTATTGCCAACAGAAGAATATAACAATATAAGAAGCGTTGAATTTTCTTCTGAAGATAAAGTTTGCTAACAGAGTTAAGGATATAATTTAGTTCCGTTTCAGTTAAAGGTCCTTTATTTGGATCTCGTCTTTTAACTGCCTCTCCTGTTTGGTTTGGAATGATTTTTATTTTCTCCAACATTCTAAGGGCAGTCGCTTCTACTCCAGGGTAATTGAGTTTTCTCCATTTAGTGATGAAGGCCTTAACTATGTTTAGCTTGTAGTTTCTCGCTGAACCTAAATAAACATTCAATTGATATATGGCTTTGTCATCAATAGTATCGATAGTCATCGCACCAAACCACTTATAAAATAGATTGTTAATGCTTTGAATATAAAAAGAACTATATTCAGACGCATAGTAAGCCAATGTTTTTAAGTAGCTAAGTTTCATTTTTGTAGGCATTCTATCTACAACTTTATGAGGGTATACGCAGTTTTCTTTATCCAGTTGCCATTTCTTATCTGACAGTTTGAAACTATACCTATTCATCTTAGCAAAAAAGATTTGCTCACTTTCAATACATTTGTTTTCCATACTAAACTCCACTAATTATTTTACTTACTGATTTATAGACCTTTAGGACGACATCCTTCTCTTGTTGCGATATATATTTATAGTTGTATCTATCACACATTATTGACTCCTTTGACCAACCCATTAGATAATTCCTTAAATCTTTCCTTCTACTATATTCTAATTCAGCACCTTCTATTCCTTTAGAATACATATAATTCCAAGAGTGCCTTAACCTATGGCCTGAAAGATTATATAGCTCTGGACTTGCTCGTTTCAGTGTTGATATCACCTTCTCATAAGCTGAAATACTTAAGGGTTCTCCTGCGTTTTTTCCGGTGCAATGAGCCACCAATAAGAAATTATGCTTTTTTCTTTTTGTCATTTTTTCTCTGCTATTGCTTATGTAATCAAAAATTTCACAGGCTAACTCATCAGATAACGGAATAACCCTTTCTCCAGTCTTTACTAATGGTTGATAAGATCTTCCATCTTCTTTTGAATCATGTCTTCTGACTACACTTAAAGTGTTGTCTCTGAGATCAAAATCATCTATTTTAAGATTGAGCAACTCTCCAGCCCTTAAACCTAAATTTAAGAGCAAGGTAAATATTAGTCTGTTCCTGACCTGTACTTCCTTATGGAAAGGGTTTTCAATCCCGCCAATTTCTAATAGACGGAAAAGCACTTTGATCTCTTCTTCATTTAACGATTTTTCAGATATTTCATTCATATTCAATGAACTGTTTCTTGGAATATGTGCTCTGATACTTTCAATAAATACGTCTACTTCATACTTTGCATGAATCCCCTTTGACGAATGAACTAATCCACATAACCACTTAAGGTAGCGTGAAAAAACGTGTATTCTATAACTAAAGGTTCTCTTCGCAATAAACCTATTACTTGCTGATTTTATATTTATAATTTTTTGTCTGTCGAATCTTTGTTTCGCATATCTTACCAGATCATCTATTTCTGCAACGCTGAGATACTTTTCAAGCTCAATTCTATCAACTATATTAATTTTCCTACTATCTAAGAAATTACTAAAAATTAGTAAGTTAGTTGCAACTATTTCCATAGTTGAGGCGGTTGCGCCTCTATTTCTTATGTCGGTAGTAAGAAATAGATTTTGATAGTAAGCTGGTAGATTACTATTTTTATCAAGGATCAGGCATCCTCGCTCCCCATTACTCATGATGAATTTCTTTACTTTATATCCCATTTTGACCTCATTCTTTACAAATTAATATCACTCTCACTTATTAAATATATTCCAATTCAAAATAATTCAAATTTTTTACAATGACTTTAGTTTATTTGGTATATATATTAATGGCTTGGAAAAATTTATTTGACGTCAAATAAACAGGTACGGCTAGTTATTTGTATCCATACCCGATATTAAGAAAACCATCTCTAAATCTTATAGCAAAAGCTCTGCCAGAAAAAAAGTAAAGAATTCCGTTAAATATAGTATTTTTTTAGATTTAAACTTTACAAAACCTCGTTTTTTTTGAAACTCAGTCAGTGAACTTATAAGGCCTATAAATTTATTTTCTTAATATTATTAAAAGTTAAAAGATCGATGTAGCAACATTCCTCTTAAGCAACATGCTTTCTTGAATTCTCTATAGTTAATTGAATCCATTCATCGATTTCGCTTTCGATAAAAGCAATAGCACGAATACCGATCTTTACAGGCTGTGGAAACCGATTTTGGCTGATAAGACGATAAATCCAAGCCTTACCAAATCCGGTTTTATTCATCACTTCTGACAGGCGGATAAGACGTCTGCATGGCTGATTCATGGTATTTCCCTCATCTATGTTGACGGAAATGAATATACGATTGAATCACCAGCAAAAAGAGCGACCTTCAGATCGCCAAGGGTATGGATATCAGTCTTTATCAGAATCCGCGATTTTCATCACGTCTGAAACTCTGATGTTTTTGAGATGACTGTTTTTGTTGATGAACAGATGGAACTGACGGATGAAAGGTATACTGGCTGCTTTTATCGCCAGTGGTCTGTCTGTGTCCCGAATTTGGTGATTGAGGCGGGTCTGTTCTTCATCATCATCGTCGGTGTAAAGGAGGCGTGAAAGTCGATCTTCTGATATGCGAACCTTGTGCAGAGTAGACCATACAAGGATGTCAATCATGGGTATGAGTCTGTAGTTGATGATTTTCTTGATGGTTCCATAGCCAAACCTGATCGAATCAGATGTATCGGCTTCAATGCCCCGTACTTTACGCCATTGAGGTAGCGCGGCTTTCAAAGATTCAGCTATTTCCTCATCAGTTCCATTCGCAAGGTCTATTTCGACCATGACAGTATCTCTGAACAGCTTAGGGAGAGCTTCGGATACAGGGCTATCGAGAAATTCTCGGTTAACCGAATACTCATCACTTCCATCCCAGAAAAATAATGAATTCCGTAATCCAACGATGCTGAGCTGAGCCAGCCGTTCTGTCGTGGTCAAAAAGAAATGTGGGGGTTGGTAAAGGGTGTCCTCTCTCGTGAGGTATCCGAGATGTTGCTCTGTAATAAGAAACGGTTTTCCGCTGAAAATTCGGTCAATATAGAGGTTCACGGCTTTCGCTTCGAATTCCTCATGATAAGGCTTAAAGAACAGTGTCCTTGCAAGCAGCTCATGGTAAAGCTGTATGAGAGTCAGATCTTCAAATCCTCGATAGGTATTGATATCCAACCATTTTTTAACTTCTTTGGTGTGTTCCGTTGACCAGTTTCTCATGATTGCCATTTGGTGCCTTTGTTATTCCATTCAGAAATGGATAGTTGAACTCATCTGAGCGACCAGAAGCAATAATTATAAAAAATGCAGTCATATAAAAGAGCTACGCTCACCGAGACATAGCCCTTAGTTCAGCATCAGCTTCCTCTATGCACGTCGATTAAACGTCCCATGCATCACATTGCCACCACCATTCTCAAGGCTATCCATATAGTCAGCATACCATTGCAGCATCTCACGTCTGCCATCAAGATATTGCGCATGGTTATAGGTACCACGGATAGCATTCTTATCAAGATGCGCAAGCTGGGTTTCAATCCATGCGGTGTTGTAGCCTTGTTCATGAAGAACGGTGCTCATGGTATGACGGAATCCATGCCCCGTAACGCGGCCGGTATAGCCAATTCGCTTAAACACCTGATTGATACTGGCTTCGCTCATTGTTTTACTTGGATCATTACGACCGGGGAACATTAGATGAAAATTACCAGTCATTGCCCTGATTTTTTCAATAATTTCCAATGCCTGCACGGATAACGGAACAATATGAGGCCGCCGCATTTTCATGCGTTTGGCAGAAATTTCCCATAACCCTTTATCAGTATAAATTTCAGACCATAACGCACCACGTAATTCACCCGTTCGAACACCAGTGATGATCATTAGTCGGGCGGCTAACACTACCAACTCACTACCAGAGTAGCCAGCAAGGGCTTTAAAAAAGGCTGGAAGCTCCTCAATGGTCAGGAATGGATAATGTTTAGACTCATGCCCCTGCATAGCACTGGTGAGATCTGGTGCGGGGTTATACTCGGCTCTGCCTGTAACTATGGCGTAGCGAAACACTTCACCACACCGCTGACGTACTTTCTTAGCTTTCTCAGTCGCTCCTCGCTCTTCCATCTTTTTAAGCACGTTAAGCAATTCCAACGGCTTGATGTCTGCAACAGGACGTTGACCGATGAACGGGAAGACATCTTTGTTGAAGGCTTCAAGAATGTCAGAGGCATATCCCGCAGACCATTTCTTCACTTTCATGTTGTGCCATTCGAGCGCAATTTGCTGAAAGGTGTTTTTTACTTCTTCGATTTGGGCTAGTTTGCTTTCTTTCTTAAACGCACTCGGATCAACGCCATTAACCAGCAGCTTTTTAGCATCATCTCTTTTGCTTCTGGCATCAGCTAAGGTAATGGTCGGGTAAACACCAAACACCACACGTTTTTCTTTACCTGCGATACGGTATTTCATGCGCCAGCTTTTGGTGCCGTTAGGGAACACCTCCAGATACATGCCCCCACCATCTGCTAACTTATAGGGTTTATCTTTAGGCTTGGCAGTCTCGACCTGTCTGGCATTGAGCTTCATTTGGGGGCATCTCCTCTAGACCGAATACATCATGCCCCCATCGATGCCCCCAACTCACCGTAGATTTTCGTGAACGTGAGTAGACGAGCAGAGACAACAAGGGCCGTGAAACGGCGTATTATAAGGATTTAAAGGGTGTTTGAGTAGACTTAGGGAGACGTTAAAATAGGTAGGATGGTGCCGATAATAGGAGTCGAACCTACGACCTTCGCATTACGAATGCGCTGCTCTACCAACTGAGCTATATCGGCCCTGCGATGTGTTCACGAGCGTGAATCACGGAGTAGAAGGTTAAAACTAAGCGGGTGATGCGTCAATGCCCTTGGGAATCAACCGGCTACTTTTGCATCACCCTTTTTCAATTAAGCACGAATCGTGTCGTCGCCGAAGCCAATCCACTTATAGGTTGTCAACGCTTCCAGCCCCATCGGGCCACGCGCGTGCAACTTCTGCGTGCTGACAGCGACTTCCGCTCCGAGGCCAAACTGCCCGCCGTCGGTAAAACGCGTAGACGCATTCACATACACTGCGGAGGAGTCCACCTCGTTAATAAAGCGGTCTGCATTGCGCAGTGTACGGGTGAGGATGGCATCAGAGTGCTGAGTGCCGTGCTGGCGAATATGATCGATGGCGTCATCCAGACCCGCCACGATTTTCACATTCAAATCCAGTGATAAAAACTCGTCGTCATACTGCTCCGCTTTTACCGCTTCCACTTTTGCCGGGCCGTTTTGCAACAGCGCCAACGCCTGTTCATCAGCATGCAATGTCACGCCACTTTCCGCCATCTGCTTACTCAGCGCGGGCAGGAATCGCTGCGCGATATCCTGATGCACCAGCAGTGTTTCCACCGTGTTGCAGGTACTGGGGCGTTGGGTTTTAGCGTTAACGATGATTTTTAACGCCGGATCGATTTCCGCAGAGTCATCAACCACGATATGACACACGCCGATACCTCCGGTGATCACCGGGATGGTCGACTGTTCGCGGCACAGCTTATGTAAACCAGCGCCACCGCGCGGGATCAGCATGTCGATGTATTTATCCATGCGCAGCATTTCATTCACCAACGCGCGATCCGGGCTTTCGATAGCCTGCACCGCGCCGGCCGGTAAGCCGCACTCTTCCAGCGCCTGCTGGATAACTTTTACCGTGGCGGCGTTGGTGCGCCAGGTCTCTTTACCACCGCGCAGGATCGCGGCATTACCGGTTTTCAGGCACAAAGAAGCGACATCCACAGTGACGTTTGGACGCGCTTCATAAATCACACCAATCACGCCCAGCGGCACGCGGCGGCGCTCAATGCGCAATCCGCTGTCCAACAGACCACCCTCAATCACCTGGCCTACCGGATCCGCCAGTTTGCAAACCTGGCGCACATCATTGGCGATCGCGGTTAAGCGCGCCGGGTTGAGCGCCAGCCGGTCAAGCATCGCGTCGCTCAGCCCGTTGCGGCGAGCTTCCAGCAGATCCTGTTCGTTCGCGAGCAGGATCTCTTGCGCCTGCGCTTCGAGATAATCAGCGATTTTTTCCAGCACGCGATTTTTCTCGCGGCTGGAGAGCAATGCCAGCTTGTATGACGCTGCTTTGGCAGCGATGCCCATTTGTTCCAGCATACTTCTGCTCCTTAACGGGTAATCATGTCGTCGCGGTGCACCGCGACAGGGCCATATTCGTAGCCCAGAATGGCGTCAATCTGCTGCGAATGTTGCCCGGCAATGCGACGCAGCGCATCGCTGTTATAACGGCTTACGCCGTGGGCGATATCGCGACCTTGCAGATTACGAATGCGGATCACTTCACCACGGGAAAAGTTGCCTGTCACGCTTTTAATGCCTTTGGGCAACAAGGAGCTGCCGCGTTCCAGAATGGCCGCCGTTGCGCCTTCATCAACGGTGATTTCACCGGCAGGCGGCGCGCCAAAGATCCAGCGTTTACGGTTTTCCAGCGGCGACTCCTGGGCGTGAAAGCGCGTGCCGACGGAAATCCCTTCCACAACATCGCCAATCACGCCTGGCTTGCTGCCCGCAGCGATAATGGTGTCGATCCCCGCGCGGCAGGCAACGTCAGCCGCTTGCAGCTTGGTGCCCATCCCGCCCGTACCGAGGCCGGAAACGCTGTCCCCGGCAATCGCGCGCAGCGCATCGTCGATGCCGTAAACGTCTTTAATCAGTTCCGCGTCCGGGTTGCTACGCGGATCGGCGGTAAACAGGCCTTGCTGATCGGTCAGCAGTAGCAGTTTGTCGGCACCGGCAAGGATAGCGGCGAGCGCGGAGAGGTTATCATTATCGCCGACTTTGATTTCCGTGGTGGCTACGGCGTCGTTTTCGTTAATCACCGGCACGATATTGTTGTCGAGCAGCGCACGCAGCGTGTCGCGCGCATTGAGGAAACGCTCCCGATCTTCCATATCGGCGCGCGTCAGCAGCATCTGCCCAATATGAATCCCGTAAATGGAAAACAGTTGTTCCCACAGTTGAATCAAACGGCTCTGCCCTACCGCCGCCAGCAGCTGTTTCGACGCGATAGTCGCGGGGAGTTCCGGGTAGCCCAGATGCTCGCGTCCGGCGGCAATCGCGCCAGACGTCACAATTACAATTCTATGCCCGGCGGCGTGTTGCTGTGCGCACTGGCGCACCAGTTCAACAATATGGGCGCGGTTCAGGCGACGGGATCCGCCCGTTAAAACACTGGTACCGAGTTTTACCACCAGCGTCTGGCTGTCACTCATGATTCTCTGCCGTTTTTTTAAGGAAATATAAGGAAAGTAAATCGTCGTCAGACGTTGTAACAGGAGTGAGAGCGATTGCCAACTGCCAGAGCTGTCAGCCCACTTTTTTGTTGCGCGGGATCAGCAAGCGTAGCGGCAGGATTTGACACTTTTATGGCAAATACAAAAAAACATAACTTTTTAAAAATATTCTTAATTTGTCATAAATCTTTAATTTCGCAGCGTTAAAACCCTTCCTGTTTTTCACGGGGCGTATGCCCAGCGAATATTAGCGCGTTAGTCAAATCAGGAATCAAAATGAAAAAGAGCACTCTGGCATTAATGGTGATGAGCGTTGTCGCTTCTGCTTCTTCTGTTCATGCAGCCGAAGTTTATAACAAGAACGGCAACAAACTGGACGTGTACGGCAAAGTAAAAGCCATGCACTACTTCAGTGACGATACCACCAACGACGGTGACAAAACTTACGTGCGTTTCGGTTTCAAAGGCGAAACACAGATTAACGATCAGCTGACCGGTTTCGGCCGTTGGGAAGCTGAATTTGCTGGTAACAACGACGAAACCAACAACAACAACTCAGCGACCAGCCAGAAAACCCGTCTGGCGTTTGCTGGTTTGAAAATCAAAGATTTTGGTTCTATCGACTATGGTCGTAACCTGGGCGTGCTGTACGACGTGGCTTCCGTAACGGATATGTTCCCGGAATTCGGTGGTGACGGCCTGACTCGTACCGATAACTTCATGACCAAGCGTACCTCTGGTGTTGCAACTTACCGCAACACCGACTTCTTCGGCATGATCGACGGTCTGAATATGACCCTGCAGTACCAGGGTAAAAACGAAAGCAACCGCGCTGTCAATAAACAGAACGGCGACGGCTGGGGTACTTCTCTCTCCTATAACTTCGGCGGCAGCGCATTCAGCCTGATTGGCGCGTATGCGAACTCTGATCGTACCAACGCACAGAACACCGCAGCGTTTGGTCGCGGCGAGAAAGCCGAAGCCTGGGCAACCGGCGCGAAATACGATGCGAACAACCTGTATATCGCCACCATGTACGGCGTCGCTTACAACATGACACCAGTATCTGCCGCAGCGAGCACCGGGCTGGGTTCGGGTTTTGCTAACAAAACCGAGAACTTCGAAGCGGTTGTCCAGTACCAGTTCGACTTCGGTCTGCGTCCGTCTCTGGGTTATGTCCTGACTAAAGGCAAGGATCTGGAAAAAGGTGTTGGCGACGAAGATCTGGTTAACTACATCGACGTTGGCGCAACTTACTACTTTAACAAAAACTTCTCTGCGATGGTTGACTACAAAATCAACCAGTTGAAAGACGACAACAAACTGGGTCTGGCGAACGACGACGTTGTTGCGGTTGGCGTGACTTACCAGTTCTAAGTTGTCGCACCGGTAATACCCCTCGTTATATCGAATGCCCTCGCAAGAGGGCATTTATTTAACCTGATTCAGGTGGAAGGCCGGAAAACTGCGGCCAGGCCCGATAAGCGCGAGCTATCGGGCTTTTTTTAAGCGGGGAGTTACGCGGTGAGCTTCAACTGTTCTTTGAAGTCTTCGGCAGGTTCCAGCTTCAGCTCAAGTGAAGCCAGCAGGGTTTTCGCACGTTCGTGAAAATCGCGCAGCGTGTGCTCTAAACGATTGGTCACTTCCTGATCTTTTATCGCCGTAGGTTTCCATTGCCCTTCTTTATCAAAAAGGCCGAACTGATAACGGTAGGTAAAACGTGTCTCCTGCGCTTCCATTTCCATCCACCAGCCCCAGAACTCTCGTTTTTCCGGCGCGGGTTTAACATTCACGCAAACTGCCAGGCAATCAAAGAAAAAACGGTTCTCTTCGCATTGCTCTTCGCGGATATAAGGCCCCAGCGCAGTAAACTTTTTAATCAACCTGCTTCTCGGATGTCCACTCGGTAACGTCATTGCGATCTCCTTTTGTGAAGCAACTGTTTTACCAAACCGATAGAATTTATCAATCTATTAACGAAAATGATGGTTGATCCATCCGGTTATTTGTTGCAACGCCTTATCAAAATTTCGATAAACCGGGTTAAACGGGATTTCCAGCAGTTTGCCGTTGCCAGATGACGAGGTGATTAAACGCGACTCCTCCTCCGGGCTGAAGGGATCGTTTTGCCAGTAACCGGAAAGCATCGGCGTGGGGCAACGTCTGCCGAGTAAACCCTGGGTTTTCAGCGAATAGCGATTCAGCTCCACGCGCAGCGCCTCGTCGGAAGCGTCGTGCATCCCCAGGCGGCTGGCGAGCACATCCAGATACATCTCCGGCACGCGTCCCTGGCGTTGCGGGTCGCTCAGCAATGCATGCACCACCGGCCCAAGGCAAGCCACCGCTTTCAGGCGCGACGATTCAAGATATGCCAGGCGCACCGCCACATTCGCGCCAAAGCGAAAGCCAAACGCCGCCACCCGCGTGTGATCGATCCAGGGAATGTTCGGCAGCGCTTGCAGTGCATGCTGATGCAGCAGGCTGGAATCCTGTGTCAGTTTCCACTTCGAAGAGAAGCCAACCGACGGCATATCCAGCGTCAGCATCGCGATGCCTTGCGGCGCGAAATAGCGTTCAAACAGGGTGTAATAGTCGCTTTGCAGGCTATCCAGCCCGCCGCACATTAATACCGTCGGAAACGGGCCATTGCCAGGCGGCATATGCAAAAATCCGGTGACCGGCGTGCCGCCGGGAATGGCGAACTGCAGCTCTTTGATCTCGCCCGGCAGACGCTGCACTGCCTCTTCATACGCGCGGTTCGCCAGCGCTTGCGCCTGCTCAGCGAGCGAATCACCTTTAATATGAGGATAAGCAGCAATGCTGAACAAACTGGACGCATGCAGCCAGTGTTTGCCACTGATTTCTGGCGCGGGTTCCTGCATCGCTTTTTGCTGCCACGACATAGCCTGCACGGACCATTCATAGATCCAGTTGCCGTTACGGTAACCCACCACCGTGTCATACAATTCCGGATCAGTGCGTTCAGCCTGGCTCATCACAATACGCGCCTGTACTTCGAGGATCTCTCGCGGATCCACGCCGCGCCAAACCCACATCAGCCGGTTGAGCATGCGATACCAGTGCGGCACATTTTTGCCATCAAGGGTCGACAGGATCGGCGATTGCGCGCCACGATTAAACCGGCGTACCAACGTGGAAGTTTCAGGGTGCTTGAAGCGGGGTTTGAATAACGTTTCGCTAAGATTGGGCTGTGACATTGCGCGCAGGCTCCATGTATCTATCACCGGCGGTTATTGTAACCTGTTGCGCGCTAAAAAAAACAACGCCCGGCAAAACCGGGCGTGAGCAAATGTTTCAAAGCAGAATTAACGGCCGCTGATTGGCGGCACAAACACCACACCCATATCCCACGGCTGTTCAATCCAGGTGTCCTGCGGGATATCGATCACGTAATCGTCAACCAGCGGGCGACCTGCCGGTTTGGCGAAAATAGTGACGAAATGCGCTTTGGGATACATTTCACGAATGGCGACAGCGGTACCGCCGGTGTCCACCAGATCGTCGATCACGATAAAACCTTCGCCGTCACCTTCTGCGCGTTTCAGGACTTTCAGCTCGCGCTGGTTGTCGTGGTCGTAGCTGGAGATACATACGGTATCAACATGACGAATGCCCAGCTCACGCGCCAGCAATGCGCCTGGCACCAGACCACCACGGCTTACGGCAATAATGCCTTTCCATTGTTCTGAAGGCATCAATCGGGCGGCCAGTTTGCGTGCGTGAATCTGCAACATGTCCCAGGTGACGACGTATTTTTCGCTCATGTGAAGTGTCCCAGCCTGTGTTTTACGGCTTAAAAATTATTCGAGGGGGAAATAGGTTGCGCGAGATTATAGAGATCTGAAGCGCTAAAAACCAGTATTACCCGGCATTACCGGCGCTTTTTCCGCGCCCTGGTGCTCGCAGCGCGGCAATAAAGTGTTATTCTCAACGCCATCTCGCAAGCTGACGGCTTGCGATGTTCGTTTATTTAACCCTGTGACCTGCAAGGTATGTTGCGCAGGCTCTTCGTAAGGAGACTCATCGTGTCTGAACTGTCTCACCTATCGCCACAGCCGCTGTGGGATATTTTTGCCAAAATTTGTTCTATTCCGCACCCGTCCTACCATGAAGAACAACTCGCCGGTCACATTATGGGCTGGGCGAAAGAAAAGGGGTTGCATGCGGAACGCGACCAGGTTGGCAACATTCTGATCCGTAAACCAGCCACCGCTGGCATGGAAAACCGCAAGCCGGTAGTTCTGCAAGCACACCTTGATATGGTGCCGCAGAAAAATAACGACACAGTACACGATTTCACCACCGATCCGATTCGCCCGTATGTAGACGGTGAATGGGTTAAAGCGCGCGGCACCACGCTCGGCGCGGATAACGGTATCGGCATGGCTTCCGCGCTGGCGGTGCTGGCAGATGACAGCGTTGAACACGGTCCGCTGGAAGTGCTGCTGACCATGACCGAAGAAGCAGGCATGGATGGCGCGTTTGGTCTGCAAGCGAACTGGCTGCAGGCGGACATTCTGATTAACACCGACTCTGAAGAAGAGGGTGAAATCTACATGGGTTGCGCAGGTGGTATCGATTTTATCACCACCCTGCCACTCACCCGCGAAGCCGTACCGGCCGGGTATGAAACCTTCAAGCTGACGCTGAAAGGGCTGAAAGGCGGCCACTCTGGTGCCGAAATTCATGTCGGTTTAGGTAACGCCAACAAACTGCTGGCGCGCTTCCTGGCCGGTCACGCGGCGGAGCTGGATCTGCGTCTGCTGGATTTCACTGGCGGTACGTTGCGTAACGCGATTCCGCGCGAAGCGATTGCTGTTTTCGCCATTCCGGCAGATAAAGCCGCGCAGCTGAAAACGCTGGCCAGCGAATATCAGGCAATCCTGAAAAACGAGCTGGAAGCCAAAGAGAAGAATCTGGTGGTACTGCTGGACAGCGCAAGCAGCGATAAAGCGGCGCTGACCACCGCCTCGCGCGATACGTTTGTGCGCCTGCTGAACGCGACGCCGAACGGGGTTATTCGCAACTCTGACGTCGCCAAAGGCGTGGTAGAAACCTCGCTGAACGTGGGCGTGGTAACGCTGCAAGACGACAACGCCGAGATCATCTGCCTGATCCGCTCGCTGGTAGATAGCGGGAAAGATTATGTGGTGAGCATGCTGGAGTCACTGGGTGCGCTGGCGGGAGCGAAAACCGCACCGAAAGGGGGTTACCCGGGCTGGCAGCCGGACGCGCGTTCACCGGTGATGGCGCTGGTGCGTGAAACTTATCAGCGTCTGTTCAACAAAACGCCGAACATTCAGGTGATCCACGCGGGTCTGGAGTGCGGTCTGTTCAAAAAACCGTACCCGGATATGGATATGGTATCGATTGGGCCAACCATCACCGGCCCGCACTCACCGGATGAGCAAGTGCATATCGAAAGCGTGGGCCATTACTGGACCTTGCTGACCGAATTGCTGAAAGCGATTCCGGCGAAATAAGCCTGTTGTCCGCGCCGCCCGGCGCGGACATTTTCCCCGACTCTACACTGCCTTAAATGCCATCCCTTTAAACGCGCGCAGCGGGTTTCTCCCCGTTCAATCTGCGGGTGAAACAATCGACCTTCCGATTTCAGCCTCGCGCGTTCAGCATCCTTTATTTGTTGCAGACGATGAGCAATCAGCAAGGTTGCCAGCCGTTTAGTAGAAATATTTTCCGAAGCGAGATGGCAAAGAGAATTGCCCGTATCTCCTTTTATATATGAACAAATAAAAGGGACCGGCAGACGAAACCGGGGTTACAGGAACGACAAAGAGACATCAGGGCACGGTGAAATGCCTGTGCAGTAATGTGAAATAAACGTCGGGGATAAAGAAGCGTGTAATAGATCCGTAGCGTAATTTTATAGCCCTAACACCAGTTGCCGTTCCAGTTGAGGATCAAGCAGCGTGACATGCAACCCAACCAGCCGGACACCGCGCCCGCTGCGGCGGTCGTTCCAGGTTTTTTGCGCCGTCGCCAGTAAATCCTCTTTATTTAACCGCGGCCAGACATGCTCCTGAGTCGTAAGCTGGAAATCATTAAATTTCAGTTTTATCCCCTGGCGAGCAATTAACAGATCCGGTTTTACTTTTGCCAACCGCCGCTCAAGCTCAGGGTAGAGATGATCGATAATCGCTTCGCACTCTTCCCAGCTGTGAATATCTTCCGCCAGTGTCCGCTCCACGCCCACCGATTTACGCAACCGTTCGCTGTTAATTTCCCGCTCGTCAATGCCCTGACTGCGCTCCCATAAAATACGGCCAAATTTACCAAAGCGTTTAAGCAGCATGGCCAGGTCGCTCTTTTGCACATCTTCACAGGTGCGCAGCCCCAGCGTTTCCAGTTTTGCCGCTGATACCTTCCCCACACCGGGGATTTTGCCGAGCGGTAGCGTGCGCAGAAAGGCCGGGACATCAGCGGGCGTAATCACATATTGCCCGTTGGGTTTGTTGAGATCGGAGGCAATTTTGGCGAGAAACTTCACCGGCGCAACGCCCGCCGACGCAGTCAGTTGGGTTTCATTAAAAATGGTCTGGCGAATCTCCTGCGCCATTAGCGTCGCCGAACCGTGGCAGTGCGGGCTATCGGTAACATCAAGATAGGCTTCATCCAGCGAGAGCGGTTCAATACGCGAGGTGTAACGAGAGAAGATATCGCGGATCTGGTTAGACGCTTCTTTATAAGCGTCAAAACGGCCGGGCAATAGCGTGAGGTGCGGGCAGAGTTTAAGCGCCATCGCTGTTGGCATCGCGCTGCGTACGCCAAATTTGCGTGCCGGATAGTTCGCCGTGCTGATCACGCCGCGTTGTACCCGGCTGCCGCCGATAGCGATGGGAATATCGCGCAGGGCCGGGTTATCGCGCATCTCAACCGCCGCGAAAAAGCAGTCCATATCAACATGTATGATTTTGCGCATGTGTACGCCCTCACAGAATACTGGATAAGTATACAGCACACTTACAGTAATTGAGAAGCCAGTACGTAAATCCGACGAAAAGAGAGGAATATAAGCGGTAATTCAGGCTTTTTACTCGCATAATAGTCGCCAGCTTTCGGCCAAGCGTTTGATACATAATCCTCAATCTTATTCGCGCGAGACAAAAGCGAAGCCAATAAAGAGGCAGCGTGAAAGACGACATAGATTGGGGCTTGCGAAAAAATGCCGTAATGCTAATGTGGGCGCTCCAAAACAGAATAGTCTGAATTTTGGGCTTCTTTTGCCGTCCTGGCAATGTGGTATTAGCTTTATCAAGGAAACAAGTAGTATGCGCAAAATCGCATTATTTATTGCGATGCTTCTGCTTCCGTGCGTCTCTTTTGCTGGCCTGGTGAGCAGCAACGGTTCAGTAACGCCGGTCAGCAAAGAATATAAGCAGCAGTTGATGGGGTCGCCGGTTTATATCCAGATCTTCAAAGAAGAGCGCACCCTTGATCTTTACGTCAAGATGGGCGAGCAATATCAGTTGCTCGACAGCTACAAGATTTGTAATTACTCCGGCGGGTTAGGCCCCAAGCAGCGCCAGGGTGATTTTAAAAGCCCGGAGGGTTTCTACTCCGTACAGCGCAGCCAGTTGAAGCCGGATAGCCGCTTCTATAAAGCCATTAATATTGGGTTTCCGAATAACTACGATCGCGCCCACGGCTATGAAGGCAAATACCTGATGATCCACGGCGCTTGCGTGTCGATTGGTTGCTACGCAATGACGGATTCCGGTATTGATGAGATCTTCCAGTTTGTTACCGCCGCGCTGGTTTTCGGACAGCCGAACGTGCAGGTGAGTATCTATCCGTTCCGCATGACCGACGCCAATATGCAGCGCCATAAATATTCAACTTATGCGGATTTCTGGAAGCAATTGAAGCCGGGTTATGACTACTTCGCCACCACCCACCAGCCGCCGGTTGTCTCGGTCGTGGATGGTCGCTATGTGGTTAGTAAGCCGCTGAACACCGCTGTTCAGCCGCAGCTGGCGTCAAACTACACGCTCCCCCAGGCAAAATAATGCCCATTCGCCTGGCATAATCTTTTGCCAGGTTTCATTGCCGGTTAACGGCTGGGTGGCAATCACGGTAACCACATCGTTTGGTGTGGTTTCCCGCTGAAAATCAATTTCCACATCCTGATCCAGCAGCTTCGCTACGCCAAACGGCGCACGGCGGGTGATCCAGAACAGGTTGGTCGAACAAAACGCCATTACATAACGCCCGTCTGACAGCAGCATATTAAAAACGCCCTTCTCGCGCAGTTCCGTTGCCAGTGCCGCAATATATTTAAACACGGCCGCCATATTGCCCGGTGTGCGCGGGTAGCGTTCGGTCAGCTTGTGCAATAGCCAGCAAAAGGCTTTCTCGCTGTCGGTTTCGCCAATTGGGCGGAAATTACCGGTCTCCAGCGATTTATAGCCTGTGAGCTGCCCGTTGTGCGCATAGGTCCAGTTGCGCCCCCACAGTTCGCGGGTAAACGGATGGGTATTTTCCAGCGCCACTTCGCCACGATTCGCCTGGCGAATATGGGCAATCACCGAACGGGATTTGATCGGATAGTCCTGTACTAATTTCGCAATAGGGGAATTAAAACTCGGTTGCGGATCTTTGAACGTGCGACAGCCCTTGCCTTCGTAAAAGGTAATGCCCCAGCCATCTTTATGCGGCCCGGTTCCGCCGCCACGCTGGACGAGACCGGTAAAACTAAAGCAGATATCGGTTGGCACATTTGCGCTCATACCGAGCAGTTCGCACATACACACCCCCACACAGCGCCCTTATCAGAGAAGGCGTAATTGGTGCAGCCAGTTGGCATACGGACAGTGCGCCGATTCACTGCACACAGACAGGATCTCGGGCACTGCCGGAGTCAAAAAGGCAAAGTCGCCTTCCTTAAGCCTTAACCATCTCTTTTTCAATCAACTGAATCAGGATATGGATCACTTTAATGTGAATTTCCTGAATACGGTCAGCATATCCAAAATGCGGCACGCGAATTTCAACATCTGCGCTGCCCGCCATTTTGCCGCCGTCTTTACCGGTCAGGGTGATCACTTTCATTCCCTTCTCACGCGCCGCCGCAACCGCTTTGATCACGTTGCCAGAGTTACCGGAAGTGGAGATCCCCAGCAGCACGTCGCCTTCGCGGCCAACGGCTTCCACATAACGGGAGAAAACATAGTCGTAACCGAAGTCGTTGCTGACGCAGGAGAGATGGCTCACATCAGAGATGGCAATCGCCGGGTAACCCGGACGGTTTTCACGGTAGCGCCCGGTTAACTCTTCTGCGAAATGCATCGCATCACAATGCGAGCCGCCGTTACCACAGGACAACACTTTGCCGCCGGCTTTAAAGCTGTCGGCCAGCAATACCGCCGCGCGCTGAATAGCGTGAATATTGGCATCATCTTTCAAGAAGTTCGCCAGCGTTTCGGCCGCTTCGTTCAGTTCGTTACGAATAAGATCCTGGTACATGAGGATATCCTTCAGCATAAATGTAAATAACACTGCGCAGTGTACCGGATACTATTCCAGGCGAGAAGTTAAAGCCGTAGCGCCCCGTCGTTTTCATTTTCCGTGCGCAAAAAGCCCTCAACAATGTGAACCAGGTTGTAATTATTTTGTAAACACATTGCTAAAAGAAATCACATCCACTACAACCAATACATCACAAGTGGTCAGACCTCCTACAAGCAAGGGAGCTTTTCTTTATGATGATTTTGAGCATTATCGCAACGGTTGTTCTGCTCGGCGCGCTGTTTTACCACCGCGTTAACCTGCTGCTCAGCAGCGTGATCCTGCTGGCGTGGACCGCCGCGCTCGGCGTTGCGGGCCTGTGGTCTATCTGGGTGCTGCTGCCGCTCGCGATTATTCTGGTGCCGTTTAACCTGCCGCCGATGCGTAAAGCGTTGATTTCCGCACCGGCATTCCGTGGTTTCCGTAAAGTGATGCCGCCAATGTCGCGTACCGAAAAAGAGGCCATCGACGCCGGGACAACCTGGTGGGAAGGCGATCTGTTTCGCGGTAACCCGGACTGGAAAAAACTGCATAACTACCCGCAGCCGCGCCTGACCGCCGAAGAGCAGGCGTTTATCGACGGCCCGGTGGAAGAAGCCTGTCGCATGGCGAATGACTTCCAGATCACCCACGAAATGGCCGATCTGCCGCCGGAACTGTGGGCGTTCTTAAAAGAGCACCGCTTCTTTGCGATGATCATCAAAAAAGAGTACGGCGGGCTGGAATTCTCAGCTTATGCCCAGTCCCGTGTGCTGCAAAAACTCGCGGGTGTCTCCGGTATTCTGGCGATCACCGTCGGCGTACCGAACTCCTTAGGCCCGGGTGAATTGCTGCAACACTACGGCACCCAGGAGCAAAAAGATCACTATCTGCCGCGCCTGGCGCGCGGTGTAGAAATCCCCTGCTTCGCACTGACCAGCCCGGAAGCTGGCTCCGATGCGGGCGCCATTCCGGATACCGGCATCGTTTGCATGGGTGACTGGCAGGGCGAACAGGTGCTCGGTATGCGCCTGACCTGGAACAAACGCTACATTACGCTCGCGCCAATCGCTACGGTTCTGGGGCTGGCGTTCAAACTCTCTGACCCGGATAAACTGCTGGGTGGCGAGGAAGAATTAGGCATTACCTGTGCGCTGATCCCCACCTCTACGCCGGGCGTGGAAATTGGCCGCCGTCACTTCCCGTTGAACGTGCCGTTCCAGAATGGCCCGACCCGCGGCGACGATATTTTTGTGCCGATTGATTACATTATTGGCGGGCCGAAGATGGCTGGTCAGGGCTGGCGTATGCTGGTGGAATGTCTGTCGGTAGGTCGCGGTATTACGCTGCCGTCCAACTCCACTGGCGGCGTTAAATCCGTCGCGATGGGGATTGGCGCGTACGCTCATATCCGCCGCCAGTTCAAAGTGTCGATTGGTAAAATGGAAGGCATCGAAGAGCCGCTGGCGCGCATTGGCGGTAACGCCTACGCCATGGATGCAGCCGCATCGCTGGTGACCTACGGCATTATGCTCGGTGAAAAACCAGCGGTGCTTTCGGCAATCGTTAAGTATCACTGTACCCACCGTGGTCAGCAGTCAATCATTGATGCGATGGATATTGCCGGCGGTAAAGGCATCATGCTCGGCGAGGGCAACTTCCTGGCGCGTAGCTACCAGGGTGCGCCGATCGCCATTACCGTAGAAGGCGCGAATATCCTCACCCGTACCATGATGATCTTCGGCCAGGGCGCTATCCGCTGCCATCCGTATGTGCTGGAAGAGATGGCCGCCGCGCAGAATAACGACGTGGACGCCTTCGATAAACTGCTGTTCAAACATATCGGCCATGTCGGCAGCAATATGATGCGCAGTTTCTGGCTCGGCCTGACACGCGGTTTAACCAGCGCCACGCCAACCCGTGACGCCACCAAACGTTACTACCAGCATCTGAACCGTGTGAGTGCCAACCTCGCGCTGCTCTCGGATGTGTCTATGGCGGTGCTTGGCGGCAGCCTGAAACGCCGCGAACGCATCTCGGCACGTCTTGGCGATGTGTTAAGCCAGCTCTATCTCGCCTCGGCGGTGCTGAAACGCTATGACGACGAAGGCCGTCAGGAAGCGGATCTGCCGCTGGTACACTGGGGCGTGCAGGATGCGCTCTACCAGGCGGAACAGGCAATGCATGATTTACTGGAGAACTTCCCGAACCGCTTTGTAGCTGGTGCCCTGAGCCTGGTGATTTTCCCGACCGGTCGTCACTACCGCGCGCCGTCCGACAAACTGGATCACAAAATAGCGAAGATCCTGCAAACCCCGAGCGCAACGCGTTCACGTATTGGTCGCGGCCAGTACCTGACGCCGAGCGAGCATAACCCGGTCGGCTTGCTGGAAGAGGCGCTGGTTGATGTGATGGCAGCGGATCCGATTCATCAGCGCATCTGCAAAGAGTTAGGCAAAAACCTGCCGTTCACCCGTCTGGACGTGCTGGCTCAGCAGGCGCTGGCAAGCGGGCTGATTAATCAGGAAGAGGCCGCGCTGTTGAACAAAGCCGAGGTCAGCCGCCTGCGGAGTATCAACGTTGACGACTTTGAACCGGAGGCACTGGCGACTCAGCCGGTGGTAAAAACGCCGGAGAAAGTGCGTAAACCGGAAGCTGCCTGACGCAGTAAGCGGCTGAAAACCCTCTCCTCTTATCGAAACCCGCATCATGCGGGTTTTTTTATTTATCCTCATGCTACAGTGTGCAGATGCTGTCTTACGGGGAGTTGCTATTGTGCCTGGTTTAAAAATTACGCTGTTACAACAACCGTTAGTCTGGATGGATGGCCCCGCTAACCTGCGCCATTTCGATATCCAGTTAGAAGACGTCACCGGGCGTGATGTGATTGTGCTGCCGGAAATGTTCACCACCGGTTTTGCCATGGAGGCGGCGAAACAATCCATGCCGCAAGATGAGGTCATCGCCTGGATGCGGGATAAAGCCCAACAGACCAAGGCGCTGATCGCCGGTAGCGCCGCGCTGCAAACCGAACGCGGGCCGGTCAACCGCTTTCTGCTCGTCGAACCGGAAGGCAAAGTGCATTTCTACGATAAACGCCATCTGTTCCGCATGGCCGATGAGCACCACCATTACGAAGCGGGTAACGAGCGCGTGGTGTTTGAGTGGCGCGGCTGGCGTATTCTGCCGCTGGTCTGTTACGACCTGCGCTTTCCGGTGTGGTCGCGCAACCGCAATGATTACGATCTGCTGCTTTATGTTGCCAACTGGCCAGCACCTCGCTCGCTGCACTGGCAATCGCTGCTGGTGGCCCGCGCGATTGAGAACCTCGCCTGGGTGGCGGGCTGTAACCGCGTCGGCACCGATGGCAACGGTCATCACTATCGTGGCGACAGCCGGGTTATCAGCCCGCAGGGCGAAATCATCGCCACCGCCGAGCCGCACCAGGCGACGCGCATTGACGCCGAGCTGTCACTCAGCGCGTTACGGGAGTACCGCGAGAAGTTTCCCGCCTGGCAGGATGCCGATCCCTTTACGCTGGGGTAAGGCGATCCCCTCTCCCCGCCGGGAGAGGGTACTCATCAACTCACTAACGCCTGCCCGTCTTTGCGGCTTTCGGTCGCTGCGACATAGTGGCCTTCCGGCATCCGGTAAATGACCTGCGCGCCGCCAAAGTTATAGCCAGCCAGCGGATCTTCTACCGTTATCACATGCCCGCGCTCACGCAGCGCCGCAATCACGTTGCGATCAAAGCTTGATTCCAGCGCCACTTCGCGCCCCTGAATCACGCGCCAGCGCGGCGCATCAATCGCCGCCTGCGGGTTTTGCCCATGCAACATAATGCGCAGCGCCATCTGCATATGTCCCTGCGCCTGCATCGGCCCGCCCATCACGCCAAACGACATTAGCGGTTTACCGTCGGCCCCCATCGCAAAACCGGGAATAATGGTGTGGAACGGGCGCTTGCTGCCCGCCAGCGCATTCGGGTGTTTTGGATCAAGCACAAAACCGCAGCCCCGATTTTGCAGGCTGATGCCAGTGTCCGGCACCACAACGCCGGAGCCAAAACCCATAAAGTTGGACTGAATAAACGACACCATCATGCCGCTGGCATCAGCGGTAGAAAGATAAACCGTACCGCTTTGCGTCGGTGCGCCATAGACAAAATCAGACGCGTTATCGGGGTCGATCAGCGCCGCACGCGATTTCAGATAGTCGTCACTGAGCAGCAGTTCGGCGGCAAACTCCAGGTGTGCGTCATCGGCAACATAGCGGTCAAGGTCGGCCAGAGCCAGCTTCATGGCTTCAATGGCAAGGTGCAGCGACTGCACAGAGTCCGGGTGATAACGCCCCATATCGCACTGCTCAAGAATGCCGAGCGCAATCAGCGTGGCGATCCCCTGCCCGTTCGGCGGTAACTCCTGCACGGAACCGCCGGCGAACTCACGCGACAGCAACGTGACCCAATCGGCTTTGTGGTTCGCCAGGTCAGCCTCGCTCAGGTGCGCACCGTGTGCTTTGGCGAATGCGGCAATCTTCTGTGCCAGCTCACCGCGATAGAAGGCTTCACCGTTAGTCTGCGCAATCAACTCCAGCGTGCGCGCCTGCGCCGGATTACGGAAAATTTCACCGATCTTCGGCGCGCGCCCTTCAGGTGCAAAGCAGGCGCTAAAGCCTGGCTGATCTTTGAGTTTGTTATAGCCGCGCTGCCACAAGTGACCAATCAGCGGCGAGACGGGAAAACCGTGGCGCGCATACTCAATGGCCGGTTGCGCCAGCGTGGTCAGCGGCAGTGTGGCAAAACGTTCCGCCAGCGCCACCCAACCTGATACCGCGCCCGGCACGGTGACAGCATCCCAGCCCAGTTCAGGCACTGCCGTTTTCCCGGCGAACATATCCGCATGCCAGCTCGCGGGCGAACGCCCGGAAGCATTCAATCCGTGTAATTGCGTGCCATCCCAGACAATAGCAAAGGCATCGCTGCCGATCCCGCAGCCAGTCGGTTCGACGACGGTGAGCGCCATCGCGGTGGCAATCGCCGCATCCACCGCGTTACCACCGAGTGCGAGCATACGCATCCCGGCCTGCGCCGCCAGCGGCTGTGAGGTGGCAACCGCGTTGCGGCCAATCATCGGCGCGCGATGTGAGGCGTAATTTACATTGAAATCAATCGCTTTTGTCATCAGAACTCCTTAGTCGTGGCGCGGATCAAGCGCGTCGCGCAGCCCGTCGCCGAGTAAATTAAATCCCTGCACGGTCAGAAAGATGGTTACGCCGGGGAAAATAGACATCCAGGGAGCCTGTTCCAGAAAGCCCTTCGCGGTGTTCAGCATTGCCCCCCACGACGGATAGGGCGGCTGCTGGCCAAGGCCGAGAAACGACAGGCTCGCTTCGGTAATGATCGCCGAAGCGATCGCCAGCGTGGCCTGCACGAGGATCGGCGACATCACATTCGGCAACACGTAGCGCAGGATGATCCAGCGATCCGGCAGACCAATCGCCCGCGCGCCGTCGATATACTCTTCGTTGCGAATCGCGATCACCTGGCCGCGCGTCAGGCGGGCAAAGATGGGCATCGCCGACAAGCCAATGGCGATCATCGCATTGGTCAGGCTGGGGCCAAGAAACGCCCCCAGTGCAATGGCCATAATCAGAAACGGACAGGCGAGCAGCGCTTCGATAACGCGGGAAATCACCCCATCCCAGACGCCCTGGAAGTAACCCGCCAGCAAACCGAGCGGTACGCCAATCACCACGGCGATCACCACCGACACACACCCCGCCAGCAGCGAAGTGCGCGCCCCCCAGATCATGCGTGAGAGAATATCGCGCCCCAGCTCATCGGTGCCGAACCAGTAAAGCTCCGACGGCGGTTTGCGTACTGCCAGGAAGTTCGCTTTGACCGGATCAAACGGTGCGATCCACGGCGCGAACAGCGCAATCAGCACAAACACGCCGACAATCACCGCGCCAATCACCGCGCTACGGTTAGCGAGGAATTTTTTCAGTACCCGGTTTTCCGTACGCGGCAGCGATGCCGCCACGCCGGTGGTGGACAGTTCTGCCATTATTCACTCCGCATTTTTGGGTTGATTAACACATACAGCACATCCGCCAGCAGGTTCAGCGCGAGAAAACCGATTGCCACCACCAGCACGACACCCTGCACCACCGCGTAGTCACGGTTGAACACCGAATCGACAATCATCTTGCCGAAACCGGGAATGGTAAACACCTGCTCAGTCAGCACCGCGCCCCCCAGCAGCTCGCCAAACAGCAGCGTGGTCAGGGTGATCACCGGCACCAGCGCATTACGAAACGCATGCTTCATGATCACCGCTTTTGGCAGCAACCCCTTCGCGCGTGCGGTGCGAATATAATCCGCTTTCAGCACCGCAATCATCGACGCGCGAGTATGGCGCATTAACGTCGCCGCCAGCCCCGTTCCCAGCACCAGCGCGGGCAACAACAGCGTGCGCAAGTTCTGCAATGGATCTTCACTAAATGGCACAAAACCAGACGCCGGCAGCCATTGCAGGTTGACGGAAAAGATGAGGATCAACAGGATCCCCAGCCAGAAATGCGGCACCGAAATGCCGGATATCGCCACAAAATTAGCGCCGTGATCGATCCAGCTATTCCTGTTCACCGCCGCCAGAATGCCCATGCTGATGCCGAACAGCAGCGCAATAACCATCGCCAGTAGCGACATCTCAAGCGTCACCGGCAGCTTGGTGGCAATCAGGTGCGTGACCGGCTCCTGCGTACGCAGTGAGACGCCAAGATCGCCCTGCAATGCGCGGGTTAGCCAGTGAAAATATTGCACCGGAATCGGCGCATCCAGGTTCAGCTCCGCGCGCAACTGGGCGATGACCGCCGGATCGCGCTCCTCGCCCAGCATCGCGGTGAGCGGATCGCCGGGTAGCAGCTTTTGCAGCCCGAACACCATCATGCTGACCAGCAGCAAGGTCGGAACGGCGAGCAGCAGGCGTTTGCAAATCAATTCCAGCATGGTTTCTCCAGGCGACGCCGTTTAGTTGGCAAGCGACAAACCCGCCAGACGCACAATGCCGTCCGGGTAAGGTTTAAAGCCCTGCACTTTTTTGTTCATACCAAACAGGCGCGGTTCAAAGTAGAGGTAGGCAATCGGCATATCGGTTTGCAACTGCTTCACGACCTTTTCATACAACGCCTGACGAGTTGCCGGATCGTTGTGCAAACGCGCCTGCGTCAGCCACTCATCGACCTGCGGGTTGCTGTAACGACCATCGTTAAGCGTCCCTTTGCTATTAATGAAGCCGAAGATGCTGCCATCGGGATCGGGGCGACCAGACCAGCCGGAGTAGCTAAGCTGAAAATTGCCGCTTTGCTGCCTGTCCAGCAGGGTGGCGAATTCCGTCATCTGCAGATTGACATTGAAACCGGCTTCGGCGGTCATCGCCTGCAACACCTGGCCCACTTGTTGTGACGTCGGGTTGTTCGGCACCAGCAGTGAGACGGTGATCGGCGTCTTCACCCCTGCGGCTTGCAGCAGCGCTTTGGCTTTTTCCACATCGCGCGGGGGCACCGGCAATTTGACGTGATAGGGGCTGACTGGCGAAAACGCCTGGTTCGCCGGGGCGTATAACCCTTCGAATACCACCTGGTTGAGTGCATCGCGATCTATCGCCAGCGAGAACGCCTCACGCACGCGCGCATCTTTGAACGGATCGTTGGCCGGGACGTTGCCGTTATTGATATTAAACGTGATGCCCTGATACCCAAGCCCTGTCACTTTCGCCAGCTGAAGTTTGTTGTCGGCCTCTACGGTTTTCACATCGCTGGCGGCAATCCCTTCGGTCAGATCGAGATCGCCCGCACGCAGGTTCGCCAGTCGCACCGAGGCATCCGGGATCGGCAGGTAAATAACTTTGTCGAAGTGGTACGCACCTTTGTTCCAGTAGTTATCAAAACGCGACAACACAATGCGGTCTTGTGAAACGCGGCTGTCGAATTTATACGGACCAGAACAGACCGGGTGGGCGGCAAAATCCGCTTTCTTCGCCGCCACGGGGGCCAGCATCGCGCCGGCGCGATCGGTTAACTGCATCAGCAACGCCGAGTCCGGCGTTTTCAAATGCAACTTAATTTGCAGCGGTCCGCTGACCTCCACCGACTCGATAGAGGAGATTTCACTTTTTCGCAGCGAACCAGGCAGCGTCAGCGCACGATCGAGACTGAATTTCGCCGCAGCGGCGTCAAACTTCTCGCCATCGTGGAAGGTCACGCCCTCACGCAGATCCATGGTCAGGGTTTTGCCATCCTCGCTCCACGACCAGGCCTTCGCCAGCCCGGGCACCACTTTCAGGTTTTCATCCACGTCCACCAGCCGATCGCACAGTGAAGCGAAGACAAAACGGCCATAGTAAGTACGCGCCAGGTGCGGATCGAGCATATCCGGATCCGCGCCAAGACCCACGCGCAGCACACTTTCAGCCTGGGCAGGCAGTGCCGCGCCCAGCAACATGACACTTCCCAGAACGGTCAAAAGCGAATTTCGCATCATCATTATTGTTTCCTTTAAGGGGAGGAGTGAGAGGCCGCGTGTTCAAACAGCGCGCGACGGCGCAAGAACGCGGCTGAGGGGGGAGCAATCTGAATCACGCTGCGGTCGCGGTTAATCTCCTGCCAGCGATGACAAGAGACCTGGCGACCACCTTCGAGTACCTGTGTGATGGGCTCACGTTGCTGGCACTCGTCTGTCGCAAACGGGCAGCGAGTATGAAAACGGCAGCCCTGCGGCGGGCTTGCGGGATTGGGTAAATCGCCCTGCAACAGCGGCGTTTCGCGCACAATGCCGGGCTGCGGTTGCGGAGCAGACGCCATCAGCGCCTGCGTGTAGGGATGCAACGGCGCATCGAAGATTTCATCCACCGTTGCCATTTCCACAATTTGCCCAAGGTACATCACCGCCACACGGTCGCTCATATGGCGGATCACCGCCAGCCCGTGCGCGACGATGATCATGGTTAAACCAAGCTGCTGTTTCAGCGTCTCCAGCAGGTTGACCACCTGCGCTTGCACCGACACATCCAGTGCGGAAACGGGTTCATCGCCAAGCAGCAATTTCGGCCCGGAAGCCAGCGCGCGGGCAATGCCAATACGCTGACGCTGGCCGCCGGAAAACTCATGCGGGTAGCGTCTGGCCCACGCCGCAGGCAGACCCACGGTGCCAAGCAGCTCGGCAACGCGTGCCTGACGTTCCGCTTTACCGATTTTCTGGTGCAACCACAGCGGCTCACCAACAATCTGCTCTACCGTCATACGCGGGTTGAGCGAAGCAAACGGATCCTGAAAGATAATTTGCAGCTCGCGCCGAAGCTGGTTTAATCGCGCGCCGCTGGCATGGGTGATCTCCTCTCCCTGGTAGTAAACGCGCCCTTCGGACGCCGCCAGCAAACGCAATAGCAGGCGACCAAGCGTCGATTTTCCTGAACCGGACTCCCCCACAATCGCCAGCGTTTCGCCGGGGTAAACCGCCAGGGAAATACGATCCACCGCCGTGACATAACGTTTTGGCGCAAACAAGCGGGTTGGCCCGGCAAAGCGTTTGCTCAGGTCGAAAGCTTCGAGGATCGGCGTGCTCATGCGGTTTCCCCCAGCGCGATGTGCTGTTCAAGTGGCACACGGAAACAGGCCACCAGATGGCCCTTCCCTTGCGGTGTTAGTGGGGGTTTTTGCTGCTGGCAGCGTGCCTGGGCAAACGGGCAACGGGTGGCGAAACGGCAGCCTTGCGGCATCGCTTCCGGTAACGGCACCGCACCGGGAATGGTCGACAGTTGCCCTTTGCGCGCCCCCAGCGAGGGAATCGATCCCATCAGACCAATGGTGTACGGGTGCTGTGGGTCGGCAAAAATCGCCTCCACGCTGCCCTGCTCCACCACTTGTCCGGCGTACATCACCGCCACCTGCTGCGCCACTTCCGCCACCACACCGAGATCGTGGGTGATCATCAATACCGCCGTGCCGGTTTCGGCTTTCAGGGTGTTGAGCAGCGCGAGGATCTGCGCCTGAATTGTTACATCCAGTGCGGTTGTCGGTTCGTCGGCAATTAACAGGCGCGGCTTGTTGATGAGTGCCATCGCGATCATCACGCGCTGGCGCATACCGCCGGAAAGCTGGTGTGGATACGCTTTCAGGCGCATCTCCGCTGCCGGGATCTGCACTTTTTCCAGAATGTGGAGCGCCGCCTCGCGCGCCGCATTCGCCGACACGTTCTGGTGGCGTATCACCGCTTCGCTGAGCTGGTCGCCGAGCGTAAATGCCGGGTTGAGCGAGGTCATCGGTTCCTGAAAAATCATCGCCAGTTCATTACCGCGCAGGTCGGCATATTCGCGCGCAGTGAGCTGGCGCAAGTTGCGCCCGCGAAACTGCATCTCACCGCCAAGGATCTGCGCACTGGCGGGCAGCAGCCCCATCAGTGCCAGCGAGGTAATACTTTTGCCGCAGCCGGACTCACCGACCAGCGCCAGCGTTTCTCCACTTTTGACAGAGAGCGAAATCCTGTCCAGTACGCTCACCGGGCTGCCAGCAAACTGCACTTCCAGGTTATGCAGACGCAGCACCGGCGCAGCCTCTTTAAACGGGATCGTCGTCATGGGGTATCGTCCTCAAGATGAATGGCCTGGATCAGCGCATGTTGCAGGTCGAGCAGGTGTTCGCGCATCGCCGTCGCCGCCTCATGCGGCTGGCGCTGGCGAATGGCAATCATGATGCGGTGGTGGTGATCGTTGTAGCGATCCACTTTCGCTGGCGTTCGCGCCAGTTCCCGCAGATGGTGCCAGGCAGGTTCGCGCCGCACCGCGTCTAGCGTGTCAAAAAGACCGAGCATCAGACGGTTTCCTGCCGCCTCGGCGATAGCCCGGTGAAAAGCGCTGTCCCACAGCTCATTCAGATCCGGATCATCCGGGTTAACGTTGTCGATGCGTTCCAGCATGCGCTGCATCAGCGCAAGATTTTCCGGGCTGGCGCGAAGTGCCGCCAGACGCGCAAGACCGGGCTCGATTTGCAGGCGGGCTTCCATCACTTCCAGCATATTGGTTTGTTGCACCAGTCCCTGTAGTGCAAGAGGTGCAACCGGTGCCGCAGGGCCAATAAAGGTGCCTTTGCCCTGTTTGCGCCAGATCCGCCCCTCCTCTTCCAGCACGTCCAGCGCGCGACGCACTTCGCGTCGCCCGACGCCTAAGTTTTCCGCCAGTTCACGTTCCGTGGGCAGAGGAGTCCCTGGTGTTGACTCATGCTGGTGAATTAGCCCACGAAGTTGTTCCAGCGCCGTACTGGAATTTGCCAGATAGCGTGACGGTTTTTCCATATTGGTTCATCCGCGTTTCGCGTTATCTTTTTATTTAATTACAGACAGTTAGTTATCATGCCGTCTGTACGCCTCGTTATTTACTAAGCAATTTGCGAACCAATACGGCATTGGTTCGATAAATTTTTGTTAATACTTTGATTTATTAATGTTTATTTTTTGGCTAAGGCAGAGGAGGTAGCAGGCACCTGCGGATGCAGGCGATGAAATGCACAGTTAGCGTGCAAACCATGCACTAAAAGGGAAGAAAGAGACCAAAGGGGGAACGACCTGAACACGACAGGGACGTAGTGATGAGGAGGCGAAATGACCCGTTCTCAATCACTACGTCGAAGACAGAAACCAACACAACCTGCCGCGCCTGCCAGCCCGGCCTGTTATCAGCATGGCGAATTCACTATCACAGCAGCCGCGGTTCAGGTGTGCCCGAACAGAATGGCAGGCTGATATTTTTACCGTTAACCCCGATAACCGCACGCTGACACGGTAGTAACAGCTTGACGCTACGCCGCGTGAATAAGCCTTCCTACCGCAAGGCTCAGGGCGCGCAGCGCCTGGGCGACATCGCTACAGGCCACGCTTTCCGCCGGGTGATGGCTGATGCCTTTATAACAACGCACAAACAGCATGGCGGAAGGCCAGCGCTCCGCAATGGCGATAGCATCATGTCCTGCTCCACTCGGCAGAGATAAAACCTTCCCCTGCACGGTATGTACCGCATCGGCCAGCTCTTCACGCAGTGGCATATCACACGGCGTGGCGGCGATGGTGTAAAAAATGTCGTGGCGGAACTCAAGTCTGCGTTGCCGGGCGATGCGGGTGGCTTCATCCAGCAAGTGGTTGAGCAACGCTTCTCGCTTATCATCGTGCGGGCTACGGATATCGAGCGTAAGCCCAACTGCGCCGGGGATCACATTCACCGCGCCGGGTTCGCATTGCAATGTGCCAACGGTGGCAACCATCTCCGGGCCAGCCTCGATCGTTGCCTGTTCGATAATCTGTATCCATTCGGCGGCAGCGGTCAGCGCATCACGGCGATGACGCATCGGCACCGTACCGGCGTGCCCGGCCTCACCGGTAAAACGGCAGCTAAGCCGCCGCGCACCGTTGATGGCCGTGACCACGCCGAGCGCCAGATCCGCGTCTTCCAGCACCGGTCCCTGTTCAATATGCAGCTCCAGATAGGCGGAAAAATCCCCGACCGGGCGCTGCGCCGTAGCAATCTGTGCGGCATCCAACCCGGCCTGTTCCAGCGCCTGTGCCACGCTGATACCCTGCGCATCTTCACAGGCCAGCCACGCTTGTGGCCAGCTGCCGGTTAGCCCACGGCTACCCAGCAGCGCGATGTTAAATCTTGTGCCCTCTTCGTCAGCAAAACCGACAATCTCGATCGCCTGCCTGCCGCGCAGGTTAGCCCGATTCAGGCCATCAACAACTTCAATCGCCGCCAGTACACCAAGCATGCCGTCGTAACGCCCGGCATCGCGCACGGTATCAAGATGCGAACCGAGCAGCAGCGCCTGGCTTCCCGCTTCGATACCTTCGTAACGGCCAAAAATATTGCCGACTGCATCCTGCCAGGTGCGCATCCCCGCCTGCTGCATCCACCCGGCAACCAGCGCATTTGCCTGCAAATGCTGGGGCGAGAGATAAACACGGGTAAGCTGACCCGGCGTTTCGCTGATTTGCGCCAGCGCGTCACAGCGTTGCATAACCCGGCTGGCGGCTTGTGCGGCATCGAAAGGCGTTATCATTAACTGACTCCTTCGTAAATATCCCATGCCGCCTGCATACCCGCTCCCTGAATGGTGCGAAAACCCAGCCGGTTCAACACCGCTTCCAGCGCGGTCAGCGTTTGCAGCACGCAATCTTTGCGTGCGTTATAGCCCATGGTGCCGATGCGCCAGATCTTGCCCTGCAGCGGGCCAAACGAGGTGCCAATTTCAATATGGAAATCATCCAGCAGACGTTTACGCACCTCTTCGCCATGCACTTCCTGCGGGATTTGTACGCCGAGGACGTTGTTCATCTTGTGCCGGATATCGCCAAACACTTCCAGCCCCATTCCCTGGATGCCCGCCAGCAGCGCGCGCCCGTGCAGTTCGTGGCGCGCAATCAGCTTATCCATCCCCTCTTCGAGCATAATGCGCGCGCATTCGCGGGCGGCGAACAGCATGCTGGTCGCTTCCGTGTGGTGATTCAGACGTTCCGGCCCCCAGTAATCCATCACCATGCCGAGATCGAAATAGTTGGAGTAGATCATCTCCTGTGCGCCGTCCTGATGCGCCTCGGTGCGAATGCCCTGTTCTACGCATTTGCGCGCCCGCACGGCGGCTTCCATTCGTGGGCTAAGGGTAATGGGCGAACTCCCGGACGGGCCACCAAGGCACTTCTGCAACCCGGCGGAAACGGCATCCAGGCCCCACACATCGCTTTCTAACCGGTTACCACCGAGCGAAGCGGTGGCGTCGGTATAAAACAACACATCGTGCCGGCGGCAAATCTCACCTAGTTGCTCCAGCGGTTGCAGCATGGTGGTCGAGGTATCGCCGTGTACCGTTAGCAGCAGGCGCGGCTTGATGCGAACAATGGCATCTTCAATCCGATCCGGGCTAAACACCTCGCCCCACGGCACCTCAATGGTGTGGACTTCAGCGCGGCAGCGGCGGGCAATTTCACACAGCAGATGACCAAAACGGCCAAACACCGGCACCAGCACCTTATCACCAGGGCGAATGGCGGAAACGAGGATCGCCTCAATACCCGCGCGAGAGGTACCATCCACCAGCATCGTCCAGCGGTTTTCCGTGCGAAACACCTCGCGGTAAAGCGCCATCACTTCATTCATGTAGCCGGTCATCACCGGATCGTATTGCCCTATCAACTGGCTCGCCATCGCCCGCAGAACACGCGGGTCGGCATTGATTGGCCCCGGCCCCATCAACAGGCGCGAAGGTGGATTAATTTGCGGGAACTGCTGGAAATCAAACATGGGCGCGTCCTTTAGTCTGCGACAGCGTGAAATATGAAACAAAAGATTCTTTGAATTAATTTCTGCAACTAATGTGCCACAGACAAAAAAACGACACCAGCGCTGGATAGCCGCTATTTCATGTCAAAAACCATAACAAAAAGGGGCGCTTAACGCCCCGTCATAACACATCAGGATGGTGCAAAAGCACCTTTATGGTGCGTTAACGGTGTTCAAGCTCATCCAGTTCATCGTACAGGGAAGCGATGTGGTGAATGCGCTGACGCCCTTCGCTCAGCGCGGTGTGCAGCACGGCATTGGACAGCAAATTAACCAGGCTCATGGCGCTGCTGTAGCTGTCGAACGCGGAGACGCTCTCCAGCGGCAAACCGATGTGCCAGCGGCACAGCGGCTTAATGCTGGCCGCCTGCGGCTCACTGATTGCCAGCAGCGGAATGCCCTGCTGATGCAACACCGCCAGCAGCGGGCGCACCACGCGCGGGCGGCGGCGAAACGCCACCACCACCACCATATCCTGCGGGGTGATATCGACCACTTCTTCCGCCAGCGTCTGCCCCGGCTGCGGCATCAGCAGCACCTGACCACGGCTTTGCAGCAGCTGCTGGCGCAGGTGTAAGGCCACAGGGGCGCTGTTACGCAGCCCCAAAATAAAAACCCGCTTCGCGGTATTAAGCGCGGTGACGATTTCGGCGAATTGCCCGGCATCCAGCGTATTGACCCACAGCGTCAGGTTCGCCATCTCCTGCTTGTAATGGCGCGCCAGCAGTGTGTTGCCCTGCACCGCGTCGCGGTTCTCGGTCAACGGCATACCGCTCTGGCGCAGCGTGCGCAGTTCATCGCGCATCTCTTTGAAACGATCGTAGCCGAGGCGCTTAAACAAGCGGCTGACAGTCGCTTTCGATACCCCGCTCAAGCGCGCCAGCTCGGCGCTGTTATAGCTCACCAGATCGTCGAAATGATCGATGATAAACGAGGCAACCCGTTGTTCCTGCGGGGATAGCTCGTCAAAGCTCGCCCGTAAACGCTCATCCAGCTGCTGCATAGCTTCTCCTGCAACTTTTGTTTCAGGCTAAGCTGACACAGTGAAACGCCTGTCGTCAATCTGGAACAGCTCTTGCTTAGTGTTCTGCACTTACCCGCAAAAACAGGAAGCGTGACGATGCAAAGTAATATGGCCCCCTCCGGCATGGCGGTAACACCGCACCATCTCGCCAGCGAATCGGCGTTGTCGGTGTTGCGCCACGGCGGCGACGCGATTGAAGCGATGGTGGCGGCAGCAGCAACCATTGCAGTGGCCTACCCGCACATGAACGGCATCGGTGGCGATGGCTTCTGGTTGATTGTGCCGCCAGAAGGCGAACCGCTCGCCATCGACGCCAGCGGCGCGGCCGGACAACACGCAACGCGCGAATTTTATGCCGGTCACGCACATATTCCCCATCGCGGTACGCTTGCTGCGCTGACCGTACCCGGCACGCTCAGCGGCTGGGATGAGGCGCTGAAGGTCTCCGCCACGCTCGGTGGCGGGCAGCTTCCGCTCTCACGGTTACTGGCCGATGCGATCCGCTACGCCGCCGACGGCATCCCGGTGACCCAGTCGCAGGCCAGCGCCACGCAAAGTAAATATGCGGAACTGGTGGATATCCCCGGTTTTGCAGACACCTTTTTACCGCAAGGCAACGCCCCACTGGCCGGCAGCCGCTTTTGCCAGCCTAAACTCGCCCGCACGCTGACCCAGCTTGCCACCGAAGGGCTGGAGAGCTTTTACCGTGGCTCGCTGGCGCAGGTGATCGCCCGTGAAATGCAGATGTTGGGTTTGCCCGTGACCGCCCAGGATCTGGCGAACCATCGCGCCCAGCGCCGCGTGCCGTTGAAGCTCAGCCATAGCCAGGGCGAAATTTTCAATATGACGCCGCCGACGCAGGGGCTGGTATCGCTGGCCATCCTCGGCATTACCGACCATCTGGAGATGGCGCAGGCCAGCGACGTGCAGACCATTCACCGCATTGTGGAAGCGACCAAGAAAGCCTTCGCCCTGCGCGATCGCTACATCACCGATCCTCGCCACGTCACGCTGCCGGTACAGAGCCTGCTGGAACAAGCGCCGCTGGAGCAACTGGCGGCCAGCATTGATGAGCAACGCGCCGCGCCCTGGGGTCAGGGGAAAGGGCCAGGCGATACCGTGTGGATGGGAGTTATCGACAAAAACGGGCTGGCGGTGTCGTTTATCCAGAGTATTTATCACGAATTTGGCAGCGGCGTGGTGCTACCGGAAAGTGGCGTGCTGCTGCAAAACCGTGGCGCGGCCTTTAGCCTCGATCCGGCGCATCTGCTGGCGCTGATGCCTGGCAAACAGCCGTTCCACACCTTAAACCCCGCCGCCGCGCGGCTGAAAGACGGGCGCACGCTGGTTTACGGCACCATGGGCGGCGACGGGCAGCCGCAAACGCAGGCCGCTATTTTTACCCGCCATGTCATGCAGGGCATGCCGTTGCAGGAGGCGGTTTGCGCCCCACGCTGGTTGCTGGGCCGCACGTGGGGGCAGCTTTCCGATAGCCTGAAACTGGAAGGACGCTTTAGCGAAGAGACATTTCAGGCGCTGCGCGTGCTGGGGCATGACGTTGAGTGGTTGCCGGGAATGAGCGAAGCCACCGGGCACGCAGGGGCGATTGTGCGCCACCCCAGCGGCATGCTGGAAGGGGCTTACGATCCGCGCAGTAACGGCAGCGCAGCAGGGTTTTAAGGAGCAATGATGAATACACCATTTGACTGGCCGACCTATATCCGACTGATGGAACAACTGCTTGATGTCCCGCTGGATGATGCACGCCGCGCCGAACTGGAAATCCAGCTCGCCAGAATCGCCGCGATGGCGCAACCGCTGATGGCCTTTACGCTGCCGCACCGCCAGGAAGGCGCAGGAGAGTACCGGTTATGAATTTATCGATTGCTGATATCCGGCGCGGTCTGCGGGAAAAAACCTTCAGCGCCTGCGAGCTGGCGCAGCAGACGCTGGCGCACGTTGAGCGCGACAATCCGCGCATCAACGCCTTCACCGCCATCACTGCCATGCGAATGCTGGCTGAGGCCGCGCAAATCGACCGGCAAATCGCGAAGGGCGAAGCATTGCCCGCGCTGGCAGGCGTGCCGTATGGAGTAAAAAACCTGTTTGATGTTGAAGGTGTCACCACGCTTGCCGGGGCGAAACTCTTCAGCCAGCAGCCACCAGCTACGGAAGATGCCTTCGCACTTCGCCAGTTGACGCGCGCGGGCGCGATGCTCGCCGGGGCGCTGAATATGGATGCCTACGCCTATGGTTTTACCACCGAAAACAGCCACTACGGCGCAACGCGCAACCCACGCGATCCCGAGCGTATTGCGGGCGGCTCGTCCGGCGGTTCGGCGGCGGCTGTCGCCGCGGGGATGGTCAATTTTTCGCTCGGTAGTGACACCAACGGATCAATCCGCGTACCCGCCTCCCTGTGCGGTATTAACGGGCTGAAACCGACATTTGGCCGTCTGTCGCGTAGCGGTAGCCACCCGTTTGTCGCCAGCCTTGATCATATCGGTCCGTTGGCGCGTAGCGTTGAGGATTTAACGCAGGTGTATGACGCTTTGCAGGGGCACGATCCCGACGATCGCTGGCAGTCCGATCGCGCCAGTGATGCCGCCTTGCCGCAGTTGCATGGGGAAAGCAGGCTGCGCTGCGCCGTGCTGGAGGGGTATTTCACTACCTGGTGCGATGATGATGCGCGCAAGGCCGTTGCCCGTGTCGCGCGAGCGCTGAATGCTGACAATGCGATAACGCTGCCGGAAGCGGAACTGGCGCGAACGGCGGCCTTTTTGCTGTCGGCGGCGGAAGGCGGCAACCACTATTTACCCGCCCTGCGCACCGACGCTGACGCGTTCGAACCCAATTCGCGCGAACGCCTGCTGGCGGGCGCGATGACCCCCTCGGCCTGGTACACGCAGGCACAGCGGTTTCGCGCCTGGTTTCGCGACAAAACGCTGCCGCTTTTCGATGACGTTGATCTGCTGTTAGCCCCGGCAACGCCCTGCTGTGCCACGCCGATTGGCGCACAGACCATGCATATCAATGGTGTCGATTTACCCATAAAAGCAAGCATGGGGATGCTGACGCAGCCAATCTCCTTTCTTGGCTTGCCGGTGGTCACCGTGGCGCTGAAAACCGCCAGCGGTTTACCGACAGGCGTACAGATTATTGGCGCGCCCTGGCAGGAAGCGCGCTGTTTACAGGCGGCATGGCGGCTGGAGCAGGCCGGTCTTCTTTTTCCACAGGATGCAGCATGAACCGAGATAATGTTGATCGCCCGGCGATCCTCAATGAAGTGACCACCGCGTTTTACCGCTATGAGCAGGCGCTTATCAGCAACGATATCAATGTGCTGGACGAGTTGTTCTGGGATGACGCACGCACCGTGCGTTACGGCGCCACCGAAAACCTGTACGGCATTGCCGCGATCCGCGATTTTCGCAACGCTCGCCCCTCAAGCGGGCTTGAGCGCGTGCTACGCAATACCACTATCACCACTTTTGGCGATGATATGGCGGTAGCGAGCACCGAGTTTACGCGGGAAAACAGCGAGAAAATTGGCCGCCAGATGCAGACCTGGGTGAAGTTCCCGTGGGGCTGGCGCATTGTGGCGGCACATGTGAGTGTGATGGGGTAACAACAGCCCTCTCCGGTAAAGGAGAGGGAGAACATTAACCTTCATGCAGCCCGCATTCGCGTTTCAGGCCAAAGAAGCGGGTCTCTTCTTCTGCCATGCCTGGCTCCCATTTGCGGGTGGTATGCGTGTCGCCCACCGAAAGGTAGCCCTGATCCCACAGCGGGTGGTAGTTCAGCCCGTGTTTTTGCAGATACTGGTAGACCGTGCGGTTATCCCAGTCGATGATCGGCAGCACTTTGAACACGCCGCGCTGAATAGCCAGCACCGGCAATGTGGCGCGGCTGCCGGATTGCTCGCGGCGCAGCCCGGCGAACCAGGTTTTCGCGTTCAGTTCGGCCAGCGCGCGGTTCATCGGCTCAACTTTGTTGATGTGATTGTATTTTTCAATCCCCTCAACGCCCTGCTCCCACAGCTTGCCGTAGCGCGCCTCCTGCCAGGCCGGGCTGTGCTCGGCGCGGTAGATTTTCAGGTTCAGCTTGAGCTTGTCCGTGAGCTCGTCGATAAACTGGTAGGTTTCCGGAAACAGATAGCCGGTATCGGTGAGGATCACCGGGATATCCGGACGCACCTGGTTTACCAGATGCAGGCTCACCGCCGCCTGAATACCAAAACTTGAGGAGAGCACATATTCACCCGGCAGGTTTTCCAGCGCCCAGGCGACACGCTCTTCAGCGCTGAGTTTCTCAAGCTGCGCGTTGGTTTCAGAAAGCTGCAGTATGCGGTCTACTTTGGGCAGCTCGTTTAGCGCGTTCAGATCCAGTACGGACATATTGACCTCTCTTATCACCTCTTCCTCCCCGATCGGGGAGGAAGGAATCAGGCGTTATTCCCAGAAATCCCGCGCCGGATCGAGCACCGGGCGGATAATTCCAGCGCGGATGGTGAAGTCGCCAAAACCTTCGCCCTCTTCACGCTCGTGCGCCCAGCGTGCGACCAGTTCGTCGATAGCGCCAAGGATTTCGGGTTCAGTAATGTTTTCGCGGTACATGCGCGGAATGCGTGTACCACTGCGATTACCGCCGATATGCAAGTTATAGCGTCCCGGCGCTTTACCCACCAGTCCGATCTCCGCCAGCATCGCACGACCGCAGCCGTTCGGGCAGCCGGTCACACGCAGCACAATATGGTCATCGCCCACGCCGTGTTTTTCCATCAGCGCTTCGACTTTATCGACAAACGAAGGCAGGAAACGCTCGGCTTCCGCCATCGCCAGCGGGCAGGTCGGGAATGACACACAGGCCATGGAGTTTTCGCGCTGCGGTTTTACCGCGTCCATCAGCCCGTGGCTGCGCGCCAGTTTTTCGATCTTCGCTTTCTGGCTTTCCGGCACACCGGCGATGATCAGGTTCTGGTTAGCGGTAATGCGGAACTCGCCTTTGTGGATCTTCGCAATTTCCAGCAGGCCGGTTTTCAGCGGGCGTCCCGGGTAATCCAGAATACGGCCGTTTTCAATAAACAGCGTCAGATGCCATTTATTGTCGATGCCTTTCACCCAACCGATGCGATCGCCACGACCGGTAAACTCATACGGACGGATCGGTTCAAATTTGATCCCGGCACGGCGTTCAACTTCCGCTTTGAAGGTTTCAACGCCCACGCGCTCAAGGGTGTATTTGGTTTTGGCGTTTTTACGATCGGTACGGTTACCCCAGTCGCGCTGCGTCGTAACCACCGCTTCCGCGACCGCCAGCGTGTGCTCCAGCGGCAGATAACCGAATTCGCTCGCCGTGCGGGCGTAAGTTTTCTTGTTGCCATGCTCGATCGACAAACCGCCGCCAACCAGCAGGTTAAAGCCCACCAGCTTGCCGTTTTCCGCAATCGCCACGAAGTTCATGTCGTTGGCGTGCAGATCGATGTCGTTCTGCGGCGGGATAACCACCGTAGTTTTAAACTTACGCGGCAAGTAAGTCTGGCCTAAGATCGGCTCTTCATCCGTGGTGGCCACTTTTTCCTGATCGAGCCAGATCTCGGCATAAGCCCGGGTGCGCGGCAGCAGATGTTCGGAGATCTTTTTCGCCCATTCGTAGGCTTCAGCGTGCAGTTCAGATTCGTACGGGTTCGAGGTACAGAGCACGTTACGGTTCATGTCGTTGGCGGTTGCCAGTGCGTCCAGCCCAACGGAGTGCAGCATCTGGTGCGCCGGTTTCACATTTTTCTTCAAAATGCCGTGAAACTGGAACGTCTGACGGTTGGTCAGGCGGATGCTGCCGTAAATGGTGTTGTCATGGGCGAATTGATCAATCGCCTGCCACTGTTTGGTGGTAATAACGCCGCCCGGCAGGCGGCAACGCAGCATCATCGCGTGGCGCGGCTCCAGCTTTTGCTCAGCACGCTCGGCGCGGATATCGCGATCGTCTTGCTGATACATGCCGTGAAAACGGATCAGCAGAAAATTGTCGCCTTTGAAGCCGCCGGTCAGACCGTCATGCAAATCTTCCGCAATCGTACCGCGCAGGTAGTTGCTTTCGCGTTTCATGCGTTCGGCGTCGGTCAGTTTGCCTTCGACCACCAGTGGGCCGGGGTGTTTTTCGCTCATTAGTAGACATCTCGCTGATAACGGCGCTCAACGCGCAGCTCACTTAAAAATTCATCCGCCGCTTCGGTGTCCATGCCACCAAATTCGGCAATCACATCCAGTAAAGCCTGCTCAACGTCTTTCGCCATGCGATTGGCGTCGCCGCAGACATAAATGTGCGCGCCGTCGTTGATCCAGCGCCACAGTTCCGCGCCCTGTTCGCGCAGTTTGTCTTGTACGTAAACTTTTTCTTTTTGATCTCTGGACCAGGCCAAATCGATGCGGTTCAGCACGCCCTCTTTCACATAGAGCTGCCACTCAATCTGGTAGAGGAAATCTTCGGTAAAGTGTGGGTTGCCAAAGAACAACCAGTTTTTGCCTGGCGCTTCATCGGCGGCGCGCTGTTGCATAAAGGCGCGGAACGGCGCAATACCGGTGCCCGGCCCAATCATGATCACCGGCGTTTGCGGGTTCGCCGGCAGACGGAAGTTATCGTTATGCTCGATAAATACGCGAACTTCGCCCTCTTCTTCTACGCGATCGGCGAGGAAGCTTGAAGCACCGCCCGCGCGGGCACGGCCTTCGACGTCATAACGCACCACGCCAACGGTGATATGTACTTCACTCTCCACTTCTGCCTGCGAAGAGGCAATAGAGTAAAGGCGCGGCGTCAGCGGGCGCAGCAGGCCAATCAGCGCGTCCGCATCCAGCTGCGCCGGAGAGAAACGCACCATATCGACAATCGGCGTGGTCGCGGCGTAGTGCTGCAACTGCGCTTTATCACCGACCAGCGGCAGCAACGATTCGCTGCGCGTCAGGGTGGCGTAATTTTCCACGATATTGGCGGTGTTGACCGTCAACTCGAAATGCCACTGCAACGCTTCGGCAAGCGGCAGGGTTTTGCCATCGACCGTGACGGGCTCATCACCTTTCAGCCACAGCAGTTCAACCAGCTCTTTGACTAACGCAGGATCGTTCTGATACCAGACGCCGAGCGCATCGCCCGGCTGGTAACGCAGACCGGAGTCGCCCAAATCGATCTCGATATGACGCACATCTTTTTCTGAATTACGCCCGGTGATTTTCTGGTTAACCGACAGGCTTGCACTCAGCGGTGCTTCTTTGGTGTACGGGCTGGAGACGATTTCATTCACCGCACCGCTGGCGGCAACAGCAGCTTGCACAGGCGAAGAGGCTGGCGCACGGGCTTTCAGCACTTCAACCACACGGGCGCGCCACTCTGCGGCGGCGGCCTGGTACTCCACATCGGCATCGACGCGATCCAGCAGACGTTCAGCACCCAGCTCAGCCAGTTTGCTGTCAAAATCTTTCCCGGCCTGGCAGAAAAACTCATACGAGGTGTCGCCCAGACCGAAGACCGCAAAAGCGGTGCCATCCAGTTTTGGCGCTTTTTTCGAGAACAGGAACTTATGCAGCGCAACAGCTTCTTCCGGCGCTTCGCCTTCACCCTGCGTTGAAGCAACGACGATCAGCAGTTTTTCGTTGGCGATCTGTTTGAATTTGTAGTCGCCCGCGTTGACCAGCGTAACATTGAGTTTCGCGGCCAATAAATCATCGCGCAGCGCTTCGGCTACACGGCGGGCGTTACCGGTCTGCGAGGCGGAAATCAGCGTAATAGAGGACGCTTCTGCGACCGGCGTCGCAGCGGCAACCGCGCCGGCTGGCTGCTGATTCAGCACGCCCCAGAAATAGCCGGAAACCCAGGCGAGCTGGGTGGGTGTTAAATCAGTGGTGGCCGCCTGGAGGCGCGCCAGTTGCTCCGGGTTAAGCGGAAGCAACGCGGAAGGTGGGACCTGGGTCGTCATGCGTCGTATTGTTCCAGTAGCAATTCCCTTTCGTCTTTCGCGCAGCCTGTGAACGCGCCAACGCCGCGAAATCCATGGGGATATAATTTTAAAAAAGTGAAGTGAAACTAAGGTTAACGGTGGGGATAATAACAATTAAAGAAAGGTTGGAAATAATAAATAACCAAATGGACTAACCTGTTTTAGTTATAGTTGATAACACTAAAACAGGTTAAATAACTTATTGAATTACATTGATAAAACGAATGTATTGCGGTTCGGCTTCTGTCGTAACCGCTTTTAGTGATTTTAATTAATGCTAAAAAAGGTCATTTCCGCTACCATGCGGCGGTTTTTTGGAAGCCTGAGAGTTCATTATGTCGACCACGTTGTTTAAAGATTTCACTTTCGAAGCCGCGCATCACCTGCCGCATGTCCCGCAGGGGCACAAATGCGGTCGTCTGCATGGCCACTCGTTTATGGTGCGCCTGGAGATCACCGGCGAGGTGGATCCTTATACCGGCTGGATTATGGACTTCGCCGAGCTGAAAGCCGCGTTTAAACCGCTTTACGAGCGCCTGGATCACTACTATTTGAATGAGATCCCAGGGCTGGAAAACCCCACCAGCGAAGTGCTGGCGAAATGGATTTGGGATCAGATGAAACCGGTGGTGCCGCTGCTGAGCGCGGTGATGGTAAAAGAGACCTGCACGGCGGGTTGTGTTTATCGCGGCGAATAAACGATTTTCGTACCGTCAACCTGCGAGCCGGCCAGCCCTGCGGGTTGACAGCACATTTGCCCACGCTTTATCTGCTCCGCTCACCCTCTCCAGTCTATTTAACGCACCAGATAGCCGCCATCAACAACCAGTAAATGACCATTTACATAATCTGAGGCGCGGCTGGCGAGAAAAATAACTGCGCCCATTAAATCCTGCGTATCTCCCCAGCGCATAGCCGGTGTGTGATCAATTCCCCATTTATATTGTTTGCGATCGTTACGAATTATCTGCGTGATATCCGTGGAGAAATATCCCGGCGCAATACCGTTTACCTGAATATTAAATTGCGCTAATTCGTCGCAATAGGCTTTTGTTAAACCGGCCAGCGCATGTTTTGTCGCGGAATAGGCGGGAGATCCCTGTTGACCTAAAAATGAACGCACCGAACAAATATTGATAATTTTTCCGCGAAGGTTTTTCGCCATCACTTTTGCCGCTTCATGACATAATTCAAAGGCGGCCGTCAAATTCACGTTAATCATCGGATCCCAGTCAGTGCGATTAAACTCCCAGACATTATTCATTTTGCAGATGCCCGCGTTATTCACCAGGATATCAACCGTACCAAAACGTTCGCAGCAGGCGGCAATAATTTTTTTTGGCGCATCTTTTTCAGTGATATCAATCGCCATGAATTCAGCTTCTGCCCCCTGCTGCTTAATGGCTTCTTCTGTTTCCCCACTGTCATCGCTGATAGCGGGAATAAAAACATTTGCCCCCGCTTTCGCCAGTGCGACAGAAAATGCCTGCCCTAACCCACTATTACCACCGGTGACAATCGCAGTTTTACCCTGCAAGGAAAAAAAACTCATTGAGAAATTATTAATTGATCTTATTGACATTACTTGTTCCAAAATCCTTTTAGAAAAAGCGAAACCTCATAATAATGAGACAAACTTATTTTGAGAGATAAAACAACGAATGACTTCTATCACAGTAAAACAATGTTACATTTGATAAAGGTCAAATTTAAATTACCACCACAATTTACTTCGGAATAATCACCAATATTTAGCTTGCGTATTAATAAAAAACCCGCCAGCGGCGGGTTTTTTATTAAGCAATATTGAGATATTTGTGCGTCTGCATTGACAGCCGCCAGTTGCGGGCAATACAGATTTCAATACACAAGCGTGTCGCATCCTCTTTCTGGCTTATCGGCTGCAAGGCGATTACCCGCTGCTTATCATCGTGCAGCTGCGCCAAAAGCTCGTCCAGCGCTTCAATATCGCGCACGCGGCCAACAGGGTGCTTAATCTCATCGGCGCGTTCCAGCGCTTGCTGGAGGACATCATAACCGCCGCGCATATTTACTTTCGGCGATACGGTGACCCAGGTGGCATGCGACGTACGAACGTCGTGCGTGCCGCTGGTTTCAATCTGACAGCTAAAGCCGTTGTGCTCCAGCAATGTGGTCAACGGGGTGAGATCGTGAATGCAGGGTTCACCGCCGGTAATCACCACATGGCGCGCAGTCCAGCCCTGGCGCTGGATAATGGCGAGCAGATCTTCACTGCTTGCCGCGCCCCATTTATCGCTCTCTTTGGTCTTCGCGAGAATGCTGTACAGCGAAACCTCCCGATCCGCGAGCTTATCCCAGGTGTGTTTGGTATCGCACCAGGCGCAACCAACCGGGCATCCCTGTAAACGAATAAAAATGGCGGGAACGCCGGTGAAGTAACCCTCGCCTTGCAGGGTCTGGAACATCTCGTTAATCGGGTACTGCATCGTCGCTCTTATTAGCAGGGAAAAACGCCATTATTGCAGATAACCCGCAGGGGATCATGTGCCATTTGCGCCGCGCACGGCGGGCTATTTAACCTGCTGATAATGAAAACTATCAGTTATGGCAAATTGTCATTACCTGCTATCAGCCGCTATCCTATGACGGTTCTTTCTCTGGTTTGCCCCGCAAGGATGATGCAAATGGCGCGCATATTGGCCCTGTTGCTGGTGCTGAGTTTTACCCTTCCGGCGCTGGCTGTGCCTGTTCCAGCGATGAATGGCGTGGTTAACGATCCCGAAAATCAGTTAAGCCTCTGGCAGCGTAAGGCGCTTATCCAGCAGGTGAGCGATCTGAATGCCCGCACGGGTACGCAAACCGCCGTACTGCTGATATCCACGACAAATGGCGAAACCATTGAACACTTTGCTAACGCGGTTTTTAACCGCTGGCGGCCTGGCGATGCCCGGCGTAATGATGGCGTGCTGGTGCTGGTCGCCTGGCAGGACAGAAAAGTGCGTATCGAGGTAGGAAGCGGCCTTGAGGGCATGTTAACCAACGCGCTGGCGAAGCAAATCATTGATGAATATATGATTCCAGCCTTCCGGCAGAATGACCTGAATACCGGAATTGTGCGCGGCGTTGAGGGGATCAGCACCGTGCTTGCCAGCCAGCCACTGCCCAAAGCTCAACCACCGTCATTTTTCGAGCAAATGGCTGCCTGGTTTTCCCTGTGGAAGAGTTTAATTATATTGGCGGTGGTTATCATTGCCCTGACGGTCAAAGGCAAAATCCTCACGCTGACAGGACTGTTTCTTACCGCCTGCCCTCTGGCCGTGATTTTGTTCGCTTACAGTGAACAACACCCTTTGCTGCTGCCTTTTACGATATTCTGCGCTACCGTGCCCGCCTTTATTTTGCTGATGATTTTGTGCGTATGGTTGATTTACCCGCAGCGGCTTACCGCCGCAGGCCGGCAAAAATATCGTGAGAGCAGGCAACTTACTTATTCGCGTGGAGGCGAGACCAGCACCGACACGACCACTTATACCAGCAGCGAGAGTTCCAGCCATAGCAGTAGCGACAGTTCCAGTGGTGGTGGCGGTTCGAGTGACGGCGGCGGCGCTTCGGGGAACTGGTGAGCCATAAAGCGCAAAAGAAATGGTGTAACCAGATATTATTTATTTTACATTTTGAATTGAATTTATACATAATTTGCAGGCTAACAAAATAAAAATAATCCATTAAATATCATCGATATAAATATTTCCCACAGCGTGACGGAATCTTTTTATTTTATTGGTTGTCGTAGTCAAATCCCCTGAGTTTTCTTCCTTAAAACCAGCTTAAGAAACCCCGTTTTTGTACGCCATTTTATTGATATGGCGTTTAGCTTTCTGTGCCTACAATCCGCCAGAACAACCATGATGAGAAAGCGTTGATGAATACATTATTGATTACGGGTGTCACTGGGTTTCTTGGCGGGGCAGTATTAGAAAAAATTCTTCACGACAATCTACCGATGAATTTATTGCTGCTGGTTCGTGCCGAAGATAGCGAAGCCGGGCTTGCGCGCGTTAAAAGCAATATGCGCAAGTTCAACCTCAGTGATGAGGTACTGAACTCACTTTCAACGTCGCAGATCCTGCTCGGTGATTTGGGCGAACCAGAAGGTTTTATTACCGATCCACGGCTGGAAAATGTCACCCACGTACTGAACTGCGCAGCGGTGGCCTCTTTTGGTAATAATCCGCTGGTCTGGAAAGTCAACGTGGAAGGCACGCTGACGTTTGCACGCCGGATGTCGCAAGTCGCCGGGTTACAGCGTTTTCTGCACGTGGGCACCGCGATGTCATGCACCCCGGAGCCAGATTCACTGGTACCGGAAAGCAGCGAGTTTCGCGAGAATGCCGAGCATCTGGTGACCTATACGCACTCCAAATCCACTATCGAACAACTGATGCGCAAAGAGTGCCCGCAGTTGCCGCTGGTGATCGCACGTCCGTCGATTGTTGTCGGCCATACCAGCCATGGCTGCACCCCGTCTACCAGTATCTTCTGGGTGTTCAGCATGGGACTGATGCTGCAAAAATTTATGTGTTCACTGGAAGATCGCGTGGATGTGATCCCGGTGGATTACTGCGCCGACGCGCTGCTGATGCTGCTTAGCGGAGAGATTGCACAGGGTGAAGTGGTGCATATCTCGGCCGGGGAAGAGAATAGCGTCCGCTTTGCCGATATCGACAGGGCAATGGCGAAGGCGCTGGAAAAAGCCCCGGTTGGCGATAAATACGCGCAGGTGAGCTATGAAACGCTGGTGAAAATGCGCCGCGAGCTGAAGGATATCTTCGGGCCGTGCAACGAGCGCCTGATGCTGAAAGCGATGCGTCTTTACGGAGCGTTTGCCACGCTTAACGTGCGTTTCAGCAATGACAAGCTGCTCAGCATGGGTATGCCGAAGCCGCCGCGCTTTACCGATTATATCGCCCGCTGCGTGCAGACAACGCGCGGCCTGACGATTCCGCAGCAAATGGAAGTCGACTTCAAATAGTCAAAAGCCTAAAAAAAATGCCAGTCGACTGACTGGCATTTTTATTTGATCAACGCTTAGCGATTACGCCTGGCCTTTGATCTCTTTGCGACCGTTGAACGGCGCTTGTTCACCCAGCGCTTCTTCGATACGAATCAGCTGGTTGTATTTAGCAACGCGGTCAGAACGGCTCATAGAACCAGTTTTGATCTGGCCTGCAGCGGTACCAACAGCCAGGTCAGCGATGGTAGCGTCTTCAGTTTCGCCAGAACGGTGAGAGATGACAGCGGTGTAGCCAGCGTCTTTCGCCATTTTGATCGCAGCCAGCGTTTCGGTCAGAGAACCGATCTGGTTGAATTTGATCAGGATGGAGTTAACGATGCCTTTTTCGATGCCTTCTTTCAGGATCTTGGTGTTGGTTACGAACAGGTCGTCGCCAACCAGCTGGATTTTGTCGCCCAGCACTTTGGTCTGGTAAGCAAAGCCAGTCCAGTCAGATTCGTCCAGACCATCTTCGATGGAAACGATCGGATACTGTTTGGTCAGATCTTCCAGGAAGTGAGTGAACTCTTCAGAGGTGAACGCTTTGTTGCCTTCGCCAGCCAGAACGTATTTACCGTCTTTGTAGAACTCAGATGCTGCACAGTCCATCGCCAGAGTGATGTCTTTGCCCAGCTCGTAGCCCGCAGCTTTAACCGCTTCAGCGATAACAGCCAGTGCTTCTGCGTTGGAACCCAGGTTCGGCGCGTAGCCACCTTCGTCACCCACAGCGGTGTTCATGCCTTTGGATTTCAGTACTTTCGCCAGGTTATGGAACACTTCTGAACCCATACGTACAGCTTCTTTCAGGGTTTTCGCGCCAACCGGCTGAATCATGAATTCCTGAATGTCGACGTTGTTATCAGCGTGCTCACCACCGTTGATGATGTTCATCATCGGAACCGGCATGGAGTATTTACCCGGGGTGCCGTTCAGTTCAGCGATGTGTGCGTACAGCGGCAAGCCTTTAGAAGCAGCAGCAGCTTTAGCGGTAGCCAGAGAAACAGCCAGGATTGCGTTCGCGCCGAAGTTGGATTTGTTTTCGGTACCATCCAGATCGATCATGATTTTGTCGATGCCGGCCTGGTCTTTCGCGTCTTTACCCAGGATTGCCTGAGCGATCGGGCCGTTAACCGCGCCAACCGCTTTCAGTACGCCTTTACCCATGAAGCGGGATTTGTCGCCATCGCGCAGTTCCAGCGCTTCGCGGGAACCAGTGGAAGCACCTGACGGCGCAGCAGCCAGACCTACGAAACCACCTTCCAGGTGTACTTCGGCTTCAACAGTCGGGTTACCACGGGAGTCGATGATTTCACGACCGATGACTTTAACGATTTTGGACATTAGGTTTTCCTCAGTACAAGTTAAACTAAAACTCCAGACAAACAACGCGTACCGATGGTACGCGTTGCTGTTGTAACTTTTTTACTTCGCCTGGCGCTTCTGATACTCGCTGGCGGCTTTCACAAAACCGGCAAACAGCGGATGTCCATCACGCGGCGTAGAAGTAAATTCCGGGTGGAACTGACAAGCGACGAACCACGGATGATTCGGCACTTCGATGATCTCGACCAACTGATCATCCCCGGAACGGCCCGCAACACGCAGACCCGCAGCTTCGATTTGTTTCAACAGCATATTGTTGACTTCGTAACGATGGCGATGGCGTTCAATAATGGTTGGCGCGCCATACAGCTGGCGAACCAGGCTGTCATCACCAAGCTGGCACTGCTGTGCGCCGAGGCGCATGGTGCCACCGAGATCGCTCTTCTCCGAACGCTGCTCAACGTTGCCGTCTTCGTCACGCCATTCGGTAATAAGCGCCACAACCGGGTATTTACAGTCTGGCACAAATTCCGTGGAGTTGGCGTTCTCCATTCCGACTACGTTACGAGCAAATTCAATCAACGCAACCTGCATACCCAGGCAAATACCCAGGTAAGGAATATTGTTTTCACGCGCATAGCGTGCGGTGGCGATCTTGCCTTCCACACCGCGGTAGCCGAAGCCGCCAGGGATAAGAATGGCATCAAGACCTTTCAGGATCTCTACGCCACGCGTTTCAACATCCTGCGAGTCAATCAGCTTGATGTTGACGGTTACGCGGTTTTTCAGACCACCGTGTTTCAGTGCTTCAATAACCGATTTATATGCGTCCGGAAGTTCAATGTACTTACCGACCATACCAATGGTGACTTCGCCTGACGGATTCGCTTCTTCGTAAATAACCTGTTCCCATTCGGCCAGGTTTGCTTCCGGACAGTTCAAGCTGAATCGTTTACAAATATAATCGTCCAGCCCCTGGGATTTCAACAGGCCCGGGATTTTATAAATGGAATCGACGTCTTTCAGAGAAATCACAGCTTTTTCTGGAACGTTACAGAACAAAGCAATTTTTGCGCGTTCATTAGCAGGAACCGCGCGATCGGAACGGCAAATCAGAATATCTGGCTGAATACCGATAGAGAGCAGCTCTTTAACAGAGTGCTGCGTCGGCTTGGTTTTCACCTCACCGGAAGCCGCCATATAAGGCACCAGCGTCAGGTGCATGTAGAGAGTGCGCTCGCGGCCCACTTCTACCGCCATCTGACGGATAGCTTCAAGGAACGGCAGGGATTCGATGTCACCCACCGTACCGCCGATTTCTACCAGCGCAACGTCATGGCCTTCGCCACCGGCAATAATGCGCTCTTTAATCGCGTTGGTGATGTGCGGAATAACCTGTACGGTTGCACCCAGATAGTCGCCACGGCGCTCTTTACGCAAAACCTCGGAGTAGATACGACCAGTGGTGAAGTTATTGCGACGGGTCATTTTGGTGCGGATAAAACGCTCGTAGTGACCCAAATCCAGATCGGTTTCAGCGCCGTCTTCGGTAACGAACACTTCACCATGCTGGATTGGACTCATAGTCCCTGGATCGACGTTAATGTACGGATCCAATTTCATCATGGTGACGTTGAGGCCACGGGCTTCAAGAATGGCTGCCAGGGAGGCTGCGGCAATGCCTTTACCCAGAGAGGATACGACCCCGCCGGTCACAAAAATATAGTTCGTTGTCATGCTGAACCTGAGAAGTTAGGTTTAAAAGACGATGGAATAACCAGGACGGGAAAGCAGTATACCCGATGATGGTCTACGCCACAAACTTTCATTGCCCCTCTCCTCTGTTCTTCAGGCCGCATCTGCATTGGCTTCTGTCACTCACCCCAGACGCGGCGCATTTCGCTGCGTCTGAAGATTCGCTCGGTTGCCGCCTTGCTGCGACCCGAATTACTCGAAGAGGCGATTCTCAAGGCATTTCAACAAACTTAAGGAGTGTGAAAATAGCCACTTTTGAGTAAATGTTTTTGACGCAAATCAAGCGCTTGTTATTTAAAAAACCACGCAAATCGCGCTTACTGGAACAAATGCTTTAAAGATCATGTTCCTGGCGTTTTACCTGTTGCCAGACATTTTCCATTGTTTCCAGATCTACACCGGTCATTTCCAGACCGCGTTCGCGCACAATACGCTCAACTTCGCGAAAACGCCGCTCAAATTTCAGGTTGGCTTTTTGCAACGCCACTTCCGCTTTGACGCCTAGATGACGCGAAAGGTTGACGGTCGCGAAGAGCAAATCGCCGACTTCCTCTTCCAGTTTCGCTTCATCAACCACCGCTTGTTTGGCTTCGTCCATGACTTCGTCAATCTCTTCGTACACTTTATCAAGCACCGGGCCAAGCGACGTCCAGTCAAAGCCGACGGTCGAGCAGCGTTTCTGGATTTTGTGCGCGCGCATCAGCGCAGGCAGGCTGTGGGGAATGTCGTCCAGCGCTGAGTGCTGAGATTTTTCTGCACGCTCTTCGCTTTTAATTTGCTCCCAACGCGCCAGCACTTCCGTGCTGTTTCCCGCATGTGCATCACCGAAAATATGTGGGTGACGACGCTCCAGTTTGTCGCTGATAGCGGCGCAAATGTCGTTGAAACCGAAACGCCCTTCTTCCTGCGCCATCTGCGCATAAAAAACCACCTGGAACAGCAGGTCACCCAGCTCACCGCGTAAATCGTCAAAATCTTCGCGCGAAATAGCGTCCAGCACTTCGTACGTCTCTTCCAGCGTGTAAGGCGCAATGGTGGCGTAAGTCTGCTCTTTGTCCCACGGGCAGCCGTTTTCCGGGTCGCGCAGGCGTTGCATAATCCCCAGCAGACGATCGATTTGAGTCATGAGAAATCCCTGGTAATAAGTGTTGAGCCTCGCCTATCAGGACGAGGCTCGGATGAAGAGAAAATCAGCCACCGTGCAGGCGGCGAGCGTCGATGACGTCCGGCACTTGGTTGAGTTTGCCGAGCACGCGGCCCAGCACTTGCAGGTTGTAGATTTCGATATTCATATCGATGGTGGCCAGCTGTTCTTTGGTGTCGCTGCGGCTGGCAACGCCGAGCACGTTCACCTTCTCATTGGCGAGAATTGTGGTGATGTCGCGCAGCAGACCGCTACGGTCATTCGCCGTGACGCGCACCACCAGCGAGTAACCCGCCGAGTAGCTTTCGCCCCAGACGGCATCAACGATACGTTCCGGCGCCACGTTACGCAGCTCTTCCAGTTGATCGCAGTCGGCGCGGTGAATAGAGATCCCGCGCCCCTGAGTAATAAACCCGACGATTTCATCACCCGGGATCGGCTGGCAGCAACGCGCAATATGGTGCATCAGATTGCCTACGCCTTCGACAACAACGCGGCCATTGTCTTTGCTGCGGCTTTGCGGCGTATACGTTTTCTGTTGCAGCTGCTTCAGCGCGGCGGCGTCCTGCTCCTCAGCACTCGGTTTATTGAACTGCGACTGCAGGAAATTCACCATCTGATTGAGACGGATATCCCCACCGCCAATCGCCGCCAGCAACTCGTCCAGTTCGTTAAAGTTGTAGCGCGGCAGCAGGAATTTTTCCGCCTCTTTCAGGCTGATACCAAGATGCGCCAGCTCATCGTCGAGGATCTGACGCCCCGCAAGAATATTTTTGTCGCGATCTTGTTTGCGGAACCAGGCGTGGATCTTCGAGCGCCCACGGCTGGTGGTCACATAGCCCAGGTTCGGGTTCAGCCAGTCACGGCTTGGGTTCGGTTGCTTCTGGGTGATAATTTCGATCTGATCGCCCATCTGCAATTGATAAGTGAACGGTACGATGCGCCCACCGATTTTTGCGCCGATGCAACGGTGACCGACATCGCTGTGAATATGGTAAGCAAAATCCAGCGGCGTCGAACCTGCAGGCAAGTCCACCACATCGCCTTTCGGGGTAAAGACATACACACGGTCGTCGAACACCTGGCTGCGAACTTCGTCGAGCATCTCGCCGGAATCGGCCATCTCTTCCTGCCAGGCGATCAGTTTACGCAGCCATGCAATGCGGTCTTCGTGCGCCGAACGCGGGCCGCCAACGGTAGCGGTGCCCTCTTTGTACTTCCAGTGCGCAGCGACGCCAAGCTCTGCATCTTCATGCATCTGCCGGGTACGAATCTGGATTTCAACGGTTTTCCCGCCCGGCCCAAGCACTACCGTGTGGATAGACTGGTAACCATTCGGCTTTGGGTTAGCAACATAGTCGTCAAACTCATCCGGCAGATGGCGGTAATGGGTGTGTACAATCCCGAGCGCAGCGTAGCAGTCCTGTAAACGCTCGGCGACGATACGCACGGCACGCACATCAAACAGCTCATCAAAGGCGAGGTGTTTTTTCTGCATTTTGCGCCAGATGCTGTAGATGTGTTTCGGGCGGCCATACACTTCCGCTTTGACGCCTTCGGTCTTCATTTCGGCACGCAAATGCCCGACAAATTCGTCGATGTAGTGTTCGCGATCGATACGGCGTTCGTGCAGCAGCTTGGCGATGCGTTTGTACTCCGCCGGATGCAGATAACGGAAGCAGTAATCTTCCAGTTCCCATTTGAGCTGCCCGATGCCCAGCCGGTTCGCCAGCGGGGCGTAGATATTAGTACACTCTTTCGCCGCCAGTACGCGCTCATCTTCCGGCGCATCTTTCACTTCGCGCAGATGAGCGATACGTTCCGCCAGCTTGATAACTACGCAGCGGAAATCATCCACCATCGCCAGCAGCATACGACGAACGTTATCGACTTGTTCGGAGGAGACGGAATCGGTGTGGGTGGCTTTCAGCTGGCGGATAGCCGCCATATCGCGTACGCCATGAATCAGGTTGACCACCGACGTGCCGACGCTTTCGCGCAGCACCTCTTCGCTGACCACTTCCGCATCGGCCAGCGGGAACAGCAGCGCCGCGCGCAGCGTGTCGGTATCCATGCTCAGCATGGAGAGGATCTCCACCATCTCGACGCCGCGCCACAGCAGTAATTCCGCGTTCGGGTGTCCCTGTGTTTGTCGCAGACAATATGCCCAGGTTTCGGTTAAGCGTTCACACGACGGCTGACTGGTGATGCCCAGACTCGCGATCCATTTGGCCGGATCGAATTCACCCGCTTTGTTCAAATGCGCACTGCGTACCGCAACCATTGTCCTCTCCTTTCAGGGACCGGGCCTGCCGAACTCGACAAGCCGAAATTAATCATTTGTGATTCACAAACAACACCATCGATTCCAGGTGGCCAGTGTGCGGGAACATGTCCAGCATCGCCAGCCGCTGGATCTGGTAACCCGCATCCAATAGCGCTTCACTGTCGCGGGCAAGGGTGGCGGGGTTACAGGAAACGTACACCACTCTGCCCGGCGACAATTTTAGAATATGTTTCATCACTCCGGCAGCGCCTGCGCGTGCCGGGTCGAGTAAAACTTTGTCAAATCCACGGCTTGCCCAGGGCTGTTTCGTGACATCTTCCTCCAGATTTTCATGAAAGAATGTCACATTCTGCAAGCCATTCTGTTGCGCGTTATCCTGTGCTTTCGCCACCAAATCGGCGACGCCCTCCACACCGACCACGCTGGCCGCGCGTTTCGCCAGCGGTAGCGTGAAATTGCCCATGCCGCAGAACAGATCCAGCACCCGGTCGCCGGGCTGCACATCAAGCCACTCCAGCGCTCGCGCCACCATTTGCTGGTTAACACCATCGTTAACCTGAATAAAGTCCCGCGGGCTGAACGTTAAGCGTAGCCCGTCAGAGCTGTACCAGGGAGATTCTCCGCTAACCTGTTCCAGTATCTCGCTTTGTGGCGCGAGATACAGCGAGAGTTCCTGAGAATGCGAAAACTGTTCCAGTTTTTCTCTGTCTGTTGCACTTAATGCAACAGTGTGACGCAAAACCATTAATGGGCCATTATCGGCTTCCACCAGCTCAACATGTCCAAGCTGACGCACGGCCTGCAACCCGCTCAGGCATTCACGCAGCGGCGCCAGTAATGCCTCAAGACGGGGCACCAACACCGGGCAGCGCGTGATATTAATAATGTCGTTACCGCCCGCTTTACGAAACCCCATCTCCAGACACTGGCTTTTGGGCTGCCAGCTCAGGCTGAGCCGCGCGCGGCGGCGATAGCCCCAGGGTTCGCCTGCAATCACTTCATCGACGTCCCGTTTCATCAAACGCGCCAGCGCCGCACTTTTGCTGCGCTGTTGCAGGGCAATACTGGCATGCTGCTGCTGGCAGCCACCGCAGACGCCAAAATGCGGGCACAGCGGCGTAACGCGCTCGTCGCTATCATTCAGGCGACGTTTCACCTCACCGCGTGAAAACTGCCGCTTCTCCTCTTTCAGCACAATGTCCGCCGTTTCGCCAGGTAACAGCCCGGGGATGAACAGCGCTTTCCCGTTATGGCGCGCAACCCCCTGCCCAAAGGGATCAAGATCAGTTACGGTTACGGTTACTTTTTGACTAGTCGTCACACGTCGTTTTGCAGAGTAGAATTGCGCCATTGCAGGGATTTATCTCATTTACAGATTAATGGCCTAATTCTCCCATAACGGAACTCCATGACCAACTACAGCTTGCGCGCACGCATGATGATCCTGATTCTGGCGCCCACCGTGCTTATCGGTGTGCTGCTCAGCATCTTCTTTGTCGTTCACCGCTATAACGATTTGCAGCGTCAACTGGAAGACGCCGGTGCCAGCATCATTGAGCCGCTGGCGGTCTCGAGCGAATACAGCATGACGTTGCAGGACAAAGATGCGATAGGCCAACTGGTGAGCGTTTTGCATCGCCGCCATTCCGATATTGTGCGGGCAATTTCCATTTACGATGGGCAGAATAACGTATTCGTTTCCTCTAATTTCCAGCTTGATGGCGATAATCTCCGGCTGGCGGAAGGGCAACCTTTTCCGCGCAGGCTCAGCGTCTCCCGGCGCGGCGATGTGATGATCCTGCGCACGCCCATTCTTTCCGAAGGATTTACGCAAACCAACACCGCGCTACCAGCGGATAAAATTACCGGCAACATGCTCGGCTATGTGGCGCTGGAGCTGGATCTCAAATCGGTTCGTTTGCAGCAGTACAAAGAGATTTTTATCTCCAGCTTGATGATTTTGTTCTGTATAGGCATTGCGCTGATTTTCGGCTGGCGCTTAATGCGCGACGTAACCAGCCCGATCCGTAATATGGTCAACACCGTTGACCGCATTCGTCGCGGGCAGCTCGACAGCCGCGTGGAAGGTTTTATGCTCGGTGAGCTGGATATGCTGAAAAACGGCATCAACTCGATGGCGATGTCGCTGGCGGCCTACCACGAAGAGATGCAGCACAACATTGACCAGTCCACTTCCGATCTGCGTGAAACGCTGGAGCAGATGGAGATCCAGAACGTCGAGTTGGATCTGGCGAAAAAACGCGCCCAGGAAGCGGCGCGCATCAAATCTGAGTTCCTCGCCAATATGTCCCATGAGCTGCGCACGCCACTGAACGGCGTGATTGGCTTTACCCGCCTGACACTGAAATCTGAGCTTAACCCCACGCAGCGCGATCACCTGCTGACGATTGAACGTTCGGCGAACAACCTGCTGGCGATCATTAACGACGTGCTGGATTTCTCCAAGCTGGAGGCGGGCAAGTTAATTCTGGAAAGCATCCCGTTCCCGCTGCGTAATACGCTCGATGAGGTCGTCATCCTGCTGGCACACTCGGCGCACGACAAGGGGCTGGAACTGACGCTGAATATCAAAAACGATGTGCCGGATAACGTAATTGGTGACCCGCTGCGTCTGCAACAGGTGATCACCAATCTTGTCGGTAACGCCATCAAATTCACCGAACATGGCAATATCGACATTGTGGTTGAGAAGCGCGCCATCAGTAACAACAAAGTGCAGGTTGAGATGCAGATCCGCGATACCGGCATCGGCATCCCCGAGCGCGATCAGTCGCGGTTGTTCCAGGCGTTTCGTCAGGCCGATGCCAGCATCTCTCGCCGTCACGGCGGCACCGGCCTGGGGCTGGTGATAACCCAAAGGCTGGTCAATGAAATGGGCGGCGATATCTCCTTCCATAGCCAGCCGAATCGCGGATCCACCTTCTGGTTCCACATTAATCTCGATCTCAATCCAAATGCCATCAGCGAAGCGCCTGCCACAGGCTGTCTGGCGGGCAAACGCCTTGCCTATGTCGAGCCCAATGCGACAGCCGCGCAAAGCACGCTGGACGTGTTGCACGAAACGCCGCTGGAGGTGATTTACAGCCCGTCGTTCTCGGCGCTGCCGCAGGCGCATTACGACATTCTGCTGATGGCGATTCCGGTGACGGTGCGTGAGCCGCTCAACATGCAGCACGACCGCCTCGCACGAGCCGCCGCCATGACCGACTACCTGCTGTTAGCGCTGCCTTGCCATGCGCAGGTAAACGCCGAGGAGCTGAAGCAAGATGGCGCGGCGGCCTGTCTGCTGAAACCGCTGACCACCACCCGCCTGCTGCCCGCGCTCACAGAATATTGCCGTGCGACCCGGCTCACGCAGGCTCAGCCGGTAGATGAAACAAAACTGCCGATGACGGTAATGGCGGTGGACGATAACCCGGCCAACCTGAAACTCATCGGCGCGTTGCTGGAAGATCAGGTGCAGCATGTCGAGCTGTGCGAAAGCGGTATACAGGCCATTGAGCGCGCCCGCCAGCTACAGTTCGATCTGATCCTGATGGATATTCAGATGCCGGACATGGATGGCATTCGCGCCTGCGAGCTAATTCGCCAGTTGCCGCACCAGCAGCAAACGCCGGTCATCGCCGTTACGGCCCATGCGATGGCCGGACAAAAAGAGAAACTGCTCAGCGCCGGGATGAACGATTATCTGGCGAAACCCATTGAAGAGGATAAGCTGCGCAGCCTGCTGCGCCGTTATAAGCCCGGCCCGGATATCGGCAGTTGGCTGATGCCACCGGAACAGGCAGTAGCACCGGCAGACATTGTAGTTGACGCCGACACCACGCTTGACTGGCAACTGGCGCTGCGCCAGGCTGCCGGGAAATCGGATCTGGCGCGCGAGATGCTGCATATGCTGGTCGAGTTCCTGCCGGAGATCCGCAATATGGTGGAAGAACAGCTGGTTGGCGAAGCGCCGCAAGGGCTTTCTGAAGGGATCCATAAGTTACACGGCAGTTGCGGTTACAGCGGCGTACCGCGGCTGAAAAACCTCTGCCAGCTGATTGAACAGCAGTTACGCAGCGGCGTTGCGGCCGAAGAGCTGGAACCGGAGTTTCTGGAATTGCTCGATGAGATGGATAACGTCACCCGCGAAGCACACAAATTGCTGGGGTAGTCAGGCGCATAACCGCTGACTGGAATTGAGGTTAGACACGTTGTTTATCCGCGAGTGGATAAACAACACATTGATTATCCACTCAACACGCCGCCACCAGGCCAGTGAAAACGCGTTAGAACAAGCCCGATAAGCCAGCATGCTATCGGGCGGTTTGCGGTTACAGCTTTTGCCCTGCTTTCAGCACTGCCGCCACGTTGCGCGCGGTCATGCGGACATTTTCGCCGGCATTTTCCAGCGCGTCTTCCAGCGAACAGACCTTGTAGATCACACTGAACACCGCATCGATACCGTGATGGTGCACCACGCCAACATCGGCGGTCAGGCTGCCGGCGATGCCAATCACTGGAATATTATGGCGCTTCGCCACTTTCGCCACGCCCACCGGCACTTTGCCGTGCACCGTCTGGCTATCGATACGCCCTTCGCCGGTGATCACCAAGTCAGCGCCAATCACGTACTCATCCAGCGCCAGCGCATCGGTGACAATCTCGATACCCTGGCGCAACTCTGCGCCGCAAAACGCATACAGCGCGGCACCCATCCCCCCTGCCGCGCCGCCGCCCGCCAGGTGCAGCACGTCCAAATCCAGGTCGCGGGCAATGATCCGCGCATAATGCCCGAGCGCTTTATCGAGCCTGTCGATCATCTCCGGCGTCGCCCCTTTCTGCGGGCCAAACACCGCCGACGCGCCCTCTTTTCCGGTGAGTGGATTGGTCACATCGCAGGCCACTTCGATACGGCACCCGGCAAGGCGTTTATCCAGTTGCGCGGTATCAATTCGCGCCAGCGTTTCCAGCGCCGCACCACCCAGCGCAATCTGCTGGCCATTCTCATCCAGCAGCTTTGCGCCCAGCGCCTGCACCATGCCAGCACCACCGTCATTGGTCGCACTGCCGCCAATGCCAATGATGATATGTTTAACGCCCGCGTCCAGCGCATGGCGAATCAACTCGCCGGTGCCCCAGGACGTGGTGATGAGCGGATCGCGTTTGGCGGGGGGTACCATTTCCAGCCCGCTGGCGGCGGCCATTTCGATAAAAGCGGATTGCTCGTCGCCAGAAATCCCGTAGAACCCTTCAGCCTGCTCGCCGAGCGGCCCTTTTACCGCAACCTTAACGATACGCCCGTCGGTAGCGGCGACCATGGCTTCAACCGTCCCTTCGCCGCCGTCCGCCACCGGTATTTTGACGTATTCCGCCGTGGGGAAAATTTCACGAAAACCGCTCTCAATCGCGGTCGCCACATCCAGGGCACTTAAACTTTCTTTGTAAGAGTCTGGTGCGATCACAATTTTCATAAGCCATCCTTACGCATATTCACGGCTTTAAGCATACACCCAGCAAAGATGAGGAAATGCCAGCCCCCGCAAGGACTGGCAATTTCATCAACGCACCATGCACGGACGTTTGTTATCAAATTTCCAGTTCGGGATCAGGTATTGCATTCCCATTGCATCGTCACGCGCGCCGAGGCCATGTTTTTGATACAGCTCGTTGGCTTTCATCACCTGGTCCATATCCAGCTCTACGCCAAGACCCGGTTTGTTTGGCACCTGCACCATCCCGCCTTTAATTTCGAACGGTTGTTTAGTCAGGCGCTGGTTGCCCTCCTGCCAGATCCAGTGCGTATCGATAGCGGTGATATTGCCCGGTGCCGCAGCGGCAACATGGGTGAACATCGCCAGCGAAATATCAAAGTGGTTATTCGAGTGCGAGCCCCAGGTCAGACCGAACTCGTGGCACATTTGCGCCACACGTACCGACCCCTGCATGGTCCAGAAGTGCGGGTCAGCCAGCGGGATATCCACCGATTGCAGTGACAGCGTATGGCCCATTTGACGCCAGTCGGTGGCAATCATATTGGTGGCGGTCGGCAGGCCGGTCGCGCGGCGGAACTCCGCCATCACTTCACGACCGGAGAAGCCCTGTTCCGCGCCGCACGGATCTTCTGCGTACGCCAGCACGCCTTTCAGGTGCTTACCAATTTTTATCGCTTCATCCAGTGACCAGGCACCGTTCGGATCGAGCGTGACGCGCGCCTGCGGGAAGCGTTTTGCCAGCGCGGAAATCGCTTCGGCTTCTTCCATTCCCGCCAGCACGCCGCCTTTCAGTTTGAAATCGTTAAAACCATATTTCTCATACGCGGCTTCTGCCAGACGCACTACGCGATCCGGCGTCATCGCCTCTTCGTGACGCACGCGATACCAGTCGCACTTGTCATCCGGCTGGCTCTGGTACGGCAGCGGCGTTTTTTTGCTGTCGCCAACGAAGAACAGGTAACCGAGCATCTCTACTTCGCTGCGCTGCTGGCCTTCGCCAAGCAGGGAAGCGACGTTCACACCGAGGTGCTGACCGAGCAGATCCAGCATCGCCGCTTCAATGCCGGTCACCACGTGGATCGTAGTACGCAGATCGAAAGTTTGCAGGCCACGGCCACCGGCGTCGCGGTCGGCAAAGTTATTGCGCACGGTGTTGAGGATATTTTTGTACTCACCCAGCGTCTTACCGACCACCAGCGGAATAGCGTCTTCCAGCGTTTGACGGATTTTCTCGCCGCCGGGGATTTCCCCCACACCGGTGTGGCCAGCGTTGTCTTTAATCACCACGATATTGCGGGTGAAGAACGGGGCGTGCGCGCCGCTCAGGTTCATCAACATGCTGTCGTGGCCCGCAACCGGGATAACCTGCATGGAGGAGACAACGGGTGTCGAACTGTATGTGCTCATTTTTTTTAATCCTTTTGGTCTATCAATGACGTCCAAAAACGGGGCGTTTTTTGTCAAACGTCCAGCCTGGGATGAGGTACTGCATCGGGCCTGCGTCATTGCGCGCGCCGCCGGGCAGCGTCTTGTATGCCGCGTGCGCTTTTTCGATTTGCGTCCAGTCGATCTCTACACCAAGGCCTGGCGCATCGGGTACGGCGATTTTCCCCTGGCGGATCTCCAGCGGCTGTTTGGTCAGGCGTGCGTCGCCCTCCTGCCAGATCCAGTGCGTGTCGATGGCGGTCGGCGTTCCCGGTGCTGCCGCGCCAACGTGGGTGAACATCGCCAGCGAGATATCGAAATGGTTGTTGGAGTGGCAGCCCCAGGTTAATCCCCAGTCGTCGCACAGTTGCGCCACGCGTACCGCGCCGGAAAGCGTCCAGAAGTGCGGATCCGCCAGCGGGATATCCACCGCGTTTAACATCACCGCATGGCCCATTTCACGCCAGTTGGTGGCAATCATATTGGTCGCTACCGGCAAGCCGGTGGCGCGGCGGAACTCCGCTATCACTTCACGCCCGGAAAAGCCCTGTTCCGCGCCGCACGGATCTTCCGCGTAGGTCAGCACATCATTAAGGCCTTTGCACAGGCTGATAGCTTCGTCGAGCAGCCAGGCGCCGTTGGGATCAACCGTGATGCGCGCGTCCGGGAAACGTTTTTTCAGCGCCCGCACGGTGTCGATCTCTTTTTCGCCCGGCAGTACGCCGCCCTTGAGTTTGAAATCTTTAAAGCCGTAGCGATCCTGCGACGCTTCTGCCAGGCGCACGACCGCATCGCTGTTCATCGCTTCCTGATGACGCAGGTGATACCACTCATGGTTGCCAGGCGTCGCGGCCAGGTATGGCAGATCGGTTTTGGTGCGATCGCCGACATAAAACAGATAACCCAGCACCGTCACCGCATCGCGCTGTTTACCGGGGCCAAGCAGTTCGCACACCGGGACGTTCAGCGCTTTGCCTAACAGATCCAGCAGAGCGGCTTCCAGTGCCGCCACCGCATTCACGCGCAGCTCAAATGTCCAGGCACCTTTTCCGAAAGTGTCGAAATCCGCCGCCTGGTTGCCTTTGTGTACGCGCTGCACCACTTTATTCAATCGCGCCACTTCCTGCCCCACCACCATCGGCGTGGCGTCAACCAATGTTTTGTAGATCACGTCGCCGCCCGGCGCTTCACCGACGCCAGTGTTACCGGCGTTGTCGGTGAGCACCACGATGTTGCGGGTAAAGTAAGCGTTATGCGCGCCACCGATGTTCATCAGCATGCTGTCATGCCCGGCCACCGGAATGACCTTCATGTCGGTGATAATGGGGCTTGCTTGTGTGTTCATCATTCACGTCCTGTCACAGGTTTCAGCACGATACGCTTGATATCCCCCACCAGAACCAGGTAACTGAGTACCGCCACCAGCGCATGGATACCGACATAAATCAGCGCGCCGTTAAACGAGCCGGTCGTGCCGACGATGTAGCCAATGGCAATCGGCGTCACAATGCCGGAGATATTACCGAACATGTTGAACAGACCGCCGCTCAGGCCGCTGATCTCTTTCGGCGCAGTGTCTGCCATCACCGCCCAGCCCAGCGCACCGATACCTTTACCGAAGAAAGCCAGCGCCATGAAAGCGATAATCAGCGTTTCGGAGTTGGTGTAGTTACAGAACACCATGCTCATGGAGAGCAGCATTCCCAATACAATTGGCGTCTTGCGCGCCACGTTCAGCGAGCCGTAACGGCGCATTAACCAGTCGGAAATAATCCCGCCCAGTACGCCCCCCACAAAGCCGCAGATCGCCGGGATTGAAGCAACAAAACCCGCTTTCAAAATCGACATGCCGCGTGCCTGCACCAGATAAACCGGGAACCAGGTGATAAAGAAATAGGTCAGGGCGTTAATACAGTACTGGCCCAGATAGACGCCGATCATCATGCGGGAACCCAGCAGCTGTTTGATCTGTCCCCATTTTTCTGAGAATGGAACATGGTGCGCGCTTTTCGCCTGATCCATGTTGATCAGTGCGCCACCTTCTGCAATGTACTCCAGCTCTTTTTTGTTTACGCCCGGATGCTGGTTCGGCTCGTGGATCATTTTCTGCCACAGGAAGCTGATGAAAATGCCGAGACCGCCCATAAAGAAGAACACATGTGACCAGCCCACGGCGTGCGTCAGCCAGCCCATGATCGGCGCGAAGATCACCGTCGCGAAGTATTGCGCGGAGTTAAAAATCGCCACCGCCGTACCCCTCTCCTGCGCCGGGAACCAGGCTGCAACGATGCGGCTGTTGCCCGGGAAGGAAGGAGATTCAGCCAGACCGACCATAAAGCGCAGGGTGAAGAGCGCAACGATGATGCCAAAGCCGCTAAAGATATCGACGAAACCTTGCAGCAAGGTAAACAGCGACCAGGTGAAGATAGACCAGAAATAGACGCGTTTTGATCCGAAGCGGTCAAGCAACCAGCCGCCCGGTATCTGGCCAATCACATAAGCCCAGGAAAACGCGGAGAAAACATAACCCATACCGACCGGATCCAGGCCTATCGCTTTGGACATCTCTGAACCGGCAATCGACAACGTGGCGCGATCGCCATAGTTGAAGGATGTGACGATAAACAGCATCACCACTATCCAGTAGCGGGCGTTGGTACGCTTTTCAGCGCCGCTCGCCGCCTGGCTAAATGTACTCATGGTTGTACTCCCGAAGCATAAATGTTCTTTTGTCCATTCATCCTGTACGGCGCAACCTGTAGGGGAAGACAGGATGATGTCATTGTGTTTTTGCTGCTCCTGCCGGGTTTGCCACACCCGGCGGGCCGCGTTTTTTTTACTGGCGAGAAAAAGTATATGGAGCGCCTTTTCAACTCTCACCGTGCAACAACACAACATTCGCCGGGCGCGGCTATGCCCTTTAAGGCATTAGCCCAGGCGGATGGGGAGTACTTCACGGAAATGAAAATGGAGCAGACCGAAGGTGGTCAAAAGAGAGGCAGCGTTAAAGAGTGTGAAATGCGTCGCTTGACGCGGCAAAAAGAGAGGTTTCCTCCCCGCTTACGGAGAGGAAGACAGCTTATTTCAGCAGGGTCGCCCAGTGCTCAACCCACGGATTAGAGACGGTTTCAGGTTCCGGGTCTTCGCTGGCGTCAATCAGCAACATCTCGCCGATACGCTGTGCACCTTGCTCTTGCAGCAGGGCATCAAACTGCTTACCCCCGCCGCAGAAATGGGCGTATGTGCTATCGCCCAGGGCAATCACGCCATAGTGCAGATCAGGCTGATACCCCACGGTATCGCGCAGATAATGGAACAGCGGCGCAATACTTTCCGGCAAATCGCCCTGACCGGTCGTGGAGGTCACTATCAGCGCGTAATTGCCTTTGTTGTTTTCCCAGTCGCTGGCTTCGGGATCTTCAAATACCGTCGCCTTGTGGCCCTGCGCCTGTAAGATCTCCTGCGCTTCTTCCGCCACCAGCAGCGAATTGCCGTACATGGTGCCAACAAAAATTCCGACCTTCGCCATGCTCATCACTCCTTGCGTGATTCCAGATTGCCCTCATCCTGGCGGCTCACTGGCAAGAACTCAACCCTTTCATTTTCAGGGAGAAGCCCGCGCCAGCCAAAGTGCGACAGCGCGCCCATCCAGGTTTCATCCAGCCCGGCGCGGATCGTTAACGGCTCGCCGGTAAAAGGGTGAGTGAGCGTTAACTGGCTAGCATGCAGCATCAAGCGGTTGCAGCCAAAGTGTTCCGCCGCGCTACGATTTTGCCGTAAATCGCCGTGTTTACTGTCGCCAATAATCGGATGGCGCAAATGCGCCAGATGGCGACGCAATTGGTGCTTGCGGCCCGTCTTCGGTTCCAGTTCAACCAGACCATAGCGCGTGGTGGGAAATTTGCTCGTTGCCACTGGCATTTCGCACGTTGCCAGCCCGCGATAGTACGTTACGGCTGGCTGCGCCTCTTTATCGGCGCGGGCGAACTTGTCGGCCACTTTATCCAGCTCTTCGACCAGCGGATAATCCAGCAACGCCTCTTCCATCAGCCAGCCACGCACAATGGCGTGATAGCGTTTTTGAATCTGATGTTGCTCAAATTGCTGTGCTAAGCGGCGACCGGCCTCGCTGGATAAGCCCATTAACAACACGCCGGAAGTGGGCCTGTCGAGGCGATGGGCGGTAAAAACGTGCTGGCCGATTTGGTCACGCACCGTTTGCATGACCACCACTTTTTCATCGCGATCTAACCAGCTACGGTGAACCAGCCAGCCGGAAGGTTTATTCACCGCCACCAGCCACTCATCCTGGTAAATAATCTCCAGCATCAGGCGTTTTCGTCGCTGAACAGCGCATCGAGCTGCTGTAAATGCACCAGCATCACTTCTCGGGACGGATGGGTCGCCTCAAGGGCAATTTCATAGTATGGCGCGATGGCGAATGCCTGCGGCAAAGGCTGTTGACTATCCAGCAGAGCGTGCATACGCGGAATAAGCACCCATTGCAGCCATTCGAATGGCTCAAGGGTATCCATGCAAAAAGGCTGCGTGCTTTCAAAGGCGCTTGCCGCTGGCGCGTTGGTTTGCCAAAGATTCTGTTCGCGCAATTGCGCTTCGAGAAGATGAAGTTGCTCACGCACACGTTGATGTTGAGTCATATAAACCCCCGGAATAATCAGACTGGCGCGCAGCATACCAAAGAGCGGAACAAATAAAAAAAGGGAGCACTGTAAAAACAGTGCTCCCGGTTCGTTTCGCAGCAGTCCCGCTACTCGTATGCTCCCTGCTCATCCATGAAAACTTTTCCTGCGGTCTCCTGACCCGTTCATCCTTAAACAGCGCATCTTGCTCACACCACCCCGATGTGACTTGGCCTCATCCGTAAAGCGTGTCCTGGATCTTCCTGATCTGCCGGGTATCCTTACCGGCTCTCATTCTCCGTCCTGGAGGTGTCCGTTAACGCATTCCAGCGATGTCCCTTTGCTTCGTCCTGAAGCCTTTCCTTGCAGCACCGTCCTGGTGAGTCCTCGAAACAACATCATCCTGATGTACGCTTCGTTGTCAGACTCCGTGTCGACACAGATAGAATCACCGATTCTGTGACGTCTTACAAGAAGACTTAACACAAATTCAGCTTTGAATGAAACCACAACAGGAAAAGGGTTTTAGATTAACCTCATGATTTATATTAATTATGAATGAGAAGGCGCATCAGAATTATGGAAAAAGACCTGGCGATCTCTTACAGGTCGTGTAAGAGATCTCTCACAAGATGAGTAGTATTGAGGATTACACAACGGGTTCGAGCTGGTCGAGGAATGCCGCGAGGCTTGGGGCGAGAACGGTGCGCTGACGCGTACCCAGCGTCTCTTTCACCACTTCGCCGCTCAGGTTACACAGCGAAATCACATCCAGTTCGCTGTCGAGCGTAGCAATAAAAAGTGTAGGCGATAACTTCAGTCTTTTTTGCGTAACCAGGTGACCAATCAGATTTTCCTGCATACGCACGAAGTCATCCTCACTCCACGTTTGCAGCAGCGTCAGGGTCAGTTCGCCAAAACGCGCGGTCATATCACCGGCAAATTGTGTGGTGTAAAAGGTATGGAGCGGCGTTTGTACCACAATTTCCATGGCCTGTTCAATTGGGTTTACATTTCGTTCTGGTACGAACGGTTTTGGCTGCCAGATAACGTATTTGTCGGTAGAAGAAATAATGCACGGCGAGGGAATACCGTAAAGCGCTTCGCTTTGCGGCCAGCTGTCTCGCAGTTCGTGCCACGCATTACAGTAACGTTCCGTAAAGGCTTTCAGGGCATGCGCCGTCTCTTTTTCCACCGATTTCTCTCTTCACATAAGCCAGGATAAACTCTGCGTCATAGTTTACCTGCAAAATGGCGATGAAACATGTCCTCTTATGATAACCATCAGGCGCTGGCTGGCCTGACGCTTGGCAAAACCACCGATTACCGCGACACCTATGACGCCAGCTTGCTGCAAGGCGTTCCCCGTTCGTTAAACCGCGATCCGTTAGGCTTAAAAGCCGACAGCTTGCCTTTTCGCGGCGCGGATATCTGGACGTTGTATGAACTCTCCTGGCTCAATGCGAAGGGTTTGCCGCAGGTGGCGGTTGGCCACGTTGAGCTGGATCACGCCAGCGTCAATTTGGTGGAATCGAAAAGCTTCAAGCTCTATCTCAACAGTTTTAACCAGACACGTTTTACCAGCTGGCAAGAGGTACACGACACGTTGCAACGCGATTTAAGCGCCTGCGCGCAAGGCGCCGTGAACGTGGTGCTGTATCGCATTGATGAGCTGGAAGGGCAGCCGATTGCGCATTTCCCTGGGGTCTGTATCGACGACCAGGATATTGAGATCGCAAATTACGAATTTGACGCCGCGCTGTTAACCGATGCCGCCAGCGGAAAGGTTGTGGAAGAGACGCTGGTCAGCCATTTATTAAAATCGAACTGCCTGATCACCCACCAGCCAGATTGGGGCTCAGTGCAAATCCAGTATCGCGGCGCGCAAATCGACCGTGAAAAATTGCTGCGCTACCTGGTCTCTTTCCGTCATCACAATGAGTTTCATGAGCAGTGTGTCGAGCGCATCTTCTCGGATATTCTGCGTTTCTGCCAGCCTGAAAGCCTGAGCGTGTACGCGCGCTATACCCGACGCGGCGGGCTGGATATCAATCCGTGGCGCACCAATACCGATTTTGTCCCTGCAACCGGTCGGTTAGTACGCCAGTAAATCACAACTTTTTATCGCTCTGCGTGGAAGATCCCACGCGACAGGTTGTTAAACGTCATAAGCCAGGGCTATTGTAATCACGGGAAAGATAAAATTTTCGTCCCGTAAGGAGTTCACTTGATTACACATATTAGCCCGCTTGGCTCAATGGATATGCTGTCGCAGCTGGAAGTCGATATGCTTAAACGCACGGCCAGCAGTGACCTGTATCAACTGTTTCGCAACTGCTCGCTCGCTGTACTGAACTCAGGGAGCCAGACCGACAGCAGCAAAGAGCTGCTCTCCCGTAACGAAAGTTTTGATATCAACGTGTTACGCCGTGAACGCGGCGTAAAGCTGGAGTTGATCAACCCACCGGAAGAGGCCTTTGTCGACGGGCGCATTATCCGCTCGCTGCAGGCCAACCTGTTTGCTGTTCTGCGCGACATTCTCTTCGTTAATGGACAGATACATAACGCCGGACGCGTTCAGCATTTAAATCTGGAAAGCTCCATTCATATCACCAACCTGGTGTTTTCCATTTTGCGTAACGCCCGCGCGCTGCATGTCGGCGAAGCGCCGAGCATGGTGGTCTGCTGGGGCGGCCACTCGATTAACGAAACCGAGTACCTCTACGCGCGCCGCGTGGGAACCCAGCTTGGCCTGCGTGAGCTGAACATCTGTACGGGCTGTGGCCCAGGCGCGATGGAAGCGCCCATGAAAGGTGCCGCCGTCGGTCACGCGCAGCAACGTTATAAAGAGGGCCGTTTTATTGGCATGACCGAACCGTCGATCATTGCCGCTGAACCGCCAAACCCGCTGGTCAACGAACTGATCATCATGCCGGATATTGAAAAACGTCTGGAAGCGTTTGTCCGTATCGCGCACGGCATCATCATCTTCCCGGGAGGCGTAGGCACGGCGGAAGAGTTGTTGTATCTGCTGGGGATTTTGATGAACCCGGCCAACAAAAACCAGGTACTACCGCTGATCCTGACCGGGCCAAAAGAGAGTGCGGACTATTTCCGTGTGCTGGACGAATTTATCGTCAACACGCTGGGCGAAGCCGCGCGACAACACTACACCATCATCATTAATGATGCGGCTGAAGTGGCGCGGCAGATGAAAAAAGCGATGCCGCGCGTGAAAGAGAACCGTCGTGAAACCGGGGATGCCTATAGTTTCAACTGGTCTATCCGTATCGCGCCGGATCTGCAGGTGCCGTTTGAACCGACGCACGAAAATATGGCTAACCTGAAACTTTATCCGGATCAGCCGGTAGAAACGTTAGCCGCGGATCTGCGCCGGGCGTTCTCAGGCATCGTGGCGGGTAACGTGAAAGAGCACGGCATTCGGGCGATTGAGGAGTTCGGCCCGTATAAAATTCATGGCGATAGCGACATGATGCGCCGTATGGATGACCTGCTACAGGGCTTTGTCGCCCAGCATCGTATGAAACTGCCAGGCAGCGCGTACATTCCTTGCTACGAAATCTGCGCCTGATCTTCCAGGGCGACGTATAAGTCGCCCTTATACCTCGGATTTTCCCCGTATAACTCGCATGCCTATCACCAGCATATTCCTATGTTACAGCGCCCCTTAAACGTCGATAAATCACTGCGATAGCGGTTTTTTACAGGGTATTTATCGTCTTTCAGCGGTGTGCGTTTGATCGCAAATCTTGCTGGTGATAGCCTTCGCGCCCATAAATTTCATCTCTCGATCATTAAGTAGAGAGATGGTCTAAATATATCCACATAAAAAGTGATTTATTGCAATTGCGATCCCGATCACTGATAGAGTCATAACATAAATGTATCTTTCCGCCGCAAATAATTGCGGAAAGAAATTATAAAAAAACCGTGATTGACCGAATTTAATATTACCGCCAGCCTGTCAGGCATTGTATTCGCCCGTCATGCCAGCATTTTGCTTTTCCCAGGAGATTTATAAATGGAAACCACTCAAACCAGTACGCTGGCCACATCGGCTACACGAAGTTCATGGCGCAAAACGGATACCATGTGGATGCTGGGCCTGTACGGTACTGCCATCGGCGCTGGTGTACTGTTCCTGCCAATTAACGCCGGCGTTGGCGGTTTAATTCCGCTGATCATCATGGCCATCCTCGCTTTCCCAATGACTTACTTCGCACACCGCGGTCTGACTCGCTTTGTGCTGTCGGGTAAAAACCCGGGTGAAGACATCACCGAGGTGGTTGAAGAGCACTTCGGTATCGGCGCGGGTAAACTGATTACCCTGCTCTACTTCTTCGCTATCTACCCGATCCTGCTGGTCTACAGCGTGGCGATCACTAACACCGTTGACAGCTTTATGACCCACCAGTTGGGTATGACGCCGCCGCCGCGCGCCATTCTGTCGCTGATCCTGATTGTCGGCATGATGACCATCGTGCGTTTTGGCGAGCAGATGATTGTTAAAGCGATGAGTATTCTGGTGTTCCCGTTTGTTATCGCCCTGATGTTGCTGGCGGTTTACCTGATCCCGCAGTGGAACGGCGCAGCACTCGACACGCTGTCTTTGAACAGCACTTCCGCGACCGGTAACGGCCTGTGGATGACCTTGTGGCTGGCTATTCCGGTGATGGTGTTCTCCTTTAACCACTCGCCGATCATCTCCTCGTTTGCGGTGGCAAAACGTGAAGAGTACGGCAACGAAGCAGAGAGCAAATGTTCACGTATTTTGGCGTTCGCACACATCATGATGGTGCTGACGGTAATGTTCTTCGTATTCAGCTGCGTACTGAGCCTTTCTCCGGCTGACCTGGCATCGGCGAAACAGCAGAACATCTCGATTCTTTCTTACCTGGCAAACCACTTTAATGCACCGATCATCGCCTGGATGGCACCGATCATTGCGATGATCGCCATCACCAAATCTTTCCTCGGCCACTATCTGGGTGCGCGTGAAGGTTTCAACGGTATGGTGATCAAGTCCCTGCGTGGCAAAGGTAAAAGCATCGAAATCAACAAGCTGAACCGCATTACCGCGCTGTTTATGCTGCTGACCACCTGGGCTGTAGCAACCTGGAACCCGAGCATCCTCGGAATGATTGAAACTCTGGGCGGCCCGATTATCGCGATGATCCTGTTCCTGATGCCGATGTACGCCATCGCCAAAGTACCGGCAATGCGTAAATACAGCGGTAAAATCAGCAACATCTTCATTGTTATCATGGGTCTTATCGCTATCTCCGCGATCTTCTACTCTCTGTTCAGCTAATCTCTTTCGCGCCGCTCTCCACGGGCGGCGCGACTCTCATTGCAATGGATAATGCGTCATGATCAGCGTATTCGATATTTTTAAAATCGGCATTGGCCCTTCCAGCTCGCATACCGTTGGCCCAATGAAAGCCGGTAAACAATTCACTGACGATCTGATTGCTCGCCGCATGCTGCACGACGTGACCCGTGTAGTAGTAGACGTTTACGGTTCCCTCTCTCTGACCGGTAAAGGGCACCATACCGATATCGCTATCATTATGGGTCTGGCGGGTAACCTGCCGGATAGCGTTGATATCGATGCTATTCCAGGATTTATTCAGGACGTAAACACGCACGGCCGCCTGCTGCTGGCTAACGGCGAGCACGAAGTCGAGTTTCCGGTCGATCAATGCATGAACTTCCATGCCGATAACCTCTCGCTACATGAGAACGGCATGCGTATTACCGCGCTCGCGAGCGACAGGGTTCTCTATAGCCAGACCTATTACTCCATCGGCGGCGGTTTTATTGTCGACGAAGAACATTTTGGCCAGACCAACAACGCGCCTGTCGCCGTACCTTATCCGTACAAAAATGCGGCGGATCTGCAACGTCACTGTCAGGAAACCGGGCTTTCACTCTCTGGTCTGATGATGAAGAACGAACTGGCGCTGCACAGCAAAGAGGAGCTGGAACAGCACCTCGCGCGAGTCTGGGAAGTGATGCAGGGCGGTATTGAGCGCGGAATTACCACCGAAGGCGTGTTGCCGGGCAAATTACGCGTGCCGCGCCGCGCCGCGGCGCTGCGCCGTATGCTGGTCAGCAGTGATAACACCAGTAAAGATCCGATGCAGGTCGTCGACTGGATCAACATGTTTGCGCTGGCGGTTAACGAAGAGAACGCCGCCGGTGGTCGCGTGGTGACTGCGCCAACCAATGGCGCGTGCGGCATTGTGCCGGCAGTACTGGCTTATTACGACAAGTTTATTCGTCAGGTGAACGCGAATTCACTGGCTCGCTATCTGCTGGTCGCCAGCGCGATTGGCTCGCTCTATAAAATGAACGCCTCCATCTCCGGCGCGGAAGTAGGCTGCCAGGGCGAAGTGGGTGTTGCCTGTTCGATGGCCGCCGCAGGCCTTGCGGAACTGCTCGGCGCAAGCCCGGCGCAGGTCTGCATCGCGGCGGAAATCGGTATGGAACACAACCTCGGTCTGACCTGCGATCCGGTCGCAGGCCAGGTACAGGTGCCATGCATCGAGCGCAACGCCATTGCGTCAGTAAAAGCGGTAAACGCCGCGCGTATGGCGCTGCGCCGTACCAGCGAGCCGCGCGTCTGCCTGGATAAAGTCATCGAAACCATGTACGAAACCGGGAAAGATATGAACGCCAAGTACCGCGAAACCTCACGCGGTGGGCTGGCGATGAAGATCGTGACCTGCGATTAAGCCCTGCCAGATGCCTCGTTTTGCGAGGCATCTTCCTGATTATCCCCCGCTTCATAGCCTCACGCCGCACGCGATGTTACCCTTAGGCACGATTTCAAGGAGGGTATCTGTGGCTCATCTGTTAATTGTCGACGCGCTTAATCTTATCCGCCGGATCCACGCGGTACAGGGATCGCCCTGTGTAGACACCTGCCTGCACGCGCTGGAACAACTCGTCGTTCACAGCCAGCCGACGCACGCTGTGGCGGTGTTTGATGATGAGGCTCGCAGCCAGGGCTGGCGTCACCAGTTATTACCCGACTATAAAGCCGGGCGACCGCCCATGCCGGAGACGCTGCATGCCGAGATGCCCGCTTTGCGCAGCGCTTTTGAACAGCGCGGCATTCGTTGCTGGGCCACGCCGGGTAACGAAGCGGACGATCTCGCCGCGACGCTGGCGGTAAAAATGGCGCAGGCCGGGCAGCAGGCGACAATTGTTTCCACGGACAAAGGCTATTGCCAGTTGCTTTCCCCAACCATTCGTATCCGCGACTATTTTCAGAAACGCTGGCTGGATGCGCCCTTTATCGCGCAGGAATATGGTGTCACGCCGCAACAATTGCCGGATTACTGGGGGCTGGCGGGGATCAGCAGTTCTAAAGTGCCAGGCGTTGCCGGTATTGGCCCGAAAAGCGCCACCCAACTGTTAAACACCTTCCCGACGCTGGAAGTATTGTACGAGAATCTTGCGGACGTGCCGGAAAAGTGGCGGCAAAAACTGGAAGCGCATAAAGCAATGGCCTTTACATGTCGCGATGTGGCGCGACTGCAAACGGATCTGCAACTGGACGGCAACTTACAACAGCTGCGGCTGACACGCTGAGTAAAGCCCGCTCGGCGGCGGGCTATTCGCTTTGCTTCAGTCCTTATTTCAGCCCTTATAAGGATGGTGCTTTAGCCAATGTTCGGCGATATCCTGGCGACGGCAGATCCAGACATCGCTGTGGCTTTGCACGTAATCAAGAAAACGCTGCAGTGCACGAAAGCGCCCGGGCCGCCCGAGCAGGCGGCAGTGCATGCCAATCGACATCATCTTTGGCGCATACGCCCCTTCTTCGTACAACACATCAAAACTGTCTTTCAGATAGGTATAAAACTGTTCAGCGGTGTTAAAACCCTGAGCCGTGGCAAAGCGCATATCGTTGGCATCAAGCGTATACGGCACAATCAGATGCGGCTTCCCTTCCACCGTGGTCCAGAAGGGTAAATCATCGCCGTAATAGTCGCTGTCGTAGAGAAAATCGCCCTGCTCGACCACCAGCTTACGGGTGTTTGGGCTGTCACGCCCGGTGTACCAGCCAAGCGGCTTTTTGCCAAACAGCGTTTGCAGGATCTCAATCGCCTGCTGCATGTGCTGGCGTTCGGTTTGAATATCAAGATCCTGATAATGGATCCAGCGCCAGCCGTGGCTTACCACGTCGTAGTCTGCCGCTTTGATCGCCTCGACGATTTCCGGGTTACGCGCCAGCGCCATTGCCACGCCAAAAACCGTGAGCGGCAGACCACGTTGCTGAAAAGCCTGATGAATACGCCAGAACCCTGCGCGCGATCCATACTCGTACAGTGAGTCCATCGACATATGCCGCGCGGGATAGCTGGCAGCGCCAATAATATCTGACAAAAATTGCTCTGAACCCGCGTCACCATGCAGCACATGGTTCTCGCCGCCTTCTTCAAAATTAAGGACAAACTGGACGGCAATGCGCGCGCCACCCGGCCAGCGGGCATGCGGCGGTTTTCCCGCATAACCCGCCATATCGCGGGGGTAGTTGGCGGTGAAATGCCAGAAAGGTTTGTCCGTTGCTGATTGCATGCTGATTCGACCTCTTTACGGGGCCGCTTTCAGCAAAGCTGTTCGAAACATCCTGAAAGCGGCTTTTTATTGGGATACGCGAGATCGCCGTATTTGCTGGTGCCAAGCCCCAGCGCGAGAAGGGATTCCGCCATCTTCACCGCGGCCATAACGCCGTCGATCACCGGCATGCCAAGCTCTTGCGTCAACTCGCTGGCAAGGTTCGCCATGCCGCCGCAGCCCAGCACAATGGCGCCGCTATGATCTTCCCGTTTAGCTTGTATACAACGTTCGCGTACCTTTTGCTGAGCAAGACCCGTGCCATCTTCCAGCGCCAGTACCGGTAAATCGATAGCATGCAGCGCGGCGCAGTGATGTTCGAAGCCATACTGGCGCAATAAATGACGGGCGATAATCACCGTGCGTGGCAGCGTGGTAACAATCGAGAACCGCGTCGCCACAAGCGTTGCCATGTGCATAGCCGCTTCAGCAATACCGATAACCGGCCCGCTCGCCAACTCGCGCGCCGCCAGTAATCCGGGGTCGCCAAAACAGGCAATCACGTGTCCCTGTGCGCCTTGGGTTTTACCCTGTTTGATTTGCTCCAGCACGCCAATCGCCGCAATGGCTTCATCAAAATGTCCTTCGATTGATTCCACTCCCTGCGAGGGGCAACTGGCAAGAATGGTGGTGCCAGGCGACGCCACGCTGCGCGCCACGCTGGCAATGGTGGCGGTCATTTCCGGGCTGGTATTGGGATTGATAACTTGTATACAAAACTGGCTCATCAGTGTTCTCCTGGCGCACCAAACAGGCGGGCGAAGTCCGGTACTGTCTCGCCGCTGCGCTCAAAGCGCAGGCTGGAAACAATGTGATCAAAGTGGTGGGCCATCGCATCACTGAGCCCCGGCAGATCCTTTTTACGCAGCAGCGTAACCAGTTGGTCATGATCGTCACAGCGGCAACCGCGCTGCCAGGGCGCGCCCCAGGCGGCTATCACCAGCGACGAACGCTGCGCCAGCGTGGTAATAATGTCAGTCACCACCGCATTACCGGAAATGGCCTGCAGCTGGATATGGAAAGCCGCAGAGTGGCGGATAGCCGCCGCGCCATCATGGTTTTGATGCGCCTCTTCTTCCTGCGCGATGATGTTTTCCAGCCCGGCAAGGTGTGGCGGCTGAAGATGTTCCAGCACCAGCGGCAGGTTGGCGCATTCGATCATTTTACGGGTAGTAAAGATAGCTTTTGACTCTTCAACGCCGGGGTTGGCGACAAATGCACCACGTCTGGGCGTCATGGTGATCATTTGCACCGTCGCAAGGCGGGTTAAGACTTTGCGGATCCCGGTACGGCTGACGCCAAAAACTTCCGCCAGCGCCTCTTCCGGCAGTTTACTTCCCGGTGGCAATTGATGTTCAACGATGGCGGTCATTAACGATTGCCAAATGACATGCTCTTTATCTTCCAGATCTGCAGGGGTTCGCAGCCCTATTTGCTGGTTCATAGCGCAATTCCTTTGTTACTCAATTCATCTATTTTTGTATACACCGTTAATTTATTTTGTATACAAAAAATTAAAACCTGGCCTGGTTAATGCAATGAGGGATAGCAGACAACACGTCACTATCTGTATTCAGAGGAGCAGAATCCATGCCAAACCTTGAACCAAATTACGATGCCCGCTACAGCCCGCGCCTGACTAATGAAGATTTAGCACCGACCCGCCATCAGACCTGGAGCTGGTACAATATTTTCTCTTTCTGGATGTCCGATGTGCATAGCATGGGCGGCTATGTGGTCGCCGCCAGCTTCTTCGCCTTAGGGCTTGCCAGCTGGCAGGTGCTACTTTGCCTGCTGTTGGGGATCTGTATTGTGCAGCTGTGCGCAAACCTGGTGGCGAAACCGAGCCAAATGGCCGGTGTGCCGTATGCCGTGATCTGCCGTCAGGCATTTGGCGTATTCGGTGCGAATATCCCGGCGGTGATCCGCGGGTTGATTGCGTTTGCGTGGTACGGCATTCAGACCTATCTGGCCGCCAACGCATTGATGCTGGTGATCCTGAAGTTTTGGCCCGCCCTTACTCCCCTGACCAACGGCCATTTCCTTGGCCTGTCACATTTGGGCTGGCTCTGTTTCGGCATTATGTGGGTGCTGCAAGCGCTGGTGTTCTGGCACGGGATGAGCGCGATTAAACGCTTTATCGATATCGCCGGCCCGGCGGTATACGTGGTGATGATGGCGCTGGCGGGATGGATCCTCTGGCAAACGGGTTTCGACGGTATCTCTTTTACCCTCGCCAGCAAACAACTGACGGCAGGTGAGCAAACCTGGCAGATGATCACCGCAACGGCGTTAGTGGTTTCATACTTCTCCGGCCCGCTGCTCAATTTTGGCGATTTTTCCCGCTACGGTAAAAGCATGCAGGAGATCCGCCGCGGCAACCGCTGGGGACTGCCGTTTAACTTCCTGCTGTTTTCCATTGTCACTGTGGTGATTGTTTCCGGGACCCAATCGCTGTTTGGCAAGATGATCACCGATCCTATCGAAACAGTGAGCCATGTTGGTAGCAGCCTGGCGATGGCAATTGGCCTGCTGACGATGATCACCGCCACCATCGGCATCAATATTGTGGCGAACTTCGTCTCCCCGGCCTTCGATTTCTCTAACTGTTCTCCGCAAAAAATCAGTTTTCGTACCGGCGGAATGATCGCGGCGGTCGGCTCGGTACTGCTGACGCCGTGGAATTTGTTCCAGTCTCCGGAGTTGATCCACTACACGCTGGATGTGCTCGGCGCGTTTATTGGCCCGTTGTTCGGTATTTTACTGACCGATTTTTATCTGATTAAACGCGGAAATGTGTTTGTCGACGATCTGTTTACCGACTCGCCAAACGGGCGTTACTGGTACAAAAACGGCTTTAACCCGAAAGCGATTGCTGCGCTGGCACCATCAGTGGCGGTTGGGCTGATTATTAGCTTTATTCCGGCGCTGCATGAAGTGGCCAACTTTAGCTGGTTTATTGGCGCGTTCCTCGGGGCGGGATGCTACCGCTTTCTGGCGCGTAACGAACGCGAAGGTGTGAGCAGCACATTTACCGCCCAGCGCGTGGCGGCAAAGGAGTAGAAACGACGAAGGCCTGAATCATTGCTGATTCAGGCCTTCTGAATAGTGGCGGAACGGACGGGACTCGAACCCGCGACCCCCTGCGTGACAGGCAGGTATTCTAACCGACTGAACTACCGCTCCGCGTTGTGTTCCTGTTAGGGAACGAGGCGCATATTACGGATTGCACCTGGTGTCGTCAACGCTTTTTCCATCGTTTTGAATTGTTTGCTGCAAAAATCACCCGTGCGGCGATTTTCCTGCGTTAACAAAACGATTTTACCCGCGCCACAGGCAGCTTCCGCCCTTCTTCTGCACTAAATCGAGCCGTGATTCATGGGCCATCAGCTCCTCATCACTGGCTAAAACCACGCGCAAGCGGTTTGCCTGACGAACAACACGCTGGATCCCCGCATCGCCTGTTTGCGTTTGCCCTTCGCCTTCCATCGCAAATTTCATCGATGTCTGGCCGCCGGTCATCATCAGATAGACATCAGCAAGAATTTGGGAGTCGAGTAATGCGCCGTGCAGCGTACGTTTGCTGTTGTCTATTTCGTAACGCGCGCAGAGCGCATCAAGGCTGTTACGCTTGCCGGGGAACATTTTACGCGCCAGCGCCAGGCTGTCGGTAATTTTGCAAAACGTTTCGGTTTTTGGAATACCGCGGTTCAGCTTGCTGAACTCGTAGTCCATAAAGCCGATATCAAACGACGCGTTGTGAATGACCAGCTCCGCACCGCGGATATACTCAATAAACTCATCGGCGATGTCGGCAAAGGTCGGTTTATCGAGCAGGAATTCGTCGGCGATACCGTGAACGCCAAACGCTTCCGGATCCACCAGCCGGTCAGGCTTGAGATAAATATGGAAGTTGTTACCGGTCAGGCGGCGGTTAATCACCTCCACCGCACCGATCTCAATAATCTTGTGCCCTTCATAGTGGGCGCCAATCTGGTTCATACCGGTGGTTTCGGTATCGAGGACGATCTGTCGTGTAATTGCTGTGCTCATAGCGGCCATTTATGTCAGACTTGTCGTTTTAAACACAGGAAGTCTACCAGAGATGCTTAAACAGGTAGAAATTTTCACCGACGGATCTTGTCTTGGCAACCCGGGTCCGGGCGGTTACGGGGCGATTTTACGCTATCGTCAGCATGAAAGATTGTTTAGCGAAGGCTACCGTCTCACCACCAATAACCGGATGGAACTGATGGCGGCTATTGTCGCACTGGAAGCGTTAAAAGAGCATTGCGAAGTGGTGCTCAGTACCGATAGCCAGTATGTGCGCCAGGGGATCACGCAGTGGATCCATAACTGGAAAAAGCGTGGCTGGAAAACAGCGGAAAAAAAACCGGTCAAGAATGTCGATCTCTGGAAACGACTCGATGCGGCGTTGAGCCAACATCAAATCCGCTGGGAATGGGTTAAAGGCCACGCAGGTCACCCGGAAAACGAACGTTGCGATGAACTGGCGCGCGCCGCCGCGATGAACCCAACGCAGGAAGATGTGGGCTATCAGCCCGAGAGTTAAGACTGGCGGGTCGCGCCCACGGGCTGGCGAACCCGGGGTTTGCTGAGGCTCGACTTCATGGGGTTTAGCGTAAGCGGAATGGTGCGTTTGCGCGCAACAATAAGCTGCATACACCCCAAAGCCGGTAAATGCGTGCTAAGCAGTTTCCCGCCCTGTTTCGTCCAGGGCAGGACGCGAAAGCGGCTATAATGTAACACCTCGAAATTGAGCAACGACAGCCAGTCAAACTGGCGCATCAGGGTGAACATCCGGCTTTTTACCGCGGGTGATCGGCGCGCAAAAGGAACCGCTTTGCAAAGCCCAAGCAGGCTAATCGGGTTGAAACCGCTCATTACCAGCCAGCCGTCGTCAATTAACACGCGATCCACTTCCTGCAATAGCCGATGCGGATCGGTACACCAGGGAAGCGTATGTGCCAGCAAGCAGGCATCCACCGATTTCTCTGCGAACGGTAAATGCAGCGGATCGGCTCTGACCTGCGCTGGTTCGCCGCTAAGGGAAACATTGACCTGGTGGGAAATAGCGCAGCTTTCGGCATTGATTTCCGCGCTCAGATTGCCGATCTTAAGCAAATGAAATCCATACATTTTCGCAAACCACGGCTTAAGTTCTCCTTCCAGCGCTTCGCGGTAATACGCGCCTTTAGGTAAATCGCCCCAGCTTGCCGGTGCGACCAATGTCTTAGGAGTCCTTGCCGGTTTCATCACAACCTTCCGCTACGCTTTGAGAGGTAATTTATGAATCTTAACAGTATTCCGGCGTTCCAGGATAACTACATCTGGGTGCTGAACAATGATGATGGCCACTGCCTGATTGTCGATCCAGGCGAAGCCGCACCGGTATTACGCGCATTAGAAGAAAACCAGTGGCAACCGGAAGCTATCTTGCTCACTCATCATCACAACGACCATGTTGGCGGTGTGAAAGCGTTGCGTCAGCATTTCCCTGATGTGGTGGTTTATGGGCCGGAGGAAACGCAAGATAAAGGAACCACACAGATCGTTAAAGAGGGGGACGTTATCTCCGTTTTAGGACATGATTTTTCCGTCTTTGCCACGCCAGGTCACACTTTAGGACATATCTGTTTCTTCAGTTCTCCTTATCTATTTTGCGGCGACACACTCTTTTCGGGTGGCTGTGGGAGATTATTTGAAGGGACGGCAAGCCAGATGTATCAATCCTTTTGTAAGATTAATGCGCTTCCGGATGATACGGTGATTTGCTGTGCACACGAATATACTTTAGGGAATATGAAGTTTGCGATCAGCATCTTACCGCAGGATCCTGCACTTAACGAATATTATCGAAAAGTTAATGAGTTACGTGCGAAAAATCAAAAAACACTCCCCGTAATTCTGAAAAATGAACGACGAATTAATTTATTTTTACGCACGGAAGACACTGATTTAATTGATGTAATTAACCAAGAAACAAAGTTGCAACACCCAGAGGAGCGTTTCGCATGGTTAAGGTCAAAGAAAGATAACTTCTGATATTTCCGGGTTGCCTTTTAAAGACGACGCCGTTATCATCGCTCGTCTTTTAAGCAACTACTATTGACACACACATGAAGGCAAAAGCGATCTTATTCGCCTCTGTCTTGCTTGCTGGGTGCCAGGCGTCTAACCATGACGGTACGGTACAACAGCACGCACAGAGCCTTTCTGCAGCTGGTCAAGGGGAAGCAGGGAAGTTTACTAGTCAGGCGCGGTGGATGGACGATGGAACATTCGCCGCCCAGAATAACAGTGACTTGTGGACCTCCATTAGCGACGAGCTAAAGATGGGAATTCCGGAAAATACCCGGATTCGCGAACAAAAACTCAAGTATTTAAGCAATAAGAGCTATCTCCACGATGTAACTTTACGGGCAGAGCCGTATATGTACTGGATAGCAGGGCAAGTTAAAAAACGTAACATGCCCATGGAACTGGTACTACTACCCATAGTGGAGAGCGCTTTTGACCCACACGCGACGTCTGGCGCCAATGCCGCAGGCATTTGGCAGATCATACCGAGCACCGGGCGAAATTATGGTTTAAAGCAGACTCGCAGCTACGATGCGCGTCGTGACATTGTGGCCTCTACCACGGCCGCGCTTGACATGATGCAGCGTCTTAACCGCATGTTTGACGGCGACTGGTTACTGACAGTCGCTGCTTATAACAGCGGTGAAGGTCGCGTGTTGAAAGCGATGAAAGCCAATAAATCGCGGGGTAAACCCACCGATTTCTGGTCGCTTTCATTGCCGCAGGAAACCAAGATTTACGTGCCTAAAATGCTGGCTTTGAGCGATATTCTCAAAAACAGTAAGCGCTATGGCGTGAGTCTGCCAACACCAGACGAAAGTCGTGCGCTGGCGCGAGTCAGACTGAGCAGCCCGGTTGAGGTCGATCAGTTGGCGGAAATGGCCGGGATTTCGGTGAACAAACTGAAAACGTTTAACGCTGGCGTTAAAGGTTCGACGTTAGGTTCAGCGGGTCCGCAGTACGTGATGGTGCCGAAGAAACATGCCGATCAACTGCGTGAATCGCTGGCATCAGGCGAAATCGCCGCCGTACAGCCAACCCAGCTGGCAGATAACACCCCGCTGACAGGCCGGAGCTACAAGGTTCGCTCAGGCGATACGCTTTCCGCCATCGCGGCGCGTCTCGGCGTTAGCGCAAAGGATATCCAGCAGTGGAATAACCTGCGCGGTTCGAACCTGAAAGTGGGCCAGAGTCTGACGGTAGGCGCAGGTAGCAGCGCGCAGCGTCTCGCCAGCAACAGCGATAGCATTACTTATCGCGTACGCAAAGGTGATTCGTTATCGAGTATTGCGAAACGTCACGGCGTGAACATCCAGGATGTGATGCGCTGGAATAACGATACCGATAATCTGCAGCCAGGCGATCAGCTGACCCTGTTTGTTAAGAACAGCGCCACACCGGATTCCTGATACAAACCGATAAAAAAGCACCGTTTCCCCACGGTGCTTTTTTTTGTCCATAGAAAACCCCCAGCCAGGCTGGGGTTCCGGAAAGCTTTCAGCTTTAAGCCAGTTATTGCCTGCTTGTCACCCCTCAAGCCGGTTTACCTGGGGTAAATTCCACCAGCAGCGGGTTGTGATCCGATGCGCGCGTGACCAGCACTGACGCTTCCTGCACATTCAAACCACGATAGAAAACAAAATCCAGCGGACGACCAAAGGCGCGGCGGCGATTGTCATCGGTAAAACGAACCTGTCGCAACGACATATCACGCGTAAAGCGATAGAGCGCATTCATCCTCGGCCGGCTCCAGGCGTTGAAATCCCCTGCCATAATCACAGGTCCGGCGTGGCGCATAATCTGATCGCCAATCGGCAACAACTGCTTGCTGTAGACATCCACGCCCAGACTGAAATTCACCGCATGGACATTCACTACCATCAGGTTACGTAAATCAGGCAGCGGGTACACCGTGACCAGCGCTGATTTCGCCAGCCGTAGAATCGGTTCCCGCTCACGTAGCGGGCAGCAATAGACCGGGTGAGCGGACGAAAGCGTCATGACGCCAGAGGGATGTTGCGGCAGCACAAACGCGGGAACCTGATCGGCAGCAAGATAGTTAGTGGTCGCAAACCTGACAAGTTCCGGTGTGGTTTGCGCTTCCTGTAACAGCACGAGATGCGCGTCTTTGCCAAAACTCTGCAGCACCGATAACCATTCGGCGCGCTGCTGCTTAAAGATATTCCATACCAGCACACGGATTTTTTCGTCGCTGCTTAAAGGCACACCTGCAGGCAACGCTTTGCCGATGCTCGCGAAAGACCCCGGCGGTAAAATTCGCTCCGCTGGCTGTCCGGCAACATATCGCATGGCATAGGTATTTTTTGGCACTTTCGGCTTCAAACCTCATTGATTTCCACACCCGGTTACCGGGTGGTCATTCAGTTATAGGGATTTTAGCGCACACTTTCAACGCACAATCGGCAGAAAAACCACCGGTTATAGTTAGTGAGCGCTTATTAACGCCGCCAGCGCCGCGCGTGCGTGGCATCGCAGGCTTCAACATGGTTAAATAGCGTATGGATGAATAATATCGTTGCAGTGTTGCTACAGAGGCAATAATGAAAACCACCTCAGAAGAACTCGCGATTTTTGTGGCTGTTGTCGAAAGCGGCAGCTTCAGCCGGGCAGCGGAACGCCTGGGACAGGCGAACTCGGCGATCAGCCGTGCAGTAAAAAAGCTGGAGAACAAGCTGGGCGTCAATTTGCTTAATCGCACCACGCGCCAGCTCAGTTTAACCGAAGAAGGTGAGCGCTATTTCCGCCGCGTACAAAGCGTATTGCAGGAGATGGCGGCCGCAGAAACAGAGGTGATGGAAACCAAATCCACGCCGCGTGGCACGCTGCGCGTTGATGCGGCAACGCCGGTGGTGCTGCATTTTCTGATGCCGCTGATTAAACCGTTTCGTGAACGCTACCCGGAAATCAACCTTTCTCTGGTCTCAAGCGAGACGTTTATCAATTTGATTGAGCGTAAAGTGGATGTGGCTATCCGCGTGGGGAAACTGACGGACTCCAGCCTGCGCGCCCGCCCGCTGTTCAAGAGCTATCGAAAAATTATCGCCTCACCGGATTACATCGCTCGCTATGGCAAGCCTGAAACAGTCGAAGAGCTGCGTAATCATGTGTTACTCGGGTTTACCGAACCGGTCTCCCTTAACACCTGGCCGATTGCTTCTGCCGATGGTCAATTATTTGAAGCCACGCCGGATATCTCCTCAAATAGCGGAGAAACGCTTAAACACTTGTGTCTGAGTGGCAACGGTATCGCCAGTTTATCGGACTATATGATTGATAAAGAGCTGGCAAGTGGGGAACTGGTGGATTTGCTGGCGGATAAGCGCCTGCCGGTAGAGATGCCTTTTAGCGCGGTCTACTACAGCGATCGGGCGGTGAGTACACGTATTCGCGCCTTTATCGATTTTATCAGCGAACATCTGCCGCAATAACGACAACGGGAGCATGACGCTCCCGTTAAACTCTTGATTAATCCCACTTCGGCGCGAGGCCTTCTGGGCTGACCAGACGGTCATTGCAATCAAGCTTCGCGATTTCCGCTTTATCTTCTGCATCCAGTTTCAGCGACTGTGCCAGCAGGTTGCTTGCCAGATTCTCACGCTTGGTCGAAGACGGGATTACCGCATAACCTTCGCCCATCGCCCACGCCAGGATAACCTGCGCGGGTGTAGCATTATGTTTCTTCGCGATACGGCCAATCACTTCATCTTTCAATGCCTTACCATACGCCAGCGTCATGTAAGAGGTGATATGGATACCGTGCTGTTTCGCCCAGTCAACGACTTTGCGGTTTTGCAGATACGGTGACAATTCAATCTGGTTAGTAGCGATGTTTTCCGCGCCCACAGCGGCAATGGCCTGCTCCATCAGTGGGATGGTGAAGTTTGACACCCCAATCTGGCGCGTCAGGCCCTGCGCTTTTGCCTTCATCAACTCATGCATAGAGACATCAACCGCCACAGCTGCGCCCGGAGACGGCCAGTGAATCAGGGTCAGATCAACATAATCCGTACCTAATTTTTTCAGACTCTCTTTCAGGCTGGGGATCAGTTTGTCTGCGCCCAGATTTTCGGTCCAGATTTTGGTGGTGATAAACAGTTCTTCACGCGCAACGCCGCTCTGTGCCAGCGCTTCGCCAATGGCAGCTTCGTTACCGTAGATCTGCGCGGTATCAATCACGCGATAACCCAGTTCAAGGGCATTTTTCACAGAAGCGATAACCGCTTCGTCAGTCAAACGGAAGGTGCCAAGACCAAATGCAGGGATAGCCATAAGAATTCCTCTTTCTGATTTCGTATTGTTTCGTTGCGCTGATTATTCCCCGCTTCAGTGAGGGGAAAAAGAGGCGAAAACGCATAGGTTTTTTGCCGGAGAAGCAAAAGTAAGGAATTCAGGGCGCAAAGATAGTCACTTGCATTTTGAAAGTCACTATGTCACCGTAAGCGCAGAATCTAACCAGTAACCGGGTCAGACCATGAAAAATGAACCGCTTTGCAACGCTCCCTGCCCCATCGCCCGCAGCTTAGGCCGCATTGGTGACAGCTGGAGCATAATAATCCTGCGTGACGCTTTAGCCGGTTTCACACGTTTTGATGAGTTCCAGAAAAGCGCCAATGTCGCCCCCAACATTCTCTCTCGTCGTCTGAAAGAGTTGGTTGATGACGGGCTGCTGGAAAAAGTGAGCTACAGCACAACACCGCCGCGCTATGAATATCACCTGACGGCTCTCGGGCGCGATTTTCGCCCAGTGATCCTTGCTCTGGTGGAATGGGGGAATCGCCACTTCTCGCCAGAAGGCGCGCAAATAGAGTTAGTCGAGCGTGAAACACAGCGCCCGGTCGAGACCATTCTCATTGATAAAGCAACCGGCGAACCCATTACACCGGAGAAATATGCCCTGGTGCCTGGTCCTGCGGCTGCGCCGGTTATCCATTACCGCCACGATTATTTGCAACGCAAACGCACGGGCGATAACACGCAAAAATTCGCCCCGCTTCACCATGTGAGCCGCGATCATGACGCTCAGTAACAAGAAAAAGGCACTCACTCTGCTGCTGTTAGCCGCAGCGCTGGTAGCCGCTGCGGGTTACGGCGTGTACTGGTGGCAAAGCGGGCGATTTATTCAGTCCACCGACGATGCCTACGTGGGTGGTGATATCAGCGCCATCTCCAGTAAAGTGTCCGGTTATGTCCAGCAGATTGCCGTTCAGGACAATATGCTGGTCAAAAAAGGCGACCTTTTAGTCCGCCTTGATGACAGGGATTACCAGGCTGCACTGGCGAAAGCCGCTGGCGAAGTCGCCGCGCAACGGGCGGCGCTGGCTGATATCGCCGCGACGCGTCAGTTACAGCTGGCAACCATTGAAGGCGCAACAGCATCGCTGGCTGCTGCTAAAGCGGTGAGTGAGAAGTCAGCCAATGACAACCGCCGTTACAGCGCGCTGGTCATGTCCAGTGCCGTTTCTGCGCAGGTGCGGGAAAACGCGGCTGCGGATTATCGCCAGGCACGTGCACAGGAGAGCAAAGCGCAGGCGGATAACGCTGTCACCACGCGCCAGCTGGCCGTGCTTGATGCACGGGAAAAACAGACGCAAGCCGCGCTGCAACAAGCCCAGGCGAATCTTGATATCGCGAAATTAAACCTGAACTATACCGAGATCCGCGCCCCGTTCGATGGCGTTATAGGCAATCGCCGGGCCTGGTCCGGCTCCTTCGTCGGCGGCGGCACGCAGCTGCTTTCACTGGTTCCCGCGGAAGGCTTGTGGGTCGACGCCAATTTCAAAGAGAGCCAGCTAGCCCATATGCGCCCAGGGCAACGTGCGACCATTGTGGCGGATGTTATGCCGGGTCGAACGTTCTACGGCCATGTTCTCAGCGTTTCCCCCGCGACCGGTTCACGATTTAGTCTTCTCCCGGCAGAAAATGCCACCGGAAATTTCACCAAGATTGTCCAGCGTGTACCCGTGCGTATCACGCTGGAGGGTGAAGCGGCAAAACTCGGCGTATTGCGCCCCGGTTTTTCTGTCATCGTTACCGTTGACGAAAAGAGCGCGCAATGAGCACCACCGATGCGGTACCGCTGCAACCGGGCGTTTCAATGCCGGTGAGTCAGAAAGTATTTGCCTTCGCGACAATGTGTGTGGGCATGTTTATCGCCCTGATTGATATCCAGATCGTGTCGGCGTCGCTACGGGATATCGGCGGAGGGCTTTCTGCCGGCGATGATGAAACAGTATGGGTACAAACCAGTTATCTGATTGCCGAAATCATCATTATTCCCCTCTCCGGCTGGCTGGCGAGGGTGATGTCCACGCGCTGGCTCTTTGCCGCCTCCGCCGCCGGGTTTACGGTGATGAGCCTGCTCTGCGGCTGGGCGTGGAATATCCAAAGTATGATCGCTTTTCGCGCATTACAAGGGCTGGCAGGTGGCTCGATGATCCCGCTGGTTTTCACCACCGCCTTTGCCTTTTTCCAGGGAAAACAACGCGTCATCGCTGCTGCGACGATTGGCGGGCTGGCATCGCTGGCACCAACGCTCGGCCCCACCGTCGGTGGCTGGATAACCGAGAACTTCAGCTGGCACTGGCTTTTTTATATCAACATCGTACCGGGGATTTATATCACCTTCGCCGTGCCACTGCTGGTAAAAATTGATACGCCAAATCCGTCGCTATTGCGCGGCGCGGATTATCTGAGCATCCTGCTGCTCGCGGTATCGCTGGGCTGTCTGGAATATACCCTCGAAGAAGGCCCACGCTGGGGCTGGTTTGACGACAACACATTAGCGATGACTGGCTGGGTGGCGTTACTGTGCGGCATCTTTTTTGTTGTTCGCACGCTACGCCATACGCAGCCGGTGATGGATCTGCGTGCGCTGAAGGACAGAACGTTCACGCTGGGCTGCTACTTCTCGTTTATGGCAGGGGTTGGCATCTTTGCTACGATCTATCTAACGCCATTATTTCTTGGCACGGTGCGCGGCTTTAGCGCACTGGAAATTGGTCTGGCGGTGTTTTCCACTGGCCTTTTTCAGGTGCTGTCGATCCCGTTCTATGCGTGGCTTGCGAATCGGGTCGACCTACGCTGGCTACTGATGGCAGGGCTGCTTGGATTTGCGTTGTCGATGTACAGTTTTATTCCGCTCACCCATGAATGGGGAGCGCAAGAACTACTGTTACCGCAAGCATTTCGCGGCCTGGCGCAACAATTTGCGGTTGCCCCGACGGTCACGTTGACGCTTGGCAGCCTGCCGCCGGCGCGGCTAAAGCTGGCATCAGGTCTGTTCAATTTAATGCGCAATCTGGGCGGCGCGATTGGCATCGCCTTGTGCGGTACCGTGATTAATGACCGAACCAATTTGCACTACAGCCGCCTCGCGGATCATCTCAATAATGCCTCTCTTTCCGTCACGGAATTCGTGCAGAGCAACATCAGCAGATTGGTTAGCCAGGGGATTTCACCCGATATCGCCAGCAGTGCTGCGCTAAAGAATCTTTCGGCCATCACGTTGCGTGAGGCCCGGACACAAGCGTTTTCAGATGCTTTTTATCTGATCATGTTAGGTTTTTTAATCGCTGCGCTGCTGGTTCCCTTAATGAAAAAACCGCAAACAGCGTGAAATTTCAGGAGAATTGATGATGAGCGTTTCAACAAAACGCATCGTGGTAACAGGTATGGGAATTGTCAGCCCGCTGGGTTGTGGTGTCTCGCACGTATGGCAATCCCTATTACAGGGAAAATCCGGGATTTCCCGGCTTGCAGATGAGGTTGTCGATGATATTCCCTGCAAAGTGGCAGGTCAGGTTCCGTCTATTGAAGAGGATCCGCAGTACGGTTTTGATCCACTGGTGGCTATTCCCGCCAAAGAACGCAAAAAGATGGATCGTTTTATTGAGTTCGCGCTGGTAGCGGCAAAAGAAGCCCTGACGCAGGCGAACTGGTTTCCACAGGATCAAGTGGAAAAAAACCGTACTGCCACGGTAATTGCGACCGGGATCGGTGGGTTTAACGAAATCGCCAATGCTGTGCGCACAACGGATGATCGTGGGCCGCGTCGACTCTCCCCTTTTACCATCCCCTCTTTCCTCGCCAACCTCGCTGCCGGGCATGTTTCCATTGCACATGGCTTTCGCGGCCCCATTGGCGCACCGGTTACCGCCTGTGCTGCCGGTGCGCAGGCCATCGGCGATGCCGCGCGCATGATCCGTAGCGGTGAAGCGGATATTGCGTTGTGTGGGGGCAGTGAAGCGGCAATACACCGGGTTAGTCTTGCCGGTTTCGCGGCTGCAAGAGCACTTTCAAGCAGTTTTAACGACGATCCAACAGCAGCATCGCGGCCATTTGATCGCGATCGTGATGGTTTTGTAATGGGAGAAGGCGCTGGATTGCTCGTTATCGAATCGCTGGAACATGCCCAGGCACGCGGTGCGACACCGCTGGCAGAACTGGTAGGATACGGAACCAGCGCGGATGCATATCATCTGACGGCAGGCCCGGAAGATGGTAACGGTGCGCGTCGCGCCATGGAAGCAGCCATTCGCCAGGCTGAGATTACCACTGCGGACATTCAGCATATCAATGCGCATGCGACCTCAACACAAGTGGGTGATAAAGGAGAGCTGGCGGCGATTAAGGGGCTTTTTGGTGACGCTCCGGTTGCAATTACCTCAACTAAATCCGCAACGGGCCACTTGTTGGGCGCAGCAGGCGGTATCGAAGCTATTTTCACTATCCAGGCTTTACGTGATCAGGTTGTACCGCCAACGCTGAATTTGCATCACCCAGATACCGAGGCAGAAGGGCTGCATTTAGTTGCGCTGACTGCGCAGCCGCTGGAGATACGTTATGCCTTATCAAATGGCTTCGGATTTGGTGGCGTGAACGCCAGCCTGCTGCTTAAACGCTGGGAGTGACATACGGTAAAAAGGGCGCGATTGCCCTTTTTATAGAAATAACAGACGAAAAAAAACCGCATCTCGTTAGAGATGCGGCTCTTAAATGA